>NC_014210.1:0-2883979 GCF_000092985.1 Nocardiopsis dassonvillei subsp. dassonvillei DSM 43111
AAACCTGTGGACAACCTCCTGAAGCTGTGGATACCGGGGTTGTGGCCGCAGAGGCGCAGCTCAGGGGGCAGTGAAGTTATCCACAGGCACATAACCACCCAAACAAGCTGTTTTCGCCCCCGCACCCGACCCGGCACCGCCGCGGGAGGAGGACAATGGGAAGTCGCTCCCTGCGGCCCCAGGTGCCGCGGGCGCCCGCCCGACCGACACGCCACGGGCTTCGCCGTGGTCACCACGTCCCCTTCCGTCCCCCACTCCGCACCGCACAGACCCGTACCGAAGGGACAAGCACCCATGGCAGGTCGTCTTGGCTGACGCGCAGGTCAACCTCGCAGTGGTCTGGTCCAGCGTCCTGGACGGGATCGACAACGACTCCCTTCCCGCGCACCAGCGCGCATGGCTGCCGCAGACCCGTCCGCTGGGCCTGATCGAGGACACCGCGCTCATCGCGGCGCCCAACGAGTTCACCAAGAAGGTGCTGGAGACACGCCTGTACCCGGCGATCAGCAAGGCGCTCTCCGCCCACCTGGGCCGGGAGATCCGGGTCGCGGTGACGGTCGACCCGACCGCGGTGCCGACCCCGCCGCCCACCCCGACGCCGCCCGCCGCTCCGGGGCCGCAGGGCCCGCGCAGCGTGGAGGGGCACACCGCGCCCGCCTTCTCCCCCGTCGTGCCGGGCACCGCCCCCGGCCCGACCCGGCCGACGGCTCCCCCGGCGGCGCCCGCGGACGCCCAGCGGGCCGTGACCGGCTCCCGGGGACAGCACGCGCGTCCGGCAGCCGAGGCGGCCGAGCAGCCCGCACCGTGGCCCTCGGCCCCCGCTCCGGCCCCGGAGCAGGCCGACCTGCTGGGACCCACGCCCCCGGCCGACCACCCCTCCCCCACCGACGAGGCGCCGCACACGGTCCGCGACGCGCCCGCGCCCTGGGTCCAGCAGACCTTCGCCTCCCCCCAGGAAACGCCCACCGCGCCCCCGCTGTGGGAGCAGCCCTCGGCGCTGGAGCGGCCGCAGGAGCCCGCGGGGTGGCGGCAGCAGTCCTGGACGGAACCGGAGTGGGACCGGCCCAACCGCTGGGAGACCCCGCGGGAGGAGGCGCCCGCGCCGGGGGCGGAGGCGGCCGAGGAGGCCGCGCAGCCCGCTCCGGAGGCCGTGGAGGCCCCTGTGGAGGACGAGGCCCCGAAGGCCCCCTCCTCTCCCCCGGGGCGCTCGCAGGAGGTCCCGCCGGGCGAGCACGCGCGCCTGAACCCGAAGTACACCTTCGACACCTTCGTCATCGGCTCCAGCAACCGCTTCGCGCACGCGGCGTCGGTGGCGGCCGCCGAGGCTCCGGCCAAGGCCTACAACCCGCTGTTCATCCACGGCGGTTCGGGGCTGGGCAAGACCCACCTGCTGCACGCCATCGGGCACTACACGCACCGCCTCTACGAGGGTTCGCGGGTGCGGTACGTCAGCTCGGAGGAGTTCACCAACGAGTTCATCAACTCGATCCGGGACGGCAAGGCGGACGGGTTCCGCCGCCGGTACCGCGACATCGACGTGCTCCTGGTGGACGACATCCAGTTCCTGGAGAACAAGGAGCAGACGCAGGAGGAGTTCTTCCACACCTTCAACACGCTGCACAACTCCGACAAGCAGATCGTCATCTCCAGCGACCGGCCGCCCAAGCAGCTGACCACGCTGGAGGACCGGATGCGCAGCCGGTTCGAGTGGGGCCTGCTCACCGACGTCCAGCCGCCCGAGCTGGAGACCCGGATCGCCATCCTGCGCAAGAAGGCCGCGCAGGAGGGGCTGGCGGCCCCTCCCGAGGTGCTGGAGTTCATCGCGAGCAAGATCTCCACCAACATCCGGGAACTGGAGGGCGCGCTGATCCGCGTGACCGCCTTCGCCAGCCTGAACCGGCAGTCGGTGGACCTGGACCTGACCAGCCAGGTGCTGCGGGACCTGGTGCCCAGCACGGAGGTCCCCGAGGTCACGGCGGGGGCGATCATGTCCCAGACGGCCGCCTACTTCGGCCTGACGGTCGAGGACCTGTGCGGGACCTCGCGCTCCCGGGTGCTGGTGACCGCCCGGCAGATCGCCATGTACCTGTGCCGGGAGCTGACCGAGCTGTCCCTGCCCAAGATCGGGCAGCAGTTCGGCCGCGACCACACCACGGTCATGCACGCCGAGCGCAAGGTCCGCGGGCTGATGGCCGAGCGCCGGTCCATCTACAACCAGGTGCACGAGCTCACCAGCCGGATCAAGGACCAGCCCTCGCTGACCTGATCCACAGACTGTGCACGAGCCGCGGGGCGGCCTCCGGGACGGGGGCCGCCCCGCGGCGTCCGGTCCGCGGCCCGCGGCGGTGTGTCGGCCTGTGGACACGGCCACCTGTCGACACGGCCACCTGTCGACACGTCCCCAAGGCGACGCAGTCACAAGGCGGCACACGTTATCCACAGGGCCCCACCACGCCTGCGGCCGAGTTATCCACAGGCTTGTGCGCACGAACGCCCGCCTCTGGAGGGGTTCGCCGCCTCTGCCGACCTCCGGACGGGTTCGTGCCCGGCACGCCCTGTTCTCCCTGTTTCCCAGGCCTTCCGGGGCCGCTGTTGCCCTTCCCACACCTGGTCGGAGGCCTCCGCGCCGGTGTTCGGCGCGCGGAAGGGGGAACTCCCCTGTGGACAAACCTGTGCACAGACCCTTTGTCGGGGTTCGGGTGTTCTGTGGAGGGGCTCGGAAAAAAATTTTGGCGCTCTCTCGCCCAAGTTATCCACAGGAGGGGGGGCAAATCTGTGGACAACCCTGTGGACAACCTGTGGAAAAGCGCGCCGAGCCTGTGGGTAACCACCCCTGTCCCTGTGGACGCGGCGGTGGGTCATCCGATGACTGAACCACCGATCCTTGTGGAGAACCTGGGGAAAACCTGTGGACGAAGCTGTGGACGGAGTGTGGAAAACCTGGGGACGGCTTCGTTCGTCCACAGGCGGGCCAAGTTACCCACAGGGTTACCCACAGGACCTGTGGACAAAAATCCGCAGGTTGACCTGCGAAAACAAGGGTTATCCACACTATCCACAGGCCCTACTACTACTGCGCACCTTCATTAACCAAGATGTGGCTTCACAACCGCTCCGCGGAAAATCTGTGGACAACTCTCCGAGACAGGCGCGACGACAGCCCGGTGCTGAGCTGTCAGCGGCAGCGGGTGAATCCGGGTAACGTGTGGTCTCGCCCCTGTCCTCCGCCGCCCGCATCCGAGCGGTGACCCCGTACGGGATCCGAGACAGCTCCCGGCGCCACCGGCGCGGCCTCCACAGCCCTGTGGACGGAGCCCTCGGCGGACCCACAGATCCACGAGCTGCAACGTTGAGGCTTCGACCGGCACGCCGGTCGTGCGGAAAGTGAGTCGGAAAGTGAAGTTCCGGGTCGAACGCGACGTACTGGCCGAGGCGGTCGCCTGGACCGCGCGCACACTCCCGACGCGCCCCTCGGTGCCGGTGCTCGTCGGCATCCTGCTGGAGGCCGGTGAGTTCGACGGCCTCCAGCAGCTGCGCCTGTCCGGCTTCGACTACGAGGTCTCCACCCAGGCCGCGGTGGACGTCGAGGTCGAGGAGCCGGGCACGGTCCTGGTCACCGGTAAGCTCCTGGCCGAGATCACCCGCAACCTCCCCGCGCAGCCCGTGGAGATCTCCACCGACGGCGCCAAGGTCGTCGTCACCGGCGGCAGCGCGAAGTTCACCCTGACCACCATGCCGGTGGAGGACTACCCCACGCTCCCGGAGATGCCCGGTGTGAGCGGGACCGTCGGCAGCGACGCCTTCGCCGCCGCGGTCAGCCAGGTGGCCGTGGCCGCCGGGCGCGACGACACCCTGCCGATGCTCACCGGCGTGCGCGTCGAGATCGAGGGCGAGACCATCACGCTCGCCTCCACCGACCGCTACCGCCTGGCCGTGCGCGAGTTCACCTGGAAGCCGGAGAACCCCGACCTGTCCGCGGTCGCGCTGGTCCCGGCCAAGACCCTCCACGACACCGCCAAGTCGCTCACCTCGGGCGCCGAGGTCTCGATCGCCCTCTCGGACGGCGGCTCCGGCGAGGGCATGATCGGCTTCGAGGGCGGCGGCCGCCGCACCACGACCCGCCTGCTCGACGGCGAGTTCCCCAAGTACCGGGCGCTGCTGCCGGACACCTTCAACTCGGTGGCCGAGGTCAGCCGCTCCGAGTTCGTCGAGGCGGTCAAGCGCGTCTCGCTGGTCGCCGAACGCAACACCCCGCTGCGGCTGTCCTTCAGCCAGGGCCAGCTGGTCCTGGAGGCGGGCACCGGCGAGGAGGCGCAGGCGGTCGAGGTCCTGGAGGCCGACCTGGACGGCGACGACATCCAGATCGCCTTCAACTCCGGGTTCCTCCTGGACGGGCTCGGCGCCATCGGCACCGACGTGGCCCGCCTGCACTTCACCACCTCGACCAAGCCGTCGATCCTGACCGGCAAGCCCGCGGAGGAGGGTTCCTCCCCCGAGTACCGCTACCTGATCATGCCGGTGCGTCAGCCGGGCTGATCCGCGGCCGGTTCGATTGACTGGCACCTGCCGGATCCGGTCCGCGACCCGGGCCGGCCGGCGTCCATCCACAGGCGGCGAAGGGGAGCAGAGCAACCATGCAGCTCGGAATGATCGGTCTCGGCAAGATGGGCGGCAACATGGCCGCCCGGCTGCGGGAGAAGGGCCACGAGGTCGTCGGGTACGACGTCGCCTCGCCGGAGCGCGACGTCGACACCCTGGCCGGACTGGTCGAACGGCTGGCCGCCCCCCGGGTGGTCTGGGTGATGGTCCCCGCGGGCGACCCCACGGCCGCGACCATCGCCGAACTGGGCGAGCTCCTGGACGAAGGAGACCTCGTCATCGAGGGGGGCAACTCCCACTACGCGGACGACCGCGTCCGCGCCAAGGCGCTGGCGGAGAAGGGCGTCGGCTACCTCGACGTCGGTGTCAGCGGCGGTGTCTGGGGCCGCCAGAACGGCTACGGCATCATGGTCGGCGGCCCGGCCGAGGAGGTCGCGAAGGCCCGCCCGGTCTTCGACTCCCTCGTGCCCGAGGAGGGCGTGGGCTTCGTCCACGCCGGAGCGGTCGGCGCAGGACACTTCGTCAAGATGGTCCACAACGGCATCGAGTACGGCATGATGCAGGCCTTCGGCGAGGGCTACGAGCTCATGGTCGCCTCCGGCCTCGTGGACGACGTCCCCGGCACGTTCGAGAGCTGGCGCGAGGGCACCGTGGTGCGCTCCTGGCTGCTGGACCTGCTCTCGCGGGCCCTGGAGGAGGACCCCGAGCTGTCGCGCCTGCGCGGCTACGCCGAGGACTCCGGCGAGGGCCGCTGGACCGTCCAGGCCGCCGTGGACCTCGCGGTCCCGGCCCCGGCGATCACCTCCTCCCTGTACGCGCGGTTCGCCTCCCGCCAGGACGACAGCCCGGCGATGAAGGTCGTGGCGGCCCTGCGCAACCAGTTCGGCGGGCACGCCGTGCACCGCGCCGAGACCTCCGACGACATCGACGTCTGAGGCGTCCTCCCCCCGACCCGGGGACGCAGCCCACGGGCCGTCCCCGGGAGCGCCCCTTCCCCCGACCGCCGCCGCCCCAGGAGGAAGGCCGGATGTACGTATCCCACCTGCAACTGGCCGACTTCCGGTCCTACCGCGAGGCCCTCGTGGAGATGGGCCCCGGCGTGAGCGTGTTCGTCGGCGCCAACGGCCAGGGCAAGACCAATCTGGTCGAGGCGATCGGCTACGTGGCCACCCTCGGCAGCCACCGGGTCTCCTCCGACACCCCGCTGGTCCGCCAGGGCGCCCCCCGCGCGATCGTCCGGGCCAAGGTGGTGCGCGACGAGCGGTCCATGGTCGTGGACCTGGAGCTCAACCCCGGCAGGGCCAACCGGGCCCGGATCAACCAGGCGCCCGCGGGCCGTCCGCGCGAGGTCCTGGGGATCCTGCGCACCGTGCTCTTCGCCCCGGAGGACCTGGCCCTGGTCAAGGGCGACCCCGGCGAGCGGCGCCGGTTCCTGGACGACCTGCTGGTGGCGCGCGCGCCCCGGATGGCGGGCGTGCGCTCGGACTACGACCGGGTGCTCAAGCAGCGCAACGCCCTGCTCAAGTCGGCCTCCGGCCGGATGTTCCGCCAGCGCTCGGCGCCCGACCTGAGCACGCTGGAGGTGTGGGACTCCCACCTGGCGGAGACGGGCGCGGAGCTGCTGGCGGCGCGGCTGGAGCTGGTGGAGGAGCTGCGCCCGAGGATCGCCGAGGCCTACGCCGGGCTGACCGACTCCGGGGGCCCGGCCGTCCCCGACTACCGCAGCGGCGCGGTCCCCGAGGGGGTCGAACCGCCGACCGGCCGTCCACAGCTTGTGGAAACCCTGCGCGCGGCCATGGCCGAGGCCCGCGACCGCGAGCTCCAGCGCGGCGTCAGCCTGGTGGGCCCGCACCGCGACGATCTGGTCCTGCGACTGGGCGGGATGCCCGCCAAGGGCTACGCCAGCCAGGGCGAGTCCTGGTCGTACGCCCTCTCGCTCAAGCTGGCCGCCTTCGACCTGCTGCGCTCCGACGGAGACGACCCGGTGCTGATCCTGGACGACGTGTTCGCCGAGCTGGACAGCGAGCGCCGCCGCAGGCTGGCCGAGCGCGTCGGCGACGCCGAACAGGTCCTGGTGACCGCGGCCGTGCCCGAGGACATCCCCAAGGAGCTGGACGGGGCCCGGTTCGGCGTGCGCGAGGGGGGCGTCGCGGGTGAGTGAGCGTTATCCACACCCTGTGGACCGGGGATCGGCCTCCGGCGCGGCCGACCACGGCGGCGGAGGTCTGCGTCCACAGCCTGTGGACGGGGCGCGGCGTCCGTCGGAGCCGGGGCCGTCGGCTCCCCCGGCCCCGACGGGGGCCGACCTGGCCCGCCAGGCGCTCGCGCGCGCCCGGGCCGAGGCCAAGGACCGCGGCGCGGTGCCCCGAGGCCTCCAGCGCTCGCGTCGGCGTGGCCGGTTGCGGTCACGCAACGAGCCCCAGATGTTCGGTGAGGCCGTGCGCACGTGGCTGATCGAGCACGGCTGGCAGGAGCAGGTGGCCATCGGCGGCGTGTTCGGCCGCTGGGCGGATATCGTGGGCGATTTCAACGCGGAACACCTGCGTCCGGAGAGCTATTCGGACGGGGAACTGGTCGTGGTGGCCGATTCGCCCACCATGGCGGCCCACGCGCGAGCGATGGTGCGCGATCTCATGCGCCGTCTCAACGAGGAGCTGGGCGACGGCACGGTCGTCGCCATCAAGGTCCGCGGACCCGGTTTCCGGCGCCGCTGAGGCGCGCCCGCCCGGGCCGCGGGGCCGGAGTGCCCGTTTCCTCCACTTTCGCGGCTTGTGGATATCCCCAGGTGAACGCCGTTCCGGAGGGTGTCCGGCGCGGCCGGGGAGGGGCTCCGGTCCGCCCCGGGGCCGCCGGTCGCCGCAGGCGGCACTCAACCGCACCGGGACTTGCGCGCAGCCCCTCCCGCGTGTAGGGAGTCGTCTCCCTCCCTGAACGTTCGTTGTGAGGCGGCACAGGGCCGCCAATGCCACTTTGTCGCACCGTGCGGGGTATCATGGAGACGGTTCTTCAGACGCCTGTAGCCGGTCCCACGCCCCCAGAAGAGGGTGGGCGGACGGCCCCTGTGGCGAACGGTGATCCCCCAGGTGTCGCGGCACGCAGACCCTCCCGATCACCGTGTCACGGGTGACCGTCGCCGCTCGGCCGCGGTCGGCAGGCGTCCCCAGCAGGAGGGTGTTCCCACTTGGCCTACGACGCAGGTTCAATCACGGTTCTGGAGGGGCTTGAGGCGGTCCGCAAGCGCCCCGGAATGTACATCGGTTCCACAGGGGAGCGGGGCCTGCACCACCTGGTCTACGAGGTGGTCGACAACTCCGTCGACGAGGCGCTGGCGGGCCACGCCGACGCCATCGAGGTGACCCTGCTGGCCGACGGCGGCGTGTGCGTGGCCGACAACGGCCGCGGCATCCCCACCGACCTCCACCCGGTGGAGAAGCGCCCCGCCGTCGAGGTCGTCCTCACCACGCTGCACGCGGGCGGCAAGTTCGACGGCAAGTCCTACGCGGTCTCCGGCGGCCTGCACGGCGTCGGCGTCTCCGTCGTCAACGCGCTGTCCACCGCGCTGGAGGTGGAGATCCGCCTCCACGGGCACGTGTGGCGCCAGCGCTACGAGATGACCGCGCCCACCGGCGAACTCGTCAAGGGCGAGAGCACCGACGAGACCGGCACCCAGATCACCTTCTGGCCGGACGGCGACATCTTCGAGACCACCACGTTCTCCTTCGAGACGCTCGCCCGCCGCATGCAGGAGATGGCCTTCCTCAACAAGGGGCTGTCCATCACCATCCGCGACGAGCGGCCCGAGCACACCGACGGCGGACCGACGGTCAACACCTTCCACTACGACGAGGGGCTGTCGGACTACGTCCGCCACATCAACGCCAAGAAGGAGCCGGCGCACGCGTCGATCATCTCCTTCGAGGAGGAGGGCGAGGGGATCTCGGTCGAGATCGCCATGCAGTGGAACCAGTCCTACACCTCCTCCGTGCACACCTTCGCCAACACCATCAACACGGCTGAGGGCGGCACGCACGAGGAGGGCTTCCGCTCCGCGCTGACCACCCTGGTCAACCGGTACGCCCGCGACCAGAAGCTGCTGCGCGAGAAGGACGACAACCTCACCGGCGACGACATCCGCGAGGGTCTGACCGCCATCATCTCGGTCAAGCTGGCCGACCCGCAGTTCGAGGGCCAGACCAAGACCAAGCTGGGCAACACCGAGGCCAAGTCCTTCGTCCAGAAGGTCACCAACGAGCACCTGCGCGACTGGTTCGAGCGCAACCCCGGCGAGGCCAAGGACATCGTGTCCAAGGCCAGCCAGGCCGCCCGCGCGCGCGTGGCCGCCCGCCAGGCCCGCGACCTGACCCGCCGCAAGACCCTTCTGGAGACCACCTCCCTCCCGGGCAAGCTGTCGGACTGCCAGTCCACCAACCCGGAGGAGTGCGAGGTCTACATCGTCGAGGGCGACTCGGCCGGCGGCTCCGCCAAGGGCGGCCGCAACCCTCACAACCAGGCCATCCTGCCCATCCGGGGCAAGATCCTCAACGTCGAGAAGTCGCGCATCGACCGCATCCTCAAGAACGCGGAGGTCCAGGCGATCATCACCGCCCTGGGCACCGGCATCCACGAGGAGTTCGACGCCGAGAAGCTGCGGTACCACAAGGTCATCCTGATGGCCGACGCCGACGTCGACGGCCAGCACATCCGCACGCTGCTGCTCACCCTGCTGTTCCGCTTCATGAAGCCGCTGGTCGAGGCCGGGAACGTCTACCTGGCCGCGCCGCCGCTGTACAAGATCAAGTGGGACCAGAAGGGCAGCGACGCCAGCTACGCCTTCTCCGACGCCGAGCGCGACCGGGTCATCGAGGCCGGGATCGCCCAGGGCAAGAGGGACCCGCGCCCGCGCGACATGGTGCAGCGCTTCAAGGGTCTGGGCGAGATGAACGCCAACGAGCTGTGGGACACCACGATGGACCCGGACCGCCGCGTCCTGCTCCAGGTCAGCCTGGAGGACGCGGCCCAGGCCGACGAACTGTTCAGCGTGCTCATGGGTGAGGACGTCGAGTCGCGGCGCGCCTTCATCCAGCGCAACGCCAAGGACGTCCGCTTCCTGGACATCTAGGCGGTGTCTTCCGGACCTCCGCCCCGCTCCGGTCCGTGTTCGGACGCCCGAACCGACCCCCGCGAGCGGAGGCCGGTCCGAGAGGCACAGCCTGGGCCCCGAGGACCCGGGCCCCGCTCCCACCCGTGCTCAAGCAAGCTTCGTAGAAGGGACCGACATCCGTGACGGATGCGAACAACCCCGACGCCCCTGAGGGCGGGGACTCCACTGTGGAGGCCCCGCCGCGCGTGACCGACCGGATCGAGCCCGTCGACATCCAGGTCGAGATGCAGCGCAGCTACCTCGACTACGCGATGTCCGTCATCGTCGGCCGCGCCCTGCCCGACGTGCGCGACGGCCTCAAGCCGGTCCACCAGCGCGTGCTCTACGCGATGTACGACGGCGGCTACCGTCCCGACCGCGGCTACTTCAAGTGCGCCCGCGTCGTCGGCGACGTCATGGGCAACTACCACCCGCACGGTGACAGCGCCATCTACGACACCCTGGTGCGCCTGGCGCAGTGGTGGTCCATGCGGATGCCGCTGGTCGACCCCAACGGCAACTTCGGCTCGGCGGGCAACGACCCGGCCGCCGCCATGCGCTACACCGAGTGCAAGCTCGCGCCGCTGGCCATGGAGATGCTCCGGGACATCGACAAGGACACCGTCGACTTCCGGCCCAACTACGACGGCCGCTCCTCCGAGCCCGTCGTGCTGCCCGCCCGCTTCCCGAACCTGCTGGTCAACGGCTCCTCGGGCATCGCGGTCGGTATGGCCACCAACATCCCGCCGCACAACCTGCGCGAGGTCGCCGACGGCGTCAACTGGTACCTCGACAACCCCGAGGCGCAGGACGAGGAGCTGCTCGACGCGCTCATCGCACGCGTCAAGGGCCCCGACTTCCCCACCCGCGGGCTCATCGTCGGCAAGCGCGGCATCGAGGAGGCGTACCGGACCGGGCGCGGCTCCATCACCATGCGCGCCGTGGTCGAGGTGGAGGAGGACAAGCGGGGCCGCCAGACCCTGGTCGTCACCGAGCTGCCCTACCAGGTCAACCCGGACAACCTCGCGCTCAAGATCGCCGACCTGGTCAAGGACGGCAAGATCACCGGCATCGCCGACGTGCGCGACGAGAGCAGCGGCCGCACCGGACAGCGCCTGGTCATCGTGCTCAAGCGCGACGCCGTCGCCAAGGTCGTGCTGAACAACCTCTACAAGCACACGCAGCTCCAGGAGACCTTCGGCGCGAACATGCTCGCGCTGGTCGACGGGGTGCCGCGCACCCTGCGCCTGGACCAGATGATCCGGCACTGGGTCAAGCACCAGGTCGAGGTCATCGTCCGCCGGACCCGGTACCTGCTGCGCAAGGCCGAGGAGCGGGCGCACATCCTGCGCGCGCTGCTGCGGGCCATGGACCGCATCGACGAGGTCATCAACCTCATCCGGGCCAGCGCCTCCGCGGACCAGGCCCGCACCGGCCTGATGGACCTGCTGGAGATCGACGACATCCAGGCCCGCGCCATCCTCGACATGCAGCTGCGCAAGCTCGCCGCCCTGGAGCGCAACGCCCTGACGGCCGAGTACGACGAGCTCATGGCGCAGATCGCCGACTACAACGACATCCTCGAATCG
Source organism: Nocardiopsis dassonvillei subsp. dassonvillei DSM 43111 (assembly GCF_000092985.1). Classification (GTDB taxonomy): domain Bacteria; phylum Actinomycetota; class Actinomycetes; order Streptosporangiales; family Streptosporangiaceae; genus Nocardiopsis; species Nocardiopsis dassonvillei. The sequence goes on from NC_014210.1 coordinate 11,329, forward strand.
GACACGCGCCAGCGGAGCATCATCCGCGAGGAGCTCGGCGAGATCGTGGAGAAGTACGGCGACGAGCGGCGCACGCACATCATCCCCTTCGAGGGCGACATGCGCATGGAGGACTTCATCGCCGAGGAGGACGTGGTCGTCACGATCTCCCGCGGTGGATACGCCAAGCGCACGCGCATCGACAACTACCGCGCCCAGAAGCGCGGCGGCAAGGGCGTGCGCGGGGCCCAGCTCAAGCAGGACGACATCGTCCAGCACTTCTTCGTCACCACCACCCACAACTGGATCCTGTGCTTCACCAACCAGGGCCGGGTGTACCGCACGAAGGCCTACGAGCTGCCCGAGGCCGCCCGCGACGCGCGCGGCCAGCACGTGGCGAACCTGCTCCCGTTCCAGCCGGGCGAGGAGATCGCGCAGATCATGGCGCTGCGCGACTACGAGGCCGCCCCGTACCTGGTGCTCGCCACCCGTGAGGGCCTGGTCAAGAAGTCCCGTCTGGAGGACTTCGACTCGGCGCGCGCGGCGGGCATCATCGCGATCAACCTGCGCGAGGGCGACGAGCTGATCGCCGCCCGGCTGGTCTTCCCCGACGACGACCTGCTGCTGATCTCCAGCGACGCCCAGGCGATCCGGTTCCCGGCCTCCGACGAGTCGCTGCGCCCCATGGGCCGCGCCACCAGCGGCGTGATCGGCATGCGGTTCCTGGAGGACGACTACCTGCTGAGCATGGACGTCATCCGGCCCGGCGACGGCTCCACGGACGTCCTGGTCACCACCGAGAACGGCTACGCCAAGCGCACCCCGTCCGACCAGTACCCGGTGCAGAACCGCGGCGGCAAGGGCGTGCTGACGGCCAAGGTGGTGGAGGCCCGCGGCAAGCTGGTGGGCGCCCTGATGATCGACCCCGAGGTGGACGAGGTCTTCGCGATCACCTCCGCTGGCGGTGTCATCCGCACCGGTGCCGACGAGGTCAAGCGGTCCGGCCGCACGACCATGGGCGTCCGGCTGATGAACCTGGCCAAGGGCAACAAGATCGTGGCCGTGGCGCGCAACGCCGAGGCCGCCGAGGAGGAGGCCGTCGAGACGGCCGAGGACGCGGGTGAAGCGAACGCCGACACGGCCGAGGACGTGAACGCGAACGCCGAAGGCAACCCGGAGGCCTAGACTTCGCGTTAGGCCCCATATGGGCCGCGGGGTTCGTTTTGCGCGGACCCCGCGGACACCCTGGTCGCGCCAATCACCCGTTCTCAAGGAAAGTCCAGCGGTAACGTTTCTATGTCTGACAACCAGCGGAACACCACCACGAACGAAACCGACCCGGACACGGCGGAGACCGCCCGGGACGGGGACGTGGAGACGACCGAGAAGGACACGGCAGAAGCGGGGGCCGCCGTGACCACCGAGGTCGGCGACAAGGCCGAGGCGGCGACGGGCGCCACCGAGGCCGGCACGGCCGAGGAGTCCGGCGAGGAGTCGGGGAGCAAGCCCGGCGACGAGGACGAGGGCTCCGCCGACAAGGCGGACACCGGGTCCGGGACCGCCGCCGGACCGGCCGGATCCGTGGCGGAGGACCGCGCCGAAGCGGGGGGAACGCCAGTGTCCGAATCGAAGACCTCGGTGCCTGAGGGTCCGAGCGCCGTGAAGGCCAGCCTGTCCAGCCGTAAGGCACACCTGTCGGTCTCCCGTGTGGAGCCGTGGTCGGTGATGAAGTTCAGCTTCGTCGTCTCCCTGGTGTGCTTCATCATCCTGTTCGTGGCGATCGCGGTGATCTACGCGACGCTGTCGATGCTGGGTGTCTTCGACGAGCTGACCAACATGCTCACGGCGCTCCTGGAGGGCGACGGGACCGAGGACGAGCTCGGCCTCGACCCGGCCTCCTGGTTCTCGCCGGGCCGCGTCCTGGGGTACACCGGCGTGGTCGGCGCGCTGAACATCGTGCTGATCACCGCCCTGTCCACGGTGGGCGCCATGCTGTACAACCTCGTCGCCGACCTGGTCGGCGGCATCGACGTGACGCTGTCCGAGGCCGAGTAGCACCGCCGTGAGGGCCCGGTCCCCGCTGGGGCCGGGCCCTCACGCGTTGGTTCGGAGCACTTCCGCACCCGGGTAAAATGGGAGGTGGAAAGGGACGCGTGCGCCGCGTCCCGCCTCGCGTCCGCCCCGGATCACCGGTTCGCCCCGGTCCCGCCGATGCGGTAGAGTTCCACACGCAGCAAGGGCGTATAGCTCAGTCGGTTAGAGCGCATCCCTGATAAGGATGAGGCCCCAGGTTCAAGTCCTGGTACGCCCACACACGAGAAGGCTCCCCACGGGGGGCCTTTTCTCATGTCCGCGCCTCACACGTGCGTCGGCGCCCGAGGCGCGGCCCGGCCGGGCACCGTGTTCCCGTGTCGACAACGGGCCGTGTCGACCTGTCGACTCGTGTACCCGTCGACTCGGGGACGCTGGTGCGATCAGGGCACCTGTAGGATGCGGCGCACCGGGAGGGCGTCGTCACCTCCGCCCCGGAGCGCGGGACGCGGGCGGCCTCCAGAGCGAGGACGGAGAAGCGTGGCCACGACCTTCGACTACCAGCTTCCGTTCCACATCAACCAGGTGTGGAACATGCTCCCCCGCTCCGTGTCGCGCACCAAGGGGCCTCGGGCCCGGGGAACCCGGTGCCCGGCGCCGGTTACCGCTACGCCTTCTCCACCGGCATGAGCCTGCTCACCCGGGGGTTCAACGTGTACGTCGACCTCTTCCCCATCCCCGGGGCACGCGCATGAGGGTGACGCCCAGCATGAAGTTCGGCGTCGTCGACTGGGGCGAGGGCGGCGAGGTCGCCGCCAGCCTGCACCACCACCTCGGCAACATGCTCCAGATCCAGGTCAACCAGGGCTACGGCCGGGGCGGGCGGTAGGGCCCGCGCCGGAACCGGTCGACGGAACGGGCGCCGCCCGGCTCCGCCGCCGCGCCCGGTCGAGCCGGGAAGAGGCTCCGGGTCGACGTGTCGACTCGTGCACGTGTCGATTCATGTACCTGTCGACCCGGGGACCTGCCGCCCGGGGCCGTCAGCCGCACGTGCTGACCTTCCCGGCGAGCGCGGCGTTGAGCTCGCACACCATGTCCTCGGGGTGCGGGTCGGTCGAGCCCGGGCGGATCTGCGTGTCCACGTGGTCCCGCAGCACCTCGCTCACGTACGGGTAGTAGGGGGTGCGCGGCCGCAGCAGTCCCTCGCCGACGGCGTCGCGCAGCTCCTCCCAGTACCGCACGTCCCGGTCCTCGGCGTCGCTCAGCCGGTAGCCGCTGCCGCGGGCGGGGAGCAGACCGGCCTCCCGGAACTCCGCCTGGACCTCCTGCCCGGTCATGGCCGCGACCAGGCTCCAGGCCTCGTCCCGGTGCGGCGACTCCCCGGTGACCGCCAGGCTGTTGCCGCCGAGCACGGCCGCGGGCAGCCGGAGCACCCCGAACGCGGGGTCGCCGCCCCCGGCCTCCCCCGCCCAGCCGACCCAGCGCAGCCCCTCCCGGAGCGTCTCGGCGCTCTCGGAGTCGGCCTGGAGCTGGGGCACGACCCGGGGCCAGTGGCGCATGAACACCACCTCGCCGCCGCGGAACCGGTTCAGGCTCTCGGTCTCGGTCTCCTCCAGGGCAGCGCGCGGGATGACACCCCCGGCCTCGGGCTCCAGCCCCGCCTCCAGCACCTCCAGGCCCTGGAACTCGCCGCTCGCACCGGCGGACGTGACACAGCCGTCCTCCGCCCCGCCGCCGTCCGCCCCGTCCGACCCGTGGAAGGTCCCCCGGCTGTCCGCCTCCAGACCGGGATGCCCGCCGAGGACGAACTCCAGGGCGTTGACGGTCAGGCCCTCGTAGTCGCCGAACTGGCCCGTGTACCCGTGCTCCAGGCCGTGCTCGTCGCGTACCTCGTCCGCGAGGCCGAGCAGCCCGCGCCAGCCGTCCTCCTCGATCCGGGCGGTGACCTCCTCGGGGCCGACCAGGTCGGCGCGGTAGTAGAGCAGGCCCACGTCCATGTGGAACGGCACCGCCCGCGCCCGGCCCTCGTAGCACACCGCGTCCCGGGCGCGGCCCAGGAAGCCGTTCCACGCCAGCGGGCCGTCTCCGCCGGTGTCCACCTCCGCCAGCCAGCCGCGTTCGTGGAACTCCGGCACCCACTGGTTGTCGAGGAGGAGGACGTCGTAGGCCGCCGGGTCGGCCTGCATCGCCACGACCATCTGCGAGCGCTGCTCGTCCGCCCGGGGCGAGAGCCACCGGACGTCGACCTCCCACCCCTCGTTCTCCGCCTCCCAGCGCTCGATGAGCCGCGTGTACACCCCGCCCCCGCCCGTGTCCTCCGTGGCGGTGACGTCAACGGGGAGGGCGACGCGCAGGACCCGTTCGTCCCGCTCGCCCCGCGCGTCGCAGGCGGCGGAGCCCAGCAGCAGGAGCGACAGGAGCGCGCACACGACCGGCCGCGGCGGCCTCGGGCGGGCCCTCACGGCGTCGCCGCCCTGGTCCCGGCCACGATGCCGTAGACGACCTGTTCGAGTTCGTCGGCGCGCGGGTGGTGGCACTCGGCCCCCGCGCCCGCCAGCCGGCTGAGCAGCCCGTCCCCGCCGCACCCCTCGTCGCCCACGGACACCACGTGCACCCGCACGCGCTCGTCGAGGTCCTCCAGCACGGCGGCCACGTCGTCCGCCCGCGCGCCGCCGCGCGGCTCGGGGAGGGCGACGCCGTCGGTGAGGACGACCAGGGCGCAGGCGCCGGGCTCCCCCGGACGGTCGGCGCAGGACTCCAGTTCCTCGGCGCCGTCGCGGACGGCGTCGGCCAGCGGGGTGGCCGGGAACTCGGCGCTCAGCGCGTCGATCGCCTCGCGCGCCGACTCCTCCCTGCGCGCGTCCATGCCCGGTTCCGGGGGCAGGACGCGTTCCTGGCCGGTGACGTCGTTGCCCGGTCCGCCCTCGGGAAAGGTCCAGATCCCCACGGTGTCCTGCTCCCCCAGGAGGCCGACGGCGGTCCGGGCCAGCTGTTGCGCGGTCGCCAGCCGGGTGCCGCCCGTGCCGGGGCCGCTCATGGAGTCGGAGCGGTCGACCACGAGCAGGACCTCGACCGGGGCGCGGGAGCGCTCCTGCTGCCGCAGCCCGGACTCCAGCCGCTCCCGCCACTCCCCGTCCTGACGGGCCGAGTTGAGGTGTGTGACCTCCATCAGGGACCGCTCCGCATCCCCGCCGATCATGGCGCCCTCCACCGTCCGGTAGCCCTGGAAGGCCGTTGTCTCCCGGGGGTGCCGCATCCACTCCCCGAACGCCTCCGCCTCCCGTTCGACCCCGTCGCCGCCCCAGTCCAGCCGTACGAACGGGTGGTCCAGGCCGGGCGTCTCGGAGAAGTAGACGGGGACCAGGGGCTCGTCCGGTTCCTCGCCCGTCGGCCCGCACCCGGGGCCCAGCTGCGCGCCCGTGTTGTAGGCGTTGATCGCGTACTCGGTGCTGAACACCCCGACGGAGGCGGGGTCGGCGCTCCCGCCGCGCAGCGCGCACAGCAGGCCGAGGTTGCCCTCGGCGTCGAGCCCGGCCGAGGTCGCGCGGGCCTCCGCGATCTGGATCTCCTCGGCGCCCCCGTCCCCGTACGCGGAGTACAGGGCCTCGGTCTGGATCAGCGCCGAGACCGAGGCCTCCGGTGAGGGGCGGGCCAGGAGGAGCCCGGCCTCCGCCGCCGCGGCCGTGCAGACGACGAGGTTCGAACGCGCTCCGCCCGGGTCGGTCCCGGAACAGGCGGGGACCTCGCCCGCGGACTCGGGCAGCCCCAGCACCACGGGTGTGAGCCTGGTGGCGCTCCCCTCCCCCGTCTCCAGGCCGGGCGCGTCACCCGGATCCCCGCGCAGCAGGGCGACGTCCGCGCTGGAGTCCGGCAGCCACACGTGCGGGCGGGGCCCCGCCCGCAGGTCGGTCCACCCCTCGCGCAGCAGCTCGCGCGTCCGCGCGGCCCCGCCCGCGACGGTGACGCTGACGCGCACGGGTACGCACCCGCTCCTCTCGTCCCGGCCGCCGACGTGGGCGGAGAAGTCGTCGGCGGCCCGCTGGACGACGGCGTGCTGGTCCGGGGTGGTGAGCACGGTGAGCTCGGTGGGCGGGGCGCACTGGAGGCCCAGCCCCAGGTGGCCGTTGGCCCGCAGCCAGTACACGCCGTTCGGGACCAGGGTGAGCAGCGCGACGGCGGCGACGGCCAGGGGCCACACCGGTCGCCCGGCACCACGGCGCTCCCGCATCCCGGCCGTGGCACGGCTCCTCCGGGCGGGGACGGCCGCCGTCCCCGCCCGCGTGCCGTGACCGCGCCGTTCCCGGACGGCCACCGCGAGCGTGTGCGGAAGCCTGCGCAGGGAGGAGAGCCGGGCGCGGACGAAACGCCTGGCGGTGTTGCGCGCCGCGCGCGGGAGGTCCACCGGGACGAGCCACGGCTCCGTCCCCGCGTCCTCCCTGACCAGGCGCCGGAAGTCCTTATCGCGGGCGAACCGCGTGGACCGGCGGGCGATCAGGTCCCCGTTGCGCCGGTCGTGGTCGACGATGACGCCCACCAGCCGTTCCCTGACGAACACGGCGGTGCCGGAGGCCCCCTTCCACGACACGTCGTTGCCGTACTCCCGCTGGACGTCGAGCCGGAGGTCCTTCCTGACCATGCCGTCCCACGGGCTGAGGGTCCCCCGCAGGTCCTTCAGGTCGCGGCCCCCGTCGTTGGCCGCGAGGTCGGGGTAGCCGAGCGAACGGTACGGCTGCGGTTCGTCCGCCGAGAGCTTCCCCCAGCGCACGGAGGGGTGGGGCCGCGGCTCCTCCAGCCGCAGCAGGGCGACGTCCGTGCTCCGGTCCGACCAGACGACGGAGCACCGCAGGAAACCGCTCGGCCGGTCGGCTCCCAGGCGCACGTCGACACGCTCGTGGCCGTCGAGCACATGGGCCGCGGTGAGGACGAGGGAGGGCCCGACGAGGTAGCCGGTCCCTCCCCTGGAGGCGGCCCCGGCCCTGGCGACGCGGACGTCCGCGACACACCTCGGGTCCATCAGTCCAGGTCCCTGCGGTCCTCCCAGACCGCTCCGCTATCAGAGGCGATCGCGAGTTTCCTTCCGTCCGCGTCGGTCAGGGCGAGCTTCAGCGTGATCCGGTGCGTGTCCTTGCGGCCGGCCTTGCCCTCGGCGTTGAGGGAGAGCACACCGAAGCGCACACCGGCCTTCCCGGCTCCCTCATGGTGCGCCTCCAGGAGGAGTTCGACCTCGGCCTCGACGATCTCGATGCCGATCTCGTGGCCCTCCCCCTTCCGGCGCGCGGCGGCGAGCTCCCGGCGCAGTTCGTCGATGGCCTGGGACAGTCCGATGGTGGGCACCTGATGACTCCCTGGGGGGGCGTTTCGTCGTGGGGACGGCGGGAACAGAGCCGTGGTCTACGTCACAGGACGGGTGTGGTAGTCAGTTTTCCACGCCGGTCCGTCGCTAACCGGGTGTTTTTCGCTGTACACGACCGCTCTCGGGCGGAGCGCCCCGCTTCTCCCTGCTCACGGCCCCTTCCGCCCCGAAACGGATTCGGCGGTATGTCGACTCGTCGATCCGCCGACATGTCGTCCGCCCGGCGCCGAGCTGTGGCTGGTCACGAGCCGCGAGCCACCGACAGTGCCATTCATCTAACCGACCGTTCGGTCAGGACATAGCTTTCGAGCTGCGAAAAGTAGGCCCCGGTGTAGAAAGTGCCTTGAGTCACATGACATGGTGTCCTGGGGCTCAGTCCGGTGTCGGACATGTCCTTCCTGTCGCTTGTGCGTCTGGAGGGACGGGTGGTTGTCACCGTGGCTGCCGATACCGAGAGCCCACGAGCGGAATCCGACCTCCGGTCGGTAGAGAACATACGGAGCACCAATGGCAACTTCCGACTCGACGGCCCCAGGGCCGGGCGGCGCGATCGAGACCAGGGAGCGGCGGCGCGTCCTCGCCGGGACCATGGTCGGCACCACCATCGAGTGGTACGACTTCTTCATCTACGCGCAGGCCGCCGGCCTCGTGCTCGCCCCCCTGTTCCTGTCGCCGCTGACCGAGGACAGCCCGGGGCTGGCCCAGGTCCTGTCCTTCGCGACCATCGGCATCTCCTTCCTCTTCCGGCCGCTCGGCGCGATCGTCGCGGGCGCCCTCGGAGACAGGTTCGGCCGCAAGCGCGTGCTCGTGGCGACCCTGGTCATGATGGGGCTCGCCACCTGCCTGATCGGCCTGCTGCCCACCTACGCCCAGATCGGCGTGGCCGCGCCCGTCCTGCTGATCATCCTGCGCATCCTCCAGGGCTTCTCGGCGGGCGGCGAGTGGGGCGGCGCGGCACTGATGTCGGTGGAGCACGCACCGGTCGACAAGCGCGGCTTCTTCGGCGCCTACCCGCAGATCGGAGTCCCCTGCGGCATGATCCTGGCGACCTTCGTCGTCTGGGTGATCACCGCGGCCATCGGCCCGGAGGCGTTCCTGGAGTGGGGCTGGCGCATCCCCTTCCTCCTGTCCTTCCTGCTGATCATCATCGGCCACCTCATCCGCAAGTCCGTGGAGGAGTCCCCGGTCTTCAAGCTCATGCAGGCGCGCAAGGCCGAGACCTCCGCCCCGCTGGGCCGACTGTTCCGCGAGCACACCCGTGAGGTCGTCCTCTCCGCGCTGATCTTCATCGCCAACAACGCCGCCGGGTACCTCGTCATCGCCTACCTGGCGACCTACGCCTCCCGGCCGGTCGAGGAGTTCGGCCTCGGCATGGACCGCGGCCCCGTGCTCCTGGCGACCACCCTCGCCTCGTTCGGCTGGCTCATCTCCACGCTCTACGGCGGCATCCTGAGCGACAAGCTCGGCCGGGTGCGGACCTTCCAGCTCGGCTACGTGCTGCTGGCCGCCTGGTCCGTGCCGATGTGGTTCATGGTCGACACCGGCAACATCTACCTGTACTTCGCGGGCGTCTTCATCTTCACGCTCACCCTGGGCCTGAGCTACGGCCCCCAGTCGGCGCTGTACGCGGAGATGTTCCCGGCCGAGGTCCGCTACTCCGGCGTGTCCATCGGCTACGCCCTCGGCGCGATCCTCGGCGGCGCCTTCGCGCCCATGATCGCCGAGCTGCTGCTCACCGAGACCGGCGCCTCGTGGTCGATCGGCGTCTACATCGTCGTGGCCTGCGCGGTCTCCTTCCTCGGGGTCACCCTGGTGAAGGAGCCCAAGGGCGTGGACCTGTACGCGGACGGCACCAGGCCGAACGCGGTCGGCAAGTAGGCGGCGTCGGGGCGGCGGACCGGTCCGCCGCCCCGACCTCTGTCGCCTTGTCGCCGCGTCGCCTTGTCGCTCCGTCGCCTTGTCGCTCCGTCGCCTTGTCGACCCGCCGCGGTCGGGGCGCGGTCACCGCCCCCGCGACTCCGCGCGCTGGCGCGCCGGGTCCCGTCGCCCAGCAGGGCGGCGAAGCGGGCGCCGGAGTCGGACCCGGGCAGGCACAGCCGGTCCACGCTCCCGTCCCCGCCGTCCAGCGCCGACGTCTGCATGCCACCCAGAAGCGCGTGGTCCTCGATGGGCGGAGCCACGCCCTGCCCCCCGTCCACGACCGGATCGGGCGCCCCTCCCCGCTCCCGTGTCAGCGGCCTCCCCGCCCGTCTCCCGGCAGGAACTCCTGTGCCTTGGACACGACGCCCCGCTTGACCACGGACCACGCCTCGGGGTCGCCCTTGGCCAGGGCCTTGGCCACGCTCTCCATCTGGTCGAGCGTCGCGTGCGGCGGGATCGGCGGGACGGCGGGGTCGGTGACGAACTCGACCACGCAGGGCCGGTCCGCCGACAGCGCCCGCTGCCAGGCGTCGCGCACGTCGGAGGGGTCGTCCACCTTGATCCCCCTCAGGCCGATGCTCTCGGCGAACCCGGCGTAGGGGAAGTCGGGGATCCGCTGCGAGGGGAGGAACTGCGGCGCTCCGCCCATCGCGCGCAGCTCCCAGGTCACCTGGTTGAGGTCGCGGTTGTTGAGGACGGCGACGACCACCCGCGGGTCCTCCCACTCCCTCCAGTAGTGGCCGATGGTGATCAGCTCGTTGATGCCGCTCATCTGCATGGCGCCGTCCCCCACGAGCGCGACCACCGGCCTGTCGGGGTGGGCGAACTTCGCCCCCGTGGCGTAGGGGACGCCGGGGCACATCGTGGCCAGCGTGCCCGACAGCGTTCCGCGCATGCCCTCGCGGAACACCAGGTGGCGCGCGTACCAGTTGGCCGCCGAACCGGAGTCCGCGGTCACCATCACGTCGTCGGGCAGCAGCGGGGACAGCTCGTGGAAGACGCGCTCGGGGTTGACCGGGTCGGCGTCCACGTGGGCGCGCCGTTCGAGGACCCGCCTCCACCGCGCGACGCCGTCCTCGACCTTCTCCCGCCAGGAGCGGTCGGTCTTGCGCTCCACGAGCGGCAGCAGCATCCGCAGCGTCTGCGCGGAGTCGCCGACCAGGTTGCACTCGAACGGGTAGCGCATGCCGACCATGGTCGGGTCGATGTCGATCTGCACGGCGCGCGCCTGGTCGAACTCGGGCAGGAACTGGCTGTACGGGAAGCTGGATCCCACCACGAGCAGGGTGTCGCAGTCCCGCATCATCTCGTAGGAGGGCCGGGTGCCGAGCAGCCCGATCGACCCGGTCACGAAGGGCAGGTCGTCGGGGAGCACGTCCTTGCCCAGCAGCGCCTTGGCCACCCCGGCGCCGAGCCTGTCGGCCATCTCGACGACGGCGTCCGCCGCTCCCCTGGCCCCCTGTCCGACCAGCATGGCGACGCGCTCACCGGAGTTGAGGATCTCGGCGGCCTCGGCCAGCCCCTCCGGGGACGGCGTGGACCGCGGGGAGGGGAGGCCGAGGCTGGAGGGCACCATCTTGAACTCGTGCTCGGGCGGCGAGTACTCCAGATCCTGGACGTCGGCGGGGATGATGACCGCTGTGACCGTGCGCCTGCTCGCGGCGATCCGGATCGCCCGGTCCAGCACGTTGGGCAGCTGCTCGGGGACGGTCACCATCTGGAGGTAGTCGCTGGCCACGTCCTTGTACAGCGACATCAGGTCGACCTCCTGCTGGTAGGAGCCGCCCATCGCGCTGCGCGCGGTCTGGCCGAGGATGGCCACCACCGGCACGTGGTCGAGCTTGGCGTCGTAGAGGCCGTTCAGCAGGTGGATGGCGCCGGGACCCGACGTGGCCGCGCACACCCCCACCCGGCCGGAGAACTTGGCGTACCCCGTGGCCTCGAAGGCCGCCAGTTCCTCGTGCCGTGACTGGATGAAGCGGGGCCGGTCGTCGGCCCGCTCCCACGCGGCGAGCAGGCCGTTGATGCCGTCGCCCGCGTAGGAGAAGACGCGGTCGACCCCCCACTCGCGCAGACGCTTCAGTACGTGGTCGGACACCAGTTCCGCCATGACCGCTTCCCTCCCGGGTTCGACGCCGTCGGTCGGCACCGTTCCCGCGGCGCCGCGTCCGCCGCGCGCGGAGGCCTCGCCCCACCGGCTCGCGGCCCCCGGCCCACCGCGGGAGTGCCTCGCTGGCGCGACTACCCCGACTCCCGCGTCCGCACTCACCGCGCGGGCGGCGCTGCGCCCGTCCCGCTCCCGCGCTCCGGCCACCGTTCCTCTGCTCCGGCCACCGCTCCCCCGCGCCGCGGGTCGGACGTTCGTCCGCGCCCGGGACCGGTCGGCGGTGTGCGGCGGCCGGGGTCGGCGGACGCCGCCGACCGCCAGCGTGAGTGATGCGCATCACATCGGGTAATGGTTCACCACCAGCCCCTTGCGTCACAGGGACTTATGAAACGGACGCAACACGGTGGAGGTAACCATGTCCAACAGGACATCGACCCAGGGCGTGACCAGGGTTCCCGGAAAGCCGATCCGCCTCGCCGCGCTCATCTACGGCATCGTCTTCCTGCTGGTGGGCGTGCTCGGCTTCATCCCCGGAGTGACCACCAACTACGACCAGATGCAGTTCGCCGGGCACCACTCCGAGGCCCTGCTGCTGGGGCTCTTCCAGGTGTCCATCCTGCACAACCTGCTCCACCTGGTCCTCGGCGTGGCCGGGGTGGCGATGGCGCGCACCGCCGGTCTGGCGCGCGTCTACCTCATCGGCGGCGGTCTGGCCTACCTGGTGCTGTGGCTCTACGGCCTGCTGGTCGGGTCCGACGACCCGGCGAACTTCGTGCCGCTCAACAACGCCGACAACTGGCTGCACCTCTTCCTGGGACTGAGCATGATCGCGCTCGGGATCATCCTGGCGCCCTCCCGGCGCGACCGGGTCAGGCGCTGACGCGCCCGAAAGGACCCCGCGCGGAGCGGGGACGGTGCGACGACGGCCGCCGCCTCCCGGGAGACGGCGGCCGTGTCATGCCGTACGGCCGCGCCCGCACCGGAGCCGCACACGGTCCGGCCCCGGTCACCGAACGGGGACCGGGGCCGGACGACCGCGGGTCAGCGCCGGTCGAGCCACTCGTAGGCGGCACCGGTGGCGCAGGCGTAGACCGTGTGGTGCAGCAGGTCCACCCCGACCTCCTCGGCGCCCCACTTCCAGGCCGGGGGAGCCGTGCCCGTGGCCGGGAGGGCGACCTGCTCACCGCCCCACACCAGCGCCAGGTGCGCGGCCGCCGCAGCGGTCCCGTGCAGCCCGGCGGCGCCCAGCAGCCCGCGGACCGCCCCCCACGAGGCCCCGTAGCCCCAGTGCACCGCGGTGCTGAACCGCTGCTCGCCAGAGGGGCCCTCCGGACGCACCCCGAGCACCTTCCCGGCGGCGTCGGCGGGCGAGGTGCTGCCTCCCCTACCGCGCAGCCTGGCCTCGACGGTGCTGGAGACCGTCATCGCCGCCGTGCCGACCACCCCCGCCAGCAGTCCCCTGCCGACGGCGGACGAGGTGTGCGCGAGGGCCCGTGCGAGCCGTTCCATCACGCCCGCCTCAGCGCTCCACCACGTGCCGCTGGTTGGGCACGCAGTGGGTCATCGTCAGCCCCGACACGTCCCGGGGGCCGTTCTTGCCCAGGTTGGCCATGCGCTGGCGCTCCCCCTCGTCCAGGGTCTGGCTCCGCAGCGGCTCCAGGTGCGCCACGTCGCCCGGGCCGATGCCCAGCCCCTCGCCGACGCGCAGCCCCAGGTCGTCGTCGACCATGAGGAAGTGCCAGACCATCCTCTCCTGGATCGGCCGGTCGCACTGGGAGAGCTGTCCGATGAAGTTGCGCACCAGGTCGTCGCGCTCCCACTCCTCCATCAGCGTGTACCGCTGCCCCGCCTGCTGGTAGTCGTTGGTGCGGGAGATGCGCTTGCGCGTCATCCGCCCCCGGATCTCCGGCCCCTGCTCGTCGTGCGTGGGGTACTGCCCCTCGCGCAGGCCGCCGTTGATGGACGGCTCGTAGTTGACGTGCGGGTTCTCGCCCCCGGAGTCCTGGTGGTAGGCCATCAGGCCGTCGCGCTGGTTGGTGCGCACGTCGGCGTTCTTGGCCTGGTTCACCGGCAGCTGGAGGTAGTTGGGCCCCACCCGGTAGCGCTGCGTGTCGCTGTAGGAGAAGGTGCGCCCGACGAGCATCTTGTCGTCGGAGAAGTCCAGGCCGTCCACGAGCACGCCGGTGCCGAAGGAGATCTGCTCGTTCTCCGCGAAGTTGTCCGACACGTTCCGGTCGAGCACGATCCGCCCCACCGCCTTGGGCGGGAAGTCCTGCTCCGGCCAGGTCTTGGTGTCGTCCAGCGGGTCGAAGTCGAGCTCGGGGTGCTCCTCGTCGCTCATCATCTGCACGAGCAGCTCCCACTCCGGGTAATCGCCGCGGTCGATGGCCTCGTGCAGGTCCTTGGTCGCGTGCCCGGTCTCGTCCGCCTGGAGGTTGGCGGCGTCGGCCTCGGTCATGCTGCGCACGCCCTGCTTGGGCATCCAGGTGTACTTGACCAGGACGGTCTCGCCCACGTCGTTGACCCACTTGTAGGTGTTGACGCCGAAGCCCTGCTGGTGCCGGTAGTCCGCCGGGATGCCGCGCGGGCTGAACAGGTTGACCAGCATGTGCATGCACTCGGGGGTCTGCGACATGAAGTCGAAGATGCGGTTGGGCTCCTGGCGGAAGGTCACCGGGTCCGGCTTGAGGGCGTGGATCACGTCGGGGAACTTGATGGCGTCGCGGATGAAGAACACCGCGAGGTTGTTGCCCACCAGGTCCCAGTTGCCGTCCTCGGTGTAGAACTTGATCGCGAACCCGCGCGGGTCGCGCGCGCACTCCGAGGAGTCCCTGCCGCCGATGACGGTCGAGAAGCGCAGCGCGATGTCGGTCCGCTTGCCCCTGCCCTGGAAGAGCTTGGCCCGCGTGTAGCGGCTGATCGGCTCGTCGCCCCACGCGCCGTAGGACTCGAAGTAGCCGAACGCGGTCACCCCGCGCGCGTGCACCACCCGCTCCGGGATGCGCTCCCGGTCGAAGTGGCTGATCTTCTCCAGGAACTGGTAGTTCTCCAGCGTCGCGGGCCCCCGCTCGCCGACCGTGCGCTGGTTCTGGTTGTCGTAGACCGGGTGTCCCTGCCGGTTCGTGAGCACCTCGCGGTCGTCTCCCGGCGCGGATCCCTGGCTGGATACGTCGGTCATGGAACTGGTCCCCCACCACGTCGTCATGATCCCTGTCCAGGTGCCCCCTGCCCATCGCCGCGGCTTCGGACGCACGGCGGGGGAAGTTCTTACCAACTGGAGGGAGTGCCGCAACCCTCCTCCCGCCGGGGAAGTCCGGAAAGGGGGATTTTCGGCTCTCTCCTCCCTCGGTGTTTCACGTGAAACCCCGTCCTCCGGACCGCGTCACAAAAGCCCCATGGAACCGCCACGGGCGGCGTGTCCCCTGCCGCCCGGAGTCGCGCCCGGCGCACGGTGGGAATCCGGACCCATGCTCCCCCTCGTCCGTGGGTAGCGGCAGACCTGGAGACCATCGACGGGCCCCGGGCCCGGGGCGGAGGCGAGCATGGGCGTACGCACGTGGATCGAGTCGTGGCCGGTGTACCGGCAGTTCACGGGGGACGACCCGACGGGGCGCGGGGCCGCCGCGAAGTCCCGCCGGTCGGAGAACCTCAGGTCCCGCACCGAGGAGGCCGACCGGGTCGTGAAGTCGGTCTGCCCCTACTGCGCGGTGGGGTGCGGGCAGAACGTCTACGTCAAGGACGAGAAGGTCGTCCAGATCGAGGGCGACCCGGACTCGCCGATCAGCCGCGGGCGGTTGTGCCCCAAGGGGTCGGCCAGCCTCCAGCTCACCACCGGCTCCGCGCGCGAGGAGAGGGTCCTGTACCGGCGCCCGTACGGCACCGAATGGGAGGAACTCGACCTCGACACCGCCATGCGGATGGTCGCCCACCGCGCGGTCCGCACGCGCGAGCAGACCTGGGAGCGGGAGCACGAGGGGCAACGGGTGAACCGCACGCTGGGGATCGCCAGCCTCGGCGGCGCCACGCTGGACAACGAGGAGAACTACCTCATCAAGAAGCTCCTGACCTCGCTCGGCGTCGTCCAGGTGGAGAACCAGGCCCGCGTGTGCCACAGCTCCACGGTCGCCGGGCTCGGGACGTCCTTCGGGCGCGGCGGGGCGACCATGTTCCTCCAGGACCTGCAGAACTCCGACTGCATCGTCATCGAGGGCTCCAACTTCGCCGAGGCCCACCCGGTCGGCTTCCAGTGGGTCATGGAGGCCAAGGCCCGCGGCGCGGTGGTCATCCACGTCGACCCCCGGTTCAGCCGCACCAGCGCGCTCGCCGACATGCACGTGCCCATCCGCGCCGGCACCGACATCGCCTTCCTCGGCGCGATCATCAACCACGTCCTCACCGAGGAGAAGTACTTCCTCGACTACGTGCGCGCCTTCACCAACGCCGCCACGATCGTCGGCGAGGACTTCCAGGACACCGAGGACCTGGACGGCCTGTTCTCCGGCTTCTCGGAGGAGGACAAGAGCTACGACGCCAGCACCTGGAGCTACGAGGGCGCCGAGGTCGCCGCCGCCTCCGGCAACCGCAACCAGCTGTTCAGGGAGCGGCTGGAGGAGAACCTCGGCACCAGCCACTCCGGGCGGCCCGAACAGCAGGGGTCGGGCGGCGCGGTCATCCGGGAGAAGCCCAGGGAGGACCCGACGCTCACCGACCCGCGCTGCGTGTTCCAGGTCCTCAAACGCCACTACGCGCGCTACACGCCGGAGCTGGTCGAGGAGGTCTGCGGTATTCCGAAGGAGACCTTCCGGAGGGTGTGCGACCACCTCACCGAGAACTCCGGCCGGGACCGCACCAGCGCCTTCTGCTACGCCGTGGGCTGGACGCAGCACACGGTCGGCTCCCAGTACATCCGGGCCGCCTCCATCCTCCAGCTGCTGCTGGGCAACATCGGCCGCCCGGGGGGAGGCATCCAGGCGCTGCGCGGACACGCCAGCATCCAGGGCTCCAGCGACGTGCCCACCCTGTTCGACCTGCTCCCGGGCTACCTGCCGATGCCCCACGCCCACGAGGAGCAGTCCCTGGAGACCTACATCATGGCCGCCGGCAACCCCAGGAAGGGGTTCTGGGACGGGATGGAGGCCTACACCGTCAGCCTGCTCAAGGCGTGGTGGGGCGAGCACGCGACGGCCGAGAACGACTACTGCTTCGACCACCTGCCCCGGCTCACCGGCTCCCACAGCCACTACGACACCGTGATGGGGCAGATCGCCGGAAAGTGCAAGGGCTACTTCCTCATGGGCGAGAACCCCGCCGTGGGATCGGCCAACAGCAGGGCCCAGCGCATGGGCATGGCCGAACTGGACTGGCTGGTCGTGCGCGACTTCTCGCTGATCGAGAGCGCCACCTGGTGGAAGGACGGGCCGGAGATCGAGTCCGGCGAGATGCGCACCGAGGACATCGGCACCGAGGTGTTCTTCTTCCCGGCCGCCGCGCACACCGAGAAGTCGGGCACCTTCACCAACACCAACCGGCTGCTCCAGTGGCACGACCGGGCCGTGAGCCCGAGCGGTGACCAGCGCAGCGACCTGTGGTTCATGTACCACCTGGGCCGCGAGATCCGCGGTATCCTCGCCGGCTCCGAGGACCCCAAGGACCGCCCCGTCCTCGACCTCACCTGGGACTACCCCCTGGAGGAGGACGGGGAGCCCGACGCCGCCGCGGTCCTGCGCGAGATCAACGGACACGACGCCGAGGGCCGCCCGCTCACCGTCTACACCGAGCTGCGCGACGACGGGTCGACCTCGTGCGGCTGCTGGATCTACTGCGGCGTCTTCAAGGACGGGGTCAACCAGGCGGCGCGCAGGAAGCCCCACACCGAACAGGACTGGATCGCCGGGGAGTGGGCCTGGGCGTGGCCGGACAACCGGCGCGTCCTGTACAACCGCGCCTCCGCAGACGAGAACGGGGAGCCCTGGAGCCCCCGCAAGAGCCTCGTGTGGTGGGACGCGGAGCAGGGGCGCTGGGTCGGGCACGACACCCCCGACTTCGAGAACCGCAAGGCGCCCGACTACGAGCCCGAGGAGGACGCCGAGGGCGTCGCGGCGCTGACCGGTCGGGACGCCTTCATCATGCAGGCCGACGGCAAGGGGTGGCTGTACGCGCCCGCGGGCCTCAACGACGGCCCGATGCCCACGCACTACGAGCCGCAGGACACCCCGTTCGAGAACCCGCTGTACGGGCACCAGCGCAACCCGACGCGTCTGCTGTACCCGCACGAGTACAACCGGTACCACCCCGCCCCCGGCACGCCCGGGTCCGACGTCTTCCCGTACGTGGTGACGACCTACCGGCTCACCGAGCACTTCACCGCGGGCGGGATGAGCAGGTGGACGCCCTACCTGGCCGAACTCCAGCCCGAGTTCTTCTGCGAGGTGGGGCCCGAGCTGGCCGAGGAGCGCGGTCTGGAGCACGGCGGCTGGGCCACCGTCGTCACGGCGCGCAACGCCATCGAGGCCCGGGTCATGGTCACCGACCGGATGGCGCCGCTGCGGGTGCAGGGACGGGTGGTCCACCAGATCGGGATGCCCTACCACTGGGGGCCCAACGGGTACTCGACCGGGGACGCGGTCAACGAGCTGATGCCCATCGCGCTCGACCCCAACGTGCACATCCAGGAGGTCAAGGCGATCACGGCCGACATCCGGCCGGGACGCAGGCCCCGGGGCGTCGAGCGCCTCGACCTGGTGCGCGAGTACCGGGAGCGGGCCGGAATCACGGAACAGACGGGACTGGAGGTGTGAGCGTGTCCGCGGAGAGCAACGGGGACGGCAGGCACGAGAGGGTCGGCTTCTTCACCGACACGAGTGTGTGCATCGGCTGCAAGGCCTGCGAGGTCGCCTGCAAGGAGTGGAACATGGTCCCCGAGGACGGCCTGGACTTCACGTCCATGTCGTTCGACAACAGCGGTGGACTGAGCGCGGACACGTGGCGGCACGTGGCCTTCGTCGAACAGCGCGAGCCCCTGGGCCACCAGGACCCGGGCGTGGGCCGCCCCGGGGCCGTGGACCTGGGCATGCCGTCCTTCGAGCTGCCCGGCGCCGCCACGGGGGCCGACGAGCGAGGCGAGTTCCGCTGGCTGATGTCCTCGGACGTGTGCAAGCACTGCACCAGCGCCGCCTGCCTGGACGTGTGCCCGACCGGCTCGCTGTTCCGCACGGAGTTCGGCACGGTGGTGGTGCAGGAGGACATCTGCAACGGCTGCGGGTACTGCGTTCCGGCCTGCCCCTACGGGGTCATCGACAAGCGCGAGGAGGACGGCCGGGTCTGGAAGTGCACCCTGTGCTACGACCGGATCGGCGACGGCCTGGAGCCCGCCTGCGCCAAGGCCTGCCCCACCGACTCGATCCAGTTCGGCAACCTCGACGAACTGCGTGCGCGCGCGGAGGCGCGGGTGGCCGACCTGCACGAGGCCGGGGTGTCCTCCGCCCGCCTGTACGGCGAGGACCCCGACAACGGGGTGGACGGCGCGGGCGCGTTCTTCCTGCTGCTGGACGAGCCCGAGGTCTACGGGCTGCCGCCGGACCCGTTGGTGACCACCCGGGACCTGCCGTCGATGTGGCGGCACGCCGGTGTCGCGGCGGCGGCGCTGGTGGTCGGAGCGGCCGCGACGTTCGTGGGGAGGCGCTGATGAGCTCGTCGGACGTGACCAAGGAGGGCGTGCGCGGGCAGCGCCCCGGACGGGAGGCCGTCACGGGGGCCGCCGACGTCGTCGGGGAGGAACAGCGCCGCGAACACGGGGAGGGGCGGCGCAGGAAGAAGGGGCGAGGCGAGCCCACGCGGGTGCCCGACGCCGAGTTCCGCTCCTACTACGGCAAGCCGGTCCTCAACCAGATCGTGTGGAAGGCCTCCGACATCGGCGGCTACCTGTTCCTGGGCGGTCTCGCCGGGGCCTCGTCGGTGCTGGCCGCCGGCGCCGAGCTGACCGGCCGCCCGGAGCTGGCCCGCCCCCTCAAGTACACGGCTCTGGGCGCGATCTCCGGTTCGACGGCCGCGCTCATCCACGACCTGGGGCGCCCCGAGCGCTTCCTCAACATGCTGCGGGTGGTCAAGCCGACCTCGCCGATGAGCGTCGGGTCCTGGATCCTCATGACCTACGGCCCCCTGGCCGGGGTCGCGGCGGTGACCTCCGCCACCGGGTGGTTCCCGAGGATCGGTCTGGCGGCCACCCTGGGCGCCGGGGCGGTGGGGCCGCTGGTGGCCACCTACACGGCGCCGCTGGTGTGCGACACCGCGGTGCCGTCCTGGCACGACGGCTACCGGTACATGCCGTTCGTGTTCGCCTCCTCCGCGGCCGCGGCCGCGGGCGGGATGGGCCTGGTCACCGCGCCCCTGGCGCAGAGCGGTCCCGCGCGCCGCGCCGCCGTGGGCGGCGCCCTGGTGGAGACGGCGGTGTCCAGCGCCATGGAGCGCGGGATGGGGCTGTCCGGCGAGCCCTACCGGCAGGGCAGGGCGGGCGCCCTCATGCGCGCGGCCCGGACGCTCACCCTGGCCGGGGCGGCCGGCGCGGTGCTGGGCCGCCGCAGCCGGGTGGCCTCCGCGGTGAGCGGCGCCGCCCTGCTGGCCGGTTCCGCGTGCACCCGGCTGGGCGTCTTCCAGGCGGGTAAGCAGTCCGTGGCCGACCCCAAGTACACGGTGGTGCCGCAGCGCCGCAGGCTGGCCGAGCGGGAGGCGGAGCGCAGGGGCGCCGACGCGGCCGCCGTCCCGCGGGCCCGGTCGGCCGGGGACTGAGGAGCGGCCGTCCTCCTCCCCTCCCCGCGGTTCGGGCGAGGGAGGAGGACGGCCGCGCGGGGCCGTGCGGCGGTCGGGGCGGCCGGGTGCGGTCAGGCGTCGCGGACCTGGTCCGGGCGGCTGACCACCGGGGGCTCCACCGACCAGGGGAAGTTGATCCACCGGTCGGTGTGCCGCCACACGTACTCGCACTTGACCAGGGACCGCGGCTTCTCGTAGATGACCGCGCTGCGGACCTCGGCGACGTGCTCGGCGCAGAAGTCGTGGACGAGCCTGAGCGTTCTGCCGGTGTCCGCGACGTCGTCGGCGACCAGGACCCTCTTGCTGCTGAGGTCGACCGCGTTGGGCACCGGGGGGAGCATGACGGGCATGTCGAGGGTGGTGCCGACCCCGGTGTAGAACTCCACGTTCATCACGTGCAGGTTCTTCACGTCCAGCGCGTATCCCAGACCGCCCGCCACGAAGAGGCCGCCGCGCGCGATGGAGAGGATCATGTCGGGTTCGAACCCGTCGTCGGCGATCGCGTGGGCCAGGTCGCGGATCGCGGTGCCGAAGAGCCCGTAGTCCAGGTTCTCGCGCTCGTCGCTCACGAGGCCCCCTCTTTCCCGGTGGTGTGGTGTGCGCAGCGGCTCGGTACCGCCCCAGGCTAACCACCCCGGCGCCGCTTCGCGCCCGCGCGCGGACGCGGCGCGGTGGCGCGGGCCACTTGTCCACGCCGGGGGGTGTTCTGGGTCACACGGTTGGGCGTTTGGCCAGTATTCTGCGTGAAATCCTCGACGTTTTCTTGAGTTTTGCGCGGTTGTGGCGAACAGATGGCAATGAACAGCACCATGTGTCTGAACACATCTTTCTGACACAGGAGGCTGGCGCCATGGCTGATGACCGGGACCTTCTCCCCTCCGAGCAGCCGGTCCGGCTGCTCGACGAGACCGGAAGCCCGGTGGACGGGGCCGCCCTGCCGTTCCCGGACCGGGAGCGGCTGCTCGCCGCGTACACCTCCCTGGTGATCGGCCGCCGCGTCAACGACCAGGCCAGCGCCCTCGTGCGGCAGGGCCGCCTGGCCGTGTACCCCTCCTCGCACGGGCAGGAGGCCTGCCAGACGGGCGCGGCCCTGGCCCTGGCGGAGGGCGACTGGCTCTTCCCGACCTACCGCGACACCGCCGCCGTGGTCGCGCGCGGGGTGGACCCGGTGCAGGTGCTCACCCTGCTCAAGGGCGACTGGCACTCGGGCTACGACCCCTACGCGCACCGCGTGGCCCCGCAGGCCACGCCGCTGGCCACCCAGCTCCTGCACGCGGTGGGCGTCGCGCACGCCGCCCGCCTGCGCGGTGAGGACACCGTGGTCATGGCGATGTGCGGCGACGGCGCCACCAGCGAGGGCGACTTCCACGAGGCGCTGAACTTCGCGGCGGTGTTCCGGGCCCCGGTGGTCTTCTTCGTGCAGAACAACGAGTACGCCATCTCCGTCCCCCTGGCCCGCCAGACCGCCGCCCCCTCGCTCGCCCACAAGGGCGTCGGCTACGGGGTGAACGCGGAACGGGTGGACGGCAACGACACCCCCGCGGTGCTCGCCGTGCTGGACCGGGCCGTGGCCGCCGCGCGGGCGGGCGAGGGCCCCCAGCTCGTGGAGGCGCACACCTACCGCATGCAGGCGCACACCAACGCCGACGACGCCACCCGGTACCGCACCCAGGAGGAGGTCGACCCCTGGGAGGCCCGCGACCCCCTGCTGCGCATGGAGGCCTACCTCACCAGGAAGCGCGTCCTCACCAAGGCCCGCAAGGCGCGCATCGCCGAGGACGCGGAGGCCGTGGCCGCCGCCATGCGCGAGGGCGTCACCAGGGACACCGACCCCGAGCCCGCCGAACTGTTCGCGCACGTGTTCGCGACCCCCACGCCGCAGCTGGACGAGCAGGCCGCCTTCCTGGCCGACGAACTGAGCAGAGAGGGCAACTGACATGGCGACCGACCCCACCAAGCTCTCCATGGCCCAGGCCCTCAACCGGGCCCTGCGCGACGCCATGGCCGAGGACCCGGCGGTGTACGTCTTCGGCGAGGACGTCGGCCCCCTCGGCGGCGTCTTCCGCATCACCGACGGCCTCACCGCCGAGTTCGGCGAGGACCGCTGCTTCGACACCCCGCTCGCCGAGTCCGGGATCGTGGGCATGGCCGTCGGCATGGCGATGAACGGCATGCGCCCCGTGGTGGAGATGCAGTTCGACGCGTTCGCCTACCCGGCCTTCGAGCAGATCGTCAGCCACGTGGCCAAGACGCGCAACCGCACCCGCGGCCGGGTCGGGCTGCCCATGGTCATCCGCGTCCCCTACGCGGGCGGGATCGGCGGCGTCGAGCACCACTGCGACTCCTCCGAGGCCTACTACGCCCACACGCCCGGCCTGACCGTGGTCACCCCGTCCACGCCCGCCGACGCCTACTTCCTGCTGCGCGGGGCGATCGCCTCCGACGACCCGGTCGTGTTCATGGAGCCCAAGAAGCTCTACTGGGGCAAGGACGAGGTCGACCTGTCCGCGCCCGAGCCGCCCATCGGTCGCGCCGTGGTGCGCCGCCCCGGCACCGACGCCACCCTCATCGCCTACGGCCCCTCGGTGCCCACCGCGCTGGAGGCGGCCGAGGCCGCAGCCCAGGAGGGCCGCAGCCTCCAGGTGGTGGACGTGCGCTCCCTCGTCCCCTTCGACGACGCCACCGTGTGCGAGGCGGTCCGCTCCACCGGGCGCGCCGTCGTGGTCGCCGAGGCCAGCGGGTACGCCAGCGTCGCCTCGGAGATCGTCGCGCGGGTGACCGAGCGCTGCTTCCACTCCCTGGCCGCGCCGGTGCGCCGCGTCACCGGCTTCGACATCCCCTTCCCGCCGCCGAAGCTGGAGCGCTTCCAGCTCCCGGGCGTGGACCGGATCCTGGACGCCGTCGACGACCTTCAGTGGGAGGACCAGTGACGACGCAGACCTTCGACCTCCCCGACCTGGGCGAGGGGCTCACCGAGGCCGAGGTGGTGCGCTGGCTCGTGGCCGTCGGCGACACCGTGGCCGTGGACCAGCCGATCGTGGAGGTGGAGACCGCCAAGTCGATCGTGGAGGTCCCCTCCCCCTTCGCGGGCACCGTCAGCGAGCTGCACGGCGAGGAGGGCCGGGTCATGGAGGTCGGGCGCCCCCTGATCAGCGTGACCGACGGTTCCGGTTCCGGGGCCGAGGCCGGGGCCGCGTCCGGTTCCGGGGCCGCCGCGAAGGCGTCGGCTGAGGGGGAGCGCTACCGCGAGGAGGAGCGCGCCGGAACGGGTTCGGGCAACGTGCTGATCGGCTACGGGACGCCGGAGGCGGCGGCCCCCGGGCGCCGTCGGCGCCCGCGTGAGCGTCCGCCCGCGCACCCGGCGCAGCCCGCCGCACCGGCCGCCACACCGGTTTCCGCAGCGCGGGCCTCCGCCGCCCCGGCCGCGCGTCCGCCGCTGGTCACCTCGCCCCTGGTGAGGCAGATGGCCCGCGAGGCGGGGCTGCGGATCTCCGAGGTTCACGGAAGCGGCCCGGGCGGACTCATCACCCGACGTGACGTACGTGAGGCGATCGAGGCCGCGCGGGCCCCCGCCGCCGACTCCGCCGCTCCCGCCGCCGGGCCGGAGCCCGTCGCGACCGGTGGCGTGGACGCCCGCACGGGACTGGCCGAGTCCCGGCGCGTGGCCATGAGCGGGTTCCGCCGCAGCGTGGCGGCGTCGCTGTCCCGCAGCCGCAGCGAGATCCCCGAGGCGACCGTCTGGGTGGACGTGGACGCGACCGAGCTGGTGCGCCTGCGCCGGTCCGACCCCTCCGGGCCCGGCCTGATGTCCTACGTGGCGCGGTTCGTGGTCGCGGGCCTGCGCGCCCACCCCGAGCTCAACGGCAGGGTGGACGCCGAACGCGGTGAGCTGGTCCAGTACGACGGGATCAACCTGGGCCTGGCGGTGCAGACCGACCGGGGCCTGGTCGCCCCGGCCGTGCTGGGCGCGCACCGGCTCACCACGGCCGAACTGGACGGCGAGATCCGGCGGCTCACCGCCGCCGCCCGGGAGGGCCGGGCCTCCCGGGCCGAGATGACCGGCGGCACCTTCACCCTCAACAACTACGGGTCGCTGCGTGTGGACGGCAGCGCCGCCATCATCAACCACCCGCAGGTGGCGATCCTGGGCCTGGGCCGGATCATGGACCGCCCGTGGGTGGTGGACGGCGAGCTGACCGTCCGCAAGATCACGCAGCTGTCGTTCGCCTTCGACCACCGCGTGTGCGACGGCGGGGCCGCCGCGGGCTTCATGCGCGTGGTCGCCGACGCCATGGAGAACCCGGCCGCGGCCATCGCCCGCCTGTAGGCCTGGACGGAGCGGGCGCCCCGGGACCCGGTGTCCCGGGGCGCCCTTCCGCGTGCCGGTCCGGCCGCCGCCGGAGCGGTCGTTCCCGCGCTTGCCGGACCGCCCCGTGTCGACTCGTCGCCATGGCGACTCATCCCCATGGCGACTCGTCCACACGTCGTCCCGGGCGGGAGCGGGCGTCGCCGCCCTACCTCCCCGCGATCCGCTCCATCAGGCCCGCCACCAGGGCGACCTGGCGCGGCGTCCCGCCGACCAGGACGTGCTCGTCGCGCGAATGCGGTCCGGCGCCCACCGCGCCCAGCCCGTCGAGCACCGGGCGGCCCAGCGCGGAGACGAAGTTGGCGTCGCTGGCCCCGCCCACCGACACCTCCTCCAGGGAGGCGCCCAGTTCCCCGGCCACCTCGCGCAGCAGGCCGAACGCCTTCTCCGAGGGCGGGTTGGGGTTCATCGGAGGGCGGTTCCACCCGCCGGTGACCCGGACCGCCACGCGCGGGTCGGCGGCGGCGAGCGCGGCCAGCCCGGCGTCCACGCGGGCCATCTCGGCGGGGTCCTGCACCCGCACGTCCACCCCGCAGCGGGCGTGCCCGGCGACGACGTTGTACCCGGTCCCCCCGGAGACCAGGCCCACGTTCACCGTGGTGCCCAGCTCCGGCGCGGACAGGGCGGTGAGCGCGGGCACGACCTGGGCCAGGGCGTGCACGGCGCTCGCCCCCGCTGCGGGGTCCAGGCCCGCGTGGGACTCCACGCCGCGCACGTCCACGTCGAAGATCCCCATGCCCTTGCGTCGGGTCTTGGGCATGCCCTCCCGGCTGGGTTCGAGGACCAGGGTCAGGTCCACGCCCTCGCTGGCCCGCTCGATGTGCGGGCGCGACGCGGGGCTGCCGATCTCCTCGTCCCCGGTGAGCAGCATCCGCACGGCGGGCCGGGGCAGGTCCAGTTCGCGCAGGAGCCGCAGAGCCCAGGCGCTCTGCACGATCCCGGCCTTCATGTCGAAGCAGCCGGGGCCGCTGAACCGGTCGCCCTCGACCGTGACGGGCCACCCGGCCAGGGTTCCGGCGGGCCAGACGGTGTCGTAGTGGCTGACGAAGAGCACGGTCCCCGCCCCCGTACCGGGATAGGACACCTCCAGCACGTCGCCGAAGGAGCCGCCGTCGTAGCGGACCCGGGTCTCGGGCGCGCCCAGCCGCCGGGCCAGCCACCCCTCGATGCCGTCCAGTCCGGCGGACAGCAGGTCCCTGTCGCCGCTGGGGGTCTCCAGCTCCACCAGGGCGCGCAGGTCGTCGATCATGCCGGGCAGGGCGCGCTCAGCCGCGTCCGCCAACCTCGCGGTCACCGTCTGGCTCATGTGTCACTCTCCTCGTTGCGGTGGGCGGGGGGTTCCGTCCGGGGCGGAAGGGGCGCGGTCAGCGCACCGGGACACCCGGTCCCAGCGGGATGTCGAGCGCCCACCAGCCCAGGAACAGCAGGGTCCAGCCGACCAGGACGGTGAGGCACAGCGGCAGCGTCAGGGAGATCAGCGTGCCGATGCCCGCGTCCCGGCGGTAGCGCTGGAGGAAGCCCAGCGCCATGACGAAGTACGGGCTCATCGGGCTGATGACGTTGGTGCTGGAGTCGGCGATGCGGTAGACGGCCTGGGTCGTCTCGGGCGGCACGTCCAGCAGCATGAACATGGGCACGAAGACCGGCGCGATGAGGGTCCACTGCGCCGAACCGCTGGTGATGAGCAGGTTCAGCAGCGAGGAGAACACGATCATGCCGAGGAAGAGCACCAGGGGGTGGACCCCCGCCGAGTCCAGCAGCGCGGCGCCGCGGATGGCCACGATCTCGCCGATCCCGGTCCAGCGGAAGTAGGCGAGGAACTGCGAGGCGGCGAAGAACAGCACGACCACCGGCGCCAGGTCGCGCACCCCCGCGGTCATCGCCTCGGGGACGTCCCGCGCCGAGGCCACGGTGCCCGTGGCGCGCCCGTACACGACTCCGGCGAGCAGGAACAGGACGCCCAGCACATAGGCGACACCGGTGATGATCGGCGAGCCGAGGACCGTCCCGTCCTCCCCGCGCAGGGGCGAGGCGG
Source organism: Nocardiopsis dassonvillei subsp. dassonvillei DSM 43111 (assembly GCF_000092985.1). Classification (GTDB taxonomy): domain Bacteria; phylum Actinomycetota; class Actinomycetes; order Streptosporangiales; family Streptosporangiaceae; genus Nocardiopsis; species Nocardiopsis dassonvillei. Next base: position 37,925 of record NC_014210.1, read on the forward strand.
GGGGCGCGAGCGCCGCCGCGAGGACCGCCACGGCCGCCACCACGGTCAGCCCGGCGTTGCGCAGCCCCCGGCGCTCGGCGTCGGAGAGGGTCATGGAGCCCAGCTCCTGTGCCTCCCGGTCCCCCTCGCCGTCGCCGTCCTCGGCCAGGCTCCCGGAGCCCCTGCTCAGCAGGAACTCGGTGACGAGGGTGATCAGGGCGGCGAGCACGACGGCGGAGACGACGCTGAAGAAGTAGTTGTCCAGCGCCGTGACCGTGTAGCCGGGGTCGATGATCGAGGCGGCCTCGGTGCTCAGTGCGGCCAGGAGCGCGTCGGTGGGCGTGATGAGCAGTGACGCGTTGTACCCGGCGGAGACGGACCCGAAGGCCACGACCAGGCCGAGGACGGGGCTGCGGCCCGCGGCCTTGAAGAGCAGGGCGCCCAGCGGGATGAGCACGACGTAGGCGGCGTCGGAGGCGACGCTGCCGGTGATGCCGGTCAGCGCCACGGCGAAGGTCAGCCACCGGGCCGGGACCCTGGTGACGCTGCCGCGCAGCATCGCGTTGAGCAGGCCGCTGCGCTCGGCGACCGAGACCCCGAGCATGACGACGATGATGATCGCCAGCGGCGGGAAGGTCGCGAAGTTGTCGATCGCGTCGCCGACGATGGTCTGCACGCCCTCGGGCGAGAGCAGGCTGCGGACCGCGATGCGCTCGCCGTCCACCGGTGAGACCGCGGAGACGCCCAGCGCGTTGAGCAGGGCGCTGAGCGCGATGACGATCCCGGCCATGATCGTGAACAGCCAGAACGGGTGGGGCAGCTTGTTGCCCACCCGCTCGATCACCTGGAGGGAGCCCAGGAGCAGCCGCATCGGCAGCCTGGGGCGTGTGGAATCGGTCGTGGTCACCTGTGCTCCCCTGACGTCCGGGCGGGCTGGCGCCCCTCCCTCGCTGCGTTGACCAGTACATTGCATGTGTGGTGGATGGATATGTCAACTGGCGGCGATAAAGTGGTGGAATTATTCATCAGATACGTCATATTTGGTGACTGAGGTCTTGGCGGAGGCGGATGCGGTGCTGGACGAACTCGACATGGACCTGGTCGCCGCCCTCCAGCTGGCGCCCAGGGCGCCGGTCAGCGCACTGGCCGAGGCCGTGGGGAGTTCGGCGAGCACCGTGGGGCGGCGGCTCCAGCGCCTCCAGTCCGAGCGGTCCGTGCGCGTGGTCGGCCAGGTGGACTGGCCGCTGCTCTCCGACGCCCACCCCCACCACGTGTGGATCACCACCGCCCCCGGCCGCTCGCGGCGGGTGGCCCGCCGTCTGGCGGAGCGGCCCGAGACGCAGTTCACGGCCGTGACCAGCGGCGGATCCGACGTCTACTGCGTCGTCCACCCCTTCCGCCGCGACCGGGCGGCGGACCTGCTCGCCGACGGGATCCCCTCGGTGGAGGGCGTGGCGGCCACACGGTCCGACCTGGTCCTGCGGGCGGTGAGCCGGGCCGACTCCTGGCGGCTGGACCGGCTCGACCCCGTGCGGTCCCGGGCACTGGACCCCTACACCGACACGGGAGAGGACGGGGCCGCGGAGGAGCCCCGTGGCCCGTTGAGCGCGCAGGAGGCGCTCGTGGTGCGGATGCTGCACCGCGACGCGCGCGCCGGTTCGGGGGAGGTCGCCCGCGCGCTCGGGGTCAGCCAGTCCACGGCCTACCGCCTCGTCCAGTCCGTGCTGGAGCGCCGCATGGTGCGCCCCCGGGTGGAGGTGGAACCCGCCCTGCTGGGCATGGGCGTGGAGGCGGTGCTGGCCCTGGAGGTCAGCCCCCGCGAGATCGGCGGAGTCGCCGACGCGCTGGGGGCGCACCCCTCGGCGCGCTACGTCTCGGTCGTGGCCGGGACCTCGTCCGTCATCCACCACGCGGTGTTCCGCGACGAGGCCGAGCTGGCCGACTTCCTCTCCGCGGACCTGGGGCGCCTCTCGGGCATCACGGGCCTGCGGGTCTCGGTGGTGCTGGACGTGCTGCGCCGCTACTGGACTGCGCGCGAGGGCGCGCGGCTCGGGCCGCCCGGCCCGTCGGCGCTGCTGGACGGGGAGCCGTCCGCCGGGGAGTGAACGGCCGCCTCCGGGGCCGCGCACTCCTCCGACCGGTTCACGGGCCGCCCGCCGGAGGAGTGCGCGCGGCTTCCCCGCGCGCACCGCGGCGCCCGCCGGGAGCCCCGGCACACACGACGGCGCCCCCGGCCACGCCACCGCCGGGGGCACCGCCTGTCGGTGAGGTCGACATGTCCGTTCGCCGCCGTGCCCGCTCACTGCTGCGCCACCTGACGACGTGTCCGTTTGACGACATACCTGTTCGGCGACCTGTCCACTCACCGGCACACCCGCGCACGGACGCGTCCGCGCGCGGGAGCGCAGACGCGCCTACCCCTCCCCGCCCTTGGCGACCAGCGTGAGCACGTCGTAGGTGGCCACGGCCTCGCCGTCCTGGTCGGTGACCAGGGCGTCCCAGCGCACCTCGCCGTAGTCGGCGTTCGTGCGCGGGGTGATCTGCTTGGCGGTCAGCGTCACCCGGATGGTGGCGTCCTCCTTCACCGGGGTGAGGAAGCGCAGGTTGTCCACGCCGAAGTTGGCGAGCACCGGGCCCGGGGCCGGGTCCACGAACAGGCCCGCCGCCAGTGACACCACCAGGTAGCCGTGCGCCACGATCCCGCCGAACAGCGGGTTGGCGGCGGCGGCCTCCTCGTCGGTGTGCGCGTAGAACGTGTCGCCGGTGAACTCGGCGAAGTGGTCGATGTCGGCCCGGGTGACGGTGCGCTCCGCCGACCGGATCGTGTCGCCGATCCGCAGCTGGGACAGGTCCTTGCGGAACGGGTGCACGTCGCCCACGGTCCGCTCGGAGCCGGTGGTCCAGTGGCCGGTGATCGCGGTGACCATGTCCGGCGGGGCCTGCACGGCGGTGCGCTGCATGTGGTGCTTGACGCCGCGCACGCCGCCCATCTCCTCGCCGCCGCCCGCGCGGCCGGGTCCGCCGTGCACCAGCACGGGCAGCGGGGAGCCGTGGCCGGTGGACTCCTTGGCGTCGTCGCGGTTGAGCACCAGGATGCGCCCGTGCCAGGGCGCCAGCCCCAGGACGACCTCGCGCGCCACGTCCGGGTCGCGGGTGACGAGCGACCCCACCAGGCTGCCGCTGCCCCGGGCGGCCAGCTCCACGGCCTCGGCGACGCCGTCGTAGGTGATCACGGTGCTGACGGGGCCGAAGGCCTCCACCTCGTGCGGCTCCCGGGCGCCGGGCTCGGCGCGCAGCAGGATCGGGGACATGAACGCGCCCGACTCGTCGTCGGCCCCGGCGACCTCCACACTCTCCGGGTCGCCGTAGACGAGCTCGCTGGTGGCGCGCAGGGCCTTGACCGCCTTGCGGACCTCCTCGCGCTGGTCGAGCGAGACCAGGGCGCCCATCCGCGTGTCCGGGTGGTCGGCCGCGCCGACCACCACCCTGGCCAGGCGTTCGGTCAGGGCCCCGGTGACGGCCTCCGCCATCGACGCGGGCACGATGACGCGGCGGATGGCGGTGCACTTCTGCCCGGCCTTGACGGTCATCTCGGTGACGACCTGCTTGACGTACAGGTCGAACTCGGGGTCCTCCTCGGTCACGTCCGGGCCGAGGATCGAGCAGTTGAGGGAGTCGGCCTCGACGTTGAGCTGCACGCCTCCGCTGACCACGTTGGGGTGGTTGCGCAGGATGGCGCCGGTGGCGGCGGACCCCGTGAAGCCCACGACGTCCTGCGGACCCAGGGCGTCGAGCAGTCCCCGGTGGCTGCCGACGAGGAGCTGGAGGGAGCCCTCGGGCAGCAGGCCCGACTCGACCATGCGCCGCACGACCGCGACGGTGAGGTAGGCGGTCTGCCCGGCGGGCTTGACGATGCTGGGCATCCCCGCGAGGAAGGCGGGGGCGAACTTCTCCAGCATGCCCCACACCGGGAAGTTGAAGGCGTTGATCTGCACGGCCACGCCCGGTCGGGACGTGTACACGTGCTGGCCCACGAACGTGCCCTGCCTGCCGAGCGGCTCCAGGGGCCCGTCCAGGATGACGGTGGAGTTGGGCAGCTCGCGGCGGCCCTTGCTGGAGAAGCTGAAGAGCGTGCCGAAACCGCCGTCCACGTCCACGGCGGTGTCCCGTGCGGTCGCGCCGGTCCGGTGGGAGAGGGCGTAGAACTCCTCCTTGTACCCCGTCAGGTGCTTGGCGACCTCCTTGAGGATGTTCGCGCGCTGGTGGAAGGTGAGCGCGCGCAGCGCGGGGCCGCCGACGGTCCGCGCGTGGTCGACCATCCCCGCGACGTCGGGGCCGTCGGACGAGATCCGTGCGACGGTCTCCCCGGTGTTCGCGTCGGCCAGGGGCGCGCCCTCGTCCGCGGGGGTGAACCATGCTCCCCGCGCGTAGCTCTGGAGTGTTTCGGGCACCGGACGGTCCTCTCCTCGGGCTGTGCTCTCTGACGAACAGTATTACAGACCGATCGGTCAGTAAATAGCCCCGGTAGAGCTGCGCCGCCTCCCACCTGCCCTTTTTCCCGTTTTCCACAGGCCCGCGCGAAGGGCTGGGTCAGGCCCCCGGCTCACCGGCGGGAGAACCCGTGCGCCCGCGCGCGCAAACCCCGGTCCGACGCTGTAATACGGAGGCCCCGCCGGACAGAAGGGGGTGAGACCGCACGGAAGGAAGTCGATGAGCAGTGAGGACACGGACACGGAGGAACCCGCGAAGAGCGAGTTCACCCGGTTCTTCGAGCGCTACCACGGCGACGTGTACCGATACGCCGTGCGCCGCCTGGGCCCGGACCTCGCGGACGACGTCGCCGCCGAGACCTTCGGCGTCGCCTGGCGCAGGTACGACCGCCTGCCCAAGGACCAGCCCCTGCCCTGGCTCTACGGGGTGGCGCGCAACGTCATCCGGACCCGGCTGCGCGGCGAGCGCCGCCGAGGCGAGGTGCTCGGCGCCGGGGTCGCCGCAGACGCCCCCGGCACGGCCGACACCGTCCGCCAGGTGGAGGAGCGGGACGCCGCGCTGCGCGCCCTGGACCGGCTCAGCGCCACCGACCGCGAACTGGTGATGCTCCTGGCCTGGGAGGGCCTGGAACCGGCCGAGGCGGCCCGGGTCCTGGGCTGCACCACCGCCACCGTGCGCGTGCGCCTGCACCGGGCCCGCCGCCGGATCGAGCGCTTCCTGGACTCCTCGCCCCCGGCCGGCCGGGACCAGCCCCCACCGCGTCCGGCTACGCCGGGCCCCACGCACGTCCGAGTTCCCGTGGAGGAGAAGTGAACCGTAACCCCGCCAGCCGCGGCTCGCGCGGCGACACCGAAGCCGTGCGCGGGATGCTCGCCGCGCACGACCCCGCGGCCTCCGTCCGCCCCGACCCCGCGGCCCGCGACCTCACTAGGATCGAGGCGATCGCCTCGGGCGACCGCCTCCGGGGCCGCGGCCTGACCCCCCGGCGCACCGCCCCGCGCCTGGCGCTGGGCGCCGCCGCCGCGTTCACCGCCGTGGCAGTGCTCGGAACCCTGGGCTGGAACTCCGTCCAGCCCGCGTACGCCGGTCCGCCCCCCGCGCCGCTGGAGGTCCCCCTGGCCGCCGACGCGCCCGCGGGCCGCGAGCACCTCCTCGCCCTGGCGGAGGCCGCCGAGGAGCAGCCCCCGCCGCCCGCCGGGGGAGAAGTCGCCTACGTGCACACCGCGGAGTGGACTCTCACCTACTCCCAGGACGCCGACACCGGCGAGGCGGGCTGGGGCGTCCTGCCGACGGACGAGCAGGTCTGGCGCACCCCGCACCGGTCCGGGCGCAGCGTCTCCACCCCGAGCCTGCCCGAGCACGGGGGCGGTGACCCCGCCCCGCTCCGGTGGCTCTTCGAGAGCGGGCCCGAGGAGTTCGAGTGGGGCGGCGGCGAGGGCGGGAACGGCATGTTCTTCACCTTGGAGCCCGACAGCCTCTCCGCGGACCCGGACCAGCTCGCCGAGCAGCTCCTGGCGGTCGGCGGCCGGGCCTCCGGGGCCACGCGGGACCCCTCCCCCGCGGTCGGGCTCGTGTACGCCCTCCAGTTGCTGTACGAGGAGGCCCCGGTCGGCCCCGACGTGCAGGCCGCCGCGCTGCGCGCGCTCGCCGGGCAGGAGGACGTGCGGTACGCGGGCACGGCCAGGGACCGCGAAGGGCGCGAGGGCGAGCTGTTCCTGGTCGAGGAGGACGCCGGGGACGGCATCGTCCTGGAGCGCAGGATCATGTTCGACGCCGACACGGGCACGCCGCTCTACCACGAGACGGTCGCCGTGGAGTCGCCCGGGGAGGAGGGGCTGCCGAGGGTGAACAACTACACCGTGCTGGTGGAGACCGCCTGGGTGGCGGAGGTCGGCGCCGCCCCCTGACCGGCGCTCCCGGCGCCGGGAGCGGCACCGGACGCACACCCCCCGGTACCAGCTCGGAACCAGCCGCAAACCGGGGCGGAGCACGCCGAAACCACACATCGATTTGTCGACATTCGTACCCGCACGGCGATGAATCCGCATGTGGACGTGTCGACACGCGGCCGGGCGCCCCGCCCGGCCGCGTGTCCGCTCCCCCTACCTGGTCAGCGCCAGGACCTCGGCGCCCGGCAGGTCCGCGAGCAGCTTGCCCGGCACCAGCAGCTTGGAGCGGCGCACCCCGCTGCCCACCACGACCTCGGCCTCGGCGGCGACCGCCTCGTCCACCAGGACCGGCCACCCCTGCGGCAGGCCGAGCGGCGTGATGCCGCCGTACTCCATCCCGGTCAGCCCGGTGGCCTCGTCCATCGGCGCGAACGAGATCTTGCGGGCGCCGAGGCGGCGGCGGACGACCCCGTTGACGTCGGCGCGCTGGGTGGCCAGCACCATGCACGCCGCGTAGGACACCTCGCCGCCGCGCCTGGCCGCGACCACCACGCAGTTCGCGCTGGTCGCCAGGGGCATCCCGTACCGTTCGCAGAACTGCGCCGTGTCCGCGAGCTCCGGGTCGATCGGCGCCACCCGTGCGTCCTCACGGCCGCGCACCGCGGCCAGGACCGGGGCGGCCAGCAGCTCCGGGTGCTCGTCCGCACGTACCCAGTTCAGCCCATCGGACATGGCACACCTCGATGTCGTCGTGAAGGTCGTTCGGAGGGGGTCCTCCGACGAGGGGACACCGCCAGGCTAACCGCCGCCTCAGTGGCGCCCGGCGATCCGCAGCGCCAGTTCGGCCAGGTCCCCGGCCCGGTAGCCGGGCCACCCGTGCACCGCCTCCAGGTACTCCCCCGGGATCGCGCCCGCGCCCCACCGGGCGCCGAGCAGCGCCCCGGCGATCGCGGCCACGGTGTCGGTGTCGTCGCCCGCGCGCACGGCGGCCCGCAGCGCCGGGGCGAACCCGTCCGGCTCGCGCACCACGGCCGACCACGCCGCCTGGAGGGCGGTGACCACGAACCCGTTGGGGCTGAAGGCCCGCGGCGGGCGCTCCTCGGCCTCGTCCAGCCGCGCCGCCCACGCTGCGCGCCGCTCGGGCGGCAGCAGCTCCAGGCCCGCGCGCACGCCCGCCAGGTCGCCGTGCGCGACCGCGTGCCGGATCCCCTCGCACCACAGCACGCAGGCCTCGGAGGCCAGCGGGTCGCCGTGGGTGAGGCGGCTGTAGCGGTCGGCCGCCGCGGCCAGGCCCTCCGGGTCGTCCGGGTAGGCCAGGGCCAGCGGCCCCGTGCGCATGAGCGACCCGTTGCCCGCGCTCGGCACCCCCTCGGCGAAGCGCTCCGCCGCGACCCGCTCCATCACCTCGGCCACCTCCGGACGCCGGTAGGCGTGCCCGGCGCGGCCCATCACCCACGCCGTCTGGTTGCCGATGTCGGTGGCGCCCTCGTTCCTCCAGCGCAGGAAGGCGTCCGCGGTGTGCCGCAGCGCCTCCGCCGACAGCGGGTCCCCGTGCTCGCGCAGGGCCTCGGCGATGCACACGGCCATCTGGGTGTCGTCGGAGTACTCGCCCGGGGCGTAGGGACCCAGGCCGCCGCCGACCATCTCCGGGACCCGGTCCTCCGAGAGCGGCGGACCGAACTCGTAGGGAACGCCCAGGGCGTCGCCGCACGCGGTGCCGAGCAGGACGCCCGCCGCGCGGTCCTCGCGGGTTCCGGGGGAGGGGAGGTGCACAGGGGCCTCACAACGTTTCGGTACCAGGGATGCTGCGAGTCGACCCTACTGTTCGGCGCATGTCCGCATATGACCCGGGAACGTGGGATTCGGAAGGGTGCGGGGGAATAGAATCCGTGCCATGGAGACCCCCACTCCCGATCCCCTCTTCGGCATCACGCTGCACGAGCGCTACATCCTCGGAAAGCGGCTGCGCAGCGGCGCCTCGGGAACCGTCCACGTCGCACACGACCTCGGCGGCGACCAGACCGTCACGGTCACCGTGCTGCACCCCTGGCTGGTGGGCGACCACGGTGCCGTGCACGCGTTCCTGGACCGCGCCCAGACCCTGGAGGGCCTGTCCCACCCGGGGATCGCCCGGGTCCTCGGCCACGGCCGCGACGGCGAGCACGTGTACGCGGTCGGCGAGTACCTGTCGGGGCACACCCTCGCGGAGGCGCTGGGCGAGGGCGGCGGGGGGCTGCGCTACCCGGTGCAGGCGGCGCTGGCCATCGTGGCCGGGGCGCTCACCGCGCTCGACGCCGCCCACGGCGCGGGCGTCGTGCACGGCGCGCTCGACCCCCACACGGTCGTGGTGGACGGTGAGGGAGGGGTGCGGGTCACCGGTTTCCCCCTGCTCTTCGACGCCGAGGAGGACGCCGGTCCCGAGACCCGTACCGACGTGCACGCCGTCGGGCGGCTCCTGTACACGCTGTTGACCGGGGTGCCCGCGGACCCGGAGGCCCGGCCGCTGCGGCCCTCGGCCGTCATCCCCGGCCTGCCGTCCGACCTGGACATGCTGGTCGCCAACGCCACCGACCCCAACCCGCGCTACCGCCCGCGCGACGCGGGCCAGTACCTCACCGTGGTCGAACAGGTGCTGCGGTCGCTGTCCGGGGCCCCGGTGAACCCCGCCGACGTCGACACCCGGCCCATCCCGGTGATCACCGACGCCCCGCCGGAGCGAGGGGAGGAGCGCGCCGCACCGGTCCCGCCGTGGCGGCGCGTCCCCGTGCTGGTCACCGCGGGCGTCCTGGTCCTGGTCCTGTTCGCGGCCGGGTGGGCGCTGGTCCCGGACGACCGCGTCGCGCTGCCCGACCTCGTGGGCGCCTCCAGCGAGCAGGCCGAGGAGCGGCTGGCCGGGCTCGGCATGGACCTGGCCGTGCGCTTCGAGGACGCCTACAGCGACACCGTCGGAGCCGGAGCGGTCGCCGACAGCACGCCCGCGCCCGGCAGCGACGTGGCGCGGGGAGCCGAGGTCCTGCTGCACGTCTCCACCGGGCCGCGGTACTCCGGGGTTCCCGACGTGGTCGGCGGCACCGAGAACGAGGCGCGCGAGACCCTGCGCCAGGCCGGGTTCACCGGTATCGAGATCGTCCAGGAGCACTCCCCCGACCAGCCCCCGGGCACCGTCCTGTCCACCGAGCCCGCGGCGGGCGAGGAGGGCGACCGCGAGGAGCCGGTCGTGCTCAGCGTGAGCGAGGGCGTCATCGTCCCCACGCTGATCGGCATGGGCCAGGAGGAGGCCGCGACCGCCCTGGCCGGGCTCGGCCTGGTCGTACAGGTCACCGAGGAGCACCACGACACCGCGCCCGTCGGCGAGGTCAGCGGGCAGACCCCCGAACCCGGCACGATCCTGCCGGAGGAGGCCGCCGTCTCCCTCACCGTCTCCCTCGGCCCCGAGCCGGAGGAGGAAGAGGAGGAGTCCGAGGAGGAGGCCTCCCCCTCCGACGAGGACGACCCCCGCGTCGACGAGGGGGAACAGGACGGCCGGGGCGACCAGGACGGCTGGGGCGGCCGGGGCGATGACGACGACGACCGCGGACGCGGGGACGGCGGCGGCTCCTGCGACGCCCCGCAGTGGAACGGGGGCACCGTGTACGACACCGGTGACCGCGTCCAGCACGATGGCCGTGAGTACGAGGCGCGCTGGTGGATCCAGGGCTACCCGCCGAGCGGCGACCAGTGGGGCGTGTGGGAGGACAAGGGCTCCTGCTGAGGAGTGCCGCCGCCCCGTGCCGGGGCGTTCCCGGTCCCTGCGGCGGTCGGACCCGGCGCCCGCCACCGGGCCGCCCGGCGCGACGCGTGCCGGGCACGGGGCCCGGGGTCAGACCGACGCGCCCGCGGTGAAGTGCGCGGCACGTTCGCGCGCCCACGCGCGGAAGGTCAGCGCGGGCCGGCCGGTGACCGCCTCGACGTCCCCCGAGACCGGCTCGGGGGTGTCGACGAGGGAGGCCCAGTAGGCGAGCCCGGCGGTGGCGAAGTCGGCGCCCATGCTCTCGGCGATCTCGGCGCGGGCCTCCTCCTCGGGCTGCTCCTCCCAGCGCACCGGCTGTCCCGTCTCCTCCCCGAGGATCCGCACCTGCTCGGCCTGGGTCAGCGACTCGGGTCCGGTCACCGTGTAGGCCCTGCCCGCGTGCCCCTCGTCCAGCAGGGCCCGCACGGCGACCGCCGCGACGTCGCGCTCGTGGACCAGCGAGCGCGAGGCCAGGCCGTGGGGGGCGCGGACCGCTCCGGCGCGGACCTGCTCGGCCCAGACCAGGGTGTTGGCGGCCATGCCCGTGACGCGCAGGAAGGTCCACTCCCGCCCGGAGGCGCGCACGGCGGCCTCCACCCTCCCCCACACGCTGTCGGCGTCCTCCCCGGCCGCGACCGCCGAGAAGTAGACGACCCGGCGCACGTGCCCGGTCAGGGCCGCCACCGTCTCCTCGATCCCCTCGGTGCCGTACCCCGGCCAGAGCAGGTACGCCCCTGTCGCGCCCTCGGCGGCGGCGGACACGGCTCCGGGGTCGGTGATGTCTCCCCCGACGACCTCGACGCCCTCGGGCAGCCGCGCCCTCCCCGGATCCCGCACGAGCGCCCGCACGGCGACCCCCTCCGCGAGCAGCCCCGCCACCACGTGGCGGCCGGTGTTGCCCGTGGCCCCGGTGACCAGGATCGTCTCGGCCATGGTTCTTCTCCCGTTCGCTACGGCGGCCCGGACCCCGGTCCGGGCGGGCGCCGGCGCGGCGCCCGGAGGCCACTCTTCTACCTCAATAAATATTGAGGTCAAGGGGGAGGAGCGGAGCTCGTGCGGCCGCGCGGCGCGTGTGGGCTCCCCGTACACCGATCCGGGGCCGAATGTATGTGCCCGCTACATGTGAAACGGAACACTCCGGTTCTACCTTCGGGTTGGCACCCCATCCCCCCAGCTCGGGCGGTTGTGTCGGACAGGCGGGTGCCGACTGGAGGAACAGTGATGCGCAAGACCCCCCTGACCGCCGCCTCCTGCGCGGTCGTCCTCGCCGTGACCGCCTGCGGAACCCCCGGCGAGGCCGCCGGGGGAGGCGAGGACGCGCCCGTCAGGGTCGGCATCGTCTACTCCGCCACCGGCCCCCTGGCCACCTACGGCGAGCAGTACCGGCAGGGCTTCGAGGCCGGACTCGACCACGCCACCGGCGGGACGATGGAGATCGACGGCCGCCCGATCGAGGTCGAGTACATGGACGACGCAGGCGACCCCACGAAGGCGGTCACGGCCACCCGCGACCTCATCGGCACCGGCCACGACATCATCGCCGGGTCCACCGCCTCCGGCATCGCCGTCCAGGTCGCCCCGCTCGCCGAGCAGAACGACATCCTCTTCATCTCCGGATCCGCCGCCACCGACGCCGTCACCGGCGTCAACGACCACACCTTCCGCTCCGGGCGCCAGACCTACCAGGACATCCTCACCGCCGGAACCTTCATGGACGACCCCGAGGGCGCGGACGTCCTGGTCCTGGCCCAGCAGAACGCCTTCGGCCAGGACAACGTCGCCGCCGTCACCGACGTCCTCGGGGCCGAGGGGGCCGACGTCGACAGCGTCCTGGCCCCGCCGGAGACCACCGACCTCACCCCGTTCGCCGAGCAGGTCAGCCAGGCCGAACCCGACCTGGTCTTCGTCGCCTGGGCGGGCGAGACCGCCTCCGCCATGTGGCGGGCACTGGACCAGCAGGGCATCCTCGACTCCACCGAGGTCGTCACCGGACTGGACATCAAGCCGTCCTACCCGGTCTTCGGCGAGGCGGGCGGCCGCATCTCGTTCCTCTCCCACTACTTCGACGGCGCCTCCGACACCGAACTGGCCCGGACCATGAAGGAGTCCGTCGAGGAGGCGGGCGGCACCGTGGACCTCTTCACCCCCGACGGGTTCACCGCCGCGCAGATGGTCGTGCACGCCGCCGGGGCCGGGGACGAAGTCCGGGAGCGCATCGACGCCCTGGAGGGCTGGACCTTCGACGGCGTCAAGGGTGAGCTCACCATCCGCGCCGAGGACCACGCCCTCCTCCAGCCCATGTACCAGGTCGAACTGGTCGGCGAGGGCGAGGACGCCCACCCCGAACTGGTCGCGGAGATCCCCGCCGCGGACGTCGACCCCGCGGTCGCGGAGTAGGCATGGCCACCGAGCCCGCCGGACCCACCGAGCCCGCCGGACCCACCGAGCCCGCCGGACCCACCGAGCCCGCCGGACCCACCGGGACCGCTGTCGCCGAGGCCGTCGCCGCTCCCCCCGCCCCCGGCGCCGTCCCGGTCCTGGCCCTGGAGAACCTGACCTGGTCGGTCGGCGGCGCCCTCATCGTCGACGACGTCACCATGGCCGTGGACGAGGGAGAGTTCGTCGCACTCATCGGCCCCAACGGCGCGGGCAAGACCTCCCTGTTCAACCTGGTCTCCGGTCTCACCCGGCCCACCGGCGGCCGTGTCCGCCTCGCCGGGACCGACGTCACCCGCCACGCGCCCCACCGCCGCGCCCGGCTCGGCATGGGCCGCACCTTCCAGACCTCCAGCGTCTTCGGCGACCTCACCGTCGGCGCCAACGTCGGCCTGGCCGTCCAGGCCCGCACCGGGGAGTCGCGCCGCTTCTGGCGCCCGGCCACCCCCGACGGCGGACCCGGGGCCACCGCCGCCCTGGACCTGGTCCGCCTCTCCCACCGGGCCGACGCCCTCGCGGGCGACCTGTCCCACGGCGACAAGCGCAAGCTCGAACTCGCCCTCCTCCTGGCCCGCCGCCCCCGCCTCATCCTCCTGGACGAGCCCATGGCCGGGGTCAGCGCCGGGGAGGTCGGCGAACTCACCACCGTCATCCGGGACGTGCACCGCGAACAGGGCTGCACGGTCCTCATGGTCGAACACCACATGGAGGTGCTCCTCGACATGGCCGACCGCCTGGCCGTGATGCACCACGGCGCGCTGCTGGCCCTCACCGACCCGGACTCGGCCATGGCCGACCCCGAGGTGCAGGCCGCCTACCTCGGGGACGGGGCGTGAGCGCCGGGGGGCCGCTGCTGGAGGCGGCCGACCTGCACGTGTGGATCGAGGGCTCGCACATCCTCCAGGGCGTGTCCCTCACCGTGCCCGGCCGGGGCGTCACCGCGCTCCTGGGCCGCAACGGCGTCGGCAAGACCACCACAGTCAAGGCGCTGCTCGGCCTGGTGCCCCGCACCGGCCGGGTGTCCTTCGACGGCGCGGACATCACCGCCCGCCCCACGCACGCCATCGTCACCATGGGCATCGGCTACGTGCCCGAGGAGCGCGGCGTCTTCTCCGCGCTCACCGTCGCCGAGAACCTGCGCCTGGCCGAGCGCCGCCCCGGCCAACCGCGCTACGGCCTCGTCCACGAGCTGTTCCCCGAACTCCGCGAACGGGCCGACCAGCCCGCGGGCACCCTGTCCGGCGGCCAGCAGCAGATGCTCGCCATCGGCCGCGCCCTGCTCAACGACAACAAACTCCTCATCGTGGACGAGCCCACCAAGGGCCTCGCCCCCCGCATCGTCCGCGAGGTCGCCGACGCCGTCGCCCGCGCCGCCGAACAGGTGCCGGTCCTGCTCGTGGAGCAGAACCCGTCCCTGGTCCGGCGGGTGGCCGAACGGGCCGTGGTGCTCGACGCGGGCCGCGTGACCCACACCGGGCCCGCCCTGGAACTGCTCGACGACGCCGACCGCGTCCGCGAACTGCTGGGCGTCTCCCGCGCCGCCGCCGGAACCGAAGGGAGGCGGACCGCGTGAGCACCGTCGTCCTGCTCGCCACCACCGGGCTCGGCCTGGGAGCCCTGTACTTCCTCATCGCCTCCGGGCTCTCGCTCATCTTCGGCCTGATGGACGTGCTGAACTTCGCCCACGGCGCCTTCCTCGCCCTCGGCGCCTACGGCACGTGGTGGGCCGCCGGGCACCTGCCCGGGGCCGGGACGGACGGGTTCGGCTTCCTGCTCGCCGTCGCCTTCGGCGTCGGCGCGGGCACCCTGGCCGCCACCCTGGTCGAACTCTGCGTCATCCGCCCGCTCTACGGCAGGCACCGCGAGCAGATCCTCGCCACGGTCGGCCTCAGCCTGGCCGTCCCCGCGCTCATCCAGGCGGTCTGGGGAGCCGACCCGCTCACCTTCCCCAAACCCGAACTGGTGAGCGGCACCGCGGCGGTCCTCGGCGTGAACATCCCCCGGGACCGGTTCCTGCTCATCCTGGCCGCCGCCGCCGTGTTCGCGGCCCTGTGGCTGTTCAACTCGCGCACCCGCTACGGGCTCGTCGTCCGGGCGGGCGTGCAGGACCGCGCCATGGTCACCGCGCTGGGCATCGACGTGCGCAGGTCGTTCACGCTGGTGTTCGCCATCGGCGGCGCCGCCGCGGCACTGGCCGGGGCCCTGGGCGGACTGTACTTCGGCGTGGTCACCCCCACCCAGGGGATGTCCCTGCTGGTCTTCGCCTTCATCGTCGTGGTGATCGGCGGCACCGCCTCGCTCACGGGCTGCGCGATCGCCGCCGTCGCGGTCGGACTCATCCAGCAGTTCGCCAACTACTACACCGTCGCCGGGCTCGGCGACATCGCCGTGGTCATCGTCCTGGCGCTCGTGCTGCTCACCAGGCAGGGCGGTCTGACCGCGAAGAAGTCAGCGGAGAGGGTGGCATGATGACCGACACCGACGTGGCCACCCGGTCCTCCCGGGGTCCCGAGTCCCCCGGAGCGGCCTCCGGGGGGAGCGCGCGCGGGCGCCGCCTGCCCCGCTGGGCGGTCCCGGTCGCCGTCCTGGCGGCGGCGCTCTGCCTGCCCTTCTCCACCCTGCGGATCCCGGTGCTGTTCGAGGGCGCCCTCAACAGCCCGCCGACCCTGCACCTGCTGGCGTTCTGCCTGGTCTTCGGCGGCCTGGCCACCAGCTACGACCTGCTGTACGGCAGGGTGGGCCTGCTCTCCTTCGGCCACGCCCTCTACTTCGCCTGCGGCGCCTACACCGCCGCCCTGCTCATGCGGGTGGTCGAACTCCCGCTCCTGTGGGCGGCGCCGGTCGCCGTCGTGGGCGGCACCCTGCTGTCCCTGCTCCTCGGCGCGGTCTCGCTGCGGGTCAACGGCATCGCCCTGGCCATGGTCACCCTCGCCTTCGCCCAGGCCGGGTCGATCCTCGTCTCCCGAGACCCCGGACGCCTGACCGGCGGCGAGGAGGGGCTGTCCCTCGACACCGACAGGGTCCCGGGCGCGTTCGTGGGCGTGGCCAACACCGTCAACCTGTACTGGGCGGCCGTCGCCTTCGCCGCGTTCGCCGTCGGCGTGGTGTGGTGGCTGACCTCCTCCCCCGTCGGCCGCGTCTGGCGGGGCATCCGCGCCAACGAGCAGCGCGTCGCCGTCCTCGGGGTCAACCCCTACCCCTACAAGCTGGCGGCGTTCACCGTCGGAGGCGGCCTGGCCTCCCTGGGCGGTGTCGCCTACCTCCTCGTCACCGGGGGCGTCACCCCCGGCATCACCACCGCCGAGTTCACCCTCACCCTGCTGGTCATGGTGGCCCTGGGCGGCGCGGGCACCCGCTGGGGGCCGCTGCTGGGCGCCGCCCTGTACACCTACGCCGACCACCGCCTCCTCCAGCTGGGCGGCTCCGAGGCCTTCGCCGCCCTGCCCGCGTGGATCGCCGCGCCGCTGTCCCAGCCCCTGTTCATCCTCGGCACGCTGTTCGTGCTGATGGTGTTCTTCTTCCCCGGCGGTCTCGTCGCCCTCCCCGGGCGCGTCCGCTCGGCCCTACGCGACAGGAAGGCCGCACGGACATGACCGACGTCTGGACCGACGGGGACGAGTACACCGTCCCCGTCCCCGGAGGAGACCTCGCCGTCACCCGCTGGGGCGGCCGTTCCACGACCCCCGTCCTGGCCGTCCACGGCATCACCGCCAACGGCCACTCGTTCGCCCGCGTGGCCGCGGAGCTGGACGGGACCGGCCTGATCGCCCCCGACCTGCGCGGACGCGGCCTCAGCGGACACCTGGGCGGTCCGCGCGGGCTGGTCGCGCACGCCGACGACATGATCGCCGTGCTCGACGCCCACGGAGTGGGGGCGACCGTCCTGGTCGGCCACTCCATGGGCGCGTTCGTGGCCTGCCTGGCCGCCGTCCGCCACCCCGACCGGGTGTCGGGGCTGCTGCTGGTCGACGGCGGGTACGGGCTGCCCCTCCCGCCGGGGACCGACATCGACACCGTGCTCGGGCCCGCCACGGCCCGTCTGCGCATGACCTTCGAGGGCCCCGACCACTACCGGGAGTTCTGGCGGGGGCATCCGGCCTTCGCCGGGCGCTGGAACACCTGGACCGACCACTACGTCCTGCGCGACCTGGTGGGGGAACCGCCCGCCATGCGCTCGGCCTGCGACGAGGAGGCCGTGCGCGCGGACGGGGCCCAGGTCCTGGCCGACCCGGACGCGCTCGGCGCCGTCCACCGGCTGCCCTGCCCCGCCCGCCTGCTGTGGACGGCGCGGGGGCTCCTGGACGACAGTCCGGGGCTGTACACGCCCGAGCGCCTCGCCGGGCTGCCCGAGGGCGTGGTGACCGTCGAGCTGCCCGACGACAACCACTACAGCCCGCTGTTCTCCCCGACCGCCGGTCTGGTCGCCGAGCACGTCCGCGCGCTGGTCAGGGCCGTCGCCCCCGGTGTTCCTCGGCGGTCGGCTCGGTAGGTCCTTCGGGGTCGACCGCCGAGGCGGGGCCGCGCCTGGTCGGATGCCGGGGGCGGCGAGGCGGAGTCGGCAGGCGCGGTCCAGTGCGTCCGCGGGGGTGCCTGCGGCGCTGCCGGTGGTCAGCGGGGAGTCTTCGCAGCGGTCTCTGCTGGCCAGGCAGAGGGGGGAGCCCCACCTGCCGACGGCGCCCGCATAGCGCAGCCGCATCAGCTTGTCCCGTGCGCCATGGGCCGGTCCCGCCTCGACGTACCTCGACCGGCCTGTCCGCCCCGCCTGTTGCCGCTGTCCGTCCACTCACCCTGCGTGCTGCCGAGCGCGAGCGGCTGGAACTGATGGCCTACGGCCACAAGACTGAGTACCGGCTGCGGATGCGCGCGCGGGCTGCCAGGGCACCTCAGAACAGGCCGCCGCTTGCGTGGATGGTCTGGCCGTTGATCCACGCGCCCTCGTCCGAGACCAGGAACGCGACCACCGATGCGATGTCGGCCGGCTCGCCCAGGCGGCCGAGGGGCGTCTGGCTACGGATGGACGCGGCCACGTCAGCCGGCATCTGAGCTTGCAGGGCCTCGGTGCGGGTAGCGCCGGGCAACACGCTGTTCACCGTGATCCCGCGCGGTCCGAGCTCGTGTGCCGCCGTCCGGGCCAGTTGCTCAGCTGCCGCTTTACTCGCGGCGTAGAGGCCCGCGCCGGGATGCGCCACGACGGTCGCACCGCTGGAGATCACGACGACCCGCCCACCGTGGCGCATGTGGAGTACGGCCTCCTTCAGGGCTCTGAAGACGGGCCGGGTGTTGATGGCGAAGTGCAGATCCAAGTCCTCGTCCGTGGCATCCGCCAGGGACGTGGGGCGCGCCATCCCCGTATTGCTGACGAGGACATCCAGCCCGCCGTACTCCGCAACGGCCGCCTCGAACAGAGAGCTCAGCTGCGTCGCGTCGCGCACATCGGCTCGCACCGCGGTGGCCCGTCCGCCCGCACGCTCGACGGCGGCCACGGCGTCCTTCGCCGCGACCGCGTCCGAGTGGTAGTTGACGATCACCCGCGCTCCATCCGCCCCCAACCGTTCGGCGACAGCGCGCCCGATCCCCCGGGACGCTCCCGTCACGACCGCGACCTTGCTGTTCATGCGTATGCCCGAGCCTCTCGAAAGGTGATGATGTCGATAGGTGAGATGCTCTCCTAAATTGTCGATGAGGTCAATCATCTAGACTCTCTCTCATGACCTCGCATGCCCTTGCCGCCGCCGTAACCACGCTGCACCGCGAGGCCGCCGCCCTCTACGCGCTCCTCGGACGCGAGTTCGGCCTGACCACTCAGCAGGCCCAGCTGCTGTGCGTCCTGACTTCCGATCGGCCGTCCTTCAGCGAACTGGCCGCCACTCTCGGCTGCGACAGGACCAATGTCACCGGCATGATCGACCGGCTGGAGAGGCGGGGGCTGCTGGCGAGGGAGCGCGACAGCGAGGACCGCAGGGTGCATCGCGTAACGGCCACCCAGGAGGGCGAACAGCTGATCGCGCGCCTACGGGATCGCTTCGCCGAATCGGTCGCCGACCGGTTCAGCCGTCTCACACCCGAGGAACATGACCGCCTCGCCGCCCTGGCGACCGCACTCACCCCCGGAACAGCACCGAACTCGAAACACTGATGGCCCTGGTCGGCGAACCGGCCGCTCCACGCCACCCCCCTGCGGCGCACCGCCGCTGTGCGCTCCACGGGCGCGGGGTTAGCGGCCCGCTCAACCGCCGTTCTGGTCGCCCAGCAGGTCCACGCCCCGGTCCAGCAGGCCGTGCAGGTGCAGGGCCAGCTGGAGCTCCAGCGCCCGGCCGGGACGCTGCCAGTCCGCCCCGATCAGCTGACCGATCCGCTCCAGGCGCTGCGCCACCGTGTTCACGTGGATGTGCAGGTCCTCCTTGGCGCGCGACAGGTTGCCCCCGGCGGCGAAGTACGCCCGCAGAGTCTCCACCAGCAGCGTTCCCCGCCTGGCGTCGTACTCCAGCAGCGGCCCGAGCGTCGCCGACACGAACCCCGGCACGTCCCGGTCCTGGCTCAGCAGCAGCCCCGAGAACCCCAGGTCCCCCGTGGTCGCCACGTCCCCCTCCCGTCCCAGCGCACGCAGCGTCTGGAGGCACCGGGCCGCCTCGGCGAACGCGTCCCCGAACGAGGCCGGACCGGCCGTCGGACCGGCCAGCCCCGCCGTCACGGGGCCGTTCACCGCACCCGACAGCTCGTCGGCCACCCGTCGGCCCACCGCCGACGGGTCCCTCCCGGGCAGCGCCAGCACCAGGCGGCCCGACCGGCTCCCGGCCAGTCCCCCGGTGGTCTCCGCGACGTGGGTCGCCGCCGAGCGCAACCGCCCCGGGTCCCCGCCCGGGGCCTCGGCCACCACCAGCACGTGCGGCGCGTCCAGGTCCGCGTGCAGCAGCGCGGCCCGCTGGCGCAGCGAAACCGGATCGCGCGCGGGCACCTCCAACAGCTCGTCCAGCAGGTCCCCGCGCAGCCTGTGCTCGGTCTCGCTCACCGAACGCCGGATGAGCAGCAGCAGCGCCGTCACCATCGCCGACCGCTCCAGGACGCGCTGGTCGGTGGAGTCCAGCTCCACCCCGCGCAGCACCAGCGTTCCCAGCGGCTCGGTCCCGGCCGCCGCCGTCGCCACCCACGCCCGGCCCGCCCGCACCGCGCGGCCGCTGGCCAGCGACGAGCGCACCGCCTCGGCCAGGTCCCCGTCGCCCGCGTCCCACGGGACGCCCTCCCGCACCACACCCTCCGGGCTGGCGGTCACCGAGGAGTCCGAGGTCGCGTCGTGGATCAGCACCGTGCCGCCCAGCACCTCGGCCACCGCCGCCGCGACCTCGCGCACGCCGCCGCCCCGCAGCACCAGGTCGGTCAACCGGTCGTGCGCCGCCGCCGACCGCTCCACCGACGCCGTGTGCCGCTGCAACCGCTCGTTGACGGTGTGCAGCTCGTCCAGGGCACGCCGGGTGTCGTCGATGAGGTTCGCGCTGTCGATCGCGATCGCCGCGTGCGCGGCCAGCGACGACAGCAGCGCCACCTCCGAGTGGGCGAAGGGGCGCTCGCGCCGGTTGGCGGCGAACAGCACGCCCACGTCGCGTCCGTTCATCTTCAGCGGCACGCCCAGGATGGCCACCAGGCCCTCGTCGCGCACCGCGTGGTCGATGTTCTCCGCGTGCGTGAACCGGGGATCGGCGAAGTAGTTCGCCGTCACGTACGGCAGGGCCGTGGTCGCCACCAGCCCGCCCAACCCCTTGCCCGGGGCCAGCCGCAACCGCTGGAACGCCGCCGACACCGACCCCGACGTCACCCGCATGTACGTGCCGCCCGCCTCCGGGTCGCTCAGCGTCAGGTACGCGGTGTCGGTGCCCAGCAGGTTGCGGGCCCGCTCCACGATCGCCTGGAGCACCTGGTCCAGACTGCGCATGCCCGCCAGGTCGTTGGCGGTCTCGAACAGCGCGCCCAGTTCCGACTCGCGCCGCCGCCGGTCGCGCATCACCGACCGCACCCGCAGCGCCGTCATCTTCGCGGCCTCCAGGGCGGCGACCACCTCCGGGTCGTCCCCGCGCGCCCGCGCGCGCAGCACCGGGCGCTCGTACTCCACGGCCGGGGCGTCGCGCAGCAGCAGGTCCAGGAACAGGGCCTGGCCGTCGGCGCCCGCGGCGCCGTCGTCGGCGGGGACACCGGTCGAACCGGACGTGGTGGTGTTCAGCTCGCGCTCCATGCTCCGTCCACGGGCAGGGAGGCGCCGTTGACGAACGACGCGTCCTCACCGCACAGGTAGGCGACCAGCTCGGCGACCTCGGAGGGCTCGATCAGCCGCTTGAGCGGGCTCCGGGCCAGCAGGACCTCCGAGAGCACCCGCTCCTCCGGAATGCCGTGCGCCGCCGCCTGGTCGGCGATCTGCCTCTCCACCAGCGGGGTGCGCACGTATCCGGGGTTCACACAGTTGGAGGTCACCCCGTGTGCGGCGCCCTCCAGGGCCACCACCTTCGAGAAGCCCTCCAGGCCGTGCTTGGCGGTCACGTAGGCCGACTTGTAGGCCGAGGCGCGCAGCCCGTGCACCGAGGAGATGTTGACGACGCGGCCCCACCCCCGTGCGTACATGTGGGGCAGGGCGCCGCGCACCACGCGGAACGGCGACTCGACCATGAGACGAAGGATGAGGGAGAAACGCTCCGGAGGGAAGTCCTGGACGGGCGCGACCGTCTGGACGCCCGCGTTGTTGACCACGACGTCCGCGCCCCGCGCGGCCTCCTCGGCGGCGTCCAGGTCGGTCAGATCCAGCTCCACCGCCTCGCCGACGCCCCGGTCGGCCAGTTCGTCCAGGGCCCGCCCGTCGAGGTCGACCATCCGGACCCGGGCTCCGGCGTCCGCCAGGCGCAGGGCGCACGCCCTGCCGATGCCGCTGGCCGCACCGGTCACCAGCGCGGTCCTTCCGGTGAGGTCGACCCGGGTGGTGCGGGGGTTCCCCGCCGTTCCGGGAACGGGGGGCCGGGTGGCCTGCCGCGCCGTGCCCGACGGGAACTCGTGCGTCGTCATGGAAGCAAACTAGGCGCGCCTCCGCGAGCGGGGGATAGGGGCACCGGACACACCCCCGGGCTCGGACATGTGCCCCGCGCCCATGGGCCGGAGGACGGCTGTGGGTTCCCCACTGGCGGCGGAGGTGTGACCGCTGTCTCCGCTACATGTTGTGTGGATCACATCAGGGCTAGGCTCCCGGCCAGATCCCCCGCTCACCGACCGGATCACCGGAGGCACCCCCCATGGACTCCACGGCACCACCCGCCAGCCGTCCCCTGCCAGCGACCGCCCTCTCCCTCACCGCGACCCTGGCCACCGTGGCCGTCATGGTCGCCGCCCTGCTGATCGCTCTGGCCCCGCGCGCCTCGGCGGCCACACTCACCCCGGTGCCCTCGTTCGGCGCCAACCCCGGCAACCTGGCGATGCACTCCTACGTTCCCGACGGCCTGCCCGCCGACGCGCCCCTGGTCGTGCTCCTGCACGGCTGCGCGCAGAACGCCGCCGCCTACCACGACCACTCCGGGTGGGCCGGGTACGCCGACGAGCACGGCTTCGCCCTCGTCTACCCCGAGCAGAGGCCGGCCAACAACGCCACCGGCTGCTTCAACTGGTTCCAGCCGGGAGACACCGCGCGCGACTCCGGCGAGGCCAGGTCGGTCCGCTCCATGGTCGGGCACGCCGTGTCCGCCCACGGCCTGGACGCCGACCGGGTGTACG
Source organism: Nocardiopsis dassonvillei subsp. dassonvillei DSM 43111 (assembly GCF_000092985.1). GTDB lineage: Bacteria > Actinomycetota > Actinomycetes > Streptosporangiales > Streptosporangiaceae > Nocardiopsis > Nocardiopsis dassonvillei. Next base: position 60,230 of record NC_014210.1, read on the forward strand.
TCTCCGGGCTCTCCGCCGGAGGCGCCATGGCGGGAGAACTCCTCGCCGCCTACCCCGACCTGTTCGCCGGGGGCAGCGTCGTCGCGGGAATCCCCGTGGGCTGCGCCAGCGGCATGATCGACGCCTTCGGCTGCATGAACCCCGGAAAGACGAGGAACCCGCAGCAGTGGGGCGACGAGGTCCGCGCCCAGAACCCCGGGTGGGACGGGCCCTGGCCGCGCGTCGCCGTCTGGCACGGCACCGCCGACACCACGGTCGCCCCCGCCAACGGCGAGGCGGTCGCGAGCCAGTGGACGAACGTCCACGGGCTGTCCGGCGCCCCCGACGCCACCGAGCGGCTGCCGGGCTCCACCACCGCCGCCTACCACGGCGGAGACGCGGCCACCGCGGCCGTCGCCCACTACACGGTCTCCGGCATGGGCCACGGCACCCCCGTCGACCCGTCCGCGGGCTGCGGCACCGCGGGCGCCTACTTCCTCGACACCGTCTGCTCGACCGGGTACACCGTCGACTTCTGGGGCATCGGCGACGGAGGCGGCCCCGTCCCGGACCCCACGGACCCGCCCACGGAGGAGCCGACCGACCCGCCGACCGGGCCGGGGACGTGCGTGAGGGACAGCAACTACGACCACGTGTCGGCGGGCCGCGCCGTCCAGCGCTCCGGGCTGGTCTACGCGGTCGGCTCCGGCGACGCGCTCGGCCTGTGGAACGTCTTCGTCACCACGTCGCTCACCGAGACCTCACCGGGCCACTGGGAGCACACGCCCGGAGGCTGCTAGGACCCGTTCCCGCCGCGTGCCAGGCGCCCGAAGTGGCTCACCGCCGCGCCCAGCGCGAAGTGCGCGGCCTGGTGCTCGGTCATCGGGACCACCCCTGCCGGGACGGTCACCCGGAAGGGGAACTCCTCGTCCGGCCGGATGCGGAAGTCGTCAATCACTCCCTGGGACAGGAGCATGGTCAGTGCCTCGCGGACCTGCCCACTGCGGTTGTCTGACGTCCAGATCGACATGTCCCCAACCCTAGCCCGGCGGCGGTCCCCCCTCGGGGGGAACGGCGAACACCCCCCCGGGCCGACGACGGATACGGGCGGGCCGCGACCGCGACCCGCCCGTGCTCCGGAGGACGGACACGACCCCCGTGGTGTCCGTCCCCGCCGCCCGCCGCTGCCGTCCGTCGTCCCCCGACGGCGGACGCGGCGGACGGAGTCCGTCGCGCCTCAGCCGCCCTCGGGCAGCTGGGCCTGTCCCGCGAGAACGTTCGCGGTCAGGCGGCGCAGCGCCAGCCTGGTGGCCTCGAACTCCTCCTCGGGGAGGTCGATGACCCTCCCGATCGCCTCCGGAATCCCCTCGGCGCGTGCCCTGAGCCGCCCGCCCTCCTCGGTGAGGGCGACGAGGACGGAGCGCTCGTCCCGCGGATCACGCCCCCGGACCAGCAGTCCCCGGGCCTCCAGCCGCTTGAGCAGCGGTGTGAGGGTCCCGTAGTCCAGCTGGAGTACGGAGCCGAAGTCCTTCACCCAGCACTCGCCGCGCTCCCAGAGGAGCATCATCACCAGGTACTGGGGATAGGTCAGCCCCAACGGCTCCAGCAGGGGCCGGTACAGGTTGGTGACCGCACGCGACGCCGCGTAGAGGGCGAAGCACATCTGCTCGTCTACTGCGGGAAGGGAGAAGCCGCCCGCGGGGGCGGGGGTTCGGTCGGCCATCGCCACCATCGTAGTTACCCGGCGCCCGATTTCCAAAGTCCGCAATTACCTTGCGTACAAAGAAAAGTGGTACCGCGTCCCCCAGGTGTGCCGCACGGGGTCGTCGCAGGTCGGAAGGGGCGCCGGTGCCGCGCACCCGAGTCCCCGCCGTCACACGGGACCGCCGCGCGGGAACGGCGCGCGTTCACGGAAGGCGGCGCGCCCCGACGGACGCCAGCAGCGCGGTGCCCCCCCCACCCACATCCGTCTCCGCACCCGCATCTGTCCCCCCACGCGCACCCGGCTGTCCCGGCGCCCGCGCGTCCGGCCGGGCGGTCACGCACTCCATCCGCGTGGCGTCTCCCGCACCCGGATTTGCGGCCCGGGCGGTCACGCACTCCACCCGCGCGGTGCCCCGCTGCCCGCACCCGTGCGTCCGGCCCGGGCGGGCACCAACCCCACCGACCTATCCGCGCTCCTCCCGACGGGGCAGCAGGCGCTTGACCACCTTGCCCGTGGCGTTGCGCGGCAGCTCGTCCACGACCACCACGTCGCGCGGCACCGAGAACCGCCCGAGCACCCGCCGCACGTGCGTCCGCACCTGATTCGGATCCACGCCCCGGCCCTCGTGCGGCACCACGTACGCCGCGAACCGCTGCCCGAACTCCTCGTCGGGCACACCCGTCACCACGACCTCACGCACCTCGGGAAGCGTCACGATCGCCTCCTCGACCGGCCGGGGGAACACGTTCTCCCCGCCCGAGACGATCATGTCGTCGTCCCGGCCCGCCACGTGCAGCAGTCCGTTCGCGTCCACGTGACCCCGGTCGCCGGTCTCCATCAACCCGTCCGCGACCCTCCTGCTCCGCCCGTCCGTGTAGCCGTCGAAGAGCATGTCGTTGCCGACGTGGATCGACCCCTCCGTCCCCGGAGGCACCTCCACCCCGCCGGGGTCCAGGACCGCGATCCGCGTCCCCAGGGGCGGACGGCCCGCCGTCGTCGGGGACAGCCGCATCTCCCCGGGAGTCGCGATCGTCGCCCACGACACCTCGGTCGACCCGTACAGGTTGTAGAGCACGTCCCCGAACGCGTCCATGAAACCCGTGATCAGCTGCGGGCTCATCGCCGAGCCGCTGCACGCCACGATCCGCAGCGACGACGTGTCGTACCGCTCGCGCGTGGACCGGGGCAGGTCCATGATCCGCCGCAGCATCACCGGCACCGCGAACAGCGCGGTGCACCGCTCCTCCTGGACCGTGCGCAGAGCGTCCTCCGGCTCGAACAGCCGCCTCATCACCAACGTCGCCCGCATCGACATGCCCAGCTGCACACCCGCCAGCCCCCACGTGTGGAAGATCGGCGCCGACACCAGGATGCGGTCCGAGGACCGCAGCGGGATGCGCGACAGCACCGACGCCGCGTCCTGCGGCCCCCTCGGAGTGGGCCTCCGCGCCCCCTTGGGCGCGCCCGTCGTCCCCGACGTCAGCACGACCAGACGGCCGGGGCGCTCCGGCGGCTCCGGATCGGACTCCGAGACCTCCCGCGCCCGCCACGGCACCCCCGGGCCCCCGTCGGAGGGCTCCCCCCAGGCCGTCACCCGCACGACACCGGGATCGAGCTCGGCGCACATCCCCTCGAACTCGGCGTCGGCGACGACCACCGACACCCCGTTGCCCCCCACGGCCGCGGCCAGCTGGCCCGCCGACAGCCCCGTGTTCAGCAGCACGGTGTCGGCGCCCAAGCGCCCGCAGGCCACCATCGTCTGCACGAAACCGCTGTGGTTGCGGCACAGCACGCCCACGCGCGCACCCGCGCCCACACCCGCGCGGCGCAGGTCCCTGGCCAGCTCGCGGCCGCGCAGGTCCATCTCGCGGAAGGTCGTGGGGCCCAGCTCGTCGACGACCGCGACGGCGTCGGGCACGCGCTCGTTCGCGGCGGCGTAGCCCCCGGCGATCGTGGCGCCCCACGTGCGCAGCGCGCGGAGCTGGCGGACGACCCTGTCGGGACGTCCCGGGCTGAGCACACCGGCGCGGACGAGCACCCGCACCGTTTCCAGGACGTGTCGCGTGCGGGAGGTGGCGTGCGGGCCTTCGGCGTTGGGCGCCATGGTGTCTCCGGGAGCTGACGGGGACGGGCGAAGCGTTCCGCGCCTCACCGGGGAGCCTTCGCCGCGTGACTCCCCGGAAGTACTGCGACCGTAGGCGAGGAACCCCCGCCGTTTCTCCGTCCCCGGATGAGTCCCCGCCGGCGCGCGGTTGTCACCCCCGTACGAAGGGCGGATGCGCGCGAACCCCTCGGGCACCGCGGCGGGGCCGCCGCGCGCACCGCACGGCGGCCCCGGGCAGCTGCCACGGTCGGTGGGGGCTAGCCGGTCACGGTGATGGGCGAGGACGGGGCGTCGGCGTTGGTCACCTCGTAGACCGCCTCGAAGGGGGCCTGCGTCGCGCTGGTCGGGCAGCCGAACCCGCCCGTCACCTCGACCGGGGCCGCGGTGTCGAAGGCCAGGGTCGAGGCGGGGGAGCCGTTGGTCCACGTGCCGCCGATGGCGGCGGCCGCGTCAGGGCTGACCGTCGCGGTGCACGAGGCCAGGCCGCTCGTGGTCACCACGATGCCCCCGGCCGGGATCACCATGGTGCCGACGGTCGGTGACCCGTGCTGCATGGTCATCTCCCACACGGGATCGGCCACGGTGACCGTCGCGGACACGAAGGGGACGTTGGTCGAGCAGTCCGTGAAGTCCGGCGCGTTGATGGTCGAGGAGACCGCGCCACCGGGGTTGTGGTTGCCGGGAGCCGTGGGAACCAGGTTGTTCCCGTTGCCCGGAGAGGTGGACGACGCGTCGCAGGTCACCACGACGCTGCCGGCGGTGAAGGTGGCGCTGCCGCTCAGAGCGGCCTCGAAGGCCGCACCGGCGGGCGTCACCGTGGTCGGACCCTGCTGGGCGGAGGCGCTACCGCCCCAGGCCAGGGCCAGGACACCCGCCGCAGCCGTCGCCAGGAGGGCGCGGGCGGGGGATATCGGTCGCGGAACCGACATGGGTACTCCTTGTGTGTGGCGGCCGGACGGCACACGGATGCGCCGCACGGCGGGGTCGGGGGGTTGTACGCGCCGAATCGGTAGACGTGGTTTTCCTGTGGCCTCCGGGAACACACGGGCCCGTGACGCTCTCCGCGCGTGTCCCCGGTGGTACGGGGGCCGGTTCAGTCCCCGGCTCGGGTGTCCGGAGGGGCCTCCACGCCCTCCTCCTCCCGGCGCCTCCGTCGTCGTCCCCTCCGCCGGGGCGGCCGGGCGACCGGCCGCCAGGAGAAGGCCAGTCCGCCACCGGCCAGCGCCAGCAGGGTGCCGACCACCAGACCGCCCAGGTTGGACAGGATGAGCGCGCCCAGACCGAGGAACCCGGCCAGCGAACCGGTGATGACGTGCTGGTTCGGGGTGAACCAGGTGACCAGGCCCAGAACGGCGAGCATGCCGCCGAACATCAGCGAGGAGACCCCGCCGACACCGGTCTGGATCATCAGCTCCACCGGCATCGCGACGAGCGAGGCCATGACGGCGCCGGAGAGGATCATCAGGAGCCCTCCCGCGAAGGGGCGGCGCTTGCGCCATCCGCGCCAGCGCGCGCCCGCGCTCCGCGACGGCTTCAGAAGCACTCGTCGTCCCCCATGCTGATGCCCAAGCTCAGGCCGGAGAGACGGAAGGTCCCGGCGCTGGCGGCCCTGGCCGTCTGCTCCAGGTCCTCGATCACGATGGTGTCGGACTGCATGCCGAACAGGTCGTCGAACCCCCGCGACCCCTGCGGGCCCTGGTCGAGGGTGCCCGCGTCGCGGCCGATCTCGATGTCCTCGAACGAGGCGTTGCCGTCCATCTGCGACATGTCGATCACCAGGTTCTCCGCGACGACCGGGGTGCCCCGGTCACCGGCGGTCAGCCGGAGCGAGATCTGTCCGACGATGGGGAACTCGGTCAGGACCGACTGGCACAGCCCCTGGATCTCGGCCTCGCGGATCCCGGCGACGGCCACCGGCACGGCCTCCTCGCGGACCGTCTGGTCCAGCCAGCCGTACTGGACGAAGCCCTCGCCGTTCAGCTCCTCCGCGGAGATCTTGAAGTCCTGACCGGAGACGGTGAAGGAGGCGGCGAGGGCGCCCTGAGCCATGGCGACCAGGATGCCGCCCACGGCCGCGCCCGCCGGGATCGAGAAGAGCGCGAAGCGCTTCCAGCTGGTGTGGCTCTCGGGGGTGTCGGGGGATGTGGTGTCCATGCATGTCCTTCCGTGGGTGCATGGCCGCGCTGCGCCTGCCGTCCCCCCGAACCTTCGGCACGCGGCCTGGTCGCGGTCGTCCCCGTCCCTCGGGGCGCCGGACCAGAGTCCGTTCCGGTAACGCTGCACATCATGTATTGCATCCGGGGGGATTTCAAGGGCCTTCTTCGAACTTTCCCGCCTTTTCCGATTTTCACGCCAAACACGGGTGTGGCACCGTTAAGAGCCGACCTGAGCTGCGCAAACGCGCGAATGTGCTTGTCGGGGACGAGGTGTGGCATTTGGCTGTGAGCGCTCTTTGTCATTCCGGTGAGCGTTCTTCCGCACCGGCCTTCTCAGCCGGGTGAGTCGTCGGTGCCCACTCCAGCCCGCCCGCGCCCGGGTGCGCGCGTGAGGCGATGTGTGAGCGGCGACACGTGGGCTGCGGTTTGCTCGGTGTTCACGAGGGGGGTAGTGTTCTCCGAGTCGCCACGGGACGGCGAGCGGCCTTCGGGCCGACTCGGAACCGGACCGGGTCCGGCGGCACCCTCCTTCCTCTCAACCGAACCGGTTCGAGCACCGCTCTGCATCGGCTAGGCTTCGGGAGGCGCTTCCAAGGAAACACGGAAGCGAAACAGGAAACGGGCTTTACCCCGATCAGAAACACCCCAAACCGCCGATTTGGCGGGGCGCGGAACACCTGATAAAGTAAAGACACAACAAAGCGGAAACGCACAACGCCTTCGGCGGAAAAGCTCACAGGAGCTTGTACACGAAGAGCGCTTGTTTCTTGAGAACTCAACAGCGCGTGTTTGATTTTCTTTAAGCCATGTTTGTTTTGGCCCCGTCACACAGAACCACTCGGTTCGTGTGCGGAGGTTCCTTTGATTAGCCGGGGTGACCCGGTTGGTCAGGATTACTTCTAGGTTTACCCGCCCAGGCCTCACGGCCGGGTCGGGTTGAGTGACCTTTATGGAGAGTTTGATCCTGGCTCAGGACGAACGCTGGCGGCGTGCTTAACACATGCAAGTCGAGCGGTAAGGCCCTTCGGGGTACACGAGCGGCGAACGGGTGAGTAACACGTGAGCAACCTGCCCCTGACTCTGGGATAAGCGGTGGAAACGCCGTCTAATACCGGATACGACCCGCCACCTCATGGTGGAGGGTGGAAAGTTTTTCGGTCAGGGATGGGCTCGCGGCCTATCAGCTTGTTGGTGGGGTAACGGCCTACCAAGGCGATTACGGGTAGCCGGCCTGAGAGGGCGACCGGCCACACTGGGACTGAGACACGGCCCAGACTCCTGCGGGAGGCAGCAGTGGGGAATATTGCGCAATGGGCGAAAGCCTGACGCAGCGACGCCGCGTGGGGGATGACGGCCTTCGGGTTGTAAACCTCTTTTACCACCAACGCAGGCTTCCAGTTCTCTGGAGGTTGACGGTAGGTGGGGAATAAGGACCGGCTAACTACGTGCCAGCAGCCGCGGTAATACGTAGGGTCCGAGCGTTGTCCGGAATTATTGGGCGTAAAGAGCTCGTAGGCGGCGTGTCGCGTCTGCTGTGAAAGACCGGGGCTTAACTCCGGTTCTGCAGTGGATACGGGCATGCTAGAGGTAGGTAGGGGAGACTGGAATTCCTGGTGTAGCGGTGAAATGCGCAGATATCAGGAGGAACACCGGTGGCGAAGGCGGGTCTCTGGGCCTTACCTGACGCTGAGGAGCGAAAGCATGGGGAGCGAACAGGATTAGATACCCTGGTAGTCCATGCCGTAAACGTTGGGCGCTAGGTGTGGGGACTTTCCACGGTTTCCGCGCCGTAGCTAACGCATTAAGCGCCCCGCCTGGGGAGTACGGCCGCAAGGCTAAAACTCAAAGGAATTGACGGGGGCCCGCACAAGCGGCGGAGCATGTTGCTTAATTCGACGCAACGCGAAGAACCTTACCAAGGTTTGACATCACCCGTGGACTCGCAGAGATGTGAGGTCATTTAGTTGGCGGGTGACAGGTGGTGCATGGCTGTCGTCAGCTCGTGTCGTGAGATGTTGGGTTAAGTCCCGCAACGAGCGCAACCCTTGTTCCATGTTGCCAGCACGTAATGGTGGGGACTCATGGGAGACTGCCGGGGTCAACTCGGAGGAAGGTGGGGATGACGTCAAGTCATCATGCCCCTTATGTCTTGGGCTGCAAACATGCTACAATGGCCGGTACAATGGGCGTGCGATACCGTAAGGTGGAGCGAATCCCTAAAAGCCGGTCTCAGTTCGGATTGGGGTCTGCAACTCGACCCCATGAAGGTGGAGTCGCTAGTAATCGCGGATCAGCAACGCCGCGGTGAATACGTTCCCGGGCCTTGTACACACCGCCCGTCACGTCATGAAAGTCGGCAACACCCGAAACTTGCGGCCTAACCCCTTGTGGGAGGGAGTGAGTGAAGGTGGGGCTGGCGATTGGGACGAAGTCGTAACAAGGTAGCCGTACCGGAAGGTGCGGCTGGATCACCTCCTTTCTAAGGAGTCTTTACAGGCCAACGCCTTTCCTAATGTTGGCCGGACTCGAAAGTGGACCCGGCATCCTTCGGGGTGTTTGGGAGTGGCTGAAGATAGATCGAACTTGACCTCGGGCGACTAGAAGCGTCCGGGGGCGCGCTGTTGGGTGTCTGAGGAAACAACCTCTGCTCCGTAGGGAGTGGGTGTTGGTTCCCGCGGACCGCCTCCGAGAACTCTCGGGTCCTTGCCGTTGTGGTTGGGGATGTGAGTGGTGTTGGGGTATGCGGTTGGTGTTTTGATTTGTGAATAGTGTGCGCGAGCATCTTATTATCTGTAGTGGCCAAGTGATAGTGGCACACGGTGGATGCCTTGGCACCAGGCGCCGATGAAGGACGTGGGAGGCCGCGATAGGCCACGGGGAGCTGTCAACCGAGCTGTGATCCGTGGGTGTCCGAATGGGGAAACCTAGCCCGAGTTGTGTCGGGTTGCCGCCATCTGAATGTATAGGGTGGTTGGTGGTGACGCGGGGAAGTGAAACATCTCAGTACCCGCAGGAAGAGTAAACAACAGTGATTCTCCTAGTAGTGGTGAGCGAACGGGGAAGAGGCTAAACCGTAGGCGTGTGATAGACGGCAGTCGTTGCGTTTGCGGGGTTGTGGGACATATCTGTTCAGGTCTGCCGGCCTGGAGCGTTGATGTCGGTGTTAGTTGAAACCGTTGGGAAGCGGTACCGGAGTGGGTGAGAGTCCCGTAGATGAAGGTACCGGCTAGACGTTGATGTGTTCCCGAGTAGCGCGGAGCCCGTGAAAGTCCGTGTGAATCTGGCAGGACCACCTGCTAAGCCAAAATACGTCCTGGTGACCGATAGTGCACTAGTACCGTGAGGGAAAGGTGAAAAGTGCCCCGGTGAGGGGTCGTGAAATAGTACCTGAAACCGTGTGCTGTCAAGCCGTCAGAGCTGAAGCTTGTCTTTGGTGATGGCGTGCCTTTTGAAGAATGAGCCTGCGAGTCATGGTGTGTGGCGAGGTTAACCCGGGTGGGGTAGCCGTAGGGAAACCGAGTCTGAATAGGGCGATTTGAGTCGCATGCTGTGGACCCGAAGCGGAGTGATCTACCCATGTCCAGGGTGAAGCGGGGGTAAGACCTCGTGGAGGCCCGAACCCACCAGGGTTGAAAACCTGGGGGATGAGGTGTGGGTAGGGGTGAAAGGCCAATCAAACTCCGTGATAGCTGGTTCTCCCCGAAATGCATTTAGGTGCAGCGTCGCGTGTTTCTTGCTGGAGGTAGAGCTACTGTTTGGCTGATGGGCCCGACAAGGTTACTGACGTCAGACAAACTCCGAATGCCGGTTAAGTGAAGCGTGGCAGTGAGACTGCGGGGGATAAGCTTCGTAGTCGAGAGGGAAACAGCCCAGATCATCAGCTAAGGCCCCTAAGCGTGTGCTAAGTGGGAAAGGTTGTGGAGTTGCTGAGACAACCAGGAGGTTGGCTTAGAAGCAGCCATCCTTTAAAGAGTGCGTAATAGCTCACTGGTCAAGTGGTTCTGCGCCGATAATGTAGCGGGGCTAAAGCACACCGCCGAAGCTGTGAAGCTCAAGACTAGTTTCTTGGGTTGGTAGGGGAGCGTCGTGCGTCCGGTGAAGCTGCCGAGTGATCGTGTGGTGGAGGGCGTGCGAGTGAGAATGCAGGCATGAGTAGCGATAGCAACGTGAGAAACGTTGCCGCCGATTGACTAAGGGTTCCTGGGGCAGGTTAATCCGCCCAGGGTGAGTCTGGACCTAAGGCGAGGCCGACAGGCGTAGTCGATGGATAACGGGTTGATATTCCCGTACCCGTGCACGAGCGTCCAGTACTGAATCAGGTGATGCTAACCACGCTGGTGGTCTTGGGTCCCTTCGGGGAGCTTTGACTTACTGGTCTGGGAACCGAGCTTGTAGTAGGTAAGTGATGGGGTGACGCAGGAGGGTAGCTCTACCCGGCGGTGGTTGTCCGGGGGTAAGCGTGTAGGCTGAGAGGTTGGCAAATCCGCCTCTTATATGAGCTGAGACGTGATGCCGAGCCGTTTTTGGTGAAGTGAGTGATCCCATGCTGTCGAGAAAAGCCTCTAGCGAGTTCGTGTGTGGCCAGTACCCTAAACCGACGCAGGTGGTCAGGTAGAGAATACCGAGGCGTTCGGGTGAACCATGGTTAAGGAACTCGGCAAATTGTCCCCGTAACTTTGGGAGAAGGGGAGCCCTGTCTGGTGACGGATCTTGCATCCTGAGCTGGGTGGGGTCGCAGATAGCGGGGGGAAGCGACTGTTTATTAAAAACACAGGTCCGTGCGAAGTCGTAAGACGCTGTATACGGACTGACGCCTGCCCGGTGCTGGAACGTTAAGAGGACTGGTTAGTGGGGGTTCGCCCTTGCGAAGCTGGGAATCTAAGCGCCAGTAAACGGCGGTGGTAACTATAACCATCCTAAGGTAGCGAAATTCCTTGTCGGGTAAGTTCCGACCTGCACGAATGGCGTAACGACTTCCCCACTGTCTCAACCATGGGCCCGGTGAAATTGCACTACGAGTAAAGATGCTCGTTTCGCGCAGCAGGACGGAAAGACCCCGGGACCTTCACTATAGCTTGACATTGGTGTTTGGGATGGTTTGTGTAGGATAGGTGGGAGCCGGTGAAGCTGTCACGCTAGTGGCGGTGGAGGCGTTGGTGAAATACCACTCTGACTGTTTCGGGCATCTAACTTTGGACCGTGATCCGGTTCGGGGACAGTGTCTGGTGGGTAGTTTAACTGGGGCGGTTGCCTCCCAAAGAGTAACGGAGGCGCCCAAAGGTTCCCTCAGCCTGGTTGGTAATCAGGTGTTGAGTGTAAGTGCACAAGGGAGCTTGACTGTGAGACGGACGTGTCGAGCAGGAGCGAAAGCTGGGACTAGTGATCCGGCACCGGCGTGTGGAAGCGGTGTCGCTCAACGGCTAAAAGGTACCCCGGGGATAACAGGCTGATCTTCCCCAAGAGTCCATATCGACGGGATGGTTTGGCACCTCGATGTCGGCTCGTCGCATCCTGGGGCTGGAGTTGGTCCCAAGGGTTGGGCTGTTCGCCCATTAAAGCGGCACGCGAGCTGGGTTTAGAACGTCGTGAGACAGTTCGGTCCCTATCCGCTGTGCGCGTTGGAGACTTGAGAAGGGCTGTCCCTAGTACGAGAGGACCGGGACGGACGAACCTCTGGTGTGCCAGTTGTCCTGCCAAGGGCATGGCTGGTTGGCTACGTTCGGGAGGGATAACCGCTGAAAGCATCTAAGCGGGAAGCTTGCTTCGAGATGAGGTCTCCTGCCTCCTTGAGGGGGTAAGGCTCCCTATAGACGATGGGGTTGATAGGCCGGGTGTGGAAGCCTTGTGAGGGGTGGAGCTGACCGGTACTAATAGGCCGAGGGCTTGTCCGCTGCAGATAATTGGATGTTCGCGCACACTTTTCACGGAGCTTGCTGCTCACTGTGATTCCCTGTCCTTTGGGGTGGGTGGAGTTGGGTGGGTGGTGTGGTTTCCGTGGTGGTTATTGCTGGAGGGTCACACCCGGTCTCTTTCCGAACCCGGTCGTTAAGTCTCTTTGCGCTGATGGTACTGCCCTGTGGTGGGGTGGGAGAGTAGGTCGCTGCCACGGTTTTTCGTTGGGGGGGTCGCCTGTGGGCGGCCCCCCTTTGTTTTTGTGGTGGGGGTGGGGTGCCTGCAAGGCGACCCCTCCCCCTTTTTTCACGGTCTTACATGTGCACTTGTGAAATCAGTGGACGCCTAGAACCCGTAGTTGTACATCGAGCCGCCCGGGTAGACGGTTCCGACACCGTTGCGGTAGGCGTAGCCGCCGTAGGCGCCGCCTTCCACGAAGGTCCAGCCGCCCAGGGTCCTGCCGTGCAGGGCGACGTACCAGCCGGCGGCGTTGGGATCGCTGTACCCCCGCAGCGAGAAGTGGATGTGCGCACCGGTCGTCGAACCGCCGGCGCAGAGGCTGTTGCCCTGGGTACCCAGGTAGTGGCCGACCCCGACGTTGTTGCCGGGCAGCCACTGGTAGTTCTCCAGGTGGTAGTAGTCCGTGGAGTACCCGTTGTCGTGGATCACCCGCGTCCAGCCGGTGCACAGGCTGTAGGCGTAGCCGCCGCGGGCCGCGCGGGCCTGTCCGCTGCCGCCCGCGAAGTCCACCGAGCTGTAGGGACGGCCTCCGCTGTTGCCGTGCGGTCCTCCCGTCATGATCATCGACGAGCCGATGGCGAACGGCAGCCCGACGCCGATGTAGCTGCTGGTGGAGACCCCGGAGGGGTCCGTCGAGGCCGCGACGGTCTCCCGCTCGTCCTCCTCCAGCAGTGCGGAGTCGGCCAGGATGGACGAGAACTCCTCGGTCCCCTCCAAGCCCACCGTCCACGCGGAGCCCTCGTAGTCGGCGGCGAACAGCCAGGCGTAGGGGCTCTCGTCCACGTTCATGGGCGCGGTCACGATGGCTACGCCGAACGCCGAGCCGTCGGCGGCCTCGCGGACGTCGACCCGCACGTCGCGCTCCTGGCGGGCGAGCGCGCCGAGGGACGAGTCCCTTGCTTGCAGGACGTCGGCGATCACCGATTCGGCCAGGACGTCCTCGGGGGACGCGGCGGCCGACCCGCCCGGGAGGGCTTCGGCGGTGTCGCTGTCGACGGTGATCTCGACGTTGTCGGCGGAGGCGAGCGGGGTGCCCGCCGGGATCGGTCGGGCGTGGGCGGTGGGGGCGGTGACGACCAGGACGGCCGAGGTCGCGACGGCCACGGCGGCGGCACCCAGGGTGCGGGTTCTGGAGCCCAGGGCACGGAGGCCGGGGGCGGAAGGGAGTGGCAACTCTTCTCCTTGTGGGGGGCGGAGCCAGCGGAACCGTGCGCGCAGGGGTGTGAGCGCACAGTTACCGAAGAGTAATGACGAGTTCGTGCCGCGACAAGGGGTGTAAGGGCGGCGCTTCACGCGGTGTCGCACGCAGAGGAAAGCCCCGCTCCCGCACTCGGGAACGGGGCCGACGGCCTCCTCGCCGGGTCAGCGGATGCCCGCGACCCTGCCCTCCAGGCCCAGGAGGAACTCCTTGCGCTCCAGTCCACCCGCGTACCCGGTCAGCGAACCGTTCGCACCGATCACCCGGTGGCACGGCACGATGATGCTGATCGGATTGCGTCCGTTGGCCATGCCCACCGCCCGGGAGGCGGTCGGCCTCCCCAGTTCCTCCGCCAGCTGGCCGTAGCTCGCGGTCTCGCCGAACGGGATGGTCGTCAGCGCCGCCCACACCCTCAACTGCCAGTCGGTCCCCACGGGGGCCAGCGGCAGGGTGAACTCGCGCAGCTCGCCCGCGAAGTACGCCCTCAACTGCTCCTCGGCATCGGCGAACGGCTTGTGGTCGGCCACCCAGTCCTGCGGGACCACCCGCGTCAGCCCGTCCTTGGCGGGGGTGAGCACGCCGCCCAGGGCCGCGCCGTCACCGAACAGGGTCAGGTCGCCCACCGGCGACTCCATCGTCGTGTACCGCGTCGGTCCGGGCAGGGGAGCACGGAACTCCACCGTCGCCACCCTCGGGGGCGCCTTCGGCTCCACGTCGAACGCCAGCATGCCCTGTCCCTCCTGTCCGGGTCCCCCGAACGCCTGCGCCTGCCGCGTGCTCATGCCGATTCCTTCCGTTCCTGACGTTCCTTCGAAGCATCCCGCACGCCGTCCCGCACGACCACGTCCGCCCGAACGGCCGTGCTCTCCCGCTCACGGTCGGCCAACGACGCCCACAGCGCGTGGTTGGCGTAGGACCGCCACGGGCTCCACTCCCGTGCCTCGCGCGCGGCCGCCGCGGGGGTCGCCCGTCTGCCCCCCGCCTCCAGCGCCATCCGGACGCCCAGGTCGCCGTGCAGGAACACGTCCGGGTCGCCCAGACCCCGCATGCGCACGTAACCGGCGGTCCACGGACCGATGCCGCGCAGCTCCACCAGACGCCGTTCGGCCTCGTCCCGGTCGCATCCCGGCCCCAGGTCGATCCACCCCGAGGCGATCGCCTCGCACAGCCCCGCCAGGGCGCGTCCCCGCGCGACCGGGACGGAGAAACCGGCCGGGTCGGCCGCGGCGAGCGCGTCAGGGGAGGGGAACACGTGGGTGAGTCCTCCGCCCGGCGCTTCCAGGCCCGGAGCGAGCGGTTCGCCGAACCGCTCGACCAGCCGCCCCGCCAGCGTGCGGGCCGCACGCACCGACACCTGCTGGCCGAGGACCGCCCGGACCGCCAGTTCGGCCGGGTCCACGTGCCCCGGCGATCGCAGTCCCGGGTGGGCGGCCACGATCGGTCCCAGGAGGGGGTCCCCGCCCAGGGCCTCGGCCACCGCACCCGGGTCGGCGTCCAGGTCGAGCAGCCTGCGGCACCTGCGCACCGCGCTGGTCAGGTCGCGCGCCTCCGACAACCGCAGGCGGCACAGCACGTGCCCCCCACCGCTCACGGACACCCCGCCGTCCACAGCGTCCGCCGGACGAACGCCGCCCGTGGCACCAGCGCGGCCGGTCCTGCCCGCCCTGCCGGTCCCGGACCCCTCGGACAACTCCACCACGGCGGGACCGTGCGCCAGCATCAGCGTCCTGCGGTAGACCCCGTCCCGGTACTCCTCCACGCCCGGAACCGCACGGTCTCCGAGGAACCTCAGCATCCGGGCCAGGTCGATGGGCTCCCGGTAGGGCAGCCGCAGCGTGACCGTCCCCGGCTCGGTGGCCGGAGGGCGGGCGTCCCCCGGACGCGACCCCCCGGAAGCCGACGCACGCCGACCGCCCATGGTCCGCATCTCGGTGGGGGAGCGGTCGAACACCGCGCGCATCGTCTCGTTGAACTGGCGTACGCTCGCGAACCCCGCGGCGAAGGCGACGTCCGCCATCGGCATGTCGGTGGTCTCCACCAGCACCCGTGCCGTCTGGGCGCGCTCGGTCCGGGCCAGGGCCAGCGGCCCCGCGCCCACCTCGGCCGACAGCAGCCGGTTGAGCTGGCGTTCGCTGTAGCCGACCGCCGAGGCCAGGGCGCTGACGCCGCCCCGGTCCACGGCGCCGTCCTGGATGAGGCGCATCGCGCGGCCCACCACGTCGGCCCGCAGGTTCCACTCCGGCGAACCGGGGGTGAGGTCGGGACGGCACCGCTTGCAGGCGCGGAACCCCGACTCCTGGGCGGCCGCGGCGGTCGGGTAGAAGCGGACGTTGGCCCGTTTCGGGGTGACGGCCGGGCAGCTCGGACGGCAGTAGATACCCGTGGTGCGCACGGCTGTGTAGAAGACGCCGTCGAAGCGGGCGTCCCTGCTGTGTACGGCGCGGTAGCGCTGGTCGTCGTCCATCACGCCATCCATGTTCGCCGACGCGGCGCACCGAAGCTGGCGGTTTTCGGACATCGACGCGAGGGCCTCCCGGCTCCGGCGCCCACCGGCGCCGAGGGGCCCACCGGCCCGGAGGCCCGCCGTCTACGAGGGGCTCAGAGGGGGCCGCCGCGGTCGTCCCGCGTCCCGGGCGCGGGAGGGCTCGCGGGGGCGTCCGCGCCGCCGCGCACGGGGCCTTCCGTGCCGCTGGCCGGGGCGTCGGCGCCGCCGGGGATCCCGGTGGCCCCCGCGCCACCGTCCCCGGTCACGCCCTCGGCGGTCTCACCGTGGTCGAGGAGGTACTGCACGTACACCGGGCGCAACGCCTCCTGGACGTCCGGGTCGGCCTCGGCGGACAGCGCCTCGTACACGAAACCGGACAGCTGGGCGACGCTCGCCTCACTGGCCTCCTCGTTGCCCGCCGCCGCCTCGGCGGCCGGGATCAGCCTGAGGAGCCGCCAGAAGAAGCGCAGGTCCCACCGCTGCCGTGCCAGTTCGACGGCGCGGTCCCGCAGGTCCTCTGTGCTGGTCTGGTCGAATTCGGTGACATCGTCTCCCATGTTCGGACGATACCCGTCCCCGCGCCCGTCACCCGACAGTGACCTGCGTTACGCTTCATGCGAGTTCATCGTCTCGTCCCCGCGCACCCGGGGGCCTCCCACAAGGAGGGCCGGGCGGTCGGGGGAACACTCGTGAGGGGTTTGCCATGGCCGAGGGCGCACCACGGATCGTCGTAGCCAAACCGGGGCTGGACGGACACGACCGCGGTGTCAAGATCGTGGCCCGCGTGCTGCGTGACGCCGGTGTCGAGGTCATCTACACGGGTCTGCGCCAGACGCCCGAGATGATCGTGGCGGCCGCGCTCCAGGAGGACGCCGACGCCATCGGACTGTCCGTGCTCTCCGGCGCCCACATGACCATGTTCTCCCGGGTCCTGGAGCTGCTCAGGGAGAACGGCGCGGAGGACATCCGGGTGTTCGGCGGCGGGATCATCCCCGACGCCGACATCGCCGAACTCGAACGCCTGGGCGTCGCCAAGATCTTCACTCCGGGCGCTCCGACTTCGGAGATCGCCGACTGGGTGCGGGAGAACGTCCGTCCGGCGCACGCGGCCTGAGCCCCTCACGCGCCACAGGAGTTCCCTCCGGCCCCTTCTTCGCCGGGTGATGTTGGTCGCACCCGTCCAGGGGGCCGTATCCGGGCGAAAGGCGCCCCCGTGGTGTTATGTCGTGTCCCTGGTCACATATTTTCCCATGCGGGTGCTTCCGCGACGCCGCCTGAGCGGCTTTTGGGACGGGCCGGGGCCGGTCAACCCCGCCCCCGGTGTCTGGCGGCCGGATTTCAGGCGACTAAGCTTTGCGCATGTCGCGGGTGGCAACGCCGCGGCGATCTCGATCTTCTGTAAGCGGCGCAGACCGCGGGGTTGTGCCTCGTGCGCCCCGTGTGACACGTGTCAGTGGGTCACAGCCGATCCGGACGAGGCCACCCCGGTAGACATCCTGAGCCAGCGAGTTACAAGGACGGACCCTCGTGGACCTGTTCGAATACCAGGCGAAGCAACTCTTCGCAGAGTACGGGGTTCCCGTACCCCAGGGGAAGGTGGCGAGCACGGCCGCTGAGGCGCGTGCCATCGCTGATGAGTTCGCCGCCGCCGGCAAGCCCCGCGTCGTCGTCAAGGCGCAGGTCAAGACCGGTGGTCGCGGCAAGGCCGGCGGCGTCAAGGTCGCCGAGGGCCCCGAGGACGCCCAGGCCAAGGCCGAGCAGATCCTCGGCATGGACATCAAGGGCCACACGGTCCACCGTGTCCTGGTCGAGGAGGCCTCCGACATCGCGGAGGAGTACTACTTCTCCTTCCTGCTGGACCGCGCGAACCGCACCTTCCTGTCCATCTGCTCCGCCGAGGGCGGCATGGACATCGAGGAGGTCGCCGAGACCAACCCCGACGCCGTCGCCAAGTTCCCGGTCGACGCCCTGACCGGCGCTCCCGCCAGCATCGCGGCGGAGATCGTCAAGGCGGGCAAGCTGCCCGAGGCCGCGACCGAGGGCGCGACCGAGGTCATCACCAAGCTGTGGGACGCCTTCGTCGGCAAGGACGCCACCCTCGTCGAGGTGAACCCGCTCATCCTGACCAAGGACGGCCGGGTCGTCGCCCTGGACGGCAAGGTCACCCTGGACGAGAACGCCGAGTTCCGCCAGGACCTGGAGAGCCTCACCTTCGCCGAGGAGGGTGACCCCCTGGAGGTCGCCGCCAAGGCCAAGGGCCTCAACTACGTCAAGCTCGACGGCGAGGTCGGCATCATCGGCAACGGCGCGGGTCTGGTCATGTCCACCCTGGACGTGGTCGCCTACGCCGGCGAGGCGCACGGCGGCGTCAAGCCCGCCAACTTCCTGGACATCGGCGGCGGCGCCTCGGCCGAGGTCATGGCCAACGGCCTGGACATCATCCTGGGCGACCCCTCGGTCAAGAGCGTGTTCGTCAACGTCTTCGGCGGCATCACCGCCTGCGACGCGGTGGCCAACGGCATCGTCCAGGCCCTGGAGCTGCTCGAGAGCCGCGGCGACGACGTCAGCAAGCCGCT
The DNA here is from genome assembly GCF_000092985.1 of Nocardiopsis dassonvillei subsp. dassonvillei DSM 43111. Lineage (GTDB taxonomy): Bacteria > Actinomycetota > Actinomycetes > Streptosporangiales > Streptosporangiaceae > Nocardiopsis > Nocardiopsis dassonvillei. The sequence continues at coordinate 78,565 of NC_014210.1, forward strand.
GGTCGTGCGTCTGGACGGCAACAACGCCGAGCTGGGCCGCGAGATCCTCACCAAGCGGGCCCACCCGGCCGTGCGACAGGTCGACACGATGGACGGCGCCGCCGCTCAGGCCGCCGAGCTCGCGGCGAAGTAGGGGAAACAAACACCATGGCTATCTTCCTCAACAAGGACAGCAAGGTACTCGTCCAGGGCATGACGGGCTCTGAGGGCACCAAGCACACCCGGCGCATGCTCGCCTCGGGCACCACCATCGTGGGCGGGGTCAACCCCCGCAAAGCCGGCCAGAAGGTCGACTTCGACGGCACCGAGGTGCCCGTCTTCGGATCGGTGGCCGAGGGCATGGCCGCCACCGGCGCCGACGTCACCGTCATCTTCGTGCCGCCCAAGTTCTCGCGCGAGGCGGTCTTCGAGGCCATCGACGCCGAGATCGGGCTGGCCGTGGTCATCACCGAGGGCATCCCGGTGCACGACACCGCCGCGTTCTGGGCCCACGCCCAGGCCAAGGGCAACAAGACCCGCATCATCGGCCCCAACTGCCCCGGGCTGATCACGCCGGGCCAGTCCAACGCCGGCATCATCCCGTCCGACATCACCAAGCCGGGCCGGATCGGGCTGGTGTCCAAGTCCGGGACGCTGACCTACCAGATGATGTACGAGCTGCGCGACATCGGTTTCTCCTCGGCGGTGGGCATCGGCGGGGACCCGATCATCGGCACCACGCACATCGACGCCCTGGCGGCCTTCGAGGCCGACCCGGACACCGACGTGATCGTGATGATCGGTGAGATCGGCGGTGACGCCGAGGAGCGGGCGGCGGAGTTCATCCGCGACAACGTGACCAAGCCCGTGGTGGGGTACGTGGCGGGCTTCACCGCTCCGGAGGGCAAGACGATGGGGCACGCGGGCGCGATCGTCTCGGGTTCCTCGGGCACCGCCGCGGCCAAGAAGGAAGCGCTGGAGGCCGTCGGCGTCAAGGTCGGCAAGACTCCGAGCGAGACCGCTCAGCTGGCGCGCGCGCTGTTCTGACGCGTTCCGGTACCGACAACGGCTCCGCCCCGCCGCTCAGCGGTGAGGCGGAGCCGTTGTCGTGTGCGCCCCGCGCCCGCCGCCGGCGGTCAGGCGGGGCGGCGGAAGTGCCCGGCCACGCCCACGACGACGTGGGGGACGATCATCACGGCGAGGAAGATCCCCCAACCGATGAGGGCCTCGCGGCTTCCGTCCAGGACGGCGGGCAGGCCCCAGAACAGGAAGACGAAGCCCACCCAGGGCAGCACGCCCCACCAGGGCGCCGAGCGGCCCCCGCCGTCCGCGCAGGCCGGTGCGGTTCTCCCCTCCGCCCGGCGGGGCGCCGGAACCTGTGCGCTCCCGCGTCCCGAAGCGGGGGCGCGCGTGTCCGTCGCGGGCAGGTCGTCGAAGAGGGGGACCAGGTCGGAGGAGGTGACGGCGCGCACCGCCAGGGAGGCGCGCTCCTCGTGCTCGTCGACGTCCAGGCGCCCCTCCTCGAAGGCGGTGCGCAGTCTGGCCAGGGCGACGTCGCGTTCGGCGTCGGAGAGGCGGTAGGGGCGCGGGTGTTCGGGGCCTGGCATGCGGGACCGCTCCGTTCGGGCCGGGGAGCCTCGTTCCCAGGGTAGGACGGCCGGAACGAGGATCCGGTTCCGTCCTCGCGGGCAACGACACGCGCGGCCGGGATACCACGGAGCATTCCGGTCCCTGGCAGCATAAGTCGGGTGAGTACGTCAGGATCTCCCCCCGACCGCGGCCGTCCCTCCCAGCGCACGCGGTCCAGCGGTGCGGCGGAGCCCGACGCGGCCGCCGCGCCCCGACCCGTCTACGCGACCGGCGGGATCGCCGCGGCCACCGCCGCGGCGCTGGGGTTGGCCGTGATCGTCACCCTCACCATCATCGGGTGGGTGGCCGCGCCGCACGACACCTTCGGCGAGGACATCATCGACATCCTCCAGGGTGCGGTGCTGGCCTGGCTGGTGGGCCACCACGTGTCGTTCTCGGTGCCCGACGGTCAGATCGCCCTGCTGCCGTTGGGGCTGGTGCTGTTGCCGGGGCTGCTGCTGTACCGGTCGGGACGGTGGCTGGCGCGTTCCTGCGACATCCCCCGCCTGCGGTACGTGTACCGGGCGGCGTTGGCGATCGCCGGGCCGTACGCGGCGATCGCGGGCACCCTGGCCCTGCTGGCGCGGACCGAGGCGGTCGAGCCGAGTATGCCGCGCGCGCTGGTCATGGGGTTCGTGACCGCCTTCCTGGCCGGAGGGCTGGGGGTGCTGCGCCAGCTGATGCGCGACAAGGAGGTGCCCGTCCGGGACCTGCTGCGGCTGATGCCCGCCCGATCGCGCTCCCTGCTGGTGGGGATGCTCGCCTCCACGGGGACGCTCCTGCTGGGCGGGCTGGTGCTGTTCCTGGTGGCGCTGGCGATGAGCCTGCCCGAGGTCGTCGAGACGACCCGGGTGCTCGGCCCGGGCCTGGTGGGGGGCGCGCTGCTGATCGTGGTCCAGTTGGCGTACCTGCCCAACGCGGTGGTGTTCGCGCTCTGCTACGCGCTGGGCCCGGGGTTCGCGGTGGGGGCGGGGACCGTCGTCGCGCCGACGGGGGTGTCGGTGGGAGCCCTGCCGATGCTGCCGATGCTGGCCGCGCTGCCGTCGAACGGGGCCGCGCCGGTGGCCTCGCTGCTGGCGTTGGCGGTGCCGTTCGTGGCGGGTGCGGTGGGCGGTGCCCTGACCCAGCGCAGCGCCCCGGACGTGGTCAGCGAGGCCGCTCCGCTGTGGGGGTTCGTGTGCGGTGTGACCACGGGGCTGCTGTGCGCGGCGCTGGCCGCGCTGGCCGGTGGGCCGCTCGGCGACGAGAGGCTGAGCGAGGTCGGGCCGTCGGCGTGGCAGGTGGGCCTGGTGGCCGCCCTGGAGGTGGGTGTGGCCGCCGCCGTCGTGGCGTGGGTGGCGAACTGGTGGTACACGCGGGGTGAGCGCCCGGCGCGCAGGGCCCCGCGTTGGACGGCCTGGCGTGGGCGGCGCCGCGCGAAGGAGGACACGGCGTCTTCGGCGGGGGAGGCGCCCGCCGCGAGGGCCACGCCGCGCTCCGCCAAGGGCGTGACGCGCCCGGCCAAGGAGGCGGCGCGTTCGGCCAGGGACGCGGCGCGCTCCGCTGAGGAGGAACCGCGGGAACGTCCGGAGGTGGAGCTGCCCCCGGACGTGCCGGTCGGTGAGGGTCTGGCCACGGTCACCCCGCTGCGTCGCCGTGAGCAGGAGGTGCGACCGGACCCCGAAGAGGACGCCTCGCCGGAGGCCCCCGAGGACGAGGAGCCGGACGCGGACCGGGCCGCCGAGCGCGCGGAGCGCAAACGCGCGCGCCGGGAGCTGCGCGACCAGCGGCGCGCGGAGCGCAGGGCCAGGCGGGCCGAGGGCGGGCGCTGGTGGCGCCGCCGGCCCGCCGAGGACGAGGAGTCCGAGGAGATGTACGGGATCACCTACGAGGCCGAACCCGACGGTGTCGACACCCCGCAGCGCTGAGGGGCGGCTGTCCGCGGGCGGGGAGCGGCCGGCCACGGTAGCCGCCGAAGCCCTGCACCGGCTCCGGCCGCCAGGCCCGCTCCGTGCCCGGGGCCTGCCCGGGCGCGTGGGCACAGCCCCTGGTGCCGCGAACCCGTTCGCGACGGTCCTAGGCGTTCTCCTTGGGCGCGGGCTTCCTCTTCTGCGGTTCGAAGATGGAGTTGACCAGGTCGGTGCACCACTTGAGCAGCTCCAGGTCCCGCAGGGGCCTGCCGCCCAGGCCGCCGGACTTGGGCACCGGCACCAGCAGGGTCCGGGTCGTCTCCTTGTGGATCGTCTTGGGGTACAGGCGCCGCAGCCGCAGCTCCTGCGACTCGCGCAGCTCCACCGGGGCGAAGCGGATCTGGTTGCCCTGCATCACCACGTCCGACAGGCCCGCGGACTTGGCCAGCACCCGGAACCGGGCCACCGCCATGAGGTTGTCCACCTGCTCGGGCGGGGTGCCGTAGCGGTCGGTGAGCTCCTCGTAGGCGGCGAGGATGTCCTCCTCGCTGGTGACGCTGGCGATGCGCTTGTAGGACTGCAACCGCAGCCGCTCGCCCGGCACGTAGTCGTGCGGGATGTAGGCGTTGATGGGCAGTTCGACCTTGGTCTCGACCTCCTCGGCCGCGTCCGGGTCGCCCTTGAGCTCGGCCACGGCCTCGCCGACCATGCGCACGTACAGGTCGAAGCCCACGCCCGCGATGGTCCCGGACTGCTCGGCGCCCAGGATGTTGCCCGCGCCCCGGATCTCCAGGTCCTTCATGGCCACGTACATGCCCGCGCCGGTCTCGGTGTGCTGTGCCACGGTGGCCAGCCGCTCGTAGGCGGTCTCGGTCAGCGGCCTCTCCGGCGGGTAGAGGAAGTAGGCGTAGGCGCGCTCGCGCCCGCGGCCCACCCGGCCGCGCAGCTGGTGCAGCTGCGACAGGCCGTAGGTGTCGGCGCGGTCGATGATCAGGGTGTTGGCGTTGGGCACGTCCAGGCCTGACTCGACGATGGTGGTGGAGACCAGCACGTCGAAGTTCTTCTCCCAGAAGTCGACCATCACCTTCTCGAGCTGCTGCTCGTTCATCTGGCCGTGCGCGTACGCCACCCGGGCCTCGGGCACCAGGCGCTGGATGCTCGCCGCCACCTTGTCGATGGACGCCACCCGGTTGTGCACGAAGAACACCTGTCCCTCGCGCATCAGCTCGCGGCGGATCGCGGCGGTGATCTGCTTGTCCTCGTAGGGGCCCACGAAGGTGAGCACCGGGTGGCGCTCCTCGGGCGGGGTGAGGATCGTGGTCATCTCGCGGATGCCGGTCAGGCCCATCTCCAGGGTGCGCGGGATGGGGGTGGCCGACATCGCCAGCACGTCCACCTGGGTGCGCAGCCGCTTGAGCGCCTCCTTGTGCTCCACGCCGAAGCGCTGCTCCTCGTCGATGATGACCAGGCCCAGGTCCTTGAAGCGGGTCTCCGAGGACAGCAGCCGGTGCGTGCCGATGACCACGTCCACCTCGCCGGATCGCAGCCCCTCGCGGGTGGCCTCCACCTCGCCGTCGGTCTGGAACCGCGACATCGGTTTGACGGTGACCGGGAAGGAGGCGTAGCGCTCGGTGAACGTGGACAGGTGCTGCTGCACCAGCAGCGTGGTGGGCACCAGCAGGGCGACCTGCTTGCCGTCCTGCACGGCCTTGAAGGCGGCGCGCACGGCCACCTCGGTCTTGCCGTAGCCGACGTCGCCGCAGATCAGCCGGTCCATCGGGACCGACCTGGACATGTCCTTCTTGACCTCGTCGATGGCGGCGAGCTGGTCGGGCGTCTCCACGTAGGGGAACGCGTCCTCCAGTTCGCGCTGCCACGGGGTGTCGGGGCCGAAGGCGTGCCCGGGGGAGGCCTGGCGCGCCGAGTACAGCCGGATGAGGTCGCCCGCGATCTCGCGGACCACCTTGCGGGCGCGGCTCTTGGCCTTGCTCCACTCGGCGCCGCCCATCTTGGACAGGGTGGGCGCCTCGCCGCCCACGTACCGGGTGACCTCGCCCAGCTGCTCGGTGGGCACGAACAGGCGGTCGCCCGGCTGTCCGCGCTTGGAGGGCGCGTACTCGATGAGCAGGTACTCGCGGGTGGCGCCCTGCACCTGGCGGCTGACCATCTCCAGGTAGCGGCCCACACCGTGCTGTTCGTGCACGACGTAGTCGCCGGGCTTGAGCTGGAGCGGGTCGACGGTGCCGCGCCGCCTGCTGGGCATGCGCCGCATGTCCCGGGTGGAGGACTTCTGTCCGGCCAGGTCGGTCTCGGTGAGCACCACCGTGCGCACCGACCGCAGCAGGAACCCGTGGTCGACCAGGCCGGTGGTGACGGTGGCGACCGCCGGTTTGGGCCGCTCGGTCAGGTCAGCGGACAGGGAGGCGCCCAGCCCGGCGTCGCGCAGCATCGCGACCAGGCGCTCGGCGGGGCCGTGTCCCTGGGTGACCAGGACGACGCTCCAGTTGTCGTGCAGCCATCCCTTGATGTCGGCCAGCGCGCGCTCGGTGTCGCCCCGGTAGGACTCGGAGGGCACCGCGCCGACGACGACGGCGTCGTCCTCCTCGGCCGCGCCGCCCTGCTCGTCCGCGGCGAACGGGGTCAGTCCCCACCAGGGCAGGCCCAGCTCGGCGGCGGTGGAGCGCAGCTCGGAGATGGACATGTAGGCGGACTCGCCCAGGTCGATGGGCGCCTCGCCGCCGGAGGCGGCGTTGATCCACGACGCGTCCAGGAACTCGGCGCTGGTGGCCTCCAGCTCCACCGCGCGGGTGCGGATGCGTTCGGGGTCGCAGCCCACCACCATCGCGCCCTCGGGCAGGTGGGCCAGGAACGGCTCCATGCGCTCGGCGAGCACGGGCGCGAAGGCCTCCATGCCCTCCACGGCGACGCCGTCGGCGATCTTGTGCAGGATCTCGGCCAGGGAGGGGTGCTCCTCGGCCAGCGCCCGCGCGCGCCCGCGCACGGTGTCGGTGAGCAGCAGTTCGCGGCACGGCGGCGCGAACAGCCCGGAGGAGGCGCTGGTACGCGGGTCATCGCCGCCGCCGGACTCGATGGAACGCTGGTCGGCGACCTGGAAGTAGCGGACGTCCTCGACGGTGTCGCCCCAGAACTCCAGCCGCAGCGGGTGCTCCTCGGTGGGCGGGAACACGTCCAGGATGCCGCCGCGCACGGCCATGTCGCCGCGCTTCTCGACCAGGTCCACCCGGGCGTAACCGGTGTTGGCCAGGGCCTGGACGACCTCCTCCAGCGGCACCTCGTCGCCGGGGCGGATGCGCACCGGCTCCAGGTCGCCCAGCCCGGACACCAGCGGTTGCAGGACGCTGCGCACCGGGGCCACGACCACGCGCAGCGGGGTGGTCAGCGGGTCGGAGGGGTCGGGGTGGGCCAGGCGGCGCAGGACGGCCAGCCGCTGGCCGACGGTGTCCGAGCGCGGGGAGAGCCGCTCGTGGGGCAGCGTCTCCCACGCGGGGAAGAGGGCCACCGAGTCCTCGGGCAGCAGGCAGCCGAGGGCGTCGGCCAGGTCGGAGGCCTCGCGCTCGGTGGCGGTGACGGCGAGCACGGGCCGCTGCGCGCCCACGGGGGCGTCGGCGGCCAGCGCCCCCACCATGAAGGGGCGCAGCGCCGCCGGGGCGACGAGGTCGAGGTGGGGATCGCGGCCGCCTCGGGCGGCCTCGATCGCGCTGTGCAGTGCCGGGTCCCTGGAGACGTCGGCGAGAAGTCCAATGAGGCTCATAGCACCAGAAAGTGGAAGTGGTCCGGATCAGGCGGTGATGGTCGCGGCCTGCACGGGAAGAAGGCGGCTGCGTGAGTGGACGCCCGGCACCTCTCAGACTATCGAGTCCGGCGGTCCGGCGCGGGCGGGGTGTGGACAACCGGCGACACGGGGCTGCCCCGTGCCGCCCGCGTCCCCGGCCTGGTGGCGCGGGCGGCGGCGCACCGGGTAGAACCGTCTCCGAGCTGCTTCTATTCCGTCTGACACGGTGCGAGGGCGGGTCGCCCCGCGCCCGCGGCATACGCTGGACGCGTTTGCCGGACCGCCCGAGGAGAGGAAGCGCGTGGTGAGTGCCAACAGGCGTGGGAGTGCGCCGCAGGGCGGTGTCGGGAGCCCGGACGCCCCGGTCTTCGCACCAGGTCCGGACGGGCTCGCCCACCTGGAGCTGATCCTCAACGGCGCCTACCCGCTGCCCGGTTTCATGACGCGGGACGAGGCGGTGTCGGTGGAGCGGGACGGCCGTCTGCCCGACGGGCGTCCCTGGCCGGTTCCGGTCACGCTGGAGGTGCCCGAGGAGCTGTCCGGAGCCGACCACCTGACCCTCTCCGACCCGGAGGGCGCGCCGCTGGCCGGGCTCGACGTCACCGAGCACTGGCGTGACGCGGGGGGCCGCCACCTCCTGGCCGGTTCCGTGACCCTGCTGCGCCCGCCCACCTACGGCGTGCTGCGCGAGCTGCGGCCCTCGCCCGCGGAGGTGCGGGCCCAGCGCGAGCTGGAGCCCTCCGAGCGCCCCCTGCTGGCCGTGGTCACCGACCGGCCGCTGCACCACCGCGCCCTGCACCAGATCCGGGCCGAGGCCGACGCGCTGGGCCTGGTCCACGGCGAGGGCGGGCGCGCCGACGTGCTGGTGATCGTCGACACCGGTCTGGAGGACGAGGGCATGGCCACGGCGGTGCTGGCCGCCGGGCCCCTGCTGCCCGCGCGCACCTCCTTCGTGGTGTGCACGCTGCCCAGGAGCGCCGACCGCGCCCGGGGCCTGTTCGGCGGGCCGTGGGGGCCGCGCCAGGTGGGTCTGGCCGCGCACGTGGCCGCGTCCTACGGCGCCACCCACATGCTGGCGGTGACCGGTGGGGACGGCCCCGACGTCGAGCGGGTGATGGCCCTGCGCCCGCCCCTGACCGTGCTGGACCCCGAACCGTGGCGCTACCACTCCTCCGACGGGCTGTGGCTGCCCATGACCCGGACCGACCCGGCGTCCGCGCGGGTCGAGCTGACCGACGAGCAGGTGGAGACGGAGCTGGCGCACGGGCGCGAGCTGCCCTCGTGGTTCACCCCGGCCCGGGTGGGCGCGGAGCTGGCGCGGCTGCGCCCGGCCCGCACCTCCAGGGGCCTGACCGTGCTGTTCACGGGTCTGTCCGGCTCGGGCAAGTCCACGATCGCCCGGGGGGTGTGCGACGGCATCCGCAGGTCGGGGCGCCCGGTGACCCTGCTGGACGGCGACGTGGTGCGGCGCATGCTCTCCAGCGGGTTGACCTTCTCCCGCGAGCACCGGGAGCTCAACATCCGCCGGATCGGCTACGTGGCCTCGGAGATCACCCGGCACGGCGGGGTCACCGTGTGCGCGCCGATCGCCCCCTACGCCAAGGGGCGGGCGGAGGTGCGCGCGATGGTGGAGGAGTTCGGCGACTTCTTCCTGGTGCACGTGGCGACCCCGCTGGAGGTGTGCGAGGCCCGCGACCGCAAGGGCCTGTACGCCAAGGCGCGGGCGGGGGAGATCCCCGAGTTCACCGGGATCTCCGACCCCTACGAGGAACCGGACGACGCCGACCTGGTGGTGGACACCGAGAGCGTGGACCCGGCCGAGTCCGTGGCCAGGGTGCTGTCGGCCCTGCGCGCGGGCGGCTGGCTGCCCGAGCACGACGGCTGAACCGCGGCGCGAACAGTGGAGGACGAGAGTTGAACGACCCCCGAGACCCCCGGGACGTGCGGGACGCACAGGGCGGCAGGGACGGCGGCCCGCCGGTCGGGCACCGGGTGCTGCGCCTGGTCGAGGTGATGGACACCCTGCGCCGGGAGTGCCCGTGGGACCGCGACCAGACCCACGGGTCGCTGGCCAAGTACCTCATCCAGGAGGCCTACGAGACCCTGGAGACCATCGAGGAGGGCGACTTCGCGCTGCTGCGCGAGGAGTTGGGCGACGTGCTGCTCCAGGTGGTCTTCCACGCGGCGGTCGCCGCCGAGCGGCCCGAGGGGGACCCGGCGCGGTTCACGGTGGACGACGTCGCCGACGCCATCATCGACAAGATGACCCGTCGCCACCCGCACGTGTTCGGCGGGGTCGAGGTGTCGGGCGCCGACGAGGTGGGGTCCAACTGGGAGGCCATCAAGGCCGCCGAGCGGGCGGAGAAGGCCAGGGCGGCGGGCGGTGACGGGCGCAACTCGGTCCTGGACGGGGTGCCGTTCGCCCAGCCCGCGGTGCTGCTGGCCGACGAGTTGCAGAGGCGGGCGGTGCGCAACGGCTTCCCCGCCGACCTGGTCGGCGACGACGGGGCCGAGGGCGGGGAGCTGTTCTCGGCGGTGGCGGCCGAACGCGGTCGGGGCCGCGACGCCGAGAGCGACCTGAGGGCGGCGGCCCGCCGGTTCGACGCGCGTGTGCGCGCCGCCGAGGACGCCGCCCGCGCGGACGGCAGGGAGCCCCGCGAGCTGTCCGAGAGGGAGTGGCGGACCTACTGGGACAAGGCGGGCGAGGCCTGACGGGCCGGCCGTAGTGCGGCCGGTGTGAAGCGGGTGCCCTGGCCTGCGCTGATCTCCTGCTTGCGGCCGGTGCCGGCGCCCGGACCCCGCTGTGGGTACGAGACCACGGCGAAGGGGGCGGGTGGATCCGCTGGTCGCCGGTCCGGGTCAGGCCCCGGCGGGTGCGGGGGCGTCCAGCTCCAGGGCCTCCGACGCCCGTGACAGCCTGTTGTCGAAACCGCCGAGGGAGGACAGCAGCGGGGCCAGCCGGAGCAGGAGGCCGCGTGCCAGCAGCGCCGGTCGGGTGCGCGGGAGCAGGAACGCCTGGCCCCGGTCGGCGATGTCCTGGTTGGCCGCCACGAACGGCCTCATCCGGGCCTCGTAGGCGGCCAGCGCCGCGCGGTGGTCGTCGTGGCGGGCGAGTTCCCGTGCCAGGACGTGGGCGCCGACCACGGCCAGGCTGCTGCCCTGCCCCGACATGGGGGAGGGGCAGTACCCGGCGTCGCCGAGCAGGGTCACGCGCCCGGTCGACCAGCGGTCCATGCGGATCTGGGCGACGGAGTCGAAGTAGAAGTCCGGGGCCCGCTCCATCGCCTCCAGGATCCGGTCGGCCTCCCACCCGTGCCCGGCGAAGGCGCGGCGCAGGAACTCCCTCTGCTGTCCGGGCGGCCTGCGGTCGACGCCGTTCTCCTCGCGCGCGGACAGCGCCAGCATGGCCTTGGCCCCCCGCGCGCGGGGCGTCTGGTACATGGCCACGAGCCGCCCCGGGGTGTTGAACAGCACGGCCTCGCGGTCCAGCCCCGGGTGGTTGGGCACCGTGAAGATGCTGATGTAGCTGCCCAGGAAGCGGCGGTGGGGGGCCTCCGGGCCGAACGCGAGCCGCCGGGTCGTGGAGTGCAGGCCGTCCGCCCCCACGACGAGGTCGAACACGCGCGGCCTGGACCGCTCGAAGGTCACGCGGACCCCGTCCGGCTCCTGTTCGATCGCGGTGACGGAGTCCCCGTAGAGGTACTCGGTGTACGCGGTGGTCGGCGCGTGGACCAGGCGGACCAGGTCGCCGCGCAGCAGTTCGGCGGAGCGGCCGTCGGCGGTGACCGAACTCGCCTCGAAGCCGCCCGTGCGCCTGCCGCGGGCGTCCACGGTCGTGGCCCTGGACATCTCGGTGGCCGAGGCCCGGACGCCGTCGAGCACCCCCATGCGCTCGGCGACGTCCAGGGCCGTGCCGCGCACGTCGATGGCGTAGCCGCCGGTGCGGGGCGCGGGGGCGCGTTCGACGACGGTGGCCTCGATGCCGTGGTGGTGGAGCCAGTGGGCGAGGGTCGGCCCGGCGATGCCCGCGCCGGAGATCAGGACGTTGCGTACGGCGGTCATGGGTTCTCGCTCCTTCGGGTGCCGTTGCCACCACGCTAGAACTCTACTTACCGTGCGTCAAGTAACTTACCGATCGACAAGTAAACTACTGGCCGGAAGGTCGGAGTTAGACTCGGCTGACCGGGTGGCGAGGGAACGGGAGTGACACGGGTGCCCAGAGCGCGGAGCGACACCAAGGCGCAGATCCGGGCGGTGGCCCTGGAGCTGTTCGCCCGCAAGGGGTTCGAGAAGACCAGCCTGCGCGAGATAGCCGAGCGCCTGGACATCACCAAGGCCGCGCTGTACTACCACTTCCCCTCCAAGAACGACCTGCTCACGTCACTGGTCAGGCCCCTGGGCGAGGACATGGAGGCGCTCTTCGCCAGGTACGGCGGCCGTGGCGGGGCCGACGACCCGCGCGCGCTGCTGGGCGACTACTTCGACGTCTGCGTGCGCCACAGCGCCCTGCTGCTCGCCGTCCTCAACGACCTGGGCGCGCTGGCCGACGTGGGGCTGGTCGAATCCGTCATCTCCTGGCGCCGACGCCTGGACGCCCTCCTCGTGGGGCCCGAGGGCGGCGTGCCCGCCCGGATGGGCGCCGTGATCGCCCTCGGCGGCATCCAGGACCTCTCGGTCATGTTCTCCCCCGAGGAGGCCGCCGACCACCGCGAACGCGCCATCGACATCGCCATGGCCGCCCTGGAGTCGGGCATGTCCGATATGGACTAGACCAATTCCGCCGGGTGCGCGCTTCCTCCCCGGTGCGGGGTCGCTAGTCTCGTGTCGGGTCCTGAACCAGTGGTCCGAGAAACCCCAAGAGACGGAGAGAGACCGTGGCGTCCATCGAGGCAGTACAGGCGCGGGAGATCCTTGACTCCCGGGGCAACCCGACAGTCGAGGTCGAGGTTCTGCTCGACGACGGAACCATCGCGCGCGCGGGCGTCCCCAGCGGCGCCTCCACCGGCCAGTTCGAGGCCGTCGAGCTGCGCGACGGCGGTGACCGCTACGGCGGCAAGGGCGTGACCAAGGCCGTCACGGCCGTCAACGACGAGATCGCCGACGAGCTGCTCGGCCACGCCCCCGACGAGCAGCGCATCATCGACCGCGCGCTCATCGACCTGGACGGCACCCCGGACAAGTCCCGGATCGGCGCCAACGCCATCCTGGGCGCCTCCCTGGCCGTGGCCAGGGCCGCCGCGGCCGAGGCCGGGCTGCCCCTGTTCCGCTACATCGGCGGCCCCAACGCGCACGTGCTGCCGGTGCCGATGATGAACATCCTCAACGGCGGCGCGCACGCCGACAGCAACGTCGACATCCAGGAGTTCATGGTCGCGCCGATCGGCGCTCCCACCTTCTCCGAGGCCGTCCGCTGGGGCACCGAGGTCTACCACGCCCTCAAGTCGGTCCTCAAGGCCCACGGCCTGGCCACCGGCGTGGGCGACGAGGGCGGCTTCGCCCCCAACCTGGACAGCAACCGCGCCGCCCTCGACCTGATCGTGGAGGCCATCGAGAAGGCGGGCTACACCCCGGGCACCGACATCGCGCTCGCCCTGGACGTGGCCGCCAGCGAGTTCTTCAGCGACGGCGTGTACACCTTCGAGGGCAAGGCCCGCTCCTCGGAGGAGATGGCCGCCTACTACGCCGAGCTGGTGGAGGCCTACCCGCTCGTCTCGATCGAGGACCCCCTCGACGAGGAGGACTGGGAGGGCTGGAAGAAGCTCACCGCCCAGCTGGGCGACAAGGTGCAGCTCGTGGGCGACGACCTGTTCGTCACCAACCCCGAGCGGCTCCAGCGCGGCATCCTGGCCGACACCGCCAACTCGCTGCTGGTGAAGGTCAACCAGATCGGCACCCTCACCGAGACGCTGGACGCGGTCTCCCTCGCCCAGCGCAGCGGTTACACGGCCATGATCAGCCACCGCTCCGGCGAGACCGAGGACACCACCATCGCCGACATCGCGGTGGCCACCAACGCCGGGCAGATCAAGACCGGCGCCCCGGCTCGCAGCGAGCGGGTCGCCAAGTACAACCAGCTGCTGCGTATCGAGGAGGAACTCGACGACGCCGCCGTGTACGCGGGCGTGTCGGCCTTCCCGCGCTTCGCCGCGCGCGGCTAGTCTGCCCCAGTGCCCCGCGAATCCGAGCAGCAGCGTCCAAAGGCCAAGAAGGCGGCCAAAGCCGACAGGCCAGGGCGCGGCCCTGCCCGGAAGACGGGGTCCTCGGGCACGGGCACGGGCCGCACCCCCCGGGTGCGGCCCATGCTCACCAGCCGCGCGGCCATCCTCGCGCTCGTGGTGTGCGTGATCGCGCTCAGCCTGGCCTACCCGCTGCGCGAGTACATCGCCCAGCGCGCCCAGCTCGCCGAACTCCGCGAGGAGCGCGCGCGCATGGAGCAGAGCGTGCAGGACCTGCGCCAGCGCGAGGAGGAGATGACCCAGGACGCCTATGTGGAGCGCGAGGCCCGCGTCCGGCTGCACTACCAGTACCCCGGCGAGACCGCCTACATCGTCATCCCTCCCGACTCCGAGGACGAGGACGAGGACGACACCGGCCCCAGCGAGCCCTGGTTCACCACCCTGTGGCGCTCGGTGGAAGAGGCCGACAGCCCGCCGCCCGACGACGGGCTCTGAGCCCGCGCCCTCAGAGCAGGGCGCCCGCGGCCCACGCCCCCGCCGCCAGTGCGGCCAGCGCGCAGCCCCCGGTCAGGGCCGCGTAGCCGGCGGCGGCCGGGACACGCCCCTCCCGGGCCAGGGAGAGGACCTCGTGGGAGAAGGTCGAGTACGTGGTCAGCGCGCCGCACAACCCGACGGAGAGCAGGGCCCACAGCCGCGGGGGGAGCGCCGCCGCCCCCGCCGCGCCGACCAGCAGCCCCAGCAGCAGGGTGCCCGCGACGTTCACGGTGAACGTGCCCCAGGGCAGCCCCGTGCCGACCGCGCGCGAGACGGCCCGGTCCACCAGGTAGCGCAGGGCCGCGCCCGCGCCGCCGCCCAGACCGACGAGCCACACATCCCAGTTCACGGCCGCCTCCTACGGACCAGCGCGCGGACCGCGCGCCCCGTGGCCCACGCGCCCAGGGCGGTCCCGGCCACCGCCCCGACCAGCGTGAGCGCCATGTAGGCCGCGGCCTCGGCGACCCGTCCGGAGGCCGCCAGCGCCCCCGTGTCCAGGACGTGGGCCGAGTAGGTGGTGAACCCGCCCAGGAAGCCGGTGCCGAGCAGCTGCCTGACCCAGGGCGGCGCGGGCCGGGGCCCGGCGGCGGCCGCGACCAGGACGCCGATGAGCACCGAGCCCGCGAGGTTGACGGCCAGGGTGGCCAGCGGCGGACCGCCGTCGGGGGTCGGCCAGGCCTGCGCCACCAGGTGGCGGGCCACCGCCCCCGCGGCCCCGCCGCAGGCGGCGATCCCGGCCATGGCGGCCACGTGCCGGGAGCGGGGCGCTCGGTCGTCGGCGGACATGGTTCTCCCCACACGTCGTGGCCCCGGCCGCGGGAGCCGGAACGCCGGTGCGCAGGGACCGTTGGCGGACGTCGCGGTCGGCTGACGGCAGGCCCCACCGCCGCGCGCCGACCGGTGTGACGGCGCCACGGACGCCTGAGGCCCGTGCGCCGCCATCCTACTCGCGGGACGCGGGGGTGTTCCGTGCCCGGCGACGGCTCCGCGCGGGAGGGGCGACAGGGACGCCCGCGCCTTCGGGTGCGTGTGCGGCCCTATGCTGGGTGCGCCATGACTTCCGCAGATCAGCCCGCGCCCGGGCACGCCGCCGGGCGCCCCGCTCCGGTCGCCGAGCGCGACACCGCCGCCGTCGAACTCCAACTGGGCCGCCCGCCGCGCGGTGTACGCGCGATCGCGCACCGCTGCCCCTGCGGCCTGCCCGACGTGGTGCGCACCGCGCCCCGGCTGGAGAACGGCGAGCCCTTCCCGACCCTGTACTACCTGACGTGCCCGCGCGCCGCCTCGGCCATCGGCCGGATGGAGAACGAGGGCCGCATGCGCCGGATGCAGGAGCGCCTGGGGGAGGAGCCCGAACTCCGGGCCGCCTACACCAGGGCGCACGAGGCCTACCTGGCCGAGCGGGCCGAGCAGGCGCGCCTGGACGGCGTCGAGCCGCTGCCCGAGGGCATGCAGAGCACCGGTGGCATGCCCACCCGGGTCAAGTGCCTGCACGCGCTGGTCGCCCACGAGCTGGCCGAGCCGGGGACCAACCCCTTCGGAGCCGAGGCGCTGGAGGAACTGCCGCACTGGTGGGACAGGGGCCCGTGCGTGTGTGTCGACGAGGACGCCCCCGAGGGCGACGAAGGGAACGCATCATGAGCGGTGTCGCGGCCATCGACTGCGGAACCAACTCCGTCCGGCTGCTGATCGCCGACGTCGTCCACGTGGGCGAGGACGAGGTGCAGGTGGTCGACGTCGACCGGCGCATGGAGATCGTGCGCCTGGGTGAGGGCGTGGACGAGACCGGGGCGTTCGCGCCCCAGGCGCTGGAGCGCACCTTCGAGGCGCTGCGCGGGTACGCCGAGGCCATCGAGGCGCACGGCATCGCCCTGGGCCCGGACGCGGTGCGCATGGTCGCCACCAGCGCCACCCGGGACGCGAGCAACCGCCAGGTCTTCGTCGACGGCGTGCGCGACATCCTCGGCGTGGAGCCCGAGGTAGTCACCGGCCTGGACGAGGCCGAGCTGTCCTTCGTGGGCGCCACCGCCGAGCTGGAGGCCGAGGGCCCGGGCGAGGACCTGGCCCCGCCCTTCCTGGTCGTGGACATCGGCGGCGGCTCCACCGAGTTCGTCCTGGGCGGCGCCTTGTCCGGGGACGACGGCGAGCTGGTCCGCGCGTCGCTGTCGGTGGACATCGGCTGCGTGCGCATGACCGAGCGCCACCTGCGCAGCGACCCTCCCACGGCGCAGGAGGTCGCGGCGGCGACCGCCGACATCGAGGCCGCGCTGGACGAGGTCGAGCGGGTGGTCCCGCTGCGCGAGGCCGCCTCGGTCGTGTGCGTCGCGGGTACCGCGACCACGGTCGCCGGTATCGCCCTGGACCTGCCCGAGTACGACCCCGAGCGCATCCACCACACCCGCGTGGGCGTCGCCGACCTGGACCGCATCACCGGGGAGCTGCTCAAGGCCACCTCGCGGGAGCGGTCGATGATCGGCGTCATGCACCCGGGCCGGGTGGACGTCATCGGCGCGGGCGCGCTCGTGCTGTCGCGGGTGCTCGCCCGCACGGGGGCCGACTCCTTCACGGCCAGTGAGCACGACATCCTCGACGGTGTGGCCTGGAGCCTGGTCGTGTGACGCCGCCCGCGGGAGGGCGCCCCACCGGGCGTCTTCCGCGGTGCGCGCAAGGGCGCCACGGGTGAGACGTGTCACCCCCCAGGGGCCTTGTGAATGCTTTCACAACCGTTCTGACCTGCGGAAACGTCGGTAGGGTGGAGCGGGAAGTGGTGGGAAGGTGAGCCGGTGTGAACCTTCTCTGTCGGAGGGGGCTTGTGAAAGAATGCACAAGCGAAGGGACGAAGCACCCCGCTCCGACCCGGGCGGCACCCCGCCGCGACCACGGCGCGGGCGACCGAAGACCGTGACAGCCTCGCGGCCCCTGGGAAGGGGCGCCACACAGAAGAACCGTTAGGGCGGAAATGCGATGACCGAGAGCAGGAACTACCGGCTGGTACACGGCGGAGGGGACGACGCGGAGATCCCGCACATCCTCATCGTCGGCGGCGGTTACCTCGGGATGTACACCGCGAGGCGGCTGGAGAAGAAGCTCGGGGCGGGCGAGGCGCGGATCACCGTCATCGACCCCAACTCCTACATGACCTACCAGCCCTTCCTGCCCGAGACCGCGTCCGGCAGCATCTCGCCCCGACACGTGGTCGTCCCGCTGCGCAAGGTCTTCAAGCGGGTCCGCGTCCTGGGCGGCAGGGTCGTGCGCATCGACCACGCCGACCGCACGGTCCGCTACGAGCCCAACGTCGGCGAGGCCCAGACCCTCGCCTACGACTACCTCGTCATGGCCGCCGGAGCGGTCTCGCGCACCCTGCCCATCCCCGGCCTGGCCGAGTGGGGCATCGGGATCAAGACGGTCGAGGAGGCCGCCTTCCTGCGCAACCACGTCCTGGACCAGCTCTCCATCGCCGACTCCACCGACGACGAGGCCATCCGGCGCAAGGCGCTGAACTTCGTCTTCGTCGGCGGCGGATTCGCCGGGGCCGAGGCCATCGCCGAGCTGGAGGACATGGTCCGCGACGCCGTGCGCCACCACCCCTCGATCGGCCTGGAGGACGTGCAGTTCTACCTCATCGAGGCGGCTGACAAGATCCTCCCCGAGGTCGGCCCCGAGGTCGGCAGCAAGGCGCTCAACCAGCTGCGCCGCCGCGGCATCGACGTCCGGCTCAAGACCTTCCTGGAGTCGGCGGTCGACCAGCACATCAAGCTCAGCGACGGCACCGAGTTCGACTCGGGCACGCTGGTGTGGACCGCGGGCGTCAAGCCCAGCCCGGTCGTGGCCGCCAGCGACCTGCCGCTCGGCCCCAAGGGCCACCTGGACACCAGCGAGTACCTGGCCGTCAACGGCGTGGAGAACGCCTTCGCGGGCGGCGACAACGCGCAGGTGCCGGACGGCAACGGCGGCTACTACCCGCCCAACGCCCAGAACGCGGTCCGCCAGGCCCCGGTCCTGGCCGACAACGTGATCGCCGCCCTGCGCGGCACCGAGCCCAAGGCCTACCGCCACAAGAACCTGGGCGCGGTCGCCGGGCTCGGAGTCCACAAGGGCGCCGCCCAGCTGTTCGGCAAGATCAAGCTCAACGGCCGCCTGGCCTGGTACGCGCACCGGTCCTACCACCTGTTCGCGGTCCCGACCTTCAACCGCAAGATGCGCGTGCTCTCGGACTGGACGCTCGCCCTCTTCCTGCGCCGCGACTACGCCGCGCTCCCGGAGATGGCCGAGCCCCGCCAGGCCTTCGAGGAGGCCAGCCACCCGCAGATCGAGGACGGCCGCCTCCGCCGGGTCAGCTGACCGGGCGCGGCCCACGCGACAGGCGCGCGACACGGCCGGCTTCCCCGAGGGGAGCCGGCCGTTTCCTGTCCCAATGCGGCCAAGCCAAGTCAAAGTGGGCAATCAACCCGCCCGGTATGATGGGCCACGCCCTCGTAGCCCAATGGAAGAGGCAGGCCCCCTAAAAGGGTCACAAGTGTCGGTTCGAGTCCGACCGGGGGTACCCACGGCAACCAGCTCCGACGACGCCTGCTCACCGAGCAGGCGTCGTGTGTTTCGCGGGCCGGACGCCGCCCCGTGTTCCCACGGGGCCTCCGCGTCGGTCCCTCAGCGCGTCGGCCCCTGCTGCTCCATCAACAGCTGCAACTGCGTGAACAGGCGCTCCCCGGGGTCCCCCAGGTCGATCCCGCTCACCGACGCCGCCCGGCGCACCCGGTACCGCAGCGTGTTCGGGTGGATGTGCAGCCGCTCCGCCGCCGCCCGCGCGTCCCCGAACGCCTCCAGGTAGGCCAGCAGGGAGCGCACCAGGTCGGCGCCGCCCGCGCGGTCGTGCTCGATCAGCCGGCTCACCCGCGGGTCCCGCAGCGACGGGTCCTCGCGCAGCCGTGCCAGCGTCTCGCTGACCAGCACCCGCGAGCGCACGTCGGAGATGGTCGCCACGTCCCAGCCCGGACCCCGGTCGGGAGAGCGTTCCACCGCGTCCAGGACCCGGTCCGCCTCCGCACGCGAGTCCGGCACGTCCCCCAGCCGCTCCACCAGCGACCCCACCGCCGCGCGCACCTCCAGTCCCAGCGCCGCGCGCGCCGCCGCCACCGTCTTGCGGGTCAGCGCCAGCACCGACCGCTCCACCCCGCGCCGCCCCTCCCGGACGCGCGCCAGGTCCGGCAGCAGCACGTAGACCCGACCGCCCAGCGCGGTCACCAGGGCGCTGCGCCGGTAGGCCGCGGTGTGCACCGACACCAGGTCGATCAGCTGACGTCGGCGCAACTCGCGCTCGGGCCGGTCGGGGCGCTCCTCAGCCGCGCCCTCGGACCCCTCGACCAGGGCGAACGCCACCACCAGCGCTCCCCGGTCGGCGTGCACCTCCACGGTGTCGGCCAGCGCTCCGGCGTCGATCCTGCCCTCCAGCAGGCTCGACAGCAGGTCCTCGCGCAGCCGCAGCCCCGCGCTGGCCTGCGTGCGCTGGCGGATCATCTGCAGCGCGGTGGTGCGCGCCGCGCCCAGCAGGGCCTCCTCCGCGTGCTCGGCCAGCGGCCGGTCGCCCTCCTGCACCCAGATCGCGCCCAGCGGCTGGCGTCCCGCGTGGATGCCCACGGCCAACCGGCGCCTGATGCCCAGTTCGGGGTGCTCCTCCACCCGCACCACCTCCTCGCCCGCGCGCAGCTTGGCGAACACCCCCCACTCGCGCAGCAGCGCCAGGTACGACTCCGGGCCGCGCCGCCCCAGCACCGACAGCCGCCGCAGCTCGTCCACCTCGGCGCCGCTGGAGTAGGCCAGCACCCGGCTCGCCGCGTCCTCGATGCTCACCAGCCCGCCGGTGAGCCTGGCGATGGTCTGCGCCATGGAGAACAGGTCGCCGCCGGACTCGCCCAGGTCCTCCGAGGCGGTCAGGCGGGCCTCGTCCAGGATGGACCGGCACACCGACTGCAACTGGTCCCAGCGCACCTCGGGGCGCACCGCGAGCAGGGCGATCCCCGCCTCCCGCGCCTCGGTGCGCAGCGCCCGCGCCTCGTCACCGCCTCCGGGCCGGGGGCGGCCGGGGCGCGTCCCGGCGGTCGGCGGCGCCTCCTCCGACGCCGGGTGCGCGCTGGTCTTGACCGCGACGGCCGTGGCGCCGCGCTCGGCCAGCGCCCTGACCAGGCGCCGCGCGGAGGCGCCCCGCGCCCCGATCAGCAGCACCAGGTCCCCCTCGCGCACCTCCGTGCGGTCCTCCGGGTCGAGGATGACGACGTTGTCCACCTGGACATCGAGCCCGTCCGGGGCGGCGGCCACGTCCACGACGGGGTCGCCCAGGGCCAGCAGCAGTCCGCGCAAGGGCAGACCCGTGGTCCTGTCATCGGATGAACCATCCTGAACAGGAGGAACCTCCGGCCGCGGGTGCGGTCGGGGCGACCCGCCGCCGGAGGCGGGACGCGGGTCGGAAGCGGGGCGGTCGTTGCTCATGTGTGTCCCATTTTGTCCTGGAGAACAAATAAGGCGGGCAAAGAGTGGCCTGGTCCACAAGGTTCGCACGCCCTGCTTCTGGGAGCGTTGAGTCAGCCAACCCTGCTTGTTTCAGGGACATTCTTCACCGGGAAGGTGCCCATGGACGCCGTGACCAACGTCCCTCTGCCCCAGAACGAGCCCGTTCTGTCCTACGCGCCCGGCAGCGCCGAGCGCGAGGAACTCGTGGCCAAGCTGGAGGAGCTCGGCAGCCGGAGCATCGACCTGCCGATGCGCATCGGCGGCGAGAGCCGCATGGGCGGCGGCGAGCCCATCGACGTCGTGCAGCCGCACCGCCACGCCGCGGTCCTGGGCACCATGCGCAACGCCACCCACGAGGACGCCCGCGACGCCGTCGCCGCAGCCAAGGCCGCCGCCCCCGCCTGGCGCGCGATGTCCTTCGACGACCGCGCCGCCATCCTCCTGCGCGCCGCCGAACTGCTCTCGGGCCCCTGGCGCGCCACCATCAACGCCGCCACCATGCTCGGCCAGTCCAAGACCGTGCAGCAGGCGGAGATCGACTCGGCCTGCGAGCTGATCGACTTCTGGCGCTTCAACGTCTCCTACGCCCGCGACCTGATCGCCCAGCAGCCGCTGAGCGTCAAGGGCGTGTGGAACCGCATGGAGCAGCGCCCCCTGGAGGGGTTCGTCTACGCGATCACCCCCTTCAACTTCACCGCCATCGCGGGCAACCTGCCCACCGCCCCGGCCCTGATGGGCAACGTGGTCGTGTGGAAGCCGTCCCCGACCCAGCAGTTCGCCGCCGAGCTGACCATGCGCCTGCTGGAGGAGGCGGGCATGCCCCCCGGCGTCATCAACATGGTCACCGGTGACGGCCTCGCCGTCTCCGACGTCGCCCTCAACGACCCGGAGCTGGCCGGTGTGCACTTCACCGGTTCGACCAGGACCTTCCAGCACCTGTGGAAGAGCGTGGGCGAGAACATCGCCAACTACCGCTCCTACCCGCGCATCGTCGGCGAGACCGGCGGCAAGGACTTCATCGTCGCCCACTCCTCGGCCGACCCCGAGGTCCTGCGCACCGCCATCGTGCGCGGCGCCTTCGAGTACCAGGGCCAGAAGTGCTCGGCCGCCTCGCGCGCCTTCGTCGCCCGCTCGGTGTGGGAGCAGGTCCGCGACGACCTCGTCGCCGAGACCGAGGCCCTGACCATGGGCGACGTCACCGACCTGTCCAACTTCGTCGGCGCCGTCATCGACCGCCGCGCCTTCGACAAGCTGGCCAAGGTCCTGGAGGACGCCAAGTCCGACCCGACCCTGACCGTCCTGGCGGGCGGCACCGCCGACGACTCCGTCGGCTACTTCGTGCGCCCCACCATCATCGAGGGCACCGACCCGTCCCACGACGTGTTCCGCACCGAGTACTTCGGCCCGGTCGTCGCCGTCCACGTCTACGAGGACGAGAAGTTCGACGAGGTCCTCAAGACCGTCGACGAGGGCTCGGCCTACGCCCTGACCGGCGCCGTCCTGGCCAGGGACCGCGCCGCCGTGGCCAAGGCCAGCGAGGCCCTGCGCTTCGCCGCGGGCAACTTCTACGTCAACGACCGCCCGACCGGCTCCATCGTGGGCCAGCAGCCCTTCGGCGGCGGGCGCGCCTCCGGCACCAACGACAAGGCGGGTTCGGCGCAGAACCTGTCCCGCTGGTCCAGCCCGCGCGCCATCAAGGAGACCTTCGTCGCGCCGACGGTCTCCTCCTACCCCCACCAGGGCTGACGAGGAGCCCGGGCACCCTCCCGTCCTGAGGGGGCCCGGGAACCAGCCCGCATCCACCGGCGCGGCCGGGACGAACCCCGCCGCGCCCCGCCCGCGCCAGCCCACCGGCTCGCGCACGTCTTTCCCGAGGTCACCATGCTTCGCAAACCCCTGCTGCTCGCCGCCAGGTCCCAGACCTGCCGCACCATCGTCGAGCGCACCCCCGTCACCCGGGCCATGGTCAAGCGGTTCGTCGCGGGCTCCACCCAGGACGAAGCGCTCCCCGTGGTCGGGGAGCTGACCCGGGACCGCCACGTCACCCTGGACTTCCTGGGCGAGGACACCACCGACACGGCCCAGGCCGAGGCGACGGTGACCGCCTACCGGGACCTGCTGGCCGCGCTGGGCGAGGCGGGCCTGGCCGAGCGCGCCGAGGTCTCGGTCAAGCTCTCGGCCGTGGGCCAGTTCCTCAACAGCGACGGCGAGAAGATCGCCCTGGACAACGCCCGCCGGATCGCCGAGGCGGCCAAGGCGGTCGGCACCACGATGACCCTGGACATGGAGGACCACACCACCACCGACTCCACGCTGGGCATCCTGCGCGAACTGCGCCAGGACTTCCCCTTCGTGGGCGCGGTGCTCCAGGCCTACCTGCGCCGCACCGAGGCCGACTGCCGCGACCTGAGCGGGGCCGGTTCGCGCGTGCGCCTGTGCAAGGGGGCCTACGACGAGCCCGAGTCGGTGGCCTTCCGCGACAAGGCCGAGGTGGACAAGGCCTACGTGCGCGCGCTGCGCGTGCTGATGGAGGGCGAGGGCTACCCGATGGTGGCCTCGCACGACCCGCGCATGATCGCCATCGCCGGCTCGCTGGCCGCCGCCAACGGCCGCGGCGAGGACGACTTCGAGTACCAGATGCTCTACGGGATCCGCGACGCCGAGCAGGTCCGGCTGGCCGCCGAGGGCAACCGGATGCGGGTCTACGTGCCCTACGGCGACGAGTGGTACGGCTACTACATGCGCCGTCTGGCGGAGCGTCCGGCGAACGTGCTCTTCCTCGCCCGGTCCCTGGTCACGCGCGGCTAGCGCGGCCGTCACGGCTCCGTCGCCCGCGGGCGGCCCGGGCCGAGGGGGAGGGGGTCGGTGTCCTCGGGCGCCGGCCCCCTCCCGCGTGTCCGCGGGGCGGGCGCCCACGCGCCGTGCGAGGGCCGCGTGCCGGCCCCGGCCGGGCCGCGGCGCCGTGTCTGAACAGTGACCTTGCCCGTGGAACTCCGGATGAGGAGCGTACGTTACCTTGTGGGCAGCAATCCACGCGTGAAAGGGTCTTGACTAGACATGCGGATGCGGAGTTCCAACCCCGTCCTCAAGCGGGCGCTCCAGCAGGCCGGTCCTGCCGGGCACGCCCAGCAGGGGTTCAACGGCCAGCCGGGTTACGGCTACGGCCAGCAGCAGGGTCCCTACGGCCAGCCGGGGTACGGACAACCGTACCCGCAGCAGGGGTACGGCCAGCCCTACCCCCAGCAGGGCTACCCCGGCGGTCCGGTGCAGAGCACCGACAACCAGCCGATGACCATCGACGACGTGGTCGTGCGCACCGGTATGACGCTCGGCGTGGTCGCGGCCTTCGCCGTCGTCAACTACTTCCTCTTCAGCTCGGCTCCGGGCATCGCCGTGGTGCTCACCCTCGTGGGTGCGCTCGGCGGTCTGGTGCTGGGCCTGGTGATCTCCTTCAAGCAGATCACCAACCCCGTCGCCATCCTGAGCTACGCCGCCCTGGAGGGCCTGCTCGTCGGCGGCATCTCCGCGATCCTGGCCAACAGCCTGTCGGTCACCACCGGTGACGCCAGCGCGGGCGGCACGCTCGTGACCCAGGCGGTGCTGGGCACCGTCGTGGTGTTCGCCGTGATGCTCGCCCTGTACAAGTTCCGCGTCATCAAGGTGACCGACGGCTTCGTCAAGGTCGTCACGTACGCGGTCATCGGCGCCGCGGCCCTGATGCTGGTCAACTTCGTGGCCAGCTTCTTCATCGCGGGCGGCATCGGTCTGCGCGAGCCCAGCCCGCTCGGCCTGCTCGTCGGCCTGGTGTTCGTGGTCCTGGCCGCGCTGACCCTGGCCATCGAGTTCCGCGGCATCGAGGAGGGCCTCAACGCCGGCATCCCCAACAAGTTCGCCTGGCAGTTCGCCTTCGGCCTGACCGTCTCCCTGGTCTGGCTCTACATCGAGATCCTGCGCCTGCTCTGGATCATCAAGTCGATCTTCGCGGAGTAGTCCGCGCCCGACGCGCGGAGCACTCCCGCGGCCGCCCGCGGCGTCCGCACACCCACGCGAGGGGCCGCCGCCCGGACGGATGTCCGGGCGGCGGCCCCTTCGCCGTGGTCGGCGAGCCCGCGGCGCGCTCAGGCCTTCCCGCGTCGGGGCGCGGGGATGGAGCGGTTCCTGCGACGGCGGTCGTACTCCGTCACGAGGGCCTGCGCGTACCACTGGGGCAACTCGTACTCGTCGGCGAGCCAGTTCGACCGGTCCTGGCAGCGCACCAGGCCCGGTCCCCCGTCCAGGGCGTCGAACCACTCGTGGAGTCCCCGGCCGGTGACGACCGGGATGCGTTCGATGAGCTTGGCGTGGATCTCCGGCGAGTGGGTTACCGACATGGGCACCTCCGGCAGCGCGTTGGCGTGTGGCACTTACCTGCGACCCTGCATCAGGATCACGTTTTGGACAAGCCCCGGTCACCAGCTTTTACCTTGCAGGTGTGAGAACGTTCGTCTTGAAGGGGTATCCAGACGAACCCTGCTGTGACAGGCGGGGTTTCGTGCGTGTTCCGGAGACGGAGGGCCTGCCGGCCAGCTGCGCCCCCGGCGTCCGCGACCCTGACGCGGGGGACGGGAGCGGTCGGTCGCGGCACGGGCCGACGGGAGGGGCCGTGCACGGCGAAGGGCCCGCAAGCACCACCGGGACCCCGGCGGCGCGTTCCGGGCCCCGGGCCTCGCGGAGCGTCAGCTCAGGCGCTCGAAGACGGCGGCCATGCCCTGCCCGCCGCCGACGCACATGGTCTCCAGGCCGAAGGTCCGGTCGTGGAAGCGCAGGCCGTTGATCAGCGTGCCGGTGATGCGGGCGCCGGTGCTGCCGAACGGGTGGCCGATCGCGATGGCGCCGCCGTTGACGTTGAGCTGGGAGTCGATGTCGATGCCCAGCTGGTCGGCGGAGGGCAGCACCTGCGCGGCGAAGGCCTCGTTGATCTCGACCAGGTCGATGTCGCCCATGGCCATGTTGGCGCGGGCCAGCGCCTGCCGGGAGGCCTCCACCGGGCCCAGGCCCATGATCTCCGGGCTCAGGCCGGTCACCCCGGTGGACACGATGCGGGCCAGCGGGGTGATGCCCAGCTGGGCGGCCTTGGTGTCGCTCATGACGACCACGGCCGAGGCGCCGTCGTTGAGCGGGCAGGCGTTGCCCGCGGTGACGGTGCCGTCGGGGCGGAACACCGGCTTGAGCTCGGAGACCTTCTCGTAGGTGGTGCCTCGGCGGATGCCGTCGTCGGTGCTGACCACGGTGCCGTCGGGCAGGGTCACCGGGGTGATCTCGCGCTCCCAGAAGCCGTTGTCCAGGGACTTCTCGGCGAGGTTCTGCGAGCGGACCG
Source organism: Nocardiopsis dassonvillei subsp. dassonvillei DSM 43111 (assembly GCF_000092985.1). Classification (GTDB taxonomy): domain Bacteria; phylum Actinomycetota; class Actinomycetes; order Streptosporangiales; family Streptosporangiaceae; genus Nocardiopsis; species Nocardiopsis dassonvillei. The sequence goes on from NC_014210.1 coordinate 104,425, forward strand.
CGAACTCGTCCTGGCGCTGGCGCGAGACGCCGGTGGCCTGGGCGACGTTCTCGGCGGTCTGGCCCATCGCGATGTAGGCGTCGGGCAGGTTGCCGTCCTCGCGCGGGTCGGTCCAGGTTCCGGCACCGCCCTCGGCGCGCTTGGCGGTACGGGCCTTGGCGTCGTCGAAGAGCGGGTTCTCGTTGTTGCCGTCGTCGCTGCTGCCGTTGACGAACCGGCTGACGGTCTCCACGCCCGCGGAGACGAAGACGTCGCCCTCGCCCGCCTTGATGGCGTGGTAGGCCATCCGGGTGGTCTGGAGGGAGGAGGAGCAGTAGCGGGTGACCGTGGTGCCCGGGACGGTGTCCAGGCCCAGCTGGACGGCCACGATGCGGGCCATGTTGAAGCCCTGCTCGCCGCCGGGCAGGCCGCAGCCGAGCATCAGGTCGTCGATGCTGCCCGGGTCCAGCTCGGGGACCTTGGCCAGCGCCGCGCGGACGATCTGGGTGGTCAGGTCGTCCGGCCGGATGTCCTTGAGCGAGCCCTTGAAGGCGCGGCCGATGGGGGAGCGGGCGGTTGCGACGATGACTGCTTCGGGCATGGCTGCGTCCCTAACGGTTGAGGTGCTGCGTGTGCAGCTGTGGATCCGGAGGGCCGGGCGACCTGCTCCGGCCTCGGTTGTTACCGACCAGTAAACCTGGCCGGGGGTCCCGCACGCCACCCGGGGTCGGCGTTCAACCGCCCTCCCCGGAACGGTCGGCGTTCTCGGTCGTGGCCATCCCGGTCGACCCGTCCGGGTGCCCGCGGCCGCCCCGGAGGTGGAACGGGCCGCGCACGAGCGCCGCCCAGCGCCCGTGCCTGCCGGATGTGATGACCCCGCTGGCCTGGGCGTCCACCCGGGAGACCTCCGTTCCGGGGGTCTGGGCGGCCACCACGGCCGCGCGGTCCACCGGCAGGACGCCGCTGCTGCGCTCGGCGTCGTCCAGCTCGGGCAGCAGCCCCAGGGCGGCGCAGGCCGAGGGCAGGACGGCGAAGGCGGCCTGCGAGTACCCGAGAGCTGACGGATGAAAACGGTCAGGCCCGAACATGGAAGCAGGATCTGTCCGGAAATCGTCCGCCAGCACGTCGCTCATGGAGACCGCGCGGCCTCCGGCCTCGGTGACCGCGATGACCTGGGCGGCGGCGAGCTGGCGGGAGGCGAGGCGGGCCACGGAACGCAGCGGCCAGCCGATGGGCCGGACGGTGCCCAGGTCGGGGCAGGTGCCCACCACCACCTGCGTGCCGTGGTCGACCAGTTTGCGGACGGTCTCGCGGAGCTGGGCGACGGCGTCGTTGGGGCGCACGCGGCGGATGACGTCGTTGGCGCCGACGAAGATGACCGCGAGGTCGTAGCGGGTGGCCTCCTCCAGGGCGCGGGAGCGCTCGATCTGGACGGCCAGGTTGGCCGAGGTGGTGCCGGGGGAGGCGGTGCAGCGCAGGCGCACGGGGCGCTCGGCGGCCGCCGCCAGCCCCGAGGCCAGGAGGACGCCGGGGGTCTGGTCGGCCCGCTCGACCGCGAACCCGGCGGCGGTGGAGTCGCCCATCATCAGCATGCGGATCGGCGGTCCGGAGCCCCCGCCGTAGACGCCGTTGACCACGGGCCTGTCCCAGCGGGGGGAGCCGACCGCGCGCCGGGCCAGCCTGGCCTGGAGGTAGAGGAGCGCGACGGTGCCGCCGCCCACGAGCGTGAGCCCGCCGCCGCCGAACGCGGTGGCAGCGGCGATCCGTCTTGCGCGTGCGGCTCGCAGCACCGGACACCCCCGAGGCTCGGACCCGCCTGCCCTGGGCGGGACGGATACGAGCGAGGTTACCGGTGGGCAACCCCGGAATCACGTACCTGAGCGGTACACAATCCGCGCCCCGGGGTGAGGGGAGCGGTATGGGCGGAACAGGGGCGGACGGCCGTCCCCCCGGGTGGGGGCGCGGGGGCCGCCGGGCGTTCGGGCACCGGCCGCTCCGGCCTTCCTCCGCGGGAGGGCGGCCGGTTCCCCGACGCAGCGGAACCGGCTGGTGGAGACCATTAGAGTCTGAACTGAGACGGGTCGGACCGGCCCAGCGCCCCGGGCTCGCCACCGGGGCGAGGACATGGCGGGCCGAAACCCGGCCGCCACGACGCAGAGGGAGCGCAAGTGCGGGTATACGACTCACTGATCGACCTGGTCGGGGACACTCCGCTCGTCCGTTTGAACAAGGTCACCCAGGTCCTCGGCCCGAACGCCCCGACGGTCCTCGCCAAGGTCGAGTACTTCAACCCGGGCGGCTCGGTCAAGGACCGCATCGCGCTGCGCATGGTCGAGGCGGCCGAGAAGAGCGGCGAGCTCAAGCCGGGCGGCACCATCGTCGAGCCGACCTCGGGCAACACCGGCATCGGCCTGGCCATCGTGGCCCAGGAGAAGGGCTACCGCTGCGTCTTCGTCTGCCCGGACAAGGTCGGCCCGGACAAGCTCTCGGTCCTGCGCGCCTACGGTGCCGAGGTCGTGGTCTGCCCGACCACCGTCGCCCCCGACCACCCGGAGTCCTACTACTCCGTCTCCGACCGGCTGGCCACCGAGATCCCCGGCGCCTGGAAGCCCAACCAGTACGAGAACACGAACAACCCGGAGTCGCACTACCACAGCACCGGCCCCGAGATCTGGGAGCAGACCGAGGGCCGCATCACCCACTTCGTGGCGGGCATCGGCACCGGCGGCACCATCAGCGGGACCGGCCGCTACCTCAAGGAGGTCTCCGGCGGCGCGGTGCGTATCGTCGGCGCCGACCCCGAGGGCTCGGTCTACTCCGGCGGCTCGGGCCGTCCGTACCTGGTCGAGGGCGTGGGCGAGGACATCTGGCCCGGCACCTACGACACCTCGGTGTGCGACGACATCGTGGCGGTCAGCGACAAGGACTCCTTCCTCATGACCCGCCGCCTGGCCCGGGAGGAGGCCCTGCTGGTGGGCGGCTCCTGCGGCCTGGCCGTCGAGGCGGCCCTGCGCGTGGCCCGGGACGCCGGTCCCGACGACGTCGTCGTCGTGCTGCTGCCCGACGGCGGCCGCGGCTACCTCGGCAAGATCTTCAACGACGAGTGGATGGCCGACTACGGCTTCCTGTCGGCCGAGACCGAGGAGGCCACGGCGGGCCAGGTGCTGGCCGCCAAGGGCGGGGAGATGCCCGACTTCGTGCACGCCCACCCGGACGAGACCGTCGGCACGGCCGTGGCCATCATGCGCGAGTACGGCGTCTCCCAGGTGCCGGTGATGAAGGAGGAGCCCCCGGTCATGGCCGCCGAGGTGGTCGGCTCCATCGCCGAGCGCGACCTCCTCGACGCCCTCTTCGACGGCCGCGCGCAGCTGGACGACCTGGTGGAGACCCACATGGGCAGGCCGCTGGCCACCGTGGGCACCGGCACCCCCGTGAGCGACTGCGTCCGCCTGCTGCGCGGGTCCGGCGCCCTGGTGGTGCTGCGCGACGGCAAGCCGGTGGGGATCCTCACCCGCCAGGACCTGCTGGCCCACCTGTCGGGCTGACCCCGTCCGCGGGAACCTCCGCGAAACCGCCACGGGGCCCGGACCGCGCTCGAACCGAGCACGGTTCGGGCCCCGCTGTGTACCGACCGGACATGTCGTCGCATACTCGAACACTGCTAATGTTCGCGACAGTTACTGGTAGGTAATAAATGGGGGCACGCGTGTCGCGGCTGTTGTCCTGGGTTCTCCGCTCCGTCTGGTCGTACGCCCGCACCAAGGCCGAAATCCGCGCCGACTCCAGGGCGGCCCGCAGGTTCGCGCGCTTCGGCACGGGCTCGGCGATCGCCTTCCCCACGGCCACCCTCTACGGCGAGCCCTGGATCGAGATCGGCGTGCACACCGTCCTGGGCGGGGACATGACCCTCGCCGCCGGGATGGGGCCCGACTACGACCTGGGCCCCGGGACGGTCGTGCGGATCGGCTCGGGCTGCGCCATCGGGCGCGGCTCGCACATCGTCGCCCACAGGTCCGTGGACATCGGCGACCACGTGTACACCGGCCCCTACGTCTACATCACCGACCAGAACCACGCCTACGGCAACACCGAGATCCCCGTCGGCCTCCAGTGGCCGGTGGACGACCCCGTCAGCATCGGCGACGGCACCTGGATCGGCGCGAACGCGGTGATCCTGCCCGGCGTGCACCTGGGCCGCAACTCGGTCGTGGCCGCGGGCACCGTGGTCCGGCCGGGCACCTACCCCGACCACGCCGTCATCGCCGGCGTGCCCGGGAAGGTCGTGCGCACCCACGACCCCGAACTGGGCTGGGACCCGCCGCTGCGCGAGACCGGCACCCCCACCCGGGTGCCCACCCCCGTCACCGGGCTGCCGCCGGAGGTGCCCGCCGAGCCGCCCCGGCCCGGGTCCTCCACCCGCTTCCCGCCCGTCTAGGGCCGGTACGCGGACAGCACGGTGCCGGGGGTCCCCGGGGACCCCCCGTTATCCAGGAAACCGCGGGGAGGGCCTCCGGCGCCAGCCCCGGTCCGGGCCTGTGGACGGCTCCCGGGCGCGCCCGCGCCCATCGGCGCCGGCCTGTGGAAAACGCGATCGGTGAGGTCAGCGGGCACTAAGGTGGCCCCATGAAGTTCGACGGGTTTGAAACGCTGGCCATCCACGCGGGGCAGGAGCCGGACGCCGGAACCGGGTCCGTGGTGGTGCCGATCTACCAGACGAGCACCTACGCCCAGGACGGCGTGGGCGGTCTGCGCCAGGGCTACGAGTACTCGCGCACCGGCAACCCCACGCGCGCGGCCCTGGAGGAGTGCCTGGCCGCCCTGGAGTCCGGGGTGCGCGGCCTGGCCTTCGCCTCCGGCATGGCCGCCGAGGACACCCTGCTGCGCACGGTGCTCTCGCCCGGCGACCACCTGATCATCCCCGGCGACGCCTACGGCGGCACCTTCCGCCTGGTCTCCAAGGTGGTCGAGCGCTGGGGTGTGCAGTGGGACGCGGTCGACCAGTCCGACCCCGAGGCCGTGCGCGCGGCCGTGCGGCCCAACACCAGGGTGGTGTGGACCGAGACGCCCACCAACCCCCTGCTCAACATCACCGACATCGAGGCCGTCGCGCAGATCGCGCACGACGCCGGCGCCCTGCACGTGGTCGACAACACCTTCGCCTCGTCCTACCTCCAGCAGCCGCTGACCCTGGGCGCGGACGTGGTCGTGCACTCCACCACCAAGTACCTGGGCGGGCACTCCGACGTGGTCGGGGGAGCGCTGGTGGTCTCCGACGCCGAGCTGGGCGAGCGGCTGGCCTTCCACCAGAACACCATGGGCGCGGTCCCGGGGCCGTTCGACTCCTGGCTGACCCTGCGCGGGATCAAGACCCTGGGCGTGCGCATGGACCGGCACAGCGCCAACGCCGAGAAGGTGGTGGCGGCCCTGGAGGGCCACCCCGCGGTGCGCCGGGTGTTCTACCCCGGGTTGGACGCCCACCCGGGGCACAAGACCGCCGAACGGCAGATGAGGGCCTTCGGCGGCATGGTCTCCTTCGCCCTGCGCGACGGTGAGAAGGCGGCGCTCGCCCTGTGCGAGCGCACCGAGGTCTTCACCCTCGGCGAGTCCCTGGGCGGGGTGGAGTCCCTGATCGAGCACCCGGGTCGGATGACGCACGCGTCCACCGCGGGCTCCCCGCTGGAGGTCCCGGCCGACCTGGTGCGGATCTCCGTGGGCATCGAGTCCGCCGACGACCTGGTGGCGGACCTGCTCCAGGCCCTGGAGGGCTAGGGAGGGGCGTCGCGCGGATCGGCTCTCGCCGGTCCGCGCCGCGGCTCCGTCGCCGCGGCGTCCGTCTCAGCTTCTCCCGCTCAGACCGCGGTGGGCGTGCGGTCCGTGGAGGGGGTGGACGGGTGCTCCCCGTCGCGGAAGCGCAGCCCCACCACGAGGCTCCCGGTGCGGGAGAGGGGGGTGCCCTCGCCGTCCTCGCGCAGGGAGCGGTAAGCGCCCCGGCGGTCCTGTCGGCGGATGCCGATGGAGACGGCGAGGAAGAACCCCGCGGCCAGGCCCAGGAGTACGACTCCGACGAGGGCGATAACGATGGGGATCATGGTGTTCTCCTCGGGGGGGGGAAGTTCCTATCCGTGTCCTGCGTGCCCTCCTCCGGAGAGGGGGGACGCCGAGCGGTGTCTCACCGTGGTGTTTCCTTTGCGGTGCCGCGGGGGTCAGGCGCCTGGGTCGAAGGGGAGGGGAACCGCCGACGCCCGTTCTGGGGAGTGTTCTTCCGGCGGTGTCGCGTACTGAGGGTGGCCTTCACTTAAAATGGGCTCATGTTGACCGGATGGACCTGATCTCCTGGTGTTCCGATCATCTTGTTGGTACAAGCTAGGTTGTTGGTCTCATACCCCGGCGAGGACTGATATATGCGGGCCGAAAGCAGATACCGACAGATCGCCCGAACCCTGCGGCGCGAGATCCAGGAGGGCTCCCTGACCCGGGGCGCGCAGCTGCCGTCGGAGAAGCAGCTGGAGGAGCGCTTCGAGGCGTCCCGCAACACGATCCGGCTGGCCCTGGGCATGCTGCGCAACCAGGGGCTGATCGTCAGCCGCCCCGGGCGCGGGCACTACGTCCAGGACGTGGTCCCCGAGACCTTCCACGCCAACCGCGTCGGCCCCGGGGGCCTCCACGAGTCCGGTATGACCGGGCAGGTCCTGGAGGAGCTCCAGCTCCTCAGCGCCACCCCCGACATCGCCAGCCGCCTGCGCGTCCCCGAGGGCGACATGACGGTCGTCCGCCGGATGTACCGGTTCTCCGGGGAGGTCTCGGCCTCCGTCAGCACCGCCTACTACCCCATGGACCTCGTCGAGGGCACCCCGCTCATGCTTCCCGAGGACGTGGAGAGCGCCCTGTCGGTGCTGGCCGAGTACGGACAGCGCCAGGTCGGGTTCGTCGACGAGCTGGAGACCCGCATGCCCAGCCCGCAGGAGGCGGGCCAGCTCGAACTCCCGCCCGGGGTCCCGGTGCTGACCGTCCACCGGACCGACCTGTCCGAGGAGCGCCCCATCCGGCTCGTGCACACCGTCTACGCGGGCCACAGCATCCGCTACCAGTACGAGAACGGCAACATGAACGCCTACCACCGGGACTGAGCACAAGCATGAGCACGTCGAGGAAGACGGTTGTCGCCGACCACCTGCGCGAGGCGCTGGCCAGGGGCGACTACAAGCCGGGGGAGCGGCTGCCGGGGGAGGAGGAGCTCGCCGAGCAGCTCGACGTCTCCCGCGCCACCGCCCGTCTGGGCATGCGCATCCTCCAGGACGAGGGGCGCGTCGCCATCCAGCCCGGACGCGGGGCCTTCGTCGCCGACCACCGGCCCATCGTCCACCTGGCCACCCCCGTGACCGGGGGCGGCGACTCCGAGCGCTTCGAGGCGGGCTACCAGCCCCACCTGCGCGAGGCCGGATACGACCAGGTCCAGGAGAAGATCAAGGTCAGCCTGGACACCATGCGCCCCAAGGTGGCCAAGCGCCTGCGCAGCGACGGGGCCGAGGGCCGTACGCGCGGGGACCTGGTGGTCATCCGCTCCTCCGACCGGTTCGTCGACGGCGGCCTGTGGCAGTCCCAGGTCACCTACTTCCCGTACGGCATCGCCAGCAACACCCCGCTCATGTCCCCCGAACGCCTGGAGGAGGGCGTCGCCGCCGTCCTGCGGTCACTGGGGTACCGGGAGGAGTGGAACTGGGACATCGTCGGCGCCCGGATGCCCTCCCAGGACGAGGCGGACTCCTTCGGGCTGGGGCCGGGCATCCCGCTGCTGGTGCAGGAGCGGGTGGTCTACGAGGGCATGCGCCCGCTGCGGTTCACCGAGACGGTCATGCCCGCCAACCGGCACCAGCTGCTCTACTCCGGCGGCGGCGCCCCCGAGGAGCTGTTGGTGCTGGCCTCCGACGTCAGCATCTTCGAGCGCTGACCCGCCGCGCCGCCGACGCGCCCGGCCGCTGACCGGTCGGGCCGTCGGCAGCCCGCGCGGAGTTCGGAGCCGACCACACCGGGCCGCTGTCCCGGTACCCGGCCGGGCGGGCTCCGGCGGAGTCCCGGTGTCCGCGCCGGTTCCCCGCCGCGGCGGCCAAGTCCGTTCCACGGGGATCCGGTCCGCCCTCGCGGCGCCCGGCTCAGCGCAGGTAGCGGTCCACCACCAGCGGCCCCAGCTCCTCGGCTCCGGCGTGCACCACCCGCGTCCCGCGCCGCCGCTCCACCAGCTCCTGGAAGGCGCGCAGCCGCGGATCGTCCGCCAGCAGGAAGAAGGTCACCTCGGCGCCCCCGCGCAGGACGGCGTCCAGCTCGGCGAAGGTCAGCTCCACCGTGCGGGGGGCCGGGGGCCAGGAGAACCGGGCGTCGCCGTCCTCGCCCAGGTGCGCGGTGGGCTCGCCGTCGGTGACCACCAGTACCTGCGGACGCAGGCCGCCGTGGCGCCGCAGGTGGGCGCGGGCCAGCCGCAGCGCGTGGTGCAGGTTCGTCCCGGGGACGCGGCGCCAGTCGTGCGCCACCAGTGAGGCGGGGGTCAGCTCCCGCGCCCGTTCCCCGAAGCCGACCAGGTGCAGCCGGTCCTGCGGGCGGCGCGTGGACACCAGGGTGTGCAGGGCCAGCGCGGTCCGGGTGGCGGCCTCGTGCAGGGACCGGGTCACCATCGAATGGGACAGGTCCACCAGCAGGGACACGGCCGCTGCCTCCGACGGCTCCGCCCCGGCCACCCGCACGTCCTCGGCCCGCAGCGCCACGCCGCGCTCTCCGGGGCGGGCCCGGCGCAGGGCCGCCTCGCGCACGGTCGCGACCGCGTCCAACGGCCGGTCGCCGTCCTCGTCGCGGGGCAGGGACAGGCCCGTGGGCTCCCCGCCGGGCGCGGTGCCTCCCCGGTGTGCTCCGCCGGGGCCCCCGCGTCCGCGCCGGGAGGCCTCGGCCTCGCGCAGCGCCACCTCGCCCAGGCGGCGCAGTTCGCGCGGGCTCAGGCCGTGGTCGGCCCCGTCCAGGCGGGCCAGGATGCGGCCGGCCTCCCCGCCCAGCAGCCCCGGCAGACGGCCCAGGGCGGTGGCGTCCGCCCGGCCGAGGGCCGCGCGGTCGCCGTCGGCGTACCGGGACAGGACGTCCTCCAGGGCGGACAGCCGCCGCCGGTCCTCCTCGGACAGAACCCCCGGGCCGCTCGCGGAACCCGCCACCGGGCCCCCACCGGTCGCGGAATCCACTCCCGGGTCCTCCTGGTCGGTCGCGGAACCCGTCTCCGGGAACCGCGAAGCGGATGCGGAATCCGCCTCCAGCGCCGAGGCGACCAGTACCAGCAGCTCCCGCGCCGCCGCCACGGCCTCCTCGGGCGGCGGGTCGGGTTCGGCCAGCGGGTCGGGGCCGCCCATGTACTCCCGGTACCGAAACCTCACAGGCGTCCGCCTCCTTCTCGTCCCGCGCACACGCACCGGCTATCTTCCCGATTCGGGAACCGGCAGTCCTGGCCGGGCGAGCCGGCCGCCGAACGGCCGCGCCCGAGAGGGCCCCGGCGCGCGGACGCCTCCGGAGGGCGCCGCCTGGAGACCGCCTAGAAGCGGTAGACCCCTCCGTCGGGAAGCGCGTCCTTGGACAGCCGGCGCTCCAGGTACAGGCCCTCCAGCGCGAACTCCACCACAGCGGCGGCCAGCCCCGGCGTCGGCGGGCCGTCCTCGTCCTCGGGGGCCGCGTGCCCGATCATCGCCGCGAGTCCCGGGACCGCGCCCACCCGCCGCAGCAGTTCGGCGGCGCCCACCAGGTCACCGGTCTCCACCGTGCCGCCGCCCGAGAAGCGGTCGGCGAGTTCGGACAGGTCCGCCGTTCCCAGGCGTTCGCGGAACACCTCCGCCACCGCCCGGCGCAGCAGCGCGTGCAGGATCTCCGCCTCGCGGCCCTCGGAACCCGTCTCGAACTCGACCTTGCCCAGCAGCGGCTCCACCGCGGCGGGCAGGTCGCACACCCGGGCCACCGGAACCTCCCCGCCGGTCAGGGCAGCCCGGCGCAGCGCCGACGCCGCCACCGTCTCGGCCGCGGACACCGAGAAGCGCACCGACACCCCCGAACGGGCGTCCACCTTCTTCGAGGCGCGGACCAGCCGGGTGAAGCGCGCCACGGCCTCCAGCAGGTGCGAGGGCACCGTCGTGCCCTCGGGCAGCGCCGCCTCCTGCCGGATGAGCGCCAGTTCGTCCGCCAGGGTCAGCGGGTAGTGGGTGCGCACCTGCGCGCCGAAGCGGTCCTTGAGCGGGGTGACGATGCGTCCCCGGCTCGTGTAGTCCTCCGGGTTCGCGCTCGCCACCAGAAGCAGGTCCAGCGGCAGCCGCAGGTTGTAGCCGCGTACCTGGAGGTCGCGCTCCTCCAGCACGTTGAACAGCGCCACCTGGGCCCGTGCGGGCAGGTCGGGCAGCTCGTTGACGCAGAACACGCCCCGGTTGGCCCGCGGCACCAGACCGTAGTGGATGGTCTCGGGATCGCCGAGGGAGCGCCCCCGCGCCAGCAGCGCCGGGTCCACGTCGCCGATCAGCTCGCCCACGCCGGTGTCGGGCGTGCCCAGCTTCTCGCCGTAGCGCTCCGAGCGGTGCCGCCACACGACCGGCAGGCCGTCGCCCTCCCGTGCCGAACGGCGCACGCAGGCCGGGCAGACCGGCGTGTAGGGGTGGTCGTTGACCGGGCACCCGGCCACCGCCGGGGACCACTCGTCCAGCAGGGTCGCCAGGGTGCGGATCAGCCGGGTCTTGCCCTGGCCGCGCTCGCCCAGCAGGACGATGTCGTGTCCGGCCAGCAGGGCCCGCTCCACCTGCGGCAGCACGGTGGCATCGAACCCGTGCACCCCGGGGAACCGGGGCCGTCCCGAGGCCATCCGCCGCAGCAGGTTCTCCCGCACCTCGGCGGCGACCGGTCGGTGGACGTGCCCGGATCCGCGCAGGTCCGCGCGGGTGCGCGGGAGCGGGGGCGGGGCGGGGGAGGGGGCTTCGGGAAGGGCGCTCACCCCACGAACCTATCCACAGCCGTCAAGGAGCGTCTGGTTTCCGGGGTTGGCGTGCTGTTTCCTGGATACAAGGGGGCCCAGGGGCTCCGGCCGCATCGTGCTGCCCGCACGCCGCACCGCTGTCGGAGTCCGTGTCAGTTCACCGGAAAACCTCCTGTTCGACGCCGAGGTGGAAGAATGGGACGCGACGGTGGAGTCCTGCGTCCGGCCGCGACGGCCGGCGAGACCGGGGGTGGCAGCTGGTGGCACGGTTCGGCGATGCACTGACGACGGGGGCCGACCTCGTGAACGCGGCCGAGCGCGCCGTACTGAGTGCCCTGGAACAGGTGGACGGCCCTACCGACCTGGTGTGCTTCTTCGTCTGCGGCGCCGACCCCGAGGAGGTCACCCTCGCGGGCAAGCGCGTCATGGAGCTGGCGGGCGACGCGGCCACCCTCGGATGCAGTTCCACCGGGGTCATCGGCGGCGGCCGCAGCGTCGAGGGCCAGGGCTCGGTCAGCGTGTGGTGCGCCGGTCTGCCCGGCGTGGAGATCACACCGTTCCGACTGGACACCGTGGTCGAGGACGACCACCTGGCCGTCATCGGCATGCAGGAGCCCGGCCCCCGCGACAGCGTGGCCATCCTGCTCACCAACCCCTACGAGTTCCCCACCCAGGCCTTCGTCCGCGAGTCCACCGAGGCCCTCGGCGGCCTGCCCCTCGTCGGCGGCATGGCCGACGGCATGCGCGGTGAGGAGTCGGTGCGGCTCTTCTGCGACGGCGAGGTGGCCGAGCACGGCGCCATCGGCGTCCTCGTCGGCGGCGAGAACGTCCTCGGCACCGTCGTGAGCCAGGGCTGCCGCCCCATCGGCTCGCCCATGACCGTCACCAAGGCCGAGGGCAACCTCCTGCTCGAACTCGCGGGCACCAACGCCTACGAGAAGCTGGAGGAGCTGGTCGAGTCCCTCTCCGAGGAGGACCGCGAACTCGCCGAGCACGGCCTGCACATCGGCATCGCCATGGACGAGTACGTCGACCGCCACGAGCAGGGCGACTTCCTCATCCGCACCCTGGCCGGAGCCGACCCCGAACTCGGCGCCCTCACCATCGACGACATGGTCGAGGTCGGCCAGACCGTCCGCTTCCAGGTCCGCGACGCCGGTACCGCGGACGAGGACCTGGCCCGCCGCCTCAGCGACTTCGGCGCCGAACACCCCGTCGGCGCCGGTCTGCTCTTCTCCTGCAACGGCCGCGGGTCCTCCCTCTTCCCGCAGTCCGACCACGACGTCCTGGCCGTCCACCGCGTCCTCGGCGTCGACGCCGTCGCCGGGTTCTTCGCCGCTGGCGAGATCGGCCCGGTCGGCGGGGTCAACCACGTGCACGGGTTCACCGCCTGCCTGCTGGCCTTCGCCTAGAACACCGCTCCCCGCACCCGCGGCGGGGCCGGTGCGGGTGCTGCCGGGTCGGCGTCCGAGGCCACCGGGAGCCGGGCCGTGCCCGTTCCCGGAACAGATCCCACCGTGTTCCCGAGTCGGACTTTTACCGCTGTGAGGCCGACACCCGACACGGGCTGCTTGAGTGCGTTCGCGCCGGATTGCTTACTGGAAGTGTTCATTCTGGTAACTCCACGTGTTTGGCAGGGCGGGAATGTTCCACACGAGGCGCGAGCGCGCCAGAAGCACCGCGAAGACCCTGGCGTCCCTGGGCGCTCTCGTGCTCCTCGCGCCCCCGGCCCCGGTCCCGGCGCTCGCGGAGGAGGGCTGGCTGCGCCAGGAACCGGGTTCCGCCGACCGGATCGGCCTGGTCCTGGAGTCCGGAACGCTGCGCCTGGACGGTGACGCGGGCCGCGGGCCCGTGGCCCGCTGGGATCCGGAGCCCCGGCGCGGCGGTCTGGCGGTCTTTCCCCCGCAGCCGCTGGAGGCCCCGGCCGCCACCGTGGACGTGCGGGTGCGGACGGACGGCGGTCCGGGGGAGGTGACCACGGAACTGCGCGGCGACCGGACCGGCGGGGCCTGGACCGAGTGGCACCCCGTCGGGGACGGGCGGGTGACGCTGCCGCACGAGGTCGCGCGGGTACAGGTGCGGGTACGGCTCAGCGGGGAGGGGAACGGCCTCACGGGACTGCGGATCCGCCCGTTGGAGGAGGACGGGGAACCGCCCCGGGGCGGTGCTACCGGGGAGCCCGGCGACGGGCAGGACGGCCACGCGACCGCGCCGACCGGTCCCGCCGCCCCCACCGACCCCTCGGAACCGGTGGAACCGGGAAGCTCCGGCGCTCCCCCCGGCCCCTCCGCACCGGGAGGCCCCGAAACCCCCACCGACCCCTCGGGTCCCGACGACTCCGGCGACCACGGCGATAGCACCGAGCCGTTCTCGGCCACCCTCTTCGCCACCCGTATCGGACTGGTCGGCAACACCACCGCCAACGACCACAGGATCCGCGAGAACGACCACTTCGCCGCCCTGCCCTCCCGCCGGGGCCTGGCGGTCCGGGGCGGCGGCGAGTACACCGTGCGGGTGTGCACCACCGGCGCCCTGGGCCCCGAGGGACGGGACGTCACCGAGGACCACCGGCCGCGCTGCGCCTACCTGCCGGTGTGGGACGTGGGGCCCTGGAACACCAGGGACGACCACTGGAACGCCGAACGCGAGACCTGGCCCGACCTGGCGCGGGGGCGCCCGCAGGCGCAGGCGGCCTACACGCTGGGGCACAACGGCGGTCTCGACGGGTTCGGGCGCCGGGTGCGCAACCCGGCGGGTATCGACCTGGCCGACGGCGCGTTCCGGCAGGGGCTGGAACTGCCCACCAACGGATGGGTGCGGGTCGACTACCTGTGGACCGGCGAGTACCGCAGGCGCGCGCGGATCACCGCGGCCGACCAGCGGCACCCCGTGGTCGTGCGCGGCGGTCCGGGGCTGGAACACGAGCCGGTGGGCCTGGCCGCGCACAGCGCCAACGTCGACGTGGCCTGCCAGGCCGTCGGCGACGCGATGGCGGGGACGTTCGGGACGAGTAGCGCCTGGTACCGGATCGGTGAGGGCGACTACGTCCCGGCCGTGTTCGCCGACGGTGGGAACGGCGCCCCGGCCTGCCCGGAGCCGTGAGTCGCGGGGTCGCGGGGCCGTGGGGTGCGGCGACACGCCCCGGGTCGGCGGCGGGGCGCTCCGGGGCGTCGCGCAGATGCGGGCTCGGGCCACGGCCCCGGTCGGCGTCGGGGCGCGGGGCGGGGCGGGGTATCGATGGTGTGCGGGCAGCACGGGGCGGGGGAACCCCCTTCACCACGCCAGGCCGCGGCGGAACCGCCCCGGAAGGGGGAGTCCCCGCCTGGGGACAACCCTCCGGCGCACCCGGCCCCGGACGGCTCAGGTGCGGATGACCACGGTTCCGGCGGCCCGGTCGTGCAGGGCGCGCTTCTCTTCGCCGAACGCCGCCATGGACTCGGCCAGCGTGAAGATGTGGCCCACGACGGGCAGGGACTGCGGGAAGCCGAAGAACGCGGATCGGCCCATCGCCTGCCCCTGGCTGAGCCTGCCGCCGTCGGCGGCGCTGACCACCTTGATCCCGACCATCATCTTGCCGAGCGTGCGCCCCCAGGTGACCAGGTACAGCCAGTCGTAGAAGAACAGCAGCAGACCCCACCCGAACACGAACAGCAGCGCCCACAGGGTGCCCTCGGCGTCGGTGGTCTGGTCGCTGCCGGTCAGGACCACCGTCACGACGGCCATGAGGACGAAGAACACGACCGCGGCGATCACCACGAGGACGTAGTCGATGGCGCGGGCGGCCAGACGGCGGCCGAACGCGGCCCTCTCCGGTGTCGGGGTCGGGAACGGGCCCGGCACCGGACCCGGGAACGCGCCCTGCCCCGGCACGCCCCATCCGGCGCCCGGAGGGGACACGCCCTGGCCGGGCACGGGGCCGCCGGGACCCCACCCCCCGTTCGGGGGCGGGTACGCGCCGGGGCGGGGTTCCTGGGGGTTCCAGTGGAGCGAGGACATGTCGGCGGGAATCCCTCGGTTCGTCGGACCGGCGGCCGGGGAAGCCGCCGCGGGAGTGTGCTTCGAGACTACGACGCGGGGGACCCTCCGGAGGATCCCCGCCGCGCACACGAAGGGGCGCCCCGGTGAGGGGCGCCCCCAAAGCGGCGGGGGCGGTCGGACACCGCCCCCGTGATCGCCGAACCGCCGCTACATGCCGGTGTAGGGCACGGCGTCGATGATCTCGACGCCCAGGCTCTTGCCGTTGGGCAGCGTGTAGCTGACGTTCTCCCCCACGCGCTTGCCGTTGATGGCGGAGCCCAGCGGTGACCTGGGCGAGTACACGTCGATGGGAGAGCCGCTCTCCTCGCGGGAGGCGAGCAGGAAGGTGACCTCGTCGTCGTCCCCGTCGAACTTGACGGTGACGGTCATGCCGGGGCCGACCACGCCCTCGGTGTGGGGCGCCTCGCCGACCCGCGCGGTGCGCAGGATCTCGGTGAGCTGGAGGATGCGGGCCTCCATCTTGCCCTGCTCCTCCTTGGCGGCGTGGTACCCGCCGTTCTCCTTGAGGTCGCCCTCTTCCCGGGCCGCCTCGATCTTCTCCGCGATCTCGATGCGCCCACTCCCCGACAGGTGGTCCAGCTCGGACTTGAGCCGGTCGTACGCCTCCTGGGTGAGCCAGGTGACGTTGTCATCGCGGGTCTGGGTCACGGGAACTCCTTGTGTACTAGTAGCAAAGGCCACCAGGCGGCCAGAGCTGAACTTACGAGAATATCACCGTGCGTCGTGACACACGGGTTCCCGCGGTTCGGCGGTGCCTCCGGAGCCGGGCTAAGGGGCTCGGTGGATCAGTCCTGCGAACCTTGTTCCCTGCACGAGGCCACTTCTACCGTGGCGGCCTGACGAACCGTCTCAACGGTCGTGGTGACCATGCGGTTCCCGGCCTCGGCCTTCGAGCGCGTCTGGCCCACCTCGACGAACTGTTCGTCCAACGCCACGACCAGGCACTCGGCGCCGTTCCTGCTGTTCACCTCGTAGCTGATGGTGGCCTCCTCGGGCGTGGGCGCGGAGAAGGTGATCACCTGGTGGTACACACCGCCGCCCAGACCGCTGAAGTTCATCAGGGAGTAGCCCCAGCCGACCGCGCACGCCACCGCGAAGAGGGTGGCGATGACGAAGAAGACCGGCCCGTTCCCGTGGCGCTTGCGCAGCGCGGGAGCGGTACTGGCCGAGGAGTCGGCCGCTGTGTCGGCCGTGGTTTCGGCGCTCTTCACGGCGTCTTCCTCCGGGGTCGGCTGCATCGGGAATCTCCGAACAAGGGGACGGTGTTGTCTAAGATATCCCCGACCTGACAGCCTCCCCACGCGCCCCGCGCGGAAGTCGTCCGAGCCTGTGTACCGGGGGAGCCGGACGGCCGCGCCCCTCGCGTCCGTCCACCTAGTCAAGGAGACCCTTCGTTGTCCGAGCGCCTGCGGCTCATGGCCGTTCATGCCCACCCCGATGACGAGTCCAGCAAGGGCGCGGCCACCATGGCCCGCTATGTGGAGGAGGGCGTCGACGTGCTCGTTGTCACCATGACCGGTGGCGAGCGCGGCGACATCCTCAACCCCGCGATGGAGCGTCCCGACATCCGCGAGAACATCGCGCAGGTGCGCCGAGAGGAGATGGAGCGGGCCAGGGAGATCCTCGGCGTCCAGCAGGAGTTCGCCGGGTTCGTCGACTCCGGCCTGCCCGAGGGCGACCCGCTGCCGCCCCTGCCCGAGGGCTGTTTCGCCACCCTCCCCGTGGAGGAGGGCGCCGCGCCCCTCGTGGAGTCCATCCGCAGGTTCCGGCCGCACGTCATCCTCACCTACGACGAGAACGGCGGTTACCCGCACCCCGACCACATCATGACCCACAAGGTGACGATGCACGCCTTCGACACCGCGGGCGACCCCGACGCCTACCCGGACGCGGGCGACCCCTGGCAGCCGCTCAAGCTGTACTACTTCGTCTCCTTCCCGCCCGAGCGGTTCGAGGCCCTGGCCGACGTGCTGGCCGCGCGCGGGCTGGAGAACCCCTTCGAGGAGTGGATGAAGCGGATCGCGGACCGCGACCACCCCCGCTGGGAGATCACCACGCGCGTGCACTGCAGCGAGTACTTCGACGTCGCCGACGAGGCGCTCAAGGCGCACGCCACCCAGGTGGACCCCAACGGGTTCTGGTTCGCCGTGCCCAACGAGGTCGTCGCGGAGGCCTGGCCGAGTGAGGACTACCACCTGGTGCGCTCGCTGGTGGACACCGAGATCCCTGAGAAGGACCTCTTCGCGGGTGTCCGAGAAGCAGTGAGAGTATGAGTGGCATGAACACCCTTCTCACGTCCGCGACGGTGCTGGCGGGCAGCTTCCAGCTCGACAAGGACACCGTGACCCCCGGTGTGCTCGGCTTCCTCGTCATCTTCGCCATCGGCGTCGGGCTGTACTTCCTCATGCGCAGCCTCCTGGGCAAGCTCCGCGCCCTGCCCAAGGACGACGACTTCGGCGCGAGGGCCACGGCCTCCGACGACGGCGGGCCGGCCGACGCGGCGCAGGTCTCCGCCGAGGACACCGCTCCGCGGAGCTGAGGAGACGTCCCCGCCCTGCCCCAGCGGGACGGCGTGTCCGGGCGCACCGCCCGGGCCCACCACTCGGTCCGAAGGCTCCGGGCCGCTCCCGCGCCCGCCGGACGAACACCCGGCCTCCTCCCGGGCGGTGGTCCCCGGCCCGCTCCGGCGGGTGCGCGACACCCCACCGCCCCGGGTGGCGGAGTTCACGGGCGCCGGGTCGGCTCCCGTGCCGTGGACTCCGCTCGGGCGGGTGCGCGACGCCCCGCCGCCCCGGATGGCAGAGTTGGGGGCATGTCCAACCGCCTGAGCGACGCGACCAGCCCGTACCTGTTGCAGCACGCCGACAACCCCGTGGAGTGGTGGCCCTGGGGTGAGGAGGCCCTCGCCGAGGCGCGTCGGCGCGACGTGCCCCTCCTCGTCTCCGTCGGCTACGCCGCCTGCCACTGGTGCCACGTGATGGCCCACGAGTCCTTCGAGGACGAGGCGACCGCGGCCCTGATGAACAGCCTGTTCGTCAACGTCAAGGTGGACCGCGAGGAGCGCCCCGACGTCGACGCCGTGTACATGGAGGCGACCCAGGCCATGACCGGCCAGGGGGGCTGGCCCATGACCGTGTTCGCCACCCCCGACGGCGCCCCGTTCTACTGCGGCACCTACTTCCCGCGCGAGCACTTCCAGCGCCTGCTGCGGGGCGTGGCCGACGCCTGGCGGGACCAGCGCACCGAACTGGTCGGCCAGGGCGCGCGCGTGGTGGAGGCGCTGAGCGGCCCGCGCACCCTGGCCGCCGCGCCCCCGCCCTCCGCGGACCGGCTCGACCTGGCCGTCCGCGCGCTGGTGCGCGACTACGACAGCGCCCACGGCGGTTTCGGCACCGCGCCCAAGTTCCCGCCGTCGATGCTGCTCTCCTTCCTCACCGCCCAGGACGAGCGCACCCGGCCCCTGCAGAGCGCGGACGAGTCCACGCCCGCCTGGCTCATGGCCAGCGGCACCGCCCTGGCCATGGCGCAGGGCGGCATGTACGACCAGCTCGGCGGCGGTTTCGCCCGATACTCGGTGGACCGCGAGTGGACCGTGCCGCACTTCGAGAAGATGCTGTACGACAACGCCCTGCTGCTGCGCGCCTACGCCCGGATGGGCCGCCGCCCCTCGGGTCCGGGGGTCTCCGACGCCGCCACCCACGCCCTGCTGCGCCGGGTCGCCGGGGAGACCGCCGACTGGATGCTGCGCGACCTGCGCACGCCCGAGGGCGGGTTCGCCTCGGCGCTGGACGCCGACAGCGAGGGCGAGGAGGGCACCTACTACGTGTGGACGCCCGCCCAGCTGCGGGAGGTCCTGGGCGAGGAGGACGCCGCCTTCGCCGCCGAGGTGTTCGGCGTGACCGAGGAGGGCACCTTCGAGCGCGGCGCCTCCGTGCTCCAGCTGCCCGCCCCGCCCGCCGACGCCTGGCGCTACCAGCGGGTCCGTGAGGCCCTGCTGGCGGCCCGCGCCGAACGGGTCGCCCCCGCGCGCGACGACAAGGTGGTGGCCGCCTGGAACGGCCTGGCGGTCGCCGCGCTGGCCGAGGCCGGGGTGCTGCTGGAGCGGCCCGACCTGGTGGAGGCCGCCCGCGCGGCCGCTGACCTGCTGCTGCGCGTGCACCTGCGGGACGGGCGCCTGGTCCGCACCTCCCGGGACGGGCGCGCGGGCACCAGCGCCGGGGTGCTGGAGGACTACGCCGACGTCGCCGAGGGGCTGCTCGTCCTGCACGGTGTGACCGGGGAGGCGCGCTACGCGCACGAGGCCGGGCGCCTGCTGGACACCGTCCTGGAGCGCTTCGGAGACGGCTCCGGCGGGTTCTACGACACCGCCGACGACGCCGAGCGCCTCTTCAACCGGCCCCAGGACCCCACCGACAACGTCACACCGTCCGGCCGGTCGGCGGCGGCGTCCGCGCTGCTCTCCTACGCCGCGCTGACCGGATCCGAGCGCCACCGCACGGCCGCTGAGGAGGCGCTGTCCCCGGTGGCGGTGCTGGCGGAGAAGGCCGCCCGGTTCGCCGGGTGGGGCCTGGCCACCGGCGAGGCCCTCCTGACCGGGCCGCGCGCCGTGGCGGTGGTGGGCGACCCCGACGACCCGAGGACCGCGGAGCTGGTGCACGCCGCGCTGGTCTGGGCGCCGCTGGGCACCGTGCTCTCACGCGGCGACGGCCGCGACGACGGAGGGGTGCCGCTGCTGCGCGACCGCGCGCCGGTGGGCGGGCGACCGACCGCCTACGTGTGCGAGGGCTTCGTCTGCAAGCTCCCGGTCACCTCGCCCGAGGACCTGCGGGAGCAGCTGCTGGCCTGACGCGTCGCCGGGGCCTATCCCAGGTGCGTACCGGCGATGATCCGGTCCACCAGGTCGGGCCGGTAGCCCGGCTGGCGGATCTCCATGTACACGGTCGTGGGCTCGCCCGGCTCGTGTACGGCGGCGCTGCTCAGCGACCCGTTGCCGTGGCACTCGGGCCAGTCCCACACCGTGCCCTCCCATTCCCCGGTGTCCAGCGGCCGCTCCTCGGGAGGGTCCCCGCACGGCTGGGCGCCGGCGATCCCGCTCAGGTCGGCGGGGCCGCGCACCACGGTCGCGTACACACCGTAGGCCGTCTCCCGGGTGGAGTCCCAGTCCTCGGCGTCGGTCGCCACCAGCAGGCCCGGACCCGCGCCGGCCTCGGCCGCCGCGGGGAGGGCCTCCTGGGCGGTGTGGATCTCGTGGGCCCACACCGACGGCACCTCCAGGTAGACCCCCTGCGCGGCGTCGTGCACGGTGGTCAGGGACACCCCCGGCCTGCCCAGGGATCCCGAGAGGCTGGCGCCCGTCAGCACCAGCGCCCCCGCCAGGGCGGTCGCCCGCCGCCACGGCATGCGCAGCCGCTGCCACCACGGCACGGCCGCCTTGGGCAGGTCGGGCGCCATACGGATGGTTCTGACCCGGTCGGTGAAGGTTTTGGCGTCCGCCGGACGGCTTTCCCGGTCCACCGAAAGTGCCGACAGGATGAGTTCGTCGAGCGCGGGGGGCAGACCTGGCCGGATCTGGCCAGGAGCCACCTTCACCGGCGGACGCGAGGGCGGACGGCCGGTGATGAGCTCGTAGGCCACCGCGCCCAGCGAGTACACGTCCGACCGGACGTCCAGGTCACCGCCGGGAATGCTCTGCTCGGGGGACATGTAGCCGGGGGTCCCGGCCGCCGCGGTGAACCCCGACGCCTCGTCGATCGACTTGGCGAACCCCAGGTCCGCCACCAGCACCCGCTGTCCCACGGGTGAGGACTGGAGCAGCACGTTGGACGGCTTGATGTCGCGGTGGATCGTGCCGTGGTTGTGCAGCACCGTGATGCCCTGGCCGATCTCGGTGAGCAGCCGCAGGGCCTCGTCCAGGGGCAGTGTGCCCCGGTGGATGAGGTCGGCGACGCTGCCCTGGTCGGCGTAGGTCATCACCATGTAGGGCCGACCGTCGGGGAGCACGTCCACGTCGTGCACCGCCACCAGCCAGGTGGAGTCGGTCTGGCGCAGGATGCGCGCCTCCTCCAGGAAGCGGTGCTGGATGTCCATCTGGTGCGCCCAGTTCTCGGCGAGTACCTTGATGGCCACCGAGTAGTTCAGCAGGTCGTCCTGCGCCAACCAGACCGTGGCGAAGGAACCCGACCCAAGGCGCCGGATGACGCGGTAGCGCCCGAAGGCCTCAGGTTGGCTCATCTCCGCCTCGGTCTGTCAGGGGTGAACACGCGGTCGTTGCCCACTAATACACCATCTGTACCTTCACATTGCCTCCCGCCGATATGATCCCCTCTCCGGGTGGCGCCGATCCCCTCCGGACGTGGAGACTGGAGGGGGCCCGACGGGCTCCGCGCCGTGCGCGGCGGCGAAGGCGACGATTTTTCACGAGTGCGGATCCGGACCGGGGCCGTAGACGTCCCGGTGACGTGTGACCCTCGAACGCAAGGGGCGCACCCGCGTCCGCAGCGGACGGCCGGATGTCTGCCGTCAGTCAGGGAGAGACCAGACATGCGCAGTAGTGACCACGCAGACCACGAGGAGAGCCCCGCGCCGCGGCGCCGGGTGGCGAGCAACGTCGACGAGGAGCTGGAGGACCTCGCGCGCCGGGCCAAGGCCGGAGACGCCATGGCCCTGGACGACCTGCTCCGGCGGATCCAGCCCGAGGTCCTGCGCCGCTGCTCCCGCTTCCTGCCCTACCGGCAGGACGCCGAGGAGGCGTGCCAGGACGCGCTGCTGCGCGTGGCGCGCAAGATCGACAGCTTCAAGGGCGACTCCCTGTTCACCACCTGGCTGTACACGGTGGTGTCCAACTCCGCCCGGCAGACCTACCGCTCCATGAAGCGGCGCTCGGCAGAGTTCCCCACCGAGGCCGAGCGCATGCCCCACCAGAGCGACCCCCGCACCACCAGCGTCATCGCCGGTTCCCGCATCGACCTGCTGGAGGCCCTCGACCAGCTGGAGAAGGACCGCCCCAACCTGGTGGCCCCCCTGGTCCTGCGCGACCTGTGCCAGATGGACTACAACGAGATCGCCTCCGAGCTCAACCTGGCCCTGGGCACCGTCAAGTCCCGCATCCACCAGGGGCGCAAGCACGTGCGCAAGTCCCTGGCCGTGACGTAGCCCCCTTCGGGCGAACTACGCTGGAGGCATCCCCGTCGGCACATCCTTTCCAACGGTGTGCTGTTCCAGATCCAGCTCTGAGAGGTTTCGCCAATGGGGCTTCGTGACCCCCTGTACTGGCTCTACGAGCGGCGCCTGGAGCGTCGGCTGACCAGTCAGGAGATCCCCCGCCACGTCGGTGTCGCGATGGACGGCAACCGCCGCTGGGCCAAGGTGAGCGGGCTCGGCGCGGCCGAGCAGGGCCACCAGGCGGGCGCGAACAAGATCTTCGAACTGCTGCGCTGGTGCGACGAGGTCGGCGTGCAGGTGGTCACACTCTGGATGCTGTCCACCGACAACCTCAGCCGGGACGAGTCCGAGCTGGGCCCGCTGGTGCGCATCATCGAGCAGACCATCGCCCGGCTGCGCGAGGAGGGGTGGAACACGCGCCCCGTGGGGGCCCTCGACATCCTGCCCGCGTCCACCGCCCAGGCGCTCAAGGAGGCGGAGACGGCCACATCCGGCAACCCCGGGCTGGTTGTCAACGTCGCCGTCGGGTATGGAGGTAGACGTGAGATCGCTGATGCGGTTCGGTCCCTCCTCCAAGCGGAGGCGGCCAAGGGCACCGGTATCCAGGAGCTTGCCGAGCGCCTGGACATCGAGGACATCGCACGGCATCTCTACACGCGCGGTCAGCCCGACCCCGACCTGCTCATCCGCACGTCGGGGGAACAGCGCCTGTCCGGCTTCATGCTGTGGCAGAGCGTGCACTCGGAGTTCTACTTCTGCGAGGTCTACTGGCCTGCCTTCCGCAGGGTGGACTTCCTGCGTGCACTGCGCTCGTACGGCGCGCGCAACCGCCGCTACGGATCCTGACCCCCCGAAGCCCGACCCCTTAACGCGGAGTTCACCGCGCGGAGGGAGAGGTCCCTTGGAAACGGGAGCACGGACGCGTAGCGTCGGAAGTAGCGGGTGGCGTTCGTCCACCCGTTCGGGAGGCCCCGTCTCATTGATCTCCTCCGCCATCGCGGAACGTCAACGAGGAGGGCCGGACCCGGCCCTCGCGGGCCAGGTCCCGGTCCTCCATGATCCCGTGACAGTAGGGCGCCCCAGCGGTGCCCAAGGGGAGAACGAGTGGCTAGTTCCTCGACCGATCGCCGTGACACCCAGTCCCCCGACCCCCGTACGGAGGTAGGCCAGGACGGACGCGTCTATGTGCTCGACACCAGTGTCCTGCTCGCCGACCCGGCCGCCCTGAGCCGGTTCGCCGAGCACGAGGTCGTCATCCCCGTGGTGGTGATCACCGAGCTGGAGAGCAAGCGTCACCACCCGGAGCTCGGGTACTTCGCTCGTCACGCGTTGCGCCGCCTGGACGACCTGCGGGTCGCCCACGGCCGTCTGGACGCCCCGGTACCGGTGAACGACGCCGGCGGCACGCTGCGGGTGGAACTCAACCACAGCGATCCGCAGATCCTGCCGGCGGGCTTCCGGCTCGGCGACAACGACACCCGGATCCTCACGGTGGCCCGCAACCTCCAGGAGGAGGGCGGGGACGTCGTGCTGGTGAGCAAGGACCTCCCCATGCGGATCAAGGCGGCCTCCATCGGGCTGGCCGCCGACGAGTACCGGGCCGAACTGGCCATCGAGCACGGCTGGACGGGCATGGCCGAGCTGGACGTGCCCGCGCACCAGATCGGCGAACTGTTCACCAGCGGCGAGAGCGACATCGACGCGGCCCGCGATCTCCCCTGCCACACCGGGCTGGTCCTGGTCTCCGAGCGCGGCAAGGCGCTCGGCCGGGTCCAGCCCGACAAGTCGGTGAAGCTGGTGCGCGGCGACCGCGACGTGTTCGGCCTGCACGGCCGCAGCGCCGAGCAGCGCATCGCCCTCGACCTGCTCACCGACCCCGAGGTGGGCATCGTCTCCCTGGGCGGACGCGCGGGCACCGGCAAGTCGGCGCTGGCGCTGTGCGCCGGTCTGGAGGCCGTCCTGGAGCGCCGCCAGCACCGCAAGGTGATGGTGTTCCGGCCGCTGTACGCGGTCGGCGGCCAGGAGCTGGGCTACCTGCCCGGGAGCGAGAACGACAAGATGACCCCGTGGGGCCAGGCGGTGCACGACACCCTGTCCGCGGTGACCAGCGAGGAGGTCATCGAGGAGATCGTGGACCGGGGGATGCTGGAGGTCCTCCCGCTCACCCACATCCGCGGCCGGTCGCTGCACGACGCGTTCGTGATCGTCGACGAGGCCCAGTCCCTGGAGCGCAACGTCCTTCTCACGGTCCTCTCCCGCCTCGGCCAGAACTCGCGGGTGGTGCTCACCCACGACATCGCCCAGCGCGACAACCTGCGCGTGGGCCGCCACGACGGCGTGGTCGCGGTGATCGAGAAGCTCAAGGGCCACCCCCTGTTCGCGCACGTCACCCTGACCCGGTCCGAGCGGTCGCCGATCGCCGCCCTGGTCACGGAGATGCTGGAGAACTGACGCGGTACCGCGGCGGGCCCGTCGGTCTGACGGGCCCGCCGCCCCGTGGAGCCCCCGGCGGGTTCCGGGCCGCGCCCCACGGGCGCGTGACCGGGCTTCTCAGCGCATCTCCGCCACCAGGCGGCCCAGGCGCCGCACCCGTTCCAGGTTGGCCTCGTAGCGGGCGCCGATCACCAGCAGCAGCACACCCGCGACGGCGAACGGCACCCAGTTCGGCACCAGCCGGGTCAGGTCCCACAGGGGCGGCCCGAACGCCCGCAGCGAGGTGGCCACCAGCACCAGCCCGCCCGTCACCAGGGCCGCCTGGAGCCGCCGACGCAGCCCCCACACGGTCACCGCGAGGCCCAGCACGAGCACGGCGGGCACCCGCCACACCATGCCGTCCTCCGTCAGCACCAGCACGACGGTGGGCAGGAACAGCAGGGCCAGGCCGCCGCCGTGGGCGGCCCAGCTCGAAGGCGGTTCGGCAGCCCTGCGGCTCCACTCCCAGCCCACGGCCAGCGCCGCCAGGGCGGGCGGCACCGTGTACGCCTCGGGCACGGCCACGTCCCACGCGGAGAGCACCGTCCACAGCGCCGCCAGCATCAGCAGCGCGCCCACCAGCGCGAACCAGCGCCGTTCGGGCCGTGCGGCGGTCGCCAGCGCGACGACCCCGACCACGGCCAGCGCCAGCGCGACCAGTCCCAGCCGCGCCCCCGCCGCCGCGGTGACGCCCAGCGAGACCGCCGCCCACACCCAGGCGGGGACCTCCGCCGCCGGTACGAGCGGTCCGCGCAGACGCGGCGCGGCCACGGCCACCGCGGCGACCATCGCGATCGGCGCCAGCGCCGCGTGCTCCACCGGAGCCCCCAGCAGCAGGGGCAGGGCCAGCGCGAACCCGCCCGTCGCCGCCGTCGCCACCGCCGTGGCGCCGACCGCCGCGACGGTGGTCCGGGCCAGGGCCGCGGCCACCGCGGCGGCCACCGCGACACCCATCAGGGCGCCCGTGGTCGCGTGCTCCTGGACCAGCGCCCAGCCCGTGCCGAGCAGCAGGGTGAGGAGGCCGGTCAGCCCCGCCAGCCAGCCGAGCCGCCCGTCCCGGGTCAGCGCCGACCACAGCGCCAGGGCCGAACCCACCGCGAACACCCACAGCAGGGCGCCGAGGAACGGCGCGTCCAGGACCAGGGGCAGCGCGACGAGCGCGGGCGGCGCGGCGAGGACCGCCGCTGCCGCCGTCCGTCCGCGGTCGAGCAGGGCGACCAGGGCCACCGCCGCCGCACCGGCCAGCAGCATTCCGGCCGCCGTGCCGACGGCCTCCGCCGGGCCCGCCACGCGGTGCAGCCCCAGGACGGAGTAGGCGGGGTCGCCCAGCGCCCGCACGGGCGCCGTCCACGGCCCGTACGCGCCGGACAGCAGCGGCAGGCCGGGACTGTGCCCCCGCCCGGCCAGCAGCGGGGCGGACGAGAGCAGGAGCAGGCCCACCACGGTGAACACCGGCCGGGGGTCGCCCCCGGCACCGCCCGCCCGCGGGAGGGGGATCCGTCCGAGCACCACCGCGTTCGCCCCGGCCAGCAGCGCGCAGGCGGCCAGCAGCCACCACGCCGGAGGCGGCACGGTGTCCGAGATCACGAGGCCGAGCCCGAAGAACGCACCGGTCAGCAGGGCCAGCGCCCACAGGAGCAGGCCCGTCGCGTGGAGCACCGCGGGGCGGCCGGACCGGGCGTACAGCAGCAGCGCGACCAGGACGGTCGCCTCCACCACCACGAGGGCGGCCAGGGAGGTGTACCGGTCCGGGAGCGACCACAGGCCGCCGGTGAGCAGGGTCAGGGTTCCGGTGAGCGCGGGCACCCAGGCGCCGGGCCGACGCGGTACAAGGGCCGTGGCCAGCACCAGCGCGGCGCCGACCAGGAGGGCGCACACCACTGCCACCGCGTGCGGCGGGTCCAGCAGGTGCACGACCGTCAGCAGCGCCGGGGGAGCGGTCAGGGCGGCGGCGGGCACCAGCGCTCGGCGGCGCAGCAGGAACACCGCGCCGAGGGACAGCAGGGCGCAGACGAGCACGGCGAGCAGGTGGAACCCCGCGTCCGGGGCGGTCGTCGCCGGCAGGCCCAGCACGTCGGACACCGGTGTGGTCGGGGGACCGCCGTTCCACGGGGGCAGGGGCGCCCTGGGCAGCGCGGGCAGGTGCGCGGGTCCGGCGACCAGGGGGGCCGCCCCCAGGACCAGCAGGGCGATGGCCGCGGGGACCCCGGACGCGCCGGTACCGCCCGGGGCGCCCGGACCAGCGGCACCGCTCACGGCGCCCACGGGACCGGGGCCCTCCGGGACGTGGCGCAGCGGGCCGCGGGCCGACAGCAGGCCGGTCACGCCCGACAGCAGCAGGACCGCGGCCACGAACCACCGGGCTCCGACGTGATCGGCGCCCGCGGCGGAGGCGGCCAGGACGAAGGCCGTGTACAGCAGCGCCAGAACCGTGGTCAGCACCCACAGCACGGTCGCGCTGACCCGGAGGGCGCGCACGGGGACGCCCGCGCGGGGCCGTCCGAACCAGAGAGCCAGGAGCAGGTCGGCGAGTCCGGTCGCGGCCAGGACGGGCAGCGCCCAGGACCAGAGGCCGGGGGAGCCGGACGCCGCCAGCAGCAGGACGGGCACCGGCTGCAGGAGCAGGACGGCCAGGACGCGCGGCGTCCGCAGCGGCACGAGCAGCGGATAGGACGCCAGCAGCGCGCCGATGACGAGCAGCGCGGTCGCGGTGTAGCCGGGCCCGCTCCCGAGCCGCTCCGACGTCAGCAGCCACAGCGCGAGGGCGTCGACGCACAGCAGCGCGGCGGCCAGGCAGCCGAAGGTCTCCGCGGTCGCCCTGAGACCGCGCCGGTGCAGCGGCAGGGCCAGGGCGGCGAAGGCCGCCGTGGTGAGGCCGAGGACCCCGGCGCGGGCGCCGGTGCCCATGTCGCTCCACGTCCAGATGGCGAAGACCAGAGCCGCGATGCCGACGAGCACGCCGCCCAGCCCGAGGATGACGTTCTGCGCCGAGCGGCGGGTGACCTCCCCGGGCGCCCGCCCGGGGGGAGCCCCTCCCGTCTGCCCGTGCGCGTGGGCTCCGTGCCCGTCGGGGAGCGCGCCACCGGGCAGGACGGCCGGTTCCGGCGCGGCACCGGGGACCCGCGCGGGCCCCGGCGGCCGTCCCTGCGGTCCCGGAGCCCACGGCCGCTCCCCGTCGGCGGATTCGGGAACGGCTCCGGCCGGGGACGCGCCTCGGCCCGACTCCTCGCGCAGCAGTGCCACGACGGCGGCGCGCTCCTCGCGCAGGTGCCGCTCACGGCTGTTGAGCAGCGCGATCTCGGTGTCGATGTGCCACAGGCGCTGGGCGGTGGCGCCGACGAGCAGGAGCCCGCACCGCCGGCAGGAGCGGGGCTGCGCGGCAAGCGGGGCGCGGCAGTCCGGGCAGCTGAGCCGTGGGCCCGCGGGGGACGGCGGGGATCCGTGGACGTTCATGGCGCCATCCTGACCCCTGGAGCCGCCCGCGCACATCCGTACGGGTACTCAGGAACACCGTTCCCGGTGACCCCCGTCTCCTTTCGGCAGGTGTGGAGACCCTCGCCACAGTGCCGGGAGGACTTGACTCCTCCTTGACTGTACGTATCGAAGTGCAGGTCAAAGCACCGCATCGCGGATGCATTCCGTGATGTGATCCAAGGCATAGTAAATCTGGCGTTACTTCATCGTGACGATGATGCAGGCTGAACCCGCTGCACGAACATCCCCTCCCACGTGGGAACCCGCGCCGCGGTCGGTCGAACGGCTACCCCTTCCCTCGCGCGCGACACCCCGGGCCACGTGGTCAGCGGCGGCGAACTCTCACACACGCGGACCCCGTGGGGCGCGTGTGCGTCTACGCGAAAGGGCGATTTTGCTACTCAACCTCATCTCACTGCGACATGCGGGCGCCGTCGGCGCCGCGACCCTCGTCGCCGGCGGCACCTTCTCGGTCGCCGCGTTCGCCCAGAGCGACGCGGCAGACCCGAGCCAGCTCGCCTCCGCCGCGGTGGTCCCCGACCAGCGGTCGGCGGCGGGCGGCGACGGCGGGTCCGACCGGCCCGAGGACTTCTTCGCCGCGCAGGCCGGGCAGAGCGACCAGGAGCGCCAGACCCAGCGCGAGGAGAGCATGGAGCAGGCCAGGGCGGCCGTCGAGGGGGCCGTCCGCGCCGACAGCGGGACGGCCAGCGACATCGCCGAGCCCGAACCCGAACCCGAGGAGGAGCCCGAGGCCGACACCTCCGGCGGTTCCGACTCCTCCGGCGGCGGATCCGCCGGGTCGGCCCCCTCCGGCGACCCCAAGGACATCGCGCTCCAGATGGTCCTGGACGAGGGCTGGGCCGCCAGCGAGTTCCACGACTGCCTGGAGCCGCTGTGGGAGAAGGAGAGCAACTGGAACCACACGGCCGAGAACCCCAGTTCGGGCGCCTACGGCATCCCGCAGTCCCTGCCGGGCGACAAGATGGCCTCCCACGGCTCCGACTGGCGGACCAACCCGGCCACGCAGATCGCCTGGGGCATCGACTACATCAAGGACCGCTACGGAAACCCCTGCGGCGCCTGGTCCCACTCCCAGGCCAACAACTGGTATTAATAGGGCTTTCCCTGCCAATAACCCCCTCTTGGGAAAGGCAATCGTGCTAATCAACCGAATGTCGCTGCGTAGTACGGCGGCGGTCGGTGCGGCGACCCTCGTCGCGGGTGCGACCTTCGCCGTCACCGCGTTCGCGGATGACGAGCTCGATCCGGACACGGTGGCCAGCGCCGCCATTCCGGAGACCGAGGAACCCGCCGCCGACACCGAAGCCGGGGAGGAGTCGTTCTTCTCCGAGCAGTTGTCCCAGGAAGAACTCCAGACCCTGCGCAGTCAGGCTCAGGAGCAGCGTGACGCGGCTCTCACCGAAGGGGTCCTGACGGCCCAGGTCGAGGGAAGCGACATCGAGGAGGAGGAAGAGGAGGAGGAGACTCCCGTCTTCACCGGCGACCCCAAGGGCATCGCCCTCCAGATGGTCACCGACCAGGGCTGGGCCGCCAGCGAGTTCCACGACTGCCTCGAGCCCCTGTGGCAGAAGGAGAGCAACTGGAACCCCAGCGCGCAGAACCCCAGTTCGGGCGCCTACGGCATCCCCCAGTCGCTGCCGGGCGACAAGATGGCCACCCACGGCGACGACTGGCAGACCAACCCGGCCACGCAGATCGCCTGGGGCATCGACTACATCAAGGGCCGCTACGGCACTCCCTGCGAGGCCTGGGCCCACTCCCAGTCCGTCGGCTGGTACTGACCCGCCGGGGCGCCCCCTGACGGAGGGCGCCGTCTCCGGTGCACACGCGAGACGCGGGGGCCGTTCCCTTCCGGAACGGCCCCCGTCGTGCCGGGTCCGCCGCGGTCGGCGGGCGGCGCACTCACAGCAGCGGGTCGAACGTCTCCATGACGTCCTCATGCAGGTCGTCGTAGTAGTCGGCGTCCTCGCGCGGAACGTTCACGCTGACCAGGTAGAACACCCGGTCGCCCTCGTGCTCTGTGCTGATCGCGTAGGCCCAGAAGCGCCGTTCCTGGCTCGCCCAGGTCTCGTTGACGAGGTCGGACTCCACCAGGGCGACGTCCCAGCCCTCCTCGAAGTCGCCGTCGTCGAACTCCTCCAGCTCCAGCTGCGTGTAGCCGGTGGTGACGTCACCCTCGACCTTCGTCCCGCCGTTGGTGTCCTCCAGGTACTCGGCGCTCGTCCCGGTGAACTCCTGCTCGGTCCAGCCGGTCACCCACACCTGGTGGTCGCTGCCCGGCGCGACGAACACCGCCAGCGTGTTCTCGATCTCACTGTCGTCCACCTGCCACCCGGCCGGGTAGTCCACGTGGAACCACTGCGACCGGAAGGTCTCCAGCTCGTCGTAGGACGGCGGCTCCCCGTTCTCGTCCCCGCCGCCGGTCTGGCCGCCCTCGCCCCGGCCCTCACCGCCGCCGCTGCCGGCACCGCCCTCGTCCCCGCCGACGGAGGCGGAGGGCTCCGCCGGCGGCCGCGCGCTCTCGGACGCCGACAGCGCCTCGGAGGCACCGCCCTCGGCCTCGGCTCCGGCGAACAGGGTGGCACCGACCACGGCAACGCCGCCGATCAGCGTCAGGACCACCACCGCGGCGCCCACGCCGACGAGGAGCCTGGTGTTCCCCGAGCCCGAGCCCGGACGCGCGCCGCCGTGGCCGCCCGAGTGGAGCGGGACACCCGGACCCCCGGGTCCACCCGGGCCACGGCCCGTGCCGCCGAGACCGCCTCCCGCGGAGTGGGGCGGCCGGTGCTGGTGGACCGTGCGGTGCCCGTGCGCGAAGGGCGACGCGGGCGTCACCGGGTCGGCCGGTCCGCCCCGCGGCAGGCGCTGCCCCGTCATCGGGCCCTGAGGCAGCGGGGTCCGCGTGTGGGGGTAGCCGCCCCGCGGCCCCGTGCCGGGGTGGCCACCGCTCGGCGTGTGGTGGGGGCTCTGCCGACCGCTGACGCCGGGTGTCGTGTGCGGGCCGCTGCCGGAGGCCGGGGTACCGTCCGCGAACGCGCCCGCCCCCGCGGCTCCCACGGCGCCCGCCGCGCCGAAGCCGCCGCTGTCGTCGCCGCCCGCGTTCGGCCCGCCGCGCTCGCGCAGCAGCGCCAGCGCCCCGTCCGCGCTCAGCCTGCGCTCCGGGTCGCGCTCCAGCAGACCGGAGATGACCGGCTCCAGCCACCCGGCGCGCGTCATCGGCGGCAGCGGCGCGGACATCACCGCCGCGATCGCCGCGGTGATGCTGTCGCGGCGGAACGGGGAGGTGCCCTCGACCGCCGCGAACAGGGTCACGCCGATGCTCCACAGGTCGCCCCGGTGCTCGGCCGGACCGCCCGCCAGCCGCTCGGGCGGCATGTACTCGGGGGAGCCGATCAGCGCGCCGGTGCGGGTGATGCTCGGCCCGCCCTCCATCGTCGCGATGCCGAAGTCGGTGAGGATCACCCGGCCGTCCAGGGACGTCATGATGTTGCCCGGCTTGATGTCGCGGTGCAGGACCCCGGCCGCGTTCGCGGCCCGCACGGCGCGCAGCAGCGACCCGGCGATCTCCGCGACCTCGTCCGGAGGCAGGGCGCCCCGCTCGTCGAGCCGGTCCTGGAGGGACCCGCCCTCGACCAGCTCCATGACCACCCACGGGTTGCCGTCGTACTCGAAGACGTCGTGGATGGTGATCACCGTGGGGTGGCTGATCCGCGCGGCGGAGCGCGCCTCGCGCCGGACCCGGCCGTGGGCGTCCGCCCGCTCGGAGTCGGTGAAGTGGTCGGGAAGCAGCACCTGCTTGATCGCGACGTCGCGGTCCAGCGTCGGGTCGAAGGCCTGCCAGACCACCCCCATACCGCCGCGGCCGAGTTCACGGCGCAGGACGTAGCGGTCCGCGACGATGCGTTCACTGCCGCTGTTGCTCGACATGTACTGCCCTCTCGAAGGCGGGCTTCCAAGGTGCTCTGTTCAAGAATGTCGGACGCCTCCCGCACCCGGAAGGTTCCTGGTCCGGGCCCTTCGCGGCCGGGTGAGACACAACCGCGACCCGTGCGCACCGTGCGCCCCGCCCGGAACACGACCGCCCCGTCCGGCGCGCGCACGGGGCACCCCGCGTGCGGGGTGCCCCGTGGCGGAACGGCTCCGGACTACTGGGAGTTGGTCATCCGCAGCACGTCGAGGGCCTCGTCCAGCTGCGCCTCGGTGAGCTTGCCGTCCTCGACGTATCCGCGCTCGATGACCACCTCGCGGATGGTCTTCTTCTCCTTCAGCGACTGCTTGGCGACCTTGGAGGCCTCCTCGTAGCCGATGTAGCGGTTGAGCGGGGTCACGATCGACGGCGAGGACTCGGCGTAGACGCGGCACTGCTCGACGTTGGCCTCGATACCGGACACGCAGCGGTCCGCGAACACGCGCGAGACGTTGGAGAGCAGGCGGATCGACTCCAGCACGTTGCGGGCGATCATCGGCAGCTGCACGTTCAGCTCGAAGTTGCCGCTCGCGCCGCCGAAGGCCACCGCGGCGTCGTTGCCGACGACCTGCGAGGTCACCTGGAGCACGGCCTCGCACAGGACCGGGTTGACCTTGCCCGGCATGATCGAGGAGCCGGGCTGGAGGTCGGGCAGGAGGATCTCGCCCAGGCCCGTGGTCGGGCCCGAGCCCATCCAGCGGATGTCGTTGGCGATCTTGGCGAAGCCGACCGCGATGGTCCGCAGCTGGCCGGACAGCTCGACCAGGCCGTCGCGGGCGCCCTGCGCCTCGAAGTGGTCGCGGGCCTCGGTCAGCGGCAGGCCGGTGTGCTCGGCGATCTCGGCGATGACCCGGGCGGAGAAGCCCTCGGGGGTGTTGATGCCGGTGCCCACGGCGGTGCCGCCCAGCGGCAGCTCGGCCACGCGCGGCAGGACGGCCTCCAGGCGCTCCACGCCGTAGCGCACCTGGGCGGCGTACCCGGCGAACTCCTGGCCCAGGGTGACCGGGGTGGCGTCCATGAGGTGGGTGCGGCCGCTCTTGACCACGGAGGCGAACTCGGTCGCCTTGGCGCCGAGCGCCTCCTCCAGGTGCCGCAGCGCCGGGACCAGGTCGTTCTGCACGGCGGAGGTGGCGGCGATGTGGATGGAGGAGGGGAACACGTCGTTGGAGGACTGCGACGCGTTGACGTGGTCGTTGGGGTGCACCGGGGCCCCGAGGCGCTCGGTGGCCAGCGTCGCCACGACCTCGTTGGTGTTCATGTTGCTGGAGGTGCCCGAGCCGGTCTGGAAGACGTCGATCGGGAACTCGTCGTTCCACCTGCCCTCGGCGACCTCCAGGGCGGCCTCCCGGATCGCCTTGCCCAGGTCGTCGCTGATGACGCCGAGCTCGGCGTTGACCTTGGCCGCGGCGGCCTTGATCTGGCCGAGGGCGGCGATGTGCGCGCCCTCCAGGCCCTGGCCGGAGATCGGGAAGTTCTCGACGGCACGCTGCGTCTGGGCCCTCCACTTGGCCTCGGCCGGAACCCTGACCTCACCCATCGAGTCGTGCTCGATACGGAACTCGCTCATTGCAACCCAACTCTCCCTGGGAAAACCTGTGAGCCCCAGATTGCCAGACGCACCGGAGCACACCGCCACCTCACCCGGGGTTGGCGGTGTTGCGCGCGTCATGTTGACACCGTCGCCGCCCCCCGTGCCCGGTCGGCGGTCCCCGCAGGTCGGCGCGGTCAGGCCCCGATGCCGCGTCGGCGATCGCGGCGGCGCCAGCCCAGGAGGCGGCGCCTCCTGGGGGCGCGCACGCGCACCACGCCGAACAGGGAGAACCCGTCGATCTCCAGCACGGGGGGATGGGACAGCTCGGAGCGGCGCGCGGTGGTGGTGCGCCTGCCCAGGAACGACCAGCCGGTCATCCGCACCTCGACGCCCTCGGGGACGTCGATCTCCACGCGGCCCAGGACGGCGGTCACGGTCATGCGGTGGTGGTTGTGCATCAGGAGCGCCTCGCGCATGTCCACCTCGACCCTGCCGACCAGCGCCACGGCCAGCTCGTCGGGATAGGCCACCCAGCGGCCCCTGCGCTCGGCCCTGCCGAACAGACCCAGAACGGGCTGGCGGTCCAGGCGGATGGGCTGCTGCTCGGCGGGGAGGAGGTCGGCGGTGATCCCGGGCAGCTCGCCCAGGGTCCGGGCCTCGTGCGCGAGGGAGGAGCGCTCCTCGAACTCCTCCAGGTCCAGACGGCCGTCGGCGGCGGCCTCGCGCAGGACCCGCAGGACCCGTTCGCGGTCGGTGTTGGAGGCGCGGAGCCGGTCGGGGGACACTTCCTCACTCACACCGCCCACACTAGGCGAAACCCCGGGCCGGTCGCCCGTCCGGGGAGCATCGCGCGTCGGCGCGTCCGGGGGAGCGCTCCGCGTCCGCCCGCCCGGGCCCACGGGCGGGCTCCGGCCGGAAGGCGCGGCGCCCCGGCCCGAGCGGAAAGCGCGGCGGGCCGGACCCGGACGGGGCGGAAAGCCCTGCGGCCCCCGCCCCGTCCGCCGTCACAGGTCCATCAGCGCCCGCCGAGCGACCGCGTCGGAGGCGGCGGCCAGCGGCCGGACCGCCACCCTGACCAGCGCGCGGGCGTTGTCGTCGCCCGCCACGCGGTTGGAGCCGAGCTCACCGCACCGCACACAGCGGTGGACGATCATCCACTCCCCGTCCGGCCGCGCCGCCATGCTCAGCGCGTCCATCGCGCCCCGGCAGCCGGACGCGCGGTCGCCGGGGACCCGCAGGTCCACGTGCAGGCTGGTCAGGCAGTGCGGACAGTGGTTGCGGTGGGCCGTCCCCGGCGCGCGGGCCGGGATCTCCAGACGGCACCGCACACAGCGGAACGAACCCGCACCACCCGCCTCGCCGTGGGCGTGCAGCACGGTCTTGGGGCGCTGGGGACGCCTGGTGACACGGGTGTTGCGTCGGCCCACGCTCACACCTCCCCGAACAGGTCGAGCGGGAAGGGCGGTTCGGCCAGCGGCCGGACCGCGATCCGCATGAGGACGAGGTGGTTGTCGTCCGGTGAGACGGCGCTCTCGGACATCTCGTCGCACACGCCGCAGCGGTGGATGAGCGTCCAGGAGCCGCCGCGCGGGACCGCGACCGAGATCGGGGCCATGCGTCCGCCGCAGTCGGAGGCGCCGCCCCCGACCCGGTCCAGGACGTGGCGGGAGCTCAGACAGCTCGGACAGTGGTCGCGCGGTTCCCCGTCGGGACCGAGGCGGGACACGGACAGGCCGCAGCGCACGCAGGCGAAGGCGCCGGTGCGGGTGGCGGAGCGGTCGGAGGAATCGGTGGTGGACACCCGGAAGGTACTCCTTGCTGGGAAAAGTGATGACAGACAGCAGGGAGCAGGCCGAGCGCTTCTCGACGGAAAGGGGCGTGGCCGCCTCAGATACCCGGGGCCCGGGTACGGCGGTGGTACGCGTGACTGTGAGGCGCGCTCGGCGCGTTCCGGGGCATACTCACCCTTTTCCGTCCGGAGTCGTCCTCCGGATTCTCGTTCCTACGGGTCCGGAGGACGATCGTAGGCGGGCGCCCCGGCCGGGACAACGGGTTTTTCCGCCGGTCGGACCGCCCCGCGGGGCCCGCACTGCCCGCAGCGCCGCGGCCGCGCACGGCTCGGCGGGAGTGTTTCCACAGCCGGAGAAACCCGCTGGAAATCCCTCGCCCCCGCTGTCCGAGGAAACGCGCTTTCCTTCTCGTGACTTTGTGTTGGATTCGGCTCACGCGACCGCAGGGCGGTCGCTACGGTATGTGCCATGGCCAGGAAGAGCGTGAAGCGGGCGTTTCGGTACCGCTTCTACCCAACCGATGCGCAGGCGGCTGAGCTGTCGCGCACGTTCGGGTGCGTGCGCCTGGTCTACAACCGCGCCCTGGCCGAACACACCGCCGCCTGGAACACCGAACAGCGGCGGCTCTCATACACCGACTCCTCCGCGGCGCTGACCGTGTGGAAGAGGACCGAGGAGCTGGCCTTCCTTACCGAGGTCTCCTGCGTTCCGCTCCAGCAGACGCTGCGCCACCTGCACACAGCTTTTCGGAACTTCTTCGACCGACGTGCGAAGTACCCGCGGTTCAAGTCCAAGAAGAAGTCCCGGGCCTCAGCGGAGTACACCCGGTCGGGGTTTCGCTACCGAGGCGGGCAGTTGACCCTGGCCAAGATGACCGTCCCACTCGATGTGGTGTGGTCGCGGCCCCTGCCCGAAGGGGCACGGCCGTCCACGGTGACGGTCTCGCGTGACACGGCCGGGCGCTGGTTCGTCTCTCTGCTGTGCGAGGACACCATCACATCGGCCCAGGCCACTCGCGTCGTGGTCGGTGTCGATGCCGGAATCACCTCCGTGGTGACGTTGTCGACGGGGGAGAAGGTGGCCAACCCCCGCCACGAGCAACGCGACCGGGCGAAGCTGGCCCGGGCTCAGCGGGCGCTGTCGCGTAAGGCCAAGGGCAGCACGAACCGGGACAAGGCGCGCCGAAAGGTGGCGCGGGTGCACGCCCGCATCACCGACCGTCGCAGGGACTTCCTGCACAAACTCTCTACTCGACTCGTCCGCGAGAACCAAGCGGTCGTGATCGAGGACCTGGCCGTGCGCAACCTGGTCAAGAATCGCAGACTCGCCCGGGCAATCTCGGACGCGGCCTGGCGTGAGCTGCGCACGATGCTGGAGTACAAGTGCGCCTGGCATGGGCGGGACCTGGTCGTGGTGGACCGGTTCCTCCCCTCCTCCAAGGCGTGCTCGACCCCCGGGTGCGGGTACCTCAATGCGTCGTTGCCGCTGCGTGTAAGGGAGTGGACGTGCCCCGTTTGTGGGGTGGCCCATGACCGGGATGTGAACGCGGCGCTCAATCTCGAAGCCGCCGGGCTGGCGGTGTTGGCCTGTGGAGCTGGTGTGAGACCTCAACGGGAGTCCTTCCGGACGGGGCGACCGGTAATGAAACAGGAAGGCCACGGGGCGACCCGTGACGAGGCCCTGGCCTCGAGTCACCAGTAGGTGGTTCCGGATTCTTCTGCCTTCAGGCGGGAGAAGAAGTCAACAAACGCCGCTTCCTGCACACCTACGAGGGCATCCTGGCCGCCCCCGTGGACGTGCGCGAACTCGTCACCGGCGAGGCGCTGTGGCTGGCGATGCGCTCGGGCGTGTACGGGTGCGTCCCGCTGCTGGTCGCGGTGGGTTTCGGGCTGCGCCCCGGACCCGGTCTGCTGCTCGTGCCGTTCATCGCCTTCCTCGCCGGGTTCGCCTTCGCGCTCTTCGGGATCTGGATCTCCGCCCTGATCAACTCGGTGCGGTCCATGGACTACGTGTTCAGCGGCCTGTTCACCCCGCTGTTCCTGGTGGCGGGCACGTTCTTCCCCCTCACCGAGCTGCCCGACTGGGTGCGTAACGCGGCCATGGCCAACCCGCTCTACCACTCGGTCGAGCTGATCCGCGGAGTGGTCTTCGGCGACATCGGAGTCGGAGCGGCGCTGTTCCACCTCGGAGTGCTGCTGGTGTTCGTGGTCCTGATGTGGTTCCTGGCGTGCGCCCGGATGAGACGCCGCGTGGTCGGCTGAAACCCCCCGCACGCGCGGACGGCGCGGGGGGAGCACCGTCCCCCCGCGCCGTCCGCGCGCTCACGCCTCCCGCGTCTACTCGCCGCCGCTGGGCGACCAGCGCAGCTCCACGCTGCTGCGCTGCCCCTCCTCGGTGACGCTCAGCGCCAGGCCCACGGCGCCCCACTGGCCGGGGGCCTCCACCTCGCTCTCGGTCAGCACCTGGCGCAGGTCCATGTACCCGGCCATCACCGCCGAGTCCATCTCCTGCATGGTCTGCTGGAAGACCGGGTCGTCGCCCAGGCGCCCGGTGGCGCTGCTGCCCTGGGACACCACCACGGCGTCGCCGTCGGTGCTCACCCCCGGCGGGGTGCTGTAGGAGTCGACGACCGCGCTCTCGACGAAGTCGCCCAGGATCTGCTCGTCACCGCCCACCGCGCGGTACTGGAAGGACGCCTCCCCGCCGCCGCTGTAGGAGGATCCGAAGAAGCCCTCCAGGTCCATGTCGGTGACACCGAACGCGGTCGAGGAGCCCAGCAGCTGGGTGAACCCCTCCGGCAGCGGGGCGCCCATCGAGTTGAACTGGCGCTCCATCTCCTGCATCTGGCCGCTGCTCGTCATGAACGGGATCGAGTCGCTCTCGTAGGCGTCGGCCAGCGCCGTGTCCAGGCCGCTGGCGCCCACGGCCATGACCGTGCTCTCGGGCAGCGACTCCATCGCCGCCACGCTCGCCCCCGGCGTCTCGGCCAGCCACGCCAGGTCGGTGCCGTCCACCGTGAGGTCGAAGATGTCCGTGCGCGCCTCCAGGTACTCGCCGTCCACCCGCAGGGACGCGGTCATCCGGCCGCTCAGCTCACCGGTCTCGGCGGCCAGGTCGGCCTCGAACTCGCGGGCGAACTCCTCGACCTCCATCAGACCCGCGAGGTCCGACCACGCCGCGGCCAGGCTGCCGCCGGGCACCTCGGCCATGTCGCCGGAGAAGGTGTCGGCGTCGGCCAGGGGACCGTGCTCCTCCACCTGCGCGTGCAGGTCGGCCAGCGCCGCGTCGGAGGTGGTGAGGAGCGCGAAGTCGTTGATCACCTCGAAGTAGAGGTCGTCGTACTCGCCGCTGAGCCGCTCCAGGTTCTCCTGGGCGAGCCGCTCGTCCTCCACCGCGAGCGCGAACGCCCCGGCCACGCCGGCGCCCTCGCCCAGCTCGGCCTCACCGCTGGCGGGCCACATCGCGAAGCCCACGCGCTGGCCGATCCACTCCTCGACCTCGGACTGCCGCGCCTCGGGGAAGGCGGCCACGAAACCCTCGGCGACCAGCCCCGTCATGTCGCCGTCGGGCTCGTCCATCTCGGCCGTGACCTCGTCGGGGAGCTGGTCCACGAACCGCAACAGCTCCATGGCCTGGGAGCCGTCGATGGACAGGTCGATCTTGCCGAACGCGAGCGCGCTGCCCGGGAGCACGTCCTCGGGCTGGGGGCCGCCGAAGCTGACCAGCGAGACGGTGGCCCACACCGTGCCGCCCATGAGGAGGAGCGCGGTGCCCGCGGCGGCCGGGATCAGCCAGCGCCTGTTGCGGCCGCCGCCGGAGGGCGGCGGCACCTGACCGCCGGAGTACTGGCCCCCGGGGAAGGGACCCGCGGGCGGCGGACCGCCGGGCGCGCCCGCGCCGAAGCCCGCGGGGTGCTGGCCGGGAGCCTGGGGCGGAGGGTAACCCTGCCCGGGCGGCTGAGGCTGCCACTGGGGCTGCTGTGGGGGATCGGGGTAGGACATCAAACCTCCGGCGGGGAATTCCTCGGCGCGTGCACCGCGCAACCAACGCCGGGTCTGATGCCGCGTCGACCCGGTGTGGTTCGCGTCCCGTGCCTTTTTCGGTAGGCCGGTGGGGAAGGGGCCCGGTGTCCCGTACCGGCCGGGACGGGACACCGGGGTGGAGCTTTCGCGGAGGTCTTCCGGCGGGGGTGTGACAGCCCTAGACCGACTCGGGCTCCTCACCGCGGTAGGGAGCCGAGGTCAGGTCGACGCCGCTGTAGGAGGCCAGCTTGCCCAGGCGGTGCTCGCTGAGCACCTGGCGGACGGTGCCGCTGCGGCCGCGCATGACCAGGGAGTCGGTGACGACCCGCGCGGACTCGTAGCGGACGCCGCCGACCAGCTCCCCGTCGGTGATGCCGGTCGCGGCGAAGAACACGTCGTCGGACGAGACGAGGTCGTCGGTGCGCAGCACACGGTCCAGGTCGTGCCCGGCGTCGAGCGCCTTGCGGCGCTCCTCCTCGTCCTTGGGCCACAGACGGCCCTGGATGACACCGTCCAGGCACTTCATCGCGCACGCGGTGATGATGCCCTCGGGGGTGCCGCCGATGCCCAGCAGCAGGTCCACACCGGTCCCCGCCCGGGCCGCCATGATCGCTCCGGCCACGTCGCCGTCGCTGATGAACTTGATCCGGGCGCCGGCGTCGCGCACGTCCTGCACGATCTGCTTGTGGCGGGGGCGGTCCAGGATGACGACGGTCACGTCCTGCGGCGACTTGCCCTTGGCGCGGGCCACGGCCCGGACGTTGTCGGCCACGGGAGCGGCGATGTCCACCACGTCGGCGGCCTCGGGACCCGTGGCGAGCTTCTCCATGTAGAACACCGCGGAGGGGTCGAACATGGTGTTGCGCGGACTCATCGCGATCACCGACACGGCGTTGGGCATGCCCATGGCGGTCAGGGTGGTGCCGTCGATCGGGTCGACGGCCACGTCCCAGTCCTGGCCGCCGCCGTCGCCGACCCGCTCGCCGTTGTAGAGCATCGGGGCGTTGTCCTTCTCGCCCTCGCCGATCACCACGGTCCCGTTCATGGACACGGTGCTGATCATGTGCCGCATGCCGCGCACCGCGGCGCCGTCCGCCCCGATCTTGTCACCCTTGCCCACCCAGCGGGCCGCGGCGAGCGCCGCGGTCTCGGTGACGCGCACCAGCTCCAGCGCGAGGTTGCGATCCGGGGCCTTGTGCGGGCTGCTGGACTGCGACATGAACACACCTTCCATCGGGAGAACAGGTCGGGGGCAGGTCTTAGGGTAGTCACCCGACGTGACACCCGCGGGGCCACGGGTACCCCTCGGGGCGGTCCCGGGTGGACGGGGACGGACTACTCTGGCGTGACCCGGACTGGAGTGAGGCGTGACAGTGGACAAGACGGACAGGCCCGCGAGGGTCTCCCCGCGCGGCGCGGCCACCCGCGGCGCCCTGCTCAAGGCGGCCTCCCAGGTCTTTCGCACGGTGGGCTTCGCCAAGGCCGGGGTGAGCGAGGTCGTCGCCGCGGCCGGGGCCAGCGTCGGCAGCCTGTACCACCACTTCAGCGGCAAGGCCGACCTCTACCTCGCCCTGTACGAGGAGTTCCAGCAGCGCCAGCAGGACCGCACCCACCAGGCGGTCGTGCGGGCCCGCTCCGAGGGGGAGAAGGACCCCACGCGGCTGATGAACATCGCCGCCCGCGCCTACCTGCTGGGGTGCATCGAGGAGAGGGAGACCACACGGCTGTTCTTCAGCGGTGACGGTCCCCCCGGGTTCGACTACCAGCTGCGGACCCGGCTCACCCAGTGGACCGACCGCAACGTGGCGCTGTTCCGCAAGGCCGACGAGCCCGTGGACGAGGCCCTGCTCATCGTCGTGAGCGGCGCGATGCTGCTGGCCGTGGCCGAGGTGGTCCAGCGCGAGGACGCCGAG
This sequence comes from Nocardiopsis dassonvillei subsp. dassonvillei DSM 43111, assembly GCF_000092985.1. Lineage (GTDB taxonomy): Bacteria > Actinomycetota > Actinomycetes > Streptosporangiales > Streptosporangiaceae > Nocardiopsis > Nocardiopsis dassonvillei. Next base: position 145,771 of record NC_014210.1, read on the forward strand.
GCCCGCCGACTCGCCGACGACATCACCGGACTGCTCACCCAGCTCGAACCCCGGCGCTAAGCGCACCCCGGGTCCGCGGGGCCCCGGACCTGGGGCAAGCTGGAGACGTCATGAGTGAGTACAGCCGGTCCAGCGCGACCTTCAAGAACTACGCCATCTCCCTCGGGATCATCGTCGGCATCGTCCTGATCATGGCGTTCGTGGTCTCCACGCGCTCGGGCGAGAGCATTCCGTCGGTGGAGTACCGGCCCGACGCCGACGTCCTGCGCGACGCGGCGGACTATCCGGTGACGGTGCCCTCCGCCGACCTGGAGCAGGAGGGGTGGACGCCCACCAGCTCCACGGTGGACGTGTCCGGACCGGTCCAGTGGAGCGTGGGATTCGCCACGGCCGAGGACAGCCACGCCATGGTGACCCAGAGCGACGCCGAACCCGGCGCCGTCCTCGCGGAGAGGGTCCCGGGCGCCGAGCGGGTCGGTACGGTCCAGGTCGACGGCCGCGAGTGGGAGCACCACGCCTCCCAGGACGAGAACGCCCTGGTCCTGCGCGAGGAGGGTGTGACCCTGGTCGTGTTCGGCCCCGCCGACATGGACGAGCTGACCCGTCTGGCCGAGGGCCTGGAGACCGACGCCGACGGTGGCGAGGGGTCCGCGGACGGAGCCTGAGCGGGGAACGCGGGCCCCGGCCGTCTCCGGACGCGCCCGCTTCCTTGCCCTGACGTAGACGTCAGGGTTTACGGTCGTCCCATGCGCATCGGTGAACTCGCCCGACGTACCGGGACCACGGCCCGGGCCCTGCGGTTCTACGAGTCCCAGGGGCTGCTCAGCGCACGGCGCTCGGCCAACGGCTACCGGGACTACGGCGAGGACGACTACCGGCTGGTCAGCGAGATCCTGACCCTCCAGGCCGTCGGCCTCAGCCTCGACGACACCCGTCCGTTCGTCGAGTGCCTGCGCTCGGGCCACGAGACCGGGGACTCCTGCCCCGACTCGGTCGAGGTCTACCGGCGCAGGCTCGCGGAGGTGGACGCCTGCCTGGAGCGGCTCGGCGCGATGCGCGACAGTCTCACGGCCAAGCTGTCCGAGGCCCTGGCCCGCGGGGCCGGGGGCCGCGGGGCGACGGGGCTGTGCACCGGTGAAGCGAACGATCCCGAGGAGCCGTGATGCCGTCCACGAATTCGACCGCCGAGGTGTCCGCGGTCACCGACGCGACCTTCGAACGCGACGTCCTCGACGTCGAGGGCCCCGTCCTGGTGGAGTTCTGGGCGGACTGGTGCCCGCCCTGCCGCATGCTGGCCCCGGTGCTCGACCGGATCGCCGACGAGCGCGCCGGAACGCTCGCCGTCCGCAAGGTCGACGCCGACGACAACCCCCTCACCACACGCGGGCACGGAGTGCTGTCGCTGCCGACGCTGATGCTCTTCCGCGACGGCGAGCCGCTGCTGAAGCTGGTCGGCGCGCGGTCCAGGGCGCGGCTGCTGTCGGAGGTGGACACCGCCCTGCGGGGCTGACCGGGCCAGGGGGAGTACCCGTGGGCACGCTGGGCCCTCTCCCGCCCCAGCACGACGGGGCGCCCTCCTCCGACCGGGCGCCCCGTGTACCGGCTGTGTGCGCTCCCGGGGTGCGGGGGGCTGTGCGCTACTCGGCGCGCAGGTCGCGGCGCAGTTCCTTGGGCAGCGAGAAGGTCAGCGTCTCGTCGGCGGTGGTCACCGGGGTGACCGTGCCGTAGCCGTGCCCGGCCAGCTTGTCGAGCAGCTCGCGCACCAGGATGTCCGGCACGGAGGCGCCGCTGGTCACGCCGACCGTGGTCACGCCCTCCAGCCAGGAGTCGTTCATCAGCGAGGCGTTGTCGATCAGGTGGGCGGCGTCGGCGCCCGCGTCCAGGGCCACCTCCACCAGGCGGACCGAGTTGGACGAGTTGTCGGATCCGACCACGATGACCAGCTCGCACTCGGGCGCCATCGCCTTGACCGCGTCCTGGCGGTTGGAGGTGGCGTAGCAGATGTCGTCGCTGGGCGGGTCGAGCAGGTTCGGGAACCGCTCGCGCAGGGCGTCCACCGTCTGGGTGGTCTCGTCCACCGAAAGGGTCGTCTGGGAGAGCCACGACACGTTGTCCGGGTTGCGCACCTGGACCTTGTGCACCTCGTCCGGGCTCTCGACGATCTGGATGTGCTCGGGGGCCTCACCGCTGGTGCCCTCGACCTCCTCGTGGCCGATGTGGCCGATGAGGATGATGTCCCGGTCCTCGGCCGCGAAGCGCTTGGCCTCCTTGTGGACCTTGGTGACGAGCGGGCAGGTGGCGTCGATCGTCTTGAGGCTGCGCCTGTGCGCCTCCTCGTGCACGGCCGGGGAGACGCCGTGCGCGGAGAAGACCACGATGGCCCCCTCGGGCACCTCCTCGGTCTCCTCGACGAAGATCGCGCCGCGCTCCTCCAGGGTGCGCACCACGTGGGTGTTGTGCACGATCTGCTTGCGCACGTAGATCGGCGCGCCGTACTGCTCCAGGGCCTTCTCGACGGTGATGACAGCGCGGTCGACACCGGCGCAGTAGCCCCGGGGATTGGCGAGGAGCACACGGCGTTGGTTCGTGGCAGTCGTCATCGCAGTCATGTGTTACATCCTAGGTGGCTTGGGCGGCGTGCGACCCGGGTGTGGGAGAGGGCACTGAACAGGCCGCTTCGACGTGCGACCGGTGCCAAGGTGACGGTATCGCAACGGGGCGCATCCGGTTGCGCCTCGAAGTGGCGAAATCGTTCACTTCTCCCCTGCTCATGGTGTTCAACCCTCCTCTATCCTGGTTCACCATCACACGCATTGCAGGCGGTTCGCCCTCACCTCGGCCCTGCCGGTCGGCTGTTCGCGCGCCGCTCACCCCACTCGCCGAGACCACCAGGAGCCCCCGTCCTATGTCGAAACCGACGCTCGCCACGAAGCTGGTCGCCCTGGTCAAGGGCATCTTCGGGCGCAAGGAAACGGCGGCCGCGCCCGAGCCCGCGGCCCAGGAGGCGGCCGGGACCGCCCAGTCCCCCGCCCCCGCGACCGCGGAGACCGAGGACGTGACCGCGCGCGGCACGGACCAGGCCCAGCCGTCCGCGGAGAAGAGCACCGAGGCCGGGGCGCACGGGGCGGAGAGCGCCGACGAGCCGCAGGCCGCGCCGAAGACCGAGGAGCCCGCCGCGGCCGCCGCGCCCGTCGAGGCCGAGAAGGCTGAGGCCGCCGAGCCCGCCGCGGAGCAGGAGCCCGTGAAGGAGGAGGCCGAGGAGCCCGCGGCCGCCGCTCAGGACGAGCCCGCCGTGCAGGAGAAGGCCCCGGCCGAGAAGAAGCCCGCCGCCAAGAAGAAGTCCGCGAAGTCCGCGAAGGCTGCCGAGACCCCCGCCGCCCCCGAGGCCGCCGAGCCGGCCGTGGCCGGGGAGGCCGGAAGCGGTCGGGAGGAGCGGACCGGGCCCGCCACCCCCGCCACCGCGGACGTCCCCGAGGAGGGCGCCGCCATCGCGGAGGAGATCGCCGTCGCCGAGGCGCACACCAAGGTCAGCAGCGACGAGATCCTGGAGAGGGTGCGCAAGGGTGCCGCCCCCTCCCTGGAGGACCTCGCCGTGCCCACCTACGACGAGCTCACCCTGCCCTCGGTCCGCGCCCGTCTGCGCAAGCTCACCATCGAGCAGGTCCGCGACCTGCGCGCCTACGAGGTCGCCCACCAGAGCCGCCCCGAGTTCATCAAGATGTACGACAACCGCATCGCCAAGCTGGAGAGCGCAGAGTAGAGGGCGTGTCAGGAACCCTGGCTGTCGGACGGGCGCACATCGGGCGCACACGGGGAGCGGAGGCCATCGACTGCGGACCAGGCACGGTCGATGGCTTCCCGAGCCCGTTCCTCGTTCTTCGGCATCATGTGCGCGTAGGTCCGCAGGGTGAACCCGGGGTCGTGGTGTCCGAGGAAGTCAGCCAGCGCCCGAACGCTCACCCCTGAGTCCAGCATCACACTGGCGTAGTGGTGGCGCAGTTGGTGGAAGCCCTTGTCATGGGCCGCCTGGATGCGCTCACCGGCAGGAGGCGCGGGCAGGACGCCAGCAGCCACCAGGGCCGGTTTCCACAGATAGGCGTTGACGTAGGTCGCGTTCAGCGCCTTCCTCTCCCGGCTGGTGAAGATCAGGCTGACCGTCACCGGCTTGCCCCCGAAGTGCTTCCAGGGGAGCGTCACCGCCACGGGCGGGAAGCGCTCCATGTGAGCGGCCAGAGCGGACAGCACGTGGCCGGGGAGGGGAACCTCTCGCTCCTTGCCGCCCTTGGGAGGAGCGAACACCGGCTTCCCCGCCATGAGTTTCACCTGTCGCCGGACGTGCAGCGTGTGCTTCGAGGCGGACAGGTCATCGACGGCCAGGCCCAGGACTTCACCCTGCCGCAGGCCGCATCCCGCACCGGGGACCACCAGGGCCTGATAGCGAGCGGGCAGGGCGGACCGGATCCCCGAGACGAGTTCGACCGACCACGGGATCACCTTCCGGCGAGTCACTGACGGAGGCTTGACGGAGCCAGCGCGGCACGGGTTGCGGGCGATGAGTTCGTCGTCCACGGCGGCCTGGAAGACCATCGACAGGTTGTCGAAGACGGTCCGCACGGTCTGGTCTCCGAGTTCGGCGGAGCGGCCCTTGATCCACTCCTGGATCATCGATGGCCGGATGGCGCGGAGCTGGCTGCCCCCGAGGAACGGGTACACGTGCTTGCGAAAGCGGCGCTCCAGGTCGTGGCGGCTGGACTCCTCCACGGAAGCGTTCTTGACCACGTCTTCCGCGAACTCCTTGAGGGTGACCTGTCCGGCGCTGGGATCGACGTAGAGACCCCGCGCAAGTTCCCCCTCCACCTTCTTGAGGTGGCGTTCGGCTTCGGGCTTGGTCCTGAACTTCGGGGACTTCTGCTGTCCGTTGCTGTCCCGGTAGCGAGCGGCCCAGCGCTTGCCGCGGCCGTAGGAGGCGGACTTCTCGCGCCGGGCGGAGCCGTCCGGGAGCTTGACGGTCTTGTGCCAGGTGTCGACCACGGGCATCAGGCGGCCTCTTCCAGGTCTGCGAGCTGTTCGCGTCCCACGCGGCGGCTGTAGACCCGGCTGCGGTGGTGGGACTCGGCCAGCCACCGGTCAACGGGGTGTGCGTAGCCCTGCCCGGCGTAGGAGAACGAGCCGACTACGAGCGTGGTGTCCTCGGTCATCTCGGGCAGGTCGCCGAGCAGGTCGTCATGACCCATCGCGCGTGCCTGCCCGGCGCGGAAATCCCGCCTCACCTGCCGAAGTTGGCCCAGGGTGGTGGAGTAGCGGCGCGACTTGGTGGAGAAGTGGCCCCGAAACCCGAGGGTGTGCGCCCACCGGTCGAGCTTGCGCTCCTCCAGGCCGGGGACCTCGGACAGACGCCAGCAGGTCAGGATCAACCTGCGCTGGTGGTCGCTCAACCCCAGGTGGTCCAGCGGAGCCCCGGCGAACACGCGCCGGTCCAGGGTGCCGTCATCGGTAGTGGACTTGGTGGCGTACTTGGCGATGTAGGCGGCCACCGCTTCCTCATCCACCCCGCCGGAGGCGAACGCACCCGAGGTGATCGCGTGGACGTCCACCTGTTCACCCCAGGACAGGAACCGGGAACCGTTGGCGGTCTCGGCCGGGACCACCACGGCCGCAGCGGCGGAACGAATGGCGGCGGTGAGCAGCTCCACCGACGCCCAGGCCGGGGGAGGTTCCACGGTGCCGTCAGGGCGTTTGGTGTCCAGGCGGATCACGGCGTGGAAGTGGACCAGCCCCCGGGCTTGGAACTCGGCCACCTTGGCGTAGGACACCCGCACCGTGCGGTTGAACTCGGTGCGTCCGATCCCGGCGGCGTCGGCCAGGTGGCGGCGCAGGTAGACCGTGAAGCGGCTCCACAGGTCCCCGGCGTGGTTGTTCCACAGCACGTGCCCGTCGTAGTCGTAGCTCTCCGCGTCCAAGGGTTGGCCGATGAGGGCATCGTCTGCGGTGTGGCGGCGGTAGCAGGCCGCACCCGAGCGGCGGGGGTGGCACACCACCGCACGCCCGGAGGCGTCCGGTCCCCGGTGGACGGGGCCGAAGCTGGGGGCGGTCAGGGTGGCGAACACGCGGGGGTGGGAGCGCACGGCTTCGGGGACGCCCTTGTCTCCGCCGACGAGTCCGGCGCGGATGAGGTGGAAGGTGTCGCCCTGGTAGGTGTCGGCGCAGGCGGGGCAGCGGGAGGCGCGGCGGTTGCCGCAGGCGACCATGAGCACCTGTCCGGGTTGGCCGGTGGTGGACCACACCGCATCACAGGCCCCGGTGGCGGTGTCCACGGTCGAGAGCTGTCCGCGCAGCCGCAGCGGCTCAGAGCAGCCCCGCACGCGCTTGATGGTGGAGAGCACGTCGTCGAGAGCGCCGGTCGCTACGCGTTCGCTGATCTGCTCTGTGGAGGGTGCGCGACGGGGCTGTGTGGCGTCGCTGGGGTGGGGCATGATGGGAAGCGCCTTTCGTTCCTTGCACTCGCGTGTTGGGTTCGTTGGGTAGGTGAAGCACCGGCCCGGGTGGTGTGTGGAAGCAGCCCCAGGCCGGGAGGCTTTCGCGGACCCCGGCACGGTGACGGTTCTTGGTCGGATCAGGCACCGTGTCGGGGGCGAAGCTAGAAGTGGATCGGGAGCGCGCCCCCGGTCATGGCGAGCTGTTCGCGCACCCGGTCAGCGTTGGCGTTGGCCATCTCCACATCCCGGGCGCTGACCGGCAGCTCATAGGAGCAGCCGTCCCCCATCACGTCGCCCATGTCGAGGTAGACGGTCCGGTCCCCGACCTGCGCGGTCTCGGGGAGGCGGTTGTAGAGGGCGAAGGCCAGGTCTACGGCCTTCTGGTAGCGGTCATCGGAGGGGAACCAGGCCCGGTAGATGCCGACCTGCGCGGCAGTGGCCTCTTCGAAGAGGACCTTGGCGTTGAGCTTGCGGGCCACGTAGTCGCACCACCAGATGTGGAACGCGCCCAGGGTGTCGTAGCCGGTGCGCACCCAGGCCGCGATCTGCTCAGTGGAGACCGAACCCGGGGCGTCCGTGGGCATCGGGGAGACGTTGAGCGCGACCGCCATCTCTCCCCGGGGGATCAGCGGCAGGCGACCCTGCGCGGGAATGGTCGGAGCGGAGACGGCAGCAGGGGCGGTAGCAACAGGCGCCATGAGAACTCCTTGAAGTGGCTTGAGCCAGTAGTGGCTTAAGCCAGTAGAGCACACCTGTTGAGAGTGGTCAAGCTACTGGCTTGAGCCAGCTTGTACGCTGGGTGTATGACACCGACCGAGGAACCTCTTCTGCCGAGTCGCCGCATAGCGAACGACTTGCGCGACTCCATCACCAGCGGTGCGCTGGAACCCGGCGAGAAGCTGCCGTCCGAACGTGAACTGGCCCAGAGGTACGGGGCAGCGCGCAATACGGCCCGAGAGGCCATGCGCCTACTCGCTGACGAAGGGCTGGTGGACGCCCAGCACGGGCGGGGCGTCTTCGTGCGCGCCAAGCGGCAGCTCTTCCGGTTCGGCAGCGAGCGCTACTCGCGACGGCTGCGCGAAGAGACCGGCCTGTCCCCCTACCGCGCCGAACTCGCGCGCCAGGGCATGGCCGCACGCGTTGACTGCACCTCCATCGAGCGGGTAGACCCGCCCGGCCGAGTGAGGGAACGACTCGGGCTTGCCGACGACGCACAGGTGATCCGCCGGGAGAACTGGTACTACGCGGACGAGGCACCCGTGCAGCTCGGAATCACCTACATCCCCGTGGAGATTGCCGGGGATACCGTGCTGGCCAACTCCGCCAACATGGGCAAGGGCAGTCTCTACGCGCGCTTCGAGGAGCGAGGCCACGCGATCACTCGAGTGCGCGAGGAGATCTGCGCGCGGATGCCGACTCGGGATGAGGTCAAAGGTCTGTCGATCCCTGACGGTGTGCCGGTCATCGACGTTCTCCACACGGGAATTGACCAGGAGGGCACGCCCTTCGAGGTCACCAACTTCATCATGCGCGCGGACTTCGCAGCGTTGGACTACAACATGCCGGTGGAGGACTGAGAGGCGATGCGTGATGAGGTGGAAGTCCGGCCACGCGCAGAGCAGGACCTAGACGCCTGTGCTCGCTTGCTGGTGGAGGTTCACGAGCGGGACGGCTACCCCGTGGAAGGCGTTGCCGACCCCCGAGGGTGGCTGGAACTCGACGACAGTGGACGGGCATGGGTCGCGCTAACCGAAGGGGCGGTAGCCGGACACGTCAGCCTCAGCCGCAACAGCAGTGATGACGCCGTGAAGCTGTGGAGGGCTCAGAACAGCGGCAGACAGGAAGCTGTGGCATCAGTCGGCCGGTTGTTCGTCTCCCCGGCTGCGCGAGGGCAAGGAGCCGCACAGGCGTTGATGAGGCGGGCCATGGAGTTCGGCCGAGGGCAGGGGTGGCAACTCGTCTTGGACGTGATGGAGAAGGACCAGGCCGCGATGCGTCTCTACGAGCGTCTGGGATGGGTGTGCATTGGGGAGATCACCCACCGGTTCGGAGAGGGACAGGAGATGCCGGGTCGGGCTTATGCCCTGACCTGTTGAAGGTTTCCTTACTTCCTCAAGCCCGCACCTGCGGTGCGGGAGGCCCCGGGTGGGGTCGGTGGCGTTCAGACTTTAGGCACCTCTCCGGGGCGGGGCCCTCCTGAACCACCACCAGGGGGCCGGAGGGGGACAACGGGGTGAGGGGGCGAGCCCCCTCCCCATTGGCGGGCCAGCCTAATGGCCCCCTGGCGGCGGTCCAGCCCACCCCGGACAGGACACCGCCCAAAGTCTGCCCACCACCTTCGGGCCCAGGGGAAGCCGCGGGAAGGGACGGGGGTGGGGTGGGGAAGAAGGGGCGTGGGGGTGGGGCCTGGTTCCTTTGCTGATACGACCCGGACGGGTCGAAGCGCGAAGCGGACGAGGCAGGCCGGGCCGGAGGTGACGGGGCGAACGCGAGAGTCAGGACGCGGGGCCGGCGGGGTGTTTCAGGGGACGGGCGCGAGGACCAGGGCGTGGGGCACGCGGGTGTCGCGGGGCATGAACCACCGGGGGTTCTCTCCGGTGGATCAGTGCGAGCGTTTTGATGTACCGAGCAACCAAGAGTGCGCAAGCGCGGTTGCTGGACACCCTGACGGGTGTCCGGCGGTAGGCGCGCCGCGTCCGCGCTCGCCTGCGTCCCGCGCGGCGCGTCCTCGCGCGCCCCGCCGTGCCCAAGAGGACGGGCACGGCGTTCGTCCCAGGGGGTCGAACCAAGGGCAGCAAAAGTCCAGGGACCAAGAGGTGGACTGGACCGACAAGACGGCAAAGCCGGGGCGTGCGGGCTCCAGAGAACCAGGCCAGGGCAGCGGGTGACGGGCGTAGGACACCAGGAAGCAGAGCCTCAGAGGAACGAAGAAGGCAGAGATGAAATTACTAGAAAAAGCGTAAATGTTGGTAGCTTTCCTCTATTTATAATTTTCCTACGGTGTTCCATGCTGATTTTTCTATGCGGCCCTGTTCTTTGCTGCGTTAATTAGGTTTCTGCAGTGAGGCCAGGTTGTTCTGTCCTTTTCTTTGTCTAGCTTTGACATGAACTCTTCTGCCTTCCCCGAAAGGCGCCTGAGTGAAGGCGCCCAGAGGTCCAAGACTACCTTCCTCTTTATGTACCTCTTTTCGCAGTAGAAACCCATTATGTCAATAGTGGAGAGTGCCTTGTTTGCCAGCGCGTGCTGGTCATCTGAAAGAGTGTCGATGCTTTCGTTTTTCTTGTCAAGGTCTATTAGTATCTTGCGCCCCTGTTGGTTTTCAATGCTTGTCATCTGGTCGTGTATTTTGATCAATAGATCTCTTTTGTTTACATGGCGACCGTGAAGAAATGTTGTCAAGAAAGATGCGATGGCAAAAAAGAATCCAGCCACGCCCAGGAATTCAGTGAGGGCCATATTTATTTTCCTTTTCTAGTTTTCAGTGGATGTATCCTATCCGGCTTTCTGCTCGCGCGCTCCGGCCAGCCCTCTGTGACGGCGCACAACGGGCGCACACGGGGGCGGGCAGAGCCGAGAAACACCGAGAACCCGCGAGATGCGAAATCGCAGCTCAAACGGGTTCTCGGTGTTTAGGTGCAGGTAGACCGGACACCGCAATGGGTTGTACGACAACCGCATCGCCAAGCTGGAGGCCGAGGCCTGACGCGCGCGGACCGCCGGGGCGGGAGCGCCTCCGGCCCCGCCGACGGCCGCGTCCGCCGGGCACGGGAACCGCGGGGCGGTACGGGACGTCATAGGGAGTGACCACACCGGCGCTTCCCGTCCGAAGGGACACCAACATGCGTTCCGCTGCCCCCGCCGCCGCGCTCCTGGCGGCCACCGCGTTCTGGCTGACCGGATGCTCGGTCGGTATCCCCGGGACCGACCAGGAGGTCTCCGTGGACCCCGACGGCGTGTCCGTCGGCAGTGAGGACGGAGAGGTCTCCGTGGACTCCAACGGCGACGTCTCGGTCGGCAACCAGGACGGCGACGTCACCCTCGACGAGGGCGGCGGCATCTCCGTGGACAGCGAGACCGGCGACCTCACCATCGCCACGGTCGAGGGCAGCGTCACCGAGGAGTGCGACGGCCAGAACGTCAACGTGACCGCCAGCGGGGCCGAGGTCGTCCTCAACGGCCAGTGCGGCGAGGTCTCCATCCTGGGCAACGAGCTGACGGTGCACATCGGCAGCGCCGACTCCATCCGCGTGACCGGCGCCGACAACACCGTCCACCACGCCGAGGGCGAGCCCTCCGTCACCGACATCGGCCTCAACAACACCGTCTCCGCGGGCGGCGAAGCGACCGCCTGACCGCGTCCCTCCGCGTCCGGCGTCCACCCGGCCCCGCCGTACCGGGCCCGGCCGCCCGGCCTCCGCGCCTGGCGGGCCTGCCCCGAACTGTCCCCGCCCTGGCCTAGGCTCGGTTGGCATGGGCATGGACAGTTCCGCCGAGGCGCCGCAACCGGTACGCGTCGTCCTCAACGCCGTCGGCCAATGGATCGGCCGCCTGGGCCGCATCTGGGTCGAGGGCCAGATCGCCGAGCTGAACCGGCGCGGCCGCATGGCCTACATCACACTGCGCGACCCCGTCGCCAACGTGTCGGTGCGCGTGGTCTGCCAGACCTCGGTCCTGGACGCGCAGAGCCCGCCCCCCGAACCCGGTGCGCGCGTGGTCGTGCACGCCAAGCCCGACTTCTACGAGGTCCGCGGCACCTTCTCGCTGCGCGCCCTGGAGATCCGCCACGTCGGCCTGGGCGAGCTGCTGGCCCGGCTCGAACAGCTGCGCCGCACCCTGACCGCCGAGGGGCTCTTCGACGCCGCGCGCAAGCGCCCCCTGCCCTTCCTGCCCAATACGGTCGGGCTCATCTGCGGACGCGACTCCGCCGCCGAGCGCGACGTGCTGGAGAACGGGCGCCGCCGCTGGCCCGCCGTGCGCTTCGAGGTGCGCCCGGTCGCCGTCCAGGGGGACCGGGCCGTGCGCGAGGTGACGGAGGCGCTCAAGGACCTGGACTCGCACCCCGACGTCGACGTCATCGTCATCGCCCGGGGCGGCGGTTCCCTGGAGGACCTGCTGCCCTTCTCCGACGAGGCCCTCGTGCGCGCCGTCGCCTCCGCGGGCACTCCCGTGGTGAGCGCGATCGGCCACGAACAGGACGCCCCGCTGCTCGACCACGTCGCCGACGTGCGCGCCTCCACCCCCACCGACGCCGCCAAGAAGACGATCCCCGACGTCGGCGAGCAGCTGGAGATCATCCGCCAGCTCCGCGACCGGGGCCGCCGGGTGCTGCGGGGCGGCGTGGAGCGCGAACTCGCCTGGCTGGAGGGCGTGCGCTCGCGTCCGGCGCTCGCCAGCCCGGTGCGCGAGGTCGACCGGCTCGCCGAGCAGGTCGCGGACCTGCGCGACCGGGCCCGCCGGAGCCTGACCGTGTCGCTGGACCGGTCCGCCGACGGCCTCGGCCACACCCGGGCGCGCCTGCACGCCCTGTCCCCGGCGACCACGCTCGCGCGCGGTTACGCGATCGTGCAGCGCGAGGACGGGTCGGTGGTGCGCTCGGCCCGTGAACCGGACGCGGGGGAGTCCCTGCGCGTACGGTTCGCCGAGGACAGCCTGACCGCGACCGTGGAGTCAGTCCACACCGAAGACACCTCCGAGGAGGGGTAGGAGATGGCAGCCAAGGGCGCCAAGACCCGTGAAGAGGGCACCGCCGAGCCCGAGCTCAGCTACGAGGAGAGCCGGGAGGAGCTCAACAACGTCGTCCGGCAGCTGGAGTCGGGCGGACTCAGCCTGAAGGACTCGCTGGCCCTGTGGGAGCGCGGCGAGGAACTGGCCCGCGTGTGCGAGCAGTGGCTGGAGGGGGCCCGCGCCAAGCTGGCCGCCGCCATGGACGAGCGGCGGGGGGACGAACCGGGGGACGGCGACACGCCCTTCTGAAGCTCGGGGCCACGCCTGTCGGCCCGCGTCCTGCGGCTCGCGGCTACCTGCGGCCGTTCAGCTGGTCGCCCAGGTCGCGGATGTTGCCGGGCAGGCCCCGGAACACCCCGATCACCAGGACCAGCGCCGTACCCAGGAACAGCCAGGGGGCGACCTCGGCCAGCCGTGACGCCAGCCCCAGGAGCAGCACCCGGGCGAACCCCTCGCTGCCCAGGGCCAGCACGCTCTCCGCGGCGACCATGGCGACGAAGAACGCGATGGGCGGGCTGACCGACAGCGACAGCAGGTCGCTGGGCCGGACCAGGAACGCGCCGAGCACGCAGGCGAGGGTGAAGGCCACGCCCGGGGCCGCGGGGGTGCCCGCCCACTGCGCGATCATGGCCCCGGCGAAGCTGAACACGACGATGGCCAGCACACCGCCGCGTCCGGTCAGGCGGGGCGGGGCCCCGGGGACGTTCTCCTTCGGCCTGGGCACCGGACGCTCCCTCTTCCTGACATGCGGCACGTCCCTGACGCGGCCGTCGGGCCGCACGAAGTACGGTGCGCGCCCGCGTTCGGGGCCGTCCGCCTTCCGCGGGGGCATAGCCGTCCGCCTCCCCAGTGTGTTGCTCACGGTGTTTAGTGTGTCACTTCTCGTGAATGTTCGGTGTCTTTTCCACGGATCGTGTCGCCCTTCCGGCTACTTGTCCCATCCGCGACGAACACGCCTTCCTCCCCGTTGGACACCGGCTTGGGCCACTGCGGTTCCGAGGTTTCGCGAACAACGTCCGTTCCGTTCCCCTGCCCGCCCGAGTCCGGCCCACTCCGCTCCCGCGCGGCCGATCCGGCGCCGCCCGGGTCCGACAGCTCGGGCGCCGCCACCGCGCGCGGACGCTCCTCCACGCCCACCGGCCGGTCCAGCTCGCCGTCCACCAGCCCCAGCTCCCCGAACCGGCGGGCCGTCACCAGCACCCGGCTCTCCAGCGACCCCACGGTCTGGTTGTAGGCGCTCACCGTCCGGGTCAGGGCCCGGCCCAGTCCCTCCACGTGCCCGCCGAGGGTGCCCAGCCGCTCGTGCAGCTGCTTGCCCAGGTCGAACACGGCCCGCGCGTTCTCGCTCAGCGCCTCCTGCTGCCAGGCGTACTGCGCCGTCCGCAGCAGCGAGATCAGCGTCGTCGGCGTCGCGATGTGCACCCGCCGCCCCATCGCGTACTCCAGCAGCTCCGGGTCGTACTCCAGGGCCGGGGCCAGGAACGCCTCCCCGGGGATGAACAGCACCACGAACTCCGGCGCCGGGGTGAACGCCGACCAGTACGCCTTGGCCGCCAGCTGGTCCACGTGCGTGCGCAGGTGCCTGGCGTGCACGCGCAGGTGCCGCGCGGCCTCCTCCGCGCCCGCCTCCACGGCGTCCAGGTAGGCCGCCAGCGGGACCTTGGAGTCCACCACGATGTTCTTGCCGCCCGCCAGGCGCACCACCATGTCCGGGCGCCGCGACCCGTCGCGCGTGGCGGCCTGCTCCTCGAAGTCGCAGTGCGAGCCCATCCCCGCCAGTTCCGCCACCCTGCGCAGCTGGAGCTCGCCCCACCGGCCGCGCGCCTCGGGCCGTCGCAGCGCCGTCACCAGCGACTGCGTCTGGTCGCGCAGCCGCTCCGAGCCCTCGCGCACGTACTCGACCTGCTTGGCCAGCTCCGCGTGGGCCGCCGCGCGCCCCGCGTCGGCCTCCCTCAGCTGGCGCTCCACCCGGTCCAGGGTCCGCGTGAGCGGCTCGACCATGCGCTCCACCGCGCGGCGCCGCTCGTCCAGGTCACCCCCGGCCTCGGCGCTGACCGCGCGCAGCCGCCCCTCCGCCAGTTCCATGAAGCGCTGGTTGGTCTGGTCCAGGGCCTGCGCGGACAGGGCGCGGAACCGGTCGGCCAGCTGTTCCTCCACGTAGGCCGCCCGCTCCTGGGCCGCGCGGGCGTCGGCCCGCGTCTCGGCCTCCCGGCCGCGGGCCAGGATCCAGCCCACGGCGGTACCGACCGCCAGACCGATCAGGAGCATGAGTACGAGTGCGAGGCCGTCCATGGCCGTCTATGGTGTCAGGCCGCGCCGTCGCGCGGCTCTCCGCCACGCAGGACATCGGTGAGCAGACCCGCCAAGTCCGGCATGTCCGCCGGCCCCGGAACCCGCCGGGGCCCGACACGGGAACGCGGACCCCGCAGGTGCGCGGTTCCAGAGGGGAGCGGGGGCGCGCGCGAGGCCGCTTCCGGACATCCACTTCCCTTGTGCAAAAGTTTTCGAGAACCTGAGGTCTCCGTCCGGGGCCGGACCACCTCTCACCGGTTCCCGCACCCTGGCAGTCCCTCACTTCCCCAGGAGGCCCGCTCCCATGAGACTGGAGACCTACACCCGCGGCACCGGAGACCTCACCGTGCTCCTCGTCCACGGATCCATGGCCACCCACGAGACCTGGCACGCCGTCGAGGACGCGCTGGTCGAACGCGGCCGCCGCGTGGTCAGCGTCGACATGCGCGGCCACGGCGACAGCCCGCGCGGCTCCTACTCCGTGGCGGCGCTCGGCGACGACCTGGCGGACTCCCTGCCCGCCGGAGCGGACCTGGCCATCGGCCACTCCATGGGCGCGGTGGCGCTCTCCCTCGCGGTGGAGAGGCTGCGCCCGGCCCGCGCGGTGTACGTGGACCCGGCCTTCCGCCTGCCCCCCATGCACGCCGACGCGGGCGAGCGCGTGCGCCGCGTCTTCGTCACCGCCGACGCCACGCGCGTGCGCCAGAGCAACCCCAGGTGGACCGACGACGACGTCGAGAGGGAGGTCAGGGGCTTCGCCGCCTTCGACCCGGAGTTCTTCGACTTCGTCGC
The DNA here is from genome assembly GCF_000092985.1 of Nocardiopsis dassonvillei subsp. dassonvillei DSM 43111. Taxonomy (GTDB): domain Bacteria; phylum Actinomycetota; class Actinomycetes; order Streptosporangiales; family Streptosporangiaceae; genus Nocardiopsis; species Nocardiopsis dassonvillei. The sequence continues at coordinate 161,056 of NC_014210.1, forward strand.
CGAGGAGATCGCCGGGCGCGACTTCCTCCCCGGCGAACCGGTCGTGCCCTCCCTCGTCCTGCGCGCGGGCGACAGCGTCACCGTCACGCCCCAGACCGCGGAGGAGCTGACCGGGCGCGGCTTCACCGTCCGGGTCGTGGAGGGCGCCGGGCACTGCGTCCACCGCGACGACCTGCCCGGGTTCCTCGCCGCGCTGGAGGGCTGGCTCTAGGGGTCCGGGTTCCCGCGGGAGCCGGGGCGGCAGGACTCCAGCGCCCTGCGCCAGCCGCGCACCGAGGGCCAGAACTCCTCCGGCACCGGCTCCGGCGTGAACAGCCACATCCGCTCCCAGGCGGGGGAGGCCCGGCCCGAGATCTCCGGGCGCGGCTCGTAGGGCGGCGGCCCGCTCACCGGGTACCAGGTGTACTCCAGCGGGTCGAGCAGCGCCATGAGCCGCTCCTCCACGCCCCGGTCGGGCCGCACCTTCACCAGCATCCACGGCCGGTACCGGCGCAGCACCTCCAGACCTCCGGCGACCACGTCCGGCTCCGTGCCGACCGTGTCGATCTTGAGCACGGTCGGGAAGGCCGACGCGTCCTCGTTCCACCGCGCCAGGGTGGTCACCTCCACGGCGATGTGCGACAGGTCGGCGCGCGCCGAGTGCACGAGCGTGTTGCACATGTCGTTGTGCCGGGCCCGCCGCAGGTGCGCGGTGCCGGTGTGGTTGCTCAGCGCCAGTTCCACCACGGTGAAGCCCAGGTCCGCCGAGGAGGACACCACCCGGGCCGCCGCCGCCACCTCCGGGGTGGGCTCGAACGCGAACACCGGGCGGCGTGTGCGCGCGGCGGCCAGCAGCGAGTACACCCCCACCCCGGAGCCCACGTCGAACACCGCTCCGGGGCGGGTGTGGTCGAGCATCGCCATGAAGCAGGCCAGGCTGTCGGGCTCGTGCCGGGCCAGCCCGAAGGCGGCCAGCCGCCGAGGAACGGTGAGGTCGCCGGGCAGCCGCAGGGTGAGGCCGTCCGGGCCGACGCGGCGCGTGTCCGAGTCCAGGCGGGGCAGGGAGAAGGCCACCTCGCGGGTCCACGGCGGAACCCGGTCCGGGTCCAGCCCGCCCAGCCGTCTGGGCAGCCGGACGCGGATCTTGCGGGTCGCGAAGCGCACGAGCGGGTAGCGGCGCACGAGCGCCCTCAGTTGGTCGGTGACCACGGTTGTCTCCCCCCAGGAAAGGTGCTGCGACGGCGGCGCCGGTGCACGGCGTCAGCCGTGTGCCCGGGCGCCTTCGTCCGACGCGGTCCGGGGCCGGTCCCTCCCACCGGCCGCCGTACCGCGCGCCTGCCGTGTCAGCGGCGGTGTGTCGGTCCAGGTCCGGGAGGCGGAGCCGTGCGTGCGACGGGTGGCCCGCGCACCGGACGGCCGCCGCCCCGGTTCCCGGCAGCGTTTGTCGAACCTACTGTGGGTAGCTTCTCCTGTGCACTGCGTTTCGGTGATTGGCCCTGTTTTCCCGCTCGGGCACCGCACGCGGACCCGCGCCCCGTCTTCTGCCCCGCCGTCCGCTGCGGGGGCCGCCCCGTTGACCGGCGCGGTTCGGCAATGGTGAGGTTTCCGGCCGCGGGCGGGGAACCGGCGACCCGGACGCGGCGGGACCGCCCACCCGCGGGTCCGCATAGACTCTGACCTTGTGAGTCTGTCTATCGGGATCGTCGGCCTGCCCAACGTCGGCAAGTCCACCCTCTTCAACGCGCTGACCAAGAACGACGCCCTGGCCGCGAACTACCCGTTCGCGACCATCGAGCCCAACGTCGGGGTCGTGGGCGTTCCCGACGCCCGGCTCGGCAAGCTGGCCGAGATCTTCGGCTCGGCGAAGGTCATTCCGGCGACGGTGGACTTCGTCGACATCGCGGGCATCGTGCGCGGCGCCTCCACGGGTGAGGGCCTGGGCAACAAGTTCCTGGCCAACATCCGCGAGAGCGACGCCATCTGCCAGGTGATCCGGGCCTTCGACGACCCCGACGTCACGCACGTCGACGGCGACGTCGAGCCCTCCCGCGACATCGAGACCATCAACACCGAGCTGATCCTGGCCGACCTCCAGACCCTGGAGAAGGCGCTTCCCCGCCTGGAGAAGGACGCCAAGCGCAACGCCAAGGACAAGGACGCCCAGGAGCTGCTCCAGGCCGCCCGCGACGCGCAGCAGGTCCTCGACGGCGGCACCTCGCTGTCCGCGGCCGAGGGCGTGGACCTGGACCGGCTGCGCGAGCTGAGCCTGCTCACGGTCAAGCCGTTCATCTACGTGTTCAACCTCGACACCGACGAGCTGGCCGACGGGGCGCTGCGCACCAAGCTCCAGGACCTCGTCGCCCCGGCCGAGGCGATCTTCCTGGACGCCAAGATCGAGGCGGAACTGGCCGAGCTGGACGAGGACGAGGCGCAGGAGCTGCTGGAGTCCATGGGCCAGACCGAGTCGGGCCTGGCCCAGCTCGCCCGGGTCGGCTTCGCCACCCTGGGCCTGCAGACCTACCTGACCGCCGGGCCCAAGGAGGCCCGCGCCTGGACGATCCGCAAGGGCGCCACCGCCCCCGAGGCCGCCGGAGTCATCCACACCGACTTCCAGCGCGGCTTCATCAAGGCCGAGGTGGTCTCCTTCGACGACCTGGTCGCCGCGGGCGACATGCAGACCGCCCGCGCGGCGGGCAAGGTCCGCATGGAGGGCAAGGAGTACGTGATGGCCGACGGAGACGTCGTGGAGTTCCGCTTCAACGTCTGACCGAGCCGACGACGAGGGGCCGTGGGAACGCGCCGAGCGCGCGTCCCCGCGGCCCCTCAGCGTGTCCCGGGTCCGGGATCCCTCCGGCCGGCCCGGACGGGGGTCAGCCGGCGCCGCCCTCCTCGCGCAAGCGCGGTTCGACGCGCCGCTCCGGGCTGTGCCCCGCCTTGTCGGCGTAGAAGGCGCGGACGCGGCCCATGTCCTCCGCGACGTCGCCGGTCAGTTCGAAGGTCGGTCCGAGCCCGGTGGTCATCGTGGTGCGGTCGACGAAACCGAGCGTCACGGGCATCCCCGTCTCGCGGGCGATGCGGTAGAAGCCGGACTTCCAGTGCGTGTGCGCCCCGCGGGTGCCGTCGGGGGTGATGACCAGGCCGAAGGTCTCGCCGGACCGCACACGCCGGACGACGTCGTCGACGACCCGGCCGGGATTCGCGCGATCGACGGGGATTCCACCGAGCGCGCGCATGATCGGGCCGCGCCAGCCCGTGAACAGGCTCTGTTTGCCCAGCCAGTGCAGCTCCAGCCCCAGGCGCCAGGAGATGGCGAGCATGAGCACGAAATCCCAGTTGGAGGTGTGCGGGGCACCGATCAGCACGGTGGGCCGTTCGGGCTTGGGTTCGGTGGTCAGCTTCCACCGGCTGAGGGACCAGAACACCCGGGCTGCGAGGTATCGGAGCATGCCGCCAATCTAGGGCACGCTCCCGGGCTCACACGGCGGATCCGTGCTCGGGGCCGGATCGGCCCGAAACCGTGGGGGGAGCGCGGCCGGGAGGCGGCGGCCGCTTCGCCCGGTGCGAGGAGATCCCGGTTACATCCCGTCAACGGTTTCCCGGACCGCGGGGACACATCTTGCTGCCTTCGAGGGAACTAATCCCTTTCCGGTCCGACCATAATTGCGGCGAAGTGTGTGGCCGCAGCAGGAGTTAGTGCAACCCTTGCCGTATTGTGCCCGTTTTGGGAAGTTAAGCCCATGTGCGCAATGTGCGGTTGGCGGGGAAACGCGGAGTCACCAAGGACGCTCCCAACCCGCACAATGCCTCACTATAGGGATGGGGTAGACAAGGGCATGGCGGAGACGCCGTCCGGAGCGGGCGGCACGGACCTGTGTGCAGGAGGCGGGGATGGCGAAGGCGTCGCGGCGCGGTGCCGCCGCGGGTGAGCCGGACGACGGCGGTGCGGGGCTCGACGCCCCCCGCGCCCGACGGCCCCGGGCCGGAGCCGGAGGGCGCTGGTGGGTCGGTGTGGGCCGCGCCGTCCTGTGGGCCTTCATCATCGTGGTCGTCTTCAACGGCATCTGGTTCCCGCTGCGCGGCGGGTTCGCCCTTCCCGACACCTCCGAGGAGCCCGAGCAGAGCGACACCGTGACCTATCCGGAGACCGCCGCCGCGGCCTTCGGCATGCGGTTCGCCGAGGCCTACCTCGACACCGCCGACCCCGAGGCGCGCCTGTCCGACCTGGCGGCGTACGTCCCCGAGGGGGAGGCCGCCGCCCTGGACGTCCCCGCCGACAGCCTCACCGGCGACAACCTCACGGTGGTCGCCGTGCACGTGGAGGACGACCACAACGGCCTCGTCGTCGTGCGGGCCGACGTCAACGGCCAGCCCATGCGCCTGGACGTGCCGGTCTACGCCGACGGGGAGTCCCTGGTGGTCTCGGGCAACCCGGCGCTGCTGGCCGCGCCGACGCAGGCCGGCCTGCCCGAGGGGTCGGCCTTCGAGACCGACCCGGAGGCCGAGGAGCAGCTCGGGGAGGTGCTGTCCGGCTTCTTCGAGGCCTACGCGGGGGAACCGGCGCACCTGGAGCGCTATGTGGAACCGGGCGTCACCATCGCCCCGCTTCCGGAGAACAGCCTGGAATTTGGTGAACTGTCCGATATCACGGTGCCAACGCGGGCCTCGACCGGGAATGATGACGTACGACAGGTAGCGGCCACCGTCCGGTGGAACGTCCCGGCCTCCGACGGGACCGACACCGGGCAGATCACGCAGAACTACCTGGTCACCGTCGTGGACTCGGGCAGCGAGTGGCACGTGCGTGACATCCAGGGAGCCCCGCGCTCGTTCGGCGGTTGACGGGGCCTGTAGGCAAGGAGAAGAGAAGGACCATGCGCACACCAGAAACGACACCGGGGGGCGGCGCCTGACATGCTCCCCCTGCTGTCCTCCACACCGGACGTGTTCCACGCCGCCGGAGGTGCCGACCTGCTCTTCCTCGCGGCGCAGACCACCGAGAACGCCCCCGACACCGGTGGCCTCGCCGACTTCCTGAGGGGCTTCTTCGGACCCCTCTTCCTCGTCATCGTCTCCATCGTGGCGGTGTTCTTCCTGTTCACGAGGGAGATCACGAGGTTCGCGCAGTTCATCATCCTGGCGATCTTCATCGGGATCGTGTTCTACGTCCCCGGCATCATCGAGGTCATCGCCGTGGCGCTCGCCCGAGCGATGGGCGTATCGACCGAATAGGCGAGGGAGGCCGGGAACGTGGACCTGCCCACGTACACCAACATCTGGCGTATCGAGAAGCGGCTCTACAAGCTCTACGATTTCCGGCTGCCCATGCCGCTCCCGGTGGGCACCTTCGGGGTCGCCCTGGGCGTGTTCGCGCTCTGGGTGGTCCTGCTCAGCCTCGTCAACGCGCCCTTCGTGTTCGGCAACGGCTGGCACCTGGTGCTGTGGGTGGTCCCGCCCGGTGTGATCACCGTGCTGGCCACCCGGCCGGTGATCGAGGGCAAGCGCCTCACCGAGCTGCTCATCTCCCAGGCGCGCTTCCTGGCCGAAGCGCGGGTGTACAACCGCCTGGCCCCCGAGTACGAGCCCGCCGAGGTCCGCGTGACCGTGCGGGTGTGGCACCGCGACCCCGCGTCCGGTCCGCTCCCGTCGGCGTCGCGGCGCCGCGCCGAACCCGAGGCGGAGACGGCCGGGGACGGGGTCGCCGAGACCGTTGGGACCGCTGTCCGCCCGTCCCGCTCCGACGCGCCGCCGCTGCTCGGCGTGCGCGCTCCCGCCGACCCCGCCCCGTCCGCCGAGACCGAGGAGGAGGCCCCCGCCCGGGGCGGCTCCGGGAGGCCGGACCGGGGGCAGGAGAGGGCCCCCGCCGGGGCTCCGCGCATCCGGCCCCGAAGCGACGGGGAGACCGGGAGGCGGGCTCCGGTCCGGGCGAAGGCCGTCCCTGCCCGGTCGGAGACCGTGTCCGCCGGGGCTGAGAGCGCCCCGGCCGAGCCGAAGGCCGTCCCTGTCCGGTCGGAGGCCGCTTCCGCCCGGACCGCGAACGCTCCGGCTCTGGAGCGGGAGACCCCGGCGGAAAAGGCCCCGGCCGCTTCCGAACGCGCCCCCGTGGCCGTCGCCGCGCGCCCCGACCCCGAGGAGCGGCACGCCCCGTCGCGACCGCGCGGGGAGCGGCCCGACGCGTCCGCCGCCTCCGAAGGGGGCGGTGGAGCGCCCGACGGGCCCCGGCGCGGAGTCGGCCGCCGCGTGCTCAACTACTTCGGCTTCGCCCTGGGGTCCGCACCACGGGAACCCCGGGAGGAGGAACCCCGCGGGCCCGAGGCGGACACCGCTGAGGACCCCGAGGACGGCTTCGCGCGGGAGAGGATCTACGAGACCGAGGGCGAGGAGCAGCGCGACAGCGACGAGTGGTTCTCCCGCCTGCGCGCCTCCTCCGGCGAGACCCCCCTCGGCCTGACCTCCAAGAGCGCCTACAGCGTCGGCGACACCGCGGCCATGAGCCGGGGGGAGGTGGTCGACGCGGTGGATGAGCGGCGCGTCTCCGGCTCCGACGAGGAGGAGACCGCCGCGGCCCGGCGCCTGCGCGGCCGTACGCAGGGCCTCAGGGTCGCCAAGGACCTGGAGGAACAGCGCCGCACCGAGCGCGTGCGGGAGCGCGGCCCGAGGGAGCTGCCGACCTCCCGCGCCCGGGGGCAGGGGCTTCCCGGCACCGGCGAGGAGCCGGAGCCGCCCCGCCGCAGGGGGCGCCCCCACGCCGCCCCCTGGGAACTGGAGAAGAAGGCCGAGCCCGCGGCCGGCTACGGCGACCTGTCGGACTACGCCGCCCGTTACGCGGCCGCCACCGGCCGCCCCCCGGCCGAGGCTGGTGCCCTGCCCTGGCTGCCGCCCTCCTCCGCGACGCCGCAGGAGGAGGCCCGCGCGACCGAGGACGCAGACGCGCCCGCGCGCACCGAACGCCGGGAGGACCCGGTCGGGGCCGAGGACACCGCGAGTGCGACCGGTGCGCCCGGGACCACGGACGCGGACGGGGCGGCGGAGACCGCTCGTCCTGTGGCGCGTGCGGAACAGGACACGGCACGGGACGGGTCCGGAGTCTCCGCGGAGGCCGTTCCCGGCACGGGTACGCGGGACGCCGAGGCCTCCGGGCGCGGGTCCGCCTCCGGACCGGAGGGCCCCTCGGTCGCCCCCCGCCGGAGCACCACCGGCTCCGAGGACGCCCAGCGCGGGTCCGTCACGGGAGACGAGGAGACCGTCCCGCAGCGCGGCCTCGCCGGACACGGGGACACCGCCGGGCCCGGGGACGTCGGGTACCGGTCCGCCACGGGGCACGAGGCCACCAGCGGACACGGGGACACGGACGGGCGTGCGAGCACCGCCGGGCCCGGGGACGTCACCGGGAACGGGAGCCCCACCGGGGCAGAGGAGACCGTCGAGCACCGGCCCGCCACGGGGCGCGGCGACACCGTTCTTCCCGAGGACACCGCCGGGAACGGGGACACCACCAGCCCCGAGACCGCCGCCGCGCGGACCGCTCCCCGCGGCGTGGACGCCCGTCCCGCTGTGGACGCGGCGGCTCAGGGCACGACCGCCCCGGACGACACGACCACTCCGGACACCCCCGACACCCGGGTCACTCCGGACACCGCCGTGCCCGTGGCACCCGCGGCCGAACGCTCTCCCCACAAGCCCGTCCTGGAACTCGACCACGGCACCGGCGAGCAGGACGCCATGCCCGGGACGCCGCGCGAGGAGTCCCAGGACCGCGGCCCCGAGTGGAACGAGCACATGTCCGTGCTCGACAACCACCTCATCACCGCCGACACCCCGGCGCCGCCGCGCCCGAAGTTCGCCGACGCCGTTCCCACACAGGAGCGCGACGCCAAGGACCCCTCGCGGTGGTTCGAGGACGGCAGGAAGCGCCACCCCGACCAGCCCAAGGTGGGTGACCGGGGCAACCCCCTCATCCCCGCCAACGAGCTGCGCGAGGAGAACGCCGTCCCGGCCGCATCCGGGGACGCCCCCGAGACCACCGCCGGCGAGGTGGCCGGTGAGGCCGCCCCGGCCGGGCGGGCCCCGGCCGACGAGCCCAAGCCGCCCACCCAGCTCGACCACGGAACCGGCGAACTCGTCAGCTTCGTCGAGGTCCGGGACGACCACGGGCGCGGGGACGGCAACGTCCGCGTGGACCCGGGCACCGACCAGGTCCACCGACGCACCGCCTCCGACCTGGAGAGGGCCGAGGCCGAGGCCCTGGCCCGCCGCCGGCAGAACGTGCGCCGGGACGAGCGGGACCCCGGCGAGGCCCGGGGCTCCGACGGCGCAGCGGCACCCGCGGCCTCCGGTTCCGCCGGAGCCGACCGCGGCGACGCGTCCTTCCGCGCCCGTTGGAGCATGCGCGCCACCGGCACCGCCGACTCCGCGAGCCGGGACACGGACACCTCCGCCAAGCCCGACCCGGCCGCCGGCCGCCGGAGCGGGCACCAGGGTGCCGGGACCGCCCGCGCCGCCTCCGGGGCGCGGGAGGACCGCAACGGCGCCGCACGCGACCCGAGGGCCAACCCCAGCATGGCCGACGCCCTCGCGCAGGAGGGGACCTCCACCGAGGAGGAGCGGACCTCCCCGCCGGCCGTCCAGGACACCGGGCGGACCGAGGACGGGGCCCTCACGGACCGTCCCACCCCGACCGCCGGTCAGGAGCACCCCGCCGAGGAGCCGCGGGAGTCCGAGGACCCGCACGACGGCGTCTTCCACCGGGTGGCGCAGAACGCGCGCAGGCTCGGCCAGCTCTTCGGCCAGCCCGCGCCCGGAGAGGAGCCCGAGCCGCCCGCGCGCGAACCCGGGACCGCGCTGGAACTCGACCACGGCACCGGCGAACAGGAGCGCCTGGGCGACACCCCCAACGGCGTCCCCGCCCACCGGACCGAGGAGCCCGAACCCCGACGACGGGCCGAGGAGCCCGCCGCCAGCGACTCCGGCGGCACCCGGGGCTGGCGGCGCCTGGCCAAGGTCGTCACCGGCGGGGCGGCCCCCGTGCGCTCCGACCTGCCGCCCAGCGACATCGAGCGCCTGCGCACCCCGCTGGACGGTCCGCGCAGCCTCGTCGTGCTGGGCTGCACCGGCGGCGCCGGGCAGACCGTCACCGCACTGATGATCGGCCACACCCTGGCCGCGCACCGCGACGACCTCGTCGTGGCCGTCGACGTCAACCCCGGACCCAACGGCCTCTCCCGCCGCGTCGGCGCACAGACGCCCGAGACCCTCACCGGGCTGCTGGCCAACGCCGAGGCGATCCAGGACTACTCCCGGATGAGCGGCTACACCAGCCGGACCGCGACCGGCCTGGAGGTCGTGCAGACCCTGGACGACCCCTACGTGCAGACCCTGGACGACCGCGACTACGGTCAGCTGGCCTCGCTGCTCGGCGGGTTCTACGGCGTCACCCTGCTGGACCCGGCGGCCACGGGCGTGGCTCGGGCCCTGCCGGTCGCCGACGGGCTGGTGCTGGTCGCCCCGGCCAACGCCGACGCCGAGCGCGCGGTCTCCATGACCTTCGACTGGCTGGACGGCAACGGCTACGGCGCCCTGCGCGCCAGGTCCGTGCTCGTGGTCAACGGGGTCAGCAAGCGCAGCCTCCAGGATGTGGACGCCGCCGAGCGGGTGGCCCGCGGCCGGTGCCGCGCCATCGTCCGCATCCCCTGGGACGACCACCTGGGCTCGTCCTACACCAGGATCGACGTGGGCGCCCTGCGCCCCGCCACCAAGCGCGCCCACGGCGCCCTGGGCGGGGTCCTGGTCAACTCCCTCACCCAGCAGTAGCGCCGGAGGCGGGTCTCCCGGTCCCCCCGGACGCGGGCTCGGGCGGCTCCGGTCCCGGAGCCAGGGCCGGGAGGTCCCGGTCCCGGTGGCCGCGGCTTCCCGGCACGGGAGAACCCCCGTGTGGGGCGGGCTGGGGAGCCCGCCCCACACGGGGGCGCGGGACCATGCCCTCCGGGCGGGCACGCGTTCCGCTCGCGGCGGCCTGCGGCCACGCGGCGCGCTCGGGCGCGTCAGCGGCCCACGGGGGTGAACTCGCGGGCGGAGAGGAACTCCGGGCGTGGGGCGGGGGCGCTGAACGGTCTGTCGCAGGCGTTCTCGACGCTGTTGAAGACGATGAAGACGTTGGACCGGGGGTAGGGCGTGATGTTGCCGCCCGAGCCGTGCATGCAGTTGGAGTCGAACACCGTCACCCCGCCCGCCGGGCCGGTGAGCACGTCGATGCCGTGCTGGTCGGCCAGGTAGGACAGGGAGCTCTGGTCCGGGGTGCCCACGTGCTGGCTCTTCAGCGAGTCGCGGTAGTGGTCGTCCGGGGTCTGGCCCACGCAGGAGACGAACGTCCTGTGCGATCCCGGCATGATCATCAGCGCGCCGTTGTACGCGTAGTTGTCGGTCAGGGCGACCGAGAAGCTGACCGCCCGCATCCGCGGCATGCCGTCCTCGGCGTGCCAGGTCTCGAAGTCGGAGTGCCAGTAGAACGAGCCGCCGCCGAAGCCCGGTTTGTAGTTGACGCGGCTCTGGTGCACGTACACGTCCGAGCCCAGGATCTGGCGGGCGCGGTCGACCAGGCGCGGGTCGTTGACCAGGTCGGCGAAGACCTTGCTGACCTTGTGCACCTCGAACACCGAACGCACCTCGTCGGAGGAGGGTTCGACGACCACGCGCTCGTCGCCGCGCAGGTCGGGGTCGGAGCTCAGCCGCTCCAGTTCGGCGCTGTAGGCCCCGACCTCGTCCGGGGTGATGAGGGAGTCGATCTGGGTGTAGCCGCGCTCGTCATAGGCGCACAGCTCGTCGTGGGAGAAGGGGCCCTCGTCGGTCCCCCAGACGGCGGGGTCCCTGCGGTACAACAGGGCGGGTTCGGTGCTCTTACGTGTGGGGTACTCGTCCGCGGTGCTGGTCGGAAGGTCCATCTGCAGAGTCATGGTCGATCCCCTGGCGGGGTTCATCCTCTCCGATGTCGACGGTTTCTCCTACGACATGCGAACTTAACAAAGGGCGGGAAAGCCTACTTACGGCTTCTTTATGTGCGGTGTTTAGTGTCCCTTTTGTCGGGTATGACAGTCATACTATATGGAGGAAAACTGTGAGGGCGGCCGGTTTTCCTTTTCGCCCCCATCTTTACCTCGAGTCGGGGTCGTTCGCTCACCTGCGTTGCGTCACTCAGGGTGAAAGCATGCGTACTGTTCGTGCGTCTTCCCAGGTCGTCCGCCCGCGCCCTTCGCCCTCGGGGTCGCTTGTGAAAGAACCCACTTTCAGAGTGCGCTAGATCACACGAATACGGTTCAGGGGCTGGTGCAGAACTCCGGGCGAAGGGTCGGGAGGTCATCCCCGATTTCGACGGAATTTCCCGCGGGGTACTGGTGGGAGAGGAGCGGTTGTCGCACAGTGGTGGGGTCCGTGCTTTCCTCCCACCCGCTCACAGAGGAGAAAAACGTGCCCTCCCCCCGCCCCCGTGCGCTTCCCCGCGCGCTCGCGGCCCTCAGCGCCGCCGTCCTCGCGGTCGTCCTGGGCTGGTCGGCCCCGGCCGCCGCCGACCACGTCCTGCCCCCGGGCATCCCCAGCGCCTCCACCGCCCAGAGCCAGCTCGACTCCCTCACCGTCCGGGCCAAGGGGCCCCAGACCGGCTACGACCGCGGCCTCTTCCCGCACTGGAGCGTCGTCGACAGCCCCTGCACCGCCCGCCAGTACGTGCTCGTCCGCGACGGCCACGACGTGGTCACCGACTCCGACTGCCAGCCGACCTCCGGCCGCTGGTACAGCACCTTCGACGACGTGTGGTGGGACGGCGACGTCTCCCAGATCAGCGTCGACCACATGGTTCCGCTCAGCGAGGCCTGGAAGACCGGCGCGGCCGACTGGACCACCGAGCGGCGCCGCGACTTCGCCAACGACGTCGACTCCCCCCAGCTGTGGGCGGTCACCGTCAGCAGCAACAGCGCCAAGGGCGACAAGGACCCCTCCCAGTGGATGCCGGAGAACACCGCGATCCACTGCGACTACGTCAAGGCCTGGGTCAACGTGAAGCACCGCTACGACCTCACCGTCACCTCCGCGGAGAGGTCCGCCATCCAGGACACCATCGACACCGCCTGCTAGGGCGCCACAGGGCGGGACGCGTGCCGACGAACACGCCACCGCCCCCCGGAAGGTCGGGCCCGTCTCCCCCGGAGGCGGGCCCGTCAGCGTCCTCCGGGGTTCTGGCGCGCCGTAACCCCGTCCGCTTCTCCCGTTCCGGGGCGATACTCCACTATGAAGGGGGCGAGGGCGGCGGGTCCGGGTAGGAACGACGGAACCCCGCCACGCGACGCGACCAGAAGGGCGAAGAGATGACCGGCACCAGGGGGACCCGTGGCACGACCCGCCTCGCGGTCCGCTACTTCGACGACCGCGTGCTGTTCAGCGACAGCGAGGCCTGGGCCTACTTCCGCCTGCCCACGGTCTCCTACGAGTTCACCACGCCCGAGGAGCGCCAGGCGCTGGCCACCAACGTCACCATCGCCCTCGCCGCCATCCGCATGAACGACGCCGAGGTCCACCTGCGCGTCGCCCACCGCACCTACCCGGCCGCGGAGTGGGCCACCCGGCTCGACGCCACCTCCGACTCCGGCCCCGGCTGGTACGACTACCTCGACGAGACGTACCGGCACGTGTGGGCCAAGGACTTCTGGACCAAGGAGGTCTACCTCGGCGTCCGCCTCGGCCAGCGCAACGCCGGCGCCGGACTCGGCCTGTTCTCCCAGGTCTTCGGCGCCTACCAGCGCACCGAACAGGTCCTGGGCATCAACGACGACGCCGTGGACGACCGCGAGATCGCCCGCTGGACCGACCAGGCCGAGCGGCTCGGCCGCGCCCTGGCCGCCAGCTCGCTGCACGCCCGCCACGCCACCTCCGACGAGATCGCCTGGCTCATCCGGCACGCCGTCAGCGGCACCGCCGAGGAGATCCGCCCCTCGGCGGCCGGACGGCGCACCTGGGGCCGCGGCGAGATCGAGGCACTGGTCGACGGCGTCGTGCACAACGGCCGCTCCGCGCTGCGCCTCGAACAGCCCGCGGGGTCCACCCACGTCGCGTTCCTGTCCTTCGCCCGCTTCCCGGACCTGATGCCCTTCCCGGACGGCGAGCCCTGGATGCACCACGCCGACGCCCTCCCCTTCCCGGTGGAGATGTCCCTGCGGATGAAGCTCATACCGCCCGCCAAGGCCTCCAAGGACGTCGGCCGCAAGCTCGCCCACGCCCGCGACATGGACGCCCACATCCGCGAGGCCGGGGTGGAGGCGCCCATCGCGCTCGCCGAGCAGATCGACGCCGCCCGTATGCTGGAGCACGGCATCACCAAGGAGCGCCTGCCCTTCGTCTACGGCTGGCACCGCCTCATGGTGTCCGCGCCCACCGAGCGCCTGCTCGGCCAGCACGTCGAGGCGGTCATCGAGCACTACCGCGACATCGGCATCGACGTCATCAACTCCACCGGCGACCAGTTCTCGCTGTTCAACGAGTCGCTGCCCGGCGACCGCATCCGCCTCAACGCCTACGCCCAGCGCCAGCCGCTGCGCACCATCGCGGGCGGCATGCCCACCGCCACCGTCGACGTCGGCGACCGCGTCGACCACTCCGGGGGCGGCTGGGTGGGCCCCTACGTCGGCGAGACCATCGGCCGAGCCCGCTCCATCGTCCACTTCGACCCCATGGTCGCCGCGGCCCGCAACCGCCCCACCGCCATCGCCATCACCGGCGAGCCCGGCGGCGGCAAGACCACCCTCGCCCTCCTGCTCATCTACCAGCTCGCCCTGCGCGGGGTCACCGTCGCCGCCATCGACCCCAAGGGCGACGCCGAGTCCCTGGTCGAACTCCTGCAAAGACGCGGCCGCAAGGCCCGCATGATGTCCCTGGGCTCGGCCCAGCCGGGCCTGCTCGACCCCTTCGCCTTCGGCGACGACCTGTCCGCCAAGAAGACCATGGCCACCGAGACCCTGCGCCTGCTCCTGCCCCGCATGAGCGAGGAGCGCGAGTCCGCCATGATCCAGGCCGTGGCCGCCGTCGCCAACCAGCCCCAGCCCTCCCTGGCCAAGGTCGTGGACCACCTGGTCTCCTCGCCCGGCGCGGCCTCGCGCAACCTGGGCGCCGTCCTGCAGTCCATGTCGGAGATGCGGCTGGCCAGCCTGTGCTTCGACCCCCAGGGCGAGGCGCGGATCGACACCGAGGGCTGGACCACCGTGTTCACCCTGGGCGGGCTCACCCTGCCCGACTCCGGCGTGGGCCGCGACGACTACTCCTACGAGCAGCGCCTGTCCGTCGCCCTGCTCTACCTGGTCTCCCAGTTCGCCCGCCGCCTGATGAACGGCCTGGACCGGCACCTGCCCAAGGCGATCTTCCTGGACGAGGCCTGGGCGGTCACCTCCACGCCCGAGGGCGCCAAGCTCGTCCCCGAGGTCTCGCGCATGGGCCGCTCCCGCAACACCGCGCTCATCCTCGTCTCGCAGAACGCGGGCGACCTCCTCAACGAGCAGGTCACCAACTGCCTGTCCTCGGTGTTCGCCTTCCGCTCCAGCGAGCGCTTCGAGGTGGAGAGCGTCATGTCCCTGCTGGGCGTGGAGACCAACGAGGACCACCTCGCCGTGCTGCGCAACCTCGGCAACGGCGAGTGCCTGTTCCGGGACCTGGACGGCAGGGTCGGGCGGATCGGCGTCGACCTGGTCTCGGAGAACCTGCTGCGCTGGCTGGACACCAACCCCACCCGCCAGCGCCCCGGCGAGGAGGAGAACCTGGTGCCCGCGGGCGGACGCGACGAGCAGCTCTAGGCGGTCAACCCAAACTGTTGCGGGTGTGACGCAGGAGCTCTCTCCCTTCCGGTGATCCTGCTGCCGGAGGCGTTGTGGGACGCCGACGGCCCCTCGGGGAGCAGGATCACCGTGGAGGGGGCGGGACGGCGGGCCCTTCCGGGCAAGGGGTGCGCGGCGCCTGGTTCGGGGCGCTCCCGGGTGGGAATCTCCTACCCTGTCGGGTTCCGCCCCGGGTGCCCGACCTCCCCAGCCCCGGCATTCCGACCCCCCACCGCTCACGAGGGACCGCCCATGCGTGAGGACGCCATCCGGCCGCGACCCGTCATCGACCCCGCCCTGCCCGACCGCCAGCGCCGGGAGGCCTCCCTGGGGGCACGGCCTCCGGAACCCCCGCCCAGAGGCGGCGGAGGGCCCCCCGAGGCCCGCCCTCCGAGGCTGTCCGACAGCGGTGTCCACCTGCTCGGCGTCGGGTTCACCACGACCCTGGCCCTGATCACGGCGGGCTGGTACCTGGGCATGGTGATCGCCAGCGTCAGCCTCGTCGCCTACGTCGCGGCCCTGGCCTTCCGGCGGGACGCCCACCCCGCCGTGCGGGCCGCGGGCGCCGCGGCGGGGGCGGGCACGCTGGTCACCGCGCCGGTTTGGCTGCTGGACGTCGTGCCCCAGGACCCCTCCCCGGGCATCCCGTGGGTGGTGTTCGGGGTGCTCGTCGCCGTGGTCACCGCCGACACCCTCACCTCGCGGGTGCGCCGGACCGACCGGGAGCGGTACCGGGAGCGCGTGGTGTTGCCCGACGACGTCAGTGAGGGCGACCACGCCCTGCTGGTGGAGGTGCAGCGCACGATCGACCTGGTGCGCGGGGCCCGGACCGAACTCGGCGGGGAGTCCCTGGACACCGACCGGGCGCTGACCGTCCTGCACGAGCAGGAGTGGCGCATCGCCTCGCTCCTGGCCCGGCAGCGCGAACTGCGCCGCTCCCACCAGCGCCGCTGGCAGCGGGCGGTCTCTCCCCGCGTCAGGGAGGCGCTCAAGCCCCAGCGAGAGCACCTGCACGCCGTCGAGGAGGCCGTGCGCGCCCGGGTCGCCCAGATCACCGAGTACGGACGCCTGGTCGAGCAGGCCGTCGCGGCCCACCGGGAGTGGGAGCAGTGCCAGGATGCGGTGGACTCGACCGCGGAGTACACCGAACACCTGGCCGCGGCGGGCTTCCTCGGCACCCGGGCCGCGGACGTCGCCGAACTCGCCGCCACCGCAGCCCTCGCCCGGCAGGTCCGCGACGAGCGCGTCAGCCGCCTGGCCGGACACGACCTGGTCGCCCACGGGTGAGCCCCCGCGGCCACCGCGTCCGGGGCGCGCGGCCGTGGGCCCCCGGACACCGCGGCACCGGTTGCGACCAGCATCGCGGTAGTTGTCCGGATGCGGACAGTGGGGACTTCGGCAATCGTCCCCAAACGCCTCCGGCTTCTGACACATTGGGCGAATGAGTGAAGTCAGGGAGAGCGTCCACCCCCTCACCTCCGCCAAGGAGACGGTGTCGGTCGGGGTCGCCTCGGGCCGGGGCGGGTTCGTCGAACTCCTCCGGGACGCCCGCCGGAGCCTGCTCGACACGCTGGAGGACGGCGACCCCGGCGGGCGGGAGGTCCGCGAGGCCTCCGCCCGGCTCCACGACCACGTGGACCGGGTCCTGGCCGAACACGTCCAGCGCCAGCGCCGCTGGCCCGCCCGCACCGACGGCGAGCGCCTCACGCGCGCCTTCCGCGCCCTGGACGAGTCCGGCGTCATCGCCCGCGAGGAGTTCACCTGCTGCGAGCGCTGCGCCAGAACCGCCCTGGAGGGCGAACTCGCCGCCCGCAACTCCAGACCCGCCGACACCCCGGCGCGCGGGTACGCCTTCTACCACGACCAGGACGCCGCGC
This sequence comes from Nocardiopsis dassonvillei subsp. dassonvillei DSM 43111, assembly GCF_000092985.1. GTDB lineage: Bacteria > Actinomycetota > Actinomycetes > Streptosporangiales > Streptosporangiaceae > Nocardiopsis > Nocardiopsis dassonvillei. Next base: position 177,755 of record NC_014210.1, read on the forward strand.
ACGCGGTCGCGGGATCCTCGCTCACCATCGGCTTCGGGGCCAGCCACCCGATCCGCCGCGCCGCCGTGGGGGAGGAGGTGGCCGAGGCACTGCGCGCCCACGGGCTCACGGTCGAGTGGGACGGCGACCCCGACCGCAAGCTCCACGTCGGTATGGACTGGAACCGCCGCCGCTTCGGCCGGGGGGCCGCCTTCCCCGGGCCCGCCGTGGACGGCGAGCCCATGGTCCACGTGTCCTTCAACAACCCGGGGCCCTACGAGGTCCCCGAGTGGGTCTCCCACTACCAGGGCCGCGTGAGCGTCCGCGAGCTGTCCCGGATGGTCCTGCCCTGGCTGCCGCGCTTCTTCGTCGCCACGCTGAGCAGCGACCGGGGCCACACCATCGCCCTCGAACGCGACTTCGACCTCCTGCGCGTCCGGCACGGACCGGCGCTGTCCCGCGAGCGCGTGGAGGAACCCCTCAGCCGCTGGGTGGTGGGCGCCGTCTGGCCGCGCGAGGAGGCCCGCTCCGCCCACACCGGGCTGGTGGAGGTCCACTACGCGGACGCCGCCGAGGAGGGCCTCGGCTTCATGGACTACGCCGAACCCCTGGAGACGGCCGCCGCGCGCCTGGTCGTCCACCAACTCACCCCGAGCAAGGGCACGTTCGCGGTGTTCACCGCCCCGAGCGGCGCCGTCGTGCAGATGGTGTGGGAGAGCGGTCCCCGGCTGTGGATGGAGAGCCCCTCGCCCGCCGAGGCCGTGTCGCGGGGCCGCTACGTCACCCTCTCCGAGGCGGAGGAGACGGTGCGCGTCCTGGCGGAGGAGGGGCGCGTGGCCCTGGCGGAGCTGGGAGAGCTGAAGCTCACCCACTGGTGAGCGGTCCGGGGCGGGCGGGGGCCGGCCGCCCGCGGCCGGCTCCCGTGGGGGCGCGGGTCCTCCGTTCGCCCGCGTTCCGCGCGTGGGGTGCCGGCGTCCCGCGTTGAAGAGGTGGTGGACGGGGACGGCTCATCGCCGACGCCGTGGTCACGTGGTCCCCTGCCCGGTGTCCCGCGGCGTTGACCGGTGTTCCGTGCCGCGCCCTCAGGCGTCGCCGTTCCCCGGTTCACGCGTTCGCGCGAACCCCAGCGCGGCCAGACCGAAGACGAGTCCGCCGACCAGGAACCAGGGGTTCCACAGCAGCAGCGTCCACATCCGCTGTTCCGGGCTGACGGTGGTCTCCCGGCCCGCGGGGTCGGCCAGCAGCATCACCTCGACGGTGACGGCGCGCAGCAGCAGCACGGCGCAGACACACCAGCCGAGGGTCCTGACCACCCGCCCCGTCGGGCCCGGGGGACGCGGCCTGGCGAGGAGCCAGCCCAGCGCGCCGCCGAAGAGGCACAGCAGACCCACGCCCCACAGTCCCACCACCACGAACCACCCCGGGCGTTCCACGGCCACAGGGCCCGCCGAGACGCCCAGGCCCCAGTCGCCGCCCAGCGCCCAGTAGAGGTGGAACACGGCGAAGGCGACCGCCCAGGCGCACGCGACGCGCCCCCACAGCCCCGACGCCGCCCCGTCCCCCCTGTCCCGCGGATCTTCGTGCATAGCGAGCAGCATGCCACCGCCCCGGCGCCCACGGTGCCGTGAGAACCAGTGCGCCCGGCCCCCGGGCCCCGCGGAGGGGCGCCCGGGACGGGGTCAGCGGAAGTCCGCGCCGAACCCGAAGTAGGCCCGGGCCCTCGCCGGGATCAGCAGCAGGCCCGCGACCGCCAGGTTCAGCAGCAGCACCAGCACGTAGACCGGCAGCTGTTCGGGGTCGTAGACCACCACCGTGAACATGTTGAGCACGAGGACCACCGCCGCGACCATCTGCAGGAGCACGACGCCCCCGTAGACCAGACGCGACCGGGTCAACAGGGCGGGCGCCGCGACCGTCGACAGCAGGCCCCAGACGTAGAGCTGGGCCATGGAGGCCCCGTTCACCTCCAGGGACCCGCTGGTGGACTCCACGGTGAACAGCACCGCCAGGACCAGCAGGTAGAGCCCGTTGAGCACCAGCATCACGGCCGCGGTGACCACGGTCGCGGGCATGCCCGTCCGGGGGCGCTCCCACGGCATCTGGGCGCCGGTGGCCGGGCCGCCGCCGTGCCCGGGGAACATCCCCGGGTGCCCGGGGCCGCCGACCGGCTGGCCGGGCAGCGGGCCCCGCCCCGTCGGCGTTCCCGCGGAGGGGAAGGGGAGGGAGAACTGGCCGGTCGCCCCGGGGGGCGGTTGCGGCTCGGGTTGGCGGCCAGCTGCGTGCGGTGCCTGCGGGTTGGCCCCGGGACCCGTGCCCGGGCCGTGCGCCGCCGTGCCGCCGGGGAGGTTCGGGCCGGTCTGACCGCCCGGGAAACCGGGACCGTGGGGGCCGGAGGGGAACGCCGGGTTGTGGGGTCCGCCCGCGAACCCGGGGCCGCCGGGACCGTGGGGGGTGTGGGGCCCGCTCGGGAACGCCGGCCCGCCCCGAGGAGCGCCGGGGCTGTTCGGGCCGCCCGGGGCCGCGTGCCACGGCGGGTGGGGGCCGGTGCCGGGAGCGCCCTGGCCCGGACCCGCCTGACCGGGGGTCCCCGGACCCGCGACGGGGAACGGCGGTCGGTAACCCCCCGAAGGGCCGGTGGGCACGGCGCCGCCTGGCGCGCTCTGCGCTCCGGTGCCGGGAGCCCTCCACGAGCCGCTGTCCGCCTCCTGGGGGCCGGTGAGGGGCAAGGGCTGCCCCCCGGTGCCGGGGGAGTCCTGCGCCCCGGCGCCGACGCCGCCGTCGCCCTCCTGCGCCTGCTTCTCCCGCTCCAGGAGGGCCAGCGCCTCGTCGGGGCTGGGCCGCGCCGAGGCGTCCCGGGCCAGCAGCGCCGCGATCAGCGCCCGCAGCGGCGCGCTCGCGGGGCTGTGCTCCGCGTCGTCCAACGACAGCCGCGGAGGCATCGGCGCGGTCAGCACCGCGCTGATGATCCCCGTGATGCTCTCCCGTTTGAAGGGTGAGCGGCCCTCCAGGAGCGCGTACAGGGTGACGCCCAGGCTCCACAGGTCCGACGCGGGCAGCGCGCGCTTGCCCTCGAACCGCTCCGGCGCCATGTACTCGGGCGAACCGATGTACACGCCGGTCTGGGTGAGGGCGGCGCCGCCGTCGACGTTCGCGATCCCGAAGTCGGTCAGCACGGTCCGGTCGTCGTCGGTGAGCATGATGTTGGCGGGCTTGACGTCGCGGTGGGTGACCCCGCCCGCGTGCACCGCCTTCAGACCGCCGAGCAGCGACCTGGCGGCCTCCTCGACCCGCTCCACCGGCATCGGACCGTGGTGGTCCAGCTGGTACTGGAGGGACTTGCCGCTGAGCAGTTCCATCACGATCCACGGGCTGTCCTCGTGTTCGAGGACGTCGTGGACCGTCACCACCGCCGTGTTGCTGATCCGCGCGGTGGCCTGGGCCTCGCGCAGTGTGCGGGCGTGCGCCTCGGCGCGGGCCTCGGGGTCCATGCCCTGGGGGAGGAGGACCTCCTTGATGGCCACGTCACGCTGGAGGGAGGGGTCCCAGGCGCGCCACACGGTGCCCATCCCGCCGGCGCCGAGCCTCTCCCGCAGCTCGTAGCGGCCGACGGAGGAGTGACCGGAGGCGGACATAGGCGCGCATCCCTTCAGGGGGTCGGGAGAGGGGTGACGATGCGCAGGACAATCTATCCGAGAAAAGCCCTACAGCAGCACTTTGTGACACTCGTCCGTGTTTCCTGAACCATTCTCCCTCCATTGCGGACAGTTCCCCACACCCCGGTGTGGGGGTGGCCGGTAGCGGTCACCCGCGCGGCACGGTACGGCGCGGGGAGGGGGAACGGGACCCCTCGTTTCGGGTGTTCGCGAAATGTCATTCCGTGACCGCCGAGGCGATCTCCTCGGCCTCCCGGCCTGGCCGCTCGGACGTGCCCGGACAGTTCCACCGTGCCGATGTCGGGGAACTCCGTGGTGGGAGCGCCCGTCTCGACGGTCGGCGGATCCGTGGAGGGCGTGGCCCCGACGGCGTCGTCCGCAGAGTCGACGATGACGACGTCCCCGTGTGCCCCGCACAACCGTGATCCACCCTCCAGGCCGTACCCCTCGTGCAGAGGCGTCCACGCCGGGTCGTGCGTCCCCTCCAGGGGGTGGCTGCGCAGGGTGGGACCGAACCCGTCGGGCTCGGGGGAGGGGCCGACGGGCACGTACCTGGTACCGGCGCTCCAGGGGTCCTCGTGGAACCACATCTGTGCCGGTTCCCAGCGGGGCGAGTCCAACGCGGCGATCACCAGGGGGAAGGGGAAGTCGACGACGTCGCGCATGAGCTCGGCCCGGGCCCGTCGGGCCTCCTCCTCGGCCGTCATCCACGACATGCCCGCGAGCAGCAGCGACGCCGCGAGGACCGGGGAGAGCGGGAGGGCGAAGAGCTGTCCGGGTGGGAAGGGGCTGTTGAGTCGGAAGGGAACAGGGCGATGCCGTTGTGGACCTAGGTCAGGTTTCGGTCCTGCGGCAATGCGGACTCGGGGTTCCACCGAAGGCGGTTCTGGTATCGGGTGTCAGTCCGGTTGATGTCTCGGTGTCCGCTTTTGATGGTGAAACTGAGTGTGACGCCCCTCATAGTGCGGAGGTGGCTAGGAAATTGTGGCCTTGTGGTTTCTGGGTGTTTCGGAAGGCCGTTCGCACCCGCTACCTGCGCAAACGTTGGCAGAGGTCGTCTTTGTCCTCCGGGGTCTGGCCACATCGGGGGAGAGAAGGGGAAAACCCGACGCGTTGCGCCGGTTCCCCGACCCGCTGATGGCGCACCATAGAGGATGGGGTAGAGACATGCGGGGGCCTTGCGGTCGCGCACGGCCGCGTGCGGTGTGCACGCGTGTACGGGCGCATCGACGGGGCCCCGGTGTCTGCGAACATCGCCTTCGGCCGAACCACGACGCAGGAGCCAGCAGATGACGCATCAGCACGTCCGACGGCGGGGATGGCGACGCCTCCTGATGACGTTCCTCATGCTGACCGGTCTCGTCGTGCTGCCCCTCACCGGGGCCCAGGCGAACCCGCTGTGCCCGGGCGAGCCCGCGCCGCTGCCGGAGTCGGCGGGAAGCGGTTCCGACGGCCTGCTCGTGCCCCCGCAGTCGCAGTCCTCCATCGAGGGCTCCACGGACGGTCTGCCGCCCGACGCCAGCATGTACGGCCAGTACGGCACCGCCGGGCAGCAGTGGCACATGATCACCGAGTCCTGCGTCGACGGGATCAGCAACGGCGCGCAGGCGACCCTGGCCAACACGGCCTGGGACCTGTCCAAGACCATCAACCAGTCGACGATCACGGTGTACCAGGCCGCGACCTCCGACGGTCTCCTCGCCAGCTTCAACGAACTCGTCGAGAACGTGGTCGTCACGCTGAGGGAGGGCATCTGGCGTCCGCTGATCCCCACGGTCGTCATCCTCGGGGCCCTGTGGCTGGGCTGGTACGGGCTCATCCGGAAGCGGATGACGCTCACGATCGAGTCCAGCGTCTGGATGGTCGCGGCGACGGCCCTGGGGCTGTGGATCCTCGTCAACCCGTCCCAGATCATGGGTATGGCCAGTGGCCTGGTGAACTCCGGCAGTCAACTGGTGACGAGCACGATCGGGCAGGTGCCCTACGGAGGCGGTTCGGGGACATGCCCCTCAGGGGCAGAGCCACCGGAGCGCGCTGATTGGGAGTCCGAGGCCGACTTCCAGGTCAGGCGCAACGCGGACATGCTGTGGTCCAGTCTTGTCTGCCAGCCCTGGGTCGCCGGACAGTTCGGAAACGGGGATATCGCCGAATCAGCTGCACATGTCCATGGAACCGACCTGATAGCAGCTCAGGGAATCAGCAGAATTGAGCAGCAGCAGATCGCTGACGAGGAGATCGACGCCAACGAACTCGTTGCGGAGAAGCAGGAGGCCTATGAGGCCATCGCCGCTGACGTGCAGGAGTTCTATCCCAGCGTCTACCCTCTCTTCGCGGGTGATGACCAGGGAAGCCGTCTGGGAGTGGCCACGCTCGCGCTTTTCGCCTCGGTCTTCGCCGGGGGACTGATCCTCGCGGGCTCCGTGGCGCTCATCGTGCTGAAGATCGCCTTCCTCCTGCTCTTCCTCCTCGCTCCCATATTCCTGCTCATCGGCATCCACCCGGGTTACGGACGCATGGTCCTGCTGCGCTGGGTCGAGCTGATGATCGGTTTCCTGCTCAAACAGATCTTCGTCGTACTCCTGATCTCGCTCCTGGTCATGTGCTACGGCATGGTCATGTCCACCAGCCTCGGCTGGGGTCTGCAGATGATCCTGCTGGCGCTCTTCACCGTGGCCCTCTTCGTCTACCGCAAGCCCTTCGCGTACCTGTTCTCCTCGGTCAACGCGAACACCTTCACCTCGCGCATCGTCAGTGACGCCGCGCAGAGCCAGGCGCTCAGCCGGAGCGCTGTGGTGCTGCCGCCGGTCGCCAACCTCAAGGCGCAGGCCTGGGGACTGCGCCGGGGGCCGCAGATCGCCGGAGCGGCCGCGGGGGTCCCCGCGGGCGGGGGAGGAGTCCCGAACGGCGGTGTGGACACCGGGGTCGGCGACGAGGTTCCGGCCGACGGCGGTCCGGTCCGCGCGGACGGAGCGCGGGCACGCGGCACCGCCGGGTACGGCAGGGTCCGCGACAACGCGGCCCCGCCGCTCAACGTCACCAGGAGCGCTCCGGCCGGCGGCGGTGGCGGCACCCGGCCCGCCGGGTCCGCGCGCAGCGGTGACCAGGCGCCGAGCCTCTCCGGTGGCAGCGCCTCCGGGGCCATCCCGCCCCGACCCAGCGGCGGCTACACCGGCACCGGCGACAGCGGCTGGGCCTCCGTGTTCGGCACCGCCTCGGGAGGCCGTGGCGGGTCCGAGCGCCGGGACGGCGGTGGAAGCAGTGGCGGCGGTTCGGTGTTCGGCGGGGGCGCCCCCGCGGCCGGGAGCGGACGCGCCGCGAGTTCCGAGCGGCCCGAACCCAGTACCGGCCAGGGCATCTTCGGCGGACGCGCGGACACCCCGGCCCGGGGCAACCCGAACGCCCGGGCGTCGCGCTGGGGCTCACCGAGGGAGCGGCGCGAACGCCCCGCCCCCCAGCGCCCCGCCCGTCCCGCGCCCTCCGGTGAGAGCCGGGGCCGGGGCGACGGCGACGGCGGTTGGCTGACCGGTTCCGGCAAGCGCAGGGACAACGCGCCCATCACCCCCTTCTGGGGGGAGAGCGCTTCTTCCACGACGAGGGACCGCAAGCGGGACGTCCCCTTCTGGTTGAACGACGACTGACGAACAAAGGCCCGAAGCGATGCCCAACCCTCTCCCCGAACGCGCCCAGCGGGCTGTCTTCACCGGACTGATCGTCGTGCTGGTCGTCTTTGGGCTCTACCTGAGCTTCGGAGGCTTCGGGGGCACCGAGGAGGACGGTCCCTCCGAGGCCTCCCCGGAACCCGGAACCGCCCAGGAGGAGTCGCCGGGCGGACCCGGCGGCCCGGACGGGCTGTCCACCGTCGAGCCGAGCCCGATCCCGACCACCGCCGCCGAGGACGTGGACGTCCTCGACTGGTTCCCCTTCACGGAGGCGGAACTCCAGGCGGCCGGTGCGGCGGCCCGGGCCTTCGCCGAGGCCTACGGAACCATCGACTACACCCAGTCCCCCGAGTCCTACTACGCCTCGATGGAGGAGCTTGCCACCCCCGAGTTCGCCGGGGTGCTGGCCGAGACCAGCAGGGTCGGCGCCTTCTGGAGCGAGATGTCCGAGGCCGGGGCGGTCGCCGAGGGGCGGGCCCAGGTCGACTCGGTACGGACCTTCGGCGCCGACTCGGTCACCTTCGTCGTGACGGCGCAGTCCATCACCGAGACGGGGAGCGCCGAGTTCGACGAGAACCTCGGCGAGTTCGCCGTCACCGTCGTACGCAGCGGCGGCTCCTGGAGGGTCTTCGACTTCCAGCCCGCCGACGCCGGGCAGTTCGGAGGGGAGGAGTGACCCCGTGATCTCCCTTTTCACCCGCAGGCCCTCTGACAGGGGCGCGGCGGGCCTGTGGTTCGGCGCAGCCGTCGCCGTCACGGTCGCCCTGATGACCGTGTTCGCGATGTTGGTGATCCCCGTGATCACCAACACCACCCAGCAGATCGGCTCCATGATGGCGAACGGGCTGGTCTGCGGGCCGGACACGGACGCCGAGCAGCCGGACGCGAGCGGCTACGCCATGGACTCCATTCCGGAGAACTACCTGCGGATCTACATGGAGGTCGGGGAGGACCGCGGGATCCCGTGGAACATCCTCGCGGGTGTGGGCCAGGTCGAGTCCCACCACGGGCGCTGGGAGGGCCCGGGGATCACCGAGGGGCACAACGACTGGGGTGCGGCCGGGCCGATGCAGTTCGGTTCCCTGGACGGCTCCGCGGCGGGCAACAGCTGGGGCGGCGAGCCCGTGCAGCCGGTGGACGAGCGCCCCGAGCAGGGGTACGGCGTCGACGGAAACGACGACGGGATCGTCAGCGTCTACGACCCCGCCGACGCGATCCCGGCCGCAGCCGACTACCTCATCGCCCACGGCCTGAAGGAGGACGTCCGGCAGGCCATCTACGGCTACAACCACGCCTGGTGGTACGTGGACGACGTGCTGGAGTGGGCGCAGCAGTACGCGGAGGGGGAGTACGACACGTCGGGTTCCATCGAGACCGCGGTCGCCTGCCAGCTCGACGCGCAGGGCGCCCCGATCGGGAGCGCCCCGGACGAGCTGACCCAGGCCGTGGTCGACTGGGCCCTGGCCCAGCGCGGCAAGCCCTACGTCTGGGGCGGCGTCGGCCCGAACGGGTTCGACTGCTCCGGTCTGATGCAGAAGGCCTACGAGAGCATCGGCGTCACCATTCCGCGGATCTCCCAGGACCAGTGGGGTTTCGGCCCCGAGGTCTCCCAGGGGGAGGAACAGCCTGGCGACCTGGTGTTCTTCCATGTGAGCCGGGCGGGGGAGCCCCCCGGCCCGGGGCACGTGGGCATGGTGATCGGCGACGGGCTGATGGTCGAGGCCTGGTGCACCAACTGTGGTCCGATCGCGGTGCGCGAGTACGATGACCCCAATCGTGCGGACATCATGGGTTTCACGCGTCCGCTGGAGCACCCGGACGTGCAGGCCCAGTTGGAGGCGCAGGACAGTCGTGGTTGACCAGAAGGCACCGCCCGGCAAGCAGGGGCTGCACGGGTGGAAGGCCGCCGCGGCGGTTTTCGGGTGCGGAACCCTGGCTGCCTTCGGGGCTTTTGGTGTCGTTATCGCTGTACTGGGGACATTCATCTCCACCCTGACGTCAGGGGTCGGACCGGAGGAACGGACTCCTGACGGCGCCGGTTCTGTCGCTGCCCAGCCGACCGCGCCACGGGAGGAGTTCCTGGAAGACAGGTTCGATCTCTGCGAAATCGTTGATTCGATCTCCGCGATTCAACTCAGTCTGACCTCGGGGTCCGAGGAACCGAAAGACGAGTCCATAGACGGTGGCCCTCCTGAAGAGGGTAACCTGGTCCGCTCGGGTTCGTGTGGTGGGATCGTCCGGCCTGATGCGACGTATGCGGTTCCCTGGGAATTCGAATTCTCCTACCGTGCCATCATCTACTCTCCTGAAGATAATCGAGACGAATTAGCTCAGGTGGATCTGGAAACTTGGGCTGACGAGATCGAGTCCTCTGGTCGCGTCATCGAGGAGAGTGGGCCCTATTCCATGGTTGATGAAGCACACTACTTCTATGGCATTCCCGAGAGTGGAGAAGGGAAATTCTACACTGTGGTCGCCAGGAAAAGGAGTGGGGTTTTCATAGTGAACATGACCGCGGAGGACGGTGCTTCGGCAGCGGAGTTCTCGCACGAGGTGATGAAATTGGAGACCCGTTTGGACAACGACCTAGGCACTATGATCCCAGAGTGAGGCGGCAGGGCGGAACCCATCGTCCTTCCCACGTCCACGGCACCTGGACCGTCGTGGGCATCCACGGCTCTGGTCCGGTCAGGCGACTCCGGCCATGAAGTGGTGGCGGCACAGGGTCGCGTACGACTCGTTGCCGCCGATGTGCACCTGCTCGCCCTCGTAGATCATGACCCCGTCCACCACGCGCGCGTTGTGGGTGGCGCGGCCGCCGCACCAGCAGCGCGCGGACACCGGCAGGACCTCGATCTTGTCGGCGAGTTCCACCAGGCGCTTCGAGCCGGGGAACAGCTGCCCCTGGAAGTCGGTGAGGATCCCGTAGCAGTACACGTCGATCCGCATCCCGTCCACCACGCCCGCGAGCTGTCCCACCTGCTTGTAGGACAGGAACTGGGCCTCGTCGCAGATGACGTAGGGGGCCTTGCGGTCGGCGATGTCGTCGTACAGGTCCAGGTCGTCGCCCACCTCCACGGCGGGGGACTCCAGGCCCAGGCGGGACGAGATGATGCCCGCTCCGGCGCGGTCCTGCTTCGTGTACAGCACTCCTTCGCCGCCGCGTGAGTGGTGCTCCTGGAGGGCCATCGTGCTCTTGCCCGAGTTCATCGAACCTGTGAAGTACTTCAGCTCCGCCATGTCTCTTCCTGTGTCGCGGGCGCTGGCGCTGTCGACGGCTCGGGCTCGTCACCGTGTCGGGCTTCCTGCCGTGGCCAGCAGTGAACATACCAGTGACGTGCGGGACCTCCCGAACCACCGCCCGCCCGCCTTGCGCATCCCCGTTCGCCGCTTCCTCCTCCTCGCGGCCCCTCGCGTCCTCCTCGTCGGGAAGGGCCCTTCCCGACGAGGAGGACGCGAGGGGCGCGGTGTTTTCGGTCTCACCGCCTTCGGACACTGATCGGACCGGAAGCCGGGGGTATGGGATGCGGCACCTGCCATTTCCCCTTCCTGCGCCTTCTGGGCGGCCGTCGGAACCGTGAGGGTGCGCCTTCTGTGAAGTGTGGGCACGGGGTGTGGTCGTGTCTGCCGGTGTGAGCGCGAAGCTGTACACGCCCGACCAAAGGCAGGCGCGCCGCGCAGAAGTTGAGTCCGCTTAGATATATTTGATGCCCCATGTCCGAATCGCTCGGAAGTGGAATTGGCGAGGGGGAAGCGGCATTGCGGCGTGCTCAGGTCACCAGGCTCGTGGAGAGTCAGTGGTTCTCCAACATCGTGCTCGCGGTGATTCTGGTCAATGCCGTGATTTTGGGTTGGATGACTTATGGGGGTTCCGCCCTTCCGTATCTGGTGGTCATCGAGTACGTCGTCATCGGCGTGTTCGTCGTCGAGATGATCCTCAAGATCCACGCCTGGCGGGGACGGTTTTTCCGGAGCGCCTGGAACTGGTTCGACTTCCTGGTGGTGCTGGTCTCGGTGATCCCGGCCACCGGCCCGTTCGCCGTGCTCCGCATCCTGCGGGTGCTGCGGATCCTGCGGGTGATCACCGCCGTCCCGCAGATGCGGCAGATCATCACCGCGCTGTTCAAGGCCATGCCGGGGGTGGGAACGGTGATCGGCCTGCTCCTGGTGGTCATCTACACCTCGGCGATCATCGCCCACCAGCTGTTCGGTGAGGCCGTGCCGGTGTTCTTCGGCAATCTGGGCACGTCGCTGTACACGATGTTCCTGCTGATGACGACGGAGGGCTGGCCGGACGTCTCGGACGCGGTGCTGGCGGAGCATCCGACGGCCTGGATCTTCTTCGTGTGCTACATCGTGCTGACGGCGTTCATCATGCTGAACCTGGTCATCGCGGTGATCGTCACCTCCCTGGAGCAGGAGATCAGCGAGGTCCGCTGGGCCGAGGACCAGCAGTTGGAGGAGGTCCAGCACGAGGCGGTCATGGCCCGCCTGGTGGAACTCGGGCAGCAGGTCGAGCGCCTGGACCGGATGCTGCGCGAGCGGGACGCGGACCCCGGCGCCGCCGGCCTTCCGGGGAGCGTCCAGGCGGACCGGGCGACCCAGACAGCCCAGGCCGTCCGGACGATCCAGCCCGGGGAGCCGGCCGAGTCCGTCCGGCGCGGGAACGGGGACGCGGCGCAGCCGCCGCCTCCCTCACCCCTGTAGCCGAACAGACGCGGGCCCGGAGGCGGGCTGCCGGGTGTCCGCGTGCTCGTGTCACGCCCCGCGGACCAGAGGCGGCGACACGGGCGGGGGAGGGCGTGGGCGCTCGCAGCTCCCGGCCACGAACGGTGTCGAGGCGGGTAATCCGCCCGGAGGCGGGGGACGAGTCTTCCTCCGGCCCCGCCCGCGGAGTCCAGCGGCTTCCCCGACCCGGCGGCCTCCGGGCCTCCATGCTCCGCGAGGCTTCCTGACCCCGTCTGTCATCCCGAACTGCTAGGCATGAAGGCAGTATTTCACCCCCTGAAGCCCGAGAAGAGAGCCCTCATGCCCGACCTCACCGAGTTCGCGGGTCTGCCCGTGGTCGAGTTCCCCGCCAGCGGCACGTGGGAGGAACGGCTCGAACGTATCCGGGAACGGGGCGGCGACCCGCGCGACCCCGCCTCCAGGGCCTGGCGGCTGCGGACCAGCGAGCACCTCCGAAGGCCCCCCGAGGACAAGGGCGCCGACTACCTCGCCCGGTTCCTGTCCGAGGTGGACACCGGGCAGTTGACGGCACTCGTCATCGGCGAATGGGGTTATGCCTCCGACGGGGGTCTGTACCAGGCCGCGGACCTGCTGGTCGAGCACGCCGACGCGCTGCCGAACCTGCGCTCGGTCTTCTTCGGTGACATCACCTTCGACGAGTGCGAGCTGTCCTGGATCTCCCAGCCCGACCTGGCGCCGCTCGTGGCCGCCTTCCCCCGGTTGGAGGAGCTGACGGTGAAGGGCGCCGACGGCATGGAGGGGCAGCTCGGGCTGCACGTGCCCTCACACGAGGCGCTGCGCTCCCTCACCCTGGAGAGCGGGGGCCTGCCGGGCCGGGTCGTGCGCGAGGTGGCGTCCTCGGCTCTGCCCGGGCTGGAGCACCTGGAGCTGTGGCTGGGGATGGAGGAGTACGGCGGCTGCGCCTCCCCGCAGGATCTGGCGCCGGTGCTCTCGGGCGAGGCGTTCCCCCGGCTGAGGTACCTGGGCGTGCGCAACGCCGAGCACTGGACCGAGTGGGTTCCGGTGCTGGCCGGGGCACCCGTCGTCAAGAGACTGGAGGTGCTCGACCTGTCCCTGGGCATCCTGACGGACCAGGGCGCCCGGGAACTCGTCGACCGGGCCGAGGCCTTCTCCGGACTGCGCAAGCTCGACCTGCACCACCACTTCCTGAGTGAGGGGATGGTGGAGCGGGTGCGGGCCGCGTTCGCCGGAACCGGGGTCGAGCTCGACCTCGACGTCGGAAGGGACGAGGAGGACCGGGAGGACGACGAGGACGAGGAGCCCTACTACTACACCGCGGCTTCCGAGTGACCGGGCCGCGCGCCCGGAGGGAACGGTCCGACCGGTGAGGAAACGGCCCGGTGGGGGCGGATCGGGGGCCGTGCGTCATCGCCCGTCGCCGTGTGTACCCGGAGGGCGGGTTGGGCAGTGGGATCCCGGCAGCGGAAAGACGCGACACCGAGGAGGTTGTCATGGCTGAGCCCGAGAGCCCGCTCAAGGACAAGAACTACAACCTGGTCTGGGCCGTCCACCAGTCGCTGGAGAACGTCTGGCGCCTGGAGGGCTACATCAAGGACGCCGAGAAACAGGGCGACGACGAGCTCGCCCAGTGGTTCCGCCGGATCCAGGAGAACAACCAGAAGGCCGGCGAGCAGGGCAAGAAGATGCTCGTCGAGCGCATCAAGAAGGAGAACGGCTGACCCGGCCCGCCGCGCCCCGGACGGGGCCGGACAGGAGAAGGCGCCCCCGGTTCACGACCGGGGGCGCCTCCCTGTGCGCAGGGACTCCGCGCGTATCCGCGCGTGCCCGCCCCAAGGCCCCTCCTGCGGACGGCGGCTCCGGGCCGGGTCCTGCCACGGGGCCGCCCGCGGGCCCGTCCGACACCGCGGACGTGGCCGCTCCCGGCCACGCGACCGGACCCTTCGCCCCTGGTTCCGGCCCCCGCCGCACGATAGGAACGGGCTGGGACGGACTCCGCGAAACCCTGGGAAGGCTGCTGTCCATGAGCGACGGGCCGCACGACGACCGCTGGACCTCCGGGAAACGGAAGGAGACCAGGGCGGAGCTGGCCTACTTCCACGTGGGCGGGCACCGCGAGGACCTGAGCGGACGTACCTGGTCGGAGTACCCCGTCCTGCCCCTGCCCCCGCACGAGGCGGACACCGGCGAACACCCCGAACTCCGCGGAAGGAGGTTCGTCGAGGTCCCCGAATCCGGCTGGCACGCCCTGGTCGCCTGGGCGGTGGGCCCCGAGCACGCCGTCCGGTGCCCGGAGCGGCACCCGCCCTCCCCGGTGCACGTGACCTGCGAGAACCGCGGCAGGCGCGTCCAGCGGTGGGAGGAGAGGACGCGCACCGACCGGGCGGGCGTCGACCGCGGTGTCGACGACTTCCTGACGGAGGCCGGGGTCCCGCACCAGCCGTGCGGGTACCGGTGGTTCGCCGAGCTGCCCGGGGGGATCCGCGACGGCGACCACCTCTTCGGCTCGTTCTCCTCCCACCTGGCGTCGGTGGGCTCGAACGAGCAGGACCCGCCGGGGATGCGCCGGTCCATGAGGAACCTGGCCCGGCGCCTGTACGGGGACGCCGGACGGTCCGCGCTCCCGGACTCGCTCGGCGGCTCCTGAGGGGTGTTCGGGGGCGGTCCCGCGCGGCGGAGCGGAACCCTGGACGGCGGGGTGCGAGCGGTCGGGCTACCCGCACGGCGCGGCGGTGCGAGGGACGGCGCGAGCGGGTGAGCGGAACCCGACCCGGGTGGCGGTTCCGGGCGTGCCCGGCTGTCCCCGGGGGCTGCTAGGCATGGGGGAACCACCTCCACCTCCCCGGAAAGAGAGCCCCCATGGCCGATCTCACCGAGTTCGCAGGCCTGCCCGTGGTCGAGTTCCCCGCCGAGGGCACGCGTGAGGAGCGGCTCGAACAGGTCCGAAGGCGCGGAGGGGACCCGCGCGACCCCGCGTCCACGGCCTGGCGGCTGCGGACCAGCGGAAGCGACGGCAGGCGTCCCGAGGACGACTACGACCAGTACTTCTCCCTCTTCATGTCCGAGGTGGACACCGAGCGCGTGACGGCGCTGGTCCTCGGTGACTGGGTCAGCCCCGACCAGTGCGGTCCCGAGCAGGCCGTGGAGCTGCTGGCCGAGCACGCCGACGCGCTGCCGAACCTGCGCTCGGTCTTCGTCGGCGACATCACCGCCGACGAGTGCGAGCTCTCCTGGATCAACCAGGGGGACATGGCACCGCTGCTGGCCGCCTTCCCCCGCCTGGAGCGGCTGGCCACCCGGGGCGCCGACGGTATCCGGGGCGGGGGCGGCCTCAGCCTGCACGTGCCCTCCCACACCGGCCTGCGCTCCCTCACCCTGGAGAGCGGCGGTCTGCCGGGCCGGGTCGTGCGCGAGGTGGCGTCCTCGGGTCTGCCCGCGCTGGAGCACCTGGAGCTGTGGCTGGGGATGGAGGACTACGGCCGCGACGTCTCGCCCCGGGACCTGGAGCCGGTGCTCTCGGGCGGGGCGTTCCCCGGTCTGCGGTACCTGGGCGTGCGCAACGCCGAGGACGTGGACGCGTGGGTCCCGGTGCTGGCCGACGCGCCCGTGGTCGGTCGCCTGGAGGTCCTGGACCTGTCGTTGGGCGTCCTCACCGACCGGGGAGCCCGGGCGCTCGTCGAACGGGCCGACGCCTTCGCCGGTCTGCGCAGGCTGGATCTGCACCACCACTACCTGGACCAGGAGGCGGTGGAGCGCGTGGGCGCCGCGTTCGCCGGGAGCGGGGTCGAGGTCGACCTGTCCGATCCCCGGGAGCCCGAGGACTACGGAGACGGCGAACTGGAGTACTACACCGCGGCGGCGGAGTAGCCGGGACGCTCGGGGGACCGGTCGGCCGGGGCCGGGCAGGGCGGGGGCGGGCCCGCGCCGCCTCACGCGGTGACGGCCTCCACGAGGTCGCGGCGCTCACCGGGCTCCTCGGGGCGCAGCGCCCGGGACACCCCGAGCAGGTCGGTGGGCGTGCCCGGCTCCGGGAGCAGGCTCGCCACCGTGCCGTCGTCGAGGTGCGTGCGCAGCTCGCTCGGGTGGCCGTCGGCGTGGTGCACGACCACCGCCTCCCCCAGGTCGCGGCACCACGTGCCGGGGAAACCGCAGCCCGCGTCCAACCCGGCGTCGGCCGAACGCGTGCCGTCCCACGTCAGCACGTGCAGCGGCGCCCCGTTCCCGTCGCGGTAGGTCAGGCGCAGGCCGTCCTCCACCTCGTGCACCTGGGCCAGCGACCATCCCGGGTGGTCCAGCACCGCGATGGTCCGCTCGAAGGACATGATCTGCGCGCGCGAACGCTCGTCGGCCGCCCGCGCGAGCACCGCGTCCTCCACGGCGGGCAGCGCCGCGAGCAGGACGGCGACCACCGCCACGGCGGGCAGCACCCCCGGCCGCCAGCGGTCGGAGGGCCGGTCCAACAGCATCGACGCGCCCATGCCCAGCGTCGCGACGGTCCCGGTCAGGAAGGCGGTGTTGGCGGCGGTCCCCCAGGGCAGCGTCATGACCTCCGGGGCCAGGAACGCGACGACCACGGGTGTGACCATGGCGGTGGCCGTCACGAGCGCGGCCGACGCGAAGGGATGGTTCACGCCGGACCTCTCCAACCACTGGGACGCCAGCCAGAACATGAGCAGGACGACCCCGGCGACCACCGGCGCGAGCAGCAGCGCCCCCTGGCCCGCGCCGCTCAACGTCAGGGCGCGGGCGGTGTCCCAGATCCCCACGGGGAACAGGGACATCAGCGGAGCTCCCACCAGGCACAGGGCGAGGACCGCGCCGACCGCGGCGACCCGGGGCCGACCCGATGGTGCTCGTGGCTGCACACCGTCCAAGGCCGCATCATCCTCCTGGCGGAAATGACACGTTACGCCTGTTGTGACTTGGGGGCCAGATGTGCAAGGTGGGATTTCGGGTTGACCCTGAAGCCCCCGGAGTCGGCGGCGGACCAAGAACCGGTGATCCGTTTCCCCCGCGGCGGTGGACAGCCGTCCCGGCCGCTGCCCCGCCGCCGCGCCCTACTCGCCCAGCTGGCGGCGGAACGGCCTGCGCGCGGCGTTGAACTGCGCCCAGGACGGGTCGAGCTGGCTGCGCAGCTTGACCTCCCCCTCGGACCAGTCCGTCAGCACGGCCTCGAACTCGGGCAGCACGCCCGAGTCCGGGTCCAGGTAGTAGCGGTAGTCACGCCTGCCGCCCACGGTCTGGCGCATGAACAGCGCGCCGTTGTCCCCCAGCACACCCGAGATCCGGGCCTCCAGGTCGTCCAGCGCCGAGGCGGAGGCGCCGGCGGGCAGCTTGTCCTCGTCCGTGTGCGTGTACGGCACGATCACCTGCACGAACAGGGTGAACGCCGGGAAGTCGCGACGGGTCAGCGGGTGGCGGAGCAGGATCTCCACCGCGCCCTGGAGGGGGATGCGCCCGTGCAGCGTCGCCCAGCCGCCCGACCCGCCGAGCATGTCCGCCATCTGCCGCACCACGGCGGGCATCGACGTGGGCGGCAGCGGGTCCAGCGGCGGCTCGTCCAGCGGCGCCGTCTCACCGATCCACCGCACCCGGTCGTCCTCGCCCAGCGCCAGCAGGGTGACGTGCTCGGCCACGGCGGCGCGCGTGCTCTCGGGCAGGAACATGTTGTCGGGGTGGTACACGCCCACCTCGACCTTGCCGGTCGCGTGGTCGACCCGCATGGACACCGACACGTGCGACAGGTCGAGCTCGTGGTCGTCCAGGTTGACGGTGGAGGACAGCTGGTCGTGGTCGGCGGGCCGCACCGGCCGGAACAGCCACCGGGAGTCCTCGGGGGCCGAGCGCGCCCAGCGCTCGGACAGGATGCGCGCCTCCTCCGAGCCGCCGGGGCGCAGCGTCAGGGCGTAGGCGGGGCCGTCGGTCAGCCGGGAGGGGTCGTCCAGGGCGGCCAGCTGCTCCAGGAGCTTGCCCGGGTCGACGTCGGTCGACAGGTCGAGGTCCTCCAGGCCGCCGCTCGGCTTCGGGGCGCGGCCCACCTCCCACTCCATGTCCGGGTGGATGGAGCGGACCAGCGCGGTGACGCGCTCGGACACCTCGGCGGGCACGGGCTGGTCCGACTCGACCGCGCTGGCCAGGGCCTCGCGTTCGGCGGGCCAGGCGTCCCAGAAGGCGGTCACTGAGGAGGCGGAGTCGGTGGAGCGGCGACGACGGAACAGAGCCATGCCCCGATTTTCGCAGAAGCGGACGACCACACTCGCCGTCGCGCCCGGGGGCCGCCCGGCGGACGGTTCGCCCTCCCGAGGCCGCGGCCTGGTTCCCCGCCGGGCGTCGCCGTTGACCCCCGGTCGGAGGTTCCCGTCCCCCCAGGCGGGGACTCCGTCCCCTCCACGAGCGCATACCCTGGACCCACTATGACTTTGCGTGTACTCGCCGCCATGTCGGGCGGGGTCGACTCCGCGGTCGCCGCGGCCCGTGTGGCCGAGGCGGGCCACGACGTCACCGGTGTCCACCTGGCGCTCTCCAAGAACCCGCAGTCCTACCGCACGGGCGCTCGCGGCTGCTGCACCGTGGAGGACTCCCACGACGCGCGGCGGGCCGCCGACGTCATCGGCATCCCCTTCTACGTCTGGGACATGTCGGAGGAGTTCGACCGCGAGGTCGTACAGGACTTCGTGGCCGAGTACGAGGCGGGCAACACCCCCAACCCCTGCCTGCGCTGCAACGAGAAGATCAAGTTCGAGGCGGTGCTGGACCGGGCCGTCGCCCTGGGCTTCGACGCCGTGGCCACCGGACACCACGTCCGCAAGGTCGACGGGCGCCTGGTGCGCAGCGTGGACGCGGCCAAGGACCAGTCCTACGTGCTGGGCGTGCTCAACGCCGAGCAGCTGGAGCGCGCGGTGTTCCCGCTGGGGGACTGCACCAAGGACGAGGTGCGCGCGGAGGCCGAGCGGCGCGGCCTGTCGGTGGCGGACAAGCCCGACAGCCACGACATCTGCTTCATCGCCGACGGTGACACGGCGGGCTTCCTCAACCGGCGCATCGGCGAGCGGCCGGGGCCGATCCGGGACGAGGACGGCACGGTGGTGGGCACGCACAACGGCTCGCACACCTTCACCGTGGGCCAGCGCAAGGGCCTGGGCCTGGGCGGCGCCGCCCACCCGCGGTACGTGCTCTCCATCGAGCCGGTCGACAACTCCGTCACGGTGGGGCCGCGGGCGTCCCTGCGGGTGGACGCCATCACCGGCGTGCGCCCGGTGTGGAGCGGCAGCGAGCCCCTGACCGAGCCGACCGACTGCCACGTGCAGCTGCGCGCCCACGGCGAGGTCTACCCGGCGAGCGTGTGGCAGCGCGAGGCCGACGGCGGTCCCGAGCTGGTCGTCCGGCTGGCCGAACCCGCGACCGGCGTGGCCACCGGGCAGGCCGTGGTGGTCTACCAGGGCGACACGGTGCTGGGATCGGCCACGATCTCCGCCACCTCCAGAACCGGCGCCGCGGTCTGAGGGTGCCGGTGCGGCGGTCCGGGCGGGCGCGGGGACGTGCCGCCCGGGGGCGCGGCGGCGGAGTGGGCTGTCCCACCTGGTTCGTCGCCCGCGATCCCTTGCCGAACTTAGGTAAGGCATAGCATAGTTGCGGGGCGAGGTGAGGGGGCCTGCCCATGCCGGAGTTCGATTTCCTCGACGGCCAGCCGTTCTGGATCGTCTACTTCACGCTGCTCGGCGTGGTCCTGTGCCGTGCCCAGGCCACGTACTGGATCGGCCGCGGCCTGGGCGCCGGGGTGACCCGCAGCCGTATGGGCGCCAGACTCGGCCCCCGGCTGGACGCCGCCCGGCGGCGCATCGACCGCTACGGCGCGCCCGTGGTCACCCTGAGCTTCTGCACCGTCGGCGTGCAGACCGCCGTCAACCTCGCCGCGGGCGCGATGCGCATGCGCTTCCCGCGCTACCTCGCCGCGATGTTCGTCGGCTCGCTGATCTGGGCGGGCCTGTGGGGCGTGGTCATCGGCGGCCTGGTGGGCACCTGGTTCTCCCTGTTCCTGGACTCGCCCTGGGCGGCCCTGGGCGTGGCCGCGCTGGCCTCGGCCGTCGTGGCCGTGATGGTGCTGCGCGCCCGCCGCTCCCGCGCCGCCGAAGAGCCCTCCGAGGAGCCCGAGGACGCCACCGACGCCCACCGCGCCTCCGCGGGTTAGCCCCGACGCGTCCCGACGGTAGCGCCTGACCGGGGCGCGTTGCCCTAACCTTGGGCGATGTGAGCGAACAGCACCCCTACCCCTGGCCCGCGGCGTCCTCCACCGGGGTCGGGTCCTGGCCGGGCGAGGACCCCGACGAGGCGATGCGCACGGTCCTCGGCGAACTCCCCGACCTGCCGCACCTGCCCGAGCTGCCCGCGCGCGGCGTCGGCGCCGACATGGTCGGCCGCACCTGCGGCCTCCTGGTGGAGTTCCCCGTGCAGGTCCAGCCCAGCGGCTGGCGGGTCGCCGACAGCCCCGGACGCGACCTGGGCCGCGCGGCCAGCCTCATGTCCTACGACCTCGACGCCCTCACCGAGCACGCCCACGGCTTCACCGGCACCCTCAAGGTGCAGGTCGCCGGGCCGTGGACCCTGGCCGCGTCGGTCGAACTGCGCAACGGCCAGCGCCTGGTCTCCGACCCGGGGGCCTGCCGCGACCTGACCGAGTCCCACCTGGAGGGCGTCCTGGCGCACCTGGGCGAGGTCCGCAGGCGGGTCCCCGGCGCCCGGCTCCTCGTCCAGGTCGACGAGCCCTCCCTGCCCGCCGTCCTGCTCGGCGCCCTGCCCACCGCCAGCGGCTACGGCCGCCTGCCCGCCGTCGACCGGGTGCGCGTCGAGGCCGCCCTGCGCGTCCTCTTCGCCGCGATCGACGCCACCGGGGCGGTCCCCGCCGCGCACTGCTGCGCCCCCGGAGTCCCCGTCGACCTGCTGCGCCGCAGCGGCGCCCGCGCGCTGAGCCTCAACGCCCTCCTCCTCACCCGCGACCACGACGAGACGGTCGGCACGGCCGTGGAGGCGGGCACCGGACTCCTGCTCGGCGTGGTCCCCTCCAGCGACGGCGCCGAGCCCGCGAGGACCGCCCGAATGTCCGACCCCGCCGCTACTGTCGATCCTGTTCGCGAGTTGTGGAACCGGCTGGGATTCTCCCCCGACCTGCTCTCCCGCGCGGTGGTCACCACGCCCACGTGCGGGCTGGCGGGCGCCTCACCCGGCCACGCGAGGGCGGCCCTGAACGCCTCCCGAGCCGGTGCCCGGGTCCTGCGGGACGAACCCCGAAGGTAGCGCCCGCAGCAGGCGAGCACGAGAGCGAGAAAGGTACCGAGTGAGCGCGCCCGACACCACCACCGACATCCCCGACGAGGTTCGCGCCCGGCACACCGAGCTGTGCCAGGAACTGGACGACCACAGTTACCGGTACTACCTGGGCACACCGGTGATCTCCGACGCCGAGTACGACACCCTCATGCGTGAGCTGGTCGGCATCGAGGACTCCTACCCCGCCCTGGCCACCCAGGACTCGCCCACGCAGAAGGTCGGCGCGCCCATCAGCGTCGACTTCGCCGCGGTCGAGCACCTGGTGCGGATGGAGAGCCTGGGCAACGCCTTCGACGTCGACGAGCTCAACGCCTGGGCCGACCGGGCCAGCGCCGAGGTGCCCGTCAACGGCTACCTGTGCGAGCTCAAGATCGACGGCCTGGCCGTGGACCTGGTGTACGAGAAGGGCCGCCTCGTGCGCGCCGCCACCCGCGGCGACGGCCGCGTCGGCGAGGACATCACCCTCAACGTGCGCACCATCGGGGTCGTCCCCGAGCGCCTGGACGAGAGCGTGCGCCCCGCCCCCGAGCTGCTGGAGGTGCGGGGGGAGGTCTTCCTGCCGGTGGAGGACTTCGGAAAACTCAACGAGCGCATCACCGCCTCGGGCGAGCACACCCCCTTCGCCAACCCCCGCAACGCCGCCGCCGGGTCGCTGCGCCAGAAGGACCCCCGCGTCACCGCCACCCGGCCGCTGTCGATGATCGTGCACGGCGTGGGCGCCTACTCTCCGGCGAAGGACGGCGGCGGGGAGGTGGCCTTCACCAGCCAGTCGCAGGCCTACCGGCTGCTGGGGGAGTGGGGGCTGCCGCTCAGCGACCGCTACCGGGTCGTCACCACCATGGACGAGGTCCGCGAGTACGTGGCCCACTACGCGGCCCACCGCCACGAGCCCGCCTACGAGATCGACGGCATCGTCATCAAGGTCGACGACTTCGCCCTCCAGCGGCGCCTGGGCTCCACCAGCCGCGTCCCGCGCTGGGCGATCGCCTACAAGTACCCGCCCGAGGAGGTCACCACCCGCCTGCTCGACATCAAGGTGGGCGTGGGCCGTACCGGGCGCGTCACCCCCTACGGGGTCATGGAGCCGGTGGTCGTGGCCGGGTCCGAGGTCGAGTTCGCCACCCTGCACAACGCGCGCGAGGTCGAGCGCAAGGGCGTGCTCATCGGCGACACCGTCGTGCTGCGCAAGGCGGGCGACGTCATCCCCGAGATCGTCGCCCCGGTGCTCGACCGCCGCGACGGCACCGAGCGGGCCTTCGCCATGCCCGAGTCCTGCCCCGAGTGCGGCACCACGCTCGGCCAGCAGAAGGAGGGCGACGTCGACCTGCGCTGCCCCAACGCCCGCTCCTGCCCGGGCCAGCTGCGCGAGCGCCTGTTCTTCGTGGCCAGCCGCAAGGCCCTGGACATCGAGGCGCTGGGCTACGTGGCCGCCACCGCCCTCACCCAGCCGCTGGAGCCCGCCCGGCCGCCGGTGCGCGACGAGGGCGACCTGTTCGACCTCACCGTCGACATGCTGCTGCCCATCCGCACCCACGTGCTCGACCCCGACACCACCGAGCCCAAGACCGACCCCAAGACCGGCGAGCCCAAGGTGGTGTCCTTCTTCGCCAACAAGAAGGGCGAGCCCAAGAAGACGGTCGAGAAGCTCTTCGAGCAGCTGGAGGAGGCCAAGTCCAAGCCGCTGTGGCGTGTGCTGGTGGCGCTGTCCATCCGGCACGTGGGTCCGCGCGCGGCGGAGGACCTGGCCCGCCACTTCCGCTCCATGGACGCCATCCGCGCGGCCAGCGAGGAGGAGCTGGCTGCGGTCGACGGCGTCGGCCCGACCATCGCCGCCTCCATCCGCGAGTGGTTCTCGGTGGACTGGCACGCCGAGATCGTCCGCAAGTGGGCCGACGCCGGGGTGCGCATGGAGGACGAGGACGACGGCTCCAGGCCGCGCCACCTGGAGGGGGTCACCGTGGTGGTGACCGGATCCCTGGAGGGCTTCAGCCGGGACGGGGCCAAGGAGGCGATCGCCGAGCGCGGCGGCCGGGCCACGGCGTCGGTGTCCAAGAAGACGGGTTTCGTGGTGGTCGGCGACAGCCCCGGCTCCAAGTACGACAAGGCCGTCAAGCTGGGGGTGCCGGTCCTGGACGAGGAGGGCTTCCGCGTCCTTTTGGAGGCCGGTCCCGAGGCGGCCGAGGCCATGCGGGTCAACCCCGCGCCCCGGGAGCCCGGGACCGAGGACGCCGAGGCCGGGGCCACGGGGACCGAGGGCGCGACCGGGACCGACGCCGTCCCCGGAACGTCCGAAACCGTCGCCGACGCCGAGGAGGCCGTCAGGGACGAGGCCTGAGGGCACGGGCCGCTCCCGCCGACCACGGCCGCGGAACCGGGGCGTACCGGGCCCGCGGCCGTATCGGACCCGCGTACCTTTTCGGGGATCCCTCACCGCGCGCAGCCCCGCCTTGGTTAACTGATAGTTCCTGGCAAGCGACAGTTGGTGACGAAACCGCGTAAGGTGGACAGCAACGCACAGGATGCGGGTGTATCCGAAACCGGAATTCGGCCATGAGGGGTGGCCGGGTGCTGGGAACCCCGAGCAGGAGCGGCGGCGCCGTCCGGCGCCGCCGTACTCCGCGGCCCCCTCGCAAGGACCAGGCATGAAGGATCCCAACAGCACAAGGGACATCGGTCCCCGGGTCGGGACACCGCTCTGGCTGTACATGCTGGGCGCCACGGCCGCCGGGGCGGTCCTGCTCCTCGTCTCCGGACTCGGCCTGCGCACGGACGAGCTGCGCGCTCTCGCCGTCGAACCGCTCACCTGGGTTCTGCTGTGCATGATCGTCCTCGGCGAACTGCGCCCCCTCACACTCCCCGGCCAGGCGCCCGGCGACGGAGTGCCCACCTCGCTGCCCTTCTCCCTCGCGCTCGTCATCCTGCACGGCCTGCCCGTGGCCGCCCTGGCCCAGGTCACCGCGACCGCGGTCTCCGGGTTCGCGCGCGGCCACGCCCCCCACCGCATCGCCTTCAACGCCGCCCAGTACACGCTCTCGCTCGGCGTCGCCGACGCCGTCCTGCGCCTCCTGCTGCCCGGAGCGGTCCAGGGCACGTGGCTGCCCGCCGCGGGCGAACTCCTGACCGTCGCCCTCGCCGGGGCGGGCTACTTCGCGGTCAACCGCGTCCTGGTCCTGTGCGCGGTGGCCATGCACGAACGCGTGCCCCTGCGACAGGTCATGTCCAAGGGCCTGGCCCAGCAGGTGCACGTCAACAGCGTCCTGCTCAGCCTCGCCCCGCTCGTGGTCGTGGCCGCGACCCACTCGGTGCTCTACGTCCCGCTGTTCGCGCTCCCGCTCGGCGCGCTCTACACGAGCGCCATGCTGTCGGTCCAACGCGACCACCAGGCCAACCACGACGAGCTCACCGGCCTGGCCAACCGCAAGCTCCTCACCCTCCGGGCCCGCGAGGAGATCGCCCACGCCCAGCAGCGCGGCGGCAGCGTCGGCCTGCTCCTGCTCGACCTCGACCGGTTCAAGGAGGTCAACGACACCCTGGGCCACCCCACCGGCGACCGCCTCCTCCAGACCGTCGCGCGCAGGCTCACCCACAGCGTCCGACCCGGAGACCTCGTCTCCCGCCTGGGAGGGGACGAGTTCGCCGTCCTGCTGCCCCAGGTCCGCGACAGCGCCTCCGCGTGCGAGGTGGCCTTCCGGCTGCGCGGCGCCCTCGCCGAACCGGTCCGCCTGGACGGCATGGACTTCGACCTCCAGGCCAGCATCGGCATCGCCCTGCACCCCCACGACGCGCCCGACTTCGCGCTCCTCATGCAGCGCGCCGACGTGGCCATGTACGTCGCCAAGGCCGACCGCACCGGTGTGGAGTCCTACGACCCCGGCAAGGACCGCAACTCCACCGCCCGGCTCAGCCTGTACACCGAACTGCGCCGCGGCCTGTCCGAGGGCGCCCTGGAGATGCACTACCAGCCCAAGGTCGACCTGGGCGACGAACGCCCCATCGGCCTGGAGGCCCTGGCCCGCTGGCGCCATCCCAGCCGCGGACTGCTCACCCCCGAGGAGTTCATGCCGGTCGTGGAGCAGTCCAACCTGCTGCGAGCCTTCACCGGCCAGGTCCTGGACATCACCCTGGCCCGCGCCGCCGGCTGGCACGCCGAGGGCCTCGACCTGCCTGTCGCCGTCAACCTCGGCGTGCGCGAACTGCTCGACCCCGCGCTGCCCGCCACCGTCGCCTCCGCGCTGCGCGAGCACGGCGTACCGGCCGACCGGCTGGTCCTGGAGATCGGCGAGCACGCGCTGATCACCGACACCGACGCCGCCACCGCGGCCGTCCGCCGCCTGCGCGACCTCGGCGTCGGCCTGTCCCTGGACGACTTCGGCACCGGCCACTTCACCCTCGCCCAACTCGCCGGTCTGCCCCTGGACGAGGTCAAGATCCACGAGTCCTTCACCGCCCGCCTGGTGGACCGGACCGACAACGGCCACACCGTCGTCCGCGCGGCCATCGCCCTGGTCAAGGCGCTGGGCATGCGCGCCACCGCCGAGGGCGTCCAGAGCGGCGAACTCGCCCGCGCCGCCCGCGACACCGGCTGCCACGCCGCCCAGGGCCACCACTTCTCCGCGCCGCTGACCGCGCGGGAGGTCGCCGACTGGGTCGCCGCCCGCGACGGCGGGACCGCGGCCGGCACCCGCGTCTGACCGGGGAGCCGCCGAGCGGCGCCGGCCCCGGGGACCGCGCCGGTCGGCCGACCGGCGTTCGCGGACCGACCGGCGCCGGGACCGGCCCCGGAGCCATAGGATTGGTCCCGATAGTCCTTCCGCCGAAGAAACGGTTCGCATTCCATGACCGCCATCACCCGCGATGAGGTCGCGCACCTCGCACGGTTGTCGCGGCTGGCGCTCGACGAGAGCGAGCTCGACACGCTCGCCGCCCAGCTCGGTGACATCCTGACCGCCGTGGCCAAGGTGCAGGAGGTCGCCCAGGGCGACATCCCGCCCAGCTCGCACGCCCTGCCGCTGACCAACGTCTACCGCCCCGACGAGGCCAGGCCCGGCCTCGCCCACGACCAGGCACTGGCCGGTGCCCCGGCGGTGGAGGACCAGCGCTTCCGGGTTCCGCGGATCCTCGGGGAGGGTGAGTAGCGGTGAGCGACGTCATCAGCCTGACCGCCGCCGAACTCGGCGAGGCCATCCGGGAGGGACGGGTGACCTCCGAGGAGGCCACCACCGCCTACCTGGACCGGATCGAGTCCGTGGACGGCGAGATCAACGCCTTCCTGCACGTGCGCCGCGAGACCGCGCTGGAGCAGGCCCGCGCGGTGGACGCCCGCCGCGCCGCCGGTGAGGAACTCGGCCCGCTCGCCGGTGTCCCGGTCGCCCACAAGGACGTGTTCACCACCAAGGACATGCCCACCACCGCCGCCTCGAAGATCCTCGAGGGCTGGCAGCCGCCCTACGACGCCACCGTCACCGCGCGCCTGCGCGAGGCCGGGCTGGTCATCCTGGGCAAGACCAACATGGACGAGTTCGCCATGGGCTCCTCCACGGAGAACTCCGCCTACAAGGTCACCCGCAACCCGTGGGACACCGACCGCATCCCGGGCGGCTCCTCCGGCGGCTCCTCCGCGGCCGTGGCCGCGTTCGAGGCGCCCCTGGCCACCGGCACCGACACCGGCGGCTCCATCCGCCAGCCCGCCGCCGTGTGCGGCCTGGTCGGCGCCAAGCCCACCTACGGCGGCTCCTCCCGCTACGGGATGATCGCCTTCGCCTCCTCCCTGGACACCCCGGGCCCCTTCGCGCGCAACGTGCTCGACGCCGCCCTGCTCCACGAGGCCTTCTCCGGGCACGACCCGCGCGACTCCACCTCCATCGACGCACCGGTCCCGCCGGTCGTGGACGCCGCCCGCCTGGGCGACGTCGAGGGCCTGCGCGTGGGCGTGGTCAGCGAGCTGGACAGCGACGGCTTCCAGCCGGGCGTGCGCCAGCGCTTCCACGAGACGCTGGAGCTGCTGGAGTCCCTGGGCGCGAAGATCGTGGAGCTGTCCTGCCCGAGCTTCGACGCCGCCCTGTCGGCGTACTACCTCATCGCGCCCAGCGAGTGCTCGTCCAACCTCGCCCGCTTCGACGCCATGCGCTACGGCCTGCGGGTGGGCGACGACGGCACGCGCAGCGCCGAGGAGGTCATGTCGCTGACCCGGGCCCAGGGCTTCGGCCCCGAGGTCAAGCGCCGCATCATGCTGGGCACCTACGCCCTGTCGAGCGGCTACTACGACGCCTACTACGGCAGCGCCCAGCAGGTGCGCACGCTGATCAAGCGCGACTTCGACGCCGCGTTCGAGAACGTGGACGTGCTGGTCTCGCCGACGACACCGACCACGGCGTTCCCGATCGGCGAGCGCGCCGAGGACCCGATGGCCATGTACCTGGCCGACCTGTGCACGATCCCGTCCAACCTGGCCGGGAACGCGTCGCTGTCGGTGCCGTGCGGCCTGGCCCCGGAGGACGGCCTGCCCGTCGGCTTCCAGATCATGGCCCCGCCCCTGGCCGACGACCGCACCTACCGGGTCGCGGCCGCGGTCGAGCGCGCGCTGACCGAGCGCGACGGCGACCTGCTGGCCCGCAGCCCCTACGCGGTCGCCCGCTAGGAACCAGCGGCCGCGGCGGAGTCGTCGAGCGCCCGCCGTCCCCGCGAGGGACGGCGGGTGCTCCGTCCACAGGCCGGAACCGGGTCTGGTGCGGCGTCCGCGCGCGGCCCTAACGTGGATATCGGGGGGTCCCCAGGGGCTCCTGGCCTCGTGCTGCCCCGGCGGCACGGGACGGCGCAAAACCGAGGGCCCGCTCCGGAACTGCGCCGGAACGGGCCCTCGGTCACGACCGCTCCGCGGCGGCCGGAAGGGGACTAGCCCTCCAGGTCCTGGCTGCCCGCCGCCTTGCGCCTGCGGCTCAGGTAGAGGGCGCCGCCGCCCGCGCCGAGCGCGGCCACACCGGCGGCGACCAGGCCGACGAGCGCGCCACCGGTCACCGGCAGGCTGGGCTCGTTCTGGTCGTCGGCGGGCTCGGACGGCTTGTCGACGGGCTCGGAGGGCTCGTCGCTCGGGGTCGGCTCCGGGCTCTCGGGCTCGCTCGGCTCCTCGGAGGGCTCCTCGCTCGGCTCCTCCGTGGGGGGCGGGGTCTCGCCGCCGCCGGTCCAGGAGACCGAGGCCGAGGCGGAGACGGTGACCTCGCTGTCCTGGGCGGTGATCAGGGTCTGGGTCGGCTGGTACTCCTCCTCGCCCTTGAACAGGCGGCCGGACCGCACGGTGGCCGTGGTCTCCAGGGAGAAGGAGGCGGTGCCCTCCGCCGCGCCCTCCGGAACGGCCAGGCCGACGGTGTCACCGTTGTTGACCGTGGTGACGGGCTGGCCGGTCTCCAGGTCGACCAGCTCGACCTCGACACCCTCGGGGGCCTGGACGCTGACCTCGATGCCGTCCGCGTCGCTGGTCTCGACGAGGAACTCGCCGATCGTCTCGCCCGCGCTGCCGGAGGCCTCGCCCGGGGTGATGCTCAGGGTCGGACCGGGCTCCTGCGGGAGGTCCTGGGCTTCCCCGACCAGGTAGTCATAGACCGCCCTGACGCCGTTCGGGTCGTTCGCGGTCACCTCGGCGCCGTTGCTGAAGTGCCAGATGGCGGCCTGGGTGGCGGCGATCGCCTCTTCATCACCGAAGTGGCGGGCGTTGCCCCGATTCAGCCCCGCGTTCTCGGCGAGCTGGGCGGCGCTGACGGTCGGGTAGCTGTTCTGGAGGATCCAGTGCACCTTGCCCGGCTCCGCGAAGTCGCCCCTGCCCGGGTAGTTCGCCCAGTCGTCCTCCAGGTACCAGGCGTTGTCCTTGATCCTGGTCTCAAGGTCGATGCAGTAGGCGGTGAGGGCGGTGCCGTTCTCCAACCGGAGGTCGAAGAGACTCGTGCTCTCCATCTCACCGTTGATCCGAACGTCCACGCCGGACGCGGCGGTGGCGGGGTACTGGGCGCGGACGGAGCCCTCGTAGGTCTCCACCGGGTCGGCGGAGGCCGGAGCGGCGAGCCCGAAGGCGAGGAGCGCGGCGGCGGAGGCGGCGAGAGTCGCGCGCCCGACGGAATGGGGGAGGGACACGTACGTCACGTCTTTTCCTGTGGGTGGTCTCAAGAGGAGCCAACCGGGTCTTTCACCGGGGCCGGAACGCCGGGCGGCGGACTGGTTGGTCCGATGGGAGTTCACAGAGAGGACGTCGAGCCCTCCTGCCGGGTTGTCCGCTTCCTGCGTGGAGGACATGAATTCCGGGAGAACGTGACGGGTTCGTTCCCGGAGGCCACGAGGCGTCCGTGCCCGAGGAACACCGGGGTCTCCCGTCCCCTCGGCCGGGTCCCGGACGCCGCCCCCGGTGGTCCGGGCCTCCCGTACCCCTGCGGCGGCCCCAACCACCGGGGCCGGCGCGCTTCCTCTGGCGTGCCCCCTCCGGGCGGGGCACGGACCCCGGCGGTACGGGTTCCGGCAGCACGCGTCCTGGCGACACGGGCCCCGGCCCCACATCCTCCAGGGCCCGCTACGACGCGGCGGCCTGGGCGATGGACTGGGCGCGCCCCCGGACGTTCTGCCAGGCGATCCACTTGACCACGCGGTTGGCGACGGCCCGGTGCTTCAGGCCGTTGCGCCAGGACCAGCGCAGGCGCAGCCTGGAGCGCTCCCCCAGCGGTTCGATGAGGATCCGCAGCGCGCGTTCGCTGCCCTCCTGCGTCCAGGTGACCTCACGGCCGGGCACGCTGTGCGTGATCGACTCCCTGACCGCGTCCTCCGTGAGTCTGTTGGTCAGCTCCACGACGCCGTCCCCGAGCTGCCGCGACGAACCGGAGGCCGGATCCCACTCGCCCCGGCGCTCCGGGTCGCTGACCAGTTCCCACACCCGGCCGGCCGCCACGGGCACCTCGAGGTCGTAGTTCGTGTACTCCCACCCCTCGGGCGGCTGTTCGGCGGTGGCGTCGCCGTCCGCCGGGGACGGCTCCGGGGCCTGCGGACTCTCCGCCAACGCGCCGAGGTCGCGCCGGATCCGGTCGGTGTCCGCGCCCAGCCGGTCCAGGACCCGCCGCACCCGGCCGCCCTCGTCGTCGATCAGGGCCGTGAGCAGGGCCGCGTCACCCCCGGCCAGCGGGACGTCGTACTCGATCTCCTCCAGGCGGGGAGTGAACCGGAGCCATCCCTTCTCCTCCTCGTCGGACGGGACCGGCACGGTGACGTCGACGCCCAACAGGGCGAGGTCCTCGCGGAGGAGCCCGTCGATCGCCGCGCGCGCCTCCGCCAGGCCCACCCCGGAGTCCATGAGCAGGCGGGCCCCCGGTCCGCCGGTGACCAGCACTCCCAGGAACAGGTGCTCGAAGCCGACTTCGGTGCGGCCCGCGCGGGCGGCCTCGCGGCTCGCGGCCCCGGAGATCGCGATCCGGTCGAAGCCCCTGTTGAGGATGCTCCGTCTCGCCGACGGTTTCGTCATCGTTGTCCCCTCTTGGCTGCTTCGATGTGGCTCAACCGTTTCCCGTACTTCTTGTGGACGGCCTGACGGGTCACCCCGAGCGCGGCGGCGATGGAGCTCCATGACTCGCCCGACCGCAGCGCCTGTTCGACCTGCCGTAGCTCCAGAGAGTCGACCACCGCGCGCAGGGAGGCGACGGCGCGCAGCCCCTGCACGGGGGTCGAGGTGTCCGAGGCGGTGGCCGCCAGCTGTACCGCATCCATGGCGTCAACCTAGGTTGCGCGGCTACGGTTGTCAACCTAGGTTGCGCACTCTCGTGTTGTCAACCCGGGTTGCGCGCGTGCCGGAGCGCCCCCGCGCGACAGGCGGATTCGGTGCCCCGAACCCTTCCGGGGCCGTCCCGGGGCACGGCCGTCCGCCGTCCCCGCCGGGCAACGCGAAGGGCCCGTTTCCGTGGTCTCCCACGGAAACGGGCCCTCAGGCTCCACCGTCCTCGGACGGCGGGAGGGGTGTTAGCCCTCCAGGTCCTGGCTGTTGGCGGCCTTGCGCTTGCGGCTCAGGTAGATGGCGCCACCACCGGCGCCCAGGGCGGCCACACCGGCGGCGACCAGGCCAGCGAGCGCGCCACCGGTCACCGGCAGGGTCGGCTCGTTCTGGTCGTCGGCGGGCTCGGACGGCTTGTCGGCGGGCTCGGAGGGCTTGTCGCTCGGGGTCGGCTCCGGGCTCTCGGGCTCGCTGGGCTCGGGGGACTCCGGCTCGCTGGGCTCCGGGGACTCCGGCGGGGTCTCGCCGCCGCCCACGGTCCAGTCGGCCGAGGCGGACGCGGACACGCTGGTCTCGCCGCCCTCGGCGGTGATCAGGGTCTGGGTCGGCTGGGACTCCTCGTCCCCCTTGAACAGGCGGCCGGTCGCGACGGTCGCGCTGGCCTCCAGGGAGAAGCTGGCCTGGCCCGCCTCGGCGTCGGCCGGGACGGCGAAGCCGACGGTGTCACCGTTGCCGACCTCGGTGACGGTCTCGCCGGTCTCCAGGTCGACCAGCTGGACGCCCTCGGGGGCCTGGAGGTCCACCGGGATGGAGCTGGCGTTGGTCTGGATGAGGAACTCACCGACGGTCTCGCCGGCGGTGCCGGAGGCCGTGCCCGGCGTGATGCTCAGGGCCGGGGCGGGCTCGGCGGTCTGCGGCAGCTCCTCGGCGTTCTCGATCAGGTAGGTGTAGACCGTCCTGACAGCCTGGGAGTTGCCCTCGTCCTCGAGGTCCACGCCGTTGCTGAAGTGCCAGATCGCGGCCTGGGTGGCGCCCAGGGCGTCCCGCTGGCTCAGGCCCTCGACACCGGCGGCCGCGCCCAGCTCCTCGGCGCTCAGGGCCGGGTAGGCGTTTTGCAGGATCCAGTGGACCTTGGCGGGCGCGGCGAACTCGCCCTTGCCGGGGTAGTTGGCCCAGTCGTCCTCGTTGTAGAAGGCGCCGCCGCGGATCTGGGTCTCGAAGTCGATGCAGTAGGTCGTCAGGACCGTGCCGTCTTCGAGCTCCAGGTTGAAGAGGCGGGTGCCGATGGTTTCGCCGGTCATGCGGACGTCGGCGCCGTTCTCGGCGTTGCCGATGTACTTCCCGCGGACGGCACCATCGTAGGTCTCCGCGGGGTCCGCGGCCGCGGGGGCGGCCAGGCCGAAGGCCAGGAACGCGGCTGCGGTGGCCGCCAGGCCGGTACGGCCGACGGTGCGGGGGAGGGAGGAGATACTCAAATTGTGTCCCGGTGTGTTCTAGGGGTAACCGGATGGAAGGATGTCCGCCCAAAGGACGACGGGAACCGATGGGACGGACGGCGGTGGCCACGGTGCGACGGTCGCCGGAGGGAAAAACCGGTGCCGCCTGCTGCGTTCACCCGTTCCGGGGGGTCACCACGTCGGGGTCGGATCGTGGCGCCGTGTGGGGTGGGCGCGATCTTCCGGTGGGGCTCGCTGTGACGCGGGAGCCGGTCGCGCTTGCCGTGGGGGCCAACGCTCGCCTGATACTAGCGATCCCCTTCGCTACTTCCAAGCTGGTTCGCGGAAAATGTGACCGGATACGGGCAGGAAAAAATTCCTCGCAGGTAGATCCGCATTATGTCCAAAAGCTATGCAACGAAATCGGGACTTCCGCGTCCCCCAGCGCGGTCAGTCGCGTCGTTTACGTCCCACAACCAGGATGATCAGGCCGGATACCACCAGGGCCCCCGCGATCACCAGCAGCCCGGACAGCCAGGTTCCGGTGAGGGCCAGATCGTCCTCGGGGATTCGGTCCTCCGCTGTGGGAGATACCTCCTCGGCGGGAACCTCCTCCTCGACGGCCTCCTCGGTGGCGGGGGGTTCCTCCTCCGGCACGGGCTCCGGGCTCGCCGCGGCCACCGGCTCCTCGGTCTGCTCCGGGTGCCACGTGAACGTCGCGGTGGCCGAACTCGTCGCCGAACCCGCCTCCGCGGTCACCAGGGACCGGGTGCGCACGCCGTCCCTGCCGGTGAACAGGCGCCCCTGCGGCAGCGGGAAGTCCCGGCCGTGCAGGTGCAGGGTCGCCACGCCCGCCGGGACCGACGGGTCCACGTCCAGGAAGACCCGCTCGCCGTCGCCCAGCTGCGTGACCTGCTCCCCGTCCGCGTCGACCAGCCACGACGCCGGGGCGCCGCGCACCGACACCGACACCGGCTCCGCTCCGGAGCTGTGCACGGTCAACGGCCCCAGCGGCTCCTCGGGGGCGACCGCCTCCACGTGGGACGGCGACACCGCCAGGGACCGGGAGACGGTGTTGTCCGGCGCGGACGCGCTGCCCTCCACCAGGTGGTCGTACAGCGCCATGACGCCCGGGTCGTTGGCGCCGGGGTCCGGCCGCACCCCCTCCAGCACGTGCCACAGGGCGGCCTGGGTGCCCGCGATCGCCCGTGCCTCGTCCAACCGGGGCAGGTCGCTCCCCTCCAGCAGGGACTCCAGACCGACCGTCGGATAGGAATGGGAGACGATCCAGTCCGCCCGGTCGGCGGGATCCGTTTCCTGCGGGGTTTCGGTCCACTCCGGAACGTCCGACCACGCTGACTCCACGTAGGCCGCGTACGGGTGGACCTCCTCGTCCGCGGTCACCGTGTAGGCCCGGACCGAGGCGTGTTCGGCCACGCGCAGGCTGAACAGCGCCGTGTCGGCCTCCCGGCCGTCGGCGAGCACGAGCGGCGCGCCCTCGACGGGGTCGCGGTCCACACGTGAGAAGTCGTCGGCGCTGGCCGCCGGGGCGCCCAGCAGGGTGCCGATCAGGGCCGAGGTGGAAAGCAGCGCGGCGTACCGACGCAGGATGCCGGACATGCTCGTGCGCTCCCGTGAGAAGGCGGCGGCCGCAGTGCGGGGCCGCCGGCGAAATCGTCTTCCTGGGCCACCCAGACTAACGGTCCGGCACCCGGTGGCAGCGGACATTCCCCTGACAGCGTCCCAATCGTGTACTGGCCGTGATGTCCGGTGACCCGGCCGTGACTCCGCTGTCGGGCACCCCACTCCCGCGCGCTCGGTAGGCTGAGCTGGAAGGTATGTCGTCTACGGAAGCGGGTTTGCGGCGATGGCCCACGCGGTACGTCCCAGTTCTGCCACGAACAGCGGTCCTGCGCCGGTGGCCTACGAGCAGGCACTGGCCAGGTACGAGCCCGTGCTCGGCCTGGAGACCCACATCGAGCTGGGCACCGCCTCCAAGATGTTCTGCTCCTGCCCCACCGCGTTCGGCGCCGCCCCCAACACGCAGGTGTGCCCGGTCTGCCTGGCGCTGCCCGGCTCCCTGCCGGTCGTCAACGAGAAGGCGGTCGAGGGCGCCATCCGGCTGGGCCTGGCGCTGAACTGCTCCATCGCCCCCTGGGGCAGGTTCGCCCGGAAGAACTACTTCTATCCGGACATGCCGAAGAACTACCAGATCTCCCAGTACGACGAGCCGATCTGCGTCGACGGCCACCTCGACGTCACCGTCGACACCCCCGACGGCCCCCGCGTGTTCCGCGTGGACATCGAGCGGGTCCACATGGAGGAGGACACCGGCAAGACCTCCCACGTGGGCGGGGCCACCGGCCGCATCCACGGCGCCGACTACTCCATCGTCGACTACAACCGCGCGGGCATCCCGCTGCTGGAGATCGTGACCAGGCCCGTCACCGGCACCGGCGACCTGGCGCCCCTGGTGGCCCGCGCCTACGCCGCCGAGCTGCGCGACCTGGTCCGCTCCCTGGGCATCTCCGACGTGCGCATGGAGGAGGGATCCATGCGCTGCGACGTCAACGTCTCCATCAACCCGCGCGGCGCCTCGGAGTGGGGCACCCGCAGCGAGACCAAGAACGTCAACTCGCTGCGCTCGGTCGAGCGGGCCGTGCGCTCGGAGATCGAGCGCCAGGCGGGTGTGCTCGACGCCGGGCAGAAGGTCGTGCAGGAGACCCGCCACTTCCAGGAGAACACCGGCCGCAGCATCTCCGGCCGCTCCAAGGAGGAGGCGCAGGACTACCGCTACTTCCCCGACCCCGACCTGGTGCCCGTCGCGCCCTCCGAGGAGTGGGTGGAGGAGCTGCGCGCCACCCTGCCGGAGCTGCCCGCCGCCAAGCGCGCCCGGATCCGCGCCGAGTGGGACCTCACCGACACCGAACTGCGCGACCTGGTCAACGCCGACGCCATCGACCTGGTCGCGGCGACCGTGGCCGAGGGCGCCCCGTCGGCCGAGGCCCGCAAGCTGTGGCTCAACGAGCTGTCGCGCCGCGCCACCGAGCAGGAGGTGGAGCTGGCCGCCCTGCCCATCACCCCGGCGCAGGTCGCGCGCGTCATCGCCCTGGTCGCCGAGGGCACGCTCACCAACAAGCTCGCCCGCCAGGTGGTGGAGGGCGTGCTGGCCGGTGAGGGCGAGCCCGACGCCGTGGTCGAGGCCCGCGGCCTCAAGGTGGTCAGCGACGACGGCGCCCTCGGCGCGGCCGTGGACGAGGCCATCGCCGCCAACCCCGACGCGGCCGACAAGGTGCGCGGCGGCAAGGTCGCCGCGGCCGGAGCCCTGGTGGGCGCAGTGATGAAGGCGACCCGGGGCCAGGCCGACGCGGGACGCGCCCGCGAGCTCATCCTGGCCAAACTCGGCGCGAGCTGATCCGTTACGGCGGCCTCCGTGCGGCACCGGGCCCGTGTGCCCGGCGCCCTCCGTCCGTCCCCCCCCGCGGCGGACGGCCGTTCCGGGGAGGCCGTACTGTCTGTCACCCGGTTCGTCCCGTTCTGTCGGTGCCGGGTGGCACCCTGCATGGGCCGTGGGCTGCCGGGTAGGCGGGAGGGGCCCGGGACCCGCTTCCGGGAACCGCGCCGTGCCCGGAGAACGGGGGCGGATGCCCCGCGGGGCCGCGACGCGCCGGGGCGGGTACCGGAGGGGCGGGAGTCGGACATCACTGTGGGTGATGGTTCTGTCGTCATCTCTCATCCGGTCCTCAATCGCTGTGTGACCTTGGTTGCGTAGGGTTGCGACGCACGGGGACGTGTACGGTCCCCCGGGCCGTTCCGCCACCGGGCCCGTCCCAGTCCCGCGAGATCCTGGGCGGCAGACGCGGTGCCGGGTGCTGTGCCGCGCCCGGACTCGAACGACGCGAGGTGGGTGCTCCATGTCCGAGGAGAGAGCGTGACCGCGGCAGGACGCCGCGTCGACCGTGACGCGCCCGCTGGGAGGTCGGTGATGGGAACCCGGGCACGCCGCCTGTGGATCGTGGCCCTGGTGGCGCTGTTCCTGCTCTACCTGGTGGGGACCCTCGTCCCCTCGGCGCAGGACAGCGTGACCGCCGCGCTCGGCGAGTGGCCCACGTCCGTCGCGGCCGGGGCCGCCGGACTGTCGCTGCTCTACGCCTCGCGCCGCTGGGCGGCCACCGGCGCCGACCGGGACGCCCACGCCGACGGCGCGGACGGACCCTCCGCCCTGCGCCACCTCGGCTTCGCCGCGCTCGCCTGGTGCGCGGGTGGCGTCACTCACGGTCTGATCCGCCTGTTCAGCTCCGCCACGGCACTGTCGCTCACTCTGGGTGACCTCTTCGCCCTCGCGGCCCTGCCACTCTTCGTGATCGGTTTCACCAAGTTCGCGCCGTGGCCGGGCGGCCTGCGGACCGCCGTGCGCCACGTCACCGACAGCTACGTGTGCGCCGCCGCGGTCTTCTCCGTGGTCTGGCTGCTGCTGTTCTCCCCGCTCTACCAGGAACTCGGGGAGGGCGCCGGGTTCCTCGGCTTCGCCCTGGTCTACCCGGTCGCCGACATCGTCGTGCTGTGCCTGCTCGTGCCGCTGGTCTTCATGTCTCCGCACAGCACGCGGCGCGCGGTGCTGGTGGCCATCGGCGCCCTCATCGTCATCGCCGGGGCGGACATCCTCGGCGCGCTCACCCGCCTGACCGGCCCGCCCTTCCTCGGCGGGGTCGAACACCCGGTCAGGTTCCTGGGCTTCGCCCTGCTGGGGGCCCTGCCGTGGCTCGTGGAGCACCGGCCCGGCACCGACCCGCGCCGGATCACCGGCCGGGGGCTCTACCGGTTCGCGCCCGAACTCGCCGCGATCGGCGCCGTGTTCGCGGCCGCCGTGGTGCTGACCGTGGCGGGGGTCCGCCTGGTCGGGGTGGCGCCGGTGCTGCCGCTGGCCGCGGGCACCGCGGTGGTGGTGCTCCTGGTGCGCATGGTGGGCATGCTGGAGGAGAACGCCACGCTCTCCCGGATGGTGCGCAACCGCGAGGTCCACTTCCACGAGCTGGCGCGCAACAGCGGCGACGTCATCCTCGTACTGGACCGCGACGGCGGCGTGAACTACGTCAGCCCGGGCACGGCCGAGGCCTTCGGCTACCGTCTCGACGACGTGCTCGCCGCCCCCGTCACCGCGCTCATCCACCCCGAGGACCTGGGGCGCACCAAGGCCGTCACCGACCTGTTCTCCGAGCGCGGCGCGCAGGGGGTGCACATGCGGCTGCGGGTGCGGGCGGCCGACGGGACCTGGCGGCACACCGAGTCCACCATGTCCCTGTACGAGCAGCCGGGTGAGCCCGACCGGCTGCTGGTGACCACCCGCGACATCAGCGCGCAGGTGGCGCTCCAGGACGAGGTGGAGCACCTGACGTTCCACGACGGTGTGACCGGCCTGCCCAACCGCGCCTACCTGGAGGAGCGGGCCAGCGACGTCCTGGCGCACCGGGTGATCAACGAGGAGCCCGCGGGCGAGGTCGCGGTGATCTTCCTGGACCTGGACGGGTTCACGGCGGTCAACGACTCCGCCGGGCACGTGCGCGGCGACCACCTGCTCGGCCAGGCGGCCCGCAGGCTGCGCGGCGAGGTGGACTCCGACGCGACCCTGGCGCGCTGGGGCGGCGACGAGTTCGCGGTGCTGGTCGAGAACGTGCCCCGGGTCCAGCGGGTGGTGGACCTGGCCGAGCGCCTGGGGAGGGTGATCGCCTCGGAGCCGTTCCCGGTCGCCGACCGGGACATCATGCTGACCGCCAGCATCGGCGTGGCCTTCGCCGAACAGGTCACCGACAGCGGCGAGCTGCTGCGCAACGCCGACGTGGCCATGACCCGCGCCAAGGAGCGAGGGGCGGGCCACGTGGAGGTGTACGCCGCGCACATGCACGACACGGTGGTCTCGCGCCTGGAGCTCCAGATCCGCCTGCGCGAGGCGCTGGCCAAGGACGAGTTCTTCCTGGAGTACCAGCCCGTCGTGGACCTGGGCAGCTCCCAGGTGACCTCGGTGGAGGCGCTGGTGCGCTGGGACCGCGACGGCGAGAGGGTCGGCCCGGAGGACTTCATCGGCGCGGCCGAGGAGTCGGGCCTGATCGTGCCGCTGGGCGAGCGGATCCTGCGCGAGGCCTGCGAGAAGGTCGCGGTGTGGCGGCTCTCGGACTGGGACATCGGCCTGTCGGTGAACCTGTCGGTCAAGCAGGTGCTGTCGCCGCGCTTCGTGGAGTCGGTGGCGGGGATCCTCGCCGAGTCGGGGCTTCCGGCCGAGGTGCTGACCCTGGAGGTGGACGAGGAGGTCCTGCTCGACGACGGCGGGGAGGCCGTGCAGCGCCTGGGCGAGCTGCGCGAGCTGGGCGTGCGGCTGGCCATCGACGACTACGGGATGGGCTACGCGTCCCTGGCGCACCTGCGCAGGTTGAGCGTGGACGCGATCAAGATCGACCCGTCGTTCGTGGCGGACCTGGGCCGCGACGACACGGTCACGCTGCTCACGCACACGATCATCCAGCTGGGGCGCGACCTGGGGGTGCAGGTCGTGGCCGAGGGCATCGAGCGCTCCGAGCAGCTGGAGCAGCTGCGCGCCATGGGCTGCGACCACGGCCAGGGGTTCCTGGTGGCCCGGCCCATGCCCGCGAGCGGTGTGGAGTCACTCGTCGGCGGCGAGGCCGGGGTCAGCCTCTGACCGGACGGAACGCCGCCCGCGGCCCTGTCCGCGGCCGCCCCAGGCTCCCCGGAGGAGACCATGGCCGCGCGGCCGCGGGTTCCGGGCCGGACCGGTCGGCCGCCCTTCCGGGAGGGCGGATCGGGGGAACCCCCGGCCGCCGCCCGTGCGGTGTGCGTCACACGAAACCGGGGTGGCTTGTCAGCATTCGCCCAGTTCGTAGGGGTTGTCACGTCATCGGGCGAGGCCGCATGCTGACATTGACGTCTCAATATATGAGACAATATGTCGTTCTGGTTGACGGGTGCCCTCTCCGTCGGCCAATGTGGTCAGCATGCAGAGCAACTCCCTGATTCTCGTACTTGGTCGGCGCGCAGCCCGCTGAGTTTCCTCTGCTGCGCGCCACCCCTCAACCGCCGTCGGCGGTGGGGGTTTTTTTATTGCCAGGCCCAGAGTCAGACCCACCAGGCCAGAGCCCCCGTGCCGCTCTGACCCTCGCTGAAGGATCTTGAGATGACCGAGCAGATGACCGGCGCCCAATCGCTGATCAGGTCGCTGGAACAGGTCGGCGTTGACACTGTCTTCGGGATTCCCGGCGGCGCCATCCTCCCGGCCTACGACCCGCTCTACGACTCGGCCAAGGTGCGCCACATCCTCATGCGCCACGAGCAGGGGGCCGGTCACGCCGCCGAGGGCTACGCCTACGCCACCGGCCGTCCGGGGGTGTGCATGGCCACCAGCGGGCCCGGCGCCACCAACCTGGTCACCCCGCTCGCCGACGCGCACATGGACTCGGTCCCGATGGTCGCCATCACCGGCCAGGTCGCCTCCCCGATGATCGGCACCGACGCCTTCCAGGAAGCCGACATCTGCGGCATCACCATGCCGATCACCAAGCACAACTTCCTGGTCAAGGACGTGCGGGAGATCCCGCGGATCGTCGCCGAGGCCTTCCACATCGCCTCCAGCGGACGCCCCGGCCCCGTCCTGGTCGACATCTCCAAGGACGCCCTGCAGAACTCCGCCGAGTTCGTCTGGCCCGAGCGCCTCGAACTGCCCGGCTACCGCCCGGTCACCAAGCCGCACGGCAAGCAGGTCCGCGAGGCCGCCCGCATGATCGCCGAGGCCCGGCGCCCGGTGTTCTACGTCGGCGGCGGCGTCCTGCGCGCCGGCGCCTCCGCCGAGCTGCGCGTCCTGGCCGAGCTCACCGGCGCCCCCGTCGTCTCCACCCTGATGGCCCGCGGCGTCTTCCCCGACAGCCACCCGCAGTCGGTGGGCATGCCCGGCATGCACGGCGACGTCGCCGCCGTCGGCGCCCTCCAGAAGGCCGACCTCATCGTCGCCCTGGGCGCGCGCTTCGACGACCGCGTCACCGGGCGCCTGGACAGCTTCGCCCCCGACGCCAAGATCGTCCACGCCGACATCGACCCGGCCGAGATCTCCAAGAACCGCCACGCCGACGTGCCCATCGTCGGCGACTGCCGCGAGGTCCTCGCCGACCTGGTCGTGGCCGTGCGCGCCGACCAGGAGAAGGGCCGCCAGGGCGATTACGAGGCCTGGTGGCAGCAGCTCAACCGCCTGCGCAACACCTACCCCAAGGGTTACGAGGCGCCCGAGGACGGCAGCCTGTCCCCGCAGGCCGTCATCGAGCGCCTGGGCAAGGTCGTCGGCCCGGAGGCCACCTACGTCGCGGGCGTGGGCCAGCACCAGATGTGGGCCGCCCAGTTCATCGACTACGAGCGCCCCGGCTCCTTCGTCAACTCCGGCGGCCTGGGCACCATGGGCTTCTCCGTCCCCGCCGCGCTCGGCGCCAAGGTCGGCGACCCCGACCGGACCGTGTGGTCGGTCGACGGCGACGGCTGCTTCCAGATGACCAACCAGGAACTGGCCACCTGCGCGATCGAGGGCATCCCGGTCAAGGTCGCCGTGGTCAACAACGGCAACCTGGGCATGGTCCGCCAGTGGCAGACCCTGTTCTACGAGGGCCGCTACTCCAACACCGACCTCCAGACCTCCCCGCGCGACGAGAAGGTCCGCATCCCCGACTTCGTCCGCCTCGCGGAGGCGTACGGTTGTGTCGGCCTGCGCTGCGAGCGAGCCGAGGACATCGACGCCACCATCGAGAAGGCCATGGCGATCGACGACGCCCCCGTCGTCGTGGACTTCACCGTCAACCACGACGCCATGGTCTGGCCGATGGTCGGCCCCGGCGTCAGCAACGACAACATCCAGTACGCGCGCGACATGGCGCCGAACTGGGAACACGAGGACTAAGAGGAACAGGCGGAACCACCATGAGCAGTCACACGCTTTCCGTTCTGGTGGAGG
Source organism: Nocardiopsis dassonvillei subsp. dassonvillei DSM 43111 (assembly GCF_000092985.1). Classification (GTDB taxonomy): domain Bacteria; phylum Actinomycetota; class Actinomycetes; order Streptosporangiales; family Streptosporangiaceae; genus Nocardiopsis; species Nocardiopsis dassonvillei. The sequence continues at coordinate 219,244 of NC_014210.1, forward strand.
ACACCCCGGGTATCCTCGCCCGCGCCTCCGCCCTCTTCTCCCGTCGAGGCTTCAACATCGACTCGCTCAGTGTGAGCAACACCGAGTACCCAGGACTGTCCCGGATGACAATCGTGGTCAACTGCGACCTCCACCCCTTGGAGCAGGTGACCAAACAGCTCAACAAGCTGGTCAACGTCGTCAAGATCGTGGAGATGGACACCACCGCGTCGGTCCGGCGCGAGCTCCTGCTCGTCAAGGTCAAGGCCGACGCGTCCAGCCGCACCCACGTGCTACAGACGGCCGAGCTGTTCCGCGCGCACGTCGTGGACGTCAGCCCGGACGTCGTCGTCATCGAGGCCACCGGCGACCCCGAGAAGCTCGATGCCCTGGTCAGGAACCTGGAGCCGTTCGGCATCCGGGAACTCGTCAAATCAGGGCTGGTCGCCCTGGGACGCGGACCCCGGTCGATCACCGACCGATCCCTCCGCACGGTCGAGCGCAGCGCGTAGCGGTGACCTTCGGTTCACCGCTCCCGCTGGTGGACCCGGGGCCCGGGCGCACGGACCCCACCGCGTCCCACACGAAACCGAGAAACAAGGAGCAACCCCAAGTGGCAGCACAGATGTACTACGACGACGCCGCGGACCTCTCGCTCATCCAGAGCAAGAAGGTCGCCGTGATCGGCTACGGCAGCCAGGGCCACGCGCACGCGCTGTCGCTGCGCGATTCGGGCGTGGACGTGCGGATCGGCCTCGCCGAGGGGTCCAAGAGCCGGGCCAAGGCCGAGGAGGAGGGCCTGCGCGTCCTCACCCCCGCGGAGGCCACCCGCGAGGCCGACGTCATCATGATCCTGGTCCCCGACCACATCCACCGGGACCTGTACGCGGCCGAGATCGCGCCGAACCTGGAGGCGGGCAACGCCCTCTTCTTCGGCCACGGCTTCAGCATCCGCTACGGCCTCATCACCCCGCCCGAGGGCGTGGACGTGGCCATGGTCGCCCCCAAGGGCCCGGGCCACCTGGTCCGCCGCCAGTACGAGGCCGGGCGCGGCGTGCCCTGCCTGGTCGCGGTCGAGAAGGACGCCAGCGGGCAGGCATGGGACCTGGCGCTGTCCTGGGCCAAGGGCATCGGCGGCACCAAGGCCGGCGTCATCAAGACCACGTTCACCGAGGAGACCGAGACCGACCTGTTCGGTGAGCAGGCCGTCCTCTGCGGCGGCACCGAGGAGTTGGTCAAGGCCGGTTTCGCCACCCTGGTCGAGGCGGGCTACCAGCCGGAGATCGCCTACTTCGAGTGCCTGCACGAGCTCAAGCTCATCGTGGACCTCATGTACGAGGGCGGCATCTCCAAGATGAACTGGTCGGTCTCGGACAACGCCGAGTACGGCGGCTACACCCGCGGCCCGCGCCTGATCACCGAGCAGACCCGCCAGGAGATGCGCAAGATCCTCGGCGAGATCCAGGACGGCTCCTACGCCAAGGAGCTCATGGAGGAGTTCGACGCCGGGCAGCCGACCTTCACCAAGCGCCGCGAGGCCGAGCAGAACGAGCAGATCGAGAAGGTGGGCGCCGAGCTGCGCCCGCTGATGAGCTGGCTCAAGGCCTAGGCAGTGCTTTTTGGGGGCTCCGCTCCGCTTCGCCCCGTGCTCGGGACCCGGTGAACCACGGGGACGGGCGGCCCTTGGCCACCCGTCCCCGTCGGGCTTCCCTACCTCGCCGGTAGACTTCCGACCAGCCGTCACCCCCGATCCGGGCAGCGCCCACCACCTGCGCGGTCGGGCCGCACCACCCGAAAAGGAACCGTTGTGCCCAAACCCGCCGTACTCGTAGCGGAAAAGCTCTCGCCCGCCGGAATCGCGCTGCTCGAGGAGGACTTCGAGGTACGCCACGTCGACGGCGCCGACCGGTCCCAGCTCCTGCCCGCCCTCGCCGACGTCGACGCCCTCATCGTGCGCAGCGCGACGCAGGTGGACGCCGAGGCGATCGCCGCCGCCTCCCGTCTCCAGGTGGTGGCCCGGGCCGGTGTCGGTCTGGACAACGTGGACGTGGAGGCCGCCACCAAGGCCGGCGTCCTGGTGGTCAACGCGCCCACCTCCAACATCATCAGCGCCGCCGAGCAGGCCATCAACCTGCTGCTGGCCAGCGCGCGCAACACCGCTCCGGCGCACAACGCCCTGGTCAACGGCGAGTGGAAGCGCTCCAAGTACACCGGCGTCGAGCTCTACGAGAAGACCGTCGGCATCGTCGGCCTCGGCCGCATCGGAGCCCTGGTCGCGCAGCGCCTGTCGGCCTTCGGCACCCAGGTCATCGCCTACGACCCCTTCGTGCAGCCCGCCCGCGCGGCCCAGATCGGCGTGGAGATGACCACGCTCGACGAGCTGCTGGAGCGCTCGGACTTCATCACCATCCACCTGCCCAAGAACAAGGACACGCTGGGCCTGATCGGTGACGAGGCCCTGAGCAAGGTCAAGCCCACCGTGCGCGTCATCAACGCCGCGCGCGGCGGCATCCTGGACGAGGACGCGCTCTACCGGGCCCTCAAGGACGGCCGCGTGGCGGGCGCGGGCATCGACGTGTTCGCCAAGGAGCCGTGCACCGACAGCCCCCTCTTCGAGTTCGAGAACGTGGTCGTGGCCCCCCACCTGGGTGCCAGCACCGCCGAGGCCCAGGAGAAGGCGGGCACCCAGGTCGCCCGCTCGGTCAAGCTGGCCCTCTCCGGCGAGTTCGTCCCCGACGCCGTGAACGTGCAGGGCACCGGCGTGGCCGAGGACGTCAAGCCGGGTCTGCCGCTGACCGAGAAGCTCGGCCGCGTGTTCACCTCCCTCGCGGGCACCATCGCCAGCCGCATCGACGTCGAGGTGCGCGGTGAGATCGCCTCGCACGACGTCAAGGTGCTGGAGCTGGCCGCCCTCAAGGGCGTGTTCGCCGACGTGGTCGAGGACACCGTGACCTTCGTCAACGCCCCGCTGCTCGCCAAGGAGCGCGGCGTCGAGGTCAACCTGGTCACCAGCGACGACAACACCGACTGGCGCAACCTCATCACGGTCCGCGGCGTGCTCGCCGACGGTACCCGCGTGTCGGCCTCGGGCACCCTGACCGGTCCCCGCCAGGTCGAGAAGCTGGTGGAGATCAACAACTACACCATGGAGATCGGCCTGGCCGAGCACATGGTGTTCCTGTCCTACGAGGACCGTCCCGGCGTGGTCGGCACGGTCGGCGCCCTGCTGGGCGACGCCGGTGTCAACATCGCGGGCATGCAGGTCATCCGGGACCAGGAGGGCGGCAAGGCGCTGATCGCGCTCACCGTGGACTCCGCGGTGCCCGACGAGACCCTCGCCTCGATCTCCGCTGAGATCGACGCCGACATCAGCCGCCAGGTCGACCTGGAGGACTAGGGAACCGGGAGTTCCCTCCGGGTGGTCGCGGCAGGGGGCCGCACGGCGCGGTGAATTGTGCGGCCTTCGCGGCTCTTCTCCGCTTCTGTGTGGTTGCGGCCTAAGCCCGAGGCGCGTCGCGTCCGCGCCCTGACCGGCGATGACAACAGGGCGTCTCGTATGGTGAGAAACCCTGGCCATATAGTTGGACATCCGATATTCTGAGGTCCTAGGAGTCAGCGGCACCGGTTCCACAGCCGGAGGCCGCCGCCCGGCGCCGCGAGCGCCCCCACCGGGGCCCGTGCGGGCGTTCCACGGCAGTCGATCCCGCCCGGAGGGCTCCTCGTCCCCGTGGACACCGTCGCCCACGTTCCGCGCTCCGCCGCCGTTCGGCGCGATCCGCCCCGAACCCCGGTCCCGTAGTGCACCTCGTCGCAGAGCATTCCCTGGCCGCGCCGTTCCCGGCTCCGGTCACGCAACGCATCCGGAGGATCGCATGTACGACATGATCGAGTACCCGTCCGCGCCCGACTCCCAGGACGAGATCAACCGCGCCCTGCAGGACGCCCTCAACCGGCGGGCCTGAGGCTCCGGCGGCGGAGACGGCCGCGCGACCCCCGGCCGGAGGCGTCCGCACTCCGCCGGGGCGGTAGGGTTGTCTCATTCAGTGTTCATCCTGGTCTCACCATATGAGAAGCGGCCGGTGGGGCCGTGTCGAAGCAGAGGCAGTCCGTATGGCAGCGCGCACCGTGAAACTGGCGGTCATTCCCGGCGACGGGATCGGTCCCGAGGTCATCGCCGAAGGGCTCAAGGTGCTGGAGGTCGCGGCCTCCCAGCACGACCTCGCCGTGGAGACCACCGAGTACGAGCTGGGCGCCAGGCTCTGGCACCGCACTGGTGAGACCCTGCCCGACTCGGTCGAGGCCGAACTCGCCGGGCACGAGGCCATCTACCTCGGCGCAGTCGGCGACCCGTCGGTCCCCAGCGGCGTCCTGGAGCGCGGCCTGCTCCTGCGCCTGCGCTTCGACTTCGACCACTACGTCAACCTGCGCCCCGTCCGCCTCTACCCGGGGGTGGACAGCCCGCTCGCGGGCGTGGGCCCCGAGGACATCGACATGCTGGTGGTCCGCGAGGGCACCGAGGGCCCCTACGCGGGCGCCGGGGGCGTCCTGCGCAAGGGCACCCCGCACGAGATCGCCACCCAGGACAGCGTCAACACCCGCTTCGGGGTGGAGCGCGTCGTGCGCTACGCCTTCGACAAGGCCGCCTCCCGCCCCCGCCGCAAGCTCACCCTGGTCCACAAGGACAACGTCCTGACCTTCGCCGGCGAGCTGTGGCAGCGCGTGGTCCGGGAGGTCGGCGCCGAGTACCCGCAGGTCTCCGTGGACTACTGCCACGTCGACGCCGCGTCGATGTTCTTCGTCAACCAGCCCGCCCGCTTCGACGTGGTGGTCACCGACAACCTCTTCGGCGACATCATCACCGACATCGGCGCCGCCATCACCGGCGGTATCGGGCTGGCCGCCAGCGGCAACATCAACCCGGACAACACCTTCCCCAGCATGTTCGAACCCGTTCACGGCTCCGCGCCCGACATCGCGGGCCAGGGCAAGGCCGACCCCACCGCCACGGTGCTCTCGGCCGCGACCATGCTGGAGCACCTCGGAGTGCCCGAGGCGGCCCGCCGGATCGAGGCCGCGGTCGCCACGGACCTCAAGACCCGTGCCCAGAACGGCGCGGTCCGCTCCACCTCCCAGATCGGCGACGACCTCGCCGCGCGAGTAGCCGAGCAGGGCTGACGCACACGCCGGAAGCCCTGCCCTCCCTCCCTGCGGCGCGGCTGACGGCCTGGTCCACCCTCACCGTCGACGGGCGCGCCCGGGTTCCCGAGCGCGCCCGTCGCCGTGTCCGCGTGCGGCTCCGCTCCCCGAGCGGTGCCGCCCTCGCGTGCATCACTCCTGCTCTGGCACCGGGTGCGCTCTTCAGACAGACTAGATCCCAGGCCGGCGATGCTGCCGGCCTGATGCACCCGAGAGGACCACCGACACCATGAACAACGACACCACCACAAGCGGGTTGACGTTCGACATCCAGCTCTCCGACAGGCGGAAGACCCCGCAGGAACGAGAGGCGCTGCTGGAGAGTCCCGGGTTCGGCAAGGTGTTCACCGACCACATGGTGAGCATCCACTACACCGAGGGGAAGGGGTGGCACGACGCTAAGCTGGAGCCGTACGGCCCGCTGAGCCTGGACCCGGCCACCGCCGCCCTCCACTACGCCCAGGAGATCTTCGAGGGCCTCAAGGCCTACCGGCACCCCGACGGCTCGCTCGCCTCCTTCCGCCCCGAGTCCAACGCGGCCCGCTTCAACCGCAGCGCGGCGCGCATGGCGATGCCCGAGCTCCCCGAGGAGCTCTTCCTGAAGTCCATCGAACTCCTCCTGGAGCACGACGGCGACTGGGTGCCGACCAAGGAGGACTTCAGCCTGTACCTGCGCCCGTTCATGGTCGCCACCGACGTCGGCCTGGGCGTCAACCACCCGTCCCGCTCCTACGTCTACCTGCTGATCGCCTCGCCGGTCGGCTCCTACTTCTCGGGCGGCGTCCAGCCGGTGACGGTGTGGCTGTCCAGGGACTACACGCGCGCCGCGCCGGGCGGCACGGGCGCGGCCAAGTTCGCGGGCAACTACGCGGCGAGCTTCCTCGCCCAGGCGCAGGCGGTGGAGCAGGGCTGCGACCAGGTGGTCTGGCTCGACGCCCGCGAGCACCGCTGGGTCGAGGAGATGGGCGGCATGAACCTGTGGTTCGTGTTCGGCTCGGGTGAGAACGCGCGTCTGCGCACGCCCCCGCTGACCGGGACCCTGCTGCCGGGCATCACCCGCGAGTCGCTGCTGACCCTGGCCCCCGACCTCGGCATCCCGGCCGAGGAGGCGCCCATCTCCACCGACGAGTGGCGTGAGGCGGCCGAGTCCGGCGAGCTCACCGAGGTGTTCGCCTGCGGCACCGCGGCCGTCATCACCCCCGTCGGCCGGGTCAAGGGCGACGACGGCGAGTTCACCGTCGGCGACGGCACCCCGGGCCCGGTCACCATGCGCCTGCGCGAGGAGCTGGTGGGCATCCAGACGGGTCTGCGCGCCGACAAGCACGACTGGATCACCCGGTTCTGACACGTCCCCGGCGGGCCGTCCTCCCCCGGGCGGCCCGCCCCGGTTCTCCCCTCCCCCTCCTCCGGGAGCCTCCGTGCCCGGCGTCCGAAGCGGCCGACGCCGACGGGGCCGCCGCTGTCGGACCCTCCACCGGGGAGGCGGGACCGCCGCGTGCCCCTGCCCGTGGCCGCGGACGGATCCGGGGAGGAAGGTCGCCCCTTCCCCCGGTGACGTCGGTCACCGCCGCGCGTCGACCCGCCCGATCCGGGGGCGTGCCCCCGGGCGGTTCACGAGGGGCGACGGTGCTCCCGGGCGCCTTCGGCGGGGTGTCGGGTATGTCCGGTACGAGAAACCGACGTCTCGCATGGTGGGACAATCCGCCGTTGAGCACCGAGAACTCCGCCACCGTGTGGCACACTGACCTCATGCCGTCTCAGGTGCTCATTATCGTGAGGCGCGCTGGCTGACCATCGGACGCCGCCAGCGCGCTGACCTCTCGTGTCCACGAGGGGTCTTTTTTGTTGGCGGGGCCCGGTCGGCCACACCACAGCATCCACCTTCGGGAGTTCCACCCATGAGGGACGACAGTTTCCACGTCTTCGACACCACGCTGCGCGACGGGGCCCAGCGCGAGGGGATCAACCTGCGGGTCTCCGACAAGCTGGCCATCGCCAAGCTGCTGGACGACTTCGGGGTGGCGTTCATCGAGGGAGGGTGGCCGGGGGCCAACCCCAAGGACACCGAGTTCTTCCAGCGGGCTTCACGAGAGCTGACGCTGGAGCACGCGCAACTCACCGCGTTCGGCGCGACCCGCCGTGCCGGTGTGCGGGCCGCCGACGACCCACAGGTGGCCGCACTGCGCGACAGCGGCGCACCGGTCGTCACCCTTGTCGCCAAGAGTGACGACCGGCACGTCGAGCGCGCGCTGCGCACGACCCTCGACGAGAACCTCGCCATGATCGCCGACACGGTGTCCCACCTGAGCGAACACGGCCAGCGCGTATTCGTGGACTGCGAGCACTTCTTCGACGGATACCTCCACAACCCCGACCACGCGCTCGACGTGGTCCGCGCCGCCGCCGGGGCCGGTGCCGACGTCGTCGTCCTGTGCGACACCAACGGCGGCATGCTCCCCACCGACGTCACCCGTATCGTCACCGAGGTCCGCGAGGCCACCGGCGCACGCCTGGGCATCCACGCCCAGGACGACACCGGCTGCGCCGTCGCCAACACCCTCGCCGCCGTGGACGCGGGCGCCACCCACGTACAGTGCACCGCCAACGGCTACGGCGAGCGGGTCGGCAACGCCAACCTCTTCTCCGTGGTCGGCGCGCTCACGCTCAAGCGCGGCCAGGAGGTCCTCCCTGAGGGCTGCCTGGCCGAGATGACCCGCGTGGCCACCGCCATCGCCGAGATCGTCAACCTCACCCCCGACACGCACCAGCCCTACGTGGGGGTGTCGGCCTTCGCGCACAAGGCGGGGCTGCACGCCTCCGCGATCAAGGTCGACCCCGACCTGTACCAGCACACGGACCCCGCGCTGGTCGGCAACGCCATGCGCATGCTCGTCTCCGACATGGCCGGGCGGGCCTCCATCGAACTCAAGGCCAAGGAGTTGGGCCTGGACCTGTCCGGAGACCGCGCCCTGTCGGGGCGGGCCGTGGAGCGGGTCAAGGGCCTGGAGCTGTCGGGCTACAGCTTCGAGGCCGCCGACGCCTCCCTGGACCTGCTGCTGCGCGAGGAACTGGGGCAGCCGGTCCGCTACTTCGACACCGAGTCCTGGCGCGTCATCACCGAACGCCGACCCCGGGCCGGGTCCAGCCCCCTGGCCAGCGACTACGAGAGCCTCACCGAGGCCACCGTCAAACTGCGGGTCAAGGGCGAACGCGTGATCGCCACCGCGGAGGGCAACGGCCCCGTCAACGCCCTGGACCGGGCGCTGCGCAGCGCCATGGAGGGCGTGTACACCGCGCTGGCCGGGCTGGAGCTGACCGACTACAAGGTCCGCATCCTGGAGGGCAGCTCCGGCACCAACGCCATCACCCGCATCCTCATCACCTTCAGCGACGGGGTGGGGGAGTGGACCACGGTGGGCGTGGGCCCCAACGTCGTCGACGCGTCCTGGGTCGCCCTCGAACAGGCCGTCACCTACGGGCTCCTGCGCCAGGGCTACCCGCAGGGCTGATCCGGAAGCCGGAGCCCTCCGGGGAGCGGACGAGGGGGCGGGGCGGCAGCCGCCCCGCCCCCTCGCGACGACCGCGGCCGCCCTCCAGGACGACCTCTCCATTGCTTTTCGTGTCCATATCGATACCCAGAGTCATGGAATGGGCGTGCGCGGTCGGCCGGAAAAAGCACGGACGGCATCCGGACGGGCCCTCAGTCCCCGGAGCCGTTCTCGGGGTGGACCCAGCCGTTGGGCTCGCACCCCTGGAGGCCCAGGGTCTGCTGCTGCATCACCGGGGCCGGCTCCCCCTCGCCGGGGCAGTCCACGTGGCCGTGGCCCAGGGTGTGGCCCACCTCGTGGTTGATCAGGTAGATCCGGTAGGTCTCCAGGTCGTCCTCGAAGTGGGGGACGCCCGACACCCAGCGGTTCTGGTTGATGATCGCCCGGTTCCCGTTCGCGCAGGACACGTACCCGTCGGTGTTCAGCGGGGCGCACAGCCGGTCCACGGTGTCCGGGGCCGCCAGCAGCACGCGGACGTCGGCGTCGTCGCCGTCCACCCGCTGCATCGCGCGCTCCCCGTCGTCGCCCCAGCTGCGCGGGTCGCCCAGGATCTCCTCCACGGCGGCCGCGAAGTCCTCGGACTCCCCGGGCAGCCCCTTCTCGACCTCCACGGCGAAGGTGGTCACCGGGCCGTCGCCCATGACGTCGCTCTCGCCCTCCAGCACGGAGAACTCGCCGTCAGCGCTCTCGACCTCCTCCTCCACGGAGCGGAGCAGCAGCGGGGCCTCTTCCTCCCCGGCCCGCTCGGCGGAGGAGCCCGCTTCGGGCGCGGCGGCCCCGCCCGCCGAGTCCCGGTCCTCCGCGGAGGTGCGCCGGTCGCCGCCCTCCTCGGGGACCCCGTCGCCGACCGGCCCCGTCGCGGAGGTCTCGGCGGGCTCTCCGAAGTCGGGTCCGGAACCGGGCACGCTCACCATGAGCACGGTGGAGGCCCCGGAGACCAGGCACAGACCCAGCGCCAGACCCATCGGGTACCGGCGGCGCTTGCGGTGCCGGGCACGGGGACGACCCCCGGGCGAAGCGGACGTGGGCACGGGAACCAGCCTCTCGACGGCGGACGACGGACCCAGCATGCCAGAATCCGGCCCAAGGAAAGGCCAAGGCATTGTCCGGGAAGAGCAGGTATGAGAGGGAGTCAACGTCCTGCGGTCTTTCACGGCTTCCGTGTGCTTTGGTGCCGTCCGCGGCGCGGTCCGGATGTGTCCTTCCACTCCCCCCGGACGGGTCCCGTCCGCTCCCGGCCACCCGCCGCGCCGATACCCTTCAACCGCAAGCGAGACAACAGGGCTGCTGGGAGGCATCAGGTGCGCATCGCGCGGTTCGCGTCCGGTGACGAGGTCGGGTTCGGCCTGGTAGAGAAGGATTCCGACACCGGGGAGGAGTTCGTCGCCCGGCTGAGCGGCCACCCCCTCATCGGCGACATCCAGCTGACCGGCGAGCGGGCCAAGCTCTCCGACGTCCGGCTGCTGTCGCCGGTGCTGCCGACCAAGGTGGTCTGCATCGGCAAGAACTACGCGGACCACGTCGCGGAGATGAAGGACGTCACGGGGGAGTCCACCGACGAGCCCGTCGTCTTCCTCAAGCCCTCCACCGCCGTGACCGGGCCCCGCGACCCGATCTTCCGCCCCGCCGTCTCCGAGCGGGTGGACTACGAGGGCGAGCTGGCCATCGTCATCTCCCGCCCCTGCCGCGAGGTGCCGCGCGAGCGCGCCAAGGACGTCATCTTCGGCTACACCGTCGCCAACGACGTCACCGCCCGCGACCTGCAGAAGAAGGACAAGCAGTGGACGCGGGCCAAGGGCTTCGACTCCTTCTGCCCCATCGGCCCCTGGATCACCACCGGGATGAGCATCGAGGAGGCACAGGACCTGGCCGTCACCACCACCGTGGACGGCCAGACGCGCCAGGACGGGCGCACGTCGCAGTTCATCCACGACATCCCGGACATCATCGCCTACGTCACGTCCTTCATGACGCTGCTCCCCGGTGACGTGGTCCTCACCGGAACCCCCGCCGGGGTGGGTCCGGTCGAGGTCGGCCAGGAGGTCGCGGTCACGGTGGAGCGGTTGGGCACGATCACCAACCGCGTGGTGGCCCGCGACTGAGGGCCCCGCTCCGCGCGCCGGTCCGGCGCGGGCCAAGGGGTCGGCGGCGCCCGCGCCGCCGACCCGCGCACGAGTGGAAGGCAGTCCGTTGACCATCCCCCGACGCCGCCGCACCGGTGCCCTCGTCCTCGCCGGTGCGCTCGCCCTCGTGCTCCTGGCCGGGGGAACCGCCTACTGGACGGCCGCGCGCACCGACGACGGCGGCACCGGCACACCGACAGGGGGACCCGTGAGCGAACCGCACCGCATCATGCTGGCGGGAGACTCGATGACCCAGGGCGCCAACGGCGACCGGACCTGGCGCTACCACCTGTGGAACCACCTCTCCCCGCACGTGGAGGAGTTGGACTTCGTCGGCCCCTACAGCGACCCCGCGAGCCGCGACATGATCCTGCCGGTCCCCACCGCTGAGGACGAGGCGACGCCGAGCCCGGACGGCGACCCCGCCGGGGACTACCGGGAGGACGGCGCCGACGGGACCGCTCCCGAGCCGGGCCCCTCCGCTCCCGGTGAGCGGATACCGCAGGACGGTGCCGTCTGGCCCGGCGCGGACGGCGACCCGGACACCGCCGAGTACCGGGACCCCGACTTCGACCAGGACCACAACGCCCTGTGGGGCCGCACCCTGCGCGACGCCTCCTCCTCCATCCGGGAGGACGTCCGCGTCCACCGCCCGGACGTGCTGTGCGTCATGCTCGGCGTGAACGACCTGCTGTGGCCGGTCACGATGGAGGAGATGGAGTACCGGCTGCGCGGCTACGTGGAGGCGGCGCGCGAGGCCAACCCGCACCTGCGCGTCGTGCTCGCCGAGACCGTGCCCATCGCCCTGGCCGAGTCCGACGAGGGCTTCGCCCTGCGCGTGTACGCCTACAACGTCCTGATCCGCGAGGTCGCCGCCGACATGTCCACGGAGCGCTCGCCGGTGATCAGCCTGGACGTGGCGGGCGGCGAGGACTGGGACCCGGCAGCCGACACCTACGACGGCACCCACCCCAACGCGCGCGGGGAGGTCAAGATCGCCGCGGCCTTCGCCGACGCCCTCGCGGAGGGCTACGGGATCGGGCGCCCCTACCCGCGCCCGCTCCCCACGGCCTCCGCGGGGGAGTGAGGCGGGGCGCCGGACCCGCCCCGGCCCGTTTTCCGGACGGGGGCGGTTCCGTGCGCGCGGCGGGGACCAGCGGGTTCCCCCGGGCCCCCGTCCGGCGCGGATACCCTGGGCGCGTGACTGAGACTTCGATTCGTACCCGCTTCGCCCCGTCCCCCACGGGCATGTTCCACGTCGGCGGCGCGCGCTCCGCGCTGTTCAACTGGGCGCTGGCACAGCAGCGGCCCGAGGGCCGCATGGTGCTGCGCGTCGAGGACACCGACGCCGCACGCAACCGCCCCGAGTGGACCGAGGGCATCATCCGCGCGCTGGCCTGGCTGGGCATCGGCGAGGAGGACCCGCACTTCGAGGGCCCCTACTTCCAGTCGGAGTACGCGGACAAGCACCGCGAGACCGCGCAGGAGCTGTACAAGAACGGCCGCGCCTACTACTGCGACTGCACCCGCGAGCAGGTGCAGGAGCGGCGCGACAACCCCAACCTGGGCTACGACGGCTTCTGCCGGGACCGGAACCTGGCGCCCGGCCCGGGCCGGGCGCTGCGCTTCCGCGTGCCCGAGGGCGGCCCCACCGTCGTGGACGACCGGATCCGCGGCCGCGTGGAGTTCGAGCACTCCGCCATCGAGGACTTCGTGATCGCCCGCGCCGACGGCTCGCCGCTGTTCGTACTGGCCAACGTCGTCGACGACGTCGAGATGCGCATCACCCACGTCGTCCGCGGCGAGGAGCACCTGTCCAACACCCCCAAGCAGCAGTTGCTGTGGGAGGCGCTGGGGCTGACCCCGCCGGTGTGGGCGCACCTGCCGGTCATCGTCAACGAACAGCGCAAGAAGCTCTCCAAGCGCCGGGACAAGGTCGCCCTGGAGTCCTACCAGGAGGAGGGCTACCTGCCGGAGGCGATGGTCAACTACCTCATGCTGCTGGGCTGGGCGCCGGGCGACGACCGCGAGATCATGCCGTGGTCGCAGATGCAGCCGCTGTTCCGGGTGGAGGACGTCAACAGCTCCAGCGCCTTCTTCGACGAGAAGAAGCTGCGCGCCTTCAACGGCGAGTACATCCGCGAGCTCTCCGCCGAGGAGTTCGTCGAGCGCTGCCAGCCGTGGCTGACCGGCGACGCGGCCCCGTGGGACCCGGCCGACTACGACCCGGCGGTCTTCGCCGCCGTCGCCCCGCTCGCGCAGAGCCGCGTGGCGGTACTCAGCGAGATCGTGCCGAACGTGGACTTCCTCTTCCTGCGCGAGCCCGTGGAGGACGAGAAGAGCTGGGCCAAGGCCATGAAGCCGGGCGTGGGGCGGGAGATGCTCCAGGCCGCCCTGGCGCGCTTCGCCGACCCGGAGCTGCCGTGGGCCGCCGAGGACCTCAAGGCCGCCACCGAGGAGGTGGGCGCCTCTCTGGGCCTGAAGCTGGGCAAGGCGCAGGCCCCCGTGCGCGTCGCGGTCACCGGCCGCACCGTCGGCCTGCCGCTGTTCGAGTCGCTGGAGCTGCTCGGCCGCGAGCGCGTCCAGGAGCGGCTGACCGCGGCCCTGGCGAAGCTGGACGCACAGGACGGCCCCGCCGGGTCCTGAGGCGGACGGGGGTGGTCGGAGCCACAGCCCGGCCGCCCCGATTCCGGTTCGCGACCACTCCGAATGTCCGCTAGAGTTGTCCACGTCGCCGAGGGGGACGGGGAAGCGAAAGCGGACCGGGTCCTCCCAGAGCACTGGGGTATGGTGTAATCGGCAGCACGACTGATTCTGGTTCAGTTAGTCTAGGTTCGAGTCCTGGTACCCCAGCGCAGGTCAGCGTTGAGGCGCTGACCGCGCGGGTCGCAGACCCGAAAGCGCGCCCCCGTCGTCTAGTGGCCTAGGACGCCGCCCTCTCAAGGCGGTAACGGCGGTTCGAATCCGCTCGGGGGTACACAGAGGGAGAAGCTCCCACCAGGTGGGGGCTTTCTTTCTGGCCGGTGCATGCCACCGGTGTCCGGTTGGGGCGGGTATCTCGGTAGAGGTCCGCCCGGACCAGTCCGGCCCCCGTCGTCTAGTGGCCTAGGACGCCGCCCTCTCAAGGCGGTAACGGCGGTTCGAATCCGCTCGGGGGTACCAGCAGGCGAGGCTCCATCCACCAGGATGGGGCCTTTCGTGTTCTCCGGCCCCGGAAGCCCTCCGGAACCGCGCGGCCCCCTCCCGGGCCGCGGAAGGCGGGTCCGCGGCGCTGAGACGCCCCTGGGATACTGGGTGGGCGCGGTTCCCCGGCCCCTCAACCCCTGTCGGAGCGTATGAAGAGCGACCCTGCCTCCCCAGCCGTCCGGACCGGACCGGCGCCCCCGGGCGCGCCGTGACCGGCCGTGAGCTCGGCCCGGGCAACCACCAGGACAAGGAGCTGCGCGAGGTCCTCAAGGATCTGTGCGAACAGGGGTGGGTGCTGAGGCAGGAGGGACACTGGGGGCGTCTGTACTGCGACTGCGGCTGCACCCGCATCCAGGTCCCCGGGACGCCGCGCAACTCCGGCCGGGCCGCGCGCCGCATCCGGCAGGAGGCGCGGCGCTGCCCGATGCCCCCGGACGACCCCCGGCGGGGCGCGGGCGGACCCCGCGAGTGAGGACGGTCCGGGCGTCGGCGGTTCCGGCGGCCCAGGCCGTGGTGGGGCCCGGCCGTTCCGGGTATCCTTGTGTTGACGTTTGCCAACGGATGGGCGGCGCCCGGCGGGTTCGGGGGCACCGCGGCCGTTGACCGCGGCCGTTGACCGCGGCCGGTAGCCCGGCGCACACCGGAGGACGCTCCGGAGGAAGGCGAGGCCGATGGCCGAGTACGAGTTCGTCTTCGTCGTGGACGGGTTCGACCTGGACGACCACGACACCGTCCAGGCCCTCAGCGAGAGCTTCGACGCCCTCGTCTCCTCCTGGCACGGGTCCCTGCGCCTGTCCGTGGCCGCGCTCGGCCCGGACGCGGTCACGGCGGCCAGGTCGCTGGTGGAGCGCGTCCACGTGACGGTGCCCGGCGTGCGGATCGTCCGCCTCGACCGGGAGCTGGTCGGGATCTCCGACATCGCCGAGATCACCGGTAGGAGCAGGCAGAACGTCGACCAGTGGGTCCGCGGGCAGCGGCACGACGGCGTCCCCTTCCCCGCGCCCGAGGCGGCCGTGGGCCGATCCCTGGTGTGGCTGTGGTCCGAGGTCAACGCGTGGCTGCGCGGGATCGGCCTGGACGACGGTCAGCTGCGGCCCACGCGGACGGAGATGTCCGAGATCGACTGGCTGCTCCAGACCTCGCGCAAGGTCGAGCTCGCCCTGGTCCGCCACGCCAACAGCCCCGACGCGCGCCGGGTGGCCAGGCTGCTGGCCGCGCACGCCCGCACCACGCGCGAGTTCATCCACTACCTGGTGAAGAACCCGCGGGTGCGCGACGCCCGCGGCCGCTACACGGTGCTGGTCTGCTCGCCCCGGGACGAGGCGGTGGACGTCTTCCGCAGGCTGGAGGCGTTCGAGCACCCGGTCGTGCTCGCCACGGTGACCAACCGCATCCACGCCCTGGTCATGGTCGACGGGGAGGGTGAGCGCGGTGACGCGACCGAGCTGGTGCCCGGGATGACCGTGCGCGACTGGCTGGGGATGATCGCCCTGTCGCCCGAGAGCGAGTTCACCGTCGCGTCGGAGGGCGCGTCCACCAAGACCGCGCCCATCACCGCGCGGTCGCCGATGGACCTCGTCGGCGCCTGACCCCGCCTCCGGGCGCTTCACCACGACCCCCTCCGGTGGGCCGCCTTCGGGGCGGCCCACCGGGGTGGGGCGGCCCGGCTAGTGCGCGCCCTCGTAGCTGTGCAGGGACTCGCTGATCTTCTCCGCCGCCGACAGGACCGCCTGGGAGTGGATGCGGCCGGGGGAGCGGGTCAGGCGCTCTATGGGGCCCGACACCGACACGGCGGCGATCACGCGCCCCCCGGGGCCCGACACCGGCGCGGACACCGACGCCACGCCCTGCTCGCGCTCGGCCACGCTCTGGGCCCATCTGCGGCGGCGCACCTGGGCCAGGCTGGCCGCCGTGAACCGCGCCCCCAGCAGGGAGCGGCGGATGCGGTCGGAGTCCTCCCAGGCCAGCAGTACCTGGGCGGCCGAACCGGCGTTCATGGGCAACTCGCTGCCGACCGGGACCGTGTCGCGCAGCCCGCTGCTGCGCTCGGAGGCGGCCACGCACACCCGCAGGTCCCCCTGGCGGCGGTAGAGCTGCGCGCTCTCCCCGGTCAGGTCGCGCAGCTGCACCAGGACGGGGGAGGCCACGGCCAGCAGCCGGTCCTCGCCGGTCGCTATCGACAGCTCACCCAGGCGCGGGCCCAGCACGAAGCGCCCCTGGCTGTCGCGGGTGACCATGCGGTGGCGCTCCAGCGCCACCGCCAGCCGGTGGGCCGTCGGCCGGGCCAGACCGGTGATCTGTACCAACTGGGCCAGGGACGCCGGTCCCGACTCCAGGGCGTCGAGGACGGACATGGTCTTGTCCAGGACACCGACGCCGCTGGATGAGCTAGAGTTGTCCATGGCTTGATATTGCCGTCTCGAAATATGGAATGCAAGTCAGGCCGCAGTCCGCGCAGGGCTCCACACGAGACGCGCCCGAGACGATTACGAGAGAGGCGATCGCCCATGGCACGCACGATGGCCGAGAAGGTCTGGGAGGAGCACGTCGTCCGGCGTGCCGACGGCGAGCCGGACCTGCTCTACATCGACCTCCACCTCGTCCACGAGGTGACCAGCCCGCAGGCCTTCGAGGGCCTGCGCCTGGCGGGCCGGTCCGTGCGCCGCCCGGACCTGACCATCGCCACCGAGGACCACAACGTCCCCACCCAGGACCTGCTGGCCCCCATCGCCGATCCGGTCTCCCGCAAGCAGGTCGAGACGCTGCGCAAGAACTGCTCCGACTTCGGCGTGCGGCTGCACCCGATGGGCGACATCGAGCAGGGCGTGGTGCACGTGGTCGGCCCCCAGCTGGGCCTGACCCAGCCGGGCATGACCATCGTCTGCGGTGACAGCCACACCAGCACCCACGGCGCGTTCGGCGCCCTGGCCTTCGGCATCGGCACCAGCCAGGTCGAGCACGTCCTGGCCACCCAGACCCTGCCGATGGCCCCCTTCAAGACGATGGCCGTCACCGTGAACGGCACGCTGCGGCCGGGAGTGTCCGCCAAGGACGTCATCCTCGCGGTCATCGCCAAGATCGGCACCGGCGGCGGCCAGGGCTACGTCATCGAGTACCGGGGCGAGGCCATCGAGGCCCTGTCCATGGAAGCCCGCATGACCGTGTGCAACATGTCCATCGAGGCGGGCGCCCGCGCCGGGATGATCGCCCCGGACCAGACCACGTTCGACTACATCCGCGGCCGGGCGCACGCGCCCCAGGGCGAGGACTTCGACGCCGCGGTCGAGCACTGGAAGAGCCTGCGCACCGACGAGGGCGCGGTCTTCGACGCCGAGGTCGTGCTGGACGCCGACGAGCTCAGCCCGTTCGTCACCTGGGGCACCAACCCCGGCCAGGGCGTGCCGCTGGACGCCTCCGTGCCCGACCCCGCCTCGTTCGAGGACCCCTCCGCCCGCGCCGCCGCCGAGAAGGCCCTGGCCTACATGGACCTCGCGGCCGGAACGCCGATGCGCGAGGTGAGCGTGGACACCGTCTTCCTGGGCTCGTGCACCAACGGCCGCATCGAGGACCTGCGCGCCGCCGCCGAGATCATCCGCGGCCGCAGGGTGGCCGAGGGCGTGCGCATGCTCGTCGTCCCCGGCTCCATGCGGGTCAAGGAGCAGGCCAACGAGGAGGGCCTGGGCCGGGTCTTCGAGGAGGCCGGCGCCGAGTGGCGCGAGGCCGGCTGCTCGATGTGCCTGGGCATGAACCCCGACCAGCTCAAGCCCGGCGAGCGCAGCGCCTCCACCTCCAACCGCAACTTCGAGGGCCGCCAGGGCCGCGGCGGACGCACCCACCTGGTGTCGCCGCAGGTCGCCGCCGCCACCGCGGTGCGCGGCACCCTGTCCTCGCCCGCCGACCTGGCCGCCCTCTAGCGCGCCCCGTTAGGAGAGACCTCTCATGGAGAAGTTCGACGTCCACACCGGTCGGGCCGTGCCGCTGCGCGCGAGCAACGTCGACACCGACCAGATCATCCCGGCCGTCTACCTCAAGCGGGTCAGCCGGACCGGCTTCGAGGACGGCCTGTTCGCCGAGTGGCGCAAGTCCGACCCCGACTTCGTCCTCAACCGCCCCGAGTACCAGGGCGCGTCCGTGCTGGTGGCCGGGCCGGACTTCGGCACGGGCTCCTCGCGCGAGCACGCCGTGTGGGCGCTCCAGGACTACGGCTTCAAGACCGTGCTGTCCTCGCGCTTCGCCGACATCTTCCGCGGCAACTCGCTCAAGGGCGGCCTGCTGACGGTCCTGCTGGCCCAGGAGGTCATCGACCGCGTCTGGGCGGCCGTCGAGGCCGACCCCGCCACCGAGGTGACCGTGGACCTGGTCGAGCGCGAGGTGCGGGTTCCGGCGGCGGACGTGCGGGAGCCCTTCGAGCTGGACGACTACACCCGCTGGCGGCTCCTGGAGGGCCTGGACGACATCGCCCTGACCCTGCGCCACACGGACGAGATCGGGGAGTTCGAGGGCACCCGCAAGCCCTGGCTGCCGGTGACCCTCTAGACACTGATCGGCTTCTGGGCCGGGGATTCGCGGCCTGTGTGACGCAGGCCACCCCCGGTCCAGAAATATTTTACCTTTACATGCTGTGAGCGCCTGCTTACGGGTCTTCCGTCCTTAAGCTCAGCGTGTCTCGTGCCCGGAATCCGGTTATACGTAGGCATTTGAGGCTCGCAGAAGGGGTCAAAAGGGACTGAAGCCGGGGGTGTCTCCGGTCTGGACCGGAGTCCCGCGGAAGCTGCCGCGCAGGTGGGGATGGGCCCGACACGCCCTGCCCGTAGGCGTTTGTATTTGTGTAAGGGCCTCTGCTTCCCCTAATTTCGTGCGAGCAAGGGGGAACCGGAGGAACCTTATGAACAAGCGTGACCTGATCGACGCGATCTCCGATCGGCTCGGAGACAAGAAGACCGCGACCGAAGCGGTCAACGCTGTGCTTGACACCATTCAGGCCACCGTGGCGTCGGGCGACAAGGTCGCCATCACCGGCTTCGGTGTTTTCGAGAAGTCCGAGCGCGCGGCCCGCACGGCCCGCAACCCCGCCACCGGCGCCACCATCAACGTCCCCGCGAGCTTCGTTCCGAAGTTCCGCGCTGGCGCTGACTTCAAGGCTCTGGTCAACGGCGACAAGAAGTAACCCGCCACCGCACGGCGACGGGTCCGTCCGCCCGGGTCCCCTTCGAGGGGCCCGGGCGGAACGCGTTTGTGGGCCCTGTGAGGTCCATGGGACGTACGGGGAGCCCAGGAGGGGTGCGCCAGAGTCTTTGCGAGGCTCATGTGGCGCAGGAGGAGCTCCAGGAAGGCGCGTCAGGGCCTCATGAGGCCCATGGGGACGCCATGAGGGGCGCCCAGGGCCTCTGCGGCGCCCGAGCGGCGGGACGGGGGGTGTTCCGGCCTTCAGGAGGGCTCAGGGCGCGTTCTGCGGACACAGGCCGCCGTCCACGAGCTCCCACAGCCCGCGCGTCCTGGGGCCCACGCCCAGCGCCACCGCGGCGCGCAGGTCCTCGAACGTGTCCACGTCGCGCCGCACCGACGCCACGTCCGGCACCACCAGCTCCCTGACGCCCCCGGACAGGTGGCGGACCCGCGAGGGCCCCTCGAAGGCCGGGGTGAACGGGTGCCCGGGCGCGGCGGCGAACAGCGTCGTGCCCACACCGGGAGCATCCGCCAGGAAGGAGCGGCCGTGCCCGGCCGCCGCGGCCAGGACCCGCTCCAGTTCCTCGGGACGCAGCGCGGGCAGGTCGGCGGACAGGGCGCACACCCCGAGCCCGGGCAGACGCCGCCGCGCGAAGGCCGCCCCGTGCTCCAGCGCCGGGTTCAGCCCCGTGCCGGGCTCTCCGCCCACCACGACCGCGCCCAACCGGGCCAGTTCGGCGCCCGCGCGCGCGTCCTCGGTCACCGCGAACACCGCCGCCACCCCGGGGCAGGCCCGCGCCGCGGCCACCGTGTCGCAGGCGATGGCCAGCGCCAGGTCCTCGCGGCGGCCCCCCGCGACCGGGGCCAGCCGCGTCTTGGCGCGGCCGAGGCGCTTCACCGGGACGACCAGGGACCAGCGCGCCCCGGGCCGCGGCGCCCCGCCCTGTTCTCCACAGCCGGTCACGGTCCCCCCGGAACGTCGGTACGGCACGACAGTGACGAGGGTAGGCGTTCGGCGGGGAGCCGTCGGCTGCGACGCCCGCGACGGGCCGTATCCGCCGAACACGCCCTACACTGAATCGGTTGTGCTGTGCGGCCTCGACGGGCCCGGAGTGATGGAGTGAGGAGTCCCGTGGCCAAGCAACGAGAATCCCGGTGGGTGAAAGCGGTCGTCTCCCGGATCGTCCGGTTCGTCCTGTGGTTCGTGACCAAGCCGGACTGGAGGGGCACCGAGCACGTCCCCGCCAAGGGCGGCGCGATCATCGCCCTCAACCACCTGTCCCTCGCGGACCCGCTGACGGTCGCCCACTTCCTCTACATCGGCGCCCGGCGCTGGCCGACCTTCACCATGAAGGAGGGGGTCATGCGCATCCCCGTGGTGAGCGCGGTGGCCAGGAGCACCGGCCAGATCCCCGTCAAGCGCGGCAGCACCGACGCCGTCAAGGCGCTCCACGAGGCCGAGCTGGCGCTCACCCGGGACGGGGCCTCGGTGATCTTCTACCCCGAGGGCACCTGCACCCGGGACCCGAACCTGTGGCCGATGACCGCCAAGACCGGCGTGGCGCGCCTGGCCCTCACCACGGGCGTGCCCGTGGTCCCGGTTGCGCACTGGGGCGAGCAGCACATCATGCCCTACGGCACCAAGAAGGTCAGGCTGTTCCCGCGCAAGCGCGTGGAGTTCCTGGCCGGACCGCCCGTGGACCTGTCCCGGTTCCGGGACCAGCCGCTGACCGGAACGGTCCTGCGGGAGGCCACCGAGGCGATCATGGCCGACATCACCGCCCTCCAGGCGCGGATCCGCGGCGAGGAGCCGCCCGCGGTCCCCTACGACCCCAGGAAGGCGCGGGCCGCGGCCGCCGGGAGCGAGGAGCGGCCCCCCGTGGAGGGCGGCACGGCCGCCGCGGCGGACAGCACGGCGCCGGCCGACGACCAGGCCGGGGCGAAGAGCGACAACGGCGGGAACAGCGTGGGGGCATGACGGAGCCGATGGGTAGCGACGACGTGAGGATCGCCGTTCTCGGCGCGGGATCGTGGGGCACCGTGTTCGCGAACATCATCGCGGACGCGGCCGACCTGACCAGGGAACGCCGTCCGGACGGCCCCGCCGCCGAGGTGGTCCTGTGGGGGCGGCGGTCCTCGGTGGTCGACGCGGTCAACGAGACCTCGCAGAACCCCGACTACTTCCCCGGGATCGCCCTCAACCCGCGCCTGCGCGCCACCACCGACGCCCCCAAGGCGCTGGCGGAGGCCGACGTGGTGGTGCTGGCGGTGCCGTCGCAGACGCTGCGGGCCAACCTCGTGGACTGGCGCCCCCACCTGCGCGAGGACGCGGTGGTCGTCAGCCTCATGAAGGGTGTGGAACTGGGCACCCGCATGCGGGTGAGCCAGATCATCGCCGAGGTCCTGGAGTACTCCGAGGAGCGCATCGCGGTCGTCTCGGGCCCCAACCTGGCCCGCGAGATCGCCGAGCGCCAGCCCGCCACCGCCGTGGTCGCCTGCCCGCACGAGCCGACGGCCGTGCGGCTCCAGAGCCTGTTCAGGTCGGCCTACTTCCGCCCCTACACCAGCACCGACCTGGTCGGGGTGGAGATCGGCGGCGCGATGAAGAACGTGATCGGCCTGGCCGTCGGCGTGGCCGAGGGCATGGGCTTCGGGGACAACACCAAGGCGTCCCTCATCACCCGCGGCCTGGCCGAGACCACGCGCCTGGCGGTGGCCCTGGGCGCGGACGAGCACACCCTGTCCGGCCTGGCCGGGATGGGTGACCTGGTCGCGACATGCTCGTCGCCGCTGTCGCGAAACCGGACTTTCGGTGAGAAACTGGGCGCTGGTAAAACCCTCGAACAGGTCGTCGCGGAGACCAAGCAGACGGCCGAGGGGGTCAAGTCCTCCGAGTCCGTCCTGGAACTCGGATGGGCCCACGGGGTCGACATGCCGATCACCGAGGCCGTCGTCAAGATGATGCACCACGACCTGAGCCCGGCCGAGGCGCTGGCCGCCTTCATGGCGCGCAGCGCCAAGCCCGAGCGCTACGGGGTCTGAGAGCGAGCACGATGTCACACACACCAGGGTCCGCGGCGGGAGCCGGGGCCGAGGGCGAGTACACGCGGGCGGTCTCCCTCCCGCAGGCGCCGGTTCCCGCCGAGCGCCCGATGCGCATGCCCGTCCACCGGGCCACCACCTACGCGTTCGACACCTCCCAGGAGTACGCGGACGTGCTGGCGGGCACCCGGCCGGGCTACTCCTACGCGCGCATCGACAGCCCCACCGTGGACGCGTTCGCCGACGCCGTCGCGGCCCTGGAGGGCGCCGGTGTACCGGGTCCGGTGCGCGGACAGGCCTTCTCCTCGGGCATGGGCGCGCTCAGCACGGTGTTCATGGCGCTGACCGAGGCCGGGTCGCACGTGGTGGCCTCACAGTCCATCTACGGCAACACCCACTCGCTGCTGGACCGGCTGCTGCGCCGGTTCGGCGTGCGCACCGACTTCGTGGACATCACCGACCTCGACGCCGTGCGCGCCGCCGTGGGACCCGACACCCGGATGGTGTTCACCGAGACGCTGTCCAACCCCACCATGACCGTCTCCGACCTGCCCGAGCTGGCACGGATCTCCCACGAAGTCGGCGCCGCCCTGGTGGTGGACTCCACCTTCGCCTCCCCGGCCGTGTGCCGACCGCTGGAGCACGGCGCCGACGTGGTCGTGCACTCGGCCACCAAGTACATCGGAGGCCACAGCGACACCACCGGTGGCGTGGCCGTGGCCTCGCCCGACCTGATCGGGCGCATCCGCTCCGCGCGCGTGGACCTGGGCCCCTGCCTGGCCCCCGACGAGGCCTACCTGCTGCACCGGGGGCTGGAGACGCTGCCGCTGCGGGTGCAGCGCCAGTGCGAGAGCGCGGCGGCCCTCGCCGCGGCACTGGAGGGACACCCCCTGGTGGAGCGGGTGGACCACCCCTCGCTGGCCTCCCACCCCCAGTCGGCGCTCGCCGACAAGCTGTTCGACCGCGGCCGCTACGGCGCGGTCGTGACCGTGCACCCGCGCGGCGGACGCGAGGCCGGGATGGCCTTCGCCGACCGGTTGCGCGTGGCCACCATCGCCGCCTCGCTGGGCGGCACGCACACGCTCGCCGGACACGTCGCCTCCACGTCGCACCGCAGCATGAGCGAGCGGGAACTGGCCGCCGCGGGCATCTCCCCGGGGGCGGTGCGCTTCTCCGTCGGCCTGGAGGACCCCCGTGACCTCGTCGAGGACGCCCTGGCGGCCCTCGGCGGGGACAGCTGACACACCGCGGGGTTCCACCCGCTCCGGTTCCAACCAACGGCGAGATAGGGTCAGGCAGCATGTCGTCCGAACAGCGCAAGATTCGGGTGGCCGTCGTCTTCGGCGGGCGTAGCTCCGAACACGAGATCTCCTGCGTCACCGCGGGCAGCGTGCTGTCCGTCGTCGACCACGACCGCTACGAGATCGTGCCGGTCGGTATCACCCGTACGGGCAACTGGGTGCTGACCTCGGGCGACCCCGAGAGCCTGCGCATCGACGCGGGCACCCGAGCGCTGCCGTCGGTGTCCGAGGACGGCGTCGACCTCGCGCTGCCCTTCGACTCGGCGGGCCAGCTGATGGTCGTGGACCCGGTCAAGGGCCCCGAGCGCCTGGCCGGGGTGGACGTGGTGCTGCCGCTGCTGCACGGCCCCTTCGGCGAGGACGGCACCATCCAGGGGCTGTTCGAGATGATGGGCGTGCGCTACGCCGGGGCCGGGGTGTTCTCCAGCTCCGCCTCCATGGACAAGGTCTTCATGAAGGCCATGCTGCGCGGCAACGGCATCCCCACCAGCGACTTCGTGGCCATCACCGACCGCCAGTGGCGCACCGAGCGCAAGAGGGTGCTGGACGACGTGGCCGAGCTGGGCGCCACCGTGTTCGTCAAGCCCGCCCGCGCGGGCAGCAGCGTCGGCATCAGCAAGGTGGAGGACTCCTCCGACGCCGACGCGGTGGTCGCCGCGGTCGAGGCCGCCCGCGAGCACGACCCCAAGGTCCTGGTGGAGGCCCAGGTCGTGGGCCGCGAGGTGGAGTGCGGCGTGCTGGAGTCCGAGGACGGCGGCACGCCCGACGTGTCCCTCCCGGCCGAGGTGCACGTCGCCGACGGCTTCGACTTCTACGACTTCGAGGCCAAGTACCTGTCCACGAGCAGCCTGACCATCCCGGCCGAGCTCCCCGAGGAGGCCACGGCGCGTCTGCGCGCGCTGGCCGCCGAGGTGTTCGAGGCGATGGGGTGCGAGGGCCTGGCCCGAGTGGACTTCTTCTACACCGAGGACGGCGACATCCTCGTCAACGAGCTCAACACCATGCCCGGCTTCACCCCGGCGTCGGCCTTCCCGCAGATGTGGGCCGCCACCGGCGTGGACTACGCGGCCCTGGTGGAGCGGATGATCTCCACGGCGCTGCGCCGCGCCCCCGGCCTGCGGTAGCAGGGACCCTCCCCGGGCGGGCGGCCCGAGCGTTCGCCCGACCGTGTACTCTCTGGGGTTTCTCTCCGAAAACGCGTACGCTGGAACGGTGCTCTCGTTACGCTCAGCAGCGTTCCGGATACCGCAGGGGGTACAGATGACGTGTGCTGCTCAAGAGCGGGTGGAGGAGACGAAGATGGACCTCCCGACGCTGGCTGAAAGCCTCGAACTCCCGGATGGTTACCGCACGGAGATCATCAACGGGAGCATTATCGTGTCGCCGACACCGACCTACCGGCACGCCAGGGCTGTTAGGAAGCTTGAAAGGGTTCTCTCTCACGTAGAGGAAGAGGGGCTCGACATGCTGCAGACGGCGACGGTGGAAGTCAGTGGGACCGGGGACCGCTACGTTCCCGATCTCCTGGTTATACCGACGGCTCTGGCCGAGGGCGAGGGGTGGGACGGTCCGGAGTGGATTCGGCCGGCAGAGGCGTTGGAGCTCGCGGTGGAGGTCGTCTCTCCGAGCAGTGCCCTCCACGACTGGCAGGCCAAGGCACGGGGGTACGCCAGAGCCGGAGTACCCCTCTACTTGGTCGTCGACCCCCGCAGGAGTGAGGTCGCGCTCTTCTCCGACCCCAAGGGCGACGAGTACCAGGAGGTCGCTCGCGCCGTACGGGGGGGATCGGTGAACCTCCCCAAACCCTTCGACGTCGAGATCGAGGCCTCCGCGCTGCTCACGTGAGTACGGGCACGCCCGAGTCGGGCGGCGGAAGTATCCACAGGCGGGCGACCGGGTGGTTGCCCGCCTTCCGCGTTCGCGAGGACACTGGTACACGGGGGCGGGCCCACCCGGGTAGACGGGGCCACGGAGGTCCCTCCGCGAGCGTACGCCCACCGCGACCGAGCCACCAGCCCTCCCCGCCAGCCTGTGGACGACCCCGGCTCCGGCTGGCGGAACGCTGATCGCCGCCGGTGGCGCCGGGAGGGTCCGGCTCCGGTCAGCCCTGACCGTGTCCGCCGGGGAAGGGCCCGCCGGGAAGCTGCCCGTCCGGAGCGCCCGGTCCCGGCAGAGGGCCCTTGGGGTCCGGCCGGTACGGCGGGGTGGGGACCAGCTCGCGGGTGAGGAGCACCGCGCCCGCGGTGGCGGCGGGGAAGACCACGACCGCCAGGAACGGGATCGCCAACAGGAAGTACGTCGGCACCGCGTAGCCCAGCACCCGCGCCCGCCGCGTGCCCATGTGCCGGCGCCGCTCGCGGATGGTCGTCAGCCCGCGCCGGTCGAACGCGCTCGCCAGCAGCTCGACCGCCAGCAGCCACCCGCCCAGCACGGCGGCCAGCACCGGACCGACCACCTGGCCCACCAGCGGGATGAAACCGATCGCGAACACGAACACCGTCACCAGCAGGGACACCGCCACGATCGCCAGCGACTGCCGGACGGCCCGCCACATCGACGCCATCAGCGGCTCGTCGAGCTCGCCGGGGTCGTTGCCCAGCTCCTTCTCGACCAGTTCGGTGACCTTGTCGTAGATCGGTCCGCCCAGGGTCAGCGTGACCGTCGTGAACAGCACCACCATCAGCAGGAGGGACCCGGCCAGGACCGCCACGGACACGGCGCCGCGCAGCAGTCCCTGCCACAGGGGGTCCCAGCCGTCGGCGAAGGGCGTCGCCCAGTCGGCCAGGTCGGTCAGGTTCACCACCAGGAGCACGAACAACGCCAGGAACACCAGTGACGTGATCAGGGCGGGAAGGGCGCCGAGCAGGAACAGGCGCGGTTTACGCAACAGCAGGGTGAAGCCGCGCAGGAGGGCGCCGACGCCACCGAGGAACTCACGAACAGGATTGGCCACGGGGGAACCCTAGAGGAGACCGCTCCCGCTGTCAGATCCGGGCCGGGCGCCCCCGGCCGTCATCCTCCGCGCTGGGACCGGCGCTTGAGCGTGCGCCGGTAGTCCTGGAAGCGGGCTTTGGCGATCACCGACCGGTCCGTGGTGCGCAGTACGATCCCCTCCGCCCGGCCGCCAGCGCCCCCGTCCAGCGCCACCCGGGTGCCCGGCAGGTGTTCGGCGATGAACTCCGAGGTCTCGGCGACGCCTTGGGGAAGCTTGTCGGCGGGCACGGTGGCGAGCCGGGGTGTGAGCTCGATCCCCTCGCGCTCGGCGAGCAGGGAGAGCGCGTCCTCGGGGAGGAAGCCCTGGCCCCCGCCCTCGCGCCAGGCGGAGATCTCCTGACGCTGCCGGGACAGCACCTCGGCCGTGACGGCCGCCGAGTCGAACATCCGGTACCCGACGGCGCGGTCGCCGGTGTACTCGCGGCTGGCCGCGGTGACCTTGCCCCCGTACACCTCCAGGTAGTGGACGGCGATCCCGGTCATCGGAGGGGTGATCCGGTCGGCCAGGGCGCGCAGGGCCTCGACGATGCCCAGGGCGGGGTTCCCGATCAGGTCGCCCCTGGCGTACAGCAGCTCCTCGCGGCTGCCCAGCACGTAGTCCCCGGAAGGAAAGGAGACAATACGGGCATTCGCCCCATCCACCTTCTCGGTCAACACGACGTCGCCGGTGAAGGCGGTGGCCTCCTCCAGCAGTCCCCCGTTCTTGGGGTCGAGGGTGTGGTAGGTGGGGATGCTGGGGTACTTGGTGGCGGAGTTGAGAACGGACAGGTCGAGCGCGCGCAGGTCGGGGGCGGTCATGATCACTCCAGGGGGCTCATCCGGCTCATCGGGCTCGCCCGTTCCAAACGGTCTGTCGGGGCGGCACGGTGGGACGGTATCCCAGTGCCGCCCGTCCCGTCCCCCCGTTTTCGGCCAGCCCCCCGCACGCGTGCACCGCGGACTCCGGGGGAGTACGGCCTGTCCACAGGCGCGAACCAGGGGTGGTGGTGGAGGGCCGGGCGGGGCATGCTCGTGATGGGGCTCCCGCCGGTGCCACAGCGCAGTACGCCCCCGTACCAAGGTCTGCACCGCCGTCCGCCGTCCCGAACACCGCGGCCCGGGCCTGTGGACAGGTGTGCCGGTTCCCCGGCCTCGGTCAGTCCGTGCTGACGTCGCGGTACCAGCCCTCCTGCCGGGACAGCTCCTCGTGCGTGCCCTGCTGGATCACCCGGCCGTCGCGCACCACGTAGATCTGGTCCACACGGTCCAGGCCCGTCAGGTCGTGCGTGACCAGCAGGGTGGAGTACCCCTCGGCCGCGGCCAGCAGGTCCTCCACCACCGCGTCGCGCGTGTCCGGGTCCAGGTGGGCGGTCGGCTCGTCCAGCACCAGCACCCGGGGCGCCGCCAGCAGGGCGCGGGCCAGTGCCAGCCGCTGCACCATCCCGCCGCTCAGGCCCAGGCCGTGCGTGCCCACCCGCGTGTCCAGCCCCTCGGGCATCGCCGTCACCTCGTCGGCCAGCCGCGCGCGCCGCAGTGCCTCCCACAGCTCCTCGTCCTCCGCGCCGGGCCGGGCCAGCCGCAGGTTCTCCCGCAGCGTCGAGGCGAACACGTGCGGGTCCTGCGGCACCCCCGACACCACCCCGCGCACCTCGTCGGCCGGGTAGGACGTGACGTCCTCCCCGCCGATCTCCACCAGGCCGCCGTCCGGATCGCGGAACCGCAGCAGCACCGAAGCCAGCGTGCTCTTGCCCGCGCCGCTGGGGCCGATCACCGCCACCGTCCATCCGGCGGGGATCTCCAGGTCCACCCCGTCCAGCGCCCACGGTTCGCCGGGTCCGTAGCGCACCCGCAGGTCCCGTACCCGCACCGTCGCGTCCCCGTGCGGGTCCAGGCCCGTGCGCGTGGGCGCGGCGACCGCGGGCGGGGTGTCCAGGACCCCGAACAGCCTGGCGCCGCTCGCCCGGATCGCCCCCAGCCTTGCCGCCACGGCGGGCAGCGGCGCCACGATCTCGAACGCCGCCAGCGTCACCAGCACCAGCACCGCCAGAGACACCGCGTCCAGCGTCCCGCCCGCCACGGCGGCCACACCCAGGAACAGCGCGCCCCACACGGTCAGCCCGGTGATCAGCGCGCTCGCCCCGGCGCCCAGCCCCAGGATCGCGGAGTCCCTGCGCGCCAGCCGGGTCAGCTCCTCGTCGGCCGCGTACACCCGCGCCACCTGCTGGTCCATGGCGCCGTAGGCGACCAGGTCGGGCGCCCCGTGCAGGGTGTCCACCAGGGTCGTCGACAGCTCCCCGCGCGCTCTGGCCTGGCGCCTGCCCGGTTCCCGGCCCAGCGCGGCCGCGGCCAGCGGCACCGCCAGCCCCGCCAGTAGCAGGCCCGCCGCCAGCAGCAGCCCTCCCGGGACGTACAGCGCGGTCAGGACCAGCACCGTGACACCGCCCGTCACCACCGAGACCAGGGGCGGCGTCAGGCCGCGCACCAGCAGGTCCAGGGTGGCCTCGGTGTCGTTGACCAGTCGGGACACCAGGTCGCCGGACCGGAAGCGGCCGAACGGCTCGGTCCTGGCGAGCCGCTCGTACACCCGCACCCTGACCTCGGCCAGCGTGCGG
This sequence comes from Nocardiopsis dassonvillei subsp. dassonvillei DSM 43111, assembly GCF_000092985.1. Taxonomy (GTDB): domain Bacteria; phylum Actinomycetota; class Actinomycetes; order Streptosporangiales; family Streptosporangiaceae; genus Nocardiopsis; species Nocardiopsis dassonvillei. The sequence continues at coordinate 248,370 of NC_014210.1, forward strand.
AACGCGGCGTCGTGGGTGACCAGCCGCTCCAGGTAGCGGGCCACTCCGCGGCCCACGCCCAGCGCGCGGGTGGCGACCACGGCCACGCCCAGCGCGGTGATGGGCGGGTGGTCGGCGGCGGTGGCCAGCATCCACGCGGCCACGCCCAGCAGGGCCACGGCCGCGCCGGTCGCTGCGGCGCCCAGCAGCACGCCGAGCGCGAAGCGGCCCCCGCGGGGCCGGGCCAGTGCCGTCATCCGCAGCAGCGGGTCGCGGCGGCGTTCGCGCCCGGGCACCCGGAGCGTGTCGGGGGCGGCGGTGTCGGCGCTCATCGCGACACGTTCCCTTCCTGGGTCGGCAGTGGTAGCGACGCGGTCCGCAGGGTGTCCCCGAGGACGCCGCGCGCCCACCCGGTGTCGTGGGCGACGATGACGGCGGTCCGTCCCTCCAGGAGCCGGGCGACGGCCGTGCGCACCGCCGCGGCGCTCTCCGGGTCCAGGTGGGCGGTGGGCTCGTCCAGCAGGACGAGCGGGGCGTCCCGGCACAGCGCCCGCGCCAGCGCGATCCGCTGCCTCTGCCCGGCCGACAGCCGGGCGCCGCGCTCGCCGAGCCGGGTGTCGTAGCCGTCGGGGAGGGCGCGGACGAACGCGTCGGCCTCGGCCAGCCGGGCCGCCTCGCGGACCCGCTCCAGGGAGGCGTCGGGCGAGCCCAGCCGGATGTTGTCGGCCACGGACACGTCGAACAGGTAGGGGTTCTGGGGGACCCAGGCGGTGCCGAGGCGCCAGTCGTCGGCGTCGATCCCGCCGAGGGGCTCCCACCGCCCGCCCGGCGCGCGCACGCTGACGCGCCCGCGGGTGGGCTCGTTCAGCCTGAGCAGCAGTGACAGCAGGGTGGACTTGCCCGCCCCGCTGGGGCCGGTGAGCAGCAGGTGCTCCCCGGCCGCCACCTCCAGGTCCAGTCCGGACAGGGCGGGCACGTCCCGTCCTGGGTAGAGCAGTTCCACGTCCTCGAAGCGGATGTCGCCCCCGGCTGCGGGGGCGGGCCGGCCGGTCGCCGGGGCGGGGGAGGAGGGGCGGCCGGATCCCGCCGCCGGGCCCTCGGCGGTGTCGTCGGAGGCTGCGGCCCCGGTCCGCGCCGTTCCGCGTCCGCGTTCCAGCTCGGTGAACACCTGCTCGGCGGCGGACACGCCCTCCATGCTCGCGTGGAACCGGGCGCCCACCTCGCGCAGCGGCAGGTAGGCCTCCGGCGCCAGGATCAGCACCAGCAGCGCCGTCTGGTAGTCCATGTGGCCGCCCAGCAGGCGCAGGCCCACCTCCACCGCGACCAGCGCCACCGCCAGGGTGGACAGCAGCTCCAGCGCGAACGCCGACAGGAAGGCGATCCGCAGCGTCCCCATCGTCGCCCGCCGGTGGTCCTCGCCCACCCGGCGCAGGATCTCGGCCTGCGCCTTGGCCCGGCGGAACACGGCCAGGGTCGGCAGCCCTTCCACCACGTCCAGGAAGTGTCCGCCCAGACGGCTCAGCAGCTTCCACTGCCGGTCGGTGCGCTGCTGGGTGTGCATGCCGATCAGCGCCATGAACACCGGGATCAGCGGCACCGTCACCAGGATGACGATCCCCGAGATCCAGTCGGCCCAGAACACCACCCCCAGCACGGCGAGCGGCACGATCGCGGCCAGGACCAGCTGGGGCAGGTAGCGGGCGAAGTAGTCGTCGAGCGCGTCCAGGCCCCGGGTGGCCAGGGTGACCAGCTCTCCCGCCTTGGGTGAGCCCTGCTCGCCTCCGGGTTCGGCGGCCCACACCCTGCCCGACCCGGTCACGTGCGCCACCAGCCGGCGGCGCAGCTGCGACTTGGTGCGCGCGGCGCTGTGCAGCGCGGAGGTCTCGGCCACGTAGGACAGCAGGGCCCGGACCACGGCGACGGCCGCGACCGCGCCGACCACCCAGCCCAGGGTGTCCAGCCCCTCGCCCCGCCAGGCGCCGGTGACGGCGCGGGCCAGCAGCCAGGCCTGGACCAGGATCAGGCCGGTGATGAGCACTCCGCTGGCCACGGAGACGGCCAGGTGCGCGCGTACCGCGCTGGCGGTGCGCACCAGGCGCGGGTCAAGGGGCTTCATGGGTGCGGGACCTCACGACGTCGTTCGGGTCGGGTGCACGGCTGACCCGGAGTGGCTGGGGCCTTCACGGTGGCACGGTGCCGTCCCGGTCGGCCGGAGCGGGCGCGACGGCCCCAGTATCCACCGGGTGCGCCCCGCGGACCGGCCGACCCCGCGGCCCCTCCTCCGGACGGGGCGGCCGGAAGCCTCCCGGGCGGGTGCGTCCGCCGGGAGGCTCCGCGGCGCGCTCAGGCTGCGGGTTCGGGGTTCCTGTCCCCGTGGTCGGTGCGGGTGACGGTCGCCCCCGTCACGGTCTCGCCGGTCACCCTCCTGCGGAACACCCAGTAGCTCCACCCCTGGTAGAGGAGCACGAGCGGCAGGAACACCACCGCCACCCACGACATCACGGTCAGCGTGTACTCGGCGGAGGAGGCGTTCGCGACGGTCAGGCTGAACGCGGGGTCGGTGGTGGAGGGCAGCACGTTCGGGAACAGCGCGGTGAACAGGGCGGCGAACGCGGTGAGGATGGTCACCGCGGTGCAGGCGAACGACCACCCCTCGCGGCGCCGCCAGGCCGCCGCGACCCCGCCCGCCAGGGCGGCGGCGGAGAGGGCGACGAGCGGCAGGGTCGTGGTCCCGTCGCCGTGGGCGAGTTGGGTCCAGGCCAGGAAGACCGAGCCCAGCGGTACCGCGGCGCACGCGGACCACAGGGCGGCCCGGCGCGCGCGGGTCCGCACCGGCCCGTCGGTCTTCAGGGTCAGGAAGATCGCCCCGTGCAGGGTGAACAGGGACAGCGTCGTCAGCCCGCCGAGCAGGGCGTAGGGGTTGAGCAGGTCGGCCACCGAGGAGGTGACCACCTGGTCCGAGCCCATGGCCACACCCCGGACGACGTTGGCGAAGATCACGCCCCACAGGAAGGCGGGCGCGGTGCTGCCCGCGAAGATCGCCCGGTCCCACCAGGCGCGCCACACGGAGCTGTCGCGCTTGCCCCGGTACTCGAACGCCACGCCGCGCAGGATCAGCGCGACGAGGATGAGGAACACCGGTGCGTAGAACCCGCTGAGCAGGGAGGCGTACCAGGCGGGGAAGGCGGCGAAGGTCGCGCCGACGGCGGTGATCAGCCACACCTCGTTGGCGTCCCAGACCGGCCCGATCGCGTTGATGGCGACCCGGCGGTCGACGGAGTCGCGCCTGCCCATGAAGGGCATGAGCGTGCCCACCCCGAAGTCGAACCCCTCCAGGACGAAGTACCCGATCCACAGGACCGAGATGGCGGTGAACCAGATGACGGCCAGTTCCATGGTCCTTGGCTCCTAGTAGCTGAAGTGCGGGATCTTGGACTCGTCCTCGTCGTCCTCCAGGTCGGGGACGAGGTGGGAGGGTCCGGCCTTGACGTACTTCAGGAGCAGGCCGACCTCGACGACGAAGAGCACCCCGTACACCGCGGTGAACCCGGCCAGGCTCGCCGCGACGGCCCCCAGGCTCACCCCGGGGGAGACGCTGGCCGCGGTGAGCAGCTCACCGTGCACGGTCCAGGGCTGGCGGCCCATCTCGGTGAGCACCCAGCCGAAGATGTTGGCGGCCAGCGCCGAGGGCAGCGCGAGCATGGCCGCGTAGTAGAACCACTTGCCGGTCGGGGTGCGCTCCCTGCCCCAGGTGAGCAGGAGGCCGAGCGCGGCCACCGCCACCCCGAACATGCCCAGGCCCATCATCAGGCGGAAGGACCAGTACACGACGAACACGTTGGGGGTGTAGTCCCCGGGGCCGTAGTACTCGTCGTAGGCCTCCTCCAGGTTGTTCATCCCGTGCACCTCGCCGTCGAACTGGCCGGTGGCGAGGAAGCTGAGCACGTTGGGGATGGTGATGTCGATGGGGTTGTAGCGCTCCTCGGTGTCGCCGACGGCCAGGGCGGAGAAGGCCGCGCCCTCCTCGGTCTCCCACAGGGCCTCGGCGGCGGCGAGCTTCATCGGCTCGTACTCGGCGGCGAGCTTGGCCTGGTGGTCGCCGGAGAAGACCACCAGGGCACCGGCTACCAGGGTGAAGACCAGGCCGACCTTGAGCGTGCCGCGGAACAGGGCGAAGTCCTTCCGGGGCGGGACCACACCGGGGACGCCGGTGTCGTTGTGGTGGCTGTTGCGCCAGAGCTTGTAGGCGCTGACCGCCACGACGAACAGCCCGGCGGTGACGAACGCGGCCGAGACGGTGTGCAGGTAGGTGGACCAGGCCTGGTCGTTGCTGAGCACGGCCCAGATGTCGGTGAGCTCGGCGCGCCCGTTCTCCTCGTTGACCGTGTAGCCCACGGGGTGCCGCATCCAGGCGTTGGCGGCGAGGATGAAGTACGCCGAGAGGTTGGTGCCGATGGCGACCGCCCAGATGCAGGCCAGGTGGACGCCCCGCGGCAGCCGGTGCCAGCCGAAGATCCACAGCCCGATGAAGGTGGACTCCAGGAAGAAGGCGAGCAGGGCCTCCATGGCCAGCGGGGCGCCGAAGACGTCGCCGACGAAGCGGGAGTACTCGCTCCAGTTCATGCCGAACTGGAACTCCTGCACGATGCCGGTGACCACGCCCATGGCGAAGTTGATGAGGAAGAGCTTGCCGAAGAACTGGGTGGCCTGCAGGTACTCGTGCCTGCCGGTGCGGTACCAGAGGGTCTGGAGCACGGCCACGATGAACGACAGCCCGATGGTCAGGGGTACGAACAGGAAGTGGTAGATCGTGGTGACACCGAACTGCCACCTCGCGAGTTCAAGGGCTTCCATACCCGCCTCTCCAAGTACCGACCGCCGGTAGTACTACAAATCGTAGTTCTACAGCGTGTCGTAGTTCCAGCGGGTCCCGCGGAAAACGGTGTTCCGTGCGTCTCGCTGGTAGGTGTGCGGGCTCTCCGGGGCGCGTCGGGGAGGGCTGTCGACGGACCTCCACCGCCGTCACCTGCGGGGAAGCCGCCCGGGAGGGAGGGGCGAGGCCGCGAGACGAGCCGTCGTGTGCGTTCGGACACACGCGCTCCGGGGCGCCTGGCGCTCCGGGCGGGGCCGGGCGCGGACGGTCGCGGGCGGGACCGGCTCGGTCCACGCGACGGCCGGGCGCGAAAGGTTCCGGACACGGCGACGGCGGCCCACTCGCGGGTGGGCCGCCGTCGCCGTGTCCGGGGAAGCGGGGTCAGTCGCCGGAGGCGCCGTCCCGGCGCTGGTCGATCATGCCCTCCATCAGGTCGATCTCCTTGAGCTGGGAGTCGGCCATCCCCTGCGCGAAGTCGGTGACCAGGTCCTCCTGGCCCAGCTCCACCTCCGCCTCGGCCATCTCGATGCCGCCCTTGTGGTGGGCGATCATCAGCTCAAGGAAGAGGAGTTCGGCCTCCTCGCCCGTGGCCTCCTCCAGGGAGACCATCTCCTCCGAGGAGGCCAGGCCCGGCATCGTGTCGGGGACCTCGCCGCCCCCGCCGCCGTGGTCGTGGCCCTCCATCCAGGCCATCGGCTCCCGCACGCCGCGCGCGTTGAGGTCCCAGGCCATCAGCCACCCCTGCATGATCCCGATCTGGGCCTGCTGGGTGCGGGCGATGTCGGTGGCCACCGTGCGCAGCTCGGGATCCTCGGTCCTCTCCAGGATGAGCATCGACATGTCCACGGCCTGGGCGTGGTGCGCGCTCATGTCGCGCAGGAACCCGGCGTCGGCGCCGGTGTCCAGCGGGTAGGACGGGCGTCCCAGCAGGTAACCCCCGCCCAGGGCCAGTACGACGAGGATCACAGTGATCCACATCGGTACCGAGCGCCAGGACACCCGCGACGGGGTCTCCTCGTCCGCCGCCCCGTCCTCCCACGGGGGCCCGTCGTCGTCCGGGACATCGCCGACGTGGTCGGCGGTCCCGGCCGCGGGACCGTTTTTCTGTTCCATAGGAACCATCCTGGTCGAATCGCCCAACTCTGGTGCCAAAGTAGAGGATAGGTAAGTCCCTAATGTCACCATCCATCCCAGGAGACCCAGTGGCCAAGAAGAAGACGGCGGAGGAGCGTCGCCGCCGCGCCGCCGAGCTGAAGGCGCAACGCCTCAAAGAGGAACGCCGCCGCAAAATCCTTACCACCACCGGTATCACGACCGCTGTGGTCCTGGTCGTGGGTTTGATCGGTTTCCTCGTCTTCATGGAGTTCCGCAGCCGCACGATCTCGGGGGTGGAGGAGTACGAGGTCGGCTCCTACGTCCACGTGGACACCGGGCAGCGCGTGAACTACGAGCAGTCCCCGCCCGTGGGCGGCGACCACTGGAACGCCTGGCAGAACTGCGGCGTCTACACCGAGCCGGTGACCCACGAGTTCGCGGTGCACTCCCTGGAGCACGGCGCGGTGTGGATCAACTACCGGCCCGACCTGCCCGAGGACCAGGTCCAGACGCTGACCGACATGTACAGCTCCGGCGACTACCTGGTGATCAGCCCCTACGCGGGTGAGCTGGACGCGCCGATCGTCGCCTCCAGCTGGGGACGCCAGATCACCGCCGAGAGCGCCGACGACGAGAACCTCCAGCGCTTCGTGCGGCTGTACGAGCGCGGCACCGACGTTCCCGAGCCGGGCGCCGCCTGCTCCGGCGGCGTGGCGGAGAACGCCGAGGAGGTCGACGCCATGCTCGGCAGCGGCGCCGGCGTGGACGCCGAGACCATGGAGGGCCCCGAGGGCGGCGACGCCGGAGCCGAGGAGGGCACCGGGGACGAGGCGTCCGACGCCCCCTCCGACGCCGCCGAGGACGAGCCGTCCGCGGAGGAGTCGGCCGGGGCGGAGAACTGACGGGACTTTCCGCCGTCACCGTGACCCCGTGATGACCGACGTGGGGCCGTCAGCGTCCGCTGGCGGCCCCACGCGCGTGTCGGCCACAGGTCGTACGGGTCGTCCACAGGCCGCGCGGGCCGCTGGTGGGCGGGCTTGGCGGGGTAAAGAGGCCGCGCCTTCGCCCGCCTCGGTGTGCCCGCGCACCGGGCCCCGTCGTCAGCGCACGCGCCCGTCCCGCCCGGCCGGGAACGCCGCCGCGCCGCGGCCGTGCCGGTGTCCGTCGGGAGGGCCCGCCGGGGACTCCCGCGCCACCGCGCCGGTCGCTCCGAGCGCGGGCGCGGACACAACCCTCTCGACGGGAGAACGCTCCCGGCCCCTCATCACGGGTGCCGGGTCACAGCTCCCCTTCGGGAAGCGCGGGGACGTGTTCGACGATCAGGTCGCTGACCGTGGACAGCGCGGCGGCGGGGACGCCGTGGGCGGCCGGGATCGACAGCTCCACGTACGCTTCGTGGCCGATCGCCGTGTACATGGTGGGGGCGTCCTCCGGCTGCGGCAGCCACGGAACACCGTTGACCTCCTGTAGGTAGGAGGTGCTGGTCAGCGTCACCGGGCGCTCCACCCCGCAGCGCAGTCCGATGGGCGGGTCGCCCCAGGCCGCCGTGAGCTCCGAGTCGGGCCGCACCTGTGCCCGCTCCGCCCCCAGCAGGGTGTCGGGGAGCGCCGCGACGAGGTCGGCGCAGACCTCGGCGGTCGCCGCGTCCGCCTCGGGCGGCTGCATCCGCACCGTCTGCGCGCCGCAGCCCGTCGCCACCAGGGCCAGGGCCGCGACCACACCGGCGCACGCGAACCGACTCAGCACAGCAGACCCCGCTCCGGACGACGCGATGCGTCAGATGTTGACGATGGGACAGGTGAGAGTCCGGGCGATGCCGTCCAACCGCTGGATCCGGGCCACCACGAGGGTGCCCAGGGAGTCGATGTCTTCGGCGCTGGCCTGGACGATGACATCGTAGGGCCCGGTCACGTCGTGGGCCTTCTCGACCCCCTCGATGCCCCGGATGCGCCCCGCCACCTCGGCTGCCTGACCGACCTCGGTCTGGATCAGGATGTATGCCTGCACCATGAGTACTCCTTCGTGTCGCCGGTCGGAGCGGCGAGTGGTTCACGGCCGAGCCAGGGTGCGGCCGATGACGGACGGATGACAAGCGTGGGTCCGGACCACCGCGCCGGAGCGTCACCGTACCCTGATCCCTGTGCGGAACACCATTGGGGGTCTTGGTGAGTTCGCTCTGATCGCACGCGTGACGAGCCAATTCCCCACCACGGACGATGTAATCCTCGGACCAGGGGACGACGCGGCCGTCGTCGCGTCCCCCGACGGCCGGACGGTCGCGACCACCGACCTGCTGGTCGAGGGCCGCCACTTCCGGCGCGAGTGGTCCACCGCCCGTGACGTGGGGCACCGGGCCGTCGCGCAGAACTTCGCCGACGTCGCCGCGATGGGCGCCCGCCCCACCGGCCTGCTCATCGGCTTCGCCGCGCCCGCCGACCTCCCGGTGCCCTGGGCGGAGGAGTTCACCGCCGGGGTCCGCGACGAGTGCGCGGTCGCGGGCGGCGCCGTCGTGGGCGGGGACATGGTCGGCTCGGACACCCTCACCATCGCGGTCACCGCGCTCGGCGACCTCCAAGGGCGGGCGCCTGTCCGCCGCGACGGCGCCCGCCCCGGCGACGTGGTCGCCTACACCGGCCACCTGGGGCTGTCGGCCGCCGGGCTCGCCCTGCTGGAACAGGGGATCGACGGCCCGGCCGAGTGCCTGTCCGAGCACCGCAGGCCCAGCCCGCCCTACGCCCGCGGGGCGGAGGCGGCCCGGCTCGGGGCCACGGCCATGCTCGACGTCAGCGACGGCCTCGCCCAGGACCTCGGGCACGTCTGCCGGGCCAGCGGGGTGCGCATCGACCTGGAGGGGGAGGCGCTGCGCCCCGAGCCCGCGCTCGTCGAGGCGGTCCGCGTCCTGGGGGCCGGAGCCGACACGGCCGAGCGGGCCGCGCGGGACCTCATGGTCGCCGGGGGCGAGGACCACGCCCTCGCCGCCGTGTTCCCGCCGCACACCGTTCTGCCCGCCCACTGGTCCAGAGTGGGAACCGTCGCGCGAACAACAGGTGAAAACGCTGAGGAAAACACAATTCCGGTCACGGTCGACGGGCGGGTTCCACCTCGCGGAGGATGGGATCATTTCCGGCGCTGAGGTGCCCGATGGGATTTGTCCTGTTTAACTCTCGCGCTAGGCTTTGCGAACGCGGCCTTTCCGGGCGCGGCACCCGCCCTGCGGGAAGCGGCGGCCCCAGGAAGTCCCCGGGAGCGACCGACGGTCGGAGCAGGAAGCCACGGCTTCGCCGGTGTCCCCCGCACCGGACGGGGCACACACGGCGGAGGGCGACGGGGGAGGGACCGGAAACCGGCGGCTCTCGGCGGAGGGCGCTGGCAACGTCGAGGGGCGGTTTATGGGGCGGCATGGCTGGCGGAACGGCAACCGCCGGGGTGTGCACCGCAGCGAGCCGGAGGACGTCGGCGTGCTGCGGCGGCTCGGCGGCCTCATCGAGAGCACGGTCCCCAAACGCGTCGAACCCCCGCGGCTGCTCAACGTGCTCGTCGTCTCCGGCGTGATCCTCGGCCTGCTCCTGTTCGGGTACAGCACCACCCAGATCTACCTCCAGTTCGGCGGCACCCCGGGCGCGACCGAGGCCCCCGGAACCCAGGACGGGGTCCAGCCCACGCACGACGCCTCGCCGGGGACCGACACCGAGGAGCCCGCGGCCCAGGGCGAGGGGGAGCAGGGGCCGCAGACCCAGGCGGGTTCGGAGCCGACCACGGTCGTCTACCGCGTCACGGAGTCCACGGCGGTCGGTTTCAGCGGCCACGTCACCGTCACCAACACCTCGCACGCCAGCCTGGACGGCTGGGAGCTGGCCCTGGCCTTCGACTCCGCGGAGATCACGCACGTCAACGGCGCGGACTGGGCGGAGATCGAGAACGGCATCCTGGCCCGCCAGCCCGCCGACCAGAACAGCCTGGAGCCGGGCGACTCGGTGGCGCTCACCTTCGAGGCGGTCGGCGTGCCGCAGAGCCCGATCCGCTGCTCCCTCAACGGGCACGTCTGCGAGCTGTGAACCGGGGGAAGCGGGGACGCGGGCCGTCTCCGGGTCCGCCGGGCCCCGCCGGGATGCCGGGGCGGACCCGGCCTCCGACAGGTCCCCGACAAAGGGCGAAGGCCTCCGACCGAGAGGGTCAGAGGCCTTCATGGAAGGTCCGGAGGGCTGGGAACCCTAGCGGGTCACCTTGCCGGCCTTGATGCACGAGGTGCAGGCGTTCACGCGCTTGGGCGTGCCGCCCACACGGGTGCGGACGGTCTGGATGTTGGGGTTCCAGCGGCGGCGGGTGCGACGGTGCGAGTGGGAAACACTGTTACCGAACCCTGGTCCCTTGCCGCAGACGTCGCAGACAGAAGCCACGGTAACTCCATTCAAGCGCTCGGGATCGCGCACGTCGCCGCACGCGAAGGTTCATCCGACCGGGAGAGGTCGGGCGGACTGGTCGGCGGTGACGCCAACCGTGGAAGGTTACACGAAGGACATGGCCAGGCGCGCAGCGCGGGCCGACGACCGGTGTCCGTACGCGTGATGGCGGGCCGCACCGTGGTCGAGAACGACCGGGGCGAGCGCCGGGAGCATCGAATACGCCACGCGGGCATGGCGGGAACGCGATGAACTTCCACGAGTATATCCCGGTTGGGAGGGGCGGGAACCGCGGGCGGGGAACCGCCGCCGGAATCCGGAGAGCCCGCCCTCCCGAGACGCGCCCGCACAGCCGAGGGGCGTCCGCCGGAGCCGGGGCGCCCGCCCTCCGGTGGGACGCCCTCCAGGACCGGCGATGCCGCTGGAACCCTCCGGCCCGGGGGTCCCCGGGTTCCAGCGGGCCGACCGGGGCGGTGGGAAGGCACACGAGCGTCGCACCGGAGGACTACCGTGGCGGTGACCGGCGATCCGAGACGGGAAGCACACGTGAGCACCTGGGACGAACCGCTGAGCAGGGGGCCCCTCAGGGGCAAGACGGCCAAGGCCCTCGCCGAGAAGCTCGACCTGCACACCCTCGGCGACCTGCTGCGCTACTACCCGCGCCGCTACGACCGGCGCGGCGACCTGACCGATCTCGCGGCACTGCGCGAGGGCGAGGAGGTCACCGTGCAGGCCCGCGTCCTGGACGCCAAGCGGCGCACCGTGCCCGCGCGGCAGGGACGACGCCGCATGGACATGATGGAGGCCACCGTCACCGACGGCACCGGGCGCCTGCACCTGACCTTCTTCAACCGGGGCTCCTACCACCAGGGGGCCCTCGTCCCCGGGCGCCTGGCAATGTTCTCCGGCCGGGTCTCCACCTTCAAGGGCCGCCGCCAGCTCGACCACCCCCAGTACGAACTCCTCGACGAGGACGGCCACGAGGGCGAGCGGGCCCGGGCCTACGCAGAGGAGCTCATCCCCGTCTACCCGGCGGTCAAGGGCCTGGACTCCACCACCATCGCCCGCACCGTCGACATCGTCCTCGCCGACGTGGACAGCCTGCCCGACCCGCTGCCCCCCGAACTGCGCGAACGGCGCGGGCTCCTCGGCGTCGCCGACGCCCTGCGCCGGATCCACCGCCCCGCCGAGTGGTCCGACGTCGGCGCCGCCCGCCGCCGGTTGAAGTGGGACGAGGCCTTCGTCCTCCAGCTCGCGCTCGCCCAGCGGCGCCACCGCGCGGAGGACCTGCCGGCCAAGCCCCGGCCCGGCGCGGTCGGCGGTCTCCTGGACGCCTTCGACGCCCAGCTGCCCTTCACGCTCACCGAGGGCCAGCGGGAGGTCGGCGAACGCCTCGCCGAGCGGCTCGACGCCGCCCACCCCATGCACTGCCTGCTCCAGGGCGACGTCGGCGCGGGCAAGACCCTGGTCGCGCTGCGGGCCATGCTCCGGGTCGTGGACTCCGGCGGCCAGGCCGTCATGCTCGCGCCCACCGAGGTCCTGGCCCAGCAGCACCACCGGTCCATCAGCGCCATGCTCGGCGCGCTCGGCCGCGCCGGACAGATCGACGGCGCGGAGAACGCCACGCGGGTGGCGCTGCTCACCGGTTCCATGAACGCCGCCGCCCGCAGGGAGGCCCTGCTCGACGCGGCGTCCGGCGCCGCGGGGATCGTCGTGGGCACCCACGCCCTGCTCCAGGAGCACGTGTCCTTCGCCGACCTGGGGCTGGTGGTGGTCGACGAGCAGCACCGGTTCGGCGTGGAGCAGCGCGACGCCCTGCGGGAGAAGGCCGTGGACGGGCGCCCCCACGTGCTGGTCATGACGGCCACGCCCATCCCGCGCACCGTCGCGATGACCGTCTACGGCGACCTCGACGTGGTCGCGCTCACCCAGCTGCCCACCGGTCGCGCGCCCGTGTCCACGCACGTGGTGCCCGCGAGCGAGAAGCCGCACTTCCTGGCCAGGGCCTGGGAGCGCATCCGGGAGGAGGCGGGCGGCGGGCACCAGGCCTTCGTGGTCTGCCCGCGGATCGGCGACGACGCCAAGGAGGAGGCGGAGGAGGAGGTCGGCGCGGGCGACGGCGAGGAGGCCGCGGGCGCCCGGCCGCCCCTGGCGGTGCTCGACGTGGCGGCGCGGCTGCGGGAGGGGCCGCTCTCCGAACTGCGCGTGGAGGTCCTGCACGGCCGGATGGCGCCCGACGACAAGGACGCGGTGATGCGCCGGTTCTCGGCCGGGGACACCGACGCCGTCGTCTCCACCACCGTCATCGAGGTGGGCGTAGACGTGCCCAACGCCACAGTGATGGTCATCATGGACGCGGACCGCTTCGGCGTCTCGCAGCTGCACCAGCTGCGCGGCCGGGTCGGCCGGGGCCAACTGCCGGGGCTGTGCCTGCTGGTCACCGACGCCGAGGAGGGTTCCCCGGCGCGTGAACGGCTGGCCGCGGTGGCCGCGACCACCGACGGCTTCGAACTCTCCCGGGTGGACCTGGAGATGCGCCGCGAGGGCGACGTGCTGGGCGACTCGCAGTCCGGAGCCCGGTCCAGCCTGCGGATGCTCACCCTGCTCAAGGACGAGGAGCTCATCGGGGAGGCGCGCGAGGAGGCCACGGCCTACGTGGCGGCCGATCCCGGGCTGACCGGGCACCCGCCGCTGGCCCAGGCGCTGGAGACGCTGCTGCCCGAGGAACGTGCGGAGTACCTGGACAAGGCCTGAGCGGCCGGGGCGCCCGGTCGTCCACGGGCCGCGGCGTCGTCCACAGGCCGTGGTCGGACCTGGTGCGGCCCGCGCGCCGGGGCCTGACGTGGAAAGCGGGGGGTCCCCGGGCCGCCGGCCTCGTGCTGCCCGCGTACCGGGGCGCCCGCGCACCCCGGCCGCTACCGTGGGGGCATGACCCGCATCATCGCCGGTACGGCCGGTGGACGGCGCATCTCCGTCCCCGAGGGCCGTAACACCCGCCCCACCAGCGACCGGGCCCGCGAGGCGCTGTTCTCCTCCGTGCAGTCCGACCTCGGCTCCCTCGACGGCGCCCGGGTGATGGACCTGTACGCGGGCTCGGGGGCCATCGGCCTGGAGGCCCTGTCCCGGGGCGCCGCGCACGCGCTGCTGGTGGAGGCCGACCGCCGGGCGGCCCAGGTGCTGCGGGACAACATCCAGACGCTCGGGCTCCCCGGGGCGCGCCTGGTCGCCGACCGCGTGGAACGGGTGGTCGGCGCGGACAACACCGGCGACCCCTACGACGTCGTCGTCGCCGACCCGCCCTACGCCGTCACCGACGCCGAGGTCGCCGGGGTGCTGGCCGACCTGGTCGGCCGCGGCTGGCTGGCCGAGGACGCCGTGGTCGTCGTCGAACGCTCCAAGCGCGGTGCCGAACCCTCCTGGCCCGAGGGCCTGGAACGCGACCGCAGCCGGGGGTACGGGGAGGCGGTTCTCTGGTACGCCCGCCCGTCGCCCACCACCACCCTCACCTGACGCCTGCGGCGCGGTACTTCCGTGCCCGTCGCCCACCACCACCCTCACCTGACGCCTGCGGCGCGGTACTTCCGTGCCCGTCGCCCACCACCACCCTCACCTGACACCCGCACCACACCCGTCCCAGCCCCGCGCGCTGGGCCTCCCGCCCCGTACGCCTCGCCCCCAGCCCCGGCGCGCCTCCCGGGCGACGGAGGGAAGCGGGGTTAGAACACGGCCAGGAGGAGGACGCCGGTTCGGGAGGGGGAGGCCCGGTTCGGCCGTCATGGCCGGCGGTGCGCCCAAAGCGCGCACACGTCCCGACCACGGGCGGAGACGACCGCTAAGCGGGTGTTGCCCGTATCCGCGCGGGGACCAACCCCTACCATCGCGGTACCCGAACGTCGTTCGTTGCTGAAAGGGGCGATCCACCGTGCGCCGTGTCGTCTGCCCGGGTTCCTTCGACCCGGTGACCTACGGTCATATCGACATCATCGGCCGGGCGGCCAAACAGTACGACGAGGTCGTCGCCGCCGTGCTCAACAACGTCAACAAGCGCGGCCTGTTCACGGTCCCGGAGAAGCTCGACATGCTCCGGGAGGGCGCCTCCGGGTTCGACAACGTCCGGGTCAGCGAGTTCGACGGCCTCCTCGTCGACTTCTGCCGGTCGAATGGCATCGAGACCATCGTCCGCAGCCTGCGCTCGGTCAGCGACTTCGACTACGAGCTCCAGATCGCCCAGATGAACTACCAGCTCTCCGGCGTGGAGACCGTGTTCATGACGGCGAACCCGCAGTACTCCTTCCTGTCCTCCAGCCTCGTGCGCGAGATCGCCCAGCACCGCGGGGACGTCTCCAGCCTGGTCACCCCCTACGTCCAGGAGCGCCTGCGCGAGAAGTACGAGCAGAAGAGGTCCGAGGGCCTCTGATCCGGGGCCTCCGGGCGCTCGGCTCCGCCGTCCTCCCCGCCACCGGGCCGGGGGCTGATTTGGGCGGCAGGGTACATGCTGGGTACAATCTCGGTTTGACCATGGGTACCGTCGGTTCTCGGCGTGCCCCGACACCGGCCGTGCCCGTCGCACGCGACGCCTCCCGCGCGTCCGGTGCTGCGCCCGCAATCCTCGTGAAAGCCCGATGACCCTGTCTCGCCTAGATCCTCGTGACCCGTTCGTGGTCGACACCCGCCAGCTGGGCCGCCAGCCGGGGTCGATGCGGACCGTCAACCGCATCGTGACCGTCCCCGAGGCGTTCGCCACGGCGATGGCGGCCGTGCCCGAGGGCAGCGAGGTCGAGTTGGACCTGCGCCTGGAGGCGGTGATGGAGGGAGTCCTCGTCACCGGCACCGCCCGCGGCCAGCTCACCGCGGAGTGCTCGCGTTGTCTGGACCCGATCTCGGAGGGCGTCGAGGCCGGATTCCAGGAGCTGTACCGGTACTCCGCCGACGACGAGGCGGCGGTGACGGGCGAGGACGCGGACGACGAGGATGAGGACTACTATCTGGAGGGCGATCTCCTCGACCTCGGACCCGTGGTCCGAGACGCCGTCGTGCTCGCGCTCCCGCTCACGCCGTTGTGCGGTCCGGACTGCCCCGGCCTGTGCTCCGAGTGCGGTGCCAAAATCGCCGAGGCCGGGCCCGACCACGGCCACGGCGACAACATCGACCCGCGTTGGGAGGCGCTCCGCGAGATCGCGGACGACCCCGGCGAACGATGAGCTCGTGCACCGATCGCGGACGGCCGCCCCCGGGCGCGCCCCCGCCGACCGGGGCACACCTTCCCCGCCACAGTGCGCGGGGTGACCGAGAGAAGCGACCTCCCGCGACCGCGCGGGGGTGACCCAGGAGGATTGAAGTGGCCGTCCCGAAGCGGAAGATGTCGCGGAGCAACACCCGGACCCGCCGTTCCCAGTGGAAGGCGTCGCGCCCGGTGCTGGTCAACTGCCCGCGCTGCCGCGACCCCAAGCAGCCCCACATCGCGTGCCCGACCTGCGGCACCTACAACAACCGCCAGGTCACCAACCCGGCCTAGGCGCGCCGTGGATCACATCGCTGGTCCTGCGCACCGCAGCCGAACGCGTCCGGCGGATGACGGGTCCGGGTCCTCGTACCCGGTTCCCCAGCCATCTCGGGGCGGATCCCGCACAGGGGTCCGCCCCGAAGTGCTGTCACCGGTCGGCGGGCGGTCTGAGCGGCCGTGCCCGTGCACGTGCTGAGTCACGTGCCCGTGCCCGTGCCTCCCCGCGTGCGCGGCGGGTGCCCGCGCCGGTGCGGGCGGTGTCCGCGCGGATTCGGACCCCTGTCCCCGTACTCCCCGAGCGCCGCCGTACGCGGGTTTGTAGAGTGATGTCGAGGAACAAAGCGTGATACACGACGAGCACCGGCGCGCGGGAGCGTGCGCGCGCCGCACGGCGGTCCGGGTTCTCCCGGGTTCCCGAGTTCGTGGTGGCTGCCGGGGGAGCGGAGCCTCCCGCGACGGTCACCTCGTTTTCGAGCACCCTGACGGAGCCGCGGGGGCCGCACCCGACTCCAGCCGTCCGCGCGCCGCAGCCCGGCGCGTACGAACAGGGAAGTGAACGAGTGGCCAACCAACTCCCCGTCTCCGAAGCCAAGGCGTTCCACCAGGCCATCGGCGTCGAAGTCGATCCGAAGATCCTGCTCAGGGCGCTGACCCACCGCTCCTACGCCTACGAGAAGGGCGGTCTGCCCACCAACGAGCGCCTGGAGTTCCTCGGGGACTCCGTGCTCGGCCTGGTGGTCACCGACACCCTCTTCCGCAAGCACCCCGACCTGCCCGAGGGGCAGCTCGCCAAGCTGCGCGCCGCCGTGGTCAACATGCGCGCCCTCGCCGACGTCGCCCGGGGGCTGGGCGTCGGCGCCTACATCCGGCTCGGCCGCGGTGAGGAGGGGACCGGGGGCCGCGACAAGTCCTCGATCCTCGCCGACACCCTGGAGGCCGTCATCGGCGCCGTCTACCTGGACCGCGGTCTGGACGTGGCCTCGGAGTTCGTGCACCGCCTCTTCGACCCGCTCATCGCCACCGCCTCCGGGCTGGGCGCGGGCCTGGACTGGAAGACCTCCCTCCAGGAGCTGACCGCGGCCGAGATGCTGGGCGTCCCCGAGTACCACGTGGACGAGAGCGGGCCCGACCACCAGAAGACCTTCCGCGCGACGGTCCGCGTCGCGGGGGAGAGCTACGGCCTGGGCGAGGGGCGCAGCAAGAAGGAGGCCGAGCAGCAGGCCGCCGAGTCCGCGTGGAAGGCCATCAAGGCCCGCTCCGAGGCCGCCGGCGCGGCCGGTGCCGTCTCCGGCGACGGGCAGGGGTGAGGCGGCCGTGCCCGAACTCCCCGAGGTCGAGGTCGTCCGGCGAGGCCTGGCCGAACACGCCCTGGGCCGCACGGTCGGCGCCGTCGAGGTCCTGCACCCCCGCGCGGTGCGCCGCTACCTGCCCGGTCCCGCCGACTTCGCCGCCCGCCTGTCGGGCCGCGTGCCCACCGCCGCGCGGCGCCGCGGCAAGTACCTGTGGCTCGTCCTGGACAACGGCGAGATGCTCCTCACCCACCTGGGCATGAGCGGGCAGATGCTGGTCCAGCCCGAGGGCAAGCCCGACGAGAGGCACCTGCGGGTGCGCCTGCCCCTGTCGGACGGCACCGAGCTGCGCTTCGTCGACCAGCGCACCTTCGGCCACCTGATGGTGGACGTGCCCGGGGTACGCGAGGACGTGCCCTCGTCGGTGGACCACATCGCCCTGGACCCGCTGGACCCCGACTTCGTCGCCGAGGACTTCGTGCGGGCGCTGCGGGCCCGGCGCACCGAGGTCAAGCGGGCTCTGCTGGACCAGTCGCTGATCAGCGGGGTGGGCAACATCTACGCGGACGAGGCGCTGTGGCGGTCCCGGCTGCACTGGGCGCGCTCCACGCGGGAGCTGTCCGACGCCGAGGCGGTGGAGCTGCTGGGCCACGTGGGCCAGGTGATGAACGAGGCCCTGGAGGTGGGCGGCACCACCTTCGACGGCCTGTACGTCAACGTCAACGGGGAGAGCGGCTACTTCGAGCGCGGGCTCAACGCCTACGGCCGCCGTGACCGCCCGTGCGGGCGGTGCGGCGCCCTGATCGTCCGCGAGGCGTTCATGAACCGCTCCTCCTACAGCTGTCCCACCTGCCAGCGGGCGCCCCGCGGCCGCGCATAAGGCCCCTTTGGCGTGTCGGCAAGCAAAGTATGTCTGCCAGGTAAGTAAGGAGTCCGTCCGTGGGGGACGAGGTCGAGGCCGTCCGGGTGACCGCGTGGGTGCGCGGGCACGTGCAGGGCGTGGGTTTCCGCTGGTGGACGCGGTCCAAGGCGCTGGAACTGGGTCTGGTCGGGGCGGCGACGAACCTGCGGGACGGCCGCGTCGAGGTGGTCGCCGAGGGCCCCAGGGACGCGTGCGAACGGCTTCTTGGCCATCTCAGGGGCGGTGCAACACCCGGTCGTGTGGACTCCGTGGTCGAACGTTGGTCCTCGTCTGGGGGGACGTTCACCGGATTCGACGAACGGTGAGTATGCTTGTGGGGTAACGCGATTCGAGCACACCGCGCGACCGCGGCGGTCCCCAGGGACTCGCGGCGGGACCTCGCGGGGTGTGAGGCGACCGTCGTGCGGCCAGTCCGCGCGTTCCGGCTGGACCCGGGGTGGCCGTGTTCGGATCGTGCGCTGCCACCTGCCCTGGATGCCTGTCCGGGGCGTGGCCGTTACTGACTGTCGTAATCCAATCTTGACCAGCGGCGCGCACAGTGAGACTCTGGAAGACACATCGCGCAGATCTTCCACCCGGGCCGGACCACCATCGGTCGGCTTTCCACGGGACATCACGTGCGCGGATCACCACTGGTCACTCAGTGTGGAGGACCCACATCATGGCGAAGGCTCTGTTTGGCCACGTCGGCGTCTCCGACCCCCGGATGGTCTCGGAGGTGCGGCGGCTCCGGAACCGGGTACGCGACCTTGAGGACGAGATCAGCCGTCTCCAGGCACAGAACGACCAGCTCAGCATGGCCGTCACCGATGCCGCCTCCGGCGCGACCGACCGCGAGCCGGCGCTCGCCTGACCTGACGACGTCGACGTTTCGGGCGCAGCCAGAGCTGCTCTTTCCGATGTGCTCGACCCACTGACGGGGACGCCGAACACGCGAGCCAGGCGTCCCTGGCCGAACCGTCGACGGACCGGGTCTGCTTGTCCCCAGTCCGCTTCGCCGCAGTCTTTCCTTTCCCTTGCGGCTCTTTTTACCGTTGTACCCGGCGGACCCTTTCGCAACCCTACGTGTCCGCCGGACATCCTCCCTCTTCCCCGCCCGGGCGCGGGCCCCAGGGCCGTCCGCCCGGGACACCAGCCCGAACCCCACCCTCAGGTCACCGCTTCGTGGCACCCTTAGGTGGTCGCGCTGTGTATCAACGGTGACCGTCGTGGGAGGTGTGGGTGTACCTGAAGAATCTGACGCTGCGCGGCTTCAAGTCGTTCGCGTCGGCCACCACCTTGCGTTTCGAGCCCGGGATCACCTGTGTGGTCGGTCCCAACGGCTCGGGCAAGTCCAACGTGGTGGACGCCCTGTCCTGGGTGATGGGGGAGCAGGGGGCCAAGTCCCTGCGCGGCGGCAAGATGGAGGACGTCATCTTCGCGGGCACCTCCACCCGCCAGGCGCTGGGCCGCGCCGAGGTCAGCCTCACCATCGACAACACCGACGGTGCGCTGCCCATCGACTACACCGAGGTCACCATCCGGCGGACCATGTTCCGCAACGGCGGCTCGGAGTACGCCATCAACGGCGACACCTGCCGTCTCCTGGACATCCAGGACCTGCTCAGCGACTCCGGCATCGGCCGTGAGATGCACGTCATCGTCGGCCAGGGGCAGCTGGACACCGTCCTGCACGCCGGTCCCGAGGAGCGCCGCGCCCTCATTGAGGAGGCCGCGGGCATCCTCAAGCACCGCAAGCGCAAAGAGAAGGCGATCCGCAAGCTCAACGCGATGCAGGGCAACCTGGACCGGGTCACCGACCTCACCGCGGAGCTGCGCCGCCAGCTCAAGCCCCTGGGCCGCCAGGCGGAGCTGGCCCGCAGGGCCGCCGTCATCCAGGCCGACCTGCGCGACGCCCGCCTGCGCCTGCTCGCCGACGACATCGTCACGCTCACCGGTCAGCTGGCCAAGGAGGAGGCGGACGAGAAGGAGGTCCTCGCCCGCCGCGGGGCCGCCGAGGCCGCCCTCACCCAGACCCAGGAGCGCGAGACCGAGCTGGAGGCGCAGGCCGCCGAGGCCGCGCCCGCCCTGGCCCGCGCCCTGGAGACCTACCACGCGCTGTCGCGCCTGACCGAGCGCCTGGACGCCGTGCGCGGCCTGGCCAACGAGCGCCACCGCAACCTGGCCTCCGTCTCCGACGAGCCCGTCCACCGCCGCGACCCCGAGGAACTGGAGATGGAGGCCGAGGAGGCCGCCGCCCAGGAGGAGGAGCTGCTCACCCGGCTGGAGGAGGCCCGCGAGGCCCTGGAGGCCACCGTCATCGAGCGCTCCGCCGCCGAGGACGCCCTGCACCGCGAGGAGAAGCGGCTGGAGGCCGCCAACCGCGCCTCCGCCGAGCGCAGGGAGGGCCTCGTGCGGCTGTCCGCGCGGGTGGAGAGCCTGCGCGGCCGACTGGCCTCGAACGGGGACGAGATCACCCGGCTGGAGGAGTCCGCCCGCCAGGCCGCCGAACGCGCGGAGCGGGCCCAGGCCGAGTACGAGATGGCCGCCGAGGAGGCGGCCGGTCTCGACGAGGGCGACGCCGAACTCGACGCCGCCCAGGAGGAGGCGGCCCGCCGCCTGTCCGAGGCCGACGCCGGGATCAACCGGCTGCGCGACGCCGAGCGCACCGCCGAGGGGGAGCGGGCCGCGCTCGCCGCGCGCAAGGAGGCTCTGGAGCTGGGGCTGGCGCACAAGGACGGCGCCGGCACCCTCCTGGGCGCCGACCTGCCGGGGATGCTCGGCAGCCTCGCCGCCCTCGTCCAGGTCGAGTCCGGTCAGGAGACCGCCGTGGCCGCGGCCTTCGGCACGGCCGCGGGAGCGGTCGCGGTCAGCGACCCCGACACCGCCGTGGCCGCGCTCGACCTGCTCCGGTCCGAGGACGCCGGCCGTGCCGGGATCGTCATCGCCCAGGCGGTCCCCGCGGTGCCCCGCGGGGAGTGGCCCGTGCTGCCCTCCGGGGTCCGCTACGCCCTCGACGCCGTCGTCGCCCCCGAACACCTGGCCGGAGCGGTCACCGCCCTGCTGGACCGCACCGCGCTGGCGGCCGACGCCCACGCCGCCCGCGACCTGGTCCGCAAGGTCCCCGGCGTGCGCGCCGTCACCCCCGAGGGGGACGTGTTCTCCGCCGCGCTGGTGCACGGCGGTTCGGCCGCCGCGCCGAGCCTGCTGGAGGTCCAGGCGGCCGTGGACGAGGCGGCCGGGAGGCTGGAGACGGCCACCGAGGCCGCCGGACGGATCGCCGCCGAGCTGGAGGAGCGCAGGCGCGAGCGCGCCGACCTGGCAGCCGAGGTCGAGGAGCTGACCGCGCGCCGCCGCCAGGGCGACCGCAGGCGCAACGAGTCCGCGCAGCGCTTGGGCAAGCTGGGCGGGCAGGCCCGTTCCGCCGAGGCCGAGTCCGAGCGGTGCGCGGCCGCCGCCGCCAAGGCCGCCGCCGCGCGCGGCGAGGAGGCCGCCAAGCTGGAGCGGCTGGAGGAGGAGCTGGCCGAGGCCGAGGAGGTGGCCGCCTCCATCGAGGAGGACGCGCCCGACCCCGAGACCCGCGACGAGCTCGCCGCCCAGGCCTCGCGGGCCCGGGCCACGGAGATGGAGCGCCGCCTGTCGGTGCGCACCGCCGAGGAGCGCGCCCGCTCGATCGAGGGCCGCGCCGAGCGGTTGCGCGCCCAGGCCTTCGAGGAGCGCCGCGCCATGGAGCGCGCCGCCGAGCGCCGACGCACCCGCGCCGCGCAGGCCACCATCGCCGAGGCCGCCGCCGAGGGCGCCCGCCTGGCCCTGGAGCGGATCGCGGTGTCCCTGGCCGCGGCCGAGGCCGAGCGCACCGCCGCCGAGGCGGACAAGGAGGCGCGCGACGCCGAGCTGCGGACCGTGCGCGCCCGCGTCCGCGAGCTGTCCGTCGACCTGGAGAAGCTGACCAGTTCGGCGCACAGCGGCGAGGTGGCCCGGGCCGAGCGCCGCCTGCGCCTGGAGCAGCTGGAGGTCAGGGCGAGCGAGGAGATGGGCGTCGACGTGCCCACCCTCGTCGCCGAGTACGGGCCGAACGTGCCCGTGCCCCCTCCGGGCGACGCCGAGGAGGACGCGGTCCCGCTGCCGTACGTGCGCGAGGTGCAGGCCAAGCGGGCCAAGGCCGCCGAGCGCCAGCTCAACCAGCTGGGCAAGATCAACCCGCTCGCGCTGGAGGAGTTCGCGGCGCTGGAGGAGCGGCACGCCTTCCTCAACGCCCAGCTGGAGGACCTCAAGAAGACCCGCCGGGACCTGATGGACATCGTCCAGGAGGTCGACGCCCGGGTGCAGGAGGTGTTCTCCTCCGCCTACCTGGACGTGGAGCGGGAGTTCGCGGCGATCTTCGGGCGGCTCTTCCCCGGGGGCGAGGGGCGGCTGCTGCTCACCTCGCCCGAGGACATGCTGACCACCGGTGTGGAGGTGGAGGCCCGTCCGCCCGGCAAGAAGGTCAAGCGCCTGTCCCTGCTCTCCGGCGGCGAGCGCTCCCTGACCGCGGTGGCCTTCCTGGCCGCGATCTTCAAGGCCCGGCCGTCCCCGTTCTACGTGATGGACGAGGTCGAGGCGGCCCTGGACGACACCAACCTCCAGCGCCTGCTGGTGATCTTCGAGGAGCTGCGGGCCGCCTCGCAGCTGATCGTGATCACCCACCAGAAGCGCACCATGGAGGCGGCCGACGCGCTGTACGGCGTGACGATGCAGGGTGACGGCATCTCCCAGGTGATCAGCCAGAAGCTGGAGCGCCCCGCCTGACGCACGGCCGGGGCCGCCCTCCCGGAGGGGAGAGCGGCCCCGTGCCTTCTTCGGGCCTCCGCTTCGCTTTGGCCCGACCGTCGCCCGCCATCGCCCGCCGGGGGCGCTTCGCGCTGAGGCGGGCTACCACCCTCAACGGGCGCTGCGCGCGGTTTTTCCCTGTTCGGGCGTCCGAAGAACGGGAACCTTCGGATCCTCCGGTGTGACGGCTCGTTCCCCGCAGTCCCACCCACGAATCCTCCAGAACCCCGTGGACGCCCGAACCAGCCCCCTTGGGGAACCGGCCTGAGCGGAGCCCCGAGGGGTGCTGCTAGCCGCGGTCGATGGTGATGACCGGGGAGGTCCAGGTCTCCCAGTGGTCGGGGTTGTCCGGGTCGCCGAGCGCCTTGAGCGCGCGGGCCTCCAGGCGGTACTGGCCGTCCCGGACCGGGGTGATCCGGTCGTGGCGGTCCAGGACCGTGCCGTCCCACGCGTAGCTGAAGAACGACGTCCCGGTCGCGCTGCGGTTCACGTGGTCCACCGACACCCCGACGTTGCGGTCCGGGTGCACGGGGCGCCCGGTGCGCTCGTCGACGACGGTCATCTCCAGCAGCGTGACGTGGTGGTCGAAGTGCGCGATGACGTACGGGACGTCGGGCAGGCCGTCGACCCACTCCAGGGTGTAGGCGGCGCCCTCGGGCTGGTTCTCGAACGTGCCGCCGCCCTCGCCCACGCACTCCAGGCCGGAGAACGCGCCGCACTCGGTGATCCTGGTCAGCCACGGCAGTTCGAGCACGTTGCCGCTGCCGTCGGTGATCGGGGTCATGGCCTCGATCTGCTGGTAGTCGCCGTTGTAGGCGGCGTAGGGGACCCGGTAGGTCTCGCCGCCGGTCTCGGCCACGGAGACGTAGCCGCCGTAGATCATCTGCTGGAAGTCCTGGGCGGGCGGGGTGAAGGTCACCTGCACCTCGGCCGTGCCGCCCGGCGCGACGGTCACCTCGTCCCGGTCGAAGGCCACCTCGGCGGAGGCGTCGTTGTAACCGGGGGTGAAGGTGTTGCCGTGGGTGCCCAGAGCGCTTTCGTGGTCCAGGGTGTAGGTGGCCTCCTCGTCACCGTCGTTGGCGATGGTGATCGTCTCGGTCACCTCGCCCTCGGTGGCGCCCAGGGACAGCTTGCCCGGGGTCACGGCGGTGGTGGCCAGCACGGCGCCGGGCACGTCCATCATGCCCGCGCCCTGGCGGTGGACGTTGTCGGTGTAGCCCGCGTCGGGGTCACCCCACCAGGCCTTGGGGTCGGCGCTGTTCTGGAGGACGTCGCGCACCTCGTGCGCGCCGAGGTCGGGGCGGGCCTCCAGCAGCAGCGCGACGCCGCCCGCCACGTGCGGCGAGGACATCGAGGTGCCGCTGATGGTGGCGTAGCCGCCCTTGGCCATGGGGTAGGTGGAGTTGATCAGGCCGCCGGGCGCGCCGATGTCCGGCTTCAGGGCCAGGTCGGGGGACAGGCCGAAGGAGCTGAAGGAGCTGATCAGCCCGCCGGTCGGGTTGGGGATGGTGGTGCTCTCACCGGTCCAGGACAGGGTGACGGGCTCGTCGCCCTCCAGGAGTTCCAGCAGGTGGGCGCCGGAGGTGTCGGAGATCCCGATGGAGAACGCGCCCTGGTCGACGATGCCGCCGCCCGCGAACATGCCGGGGACGTTGTTGTACATCACCACGCCGGTGGCGCCCGCGGCCACGGCCGCGTCGTACTTCTCGGCGAAGGTGCACGCGCCGCGCACCATCAGGGCTGTTCTGCCCTCGGGGTCGGCCTCCAGTTCGTCGCCCAGGGACGGGCAGCCGCGTCCGACGTGGACGAGTTCGTCGGTCTCGCCCGAGGCGGGCGGCGGGGAGGCCTCGCCCATCTCCATGTAGGCCAGGGTCTCGCCGCTGGGGTTGGCGGTCGCCGACGCGGACCGGATGTGGGTGTTGTCGTAGGAGGCGACGCCGATCACGTCCTCGCCCAGGCCGGGGGCGCCCGCGGAGTACAGGCCGGTGTCGCCCTCGTTGCCGATGGAGGCGACCACGACCATGCCCTCGTCGACCAGGTTGTCGGAGGCGACCGCGGTGGGGTACTGCGGCCAGGAGTGCGCCGAGCCGATGCTCATGTTGAGCACGTCCATGTCGTCGGCCAGGGCCCGCTCCATGGCGGCGATCATGATGTCGGAGGTGGTGGAGCCCTCGCAGCCGAACACCTTGTAGGCGCCGAAGTCCACGCCGGGCGCCACACCGGTGACCTCGCCCCGGGCGCCGACGATCCCGGCCACGTGGGTGCCGTGGCCGTGGCAGTCCTGGGGGTCGTCGTCGGGGGCGGGCACGGTGGTGGGGTCACCCGCGTTGAAGTCGTCGCCGACGAAGTCGTACCCGGTGACCACCCTGTCGTTCGGGAAGCCGCCGCCGCCCAGGTCGGGGTGGGTGTAGTCGACGCCGGTGTCCATGACTGCCACGCGCAGTCCCTCGCCGGTGAGGCCGAGTTCGTTCTGGGCGATGTCGGACCCGGTCATCGGCAGCGCGGTGTCCAGGTCGGGGACGCTGGTGTCGCCCTCGGGGACCTCGTAGGTGACGACGGGGTAGATGGCGCTGACACCGGGGATCTCCCGTGCCGTGCCCACCTGCGCGTCGTCCATCTCCACGGAGAAGCCGTTCCAGAGGTCGCCGAACGAGTGCCGTTCGGTGTACTCCAGGCCCGACTCCTCGGCCTCGGCGCGGAACGCCTCGTGCTCGTTCTCGACCTGTGCCGAGGAGGTGCCGGCGGTGGTCGGGGGGCTCTCCAGTTCGATGAACCACAGGCCGTCCGCCTGGTGGGTCAGTTCGCCGTTCTCGGCGGAGGGGGCGGGGTGCAGGGGGGCGAGCTCGGAGGCGTCGTCGGCGCTGGCCGGTGCGGCCGCGACCAGGCCCGCGACGAGTGTCAACCCGGCGAGCGACGCCAGGCGCGTGCGGTGGGGTACCACCTTGTCAACACATCCCTTCTCGGTGCGCGCCTCAGGACACCGGGGGAGCGGGGGTACCCCACTGGGTAAGGCTGTGGTGCTCAGGGGGATACGCCGCTTAATGTCCGTCATCGGTTAGTCGGCGCGCATAGCAACGAGATCATTGCCGTGCGCCATGAAAGTGTCAATGCTCACCAAGGCTCAATCTGGACACACAGGGGCCTGAACCATCCCTCTGCTTTGCAGAAGTAATCAAAACCGGCATTCTTCTCTTTTTTCGCGAAAGCAATAAAAGATGCGAAAAAGGGTGGTCCGTTACCGTGCGGCGCCTTCCCTGCCGCCCTCGGTGAAGAGGCGCGGCCCCGCCGGAGAAAGCGCAGGCCAGAGTAGCCGTCGGGGTGACCGCGGGGGCATGCGGCGGGCCGAGTACGCTGGGGGTTCCGGGCCGCCCGCGGGCGGCCCGAACGGTGTCGACGGAGCGAAGTCCGGTGGCGCGGCCACAACCGGCCGTCCAACCCGGCGCTGTCCCGCAACTGTGAGGCCCCCTCGGGGGACGAGCCAGGTCGCCTCCCCGACACCGACGTCCCCGTCCTCGTGGGAAGGACAGGCCGCCTCCGTCGGGACCGCGCAGCTCCTTCCCCCCGCCCGACAAGGAGCACTGTGCGGACCGCACGCCACCTTTCCCCCGTCCTTCTCGGCGCCGTGCTCGCCCTGACCGCCTGCGGTGCACCGGACGGCGGCGAGCCCGAGGCCGAGCCCGCCACCGAGGCCGCCTCCGTCCCCTGCGGGCCCCCGGAGCCCGACCCCGAGCGCCTCTCCGTGGGCGACGGCACCTTCCCCGTCACCGTCACCGACGCCACCGGCGAGGTCACCGTCGAGGAGGCCCCCGAGCGGATCGTCTCCCTGTCGGCCAGCCACACCGAGATGCTCTTCGCCATCGGCGCGGGCGACCGGGTCGAGGCCGCCGACGAGTACTCCGACTACCCGGAGGAGGCCCCCACCACCTCGCTGAGCGGCTTCGAACCCAGCGTGGAGGCCATCACCGAGTACGACCCCGACCTGGTCCTGCTCGCCCGCAGCGCCGAGGCGACCGTCGCCCAGCTGGAGGACGTCGGCATCCCGTCGCTGGTCCTGGACGCCGCCCAGGACCTGGAGGACACCTACGCCCAGATCCGCATGCTCGGCGACGTCACCGGCCACACCGAGGAGGCCGACGCCGAGGCCGCGCGGGTCGAGGACGAGTTCAACGCGATCGTCGAGGGCGTGTGCGAGGAGACCGGCGACGCCGGCCTGTCCTTCTACCAGGAGCTCGACGAGACCTCCTACTCCGCCACCTCCGACACCTTCGTCGGCCAGATCTACGCGTCCTTCGGCCTGGTCAACATCGCCGACGAGGCCGACGCCGACGGGGCCTCGGGCGGCTACCCTCAGCTGTCCCAGGAGTACGTCGTGGAGCAGAACCCGGACCTGATCTTCCTGTCCTACGGGGACGAGTCGACGGTCGCCGACGTGGCCGGGCGCCCCGCCTTCGACACCGTCACCGCGGTGCGGAACGACGCCGTCTACCTGCTCGACGCCGACATCGCCTCCCGCTGGGGGCCGCGCGTGGTCGAGTTCGCCGAGCTGGTCGGCCGGGCCGTCACCGAGAACGCGGCGGACTGACGTGCGGGGCGGTGCCGGCTTCCCCCTGGGGTGGGTCGCGGGCGGGTCGGTCGCGCTGCTCGCGGCGGCCCTGCTCGGCGTCTCCGCCGGAGCGGCCTCCCTCTCCGCGGCCGACATCGCCCGGCACCTGCTCAGTCTCCTGCCGTTCGGTGCGCAGTCCCCCCTCACCGAACGGGAGGCGGCCGTCCTGGTGGAGCTGCGCCTTCCGCGCGTGGTGATGGGCGCGCTCGTCGGCGCCCTCCTGGCCACCGCGGGCGGCGCCTACCAGGGCGTGTTCCGCAACCCGCTGGCCGACCCCTACCTCCTCGGCGCCGCCGCCGGGGCCGGGCTCGGCGCGACGACGGTCATCGTCTTCGGCGCGCAGTTCAGCGACTCCCCGCGCGCCCTGGTCCCGGTCGCCGCGTTCGCCGGCGCCCTGCTCGGCGTGGCCGCCGCCTACCTGCTCGGGTCCACCGCGGGCGGGGGCGGCACCGCCGCGCTCGTCCTGGCGGGCGTGGCCGTCTCCTCGTTCCTGTCCGCCGCCCAGACCCTGGTCCAGCAGATGGGCGTGGACGAACTCCAGCGCATCTTCGCCTGGCTGCTCGGCGGACTCGGCAGGGGCGGCTGGGACGACGTGCGGCTGGTCGCCCCGTACGCGGTGGTCGGACTGGCCGTCCTGCTGGCCAGCGGTTACCTGCTGGACATGCTCGCCCTGGGCGACGACAAGGCGGTCAGCCTGGGACTGAACCCGGCCGCCGTGCGCATCGTGGTGATCGGCGCGGCGTCCCTGGCCACGGCCGCCGCCGTGTCGGTGAGCGGCCTGATCGGCTTCGTGGGGATCGTCGTCCCGCACGTCGTGCGCCGCCTGGTGGGCTCCAACTACCGGGCGATCCTGCCGGTCACCGTGCTCCTCGGCGGCGCCTTCCTGGTCCTGGTGGACATCGTCGCCCGGACGCTCATCGCCCCCGCGGAGCTGCCCATCGGCGTGGTCACCGCCTTCCTCGGCGCGCCCTTCTTCGTGCTCATCCTGCGCACCACGCGCCACCGCGGCACCTGAGTTCCCGCTGTCACCGGTGGTTCCGGGGCGCCCCGGAAGGGGAGGGGCCTACCGGTACCCGCTTCGTTCCCGGCGCGCCACCCGGCCGTGACGCGAACGCGTCGCACACTCTGGAACACTGGAAGGTGCTATGGACATCACCTTGCTCGTCGCCATCATCATCGCCGTCGTGCTCCTGGCCGCCGGTGGGTTCTTCCTGGTCACGACCCGGCGCTCGGTCGAACCGGGCAAGGACGAGACCGAACCCGAACCCACCGGCGCCGCCGCCGGGGCCACCGCCGTGGAGGACCGGGAGCGGGATCCGGGGACCGTCAGCACGCCCCCCGCCCAGGCGCCCCCGCCCGTGCGGGAGACCGTCGAGCCCGCCCCGCCGGAGCTGGAGACCCCGCCGCCCTCGGCCGGGCGCATGGTCCGCCTGCGCGCGCGGCTGGCCCGCTCGCAGAACGCCTTCGGCAAGGGGCTGCTCAACCTCCTGTCCTCCGACTCCCTGGACGAGGACACCTGGGAGGAGATCGAGGACACCCTCATCACCGCCGACATCGGTGTCGCCTCCGCCGCGCAGATCGTGGAGAACCTGCGCACGCGCGTCAAGGTCCTGGGCACCCGCGGCACGGAGGAGGTGCGGACGCTGCTGCGCGAGGAGCTGCTCGCCCAGATCACCACCGGGGCCGACCGCGCCGTGCGCACCGGCCCGCACGACGGACGCCCGGGCGTGGTCATGGTCGTCGGGGTCAACGGCACCGGCAAGACCACCACCACCGGCAAGCTGGCCCGCGTCCTGGTCGGCGACGGCCGCAGCGTCGTGCTCGGCGCCGCCGACACCTTCCGCGCCGCCGCCACCGAACAGCTGGAGACCTGGGGCAGCCGCGTGGGCGCCCCGGTCGTGCGCAAGGAGGAGGGCGCCGACCCCGCCAGCGTGGCCTTCGACGCCGTGGCGCGCGGCGTCGAGGAGGGGGCCGACACCGTCATCATCGACACCGCCGGACGCCTGCACACCAAGACCGGGCTCATGGACGAGCTGGGCAAGGTCAAGCGGGTGGTGGAGAAGAAGTCCCAGGTGGACGAGGTCCTGCTCGTCCTGGACGCGACCACCGGGCAGAACGGCCTGCGCCAGGCCCGGGTGTTCGGCGAGGTCGTCAACGTCACCGGCATCGCCCTGACCAAGCTCGACGGCACCGCCAAGGGCGGCATCATCGTGCAGGTCCAGCGCGAACTGGGCGTGCCGGTCAAGCTCGTCGGGCTCGGCGAGGGCCCCGACGACCTGGCACCCTTCGACCCCGAGGTCTTCGTGGACGCGATCCTGTCCACGGAGTGACGGGGGACCCGACGACGCACGGCCGGACATCCGCACGGGTGTCCGGCCTTCTCGTGTCCGGCCCCTCGCGGCCGGGGCGGGTCCGCCGACGCGCGTCGCCGCCCGCGCCCCCGTCCGCCCCGCCCGTGTCCGGGGGCGGAACGCGGATGTGACGCACGACACGTGACGGAAACCCCGGCGCAACACGGGCGCGCCGGTACCTGACCGCGCCCGCGCCGAACCCGTGAGATGTGACCCTGCGTGCCCGCAGTGTCGCCCACCGGTGGTGTGACGGGGGTCGCTCTGTGCCGATGCACGTGCGTTCGCGCGGACTGGGGCTTCGGTTCATGGCGCCTTAACACTGCCGTCTGTCCTTTTACCGGCGCGCAACACACCGGGTCCTGGCGAGAAACACCCCGGTCCGACAGTTGCCTGCGTGGTGTTCTGCATCGGGCCCGATGATGCGCTCGCTGACCGCCGCCCTCACAGACACAATCCCCCGTCCGTCCTATGGAGGCGACGCAATGATTGACTCCGGCAACACGGCGTGGCTGCTGATCAGCGCAGCCCTCGTGATGCTCATGACCCCGGGCCTGGCCTTCTTCTACGGAGGCATGTCACGGGCCAAGAGCGTCCTCAACATGATGCTGATGAGCTTCGCGAGCATCGCGGTCGTGAGCGTGCTCTGGGTCGTCATCGGCCACTCGCTCACCTACTCCGACGGGCCCGGGGCGCTCGACACCTTCATCGGCGGCCTGGACTACGTCGGCCTGTCCAACCTGATCGGTGAGATCGAGCCCGCGGCCGAGGACGGCACCGGCGGCTACCCGCTGCTGGTCGACGCCGGGTTCCAGATGATGTTCGCGGTCATCACCGTGGCCCTCATCAGCGGCGCCATCGCCGACCGCGCCAAGTTCGGCGCCTGGCTGCTGTTCGTCCCGGTCTGGGCTCTCCTGGTCTACTTCCCCGTCGCCCACTGGGTCTGGGGCGAGGGCTGGATCGAGCAGCTGGAGATCGGCGGCTACACGGTCATCGACTTCGCGGGCGGCACCGCGGTGCACATCAACGCCGGCGCCGCCGCGCTGGCGCTGACCTTCGTCCTGGGCCGCCGCAAGGGCTTCGGCTCGGAGTCGATGCGCCCCCACAACCTGCCGTTCGTCCTGCTGGGCACCGCGCTCCTGTGGTTCGGCTGGTTCGGCTTCAACGCGGGCTCGGCCTACGCCGCCGACGGCACCGCCGCCCTGGCCCTGGTCAACACCCAGGTCGCCACCGCCGCCGCCACCGGCGCCTGGATGCTCGTCGAGCGCTTCCGCTACGGCAAGGTCAGCGCGCTGGGCTTCGCCTCCGGCGCCGTCGCGGGCCTGGTCGCCATCACCCCGGCCGCCGCCAACGTCACGCCGCTCGGCGCCATCGCCGTCGGCCTGCTCTCCGGTGCGGTCTGCGCCTACGCCATCAGCTGGAAGTTCAAGTTCAAGTACGACGACGCGCTCGACGTGGTGGGCATCCACATGGTCGGCGGCATTGTCGGCTCCCTGATCCTCGGCCTGGTCGCCGCGGGTGTGGCGGGCGGCTCCGACGGCCTGCTCTACGGCGGCGGCATCGGCCTGCTGGCCGTCCAGACCATCGCCGTCATCGGCGTCATGCTCTACTCCTTCGCCGTCACCTGGGTCATCGCCAAGGTCATCCACCTCGTCATCGGGTTCCGCATCCCCGAGGAGGTGGAGACCAACGGTCTGGACCACGAGCTGCACGCCGAGTCCGCCTACGCCTTCGACGAACTCGACGAGCTCGAGGACGCGACGGAAGCGGTCTCCCTGCCGACGCCTCCGGGCGGGGAGACGGCCTCGCCGAAGGCCAAGGCCTAGACCTCAGCGTCGAGGCCGCGGGCCTTGCGCCACTGATCCGGCGAGGTGTCCAGGGGCTGACGGAGAGAGATCTCCGTCAGCCCCGTTCGTGTGCTCAGCCACTTTTCATGGCATATATGGGCATTTCTGGCACCGTATTGGCTGTGGCCTGTGTATCCGTTCGGTACCCTCTGAGCGGTACGGCGGTAGAGCCCGGGCGCACGGCGCCCGACCGACGGCTCCGCCACGCGGGCGGCCCCGTTCCCGGCTCCCCCGAAAAGGGGCACGCGGCACAACCGGGAGCCGCGCATTCGCATCCCACACCAGGAACGGGTCGGGGACCGGCGCGTCCACCCCGCCGTCCACCCGGAAACCATGCTGATTCGTACAGTGCCCCACATGTCGGGGTCAGGAGGCAAGATGGCGCCGGTTAGTCACATCACGGGTCGCAGAGGCGGGCGCGTGGCCCTCGCCGCCGCGGGCGCGGTCGTCGCCCTCGGCTTGTCCGGCTGCTCCATCGACCTCAGCCACCTGCGCCCCGGGGGCGGCGGCGAGGAGGAGCCCAGCCCGGAGGCCGCCGAGCCGGTCGCCGCGGCGCCGCTGATGGAGCAGGCCCTGGCCGACCTGGCCGCCTACCCGGCGCTCACCGCCACCGGTCAGGTGGCCGAGAGCGTCGGCTCCGCCGACGTGCGCGACGCCTCGCTGACCGTCGCCGACGGCGGCACGGCCAGCGGCACCATCCGCGCCAACGGCATCGAGGCCGAGCTGATCAGCGCGGACGGCAGGATGTTCCTGCGGGCCGCGGAGGACTTCTGGCTCGACCAGGGCGTCTTCAGCCCCGACTTCGACGACTTCGACGGGAACTGGGTGCGGGCCTCCTCGGCCCAGGCCGGGTTCAACCCGAGCGTCTCCCTGGCCCCGCCGGAGCTCTCCGCCATCCTGGGCGGCATCGAGCTGGACTCGGAGGAGGCCGTCGAGGAGAACCTGGACGGCACGCTCACCTACCGGATCGACCTGGCGGGCGAGCGCAACCAGGTCTGGATCAACGCCGAGACCAGCCAGATCCAGCGCATCGCCATCGAGGAGCTCGTCCCCGAGGAGGCCGAGACCGGCCCCCAGGTCCGCCTGGACCTGGCCGAGGCCGAGACCGCCGCCGTCGAGGAGCTCTACGACGGCGTCACCGCCGCCACCGAGGAGGAGCTGACCTCCTCCCGGGACGCCCGCATCGAGGTCGGCTGGGAGGGCAGCCCCTCCATGACGTGCGAGGACGGCCCCAACTGCACCTGGACCGGGACCGTGCGCGACGCGGGCGGAGACGGCAGCGGCGAGGTGGCCGTGAGCATGGCCGTCACCTTCAGCAACGCCGACATCGGCGAGCAGACCTGCGAGGACAGCGGCACCCTGGAGGCGGGCGGCACGCTGGAGCTCTCGTGCAGCGCCGACTACAACATCGTCAGCTCCGTCCAGCAGACCTACCCGATCGACGGTGAGGCCCAGCTGTCCACGCGCGGCCTGACCGGCGGCCAGCAGGAGGAGATGCTGGCCGCCCTTTCCGAGCAGCGCGAGGCCACCCTGTCGGGCGGGGCCTCCCCCTCCGAGGAGGCGTCGGAGACGGCCGAGGAAGAGGGCAACTAGAGGTACCGGCGGGGCCGCGGCCCCGAGCGCACGGCTGCCGAGGGCGGGGACGGTGTTCCCGCCCTCGGCCGTGTCCGGACCCGCCCGCCGAGGGATACTGCAAGGTGATCCCGGCCGGTAGGCTGGGAGACCAACTCCGAGACGAAGGACTGGCCACACTCGTGTTCGAGACGCTTTCCGACCGGCTGACATCGGTCTTCTCCTCGCTGCGCGGTAAAGGGCGCCTGTCCGAGGAGGACATCAACGCGACCGCGCGGGAGATCCGTCTCGCGCTGCTGGAGGCGGACGTCGCGCTGCCGGTGGTCCGCGAGTTCATCGCGCGGATCAAGGAGCGCGCCCGGGGCGAGGAGGTCTCCAAGGCCCTCAACCCGGCCCAGCAGGTCATCAAGATCGTCAACGAGGAACTGGTCGGGATCCTCGGCGGCGAGACCCGGCAGATCCGCTTCGCCAAGAACCCGCCGACCGTGATCATGCTCGCGGGTCTCCAGGGCGCCGGTAAGACCACCCTGGCGGGCAAGCTCGCCCGGTGGCTGGCCGCCGACCGCAACACGCCGCTGCTGGTCGCCGCCGACCTCCAGCGCCCCAACGCCGTCACGCAGCTCCAGGTGGTCGGTGAGCGCGCCGGGACCCCCGTGTTCGCGCCCGAGCCCGGCAACGGCGTCGGCGACCCCGTCCAGGTCGCCCGCCAGTCCGTCGAGCACGCCCGCCGCAACAACCACAACGTGGTGATCATCGACACCGCTGGCCGCCTCGGCGTGGACAGCGAGATGATGCAGCAGGCCGCGGACATCCGCGACGCGGTCAACCCGGACGAGATCCTCTTCGTCGTCGACGCGATGATCGGCCAGGACGCGGTCAACACCGCGCAGGCCTTCCTCGACGGGGTCGGCTACGACGCGGTCGCGCTCACCAAGCTCGACGGCGACGCGCGCGGCGGCGCGGCCCTGTCCATCCGCCACATCACCGGCCGCCCCATCATGTTCGCGTCCACCGGCGAGAAGCTGGAGGACTTCGACCTCTTCCACCCGGACCGGATGGCCTCGCGCATCCTGGACATGGGTGACGTCCTCACCCTCATCGAACAGGCCCAGCGCACGTTCGACGAGGCCGAGGTCGAGAAGATGGCCTCGACCATGGCGTCGGACGAGGACTTCACGCTCGACGACTTCCTCCAGCAGATGCAGATGGTCCGCAAGCTCGGCCCGATCGGCAACCTGCTCGGCATGATGCCCGGCATGGGCCAGATGCGCGAGCAGATCGACAGCATCGACGACAAGGACCTGGACCGCATCCAGGCCGTCATCCAGTCGATGACCCCGGGCGAGCGCGCCAACCCCAAGATGATCAACGGCTCGCGCCGCCTGCGCATCGCCAACGGTTCGGGCACCCAGGTCAGCGATGTCAACGGCCTGGTCACCCGCTTCTTCGAGGCGCAGAAGATGATGCGCAAGATGAAGAGCGGCGGCATGCCGGGTATGCCCGGGATGCCGGGCATGGGCGGCGGTGCCAACCGCAAGAAGGCCAAGGCCCAGGCCAAGAAGGCCAAGAAGGGCAAGCAGCGCAGCGGCAACCCGATGAAGGCCCGCCAGCAGGAGGCCGACCGCGCGGCCGAGCGCCAGCGCCGCCAGGAGGAGGGCGGCCAGCAGCCGCCGCAGCTGCCCCCGGGCCTGGGGGGCGGCGGCCAGCCCACGCTCCCGCCCGGCTTCGGCGGCCCCAACATGCCCGACCTGTCCAACTTCAAGCTGCCCAAGCAGTAGGCGCGGCCGGTAGCGGTCCTCGCGCCCGTCGGCCGACGGGCGGAGCGCTACCATGCGTGTGGCGCGACCGACCGCACCGCGGACGCGGACGGGCCCACGGCCCGGATCGCGTGCCCGCCTCCCCGGAGGCGGGCGGTCGGCGCCGCCCGGGAGACCGGGCGGGGCGGCCCGTCCACGTTCCGGGGACGGGCCGCCTCCGCGTCCGCCGCCCATCCGTGCACAGGTGTTCCGGTGTCGTGTCCGGGGAACACGTCCGCGTCTGGCACAATGAGTAGTCGACTAACGGTGCCGGGCCAGCCCTCTAACTAGCCCGCCACCCACGTCTGTCCCGTCGGGTGCCGCAACCCCACGTGGTTTCGCCGCCGGGCGCCTTACACCGTTAATCGGGAGAAGACCACTCCAGTGGCTGTCAAACTGAAGCTCAAGCGTATGGGCAAGATCCGTACGCCCCAGTACCGCATCATCGTCGCCGACGCCCGCACCAAGCGGGACGGCAAGGCGATCGAGGAGATCGGCAAGTACCACCCCAAGGAGCACCCGAGCCTCATCGAGGTCGACTCCGAGCGGGTCCAGTACTGGCTGTCCGTGGGCGCCCAGCCCTCCGACGCGGTCAAGGTCCTCCTGCGCAAGAGCGGTGACTGGCAGAAGTTCAAGGGCCTGCCCGCCCCGGCTCCGCTCCAGGTCGCCGAGGCCAAGGACCCCGAGGCCAAGGAAGCCGCCTTCCAGGCCGCTCTGAAGGAGCTCGTGCTCCCCGGCGCCGAGGGCAAGGGCAAGGGCCGCAAGTCCGAGAAGAAGGCGGACAAGGCGGACAAGCCCGCCGAGACCGCTGAGACCACCGAGACTGAGAAGTCCGAGGGCGAGGCCTGACGTGCTGGAAGAGGCGCTTGAGCACCTCGTGAAGGGGATCGTTGCGAACTCCGACGACGTCCAGGTGAGAGCCAAGCGGCTCCGCAAGGGCAAAGTCCTGGAGGTCCGGGTCCATCCCGACGACCTCGGCAAGGTGATCGGCCGCAACGGCCGCACCGCCAAGTCCCTGCGGACCGTCATCGGCGCCCTGGCCGGGGGCCGCTACGTCCGCGTGGACCTGCTGGACCTGCACGAAGTGCGCTGACGCGCCTCTCGGGGCGCCGACCGCCAGCGGTCGGCGCCCCGCAGCCGTGCCCGGGACCCCGGGGCCCGTGCCCACCGCACGCGCCCGGTCCCGGGCACAGTTTTCTCACCCCCCGAGGGGCGGAAGGAAGAATCCCCATGCGACTCGTTGTCGGCCGGATCGGCCGCGCGCACGGCGTCCGCGGCGACGTCGCGGTGGACGTGCGCACGGACGACCCCGCGGCCCGGTTCGCCGACGGCTCCGTGCTGGCCACCGACCCGGCCGAGGCCGGTCCGCTCACCGTCGTCTCCACGCGCCGCCACAGCGGCCGCCTGCTCGTGCGCTTCGAGGGCGTGGCCGACCGCGACGCCGCGGAGGGGCTGCGCGGCACCGCCCTGCTCGTGGACTCCGAGGACATCCCGCCGCTGGAGGACCCGGACGAGTTCCACGACCACGAACTCATCGGCCTGGCCGCGGTGACCACCGGCGCGGAGCCGGTCGGTACGGTCGCGGACGTGCTCCACCACGCGCAGGACCTCCTGGTGGTGACCACCCCGGACGGCGCGGAGGTGTACGTGCCCTTCGTGGCGGCCCTGGTCCCCGAGGTGGACGTGGCCGGCGGCCGGATCGTCATCGACCCGCCGCCCGGCCTGCTCGACCTCGCCGACTGAAGGGGCGCGCCGTGCGCATCGACATCATCAGCATCTTCCCCGAGTACTTCGGCCCCCTGGACCTGTCCCTGATCGGCAGGGCCCGCGTGTCCGGGCTGCTCGACGTGCGCGTGCACGATCTGCGCTCCTGGACCCACGACCGCCACAACACCGTGGACGACACCCCCTACGGCGGCGGCCCCGGCATGGTGATGAAACCCGAGCCGTGGGGCGAGGCGCTGGACGAGGTCGTGGGCGAGGGCCCCGCGCGGCTGATCCTGCCCACTCCCAGCGGACGCCCCTTCCGGCAGGCCGACGCCGAGCGCCTGGCCAAGGAGGAGCGGCTGGTCTTCGGCTGCGGCCGCTACGAGGGCATCGACTCGCGGGTCGCGGCGGACGCCGCGGAGCGGATGCCCGTCGAGGAGGTCAGCATCGGCGACTACGTGCTCAACGGCGGCGAGTCCGCGACGCTGGTGATGGTCGAGGCGATCACCCGGCTGCTGCCGGGCGTCCTCGGCAACACCGAGTCCGCGGTGCAGGACTCCTTCGCCTCCGGCGGCATGGAGAACCTCGTGGAGGGGGCGGTCTACACCAAACCCGCCACCTGGCGCGGCCGGGAGGTGCCGCCGGTGCTGCTGTCGGGCAACCACGGCGCCGTGGACCGCTGGCGCCGCGACCAGGCTCTGCGCAAGACCGCGCGCAACCGCCCCGACCTGGTGGAGGCCCTGCCCGAGGAGGCGCTGGACCGGCGCGACCGGGAGGTCCTGGCCGAGGAGGCCGTTCGAGACGCCACCTGAGATGTGGCAGACTGGGTGGGTTCCCCCTCGGTGACCGGCGGCATCCGCATGCCGGCGGTACGACGTCGGCCTCTGTGACGGTCACCCGGGCGGTTCGACAGTACAGACCCATTCGGGCCCTCGCCCGCGTACCCCCTCCCCTGCCGGGGAGCAGGACGCGGAGCGCTATCGATGAGGATTCGCGAGATGCACACCGCCATTCAGGAGCTGGAGAAGGCCCAGCTTCGTTCCGACGTCCCGGAGTTCCGTCCGGGTGACACCCTCAACGTCCACGTCCGTGTGACCGAGGGCAACCGTACCCGTGTCCAGGTCTTCAAGGGCGTCGTCATCCGCCGCCAGGGCTCGGGCAACCGCGAGACCTTCACCATCCGCAAGGTGAGCTACGGCGTGGGCGTGGAGCGTACCTTCCCGATCCACACCCCGGCCATCGAGAAGTACGAGGTCGCCGCCCGCGGCCGCGTGCGTCGCGCCAAGCTGTACTACCTGCGCGACCTGCGCGGCAAGGCCGCCCGCATCCGCGAGCGCCGCTAGTCCGCGACCGGGTGGCCCGGGGCCTCCTCCCGGCGTTTTTCCGTGTCGAATCTCTCCGCTCCCGCCAGGGAGGCAGGATAGGCTTCGGCTCGATGAGCAAAGACGAGAAGGACCTCGGCTCGGACGGGGTCCAGGACGAGGAATCCGCCCAGCCCGGTCCGGAGGAGCACGACTCCGCCACTGGCTCCCGAGCTCATGAGAGCTCGGGAGCCAGTGCTGTCTCCGGTACCGACGGCGAGGAGCCGGATGAGGGGGCGGACGACGAGA
Source organism: Nocardiopsis dassonvillei subsp. dassonvillei DSM 43111 (assembly GCF_000092985.1). GTDB lineage: Bacteria > Actinomycetota > Actinomycetes > Streptosporangiales > Streptosporangiaceae > Nocardiopsis > Nocardiopsis dassonvillei. The sequence goes on from NC_014210.1 coordinate 286,702, forward strand.
TGAGCAAGTCCCAGAGCACCGAGAAGAAGGGGTCGTTCTGGAAGGAACTCCCCGTCCTGATCGTGATCGCCGTGGTCCTGGCGTTCGTGATCAGGACCTGGCTGGTGCAGGCCTTCTACATTCCCTCCACCTCGATGGAGAACACCCTCCTCGTCGGGGACCGGGTGCTCGTCAACAAGGTCGTCTACGAGCTCCGCGATATCGAGCGCGGCGAGGTGGTCGTCTTCGACGGCAACGGGTCCTGGGACGATCCGAACACCGTGTCGGTCCCCGAGCCCACCAACCCGGTCTCGGCCGCGTTCACGTGGGTGCAGCAGCAGCTGGGCGCGGCGCCCACGGGCAAGGAGTACATCAAGCGGGTCATCGGCCTGCCCGGTGACACCGTGGAGTGCTGCGACGAGCAGAACCGCGTCCTGGTCAACGGGGTCCCCCTCGAAGAAGAGGCCTACCTGTACCCGGGCAGCGTGGCCACGCACACCGAGTTCGGCCCGATCGAGGTGCCCGAGGGACACCTGTGGCTGATGGGGGACCACCGGGCGATCTCCTCCGACTCGCGGCTCAACCAGAACAACCCCGGCGGCGGCGCGGTCCCGATCGACCACGTCGTGGGACGGGCCTTCGTGATCATCTGGCCGGCCGGGCAGATCGGCCCGCTCAGCATCCCCGATTCCTTCGAGGAGCTCAACGCCGCGGACGAGTGACGTACCGCGCGGGCGGTCCGACGAGAAAATCCGCACGGCGGAGTACACGGGGCCCTTCCGTGACGCATGATGGAGGCTGGACGGTATCGGCGTCCCCCGACGCGCGGGGCCGCCGTCGACCGGGAACATCCCGGCCGTCGGCGGTGTCCGGGTGGGAGGGGACCGGCACACCACGACCGGAGAGTGCGACGAAAGCGAGCGCGTGGATGAGTTCTGAGGACCTGGAGAAGTACGAGGCCGAGATGGAGCTCCAGCTCTATCGCGAGTACCGCGACGTCGTCGGTCTGTTCAGCTACGTGGTGGAGACCGAACGGCGGTTCTACCTCACCAACCACGTCGACCTCCAGCCGCGTTCGACCGAGAACGGGGAGATGTACTTCGAGGTCGTGATGGAGGACGCCTGGGTCTGGGACATGTACCGTCCGGCCAGGTTCGTCCGCAACGTCCGCGTGGTGACGTTCAAGGACGTCAACGTCGAGGAGATCACCAAGGCCGACCTGGAGATGCCGCCCGCAGAGGGGAGCGGGCAGAGCTGATCCGGCCACCGGGCGGCCGGGGAGACCCCGGGGGCCCGGCCCCCGGGTCCGGCCTCCCTCCTCCGGACGCCGCCGGGGTTTTCCACAGGAGAGAACCGGCTCTGGCGCCGTGAACGGAGATCACCGACCGTGGTTACGGGAGGTGGTCGACCTTGGACCGGTGGGCCGAGTACCGAAGGACGCTGGGCGGCCGCGGCGAGGACCTCGCCGCGGCCTTCCTCCGACGCGCCGGGATGCGGGTGGTCGCCCGCAACTGGCGCATCCCCGACGGGGAGATCGACATCGTCGCCCGGGACGGCCCCGTCCTGGTCGTCGCGGAGGTCAAGACCCGTACCTCCGTCCGGCACGGGCACCCGGTGGAGGCCATCACCCCCGACAAGAGGCGCCGCCTGCGCCGCCTCGGACACGCCTGGGCGGTCCGGCACCGGGTGCCCGCCCACCCCCTGCGTGTGGACGGCGTCTGCGTCCTGATCAGCGGCGGGCGCGTGTTCGTCTCCCATGAGCGGGGGATGGCATGATGACGCTCGCCCGCACCCGCTGCATCGCCCTGCTGGGCGTCCAGGGGCACATCGTCGAGGTGGAGGTGCACCTGGGCGGCGGCGACTTCGGGGTGACCCTGGTGGGGCTGCCCGACGCCGCGCTCCGCGAGGCCAGGGACCGCATCCGCGCCGCCGTCGTCAACAGCGGCGAGGAGTGGCCCAGCGGCCAGATCGTCATCAGCCTGTCCCCGGCCAGCCTGCCCAAGTCCGGGAGCCTGTTCGACCTGGCCATCGCCGCCGCCGTCCTCGCCGCGGCGGGCTCGGTGCCGGTGGAGCGGCTGGAGGACAGCGTCCTCATCGCGGAACTCGGCCTGGACGGCCGGGCACGGCCGGTGCTGGGGGTCCTCCCGGCGGTCGTGTCGGCCGCCGAGCAGGGCTACCGCAGGTTCGTCGTCGCGCGGGGGAACGCCGCCGAGGCCCGGCTGGTGCCCGGCGCCGAGGTGACGGCGGTGGACAGCCTGATGGACCTGTGCCAGTGGCTGCGCGGGGAGTACTTTCCCGAGGCGCACGAGGCGGAGGCCGTGCCCCGTCCCCGGGAGCCGCGCGGCCAGGGGCCCGACCTGTCCGACGTCCTGGGGCAGCCGGTGGCCCGCCGCGCGGTGGAGATCGCCGCGGCCGGCGGCCACAACCTCATGATGCTGGGGCCTCCCGGCACCGGCAAGAGCCTGCTCGCCGAACGCCTGCCCACCGTGCTGCCCCCGCTCAGCCCCGCCGAGGCGCTGGAGGCCACCGCGATCCACTCGGTGGCGGGCATGCTGCCGCCCGGCGCGCCCCTGGTCACCGCGCCCCCCTTCGCGGCTCCGCACCACACCTCCACCCGGGCCTCGATCATCGGCGGGGGCAGCGGCTACCCCACGCCCGGCTGGGTGTCCAAGGCCCACCGCGGCGTGCTCTTCGTCGACGAGGCCCCGCAGTTCGGGCGCGGGGTGCTGGACTCCCTGCGCGAACCCCTGGAGCGCGGCGAGGTGGTCCTGGCCCGCGCCTCCTCGACGGTGACCTTCCCGGCCCGCTTCCAGCTGGTGATGGCCGCCAACCCCTGCCCCTGCGCCAAACCCGGCGCCCTGTGCACCTGCCCCGCCGGTGAGCGGCGCCGCTACTTCTCCCGCCTGTCCGGGCCCCTGCTGGACCGGATCGACCTCAAGGTGGAGCTGCAACCGGTGTCGAGGGCCGAGCTGCTCGCCGACCGCGCCTTCGCCGAGTCCTCCGAGGTGGTGGCCGCCCGGGTGGAGAAGGCCCGCGCCCGCGCCGCCGAGCGGCTGGCGCACACGCCCTGGACCACCAACGCGGCCATCCCCGGGGCGCAGCTGCGCCGGGAGTTCCCGGTGGAGACCGCCGCGCTGCGGGTGCTGGGCAGAGCGATGGACCTCGGACAGATCAGCGCCCGGGGGGTGGACCGCGCCCTGCGGGTCGCCTGGACCCTGGCCGACCTCGCCGACCGGGACCGCCCCGGCGAGGAGGAGGCGGCCTACGCCTTCGCGCTCTGGGCGGGGCGCGCGTGGTGAACACGGACACGACGGAGGAGAGCGGGGGGACGGTGCGGGACGCGGAGGACGAGGCGGACGCGCGGGCGCGGGCCTGCCTGACAGCGGTGGCCCCGCCGGGGGACCTGTGGCTGGGGGCGATGCTCGCCGAGCACGGCGCGGAACGGGTGTGGGCGCTGCTGGCGGCGGGGGCGCACCCGCCGCCGGTGCCTGTCGAAGCCGGGGAGGACGGCCCGGGACCGGAGGCGCAGACCCTTCTGGAACGCAGGTGGGCGCGGTGGGGCGCCGCGGCGCGGGCGGTGGACCCCGACGGGCTGCTCGGCGACTCGGCGGCGGCCGGCATCCGCTTCGTGGCCCCGCGGGACCCCGAGTGGCCGGGCCGCCTCGACGAACTGGACCTGCCCGGAGGGCGGCGCTCGCACGGACTGTGGGTACGCGGCGCGGGGGACCTGCGTCACCTGTGCCTGCGCTCGGTGGCCGTGGTGGGCGCGCGCTCGGCCACGCCCTACGGGGAGCACGTGGCGGCGGAGATGGCCTACGAGCTGGCCGAGCGCGCGGTCGTGGTGGTCTCCGGCGGCGCCTACGGGATCGACGGGGCCGCGCACCGGGCGGCCCAGGCCCACGGCGGCACGGTCGTGGTGCTGGCCTGCGGGCTGGACGTGGACTACCCGCGCGGGCACGCGGGCCTGTTCGCCGACGTCGCCCGCACCGGGGTGCTGGTGAGCGAGCGGCCGGTGGGCGCCACCCCGCGCGCACCGGACTTCCTCGTACGCAACCGGCTGATCGCCGCGCTCACCCCGGGCACGGTGGTGGTGGAGGCCGGACGGCGTAGCGGTGCCCTCAACACCGCCTCGCACGCGGCCGAGCTCAACCGGGCGCTGATGGCGGTCCCCGGCCCGGTCACCTCGGCGATGTCGGTGGGCTGCCACCTGCTGCTCCGAGACTGGAACGCGAGCTGCGTCACCTGCGCGGACGACGTCGTCGCCCAGGTGAGCGCGCTGGGTGAGCTGCCGCCGGAGTCCGGGCCGCTGCGGGTGTCGGCCGAGCTCGACCAGGACAGCGCCCGCGTCCTGGCGGCGGTGCCCAGGTCCGGCGCCGGGCCCGCGGTGATCGCCGTGGCCAGCGGGACCCGTCTGGAGAGGACCCTGCGCTCCCTGGGGATGCTGGCCGCGGCCGGACTGGTGGAGCGCTGTCCGTCGGGCTGGCGGCTGCCGCAGTGAGCGGGCGGAGGCCGCGACCGGCAAGCCGGTTCCCGGCGTGCGCCGCGGGGTCGGGGCGGTCAGGGGCCGCCGGACGGCCGCCGGGGCCGTGCGGCACCGTGGACGGCTACGGCCGCCGGGCCTGGCGAAGACGGGTCCCGCGCGCCGCGTACACTCCGTGGTCCGCTCCCGCCACATCCGGTCTTCGGCCCGGGCGGGGCGAAGCGGTGGCGGAACTCCATCCGGGCTACCCGCGGTCCCGGGGACGGCACGCGGACCGGCGTGCGGCGACGGTAGCGCGCCCCGCATGACGGGTACGGTGACGCCATGACCAAACCCTACAGTGACGCCCTGGTGGCGGACGGGCCGCTGTTGTTCGTCTCCGGACAGACCCCCGAGGGGCCCGGGGGAGAGGTCGCCGGGGACATCGGGGGGCAGACGCGCCAGATCTTCCGCAACCTGGAGGCCGTCCTGTCCCGCCACGGCGCGGATCTGGGCCACCTGGTCAAGCTCACCTACTACCTGCGCCACATCTCCGACCTGGAGGAGTTCCGCTCCGCCCTGCTGGAGTGCCTGCCCGACGGGCACCTGCCCGCCGCCTCCCTGGTGGAGGTGAGCGGACTGGTCGACCCCACCCACCTCGTGGAGGTCGAGGGGGTCGCCTGTCTGCCCTCCGGGAGGTAGGCGTGCTGGAGAGCTTCGCCGCGCACCTGTCGGGCGAGCTGGGGCGCTCGCCCCACACCGTGCGCGGCTACCTGGCCGACCTGCGCTCCCTCCTGGCACACCTGGAGGAGCGGGGGCGGAGCGTGCGGGACCTGGACGTGGACCTGGTGCGCGGGTGGCTGTCCCGTGCCCGCGACGCGGGCGCGAGCCGCGCCACCGTGGCCCGCCGCGTGGCCGCCGTCCGCGCGTTCACCCGGTTCCTGCACCGCGAGGGCGTGCTGGCGGCCGACCCCGGCCCGCGCCTGGCCAGCCCGGCGCAGCAGCGCTCCCTGCCCACGGTGCTCGACGAGCGCCAGGCCGCCGCGGCGCTCGCGGGGGAGACCGAGGGCACCCCGACCGGCCTGCGCCGCCGCGCGGTGGTGGAGACGCTCTACGCCACCGGCGTGCGCGTCGCCGAGCTGTGCGCTCTGGACCTCGCCGACGTGGACCGCGAACGCGACACCGTGCGCGTCCTGGGCAAGGGGGCCAAGGAGCGCACGGTTCCCGTGGGCGGTCCGGCCCTGGACGCCCTCGACGCCTGGCTGAGCGGCGGCCGCCCGGAGATGGCGGGCGCCACCAGCGGCTCCGCGCTGTTCCTGGGGGCGCGGGGCGGCCGCCTGGGCGTCCGCCAGGCCCGCGAGGACGTGCACGCCCACCTGCGCGCCGTCGGTGCGGACAGCGCGCCGCACGGTCTGCGGCACAGCGCGGCCACCCACCTGCTCAACGGCGGCGCCGACCTGCGCAGCGTGCAGGAGTTCCTGGGCCACGCCAGCCCGCGCAGCACGCAGATCTACACCCACGTGTCCGTGGAGCGCCTGCGCGACACCTACCGCCGGGCCCACCCCCGCGCCTGACCGCTCCCCGCGCCGCCTCGGTCCCGTCTCGGCGCGCCCGGTCGGCGTACCGCGCGCCCGCGGCCCCGCCCGCGGTGGCGGGCGGGAGGGCGCGGACGCGGCACCGCCCGCACGGGGCGGTCCTCCGGGGCCCGGGAGCCGTCCGCTCCGCCGTCGGTGGGCGTCGGCGGGGCCGGGGCCGTCCGCGCCCGTGTGGCGAGGCGGGCGGCGGGACCGGCAGCAGGCGGAACTCGCCCAGGCCGAGCAGGGAGAGCGGATCGAGGTGGTCGTCGCCGCGGAGCAGGCCCCAGTGCAGGCAGGGCCGGTCCGGGCGGTGCGGCGGCGCGGCGGCGAGCGTGCCCAGAACGTCCCCGGCGGCGACCGGGTCGCCGCGGACCAGGTCGGACTCCACCGGCAGGTAGGTGGTGCGCAGGTCGCCGTGGGTCACGCTCACCAGCGGTGTGCCCGCCACCCGGCCCGCGAAGTGCACCCGCCCGGCACCGGCCGCGCGGACCTCCTGGCCGGGCTCAGCGGCCAGGTCCACGCCCAGGTGCCCGGGCAGCCAGCGCTGTTCGGGCGGGTCGAAGGGGCGCAGCACCCGGACCGGCGGGTCCACCGGCCAGCGCCAGTCGGCCTCGGCGGGGTGGTGCGGGGACAGGAGGGAGAACACCAGGGACAGGGTCAGGAGCAGTGAGGGGGCCATACCTCCAGGGTCCGGACGCGGGGGCCGCGACACCAGGGGGAGTCCGTGCCTGTGGACGACCCCGCCGCGGAAAGGGGGCGCCACGCGGCGCAGGTCCCGACGTATTCCCGATGGAGATAGAATCATCTGTGGCCCGTCGGGCCGATCACAATACGCACGTCCACGAGCCTCCTCAGCGAGGGGCCGCACCCGCGGTCCGTGCCGCCTCCGGGCGGTGCGGCGGTACGGCCGGGGCGTCAGGAACAACCGAGGGCGGGGCCCCTCCCCGCCACCATCAAGGAGGACCAGGTCATGGCCACAGTCGTGACGATCCGCCAGCTCCTGGAGAGCGGCGTCCACTTCGGGCACCAGACCCGTCGCTGGAACCCCAAGATGAAGCGCTTCATCTTCACCGAGCGCAACGGCATCTACATCATCGACCTCCAGAAGTCGCTGGCCTACATCGACCGCGCCTACGAGTTCGTCAAGCAGACGGTCGCCCACGGCGGCACCGTCCTGTTCGTCGGCACCAAGAAGCAGGCGCAGGAGGCCATCGACGAGCAGGCCCGCCGCGTCGGCATGCCCTACGTCAACCAGCGCTGGCTGGGCGGCATGCTCACCAACTTCTCCACCGTGCACAAGCGGCTCCAGCGCCTCAAGGAGCTGGAGGAGATCGACTTCGACGACGTCGCCGGCTCCTCGCTCACCAAGAAGGAGCTCCTCAACCTTCGCCGTGAGAAGGAGAAGCTGGAGCGCACCCTCGGCGGTATCCGCGACATGTCCCGCGTGCCCAGCGCGGTCTGGATCGTGGACACCAAGAAGGAGCACATCGCGATCAGCGAGGCTCGCAAGCTGAACATCCCGGTCGTGGCCATCCTGGACACCAACTGCGACCCGGACGAGGTCGACTACCCGATCCCGGGTAACGACGACGCGATCCGCAGCGTCAGCCTGCTCACCCGCGTGGTCGCCGACGCCGTCGCCGACGGTCTCATGGCCCGCTCCGGCGCCTCCGAGGCCTCCGGCGAGCGCAAGTCCGCCGAGGAGCCCCTGGCCGAGTGGGAGCGCGAGCTCCTGGAGGGCAAGGCCGACTCGGCCGAGGCTCCCGTCGAGGCCGCCGAGGCCGCTGCCGAGCAGGCCCCGGTCGAGACCGCCGCCGTCGCCCCGGCCGACGAGGTCGCCGCCGAGGCCCCGGCCGAGGCCACCTCCGAGGACTCCCCGGTCGACGCGCCCGCGAAGGCCCCCGACGCCGAGTAGTTCCGTGCCTCCGAGCACCGTCGCCGCCCCGCCGCTCCCGGCGGGGCGGCCGCTCGGTGCCCGGGACCGGATCCGCTTCACTTTCCGTACAGACTCTCCACTCCAAGGGAATCCGAGAACAGTCATGGCGAACTTCACCGCCGCGGACGTCAAGAAGCTGCGCGACATGACCGGCGCCGGCATGATGGCCTGCAAGAAGGCCCTGACCGAGGCCGACGGCGACTTCGACAAGGCCGTCGAGGCCCTGCGCGTCAAGGGTGCCAAGGACGTCGGCAAGCGCGCCGAGCGCACCGCCGCCCAGGGCATGGTCGTCCTCAAGCAGGAGTCCGAAGGCAAGGCCACCCTCGTCGAGCTCAACTGCGAGACCGACTTCGTCGCCAAGAACGACCAGTTCATCGCGCTGGCCGACCAGGTCGCCGACTTCGTCGCCGCCCAGGACAGCGACGACCTCGCCACCGTCGCCGCCGCCGAGATCGAGCCGGGCAAGACCCTCCAGTCCTTCATCGAGGCCAAGAGCGCGGTCATCGGCGAGAAGCTGGAGTTCCGCCGCTTCGCCAAGTTCGAGGGCGCCTACGTCGCCAGCTACCTCCACAAGTCCGACCCGGACCTGCCCCCCACCATGGGCGTCCTGGTCGAGCTGGACAAGGCTGACGAGGAGGTCGGCAAGGACCTCGCCCAGCAGATCGCCGCGCTGGCCCCGCAGTACATCGGTCGGGACGACGTCCCCGCCGAGGTCGTGGAGAACGAGCGCCGCATCGCCGAGCAGACCACCCGCGAGGAGGGCAAGCCCGAGCAGGCCATCCCCAAGATCGTGGAGGGCCGCCTCAACGGTTACTTCAAGGACGTGACGCTGCTCGGCCAGCCGTTCGTCAAGGAGAACAAGAAGACGGTCCAGAAGGTCGTCGACGAGGCGGGCGTGACCGTCAAGCGCTTCGTCCGCTTCAAGGTCGGCCAGGCCTGAGGGTTTTGAGATGATGGAGGTGCCGGGGAGACTGCTCCCCGGCACCTTCGGTGGATATGGGCGGGTGGCGGGGCGCGTGAGCCCGGCCGACCGCATCGAGGATCACTCGGGGGACCCTGTGCCGCTCGGGGACGACAAGGGAGGCCACAGGCTGTGAACGAAGCGACGAGCACCGAACCGGCGATGCACGGTTCCGGGTGGAAGCGCGTGATGCTCAAACTCTCCGGAGAGGCGTTCGCGGGCGGCGGCGGCCTGGGCATCGACCCCGAGGTCGTCCAGTACGTGGCCGAGTCCATCGCCGAGGCGGTCTCCGAGGGCATCCAGGTCGCGGTGGTCGTCGGCGGCGGCAACATGTTCCGCGGCGCCCAGCTCACCGAGGGCGGCATCGAGCGCGGCCGCGCCGACTACATGGGCATGCTCGGCACCGTCATCAACTGCCTCGCCCTCCAGGACTTCCTGGAGCGGCTCGGTGTGGACACCCGCGTGCAGACCGCGATCCACATGAGCCAGGTCGCCGAGGCCTACATCCCCCGCCGCGCCGTCCGCCACCTGGAGAAGGGCCGCGTGGTCATCTTCGGCGCCGGTCTGGGCGCACCCTTCTTCTCGACCGACACCACCGCCGCCCAGCGCGCGCTGGAGATCGGCGCGCAGGCGGTCCTCAAGGGCACCCAGGTCGACGGGGTCTACGACTCCGACCCCCAGCGCAACCCCGACGCGGTCAAGTTCGACAAGCTCAACTACAACGAGGTCCTCACCCGCGGCCTCAAGGTCATGGACGCCACCGCGGTCAGCCTGTGCATGGACAACGGGCTGCCCATCGTCGTGTTCGACCTGATGAGCCAGGGCAACATCCTGCGCGCGGTACGCGGTGAGAAGATCGGCACCATCGTCGGGCCGACCCCGGTCTAGACAGCCTCCGCGACCACAGCAAGCCACGACACCAGGGAGCGCCCACATGATCGAAGAGACCCTCCTCGAGGCCGAGGAGAAGATGGAGAAGGCCGTGACCGTGGCGAAGGAGGACTTCGCCACGATCCGCACCGGACGCCCCACCCCGGCGACCTTCAACAAGATCACCGTCGACTACTACGGTGCCCGGACGCCGATCAACCAGCTGGCCTCCTTCTCGGTCCCCGAGCCGCGCATGGTGGTCATCTCGCCGTTCGACGTCAACTCGCGCACCGACATCATCAACGCCATCCGCAACAGCGACCTGGGCGTGAACCCCTCCGACGACGGCCAGGTCATCCGCGTGGTCTTCCCCGAGCTGTCCGAGGAGCGCCGCAAGGAGTACGTCAAGGTCGCGCGGACCAAGGCCGAGGACAGCAAGGTCTCGATCCGCAACGTCCGCCGCCGCGCCAAGGACACCTTCGAGAAGGCCGTCAAGTCCGGCGACATCGGCGAGGACGAGGCGCACCGCGCCCAGGCCGAGCTGGACGAGCTGTCTTCGAAGTACGTCGCGTCCGTCGACGAGCTGCTGAAGCACAAGGAATCGGAACTGCTCGAGGTTTAGCCGGTGACCCTTCCTTCCTCCAGCGACTCGGGAGGCGATGACCGCTCGCCCGAGCACAGACCCGGCGGCGGGCCGCGGGGCGGTCCCGATCCGGACGGGCAGCGCTTCGTGCTGCACAAACCGGGGGGTGAGCCGGTCCGGACGGGCCGCAACCTCCCGGTGGCCATCGCCAGCGGGTGCGCCCTGGGCGCCCTCGTGTTCTTCTCCATCTTCCCCCTGCCCCAGCTGTTCACGATCATCACCTCCCTGGGGGTGCTGATCGGCCTGCGCGAGGTCAACCGGGCGTTCGCGGGCAAGGGCATGGGCCTGGCACTGGTACCGCTGGCCGTCGGCGGCGTGGCCATGCAGGTCGCCGCCTACTTCGGGGGAACCGACTGGCTGGTGGGCACGACCGCGCTGACCGCGATCGTCGCCCTGGTGTGGCGGCTGCGCGGAGGTACGGAAGGGTTCGTGGCCGACGTCGCGGCGAACCTGTTCACCCTGGTGTACCTGCCGTTCCTCTTCGGCACGTGGCTGCTGCTCATCTCCCATCCCGAGGACGGCCAGTACCGCCTGGTCACGTTCATCGTGGTGACGATCTCCAGCGACATCGGCGGGTACTTCGCCGGCATCCTGCTGGGCCGGCACAAGATGGCGCCGGTGATCAGCCCCAACAAGACCTGGGAGGGCTTCGGCGGATCGGTCGTGGGCTGCGCCGTCGCGGGCGCGCTGTGCGTGACGCTCATGCTGGACGGCCCCTGGTGGGTCGGCGTGGTCCTGGGCCTGGCGGTCGTGCTGGCCGCCACCGTCGGGGACCTCATCGAGTCGCTGTTCAAGCGCGACCTCGGGGTCAAGGACATGGGCAGGTTCATGCCCGGGCACGGCGGCCTCATGGACCGCCTGGACTCGCTGCTGATCGCCGGTCCCGTGACGTGGATGGTGCTGAGCCTGCTGCTGTAGGCGGCGGCGGACGGGGCGGGTCCTCCCGGGGGCCCGCCCCGTCGGCGTCCCCGCGTCTGGCCCGCCGACCGGGCGGGTGGATACGCTCGTCGGGTGGAAGAACCGCTGATCGAACGAATGCGCGTGTACGGCGAGACGGTCTTCGCCGAGATGACGCGGCTGGCCGTGGAGACCGGATCGGTCAACCTGGGGCAGGGGTTCCCCGACACCGACGGTCCCCGCTCCCTGCTGGAGGCCGCCTCCGGGCACATCCTGGAGGGGGTGAACCAGTACCCGCCCGGTCCGGGCCGTCCCGAGCTGCGGCGGGCGGTGAGCCGGTACCGGGCCCGCCACTACGGCATCGAGCTGGACCCGGACACCGAGGTCTACGTGACCGTCGGCGCCACCGCCGGGATCGCGGCCGCGGTGCTCGCCCTGGTGGAGCGCGGTGACGAGGTGATCGTCTTCGAGCCGATGTACGACTCCTACGCCGCCATGATCACGCTGGCGGGCGGGGTGCGCAGACCGGTGACGCTGCGGCCGGACCCCGTGTCCGGCCGGTTCACCTTCGACCCCGCGGAGCTGCGCGCGGCCGTGGGCCCCCGCACCCGGATGGTGCTGGTGAACACGCCGCACAACCCCACGGGGACCGTGTTCACCGCCGAGGAGCTGGAAGAGGTCGCGCGGGTGTGCCGCGAGCACGACCTGATCGCGTTCACCGACGAGGTGTACGAGTTCCTCACCTTCGACGGGCGGCCGCACGTGCCGCTGGCCACCCTGCCGGGCATGCGCGAGCGGACGCTGTCGGTGTCCTCGGTCGGCAAGATGTTCGCCGTGACCGGGTGGAAGACCGGCTGGGTGATGGGGCCCGAACCGCTGGTCAGCGCGGTGCGCACGGTGAACCAGTTCCTCACCTTCTCCGCGAACGGCGCGCTCCAGCTGGCCACGGCCGACGCCATCGACCAGGAGGAGGAGTGGGTCGCCGCCCAGCGCACCGCCCTCCAGGGCAAGCGCGACCGCCTGGTGGAGGGGCTGACCGGGGCCGGTTTCGAGGTGGACGCGTGCGAGGGCACCTACTTCGTCATGGCCGACATCCGTCCGCTCGGGTACGCCGACGGGGTGGAGGTGGCCCGCGCGCTGCCCCGGGAGGCCGGGGTGGCGGCGGTGCCCGCCCAGGTGTTCTACGACCATCGGGAGGAGGGCGCGCACCTGCTCCGGTTCGCGTTCTGCAAGAGGGACGAGGTCCTGGACGAGGCGGTCGCCCGCCTCTCCGGCTGGCACGCGCGCGGGCGGTAGGAACCCGCCGCCGTGCGCTCAACCGGAGCGCACGGCGGCGTCCGTCAGGCCCGCGGGTCCGGGCGCGAGCGCGCGTCCATCACCTCGACCAGGCGCCGCTCGGCGTCGGGGCCCGCGGTGATCCGGGGCAGACGCCACATCAGGGCGGCCCCGGCCACCCACCACACGAGCACCATCAGCCACTCGTTGGGCCAGCTCAGCGCCGCGGGCATGCCGGGCAGGTAGAGCAGGAGCAGCCCCACGGACAGCACGAGGGCCACCACGCCGACGGGGACGCCCGCCGGAACGGTGAAGGGCCGCTCCATGGCGGGTTCGCGGCGTCGCAGTACGAGGAAGCTGACCACCACCGTGACGAAACCGACCACGATGTTCAGGCCGCCCGCGTTGACCAGCCAGCCCAGCATCGGCTCGCCGAAGAACGGGGACACCAGGGAGAGCGCTCCGACGAACAGCACGGCGTTGGACGGGGTGCGAAAGCGCGGGTGCAGGCGGCCGAACCAGGCCGGGAGCATCCGCGAGGCGGCCATGGCGTAGATGAGGCGGCTGCCGCCGATGAGGAAGGCGTTCCAGCTGGTGAGCAGGCCCGCGACGCCGCCGAGGACGAGCAGGTTGCCCATGGTCGCGCTGTCCCACATGGCGGCGACGGCGTCGGCGGAGGCCAGTTCCGAGTCCGCCAGTTCGGCCGGGCCCAGACCCGAGCCCGCCGTCAGCATGACCATCACGTACCAGGCGGTCGCGCAGAACACCGACAGCACCAGCAGGGTGCCGACCACGCGGTACGGGAGTCTGATCTCGGAGGCCGACTGCGGGATGACGTCGAAGCCGACGAAGAGGAACGGGACCGCGACCAGGACCACGAACATGCCCGGGGCGCCGCCGGTGAACAGCGGCCGCATGTTGTCCACGGAACCGCCGACGAACGCGCCGGTGACCATGGCGGCCCCGGTGAGCAGCAGGAACAGCACCGCGATGGTCTGGAAGACGCTCGCGGGCTTGATGCCGACGTAGTTGACGGCGGTCATCAGCACGGCCGCGGCCACGCCGACGGCGACCAGACCGGCGTGGACGTCGTACCCGGCGACGGTCCACAGGCGGCCGACCGCCATGTCGGGGAAGAGGTAGACGAGGGTCTGGGGGACGGCCACGGCCTCGAAGGCGACGACGGAGACGTAGCCCAGGATCATGGCCCAGGAGGCGGTGAAGGCCCCCTTGGGGCCGATGGCGCGCATGGCGTAGTGGTGCTCCCCGCCCGCGTGCGGCATCGCGGCGACGAGCTCGGCGTAGGCGAGGCCGACGAAGGCCATGATGACGCCGCCGATCACGAAGGCCAGCGCCGCGCCCGCGCTGCCCGCCGCGCTCACGAAGTCGCCCACCAGCACGATCCAGCCGAAGCCGATCATCGCGCCGAAGCCGAGGGCGAGGACGTCACCCCTTCCCAGCACCCGGACGAAACTCTGGCTGTTGTCGGACACGGGGTCTCCCAACGGTCGTGCCTGTGGTGCAGGACACACAAGCACGCGGCGGCGGTGAGCGGAAGGGCCCGTCGCGGAGGTTTTTGCTCCTGTTTCGCTTCCGCCACTCACACCACTTGCGTACCGGGGCGGCGTCCGGGCCCCGCCGCCGACCGGCGCGGACGTCCCACCCGCGAACGCGCGGTTCGGCGGTCGGACGCGGTGGGTGTTCCTGGCGGCCGGCCAGGCGTCCGTCCGTGAGCGCGGCCTCTCAGGACCGGGAGGCCGACGGACTCCACACCATGGTCCGCTGGTGCACGTGCCCTCCCTCGAAGCGCACGCCCGGCACCACGGGGGCCGGTCCGTGGGGTTCGAACCCGGCCCGCGCGAAGAAGCGCACGGCACCGGTGTTCTCCACGAGGGTCTGCAGGTGGCAGCCGCGGGATCCCTGCTCGCGCAGCCGGTCCTGCCACTCGCGCACCAGAGCGGCGCCCACGCCGGTGCCGCGTGCCCGGGACTCGACGTTGACGTGCAGGTGGGCGGGCCAGCGCGGGTCCGAGAGCTCGCCCGCGGCGGGCCTGCGCCGGAGGGCGGACACCGCCGTGTCCAGCAGGGCCCGGGCGAAGAAGGCCGCCGGTCCTCGCCGCAGCGCGAGCCGGTGCTCCCGGATCGCGCGGTCCATGAGCTCGCTCTCCCCGGGCATCGCGGAGGGGTCGGGGCAGCCGGTCAGGTAGCCCGCCATCCGTCCGTCGACCAGGGCGACCAGGAGCGATTCGGGCACGTGGTCCATGTAGGGATCCAGGTAGATCGCGGCCTCGGACGGCAGGTGCCCCCAGAGCGTTCCCGACGGCGACCCCTCGCCCGCACGGGCGAACAGCGCCCGCAGTTCGGCGCGATCGTCCTCGCGGAAGGTCCGGATCTCGGTACTGGCCACAACGGCACCCCTCAACTGTGTATCAAATACAGTGTATAAGATACACAGTTCGGCGCCCGGGCCGAAAGGGGCCCGGGCGCCGCACCGGTCGCTCCGCTGGGATGCTGCTTTCCGACCGGCCTCAGCTCACGGGGGCCGGTTCGGGCGCCCACAGGGTTCTGGAGGCGGCGGGCGGCGGGTGGGACGAAGCGAAGCGAAGGCCCGGAGAGGACACCGCCTAGGACCCGGGCTCGAACCAGACCGCGCCGAGCGGGGGCAGGACGACCTCCGCCGAGAACGGCTGCCCGTCCCAGGGCACGGGCTCGGCGTCCACGCGGGCGGGCGCCGGGTGGTCCGACCCGCCGAAGCGCGCCTCGTCGGTGTTGAGCACCGCGTTCCACCGGCCCCCGGAGGGCAGGCCCATCCGCCGCCCCGTACGGGGCACCGGCGAGAAGTTCACCGCGCAGGCGAGCACAGAGCCGTCGTCGCCGTGGCGCAGGTACGACAGCGTGTTCCCCTCGCGGTCACCGCCGTCCAGCCAGGTGAAGCCCGCCGGTTCGGTGTCCTGGGACCACAGCGCGGCCCGGGGCCGGTAGGCCTCGTTGAGCGTCCGCACCAGGCGCTGCACCCCCGCGTGGTGCTCGAACTGGAGCAGCCACCACGGCACGCCCTCCCGGTGCGACCACTCGTCGCCCTGGGCGATCTCCCCGCCCATGAACAGCAGCTGCTTGCCCGGGTGGGACCACATGAACGCCAGGAGCGCGCGCAGGGTCGCCGACCGCTGCCACTCGTCGCCGGGCGGCTTGTTGAACAGCGACTGCTTGCCGTGCACCACCTCGTCGTGCGACAGCGGCAGCACGTAGTTCTCGCTGTAGGCGTAGACCATCGAGAACGTGACGTCGTCGTGGTGGTACTGGCGGTGGACCGGCTCCTTCTTGACGTACTCCAGGGTGTCGTGCATCCACCCCATGTTCCACTTGAACCCGAAGCCGAGCCCGCCGTGGTCCACCGGCGTGGTCACGCCCGTGTAGGCGGTGGACTCCTCCGCGATCATCGCCACGTGCGGGTTGCGCCGGTAGACGGTGGTGTTGAGCTCCTTGAGGAAGTCGATCGCCTCCAGGTTCTCCCTGCCGCCGAACACGTTCGGCTCCCAGGCCCCGGAGTCGCGCGAGTAGTCCAGGTAGATCATCGAGGCCACCGCGTCCACCCGCAGGCCGTCGACGTGGAACTCCTCCAACCAGTACAGGGCGTTGGCCACGAGGAAGTTGCGCACCTCGGTCCGCCCGTAGTTGAAGATCAGCGTTCCCCAGTCCGGGTGCTCGCCCCGGCGCGGGTCGGGGTGCTCGTACAGCGCGCTCCCGTCGAAGCGGGCCAGCGCCCACTCGTCCTTGGGGAAGTGCGCGGGCACCCAGTCCAGCAGCACGCCGACCCCCGCGCGGTGCAGGGCGTCCACCAGGTGGCGGAACTCGTCCGGCGTGCCGAACCGGGGCGTGGGCGCGTAGTACGAGGTCACCTGGTATCCCCAGGAACCGTCGTAGGGGTGGCCCGCCACGGGCAGGAACTCCACGTGCGTGAACCCCATGTCGGTCACGTACGCGACGAGTTCCTCGGCCAGCTCGGCGTAGCCCAGCCCGGGCCGCCAGGAGCCCAGGTGCACCTCGTACACGCTCATCGGCGCCCGGTGCTGCTCCACGCCCTTGCGCTCGGCCATCCACTCCTGGTCGGACCACACGTGCGTGGAGGAGGTGACCACGGAGGCGGTCGCGGGCGGCATCTGCGTGCACCGCGCCATCGGGTCGGCCTTGTCGCGCCAGTGCCCGTCGGCGCCCAGGACCTGGAACTTGTACAGGCCGCCCTCACCGATCCCGGGCACGAACAGCTCCCACACACCGCTGGATCCCAGGCTCCGCATCGGGTGCCCGACGCCGCTCCAGTGGTTGAAGTCGCCGATCATCCGCACGCCGCGCGCGTCCGGCGCCCACACCGCGAACCGGGTTCCGGCCACCTCTCCCATCGCGGTGTCCTCGACCCGCACGTGCGCTCCGAGGGCGTTCCACAGCTCCTCGTGGCGGCCCTCGCCGATCAGGTGCAGGTCCAGCTCGCCCAGGGTCGGCGCGAACCGGTACGGGTCGGCGGCCACGTGTTCGGCGCCGTCCTCGTAGCGGGCGCTGATCCGGTAGTCGGGCACGGAGCCGAGCCTGCTCCGGGACACCTTCGCGGAGAACACGCCCCGGTGCAGGTGGTCCAGGCGCAGCCGCGAGCCGTCGGCCAGGACGGCGTGCACCTCCACCGCGCCCGGCCGCAGGGCCCGCACCACGGTGCCCCGGCCCTCGGCGTGCACGCCCAGCAGCGCGTGCGGGTCGTGGTGGTGGCCGTCCACCAGCCGGTCCAGGGCGGCGACCAGTTCGGGGTCGGGCCCCTTGCGCCGGGAGGCGGCCGGTGGTTTCGCCGTCGCGGCCCTGCCGTTCGTCGCGGCCCTGCCCTTCGCTGCGGCCCTCCCGTTCGCGGAGGCCCTGCCCTTGGAGGCTGCCGGGGCCTTCTCACCGGTCCCCGCCGTCGCGGCCTTCCTGACGGCCTTGGCCGCCTTGCCCCCCGCGGGCTTCCCGGCGGCGGGTTCCACCGCGGCCGCCGTCTCGGCGACCGACACCTCCTCCACGACCGGGATGCTCTCCACGGCCTTCTTCTTCGGGTTCTTCCCGTTCGTCGCAGTCTTGGCTGCGCTGGCACGCGGACGTTGTTCGCTGCGCGGCGAGGTCAATGCGGACTCCGTGGTACTCGTGCGGACGGATCGGGGGGCGTGGTGGTCGAAGGGGCGGCCGCCGCGCTCGGGAGGCGGCCGCCGACGTGCTCAACCGGGCACGGGAGGCGCGGCGGCGGTGGCGATGGACTCCAGCGGGACCCGCAGCCAGTTCGGCCGGTTCCGGGCCTCGTACAGCACCTCGTACACGGCCTTGTCGAACTCGAAGGCCCGCAGGACCGCCAGGTGCTTCTCCGGGTCGGCCCCGCCGCCGTCGGCGTAGCCCCGGCAGAACGCCTCCCGGTTGTGCCGGGCCCAGGAGCGGGCCGCCCACTCCAGACCGGGGTCGCCCGGGTGCCCGATCAGCAGGTACCCGGCCGCGTAGTCGAAGGAGCGGAGCATCCCCGCCACGTCCCGCAGCGGGCTGGACAGGCGCTGGCGGTCGCGCACCGGCACGGTGGGCTCGCCCTCGAAGTCCAGCAGCACCCATCCGGACGCGGTCCGGATCGCCTGCCCCAGGTGGTAGTCGCCGTGGATGCGCTGTATCGGCAGCGGCTCGTCCACCTCGGAGAAGTCGGCGTAGGCCTCCATCACCCGGGGCGCGTGCTCGGCCAGCTCCGGCACCTCGGCGCTGGCCATCGCCAGGCGCTCCACCATGGCGTCGGCCATCTCGGCCGCGCCCGTCGGGGTGAGCACGTCCGTGGGCAGGGTCCGGGCCAGCGACCGGTGCACCTCGGCGGTGGTGCGGCCCAGCTGGGCCGCCTCGTCGGTGAACGCGGACTCGCGCCCGTCCCCCGGCCCCTCCAACAGGGCGCGCACGTTGGCGGTGGCGAGCACCCACCCGTCCGTGGCGTGCGGGATGTAGGTCTGGAGCATGGCCAGCGTCGTGGGTGTGGAGTGCCCGGCCAGGTCGGCCTCGATCCACCCGCACGGCCGGGCCACGTACGGGGTTCCCGACAGGGCCATGTTCAGCTCCAGGTCCGGGTTGGGCCCGGGCCAGAGTCTGCGGAAGGTCTTGAGGATGTAGTCCTCGCCGAAGACCAGCGACGTGTTGGACTGCTCGCCGGTGAGCAGCCGCCCGGATGACCCGGTGCGGACGCTGTCGCCCGGCAGGCTGCGGAAGCGCACCTTTCCGGAGGGTTCGGCCCCGGTGGGGGCGGCGAACCGCTCCAGGAGCATCCGGGTCAGCTCCTCGTCGTGGGCGGCGTCGTAGACCACCCTGGGTCTGCCGCCCGCCACCTGGCACACGCCGATGGCCACGCGCGCCAGGTCCGGTGGCAGGGAGCGCGGCGGCCGCGAACCCAGCAGCACCTGGTAGCGGGAACTGCGGCCCCGCTGCCCGGCCTGGAGGACCAGGACGTTCAGGTCCGGGCCGTCGGGGCCCGACGTCACCAGCGTGTACCTGCTCTCGACCCGGATCTGGCGGATGGGGATCCCCTTGCCGGAGAACCAGCGCTGTCTCGGTAGCCAGACGGCCAGGAGTTCTTCGAGTTGGGACATGTCAGAGCGACCCGTTTCCCTTCTCGCCCCCACCCCGGCCCGTGCGCTCCGCGGCCGGGCCGGAGAGGCCCGACGCGCGCACCGCGCTCCCGTGGGAGGGGGTGCGGGCGCCGTCGCCGAACGCGGGGGAGAACCCGGCCGGGATGCTGGACGTCGTGCTCACTGGATGGTCCGGTGCGTGCGTCCGGGCCGCGGCCGCCGACACCGGCGAGGTCTCGAAGGCGGCGTGCACCCGGGCCCCGGCCTCGGGCAGTCCGTAGGACGGCATACCGTCCCGGTTCGTGCCCGCGGACTCCCGGTCGGCGGTGGTGGGCAGCTGGAACCAGTAGAAGCCGTGCCCGGGCAGGGTGAGCAGGTAGGGCAGCTCCCCGATCTCGGGGAAGCGCACACCGCCCACGCACTCCACCGGGGCGACCCCGGCGTAGCGCCCCAGGTCCAGCTCCACGGGCTGCGGGTACCGCGACAGGTTGTTGACGCAGAGCATCCGGTCGTCGCCGTGCTCGCGGATGAAGGCCAGCACGCTCGGGTTGGTGGCGTTGAGTTCGGTGAAGGCGCCGGTGCCGAACACGGGGTGGCGCTTGCGGATCTGGATCATGCGCCGCGTCCAGTGCAGCAGCGAACCGGGGTTGTCGCGCTGGGACTCCACGTTGAGCGCTTGGTACCCGTAGACCGGGTCCATGATCAGCGGCAGGTACAGGCGGGCCGGGTCGCCCTTGGAGAACCCGGCGTTGCGGTCCGAGCTCCACTGCATGGGCGTGCGCACGGCGTCGCGGTCGCCCAGCCAGATGTTGTCGCCCATGCCGATCTCGTCGCCGTAGTACAGGACGGGCGAGCCCGGCAGGGACAGCAGCAGGGCCGTGAACAGCTCGATCTGGTTGCGGTCGTTGTCCAGCAGGGGCGCGAGCCGCCTGCGGATCCCCACGTTGGCGCGCATGCGGGGTTCCTTGGCGTACTCGGAGTACATGTAGTCGCGCTCCTCGTCGGTGACCATCTCCAGGGTCAGCTCGTCGTGGTTGCGCAGGAAGATCGCCCACTGGCAGTTGCGGGGGATCGGCGGCGTCTGGGCGAGGATCTCCGAGATCGGGAAGCGCTGCTCCTGCCGGACCGCCATGAACATGCGCGGCATCAGCGGGAAGTGGAAGTTCATGTGGCACTCGTCGCCGCCGGACTCGAAGTCGCCGAAGTAGTCGACGACGTCGGACGGCCACTGGTTGGCCTCGCTCAGCAGCACGCGGTCGGGGTAGAGCCGGTCCACCTCGGCGCGCACGCGCTTGAGGAACTCGTGCGTCTCCTTGAGGTTCTCGCAGTTGGTGCCCTCGCGCTCGTACAGGTACGGCACGGCGTCCAGGCGGAACCCGTCGATGCCCAGGTCCAGCCAGTAGCGCAGGACCTCCAGGATCGCCTCCTGGACGGCCGGGTTCTCGAAGTTGAGGTCGGGCTGGTGGGAGAAGAACCGGTGCCAGTAGTACTGGCCGCGGACCTCGTCGTAGGTCCAGTTGGACGTCTCGGTGTCGACGAAGATGATGCGGGCCTCGTCGTAGCGGTCGTCGGTGTCCGACCACACGTAGAAGTCCCCGTAGGGCCCGTCCGGGTCCTCGCGGGAGGCCTTGAACCACGGGTGCTGGTCACTGGTGTGGTTCATGACCAGGTCGGTGATGACCCGGATCCCGCGCCGGTGCGCCTCGTCCAGGAGCTCCACGAAGTCGGCGGTGCGGCCGAACTCCGGGAGGATCTTGAAGTAGTCGGAGATGTCGTAGCCGCCGTCGCGCAGGGGCGACTCGTACATCGGCAACAGCCACACGCAGTCGATGCCCAGCCACTGGAGGTAGTCCAGCTTCTGCACCAGCCCGGCGAGGTCGCCGGTGCCGTCGCCGTTGGAGTCGAAGAAGCCCCGGGCGAGGACCTCGTAGAAGACGGCGTGTTTGTACCAGTGGGGATCACTGGTGCCGCCGGAGGACATCAGCGGGCCGGTGGCGGCCCCGGTGGCCGGGGCGAGCGGACCGTGTTCGGCGTGACCGTGTCCGCCGGGGCCGGGCTCGTCTTTGCTCATCTACTGCTCCCCACCAAGAATGTTCGACGTCGGTTCAACAGGCGTTTCGGACACGGCGGGGCTCCGGCGGAGCAGCTCCGCCGGGCCCCGTGCGCTGGTTCCGGGGCCGCTATCTGCCGCTGACGGTGAACACGTGCGCGGGACCGGCCGCGGGGTCGAGACGGACGTAGTTGTCCGCACCCCAGGTGTAGGAACGGCCGGTCAGCTCGTCGGTCACCCTGAACTCCTCCTCCCTTGTGAGGCCGATGGACGGCAGATCCAGGTGCACCGTCGCCTCGCGTGCGTGGTGCGGGTCGAGGTTGACGACGGCGATCACGGCGTCGTCGGGGTCCTTGGGGCCGGTTCCGGGCCGGTGCTTGGAGAAGCAGACGATCTCGGGCCGGTCCACGTGGTGGAAGCGCAGGTTGCGCAGCTCCCGCAGGGCCGGGTGCTCCCGGCGCAGCCGGTTGAGCAGCGTGATGAGGCCGGTGAGGGTCTCGCCGGAGGCCTCGGCCGCGGCCCAGTCGCGGGGGCGGTACTGGTACTTCTCCGAGTCGAGGTACTCCTCGCTGCCCGGCCCGGCGGGGGTGTTCTCGCACAGTTCGAAGCCGGAGTAGACGCCCCAGGTGGGGGAGAGCAGGGCCGCCAGCACGGCGCGGACGGCGAACGCGGGCCGACCGCCGTGCTGGAGGTAGGCGTGCAGGATGTCCGGGGTGTTGGCGAAGAGGTTGGGGCGCAGGTAGTGGGCGCTCTCCCGGCTCAGCTCGGTGAGGTAGTCGGTCAGCTCGTCCTTGCCGTTGCGCCAGGTGAAGTAGGTGTAGGACTGGTGGAAGCCGACCTTGGCCAGCGTGCGCATCATGGCGGGGCGGGTGAAGGCCTCGGCGAGGAACAGCACGTCGGGGTGCCTGTCGGCGACGTCGGCGAGCAGCTTCTGCCAGAAAGCGACCGGCTTGGTGTGCGGGTTGTCGACGCGGAAGACGCGTACGCCGTGCGCGATCCAGTGCTCGACCACCCGCAGGACCTCCGCGTACAGGCCCTCGAAGTCGCGGTCGAAGTTGAGCGGATAGATGTCCTGGTACTTCTTGGGCGGGTTCTCGGCGTAGGCGATGGAGCCGTCGGCCCGGGCGGTGAACCACTCGGGGTGCTCGGTCACCCAGGGGTGGTCGGGGGAGCACTGCAGGGCCAGGTCCAGGGCGATCTCCATGCCGTGCTCGCGGGCCTCGGCGACGAAGGCGTCGAAGTCGGCGAGGGTGCCCAGGTCGGGGTGGACCGCGTCGTGGCCGCCGTCGGCCGACCCGATGGCCCACACCGAACCGGGGTCGCCGGGACCGGCGGTCAGCGCGTTGTTGGCGCCCTTGCGGTGGGTGGTGCCGACCGGGTGGATGGGCGGCAGGTAGACCACGTCGAAGCCCATGTCGGCGATGGCGGGCAGGCGCTTGGCCGCGGTGGCGAGGGTGCCCGAGAGCTCCTGGCCGGGCGCGGTGTCGACCTGGGCGCCCTCCGAGCGCGGGAAGAACTCGTACCAGGAGCCGAACAGCGCGCGCTCGCGGTGGACGACGACGCTGGTGCGCTTGGACCTGGTGACCAGCTCGCGCAGGGGCGCGCGCTCCATCTCGGCCAGGACCTCGGGGGTGAGCGCCGCCTCGAAGCGCTCCACCGGGGTCATCGAGGTGTCGCGCAGCGCCTTGGCGGCGGCGTTCAGGAAGGGGCGGCGCGGGACCCGTCGCCCGGCGCGGGCGAGCAGGCGGGCGCCCTCCTCCAGGACGAGTTCGGTGTCCTGGCCCAGCGGGAGCTTGACGCCCGCGACGTGGTGCCAGGTGGCGAAGGGGTCGGTCCACGACTCGACGGCGAAGGACCACGTCCCCTCCGTGGGGAGGCTGACGCAGGCCTCGTAGCGGTCGGTGCCGGGGGCGTGCTCGCGCATGGGGACGAGCTGTTCGCGGCGTCCCTCGGGGGAGTAGACGACGACGCCCGCGGCGAGGGAGTCGTGGCCCTCGCGGATCACCGTCGCTCCCACGGTGAAGCGTTCGCCCGGAACGGCTTTCACCGGTCCGAGGTCGTTCTCTGGAGAGATATCGAGGATGGGCAGGCGTCCGATCACTGGCTACACCGTAATTGTCGTGGTTCGACGTTCGGAACCGTGCTGTTTTTCGGCAGGCGGAAATAACCGGGAGTTAATCCGGGGCAAGACGGAGTTCACGGAGCATCCGGAACAGAAACTGTCCGGATTAAGGCTTCGGTGCCCTCCGCTGTCTATCGTCTGCCCTCTTGTGGTGTTTGGCGGAGTGCCAGGGCCGGATAATTTCTGTGATCCTCGCCACACTGGATGCGTGTGCTAAGAGCCGGTGTTTGTCGGGTTTCTGCTGAGTAAACCTCTCAAAGCGGTCATAAGGATGCAGCAGATTCAGGTGTCTCTGTGGTTGTTTTCCGATGCATTCTGTGGAAATGACGGAAAACTGATCGGTCATGTTGGACGGTGTGCTGCGGTGGGTAAGGATGACCGAATGCACGCGCGAGCTGTATGGCCGTATTCCGGACATCCGCGCGTGACCGAATAGTCGTCTAAGGAACTTTTGTCACGGATTCGGGCATCCGTGGCCCGGGAGTCTCCTCGGTGCCCGCTCTCCCTCCCTGCTCCGGGTGTGTGACGCGCCTGTTTCGTGGTGATTGAAGAAATATGTTCGTTCTGCGGTGCTTTGCTTGGCATTGAGGAAGTTTTTCGCTGACGCGCCCGTTAACCCGGCCTGCCCTTTGCGTCCGCCCTGAGACCGTGGTCGATGGAGTTGCCCGCCCGCACGTCCCGCGGGCGGGGCGGCACACGGCCGTAGGGGGCGACGTGACGGAGTCCAACCAGCGCCCGCCGCGTGGGCGGCGGCACGAGGCCCCTCGCCGGAACTGGCGCGGGGCCCTCTCCCGGGCGGTACCGGCCGCCGCGGGTCCGCGTGTGCGGCGGTGGGCCGAGGCCCTGCGCCGGAAGGTGTCGGAGCCGACCCCGGCGGGGGACCGCCGGGAGACGGTCCAGCGCCTGGCCGGAACCGGCGCGGTCGCCGGTCTGCTCACGGCGGCGCTGGTCATGCCCTGGGTCGGCGGCCTCGGCCTGGCGGCCAGGGACTCCGCGGCGGCCTTCATGGCCCTGCCCAGCGACCTGGCCGTGCCGCACCCCGCCGAGCGCGTGCTGCTGACCGACGTCGACGGGGAACCGATCGCCGAGGTCGCCGAGCGCGAGCGCGACGTGGTGCCGCTGGACGAGATCAGCCCCTGGGTGCCCGCCGCCCTCATGGCGATCGAGGACGACCGCTTCTACGAGCACGCCGGACTGGACCTGCGCGGCACGCTGCGCGCCGCCGTCCGCACCGTCCTGGGCAACACCCAGGGCGGGTCCACCATCACCCAGCAGTACGTGAAGAACCTCCTCATGGAACAGGCCGACACCGAGGAGGAGCTGGCGAGCGCCAACGCGCGCACCCTGACCCGCAAGGTGCTGGAGCTGCGCTACGCCATCGAGCTGGAGGAGAAGCTCACCAAGGACGAGATCATGGAGGGCTACCTCAACCTCGCCTACTTCGGCCAGAACGCGTACGGCATCGAGGTCGCCGCCGAGCGCTACTTCTCCGTCCCGGCCTCCGAGCTCGACCCCGCGCAGGCCGCCACGATCGTGGCGCTGGTGCGCGCGCCCTCGTACTACGACCCGCTCACCAACCCCGAGGCCTCCGTCGAGCGCCGCAACCTGGTGCTGGACCGGATGGTCGCCACCGGACACCTGGAGAGCGCGCAGGCGCAGGAGTACAAGAGCCGGGGCCTGGAGGTGGACGAGACCCCGCGCGCGGGCAGCTGCTTCAGCAGCGAGCAGCCCTTCTTCTGCGACTACGTCATGCGGTGGCTGGGCGGCTCCGACGCGCTCGCCGGGACCCAGGAGGAGCGCGACCGGATACTGGAGCGGGGCGGCATCACCGTGCGCACCACCCTGGACCTGGACATGCAGGAGGCCGCCGAGCAGGCGATCGAGCGCTACGTCCCCGCGGGCGACTCCCACAAGTTCGCCGCCGAGGTCCTCGTGGAGCCCGGTACCGGCCGGGTGCGGGTGATGGCCCAGAACATGCGCTACGGCTTCGACGACGAGCCGGGCACCACCTCGATCAACCTGTCCGTGGACCACGAGGACGGCGGGTCGCTGGGCTACCAGGCGGGTTCGACGTTCAAGCCGTTCACCCTGGCCGCCGCCCTGGACGCCGGGCTCAAGTACGACACCAGCTTCTCCTCGCCCGAGTCCACGACGGTGAGCGGCCTGGAGAACTGCGAGGGCGGCAGGATGGCGCCCTGGGACGTGCGCAACGCCGGGGAGAGCGACGGCGGCAGGCACAACATGATCAGCGGGACGAAGGGCTCGGTGAACACCTACTTCGCCCAGCTCCAGGAGCGCGTCGGCCTGTGCGAGACGGCGGAGATGGCCCAGAGCCTGGGCATCCACCGCGCGGACGGCGAGGACCTGCAGGTGTGGAGCTCCTTCACCCTGGGCGACCAGGAGGTCTCCCCGCTCACCATGGCCAGCGCCTACGCCGTCTTCGCCTCCCGGGGCACCTACTGCGAGCCGGTCCCCGTGGCCTCGGTCCTCTTCGAGGGCGAGGACGGCGAGGAGGTCGAGATGGGCACCGAGTGCGAGGAGGGCGCGCTGGACACCGAGGTCGCCGACGGCGTCAACCACCTGCTCCAGCAGACCTTCGAGGGCGGTACCGCCAACGGCCTGGAGATCGGACGCCCTGTGGCGGGCAAGACCGGCACCACCGACAGCGCGGCCTACGCGTGGTTCGCGGGCTACACCCCGAACCTGGCCGGGACCGTGGTGGTCGGCGACATCCGGGGCGGGGAGCAGCACACGCTCCAGGGCGTGACCATCGGCGACCGCTACTACGGCATCGTCTACGGGGCCACGCTGCCCGGTCCGATCTGGCAGGCCACCATGCGCGAGGCCGTGGCGGACCTGCCGGAGGAGGAGTTCGCCCCCTCGCCGAAGGTCTACGGCAAGGCCTCGGACAAGCCATCGGGCGGCGGTGGCGACAACGGTGACAGTGACGACAGTGACGCCGGTGGAGGCGATGGAGGCACGGCTGGCGGTGACGGCGGCGTCGCGGCCGGTGGTGGTGGCGGAGGCACTGGCGGTGGCGGCGGTGCCGGGGGTGACGATGGCTCGACCGGCGGCGGTGGCACCGGTGACGGTGGTGGGGGAGCCACCGGCGGTGGTGGCGGGGGTTCGACCGGGGGTGGTGGCGGTACCGGAGGCGGCGGAGGATCGACCGACGGCGGTGGAGGCACCGGTGACGGCGACGGCGGGGGTTCAACCGGTGGAGGCGGCGGTACCGGTGGCGGCGGCGGTGGTGGTGGAGACGGCAGCGGTACCGGCGGAGGCGGCGGCGGTACCGGTGGCGGCGAGTCCCCGGGCGGGGACGGCGGCGCGCCCTGGGGCGGCGCGACCCCGGGACCGCAGGCGCCCGAGGGCGGCGCCAGTCCCGGGGGCTGAGGCCCCGACGTGCGCTGACGCGACCCGGGAACACCCCGGCGCTCCCCCTTGTTCATAATGGACGAAACCGACAGGGGAGCGCGCGAGCGCTGAGAGTGCGGCACCAGGCCGCAGACCCTTACACACCTGATCTGGGTCATGCCAGCGAAGGAAGTCGTAGGAACCGTCACCGGTGGCGTGCTCCCGCGCACCGGGGACGTCCCGGCGCGCACGGAACGCGTTCCGGCGCCGCTCTCGGCCGCACGGGCCCCTCGCATCCCCCGGCGAAGGGACACCATATGAAGAGGGACACCACCCCCCAGGGCGCCGGCTTCCGGCGCGACCTCCTCGGCCGACTGCGGAGCTGGCGCACCGTCGACATCGTCGTGGCCTCCGTGATCGGCGTCGCGGTCGGCGTGGTCTTCTGGCTCTGGAACATCGTCTGGTCGGTCACGACCCCGCTGTTCGTCGGCTTCCCGCCCGCGCAGGCCGTCGTCTACGGCATGTGGCTGATCTCCGGCGTACTGGGCGGCCTGATCATCCGCAAGCCCGGCGCGGCCCTGCTCACCGCCATCGCCGCCGCCTCGGTCTCGGCGCTCCTGGGCACCCAGTGGGGGATCATGGTCATCCTCGACGGCGCCCTCCAGGGCATCCTGCCCGAACTCGTCTTCCTCGCCTTCGGCTACCGCCGCTGGGGCATGGGCGTGGCCGTCCTCGCGGCGGCGGTCGCGGGCGTCTCCCCCGCCATCCGCGACAACCTCGCCTACAACGTGACCTGGCCGCTGTCCTACCAGGTCACCTACGGCGTCATCGTGGTGGTCAGCGCCGCCCTCATCGCGGGCGTGGGCTCCCGCCTGCTCACCACCGCCCTGGCCCGCTCCGGGGCGCTGGCCCCCTTCCCGTCCGCGAGGGGCTGACCGTGGCCTCCGCGAACGGGCGCCGGACGGCGGCCGGGGGCCCGGGCGCGCGCGTGGAGCTCTCCGGCTGGGGCTGGCGGCACTCGGGCCGCGGGTCCCACGCGCTGCGCGGCGTGGACCTGGTGATCGAGCCGGGCGAGCGCGTGCTGCTGCTGGGCGCCTCCGGCGCGGGCAAGTCCACCCTGCTGCACTCACTGGCCGGTCTGACCGGCGAGGACGCCGCCATCAGCGGCGACCACGAGGGCACCCTGCTCGTGGACGGCGAGCCCGCCGACCGGAGCCGGGGCTCGGTCGGCCTGGTCAGCCAGGACCCCGAGACGCAGCTGGTGATGGCGCGCGCGGGCGACGACGTCGCCTTCGGCCCGGAGAACCTGGGCGTGGCACCCGACCTCATCTGGCCCCGGGTCCACGAGGCACTGGAGGCCGTGGGCTTCCCGTACGGACCGCGCCACCCCACCGGGGCGCTGTCGGGCGGTGAGAAGCAGCGCCTGGTGATCGCCGGGGCCCTGGCGATGCGCCCCCGCCTGCTGCTGCTGGACGAGCCCACCGCCAACCTCGACCCCGCCGGGGCCGCGCTGGTGCGCGGCGTGCTGGCCCGCCTGCTCGCCGAGACCGAGGCGACCCTGGTGCTGGTCGAGCACCGCGTGGCCGACGTCGTGGACCTGGTGGACCGGGTCGTGGTCGTGGCGCCCGGCGGCGGGGTCGTCGCCGACGGCCCGCCGGGAACGGTGTTCGCCGAGCACGGGCGCTCGCTGGCCGCGCAGGGAGTGTGGGTGCCCGGGCACGAGCCCGCGCCCGTCCTGGCGCCCGCGCCGGGCGGGGAGCCCCTGCTGGAGGCCGTGGGCGTCACGGCGCGCACCCCGAGCCAGCTCGGCGTGCGCGCGGCGCCCCGGCGCACGGTGTTCGAGGGGGTGGACGCCACCGTCCGAGCCGGAACCGCGACCGCCCTGACCGGACCCAACGGCGCGGGCAAGTCCACGCTGCTGACCCTGCTCGCCGGACTGTCCAGGCCCCACCGGGGGGCGGTGCTGCCGCGCGGGCCGCTGGCCGGGGCCGACCCGCGCCCGCTCGTGCGCTGGCCCGCCCGCAGGCTGGCCCGGCACGTGGGCACGGTCTTCCAGCACGCCGAGGACCAGTTCGTCACCGCCACCGTGCGCGACGAGCTGCGCTTCGCCCCGCTGCGCGCGGGGATGGGCGAGGCCGAGACCGAGGCCTGGGTGGGCGAGCTGATGGAGCGTCTGCGCCTGTCCGCGCTGGCCGACGTGCACCCCTACACGCTCTCGGGCGGGGAGAAGCGGCGGCTGTCGGTGGCCACGGCGCTCAGCTCGGGCCCCGCGCACGCGCCCGACGCGCTCGTCCTCGACGAGCCCACCTTCGGTCAGGACACCCGGACCTGGACCGAACTCGTGGAGCTGCTCGCCACCCTGCGGTCCGCGGGCCGCGCGGTGGTCATGGCCACCCACGACGACCTGCTGCTGCGCAGTCTGGCCGACGCGCGGGTGCGCGTGGCCGGGGGCCGGGCCGTGCAGGAGGCCGCCGCACCGGGCGCCGGGGCGGAGCCGCCCGGCCCGCCGGAGCCGACCGGGCCCGCGGGGCACGCGGCGGCGGGAAGGGGGAGCCGTGGCTGACCGGAGGCCGTCGGACACACCCGGGAAGGGAACCCGTACGCCGGACGGGATCCGGGAGGCGGACGAGGTCCCTCGTGCACCGGATGAGCTCCGTGAGCCGGAAGGGGTTCACGGGCCGGACGAGGTCGGCGCCTCCGCTGAGGCCCGGGGGTCTGGCGGGGTCAGCGCCCCGGCAGGGGACGCGCTCACCCTGGAGGCTCCCGAGGACGGCGGGGCGCGCTTCTGGCTGGTCGGGCTCAACCCGGCGGCCAAACTGCTCGCCGCCCTGCTGCTGGGCGTGGGCCTGGTCCCGGCCGTGGACGCCGTCACCGGCGGCACCGTGCTGGCGGGCGTCCTGCTGCTCCTGCCGTTCAGCGGGACCGACCGGCGCACCCTGCTCGTCCTGGGCGGGCCCTTCCTGCTCATGGGGCTCTCCAGCGGACTGGTCAACTACCTGTACGGGGAGCACGGCGCGGAGGGCGCGCTGGGCGCCGCGGTGCGCCTGCTGGCCATCGCCCTGCCCGGACTGCTCGCCGCCGTGAGCAGCGACCCCACGGAGACCGCCGACGGCCTGGTGCAGCGGCTCCGGGTCCCCGAGCGGCCCGCCATGGGCGTGCTGGCGGCGCTGCGGCTCGTCCCGATGCTCGCCGACCAGTGGCGCACGATCACGCTGGCGCGGAGGGCGCGCGGGCTGGAGGCCGGGCGCAACCCGGTCAGGGCGGTCACGCTGTTCTTCGGCCGCCTGTTCGCCCTGCTGGTGCGCTCCATCCGCACCGGGACGCTGCTGGCCGCGGCGATGGACGCGCGCGCCTTCGGGACCGGGCCGCGCACCCGGGCCCGGGAGAGCCGCTGGCGGACCGCGGACACGCTGCTGCTGGCGGGGGCCGCCCTGCTCCTGGCGGCGGCCTACACCCTGTCCGCTCGGCTGGGCACCCTGGTGCTGCTCTTCTCCTGAACCGGGTGGTAAGCAGTTCGGAGACAGTGACGTCCGAGTAGTGAGGGGCAGTGGACCGTGGGCGAGTTCGTGCGTGTGGAGACCGATCCGGACCACCCGGCCGTGGCCGTGATCCGGCTGGACAGGCCGAAGGTGAACGCGCTCAACGCCGCGCTCACCGCGGAGATCGCCGAGGCCGCGACCCGGGTCGCCAAGGACCCGGACGTGCGCGCCGTGGTGGTCTACGGCGGCGAGCGGGTGTTCGTCGCGGGCGCCGACATCAAGGAGATGGCCGACCTCACCGCCGCGCAGATGCTGGGCTACGCGCGCGACCTCCAAAACGCCCTGAACCTGGTGGCCCGCATCCCCAAGCCGGTCGTGGCGGCGGTCACCGGGTACGCGCTCGGCGGCGGCCTGGAACTGGCCCTGGCCGCGGACTTCCGCGTGGCGGGGGCCGGGGCCAGGCTGGGCGTGCCCGAGATCCAGCTCGGCGTCATCCCCGGCGCGGGCGGGACCCAGCGCCTGCCCCGCCTGATCGGTCCCTCCCGGGCCAAGGAGATGATCTTCAGCGGCCGCCACGTGAAGGCGGACGAGGCCCGGGAGATCGGCCTGGTGGACCAGGTCGTCCCGGACGAGGAGGTCTACCGGGCCGCCGTGGCGCTGGTCGCCCGGTACGCCGGGGGACCGGCCGTCGCGCTGGCCGCGGCCAAGGAGGCGGTGGACCGGGGCCTGGAGACGGACCTGGACACCGGTCTGGAGATCGAGCGCCTGCACTTCGCGGGTCTGTTCTCGACCGAGGACCAGAAGGACGGCATGCGCAGCTTCGTCGAGCAGGGACCCGGCAAGGCCGCTTTCAAGGGGCGCTGAAGAGGCGCCGCGCAGAGCTGATCGGGCACCGAAACAGCAGGTCGGGGCGGCGGCACACGGTGCCGTGCCGTCCGTCCCGCCGCCGTTTCGGTGGATTCGAGAACTTTTCGCCCCGCTCGTCGGATCGAACGGTGTCACGGGGGGTTCGGCCGAACGTCCGCATCCGGCCAGTCCGGACGGGAGGGAGGGAACCGCCCACGCCAGTTTTCCGTCATACTCGTGAGGGTCGCCCCCGGACGGACGCGCCGCCTGAACCCCGGACGCCCGGCGGTGCGGAAGCGACCACACGGGCCCGAGACGGGACGAACAAGCCAATGGTGACCCATCCCCCGGCCGTTAAGCTGGACGCGGTGGTATGTGGTCTTTTGAGGGGATGAGTTCTCGATGGCAATGTCGGCAGGTTTCCCCATGGGTGAGGAGCTGCCGGAGCGCATCGGCCACTACGTCATCCGCCGCCGCATCGGGCAGGGCGGCATGGGCGTGGTGTACCAGGCCGAGGACCCCCGGACCGAGCAGTTCGTCGCGGTGAAGGTCCTCAAGCCGGAGGTCGCGGGCGACCAGATCGCCCGGGCCCGCCTCGCCCGCGAGGTCGAGACCATGCGCCGCGTGCACAGCCCCAACGTGGCCGAGGTCATCGAAGCCGACACCCAGGCCGAGCTGCCGTGGGTGGTCACCGAGCACATCCCCGGCCCGACCCTGGACGCCACGGTCACCAACCACGGCCCCCTGCGCGGCCGGGCCCTGACCCGCTTCGTCACCGGCATGGCCCGCGCGATCCGCGACATCCACGCGGTGGACGTGATCCACCGCGACCTCAAGCCCGGCAACGTGATCATCTCCAACGGCGAGCCGATCGTCATCGACTTCGGCATCGCGCACGCGGTGGACGGCGCCAAGCTGACCCAGACCGGCACGTTCGTGGGCACGCCCAGCTACCTGTCCCCGGAGGTCATCGAGGGCACCGACCTGGGCCCGGCCACCGACATCCACGCCTGGGGCGGCACCGTCGCCTTCGCCTCCACCGGCCGCCCGCCCTACGGCGCGGGCACCTTCGAGGTCATCTTCTTCCGCATCCTCAACGGCGAGATCGACATGGACGGGATGCACGAGGCGCTGCGGCCGCTGGTCAACCGCGCCGTCTCCCGCGACATGCGCAGCCGCCCCACGGCGGAGGAACTGCTGGAGGAGGCCAGCCGCCTCAACCTCGACCTGCCCTGGACCGAGGACGCGGGAGGCCGTCCCAGCGGGCTCACCGGCAGCCACACCGTGTACCACCCGACCACGGCCGGGGGCACGGGGGAGGAGCCGGGCAGCGGCGGCCCGGGCGGCGCAGCCGCGGCGGGCGCGGCCGGTGCCGCGCTCGGCGGTGCGGCGGGCTACCTGGCCGGTCGCGCGGCCCAGGGCGACCAGGGCTGGGGTCCCCCGCACACGGGCGGCGGTCCCGCCTCCAGCGCCTGGTCCCCGTCCGGGGACCCCGCGCGCCCGACCTCCGCCGCGCACTCCGGCGGTCTGCTCGACGACCCCGGGTCCACCGACGACCTCTCGGGCGCGGCGAACGGCCGCCGCGTCGACGACCCGGAGTCCACCGACGACCTCTCGGGCGCCCGGCGCGGCTGGGGCGACGAGGACGACGGGCTGCCGGGCACCGAGCGCATCGCCCCGCGCGACGCCGGGGACCCGGACGACCCGCAGGGGACGATGCGGATCAGCCCGGTCCGCGACGAACCGGACGACGCGCTGGGCACGCGTCACATCCAGCCCGACGAGTTCTCCCGCGAGGACCCGCAGGGCACGATGATGATGGACCCGGTGGACCGGGACGGGTACGCCCGGCGCCCCGTCGACGAGCGCGAGGACGAGGGCTACCAGGCCCCGCACACGCAGTTCTTCAACACCCCGCTGCACAAGGGCGACTTCGCCGACATCCTCACCCCGGTGGACGACGGCCGGGGCAGCAACCAGACGCAGGAGTTCGACGAGGACGGGTACGAGGAGCGGCGCGGCGGCCTGCTGGGCCGGTTCCGGCGCGGCGGCAACGACCGGGTGAGCGACTACTTCCAGGACGACTCCGACGAGGAGGGCGAGGAGTACGAGGAGCGGTCGTGGCGGATGCACCCGCTGACGATCCTGCCCATGCTGGTCTCCGTGGCCGGTGTGTCGCTGCTCTTCCCCTGGTTCGGGCTGATCCTGGGCGTCGTGCTCATCGCCGCGCTGGGCGCCCTGGACGTGGTCAAGGCCGAGCACGCCCGCCGCCTCCAGACGCGCGGCCCGCGCAGCTCCGACAACATGGTGGTGGCGCTCAGCTTCCCGTGGGCCTTCGGGCGCATGGCGCTGCGCACGCTCGGCTTCGGGCTGGTCTACCTGCTGGCGGGCATCCTGGTCGGCATGATCTACGCGCGGATCGCGGACGTGCCGGGTCAGGGCGCCAACTACACCGGCGCCTTCGCGATCTTCGTGATGATCCTGCTCAGCTACGTCATGCCGAGCGGGCGCGAGGCGCGGCACCAGGCGGTGTGGCTGGTGCGCCGGGTCCACTACCGCAACCTCTACGTCTACATCGGCGTGTGCATCGGCCTCGTGCTGCTGACCATGCTCATCCTGTCGTTCGGCCTGTCGGCGGCCCCGGACTGGGTGCCGATCGGCGGTCCCTCGGACTGGTTCGACGGACAGTGACCCCCGCCCGGCGGCCGTACGGCTCACCGGGCACCGCGAAGGCCCCGGGCTCCGGCCCGGGGCCTTCGGCGTCTCCGCCGGGCGGGGGAGGCCCCCACCTGTTACCGGTGGTGTGACCGGTTCCGGCGGGATCGGCGGCGACTAGGGTGGGAGCGGGAGGCGGGCGCCCACGACCGGTGTCCGGCGCCGGCGGTCCGGCCCGGGTCGGAGCATCAGCGGCGGACCGGCGGTACAGCGGTGGTTAGGGTTGCCTCAGTCACACCGGGGGCCAGGGGTTGGCCTCCAAGCTACTAGCCAGTAACATCTGGGCTATGAGCACATCGCGGGACCTGCCTGGACGTGAAGGCGGCCCCGCCGTCGGATGACCGAACGGCATTCGGCATTGTTGGCAGTAGGGGGCGCGCCAGCGTCCGGCCGCCGCACGGCGGATCATGGAGTGCAGGGAGGTCGGCCACCGGCCATGAATATTGTCGTTTTGGTCAAGCAGGTCCCGGACACGGCGACCGAGCGGAAGCTCAACCCCGATGACAAGACGCTGGACCGCGCCGCGTCCGACGGTGTCATCAACGAGCTCGACGAGTACGCCATCGAGGAGGCTCTCCAGCTCAAGGAGAAGCACGGCGGCGAGGTCACCATCCTGACGATGGGACCGGACCAGGCCACGGACTCCATCCGCAAGGCCCTGTCGATGGGCGCGGACAAGGCCGTCTTCGTCAACGACGCCGCCCTCCACGGCTCGGACTCGCTCCAGACCGCCTACGCCCTCGCGCAGGCCCTGGGCACCATCGAGTTCGACGTGGTCGTCCTGGGCTCGGAGTCCACCGACGCGCGCACCGGCGTGGTCGGGGCCGCGCTCGCCGAGTACCTCGGCCTGCCGCAGCTCACGTTCGCCCGCAAGGTCGACATCGACGGCAGCACCATCAGGATCCAGCGCCAGACCGACTACGGCTACGACCTCGTCGAGGCCCAGCTCCCGGCGGTCGTCTCCGTGGTCGAGAAGATCAACGAGCCGCGCTACCCGTCCTTCAAGCTCATCATGCAGGCGAAGAAGAAGCCGGTGGACAAGAAGTCCGCCGCCGACGCGGGCATCGACACGGCCAGGGTGGGTCTGGCCAACGCCACCACCGAGACCGTCGACTTCGACGCCGCACCGCCGCGCGCCGCGGGCACGGTGGTCAAGGACGAGGGCGACGGCGCCGCGAAGATCGCCGAGTTCCTCGTCGAGAAGAAGTTCGTCTAGGTCGAACGAGAGACTCAGGGAAGGTTCAAGGGATATGGCTGAGGTCCTCGTCCTCGTCGACCACGTCGACGGACAGGTCAAGAAGGTCACCACCGAGCTGCTGACCGCCGCCCGCCGCATCGGCGAGCCCGCGGCCGTGTGGATCGGTGACGGCGCCGAGACGGGCAGGGGCACCCTGGCCGAGTACGGCGCCGAGAAGGTCTACGTGGCTTCGGCCGAGCTGAACGACCACGTCGTGGCCCCCAAGGCCGAGCTGCTCGCCAAGCTCGCCCAGGACAAGGGCGCCGCCGCCGTCCTGGTCTCGGCCACCGCCGAGAACAAGGAGATCGCGGGCCGCACCGCGGTCAAGCTGGGCTCGGGCGTGCTCACCGACGTCGTGGACGTCAACGCCGAGGTCGTCGCCGAGCACAGCATCTTCGGCGGCACCACCATCACCCACGCCCGCGTGCGCACCGGCGTGCCGGTCGTCGCGGTCCGCCCGAACTCCGTCCCGGCCGAGGCCGCCTCCGGTGCCGCCGCCGAGGAGCAGGTGTCGGTGGAGGTCTCCGACGCCGCGAAGACGGCCAAGGTCGTCGAGCGCGTCCACGAGGAGCAGGGCGAGCGCCCCGAGCTCACCGAGGCCGCCATCGTGGTCTCCGGCGGGCGCGGCGTGGGCTCCGACGACTTCTCGGTCGTGGAGAACCTGGCCGACTCGCTGGGCGCGGCCGTGGGCGCCTCCCGCGCCGCCGTCGACTCCGGCTGGTACCCGAACCAGTTCCAGGTCGGCCAGACCGGTAAGACGGTCAGCCCGAACCTGTACGTGGCCCTGGGCATCTCCGGCGCGATCCAGCACCGCGCGGGCATGCAGACCGCCAAGAACATCGTGGCGATCAACAAGGACCCCGAGGCCCCGATCTTCGAGCTGGCCGACTTCGGCGTCGTGGGCGACCTGCACGCGGTCACCCCGCAGCTGACCGAGGAGATCAACAAGCGCAAGTAGTAGCGCGTTTCGACACGCGAACGCCCGGCCGGGGACCTCCCCGGCCGGGCGTTCGCGTGCCCGGGGGCCGTTTCCGGGCCCGCCGCCCGGGTAGGCGGGCCGCACGGCGGCGAACGGGGGGCCATGGCGACGGAGACCGCGAAGGTGCGCGCGGGACGGCGCGTGGTGGAGGTGCGCAGGCCCGGCAAGCCGCTGTTCGGCGAGGGCGGGGCGACCAAGGAGGACCTGGCGCGGTACCACGCCCGGATCGCCCCCCTGATGCTGCCGCACGTGCGCGACCGGCCGGTGGCCCTGGCGAGATTCCCCGACGGGATCGACGCGCAGGGGTTCTTCGTCAAGCACCCGTCGGTTCCGGACTGGGTGGCCACTGTGGAGACCAGCGGCGGCCGGATGATGCTGTGCCAGGACGCGGCCGCGCTGGTCTGGTGCGCCGACCAGGCTGCGGTCACCCTGCACGCCTGGCAGTCCCGGGAGCCGAGACTGGGCCTGCCCGACCGGATGGTGATCGACCTCGACCCCGCCGGGGACGGCCCCGAGGCCTTCGCCGCCTGCCGCGCCGCGGCGCGGGACGTGCGGGAGGTGCTCGACGACCTGGGCCTGGCCGCCTACGTGATGACCAGCGGCTCCCGGGGCCTGCACGTGCGCTCGCCGCTGCGGCCCGAGGCCGACGACCAGGAGGTCCGCGTGCTGGCGGAGGCGGTCGCGGACCGGGTGGCGGCCCGGCGGCCGGAAGAGCTGACCACCGAGGTGCGCAAAGCCGCGCGCGGGGACCGGTTGTTCGTGGACTACCTGCGCAACGGCCGCGAACAGCTCGCGGTGGTGCCGTACTCGGTGCGGGCCAGGCCGGGCGCGCCCATCGCGGCGCCCCTGACCTGGGAGGACCTGGAGAAGGTGGAGACTGCCCGGGACCTCACGATCGACCTGGAGCGCGAGAAGTGCCCGTTCGCGGGGATGGGCAGGCACGCCCGTTCCCCGCGCCGGGCCCTGGAGCGCTTGGGCTGAGGCGCGCGGGGAACGTCAGGAGTCCGGGGTGCCCTCCGGCCAGACGCAGGGTGAGGAGGCGCCAATGGAGAGGTGTCCCTCGACGCTGGCCTGGACGGACATCCTGAAGGCGTCCTCCTCGTTCTCCACGGAGACGAACACGTCGTCCGGCCGGGAGTCGGTCAGCACGCGGTAGCCGTTGGCGGTCCAGTACTCGGTCAGGAGGTCGATGTTGGCCTCGTTGTCCTCGACGGGCAGGCCGTCCAACCAGTAGGAACGGCCCACCGTGACGCGGTCCCCGGATCCGCCGTCGGTGGGGTCATCGCAGGCGGCCACGTTGACCCCGCCCACCGGTTGAAGTTCCAGGGTCTCGGGCAGCACGGTCACCGCTTTGTCGATGTGCTCTTGGACGTTCTCCGCTGCCTCGTCCTGGTTCATGGTCTCTCCCCCTCCGGTCTCCTCCGGCGCGTTGGAACCGCAACCGGCCACCACCCCCGTGAGAACGGCGGCGCACACCCAGTGTCGTGCTCGGCTCATAAGGTGTTCGTCCCTACTCTTGTCCCGCGATGACAGAGCCCATGTGCCTCAGCGAACTCGTGTTCTCGTCGAAGTACTCCGAATGGGCGTCACCGAGGGGCCACGTGCCACCCTCGCTGCCAGGGTCGGACTCGAACACGTTCGCTCCGAATTCCGGATCGGTCGGGTCCATGCCGTGCGTGAGGCCCGTCAGGTTGGTGATGCCGTCATTCTCCGCCGTTGAGACGTGCACGTTCTCGGCGGGAAGATTCAGGTCGGTCACGTGGTCGGCGTTGGTTCCGGGGCTGCCCACGAGTATCACTTCGTCCGTGTCGAGCCCGGCGTCGCTCTGCGCGGTGTGCCCGACCACCGTGGAACCGTAACTGTGGCCTATGACGGTGTTATGGGACGGCGGCCCCTGATGGGTGGAGCGCAGTCCGTCCTGGAAACTGCTCAGCTCGCTGACCGCGTCCTCCGCCCGTCCTTCGAAGGCCGCCTCGGGGACGTTGGGGGCGTCGTAGCCGATCCAGCTGATGACGGAGTGGTCCTGGTCGCGGCTGACCCGGTTCGCAGAGTCCGCCAAAGCGTCCGCGCGTCCCATCTGGTCGTTGATGCTCTCCCAGGTCGTCGTGGTGCCCGGCACCAGGGTCGCCACGTTGTCGGCGGTGTCGGGGTTGCCGTTGGCCACGATCGCCCGTCCGTCGCCCCCGGTGTCCAGAGCCAGCAGGTACCTGTCAGCGCTTTCGTCCTCCAGGCTCTCCCGCAGCTCCTTCAGCTCCTGGAGCTGGTTGTCGAGCGTGTCGTCGTTCGCCATGGCCAAAGCGATCGCGTCGGACCCGTTGCTGCCCCGGGCGGCCGCCTCCCCGATCTCCTCGTCCCGTTCGGCGATCTCCTCCTCGAACCGCTCGATCTCGTCGTCGAGATGGTCGCGGTTCAGTCGGTCGCGCACGGCCGCCGGGATGCCGTCGAGCTCGCGCAGCAGCTCGGGATGGTCCCGCACGGCCTGGTCCTGCTCCTCCTCGGTCATCGAGGTCCACCACAGGTTGACGACGGACGGGTGCTCGTCACCGCTCAGCTCGTCCGGGACCATGCTGGGGACCGCGTCACCGAAGTAGGACAGCTGGCCGCCGGTGAGCAGGGACGACTCGATCAGACGCTCCAGGCTGTCCTGGCTGGGGCCGTCGCGCAGGTCCCTCTCGGTCTGCTCGGCCTGCTCCATCAGGGTTTCCCAGTGCCCGGAGTGCTCGGAGAGCAGTTCCGCGCGCAGCGTTTCCAGCTGGGCGACCTTCATCCCCTCACGGGTTCCCTCACCGAGGATGGAGCCGCTCCCCTCGGAGGCGCCGACGGCCGCTTCAGCGTCGGCCTTCTCCTCCTCCCAGCGGGTCTCCAGCTTGGCGCGCTCGGCACGGTAGGTCTCGATGTCGAGCCCCCACTGGCGCAGGACCGCCGCGCCGTAGGTCAGGGAAGCGGCGGCCTCCTGCCAGGAGGACAGTTCCTGGGACGAACTGGAGACGATGTTCCAGGCGACGAGGTCGGTGAACTCCCCGGCGGAGGACCGGAACCGGCTGTGGGTGCCCTCGGACTGGCCGAGCATGTTCTGTCGGACGGCGTCGAGCTGGTCGGCGCCCGTCTCGATGGCGCCGACGTCGGCGGCGATGTCCTCGGGCAGACCGAGGGACATGGAGGAGAGGTCGCTCACGGCAGGGGTCTCCGCGGTTGGTGGGGGCGGGGGACAGGGGTCAGAAGTTGATCTGGATGTCGAGGGACTCCAGACCCTCCTGGTACTCCTCGGCGTTCTCGTGGTCGGTGTCGGTGATGGCCAGGTCGGCGCCCTGCACGTTCTGCGCCAGGTTGATGCCGTTCTGGGCGACCCTCCGGATGTGCTCCATGGTGTCGAGGCCGTAGTCGTCCAGACCGCCCGTCACGTGCTCGGACACGGCTCCCGTCAGGCCTTCGACGGCGGCCTCGAAGTCGGTGCCGAGGAAGACCATCGCCTCGGCCAGGGCTTCGGCCTCCTGGGCCTCGGACATGGCGTCGACGGGGTTGACGCCGGTCGAACCGGACACGGGAACTCCAGAGGGTGAAAGAGGGGTATCGGAGAGGAAGGTTACAACAGGTGCGTAAGAGCCTCCGGGAGGGGGCGGCCGCCCTTCGCGGTGATCCCTGTGCGCTCCTACCTGCGGTAACAGCGCTGAAGCGAACGAGAGGCCATTCAGACTCGTCTTTGTCCGCATGTGGTCAGGCCGTGCCGCGGGCGGGGCCCGCGCGGCGCGCGGA
Organism: Nocardiopsis dassonvillei subsp. dassonvillei DSM 43111; assembly: GCF_000092985.1. Lineage (GTDB taxonomy): Bacteria > Actinomycetota > Actinomycetes > Streptosporangiales > Streptosporangiaceae > Nocardiopsis > Nocardiopsis dassonvillei. The sequence continues at coordinate 326,435 of NC_014210.1, forward strand.
CGACGGCCCCTGGTGGTGTGGCCCTCGGGTTTCGGGGAAGGAATCCCAGCTCAGACACCGGCAGTCGACCGCGGGGGAGTCCCATGGAGGGCATCGGGGCCCAGATCGGCCTCGTCCTGGTCCTGGTCGTGGTGAACGCCGTGTTCGCGGGCAGCGAGATCGCCCTGATCACGCTGCGGGAGGGGCAGATCAGGCGGCTGGAGGAGCGCGGCCCGGGTGGGCGCGCGGTGGCCCGACTGGCCCGCGACCCCAACCGGTTCCTGGCCACCATCCAGATCGGCATCACCCTCGCGGGCTTCCTCGCCTCCGCCACCGCCGCCGTCTCCCTGGCCCGGCCGCTGGTCGAGCCGCTGGGCTTCCTCGGCTCCTACGCGGCCCCGGTGTCGGTCGTGCTGGTCACCGTCGTGCTCACCTTCGTCACCCTGGTCCTGGGCGAACTCGCGCCCAAGCGCATCGCCATGCAGCGCGCCGAGCCCTGGGCACTGCTCGTGGCCCGCCCGCTCAACGCGCTGGCGCTGCTCTCGCGCCCCGCGATCTGGCTTCTCAGCGCCTCCACCGACCTGGTCGTCCGGCTCGGCGGGCTCGACCCGCACGGCGCCAGGGAGGAGGCCACCGAGGAGGAGCTGCGCGACATGATCGAGGCCCAGGGCCATATGACCCCCGAACAACGCACCATCCTCTCCGGGGCCTTCGACATCACCGGGCGGACGCTGCGCCAGGTCCTGGTCCCGCGTCCCGACGTGGACACCGTCCCGGCCGACCTGCCCGCGTGCGAGACAGCCCTGCTCCTGGCCGAGCACGGCCACTCGCGCGCCCCGGTGGTCGGCCGGGACGACGTGGACGACGTCGTCGGCGTGGTGCACTGGTCCGACCTCCTGCGGGGCGAGGGCGCGGCCCGGGAGCTGGCCCGCGAACCGCTGCTGCTGCCCGACTCGCTGACGGTCTCCGCCGCCCTGCACCGGCTCACCGTCGAACGCCAGCAGCTGGCCGTCGTGATCGGTGAGAGCGGCGAGGTCAGCGGCATCGTCAGCCTGGAGGACCTGCTGGAGGAGGTCGTCGGCGAGATCTACGACGAGACCGACACCGACGAGCGCGCCCCCGCCCGGCTGGACGGCGGCGCCCTGCGCCTGCCCGGCGTGTACCCCGTCCACGAGCTGGAGGACCTCGGCGTCGTCCTCACCGACCGGCCCCGGGGCAGTTACGTGACCGTCGCCGGGATGGTCCTGGTCCTGCTCGGCCACATCCCCGACGAGCCCGGGGAGAGCGTGGACCTGGGCGGCTGGACGGCCACGGTCACCGAGGCCGACGGCCGCGTCGTCAGCGAACTCCTGCTCACCCCCGCCCGCTGAGGACACCGGGCGACAAGGGCGGTCTCGGAGTCGCTGAACAGTTGGCCAAGAGGCGGCAAGTCCCGTTGCCCGCGCCCCGGGCAGGGGTGACCGTGGCACCAGTGACGCCGAAGCAGGGGAGGGCCGATGCACGCGGACCGCAGGCCGGACGCCTACACGGGACTGGACCGGATGCCGATCGGGGACCAGTGGCGGCACGGGTCGTCCGGGAGCGTCGTCCAGGACGTGGACCCCTACGACGACACGGTCCTGACCGAGTTCCGCCTGGCCGACGAGGGCGACGTGGACCTGGCCTACCGCGAGGCGCAGCGGGCGTGGCCGGGCTGGGCCGCGACCCCCGCCGCCGAGCGCGCCGAGGTCTTCGTCCGCGCCCTGCGCGTCCTGGACGCGCGCCGCGAGGAGATCGTCGACTGGCTGGTCCACGAGGCCGGGGCGATCCGCGAGCGCGCCGAGTTCGAGTGGGGGCTGGTGCGCAGCGGCATGGTCGAGGTGACCTCCTACCCCACGCGGGTCATGGGCCGGATCCTGCCCGGCATCACCCCGGGCAAGGAGAACCGCGTCTACCGCGAACCCCTCGGCGTGGTCACGGTGATCAGCCCGTGGAACTTCCCGTTCCAGCTCTCCCACCGCTCCCTCGCGCCCGCCGTCGCCCTCGGCAACACCGTGGTCCTCAAACCCGCCGAGAACACCCCGGTCACGGGCGGGCTGCTGCTCGCCCGGATCTACGAGGAGGCCGGACTGCCGCCCGGGGTGGTCAACGTGGTCGTCGGCAGGGGCGGTGAGATCGGCGACGCCCTGGCCACCCACGAGCTCTGCCGGATGATCTCGTTCACCGGTTCCACCGAGGTCGGCCGCCACATCGCCCGGCAGGCCCCGCTCACCAGGCGCGCGCTCGAACTCGGCGGCAACGGGCCGCTGGTGGTGCTGGAGGACGCCGACCTCGACCTGGCCGCGGACGCCGCCGTGTTCGGCTCCTACTACCACCAGGGCCAGATCTGCATGGCCACGAACCGGGTCGTGGCCACCGCCGCCGTCCACGACGAGCTGGTCGAGCGGATGCTCGTGCGCGCCCGGGCGCTGCGGGTGGGCGACCCCTCCGACCCCGCCACCCGGATCGGCCCCGTCATCGACGACGAGCACTGCGCGGGCGTGCGGGACGTGGTGGAGCGCTCCGTCGAGCAGGGCGCACGGCTCCTGCTGTCCGGCGAACCGACCGGCCCGGCGGGCAGGGTCCTGCCGCCCCACCTGCTGCTGGCCGACAACAGCGCGCCGAGCGCGGCCGAGGAGGTGTTCGGCCCGGTGGCCACGGTCATCCGCGCGGAGGGGGAGGAGGACGCGCTGCGCATCGCCAACGACACCGAGTACGGGCTGTCCAGCGCGGTGCACACCCGCGACGCCGAGCGGGGGGTGCGCTTCGCCCGCCGCCTGAGGGCGGGCATGACGCACGTCAACGACTCCACGCTCAACGACGAGGCCAACACCGCCTTCGGCGGCGAGAACCACTCCGGGATCGGCCGGTTCGGCGGCGAGTGGGCGATGGAGGAGTTCACCGCCGACCACTGGGTCAGCCTCCAGCACACGCGCCGCAGGATGCCGTTCGGCCCGGAGTGAGCGGGCCCGGACCTCCGGTTTCCTTCGCCGCGACCCCGTACCCGTGGCGGGCCCCGACCGTCCGACCCCGCCAGGAGCACGCGACCGTCGCGGGTCGGAGCCTCATCTGCCCCACCGGCCAGAACCCGGGCCCGCCGGTCAGCGCCTGCGCAGGACCAGCAGCAGGTTCCAGGTGACGACCTCGCGCAGCAGCGGCACCCGTACGACCGGCCTGGCCCATCCGGGCAGGTAGCGGGGGCGCACGTCCACCACGTCCACGTCGGTGCGCCCGCGCGTCCAGCGCAGCATCTCCCCGGCGTGCGCGGCGTACATGGTGCGGCCGAAGTCGTTCTTGGGACGGCGGCCGTGGCGCCGCGCGAACCGCTCCGCCGCGTACGCGCCGCCCAGGTAGTGCCACGGCGAGGTCTCGTGCCCGCCCCACGGGGACAGCCACAGCGTGTACGACAGGTACACCAGCCCTCCCGGCCGGGTCACCCGCACCATCTCGTCGGCCATCCGCGTCCGGTCCGGCACGTGCTCCAGCACGTTGGAGGAGAAGCACACGTCCACCGAACCGCTGCGCAGCGGCAGGTCCAGGGCGCTGCCCTGGACGCCGTACGCGTCGGCGTCGCGCCCGTGCAGCGTCATCTCGTGGGCGTCGGCGTCCACGCACAGGCAGCGGGCCCCGGCCGCCCTCAGCTCGTCGGCGAAGTAGCCCGGGCCGCCGCCCACGTCCACCACGAGCCTGCCGTCCAGGGGCGTGTAGGAGCGCAGCTGGGCGACGGTGTCGCGGGCGAGCGTGCCGTAGAAGAACGCCGGGTCGGTCTGCTCCACGCGGAAGGCGGTGAACAGCCGCACCGACCGGCCCAGGGTGGCGCGGAAGGGGACGGTGCCCTCCTCGGCGGCGTTCGCGGTCACGTGCCCGCCTCCGACACCACGAAGTGGCGCAGGTGGCGCCAGTGGTCGCCGCCCCAGTACTCGTCGGAGGCGGCGATCCGGCCGCCCGGGACCAGCTCGGCGATCCGCTCGGTGCGCAGGGTGTGCATCCGCATCGGCGCCGGGTAGCGCAGCAGCACCCGCTGGGCGAGGGCCACCAGCGGCCACGGCGCGTACCGGAACACCAGCCCCTTGAAGGTGCGCCGCTCGGACTCGGGCACGCCCAGCACCATGGCCCCGCCGGGGCGCAGCACCCGCGCGAACTCGCGCACGTAGCCCTCGGCCAGGACGGGAGGCAGGTGCTGGAGGACCAGGTCGGTGTAGACCAGGTCGAAGGAGGCGTCCCCGAACACCGACAGGTCCGGGCGCTCGTTCAGCACGAACTCGATCCGCCCCCCGGAGCGGTCCAGGCGGCGGGCCTCCTCCAGCATCGGCGCGGAGATGTCCACCCCCACGACCTCGGGGAAGTGCGCGGCCAGGGCGTTGGACAGCCGTCCCGCGCCGCACCCGAAGTCCAGCACCCGGCCCCCCTCGGGGCGGATGCCCAGCTCCTCCAGGCGGGCGACGGACGGGTCGATGTCGGCCCGTCCGGAGGCGAGGAACTCGTCGTCGTCCCAGCCGCCGCCCCTCTTGGCGGGGTCCACGCACACCGCCCACAGGGGTTCGGTGGAACCCAGCCGCGTCCAGTCGCGGCGGACCTGTTCGAGTCCCACCCGCATCACCTCCACGGTGCTCGCGACCCGCCGGAACACAGCACCTGGATCGTGTTCCTGTTCCGGGCATCCAGGCCGGGAAGGCCTGCGACAAGGGTCCAGGGAAAAAGTGGAACGTGTTGTATTCTGGCACCCCTTCTCCGGATCGGCCAACTACGGCGGGAGAGATGCCGATGCCGCCTGTTCCCCCCACCGCGCGCGGGCACGACGGTCCGGGCGCCGAGGCCGCGCGGCCCGGCCCGGTCGGGGCACCCAGGGTACGCCGCCCCTCTGAGGAACCCCCCGGGAAGGGCCCCGGCCCCGGCGGAACGGTCCGCGCCGCGTGGGCTGCCGCCCGCCGCCTGGCCCGCGACCGGCTGGCCCTCGTGGGGTTGGCGGTGGTGCTGGGGGCCGTGGGGCTGCGGGCCTACGTCCTGGGCGAGTCCTACTTCGTGGAGGACGACTACCTCTTCTTCGCCAACGCCCACGCCAGCGACCTGGGGCCGGACTACCTGCTCACCCTGCACAAGGGCCACCTGATGCCCGGGGCGCTGTTCCTCGTCTACCTCCAGACCGCCCTGTGGCCCTACGAGTGGTGGGTCAGCGCGGGCACCATGCTCGCCCTCCAGGCCGCCGCGCTGGTGGGGTTCCTGCGCCTGGTGTGGGAGCTGTTCGGCCGCCGCTGGGCGCTGCTCGTCCCGCTGACCGTGTACGCGCTGGCACCGCTGACCGTGCCCGTGCTGGGCTGGTGGTCGGCGGCGCTCAACGCGGTACCCCTCCAGCTGGCCCTGGTGCTCGCCGTGCTGTGGACCGTGCGCTACCTGCGCACGGACGACCACCGCCTGGCCTGGCGGGCGGGCGGCGCCGTCGTGTTCGGCATGCTGTTCACGGTCAAGGCGATGTTCCTGCCACCGGTGCTGTTCGCCGTGGCCGTCGCCCACCTCTACCCCGGCGGGCTCGTCGCCGGGGCCCGGCGGGCGTGGGCCCTGCACCGCCCGTTCTGGACGGCGATGGGCGCGCTGCTGGCCGCCTACGCGGTGTTCTACCTGGTGCGGATGCGCGCGGCCGGGGGCGGGGAGGGCGCGGGCGTGCCCCAGAGCGAGCCCGCCCTGACGATGCTGCGCGGACTGCTCACCGAGGTGTTCCCGGTCGGCGCCCTGGGCGGACCCCTGGAGTGGGGCCCGGTCACCCCGACCGGCGGCCTGGTCGACGTGCCGGGCGTGACCGTGCTGGCCGCCTGGGCGGTCTTCGCCGTGATCGTGCTGGTCAGCCTGCGGATGCGGCGCGGGGCGTGGCGGGCCTGGGCGCTGCTGCTGGCCTACCTGGTGGTCGTGGACGTCATTCCGACGATCATCGCGCGCGGCCGGTTCCAGGACGTGGCCGCCGCCGACCCCCGGTACGTGGCGGACGCGGCGCTGGTGTTCGCCCTGTGCCTGGCCCTGGCCTACCTGCCCACCAGGGAGGAGCGGGCGCGCGCCCTGGTCGGCGGCGCCTCGTCGGCCCCGGTGGGCGGGGAGCCCTACCGCGTGCGGCCCCGGCGCGCCGCCCGGGTCGCGGCCGCGCTGGCGACGGCGGTGTACGCGGTGGCGGCGGGCTACTCCACCCACGCCTACGCGCAGACACTGAGCGGCGACCGCCTCCAGTGGTACCTGGACACGGTGCGCACGGCGCTGGCGGACGTCCCGGAGGAGGGCGGCCTGTACGCGCGCCCGGTCCCCGAGGACGTGGTCCTGGAGTGGAACGGCCAGCGCCGCCTGAGCTCGTGGGTGCTGCCGCCGCTGGCGTCGGACGACGTGGCCGAGCGGATGGCCGCGCCCGAGGAGGCCGCCACCGCGTACGTGTTCAACGACGCCGGGTTCCTGGTCCCGGCGCGGCCCTCCGACGACAGCGACATGTTCGCCCCCGGGCCCGCGGACGAGTGCCTGGAGCCCTGGGAGGGGCTGGTGTCCTGGCCGGTGCAGGCGCACGGCGGCGTCGCCCAGGTCGTCACGCTCGGCTACACGGCCGAGGAGGACGTCGGCGTGGTGGTGGCCCTGGGCGACGACTGGATCGAGGTCGAACTGCCCGCCGCGGAGGAGAACGGCACCTGGTACGTGCCCGCGGGCGCCCCCGGCGAGCAGCTGTCGGTGTTCGTGCCCGAGGACCCCGAGGACCGGGGCGGGCTGTGCCTGAACTGGGTGTCGGTGGGCGGTATGGCGCCGACGGTGGAGGGCAACCCGTGGGCGCCCGAGGAGGACGACCGGGCCGGGAGCTAGGCGGAGGACCGTCCGCGGGAGAGGCGCTGGGACCATCGGCGGCTGGGCTCCTCCACCCACCGGTGGCTCGCGGCGGCCAGCAGCACGGTCCCGATCGTCACCGGCACCGCGTCCAGCCAGAACGACCCGGTGAAGATCTCCTGGCCGGTGAAGTCGCGCCACAGGTAGAGCACCATGAACTGCCACAGGAACACGCCGTAGGAGATCCGCCCCAGGAACTGGCACACCCGGTGCCGCAGCAGCGAGTCCAGCCACCGGCCCCCGCGCCAGGCCCGCGCCTCCCGCAGCGGGAGGGCGGGCCCCGCCGGGCGCGGCGCCAGCGCGCACGGGGCGATCAGGAAGAACGCGAACCCGATCCCGGCCAGCGAGTCCACGGCCGAGGTCCAGATGTCGCCGGAGCCGATGAAGCGGCCGCCGGAGGCCTCGGTGGCCTTCAGGGCGAAGAACCCGCCCGCGACCAGCCAGCACACCCCGGGAGAGGAGCCCAGGGTCCGGCACAGGCGGCGCACCGGGCCGTCGGCGCCGGGTTCGCGCCAGGCCCACTCCGAGAGCACGGCCAGCGCCATGCCGACGGCGAACAGGCCCGCAGCACGGGGCAGCCAGGCGTGCATGTACTCGCGGGGCTCGGGATAGAACTGCGGGACCAGCGCGGCCAGGCCCAGCAGCGCCATGACCCCCAGGCCCGCGAGCAGCCGCCGGCCCCGGGCGTCCACGCTCCGGCCGCCGCGCGCCCACAGCGCCAGGACCAGACCGAACAGCGGGAGCAGCAGGTAGAAGCTGACCTCCACCGACAGGCTCCACATCTGGCCGAGGCCGTAGGGGCCGGTGCCCACCCACGGCGGGTCGGTGTTGAAGGGGAAGGTGAGGGTCAGGACCTCCCACCAGTACCGGAGCGAGCCGAGTTCGTCGCGGGAGTAGACGAGCAGTGCCGTCACGGCCACCAGCCAGTAGGCGGGCAGGACGCGCACGGCGCGGCGCCACAGGTAGGGGCGGGCGCGCGGCCCGCGCGTCCCGTCCAGGGCCGCGCGGGCCCAGGGGCGGTACAGCAGCACGCCCGAGAGCGCGAAGAACAGCGGCACGGCCACGTCGAAGGCGGACAGCAGGCCGCCCAGCACCCCCGGCGCCAGGGAGTCGCCGGTCTCGGTGGCCACGTGGAACACCAGGACCATCAAGGCGGCCACGGCGCGGACGCCGTCGAGGGACTCGTGGCGGCCGTCGACCTGCGGCAGCACCAGCGAGGGATCGGGGGTGCGCGCGCTGGCGAAGTGGGCACCGGCGGCGGGGTCCCCGGGCGCGGAGGAGGAGGTGGGCGCCATGGGCCTTCCCGGACTGGGTGGAGGGAGGAACGAGTAACACTAGAACGCGTTATAAAAATTTCGACACGCCCTGGTGACGTCGTTCGCTACTGGGCAGTACTCTACCCGGAACTGAACCTAGTTCCACTAGACCCAGTTCCAGATCTGGACTCTCATACGCCCAGGAGGGCACATGCGCCGTACTGTTGCGGTCGTTCTCGTCGCGTTTGGGGTCTTCTTCCTCGCCTTTGCCCCCATGATGCGCACGTGGCTGTCGAGTTCCCTGATGAAGACCCCTCTGGACTACTACAGCGAAACGGTCCTCGAGGCGGACGGGGCCACCTACTTCAACATCGAGGACGTCGAGCTCGTCGAGGACGCCGCCCTGGAGGCGCGTTCGACCATCCGGGCCGACGTGGCCTCCAGCACCGACGAGACGGTGGTGTGGGACCAGTTCACCTGGGTCAGGGACGCCGAGACCGACTTCGGCATCACCTCCAGCAGCCGCCGCGCCGGGCACGACCGCGTCACCGGGGAGGCGGTCGACTGCTGCGACTCCATGGTCAACGACGAGTCCGTCGCCCAGAGCGGCCAGGCCTGGAAGTTCCCCTTCTTCACCGAGCAGCGCGACTACGACTTCTACGAGACCACCGCGCGGGAGGTCGTCCCCATGGAGTTCCAGGGGATCGAGGAGGTCGGGGGCGTCGAGGCCTACAGGTTCGTCCAGGAGGTCGAGGACGAGGTCATCGGCGAGCGCACCCTGCCCCGCTCGGTGGCCGGGATGGAGGGCGAGGGCGACGTCACCGGCGACGAGGTCTTCTCCATCACCCGCACCTACTGGATCGAGCCCGTCACCGGCTCCCCCCTCAAGATCGGCGAGGACCAGAACCGCGTCGTCGTCGTGGACGGCGAGGAGGTCCTGACGCTCTTCGACGCCGAACTCGTCTCCAACGACGAGTCCGTCCAGAACGCGGTCGCCAACTCCGAGCAGGGACGCACCGTGCTGCCCCTCCTCCAGACCACCCTGCCCGTCGTCTGCCTCGTCGTCGGTGTCGGATTCATCGGCGTCGCGGTCGTCCTGTTCGTCACGGGCCGCCGTCGTGACCACCACCACTGACCCCCGCGCCCGTCCCTCGCCGGCGCGCCCGACCGGGCGCGTCGGCGTGCGTCACCGCGCCCCCCGGCCGCGGTGACGGAGAGGACGCGGGCCACGGGGCCGTCGGCGGCCGGGGCTCCGCGCGGCGACGGGGGGACGGTCGGCGCGCTCGTCCGCGCGTGCCGCCCCCGGCAGTGGCTCAAGAACCTCCTCGTCCTGGCCGCGCCCGCCGCGGCCGGGGCCCTGACGCAGACCGGGGCGCTGCTGACCAGCGCGGCGGTGTTCGCCCTGTTCTGCGCGGCCGCCAGCGGCACCTACCTGCTCAACGACGTCCACGACGCCCGACGCGACCGCGCGCACCCGCGCAAGCGCCACCGCCCGGTGGCCTCCGGCGCGCTCCCCGTCCCCGTGGCCGTCGCGGCCGGGACCGCGCTCAGCGCCGCCGCGCCGCTGGCCTCCCTGGCGCTGGGCGACCCCGTGCTGTCCGCGCTGGTCGCCGGGTACGTGCTGCTCACGCTCGTCTACACCCGCTACCTGCGGGACCTGGTGGTGTGCGACCTGGTCGCGGTCGCCGCCTGCCACGTGCTGCGCGCGGTGGCGGGCGGGGTGGCCGTCGGCGTGCCGCTGACCTCGTGGTTCGTGATCGTGGTGTCGCTGGCCGCGCTCCTGGTGGTGGTCGGCAAGCGCGAGGCCGAACTGCGCGCGTCCGGTGCCGCGATCGCCGGGAACGGCGACGCCCCCGCGGGAGCGGTCGCCGCGGCGGCCGCGGTCCGGCCCGCCCTGCGCGGCTACAGCACCGCCTACCTCTCCCAGACCCGCACCATGGCCTCGGGCGCCATGATCGTCACCTACTGCCTGTGGGCGCTGGAACCGGGCGACGGCCCCAGGACGGTCTTCCACGCGCTGAGTATCGTGCCGTTCATCATGTTCGTCCTGCGCTACAACCTGCTCGTGGACCGGGGGGTGGGGGAGGAACCCGAGGAGATCGCCCTGCGCGACCGGCCCCTCCAGCTCATCCTCTGCGGACTCGCGGCCCTGGTCGCGGCGGGGATCCACCTGTGAACCCGCCGCCGGACCGGCCGGTCCTCCTGCGCGGGTGGGGGCGCACCGCGCCCACGGCCGCCCGCGTCGTGCGCCCCCGCACGCCCGCCCAGGTCGCCGAGGCGCTCGCCCGGGCAGGGGAGCGCGGGGCGCTGCCGCGCGGACTCGGGCGCTCCTACGGCGACGCCGCCCAGGACGCCGGGGGCCTGGTGCTGGACTGCACCGGGCTCACCGGCCCCGTGCGCGTGGACGCCGAACGCGGCGAGGTCACCGCCCCCGCGGGCACCAGCGTGGACGCCCTGCTCGCGCACCTGCTGCCCCGCGGCCTCTTCGTCCCCGTCACCCCCGGGACCCGCCGCGTCACCCTGGGCGGTGCGGTCGCCGCCGACGTCCACGGCAAGAACCACCACACCGACTCCTCCCTGGGCGCGCACCTGCGCTCCCTCACCCTGGTCACCCCGGACGGGCGCACGCGCCGCCTGGGACCGGAACCCGGCGGCGACCCCGACCTGTTCTGGGCGACCGTCGGCGGCATGGGCCTGACCGGGGTGGTCACCGAGGCCACCCTGGGCGTGCTCCCCGTCCGGACCGCGTACATGCGGGTGGACACCGACCGGACGCCGGACCTGGAGGCCACCCTGGAGCTGATGGCGCGCCCCGGCCACCGGTACTCGGTGGCCTGGCTGGACCTGTTCGCCCGCGGGGACGGTCTGGGCCGGGGCGTGGTCACCCGCGCCCACCACGCCGAGACCGGCGACCTCCCGGAACCGCTGCGCCGCGACCCGCTGCGGTACCGGAACACGAGCCTGCCCGTGCCGCCCCTGACCCCGCCGGCGGCGACCCTGAACCGGTGGACCGTCGGCGCGTTCAACGCCCTCGAACACGGCCGGGCGCCCAGGAGGCGGCGCGGCCGGATCCAGCCGGTGGGCGGCTACTTCCACCCGCTGGACGCGCTCGACGGGTGGAACCGGCTGTACGGCAGGCACGGCGCCGTGCAGTACCAGTTCGTGGTGCCCTTCGGCGCGCAGGACGTCCTGGAGTGGATCGCCGGGGAGCTGTCGCGCACGCGCGCGCCCTCGTTCCTGGCGGTCCTCAAGCGGATGGGGCGGCCCACACCGGGACCGCTCTCCTTCCCCCGGTCGGGGTGGTCGCTGGCCGTGGACCTGCCCGCCGACCTGCCCGGTCTCGGCCCCCTGCTGCACCGCTTCGACGAGCGCGTGGCCGGCGCGGGGGGCCGCCTGTACCTGGCCAAGGACAGCCGGGCCAGCCCCGAGGCCGTGCACGCCATGTACCCCGGCCTGCCCGCGTGGCGCCGGGTGCGCGGGCGGGCCGACCCGGACGGGGTCCTGGTCTCGGACCTGGCCCGCCGACTGCGGCTGCTGTGACAGCACGGCCCTTCGGTGGCACGATGACGGCCGTCCCCGGCAGCCGGGGACGCACACTCCGGAAAGGCAGGGACAGCCGTGCGCGACTCGGTGGGAGCGGTGCGGAGCGTGCTGCTGCTCGGCGGCCGCAGCGAGATCGGCCTGGCCATCGTCGAACGGCTGGTCCGCGAGGGCGCCCGCGAGGTGGTGCTGGCCGCCCGGGGCGGGGTGTCCTCGCCGCCGGGCGCGCTCACCGCTCTCGGGGCGCGGACGCACTCGGTGGACTTCGACGCCGGTCTGCCCGACACCCACACCGGTACCGTGGCGGCCGCGGTGGAGCTGGTGGGCGACCTGGACGTGGTGGTGGACGCGTTCGGGGTGCTGGGCGAGCAGTCCGGGTACGAGGCCGACCCGGCCGCCGCCGCCCGCGCCGCCGCCGTCAACTACACCGGGCACGTGTCCGCCGACCTGGCCGTGGCCGCCCGCCTGCGCGAGCAGGGCCACGGGACGCTCGTGGTGCTCTCCTCCGTGGCGGGGGTGCGGGTGCGCAGGTTCAACTTCGTGTACGGGTCGGCCAAGGCGGGCCTGGACGGCTTCGCGCAGGGCCTGGCCGACTCCCTGCACGGGTCCGGCGCGCGGGTGCTGGTGGTGCGGCCGGGCTACGTGCCGACGCGGATGTCGGCGCACGTGGCGCCCGCCCCCTTCCCGGCGACGCCGGGACAGGTCGCGGACGCGGTGTCGGCCGGACTGCGCTCGGGGGCCACCACCGTGTGGGCGCCGCGCGTGCTCCAGCCGATCTTCGCGGGCATGCGGCTGCTCCCGCGCCCGCTGTGGCGCCGCCTGGGCCGCTGAGGCGGGGCCCCGGGCGCCGCGCCAGCCGCGCCTCCGGTCAGCGCGGGCCCGCCTCCTCGGCGGTCAGCCGGTAGAACGCCAGCGGCACCAGGCAGCACAGCATCACCGCGGCGGGCACCAGCGTGCTGCCGACCAGCATGCCGCGCAGCGCCTCGTCGCTCTGCCGGACCGCCTCCCCGGCCCCGGACTCCACGTAGCCGCTCACCGCCAAGGCCAGCGACAGCAGCCCGGTTCCCACCGACTGCGCCATGGCCTCCCCGGCGGTCCACACGCCCGAGAGCACGCCGCCCTGCCGCCGCCCGGAGGCGTCGGCGGTGGCCAGGCAGTCGGCCAGCATCGACCACGGCAGCAGCGTCGTCCCCGACAGACCCACGCCCACCAGCACGGAGGACAGCACGGCGCCGGGGAGGCCCCAGATCGGGATGAGCAGCAGACCCAGACCGCCCAGGGCGAACACCGCCGCCGCGTACCCGGCGGCGCGGCGCTTGTCCACCCGCAGGGACAGCCACCGCCACAGCGGGGCCGAAGCGATCAGCGGCACCAGCACGCACACCATGAGCACGCTCGTGTAGCCCGGCTCGCCCATGACGTTGGCCGTCACGTACGGCACGCCCGCGACCATGGTGCCGCCCGCCGTGGCCATCAGGAGGTTGGCGGGGAAGAGCACCCGGAAGTGCCGGTGGGCGAAGGCCACCCGCAGCTGGGCCGCCAGACCCTCCGTGCGGTGCGCGAACACCGGGCGCGGCGCCCGGCGCGTGCCCACCACCGAGCCCAGCATCGACACCAGCACCACGCAGCCCATGAGCAGGCCCATCAGCCGGTACCCGGCCACGGGGTCCGCGGGGGCCGACTGGACGACCGGCGCCAAGGCGCCGCCCAGCATCAGGGCGAGCCCGACGAACGCGGTCCGCCACGTGTTGAACGTGGACCGCTCGTGGTAGTCGGAGGTGATCTCCCCGGGCATGGCCGTGTGCGGCACCTGGAACACCGACGAGGCCAGCGCGGCGGCCACGAACACGGCCGCCACGTACACCGCGGCGGAGCCGCCCTTCAGCGGCGGCCCGGCGAACATCGCGGCGAACAGCACCGGCAGGGTCAGCGCCCCCGCCAGCATCCACGGGCGCCGCGGCCCCCACGGCGAACGCGTCCTATCCGACCAGATCCCGATATACGGACTGACCAGAAGGTCGACCACCTTGGGCAGGAGCACCACCGCCCCGGCCAGGGCGGGGCTCACCGCGAGCGTGTCGGTCAGGTAGATGAGGAGCAGCAGCCCGGGCACCGTGTTGAAGATCCCCGTGGCCACCGCGCCGCTGCCGTACCAGGCGTGCACGGAACGGGGCAGCGGAGCGCCCGGCCCGCCGACCGTGCTCCGGGCGGCGGCCTCCGGAGCGGCCCCTCCCACCGCGGCGCCCCCGGGCCCGGTGCCCCCGGACGCCGCGGAGTCGGCCGCGGCGGTCACACGCGCCCGTCCGCGGACGTCGTGGCCTCCGGCGCCGCGGCGGATCGTGCCGTCCTCGGGGCCTCCCGGCCCTCGGGAGCCGCGCCGCCCTCCCCGCCGCCGTCGCCGTACAGCTCCTCGTGCCCCACCGGGTCCACGTCGTGCGCCACGGGGCAGCCCGCCGGGAAGGTGCCGATCCGGTTGACGTCGTACCCCTTCGGGTAGCTGCGGATGTTCGGGTTGTCCTCCGCCCACAGCGGCTCCTCGCGCGGCTTCATCCGGCGCACCACCAGGGCCCGCAGCCTCAGCGCCAGGTCCGCCGCCCGCCGCCACGCCCTGCTGGGCGGCTCGTAGCGGAAGGTCTCGATGAGCGACTCGTCCAGGATCGCCATGGAGAACTTCCGGGCCAGCCCGGACACGCGCCGCGGGTAGAAGGACACCATCAGGTCGAGGGTGGCGTCGGAGACGGCCCGGCCGCCCTCGGTGTAGGCGAAGTGCTCGCGCTCGTAGGAGTCGAGGAGCTCCCGGAACTGTTCGTAGGTCTCGGGGATGTCCTTGATCCCCATGTACCGGCCGAGCCTGCGGTAGTAGTGCGTGATCGCCGAGATCTCGTGCTGGCTCAGCCTGCGCCAGCCGTAGCCGCGGTCGTTGATCCAGCGCACCGGCATGACCACGAACGTGCTGAGCACGTAGCGGTAGTCGTCGTTGCTGATGTCGTAGGAGCGGTGCATCTGGTTCATCCGGCGCAGCGCGTCGCGGCCCTGACCGGGCTCGAACCCGTACCGCATCATGTTGTTGAGGATCAGCGCGGTGTCGTCGTAGCGCTTCTGGGTGCTGCCGGTGAACTCGTCGGTGCGGCCCAGGAGTTCGCCGATGCTGGGCACGGCGTAGGTGCGGTACAGGGCGATGCCCAGCGCCCGGCCCATGTCCCAGGGGAACTCCTGGGAGTTGAGGATCTGCATGATCCGTACGCAGTCGGCCTCGTGGTCCAGGTGGTGGATCTCGTCTCTGAGGTCGAAACGCTTCATCTGCGGTTCCTTCGGGGAGAGGGGGTCGGTCGGGCGGGGGAGGGGGATCGGGGCGCGGGGGGACGCGCGGCGTGGGGGCCGGGGGCCGCTACCTCTCCGCGTCCTCCCCGGCAGACCCCGCGGGCGCCTCCCCGCCCGCCGGTGCGACCGCCTGGTCCGGCGCGGGCACGCGGGCGCCCGTGGCGGCGACCTCGCGGGTCACCATGCCGTGCGGGACCGGGCAGCCCTGGGGGAAGGTGCCGATCCGGGACGGGTCGTAGCCTTGGGGGTAGCTGCGGATGTTGGGGCTCATCCTGGCCCAGCGCGGCTCCCGGCGCGGCGGCATCAGGCGCACCACACGGGCCCGCAGCCTCAGCGCGCCCGCGCTCAGCCGCCGCCAGGCGGCCGAGGGCTCGGGGTAGCCGAAGGCGCGGATGAGCCGGTCGTCGAGCAGGGCCTTGGTGAAGGGGCGCACCACGGGCCGCTGCCAGGCCGGGTAGAGGTCCACCATCAGCCCCAGGGTGGCGTCGGAGACGGCCCGGCCGCCCTCGGTGTAGGCGAAGTGCTCGCGCTCGTAGGAGTCGAAGAGTTCGAGGAACCCGGCGTAGGTCTCGGGGATGTCCTTGATCCCCATGTGCCTGCCGAGCTTGCGGTAGTAGTTGGTGCTGGCGGCGATCTCGTGGTCGCTCAGCCTGCGCCAGCCGTAGCCGTGGTCGTTGATCCAGCGCACCGGCATGACCACGAAGGTGCTCAGGACGTAGCGGTAGTCGTCGTTGCTGATGTCGTAGGAGCGGTGCATCTGGTTCATCCGGCGCAGCGCGTCGCGGCCGCGGCCCGGACCGAATCCGTGCTCCATGATGTCGTTGAGGATCAGCGCCGTGTCGTCGTAGCGGTGCTGCGTGCGCTCGGTGAACTCGCGCGTGTGCGCCAGCAGCTCGCCGATGCTGGGCACGGCGTAGGTGCGGTACAGGGCCAGGCCCAGGGCCTGTTCGATGTCCCACGGGAACTCGTGGCTGCCGAGGATGCGCACGATCTGCTCACAGTCGTCCTCGGCGTCCAGGGCATGGATCCGGTCGCGCCACTCGAACCGCTTCATGGGCAACTCCAGTCACCTTCGTGCGGGCCCGCTCGGACGGGGCCATGGTCTGCGGGTGTGGCGCGCCCGCGGCGCTCCACGGGGCGCACTTTACCTGGAAGCCCCTTGTGTACACCGGTTCCGGGGGGACGAACGTGTCCGCAAACCCGGCAGGGCGTCCGAAACCCCGAAGTCCGTCCCCGGCGGGCCACGCGAAAGGGGCGGGGGACCGGCCCCCGCCCCTTCGGTGGAGCGGACTCAGGCGGCCATCCGCTCGGCCACCCGGTTCACCAGCGTCACCAGCACCGCCTTGGCCGACTCGCGCTCACGCGCGTCGCACAGCACGACCGGGATCGCGGGGTCCAGGCTCAGCGCGGTGCGGACCTCCTCGGGCTCGTACCGGTGGGCGCCCTCGAAGCAGTTCACCGCCACCACGAACGGCACGCCGCGCCGCTCGAAGAAGTCCACCGCGGCGAAGCACGTCTCCAGGCGGCGGGTGTCGGCGATGACCACCGCGCCCAGCGCCCCCTCGGACAGCTCCTCCCACATGAACCAGAACCGCTCCTGACCCGGGGTCCCGAACAGGTACAGCACCAGGTGGTCGTTGATGGTGATGCGGCCGAAGTCCAGCGCCACGGTCGTGGTCGTCTTGGCCTCCACGCCCGACAGGTCGTCGATCCCGTAGCTGGCCTCGGTCATCACCTCCTCGGTGCTCAGCGGCGCGATCTCGCTGACCGATCCGACCATCGTGGTCTTACCGGCCCCGAAACCCCCCGCCACGAGGATCTTGAGCGCCGCCGGAACGGGCGCCTGCGTGTCGTCAGAGTCGCTGGATGCCATCGAGAACCGCCTGGAGTACGTCCCGGCTGACCGGGCTCTTCGCTGTGTAGGGGGCGCGGGCCAAGGCGAGGCCGCGGTTGAGCAGGTCGCTGAGCAGGACCTTGACCACGGCCACCGGGATGTCCAGGTGCGCGGACACCTCGGCGACCGACTGGGGCCGTCGGCACAGCTCCAGGATGCGTATCTGCTCGGGCTCCAGCGCCATCTCGTCGACCTCGGCCCGCTTGGCCGCGATCACGACGCTGATCATGTCCAGCTGCACGGTGTCGGCGTGCTCGCGGCCCTGCGCGATCACGTACGGCCGTACCAGCGGTCCGGCGTCCTGCTGTCCGACCGCCGCGCCCTCGTCGAACCCGCCGACCGCGTCCCTCTGGGGCAGGCCGTGCGGATCCTCCTCGGGCGGCAACTCGTTGTGCGCTTGCATGGCGTCCCCTATCGCGTGGCTTCCCCTGAAGCGCCCTCGCGTCTGGGCGCGGCGTCCAGATAACGGCCCACCTGCTCGACCAGCACGTTCATCTCGTAGGCGATGAGGCCGACGTCGGCGCTCTCCTCGGCCAGGACCGCCAGGCACGCCCCCCGGCCGGCACCGGTGACGAACAGGTACGCGCTCTCCATCTCCACGACGGTCTGGAGCACCTCGCCCCCGCCGAAGTGTCGGCCGGTGCCCCGGGCCAGGCTCTGGAACGCGGACGCCACCGCGGACAGGTGCTCGGCGTCCTCCTTGACCAGCTCGCGGGAGCGGCCGATCAGCAGCCCGTCGGCGGAGAGCACGATCGCGTGGCGGGAGCCCACCGCGCGGTCGAGCAGCTCGTCCAGCAGCCAGTCGATGTCCTTCTTGCCCGCGCCGCTTCCACTGTCACGCTGGGCGCTTTCGGGAGTACTCGTCACGGTTACGCGTCCTTGTCGGTGTCGTTGGTCTGCTGCTTGCCTTCGCGCCGTCCGCGGTCCGTACCCTTCTGGAACGCGGACATGTTCCGGCGCAGGCGCGCCAGACGCTCCTGGCCGTCCTGGGCCGCGTTCGAGGAGGACCCGCCCGCCGTCGCGGGGCCGCTCTGGGGGTCGGCGGCCAGCTGCGGAGCCAGGTTCTCCTGGGGCCGCCGCTTGGGCAGCGGCGGCCGTCCCCCGCCCGCCTCGACCATGGCGGGCGGTTCGGCGGCGGAGGGGTCGGGGACCGCGCTGACGGACGGGGTCCGCGTGGGCAGCGGCGTCCGGGTGGGCAGCGAGGGGCGGTCGCCGTCCGCGTCGAGGAGGTCCGCGCCGCCCGCCGGGGCCTCGGCGGCCTCAGCGGTCACGGTGTCGTCCCCCTCGCCCCCGGCGGAGTCCCCGGAGTCCTCGTCCTCGCGGTCGGGGGCCTCCTCCTTCGGCGCGGACACCGAGGTCAGCACGGGCTTGACGCGCCTGCCGGACGACAGCTCGCCGCCGGGCGTGCGGTCCAGGATCTCGCGCACGTCCCACACGTGCTCGCCGCTCTCGTCGGAGGGCAGCGGGGAGCGGTCGCCGGAGATCAGCTCGTGCGGCAGCAGCACGATGGCCTGCACGCCCCCGTACGGCGACGGGCGCAGGTGCACGCGGATGCCGTGGCGGTGGGCCAGGTGCGAGACCACGAACAGGCCGAGGCGCATCTTCTCGTTCAAGCGCATCACGTCGAACTCGGGCGGGCTGGACAGCAGCGCGTTCGCCGAGGCGAACTCGCTCTCGGTCATGCCCAGGCCCCGGTCCTCGATCTCGACCGTCACGCCGTTGGGCACGTCCTCGCTGCTCAGACGCACGTGCGTGTGCGGCGGGGAGAACATCGCGGCGTTGTCGACCAGCTCGGCGACCAGGTGGATGACGTCGGCCACGGCCGGGCCGTTGAGGTGCACACGGGCGATCCGCTCGCGCTTGACGCGGGTGTAGTCGCCCGACTCGGAGATGGCGCCGCGCAGCACGTCGATCAGCGGCATGGGGCGGTGCCAGGTGCGGCCGGGCGCCTCTCCGCCCAGGATCAGCAGGTTCTCGGCGTTGCGGCGGGAGCGGGTGGCCAGGTGGTCGAGCTTGAACAGCTGGGCCAGCTGCTCGGGGTCCTCCTGCTCGCGCTCCATCCGGTCCAACAGGCGCAGCTGGCGGTGGACCAGCGTCTGGCTGCGGTGCGCGATGTTGAGGAACACGCGGTTGACGCCCTGGCGCAGTTCGATCTGCTGCACCGCCGCGTTGACGGCCGCGCGCTGGGCGGTGTTGAACGCCCTGGCCACGTCGCCGAGCTCGTCGTCGTCGGCGGCCAGTTGGGGAACGGCCGTGCAGGTGTCCACCTGCTCGCCCGCGTGCAGGCGGCGCATGAGGTCGGGCAGGCGGTGCTCGGCCATGTCGTTGGAGTCCTCGCGCAGGCGCAGCAGGCGCTCGGTGAGCGTGTGCGAGGAGCGGCGGGCCAGCAGGAAGGCGGCCACGGTGACGACGCCGACGCCGAGGCTGCCCGCCACGGCGAGGAACACGGCCTGGTTGGCTTGGGCGCGGGTGACGTCCGCGGCGTACAGGGCCTCGTCGGCGCCGATCGCGGTGAGCTCGGAGAGGACGTGGTCGTAGGACTCGTCCCACGCGGCGTAGTCCACCGGCATGGACAGGTCCTGGACCTCGCTGGGCACCAGGGTCACCGGGTCGGTGACCGTCTCGGTGGTCGCCTGGCGGTCGATGATCTCGTCCTGCATGCGCTGGAGGTCGGCGTACTCCTGGCTCGCCAGCAGGTTCTCCAGCCGGGCCTCCTGGCCCTCGCCTCCCAGGTAGTGGCCGTTGGCCGCGAGCGTGCTCTCGTAGGAGCCGACCAGCTCGGTGAACCGGCGCTGGTCCTCCAGGGTCAGCTCGTCGGTGGCGAAGGCGCGGGCGACCTGGGCGTCGGACTGCGCGAACAGGTCGACCGTGCGGAACATGTACGTCGCGGTGAAGCTGGAGCTGACCGCGTTCCCGAGGTCGCCCTCGCGTGCCTGGCTGTCGAAGCTGTCGGCGCCGTGCAGGATCAGCTCGTTGTAGTAGTCCAGGACGTCGGCGCGGGAGGCCTCGCCCGCGTCCACCGCCGAGCGGATCGCGCCGATCTCGCCGTACTGCGCGTGCAGCATCTCGATGTGGTGGCCGCTCTCGCCGGGGGCGATGTCGGCGAAGCCGATGAGCTCGCCCACGACCTCGCCCAGGGAGGCGTCGGTGCTCTCGCGGGCCTCAGCCAGCTGGCCCTCGATCTGCGCGTCCCCCGGGTTCTCGATGTGGGCGATCGTCTGCGACCGCTCCCGCATCACGTCCACGAGGCCGACCGCGGCGGGGGTGACCAGTTCGTCGGTGGCGTTGGCGCGGAGGATCTGGATGACCGCGTCCCCGGCGAGGGCCGCGGTGAGGACCAGCCAGAGCACCACCAGGGCGGTGGTGGGGATCATGACCATTGCGCGGATGCGGGAGGTGATGCTCCGACCGCGTCGCTCGGGTACTGCCTGCACGGTTCTCCTGTCGATCCGCGTCCGGGGTCTTGTGGGGGTGGGGCCGCCGGGGGAGTCGGCGCGTCCCGGTCCGCCTGTGCGCGGCCTCGTGCCCCGCGGGCTGCGTCCGTGGGGGCTCTCGACACGGGACGTACCGCAGGGTAACCACAAACGCGGTATTTCGGCGTGGGGGATCGTACCTCGCCGGTGAAACGCTGAAATATCCGGGTGGTGGAGGCAGTCTGCCATGGGAGGCGAGAATGTCCACCTCTCGGGTGGGCGGTAGGGGTGTTTCCTCCTGTGAAGCCTTGTGACAATAGGGCAAAGGTCACATATGGCGGAGAGTATGGCAAGTCCTGCTCCGGGTGACCGAACCGGCCCTCCCCGGACCCGGCCGCCGCCGCGAATGTCCGCGTTCGCCCCTCGCCCCGGCGCCGCACGCACTAGCGTTGCGTGTCGAAGAGGGAACACCACGTGACGGGGGGACGCGCATGGGCCAGCCGACGGGCGGGGGAGCGCTCGCCGTGGAGGCCGCGGTCGCGGGGGTCCCGCTGCTGGTGGCCTGCGCGGCGGCGCTCTACCTGAGCCTTCAGTACCGCCGCTACGGCCGCCCGCACGGCTGGCCGGGCCTGTGCACCGCGGCCGCCCTGGCCACGGGCGCCGGTCTGGCGGCGTACGCGGTCTGGCCGCTGCCCGCCTCCGTCGACGGCCTGTGCGCGGATCCCCTCGGCGGCGGCCGGTCCGACCGGGAACTCCTGCCCGCGCCCGGGGAAGCCGGGATCCTCGCCCTGTTCCTGGCCGTCGGTCTGCTGGCCCGGCACCGCTTCCGCCGCGGCGCCGCGTTCACCGTGCTGCTGGGGGCGGCCCTGGCCGCGGCCGTGGTCGCCGTCCGCGCCACCGGCCTCCTGGGCCTGTACCCGTGCGCCTACGCCGAGGTCCCGCCGGGGCTCGTGGCCTGGGGCGCGGCCGCGACCCTGCTCGGCTGGCTGCTCGCCCGGTGGGCGCTCCCGGCCGGGTACGCCCGTGGCTGGCCCGCGGCCGTCGCGGACCGCGCTGTGCCCGGACCGGTGCGCAGGCTCACCGGCGCCCTGCTGGACCTGGGCCTGTGGTGGTTCGGCGCGGCCGCCCTCGCCGTCTCGGCGCACGCGCTCGGCGCCGAGGGACCGGGAACCGGGACGCGTACGACCGCCCTGCTGTGCCTGGGCGGGGCCCTCGCCCTGGTCCCCGCGCTGACGCGTCGCGACCGCGCCACCCCGGGCGCCGCCTCGGTGCGGCTGGCGTTGCGCGATCGCGGGTACCCGGCCCCGGCGGCCCGCTGGCGGGTCCTGACGCGCACCTGCCTGCTCCAGGGGCCCGTCGTCGTCCTCCTGGCCCTGGGCCTGCCCTGGTACGCGCTCGCCGTGGCCGCGGTGCACGTCAGCAGCGCCCTGGTCCGACCCGACGGCGCGGGCGCGGCCGACCTGCTGTGCGGGGTGCGCGTGTGCGCCCGCGCCACCCTGGACGGCGCCCTGCCCTCACGCCTGGTCCGCTACTCCGCCCCGCGCGGGGAGCCCCTCAGCGCCAGGCCAGGTAGCCCAGCAGCAGCCCCGTGAACACCAGGATCGCGCCCAGGCCCCCGAACAGCACCCGCACGTAGTGCGACAGCCAGGGCGCGGACACGATCCGGGCCCGCTCGGGCGTGTCGGGGTCGTAGGCGACGGTCACGATCTCCCCGGCACGGGAGGCCGTCCACCCGGTGTTCTCGTGCTCGGCGTGCACCTCGTGCCCGTCCTCGGTACGGAACTGCACGATCATCCGGGAGGCCGTGGAGGTCTCGTGGTAGCCGATCACACGCGCCTTGGCGCGCATCCCGTGGCGGCGCAGCCGCAGTTCCAGGCGCGTGTCACGTGTGACCGCCCAGAGCATGACCACCCCGGCCAGGAGCGGGATCAGGGGATAGAGGGTGGCCATCGCGCAGTACGTCCTCTCAGGTGTCCGGGGTGCTCGTACGGTCGGGGGAGCCGGAGGGGCCGACCAGGCCGCCGACCATGCGGGCCAGCGTCGCGTGGACCTCCTCGACGGGGCGCCCGGGCTGGAGCGTGCGCCAGTCCAGAGCCACCGTCACCACCATGCCGAACAGGGCGGACCCGGCCAGGCCGGTGTCCAGGTCCGGTCGCAGCGACCCCTCCGCGGCCAGGTCGTCCAGCAGGCCGGTGATGACCCCGATCGCCTTGTTGCGGATCTGGAGGATCGTCGCGTACCAGGCCCGGTTGGTCCGCCAGGCCTCCGCCATGAGCAGGCGGGCCAGGGACTCGTGCTCGCCGATGAACACCACCCCGGCGCGTAGCACGGCGGCGAGCGCGTCGCGGGGGGCGGCGCCGGCCCCAGGCGGGGGCACCGCGTCCTTGAGCGTGTCGGCCAGCCGGGTCACGCCCCACTCCATCAGGGCCGCGTACAGCTCGCCCTTGCCGCCGAAGTTGTAGTAGACGGTGCCCTTGGCCACCCCGGCGCGCTCGGCGATCTCGTCGACGGTCGTGGCGCCGTACCCCTGCTCGGAGATCAGCGTGACCGCGGCCTCGAACAGGCGGCGCCGGGTGGCCTCGCGGCGGCCGCTCACGGGGTGGTCGGACGTGCTCGCACTCATCCGGTCCATTCTCGCCCATACTCGTACAGGTCGCGCCATGTCCGTCTCCCCGGCGCACGTCACAGCTTCAGCGCCGGGTGGAGCGCGCCCATCGTCCACACACGCTTGCGTTCCACCGTCCACC
Source organism: Nocardiopsis dassonvillei subsp. dassonvillei DSM 43111 (assembly GCF_000092985.1). Lineage (GTDB taxonomy): Bacteria > Actinomycetota > Actinomycetes > Streptosporangiales > Streptosporangiaceae > Nocardiopsis > Nocardiopsis dassonvillei. The sequence goes on from NC_014210.1 coordinate 349,449, forward strand.
ATGTGAGCAGCAAGGGCACCACCAGCCACAGCGCCATCACCCCGAACGCCGCCCGGACCAGGTCCGGGTCGCCGCCGCCGATCATGTGGCGCAGCGCGGTCACGCCCCAGTGCAGCGGCAGGAACGGCCCCACGGCCTGGAAGAAGGCCGGGCTGGTCTCGATCGGGTACGTTCCGCCCGCTGAGGTGAGCTGGAGCACCAGCAGCGCCAGCGCCACCACCCGCCCCGCCGCGCCGAAGGCCACGTTCAGGTACTGCACCGTCGCGGCGAACGCGGCGGCGGTCAGCACCAGGAAGGCGATCAGCAGCGGCCAGTTCCCCGCCTCCAGGCCGAGCAGCAGGTGCAGGGCGGCCATCATGACCAGCACCTGGCCGACGCCGAGCAGGAGCGGGGCGACCCGCCCGGCCAGCGCCACCCGCCAGGAGGGGGCCGAGGAGGCCAGGGCCCGCGAGGACAGCGCGGGCAGGACCATGAACACCACCATCGCGCCCACCCACAGCGACAGCGGCACGAAGAACGGCGTGAACCCCGTCCCGTAGTCGGGCGCCTCGTTGGAGACGGCGCTGTCCAGCCGCACCGGACGGCTCATCGTCGAGGAGGCGTCGTCGCGCCCCTGTTCGGAATAGGTGGGAACCTGGTCCGCGCCCTCGTCGAGCCCCTCGGCCAGCTCGTCGGAGCCCGAGGCCAGCTCCTCCAGGCCCGAGTGCAGCTCGTCGGCGCCGCCGCTGAGCTCGCCCAGCCCCTCGTCGAGGTCACCGGCGCCGTCGGCGGACTCCGCCAGCCCGTCGCGCAGCTGCGCGGACCCCTCGGCCAGCTCGGCCAGGCCCTCGTCCAGCTCGTCGGCCCGCTCCCGTGCGTCCTCCGCCCTCTCCACCATCGCGGGCAGGTCCTCCGAGAGCGCGGCGGCCTCCGCGCTCAGCGCGGCGGCGTCCTCGGCGGTCGCGGTGATCGCGTCGCGGTTGTCCTCGACGAACCCGGCCGCCGACCCGGCGACATCCAGGGCCTCCTGGAGGTCGCACAGCAGGGTGTACAGGTCGGGGTCCTCGGTCTCCAGCTCGGGGTGCTCCTCCAGATAGGCCGCCAGGCGCCCGTCCACCTCCTCCAGGGCCCCGGTGTCGACCTCCGGCAGCTCCTCCAGGGCCGCGGACAGGGCCGCGGTGACCTCGGCGGCGTTCCCGGCGTGCTCCTGGAGGGAGGGGATGTCCTCCTCCAGCTGCGGGAGCCACTCGTCGGCCAGCGCGTCGAGCTTGTCCACCTGGGCCGAGACCTCCTCGGAGGCGGTCGCGGCGCCGCTGGCCAGGTCCTGCGAACCGGCGTACAGCTGGTCGAGGCCGCCGCTGAGCTCCCCGGCGCCCGTGTGCGCCTCGCCGACGCCCCCGGACAGCTCCGAGGACCCCTCCTCGGCCTCGCCCGCGCCGCCGGAGAGCTCGTCGGCCCCCTCCGCGGCCTCCTCGGTCCTGCCGTGGATCTCGTTGAACCCGAGGAAGATCTGGTCCAGGTAGCCGTTGATCGCCGACGCCGCGGCGGCCTCCTGGATCTCGCGGAACGCGCTTCCGGCCAGCTGGCGGACGATGAAGCTGTTGGAGTCGTTGTAGTGCGCCTCCAGGGTCGCCGGGGAGGGGGACTCCCGGTCGCGGGAGGGGGAGGTCAGGTCGGCGCTGAAGTCGGAGGGGATGGTCAGGGAGACGTAGTAGGTGCCGTCGGCGACACCGCGCGCGGCCTCCCGGGCGCTCACCAGGTGCCAGTCCAGGTCCCCCCGCTCCAGGAGGGTGTCGGCGAGCTCGCCCCCGGCGTCGACCTCGCGGTCCCCGACCTCGACCGGCTCGTCCTCGTTGACGAGGGCGACCGGCAGGCGTTCCATCCGGCCGAAGGGGTCCCAGAACGACCACAGGTACATCCCCGAGTAGAGCAGCGGGATGAGCAGGAGGGCGGCCAGCGCGGCGGCGGGCAGCGGCGAGCGCAGGAAGGAGCGCACGGTCAGCAGCCCGAGCCGGGGCACCGCGAGGGGGCGCACGAGCGGGCGCGAACGCCTACGCCCGGCCACGGTCCCCGCCCTCCTCCCGGCCGCCGCGCAGGATGTCCAGGCCGACGTGGCGGCGGTGCCGACCGCGGCGTCCGCCGGTGCCCGGCCCCGCGGCGGACGCGCCACCGGGGGAGCCCGCGCCTCCGGTACCGGTCGCGGAGGCGGACGGGGACCCGGCGCCGGAACCGGACGGGTCGCCAGCGTCCTGGCGCAGCGGGATCGGCCCCTGGGTGTCCGGCCCCGCGACCTCGGCCAGTTCGCCGGAGTCGGCACAGGTGGCGACCACCGTCAGCCCCTCGTCCGACAGCGCCTTGAGGGTGCGCCACAGGTCGGCCTGGTGCCCGGGTTCCAGGCCGCCGTCGACGTCGTCCACGGCCAGCAGCCGGGGTTCGGCCAGCAGGGCCAGGGCCAGCCCGAGACGGCGCCGCTCGACCATGGACAGCTCCCGCACCAGCGACCGGCGGTCCAGCCCGCCCAGCCCCGCGGCCTCCATGGCCTCGTCGGCCAGGCTCCGCGCGGCGGGGCGCATACGCAGCAGCAGCCCCTCGGACAGGTGCTCGCGGACCCGGAGCCGCTCGTCCAGGGGGTTGACCTCGTCCATCAGCCCGAGCGAGCTGATCCGGCGGACCCGGCGCGCGTGCCGGGGCAGGGCGTGGCCGTCCACGTACAGGGTTCCCTCGGAAGGGCGCATCCGGCCGGTCAGGGTGAGGAGCAGGGCGCTGCGCCCGCCCCCGGAGTCGGCCCGGAAGACGGTGAGCGTGCCCGGCCGGGCCGTGAACCCCACGTCGGTGTACACGGGGCCCTCCCGGGTGGCGAGCCCGACGCCCTCGGCCTGTACACGAGCTCCGGTCGCCCGTCGCATCCCTCGGCCCCCTCCGGTTTTTGAACTGACCAGTCAGTGCAAAACTGCGAAAACCACCGTACAGCGCGCATACGCCTCCTCCGGGCACCGGGAGCTGTGGAGTGTCGCACAGCGCCGCCGCCGGCTCCCGTGTGCCGCGCGCGAACGGGTAATGGGATTGGATGGGAGGACGCGTACCACCGAACGAACGGGAGGATCGGGATGTCGGAGATCTCCGAGCGGGTCGCGAGGGTCCTGGACGACCCGGAGAACTGGCCGCGCGACCCCAAGGAGGCCGTCGCGCTCCAGCGCAGGCTCGCCGACCGGGTCCGCGTGGAGCCGTTGGACGTGGACGCGGTGCGGCTGGTGGCCGGGCTGGACGTCAGCTACTCCACGGACAACACGGCGCTCTCCGCGGCGGCCGTGGTCATGGATGTGCGGACCCTGGAGGTGGTCGAGTCCGTCGCCATCTCCTCCGAGCCGTCCTTCCCCTACATCTCGGGGCTGTTCGGGTTCCGCGAGTCCCCGCCGGTCCTGGAGGCGCTGGGGCAGCTCAAGGTGACCCCGGACGTGTACCTGTGCGACGGCTTCGGCCTGGCGCACCCCCGCCGCTTCGGGGTCGCCTGCCACCTGGGGGTGCTGCTGGACCTGCCGGTGGTGGGGTCGGCCAAGTCGGTGCTGTTCGGCAGGCACAGCGTGCCCGGTGAGGAGCGGGGGTCGTGGACGCCCATGGTGGCCGGGCGCTCGGAGGTGGTCCCCGACTCCTTCGCGCTGGCCGACCAGGGCAAGGAGGTCCTCGGACGCGTGCTGCGCACCCGCAGGGGGGTCAAGCCCGTCTACGTGTCCGTCGGCCACCGGGTGGACCTGGAGGGCGCGGCCGAGCTGGTGCTGCGGCTCTCACCCAAGTACCGCGTGCCCGAGCCGGTCCGGCACGCCGACAAGCTCTGCGGCGAGCACCGCAAGGCGGTACTCGCCGCGAAGGAGGGCCGGACCGACTGACCCGGGCGAGGACGAAGAACTCCTGGCTCCCGGCGTCCTGAGCCCCGGCCGTGCCCGCGAGGGCGCGGGAACGCGAGGGGCGCGCCGGGGTTGTGCAGGACGAGCCGAGCCGCTAGCGAGGAACGAGCGTCAGGCGTGGGCGAGGACGAAGAACTCCTGGCTCCCGGCGCCCTGAGCCCCGGCCGAGCCCGCGAGGGCGCGGGAACACAGCCCTACCAGCTGGTCGGGACCGGGCGCCCCTCGTTGTACCCGGCGGCGCTCTGCACGCCCACCACGGCGCGCTCGTGGAACTCCGCCAGCGAGGAGGCGCCCGCGTAGGTCATCGAGCTGCGCACACCGGCGACGATCTGGTCGATCAGGTCCTCCACGCCGGGGCGCTCCGGGTCCAGGTACATCCGGCCCGTGGAGATGCCCTCCTCGAACAGCGCCTTGCGGGCCCGCTCGAACGGGGAGTCCTCGGCGGTGCGCAGCCGGACCGCGCGGGCCGACGCCATGCCGAAGCTCTCCTTGTACTGCCTGCCCTCGGCGTCGCGCATGACGTCGCCCGGCGACTCGTAGGTGCCCGCGAACCACGAGCCCACCATCACGTTGGACGCGCCCGCCGCCAAGGCGAGGGCCACGTCGCGCGGGTGGCGCACTCCGCCGTCCGCCCACACGTGCCCGCCCAGCTCGCGCGCGGCCTCGGCGCACTCCAGCACGGCGGAGAACTGGGGGCGGCCCACGGCGGTCATCATGCGGGTCGTGCACATCGCGCCCGGGCCCACACCGACCTTGACGATGTCGGCGCCCGCCTCGATCAGCTCGCGCGTGCCCTGGGCGGTGACGATGTTGCCCGCCACGATCGGCACCCGCGGCGACAGCGCGCGCACCTTGGAGACCGCGGTCAGCATCTTCTCCTGGTGGCCGTGCGCGGTGTCGATGACCAGGGTGTCCACCCCGGCCTCCAGCAGCTCGGCGGCCTTGCCCGTCACGTCGCCGTTGATGCCGACGGCGGCGGCCACGCGCAGGCGGCCGTCCGCGTCCACGGCGGGCGTGTACAGGGTGGAGCGCAGCGCGCCCGTGCGGGTCAGCACGCCGACCAGGGCGCCGTTCCCGTCCACGACCGGGGCCAGCCGGTGGCGGAAGTCGTGCAGCATCCCGAACGCCTCACGCGGCTCGGTGCCCGCCGGGATGGTCATCAGCTCGGCGGACATCACGTCGCGCAGCTGCGCGAAGCGGTCCGTTCCGGCGCAGTCGGCCTCGGTGACCACGCCGACGGGCCTGCGGTCCCCGTCCACCACGATCACGGCGTTGTGCGCGCGCTTGGGCAGCAGGTTGAGCGCCTCGCCGACGGTGCTGGACGGGTTGAGCGTGATGGCGGTGTCGTAGACCAGGTGCCGCTTCTTGGTCCAGGAGACGACGTCGGAGACCACGTCGAGGGGGATGTCCTGCGGGATGACCGCGACACCGCCGCGCCTGGCGACGGTCTCGGCCATCCTGCGCCCGGCGACCGCGGTCATGTTCGCCACGACCAGCGGGATCGTGGTTCCGGTGCCGTCCGGCGACGACAGGTCCACGCTGAGCCGGGAGCCCACGGAGCTCCGGTTGGGGACCATGAACACGTCGCTGTAGGTCAGGTCCTGCTGGGGTGCCTTGTCGTTGAGAAAACGCAATGCCTCTACCTCGGTCGAGACCGAAGGGGGTGGACCATCCGCCGCATGCCGCGCGCGGCCGCCTGTTGATCCCCCTCTTACCGGTCAAGTATGCCGTCACGAATTAGGTCGGTCGACATCCGATCTGGCATGATGACCCGGATCCCCGCCGACACAGCCCTTCCCCGCCCCTGTCAGCGCGTCGTCGGGCGCCGGGGCCCGGATGGGCGTTCCTGGAGAGCCCGCATGCCGCGTTTCACTTTCGCGCAAGTCAAGGAAGAGACCTACAAGGCGAAGGACGCCTGGTGGACGGTCTTCCTGGTGGACCCCCTGGCCGGACGCCTCGTCGTCTGGACCGCGAACCGCACCGACATCACGCCCAACCAGCTGACGCTGGGGGCGGGGGTCTTCGGTCTGCTCTCCATGCTGTGCTTCGTCGCGCCGGTCCTCGTGCCGGGCGGTGAGGGGTGGAACTGGGCCTGGCTGCTGGCGGGCGGACTGCTCTTCCACCTCAGCTTCGTGCTGGACTGCATGGACGGCAAGATCGCCCGGCTCAAGGGCACCGGCACGGTCTTCGGCAGCTGGGTGGACTTCGTCTTCGACCGCATCCGCTTCTTCGGCTGCGTGATGGCGCTGCTGATCGGCCAGTGGCTGCTCACCGGACACGAGATCTACCTGATCGCGGCGCCGGTGGTGGTCTTCTTCGACCTGCTGCGCTACCTCAACGGCCCGCAGGTCGCCAAGACCCGCCGGACCATGAACCAGAACCTGGCCGAGCTGACCGGGGACACCGACCGGCTCGCCGCCGCCCAGCGCGAGGCCGACCCCGAGGACGAGGACATGGGGGAGGCCCCCGCCCGGCCGGGCGCCCCCGCCCCGACCGGCCTCTACCCGCGCGTGCGTGACCGGCTCCTGCGCCACCGGGTGCGCCCGCACCTGTTCAGCGGCATCGAGTTCGAGATGTTCCTGTGCGTGGTGGCTCCGGTGACCGCGCTGGTCTCCCTCTTCACCCCGCTCGACAGCCTGATCATCCCGGTCGCGGTGTTCTCCGTCCTGGCGCTGGCCTTCTTCGAGGTGATCCTGGTGCTGCGGCTGTGGAAGGACACGAACAGGTTCGAGGCGCGCCGCCGCCAGCTGCTGGCCTCGGGCGCCGTCCCCGGCACCGCCGCGGCGCCGCACCCGACCAGCGGGAGCTGAGCCGGCCCTCCCCACCGCGGGCGGGATCGACACGGGAGGGGCGGGTCCGCTTCGGCGCGGACCCGCCCCTCCCGTGTACGTCGCGCCCCTCGCGCGGGGCCGGGTCAGACCCCGGCCTTCTCCTTCTCGCGTCCGCCGTCGCCGTTCCCGCCGCTGCCGGTGTTCCCGTCTGCGTCGGTCCCACCGGCGCCGCTCGGCGCGCGCAGCGCGGAGTCCTGGCGCAGGAACCACGTCAGCTGCGGTTCCACCGCCCAGCGCAGGCCCGCGCGCACCCACGGGGTGCACAGCAGCAGCGTCAGGGCCACGCCCAGCAGGACCGTGACGACCATCTCCGTGGCCCCGGACATCAGGCTGTACCAGGGCGAGGCCTGCAACAGGACGATCACCACAGAGTGCCCCAGGTACACGTACAGCGTGTAGGCCCCCAGGGACGTGAACCACGTGCGCTGCTTGGGCATCAGGGCCAGGACCGCGAAGGACATCACCAGCGCGAGGGCCATGAAGCCGACCCGCACGCCCAGACTCGGCAGGATCGGGTCGATCTCGCGGTCGGTGAGGCTGTTGGTCCAGAAGAGCCAGGAGCGGCTCATCTGCTCGGAGATGGGCACGGCCAGCGCCGCCGTCACCCCCAGCACCAGCACGGACGCGATCCGCACCCAGAGCCGGTCCAGGTAGGCGAAGTGCTCGCGGCGCAGGCTCAGCCCCAGGACGAAGAACGGCAGGAAGCTCACCACGCGGCCCAGGGAGAGCGTCTCCCCGAGGCTCGCCGTGGCCCCGAACACGGAGATGAGCACCGCGACGAGCACGGGCCAGCGCAGCCGCTTCCAGACCGGCACGCTCAGGCGCCACACGAACAGGGCGACCAGGAACCACAGGGCGTAGGTCGGCTGGAGCACCGACATGGTCTCGGGCAGGCCGCCGCGTTCGACCGCGTAGATGGACTGGTGGATGGTCCAGAAGATCAGGTAGGGCACCGCGAGCGACACGACCAGCTTCTCGACGCGGTTCGACGAGGCGTCGAAGGACCGCGAGAGGTAGCCGCTGATCATGATGAACGCGGGCATGTGGAAGAAGTAGATCCAGTAGTAGAGGGCACTGGCGGGCCCGTACTCGCGTAGTGGGCCGATCGCGTGGCCGACGACGACCAGGGCGATCAGGACGAACTTGGCATTGTCCAGACGGGCGTCACGGCCTGGACCCGGGGCCGCCGTGGTGGGGGCGACCGCGCCGTGCCCCGGTTCCTGACGCTGGGATGCCGGACTGGTCATGGATGAGGCCACGAGTGGACTCCGAGATCATCTGCTTCTGGGACGTGTGTGCTCTCCTCCGGCCGTGCACGCGGCCCGTGGGCCGACCGCGGGGCCGGAACGCGGGTGGCGCGGTGCCGCGTGGGGCGCGAGGGGGACACCGTAAGGTCGGATGAATGAACATGTGCTGCGTTACCTTACTGTGATGTAGCAAAGTATGCCAGCGGTTCTCCGGAGATCGGTGGAAAGTCGCCGGAGTCCTGCCTCGGTTGAGGTGGGGTTGGGGCTCGTGAAACATGTGTGGCACGAGCGGCTCGGCAGGGGGTAGCTTTCCGTGTGCAGACCCTAACCCATCAGCGCCACCGTCTTCTACAGAGGGTGACGGGCCGGGTCTGCTCCGGACCCGGCCCGCGGAGGTCACGCCGCTGACTGTGTGGCCTCGGCGGGCGCGCCGCTAGGCTGCTCTCGTCAGACGGGCGGTTCCGACCCGGTCGAGATACGGAAGAAGGCGGTGGAAGCCGTGCCGCACGCGGTGGACCCCAACCGTGCCGCTCAGCACGGGAACGTGGTCATGCGACTCCTCGACGAGCTCTTCCCGCTCGTGGAGGGGTTCTACGTCGACCTGCACAAGAACCCCGAGCTCTCCCACGCGGAGCACCGCACCGCCAGCGGTGTCGCCGAGTGGCTCACCCGGACCGGTTACGAGGTCCACAAGGGTGTCGGGGGGACCGGCGTGGTCGGCATCCTGCGCAACGGACCGGGGCCCACGGTGATGCTGCGCGCCGACATGGACGCGCTCCCGCTGGAGGAGCGGACCGGACTGCCCTACGCCAGCACCGCCCGCGCCGTCAACGACGAGGGCGCCGAGGTCCCCGTCATGCACGCCTGCGGGCACGACGCCCACACCGCCTGCCTGGTGGGCGCCGCCGACCTGCTCTCGGAGACCCGCGACGAGTGGGCCGGAACCGTGATGGTCGTCGCCCAGCCGGGCGAGGAGACCCTCGATGGGGCGCAGGCCATGCTGGAGGACGGGCTGTTCGACCGCTTCGGCCGCCCCGACGTCATCCTCGGCCAGCACCTGGGCCCGCAGCCCGCCGGACTGATCTCCCACCGCGCCGGGGTCATCCTCGGCGCCTCCAACTCCTACCGCGTGCGCGTGTACGGGGAGGGGGGCCACGCCTCCCAGCCGAACACGACCGTGGACCCGGTGCTCATCGCGGCGAGCATCGTCACCCGCCTCCAGGGCGTGGTCTCCCGCGAGGTCAGCCCGAGCGAGATGGCGGTGCTCACCGTCGGCAGGATCCAGGCGGGGACCAAGGCCAACATCATCCCCGACGAGGCCTACCTGGAGATCAACACCCGGGCCCTCAACGACAACGTGTCCGCCCAGCTCGAAGCGGCCATCGAACGGATCGTGCGCGCCGAGGCCGCCGCCTCAGGAGCCGCCCGCGAGCCGGAGATCGAGCGTTTCCAGGGCGCGGGGGTCACCCGCAACGACCCCCAGAGCACCGCCGACGTGGCCGCCGCGCACCACGCCTACTTCGGCGACGAGTACGTCATCCACCTGCCCGACCCGTTCCCGGCGACCGAGGACTTCAGCTACTTCGGCCTGCCCGGCGACCCGCAGCCGATCCCGTACGTGTTCTGGTTCGTCGGCGCCACCCCCCACGACGTGTGGGAGGCCGCCCCCGGCGACACCCCGTACGAGAAGATGGGCAACGTCCCCAGCACCCACTCTCCGTTCTTCGCGCCCGCCCGGGAACCCACCCTGCGCGCCGGGCTGGCCGCGATCACCGTGGCCGCGCTGTCCTACCTGGGTGACGACAGCCCGAAGGCGTCGGCCGAGGACACGCCCAACGACGCCTACGACAGCGCCTACCTCGCCTCGTCCTGGCCCGCTCCGGAGGAGGACCGGGCCCAGACCGCATGGCCCGCTCCGGAGGAGGACCGGCCCCAGACCGCATGGCCCGCCCCCGACGAGGACCGGGCGCAGACGGCCTGGCCCGCCCCGGACGACGACCGGGCCAAGTCCACCCACGAGGCCGACATGGACTCCGTGATGGAGGCCCAGGACGAGGAGCACCGCCAGGAGTGGCGCGACGGCAAGACCGAGGAGTCCACACTGTCCGCGGACATGGCCGCGCTGCTGGAGGACGACGACCGGCCGCGCCCGCCGTCCGGCCCCTCCTACGGGGGCCCGCCCCCGCCCCCCGACGACGACCGCCCCGGCTCCGAGTACCGCCTCTGACCACGGATGGCCGAACGCCGGCTGCGCCATCCCCGGGAGATCCCCCTCCTGGTCGTGTGCGTGGGGGTGACCCTGCTCGCCGTGGTGGGCGCGGTCAGCCGCGCCTACTCGGGTGAGCCCAACCAGCCGCTGCTCCTGCTGAGCATCCCCGCGCTCGTGTACTTCGTGCGCGGGCAGCAGTACGCGCGCCAGCGGGTCAACGGGGTGCGCATCACCGAGAACCAGTTCCCCGAGGCCCATCGGATGGTCACCGAGGCCGCCGCCGCGTTCCGCATGAAGAAGGTGCCCGAGGCCTACGTCGTGCTGGGCAACGGCGAGCTCAACGCGTTCGCCTCCGGGCACGGCTTCCGGCGCTACGTGGCCGTCACCAGCGACCTGTTCGAGGTGGGCGACCGGCTGGCCGACGCCGACACGCTGCGGTTCGTCATCGGCCACGAGGTCGGCCACATCGCGGCGGGCCACACGTCGTTCTGGCGCCAGTTCGGGATCTCGGTGGCCAACGTGATCCCCGGCGTGGGCACCAGCCTGAACCGCGCGCAGGAGTACACCGCGGACAACCACGCCCACGCGTTCTGCCCCGAGGGCATGCAGGGGCTGCGGGTGCTCGCCGCGGGCAAGTACCTGTACCCGGCCGTGGACTTCCACGACATCGCCGCCCGCGCGCGCACCGACACGGGCTTCTTCGTGCTGCTGGTCAACCTCCTGTCCAGCCATCCCGTGAACACGTTCCGCTTCGCCGCCCTGGCCGACCGCACCAGACCGGGAAGGGTCTTCTAGAGGCGGGGTCCGCCCCGTGCGGGACGGGGTCGTTCCGGGCACAGGGACCGGTCCTTCCAGCTTCCGCGCGGTCCGCCCGTGCGGGACGGGGACCGTCCTTCCGCCCTAGCCCTGCCCGACCCGCCCGGCCAGCCGCGCCGCCGCCTGCGCGGGCAGCGGCTCGTGGCGCGCGTACTCCCGGCTGAACACGCCCGTGCCGTGCGAGATCGACCGCAGGTCCACCGCGTACCGGACGATCTCCAGCTCCGGCACCTCGGCGCGCACCACCGCCCGACCGCCCCGCACCGACTCGGTCCCCACCACCCGGCCGCGCCGGGCCGACAGGTCGCTCAGCACCGCGCCCAGGTAGGCGTCGTCCACCTCCACGGACACCTCGTCCACCGGTTCCAGCACCGCCAGCCGCGCCGCGGCCGCCGCGTCCCTGAGCGCCAGCCGCCCCGCCTTCTGGAAGGCCATGTCCGAGGAGTCCACCGAGTGCGCCTTGCCGTCGTAGAGCGTCACCCGGATGTCCACCAGCGGATACCCCGCTCCGGAGCCCGCTCCGTCCCCCGACCCCGCGCCGCCCTTCGCGCCGGTCCCCGTCCCGACGCCGTCCGCCATCTGCGCGCGCACGCCCTTCTCCACGGACAGCACGAACTGGCGGGGCACCACCCCGCCCACGATCTCGTCGACGAACTCCAGGCCCGCGCCCGACTCCAACGGCTCCACGCGGATCCGGCAGACACCGAACTCCCCGTGCCCGCCACTCTGCTTCACGTTCCTCCCGGTGCCCTGCGCCGGAACCGCGAAGGTCTCCCGCAGCGGCACGCGCACCTCCCCGGTGCCGACCCGCACCCCGTGGCGGTGCTCCAACCGGTCCAGCGCGGCGTCCAGGTGCGCCTCGCCCAGGCTCCACAGCACCATCTGGTGGGTCTCGGCGTTCACCTCCACGCGCAGCGACGGGTCCTCCGCCACCAGCCGGGCCACCGCCTGCGAAAGCTTGTCCTCGTCCCCCGAGGACTCCGCGCCCACCGCCACCGGCAACAGCGGACGCGGGAAGCGCCACGGCGCCACGCGCACCGGCCGCTCCGGCTCGGAGAGGGTGTCGCCGGTGCGGGCGTCGGGAAGCCTCGCCACCAGGCACAGGTCTCCGGCGACCACCTGGCCCACCGGCCGGTTCTCGCGGCCCAGCGGCACGGACAGCGGTCCCGTGCGCTCGTCGTTGCCGGTCCGGTCCAGCTCGTCCTGGCCGGTCAGCCCGCACGGGACTCCGTGGCCGTGCAGGTGGACACGGGTGTCGGGGCGCAGGGTCCCCGAGAAGACGCGCACCAGGCTCACCCGGCCCACGTACGGGTCACCGGCGGTGCTGAGGACCTGCGCGACCAGGGGGCCGTCCGGATCGCAGGACAGCCCCGCCACCGGTTCGCCCTCCGGTGTGGAGGTCTCGGGAAACGGGCGCCGGGTCGGGTCCGGGCACGAGAGCGGCAGTTCGCGCAGCAGTTCGCGCACACCCACCCCGGTCGTGGTGCTGATCGCCAGGACGGGATGGAAGCCGCCCGCGGCGACCGCCTTCTGGAGGTCGTCGATGAGCAGGTCGGGGTCGAGTTCGCCGCCCTCCATGTAGCGCTCCATGAGGGCCTCGTCCTCGCTCTCGGTGATGACCTCCTCGACGAGGGTCTCCCGGAGCGGTCCGGCCGCCTCGCGCAGCCAGTCCGGCACCGGACGCGCCGAGGGGGCGGATCCGGGCCCGCCCCCTCCGGCGCGGCCGGAACGCTTCGCGCGCTCGGAGCCGTCGGAACCGCCGACGCCAGCGGACGCGCCGGAGTAGTCGTAGTACCGCTCGGAGACCAGCCCCCACACGCCGACCACGCGGCGGTCGTCCCCCGTGCCCTCCACGGCCGGGACGTAGGCGGGGTGCACGCCCGGACCGAACGCCTCCCGGCACTGGGCGACCACCTCGTCGTAGTCCGCGCGCGGGTGGTCGATCCTGGTGACGGCCACCGCCCGGGGCATGCCGACGGCGGCGCACTCCTCCCACAGCACGCGGGTGCGGCCGTCCACGCCCTCCAGGGCGGACACGACGAACAGGGCGGCGTCGGCCCCGCGCAGCCCGGCGCGCATCGCCCCGATGAAGTCCGCGTACCCGGGGGTGTCCAGCAGGTTGACCTTGACGTCGCCGACCATGACCGGGTTGACGGTGAGGTTGACCGACCGCCCCTGCCGGATCTCGACCTCGTCGTGGTCGCTGACGGTCGTGCCCTCCTCGACGCTGCCGGGGCGGCCGACCTCCCCGGCGGCGGCGAGCAGCGCCTCGACCAGGCTCGTCTTACCGGCGCCGGACGGCCCGACCAGCGCGATGTTGCGGATGTCGCGGGGCCCGTCGGCCCTCGGTACGGCTCCGGCTGAGGCTCCGGTTCCGTTGACGTTGCGATCTGCCATCCCTGCTACCCAGCCCTTCGTGGTCCGAGCGGTGGCCGCACGGAACGGGCGGACCCGCTCATGCTGTGACCTGTGTCACTTCTACGGTCGCCCTTCTCGGGCCGCACGGCAAGAGGTGGTCAGGAGCTGGAGCAGCCGTGGATGAAATACGGCACGTGCACTATGACTCGTTTCGGACCCCTACTATTGCCCCGTGCCATGGTCGGAGTCTCTCCCTCAGTTCAGCCTCGCCGGGACCGTCCTGACGGTCCTGCTGCTCCTCTTCGCGGCGTTCGGCGAACCCCTCCTCGGCAGGAAGGCGTTCACGTGGCTGTCCCGTAGGCGCGACGGCGACGCGCGCGCCCTCACCCTCCTGCACGCCGTCACCATGGGGATCCACGTGCTGTGGGGCCTGGTGGTCTTCGGGGTGCTGCTGCTCTCGCCGAACCTGGTCGCCGCGGACCTGGGCCTGCGCCTGCCCGACGCGTGGGGGCCGATCGCGGGCGGCGCCGTCGGCGGCCTGCTCGCCCTCACGGTGTTCTGGCTGCTGGTCAACGGGCTTCCGAGGGGGCCGGGGCGCTCCGGCCGCGGCGGGAGGCCGGCGCGCGGCAGACGCGCCCAGGGCGCGAGCGCCCGAGGGCGGCGCTCCTCCGCGCCGCTCAGCCTCCCCCAACCCGAGCGCGACCGGGGGCTGCTCGCACCGCGCACCACCGCCGAACGGGCGATGGCCGCCGGGGTGGCCGTCACCGGGGGCGTGTTCGGGGAACTGCTCTACCGGGGCCTGTTCATCCTCCTGGTCGCCAGCATGGGCGTGCCGCTGTGGATCGCCGCCGCGCTGTCGGTGCTGCTGTTCTCCGTCGCGCACCTCTACCAGGGCTGGTGGGGCCTGGTCAGCGCCGGCGCCTCCGGCACCCTCTTCACCGTCCTGTACCTGGGGACCGGAAGCGTCTGGGTGCCGGTCCTGGTCCACGTGGCGCTCAACCTGCGCTCCCTCGTCTTCCCGCCCGCCGACGTCCGCGAGGCGGGGGAGCGGGAGCACCGCGAGGACGAGGGGGACCCCGAGGCCTACGAGGAGTACGACGAGTACGGGGAGTACGACGAGTACGAGCACCACGGCCACGGGTACGAGGACGGATCCTCCACCGGGGAACAGCCGCTGACCGACGCCGAGGAGGGCGGGAGCGCGGACACGGCGGTGGCGCCCGCGCCGCCGGGCACGGGGACTCCCGCCCACGGGACCCCGTCCCACGGAGCCGTGCCGGGCTACGGCGGCACCCCCGGCCATGGCGGCCCCTCGGTCTACGGGGACCTCCCGGACCAGGGACGGAACCTCGGCCACGGCGACCCCTACGGGCACGGCGGCAACCCCGGACACGGCGGGCACTCCGCCTATGGGGACCTCCCGGCCCGGAGCGGGGACTTCGGCCCCGGCGCCCCCCACACCGACAGCGGTCCCCACACCCACGGCGGCGCCTTCCAGCAGGACCTGTACAGCGGCCTGTCCACCTCGGGACCCGCCTCCGGGCACGGCGACCCCCTCGGCGACGGCGGCCCGCCCGGCCACGGTGACCGCTTCGGCGGCGGTGACCAGGGCGGTCACGTCGGTCAGCCCGGTTACGGCTATCAGCCCGGTTACGGCGGCCACCGCTCGGACGGCACGCCCCGCCCCGCCCCGCCCCGCCCGGGCCCCTCCCACGGCGGTCCGCCCCCCAACGCCCCGCTGTACCCCGGCGCCTCCCGCCCCGACCCCCTCCCTCCCCACGGGGCGCCGGCGGACCCCTCCCACGACGGCCTCCTGGGCGGTGGCCGCCGCGACGAAGGCCGCGGAGAACGCCGCCTGTACCCCGACGAGTGGATCGACCGCCGCTACGGTGACGCGAACACCACACCGGGGCCCGAACCCGACCGCTGGAGCTGATCGGGCACGATGGTGGGGTGTCCGACGCCATTGACCACCCGCGCGCCCAACCCCGTGAGCACCGCTACCGGCTGACCACCTCCGACGGGGTCGGCATCGACGCCGTGCTCCTGCGCGGCGCCGGGTCCCGCACCACCGCCGTGATCCTCGCCAACGGGTTCACCGGCACCCACCGCAACCCGAGCACGCGTGCCGTCGCCGAAGCACTGCTCCCGTTCGGCGACGTGATGACCTTCGACTTCCGCGGCCACCACGGCTCCGGCGGGCTCAGCACCGTCGGCAACGCGGAGATCCACGACCTGGAGGCGGTCGCCGTCCGCCTGCGCGAACTCGGCTACACCTCCCTCTCCACCGTGGGGTTCTCGATGGGCGCGGCCGTCGCGATCCGGCACGCGGCCATCTACGGCGGAATGGACGCGGTGGTCTCGGTCAGCGGACCCAGCCGCTGGTACTACAGGGGGACGCGCGCCATGCGGCTGCTCCACCTGGGCATCGGCCGCAGGGCGGGACGCCTGTTCCTGCGCGGCTTCCGCAAGGTCAGGGTCATCGACAAGGAATGGGACCCGGTGCCCGCCGAACCCCGGGAGATCGCCGGGGAGGTCTCCCCGACGCCCCTGCTGGTCGTGCACGGCGACTCCGACGCCTACTTCCCCGTCTCCCACGCCAGCGCCATCCACGACGCCGCCCGGGAACCGCGCGACCTGTGGATCATCCCGGGGATGGGGCACGCCGAACGCGCCGTGACCCCGGAGCTGACCGCGCGCATCCGCGACTGGCTCGTGGGGAAGGTCGGCGGCGAGAACGCCTGAGCGGGCGGCTGAGCAGGGCGGATCGGCACCGCGTCGACAGGTGTGCGCGTGTCGGCTACAAAGGACGGATGATCCGATCTCGTTCTTCCCCATCCGGGAACGGAACACCCTCGGAGGCGGCCCCGACCGGGGCGGCCGACGACAGCGGCACCACCGACACCACCCCGCCCGCCCTCCCCGGTCTGCGCGGACGGGGCTTCGCCCTGCTCATCGCGGCGACCGCGGTCGGCCTCTGCGGCTTCGCCGCCGTCCTGCCCCTGGTCCCCCTGTGGGCCAGCCGGGGCGGCGCGGGCGAGTTCGGCGCCGGGAGCACCACCGCCGTCTTCATGCTCACCACCGTGCTCACCCAGCTCGCCATGCCCTGGCTGCTGGAGAGGGGCGGTTACCGCTGGGCCTTCCCGGTCGGCGCCCTGGTGATGGGGCTGCCCACCCCGCTGTTCGCCCTGACCGCCGACCTGGGACCGCTGCTGGCCGTCTCGGCGGTGCGCGGAGTCGGCTTCGGCATGGTCAGCGTCGCCGGAACCGTGCTCGCCGCCCGCCTGGTCCCGCACCACCAGGTCGGCCGGGCCACCGGTTACTACGGGCTGGCGGTCGGTCTGCCGCAGGTGCTCATCCTGCCCGGCGGCGTGGCGCTGGCCCTCAACATCGGCTTCGACACCGCGTTCTGGCTCACCGGTCTGTGCTCGGTCCTGGGCGGGGTCCTGGCCTGGGGCATCTGGTACGCCGACGGCGGCCGCAACCGTGCGGCGCTGCGGAGCACGGTCCGGGCCGCCCCCGAACCCGGCCCCGCCCCGGACGCGTCCGCGGGCCGTCCGCTGCTGCGGGCGCTGGCGGCGCCACTGGTGCTCATGCTGCTGACCGCCTCGTCGGCCGGCGCGATCATCACCTTCCTGGCCATCCCCCTGGAGCAGGCGGCGTGGCTGGTGGGCGGCGCCCTGGCCGCCTACGCGCTGGCGGTGGTGGCGGGCCGCTGGACCGCCGGGATGCTGCACGACCGCCACCGGCGCGCCCTCCTGCTGCTGCCGGGCATGGTCGGCGCGGTCGCGGGGATGGCCCTGGTCACCGCCGCGCTGTGGTCGGTCGGGGACGCGCCGGGTACGGGGACGGCGCTGCTGGTGCTCCTGGGGTCGGCCGTGTTCGGCCTCGGCTTCGGCGCGGTCCAGAACGAGACCGTCACCCTCATGCTGAACCGCGCCGGTCCGGCCGGGTACGGCCGGGCCAGCGCGGTGTGGAACATCGGCTACGACGCGGGTTCGGGCGCCGGGGCGATGGTCCTGGGGCTGCTGATCCAGCTGACGGGGTACGGGCCCGCGTTCGCGGTCACGGCCGTGGCGCTGCTGGCATCGGTCCCGCTCGCCCTCGGCGGGCGCGCGGGGCGCGGGGCCCGCGCGCGAGGCTGATCCCGCCGGTCAGGCAGGGCCCGCCCGGGCCGGGACGGCCGGTCCCCGGACGACTAGTACGACGAGATGTGCACGTGGTCGTAGTGGTTCTGGGTGTTGTCGCCCCGGTCCTCCATCCACTTCCACTGGCGGGAAGCGGAGTGCCAGATCTGCTGCTCCCAGATGATGTACTTGATGCCCAGCCGGTCGGCGTTGTCGATCCCGAACTGGGAGATCTGCGAACCCAGGGACTGGTTGGCAGCAGAGGGCAGCGCACCGCCCGCGCTCATCATGAAGTCGCAGGCCTGGCCCGTGCCGTGGTCGTCGGCGCTGGAGCGCAGGCAGCCGACCGGGTAGGGCGCGCCGAACGTCTGCACGATCTCGTCGCGGATCGCCGCCATGCGCGGCGTGGCCCCGTCCCAGCCCCAGCCCCGCGCGCTGGCCGGGATGCTGCCGTCACCCGGGGTCTCGGGGATCTGCTCCGCCTCGTACTCCTCGATCCTGGCCTCGACCTCCTCGCGCTCCTCCTCCAGCGTCTCGACGAGCTCCTCGGCCTCGGCCAGCTCGGTCTGGAGCTCCTCATTGACCAGGGCGGCCTCGTCCCGCGTCTGGATGAGGTCGTAGATCTGCTCGGACTGGCTCTGCCCGAGGTAGTTCAGCGTCGCGGCGTCGGCGAACATGCTCTCCGGGTCGCTGGAGAAGATCACCTGGAACGCGGGGTCGAGGCCGCCGCCGCTCTTGTACTGGGTGGAGGCGATGGTGGACACACCGGTCCGGGAGGCCTCCAGGCGCCCCTCGACCTCCTCCAGGTCCTCCTCCGCCTTCTCCACGCGGTCCTTGATCTCGTTGAACTGGAGGAGTTCGCCGTCGTAGCTCTCCTCCAGCTCCTCGGCCCGCCGGTTCAGTTCGTCGATGTCCACCTCGTCGTTGTCCGGCTCCGCCAGAGCCGTTCCGGGCAGGGCGACCAGCAGGGCCGCCGCCAGGGCGCTGAGGGACAGGGCGGCACGCCTGCCGCGCGCGAATGAGGGAGGAGTGGGTGTCATGTCTGCTCCGAGGATGGTCCGAGCGCATCCGGTCGGCCTGCGGCGTGTGACGGGGGGAGCCGCGGCGGTGGGAGATACTCAGCAGACCATACGAGATCTTGGCGTTACATGCCTAGTGCGTTACTCACGTGACTTGGGAGACTGCGCGGGGATGTGTCCGAAGATACCCGGAGCCGGGGACCGGACCGAACCCCGGCCAGCCGTTCCGGGTCCGGGCCCGCAGGAGGGAGGCCGGGACCCTCAGCTCGCGCCGCCGAAGGCGCTGGGCAGCTGTACGCCCGCGGGCTCGGGGGGCTCGGCGGGCATGAACCAGTCCGAGCGGCGGATGTCGCGCAGGGCCCGCTTGCGCGTCTGCGGGTCCAGGCGCTCGATGTAGACCATGCCGTCGAGGTGGTCGGTCTCGTGCTGGAGGCAGCGGGCCATCAGCCCCGTGCCCTCCACGGTGACCGGCTCGTTGCGCAGGTCCACCCCGGTGACGACGGCGTACTCGGCCCGGGTCGCGGGGTACCACAGCCGGGGGACCGACAGGCAGCCCTCGTCGCCCTCCTGGACCTCCTCCGAAAGCTCGGCGATCCTCGGGTTGATCACGTAGCCGATCCGGCCCTCGACGTTGTAGCTGAACACGCGCAGGCCCACGCCGATCTGGTTGGCGGCCAGACCCGCCCGCCCGGGGGCCTCGACCGTCTCCAGGAGGTCGTCCACCAGCGCCCTGGTGTGCTTGTCGAAGCGGGTGACGGGTGTGGTGGGCGTGACGAGGACGGGGTCGCCGAAACGGACGATGGGGCGCATGGTCATGTGCCCCAGGGTAGTCGGAAGCGTGCTCCCGACGGTACGGAAGCGGAGAATCCGGACTCGGGGCCCGGAGGCGGCTCCGGGCGGCTCAGGCCGCGGCCAGACCGGGGCGCAGGGAGTCGTCCAGCACCATCTCGATGTAGTCCAGTGCGGCCCTGCGCCGGGCCAGCGCACTCTCGTACAGGGAGGGGGCGCTGACGTTGCGCCGCACGCGCAGGCACTCGTTGACGATGCGCTGCCACCGGTCGGGGAAGGCGTGCAGGGCGTAGGCGCCCGCGCCGCTCTTGGAGGTGATCTCCCCGGTCTTGAGGGTGAAGTGCAGGCGGCTGACGCTCAGCACGCTCCAGGAGGGCGCCAGGGAGCCCAGGGCGGCCAGGCCGCGCGGCGTGACCAGGCGGCCCGCCTTCTCGCGCCAGCGCCGCCACTGCTCGTCCAGGGAGCCCAGCGACCAGGCGCGCAGGCTCTCGGGCTCGTCCCACACGTCCAGTTCGAGCGGGTGCGGGCCGCGCACGGTCACGCCGTGCTCGGCGAGGATGTGCCATGTGACGGGGTTGACGTCGGCGCTGGCCCGGTTGCGGAAACGGCCGCCGATCACCGAGGCGACCGGGCCGCAGGCCGCGGGGTCGCGGGTGAGGTCGTCCCAGGTGACGTGGACGCCGTTGAACTGGGGTCCGGTGGCGGCGGCGCGGGTGCGCGCGTGGACGCGTCGCAGCAGCTCCAGCTCGCGCCTGCCGGGCGTGTGACCGGTGACGATCACGAAGTCGACGTCGCTGGTGTGCGGGCGGAAGTCGCCGAGGGCGACCGAACCGGTCAGGTAGAGGCCTTCGACCAGGCCGGGGGCCTCCTGGTCGGCGTACGCGAGAAAGGTCTGGGCCAGCGTCTGCACCCGAGGGTGGACGGCCATGCTCACTCCAGTCTGGATGGTTCGGTGCGGATCTGGGGGCGCGGTCCGTCCGGAGGTGGGGAGTCCGGTCGGGCGGCGGCCCGGAGCGTTCCCGCGGCGTGTGCCGCCTGCGAGTACACGCTCCATCGGTACCAAGTGTGAGCGGGCCGAGGGGGTCATGGCAAGTGATCGCGCCGGACCCGCATCCTGTCTCCCCACGTCAGGTGGTGTGCGGCTATGGAGACTTGGGGGAGTGCACACCCTTGACAGAGAACGGCGTGATGTGCAAAGGGTCCTCGCGCGCGTGCGGGGCGGTCCGGGCCGGCCGGAGCGGGGCGCGGCGCTCCAGCCGTGGCCCCGAGGCGGCCGGACGGGAACGGACACCGGCGGAAAACGGCGCGCTCCGAAGACGGCCGAGAATCCGCGTCCTCTCAGGCAGGAAGGCTGCCGCACATTCCGCGGCACGTGCATCCGCACCTGACGAATGCATGAGAAAAGCTTTGCTGGGTATTTCTCTAGAGAGGTCGGGGCGAAAGCGGTTATTCGTCCGCCGGAGAATGGGTGTGGTGTCCGCCATGCCCCGCCGGGGACCGGTTGCGGGGCGGGAGGGAAGGAGCGGTTCGTCGGAGCAGGTGGGGGCGGCTTCCTCCCTCGGCGTCAAGGATAGCCCCCTTCGTCCTCCGGAACCCGTGAGTCCTACACCACTCTCTCCGGAAGTGGACATGCCCTGTTTTTTAGGCGATTGTTATGGTTCACGCAGACCCCCGGTGGTCATAACCACCACAGCCATTGTTCGCTTTTTTCCTCCGCGTAACACCGCACAACCCCCGTGAAACTGAGCCGCTTTACGCTCGGCGGGCAAGGCAGTTCCCCCCGCAGATGTACCGAAGGAGACGCGCATGGTCCCGACGATGGTCCTCGTAGCCGACGACTCACGTGACACCCACCGCCGGGACGCCCTGTGGGGCCTGGCCGAGGCGGTGGCGAGCAGGGGAGAGGTGCCGGTGACCCCGGCCTTCGGCAGCCCCGACGACGTCGCCGCCACCGTCCACTCCGTCCGGGGGCCCAAGGTGGTCGTCCCCGCCTTCGTCGCGGGCGGCGACGTCGCCAGCGCCCACCTGCTCTCCCGGCTCGGCCTCGGCCGTATGAGCGACTCCTGCCAGACCCCGCCCCTGGGAGCGGTTCCGTCGATCGTGGCCGACCTCGCCGGGCGGCTGGCCGACTCCGGCTGGGGTCCGTCCGACGGCGTGGTCCTGGCCGCCGACGGCACCACCGGCACCGAGGAGCACCAGGTCGTCATGGACGTGGCGCGCATGCTCAGCCGCCGCCTCGACTCCCCGGTCCAGGTGGGCTACCTGCGCACCTGGGCGCCCTCGGTGGTCGACGCCGTCGACCGGCTGCGCCGCCACGGCCAGGACAACGTCGCCGTCGCCGCGTGGAGGCTCGTGGACGGCCCCGACTTCGACCTGCTGCGCGGTCTGGACGTCACCGCGATCACCGAGCCCCTGTGGCCCTCCGAGCTGGTCGTGGACACCCTCCTCGCCCAGCACCGGGCGGTCAGGGGGCGCCTGGCCTGAGAACGCGGTCCCCGACGAGCCGACACCGACGGTGACACCGTCCGCCGCACGGGTGATCGCGGGAGTCCGGGGCGCCGCTGCGCCGTTACCGGGGGCGCGCGGATGGGTAGGGGGCAAACGGGCGGGAACTCCCCGCACCCACAAACACGGCATCCGTACCGCGCCGCCTCCCGCACGGCGCGGTGGCGACCGGACGCGACTCCTCCGGCGGCCCCCGCCTCCCCCCGCCGGCGCGGAGGTCTACCCGCGACCGGTCCGGGACCCGAACAGAGCCAGTGCGCCGCGGACCGTGCGGTCCGCGGCTCCGCCGACCCGCGAGGGGCCCACCCCGAACCGTCATCGACGCGAGCGAACCTAAGGTGGATGTATGAACGACGTCACAGCGCAGTTCGTCGATGACCGGCAGCGTCGGCGTCTGGAACGGCGCTTCGGCAGCCACGTCGGCGAGTGGCTGACCGAACTCCCGGGGATCGTCTCCGGGATCGCCTCCGACTGGGGGCTGACCGTCGAGGGCCCGGCCCCCCACGGCCGGACCTCCGTCGTCGTCTGCGTCGTGCGCCCGGACGGCGACCGCGCGGTCCTCAAGCTCTCACCGGACACCGGCCTGGCCGCGTCCGAGGCACGGGTGCTGCGGATGTGGGAGTCCTCCGGGCGCGTACCCCGCGTGTGGGAGGTCGACAACGCGCGGGGGGCCATCCTCATGGAGTGGATCGGCGGCGAGACCGTCGCGGCGGGCGGGCGGGTGCCGCCGATGGAGACCGTCGGCGCGCTCATCTCCCAGCTGCACTCCGTCGAGGTGCCCCGGCGCGAACTGCTCGAACTGCGCCCGCTGACCTCGCGGGTGCAGTTCATCTTCGACCTGTGGAACCGCGAGCGCGCCGAGGGGCCCGCCGCCGAGGTGGTGTCCGCGTCCGCCATGCACCAGGGCTTCTGCCGGGCCCGCGACCTGGCCAACGGCACGGTGGACGTCGTGCCCGTCCACGGCGACCTGCACCCGGGCAACGTCATCGACGGCGGCCGACGCGGCCTGGTGGCCGTCGACCCGCGCGCCTGCCTGGGGGACGCGGCGGTCGACGCCGTGGACTGGGCCCTGTGGAAGGCCACCAGCCTGCCCGAGGTGGTGCAGCGCGTGGACGTGCTCTCCCGCGTCCTGGGCGTGGACGGCGACCGGTTGATGGCGTGGGCGCGCGCGTTCGCGCCCTGCCTGGCGGTGGCCAAGGCCAACCGCGGCCACGGCGGCACCGACGAGTTCGACATGCTCGTCGAACTCTCGGAGGGGGAGGCCTTCGTCCTGTGACGCGTGCCGGGCGGCCCCGGCGGCCGACCGCCCCGGCACGCGCCGACGGGTTCAGTCCCCGGGCTGGGCCGAGCCCGCCCTCTCGAAGCGGTAGCCCCGGCCCGCCTCCGTGATCAGGTAGCGCGGGCACGCCGGGTCGGGCTCCAGCTTGCGGCGCAACTGCGCCATGTACACCCGCAGGTAGTTGGTCTCGCTCTGGTAGGCCGGGCCCCACACGTCGTGCAGCAGCTGGCGCTGGCTGACCAGCTGGCCCGCGTGCCGGGCCAGGATCTCCAGGATGTGCCACTCCGTCGGGGTGAGCCGGACCTCCTCGCCCTCCCGCAGCACCCGCTTGGCGCCCAGGTCCACGGTGAAGGAGGGCGTGCGCACCACCGGGGCCTCGTCCACGCGCACCGACCGCCGCTCCGCCGCGCGCATGCGCGCCAGCAGCTCGTCCATCCCGAACGGCTTGGTGACGTAGTCGTCGGCGCCCGAGTCCAGGCAGCGCACCTTCTCCCCGGCCGAGTGCCGCGCCGACAGCACGATGATCGGCACCTGAGACCACCCGCGCAGCCGCTGTATGACCTCCATGCCCTCCATGTCGGGCAGCCCCAGGTCGAGCAGGACCACGTCGGGGTGGTTGTCCGCGGCCAGCCGCAGAGCGGACGCCCCGTCGGCCGCGGTGTCCACGTCGTGCCCGCGCGCCCTCAGGTTGATCCGCATGGCCCGAATGATCTGCATGTCGTCGTCAACGACCAGGACACGCATCGGTCCCCTCCCCGTCTCCGGTGTCCGTCTCGCTCTTCTCCACAGCACGGAGCGTGAACACCATGGTCAGACCGCCGCCGGGCGTGTCCTCGGGGTCGAGCCTGCCGTGCATCGCCTCAACGAAACCACGCGCGACCGCCAGACCCAGACCCACCCCCGTGCCCTGGGGGGCGTCGCCCAGGCGCTGGAAGGCCTCGAACATGCGCTGTTTGCCCTCGTCTGAGACCCCCGGCCCGCGGTCCACCACGCGCAGCTGCACGCTGTCGCCGTGCGCGCTCGCCGAGACCAGCACCGGCAGGCGCGGGTCCGGGTTGTACCGGACCGCGTTGGAGACCACGTTGGCCACCGCCCGCTCCAGCAGCCCGGCGTCGGCGCGGACGCGGGGCAGGCGGTCGGGCACGTCCACCACGACCGCCTCGTGCGGCAGGCCCAGCAGGGTGACGGGCACGACCTCCTCCAGTCCCACCGCGCGGAGTTTGGGGCGCACGTTGTCGGTGTGCACCCGGCTCATGTCCAGCAGGTTGTCGATCAGCCGGTTGAGCCGGTCGGTGGACTCCTCCACCGTCTCCAGCAGGTCCTCGCGGTCCTCCTCGGTGAGGGTGATGTCGGTGGCGCGCAGGCTCGACAGGCTCGCCTTGATCGAGGTCAGCGGGGTGCGCAGGTCGTGCGAGACCGCGGCCAGCAGAGCCGTGCGGATGCGGTTGCCCGCCACCTGGCCGCGCGCCTCGGCCGCGTCCCACTCCAGCCTCTGGTGCTCCAGGGCGATGCCGATGTGCGCGGCGAAGGCCCGCAGCACGCCCCGGTCGGCGGCGGGCAGCACCCGGCCGCGCAGCGCCAGCGCCAGGTTGTCGGAGATCGAGACCAGGACGTCGGCCTCCTCGGGGGACTCGCACGCCGGGGCGCCCACGCTGTGAGCCGCGCGCCAGCGCTCGTCGTCCAGCCGCTCCAGCAGGGTCGCCGACCGCTGCCCGAAGGTCTCCCGGATCCGCCGCAGCAGGGCCTGGAGGGGCTCCTTGCCCGCCAGGACGCTGCTGGCCAGCAGCGTCACCGCGTCGGCCTCGGCCCGGGCGCGCGCGGCCTGCGCCGACCGGCGCGCCGCCATCTCCACCACGATCGCCACCAGCGCCCCCACCAGGGCGAACGCGGTCAGCGCCAGTATGTTGTCCAGCGATACCGAGGGCCGACCGTGCAGCGGGGACAGCAGCACGGTGAGCAGCACCGCGCTCCACAGCGCCGACACCAGGGCGGGGCGCAGGCCGCCCACCGCCGCGGTGGCCACGGTGGCCAGCAGCAGGAGCATCGCGTCCGAGGCGGCGCCCACGTCCTCGAACAGGGGCAGCGCCATCACCAGCGACAGCAGGGTGGGCGCCAGCAGCGCCAGCGACCAGCCGGTCACCCGGCGGTGCTCGCCCAGTCCCCGGCCGGGCGGCGGCAGCGGCCACCGGCCGCTGCCCACCCGCTCGTGGGTGACGATGTGCACGTCGATGTCCCCGGAGTCGCGCGCCACGATCGCCCCGACCCCGGGGCCGAACACGTACTGCCAGGTGCGGCGGCGCGAGGACCCCAGCACGATCTGGGTGGCCTGGACGCCCCGCGCGAACTCCAGCAGCCCGGTCGGCACGTCGTTGCCGACCACCTGGTGGTAGGTGCCGCCCAGCTCCACGAGCAGCCTGCGCTGCCGCAGCAGGTCGTCTGTGGGCGCCTGCGCCATGCCGTTGGGCGGCACCACGTGCACCGCCAGCAGGTGGCTGGGCTGGGGGTGCCCGCCCCGCGAGCGTGCGGCCACGCGGGCGGCCCGCCGGATCAGCGTCTCCCCCTCGGGGCCGCCGGTGAGCGCCACCACGACCCGCTCCCGGGCCTCCCAGGTCCGCCGGATCTCGTGCTCGCCGCGGTAGCGGGCCAGGCTCTCCTCCACACGGTCGGCGGTCCACAGCAGCGCCAGCTCGCGCAGCGCCGCCAGGTTGCCCTCCCGGTAGTAGTCGGCCAGGGCCGCGTCCACGCTCTCGGCCGGGTGGATGTCGCCGCGCGCCATCCTGCGGCGCAGCTCCTGGGGGGTGACGTCCACGAGTTCGACCTCCGCGGCGCGGCGCACCACGTGGTCGGGGACGGTCTGCCGGGGGCGCACGCCGGTGATCTGGTGGACCACGTCGTTGAGGGACTCCAGGTGGTGGATGCCCACGGTGGACAGCACGTCCACGCCGGCCTCCAGCAGCTCCTCCACGTCCTGCCAGCGGGTGGCGTTGGGCGAGCCGGGCGGGTTGGCGCGGGCGAGGTCGTCGACCAGCGCCGTCCCCGGAGCGCGCGCGATCACGGCCGCGGTGTCCACGGAACCGGACGGCAGCGGCGGGATCCGCTCCAGCCCCTCCAGGAGCGCGGAGGTCCGTGCCCGGCGGTGGGTGTGGGCGGCGGCGACCACGACGTCGGTGCCGCGCTCGGCCCGGCTGCGGGCCTCGGCCAGGGCGTTGTGCGTGGTGCCGACGCCGGGGGCCGATCCCAGGTAGATGCGGAGCTTTCCTCGTGCCACGGGATCCATTGTCGGGGCAGGGAAGGGCCGCCGCGGACGGTTCGGGCCGCGGCGCGGGCCGGTCGCGGCCACGGGCATGACGCGGCGGCCCCGGTTGGCGATACTGGGGGGACATACCGACGCACACGCCCGGGCGCCCCTCGCGCGGCGGGCGGTGCCCGGCCGCCGCGCGCGGCCGACGAGCATTGGTGAGGAGGCCGGCGTCCGCCCGCCGGACGGGGCGACGCCGCGGAGCCGATGACCTATCCCCCCGACGACGGTTCGTTCCCCGGTCCCCCCGGCGGGGGGCCCTTCCCCGGACGGCCGGGACAGCCCCATCCGGGACCACGGCCCCAGCCGGGCTCCCCCGGGCGGCCGCACCCCGGCCCGGAGCCCGCCGGGGGCTTCCCCGGACAGCCGGGGCAGCCGCCGGGCGGCCGGCCGCCCCACGGGCCCGGCCACCCCCGCGTCCCGCCCGCCCAGCCCGGGTACGGCGCGCACGGGGGCACGCCGCCGCTGCCGCCCGTTGCCGGCCACCCGGCACAGCCCGGTCCGCGCCGGCGCCCCCGCAGGGGCCTGGTCGTCGGCGGCGCCGCCGCGGCCGTCCTGCTGGCGGCCTCCCTGGGCGTCGTGGTGTGGAACATCGCCGACGGCCGCCCCTACGCGGGACTTCCCGACTGCGGACGGCTGCTGCCCGCCGAGGTGGTGGACTCCGTGCCCGGCACCGAGAGCCCCCGCGCCGAGGGCGAGTACACCACCGTCGAGGACGACGGGACGGCGTACCTGGCCGAGGCGGGCGTGCTCGGCTACCTCAACTGCAGTGTCGGGAACGTCGACGGCTTTCCCCTGCACGTCACCGCCTCCCTCTTCGAGTACGAGGACGGCGGGGAGGCCGTCGAGAGGTTCCACGGGGAGCTCGAGGACCAGCTCCGCGACCGCGAGCTGGGGCACCACGAGGAGGAGCAGGACCAGACGGCGGTGCTCCTGGACTGGCGCCCCGTGTCCGCGGGCGACACCGGGTACGCGGTGCTCTTCGAGGGCGACGGGCACACCGACGGCGACGCCTACGGCTCGGCGGTCTTCGTCACCGTCAACGTCGGTGTGACGGTCTCCTACACCGTCGGCGGAGGCGACGGCGTCGGCGAGGCCGAGGCCCTGGACTTCCTCGCCGACTTCGCCGGACGGGTGGAGCGCCAGCTCTCCCGAGAGGGGGAGCGGGCCTGAGGTCCTCCCGGGGGGCGGACGGCCGCCCCCGGGGCCCGGCCGGACGCCGCCCTACGGGGCGGGGATGAGCTTGCCCGGGTTCAGGACCCCCTCCGGGTCCAGCGCGGCCTTGACCGCGCGCAGCACCTCCCCGCCCAGGGGGCCGATCTCCGCGGCCATCCACGGCAGGTGGTCGGTCCCCACCGCGTGGTGGTGGGTGATCGTCCCGCCGTTGGCGGCGATCGCCTCCGAGGCGGCCCGCTTGGCCCGGCCCCAGCGCTCCAGCGGCGCGGCCCCGGCCGCCGTCACCACCGTGAAGTACAGCGAGGCGCCCGTGGGGTAGGTGTGCGACACGTGGCACATCACCACGGCGCCGCCCTCCCCGTCCTCCAGCGCCCCGGTGAGCGCGCCGGAGACCGCCGCGTACAGCGGGAGCAGGCCGCTCCAGGGGGCCGCGGTCTCCAGGGTCTCGGCCAGCACCCCGGCCGACAGCAGGGAGTCGCGCAGGTAGGGCGCGGAGAACCGGTTGCCGCGCCAGTGCGCCACCGGCCCGGGGCCCAGCGGGGTGCCGCCCGCCCCGGCCATGGCCTCCCGCGCGGCGGCCGCGCGGACCTCCACCTCGGCGCCGGTGCCCTCGAAGCCCAGGACCGCCTGGCAGCCGGGCGCGGACTCGCGCCCTCCCACGGCCGCTCCCACGAAGGTCTCCGCCTCGTCCAGGACCCGCGCCATGGTCGGCCGGATCCCGGACTGGGCCAGGGTCCGCAGCGCGTCCACGCCCGCCGCGAAGTCGGGGAAGGACCACGCCTCGTCCAGCACGCGCTCGGGGCGGCGGCGGATCCGCAGGCCCACCTCGGTGATCACGCCCAGCGTCCCCTCCGAGCCCAGCAGCAGGCGGCCCAGGTCCGGACCGGCCGCCGAGGCGGGCGGTCCGCCCGTGTCCAGGGTGCCGCGCGGGGTGGCCGCGCGCAGCGAGACCACCATGTCCTCGAAGCGGCCGTACCCGGAGGAGGCCTGCCCGCTGGAGCGGGTGGCCGCGTAGCCGCCGAGGCTCGCGTACTCGTAGCTCTGCGGCAGGTGCCCGAGCGTGCACCCGTGCTCGGCCAGCAGCGCCTCGGCGCGCGGGGTGCGCACGCCCGCGCCCAGGACGGCGGTCATCGAGGCGGTGTCCACCGACACCAGCCGGTCCAGGCGGCGCAGGTCCAGGCAGACCACGGCGCGCAGACCGCCGCGCAGGGGCGCGACCCCGCCCACCACGCTGGTGCCGCCGCCGAAGGGCACTACGGCCACGCGCTCGGCCGAGCACACCTCCAGGACGCGCCGGACCTGGTCGTGGTCGGCGGGGTACAGGACGGCGTCCGGCGCGGGGTCGGCCCTGCCCGCGCGGCGCAGCAGCAGGTCGGGGGTGCTCTTGCCGCCGCTGTGGCGCAGCCGGGCGGCGTCCCCGTCGTCCACGTGGCCGGGCCCGACCACACCGGCGAGCAGTCCGCGCAGCCGCTCGTCCAGCCGGGAGGGGGGCAGCTCCACCCGTTCCTCGGGGACGGGGGGCAGGTCCGCCAGAGGGGCCCGCAGCACCTGGGAGACCAGGTCGCGCAGGCCGGGGTCCAGCGCGCGCGCCCGGGCGGGGTCGCCCCACCCGAACCAGCTCATCTCGGGCGCCGCCTCCGAGGAAGTGTCGTCAGTCATGCTCTACAGTTTTACATATGGCGTCAATACGTAACGTTGAAGACCGCATCCTGGACGCGGCCCGCGCCTGCGTCGAGGCCTTCGGGGTGCGCCGCACCACCCTGACCGACGTGGCGCGCCGCGCCGGGGTCAGCCGACCCACCGTGTACCGGCGCTGGCCCGACGCGACCGCGCTCGTGGCCGACCTGCTCACCCGGGAGCTGCGGCGGATCCTCGCCGACCAGGGCGACGGCCCCGGCGGGCCCGCCGGGGAGGACGTGCGCGCCCGGCTGGTCCGGCACGCGGCCGGGGTCGCCCGCGCGCTGCTCGCCCACCCGCTGTTCGTCCGGATCGTGGACACCGAGCCCGAACTCCTGGCCACCTACACCTTCCAGCGGCTGGGCACCAGCCACCGGGCGGCCCTCGAACTGGTGGAACCGGTCGTGGCCGAGGGCCAGCGCGACGGGTCGGTGCGCGCGGGCGACCCCGCGGTGCTGGCCCGCCTCGTACTGGTCACGGTCCAGGGCACGGTCACCTCCCGCCGCCTGTTCGCCGACGTCACCGACGAGTCCGGCCTCGTCGACGAGCTCGCCGCCCTCCTGGACGGCTACCTCCGCCCCCCGAACCAGGAGAGCCCATGAGCCCCGCGGTCCCCGCCTCCTCCTCCCTCAACACCGCCCGGCGCGCGGCCGACCTCGCCGCGCTGGAGCACGACCCGCGGATCGACCTCCTGGTCGTCGGCGGGGGAGTGACGGGCGCCGGAGTCGCGCTCGACGCCGCCGCGCGCGGCCTGTCCACCGCCTTGGTCGAACGCCACGACCTGGCCTTCGGCACCAGCCGCTGGAGCTCCAAGCTGGTCCACGGCGGCCTGCGCTACCTGGCCGGGGGACAGGTCGCCATCGCCTACGAGAGCGCCCGCGAGCGCGACGTCCTCATGCGGGTCACCGCGCCGCACCTGGTGCGGCCCCTGCCCATGGTCGTCCCCGTCCACCGGGGGAGCGGACTCGCGCGCGCCCTGTTCGTCCGCGCCGGGGCGGGGGCGGGCGACCTGCTGCGGATCATGGCCGGGACGCCCGGCGGCGTGCTGCCCCGGCCCCGCGTGGTCGGTCCGCGCCAGACCCTGCGCCTGCTCCCGGGCGTCGCGCGGCGGGGGCTCCTCGGCGGTGTCGTGTCCTTCGACGGCCAGCTCGTGGACGACGCCCGCCTCGTGGTGGCCCTGGCCCGCACCGCCGCCCGCGAGGGCGCCCGGATCCTCACCCGCTGCTCGGCCGAGAGCCTTGCCGCCGACGGCGCCGTGCTGCGCGACGGGGTGACCGGCCGGATCGTCCCCGTGCGCCCGCGCGCGATCGTCAACGCCACCGGGGTCCACGCCGACCGGCTCGACCCCCACGTGCGGTTGAGCCCCAGCCGGGGCAGCCACCTGGTACTCGACGGCGCCGCCCTGGGCCGCCCCCGGGCCGCGCTCACCGTGCCGGTCGACGGCAGCGCCAGCCGCTTCGTGTTCGCCCTGCCCCAGCCGGACGGCCGGATCCTGGCCGGGCTCACCGACGAGCCCGTGGACGGCACCGTGCCGGACGTGCCCGAGGTGCCCGACAGCGACGTGGACTTCCTGCTGGACCAGTTCAACCGGGCCCTGGAGACCCGCCTGGAGCGCTCCGACGTCCTGGGCGCCTTCGCCGGGCTGCGCCCGCTGGTGCACGGGGTCGGGGACAGCGCCGACCTGTCCCGCGAGCACGCCGTCACGGTCGCCCCGAACGGCACCGTCACCGTGGTCGGCGGCAAGCTCACCACCTACCGCGCCATGGCCGAGCAGGCCGTCGACACCGCCGTGCGCTCCCGCGGGCTGTCCGCGGGCCCCTGCCGGACCCGCGCGCTGCCCCTGGTCGGCGCGGCCCCGCGCGAGGAGCTCGACGCCGTGGCCGCCCCGCGCCGCCTGGTGGCCAGGTACGGCACCGAGGCGGTCGCCGTGCTGGCCGAGGCCGACGCCGACCCGGAGCTGCTCGCTCCCCTCGTCCGCGGGGTCACCGGGGCCGAACTCCGCTTCGGGGTGCGCCACGAGGGAGCCATGGACGCCGCTGACCTGCTGGACCGCCGCACCCGGGTCGGGCTCGTCCCCGCCGAGCGCTCCGCGGCCGAGGCCGCCGCCGAGGAGGCGCTCGGGGCCGTGGACTGAACGGCGGGACGGGCCGGGGGGAGACGGGCTGGAAAACGCGCGGGATTTCGGGGACTCACCACACCCGCATCCCCTGTCCCACAGGGTTCTGATCGCGTAAGGTCGTAGCCGTTCCCGCCGCCCCTCCCCCGAAGGCGGTTCCAGGACGCTCCCGCAGCCGCCCCCTTCCCCCGGTTCGCCTGCCCACTGAACCGCCCCGCCGAAGGAGTCCTCCCATGCCCACGCTCGTCTCCGTGCCGGCTCTGGCCAAGGCCGAGGACACCGTCCTCACGGGTGTACCGGACGAGTACCGGCACTACTTCAGCGGACGGCCGCCGGTCCCCTTCACCAAACGCCACTGGGAGTTCCCCGGCGAGCCCGCCAGCGTGCCGCTGGCCCGCGCCTTCCTGGACACCTGCGCGGCCGCCCGGGACAGCGACTACCGCTACGTCTTCTCGCTGCTGGGGACCGAGCTGGCCACCAACGCCATCCGGCACAGCCGCTCCGGCGAGGAGGGCCAGACCTTCGTGCTGCGGGTGACCCGGGCGCCCAACGGGCTCACGCTGGTCTGCCGGGACAACGGCAGGCCCACGCGCTCCCAGCCGGGAGAGGACCGCCCGCTGAGCGCCGGACCGCTGGAGGGCGACCGGCTCACCGCGGAGAACGGCCGGGGCCTGGCCCTGGTCGACAGCTTCGCCACCGCCTGGGGCGACAACGGCCACCCCAGCATCCGCAAGGTGTGGTTCCACCTGGCCTACGACCTCACCGGCAGCTCCTGGCCCGCCGCCTGAGCCCTCCGAGGGCGGGGAGGCCCGGGCGGGGCGCATGAGCGACTGATCCTTCCGGGGGAGGGCAGACGCGGGAGGCGCGTGCGCGTTCCGGACGTGTCCGGTCCCCGCCGCGCGGACGCGCCCGCGGCCACCCGGCCCCGGCGGGCCGGGCGTGCGCTCTTGCCACCCGGGCGCGGGCGTGTCAGCATACCGACCAGTAGCCACATGTGGCGCGGATCACGGGACGGCGCGATCCCCGGTCCGCACGGGCCCGCGGGCCCCGTAACACCGCACGCGGCGCCCCGGGCCGACGCCCTCACCTCCGCGGTCCGCGCCGGTCGGCCACTCCCCCCGACCGCCCCATCGCGCCCCCCCGCGCGGCCCGCCCCGAGGTGTCCGCCCATGGATTCCACCATCGCCACGATCGCGCTCCCGGCGGCACTCGCCGTCATCATGCTCGGCCTCGGCCTGAGCCTGACCGTCGGGGACTTCGTCCGACTGACCAGCATGCCCGGCACGGTCGCGCTCATTCTGGGCTGCCAGATCCTCGTCCTGCCCCTGGTCTGCCTCGCCCTCGTCCTGCTCTTCGACCCGCCGCCCGCCCTGGCGGTGGGCATGATGCTGCTCGCCGCCTCGCCCGGCGGCACCACCGCCAGCCTGTACAGCTACCTGTTCCGCGGCAACGTCGCGCTCAACATCTCCCTGACGGCGCTCAACTCCCTCACCGCCATGGTGACCCTGCCGCTGATCACCAACCTGGCCATCGCCCGCTTCATGGGCGACGGCGACACCCTCGGCCTCCAGGTCGGCAAGGTCCTCCAGGTGTTCGCGGTCATCCTGGTCCCCGTCGCCGTCGGCATGCTCGTCAGGGCGAGGGCGGACGCCTTCGCCCGGCGCATGGAGAGGCCGGTCAAGATCGCCTCCGTCGCTGTGTTGTTCGGCGTCATCGCCGTCGCGCTCTACCAGGAACTCGACAACATCGGCGACTACATCGTCTCCGTTGGGCTGATGGTGCTGCTGTTCAACATCGCCAGCCTCACCATCGGCTACTGGGCGCCGCGGGTCCTGGGCACCGGCCGCCCCGAGGCGATCGCCTCCTGCATGGAGATCGGCCTGCACAACACCACGCTGTCCCTGGCCATCGCGCTCAGCCCGGCCCTGCTCGGCAGCACCGAGATGGCCGTTCCGTCCGCGGTGTACGGCGTGCTGATGTTCTTCACCGCGGCCGCCACCGGCCTGCTGGTCACCCGCGGGGGAACCCGTGAGGAGGCCCCGGCGTCCGGCCGCTGACCCGCCCCCGCCGGGGGCCGACCCGCCTGATCCGGCCGGGGCCGCTCACCTGCTGTCGAGGTAGGCGAGCACCGCGCGCACCCGGCGGTGCCCGCTGTCGGAGGGCGACAGCCCCAGCTTCGCGAAGATGTTGCCGACGTGCTTGTGCACCGCGTTCTCGGTGACCACGATCCGTTCGGCGATCTCCCCGTTGTCGAGCCCCTCCGCCATCAGCGCCAGGACCTCGTTCTCGCGGCGGGTGAGCGACTCCAGGGGGTCGCGGACCCGGCGGGCCAGCAGCTGCTGCACCACCGCCGGGTCCATCACCGTGCCGCCCCCGGCCACCCGCCGCAGCGCGTCCACGAATTCGCTGACCCGGCCCACCCGGTCCTTGAGCAGGTAGCCCACCCCGCCGCGGCCGTCGGCCAGCAGCTCCCCGGCGTAGTCCCTCTCCACGTACTGCGAGAGCACCAGCACCGGCAGCGCCTCGTGCCTGCGGCGGGCACCGATCGCCGCGTGGATGCCCTCGTCACGGAAGTTCGGCGGCAGCCGCACGTCCACGATGGCCAGGTCGGGCCGGTGGCGGTCCACGGCGTCGGCGAAGGCCGCCGCGTCCGCGGCCACCTCGGCCACCTCGAAGCCCCTGGTGGAGAGCAGCAGCTCCAGCCCCGCCGACAGCAGCACGTTGTCCTCGGCGATCACGATCCGCACGGCATCTCCACGTCGATCACGGTCGGCCCGCCCGCCGGGCTGTCCACGCGTACCGTACCGTCCAGGGCGGCCACCCGGCGGCGCAGTCCCCGCACGCCGCTGCCGCGCTCCTCGTCCACCCCGCCCGAGCCGTCGTCGCGCACCGTCACCCGCAGCACGCCGTCCTCCCGTCCCAGGCGCACGGAGATCTCCTCGGCCCCGCTGTGCTTGACCGCGTTGGTGACCGACTCGGTGACCACGAAGTAGGCCGCGGTCTCCACCGCCACCGGGAGCGCGCCCAGCTCACCCACGTCCAGGCGGGTGGGAACGGTGGTGCGGGCGGCCAGCGCGGTCAGCGCCCCGGACAGTCCCCGGTCGGCCAGGATCGGCGGGTAGATGCCCTGGATCACCTCGCGCAGCTCGGCCATCGCCTCCTCGGCGCCCTCGTGGGCGTTTCGGAGCAGCGCGGCCACGGCCGGGTTCTCCACAGCCTCCCTCGCCACACCCAGCTGCATCGCGATCGCCACCAGCCGCGCCTGGGTGCCGTCGTGCAGGTCGCGCTCGATCCGGCGCAGCTCCGCGCCGTGCGCGTCCACCACGTCGGCGCGCGTGCGGCTCAGCTCGTCCACCCGGGCCGCCAGCAGCTCCGCCTCGGTGGGGGCCAGCAGCGCCAGGGTCATGCGGGCGTGGGCCCGGGCCGCAGGGACGGCCGCGCCCAGGCCCAGCGCGCACCCGATCACCGCGTAGGCGGCCCCGGTGACCAGAGCGGTGCCCCAGTCCAGCACCGGGAGCCACAGGAGCTGCAACGGCTCCTCCCCCGGGACCGCCCACCAGAACAGGTACTGCGGCGCACTCAGCGGCATCGCGAGGGCCAGCAGCCCCACGAGCCCCAGCACGATGCTGGCGGGCGCGAACACGGGCAGCCACAGCAGGACGCGGCGGGTGGACGGCCGACCCCACAGCTCCCGGAAACCGGACGCCTCCCGCCCGCCCACGCGCGGGACCGGCACGCCCAGGAAACGGGAGGCCCACCCCTGGTGCCAGGAGGCCCACCGGCCCAGCAGCCCCACCCAGCGCGGGAGCAGCACGAATCCCAGGCCCCCGATCGGGATGGTCAGCGCCACGGCCAGGGTCAGCGGCAGCATCGCCAGCGTCACCAGACCCGAACCCAGAACCACCAGCAGGTACGTGCTGGCCCGCAGCGCCCGCCTCCAGACCGCACCCATGCCCGCCGTCCCTTCCTCTCGCCCGTCGACCAACGACAGTCTGGCCCATCGCGGACACCCCGGGCACTACAGCCAGCCACCCTCTCCGCCCCGCGGCCGCCGCCGACCGCGCGAGCGCGTCGACGGACCCGCCGGACACTGCCATCGTGGACGGGGAACCCCCACCCGTCTCCGGAACGGAGCCCGACCGGTGACCACAGCGACCGACCCCCCGCCGACCGGTGCGTCCGCCCCCGCGCCGTCCCGACACTGGACGGCGTTGGACGCCCGGCCCGGTCCCACGCGCCGCAGGTTCGCGGTGGACACCGCCGTGGCCCTCCTCCACCTGCTGCTCTCCGGAGGCCTGCCCGACCCGCACACCCTGGGCGCCCAGCCGCTGGACTGGGTGCGCCCGGTCCTGTGCGCCGTCGTCGCGGCCGGGATCGTGCTGCGCTGGAGATGGCCCGCCGCCTCCTTCGGCGCGGTGCTCGCCGCCGGTCTGGCGGCCACCGTCGCGGGATGGGGCCAGATGCCCCTGGCCGCCGCCGCGTGGGCGCTGTACCCGCTCGCGCTGACCGCCGAACGCGGCCCCACCCGGCCGCGGCACGGGTTGTATCTGCTGGCGGGCGTCCTGGCTATCGTGGCCTTCGGAACCAACGGCGCGGCCCTGGACGGAGTGCTCCGCGACCTCGGCGTCGGCTCGGTGCTCCTCGGCCTGTCCTGGCTGCTGGGCCGCTCAGTCCGGGAACGCAGCGTCCAGGAGGCGCGCGCGGTCGCCGCGGTGGCGCGCGAGGCCCGGGTCCGGGAGCGGCTGCGGGTGGCCCGCGAGGTGCACGACGTGGTGTCCCACACCCTGGGCGCGGTCGGCATGCGCGCCGGGGTGGCCCGCTACACGGGAGGGGACGCCGAGGACCTGCGGGCGGCCCTGGCCGACATCGAGGCCGCCAGCCGCCAGGCCTCGGACGAACTCCGCAGGGTTCTGGTGTCCCTGCGCGGCGACCACGACGCGCCCCTGGGACCGCGGCCGGGACCGGCCGACCTGGAGGCCCTCGTCGCCACCGCGGAGAGCACGGGGATCACCTGCCGCCTGCGGACGGAAGGGGCCGGGGCGCTGCCCCCGGCCGTGGCGGACAGCGTCCACCGCGTGGTCCAGGAGGCGCTCACCAACGCCATCCGGCACGCGCCCGGCTCCGCCTGCGAGGTCACCGTCCTGGGCGGCGCCGCCGCCGTGGAGGTGGAGGTCATCGACACCGGGCCCGCGCCCGGCCGCGTTCCCGTACCGGGCAGCGGAACCGGCCTGGCCGGGATGGCGGAGCGTGTCGCCGCGCACGGCGGCACCCTCTCCGCCGGGCCCCTCCCCGGCGGCGGTCACCGCCTCCGCGCGCACATCCCCTTCGGACCCGGGCCCGGGTGAGGCCGTGCGGCGACTGCCAGCGCCCCGTCGCACACGGCGAGCCGCGTTCCAAGGCCCGTCCACCGGGAACGCGCGGCGCGCCCGTGTGCCGGACGGTGCCCGTGCGCTTCGCGGAACCTGTGTACCGAAGGAGTTACGTGTGACTATGACTCCTTGGGTGCCGGGTGACATTTGTGTGCTGGACAGTGTCTGAGCGTCGGGTGACACCCGTGCGCCGACAGGCGGCGGAACACGGGAACCCACCCGCGAGCGGAGTCCGCCAGACTGTGTCCCGGGGCCCGCGCGCCGCCGCGGCGACGCGCCCCGGTATCCGTCCGAGGGCAGGGGGACAGACATGGGTGAGGCGGCGCCGGTGCGGATCGTGGTCGCCGACGACCAGGACCTGCTGCGCGGTTCGCTGCGCATGCTCATGGACAGTGACCCCGGCCTCACCGTGGTCGGCGAGGCGCGCACCGGGCACGAGGCGGTCGACCTGGTCGTGCGCACCCGGCCCGACCTCGTCCTCATGGACGTGCGCATGCCCGGACTCGACGGGCTGGCCGCCACCCGCCAAATCTGCGCGGACCACCGCTACCCGCGTGGTCGTCCTGACCATGTTCGACCTCGACGAGTACGTGTACGGGGCGCTGCGCGCCGGGGCCAGCGGGTTCCTGCTCAAGAACACCGCCCCCGAGGAGCTGCTGCGCGCCGTCCGCGTGGTCGCCGACGGCCAGGCGCTCCTGGCCCCCGAGGTCACCGGCCGCCTGATCGCCGAGGTGGTCCGGTCCAGGCAACCCGAGTCGGACGGGTGGGCCGACGTCCCGCTGACCCCGCGCGAGCGCGAGGTCGCCGCCCTGGTCGGCGGGGGGCTGTCCAACGCCGAGATCGCCGACCGCCTCGTCCTGAGCCGCGCCACCGTCAAGACCTACGTGAGCCGCCTGCTCACCAAACTCGACGCCCGCGACCGCGCGCAACTGGTGGTCTTCGCCTACGAGACCGGCCTGGTCCGGGCCGCACGCCGCGACTGACCCGGCCGCCCGGCCCCACCGGTAACACGTGCGCCCGCCTCGGACGTCCCCCGGGGTTGACGGTGCGACTGTCCACTCCGGGCCGACGCGCCGGTCCGCCCCCGGGCCCCACGATGGTCGCCATGATCGAGATACGCGGACTCACCAGGCGCTTCGGCGCCCACACGGCGGTGGACGGGCTCACCTTCACCGCCCGCCCCGGCCAGGTCACCGGATTTCTGGGGCCCAACGGGGCAGGAAAGTCCACCACGCTGCGGACACTGCTCGGGCTGGAACGGCCCGACGGGGGCCGCGCCCTGGTGAACGGGGTGCCCTACACCTCGCTGCGCAGACCCGCAGCCACCGTCGGCGCCCAGCTCGACGTCGGCGGCGCCCACCCTTCCCGTACGGCCCGCGCCCACCTGGGGTGGATCGCCCGGGCCAACGGTCTGCCCGCCTCCCGGGCGGAGGAGGTTCTGGAGTGGGTCGGCCTGGCGCACGCCGCCCGCTCGCGGGTGCGCACGTTCTCGCTGGGCATGGGACAGCGGCTCAACCTGGCCGCGGCCCTGCTCGGCGACCCGGAGGTGCTCGTGCTGGACGAACCGGTCAACGGGCTCGACCCTGAGGGCATCCGGTGGATTCGCGGGTTCACCCGCGGGCTCGCCGACCGCGGGCGCACCGTCCTGCTCTCCAGCCACCTCATGGGAGAGGTGGCCAGGATCGCCGACCACCTGGTGGTCATCGACAGGGGACGGCTGGTCGCCGAGGGCGGACCCGCGGAGCTGACCGCCGGACACGACTCACTGGAGGAGGCCTTCTTCGCCCTCGTCGGCCGGGGCCACGAGGAGTGGACCGGGGGCCAGCGGTGAACGGCGTCCTGCGCGCCGAGGCGGACAAGTTGCGCACTCTCGTCTCGGTCTGGATCACCTGCCTGGCGACCCCGCTCCTGACGGTCGGGCTGGCCTGGCTGTCGGGTTGGTCGGTCGGCCGGGCCCTGGAGAACGACCCCGGGATGCTGGTGCGCGAGGTCGTCCCCGAACAGAGCGGCTTCGACGCGATCATGTACGGGCAGGCCGGAATGGTGGTGCTGGGCGTGCTCGCGGTCAGCGGTGAGTACACCGGCGGACAACTGCGCACCTCGCTGCTGGCGGTGCCCGACCGGCCCCGACTCCTCCTCGCGAAGGCGACGGCGGTGGTCCTGGCCGCACTGCCCGTCGCGGCGGTGACCGTGACCGCCGCCTTCGCCGCCACCCAGTTCGGGCTGGGGGAGCACGGCTACCCGCTGGCGGACGTCGTCGGCGGCCCGGTGCCGGGCGCCCTGGCGGGCGCCGTCCTGTACTGGGTCCTGCTGGCCCTGCTCGCGGCCGGGCTGACCGTCGTCGCGCGCAACGCGATCGTGCCGCTGACCGTGCTGATCAGCACGGTGCTGGCGCTGTCCTTCTTCCTCTCGATGCTCACCGACGCGGCCGACTACCTGCCCGACCGCGCGGGGGTCCAGATGTTCCTGCTCGGAGGACCCAACCGGACCGACCTGTCCGCCCTCCAGGGCGGCGCGGTCATGGCGGCCTGGGTGGTGCTGGTGTGGGCGGCGGCGGTGTGGCTGTTCCGCCGGCGCGACGCCTGACCCGGGGGAGGGGCCGGGGCGCCGCCGCGCGTGCCCCGGCTCAGTCCCCCGGCCCCTCCTCGTCCTCGTCGCGGGTGAGGGTGTCCACGGCCACCGCCACGCTGATCACCAGGGCGGGGTCCCCGGCGAGGTCGGTACGGTGGGTGTTCACGTCCACCGCGTAGGTGTCCAGGACGCGGAACCACTTGCGGGACACGTGCGCGACGGTGCCGTGCTCGTCGCTGATCACGTACTCCTTGCCGAGGAAGTCCCCGGTCACCTCCCAGTCCGGCGCGCCCTCCACCTCCACCACGAGCTTGTCGCGCAGCGGGTTGACCAGGCGCTTGCGCACGGTGGCGGTGGCGCCGCCCTCCCGCTCGACCCTCATCTGGTCGCGCAGTCTGAACAACTTCTTGCGGATGACGGCGAGGACGGTGCCGTCGGTGTCCTTGAGCTCGAAGGTCGTGCGCAGCCGCAGCGCCTTGCCGTCCACGAGGAAGACCTTCTCACCCGCCTCGTCGGTCACCCAGTAGTCGTCACCGATGTCGAAAACGCGTTCGCGTACCAGGAACTTCATGCCTCGAAGTTAGGGCACGCGCGCCCGCCGCACCAGAGGCCGTCCGCGCCTGTGGACAACGCCTCCCGGGCAGGGCCGTGCGGGCACGCGCAGGACGGGGGACCGCTCGACGCGGCCCCGCGCCGGCACCGCCGCCGGACGGGATCGTGCCCGCGAAAGTCCGCCCGCTCCGGCACAACACGCGCCGGAGCGGGTACCTATGGGCACATCCCGACCCGGAAAGGTCCCCATGACCTGGCACACCCGGCCCATGGCCGCGTTCGACACCGAGTCCACCGGCCTGGACCTGGCCAACGACCGGATCGTCACCGCCGCCCTGTGGCGCATCGACCCCGCGGCCCGCACCAAGGAGGTCACCACCTGGCTCATCGACCCCGGGATCGACATCCCCCAGGAAGCCACCGACATCCACCACATCACCACCGAGCACGCCCGCGAGCACGGCCGCCCCGCCGCCGAGGCGGTGCCCGAGATCGGCGCCGCCCTGGAGAAGGCCGCCGCGGACGGAGTGCCGGTGGTGGTCTACAACGCCCCCTACGACCTGGGCCTGCTCTCCGCCGAACTCCGGCGCCACGACGCCGGGGCGCGCTTCGACGGGACGCTGCGCGTCCTGGACCCGCTGGTGATCGACAAGCGCTTCGACACCTTCCGGCGCGGCTCGCGCAAACTGGTCGACGTGTGCGCCCACCACGGCGTGCGCCTGGACGCCGAACAGGCGCACGGGGCCGCCGCGGACGCGCTCGCCGCCGCCCGGCTGGCCTGGAAGCTCGCCGCCGCACACCCCGAACTGGCGGCCATGGACATCGACGACCTGCACGCCGCACAGGCGGTCTGGAAGGCCGAACAGGCCGCGAGCTTCCAGGACTACCTGCGGCGCAGGGACCCCGAGGCGGTCGTGGACGGCTCCTGGCCGCTGCCCGGTCCCGCCTGACCGGGCACCGCCCGCCGCTCCGGGTCGGCCGGACGACCACGGGCGGCCCCAACACGCGGGGCGGTGGCACCGGGAGCTCCCGGTGCCACCGCCCCGCGTGGCGTCACACGTCCTGCCCGCCGCGTGCCCCGTCCACCGTGTGTCCGGGGAAGTCCAGGAAACGTGGTGCCGGGTGCCGTGGAACGAAAAACGCCGACCGTGGCGGTCGGCGTCGTTCTGGCTGGTCAGCGGGGTGAATCCGCTGGTTCGTCCTGTGTGCCCCCTGCAGGATTCGAACCTGCGCACACGGCTCCGGAGGCCGTTGCTCTATCCCCTGAGCTAAGGGGGCTGGCTTGCGTGAACAACTGTAGCAGGGGCGCGCCGCCCTTCGTCCACCCGTCGCCGCCGCGCCCGCCCCGGCCCGGCGATGACCGCAATCCGGTGGTGCCGTGTCGCCCGGCGGCGGTAGTGTCGCGCCCGTGAACGCCCTACCCACACGGGTTCTCGTCGTCGAGGACGACGACGTCATCCGCGAACTCATCCGCCTCAACCTCGAACTGGAGGGGTTCGAGGTG
Source organism: Nocardiopsis dassonvillei subsp. dassonvillei DSM 43111 (assembly GCF_000092985.1). Taxonomy (GTDB): domain Bacteria; phylum Actinomycetota; class Actinomycetes; order Streptosporangiales; family Streptosporangiaceae; genus Nocardiopsis; species Nocardiopsis dassonvillei. The sequence continues at coordinate 390,773 of NC_014210.1, forward strand.
TTCACCGCCGTGGACGGCCAGGACTGCCTCGACCGCGCCGCGCACATCGACCCGCACGTGGTCACCATGGACGTCATGATGCCCCGCGTGGACGGCTGGACGGCCGTCGAGCGCCTGCGCGCCGACGCCCGCACCCGCGACCGCCCCATCATCATGGTCACCGCGCGCACCCAGGAGACGGACCACCAGCGCGGCAGGCGCGTCGGTATGGACGCCTACCTCACCAAGCCCTTCGACCCCGACGTGCTCATCGACATCATCCGGAGCCTGGTCGACAGGGGCCTGGAGTGACCCCCGGACACCTGGAGGCCGCCGTCCGCGCGGCCGCCGCGCGGGCCCTGGACCTGGCCCCGGACGCGATCCCCTTCGTGTGGCCGCGCAACGACCACGCGGACGGGGGCGCCGACGCCGCCACCGCCCTGCCGCCCCGCCTGGCGGGCGTCTCCGGCGGCCGGGAGACCGACCGCCGGGGGGACCGCCGCGCCGAGGTCCGCGACCGCGTCGCCGCCGAACTCTCCGCCATGCGCGACGAGGGCCTGGTGGACTTCGATCGCGTCACCGGCGACGGCCGCGGCTTCCTCAACGTCACCTTCACCGGGCGCCAGCGCGACGCCCTGCTCGCCGCGGCGGCCGACGGGCCCCGCTTCCTCACCGGCCGGGACTGGGACGGCGAGGGGGAGTGGCCCGCCTCCGCCCTGCACGAGGCCGGGCCGGTCGCCCAGGCCCGCAGGCTCGCCCGCGCCGACGCCCGCGCCCGCGTCGCCCTGGCGGTCGGCCCCCAGGCCCCTCCGCCCGCCCCCGGCGAGGCCTCCTGGCGCGACCCCTACCTCGACGGCGGGCACCGGGAACTGCTCACCCCCGCCGCGCGCGCCCTCGGCGCGGTCGGCGAGGACAGCGCGCGCGTCGCCTTCTGCCGCTCGGTGCCCGAGCACCCGCGCGGCACCGAGACCACCGGGCGCGACCTGCCGGTGCTGCCCTCCGCCGAGTACCCCGGGGCCTGGGCGCGCCTGACCGACGCCAACCCCGCCTTCCGGATGCGCTACGCCCACGCCCACGCGACCAGCCTCGTGCGCTGGAGCGCCGAGGGCGCGCCGCCCCCCGCGGCCAGCCCCGACCGCACCGCCGCCGTGCGCGGCCTCCTCTTCGACGGCCCCAGCGCCCTGGACACGGCCGCCCGCCGAGAGGAACCCCATATCCTGGTCCGATACCTGGAGGCGCTGACCAGTGCCTACGATGAGTGGCGGACGTGTTCCGCCGCGGTCCCAGAAGCCTCTGAGCGGACCGCCGCGGACCCGGCCCTGCCAGCAGCCGTCGCCGGGGTCCTCCGCACCGGACTCCTCCTGCTCGGGGTGTCAGCGCCCACAAGGCTGTAGACGCCCCGTGCCCCCCGGTGGGCCGTACCCGTCCCTGGTGTTCCGATCGGTTCGGTGGACAATGGGGGGTGCCGCCGACCCGCACAGCCGTACAGTCCCAGCCGAAAGCCCATCATGAGCCGCTACGCCCACCCCGCCGGTTCCCGCCACGCGGAGATCCTGCCGGAGGACAACCCGCCGCTGCCGCCCGAGGACCTCAACGCCCTCGACCCGCGCGTGTGGCCCGCCACCGCGCGCCGAACGGGCGGTGAGCTCACCGTCGGCGGCGTCGGCGTGCGCGAACTCGCCGCCACCCACGGCACACCGCTCTTCGTCATGGACGAGGAGGACTTCCGGGGCCGCGCCCGCGACTACCGCACCGCCTTCTCCGACGCCGACGTCTACTACGCGGGCAAGGCGCTGCTGACCAAGGCCGTCGCGCGCTGGGTCAACGAGGAGGGGCTCAAGCTCGACGTGTGCTCGGGCGGCGAACTCACCGTCGCCCTGGCCGCCGGGGTCCCCGCCGAGCGCATCGGCATGCACGGCAACAACAAGTCCGCCGCCGAGCTGCGCCGCGCCGTCGAGGCCGGGGTGGGCCGCGTCATCATCGACTCCCTCGACGAGATCGAGCGCCTCGGAGCGATCGCCGCCGAACTCGGCGCCCGCCCCAAGGTCCTCATCCGCGTCACCACCGGCGTGGAGGCGCACACCCACGAGTTCGTGGCCACCGCCCACGACGACCAGAAGTTCGGCTTCGCGATGAGCACCGGCGCCGCCGCCGAGGCCGTCCGCCGCGTCCTGGCCGCCCCGCACCTGGAACTCGTCGGCCTGCACTCGCACATCGGCTCGCAGATCTTCGACACCTCCGGCTTCGAGGTCGCCGCCCGCCGCGTGACCCGGTTCCTCACCGGCGTCCACGAGGAGCTGGGCGTCACCCTGGCCGAGCTCGACCTCGGCGGCGGCCTGGGCATCGCCTACACCTCCGGCGACGACCCCCTGGACCCCAAGACCATCGCGGGGAGCCTGACCTCCATCGTGCGCCGCGAGTGCGAGGAGGCCGGACTGCCGGTGCCCCGCATCGCGGTCGAGCCCGGCCGCGCCATCGCGGGCCCGGCGGGGATCACCGTCTACGAGGTCGGTACCGTCAAGGACGTGGAGGGCATCCGCACCTACGTCAGCGTCGACGGCGGCATGAGCGACAACATCCGCACCGCCCTGTACGGCTCGGAGTACACCAGCCAGCTCGTCTCCCGCGAGAGCGACGCCGAGCCCATGCTGTCCCGCCTGGTCGGCAAGCACTGCGAGAGCGGCGACATCATCGTCCACGACCTCTACCTGCCCGCCGACCTGCGCCCGGGCGACCTGGTGGCCGTCGCCGCCACCGGGGCCTACTGCTACTCCATGGCGAGCAACTACAACCACCTGCCCCGGCCGGCCATGGTCGCGGTCCGCGGCGGGAGCTCCCGCGTCATCGTGCGCAGGGAGAACGAGGAGGACCTCCTCCGCCTCGACGTCGGCTGAACGGTCCCGACGGCGGCCGGGGCCGCCCCGAGACGAGGATTCACGAGAGAAGTGGGAGTCACGCCCAAATGGCGATGAAGGTGGCGCTGCTCGGATGCGGCGTGGTGGGCTCGGAAGTCGTCCGCCTGGTCAACGAGCAGTCCGAGGAACTGGCCGCGCGGGTGGGCACGCCCATCGAGATCGGGGGCATCGCGGTGCGCCGCCTGGGCCGCGACCGCGGCGTCGACCCGGCGCTGCTGACCACCGACGCCACGGCCCTGGCCACGCGTCCCGACATCGACCTCGTGGTGGAGGTCATCGGCGGCATCGAACCGGCCCGCTCGCTGATCCTCGCCGCGATCAAGTCGGGCAAGTCCGTGGTCACGGCCAACAAGGCCCTGCTCGCCGAGGACGGCCAGACCCTGCACGCCGCCGCCCGCGACGCCGGGGTCGACCTGTACTACGAGGCCTCCGTGGCGGGCGCGATCCCGCTGCTGCGGCCGCTGCGCGACTCGCTCGCGGGGGACAGGGTCAACCGCGTGCTGGGCATCGTCAACGGCACCACCAACTACATCCTCGACCGGATGGACTCCCTGGGCGCCGGGTTCACCGAGTCCCTGGAACAGGCGCAGGCCCTCGGGTACGCCGAGGCCGACCCCACCGCGGACGTGGAGGGCTTCGACGCGGCGGCCAAGGCCGCGATCCTGGCCCGGCTGGCCTTCCACACCCAGCGGGTGACCGCCGCCGACGTGCACCGCGAGGGCATCACCGGCGTGTCCGCGGGCGACATCGCCAGCGCCCGCGCGATGGGCTGCGTGGTCAAACTCCTGGCCATCTGCCAGCGCTCGCAGGACGGGGGGTCGGTGGGCGTGCGCGTCCACCCGGTGATGCTCCCGGTCGAGCACCCCCTGGCCAGCGTCAAGGAGGCCTACAACGCGGTGTTCGTGGAGGCCGAGTCCGCGGGCCGCCTGATGTTCTACGGGGCCGGGGCGGGGGGCACCCCCACCGCCAGCGCGGTCCTGGGCGACCTGGTCGCGGTGGCGCGCAACCGCCTCGCCGACACCTCGGTGGCCGAGGGCGGGCACGACACCGGGCTGCCGGTGCACGACATGGGCGAGACCATCACCAGCTACCACGTGGCGCTGGACGTGGCGGACCGCCCCGGCGTGCTGTCCAAGGTCGCGGAGATCTTCGCCGACCACGGGGTGTCCATCAAGAACGTGCGCCAGGAGGGCAGCGGGGACGACGCCCAGCTGGTGCTGGTGAGCCACCCCGCCCCCGACGCCGCGCTCAGCGCCACGGTCGAGGACCTGCGCGTCCACGACATGGTGCGCGAGGTGGCCAGTGTCATGCGCGTGGAGACCTTCGCCGACTGAGCGGACCGCGCGCCGCGGAGGGCCGGGACCCCGCGCAGGGCCGCACGGGACCCGTGCGGCCCTCCGCCGACCCCCATGTCCGTATGATGAGACATCAGACCGCGATTCGAGATAGTGCGGGCGTGGTCATAGACTCGTAGCTGGTGGGGACGACGGACGCGCCGCCGGGCCGTCCGGGAACCCCGCCGCTTCCACCGCGCGTCAAGCGAAGCCGCATCCACCCGAAAGGGACAAGTCGTGAGCATGGCACGGGCGTGGCGAGGCATCGTCGAGGAGTACCGCGACCGCCTCCCCGTCAACGAGAGCACCCCCGTTGTCACCCTCCAGGAGGGCGGCACGCCCCTGCTGCCCGCCACGCGCGTGTCCGAGCTCACGGGCTGCGAGGTCTTCCTCAAGGTCGAGGGGCTCAACCCCACCGGGTCCTTCAAGGACCGCGGCATGACCATGGCCATCACCAAGGCCGCCGAGGACGGCGCCAAGGCCGTCATCTGCGCCTCCACCGGCAACACCAGCGCCAGCGCCGCCGCCTACGCCATCCGCGCGGGCATGACCTGCGCCGTGCTGGTGCCCCAGGGCAAGATCGCCATGGGCAAGCTGGCCCAGGCCCTCGTCCACGGCGCCCGCCTGCTCCAGGTCGACGGCAACTTCGACGACTGCCTCGAACTGGCCCGCAAGCTCAGCGTGGACTACCCGGTCGCCCTGGTGAACTCGGTCAACCCCTACCGCCTCCAGGGGCAGAAGACCGCCGCCTTCGAGATCGTCGACGCCCTCGGCGACGCCCCCGACGTCCACTGCATCCCCGTGGGCAACGCGGGCAACATCACCGCCTACTGGATGGGCTACACCGAGTACTCCAGGGACGGGATCTCCACCCGCAACCCGCGCATGCTCGGCTTCCAGGCCAGCGGCTCCGCGCCCATCGTCAACGGCGCGCCCGTCACCAGCCCGAGCACCATCGCCACCGCCATCCGCATCGGCAACCCGGCCTCCTGGAAGCTGGCCGAGCAGGCCCGCGACGAGTCCGGCGGCCTCATCGACAAGGTCACCGACCGCCAGATCATGGCCGCCTACAAGCTCCTCGCCGCCGAGGAGGGCGTGTTCGTGGAGCTGGCCTCCGCCGCCAGCGTGGCCGGTCTGCTCCAGTCCGTCCAGGCGGGGCTGGTCGAGCCCGGCAGCCGCGTGGTGTGCACCGTGACCGGCAACGGCCTCAAGGACCCCGACTGGGCGCTGGCCGGAGCCTCCTCCGCCACCACCGTCCCGGTCGACGCCCTCGCCGCGGCCCAGGCCCTCGACCTGGCCTGAGACCGGTCGTCCACAGGGCGGAGGGAGTGCCTTCCGCCCTGGCGGGGACGCCGGTAACCTCCGACCGGGAGGGGTGCGGCCCCGCGCCCGCGAGGGTGTGGGCCCCCGACAACCACCCTCACCGCGCACCCATCATCCTTGCAAGACCCCGGTCCCGCCTGTGGACGAGTACCACGCGGGGGCTTCCCGAGAGCCCCCGCCAGGAGAGAGCCCCACGTGAGCCCATCACGCCCCACCCGGGTGTCCGTCCAGGCCCCCGCCACCAGCGCCAACCTCGGACCGGGCTTCGACGCCCTGGGCCTGGCACTGCGCCTGTACAACACGTTCGAGGCGTCCCCGCGCGAGGACGGCGAGCTGCGCGTGCGCGTCGAGGGGGAGGGCGCCGACGAGGTCCCCCTCGACGAGCGCCACCTCGTGGTGCGCGCCATGCGCGAGACCTTCGAGCGGGCCGGGGAGCAACTGCCCGGGCTCGACCTGACCTGCGTCAACGGGGTCCCGCACGCACGCGGTCTCGGCTCCTCCTCCTCGGCGATCGTCGGCGGCGTGGCCGCCGCCAGCGCCCTGCTGGGGCGCACCGGCCCCGACGGCGGACCGGACCGCGACGGCATCTACCAGATCGCCGCGGACATCGAGGGACACCCCGACAACGTGGCCCCCTGCGTCTACGGCGGATACACGGTCGCCTACCGCGACGGCGACCGCTGGGGCGCGGTGTCCCTGGCACCGGACCCCCGCGTCCTGCCGGTGCTGTGCGTGCCCGAGTGGCGGCTGTCCACCGAGCGGGCCCGCGGGCTGCTGCCCGAACGGGTGCCCCACGGCGACGCCGCGTTCAACGCCGGGCGCGCCGCGCTGATGACCGCGGCCGTTTGTGGCCATCCCGAGGCCCTGTACGCGGCCACGCGGGATCGGCTACACGAGTCCTACCGCGCCCCGGCCATGCCGGACACCCTCGATCTCATCCGTGACCTGCGGCAACACGAGAAACTGCCCGCGGTGGTCTCCGGGGCGGGGCCGACGGTCCTGGTCCTGTGCTCCACGGGGGCGGGGGAGGCGTCCGCGGATTCGCCGGAAATCGCGGACCAGATTGATTCGATCCGCCGGAGGGCGGGTAAGAATTGGGACATACGCCCCCTGCTCGTGGAGCTGGCGGGGGTGCGGTCCCCATCTCCCCATCCGTAGCACCTGTGTCGAGGAATAGCCGTGGCCTGTGGTGGTGTTAGGCTAGGTGAAGCACCAGATGCCCCGTTGCGGGGCGAGTGCTCATCCGCCACAACGGCCTTCGCGTCCCATACTCCGGTGGTCCGGTCCCACGACCAACCGGAAGCGGCGGCCGACGTGTCGAGTCCGCGGTTCTCCCGCGACTGTCGCCAACGTCATCGCAGCCCGCTCCTCCTCGGATGAGCGTGTCTCCACGATGGACGGGCAACACCACCGAGCCATCCGCCCCGACGTCTGGCTGTACCCAGAGCCCGTCGCGATTGGGTACGGGACCGCCTTCACGCCGGTTTCCGAACATCCACGTGGGGCACGCCCTACCCGGCCCTGCCGGTTCGCACCACCGGGCCGGCCGCTCCAGCACCCGCTGACGGCCGACGCCCGCTCCTTGGGAAGGACCCTTAGTGAGCGACACCACCGAACTCCGAACGGACGCGGCGGTCGAAGACAAAGCCACCACCGGCGTTTCCGTGACGGAGGCTGGCGATGGCGCGCCGACAGCCACGCCCTCGCGGTCCCGCACGGCGTCGCGCGGCACCGGTCTCGCGGCCCTGAAGCTCCCCGAGCTCCAGAAGCTCGCGTCCAGCCTGGGTATCACCGGTACGGGGCGCATGCGCAAGAGCGACGTCATCGCCGCGATCGAGGCCAAGCAGGGCGGCCCGGTCGGCGGCCCCACGAAGGCCAAAACAGCAAAGAGCGCAGAGACGGCGTCCAAGGCCGGTAAGGTCGAGGCAACCGACGGCCGGGCCGAGGCTCCCGAGACGCCGGGCACGGACGAGGCCCCGCGCAAGCGCGCGGACAAGCAGCCGTCGGACCAGGCCGTGACCGACCCCCAGGGCGGACGGGGCGACAAGCCCTCCCGCGGTCGTCGTTCGTCCCGCCGACGCGGTGACGAGCCCGGCGACCAGCCCCGGGCCGTGGACGGCGCCGAATCCTCTACCTCCGCGAGCAGCGTGACCAAGACATCCAGCACCCCCCAGAAGAACGGCCCCGACTCCGCCGAGGACCGTGACAACAGGTCCGGGCAGGGTCGCGAGCGCCAGCGCAACCGCCGCAACCGCAACCGCGGCGGTGACGACCAGAACGCGAACAGCAACGCCCAGCAGGGTGGTGGCGGCCAGAACCAGGGCCGCGGCTCCGGTGGTGGCGGTGGCGACGACGACGACTTCGGCGGACGCCGCCGCGGACGCCGCCGGGACCGTCGGGACCGCCGCGGACGCGGCGGGGGCCAGGAGCCGGAGCCGGTGATCGGCGAGGACGACGTCCTGCTGCCGGTCGCGGGCATCCTCGACATCCTGGACAACTACGCCTTCGTGCGCACCACCGGCTACCTCCCCGGCCAGAGCGACGTCTACGTCTCCCTGGCCCAGGTCCGCAAGCACGGCCTGCGCAAGGGCGACCACATCATCGGCGCGGTCCGCCAGCCCAAGGACGGCGAGCGCAGGGAGAAGTTCAACGCCCTGGTCCGCCTGGACTCGGTCAACGGCATGTCGCCCGACCAGGCCAGGGGCCGCCAGGAGTTCTCCAAGCTGGTCCCCCTGTACCCCCAGGAGCGCCTGCGCCTGGAGACCGAGCCGCAGATCCTCACCACGCGCATCATCGACCTGGTGGCGCCCATCGGCAAGGGCCAGCGCGGGCTGATCGTCTCCCCGCCCAAGGCGGGCAAGACGATGGTGGTGCAGGCGATCGCCAACGCCATCACCGAGAACAACCCCGAGTGCTACCTGATGGTGATCCTGGTCGACGAGCGGCCCGAGGAAGTCACCGACATGCAGCGCACGGTCAAGGGCGAGGTCATCCACTCGACCTTCGACCGGCCCGCCGAGGACCACACGGTCGTCGCCGACCTGGCCATCGAGCGCGCCAAGCGGCTCGTGGAGATGGGCATGGACGTCGTCGTCCTGCTGGACTCCATCACCCGCCTGGGCCGCGCCTACAACCTGGCCGCCCCGGCCAGCGGGCGCATCATGTCCGGCGGTGTGGACTCCACGGCGCTCTACCCGCCCAAGCGCTTCTTCGGCGCGGCCCGCAACATCGAGGGCGGCGGCTCGCTGACCATCCTGGCCACGGCGCTGGTCGAGACCGGCTCGCGCGCCGACGAGGTGATCTTCGAGGAGTTCAAGGGCACCGGCAACATGGAGCTCAAGCTCAACCGGAGCCTGGCCGACAAGCGGATCTTCCCGGCGGTGGACGTGGACGCGTCCAGCACCCGCAAGGAGGAGATCCTCATGTCCTCCGAGGAGCTGGGCGTGGTCTGGAAGCTGCGCCGGGTGCTGCACGCGCTCGACACCCAGCAGGCCATCGAGCTGCTCCTGGACAAGATGAAGGAGTCCAAGAGCAACGCCGAGTTCCTGCTCCAGATCCAGAAGACCACCGTGGGCCCCGAGCGCTGACCCGCGGCCCCCGGGTCGAAGCAGGCCCCTCTCCCGTTCCGGGAGGGGGGCTTCGTCGTGTCCGCGCGGTGTGTCCGCGGCAGGCGGTCCCGCCCGGGCGGGACCGCGCTCCACCGCTTTCCTTTCGAATCGCGGAAGAGTCAGCCCGTGAGACGAAAAAGATCACTACTGTGTTGCGGATCACAGAAGGGTGTATCCCGCGGCGGGAAAACGATTTAGGGTCTCGCCGTCGAGTAGTCCCCGCACCAGGGAGCCGCCCGGATGGACAACCTCGCCCCACTCAGCCTCCTCGCGCTCGCCCCGATCGTCCTCGTCGGCGTCCTGCTCGTCGGATTCCGTCTCCCGGCCATGTACGCGATGCCCGCCGGATACGTCGTCGTGGTCGCCGTCGCCGTCCTCTTCTGGCAGACCGACTGGGTCGCGATCGCCGCCTCCACCGTCCAGGGCCTCATCCTCGCGATCGGCCTGCTCTACATCATCTTCGGCGCGCTCCTGCTGCTGTCCACCCTCACCAAGAGCGGCGCCATCGCCACCATCCGCACCACCTTCACCGACATCAGCCCCGACCGCCGCGTCCAGGCGATCATCATCGGCTGGCTGTTCGGCAGCTTCATCGAGGGCGCCTCCGGCTTCGGCACCCCCGCCGCCGTGGTCGCGCCGCTCCTGCTCGCCCTGGGCTTCCCCGCGATGGCCGCCGTCATGGTCGGACTGGTCATCCAGAGCACGCCGGTCAGCTTCGGCGCGGTGGGCACACCCATCCTCGTCGGCGTCTCCGGAGGGCTGGAGGGGTCGTCCGCGGTCGCCGCGCGCGCCGCCGAACTCGGCCTGGACATGCCCGGGTTCGTCAGCCTCATCGGGTTCCAGACCGTCCTGCTGCACGCCGTCGCCGGAACCCTCGTCCCGCTCTTCATCTGCTGCATGCTCTGCGGCTTCTACGGCGGGAACCGGCGCTTCTCCGACGGCCTCGGAGTGTGGAGGTTCGCGCTGTTCGCCGCCTTCGCCATGACCGTCCCCTCGGTCCTGTACAACCACTTCCTCGGCGTGGAGTTCACCAGCCTCCTCGGCGGCCTCACCGGTCTGGTCATCGTCGTCCTCGCCGCACGCCGGGGCTTCCTCATGCCCAAGCGGACCTGGGACTTCCCGCCCCGCGAGGACTGGCTGGCCCGCTGGAGCGGCACGCTCTCCCCGGGGGACGGCGAGACCGCGCGCGCCGACGGCGGACGCGTGGGGTTCCTGGCCGCCTGGGCGCCCTACCTCATGGTCGCCGCACTGCTGGTGGCCACCCGCACCATCACGCCCCTGGAGGACTGGCTGACCGGCGTCGCGGTCGGAGCCACCGACATCTTCGGCACCCCCGTCTCCCAGCTCGTCGAACCCCTCTACTCTCCCGGCGCGACCTTCATCCTCGTCTGCCTGCTCACCTACGGCCTGCACCGCATGACCCGCCGCCAGATCGCCGACTCCTGGCGGATGGCCGGATCACAGCTGGCCGGGGCGGCCGTCGCCCTGCTCTTCGCCGTCCCGCTCGTCCGCGTCTTCATCAACACCGGAGGCGACTTCGGCGACACCGCCATGGAGAGCATGCCGCTCACCCTCGCCGCCGGAGCCGCCGAACTGGGCGGGACCGCATGGCCGCTCTACGCCCCCTGGATCGGCGCCCTGGGCGCCTTCGTCGCGGGCTCCAACACCGTGTCCAACCTGATGTTCTCCCTCTTCCAGTTCTCCACCGCCGAACGCATCGGCATCCCGCCCGAGACCGTCGTGGCCACCCAGGCCGTGGGCGGAGCCGCGGGCAACATGATCACCGTGCACAACGTGGTCGCCGCCTCCGCCGTGGTCGGACTGGCCGGACGCGAGGGAGACCTCATCCGCCAGAGCCTCCTGCCCATGACCTACTACGTGCTGCTGGCGGGGTCGGTGAGCTACGTCCTCGTCTACGGGTTCGGCCCCGGCGCCGGCACCGTCATGCTCCTTCTGCTCCTCGCCGTGCTCGCCGCGCTCGTCCTCCTCATGCGCCGGGCCGACGCGGACAAGCCCCCCTCCCGCACCGCCGGAACCGCCCCCGGAGGAGGCCGCGGGAAGGGGGAGGAATAGGTACTGGTCCCGGCAACGTTGTGGGTCTGGCAAACTGGTAGCGGGGAGTGGCCCGCCCTGCTTCGGCTGGGCCCGCCGCCCCGTTACCCGGATCGCCGCGACACCGGTTCGCGCATGGCCCACGACGACCGACCCGCCCCTGGCGGCCCGGCCCGTCATGCGTCCGGCGGTTGCGCCCCTGATGAGGAGACACACATGAAGGCCGACATCCACCCCGAGTACGTCGCTACCGAGGTGACCTGCACCTGCGGTGCCCACTTCACCACCCGCAGCACCGTCACCGAGGGCAAGATCCGCGCCGAGGTGTGCTCCGAGTGCCACCCGTTCTACACGGGCAAGCAGAAGATCCTGGACACCGGTGGCCGCGTCGCCCGCTTCGAGAAGCGCTTCGGCAAGCGCAAGTAGCGCCGCCCGCTGTCCCGCGGGGCCAGAGCACCCGGCCCCGCGGGACCAGGCTGACCCCCGAGGGGGAGACGGACAGGCGAGGTAAGCACAACACGACGGGGACGGGCGAACGTGAAGCTGGACGACCTACTGGGGGAGTACTACGAGCTGGAACAGCAGCTCGCCGACCCCGAGGTGCACGCCGACCAGGCCAGGGCGCGCACGCTGGGCAAACGCTACGCACAGCTCACCCCCATCATCGAGACCTACCGCGCGCTCAAGGAGGTCGAGAGCGACATCGACACCGCGCGCGAGCTCGCCGCCGAGGACTCCTCCTTCGCCGAGGAGGCCGACCGCCTGACCGAGGAGGCCGAGCGGCTCACCGAGCGCCTGCGCGTCCTGCTCATCCCCCGCGACCCCGCCGACGACAAGAACCTCATCATGGAGGTCAAGGCGGGCGAGGGCGGTGAGGAGTCCGCCCTCTTCGCCGGCGACCTGGTGCGCATGTACCTGCGCTACGCCGAGCGCCAGGGCTGGAAGACCGAGGTCATCGACTCCACCCACTCCGACCTCGGCGGGTACAAGGACATCACGATCGCCTTCAAGAACAAGGGCACCCCCGAGCCCGGTTCGGGCGTGTGGCCGATGCTCAAGTTCGAGGGCGGCGTGCACCGGGTGCAGCGCGTCCCCGTCACCGAGTCCCAGGGCCGCATCCACACCTCCGCGGCCGGTGTGCTGGTCGTCCCCGAGGCCGAGGACATCGAGGTCGAGATCCACGAGAAGGACCTTCGCGTGGACGTCTACCGCTCCTCCGGACCCGGCGGCCAGAGCGTCAACACCACCGACTCCGCGGTGCGCATCACCCACCTGCCGACCGGCATCGTCGCCTCGTGCCAGAACGAGAAGAGCCAGCTCCAGAACAAGGAGCAGGCCATGCGCATCCTGCGCGCCCGCATCTACGCCGAGGCCCAGGCCAGCGCGGACGCCGAGGCCGCCGCCGAGCGCAAGAGCCAGGTCCGCACGGTGGACCGGTCCGAGCGCGTGCGCACCTACAATTTCCCCGAGAACCGCATCTCCGACCACCGGGTCGGATACAAGGCCTACAACCTCGACCAAGTCCTCGACGGGGAACTCGGCGGGGTCGTCAAGGCCCTCGTGGACGCGGACACCAAGGAAAGGCTCGAAGCGGCTCAGTCGTCATGAACGTCCTGCTCGACGAGGTCGCCCGCGCGACGCGCAGACTCGCGGAGGCGGGCGTGGCCTCACCTCGCGCCGACGCCGAGGAACTCGCGGCGTTCGTGCACGGTGTCCGTCGAGGGGAGCTGCACACGGTCGCCGACTCCGACTTCGACGCCCGCTACTGGGAGTGCGTCTCCCGGCGCGAGGCCCGCGAACCCCTCCAGCACATCACCGGCCGCGCCTACTTCCGCTACCTCGAACTCCGCGTCGGGCCCGGGGTCTTCGTGCCCCGCCCCGAGACCGAGATCATGGTGGACTGGGCCATCCAGACCCTGCGCGCCATGGACGTCGCCGACCCCCTGGTGGTCGACCTCGGCACCGGCTCGGGAGCCATCGCCATCTCCATCGCGCAGGAGGTGCCGCGCTCGCGCGTGCACACGGTGGAGGTCGACCCCGACGCCCTGGCCTGGGCCCGGCGCAACATCGACGCCAGCGGCCACGCCGACCGGGTCACCTCCCACCACGGCGACATGCGCACCGCCCTGCCCCAGCTCAACGGGCGCGTCGACCTGCTCATCAGCAACCCCCCCTACGTCCCCACCCGCGAGGCCGGAGCCATCCCGCCCGAGGTGCGCGACTACGACCCCGCCCCCGCGCTGTGGTCGGGCGAGGACGGCCTGGACATGATCCGCGCGCTGGAGGCGGTCGGCCGCAGGCTGCTGCGTCCCGGCGGCGCGATGGCCGTGGAGCACCACGACGGCCAGGGCATCGACATCCCCTGGCTCTTCCCCGAGGACAGGGGCTGGCGCGACGTCCTCAACCGCAAGGACCTGGCCCGGCGCGACCGCTTCGTGGTCATGCGCCGCGCCGACGAGGACGGCTGACGTGCTTTCCCCCGCCCCCCGTATCCCGGTCCGACCGTGAACCCGGTGGACTCCGTTCAAGAGTGAGGTGAACGCAGGTGAGCCGCATCTACGACTGCGCGGACGAGACCGCCCGCAAGGACGGCATCGCCGACGCCGCGTCCGCGGTACGCCGAGGCGACCTTGTGGTGCTGCCCACGGACACCGTGTACGGCATCGGTACCGACGCCTTCAGCCCGACCGCCGTGGCCAGGCTGCTCGCCACCAAGGGCCGGGGCCGCGAGATGCCCCCGCCGGTGCTGGTCGGCTCGATGCGCGCCGCCAACGCCCTCGTCGACGACCTGGGCAACCACGGCCGCGACCTCATGGAGGAGTTCTGGCCCGGTCCGCTCACCCTGGTCTGCACCGCCACCCCCAGCCTGTCCTGGGACCTGGGCGACACCAAGGGCACCGTGGGCGTGCGCATGCCGATGGACCCGGTCGCCCTGGACCTGCTCAAGGAGGTCGGGCCCATGGCGGTCAGCAGCGCCAACAAGTCCGGCCAGCCCTCCGCGACCCGTGTGGAGGAGGCCATCGAGCAGCTCGGTGACGAGGACGTCGCCGTCTACCTGGACGGCGGCGAGACCGAGTCCCGCGTCTCCTCCACCATCGTCGACCTGACCTACGCGGTCCCGCGCGTGCTGCGCGCGGGCGCCATCTCCATCGAACAGCTGCGCGCGGTGTGCGGCACCGTGATCGGCGAGCTGCGCAAGGGTCCCCGCAAGCCCGTGCGGCCGGAGGGCGGCGAGGCCGGGGACGCGCAGGCCCCGGCACCGGAGCCGCAGACCCCGCGGGACGAGGACGAGAGCGCTCCCGGGACCGCCCCCGACGGCGACAAGAACTAGAGGGGCCAGGACGTGCGTGAGTACGCGCTCACCTTCGTCATCGCCGCCGCGGTGACCTACCTGCTCGTTCCGCTGGTGCGCCGGTTCGCCATCGCCTTCGGCGCCACGCCGCCGGTGCGCGACCGCGACGTGCACACCGAGCCCATCCCGCGACTGGGCGGGCTGGCCATCTACGGAGGGTTCGCCGCCGCCCTGCTGATCTCGGCCCAGCTGCCCCACCTCCAGGACGTCTTCCTCGCCGACACCTGGATGGGCCTGCTGCTCGCGGGCGGGCTCATCACCATCGTCGGCGTCATCGACGACCGCTGGGGCATGGACGCGCTGAGCAAGCTCGCCGGGCAGACCGCCGCCGCGGGCATCCTGGTCTGGCAGGGCGTGCAGCTGCTGTGGCTGCCGCTGCCCGGCACCCAGCTCTCCCTGGGCCCGTGGCTGGGCGCGATGGTCTCGATCCTGCTGATCGTGGTGACCATCAACGCGGTCAACTTCGCCGACGGCCTCGACGGCCTGGCGGCGGGCATCGTCGCCATCTCCTCCCTGGCCTTCTTCGCCTACTACTACGTCGTCGCGGTGGAGCAGGGCTTCGTGCGCCAGTCCTATCCGGCGATGATCGCGATCATCCTCGCGGGCACGTGCGCCGGGTTCCTCTGCCACAACTTCCACCCGGCCAAGGTGTTCATGGGCGACACCGGGGCCATGCTGCTGGGCCTGCTGCTGACCTCGATCACCATCACGGTGACCGGACAGTTCGACGCCAACACCGCGCGCGAGGGGTTCAACTCCGGCCTGGTGGTGTTCCTGCCGATCGCGCTGCCGCTGCTGGTGATCGCCCTTCCGCTGGCCGACCTGGTGCTGGCCGTCGTGCGCAGGACCCTGGCGGGCAAGTCCCCGTTCGCGCCGGACCGGGGCCACCTGCACCACCGCCTGCTGGACATGGGCCACAGCCACGTGCGCGCGGTGCTGCTGATGTACCTGTGGGCGGGGATCGTGGCCTTCGCCGCGGTCGCCCTGTCGGTGTTCGACTCCTGGGTCATCGTGTTGGCGGTGACCGCGCTGGTGGCCACGTGTGCGGTTGGCCTCATCGCGCTGCCCCGCCTGCGGCGACGCGGACTGCTGTTCCCGCGGCGCAAGGAAAGCGTCAAGACGGCCCCAGATCACGATTCGCCAACTGATGGCTGAGCGGGCCCTCGGGGGCCGTACCTTGGAGCCGAGGAAAGGCGCTTCTGACCTGCGGATACGGTGGCGGAACAGGTGTGGCGAAGGCGACATGAGCGTGGAAGACCGCCTGGATCGGGCACTTTGCGGGCCGTTAAGGTCGCGTTAAGGAACCCCCGGATTCAGCACCAAAAACCTTGTGATAGCTTTCACGAGCAGGCAACCACGACCCCAGACGGAGCTTCGCCATGCAGGAAAACGACGCCTGGAGGGCCTTCCGCGGTGCCGCGCTTCCCGGTGTGGCGTGCGCCCTTCTGGCCTTGGCGGTATCGGCGCTTCTCGCCGGTGCGCCGGGCCTGGCCGGCTCCGCGCTGGCCTCGGTGGTCGTTCTCGGCTGCTTCGGTCTGGGACAGGCGGGCGTCATCCTCGTCACCCGCCGGAACAAGGACCTCTTCCTCGCGGCGAACCTCGTGGGCTTCGTCATCAAGATGGCGGTGCTCGGCGTTGTCCTGGTCACCCTGGGCAACAGCTCCTTCGTGGCCAGCCTGAACAGCCCGGCCTTCGTGTACAGCGCGTTGGCCGTCGTCCTGGCCTGGCTGGGCGGCCAGACCTGGACGATCTCCAGGACGAAGACGCTCCACGTCGACCCGGTCGAGAGCGCGGAGAACGGGTGATGGAGTGCCCCGGCCGTGCCCCTCGAAACGGGCGTAATACGATGCTTCCCGACGGCTGGGACTCCGAGTCCCCGTCCGAGCTCACATGCTATATTCCGGAGCGAGATGAGCAGCGAACCGACCAGGAGGACAGACGCGCACGAGGATTCGGTGCCGCGTCAGTCCGACGGGTGGGCCCTCTTCTCCACTCTGCTCTCGGGCGTGCTCGTCTGGAGCGCGATCGGCTGGGCCGCGGACGAGCTGTTGGGTTTCCAGGCACTGTTCCTGCCCATCGGGGCGGTTCTGGGAATGGCGGGCGCGATCTACCTGATCGTCGCCAAGTCCCGTCGCTCCTGAGTCCCCCCACCAGTCCGGCGTCGCGGTTCGCGCGACAACGCTCCGCAACAACCATCAACGAGGCTTTCTTGCGTCACGACGAAAGGATTCGCCGTGAGTGCTGACGTGCGCATTCTCGCGGCCGAACCGAATTGCCACTTGTTCGGTGACAACGGGTGCGGTTTCACGCCGCCCACGATCGGGATGTTCTTCCCCGAACCGTGGTATACCAACATCCCCGGCAGCGCGGGTATCGACCTCTACCTGGTCCTGCTGCTCGTCGCGGTCGGTGCCGTCCTGCTTCTGTGGTCGTGGTTCAGCCGCAAGCTGAGCCTCGTCCCCGGGCGCAGGCAGAGCGTCGGAGAGATGCTGGTCCTCTTCGTGCGCGACCAGATCACCCGTCCCACGATGGGTGCCAAGGGCGACCGGTTCCTGCCGTTCATGACAGCGGTGTTCACGCTGATCCTGGCCATGAACTTCACCGGCCTGATCCCCGGTATGTTGCCGGTCAACAGCAACCTGGCCTTCACGGCCATGCTGGCGGCGGTCATCTACGTCATGACCATCGTGATCGGAATCCGCAACCAGGGCGGCTGGGGCTATTTCCGGAACCAGATCTTCCCCCCGGGAATGCCCAAGGTGATCTACATCCTGGTCACCCCCATCGAAATCCTCTCGGTGTTCCTCATCCGGCCGGTGACGCACGCCCTCCGTCTCTTCGCGACCATGTTCGCGGGCAGCCTGCTGCTCGCCGTGTTCGCCTACGGCGGCTGGTACATGCTGAACCTGACGGCCGGACCGGTCCTGAGTACGGTTTCGGTGCTCTTCTCCGGTGCCGCTCTGCTCGGCTACCTGGCCTTCTTCCTCTTCGAGATCCTGATCATGGCCGTCCAGGCGTTCATCTTCACGCTGCTGGCCAGCCTGTACATCAACCAGTCCCTCGAAGCGGCCCACTGAACCCCGCACACCCCCAGGTCCCCCCGGGCCGGGCAGGGGTGTGGGAAGCCACAGATCCGTCCACACCGGCGAACTGACCCACTTGCGAAGCGCAACGCCGGACGTCGAGTAAAAGGAAACATCAATGGACATCGCTGCGATCACCGGCAACATCAACACCATCGGTTACGGCATCAGCGTCATCGGCGCCGGTATCGGTGTCGGTATCGTCTTCGGTCTCGGTATGCAGGCCATCGCCCGCCAGCCCGAGGCGCGCGGTCCGCTCCAGACCAACATCTACCTGGGCTTCGCCCTCATCGAGGCCCTGGCCATCCTGGGCTTCGTTCTCGCCTTCGCCGCCCCCACCGGTTCCTGACCAAGGTTTGCCGGCGGAATCTGATGGCAACTGACGCGAAGGAGGGCTGACCATGTTGGTGGAGTTGGCAGCCGATTACAACATTCTGCGGATCGACTGGGTGAAGTTCACCTTCGGTGCGATCGCGCTCGCCGTGGTCTACTTCTTTGTCGCCCGCAAGGCGGTGCCGAAGGTCATGGCGGTCCTCGACGAGCGTCACGACGCCATCGAGGGCGGCATCGAGCGCGCCAAGAAGGCCGAGGCCGAGGCCGAGGTGATCCGCCAGCAGTACCGCGAGAAGCTCGAGGAATCGCACCGCGAGTACGCCCAGGAGCTGGAGAAGGCCAAGGAGCAGCGGGCCGCGATCATCGCCGAGGCGCGCGAGGAGGCCCAGGCCGAGGCGCGACGCATCGTCGAGGCGGCCCACGCCCAGATCGAGGCCGACCGCCAGCAGGCCCTGGTGCAGCTGCGCAACGAGGTCGGTGCGCTCTCCACCGAGCTGGCGAGCCGCATCGTCGGTGAGACCCTCAGCGACAGCGCCGCCCAGAACCGCGTCATCGACCGGTTCCTGGACGAGCTGGAGCAGACCGACAGCACGCAGCAGGCAGAGGTGCGCTGATGCGTGGTATCAGCCGCACGTCGCTGGCCGAGGTGACCCGGCGCCTGGACGAGAACGTCCTGGCGTCGGCGGGCACCCCGCAGAGCGGCGTCTCCCTGGGCAGCGAGCTCTTCGAGGTCGTCGCCCTGCTGGGGAACGAGCACTCGCTGCGCCGCTGGCTCGCCGACCAGGCGAACCCGGCCGAGGCCAAGAGCGGCCTGATCGGGCAGCTCCTGGAGAGCAGGGTGTCGCCGTCCGCGGTCCTCGTGGCCGGTGACGTGGTCTCGGCCAGGTGGTCGGGTCCGCGCGACCTGGTGGACGCGATGGAGCGGATGGCGGTCTACGCGACCGTCGCCCAGCTCCAGACCGCCTCGGGGCTCGACGAGCTGGAGGACGAGCTGTTCCGCTTCCAGCGGATCGTCATCGCCCAGCCCGCGCTCCGCGACGCCCTCACCCGTGACGGGGCCGCCCCCGAGCTGCGCCTCTCCCTCGTGGAGAACCTGCTCTCGGGCAAGGTGCACCCCGCGACGCTGGTCCTGGTCGGTGAAGCGGTCGCCCGACCCAGGGGACGTACCCTGGAGCAGGCGCTGGACAACTTCGGACAACTCGTCGCCGAGCGCGCCAAGCGCTACGTCGCCGTCGTCCGCAGCGCCGTCGCCCTGAGCGAGCAACAGCAGTCCCGGCTCGGAGCCGCGCTCTCGCGCGCCTACGGCCGCGACATCCACCTCAACATCGAGGTCGCCCCCGAGATCGTGGGTGGCCTGTCCATCCAGGTGGGTGACGAGGTCATCGACGGGACCATCGCCGGGCGTATCGCCGAGGCCCAACGCCGCCTGGCCGGCTGACAGAACGCAAGGCAAGCACGCACGGCGCCAGCCCGGCGCCATTTGAGAGCAAGGACAACGTAGAGATGGCGGAGCTGACGATCCGGCCGGACGAGATCCGGGACGCGCTACAGCGCTTCGTCCAGTCGTACGAGCCTGAAGCCACCCGCGCGGAAGAGGTCGGTACCGTCACCTACTCCGGTGACGGCATCGCCCGCGTCGGTGGCCTTCCCTCGGCGATGGCGAACGAGCTGCTCCAGTTCGAGGACGGCACCCTGGGCCTGGCCCAGAACCTCGAGATCGGTGAGATCGGTGTCGTCGTGCTGGGTGACTTCACCAGCATCGAGGAGGGCCAGAAGGTGCGCCGCACCGGCCAGCTCCTCTCGGTGCCGGTGGGTGACAACTTCCTCGGCCGCGTGGTGGACCCCCTGGGCGCCCCCATCGACGGCAAGGGTGAGATCGAGTCCACCGAACGCCGTGAGCTGGAGCTCCAGGCGGCGACCGTGATGGAGCGCAAGCCCGTCCACGAGCCGCTCCAGACCGGTATCAAGGCGATCGACTCGATGACCCCGGTCGGCCGCGGCCAGCGCCAGCTGGTCATCGGCGACCGCCAGACCGGCAAGACCGCGGTCTGCATCGACGCGATCATCAACCAGAAGGCCAACTGGGAGTCGGGCGACCCCGACAAGCAGGTGCGCTGCATCTACGTCGCGATCGGCCAGAAGGGCTCGACCATCGCCGGTGTGCGTGGCGCCCTCGAAGAGGCCGGCGCGATGGAGTACACCACCATCGTCGCCGCCCCGGCGTCCGAGGCGGCCGGCTTCAAGTACCTGGCCCCCTACACCGGCTCGGCCCTGGGCCAGCACTGGATGTACGAGGGCAAGCACGTCCTCATCGTCTTCGACGACCTCACCAAGCAGGCCGAGGCCTACCGTGCGGTGTCGCTGCTGCTGCGCCGCCCGCCGGGCCGCGAGGCCTACCCCGGTGACGTCTTCTACCTGCACTCCCGGCTGCTGGAGCGCTGCGCCAAGCTCTCCGACGAGATGGGCAAGGGGTCGATGACCGCCCTGCCGATCATCGAGACCAAGGCGGGCGACGTCTCGGCGTACATCCCCACCAACGTCATCTCCATCACCGACGGCCAGGTCTTCCTGGAGTCGGACCTGTTCAACCAGGGCCAGCGCCCGGCGATCAACGTCGGTGTGTCGGTCTCCCGTGTCGGTGGCGCCGCGCAGACCAAGGCCATGAAGAAGGTCTCGGGCACCCTGCGGCTGGGCCTGGCCCAGTACCGCGAGCTGGAGGCGTTCTCCGCCTTCGGTTCGGACCTGGACGCCGTCTCCAAGCAGCAGCTGGAGCGCGGTGCCCGCCTGATGGAGCTCCTCAAGCAGGGCCAGTACTCGCCGTTCTCCATGGAGAAGCAGGTCGTCTCGATCTGGGCCGGCACCACCGGCCGCGTCGACGACGTCCCGGTCGAGGACGTGCGCCGCTTCGAGGAGGACTTCCTCGACCACCTGAGCCGCGAGCACCAGGGCATCCTCGACACCATCCGCGAGAGCGGCAAGTTCGAGGACGAGACCGAGAAGTCCCTCGACTCGGCGCTGGAGAAGTTCAAGCAGGGCTTCCAGACCTCCGCCGGGACCCTCCTGGGCACCGAGGCCGAGGCCGAGGCGCTGGACGAGGAGAAGGTCGGCCAGGAGACCATCAAGGTCGCCAAGGGCGGGAAGTAACCCATGGGTGCACAGCTTCGCGTCTATCGCCGGAGGATCCGCTCGACGAAGTCGATGGCGAAGATCACCCGCGCGATGGAGCTCATCGCCACGACGCGCATCACCAAGGCGCAGCGTGCGGCGGAGGCTGCTGGGCCCTACGCGCGGGAGATCACCCGGGCGGTCTCGGCCCTGGCCAGCCGGGTGACCGATCACCCTCTGCTGACCGAGGCCGAGAACCCCACCCGCGCCGCCGTCCTGGTCATCACCAGCGACAAGGGCCTGGCGGGCGCCTTCTCGACCAACGTGCTCAAGGAGGCGGACTCCCTCACCCAGCTCCTGCGCGAGCAGGGCAAGGAGGTCCTCACCTACATGGTGGGCCGCAAGGGCGTGGGCTTCTACAAGTTCCGCGACCGCCCCCTCGAGGCGCAGTGGGAGGGCTTCACCGAGCGCCCCACCTACGCGCACGCCCAGGAGATCGGCTCCGCCCTCATGGAGAAGTTCTCCGCCGACGCCGCCGACGGCGGGGTCGACGAGATCCACGTGGTCTCCACGGAGTTCGTCTCGATGCTGACCCAGCGCGCGGGGGCCGTCCGGGCCCTGCCGCTGGAGGTGGAGGAGGTCGACAGCTCCGAGCTGGAGGCCGTGCACGGGAGCGAGCCGCTTCCGCTGTACGAGTTCGAGCCCTCGGCGGAGGAGGTCCTGGACCAGCTGCTGCCGCAGTACGTCGTCAACAGGATCTACTTCTCGCTCCTGGAGTCGTCCGCCTCCCAGCAGGCCTCCCGCCGCGCCGCCATGAAGGCGGCCACGGACAACGCCGAGGAACTCGCCAAGAACCTGACCCGTCTGGCCAACCAGGCACGTCAGGCTGAGATCACCAATGAGCTCAGTGAGATTGTCGGCGGTGCCGACGCGCTCGCTGCTGCCAGCGCGGGAAGTGAGTAACAAAAGTGACTGCGACAGTTGAAGGGACGGCTGGGGCTGGCACCGCCACCGGCCGGATCTCCCGGGTCACCGGCCCGGTCGTCGACGTGGAGTTCCCCGTCGGCTCCCTGCCTGCCATCTACAACGCCCTGCACACCGACGTGACCATCGGCGGCAAGGCCAAGACCATCACGATGGAGGTCGCCCAGCACCTGGGTGACAACCTCGTGCGCACGGTCTCCCTGGCCCCCCAGGACGGCCTCGTCCGCGGCGCCGAGGTGCGCGACACCGGCGCGCCCATCAGCGTGCCCGTCGGCGACGTCGTCAAGGGCCACGTGTTCAACACCCTGGGCGAGTCCCTGGACGTGCCGACCGCGGAGCTGGGCGTCACCGAGCGCTGGCCGATCCACCGCAAGGCCCCGGCCTTCGACCAGCTCGAGTCCAAGACCGAGATGATGGTCACGGGCATCAAGGTCATCGACCTGCTCACCCCGTACGTGCGCGGTGGCAAGATCGGCCTGTTCGGCGGCGCCGGTGTGGGCAAGACCGTGCTCATCCAGGAGATGATCACGCGTATCGCCCGCAACTTCGGTGGTGTGTCCGTGTTCGCCGGTGTCGGCGAGCGCACCCGTGAGGGTACGGACCTCTTCCTGGAGATGGACGAGATGGAGGTCCTCCAGGACACCGCCCTCGTCTTCGGCCAGATGGACGAGCCCCCGGGCACCCGTCTGCGGGTGGCCCTGTCCGCTCTGACGATGGCGGAGTACTTCCGCGACGTCCAGAAGCAGGACGTGCTGCTGTTCATCGACAACATCTTCCGTTTCACCCAGGCGGGTTCGGAGGTCTCCACGCTGCTGGGCCGCATGCCCTCGGCCGTGGGCTACCAGCCCAACCTGGCGGACGAGATGGGCCAGCTCCAGGAGCGGATCACCTCGACCCGCGGCCACTCGATCACCTCGATGCAGGCGATCTACGTGCCCGCGGACGACTACACCGACCCGGCTCCGGCAACCACCTTCGCCCACCTGGACGCGACGACCGAGCTCTCCCGCCCGATCTCGCAGAAGGGCATCTACCCGGCGGTGGACCCGCTGACCTCCACCTCCCGCATCCTCGACCCGCAGTACGTGGGCGAGGAGCACTACCAGGTGGCCCAGCGCGTCAAGGAGATCCTCCAGCGCAACAACGACCTCCAGGACCAGATCGCCATCCTCGGTATGGACGAGCTGTCCGAGGAGGACAAGATCGTCGTCAACCGGGCGCGCCGGATCGAGCGCTTCCTGTCGCAGAACATGTTCGTGGCCGAGAAGTTCACCGGCACCCCGGGCGTGTTCGTCCCCCTGGAGGAGACCATCGCCTCCTTCAAGGGCCTGTGCGACGGTGAGTACGACCACCTGCCCGAGCAGGCGTTCCTCGACGTCGGCAACATCGACATGGCCGTCGAGAAGGCCAAGAAGCTGCAGGGTTAGTTCTCCGGCCGGGCCGGTCCCCGACAGCGGTCGGGGACCGGCCCGGCCGAATCACCCGCTAGCCGAGGAGTTTGTGGCAGTGTCGAAGAAGCTTTTCGTCGAGATCGTCTCGCCCGAACGTGAGATTTGGGCGGGCGAGGGCGACATGGTCATCGCGAAGACCGTCGAGGGTGAGATGGGTGTCCAGCCCGGGCACGTCCCGGTGCTGTCGCTGCTCGCCCACGACGCGGTCGTCCGCGTGCTGGGCGCGCGGGAGACCGGCGAGGTCCGGGCCGCCGCGCACGGCGGGTTCGTCTCGGTCTCGGGTGAGGGACGCGTCTCCATCCTCGCCGAGACCGCCGAGCTCGCCGAGGACATCGATGTGGACCGCGCGCGTACGGCGCTGAAGGGCGCGGCCGAGTCCGGCGACAACGTCGCCCTGGGCCGTGCCCGCAGCCGTCTGCGGGCCGCGGGCGAGGAAGTCGCCTAGCGTAGGACGGCGGGACGAGTGGTGGGCATGCAACGGCTCCGGCCCGGAGCACCCTGGTGGGAGTCCGCGCTGTGGGTGTTCCTCGCCCTGCTCGTCGTCCTGCTGGCGCTGGCGCTCGCCGTCACCCTGCGCCGCTGGATCCTCGTACGGCGCGGCGGCGCGGTGGAGTGCTACCTGCGCGCCGTCGGGGCGCGGGGCCGCAGGGGGTCCTGGCGTATCGGCTTCGGCCGGTACGGCACGGAGAACCTGGGCTGGTTCCCGATCTTCTCCCTCAGACCGCGGCCGACAGCCAGGCTGTCGCGCCGCGGTCTCGTCGTCGTGGGGCGGCGCGCCCCCGCCGGGGACGAGGGCCTGCCCGCGGACCTCACGGTGCTCCAGGTGGGCTGGTTGCTCGCCGACGGCTCCGACCCCCGCGAGGCGGCCTACGAGATCGCCATGGGCGAGGGCACCCAGACCGGCTTCCTGTCGTGGCTGGAGTCGATGCCCCCGGGAACGCACTGGGAGAGCTGAGTTTGCGCGTGGGTGGTTCTCCCGCGCGCCCCCGTGTGCCTAGCATGGCCGACATGAGTACGATCGTCGCTTTCTCCGTCGCCCCTCTCGGAACCGGTGAGTCCGTCGCCCCCGCCGTCGCACGCGCGGTGCGGGTGGTCCGGGAGAGCGGACTGCCCAACGAGACCTCCGCCATGTTCACCAGCGTCGAGGGTGAGTGGGACGAGGTCATGGACGTCGTCAAGCGCGCCGTGCAGGCCGCGGGGGAGGGCGCCTCCCGGGTCAGCCTCACCCTCAAGGCCGACGTCCGCGAGGGCGTCACCGACGGCTTGCGCAGCAAGGTCGAGGCCGTCGAACGCGAACTCGGCGACGCCTGAGACCGGGCCTTTCGCGGGGCGCGGCGCGGCCGTGCCCCGTGTCCTCTTCCCCTGGGCGGCCGGACACGGCAGGATGCGGTTCCATGCTCGCCTCGCGACTTCCCCGGCTCCTGGGCCCCGCCCTCCTCGTCCCCCTGCTCGCCGCCTGCCAGCCCTCGGGCGGCCACGTCGGCGCCGTGGCCACGGGCCACTTCTCCGCCGCGCACGTGTTCCCCGTGCTGGTCGTGGCCTGGTGCGGTGACGCCTCCCCCCGCCAGATCGACCTGACCGGCGGCGGACAGCG
Source organism: Nocardiopsis dassonvillei subsp. dassonvillei DSM 43111 (assembly GCF_000092985.1). Taxonomy (GTDB): domain Bacteria; phylum Actinomycetota; class Actinomycetes; order Streptosporangiales; family Streptosporangiaceae; genus Nocardiopsis; species Nocardiopsis dassonvillei. The sequence goes on from NC_014210.1 coordinate 415,886, forward strand.
GATCCACCTGATCGCCACCCGCGACTTCGACGGCAACCGGACCGAGGTGGACCTGGCCGCCCCCGGTGACGCCTGGCGGATCACCGACGGCGACGGACGGCAGGTCTACCGTCTGGTCCCGGAGTCGGAGGGGGAGGAGTACACGGTCGGAATCGGCTCGCGGGAGGCCCCGCCGGGCGAGGAGACCGAGCACGACATCGGCACGGTCGCGTTCACGACCGGGGTGCTGGCCGAGGAGCAGGGCGTGTACGCCGCCGCCGGGGGGTCGGCCGAGGCGGAGTTCGTCCCGGAGGAGGAGTTCCCGCCCGAGTGCTGAGGGGCCGGGGCCGCCCTCGTCCCGGAGTGTCCGGCGCCCCCGCCCTCCCGGCCCCGGGCCGCGGCCGCGCCGCGTGTGTGCCTCCCGTGCCCGCGTGTCTGCCGCCGTGCCGCGCCGACCGCGCATAGTGTGCCCACGGCCGGAGCGGCCCCGCTCCGCGGAACGGGGGGGACATGGAAGGCGACGCCGCGCAGACACTGGGCATGCTGCTCCTGATCCTCATGGCGGCCTTCCTCGCCCCGCTGGTCACCGACCGGCTGGCCGCGTTCGTGGTCGTCCCCTCGGTCGTGCTGGAGATCGTCTTCGGCATCGTCCTGGGGCCCTCCCTCCTCGGGCTGGTCCGCGAGACCGAGACGGTGGCGATGCTTGCCGACCTCGGGCTCGCGCTGCTCATGTTCATGGCCGGGTACGAGGTCGACTTCGCGCGGATCAGGGGCAGGCCGCTGCGACGGGCGGCGCTGGCCTGGCTGTGCTCGGTCGCCCTCGGGATGGGGACGGGGTGGGCCCTGTTCGGCGCCTCCCAGACGGCCCTGATCATCGGTCTGGCCCTGATCACCACCGCGCTGGGCACGGTGCTGCCCATCCTGCGGGACTCCGGGGGGCTGGAGGGCGCCTTCGGTGCCCGTTTCATGGCGTCCGGGACGATGGGGGAGTTCGGGCCGATCGTGCTGATCACCCTGCTGCTCAGCGGTTACCGCCCGTTGGAGGCGACGCTGCTGCTGGTCGGGTTCTTCGTCCTCGCTGGTCTCTCGGCCTGGCGCGCGACCCGTCCGCCCTCGGAGCGGCTGACGCGGCTCATCCGGGCCACCCTCGGCTCCAGCACCCAGGTGGCCGTGCGCCTGTGCATCCTGGTGATCGTGCTGTTCGTGTGGCTGGCGGCGAGCCTGCGGCTGGACGCGCTGCTGGGCGCCTTCGCGGCGGGGATCATCGTGCGGCTGATGTTCACCACCCACCATCCGGGCTCGGTCGAGCGGGTGGAGTCGAAGATGGACGCCGTCGGTTTCGGCTTCCTGATACCGGTGTTCTTCGTGGTGACGGGGGTGCGCTTCGACCTGTCGGCCCTGCTGGCCGACCCGGTGGCGCTGCTGCTGGTCCCCCTGCTGCTGGCGGCCTTCCTGGTCGTGCGGGGCGGCCCCGAGTACCTGCTGTCGCGGGGCGACGTCCCCGGGCGCCAGCGGCTCCCCCTGGCGCTGTTCTCGGCGACCGCGCTGCCCCTGATCGCGGTCCTGGCGACGATCGGGACCGACACGGGCGCCCTCGACGGCGCCACCGCCGCCGCGCTTCTGGGCGCGGGCGTGCTGAGCGTGCTCGTCCTGCCCCAGGTGGGCGGCGCCCTGCTGCGCCGCTCCCGGACCGCGGCGGGGGAGGCGGAGCGTTAGCCCCTGCCGCCGGGCCGACCGAACGGTGCGGACGGGGGCGCGCCCGGCCCGTGGGAGGGTGCCGGGCCGGGCGCGGTCAGGGGGCGGTCAGCCGACCTGCGGGTGGGCGTGTCCGGACGGGACCGCGGCGCCGGAGAAGTACTCCCTGGCGGTCGCGGTGTTGGCCAGGACCGCCACGGTGACGGCGAAGAGCGCCGCGACGATCTCGGGGACCCCGCTGACCTGGGTGAGCAGCAGGGCCAGGATCACGACGGCGTAGACCGCGTTGACCGCGGTCACCGAGGTGCGCACGCCGCCGCGGTTCCGGTTGACCATGACGGCCAGGACGGCCGACAGCGCGCCGTAGACCAGGCCGACGGCCGCGCCGGTCAGCACTGCCCAGACGGGCACCTGAGCGCCCTCGGCGATCATCGGGACGGTGGCCATGGCGGTGGCGCCGACGAGGGCCATCAGGCTCATGATGATCTGGTAGACCGCGATCAGGACCAGTAGCACGAAGACCGCGGTGACGGTCGCCGGTCTGGCTCCGGTGGTCATCTGCGTTCCTTCCTTCGTCCGTTCCCGTGTCCAGAACCCATAACCCCAGTCCGGCCGAAGACACGCGTCCCACCGGACGATTTCCGTCCGCGCAGGTCGCGGACGCCCACTGGGACGGCGTTCCGGGGCGCGGGCGGCCCGGGGCGGCGTGGGGAGCGCGAAGGGGTCCCGCTCACGCGGAGCGGGACCCCTCGGGGTGCGGACGGGCGGCCGGGCGCGGCCCGGAGGCCGCGGCGGGCAGCGGGCGTCAGCGTTCGCCGCCGGGCTTCCACAGGACCTCGTCGCCCTCCCGGGCGACGTACCGGCCGAGGATGAACAGCAGGTCGGAGAGCCGGTTGAGGTACTGGGCGGTGAGCGGGTTGACGGTCTCGCCGTGCTCCTCGACGGCCGCCCACACGCTGCGTTCGGCCCGCCGGACCACGATCCGGGCGGTGTGCATGAGCGCCACGGTGGGGGAGCCCCCGGGCAGGATGAAGCTGCGCAGGGTGGGCAGGTCGGCGTTGTAGGCGTCGCAGGCCTCCTCCAGTCGGGTGACGTACTCGGGCAGGACCCGCAGCGGCGGGTACTCCGGGTCGGGCACGATCGGCGTGGACAGGTCGGCGCCCAGGTCGAACAGCTCGTTCTGGATCCGTCCGAGCAGGTCCCGGACGTCGTCGGGCAGCTCGCCCAGCGCCAGGGCGGTGCCGATCGCGGCGTTGGCCTCCTCGGTGTCGGCGTAGCCCACCAGGCGCGTGTCGTTCTTGCCGGTCCGGCTCATGTCGCCGAGCGCCGTCGTCCCGGAGTCGCCGGTGCGCGTGTAGATCTTCGACAGCACGACCGGCTTGTCGGTGTCCCGTTTGGTCATGCCCTCCACCCTAGGGTTCGGCCGCGCTCCGGCGGGTGCTGCGGTGGGCCGGAGCACCTGGCGTGACGGAGGATAACTGTTCCATATCAGCGTGTGAAGGTGATGCAACTCACTGATACATTGGGGATCCAGGGGGCTACCGAAAGTAGTTGCCCGTGGTGTCCATGTGCGGTACCCGGATGCGAGAGGGGGTCATCCGGGAACCGCGGAGGGGGAGACACCGCGGCGGGCGGCGTGGAACCGGGGGGTTCACGCCGCCCGCCCTGTTGCGCGGGGGGCGTACGCCCCTCACACGGATCGTGCGCGGACTACCTGAGCCAGCCGTCGCCCAGGCGCGGGAAGTCGGGCGCGGCCGTCGTGCGCAGCACACCGTTCACCGGCAGGGTGCTCTCGGCGAAGAACTCCACGCCGTGCGCACCGGCCGCCGACAGCTCGGCCACCGAGTCCCAGTTGATGTGCTCCATGGTGTCGTCGGCGGTGTGGTAGTACGGGTCGAACTGCTCGCCCGCCGTACCGCCGTACCACTCGACCTGCTCCTCGGTCTTGACGCCGTCGGCGCCGCTGAACAGGCCGCCCGACGGGATGCCCGCGGTCATGAAGGCCTGGTAGTCGCTGCGCCCGCTCAGCACGCCGGGCTCGCTGACCTGGTCCTGGGCGGCGAAGTAGTCCTCGAAGACCTTCGCGATCGCGCCGGAGCCCGACGGGGCGGCCACGGACCCGGGCAGCTCCATCCGGCCGTCCAGCACGAACCGGCCGTAGTTGTGCGAGCCGATCATGTCGAAGTTGAGGTAGAGGGCGATGTCCTCGACCTCCTGCGCGGTCAGGTCCTCCACGTACCGGGTGGAACCGACCAGGCCCTCCTCCTCGGTGCCCCAGAAGGCGAACCGCACCTTGTTGTCGGGCTCCTCCTGCTCGGCCAGCTGGATGGCGGTCTCCAGCAGGAAGGCCGCGCCGCTGCCGTTGTCGTTGATGCCGGGGCCGTCCTCGACGCTGTCCAGGTGGCCGCCCACGACCACCACGTTGTCGTCCCGGCCGCCCGGGGTCTCGGCCAGGACGCTGTAGGAGGTCTCGTTGCTGACCTCGGCGTCCACGCTCACCCGCAGCTCCAGGCCCTCGGCGGCCAGCAGCTCCGCGCCCAGCGTTCCGGACACGCCCAGGGCGGGGATGGCCGAGTGCTCGCCCACGGTGCCCAGGAAGACCTCGTCCTCGTTGTTGACCACCAGGGCGGCCGCGGCCCCCGCGGCGGCGGCGTTGTCCACCTTGTCCGAGAACGGGCAGGTGCCGCGCACGGTGATCGCGACCGCGCCCTCGGGGAAGTCGGCGAAGTCGTCGGGGGAGCAGCCGCTCGCGGCGCTGTCGGCGTTGACGGCCACCGCCGGGGCGGTGACGTCGCCCGAGCCGGAGTAGCTCATGGTCGCGTAGTCGGTCTCGGCCTCGTAGGCGACCTGCTCCGGCGCGGTCTGGGCGAGGACGGCCGGGGAGTTCTCCCGCCACAGCTCGTACTCGTACTCGTGCCGGTAGGGCTCGTACCCGGCGCGCTCCAGCTGGTCCTCGATGTAGAGGGCGGCGACGTCGTAGCCGGGGGTGTTCGTGGCCCGGTTGCCGCCGTTGTACTCGGCGATGGTGTCGAGGTTCTCCAGGTGCTCGCGGATGGCCTCCGCACTCACCCGCTCCGACAGCGGCGGGTCCTCGCCCGGCCTGCCCGCGTGCGCGGGCGGCCCCGCGTGCCCGGGGGCTCCGGAGTGGTCCGGGGGCCCGGCGTGCCCGGGCGGCCCGGGTTCGGCGTGGGCGGGGGAGGACGCCAGGGCGGCGACGGCCATCAGCACGGCCGCGGCGCCGGCCGTGGCGGCGCGGCGCCGGGAGGCGGGGGCGGCCGCTCCACGCGGCGGCTTCCCTTCGGAACTGGTGCGCAAGGATCTTCCTCCGGAGTGCGGGGGTCCACCGCTCCTGGGAGTCGGGGGATGGACACCTTGGGTAGGCGAAGTACCGGTGCAGCCTGACACCGCGGAGGTGCTCCGGGCAAGGACCGATGACCACAATTGCCACAATCAGCCACAGACCTTACGCATGGGGTGGCAGTGTGGTTCCATGGACGGCCCCGCGTGAGCAGAACGTCTCGTCGACCCGTGCCCGCCCGGGGAGGCGGGCCTACTCCTCGTCCTGGTGTTTGCGCGGCTTGTACTCGACGCCCACCCCGCCCATCACGGCGATGCCCCGCACGTGCACGATCGGCGCGTCCGGGTCCACCACGCTGGGGGTGTTCTCGGAGACGCCGAAGCCTCCCATGAGCGGCAGGCCGTGCACCCGCACCTGCACGTCGTCGGGCACGGTGATGCCCACCCCGCCCATGACGGCGCAGACCCAGATGGTGGTCTCGCGCTGGGTGAACCGGGCCTCGCGCAGGTCCAGGTCGATCCCGCCCAGCGCCGCGAAGGCGGTGAAGGCGCCCGGCACGACCCAGTTGCCCGACCGGGCGGCACCACCCAGGACGACGACCGCGGCCCGGCTGGTGGGTTCCTGGTCCACGACCCGGCCGCCGCCGTAGAGCGGCCGGGGCGAACGGAAGTCGGTGGGGGCCACGGAGGCGCCGGGAGCGTTCGGCGCCGGGAGGTCCTCGGTGAGGGGGACCAGCTCGCCGACGGTCTTGGCCCGGTAGACCGCGTCGAGCCGCTCGCTGTGCTCGTCCGGGTCCAGGCGCCCCTCGGCGAGGGCTTCACGCAGGCGGTGCGCGACGGAGTCGCGGTCGGCGTCGGAGGCGCGCATCCGACCGCGCTCGGGGGGAGTGATCTCGCTCATTGCTTCCACCATAGAACCATTCTCCCGGCGCCGCGCGGTGTGCCGCATCGGGGAAAATCCCCCAGAGATCCCCGAGACCCGGCACCGCGGCCCGGGGTCAGTCCTCGGGGAGCAGCCCGCGTCGGATCGCCTGGCTCACCGCCGACGTCCGGTCGCCCACGCCGAGCTTGTCGTAGACCCGCATCAGGTGGGTCTTGACCGTAGTCGGACTGATGTGCAGGGCTCGCCCGATCGCCGCGTTGGTGCGCCCCTCGGAGGCCAGGCGCAGCACCTCCACCTCGCGGGGCGACAGCACGGCGGCGGGCTCTCCGCGCCGGCGCATGCCGGTGAACAGCCTGCCCGCCAGCCGTCCGGTCAGGACGGTCTCCCCGCGCGCCGCGGCGCGCACGGCCTCGGCCAGCTCCGCGCGCGGCGTGTCCTTGAGCAGGTACCCGGTGGCGCCCGCCTCCACCGCGCGCAGGATGTCGGCGTCGGTGTCGTAGGTGGTGAGCACCAGCACGTGCGCGCCGGGCCGCTCGGCGCTGATGCGCCCGGTGGCCTCCACGCCGTCTCCACCGGGCATGCGCAGGTCCATCAGCACCACGTCCGGCTCCAGTTCGGCCGTCCGCACGACCGCCTCGGGGCCGGAGGCGGCCTCGCCCACGACGGTGAGGTCGGCCTCGGCGGCGAGCATGCCGCGGATACCCTCGCGGACCACCGGGTGGTCGTCGACCAGCAGGACACGGATCACGGTGCGCACTCCTCGTCGCCTCGGGGGGTCTGCGGGGGCAGGGGCAGCGACATCCGGACGCGGGTGCCGCGCCCGGGGGCGCTGCCGACCTCCACGGCGCCTCCGGCGTCGTCGGCCCGGCGCCGCATGTTCGCCAGCCCGTTCCCGGGCGCGGTCCGCCCGGGGTCGAAGCCGACGCCGTCGTCGGCGACGGTCAGCTCCACCGGACCGGGGCTCCCGTCGGGGGCCCGCGTGTACTCCAGGGCCACCCGCACGTGCCCGGCCCGGGCGTGCCTGCGGACGTTGGCCAGGGCCTCCTGCGCGGTGCGCAGCAGACAGATCTGCAGGTCGTTGGACAGGGCGGTCGGGGCGCCGAGCACCTCGGTGTCCACGGGGACGCCGAGCTCGCCGCCCAGCCGGGAGGCGATCCTGTCCAGGGCGGCCTCCAGGGTCTGGCTGTCCAGGCCCACCGGCTGGCGGGCGGCCACCATGGCCCGCGCCTCGGCGAGGTTCTCGGCGGCGGTCTCGCGCATCAGGGCGAGGTGGCGCCGGGCCAGCTCCGGGTCGGAGTCCATCTCCGACTCCACCGCCTGGGTCAGCGCGACGATGCTGGTGAAGCCCTGGGCCAGGGTGTCGTGCACCTCGCGGGCCAGGCGCTCGCGCTCGGCCATGGCCCCGGTCTCCTCCGACAGCCGCACGACCTCCAGGCGGCTCTCGCGCAGTTCCCTGATCAGGTTGGCCCGCTCGTAGCTCTGCTCGATGATCCGTCCCAGCCAGCCGCCGAACCACAGCGTGTAGCCCACCATCACGCCGTTGATCAGGAGGTTGACGGCGATGTCGTCCCACTCGCTCAGCCCGAGCAGGCCGCGCAGCGGCATCGGGACCAGCAGGATCGCGCCTACCGTCGAGACGGCGGCCGGGACCGGGGAGGTGATGAAGCACAGCGGGGCCACCGCCACGACCAGGAAGGTCAGGGCGGGGTTGACCGTCACCGCGGGCAGGCACAGCACGAGCAGGACGGCCATGAGGACCGCCGGGCGGATCCGCTCCTCGCGCATCACCAACCGCCTGGCGAACAGGTAGTACACGGCCGTCACCGCGGCCATGAGCCCCACGAGCGGCCACCGCCAGAAGGGGTCGCTGGTGACCAGCGCGATGGCCGCCATGGCGGCCATCACGGAGGTGAAGTACACGTCCCACCACACGCCCAGGTCCCAGGCGTGCCGTTCGTCGCGCCCCTCCTCCCCGGCCGGGGCGCCTTCCCCGGACGGGGCGCCGCCGGGCCCGGGGGACGGCGCGGGCGTGGCGTGGCCGCCCCCCGGAGCCCGTGCGGCCACGGCGATCACCCGTCCTTCCGCGTCTTCCACCGGAACGTCAGCAGTACCAGCGCCAAGCCCACCACACACCACACGCCCAGCGCGAGGGCGACCCCGGACAGGTCCCACGAACCGCCGGGTTCGAGGGCGGCCATCTCGGCGGGGAAGAACGCCGCGCGCAGGCCCTGCGCCATCCACATCAGCGGGAAGAGCGCGGCGGCGTCGAGCACCCAGTCGGGCAGGGCGACGACGGGCACGAAGATCCCCGAGATGAACTGCAGGATCAGGAAGGGCACGACCACGATGCCGGAGGCGGAGCGGACGTTGCGGGCCAGGGAGCTGACCGCGATGCCCAGCAGCGAGCAGGAGACGGTGCCCAGCACGAACACCCACCCGAGCGTCGCCCAGGCGGCGGGCCCGTCGGGCATGCGCGCCCCGAAGGCCAGGACGGCCACGCCCAGCAGCAGGACCAGCTGGCCCAGGGCCAGGAACAGCACCACCACGGTCTTGCCGACGAAGTAGGCGGTCGGGGGCATCGGCGTGCCGCGCAGGCGGCGCAGACCGCCCCGCTCGCGCTCGTTGGCGATGCCCAGGCCCAGCTGCTGGAAGCTGACCGACATCAGGCCCATCGCCACCAGGCCCGGCAGGTAGTAGTCCACGGCGGGCATGCCCATGTCGAACATGCCGTCGAAGATCGACGAGAACATGACCAGGATCAGCGCGGGCAGGGAGAAGGTGAAGATCACGCTCTCCCACTCGTGCGTGAACTCGCGGACCTCCAGCCAGCCCCGGGACAGCCCGACGCGCAGCGCGCCGGGCAGGCGTCCGGAGGGGGCCGGCACGGCGGGGTCGGTGGGAGTGCGGTCGGTCGCGGTGCTCACGCGGACACCTTCCTCTGGGCGGGGCGGCCGTCCCTGCCGTCGCCCTCCCCGCGGTTCCGGTCCTCCTCGCCGATCAGGCCCAGGTAGACGTCCTCCAGGGTGGGGCGGTGCACGCTCAACCCCGGGACCTCACCGGAGAACAGGGCGGACAGCTCGCCCACCACCCGGGCGGGCTCGTCGGTGCGGGTCTCGCGGCGCTGCCCGTCGACCGTCCAGCCGACGGTGGCCCGGGCCGAGGCGCGCCCGCCCAGGGTGGCGGGGGATCCCTGCGCGCGCACCCTGCCGCGCGCGACCACGCACACGCGGTCGGCGAGCGCCTCGGCCTCCTCCAGGTAGTGCGTGGTCAGGACGATGGTGGTGCCGCCCCGGGCCAGGTCGCCGATCAGCGTCCAGAAGTCGCGCCGGGCCCCGGGGTCGAAGCCGGTGGTGGGCTCGTCCAGGAAGAGCAGTTCCGGCCTGCCGATGATGCCCAGGGCCACGTCCAGGCGGCGGCGCTGGCCGCCGGACAGGGACGTGACCCGCGCCCGGGACTTCCCGCCCAGACCGACCAGGTCGACCACCGCGTCGGGGTCGCGGGGGGCGGGGTAGTAGCCCGCGAAGTGGCGGACCACCTCGCGCACGGACAGCTGGGGGATCAGCGTCTCCCCCTGCCACACCACCCCGATACGCGAGCGCCACCGGCGACCGGCGGCGCCGGGGTCCTCGCCCAGTACGCGGACGGTGCCGTCGTCGCGGCGACGGAAGCCCTCCAGGATCTCGACCGTGGTGGACTTGCCCGCGCCGTTGGGGCCGAGGAGGGCGAAGACCTCGCCGCGCCGGACGCTCAGGTCGACTCCGGCGACGGCCTCGTCGTCGCCGTACTTCTTGCGGAGGCCGTGGACCTCGATCGCTGTCTCGCTCATGCCACCGACTCTCCCGCGGGCGGGACCCCCGGGGTATCGGCCGCCGGGTCGCACCCGTGTCCTCCGGATGGAGGACGCCACCCCGACCAAGGGAGGGGGCGGCCCCGGGAGCGGGGGCTCCCGGAGCGGACGCGGACGGGCCCCGGGCGCGCGCTCGCGCCCGGGGCCCGTCAGGAGAAGGGGGCCGCTCAGAACAGGCGGAGCACGTCCGGCTCGATCCCGCGCAGCTCGTCGTAGTCCAGCACCACACAGGCGATGCCGCGGTCCTCGGCGAGCACACGGGCCTGCGGCTTGATCTCCTGGGCGGCGAACACGCCGCGCACCGGCGCGAGCTGCGGGTCCCGGTTGAGCAGTTCCAGGTAGCGGGTGAGCTGTTCGACGCCGTCGATGTCGCCGCGGCGCTTGAGCTCCACCGCGACGGTGGCGTTGGCGCCGTCCCGGCACAGGATGTCCACCGGGCCGATCGCCGTGGGGTACTCGCGGCGGATGAGGGTGTAGCCGTCGCCGAGGGTGGTGATGTGCTCGGCCAGCAGCTCCTGGAGGTGGGCCTCCACACCGTCCTTCTGCAGGCCGGGGTCCTTGCCCAGCTCGTGCGAGGAGTCGTGCATGACCTCCTCGACGGTCAGCACCAGCTTCTCACCGGACTTGCCGTGGGTGACCGTCCACACGTCGGGTCCGTCGGCGACGGTCTCCTCGCGCAGCTTGCAGGGCGGGTTCATCCAGTTCAGCGGTTTGAACGCCCGGTCGTCGGCGTGGATGGACACGCTCCCGTCGGCCTTGATGAGGATCAGGCGGGGAGCCATGGGCAGGTGGGCGGTGAGGCGGCCGACGTAGTCGACACTGCACCGAGCGATGACGAGACGCACGAAACGTCACGTTACCGCCTCCGCCGCACGCGCGGGGCGCAACCGCGTATCGTCCGCCCTCCCCGTTCGGCGCTGGCGACCGCACCCACAGGGATGTGCCCCCGAGGGAAGACAGGTCTGTCCCCTCGGTGCCATGACGGGGCGCGGCCGGGCCCCTAACGTCGCCAGGGGCGCGCGCATCCGCGCGCCCGCGACGACGAAGGGACCCCCATGTCACTGACGGTCTCCCCCGACCTGCTGGAGAAGGCGAAGCACGGCCCGGTCGAGGACGCCGACTTCATCGCCTGCATCAAGGACTCCCTGCCCTACGCCTGGGAGGTGGTCAGCGGACTGGCCGAGGGCGCCCGGACCGCCGAGTCCGGCTTCGAGACGAACGAGGTGCCCCCGCCCGGCGAACAGGAGAGGGGCCAGCTGCTGCGCCTGCTCGCCAGCGACGCCATGCGCGGCGCGGTGGAGCGGCACTTCGGCCTGCGCCTGGCCTTCCAGAACTGCCACCGCGTGGCCCTCTTCGCGCCCGGGGCCGAGGAGGCCCGCGCCGAGTTCACCTCCCCGCGCGCCCAGCTGCTCAACCAGTCGCCCGAGCTCGTCGACTGCTAGAGGCGGTCCTGTCAGGGGTGGTCGCGCCCTCCGGGAGGGGCGGTGCTCCCGCGCCGCGGCCGGGGTGCGGCGGCACCGCCACCGCCGCACCGGATGACACCGAGTGCCCGACTCGGGCATCCCGTGCGCGGGACGGTTCGGCCGGGCCCGTAGTCTGGGCGTATGGTGCAGGAATTTGACAAGGTCGGTGTCGTCGGACTCGGCGCGATGGGCGCGGGTATCGCCGAGGTGTTCGCCCGCGCGGGGTTCAACGTCACCGGGGTCGAGATCGACCAGGCCGCCGTCGACCGCGGCCGTGCCCACGTGGACCGGTCCCTCTCGAAGGCGGTGGACAAGGGCAAGCTCACCGAGGACGAACGCACCGGGATCGACGCCCGGCTGACGTTCACCACCTCGCGCGAGGACCTCGCCGACGCGGACTTCGTCGTCGAGGCCGTCCCCGAACGGATGGACATCAAGAAGGACGTCTTCGCGGACCTGGACCGGATCTGCCCGCCCGGCACGATCCTGGCCACCAACACGTCCTCGCTGTCGGTCACCGAGATCGCCGCGCTCACCGGCCGCGCGGACAAGGTCGTGGGGCTGCACTTCTTCAACCCCGCCCCGGTCATGAAGCTGGTCGAGGTCATCACCACGGTCTCCACCAGCGCCGAGACCGTCGACGTGGTCTGCGAGGTGGCCAAGCGCATCGGCAAGACCCCCGTGGCGGTCGGCGACCGCGCCGGGTTCGTGGCCAACGCCCTCCTCGTGCCCTACATCAACGACGCGATCCGCCTGTACGAGCGCAAGGTCGCCACCCGCGAGGAGATCGACGCCTCGGTGCAGAAGGCCGCGGGCCTGCCCATGGGCCCGCTGGCCCTCGCCGACCTGGTCGGCCTCGACATCTGCCTGGCCGTCATGGACGTCCTGTGGGAGGAGTACCGCGACCGGCGCTACGCCGCCTCGCCGCTGCTGCGCCGCATGGTGGCCGCGGGCCGCCTGGGCCGCAAGTCCGGCCAGGGCTTCTACGCGGGCACCGACGACGCCCCCGAGCCCCGCCCCACCGGCCGCTACGCGCAGATGATCCAGGAGGAGGAGACCCTGGACCTGGGCGAGGTCCTCCTCGCGCCGCAGATCGACGACGCCATGCGCATGGTCGGCGACGGCTACGCCTCCGCCAGGGACGTCGACACCGCCATGCGCTTCGGCTGCGGTTACCCCAAGGGCCCCACCGAACTGCTGGAGGAGCGCGGCGCCGAAGCCGTGGTCACCACCCTGGTCGCGATGGGCGAGTACGGCCTCACCGACATCCCGGTGCCCGCCCCGCTGCTGATGGACCAGCTGCCCGACGCGCCGGAGGGCGAGGGCCACGGCGGCTGCGCCTGCCACGCCTGACGCGCCGAGCGGAGGCGTCGCCGTCGCGGGGCGCGGGCCCCGGTCCGCGGTACGCCTCCGCGCCGGCCCCGCGCCGGGCACAGGAGCGCCACGGCGCACGGGACCGCTCCGGCCACCGTGCCGGGCCGCCCGTCGCGCGGGGAGGCGAAGACGGCCGCCGCCGATCCTGTGGCGGCGGCCACTGCCGGTCCTCTTCTAACCTGGACGGTGTGAGCCCGCGCCGTAACTCTCCCCGCCGCACATCCGCCCGGGGCCGCAAGGCCCCCGGCGGCGCCCCCGACGACGAGGACGCCCTCATGCTGCGCGTCACCGGCGGACAGCGCCGCGAGACCGGCCCCGACGGCGAGTGGGTGACGCGCCGCATCCCCGGCGCCGCCGCCACCAAGGTCTACCGCTGCCCCGGCTGCGCCCAGGAGATCCCGACCGGCATGGCGCACGTCGTGGCCTGGCGCCCCTACGGTGACGGCGACGACCGGCGCCACTGGCACTCCTCCTGCTGGGACCGGCGCTCCCACCGCGCGCCGCGCTCCCCCCGCCGCTGAACCCCGGCCACCTACCCCGGACACGAGGAGCCATGGAGATCCGAGCCACCACGGTGCTGCCCGCCGTGAGACGACCCGTCACCCTGCACACCGCCGACGGCCTGGAACTGGTCGGCGAGCTGGCCCTGCCCGAGGGCCGCGACCCCAAGGCCACCCTGGTGTGCCTGCACCCCCTGCCCACCGCCGAGGGCATGATGGACAGCCACGTCCTGCGCAAGGCGTCGTTCCGGCTGCCCGCGCTGGCCGACATCGCGGTGCTGCGGTTCAACACCCGCGGCACCGGTTCGCGGCACGGCACCAGCCAGGGCGAGTTCGGCGAGGGCGAGACCGAGAAGCACGACGTGCTCGCCGCCATCGAGTTCACCGAGTTCGAGGGACTGCCCGAACCCTGGCTGCTGGGCTGGTCGTTCGGCACCGAGCTGGCCCTCAAGTGGGGCGCCGACCCGCAGGTCAAGGGCGCGATCCTGCTGTCGCCGCCGCTGCACCGCGCAGGCGAGGCCGACATGGAGGTGTGGGCGCGGACGGGCAAGCCGGTGGTCGCCCTGGTCCCCGAGCACGACGACTACCTGCGCCCCGACGAGGCCAGGAAGCGCTTCGAACCGCTCTCCCAGTGCGAGGTCGTCGGGGTGGAGGGCGCCAAACACTTGTGGGTGGGCGAGCCCTACGTGCGCCGCGTGCTGGACGAGATCGTCAAGCGGGTCAACCCCGAGGCCTACCCGCTCCCCGTGGAGTGGGACGGCCCGTACGAGAAGGACGTCCAGACCCTCGGTTAGCCCCGCGCGGACCTGACGGTCACTGCCGCCGCTGTCGTCCCCGGCCTCCCCGCTGACGGTCAGGTGCCGCCGCCGCGCCCGACCCCCGGGCCCGCCGCGGGAGGCGCCGTCCCGCCTCCGACACGACGAAGGACCCGCCCTCCCCCGGCGTCAGCCGGGGGAGGGCGGGTCCTCGCACGTGGGGAGAGCGTCAGCCCCGAGTGGGCCGCGACCCTACTCCTGCCACCAGTCCTCGTCGTCGGCGCCCTTGCCGGAGTGCACCGGCTGCCGGGTCTCCTCGGCGGCCGGAGCGGGCTCCTGCGGGATCGCGGCCGGGGCCGGAGCGGGGGCGACCGGCGCGGCGGGAACCGGGGCCGGGGCGGCCGGGCCGCCACCGCCGAGCAGCTGGCGCAGCTGCTGGAGGTGCGACTGGATGCTGTCGCGCTGGCGGTTGAGCTCGTCGACCTCCTTCTTGGCGGCCGTCATGATCCGGTTGGCCTCGGACTTGGCGTCCCCGAGCTGGTGCTCGGCCTTGGACTTGGCCTCGGCCTCGATCTGGGCGGCGTTCTTCTTGGCGTTGCCGACCAGCTGCTTGGCGTGGTTCTCGGCGTCGCGGCGGGTCTGCTCGGCCTGCTGGCTCGCCTTGGTGGCGCGCTGCTCGGCGCTGGCGGCCCGCTCCTCGGCCTCGTTGACCATCTTCTGCGTGGCGGCCTGGGCGGCGGCGAGGCGCTCGGCGTCCTGGCGCTCGGCCTCGGCGCGGCGGTCGGCCAGCTGGAGCTCGAACTGGTCCTCGGCCTCGGTGCGCCGGGCCTCGGACTCGGCGTAGGCGCGCTCGGCGTTCTTGCGCAGCTCCTCGGCCTGGCTCTTGGCCGACTGGATGGTCTCGTCGCGCTCGCGCTTGGCCGCGGCGCGGGCCTGGGCGCACTCGCGCTCGGTGGTGGTGCGCAGCTTGGCGATCTCGCCCTCGAAGGTCGCCCGCTTCTCGGCGATCTCGTGGTCGACCGCGGAGCGCTTCTTCTGCACCTCGCGCTCGGTGGTGGAGGTGAGCTCGTCGGCCTCGCGGCGGGCGGTGGTGGAGATCTCCTCCGCCTCGGACTCGGCGGTCTGACGGGTCTCGTCGGCCTCGCGCTGGGCGAGGGCGCGCACCTCGGTGGCCTCGGACTCGGCGGCCGCGCGCATGTCGGCGGCCTCGATCTTGGCGGCCGAGCGGATGTCGTTGGCGTCGATCTGCGCGCTCTGGACCAGCTCGTTGGCCTGCTCCTCGGCCAGGCGCAGCAGCTCCTCGATACGCGAGCCCAGACCGGAGTAGGAGGGGCGCTCGCGCTCCTGGAGCTGGCGGTTCTTGGCGTTGAGCTCGGCCTTGAACTTCTCGACCTGCTTGGAGTACTGCTTGAGCTCGTTGCGCAGGCTGGCCGCGTAGTCATCCACCTGGGTGCGGTCATACCCACGCAGCACCACGTCGAATTCGTGCGGGGTGTTGTCCTCGTCGAAGATGTTGTTGAGCTGGGTGTCGATGTTGTTTGACGGCATGTGGCGGAATCCTGAACGGGTGCGAGACGGCTACTTGCAAGGGGCCGGGGACGGCGGGGAGGGCGGCAGTGCTGTCCCCGGGGACGGGTCCGGTCGCGAGCCGGGGGAGGGGACGGGTGACGACGGGCTGGTGAGCCCCTGACCGCCCCGAGGTCGTCCGCGTGCGCCACGTCACCTGACACGGCGGTACGGCCGACCCGACTCGGCTACCGGACTGCAAGACATGGACCAACGCCGGAATAGCGCATCCGGCAGCTAGCCGACTTTATCAAGCGCGGAACACCTGGGAAGGGGGTTTCGGGTAACTTCCGGTGGGCTCCGAGGCTAACCACGCCACTGGCGTTCAACCTGTGACTTGTCCGGAACGCCCCCGTGACGCTATCCGGAAATTCCGGGACGGTTGTCGTCCCTTTCCTCGTGCGCCCCATCCGCACTCTGGACCAGCTCGGTGAGCACGCCGCCGCAGTCCTTGGGGTGCAGGAAGACGATCCTCGACCCCGCCGTCCCCCGTCGAGGCCGGGCGTCCAGCACGCGCACGCCGCTCTCGCCGACGCCCGCCGCGGTGGCGGCCACGTCCGCGGTACCGAAGGCGACGTGGTGGACGCCCTCGCCGTTGCGCTCCAGGAACTTGGCCACCGGGGAGTCCGCGCGGGTGGGTTCGAGCAGCTGGAGGTAGGTGGCGCCGCCGTCGTCGGTGCCGTTGACCCGGAGCATGGCCTCGCGCACGCCCTGCTCCTCGTTCACCTCCTCGTGCTCCACCTCGAACCCGTACGTGGACCGGTAGAAGGCCACCGAGGCGTCGAGGTCGCGGCAGGCGATGCCCACGTGGTCGAGCCGGGTCAGGCCGGAGAACGGGACGGCGGGTGAGGACGGGGCCGCAGGTGCGGAGGGGGAGGAAGGGGTGGAGGAGGAGGGCGGGGTGATGAACTCGCTGGCCGAGTGCGGTGCGTCACTCATGGGGTGAACCTCCCGGGGATCGCTGACGGCGGTGTGGGTATCGTTGCAGACCAGGTGCGTCACCCATGCATTTGGAGGCCAGTTACGATGCCCGGTTCCGTCATCGTCGGTGGGGCACGGACCCCCACCGGCAGACTCCTCGGCTCCCTCGCCGGGTTCTCCGCCGCCGACCTCGGGGGCTTCGCGATCAAGGCCGCGCTGGAACGCGCCGGCATCACCGGCGAACAGGTCGGATACGTGGTCATGGGACAGGTGCTCCAGGCGGGCGCGGGCCAGATCCCGTCCCGCCAGGCCGCCGTCAAGGCGGGCATCCCCATGAACGTGCCGTCGGTGACGATCAACAAGGTCTGCCTGTCCGGCCTGGACGCGATCGCCCTCGCCGACCAGCTCATCTCCGCGGGCGAGTTCGACGTGGTGGTGGCCGGGGGCATGGAGTCCATGACCAACGCGCCGCACCTGCTGCCCAAGTCGCGCAAGGGCTACAAGTACGGGTCGGTCGAGGTCCTGGACGCGACCGCGCACGACGGCCTGACCGACGCCTTCGAGGGCGACTCCATGGGCGCCTCCACCGAGCGCCACAACGGCAAGCTCGGCATCGGGCGCGAGGAGCAGGACGCCTTCGCGGCCCGCTCCCACCAGCGCGCGGCCGCCGCGGCCGCCGCCGGGTACTTCGACGCCGAGATCGTCCCCGTCCAGATCCCGCAGCGCAAGGGCGACCCCGTCGTCTTCTTCGCCGACGAGGGCGTGCGGGCCGACACCACCGCCGAGAGCCTGGCCCGCCTGCGCCCCGCCTTCGACAGCGAGGGCACCATCACCGCGGGCTCCTCCTCGCAGATCTCCGACGGCGCCGCCGCGGTGGTCGTGATGAGCCGCGCCAAGGCGGAGGAACTGGGCGCCACGGTCCTGGCCGAGATCGGCGCGCACGGCAACGTCGCCGGTCCGGACAACTCGCTGCACTCCCAGCCCTCCAACGCCATCCGGCACGCGCTGGGCAAGGCGGGCCGCTCGGTCGAGGACCTGGACCTGATCGAGATCAACGAGGCCTTCGCCGCGGTGGGCCTCCAGTCCACCCGCGACCTGGGCGTCTCGGAGGACATCGTCAACGTCAACGGCGGCGCCATCGCGCTCGGTCACCCGATCGGCGCCTCCGGGGCCCGCATCGCCCTGCACCTGGTCCACGAGCTGCGCCGCCGCGGCGGCGGGTTCGGCGCGGCCGCCCTGTGCGGCGGCGGCGGCCAGGGCGACGCCCTGCTGTTCACGGTCCCCGCCGAGTAATCCAGCTGACGACGCCCGCCGAGCGGTGCCGCTGACGGTTCCCGCCCGGTAGTGCCGTTCGGTACCGCCGCCCGGGGCGCCCATCGAGCGGTGCCGCGCCGGGCCCAGGGCCAGGCAGCCACGGCCGCCGGACTGCGGCCGACCCCCTCGTGGACGCCGTCCGCGGGCGCCGGGAGATCCCCGGACGCCCGCGTGGCGGACCGCGCGGGGGACCCGATCCGAAGACACTGTGACTCGAAGACACTGTGTACCCGGGAGAGCCCCGGGGACACGACGCACCTGACAGCCGCGGGGCGGGGGCCACGAGCCCTCGCCCCGTCCTGCTCCGCCCACACCGAGGAGTTCCATGGACACCCCCCGACTGGTCGAACGGGTCCGCGAGGGCGACCGCCGGGCACTGGCCCGCGCGATCACCCTGGTCGAGAACGGGGCCGCCGCCCTGCGCGAGATCATGGCGGGCCTGGCCCCGCACACCGGCCGTGCCCGGGTGGTGGGTTTCACCGGCTCCCCGGGGGTGGGCAAGTCCACCACCACCAACGCCGTCGTGCGCGCGGCCCGGGCGAAGGGGCTGACCGTCGCCGTGCTCGCCGTGGACCCGTCCTCGCCGTTCACCGGCGGCGCCCTGCTCGGCGACCGCGTGCGGATGCAGGAGCACGCCACCGATCCGGGGGTGTTCATCCGCTCCATGGCCAACCGCGGGCACCTGGGCGGGCTGTCCTGGGCCACGCCGCACGCCCTGCGGGTGCTCGACGCGGCCGGGTTCGACGTGATCCTGGTGGAGACGGTGGGCGTGGGCCAGGCCGAGGTGGAGATCGCCGGGCAGGCCGACACCACCGTGGTGCTGTGCGCCCCGGGCATGGGCGACTCGGTGCAGGCCGCCAAGGCGGGCGTGCTGGAGGTCGCCGACGTCTTCGCGATCAACAAGGCGGACCGGGAGGGCGCCAAGTCCACCCTGCGCGAGCTGCGCCAGATGATCGCCATGAAGGATCGCACCGACCAGGAGTGGAAGCCGCCGATCGTGATGACCGTCGCCTCCAGGGACGAGGGCGTCGACGAGCTGTGGGAGCGGATGGACCAGCACTTCGCCCACCTGGAGGCCAGCGGCGACCTGGCCCGTCGCCGTCGCGCCCGCGCCCGGGACGAGGTGCAGGCGATCGTGCTGGACCTGCTGCGCTCGCGGATGGGCGGGGCGGGCGACGACACCGGCCTGGACGCGCTGGCCGAGGACGTGGCGGAGGGGAGGAGGGACCCCTATGCCGCCGCTGACGTGGTGCTGAAGGAGTTGGGCACTGACCTGGGGTGAGGCTGGTGCTGGTGCTGGTGCTGGTGCCTGTGGTGATGTCAGTGGCGGCCGTGTTTTCCGCAGGTGGTCGGGTTTTCCACAGGCGCGTATTGGTGCTGGTCGTGGGTGGGGTGGGGATGGTTTCCTGGAAATAGGGGGGATCCCACCCAGTAGGCGTTTTGGCATGCCCTTAAATGTCCCATGTCCGGCGCCTCCATGCCCCATATTTCAACGGGGATGATGAATTGAGGGGCAGGGAGGGGCCGCCCACAGGTCTCTCCCCTACGCCCTTCCTGTCGGGGGTTTCTGGCGGCAACGAAAGCGCGCCAGCTGCCGCGAAGTGGGATGGCCCGCGGAAAACGGTGCGCGTCGGGTGAGGGCGGGGGCGGCCGACGAACAGCGGCACCAAAGGCGGGAGCGACCACCGGAGGGCGACCAACGCCCAGGGTGTAGGGATGGTCGGGCCCTGCTGCGTCGGCACCAACGGCAAGCAGGCCCTCCGGCCTCGGGCAACGACCCCGGCCCCTGCGGTCAGCGCGGGTAACGATCGCACCAACGACAATCGGTCATTTCGAGGGCACATTTTCGGACACCTTTTGAGTTCGCCTTAAACATGGACCCCCAATGAGGATCGGACCCCAGAAAGAAAGACTTCATATTCGCACTGTGAATAGTGGAGAAATGGCGGACGCTGGCCTATAATAAGAAGCATGGAGATGATGATCGCAGCACCCAAAGTGGCCCCCGGGGAATGTTCCCCGGCCGTGGCCGCTCTGGCCGGTGCGCACAAGATCATCGACCAGGCGTTGAACGCCGAAGTCCCGCCCGGGGCCGACGAGACCGCCGCGGAGGAGATCGCGGCGCTGTGGGCGCAGCTGGACCAGATCCGCTATCAGGCGTTGACGCGGATGGCGCGTTTGTACGCACGTGGTGAGGTCGCCCGCTACAGCGGCTACTCCACGCTGGACAAGTGGATCACCCACCACTGCAAGGTCCCCACCGCTCAGGCCAAGGATTTGGCTCGTTTGGCCCAGCACGTGCAGGAGGAGACACTGCCCGCCACTGCCCAAGCAGTAGCTGAGGGCAGGGTGGTGTTGGGTGAGGCGGTCGCGATCGCCAAGGCCACCGACAAAGCCGTCCAGACCCGCGATGAGGACCACTTTCCCGATGAGGGGGAGTATCGGCAGGGGTTCGAAGCGGCGCTGGTGGCCGCGAAGGCGGAGCGGCCTGCGTTGTCGGTCAACCAGCTCCAGTCGGTGGCCCGCCAGGTCGCCTACCGTTTGGACCCCCACCGCCTGGACCGCGACCACGAGACCGCCCATGCCGCCCGTGGACTGACGGTCCATGACACGTTCCAGGGCAGCTACCAGCTCCAGGCCTGGGGTGGGTCTGGGGATGCGTTGATCGTGCGCGCGGCCATCGACACCTTCACCACCCCACCCGGGGAAGGTGACACCCGGTCCCGGTCCCAGCGTGAGCACGACGCGCTCATCGCGGCGCTGCGTTTTGCCACCACCCACACCGGATGTGACAACGCTCCGGCTCCGTTGGCGCAGATCCGCATCGTGGTGCCCGTGCAGACCTACCTGGACGCCCAAGGCCAAGAGGTTCCCGCGTTGGACGAGCACGGTCGGGTGATCCCGGTCGGGCTGGTGCACGAGTTGGCCGCCGATTCCGAGGTGGTGCGGATGCTCACCGCCCCGCCCACCGGACAGGTGCTGGATGTGGGCCACAGCCGCCGCCTGGCCTCAACCCGCCAACGCACCGCCGCCTTCCACGGACACGCCACCTGCGCCCACCCGGGCGGATGCGAAGTGCCAGTCGCCCTCTGTCAAGCCGACCACGTGCAGTCGTTCTCCCGAGGCGGACGCACGGTGGTCGCCAACCTCCAACCCCTGTGCGGGCCGCACAACCGGGCCAAGTACCAACGCGAACTGCGCACACACCACCAAGGACGGCGGCGGGGACGGGGAGGAGACCACCCACCCGGCGGGGAGCCGGATCCACCACCCCGGGAATGACTCCCGGGTCGTGCCGGTCCCCGGCATGCCCGCGCCCGACAGGAGGCCCGGGCCCCGTGCCCACCGTGGTCGCTGCCACCGTCGCCCGCCCCCGCCCCGGGGGCCGGTACCGCTGCCCGAGGCCCGCCAGCCCCGCTGCCTTTGGCGCCAACGCAGCAAAGCCCCACCACCTCCGAACACCAACCGTTGGTCGCCCTCTCGGGCCACTTCGCGGCAGCTGGTGCCGCTGCCTTCGGCCACCACCCGCAACCAGGTCGTTGAGTGGAGTCCCCGGACACCTGCCGCCTTTGGTGCCACCGCAGCAGAGCCCAACCGCCCCCGAACACCAACCGTTGGTCGCCTTCCCGGGCCACTTCGCGGCAGCTGGTGCCGCTGCCTTCGGCCACCATCCGCAACCAGGTCGTTGATCGGAGTCCCCGGACACCCGCCGCCTTCGCTGCCACCGCAGCAGAGGTCGGCCATCTCCCAACCCCGGGCGTTGAACGGAACCCCCAGACACCCGCCGCCCTCGCTGCCAACGCAGCAGAGCCCCACCACCCCCGAACACCAACCGTTGATCGCCTTCCCGCACCGCTACGCGGCAGCTCGTGCGCTCTCACCATCGCCAGCCCCTTCCCCCGTGTGCCGGTCCGGAGCAAGGGTCCTCTGGGAGAGCCCGACACGGAAGCGGCCGGTACGGACCGCGACGGTCCGCACCGGCCTACTTCCGGCCAGGCCCATTTCCAACGGGCCCGCCTCCAGCCCGGCGTGTGCCGGACCGGAAGCCGACTACCCGGCCAGCGCCGTGTCGATGGCGTTCATGAGGCTGCCGTTGGCGTCGTCGCCGTCAACGGACCAGATCATGACGCCGCCCAGGCCCTGGGCCTGGGCCCAGTCGGTCTTCTGGGCCATGGAGATCTCGTCGTCGTAGGTCCAGAAGGTGCTGCCGTTGTACAGCCAGGCGGTGCCCAGCGCGTCGTCGCGGTACAGCTCGTAGCCGCCGGTGCCCACCAGGTCCTTCAGGACCTTCCAGTCGTCGATCCCCGCCTCGTAGCTACCGGGGGCGGGACCGGTAGCGCTCTGGAAGAGACCGTCGCCGTTCGGACCGGGCTCCACACCGGTCCAGCCGCGGCCGTAGAACGGCACGCCGAGCACCATGTCGGCGGGGTCGACGCCGCGGTCGAGGTAGGCCTGGACCGTGGTCTCGGTGGAGTACAGGTCCGGGCCGGGGTCGGCCGGGTCCAGGAGCAGGTTAGACTGGTGGTTGGCGGTGGTCTCCCAACCGCCGTGGTAGTCGTAGCCCTGCACCGTGATGAAGTCGAAGTCGGTCATGAGCTGCGGCATCTCGAAGCCGAGCTCGACCTTCTCCGGGTCTGCGGGCAGGAACGCGGTCAGCTCGTACTGGCGGCTCGTCTCGGCCTCCAGGGCGTCCAGCTGGTCGCGGAACTCCTGCACCAGGGCGGTGAAGTTCTCCTTGTCCTCGGGGCGGACGGTGTTGTGCTCGTGGCCCGCCGATCCCGGCCACTCCCAGTCCAGGTCGATGCCGTCGAAGACGCCGTAGGCGGAGCCGGGGCCGCCCGCGCCGTCGAACACGGGCAGGTTGCCGCGCAGGAACTGGTCGATGCAGGAGGAGACCATGCGCTCACGCGACTCGGCGGTCAGCGCCGCGTCGGAGAAGTGCTCGGACCAGGTCCAGCCGCCCAGGGAGATGTTGACCTTGAGGTCGGGGTACATCTCCTTGAGCTCGCGCAGCTGGTTGAAGTTGCCGCGCAGGTCCTGGTCCCACGTGTCGCCGACCCCGTCGACGCTGTCGGCGGCCCCGAAGGAGCGGCCGTAGTCGGCCCAGGCGTCGCCCTGGCCGAGCTGGTTGGCCATGAAGCACTCGCCGTTCGCGTTGATGTTGCCGAAGGCGTAGTTGATGTGGGTGAGCTTCTCGGCGGTGCCCGAGGTGACCAGGTCGTTCACCAGGTAGTCGCGGCCGTAGATGCCCCACTGGGTGAAGTAGGCGACCCGGCGCTCCTGGGGCGGGTCGGTGGGGCCGCCGCCGTCCGCGTCGGTGGTGGCGGTGACGGCGCCGCTCTCGGGACCCCTGTTGTTGGAGGTGTCGTAGGCGCGCACGGTGAACGTGTGCTCGGTCTGGGGCGCCAGCCCGGTGACGGTGGCGGTGGTGCCGGTGACCGCGCGGACGACCTCGCCGCCGGAGAGGACCTCGTAGCCCGCGACCCCGGCGTTGTCGTCCGCGGGGCCCCACTGCAGGGCCACGGTGGTCGAGGTGGTGCCGGTGACGGTCAGGCCGGTCGGCGCGGTGGGAGGCTCGGTGTCCTCCTCGCCGGGCTCGCCCGAGCAGCCGCCGCCGTTGACCGTGCAGTCCACGGGAGCGGTGTCGCCGCCGCCGTGGGTGCCGTTGAACCCGATGGAGTAGCTGCCGCCCGCCGGGACGGAGGCGCCCCACGAGGGCGGGGTGACGGTGTAGGCGTCGCCGGAGCGGCTGAGGGTGGCGTTCCACAGGCTGGTGATGGCGGTGCCGGACGGGAGCCGGAAGCCGATGCTCCAGTCGGTCAGCGCCGACCCCGAGCCGTTGGCGATGGTCAGCTGCCCGCCGTAGCCGGTCTCCCAGCGACTGGTCTCCACGTAGGTGACGGTGACGCCCGCGGTGTCGGCCGACGCGGCCGGGACGGGTGCCAGTGCGAGGGGTAGGACGACCGCGGCGGCCAGTGCCGCGATTCGTTGGCGAAGTCGTGCTCTCACGGTTGCTCCTGGTGCGTGAGCGGTGTGGGGGTTGGCCTTCCGCCGCGGGGGCGGAGGGCTGCGGGGTGTGCGCCCAGGGAGTGCGGTGTCGCGAGCTGACCGGTGGCGGGCTCGGCGGCGCGCGTGAGAGGTGGCGTGTGCGCGGCAGGGGCATGGCGGGCCTCCGACCTGGGGGAGGAAGGGGGAGGGCGGTGTGGGGGGCCGGTGCGGACCGTCGCACATCGGTCCGCACCGGCCGTGGCGGCGGTGCTCCCCGGATCAGAGCACCGACGCCGCTCGGTCCCGGTCCGGGGTCGCCGGACCGGAAGTCTGTCGGCTGCGGTCGCGGGGCGCGTTCCGGGTGCCCGGGCCGCGCGCGGAGCCCGTCCCCGCCGATCCCGCGTCACCCGGAGGGCGCGCGGTCGCGGCGGGAGCGGACGGCTCCTAGTCGCTCAGCGCCGTGTCGATGGCGGCCATGAGGCTGCCCTCGGCGTCGTCGCCGTCGATGGACCAGATCATGACCCCGCCGAGGCCCTTGTCCCGGGCCCAGTCGGTCTTCTGCGTCATGGCGGTCTCGTCGTCGTAGTTCCAGAGCGTCTGGCCGTCGTAGATCCAGGCGGTACCGGCCCCGTCGTTGCGGAAGACCTCGAACTCACCGGACTCGACCTTCTCCTCCAGGACCTTCCAGTCCTCGGTGCCCGCCGCGTACGCCCCCTGCGCGGGGCCCGTCGCGGTCTGGAAGAGGCCGTCACCGTCGGGGCCGGGTTCCACGCCCGTCCACCCCTGTCCGTAGAAGGGCACGCCCAGGACGAGCTTGCCGGGGTCCACGCCCCGGTCCAGGTAGGCCTGGACGATGAGCTCGGTGGAGATCACCGGCTGGGGGTCGCGGGCGTCCACGACCAGGTTGGACTGGTGGTTGGTCGTGCTCTCCCAGGTGCCGTGGTAGTCGTAGCCCTGCACCGTGACGAAGTCGAAGTCGGTCATGAGCTCGTCCAGCTCGTACCCGGCGTCCAGGCGCCAGCCTCCGGCGGGCATGAACGCGGTCAGCTCGTAGTGGCGGTCGGTCTCCTCGCCGAACGCGTCCAGCTGGTCGCGGAACTCCTGCACCAGGGCGGTGAAGTTCTCCTTGTCCTCGGGGCGGACGGTGTTGTGCGGGTGGCCGTCGGAGCCGGGCCACTCCCAGTCCAGGTCGATGCCGTCGAAGACCCCGTAGGCGGCGCCCTCGCCGCCCGCGCCGTCGACCTCGGGCAGGTTGCCCCGCAGGTACAGGTCGACGCAGGAGCTGACCAGCCTCTCGCGGGACTCCTCGGTCAGGGCCGCGTCGGAGAAGTACCGGGACCACTCCCAGCCGCCGAGGGAGATGTTGACCTTGAGGTCGGGGTACATCTCCTTGAGCTCGCGCAGCTGGTTGAAGTTGCCGCGCAGCTCCTGGTCGGGGTCGTCGGCGGTCCCGTCGACGCTCTCCGCGGCGGGCACGGGGTGCGCGTAGTCGGCGACGGCGCCCTCCTGGCTGGTCCCGTCACCCGTGGCGCACACGCCCTCGGCGGTGACGTTGCCGAACGCGTAGTTGATGTGCGTGAGCTTCTCCGCGCTGTCGCTGTCGACCAGGTCGCGGACGTGGTAGTCGCGCTCCCCGGCGCTCCACTGGGTGTAGTAGGCGACGCTGTAGCTGTCGTGGGAGGGGCCGCTCCCGTCGTCCCCGGCGCAGGGGGAGCCGTTGACCAGGCAGTCCACGAGGTCGGTGGCGCCGTCGGAGTGCAGCCCGTTGAAGCCGAAGGAGTAGCTGCCGCCCGCCGGAACGCTGGCGCCCCAGTGCGGCGGGGTGATCGTGTAGCCGCCGGGGGTGCCCGCGAGGGTGGCGTTCCACAGCTCGTGGATGCGGCTGCCGTCGGGGAGCGAGAACTCGACGGCCCAGTCCTCGACGGGGGTGTCCGAGGCGTTGTGGACGGTGATCTGGCCGGTGTAGCCGGTGTTCCACCGGGCCGACTCCGTGTAGGTCACCGTGAGGTCGGCGGGGCCGGTCTCCTCGGCGGCCGCGGCGGGGACCGCGGTCACCGCGAGCGGGGCGAGCAGCACGGCGGCCGCGGCGGCCGCGAGGCGGGTACTGAAACGTCGTGCTCTCACGTCGTGGCATCTCCTGGTGCGGGGGCGGGGGCGGGGGCGGGGGGACGGACGACCGTGCTCCTGGAGCGGATGACCCCGCTCTCAAAGCGGATGGACCCTGCTCTCGGAGCGGAGGGGATGGGCTGCGGTCGTGTGCGGGGGATCGCGGGGAGAACCGCGGTCCGTCAGCGGGGTTCGGCGGCCTCCCAGGGGGTGGTCCACGGGCCAAGTGAGGACAGGTCGTCACCTTGAGCCTCTGACGTGGGGGGATAAATTTTTAGGAAACTTAACTAATAATTCCGCGCTCCGTCAAGACCCGGCGGGGACTCTCCGTTCTCCCCCGCGTGCGCGGCGGTGGGCTCCGCGTGCCCCTCGCCGGAGGACCGGTGGATTTGCCGAGCTGGCGGGGTGGACCAGTTCCGAGCGCGGAACCTGTCCCTTTGTGGCCACGGAAAAGTCTTGCCTTCTTTCTCGTCCGCTGTTAAGCGCTCTGTGTGTTTCCCGCTCCGGGACCCTCCCGGCCTCATGCAACCCCCATGTCACACCCGCCTCGGAGTGCCGGTTCCGTCACTGCGGTCGACCTGGGTGGAGGCCCGGGCCGTGCCCGGCGCGGCGCCCGGCGGCCGGGCCGCGCGGGAGCGGGGGCGTGCCCCCTTCCGGTCAGGCGGGCGCGCCCTCCCCGCTGACTAGAGTGAACCCGTGGGTAACCCGTTGAATCTTCCGTTCGACCCGATCGAGCGGGCACACGACAACTGGACGCGCAGATGGGGGCCCTCGCCCGCCATGGCGGCGGTCACCTCGGTCATGCGCGCGCAGCAGATCCTGATCGGGGAGCTGGACGGCGCCCTCAAGCCGTTCGGCCTGACCTTCGCCCGCTACGAGGCGCTCGTCCTGCTCACCTTCAGCGGTTCCGGCTCGCTGCCCCTGGGCAAGATCGGCGAGCGTCTCATGGTGCACCCGACCAGCGTCACCAACACCATCGACCGGTTGGAGGGGCAGGGCTTCGTGCGCCGCCGCCCCAACCCGAGCGACGGTCGCGGCGTGCTGGCCGAGATCACCGACGCCGGGCGCCGGGTCACCGAGGAGGCGACCGGGGCGCTGCTGTCCATGGACTTCGGCCTGGGCTGCTACTCCGACGAGGAGCTGTGGCGCATGCACGAGATGTTCACCCGGCTCAGGGTGGACTTCGGCGACTTCCCCGAGCCCGTCGCGGAGGCCGCCGAGGGCCGCTGACCGCCCGCCGCGCCCCGGCGCCGCGGGCGCCCTCCCTGTACATCATTAGTTGGACGTCCTACTATCTCGGTATGGCGAACACCACGAGCGGTCCCAGCGGCGGCGGGGCCCGGGAGATCGAGGCCGGACGCGAGCGCTGGCAGCGCCGCTACGACTCGGCGCGCACACGCGACGCCGACTTCACCTCCCTGTCCGGGCGCACCCTGGAACCCGTCTACGGTCCCCGTCCCGGCGCCGAGGTCCCCGGTTTCGAGCGCATCGGCTGGCCGGGGGAGTACCCCTACACCCGCGGCCTCCACGCCACCGGCTACCGGGGACGGGCGTGGACCATCCGCCAGTTCGCCGGGTTCGGCAACGCGCGCCAGACCAACGAGCGCTACAAGATGATCCTGGCCTCGGGCGGGGGCGGGCTCTCGGTCGCCTTCGACATGCCCACCCTCATGGGCCACGACTCCGACTCCCCCCACGCGCTGGGCGAGGTCGGCCACTGCGGCGTGGCCATCGACTCCGTCGCCGACATGGACCTGCTCTTCGACGGGATCCCGCTCGGCGAGACCACCACCTCCATGACCATCAGCGGTCCGGCCGTCCCGGCCTTCTGCATGTACCTGGTGGCGGCCGAGCGCCAGGGGGTGGACATCCGCACCCTCAACGGCACGCTCCAGACCGACATCTTCAAGGAGTACATCGCCCAGAAGGAGTGGCTCTACCCGCCGGAGCCGCAGCTGCGGCTGATCGGCGACCTCATGGAGTACTGCGCGGCCGACATCCCCGCGTACAAGCCGCTGTCGGTGTCGGGCTACCACATCCGCGAGGCCGGGGCCACGGCCGCCCAGGAGCTCGCCTTCACCCTCGCCGACGGCTTCGGCTACGTCGAACTCGGCCTCTCCCGCGGGCTGGACGTCGACACCTTCGCGCCGGGGCTGTCCTTCTTCTTCGACGCGCACATCGACTTCTTCGAGGAGATCGCCAAGTTCCGCGCCGCCCGCCGCATCTGGGCGCGCTGGCTCCGTGACGTCTACGGCGCCAGGACCGAGAAGGCGCAGTGGCTGCGGTTCCACACCCAGACCGCGGGGGTCTCCCTGACCGCCCAGCAGCCCTACAACAACGTCGTGCGCACCGCCGTGGAGGCGCTCTCGGCGGTCCTGGGCGGCACGAACTCGCTGCACACCAACGCCCTGGACGAGACCCTGGCGCTGCCGACCGAGCAGTCCGCCGAGATCGCCCTGCGCACCCAGCAGGTCCTCATGGAGGAGACCGGGATCGTCAACGTCGCCGACCCGCTCGGCGGATCCTGGTACCTGGAGTCGCTCACCGACGAGCTGGAGGCCGAGGCGGAGCGGATCTTCGCGCACATCCTGCGCATGGGCGGGGGCGAGGGCGCCGAGCACGCGATCGGCCCGATGACCTCCGGCATCCTCGCCGGGATCGAGAACGGCTACTTCAGCTCCGAGATCGCCGAGTCCGCCTTCCAGTACCAGCAGGCACTGGAGAAGGGCGACAAGAAGATCGTGGGCGTCAACTGCCACACCAACACCGTCTCCGGCGAACTGGACATCCTCCGGATCAGCCACGAGGTCGAGCACGAGCAGAAGCGCGCGCTCGCCGAGCGCCGCGCCGCACGCGACGGCGCCGCCGTGGACCGCGCCCTGGCCGCCCTGCTGGCGGGCGTGCGCTCCGGCGGGGGCAACCTCATCCCGCTGATCATGGACGCGGCCCGCGCCGAGGCCACGCTCGGCGAGATCTGCGCGACCATGGGGGAGGAGTTCGGGACCTACACCGAGGACCCGCGGTTCTGACCCGTCCGAGGCGCCCGGGGGCGCCGCCCGTCGTCGTGCACCCCCGGGATGCCCGAACGGAGCCCCCTCGGCCCTCCGCCCGCGGCCGCCCCGCGACGCGGGGAAGCGCGACCCGTTCGCGTCCGGACCGACTCGTCCACAGGCGGTCCACGTCCCGCCCGCGCATACGGCAGGATGGAGGCATGCAGCCTTCGGACTTTTCACCGAACAGTGCCGTGGACCTCGGCGCGCGCAAGGCGGCCATGGAACGCGAGGCCAAACAGCGCGCGGCGGAGTCGGCGGGTCGATCCAACCCCTACGCCGTCAACGTCGACGAGGCCACCTTCCAGGCCCAGGTCCTGGAGCGGTCGATGTCGACCCCGGTCGTG
Organism: Nocardiopsis dassonvillei subsp. dassonvillei DSM 43111; assembly: GCF_000092985.1. Classification (GTDB taxonomy): domain Bacteria; phylum Actinomycetota; class Actinomycetes; order Streptosporangiales; family Streptosporangiaceae; genus Nocardiopsis; species Nocardiopsis dassonvillei. The sequence continues at coordinate 444,971 of NC_014210.1, forward strand.
CTGGCCGTCCTCGCGGGCTGGTCCGAGCAGTCCAAGCAGGTCGAGGACGCCCTGGACAAGATCTCCGCGGCCTCCGGCGGCACCTGGTTCCTGGCCAAGGTCGACAGCGAGGCCAGCCCGCAGCTGGTCCAGGCCCTGCGGGTGCCCACCACCCCGATGATCGTCGTGGTGATCCAGGGCCAGCTCCTGCCCGGCCCGGCGGGTCCGGCCACCGAGGAGCAGCTCACCGCCTGGCTGGTCGAGGCGTTCGCCGCCCTCAAGGAACAGGGCGCGCTGCCCCCGGGCCACCCCGGCACCATCACCGGTGAGCCCGGCGCCGAGGGCGCCCAGGGCGCGCAGGCGGCCCAGCCCGAGGAGCCCCAGGGCCGTCCCGTGGACATCGAGGCCCAGGAGGCCCTGGACCGCGGCGACTTCGAGGCGGCCGCGGCCGTCTACGCCAAGGCCGTGGAGGCCGACTCCGGCGACACCGAATCCAGGGCCAAGCTCGCCCAGGTCCGGCTGGTCGGCCGCCTCCAGGAAGTGGACGCGGGCGCCGCCCTCCAGGCCGCGGCCGACCGGCCCGAGGACGTCGCCGCCCAGACCACCGCGGCCGACGTCGAGATGTACGGCGGCAGGTTCGAGGACGCCTTCGCCCGCCTCGTCGACACGGTCAGGATCACCTCCGACGAGGACCGCGACAGGGCGCGCACCCACCTGCTGGGCCTGTTCGAGCTGCTGCCCCCGGGCGACCCGCGGGTCAACGCCGCCCGCCGCAAGCTCACCTCCGCGCTGTTCTAGGAGCCGTGGTCGGCGGGCAGGCCGCCGACCACGGCTTTCCCGTCGGCCACGGGCAGGCCGCGCCGACCGCGGGACATAACCCGCGCACAGCGGGTACAACCCCGTCAGGAGACGGGCTCACCGCCCGTCGCGGAAGTGGCAGGTTCACCCCATGGCTACCGACGACACCACCGACAGACGCGGCGGACCCCTGGTCACGATCTCGGCCACCTACGGCGCGGGAGGCAGCGCGGTGGGCCCCGCCGTCGCCGCCCGGCTCGGCGTGGCCTTCCTCGACCGGGCCGTGCCCAGCGCGGTGGCCGCCCGTATCGGTTGCTCGCTCGACGAGGCGCTCCAACGCGACGACCGCGCTCCCGGCAGGCTCGAACGCCTGCTCTCCAGCGCCGCGCGCCTGCCCACCGTCACCCTCGGCAGCGTGGACACCGCCCTCATCGGCAGCACCGACGAGGAGGGCCGCCTCCTCTACGACCACGAGTTCGTGGAGCAGACCGAACGGGTCCTGGGCGAGGTGGCCCGACAGGGCGGCGTCGTCCTCGGCCGCGCCGGGGCCGTGGTCCTGCGCGACCGTCCCGGCGCCCTGCACGTGCGCCTGGACGGCGACCCCGACGCGCGCCTGCGCCGGGCGCGCGGGCTGTGGGAGTCCGGAGACCACGGCGAGTGGACGGGCACCGACTCCGACGAGCCGCCCAACGCGCGCCTGCTCGACGACAACGACCGCGCCCGGGCGGCCTACGTGCGGCGCTTCTACCGCGCCGACCCCGCCGACCCCCGCCACTACCACCTGGTCCTGGACGCGGTGTCGCTGTCGCTGGAGGCCTGCGTGGACCTCGTCGTGCGCGCCGCCCGCGACCGCGCGACCGTCCCCTCCGGGGGCGCCTGAGCCGCCGTGCATTGTCCGCCGTGACACCCGCGCGCTGGCGTAATTTATGCGATTTTTTACCAGCGCGGTAATTGTCACCTTGTGCTGACGGTTGGGGCTTGACTCAGGTAAGGTAAGGCGACTCGGTCACGGGTCAGCCCCCGCCCGGAACCGGGGTCCGAGTGGCGGTGCGCGAGCACCGTGCCCACAGGACACACGGCACCCCCCATCCCGCGCACGCGCGCAGGCGGCGCCGTGCACCGGCGAGCGCCCCGGCGGGGCGCCCCGGACGCACCACACCAGCCAGAGCCAAGGAGCAACACGTGGCCACCCTTCCCAGCGTTTCCTACTCCATCACCGTCCGCCTCGAACTGGACGCTGGGGGCAGTGCGGTCGGCAGTCTCACCAACGCCGTCGAGCAGGTGGGCGGCATGATCACCGCGCTGGACGTGGCCGCCGCCGGACACGAGCGCATCCGCATCGACGTCACCTGCGCCGCCCGCGACACCGAGCACGCCCAGGCCATCGTCGACGCCCTGGGCGCCGTCGAGGGCGTGGTCGTGCACAAGGTCAGCGACCGCACCTTCCTCATGCACCTGGGCGGCAAGATCGAGATGAAGTCCAAGGTGCCGCTGCGCAACCGCGACGAGCTCTCCATGGCCTACACCCCCGGCGTCGCCCGCGTCTCCCAGGCCATCGCCGCCAACAAGGACGACGCCCGGCGCCTGACCATCAAGCGCAACAGCGTCGCCGTGGTCACCGACGGCTCCGCGGTCCTGGGCCTGGGCAACATCGGCCCCGAGGCCGCCATGCCCGTCATGGAGGGCAAGGCCGCCCTGTTCAAACGCTTCGCCGACATCGACGCCTGGCCCATCGCCCTGGACACCCAGGACGTGGACGAGATCGTGCGCACCGTGCAGGTGCTGGCGCCCGGGTTCGGCGGCATCAACCTGGAGGACATCTCCGCCCCCCGCTGCTTCGAGGTCGAGGCCCGCCTGCGCGAGCTGCTCGACATCCCCGTCTTCCACGACGACCAGCACGGCACCGCCATCGTCGTGCTCGCCGCCCTGCGCAACGCTCTGCGCGTGGTGGGCAAGAAGCTCGGCGAGGTCCGCATCGCCATGTCCGGCGCGGGCGCGGCCGGAACCGCGATCCTCAAGCTCCTCATGCACGCCGGGGCGCGCGACGTCATCGTCAGCGACGTGCACGGCGCCGTGCACGCCGGGCGCGAGGACCTCGACCCCAACCTGCGGTGGATCGCGGAGCACACCAACCCCGAGGGCTACAGCGGCGACCTGCGCGGTGCCGTGGCCGGGGCGGACGTCTTCATCGGCGTCTCGGCCCCCAACCTCCTCAACGGCGACGACATCGCCGAGATGAACGAGGACGCCATCATCTTCGCGCTGGCCAACCCCGACCCCGAGGTCGACCCGGACGTGGCCCACCTGCACGCCTCCGTGGTGGCCACCGGCCGCAGCGACTACCCCAACCAGATCAACAACGTGCTGGTCTTCCCCGGCTTCTTCCGCGGTCTGCTGGACGCCCAGAGCCACGACGTCACCTCGGACATGATGGTCGCCGCGGCGGAGGCCCTGGCCGACGTCGTCACCGAGGACGAGCTGGGCCCCAACTACATCATCCCCAGCGTGTTCCACTCCGACCTGTCCACGCACGTGGCCACGGCCGTGCGCGAGGTCGCCCAGCGCGGCCAGGCGGCCGCACAGGCATAACGGCCCGGAAACACCGGCGGTCCGCCCGTCGTTCCGGGGTAGGTGGGAGGGCATGGACCAGCCGATGACCGGGCGCCTCCTGGTGGCCGCCCCCATGCTCCAGGAGGACTCCTTCCGCCGCTCGGTGGTGTTCGTCGTGGACGACGCCGCCGACGGCACCCTGGGGGTGATCCTCAACCGCCCCCTGGGGATGGCCGTGGACGAGGTCGTCACCGACTGGGGCGCCTACGCCAGCGAACCGGCGGTGATGTTCTCCGGGGGTCCCGTGGGCCTGGGCTCCGGCATCGCCCTGGGGGCGGCCGGGCCCGGTGAGCCCCCTCCCGGCTGGTCCCCGCTGGAGGGCCTGGACCCGCACCTGGGCCTGGACGGGATCGGCGTGGTCGACCTCGACGGCCCCGCCCAGGTGCTCGGCGGGGCGCTCGGCGCGTTCCGCCTCTTCGCGGGCTACGCGGGGTGGAGCGCGGGCCAGCTGGCGGGGGAGATCGAGGAGGGGGCCTGGTACGTCGTCGACGCGGTCGCCGACGACGTCTTCACCACCGCGCCCGAGGGGCTGTGGTCGCGGGTGCTGCGCCGCCAGGGCGGGGAGATGGCGCTCCTGTCCACCTTCCCCGACGACCCCGCCATGAACTGAGCAGCCGGGCGGGGCGCGGCACCCTATACCGTGGAACGCAGACGTCGAAAGGTGTGAGGCACGATGGCGATGGACATCCTCAACAAGGTCCTCCCGGACAGCGAGACCAAACCGGACATCTCCCACGACGGCGGGGACCGGGAGCGGTTCGCCCACTACGTGCAGAAGGACAAGATCACCGCGAGCGCCGTGACCGGCGACCCCGTGATCGCCCTGTGCGGCAAGGTGTGGGTGCCCAACCGCGACCCCAAGAAGTTCCCCGTGTGCCCCGAGTGCAAGAAGGTCTACGAGGAGATGATGAAGTAGCCCTCCCGCCCGGACGGCCGACGGCTTCCGAGGAAGCGGCCGCGTGTCCGGCGCGGACCCCGCCGTGCCCGGGCACCGCGCGCGGCGGACACGACGAAGGCCTTGACACACGGCGTGTGCCAAGGCCCTCGTGTCACCCGGGGGCCGACCGGTCGCGTGACGGGGCCCGCGGACCCCGCTCCGCGCGGGCGCGCGGGAACCGGTCAGGCGGTCCTAGACCGCGGACTCCCCGTCCCCGTCGGGGGCGGGACCGCGCCTGCGGGCCGCGTACACCGCCGCGCCGCCCGCGCCGACGGCCACCGCGGCCGCGGTCAGCAGGCCGGCCAGCGCGACACCGGTGTTGGGCAGGCCCGGAGTGCCGCCGCCGTCTCCGTCACCGGGGCCGGGCGTGGGGCCTCCGTCACCGCCCCCGCCCGGAACCCGGACCTCCTCGTCCACGCTCACGGTCAGCGAGACCGGGTCCAGCTGCTCCCCGGCGGCGTAGAAGTCCGCGAACGCGGGCACGCCCTCGGCGGTCAGGGTCGCGGGGATCGGCTCCCAGCTCAGGACGCCCTCCTCCAGCGTGTAGTCCACCCCGGTCAGGTCCAGGTCGGCCAGCGCCACGTCCTCGTACGTGACCGGCTCCTGCCCGCTCAGCGGCTTGCTGGTCACGTCGGCGTACAGCACGCCCGCCGCGCCGTCGACCGTCACGCGCGGGTCGCTGACCGTCATGCTCAGCAGCGGGTCGGCGCCGTCGTGGACGTGGCCCTCGAAGAGCACGGTGCCCTCGAACGCGATGTCGGCGGTGGACGCGGACAGGTCCACCTCACCGCTGCCGTCGGTGAACGCGAAGGTCCCGTCCTCGTTCTGGCTGGCGCCGTCGCTCGGGGTGATCTCGCCCCGGGCGATGCTGCCGGTGATGTAGTCGCGGAAGGACTCCTTGACGCCCCAGTCCGCGCGGCCGTTGTGGACGGTGAGCGGGCCCTCGGCGGGGTCGGTCGGCTCCCCGGTCGGGTCGGTCGGGTCCGTGGGCTCCTCGGTGGGTTCCTCCACGGCGGTGAAGGAGACCGGCGTCCACACGTCCTGGTCGCGGTTGGCGATGTCGGTGTGGTCGTTGAACACCGCCACGTAGCACTGCGTCCGCGCGCAGTCGTGGACGGTGCCGTCCGTCTCGTAGGAGCCGGTCACCCGGAGTTCGGCGCTGAAGGAACCGTCCTCGCCGGGGGCGTCGGCCCCGCGCAGCCACACCGCGCCGGTGTGGTGGGCCGGGTAGGAGTCGGCGGACTGCGGGACGGCGGTCAGGGCCGCGTAGACGCCCTGGCCGGGGCGGAAGCCCGTGCCCTCGACGGTGACGGTGTCGCCCGCGGGGTCCAGGTCGCTGGCCGGGGCCACCGTGACGCGCGGGTCGTGCACCGGCTCCCCGGGGCCGCCCGGGTCGGTGACGTCGTCGATCCCGGCGGTGAAGGAGAGCGGGTCCATCGGGGCGCCCGCGGCGTAGAAGCCCGCGAACGGCTCCACCGCGTCGGCGTGCAGCGTGCCCGCCGTGGAGGTGAAGGTGATCTCCTCGCCCTCCACGGCCACCTCGGCGCCGGTCAGCTCGGTGACCGCGACCTCGCCGTACTCGACCAGGCCGCCCGGGGGCAGGTTGGGGTTGGCCCCGCCGAACTCGCGGCTGGTGACGTCGGCGAAGACCGTGGCGGTGTCGCCCTCGAACACCACCCGGGGGTCGGAGACGCGCACCTCCAGAACCGGGCCCTGGCCGTAGTCGTGGCCGCTGAAGACGACCGTCCCGGAGAAACTCACGTCACCGGAGGCGTCCTCCTTGGAGACCGTGCCCCCGGCGGTGGGGAAGTCGACGGTGCCGTCGGCCAGGAGGGTCGCCCCGTCGGAGGCCTCGTAGCCGCCGTGCGCGATCGGGCTGCCCACGTAGTTGCGGAAGGACTCCTTCACGCCCCAGGAGGCGGAGCCTCCGGTGAGGGGAAGCACCTCGTCGGCGGAGGCGGTCGGGGCGGCGGCCACGGCGAACGTGCCGCCCAGGGCGGCCGCGCCCGCGTAGGCGGTGAGGAGGCGCAGCGTCCGGCGGAGTCCGCCCGGTGCCGTGCTCCCTCGGGTCGGGGTGGTGGTCATCGTCGGTCCAATCCGTGAGGGGGATGGTGGTGGTCGGTCCCCGGCGACTGCCGGGGCCTGTCGTGCGGCGGATCCCCGTGGAGCGGGCGCGGTGGGGTGCGCCTGGGGCGAGGGGGGTGGGTGGGGTGCCGCGGCGGCGTGCCGAACGGGGGTTCGGCACGCCGCCGCGGGTTCCCGCCGTGCCCGCCGGGGGACGGGCGGGCACGGTGGTCGGGGGAAGCGGCGGTCGGGGGAAGGGCCTCGGAGGAGCCCTTCCAGGGGTCTCCAGGAGGCGCCCTTCGGGAGGCGGCTTCCCGGACGGGTTTTCTCCGGAGGGGTTCTCCCCGGAAGGGCCGCTGTGGGCGGGGCCGGGAGGGGTTCGCCGAGGCGGCCTTCAGAGCGGCTCCCACGGGAGCCCCGGGCGGAGGAGTCCGTCGGGGCACCGGCGTCAGACCGTGTCCGCGGGGGCTCCCCGGGCCCGGCGGCGGGTGGCGACCAGTGCCGCCGTACCTGTCAGGACGGCGACCGCGGCGGCCAGGACCAGTCCGTACAGCGTGCTGCCGGTGCGGGGCAGGGGGCCGGAACCGCTGCCTGAGCCCCCGCCGGTTCCGGCGTCACCGGTACCGCCCGAACCGCTGCCCGAGCCTCCGCCCGATCCGCTGCCTCCCGAGTCCCCGGAGTCTCCTGAGCCGCCGGAGCCCCCGCCGGTCCCGGAGTCCCCTCCGTTTCCGGAGCCGCCGAAGGAGACGGGAACGAACACGTCCTGGCCGCGGTCGCTGGAGCGGGTGTGGTCGTTGCGCGTGACCACCGCGCACTCGGTTGCGGGGTCGGCGCAGTCGGTGTTCTCGTCGCTGGCCCTGACCCTCAGTTCGACGCTGAACCCGCCGTCGGTACCGCCGCCGGTGTAGGGGACGGCCAGCCCCTCCCCGTAGGGCGGCGGGTTGCTGGAGACCCAGACCGAGGCGCCGCTCGACCCCTCCATGTCCACGCCGCCGACGCAGGGGCTGGGCGCCCGGTCGGGACCGGCGCCGCTGGTGTCGCACAGGGCCACGTAGATCCCCTTGGCGGTGTCGTATCCGGAGCCGGTGACCGTGACGGTCTCGCCCTCGGGGTCGAGTCCGCTGGTCTTGGAGACGCTCAGGGTCGGGTCGCCCGGCTCGCGGGGCACGGGGGCCGCGGGCACGGCGGACTGCGGCCGGCTCTGCGGGCTCGTCCCGGGCTCGGTCCGAGGGGCGGGGGCCGAGAAGGCCACCGGGACCCGGCCCACGACCGCGTCGGGGGCCGGAGCCGAGAACAGGGTCACCGGGGCGCTCCTGCCCGGTCCGGCGAGGACCTCCGGAGCCCGCCGGGCGGTGTCCCCGCCCCGGGTGCCGACGGCCGCCCCCGCCGGGTCCGCGTCGGCCGCCCCCGCCGGGTCCGCGTCGGCCGCGTCGGTCGTTTCCGCGGCGGCGCGGTCCTCCTCGGAGGACTCCGCGTCCGCGTCGGCCTCCGGGGCCGGGGGAGCGCCCTCGGCGGTGTCCTCGCCTCCCGGCCCGGCGCCGACCTCCACCAGGCGCACCTCGAAGGGGGTGACGGAGGCGTCCAGGCCGGCGTCGGCGGCGAACCCGGTACCGGTGGCCAGGCTGAGGCTGAAGGTGCCGCGCGCGTCGACCTCGACGGTCACCGCGTTCGCGGTGTCGGCGACCGGTTCGCCCCCGCCGTCCTCCGCGCCGGGGACGGCCCAGGTGGCGGCCTCCAGCAGGGAACCGGGGTCGTGTCCGATCCCGGAGACGGTGACGGTGTCGCGCCCGGGGTCCAGGCCCCGGGCCCGGTCCACGGTGGTGACGCGTGGACGGGCGGGATCCTGACCGGGGCTCCGGTCGGGCGAGGGGTCGGGGACGGACTGGGCGAGTGCCGCCGCCGGGGCGGACAGCACCAGCGCGGCGGTGAGGACCAGGGGCGGGACGAGCCCGCGGCGCCGCCCGTTCCTCGGGCGGAGGGAAAGCGCTGCTTGCATCGGGGGCCTTCGCGTTCGTGCGGGTTCGGTCGGGGTCCACCACCCGCGTGAGGAGAACTTCGGTGAGGTTATGCTTACCTTTGCTAAGTGAGCCTTACCTAACCTGAAGTTCGCGCCGGAACAGTTGAACACCGAACCATCGGGCTTGTCAAGATGATGACGAGGTGTCATAAAAAGCGTTGTCGCGTCCCGCCCTCCCGGCGACAGCGCCCGTGCCCCCGGCACACGGAACCCCGAAAGCGACCGCCATGCCCCACACCGTCCCCCGGCCCCTTCCGCGCGAACGCTCCCGCCCCACCGGCCCCCGACTCGCCGCCCTCCGCGTCCGCCCCGCCGCTCCCCGCGCCCTCGCCGCCGCCTGCGCGCTCGTGCTCGCCCTGACCGGGTGCACCGGCGGCGCCTCCGGAGGCGCGGACCCCGCGGCCTCCGGCGACGCGCCCGGCATCCCCGACCTCGCCGAGAACCGCCTCCAGATCCTGGAGGAACCCGCGGCGCCCGAGCTGCCCGTGACCGTCGACTCGGTGGTCCTGGACCCCTACCGCACCAGCTCCGACCCCCTGGAGTACGAGCAGGTCGAGGTCACCGACGCCAGCCGCGTCCTCCCGCTCACCGGCAGCCTCGCCGAGATCGTCTTCACCCTGGGCCTGGGCGACAACGTCGTCGGCCGCGACGTCGGCGCCACCTTCGAGGAGGCCGCCCACCTGCCCACGGTCAGCGAGGCGCACGAGGTCTCCGCCGAGAGCGTGCTGTCCCTGGAGCCCACGGTCGTCCTCGCCGACACCCAGACCGGGCCGCCCGAGGCCATCGAGCAGATCCAGAGCTCCGGCGTCCCCGTCGTCATCGTGGAGGAGGCCTGGTCCATCGACGACATGTACCCGCGCTTCGAGCGCGTGGCCGAGGCCCTCGGCGTCCCGGCCAGCGGCACGGCCCTGGCCGAACGCACGCGCGGGCAGATGGCCGAGGTCAGGGCCGACTCCACCGCGGTCAGCGGCGACCCCCTCGTCGCCTTCCTCTACCTGCGCGGCACCGCCGGGGTCTACCTCCTGGGCGGACCCGGCTCGGGCGCCGACGCCATGCTGGCCGAGATCGGCGCCCGCGACGCCGGGGTCGAGATGGGCCTGACCACACCCTTCACCCCCATCACCACCGAGGCCCTCATCGCCGCCCAGCCCGACGTGCTCCTGGTGATGACCAAGGGACTGGAGTCGGTCGGCGGGATCGAGGGGCTCGTCCAGATCCCCGGCGTCGCCCAGACCCCGGCCGGCGCCGCGCGCGCCGTCGTCGACTTCGAGGACGGCGTCCTGCTCAACTTCGGCCCCCGCACCCCGCAGGTCGTCGCGGCCCTCGCCGACGAACTCGCCGCCGTCAGCGCGGGGGAGGGGGAACGGTGACCGCTCCCCGCAGGCCCGCGGACGACGACGCCCAGGGCCTCCCCGAAGGGTCTGTTCGGGCGGCCACCGGCACGCCCTCCCCCGAGCAGGGCGGAACCAGCACCCGCGAACCCGTTCCTCCCGCAGTCCCGTCAGGCACATCGTTCACTCCGGCCACCCCGAAGGTCCCTTCCGAAGCAGCCGTTCCCACAACCGCACCGGCCGCCTCGAAAGCCACGACCGCACCAGCCGCCCCGCGGGACCGGCGCGCCCTGCGCCGCCTGCGCGCCGCGCTCCTGCTCGCCTCGCTCACCGGCGGTCTCGTCGCGGTCGCGGTCGTCGCCGCCGGGGCCGGGGCCTACCCCATCCCGCCCGGGCAGGTCGCCGCCTCGCTCCTGCACGCCCTCGGTCTGGAGGCGGGCACCCCGCCCGACCGGATCGGCCACACCGTCCTGTGGGACGTGCGCCTGCCCCGCGTCGTCCTGGCCGTCATGGTCGGCGCAGCCCTGGGCGCGGCGGGCGCCATGATGCAGGGCGTCTTCGGCAACCCCCTGGCCGAACCCGGCGTCATCGGCGTCTCCTCCGGTGCGGCCGTCGGCGCTATCGCCGTCATCTTCACCGGCCTGACCATCCTCGGCCACTGGACGATCATCGCCTCCTCCTTCGTGTTCGGCCTGGCCACCACCCTGTTCGTGTACGTGTTCGCGCGCTCGCGCGGACGCACCGAGGTCGTCACCCTGCTGCTCACCGGTATCGCCGTCAACGCGATCGCCGGTGCGGCCATCGGCCTGATGACCAACTTCTCCCAGGACGCCGAGATCCAGACCATCACCTTCTGGCAGCTCGGCAGCGTCTCCACCGCCACCTGGGCCAAGGTCGCCGCCATCGCCCCGTGCCTGCTGCTCGGGCTGTCGGTCATCCCCTTCCACGCGCGCCGCCTGGACCTGCTCGCCCTCGGCGAGGGGCCCGCCCGCCACCTGGGCGTGGACGTGGAGCGCACCCGCCTGGTCCTCATCTGCGCCATGGCCCTGCTGACCTCGGCCGCCGTCGCCTTCGCCGGGATCGTCTCCTTCGTGGGCCTGGTCGTCCCGCACATCATCCGCATGGTCACCGGCCCCGGGCACCGGGTCCTGCTGCCCGCCAGCGCCCTGGGCGGCGGCCTGCTCCTGCTCGCCGCCGACCTGCTCGCCCGCACCGTCGCGGCCCCCGCCGAGATCCCCCTGGGCGTGGTCACCGCGGCCCTGGGCGGGCCGTTCTTCTTCTACCTGCTGTACCGCACCCGTGCCCGGCAAGGAGGCTGGTCGTGAGCGCCCTCGTCCGACTGCGGCGGCGGGTCGCCGCCGCGGCCTCCCCGCTGTACCGGCCGCCCGTGCGCCCCGCCCCGGTCCCACCCGGCGAGGAGATACTCCGGGCCGAGGGCGTCACCGTCCGCCGGGGCGGCCGCGCCCTGCTCGACGGGGTCGGCCTCACCGTGCGGGCCGGGGAGCTGCTGGCCCTGGTCGGGCCCAACGGGGCGGGCAAGTCCACGCTGCTCGCCGCCCTGTCCGGGGACGTCACCGGGGCGCCCGGCCGGGGGGAGGCCGACACCGGGACCGTCCGCCTCCACGGCCGCCCGCTCGCCGACTGGACGCCCCCCGAGCTGGCGCTGCGCCGCGCGGTCCTGCCCCAGGAGGCGGCGGTCAGTTTTCCGTTCCCCGTCGCCGACATCGTGTCCATGGGCCGCGCCCCCTGGGCGGGGCTGGCCGCCGCGGCCGAGGACGAGGCCCTCACCGCCGCCGCGATGGAGGGCACGGGCGTGTCCGACCTGGCCGAACGGCGCTTCCCGACCCTGTCGGGGGGTGAGCGCGCGCGGGTGATGCTCGCCCGCGTCCTGGCCCAGGACACCCAGCTGCTCCTGCTGGACGAGCCGACCGCCGCCCTGGACATCCGGCACCAGGAACTCGTACTGGATCTGGCTTCCCAACTCGCGGAGCGCGGCGGTGCGGTTATCGTGGTCCTGCACGATTTGGGGCTTGCGGCAGCCTACGCCCATCGTGTGGCGATACTCTCCCGAGGACGGGTCGCCGCGCAGGGCTCCCCCGCCGACGTGTTCACCGCGTCGCTGCTCAGCTCCGTCTACCAGCACGAGGTCGAAGTCCTACCGCACCCGCGTACCGGAGTCCCGCTGGTCGTCCCCCTCAGGTAGGGGACGGGTGCACACGGAAGCGTCCACAGGAGTAGGTCGTATTGGTGTCCACAACTGAACGGCAGTTCCACGAGGGTCCCCGGCCCGGACGCGGGGAGGGGCGTGGACGTCGGGCCTCCGGCGGCCGACGGCGCCGCCGCCCCAGGCCCAGGGCCACCCCCGGCGACGTCGTGCGCGGCATCGTCCGGTTCTTCGGCGAGATCATGCTGACCGCCGGTCTGCTCATGCTCTTCTACGCCGGATACGAGGTGTACGGCTCCCAGTGGGAGACCGACCGCGAACAGCAGGACCTGGCCCAGGGGCTGGAGGAGGCCTGGTCCGCCGAACAGGCGGCCGCGGAGGCCGGTCCGGACTCCGAGCCCCTGCCGGGCAGCGCCGACAGCCGCCTGTACGTGCCGAGCCTGGACCTGGACTGGGTGGTGGTCAACGGCACCACGCAGGAGGACATCCGCTACAGCCCCGGCCACTACACCGAGTACCCCAGCTCTCCCGGCGGCGAGGGCAACTACGCCGTGGCCGCCCACCGCACCCCCGGCCTGTTCTGGGACCTGGACCTGCTCCGGAACGGCGACGTCATGGTGCTGGAGGACGGGGAGAACTTCTACACCTACGAGGTCTTCCGCGACGAGACGGTCCTGCCCACCGACGTGTGGGTGATCGAGCCGGACCCGTTCGACGAGGCCACCGACGAGGAGCCGGGCAGGTCCCTGCTCACCCTCACCACGTGCGCGCCCAAGCTGAACAACACGCACCGCCTCATCGTCTGGGCGGAGCTGGTGGAGACCACGCCCAAGTCCGAGGGGATGCCCGACTCGATCGCGCACATGGCTCCCCAGGCCAGCGAGTAAGGAACGCGAATGTACGGTCTGATCTGGCGCGTCCTGCCCGGTCCGTGGATCGCCAAGCTCATCATGGCGCTCGGACTGGTGGTGGGCGCCGCCCTGCTGCTGTGGTTCTTCGCCTTCCCGGCGATCTCGCCGCACATGCCCTTCAACGACGGCGCCGTCGACGTGGGGGGAGCCCAGACCGGGAGCGGCGCGGAGTCCGGGGGCGGTTCCGGCGGGGAGGCGGGGACGGACGGGGCCTCCGGGTAATCCGGGACGATGGTGGACGACGAGGCGACCGGCGGGGACCGGCGGCCTTCCGGGCGGTCGGGACACGCCGTGTGCGCGGCGCCACTGGCCTGCCTCCCGGAACGGTCCACGGCGCCCGCTAACCTCATGGGGGTGAGCAACGGGGGACGATTCGCAGCATGACGGTGACGCAGACCACGACGGAGGACCGGCTCAGAGGCCTCCGCGCATGGCAGCGGGAGGCGTTCGAGGAGTACTTCCGCCGGGAACCGCGGGACTTCCTCGCCGTGGCCACCCCCGGTGCGGGCAAGACCACCTTCGCCCTCACCCTGGCCAGCGAACTCCTCCAACGCCACACGGTGCGCGCCATCACCATCGTGTGCCCCACCGACCACCTCAAGAAGCAGTGGGCCGAGGCGGCCGCCCGGTTCGGCATCGCCATCGACCCCGAGTTCCGCAACGGCCAGGGCGCCCTGGGCCGCCAGTACGTCGGCGTGGCCGTCACCTACGCCCAGGTCGCCGCCCACCCGATGCTGCACCGCAACCGGACCGAGGCGCGCAAGACCCTCGTCATCTTCGACGAGGTCCACCACGCCGGGGACGCCCTGTCCTGGGGCGACGCGGCCCGCGAGGCCTTCGACCCGGCGGCGCGCCGCCTCTCCCTGACCGGGACCCCCTTCCGGTCCGACATCAACCCCATCCCCTTCGTCGACTACGTCCAGGACAGCGCCGGGGTGCGCCGCTGCTCCTGGGACTACAGCTACGGGTACGGGCCCGCCCTGGCCGACGGGGTCGTGCGCCCCGTCATCTTCATGGCCTACTCCGGCGAGATGCGCTGGCGCACCCGCGCGGGCGACGAGCTCGCCGCCAGGCTGGGCGAACCCCTCACCCAGGACGCGCTCTCCCAGGCGTGGCGGGCCGCGCTGGACCCCAAGGGCGACTGGATCAAGCGCGTACTCCAGGCCGCCGACCGCCGCCTGACCGAGGTCCGCAAGACCCACCCCGACGCGGGGGCCCTGGTCATCGCCAGCGACCACGAGAACGCCCGCGCCTACTCGCGCATCCTGCGCCAGATCACCGGCAAGGGCGCCACGGTCATCCTGTCCGACGACCCCGGGGCCTCCAAGAAGATCTCCCGGTTCGCCGCGGGCGACGACCGCTGGATGGTCGCGGTGCGCATGGTCTCCGAGGGGGTGGACGTGCCCCGGCTGATGGTGGGCGTGTACGCCACCTCCACCAGCACCGCGCTGTTCTTCGCCCAGGCCATCGGCCGCTTCGTGCGCGTGCGCCAGCGCGGCGAGGTCGCCTCGGTCTTCCTGCCCTCCGTGCCCACCCTGCTGGAGTACGCGGGCGAGATGGAGCGCGAGCGCGACCACGTGCTCGACCGGACCCCTGGGGAGGGCGACGAGTACCCGGAGGAGGACCTGCTCCGGGAGGCCAACAAGAAGCGGGACACCCCCGACGCCGGGGAGGAACTGCCCTTCGAGACCATGGAGTCGGCGGCGGAGTTCGACCGCGCCCTCTACGACGGGGCCGAGTACGGCGGCGTGCCGGGCTCCACGGAGGAGGAGGACTTCCTGGGCCTGCCCGGTCTGCTCGACCCGCAGCAGGTCTCCCAGCTCCTGCGCAAGCGCAAGGCCGACCTCAAGGCGAGCGAGGTCAAGGCCCGCAAGGTGGAGGAGCCCGCCGAGGAGGACGGGCCCACCCACCAGGTCCTGGCCGACCTGCGCCGCGAGCTGAGCGGTCTCGTGGGCGCCTGGCACCACCGCACCGGCAAGCCGCACGGAGTGATCCACAACGAGCTGCGCCGCGCCTGCGGCGGGCCGCCCGTCGCACAGGCCACCCCGACGCAGATCCGCGAACGGATCGCCAAGATCCGCGTCTGGGCCGTCGGCGGGCGATAGGCCACCCGAAACGGGCAAACACTTCGCAAGCTCGCGCATGTCCCATAAGCCCTTCGTGTCCGCTTCATTACCTTGTGTGAGATGAGTGGACACAGCCCTCGCGGCGGCTCAGCCGCGCTCTGCACCGGACTGCTGATGTGCGGGTTCGCCCTGGCCGGGATGGTCACGGTCACGGCGCCCGGCACCGTGGCGACCGACTCCCCGCGCGCCCAGCTGGCGCCGGGGGAGTCCGAAGCTCTGGAGCCCTGCCTGCCCGGCGCCGCCAGGGTCACCGACCCCGACGCGGCCGGTCGGCCTCCCGGCGGCAGCGAGGTGACGCCCCGTCAGGCGGCCCTGTACGAACAGCAGCTCCAGGAGGCACTCGTGCCCCTGCGGGGACAGGACCTCCAACCGCCCCACACCGTCCCGGTCGTGGTGCACGTCATCTCCGCCGAGGACGGCCGCGGCGAGGTCAGCGACGAACGCGTCCAGCGGCAGATCGACGTGCTCAACGCCGCCTACGGCGGCGACACCGCCGCGGACCCGGCCCGGGCCGCCGAGGCGGCCCGGGCCGGGGGCACGAGCGACGCCGAACCCATCGACACCGGCTTCCGCTTCGAGCTCAGCGAGGTCACCCGCACCACCAACGACGAGTGGTTCACCAGCTTCGCCGAGCACCGCGACACCGTCCACGCCAGACTGCGCCAGGGTGACGCGGCGACCCTCAACATCTACACATCGAACCTGGGCACCGGCCTGCTCGGCTACTCCTCCTTCCCCCAGGACTACGAGGACGCGCCCGAACAGGACGGCGTGGTGATCTCCCACGACACCCTTCCCGGCGGCGACCGCGACCGGTTCAACCTCGGCCACACCGGTACCCACGAGGTGGGCCACTGGCTCGGGCTCTTCCACACCTTCCAGAACGGCTGCTCCTCGCCCGGCGACTACGTGGACGACACCGCCTACGAGCGCGAGGCCGCCTCCGGCTGCCCCGAGGGCCGCGACACCTGCCCCGAGCAGGAGGGCGAGGACCCCGTCACCAACTTCATGAACTACAGCGACGACGCCTGCATGACCCACTTCACCAAGGGCCAGGCCGAGCGCATGGTCGAGCACTGGGCGGCCTTCCGCGCCTGACGAGGCGGCGCCCCGCCGCGCGTGGCCGGGACCGTGCGCGGGCCCGGCCGCCGCTAGGCTTGGTCCCATGGCAGCGAACACGTACCTGACCGGGATCAAGCCCACCGGCGACTTCCACCTGGGCAACTACATCGGCGCGATCAAGCCCGCCCTGAGCGCGGCCACGGCCTACGACACCTACTACTTCATCGCCGACTACCACGCGCTCAACACCATCAAGGACGCCGACGAGCTCCGCCACAGCATCCGGTCAGGCGCTGCCACCTGGCTCGCGTGCGGGCTCGACCCCGAACGGACGATCGTCTACCAGCAGTCCCGGGTGCCCGAGACCTTCGAGCTCACCACCATCCTGAGCGCTCTGACCCCCAAGGGCCTCATGAACCGCGCGCACGCCTACAAGGCCGCCCGCGACCGCAACAACGAGGCCGGGATCACCGACCTGGACGCCGGGATCAACATGGGGCTGTACAACTACCCCATCCTCATGGCCGCCGACATCCTCGTCATGGAGGGCACCCACGTCCCCGTGGGCCGCGACCAGTCCCAGCACATCGAGTACACCGCCGACATCGCCGGGTACTTCAACCACCGCTTCGGCGAGTCCTACAGCTTTCCCGTCCCCAAGGGCGTCATCGACGACAGCGACGCGAGCATCCTGCCCGGCGTCGACGGCCGCAAGATGAGCAAGTCCTACGACAACCACATCCCGCTCTTCCTGCCGGAGAACAAGCTCAAGAAGGCCGTGCGCCGCATCCCCACCGACTCCACGCCGGTCGAGGACCCCAAGGACCCCGACAGCTCGGTGCCCTTCCAGCTGCTCACGCACTTCGCCGACGCCCAGAAGGTCTCCGAGGTGCGCAAGCGCCTGGAGGCGGGCGGCATGGGCTGGGGCGACCTCAAGAACGAGCTGTTCGAGGCGATCAACGCCGAGCTGGGCCCCAAGCGGGAGCGCTACGAGGAGCTGATGGCCGACCCGGGGCGGATCGACGCCGTCCTGGCGGCAGGGTCCGAGCGCGCGCGCGAGCGCGCCCGCGCCACCCTGGAGCGCGTGCGCGCCGCCGTCGGCGTCGCCTGACACACGGGGGCGGCGGGTCAGCGCGCTGACCCGCCGCCCCCGGTCTCCGCAGGAGACCTCAGCCGACCAGCGGCTCGCCCTCCAGGTCCACACCCGCCTCGCGCAGCCGCTCCAGCGCCGCGTCCACGGTCGGGCGCGACACCCCGGCGGTCAGCCCGAGCAGCACCCGCGTGCGCAGGCCCTCGGCCACCGCGTCCAGGGCGGTCGCCTTCACGCAGTGGTCCATGGCGATGCCCACCACGTCCACCTCGTCCACGCCGCGCTCGCGCAGCCACGAACCCAGCGTCACCCCGCCCTCCCCGGTCACGCCCTCGAAACCGCTGTAGGCGGCCGTGTAGTGCCCCTTGTCGAAGACCTCCTCGGCCAGCGAGGCGTCGAAGCCGGGATGGAACTCCACCCCCGGCGTGCCCGCCTCGCAGTGGCGCGGCCAGCTGTCCACGAAGTCGGGCTCCTCCGAGAAGTGCTCCCCCGGGTCGATGTGGAAGTCGCGTGTGGCCACCACGTGGTCGTAGTCGCTCGCACGGGCGTACTCGGTGACGGCGGCCGCGGTGCTGGCCCCGCCCGCCACCCCCAGGTTCCCTCCCTCGCAGAAGTCCTTCTGCACGTCCACCACGATGAGCGCCCTCACAGCGGCACCCCTTTCCTTGTCGTCGGATCCGCCCGGGCCCGTGCACCACCGCCGGCCCGACCCGCGCTGACCACCGTGTCGGAGATCACCCGGACGGCCGTCCGCCGGTGCGCGTGCCCTCACGCACCATCCTCTAGTGGAACACCGTCGGCAGCGCGGCCTCACCGCGCGACATGCGCAGGGCCTCCTCGGGCAGTTCCGCCACCGCCGCCCGGTGCCGCTCCCGGGCCTCGTGCACGCTCTCGTGGCCCACCACCACGCCGTCGGCGACCAGGGGCCGCAGCAGCGGGCGCGTTCCCACCTGTGAGGACGGCGGGTGGGGGTAGATCTCCTCGGACACGGCCGTCCCCTTGTCGTCCAGCCGCCGCACCGCCCACTTGCGCCCGCCCCGGCTCGGCTTGCCCACCGAGCGCTTGGCCACCGGCTCCAGCGGGGCGTCCGCCTCCAGACCGCGCGCCCGCGCCACCAGCTTGTACACCAGGGACACCGTCGGCGCGCCCGAGCCGGTCACCAGGGAGGTGCCCACCCCGTAGCCGTCCACCGGCGCCACCGCCAGGGCCTGGATGGAGTGCTCGTCCAGGTCCCCGGTCACCACGATGCGGGTGTCCGTCGCGCCCAGGGAGTCCAGCTGCGCCCGCACGCGCCCGGCGTGGGCGGCCAGGTCGCCCGAGTCGATCCGCACCGCGCCCAGCCCGGGGCCGGCCAGCTCCACGGCGGTGCGCACCGCGCGCTCCACGTCGTAGGTGTCCACCAGCAGCGTCGTCCCCTCGCCCAGGGACTCCAGCTGCGCCTTGAACGCGTGCCGCTCGCTGTCGTGCAGCAGCGTGAACGCGTGCGCCGCCGTCCCGCCGGTCGGCACGCCGTGGGAGCGCCCGGCCTCCAGGTTGGAGGAGGTGGAGAACCCCGCGACGTAGGCGGCGCGGGCCGCGGCGACCGCGGACCGCTCGTGCGTGCGCCGCGAGCCCATCTCGATCAGCGGCCGACCGCCCGCCGCCACCGCCATCCGCGTCGCGGCCGAGGCGATCGCGCTGTCGTGGTTGTACACCGACAGGGCCAGCGTCTCCAGGAGCACGGCCTCGGCGAAGGAGGCCTCCACCACCAGGATCGGCGAGCCGGGGAAGTACGCCTCGCCCTCGCCGTAGCCCCACACGTTGCCCGAGAACCGGTAGTCGGCCAGCCACTCCACGGTGCGCTCGTCCACGACCCCGTTGTCCGACAGGAAGTCGAGTTCCTCCGTGCCGAAGCGGAACCGCTCCAGCAGTTCCAGGAAGCGGCCCGTTCCGGCCACGACCCCGTACCTGCGTCCCTCCGGCAGCCGCCGGGCGAACATCTCGAACACCGAGTGGCGGGCTGCGGCGCCGCTGTGCAGCGCCCCCTGGAGCATCGTCAGTTCGTAGTGGTCGGTGAGCAGCGCGCTGCTGCTGTCCTCGCTCATGCGCACGAGCCTAATCTGTGCCGGGTGGGACGGAGGAGGTCGCCCCCACCAGCACCGGGCCGCCGTAGCCTCGGCGTTCGCCAACAATACCCATTTGGTTGGTAGGGAACCGGATGTAGGTACTCTGGGGAGCATGCTGAGGATTGATCGCGCGATCTACGACAGGATCGTCGCACACGCCCGCCGCGACCACCCGGACGAGGCGTGCGGCGTCGTGGCCGGACCCGAGGGCTCCGACAGCCCCGAACGCCTCGTCGAGATGGTCAACGCCGAACGGTCGCCGACCTTCTACCGGTTCGACTCCCTCGAACAGCTCAAGGTCTGGCGGGAGATGGACGACCGCGACGAGGAACCCGTCGTGATCTACCACTCCCACACCGCGACCGAGGCCTACCCCTCGCGCACCGACGTCTCCTACGCGTCCGAGCCGGGCGCCCACTACGTGCTCGTGTCCACGCGCGAGCCCGACACCGTCGAGTTCCGCTCCTACCGGATCATCGACGGCCAGGTCACCGAGGAACCGGTGGAGGTCACCGGTCCCGGCGACGGCGCCGCGACCGCCCCGTAGGTTCCACACCACAACGGGCGTCGCCCAGGAATGGGCACCGCGCGCCCCCTGTTGGCAATGAACGCACACCAACGACCGCTAACGGAGAAACCCTCATGGCCATCGAGGTCCGCATCCCGACCATCCTGCGCAACCTGACCGGCGACGCCAAGGTCGTCGAGGGGTCCGGCGACACCCTCGGCGAGCTGTTCGCCGACCTGGACAGCCGACACCCCGGCATCGCCGGGCGCCTGGTGGACGATGGCAAGCTGCGCCGCTTCATCAACGTCTACCTCAACGACGAGGACGTGCGCTTCGTCGGGGGTCTGGAGGCCAAGCTCTCCGACGGCGACAACGTGACGATCCTGCCGGCCGTGGCCGGCGGAAGCCGCTAGGCCGCACATGCGCTACGACTCCCTGCTCGACTCCCTCGGCGGCACGCCGCTCGTCGGCCTGCCCCGGCTCTCGCCCTCGCCGCAGGTCCGGCTCTGGGCGAAACTGGAGGACCGCAACCCCACCGGCTCGATCAAGGACCGCGCCGCGTTCTTCATGATCGAACAGGCCGAGAAGGACGGGCTGCTCTCCCCGGGGTGCACCATCCTGGAGCCGACGTCGGGGAACACCGGCATCTCGCTGGCCATGGTCGCCAAGCTGCGCGGCTACCGCATGGTCTGCGTCATGCCGGAGAACACCTCCGCCGAGCGCAAGCAGCTGCTGGCCATGTGGGGTGCCGAGGTCCACTTCTCCGACGCCGCGGGCGGCTCCAACGAGGCCGTCCGCGTCGCCAAGGAGATGGCCGCGGCCCACCCCGACTGGGTGATGCTGTACCAGTACGGCAACCCGGCCAACGCCCGGGCCCACTACGAGACCACCGGGCCCGAGATCCTCGCCGACCTGCCGGGGATCACCCACTTCGTGGCGGGGCTGGGCACCACCGGCACCCTCATGGGCGTGGGACGCTACCTGCGCGAACACCGGCCCGGTGTGCAGATCGTGGCGGCCGAGCCCCGGTACGGCGAGCTGGTGTACGGGCTGCGCAACCTCGACGAGGGGTTCGTGCCCGAGCTCTACGACGAGTCGGTGCTCACCACCCGCTTCTCCGTGCCCTCTGAAGCCGCCCTCAGGCGGACCCGGGAGCTCCTGGACAAGGAGGGCATCTTCGCGGGCGTCTCCACCGGCGGCGCCCTGCACGCCGCGCTGGGCATGGCCCGCAAGGCCGAGAAGGCGGGGGAGAGCGCCGACATCGCGTTCGTCATCGCCGACGCCGGGTGGAAGTACCTGTCCACCGGCGCCTACGAGGGCACGCTGGAGGAGGCCGAGGAGCGCCTCGACGGCCAGCTCTGGGCCTAGGCTCCAGGGTCTGCACGACCCGCCCGGCACCCGCCTCGACCCCTCCGGAAGCGGCGGCCCGGGCCCGGCGGAGGCCGGCACCTTCGGGTGCCGGCCTCCGCGCCGTTCTGAACACCGGGGAAACACGCCCCGAACAAACAAGACATACGTCGTCAAGCGGTGTGAAAAATTCACACGTGATCGAGGTCGCGTGAGACGCGGGCCACATTTTGTACCACCCGGGCGGGCATTGGGGTACACCCGTAACAACGGGACATCCGCAGAACCAGCCGCCATCCGCACTCCGCACAGTCTCTCGGCGGGAGTGCCACGGACGCCGCGCGGCCCATCGAGAAGGCGACGACGACGTGCGACTCACGATTATCGGGTCCTCGGGGAGCTTCCCCGGGCCGGACAGCCCGGCTTCCTCCTACATGCTCGAAGCGGACGGCTACCGCCTCCTGCTCGACATGGGCAACGGCGCGCTCGGAACTCTCCAGCGGCACGTCGACATCTACTCCGTCGACGCCGTCTACCTGAGCCACCTGCACGCAGACCACTGCTTCGACCTGTGCTCGTACTGGGTGGCCAGGGCGTACCACCCGGGCGGCGCCAAGCCCCGCATCCCGGTCTACGGGCCCGGCGGGGTGGCCCGGCGGATGGCCGAGGCCTACGGTCTGGAACCCGACCCGGGTATGACCGAGGTGTTCGAGTTCCACGAACTCTCCCCCGGGCCGTTCCGGATCGGCCCCTTCCAGGCCCGTGTCGACCACGTCAACCACCCGGTGGAGGCCTTCGGTATCCGCCTGGAGCACGGCGGCGCGTCCATGGCCTACTCCGGTGACACCGGGGTGTGCGACTCCCTGGTGGACCTGGCCGCCGACACCGACCTGTTCCTGTGCGAGGCCGCCTTCCAGGACCACCTCGACCACCCCAAGGACATGCACCTGACGGGCAGCGAGGCGGGAGAGCACGCCAGCCGGGCCCGCGCCCGCAGCCTGCTGCTGACCCACCTGGTGCCGTGGAACGACGACGACGTCACCCTCACCGAGGCGCGCTCCACCTACGACGGGCCCATCGGCCTGGCCCGCAGCGGCCAGGTGCACGAAGTCGGCGGCTGACCGGGGACGGGGCCGGGGCAGGCCGCGCGGTTGCGCACTCCAGCACCGCGGGGCACTCCACGGATATACGCTCTTGTCCATGGCCCGACCTGACGGACGCGTTCCGACCCAACTCCGCCCTGTGACCATCACCCGCAACTGGCTCCGCCACGCGGAAGGCTCCGTACTCGTCGAGTTCGGGGACACCCGCGTGCTGTGCGCCGCCAGCGTCGAGGACGGCGTCCCGCGCTGGCGCCGGGGCACCGGCGAGGGGTGGGTCACCGCCGAGTACGCGATGCTGCCCCGCTCCACCGACACCCGGGGCTCCCGAGAGTCGGTCCGCGGCAAGATCGGCGGCCGCACCCACGAGATCTCCCGCCTGGTCGGCCGCTCCCTGCGCGCCGTCGTGGACTTCAAGGCGATGGGCGAGCACACCATCACGCTGGACTGCGACGTGCTCCAGGCCGACGGAGGCACCCGCACCGCCGCGATCACCGGCGCGTACGTGGCGCTGGCCGACGCGATGAAGTGGCTGCGCAAGCGCCGCAAGCTCAAGAACAACCCGCTGACGGGCTCCCTGGCCGCGGTCAGCGTCGGCGTGGTCCAGGGCCAGCCCCGGCTGGACCTGAACTACCTGGAGGACTCGGTCGCCGACACCGACATGAACGTCGTCATCACCGGCGACGGCAAGTTCATCGAGGTGCAGGGCACCGCCGAGGGCGCCCCCTTCGACCGGGACCTGCTCAACCAGCTGCTCGACCTCGCGGTCTCCGGCTGCGGGGAACTGACCGCGATCCAGAAGAAGGCACTGTCGGAGTGACCGCCACCCCACGGGCCCATGCCCGTACCGGCGGTGCGCCCCGGGGAGGGGGAACCGTGAAGATCGTCCTGGCCACGCGCAACGCGAAGAAGGTCCCGGAGATGCGGGCCATCCTGGCCGACGCCGGGGTGGAAGCGGAGGTGCTCTCCCTCGACGCCTTCCCGGACGCACCGGAGGTGCCCGAGACCGAGGCGTCCTTCCTGGGCAACGCGCTGCTCAAGGCTCGGGCCATCGCCGCGCACACCGGGCTGCCCGCCGTCGCCGACGACTCCGGCATCGCCGTGGACGAACTGCGCGGGATGCCCGGAGTGCTGTCCGCGCGCTGGGCGGGCCGCTTCGGCGCGGGCGACCAGGACCGGGCCAACCTGGACCTGGTCCTGGACCAGATGGCCGACACCCCGGCCGAGCGCAGGGGCGCTGCGTTCGTGTGCGCGGCGGTGCTGGTGATGCCGGACGGGACCGAGGCGGTCGCCGAGGGCGTGCTGCGCGGCCGCCTGGTGCGCGAGCGCCGCGGGGAGAACGGCTTCGGGTACGACCCGGTGTTCGTCCCCGAGGGGGAGAGCCGCACCACGGCGGAGCTGTCCCCGGAGGAGAAGAACGCGATCAGCCACCGGGGGACCGCCTTCCGCAAGCTCGCCCGGGAGCTGGCGGACATCCTCTGAGGTCCCGGACGTGTTCCGGGGGCCGCGTCGGTCCCCGTCCCCGGGGCGGTCTCGCCCCGGGGACAGAAAATCCCGTCCTCCCATGTTTGGCCCCGCGGGACCCGGGAAGGGTCTGTGTCAGACGACAAGCAAGCCGACGAACGACCAGGCCCCGGACTGGAGTCCCCTCCGAGTCCAGGCGGATTTGACGCCGCCGCTGAGGTTGCCTAAACTCGATCGGGTCGCTGCGGGACGGCGAGACACCCCACGGGGTCGACTCGGAACCGGACCGCTGTCCTGACCTCCTCTCCAAGCTTCGATGGTTCGAGCACGCGCTCGGAGCGTGTAGGCTCGGGGAGTTGCCTCGAAAGAGGAACTGGTCTTCTTGGTCCGGTGCAATTTCGCAAAAACCGCCGATTTGGCGGGGCGCGGAACACCTGATAAAGTAAAGACACAACAAAGCGGAAACGCACAACGCCTTCGGCGGAAAAGCTCACAGGAGCTTGTACACGAAGAGCGGTTGTTTCTTGAGAACTCAACAGCGCGTGTTTGATTTTCTTTAAGCCATGTTTGTTTTGGCCCCGTCACACAGAACCACTCGGTTCGTGTGCGGAGGTTCCTTTGATTAGCCGGGGTGACCCGGTTGGTCAGGATTACTTCTAGGTTTACCCGCCCAGACGGCTCCTTCGGGGGACGCGGGTCGGGTTGAGTGACCTTTATGGAGAGTTTGATCCTGGCTCAGGACGAACGCTGGCGGCGTGCTTAACACATGCAAGTCGA
This sequence comes from Nocardiopsis dassonvillei subsp. dassonvillei DSM 43111, assembly GCF_000092985.1. GTDB lineage: Bacteria > Actinomycetota > Actinomycetes > Streptosporangiales > Streptosporangiaceae > Nocardiopsis > Nocardiopsis dassonvillei. Next base: position 469,361 of record NC_014210.1, read on the forward strand.
GCGGTAAGGCCCTTCGGGGTACACGAGCGGCGAACGGGTGAGTAACACGTGAGCAACCTGCCCCTGACTCTGGGATAAGCGGTGGAAACGCCGTCTAATACCGGATACGACCCGCCACCTCATGGTGGAGGGTGAAAGTTTTTCGGTCAGGGATGGGCTCGCGGCCTATCAGCTTGTTTTTGGGGTAACGGCCTACCAAGGCGATTACGGGTAGCCGGCCTGAGAGGGCGACCGGCCACACTGGGACTGAGACACGGCCCAGACTCCTGCGGGAGGCAGCAGTGGGGAATATTGCGCAATGGGCGAAAGCCTGACGCAGCGACGCCGCGTGGGGGATGACGGCCTTCGGGTTGTAAACCTCTTTTACCACCAACGCAGGCTTCCAGTTCTCTGGAGGTTGACGGTAGGTGGGGAATAAGGACCGGCTAACTACGTGCCAGCAGCCGCGGTAATACGTAGGGTCCGAGCGTTGTCCGGAATTATTGGGCGTAAAGAGCTCGTAGGCGGCGTGTCGCGTCTGCTGTGAAAGACCGGGGCTTAACTCCGGTTCTGCAGTGGATACGGGCATGCTAGAGGTAGGTAGGGGAGACTGGAATTCCTGGTGTAGCGGTGAAATGCGCAGATATCAGGAGGAACACCGGTGGCGAAGGCGGGTCTCTGGGCCTTACCTGACGCTGAGGAGCGAAAGCATGGGGAGCGAACAGGATTAGATACCCTGGTAGTCCATGCCGTAAACGTTGGGCGCTAGGTGTGGGGACTTTCCACGGTTTCCGCGCCGTAGCTAACGCATTAAGCGCCCCGCCTGGGGAGTACGGCCGCAAGGCTAAACTCAAAGGAATTGACGGGGGCCCGCACAAGCGGCGGAGCATGTTGCTTAATTCGACGCAACGCGAAGAACCTTACCAAGGTTTGACATCACCCGTGGACTCGCAGAGATGTGAGGTCATTTAGTTGGCGGGTGACAGGTGGTGCATGGCTGTCGTCAGCTCGTGTCGTGAGATGTTGGGTTAAGTCCCGCAACGAGCGCAACCCTTGTTCCATGTTGCCAGCACGTAATGGTGGGGACTCATGGGAGACTGCCGGGGTCAACTCGGAGGAAGGTGGGGATGACGTCAAGTCATCATGCCCCTTATGTCTTGGGCTGCAAACATGCTACAATGGCCGGTACAATGGGCGTGCGATACCGTAAGGTGGAGCGAATCCCTAAAAGCCGGTCTCAGTTCGGATTGGGGTCTGCAACTCGACCCCATGAAGGTGGAGTCGCTAGTAATCGCGGATCAGCAACGCCGCGGTGAATACGTTCCCGGGCCTTGTACACACCGCCCGTCACGTCATGAAAGTCGGCAACACCCGAAACTTGCGGCCTAACCCCTTGTGGGAGGGAGTGAGTGAAGGTGGGGCTGGCGATTGGGACGAAGTCGTAACAAGGTAGCCGTACCGGAAGGTGCGGCTGGATCACCTCCTTTCTAAGGAGTCTTTACAGGTCGGCATTACTTCTACAGCCGGCCGGACTCGAAAGTGGACCTGGTGCTGCGTGCAGTATCCAGGATGGCTCAAAGACAAATTGAACTTGACCTCGGGCGACTAGAAGCGTCCGGGGGCGCGCTGTTGGGTGTCTGAGGAAGCAACCTCCGGCCTGGGTCCTTTGGGGTCTGGTCGGGTGTTGGTTCCCGCGGACCGTCTCCGAGAACTCTCGGGTCCTTGCCGTTGTGGTTGGGGATGTGAGTGGTGTTGGGGTATGCGGTTGGTGTTTTGATTTGTGAATAGTGTGCGCGAGCATCTTATTATCTGTAGTGGCCAAGTGATAGTGGCACACGGTGGATGCCTTGGCACCAGGCGCCGATGAAGGACGTGGGAGGCCGCGATAGGCCACGGGGAGCTGTCAACCGAGCTGTGATCCGTGGGTGTCCGAATGGGGAAACCTAGCCCGAGTTGTGTCGGGTTGCCGCCATCTGAATGTATAGGGTGGTTGGTGGTGACGCGGGGAAGTGAAACATCTCAGTACCCGCAGGAAGAGTAAACAACAGTGATTCTCCTAGTAGTGGTGAGCGAACGGGGAAGAGGCTAAACCGTAGGCGTGTGATAGACGGCAGTCGTTGCGTTTGCGGGGTTGTGGGACATATCTGTTCAGGTCTGCCGGCCTGGAGCGTTGATGTCGGTGTTAGTTGAAACCGTTGGGAAGCGGTACCGGAGTGGGTGAGAGTCCCGTAGATGAAGGTACCGGCTAGACGTTGATGTGTTCCCGAGTAGCGCGGAGCCCGTGAAAGTCCGTGTGAATCTGGCAGGACCACCTGCTAAGCCAAAATACGTCCTGGTGACCGATAGTGCACTAGTACCGTGAGGGAAAGGTGAAAAGTGCCCCGGTGAGGGGTCGTGAAATAGTACCTGAAACCGTGTGCTGTCAAGCCGTCAGAGCTGAAGCTTGTCTTTGGTGATGGCGTGCCTTTTGAAGAATGAGCCTGCGAGTCATGGTGTGTGGCGAGGTTAACCCGGGTGGGGTAGCCGTAGGGAAACCGAGTCTGAATAGGGCGATTTGAGTCGCATGCTGTGGACCCGAAGCGGAGTGATCTACCCATGTCCAGGGTGAAGCGGGGGTAAGACCTCGTGGAGGCCCGAACCCACCAGGGTTGAAAACCTGGGGGATGAGGTGTGGGTAGGGGTGAAAGGCCAATCAAACTCCGTGATAGCTGGTTCTCCCCGAAATGCATTTAGGTGCAGCGTCGCGTGTTTCTTGCTGGAGGTAGAGCTACTGTTTGGCTGATGGGCCCGACAAGGTTACTGACGTCAGACAAACTCCGAATGCCGGTTAAGTGAAGCGTGGCAGTGAGACTGCGGGGGATAAGCTTCGTAGTCGAGAGGGAAACAGCCCAGATCATCAGCTAAGGCCCCTAAGCGTGTGCTAAGTGGGAAAGGTTGTGGAGTTGCTGAGACAACCAGGAGGTTGGCTTAGAAGCAGCCATCCTTTAAAGAGTGCGTAATAGCTCACTGGTCAAGTGGTTCTGCGCCGATAATGTAGCGGGGCTAAAGCACACCGCCGAAGCTGTGAAGCTCAAGACTAGTTTCTTGGGTTGGTAGGGGAGCGTCGTGCGTCCGGTGAAGCTGCCGAGTGATCGTGTGGTGGAGGGCGTGCGAGTGAGAATGCAGGCATGAGTAGCGATAGCAACGTGAGAAACGTTGCCGCCGATTGACTAAGGGTTCCTGGGGCAGGTTAATCCGCCCAGGGTGAGTCTGGACCTAAGGCGAGGCCGACAGGCGTAGTCGATGGATAACGGGTTGATATTCCCGTACCCGTGCACGAGCGTCCAGTACTGAATCAGGTGATGCTAACCACGCTGGTGGTCTTGGGTCCCTTCGGGGAGCTTTGACTTACTGGTCTGGGAACCGAGCTTGTAGTAGGTAAGTGATGGGGTGACGCAGGAGGGTAGCTCTACCCGGCGGTGGTTGTCCGGGGGTAAGCGTGTAGGCCGGTGTGTTGGCAAATCCGCACACCATGAAGGTTGAGACGTGATGCCGAGCCGTTTTTGGTGAAGTGAGTGATCCCATGCTGTCGAGAAAAGCCTCTAGCGAGTTCGTGTGTGGCCAGTACCCTAAACCGACGCAGGTGGTCAGGTAGAGAATACCGAGGCGTTCGGGTGAACCATGGTTAAGGAACTCGGCAAATTGTCCCCGTAACTTTGGGAGAAGGGGAGCCCTGTCTGGTGACGGATCTTGCATCCTGAGCTGGGTGGGGTCGCAGATAGCGGGGGGAAGCGACTGTTTATTAAAAACACAGGTCCGTGCGAAGTCGTAAGACGCTGTATACGGACTGACGCCTGCCCGGTGCTGGAACGTTAAGAGGACTGGTTAGTGGGGGTTCGCCCCTGCGAAGCTGGGAATCTAAGCGCCAGTAAACGGCGGTGGTAACTATAACCATCCTAAGGTAGCGAAATTCCTTGTCGGGTAAGTTCCGACCTGCACGAATGGCGTAACGACTTCCCCACTGTCTCAACCATGGGCCCGGTGAAATTGCACTACGAGTAAAGATGCTCGTTTCGCGCAGCAGGACGGAAAGACCCCGGGACCTTCACTATAGCTTGACATTGGTGTTTGGGATGGTTTGTGTAGGATAGGTGGGAGCCGGTGAAGCTGTCACGCTAGTGGCGGTGGAGGCGTTGGTGAAATACCACTCTGACTGTTTCGGGCATCTAACTTTGGACCGTGATCCGGTTCGGGGACAGTGTCTGGTGGGTAGTTTAACTGGGGCGGTTGCCTCCCAAAGAGTAACGGAGGCGCCCAAAGGTTCCCTCAGCCTGGTTGGTAATCAGGTGTTGAGTGTAAGTGCACAAGGGAGCTTGACTGTGAGACGGACGTGTCGAGCAGGAGCGAAAGCTGGGACTAGTGATCCGGCACCGGCGTGTGGAAGCGGTGTCGCTCAACGGCTAAAAGGTACCCCGGGGATAACAGGCTGATCTTCCCCAAGAGTCCATATCGACGGGATGGTTTGGCACCTCGATGTCGGCTCGTCGCATCCTGGGGCTGGAGTTGGTCCCAAGGGTTGGGCTGTTCGCCCATTAAAGCGGCACGCGAGCTGGGTTTAGAACGTCGTGAGACAGTTCGGTCCCTATCCGCTGTGCGCGTTGGAGACTTGAGAAGGGCTGTCCCTAGTACGAGAGGACCGGGACGGACGAACCTCTGGTGTGCCAGTTGTCCTGCCAAGGGCATGGCTGGTTGGCTACGTTCGGGAGGGATAACCGCTGAAAGCATCTAAGCGGGAAGCTTGCTTCGAGATGAGGTCTCCTGCCTCCTTGAGGGGGTAAGGCTCCCTATAGACGATGGGGTTGATAGGCCGGGTGTGGAAGCCTTGTGAGGGGTGGAGCTGACCGGTACTAATAGGCCGAGGGCTTGTCCGCTGCAGATAATTGGATGTTCGCGCACACTTTTCACGGAGCTTGCTGCTCACTGTGATTCCCTGTCCTTTGGGGTGGGTGGAGTTGGGTGGGTGGTGTGTGGTTTCCGTGGTGGTTATTGCTGGAGGGTCACACCCGGTCTCTTTCCGAACCCGGTCGTTAAGTCTCTTTGCGCTGATGGTACTGCCCTGTGGTGGGGTGGGAGAGTAGGTCGCTGCCACGGTTTTTCGTTGGGGGGGTCGCCTGTGGGCGGCCCCCCTTTGTTTTTGTGGTGGGGGTGGGGTGCCTGTAAGGCGGCCTGTCCCTCTTTTTTGTGGTGGTGTTTGTGCGTTTGTGAACGCGGGGGTGGGTGTGTGGGGGTGCGGGTTTCTGGGTGGGCCCCCTGTTTCCAGTCAACCGGGTGCGGGGGTGGCGGTGCCAGAGCGTCCCGCGTCCTGTGGACAACCAGCCGTCCCCTCGAAGACGCGGCAGCCCGCCCGCCCGGGCCCCTGCCCGTTTCTGTTTTCGCTGGTGGGACAATTTCCGCATGACGAAGACAATCCCCTCAGAGCTTCTGGCCGCGGCGGAGGCCGCGAAGGGTTTCATGCCCACGGACGAGGGCGCCGCCCTCTTCGAGACCGCCGTCGCCTACGCCCAGGTCGGGCCGATCGTGGAGATCGGCACCTACTGCGGCAAGTCCACGATCTTCCTCGGCGCGGCCGCCCGCGCCACCGGGGCCAAGGTCCTCACTGTCGACCACCACCGGGGCTCGGAGGAGCACCAGGAGGGCTGGGAGTACCACGACGCGTCCCTGGTGGACGAGGCGACCGGCAGGTTCGACACCCTTCCGCACTTCCGGCGCACGATCACCGAAGCGGGCCTGGACGAGGAGGTCATCGCGCTCGTGGGCCGGTCCACCGATGTCGCGGCTGTCTGGGGTACCCCGCTCGGCATGGTCTTCATCGACGGCGGCCACAGCGAGGAGGCCGCCCAGAACGACTACGATGGTTGGAGTCCCCACGTCGCCCCCGGCGGGGCCCTCGTCATCCACGACGTGTTCCCTAACCCCGAGGACGGCGGCCGACCGCCCTACAACATCTACCGGAAGGCCCTCGACTCGGGGGAGTTCAAGGAGATGCGCGCGGTGGGCTCCCTGCGGGTGCTCGAACGCATCCGGGGGAAGTGAGCGGGCTAACAGTCTTTCCGATACACAGCTGCCCAGGGTAAGCCTTGGGTAAGAAGTGACAGTACGCTTACCTGCTCGGACTTGACATGGTTACGGGCGGGTATCGTGGCCTGGAGGGCTGAGCGATGGCGGCGTTATTCCCCGAATTACCGCTTCGGTCCTGACTCGAACTGAACGATCCGGGGCACTTGCGCGTCAAACATCAGGACGGCACGGTGCCGGACGTGATTTGCCATGGGGGCGGGGAACTGAGCGAGAGCACACACGGCGAAAGCGGGGCGGACGGACAGCGTCCCGGGAAGGACACGCCGGACACCAGGAACACCTCTGCCGAAGAGCTGTCCAACAAGCACAGTCCCGAGAGTGGAGTACCCAACATCGAGGGGGACCAATCCACTCATGACACTCCTGGAGGAGAAGAAAGCGTAGGAGAACAGCCCGAACCGGAGTTCATCAACCCGGTCACCTTCAAGACCAGCGGTACCTTCCTCCGTGACAAGGTCGCCCAGAACCTCGCGGAACAGGGCTTCGGTTCCGACGACACCGGCGACGACGCCGCGGAGGACTCCGGCGTTCCCGCCGACGCGCACGGCACCGATGCGGTCCACACCTCTCCCGCGGCCGGCTCCCCCGCCTCAGCCGGCAGCACGGGCACGGAGGAGTCCGACACGCGCGAGGACGGGGGTCGGGGGGACGGACGGTCCTCCCAGGCCGCCCCGCCCTTCGCGGCCGACGACACGTCCGTCGACCAGGACGGTACGGCCGGCGCCGACGAGCCCCCATCGCCGGTGTCCGACCGGACCGAGCCCATCTCGCTCGACTCCGTCCGCGCCGCCGCCTCCGCGGAGGCGGCGGAGACGTCCGACGACGCCTCCGGCAACGCCGGTGCCGAAGAGGGAGGGACAGACCTCTGGAGCCCGCGCGGGCAGGAGCGCACGGGAGTTCCCAAGAGCCCCGTGGCCGGAACCGTGACCGACGTCCAGGACTTCGAGGACGGGTCCGCCGAGGCCGCCACGTCCGCTGTGCCCGCCGCACCGGACGCGGTCGCTCCGGACCGTGACGGAGAGCAGAGGATCGACGAGTTCTCCGCGGCCGAGACGGCGTCCCTGTGGCCCGAGCCGCGTCGCCTCTCCTCCTACGTGGCCGATTCGCCCTCCCGGGAGCAGGACCGGGGCGCCCGCCCCGGTTTCGCCGCGGCCGCGGCCGGAGCGGCGGGTGCCGCGGGAGCGGCCGCCGCCCACTCCGGGGCACACGGCGACCCCAGCGGTCCCGGTGACACCACCAGTTCCAGTAACTCCGGTGGACCCAGCGGTCCCACCGGCCCTGGCGGCCCCAAGGGTCCGGCTGGGCCTGGCGGTACCGGGCCCGGCGGGCCCAAGGGCCCGGGTGACCCCAAGGCACGGGGTAAGAAGAAGGGCGCCGGTCAGAAGGCCAAGAAGCCCATGTGGTGGAGGATCCTGCGGGTCTTCCTCATCGTCACCGGCGTGTTCTTCATCATCGGGTGCGGTGTCTTCGCCTTCTTCTACAGCACCGTGGAGGTTCCGGACGCGGCCAAGGCCGACGTCCTGGAGGAGGGTTCCACCTTCTACTTCGCCGACGGCGAGACCGAGTTCGCCTACCGGGGCACCCACCGGGAGATCCTGTCCTACGACGAGATGACCGCGGGCGGCGACCACGTCGTCGAGGCGGTCATCTCCGCGGAGGACCGCGGTTTCTGGACCGAGCCCGGGGTGTCCGTGAGCGGCACCGCCCGCGCGGTCTGGTCCACCGTCACCGGCCAGCAGGTCCAGGGCGGCTCCACCATCACCCAGCAGATGGTCCGCAACTACTACGAGGGCATCTCCCGGGACGTGTCCATCACCCGCAAGGTGCGGGAGATCATCATCGCCCTCAAGGTCGACCGGAGCGAGTCGAAGGAGTGGGTGATGGAGCAGTACCTCAACACCATCTACTTCGGCCGCAACGCCTACGGAGTCCAGGCCGCCTCGCAGGCGTACTACCACAAGGACGTCCAGGACCTGGAGCCCGCCGAGGCCGCGTTCCTGGCCGCCGCCATCCAGCAGCCCACCCCCTTCGGTGAGGCCGACGTGGAGACCACCCCCTCCATGGAGCGGCGCTGGGAGTACGTCGTCAACGGCATGGTCACCACGGAGGCCATCACCCAGGCCGAGGCCGACGCGATGGAGTTCCCGGCGCCCGAGCCGGAGCGGCCCAGCGAGGGCACCGACCTGAGCGGCTACAAGGGCTACATGCTCCAGGAGGCCATGAACGAGCTGGAGCGGCTCGGCTACACCGAGGACCAGATCAACCGCCAGGGCTACAGGATCGTCACCACGTTCGACCAGGACATGATGGACGCCGCCTACGCCGCGGTGGAGGAGATGGTCCCGCTCGAGAACCGGCCCGAGGGCGTCAACGTCGGTCTGACCACCGTCGACCCGGCCACGGGCGAGGTCCTGGCCTTCTACGGCGGCCACGACTACTGGGAGAACCAGTACGACAGCTCCTTCCTCGGCGCCGCGCAGACCGGTTCGGCGTTCAAGCCCTACGTGCTCGCCACCGCCCTGGAGCAGGGCTACAGCCTCAACTCCACGGTGGACGGGCGCGGGCCGCGCACCATCGCGGGCTCGCGCATCCAGAACGCGGGCAACTCGCCGGGCGGCATCATGACGCTCACGCAGGCCACCCAGGTCTCCAACAACCTCGGTTTCATCGAGCTGGCCCAGGAGGTCGGTTTCGAGAACGTCCGCGACACCGTCTACGCCGCCGGGTGGCCCGAGGGGAGTGTGCCCGACAGCCAGCTGGTTCCGGTCATGCCGCTGGGCGCCTCCAGCGCCCGCACGGTCGACCAGGCCAGCGGGTACGCCACCTTCGCCAACGGCGGCGTCCACGTCGAGACGCACGTGGTGCGGGAGATCATCGACTCCGAGGGCGAGAACGTGCGCCCGGAGGTGGAGAGCAACAGGGCTCTGGAGGAGGAGACCGCGGCCGACGTCACCCACGCCCTCCAGCAGGTGGTCAACGGCGGTACCGGTACCGGGGCGCGGCTGGCCAACCACCCCACCGCGGGCAAGACCGGTACCACCGACGGCAGCGTCGCCGCCTGGTTCGTCGGTTACACCCCGCAGCTGTCCACGGCGGTGGGGATCTACAGCGGCAACAACGAGGGCTTCAGTATCCCCGGATACGGCTCTCTGTCGGGCGGTACGCTCCCGGCGTCGCTGTGGAACCGGTACATGAGCACCGCGATGGAGGGTTACGAGCCCGGTTCGTTCCCGAGCCCGGCCTTCAGCGGCACCACCGAGAACTGGGCTCCGGACGTGTCCACCGAGCAGCCCCAGCAGCCGCAGCAGCCGGAGGCGCCCGCGGAGCCGGAGACGCCGGTGGAGCCGGAGGTGCCCACCACGCCGGAGACGCCGGTGGAGCCGGAGGTGCCCACCACGCCCGAGTGGCCGGAGATCCCCGGTCCCGGGACCGATCCGGGTCCCGGTGAGGGCGGCGGCGGAGAGGAAGGCGGTGGCGGTGGCGGCGGTGAGAGCCCGCCGGCCAGACGCGACGACCTCTGGTGAGGTCCGGATCCGGTGGTGACCGGAGCCGGTGAGAACGGGGTGAGGGCCCGGCGATGCGCACCGCCGGGCCCTCACCGTGTGTCGGGTCCTTCGTGTCCGGCCTCCGACGCATCCGCACCGGTCGGCGGACCGTGCCCTGTCCGCCCGAACCGACCTCGGTTCGCGGGGGCGGGCGTCCACGGGGTTCTGGAGGTGCCGGAGGCGGGTTCGTGAGGAACGGGCGAACCCGCCCTGGGCGCCGAAGGCGCCCGCATCGAAGGGCGCCCGGACACGAGCGGGACCGCGCCGCAGGCGTCCGCTGAGGGCGGTGGCGGGCGACGGGCGGGACGAAGCGGCGGTCCAAAAACACCGCCTAGTCGGCGGGGTCCCCGTCCCAGGTGTGCAGGAAGACCCGCGAGCCCGGTGTGGTCCCGGTGAGCGCGTCCACCGCCAGGATCACGGCGGCCGAGGTCCACGTGCTGCGCTCCACCGGCCAGCGCACCTGCTCGGCGAACTGGTAGCCCGTCCAGTACGCGCCGTCGTCGGCGTCGCGCAGGTGCTGCACGTCCCGCAGGAGGCGCACGCCCGCGTCCACGTCGCCGACGGCGGCCAGGGCCAGCACCAGCTCCGAGGTCTCCGCCGCGGTCACCCACGGCTGGTCGCTCACGCAGCGCACGCCCAGCCCGGGCACCACGAAGCGGTCCCAGCGCTCGGCGATGCGCTCCTTGGCGGCGGCGCCGCGCACGGCGCCGCCCAGGACGGGGTAGAACCAGTCCATCGAGAAGCGCCCGCGGTCGGCGAACAGGTCCTCGTGCCCGTTGATGAGCACCGCGAGGCGGTCGGCGGCGGCCGTCCACGCGGGGCGGGAGCGGCCCAGGCGCGCGGCCAGGGCGGCGCCGCAGCGCAGCGCGTGGTGCACGCTCGCGCACACCGTCAGCAGGGCGTGGTCCCCGGGGGCGCCGTTCTCCGAGCGGGCCCACAGGATCTCGCCGTGCTCGCCGCGCAGGGCCAGGACGAACTCCAGTCCCTCCTCGACCACCGGCCACATCCGCTCGGCGAACGCGGTGTCGCCGGTGACGAGCAGGTGGTGGAACAGGCCCACGGCGGGGTAGGCGGCGTGGTTGGCCTCGCGCAGCCGCGTCACCGGGACGCCCTGGCGGAACTTGGCGGGCCACCCGCCCCCGGGCGCACGGCTGTCGGCCAGCCACAGGTAGGCGCGTCGGGCCGCCTCGGCGTGTCCGGGCGCGCTGCGGCCGGTCACGGTCAGGGCCATGGCGCACTCCACGTGGTCCCACACGTCGGTGTGCCCGCCGGGGAACCACGGGATGGCCCCGCCGTCCTCCTGACAGCGCGCGAGGTAGGAGGCCGAGCGGTGCAGCTGCCCGGCGTCGAGCACGCCGGGCAGGCTCAGGGCGTCGTGAGGGGCCGGTCCGGCGGTGGGCGCGGGCGCGGGGGTGACGGACATCAGGCGTCGTGCGGTTTGCGCACGTACACGACCACACTCTTGCCGATGACCGGGTTGAGCAGGCGCTCGGCGACGCGGGTCACCGCGGGGGCCTTGAGCATGTCCCACACCAGCATGTCGTGGTAGGCCTTGGCGAGCGGGTGGTCGTCCCGGTCGGTGCCCACCGCGCACTTGATCCACCAGTAGGGCGCGTGCAGGGCGTGCGCGTGGTGGTGCGGGCCGATCTCGAAGCCGGTGGCCTTGAGCTTGGCCTCCAGTTCGGCGCGCGTGTAGATGCGGATGTGCCCGCCCTCGTTGGTGTGGTACTCCTCCGACAGGGCCCAGCACAGGCGCTCGGGCAGGAAGCTGGGCACGGTCACCGCGGCGATGCCGCCGGGCCGCAGCACCCGGAAGAGTTCGGCCATCGCGGCGGTGTCGTGCGGGAGGTGCTCGAAGATCTCGGCCGCGACCACCCGGTCGAAGCTGGCGTCGTCGAAGGGCATGTCCAGGGCGTCGCCCTTGACGGTCTCGGCCCTGGCCTCCTCGGGAGCCTCGCCCTCGTGGCGCATCGCGGCGAACATGGTCTCGACCTCGGCGAGGTCGGCGACGTTCTGGTCGAAGGCCACGATGTCGGCGCCGCGTCGGTAGACCTCGAAGGCGTGGCGGCCGCCGCCGCAGCCCAGGTCGAGCACGCGGTCGCCCGGGCCGACGGGGAACAGGTTGAAGTCGACGGTGATCAGTGGAGGCTCCCTGGGGATCTGGCTCGGGGATCTGGGTTGGGGGCTCCGCGGCCGCGGACGCGGGGCGGTGGATCGCCGCGTGGCCCGACGGGGCGGCGCGCGGCTCGGGCCGGTCAGGCGCCGTTCGCGCGGGCCCGCTCGGGTGCTGGCGGGGACGCGGGCTCGGCGGGCCCGGGGCGCGTGTCGCCGTCGACGGGGCGGTTGCCCCTCACGGCGTCGATGGTGGAGGCGTAGCGGCGCGCGGTCAGCTCGGCGACGGCTCTCCACGTGAAGCGTTCCTGGACCCGGCGCCAGGCGGCGGCGCCCATGCGCTCGCGTTCGGCGTCGTCGTCGAGCAGGGCGGCGAGCGCCTCGGCGAGCACCTCGGGGTCGCCCGGGGGCACCAGGCGCCCGGCGTCCCCGTCGGTGCCCACGACCTCGGGCAGCGCTCCGGCGTGGCTGGCCACCAGCGGCGTGGCGCAGGCCATGGCCTCCACCGCGGGCAGGGAGAACCCCTCGTAGAAGGACGGGACGACCGCCACCTGCGCGCTGGCGATGAGTTCGGCCAGGGCGGTGTCGTCGATGCCGCTGACGAACTCGACGCGGTCGCGCAGGCTCAGCTCGTCCACCAGCTGGTCGGTGGGGCCGCCGGGCTTGGGTCTGCTGACGACGGTCAGGGTGATGTCGCGTTCGGTGGCGAGTTTGGCCGCGGCGCGCAGCAGGACCGCCACACCCTTGAGGGGGCTGTCGGCGCTGGCGGTGCACACGATGCGTCCCGGTACGCGCTCCAGTGCGGGGCGCGGGTGGAAGTGGCGGGTGTCCACGCCCAGCGGGGTGACCTCCATGGCGGAGGGGGCGACGCCGAACTCGCGGGCGATGTCGTCGGCGGAGGACTGGGAGGGCACCAGGATCGGGTCGAGCCGGCGGGCGACCCTGGCCTGCATGCCCACGAACCCGTACCAGCGGCGCTTGGTGAGCCTGTGCAGGCCCCGGGCCTCGGCCAGTTCGATCCTGCGGTCCACGCTGATGGGGTGGTGGATGGTGGTGACCAGCGGCAGCCCGGCGGACCTGATGCCGAGCAGTCCCCAGCCCAGTGTCTGGTTGTCGTGGACGACGTCGAAGTCGTCCAGGCGGCGGCGCAGTTCGCGGTTGGCGCGCAGGGAGAAGGTGAGGGGCTCGGGGAACCCGGCGGTCCACATGGTGGCGACCTCCAGGGCGTCGATCCAGTCGCGCCACTCGCGTACGGGCGGGGCCTTGAAGGGGTGGGCGTCGTTGTACAGGTCCAGGGAGGGGACCTTCTCCAGGGTCACGCCCTCGTCCAGGACGGGGTAGGGCTGGCCGGAGAGGACGGTGACCTCGTGGCCCAGGGCGGCCAGTTCGCGCGAGAGGTGGCGGACGTACACGCCCTGTCCGCCGACGTGCTGCTTGCTGCGGTAGGACAGCAGGGCGACGCGCAGGGGGCGCTCGGCACGGGGCCGTGGGCTCGGTGTGGTGCCCGACTGGGTCAAGAGTCCACCTCTTCGTTGGGTCGCGGGCCCGGTCGCCGTGGGCGCGGATGCCGTCGGCCGGTGACAGGCGTGCGCGTGCCTATGTTACTCGGCAGTTGTGTTCGGACCGGCGTCGGGCCGGTTGGTAAGGGATCCTATGTCGGGTGCCCTGCGGTGGCGCTCCGGCGGGGCGCGTCGCCGCGTTCGGCGCGGCGGGCGCCCGGACGGCCGGGGGAGGGGTGGTGTTCATGCGCGGTACACAAATGAGAACAAATTCTACAAAGCCTGTCAGGCGATCCGAAAACCCCGGTCCTCTTTTCGTGTTGCTACTGCTACGTCGGGCGATGAGGTGAGGATCATGGGCTTGGCCGGCCGTCTTCGGGGGAATCCGTTGGATAACGTGTTCTCGTAACAGCCGCCGCCTCCGGGTGGGCGTCGGCGACGGGCATCAGTGCCGCGGCGAGCGGGCAGCGCGCGGGCTGACGACGAAGGGGAGATCCTGTGGCGGTGCGGGCGGCGAGTGGAACGATGTCACGAAGTCAGACCCAGCGCCGCAGGCGCATCGTGCAGACCGCGGCCGCGCTGGCCGTGCGCGGTGGTGTCGAGGCCATGCAGATGCGTTCGGTGGCCGAGCGCGCGGGGGTCGCCCTCGGCACGCTCTACCGGTACTTCCCCTCCAAGATGGACCTGGTGGTGGCCGTGGTCACCGAGGAGCTGGACCTGTTGGAGGGCGGTATCGTCCGCCGCCCGCCCACCGCCGACACCCCCGCCGAACGCGCGGTCGACGTCCTGCTGCGGGCCACGCGCGGGCTGATGCGCGAGCCGGAGCTGGCCGACGCGCTGGTGCGCTCGCTCATCATGGCCGAGGTCAAGATCGAGCTCGACGTGCGCATCTCCGACCTGGTGTGGCGGGTGGCCACCGGCAACCTGGAGGGAGCCGAGGAGGAGGGCGGCGCCGAGGTGGACCGCGACAGCACCGGCTACGTCCTGGCGGGCTCGTTGACCAGCGTGTGGATCTTCGAGCTGGTGGAGGTCCTCAAGGGGCGCCGCGACGTGGACGAGGTGGAGCGGCGGCTCCAGACGGCGGCCGAGCGCCTGCTCGCCCCGTTCTGACCCGCTCACCCTCCCCCCGCGCCGGCGGGGGACCGGCGTCAGCCACCGCCGAAGAGCAGCCCCAACAGCCCGTCGAGCAGACCTGTACCGCCCCCGTCGTCGTCCCCGTCCTCCTCGGGCGGGCCGCCGGGGGCGTCGTCGTCTCCGGGTTCCTCCCCCTCGGGCGCGTCCGGACCGCCGTCGGGGCCCTCGCCTCCGGGGGGCGGGCTCGGCTCCTGCGCGGGCGGTGCGGGCGTGGTCCGCTCCGGAGCCGGGTCGGGGGCCTGGTGCCCGCTGCCGCCGCCGTCCTCCTGCCGCGGCTCCGTCCCGGCCCCGGGTTCGGCGGACTCCGTCGGCGCGGCCGGGGGCTCCACGGTCGGTCCGGCCTCCGGTTTGGTGTCCGCGCTGGTCGCGTCGGTCTCCACCTGCGGGACCAGCGGACCGCGCTCGGCCTCGTCGGGCCCGGAGCCGATCATCGTCGAGGGGCCGCCCACGGCGCTGGCCCAGCCCCACAGCGCGACCGCCAGCACCACGGTGGCGAGGCCGGAGACGGCGGGCAGCGGCCAGCGGCGGCGGGCGGTGCGATGGTCGTCGGGGTCGTCACCGGAGTCGGGTCCGGCGGGGGATCGGGGGCCGGCCAGCGGGGTGACCGCTTCGTCGCGCACCGGGTGGTCGCGCGTGGTCAGCCGGTCGCCGGGCAGGGCGCGGGGCGGCGCCTCGGGGCCGGGCTCGGCCGCCTCGGCCTCCTCCTCGACCGCCCCGGCGGCGCGGGAGCGGTGCATCGGGTACCCCTCGCCGGTGAGGGGGTGCATCTGCGCGGCGATGCGCTCGCGGGCCGCGGCGAGGCCGGGGTCGGTGCAGGTGCGCACCACCGCCTCGCGCAGGCCGGGCGGAGGGCCGGGCGGGCGCAGCAGGGCCAGGGCCTGGGAGACGTCGTGCACCTGGGCGCGCCAGGCGGCGGTTCCCGGGCCGCCGGTGTCCCCGGCACCGTCCGGCGCTCCCGCCTCCCGGGAGGGGCGGGGGTCCGGGACGCGGCGCCCGCCGTCGCGGCCGTCCAGGTTCTCGGCGGCGCGGCGGATCGCCGAGCGCGACAGCTCGCCGCAGATCTGGGGGTCCAGGCCCAGGACGCGCGCGACCGCGGAGGTGGGCAGCGCGTGCCGCAGGTTCAGCTCCACCAGTTCGCGGTGGCTGGCGGGCAGCCGGGCGAACATGCGGGCCACCGGCTCCTCCGCGGGCACCGTGGCCAGCCGGGTGTAGGGGCTCACGTGGGCCAGGCCGCGGCGCTGGCAGGCCGAGCGGACCAGGGCGTACAGCCAGGAGCCGAGGTCGGCCGGGTCCGCGCGCCGCGAGTCGAGGACGACACCGGCGACGAGGCCGTCGTGCACGGCCTCGGCCGCCTGCCCGGTGTCCTCCTCACCCAGTAGCGACCAGGCGTACCGGTACAGGGACGGGGCGAAGGCGTCGTAGAGCGCCTCGACCGTCGACGGTTCGCCTGGTTCGCTACCTCTGGTCACTT
The DNA here is from genome assembly GCF_000092985.1 of Nocardiopsis dassonvillei subsp. dassonvillei DSM 43111. Lineage (GTDB taxonomy): Bacteria > Actinomycetota > Actinomycetes > Streptosporangiales > Streptosporangiaceae > Nocardiopsis > Nocardiopsis dassonvillei. The sequence continues at coordinate 485,218 of NC_014210.1, forward strand.
TTCTAACCCCCCGTTTCCCGCGACGGTAGCGAGGGGCGCGGCGACGCGTGGGTGAATCGTCTACCTGTGTCTTGAAGGTAAGTCTTCTGTAACCTCGGGGCCGGACGCGGGACCCGACGGTCGCGGATCGGCTACTCTCCGCCGCGTGACGGCGACCCGATGGCGATCATCCGCTCGACGGAGCGGCGGGCGCGCGCGGAGGTGTCGGCGTCGACCGTGATCTCGGTCGTGCCGAACCGCAGCGCGTTGAGCAGCTTGTCCGCGTCGATCATCTTCATGTAGTGGCACTCGGCGCGCGAGTTGACCGCCTCGAACTCCGTGTTCGGGTTGGCGTTGCGCAGCTGGTGCAGCATGCCGGTCTCGGTCGCGATGAGGACCTTCTTGGCACTGGTGTTCTCCGCGGCGGTCAGCATCCCGCCGGTGGAGAGGACCTTGACGCGCTCCTGCGGTACGGCGCCGCTGCCCACGAGGTAGAGGGCGGAGGTGGCGCAGCCGCACTCGGGGTGGACGTAGACCTCGGCGTCGGGTTCGGAGGCGACCCGCTCGCGCAGGGTGTGCCCGTCGATCCCGGCGTGCACATGGCACTCGCCCATCCACACGTGGATGTTGTCGCGGCCGGTGACCCGCTTGACGTGGGCGCCCAGGAACTGGTCCGGCAGGAAGAGGATCTCGCGGTCCTCGGGGATGGAGCGGATGACGTCCGCGGCGTTGGAGGAGGTGCAGCAGATGTCGGTCTCCGCCTTGACCGCGGCGGTGGTGTTGACGTAGGCGACCACGACCGCGTCGGGGTGCTCGGCCTTCCAGACGCGCACGTCCTCGGCGGTGATGGTGTCGGCCAGCGAGCACCCGGCGTTGGGGTCGGGCAGCAGGACGGTCTTGTGCGGGGCGAGGATCTTGGCGGTCTCGGCCATGAAGTGCACACCGCAGAAGACGATGGTGCTCGCGTCGACACCGGCGGCCAGGCGGGACAGAGCCAGGGAGTCGCCGGTGTGGTGGGCGACGTCCTGGATTTCCGGGCGCTGGTAGTTGTGCGCGAGGATGACAGCGTCGCGCTCCTTCGCCAGGCGGTGGACCTCTGCGGCCCATTCCTGCCTGGTCATGGTGTCCGCCGTGGCGGTGACCGGTGCCATGTCCAACTACTTCCTTGAGGCTGTGGGCAACGCCGCGCGGGCGCCGTGCCGGGGAGGGTCGGTGCGGATGAGGACAAGTTTTTGTCTGTCAGGCACAAACCTGATGAAGCTTAACATGACGGGTAACGGAAGGGACAGGGTGGACATCCCTCAGGAAAACGGACAGGTCGCGGCGTCCGTCTGCTCCGCGTCCGACCACGCGGAGCTGTCGGTGCACGAGGCGCTCGCGGTCGTGCTCCAGATCCGTGCCGGAGAACTGTGCGTCCTGCTGTGGCGCAGGGCCCTGCCGCCCTGCGAGGGCGCCTGGGCGCTGCCCGGCGGCAGGCTCGGCCGGGGGGAGAACCTGGGCGCCTCCATCCGGCGCCAGCTCGCCCAGAAGGTCGACGTGAGGGATCTGTCACACCTGGAGCAGCTGGAGACCCGCAGCGACCCCGACCGCGTCCCCCGGCGCCGCACCCTGGCCACCGCCTACGTGGGGCTGGTCCCCGCCGACGTGGACCCGGTCGTGCCCGACGACACCGGCTGGCACCCGGCCGCCGACCTGCCGACCATGGCCTTCGACCACGCCTCCATCGTCCGCTCCGGACGCCAGCGGCTGCGCGCCAAGCTCAGCTACACCAACGTCGGGTTCGCCCTCGCGCCGCCGGAGTTCACGATGTCGGAGCTGTCCGGCTACTACCGGGCCGCGCTGGGCCACGACGTGGCCGCCACCAACCTGCGCCGCGTCCTGCTGCGGCGGGGGCAGATCGAGGAGACCGGCCGCTCGGTGCCCTCGGGCCGCTCCGGGGGCAGGCCCGCCGCCCTCTTCCGGTTCCGCGACCGCAGCCTCCAGGTCACCGACGCCTTCGCGGTGCTGCGCCCGCCCAGCTGAGGCCTCCGCGGGCGGGCCCGCCCGGTCCCGCCCCCGTGAGCCGGTCCTCCCGACCGGGCGCCGCGGCCGGGCCGCGCCGTCGGGAGCGCGCGGTGCGCGCCGGTCCCGGGCCGCGGCCCCCTCCCCTGCCCGGGGACCGTCGTCGGCGGCTTGTACACTCCCTGACCGTGGCAATTCGTACTGCGGTCTTCGACGTCGGCGAGACACTCGTCGACGAGACGCGGATCTTCGCTCGCTGGGCCGACCGCTTCGGCATCCCGCACATGGCCTTCTTCGGGACCATCGGGGGCGTGCTCGCCTCCGGCGGCACCCTCACCGACGGCTTCCGCCTGCTCGTGCCCGGGTTCGACCTCGCGGCCGAGAGCGCGCGCTGGCGCGCCGAGGACCCCGACGGGGAGCGCGAGCACTTCGGCGAGGCCGACCTGTACCCCGACGTGCGCCCCGCCTTCGCGGCCATGCGCGCGTCCGGGATCTCCCTGGTCATCGCGGGCAACCAGCCGCCCGAGGCCGGGCCGACCCTGACCGCCATGGACCTGGGCGTCGACGGCATCGGCATCTCCGACGTCTGGGGCGTCAAGAAGCCCGAACCCGCGTTCTTCGACCGCGTCCTGTCCCTGGTCCGGGCCGCCAGCCCCGGCACCGAACCCGGCGAGATCGTCTACGTCGGCGACCGCGTCGACAACGACGTCCTCCCCGCCCGTGCCGCCGGGATGCGCACCGTCCTGCTGCGCCGGGGCATCTACGGCTACCGCCACGCCGCCGCCGAGGAGGCGGCCCGCGCCGACGCCGTCCTGGACGACCTGCACCAGCTCGCCGACTGGATCGGCCGTCAGAACTGAGGCGGCACGCCGAGGGGCCGGGTCCCACGACCCGGCCCCTCGGCGTGTCCGCGCCACCTTCGGTCCCGGTACGGTCACGGCCTCCACCTCACGGTTTGACCAGTGCGCGCGGGGGTAACGTGCGAACGGCCTGCCCCTCGCCACACCTCACCTTTCCGGACCCTCCGGTTCCCCGAATGGAGACGACACCGCCGATGATCGCGTTCGAGGGCGCCGCCAAGCTCTATCCCGACGGCACGGTGGCCGTCGACCAGCTGGACCTGACCGTCGAGACCGGCCAGACGACGGTCTTCGTGGGTCCCTCCGGCAGCGGCAAGACCACGTCGCTGCGGATGATCAACCGCATGGTCGAACCGACCGGGGGCACCGTCCGCATCGACGGCGAGGACGTGCGCGAGCGCGACCCCGCCGCGCTGCGCCGCTCCATCGGCTACGTCATCCAGCAGGCCGGGCTCTTCCCGCACCGCACCGTGCGCGACAACATCGCCACCGTGCCCCTGCTGCTCGGCTGGGGCCGGGCCAGGGCCAGGGCGCGCGCCGCGGAGCTGATGGAACTGGTAGGTCTGGAGCCCGCCCAGGCCAGGCGCTACCCCCACCAGCTCTCCGGGGGGCAGCAGCAGCGCGTCGGCGTCGCCCGCGCGCTGGCCGCCGACCCGCCCATCCTGCTGATGGACGAACCCTTCAGCGCCGTGGACCCCGTCGTGCGCGCCAGCCTCCAGGACGAGCTCCTGCGCCTGCAGAAGGAGCTGCACAAGACCATCGTCTTCGTCACCCACGACATCGACGAGGCCGTCCGGCTCGGTGATCGCATCGCCGTCTTCCGCCCCGGCGGGAGGCTCGCCCAGTACGACACGCCCCAGAACCTGCTGGCCGCGCCCCAGGACGCCTTCGTGGAGTCCTTCATCGGCTACGACCGGGGAGTGCGGCGCCTGTCCTTCTTCCCGGCCGACAGGCTCTCCCCGCGCCAGGACGCCGTCCTGGAGGAGAGCGTGCGCGCGGGCGCCGCGGTCGCCCCGCTCGGGAACGAGCCCTGGGCCCTGGTCGTCAGCGGCGACCGCATGCCCCTGGGCTGGGTCAGCGCGCGGCAACTGGCCGACGCGCCCGCCGACACCGCCCTGGGCTCACTCGAACTCGCGCCCTTCGGCCACACCTTCGACGTGGGCACCGACTCCCTGCGCGCCGCCCTGGACGCGGCGGTGCTCTCGCCCGCGGGCCGCGCGGTCGGCGTCGACGCCGACGGTCGGGTGGTCGGCGTGGTCTCGCAGGACGACCTGGGCGCCGCTCTGTGGTCGGTGACCGAGTGATCGCCGAGGCCGTCGCCGGGGTCTGGGACGCCGGGTCCGCGGCCGGATCCGGCACCGGGGCGCTCGCCGGGGCGTGGGACTGGGTCGTGCGCGTCGTGGACTGGGGCGTCGGGAACTGGAGCCACCCCGGCGACCCGGACCGGGGCGTCCTGCCCCGCCTGACCGAGCACATGCGGCTGTCCTACCTGTCCATCCTCATCGGACTGGCGGTCGCCCTGCCCCTGGGGCTGGCGTGCGCGCGCTGGAAGCCCCTGTACCCGCCGGTGCTGACCGGTGTGAACGTGCTCTACGCGGTGCCCTCCATCGCCCTGTTCTTCCTCATGCTGCCCTACACCGGGTTCAGCGACTGGACGGCCGTCGTGCCGCTGGCCCTGTACACCCTGGTGATCCTGCTGCCCAACGTGGTGGACGGGCTGCGCCAGGTTCCCGACCACGTGCGCCAGGCGGCCGTCGCCATGGGCTTCGGTCCGCTGCGGCGCCTGCTGTACGTGGAGATGCCGGTGGCCGTGCCGGTGGTCATCGCCGGGTTGCGGGTGGCCTCGGTGGCCACCATCAGCATGGTCAGCGTCGCCTCGCTGGTGGGCCTGGGCGGGCTCGGCCGGCTCATCCTCAGCGAGGGCTTCCGGCGCCAGTTCGACGCGCCCATCGTGGTCGGCATCGTGCTCACCGTGGCCCTGGCGTTCGTCACCGACGCGGTGCTCGTGCTCGCCCAGCGCCTGCTCACCCCCTGGTCGCGCCGCGACGGCGCCGTACCGCGCCGCAGGCGCCGGGCGGTCGCGGCGGAGGCGGCCGCGGCGGACCCGGCAGTGGGTTCGGCAGCGGAGCCGCAGGCCGCGACCGCGGCTGGGGGACGGTCGCCAGCGGACCCGGGCACCGGTGGCACGGCGGGGGAGAGGTAGCCATGGACATCCTCAACGACCTGGTCGCGTGGTTCGCCGACCCGGCCCAGTGGACCGGCGGCGCGGGCATCCCCGCGCGCCTGGGCGAGCACGTCTACTACTCGCTGCTCGGGCTGCTGCTGTCCGCCGCCGTCGCGGTCCCCCTGGGACTGCTCACCGGGCACACCGGTGTGGGCGGCTTCCTCACCACCAGCCTCGCCAACTTCGCCCGCGCCCTGCCCACCATCGGCGTCCTGTTCCTCATCGTGCTGGCCGCCGGTATCGGGATCGTGCCCGTGCTGTGCGCGCTGGTGGCGCTGGCCGTGCCCCCGATCCTGGTCAACACCCACGAGGGCGTGCGCGGTGTGGAGCCCCGGCTCAGGGACGCCGCCGTCGGGATGGGTATGCGCGGCCACCAGGTGCTGCTGCGCCTGGAACTGCCCGTGGCCACGCCGCTCATCCTCATCGGGATGCGCACCGCCGCCGTCCAGGTGGTCGCGACCGCGACCATCGCCGCCTACGTGGGGGTCGGCGGCCTGGGCCGCTACATCGTCGACGGCCAGGCACGCCAGGACCTGACGATGATGCTCGGCGGATCGGTGCTGGTGGTGCTGCTCGCGGTCCTGACCACGCTCGTGTTCGCCGGACTGCGGCGGCTCCTGGTCGCCCCCGGCCTGCGCCAGGCCGCGCCGCAGGGTTAGGCGGAGCCGGACCGCGCCGCGGAGCCGGGCCACACCACAGAACCGGGCCGGGTCACAGGGCCAGGCCACCCCAGAGAGAAGGTCCCATGTACAAGAGAATCGCCCTGCCCCTGGCCGCGCTGCTCCTGACCGGGTGCGGCGCCAGCGACCCCTACGCGGAGGAGGGCGGCGGCGGGTCCGGAGGCGGCTCCGGCGACGCGGTCGTCATCGGCTCCGCCGACTTCCCCGAGTCCACCCTGCTCGCCGAGATCTACGGCCGGGCCATGGAGGCCGAGGGCGTGGAGGTCGACTACCAGCTCGGCATCGGCAGCCGCGAGGTCTACTACTCGCAGATCGAGTCCGGCAACCTGTCGGTGTTCCCCGAGTACAACGGCGCGATCCTGGCCTACCTCGACGAGAACGCGCCCACCGGCAGCAGCGAGGAGACCAACCAGAGGGTCACCGAGGCGCTGCCCGAGGGCCTGGAGATCCTGGACTCCTCCAGCGCGGAGAACAAGGACTCGGTCACCGTCACCAGCGAGGTCGCCGAGGAGCACGGTCTGGCCAGCCTGGAGGACCTGGCCGGTGCCGCGGGGGAGCTGACCCTGGGCGGCCCGCCGGAGTTCGAGACCCGCCAGCAGGGCGTGGTGGGCCTGGCCGACGTCTACGGTGTGGAGTTCGGCGAGTTCCGTTCCCTGGAGGTGGCGCTGCTGACACAGGCGCTCCTGGACGGTGACATCCAGGCGGCCAACCTGTTCACCACCGACCCGCAGATCACCGCGAACGACTTCGTGGTCCTGGAGGACCCGGAGAACCTGTTCGGCGCGCAGAACATCACCCCGCTGGTCAACGGCGAGCAGGTGGACGAGACCGCCCGGGGCGCGCTGAACGCCGTCTCCGCCGCCCTGACCACCGAGGCCCTCACCCAGCTCAACGAGCGGGTGGTCATCGGCAACGAGAACGCCGCCGACGTCGCCCAGGAGTGGTTGGAGCAGGAGGGGCTGGCCTGAGCGGTCGGCTCCCGGCGGTCGAGGGGGAGCCGGGGTCGAGGCGGCGGCGGAGTCCGCGCGCCTCGACCCCGCGGGGGTGAGCCGTCCGCGCGCGCCCACCCCCGGGGCCTCGGCCCTTCGCCCACCGCACCGGCCGCCTACTCCACCAGCCGGTACCGGCCGGAACGGCGGGCCAGGGCCGCGCCCTCGCCCCGTACCCCCGGCAGGTTGGTGACGTCGGCGAAGAAGACCACGTGGTCGCCGACCGCTACTTGCTGGCGCACTGAGCACTCCAGCGCGGCCAGGGCCTCGTCCAGCACGATCGCGCGGGTGTGCTCTCCCCGGTGGTGGGGCTGGTCCGTCACCAGCAGGCGCGCGCTGGGACGGCCCTCGGCGGAGAAGCGCCCGGCCACCGCCCGCTGGCCGCCCCCCAGCACGTTGACGGCGAAGGCGCCGACCTCCTCGATCACCTCGGCCATGTAGCCGCTGGCGTCCACGCTGACCGACACCACTGGCGGGTCGGCCGAGACCGACCCGAAGGCGCTGACGGTGGCCCCCACGTCGTCGCGTCCGTCGGCGACGGTCACCACCGTGACGCCGACGGGCAGCAGGGCCATCGCTTCCAGGTACGTCAACGGATCTCCCACAGCCCCGGCATCATCAGCGGGCCGCCGACCGGCAGCCCCATCGCCACGGCCACGTGCTCCAGGGGACCCCAGGCGCTGACCACGGTCTGCGGGCCCGAGGCACCCACGTCCTCGCTGGACTCGTGTTGGCGGATCCGGTCGAGCGGGTTCGGGCGGGGGAAGGGCCGCACCGGGAGCGGCCCCGCGCCGGCCTTCTCACGGGCCAGCCGGACGGCGGTCTCCAGGCCGCCCAGCTCGTCCACCAGACCGCGCTCGTGGGCGTCGCGGCCGGTCCACACCCGGCCCCGGGCCACCTCGTGCACCTGCTCGCGGGTCATCCCGCGCGCGGCGGCGACCTTGCCGGTGAAGTCCTCGTAGATCTCGTCCAGGAGCGCGTTGACCCGCTCCCACTCGGACTCGGTGAAGGGCCGGTCGGTGTCGAACATGCCCGCGTGCTCGCCGGTGCGCACGGAGTCGCTGGTCACGCCGTACTGCTCCTTCAGCGCGCCCAGGACCGGTTTGCCGGTGATCACGCCGATGGAGCCGGTCAGGGTGCCCGGCTGAGCGACGACCGCGTCCGAGCCCAGGGTCACGTAGTAGCCGCCGGAGGCGGCGACGTCGCCCATCACGGCCACCACGGGGATGCCCGCCTTGCTGGTCAGCTCGGTCTCGCGGCGGATCGCGTCGGAGGCGGTCGGGGAGCCTCCCCGGCTGTCCACCCGGAACACGACCGCCTTGACCTGGGGGTCCTTGCGCGCGGCGCGGAAGGCCGCCGCCACGGTGTCCGAGCCCATGACGGTGCCGCCGCCCAGGGGCGAGCGCCGGGTCCGGCCCAGGCTGATCGTTCCGGTGGCCGAGATCAGCGCGATGTGGCCCCCGGTGTTGCGGGACAGCTGCTGGGGCGCGGTGTGCTTGCGGTGGTAGCGGGTGACGAACTGCAGCTGAGGCTCACCGCTCAGCTCCCCGAACAGCTGCGCGTACACCTCGTCCCGGTGGGCGAGCCCGTCCACCAGCTTGTGCTCGACCGCCTCGCGGGCCAGGAAGGGGCCCTTGGAGACCAGCGCGCGCACCTCCTCCCGGGGCAGCCCCCGGGCCAGGGAGACCGCCTCGACGATCTGGTCGCCCAGCGAGGTGACGATCCGGTCGCTGGCCTCGCGCTGGGCGGCGGTGTAACCGGTCTCGGTGACGCTGTTCATCGCGTTCTTGTACTCGTGGCGCGCGCCCACCTCGTAGGACACGTCCAGCTTGTCCAGGGCGCCCTTGACGAAGGTCGTGCGCATCATCAGGCCGGTCAGGCCGAGCACGCCGGTGGGCGCCATGACCACGCGCGAGAACGCGCAGGCCAGGTAGTAGGGCAGGTTGCCCTCGCCGGTCTCGCCGAAGGAGTCGGCCCAGGCCACCGCGGGTTTGCCCGCCGCGCGGAAGTCGGCGACGGTGTCGCGCAGCTCCTGGACCTTGGCGAATCCCAGGGACCGGGCGTCCACCCGGACCAGGAGGGCCGCCACCCGCGGGTCGCGCGCGCCGCGGCGGATCCCCTCCAGGACGTCCAGGTACTGCTGCCTGCGCCGGTTCATGATCTGGCTGAACGGATCCCCGGGGGCCTGGTCGGCGACCCCCTCCGTCAGGTCCAGCTCCAGCACCAGCGGCCCTTGGGGGCGCTGTCGGGTCTTCATGATCTTCGCGAGGTCCACCATGGGCCCAGCGTAGTGCTCCGGGGTGCGGGACGCCGTCCGGAACGGGTTGAATCGGGCGATGCGGTCGTCGGGCGCGCTAGGGTCAACGGTGGTTCGAGCACGGGATCCACGAGAGGGACGACGGCATGGCGGGCATCCACGGGCGAGGGCGGCGGGCGCGCGCCGCACGCGTCGGCACGGGAACGGTCGCGGCTGCCGCGGCGCTGCTGCTCCTGTCGGCCTGCTCCGGAGGGAGCGAGGCCGAACTTCAGCTCGGCGAGAGCGGGCCCCTGCCCGCGGCGGAGCCCCCGGCGCCGGAGGAGTTCGCCACCGAGAGCATCGAGGGCGTGTCCCTGAAGGTCCCCGAGGGCTGGCAGACCCAGAACGAGGGCGGCGTGCTCTGCGTGAGCCCGCCCGGACAGGAGCCCTGCGGGTACGGCTCCGTGCAGTTGACCCCGCACGCGGCGGAGAACCACCCCCAGGGCTGGCCGGGCGAGGGTGAGGCGTTCAGCGAGGAGGGCGGCTGGGCCGCCGACACCGGCAGCTGCCGCAGCCTCAACACCGCCGCCTCCGGGGGCATCGGCGTGGAGGGGGCCGAGCTCGCGGTCTCCGACTTCACCGACCACGCCGACGGCCTCACCTCGCACCACTCGGTGTGGAACGTGGCGTGCGTCAACGGCGACACCTTCGAGGTGCGCATGTGGTTCCTGCCGGTCAGCGACGTCCTGCTCTACGTGTGGTCGGCCGACTCCCAGTACTCCGCCGTGTACGACGAGATCGCCCTGTCCATGGACACCAGCGAGTACCAGAGCTGACCGCCACGGTTTCGGTTCGACCGATTACCCGATCGGGTGTCCCCGGGGTCCGATGAGGCCGTAGGGTCGTACTCGTTACGACGACGGCCGCCCGCGCGGGCGGCGCGGTCGCAGGCGACGTGAATCGGGGGCAGCACTGGTGACCACCATCGGAGCGGCGGGACGTGTCGTTCAGTACACGCTCGACAACGGATTGCGTCTGGTGACCGCTGCGGCCTCCACGGGCCAGGTCGCCTCCGTGAACCTGTGGTACGGCGTGGGGTCCCGGCACGAGGTCCCCGGGCGCACGGGGTTCGCGCACCTCTTCGAGCACCTGATGTTCCAGGGCAGCGGCGGCGTCGCCAAGGGCGAGCACTTCGAGGAGGTCGAGAGGCTCGGCGGCGACATCAACGCCTCCACCTCGACCGACCGCACCAACTACTACGAGACGGTCCCCGAGCACGCCCTGGACCGGATCCTGTGGCTGGAGGCCGACCGGCTGGCGACCCTGCGCGAGGGCATGACCCAGGAGGTCCTGGACAACCAGCGCGACGTCGTCAAGAACGAGCGCCGCCAGCGCTACGACAACCAGCCCTACGGCACCGCCCTGGAGCGCATCCTGCGGCTGGCCTACCCCGAGGGCCACCCCTACCACCACCCGACCATCGGCTCCATGGCCGACCTGGACGCCGCCGACCTCGACTACGTCAAGTCGTTCCACAGGGCCCACTACGGTCCGGACAACTGCGTGCTCACCGTGGTCAGCGACCTCGACCCCGAGGACGTCCGGGGCCGCGTGGAGAAGTTCTTCGGTCCCATCCCGGCCCGCGAGAGCGTCCCCGAGGCGCCCGACGCCGCCCTGGAGGCCCCGCTGGGCGGCCCGGTCCGCGACGCGGTCACCGAGACCGTGCCCGCCGCCGGGGTGTTCCTCGGGTTCCGCGTCGCCCCCTACGGCGAGCGCGGGTTCGACGTCATGCACCTGGCCTCGGCCGTCCTGGGCCAGGGACAGGGCAGCCGCCTGTACCGCTCCCTGGTGGTGGACCGCCCCATCGCCGCCGACGACGGCGGCGGCGCCGCCGACATCCTGCCGTTCCGCTACACCGACAGCCTGATGCTGGTGAACATGCTCGCCCGCGAGGGCGTCAGCGGCGACGTTCTGGAGGAGGCCATGCGCGAGGAGATCGCCAAGCTGGCCGCCGGGATCACCGAGGAGGAGCTGGACCGGGCCCGCGCCGTCCTGGAGCGCGACCACCTCCAGTCCATCTCCAGCCCCTCCGGGCTCGCCGACAGCATCAGCAGCTGCACCCAGCTGTTCGACGACCCCGAGCTGGCCTACACCTGGCCCCGGCGCTGGGACGACATCACCGCCGAGGAGGTGCGGGCCGCCGCCGAGCGCGTGCTGGTCGACGACAACCTGCTCGTCGTCCGCTTCGACCCCGAGGAGTCCGGGGCCGCCGAGGCGGCCGGGGCCGACACCGTCGACGCCTGATCCGGGTTCCGTTACCGCAAGCCGCAGAAAGAGCCGCAGAGCATGCCGCACAAGTCGCGTCCGGACCTCGGTGCCGTAGCGTCCTACACCTTTCCCAAGCCCCGCCGCCTCACCGTCGGCGGCGGCACGGTCGTCGCCATCGACGTACCCGGCCAACAGCTCGTCTCCCTCCGCCTCGTGCACCCCCACGGCGGTGCCGCCGAGCCGCTCGACGCCATGGGCGTCAGTGCTCTGACCAGCGAGGTCCTGGAGGACGGTCCCAACGGCAACAGCTCCCTGGCGCCCGCCCTGGAGCGCCACGGCGCCGAGTGGGTCTCCCGCGTCAACTGGGACGCCTTCATCACCGGCCTGGACGCCCCCGCGGGCCGCCTGCCCGAGGCGGTGCGACTGTTCGCCGACGCGGTGCGCCGTCCCGCGCTGAACCCCGACGACGTCGTCCGCCGCCGCGACCAGCTGCTGGAGCGGTTCTGGCTGGAGGCGGCCTCGGCCAGCACCCTGGCCATGCGCAGCCTGGGCGGGCAGCTGTTCACCGGCCGCTACGCCACACCGCTCGCGGGCGGCCCGGTCAAGCTGGCCGACGTCACCCCCGAGACCGTGGCGGCCTTCCACGCCGACTCCGTCGCCTCGGTGGCCGGAACCCTCGTGGTCGTCGGCGACCTCACCGGGATCGACCTGGAGGACCTGGGCAAGACCGTGTTCGGCGACGCCGCCGCCGTGCGCGCGCCCGAGCCGACCGAGCCCGCCCCGCCGCCCGGGGAGCTGCCCCGCGTCCTGATCGTGGACCGGCCCGGCTCCGTGCAGTCCGCCCTGGTCATCGCGCACCGCGCCCCCTCCCGCTCGCAGGTGGACCTGCCGCGCGCCGAGGGCGTCAGCGAGGTCCTGGGCGGCATGTTCACCTCCCGGCTCAACCTGGAGCTGCGCGAGCGCCTGGGCTACACCTACGGCGCCGGGTCCCGCTTCGACCTGCGCCGCGACAGCGGGGTGTTCTTCATGTCCGCCCAGGTCGAGGCGGACACCACCGCCCACTCGGTCACCTCCTCGCTGGAGCAGGTCGCCAAGCTGCGCGAGTCGGGGGTCACCGAGGAGGAGCTGGCCGCCGTGCGCGACTCCAACACGGTGGGCCTGCCGGTCACCTACGCCACGGCGCGCGCCATGGCCGGGGCCCTGGTCGACATGGTGGTGCACGACCTGCCCGAGGACCACGTGGACCGCGTCCGGGCCGGGTACGAGAGGCTCACCAAGGAGTCCCTGGACAGCGCCGCCACCGAGTACCTGCGCCCCGAGGAGTCGGTCGTGGTGGTCGTCGGCGACGCCGAGCGCCTGCGCCAGCCGCTCACCGACACCGGGGTCGGCCCGGTCGAGGTGCGCACCCCCGACTCGCTCTGGACCTGAGGCCGACGGGTGCGCGGGCGGTCCGCCCGCGCACCCGCGCCACCCCGGCCAACAGGCACGGGAGTCTCATAATGAGACCTACGTCACTGCATGCTCGGGTCGTCGTCGGACATAACGAAAGCGAACCTATGTGTCCGTGATGTGGCAACCACCAGCATGGATCCGGCGTCCTGCTGGTATAACGAGTGATCCGTGCACCTACGTGGTGACAGCGACCGCAATGCTCCCGCAGGAGGCCACCATGGCCGGTGAATGGACCCGTGGATAACCGTGTCCTCCCTAGAGAACCCCCACACGCAGCGCCCCGAGGCGTCGCGCTCCTCCGCACGGGCGGAGGCGGCCGACGCCGCCGAACCCCGTCCCGAGGGACGCCTGCTCAAGGGGCGCTACCAGTTGGTGTCGGAGATCGCCCGCGGCGGTGTCGGCACGGTCTGGCGCGCCACCGACCTGGTCATCGACCGCGAGGTGGCCGTCAAGGAGCTGCGCCTGCCCGCGGACCTGAGCCGCTCCGAGCGCGAGTCGCTCCTGCAGCGCACCACCCGTGAGGCCCGCGTCGCCGGACGCCTCACCCACCCCAGCCTGGTCACCGTCCTGGACGTCGTGGACGAGGACGACCGCCCCTGGATCGTCATGGAGCTGGTGGAGGCCTCCACCCTGGAGGAACTCATCCAGGTGGGCGGCCCGCTGCCCTACCAGCGCGTGGCCGAGATCGGCCTCCAGCTCATCGACGCCCTCAAGGTCGCGCACGCCGAGGGCATCGTGCACCGCGACGTCAAGCCCGACAACGTGATGATCAGCCAGGCCGGTCGGGTCGTGCTCACCGACTTCGGGCTGGCCGCCTGGAACGGCGAGTCGGCGCTGAGCGCGTCCGGGCGCATCATCGGCTCCCCGGCCTACATCCCGCCGGAGCGGGCCAAGGCCGGCCCGGTGGGACCCGAGTCCGACCTGTGGTCCCTGGGCGCCACCCTGTACGCGGCGGTGGAGGGGCACCCTCCCTACGACCGCAAGGGCTACATCAAGATCCTGCGCCAGGAGCAGCTGGACGAGCCCGCCGAGGCCGCCAGCGCGGGCCCGCTGGCGCCGGTGCTGGCCGGTCTGCTCCGGGTGGAGCCCTCGGAGCGGTTGACCGCCGAGAACGCCACCAAGATGCTGCGGATCGCCGCTCTGGCGCCGTGGGCGCCCGAGACGAGCCCGGAGACGGCCGCGCAGGGCACCGCCACGCCGGCCGAGCCCCGTCCCGAGGGCGAGGAGCGCGAGTCGGCCCGCGAGCACTTCAAGGCGGGCGCGCACGTGCTGGCGGAGTCCATCAACGAGCGGCTGAGCAACAGCCCCGAGGCGATGAACTCGATCATGACCTCGATCCGCGAGTCCACGGACACGCTGGGGCTGACCAGTTCGGGCAAGCACGCCGAGCGCAGCCGCCTGCCCGCGGTGGCCACCATCGCCGCGGTCTCCCTCGGCGTCCTGGTGCTGCTCGCGGTCATGCTCTGGGCGCTGCTCGGCCGCTAGCGCCGCCGCGGCGGGACCCTCCGCGCGGGCTGAGCGGGGTGGGATGGGTGGGGCCGGCGGGATTCGAACCCGCACTGTACAGCACCTAAAGCTGCCGTCTCCTGCCAGTTGGACTACGGCCCCTCGCGGACAACTGTACCGGTGCCGGGCGCGGGGCCCGGCCGCGGCGTGCACACGGGCCCGCCGCGCCCGGGGGCCGCCCCCGGCACCCGTGTCACAGGCCCAGTTCCCTCTTGATCCGGTCGACGTGGCCGGTGGCCTTCACGTTGTAGAAGGCCTTCTCCACCCGGCCGTCGGTGCCCACGACGACGGTGGAGCGGATGACGCCCTGCACGACGCGGCCGTAGTTCTTCTTCTCGCCGAAGGCGCCGTAGGCGCGCAGGGTGTCCTTGCCCGGGTCGCCCAGGAGCGGGAAGGTCAGACCCTCCTTGTCGCGGAACCTGGCCAGCTTGTCGCTCGTGTCCGGGGACACGCCCAGGACGGTGAGGCCCGCGGAGTCGAAGTCGCGCAGGTTGTCGCGGAAGTCGCAGGCCTGCGTGGTGCACCCGGGGGTCATGGCCGCCGGGTAGAAGTACAGGACGACGCGCTTGCCGGTGGAGGCCAGCACCTCGCTCAGGGTGACGGGCTTGCCGTCGGCGTCGTCGAGGGTGAAGTCGGGTGCCTGGTCGCCGGGCTCCAGGCGGATCGGGTCGCTCACGTGGTGTCCCCCTTGGGTTCGCGGGCGGGGCGCCGCCCCGCCGACTCTCGCCCTCACCCTAACCACACCCGCCTTCCGGTGCCCCGTGAGTCGACGCTTCGCGGGCTGTGCCAGGCTGGGGGTACGGTGTTCGGTTGCGATTCCGGTTCGGTTCGCCCGCATCCGGAGTGACCAGCGACGCGATCACCTATTGTTGACCGCACTCGTCCCGTCGTTCGGCCCCGGCGACGTCCGCCGCGCACCGGGGACGCCGCGTCGGCGGCGCCCGGCGGGCCGGAACACACCCGCTTCGCTTGGAGAGTATTGGCGACGATGCCTGGATTCACACTCGACGAGGTCAGGGCCCGGACCCTCAAGGAGCGCGACTCCTGGTGGACGGTCTACCTCGTGGACCCCATCGCGGTCCGGCTCGTGCGCCTGGTGGCCAACCGCACCTCGATCACACCCAACCAGCTGACGGTGGTCGCGCTCTTCCTGGGGCTCGGCGCGGCCGTCTGCTTCTCGCTGGGCTACCGCCACTTCCTGGCGCTGGGCACGCTGCTGTACCTGCTGTCCTTCCTGATGGACTGCACGGACGGCAAGCTGGCCCGGCTCACCGGATCGGAGTCGCTGTTCGGGTCGTGGATGGACTACGTCTCCGACCGGTTCCGGGTGCTGGTGTGCGTGGTCGCCCTGATGGGCGGGCAGTACGTCGTCGCCGAGAACGCCGAGGGCGACGGGCCGGTGTGGTTCGTGTGGCTGGCCCTGGCCGTGGTGTTCCTGGACATGCTGCGCTACCTCAACGCGCTCCAGGTGTACAAGGTCCGCAGGGAGATGCGCTCGCACCTGGCCGCCGCCCTGGAGAGGGCCCGCGCCACCCTGTCGATGCTGGAGCCGGAGGAGGACGACACCGGCTCGGCCACCGGCGCGGGCGGGCGGACGATGAGCGACGGCGGCGAGCAGGCGGTGCTGCGCCACGGCATCGGCGTGCTGGAGCAGATCCTGCACAGCCAGAACGAGCGCGAGGCCCGCAACCAGCGCACGGCGGGCAAGCAGCCCGACCTCACCCTGCCCAAGGTGGACCTGCACCAGGAGTTCCGCAACCGCTTCCCCTGGTACCAGCGGTTCTGGTCGGCCCTCAACGCCAGACGGGTCAGGACGCACCTGGTGGGCGGCATCGAGTTCCAGATGTCGGTGTTCGTGATCGCGCCGCTGGCGGCCGCCGTGTTCGGCGCGCCGTCCCTTATCGGGTGGATCACCGCTGTGGCGGGTGTTTTGCTCCTCGCCTTCGAGATCGCCATCATCTATAAACTGTGGTTGTCCACGCGGGACTTCTTCCGCGTGGTCGACGGAATCGACAGCGCGCTGAGATTCTCCGGTCCGTCCGACGGCGCGGAGGAAGGGAGCCGGGACACCGGCTCGGACACGGGTTCTCAGACGACCCTGCGCTAGTGGAGAGAGGCACCCATGACGGGACGTGACACCGAACCGCGCCTGACCCCGGCGGACGTCGTCGCCGAGATCAACCGCGAACAGCGCCAGCTCGCCGAGACCCTGGACGAGTTGAGCGTGCAGGCCCGGCCCGCCAACATCGCCCGCAAGCAGATGGAGAGGGTCCGCGAACGCGGTGCCCGGATCGTGGACGAGGCGCGCGCCCTGGTGGTCGGGGGCGGCGCGGTGCGCGTGGAGAGCCACCCGGTGGAGCCCGAGGAGGGCAGCATCGTCGTCAAGGGCGACGGCCACGTCGTCACCACCTACCAGTCGCGCGGTCAGCTCCCCCCGGAGGCGCTGCTGCTCGCGGTCGGCGTCGGGGCGGTCGTCGCGGTGGGCGTGGTGGCCTGGGCGGTGCACCGCAGGAGGAAGTAGCGCCGGAGCGGCGCACGTTCGGAGGGGTCCGCGTCAGCGGGCCCCTCCGTGTGTGCGGCGACCGTCGGGCCGGGCGTCCAGGGGGCGCTGGGGCGGTGTCCGGCACGGGCCGCGGGCCACGCGCGGGCCCCGGGGCGCCGCCTGTTTCCCCCGCGGGAGTGCCGCCGGCTTCAGCCGGTGGGTGGATCGCGGGCGCCAGGACGTGGGGCCCGCGCCGCCAGGCGGGCTTTGAGGCGTGGACCACCGGCGGGCGGGTTCCGTCAGCTGGCTTCTCCCGCCTTCAGGCGGGGGAGGAGGTCAAAGGAAGGTCTGGCCCTCGCCCCGGTAGGTGGGCACGGCGCCCGCGTACTCGCCGGTGTCGGAGTCCACCAGGTGCAGGGTGTCGAAGCGCTCGCACAGTTCTCCCGCCTTGGCGTGGCGCATCCACACCCGGTCGCCGACGGACAGGCCGTCGGCCGCGGCGCCGAGCAGGGGCGTCTGCACCTCGCCCGCGCCCTCGTTGACGCTGTAGGAGAGCCCGGCGGGCAGGTGGGGGAGCGGGGCGCGGTGGGCGTTCACGGGGCCCGAGGCGGGGTAGCCGCCGCCCAGGGCGGTGGCCACGCCCGGTCCGGGCCGGCGCACGACGGGGAGCGCGAACAGGGCGGCGGGGCGTCCGCCGAAGGAGCGGTAGTGGTCGAACAGGTGCGGGTGGTAGAGCCCCGAGCCCGCCGCCAGCTCGGTCACGGCCCTCTCCCGGCCGGTGGTGTGCAGGCTGCCGGTGCCGCCGCCGTTGACGAAGCGCAGGTCGGCGACCTCCCTGACGGCGTGGACGATGGCGGCGCGGCGCTTGGCCAGCTCCACGGCCGAGCGGCGCTGGACGGCGCGCAGGAGGCGTCCGTAGAGCGGTCTGCCGGGCGGGGCGTCGCCCACCCCGGCGATCTGGCCCTCGTAGGCCATGATCCCGTCCAGCTCCAGTCCGGGGCGGGCCGCGACCGCGCGGGCGAACGCGGCGGCCTGGGCCGGGGTGCGCACGGGGGAGCGGTAGGTGCCCACGCGCAGGCGCGGTCCCACGGGCTGCCAGCTGGTGTCGACGTCCAGGCACACCCGGACCGGCGGGGCGTCGGGGCCGCGGGATTCGGCGGCGTCGGCGACGGCGGCGCCGATCAGGTCCAGGTGCGCGGTGTCGTCCACCATCAGGGTGATCGCGCGGGCGGCGCGGGGGTCGCGCACGAGCCTGGCCAGGGCCTGGCGGTCGACGGTGGGGTAGGCGACGAGGACGTCGTCGCTGAGGGGGCGGTCGCCGGTGGCCAGCCAGAGGGCCTCGGGCAGGGTGAAGGCCATGACGCCCGCGTAGCCGGGCAGGGCGAGGACGGTGCGCAGCAGTTCGCGGCTGCGCACGGACTTGCTGGCGATCCGGATGGGCCTGCCGTGGGCGCGGCGGGTCAGGTCGGCCGCGTTGGAGCGCAGGGCGGCGAGGTCGACGAGGGCGAAGGGGGCTTCGAGTCCGCGTGTGGCGGACTCGTACGTTTCGCGCAGACTTGTCATGTCCTGAGCATGCCAGAACATGAATGTCTTTCATATTCTCGGCGGAAAAGGGGACCCGGTACCCCCGTGGCGGGCGGTCCGCGGACGACCTCGCGACAACCGGCCCCCGGTGTCGCGGGGGCGATACCCTGGGGTGTCACGGCTGATCAGCCGTCCGACCCCGGGAGTGGTTCTTTCCATGAGTGAGCGTGAGTACGTCCTGACCCTTTCGTGCCCCGACAGCCGGGGCATCGTCGCCGCTGTGGCCAACCTGCTGTCCGACCACGGTTGCAACATCACCGAGAGTCAGCAGTACGGCGACCACTACACGGGGCGCTTCTTCCTGCGGATGCAGTTCGTGGCGGAGCGGGGCGGCGACGGCGTGGTGGGGGAGGACGTCCTGCGCGGCGCCTTCGCGGCGCTGGCGGGCGACTTCGGCGGCCGGGGCGGCGACGCGTTCGTGGAGTGGACCCTCAACCCCCGCGACGTGCGCCCGCGCATGATCGTGATGGTGTCCAAGTTCGGCCACTGCCTCAACGACCTGCTCTACCGCCAGCGCAGCGGCCTGCTGGACGCCGACATCGCCGCCGTGGTCTCCAACCACCCCGACCTGGAGTTCCTGGCCGACTCCTACGGCGTGGACTTCCACCACCTGCCGGTCACGGCCGGGAGTAAGAAGGAGCAGGAGGCGCGCCTGCTGGAGCTGGTCGACTCCTACGACGTGGACCTGGTAGTCCTGGCGCGCTACATGCAGGTGCTCTCCGAGCAGCTGTGCGCCAAGATGTCCGGCCGGATCATCAACATCCACCACTCCTTCCTGCCCAGCTTCAAGGGCGCCCGGCCCTACCACCAGGCCCACGCGCGCGGTGTGAAGCTGATCGGCGCGACCGCCCACTACGTCACCGCCGACCTCGACGAGGGCCCGATCATCGAGCAGGAGGTGTCCCGGGTGGACCACACGCACAGCCCGGAGCAGCTCACGGCGATCGGCCGGGACCTGGAGTCGGTGGCGCTGGCGCGCGCGGTCAACTGGCACGCGCAGCGCCGCGTACTGCTCAACGGGGACAAGACGGTCATCTTCGGCTGAGCCGGACGCCCGCCGCGCGGCGGCGGGGTGCGGTCCGCGCACGGGGGCCGGATCATCAACATCCCCACTCCTTCCTGCCCAGGTTCAAGGCCCCCCGGCCCTCCACCAAGCCCACCCGCGGGTGGAAACTGATCGGGCCCCGCCCCATACTCACCGCCAACTTCAAGAGGCCCCATCATGAACAGAAGTGTTCCCGGTTGCCAAACCCACAACCCGGAGAGCTCAAGGGATTCGCCGGGACCGGAGTCGGTGGCGCTGGCGCCGCGCGTCAACTGGCACGCGCAACCCGCGTATGCTCAACGGGGACAAGACGGTCATCTTCGGCTGAGCCGGACGCCCCCGCGCGGCGGCGGGGTGCGGTCCGCGCACGGGGGCGCCCGAGGGCGCCCCCGTGCGTTTTCCTGCCCCGACCAGATCCTCGACGCTGTTTTGGGTCGGAGATGGGACTGACCTTGCCCGTTCCGACCAGGAAAAATTACTCACAGTGCTTTGTCGGATACAGTGTGTATGTATATGGTGTGGTCAGTTCGACATCCTTCCGGCCAGGACACGGGCCCGGGTTTCGGTCCGGCCCTCTGGGAGGGCACATCCGCCGGGAAGACGCGGGGAGCGGTCCGGGGGCGCCTTCGGCGCCGCGACCGTCCGTGCGGCCCGCACACTGCGTAGGGGGACCCAGTGACGGACATGAGAACCGAGACCAAGGTGCCGGGAGCCCGCGAGTCGGGCCGGACCAGCCGGGGGGACTCCTCGCGCGATGAGGGCGGGCGCACCCAGATCGCGGACGGCGTGGTCGCCAAGATCGCCGGCATGGCCGCGCGTGAGATCGGCGGCGTCCACGCCATGGGCGGCGGGACCGCGCGTGCGGTCGGCGCGGTCAGGGACGTGGTGACCCGGGGCGGCGACAGCGGCTCGGTCGCGCGGGGCGTCTCGGTCGAGGTGGGTGAGCGCCAGGCCGCCGTCGACATCGACCTGGTCGTCGAGTACGGAGCCGCCATCCAGGACCTGGCCGCGGCCGTGCGCCGCAACGTCACCTCGGCGGTGGAGCGCATGACCGGGCTGGAGGTCACCGAGATCAACATCCGGGTGGACGACATCCACCTGCCCGACGACGACCGCGGCGAGGACGACGGCGAGTCCGCGCCCCGGGTGCAGTGATGGCGGCCGCCGACGGGGACCCGGGCGAGGTCGCCCGGCGCCTGGTGCGGGAGGCCGAGCGCTTCCCGGACGTGGTGGAGCTGTCCTCGGGGGGTTTCGGCACGCTGACCACGCCCGTCCCCGGAGGACGGGTCCTGGGGGTGGCGGTACGCGACGACAGCGTCGAGGTCGGCGTCGTGGTCCGGTTCGGGCGGCCCCTGCCGGAGATCGCCGCCGAGCTGCGCCGCGGCCTGACCCCGGTCGCCGGGGGCCGTACCGTCCACGTGTCCGTGGAGGACGTGGTCGCGGGACTGCGGGACGGCGCCCGTACGGGTGGTTGAGCAGGCAGCATCGGGTGCTGGACAAGAGGGGGAAGCCATGTGGCCCATCGTCGGACTGTCCTACGGGACGGTACTGGGTCTTGCCGCCGCGTTCGGCGGGTTCACGGCCTTCGCGCTGGTCCTGATCCTGGGGCTCGCGGGGTTCGTCGCCGGTCGGGCGATGGAGGGCGAGATCGACCTCACCGCGATGTTCTCGCGGCGCTCCGCCTGAGATGTGAGGGAGCGGACGTGGCCGGAGTGCGGACCAGTACGGTTCCCCGACAGAGGGAACGCCCGGGCGACGAGGTCGCCCGGGAGCGGAGCGGGGGCGGGGGAGGACGCGACCCCGGCGGCCGCACCGTCATCGAACCCGGTGTGGTCGAGAAGGCGGCCGCGCGTGCGGTCCGCGAGGTCCCCGGCGCCCTCCCCGCCCGGTCGCGCACGGCGCGGGCCCGGGTGAGCGGCGAGGTCGTGCTGCTCAGGCTGAGGGTCGGCGTCCGCTACCCGCACTCGGTGCGCGAGGTCGCCGCACGGGTGCGCGGGCACGTCGGGCGGCGGATCGAGCAGATCACCGGAAAGCGGGTCCACCACATCGACATCGAGATCGCGGAGTTGGTGCGCTGACATGACCACCGTGGAAGAGGTGCTCGGACGCCCCGACCAGGGCGTCGACCGCCGGGCCAGGCGGGTGGCCGTCCACACGTTCCGTCCGCGGCGGTCCTGGCCCGCGGTGATCACGGGCTTCGTGATCCTCCTCGTGGCCGTCGTGGCCGCCGCCGAGGTGATCTCGGCCCTGGCGGGAAGCCCGCTGGGGCTGATCCCGGTCGGCGCGGCCAGCGGGTACGCGGCGACCACGACCTGGTCGATGCCGTCGGTGCAGATCGCCTCGGCGGTCCTGGCGCTGATCGGGCTGGCCCTGATCGTGGCAGCCCTGGCCCCCGGACGGGGGCGCTGGACGGCCCTGCGCACCGACGACCCCGCCCTGGTGGTGGGGCTGACCCGGCCCGCGCTGCGCCGGGCGGTGGCCGCCGCGGCCGAGGGCGTCAGCGGCGTCGACGGCGTGCACGTGACGGTGCGCGGCAACAGGATCCGGGTGCACGCGCGCACCGGGATGCGCGGGTCGGCGGGGCTGCCCGCCGAGGTGACCGCGGCAGTGGAGCGGCGGTTGGAGGAGCTGGCGCCGCTGCGCAGCATGCGGATCGCCACCCACGTGCGGTACGCGGAGGGTTGACCATGGCTGGTGACAGGTCGCGCAGGTCGGCGCGGGGAAACCGGTGGGGGCTGGCGGTCGTGGGGGCGGTGCTGCTCGTCGCCGGGCTGGCGTCGCTGGCCGCCGGGCGCGGCCTGTTCGGCGGGGGAGCGGCCGACAGCGCCCTGCTCGGCCCCGGGGCCCGGGAGGCGCTCGACCAGCAGTGGGTGCCCTACGCGGTGGTCGCGGTGGCCTTCGTCGCCGGTTTCCTGGCCCTGCGCTGGCTGATGTCCCAGGGGCTCAACGACACGGTGGGGCGCCTGGTCCTGGAGCGCGGGGAGCAGGGGCGGGTGGAGATGTCCGAGAACGTGGCCCGCGGGGCCCTGGAGCAGGAGGTCGCCGACTACCCGGGCGTGCGCCGCGCCCGCGCGAGGCTGACCGAGTCCGCCGAGGCGCCGCACCTGCGCCTGGCGCTGACCCTGGACGACGACGCGGACGTGGCCGGGGTGTGGCGGCGGGTGAGCTCGGAGGCGCTGGCGAACCTGCGCCGGGCGCTGGACCTGGAGCAGGTCCCGGCCGTCGTGCGGATGTCGATGACGGCACCTGCCAAGAACCCGCGGCGCAGCCTGGCCTGAGCCGTTGCCGCCGATTGTCGGTGCCTGCTGTTAGCTTCGCCACATGACTCGAACGACTTTCGTGAACCTGCCCGTCAAGAGCGTCGACGCCACCCGGGAGTTCTTCAGCGCGCTGGGCTTCGGCTACGACGAGGCCTTCTCCGACGACAGGGCGCTGTGCATGGTCGTCAGCGACACCTCGCGCGTCCTGTTCCTGTCCGAACCCTTCTTCGCGGAGTTCACGCCCTCGGGGATAGCCGACACCTCCGCGGGCGCGGAGGTGATCACCTGCCTGAGCGCCGACAGCCGTGAGGACGTGGACCGGATCGCCGAGGCCGCCGCCGTGGCCGGGGCGACCCACGCCAGGACCACCGAGCACACCGGCATGTACTCGCGCTCCTTCGCCGACCCCGACGGCCACCTGTGGGAGTTCCTGTACATGGACGCGACCGCCACCATCTCCTGAGCGACGGCGGGCGCGGGCCCCGGGGCCCGCGCCCGCCGGCCGCGTCAGCGCACGGCGTCGCGCTCGTGGCGGATCCGGCCGTCGCGCAGCACGGTGCGCACGCTCGTCTCCGGCGAGGCCAGGACCCCGATGTCGGTGAGCGGGTCGCCGTCGACCACGACGAGGTCGGCCCGCGCCCCGTCGCGCAGGGTTCCGACGACCCCCTCCAGCCCCAGCAGGCGGGCGGCGTTGACGGTGGCGGCGCGCAGCACGTCCGCGGCGGGCTGGACCCGGCCGCGGATGGCGAACTCCTGGCTCTGGCGGTCCTGCATGCCGCCGAGCAGGTCGCTGCCGAAGACCAGGTTCACCCCGGCCTCGTGGGCCATGCGCAGGGCGTCCAGCCCCCGGTCGAGCACGGTGTCCACCTTGGCCTGGCTGGCCGCGGGCAGCCCGTTGGCGGCCCCCTGCCGGGAGAGTTCCTGGTAGGTGACCAGGGTGGGCACCAGGTAGGCGTCGTGCTCCAGGAACAGCTCGATGCTGCTCTCGTCGATGAGGTTGCCGTGCTCGATGCAGCGCACGCCGAGGCGGAGCCCGCGGTTGACGGCGCGGGCGGTGTAGGCGTGGCCGGTCACGTAGCGGTTGGCCGCCTCGGCCTCCTCCACCACGGCCCGGATCTCGTCCTCGGAGGACTGGGTGGAGTCGATGCGGTCGGTGGGGGAGGCGACGCCGCCCGAGAGCATGATCTTGAGGTGGTGGGCTCCGGTGCGCAGCTGCTCGCGGGCCGCGCGGCGGAACTCCACGGGCCCGTCGCAGACGATGCCCGCGCCGGGGCAGCAGGCGTGGGTGTCGTTGCCCTGGCGGCCGGGCGTGCGGAAGTCGCCGTGGCCGCCGGTCTGCGACAGCGCCTTGCCGCCGAACATGAGCCGGGGGCCGTCGACGAGCCCCTCCTCGACCGCCCTGGCCAGCCCCCAGTCGCCCCCGGCGACGTCGCGGACGGTGGTGAAGCCGCGCCTGAGCATGTCGCCCAGGGACCGTCCCGCGTAGCTGGCGATGTAGGCGGGCGACTGGTCCATCGCGGCGCCGAGGTCGGCGCTGAAGGCGGTCGGGTGCACGTGGGCGTCGATCAGGCCCGGCATGAGGGTGGCCCCCGCCACGTCCACGGTCGGCACCCGCGGTCCCACCTCGGGCGGGGTTCCCCGGCCGCTGCCCGCGACGAGGCCGTCCCGCACCAGGAGCCAGGAGCCGGGGGTCCTCGTGCCCGCCTCGGGGTCGAGCAGCCCGGCGCCCGTGAAGAGGATGTGCGGTTCTGACTGGCGGGTCATGGATACCTCCGTCGGGGTTCGCGTTGTTGCAATATATGTTGCACCACGGGGAGGGGGCCACCCCGAGGGGGTGGTATCGCTTGGGGTGCGGCGCGGTCCGGGGCGCCGGGACGGAGGGGTGATGGCGGACTGGATCGAGGCAGCGCTCGGCGGCGGACGCCTGGGCCGCGCGGCCGAGCGCGTGGTCAGGGTGCTGCGGGACGAGCCGAGGTTCGCCTCCTACGCGAGCACCGCCGAGCTCGCCGAGCGGGCCGGGGTCAACGTCGCCACGGTCGTGCGGGCCGCGCAGGCCCTGGGGTTCACCGGCTGGCCCGCCCTGCGCGTCGAACTGCGCTCGCGCTACCTGGCCTCGCTCAGCGCCGGAGAGGTCCTGGCAGAACACGCCGGGTCCGACGCCGACCCCGTGCGCGAGGCCTTCCGCGCCGACCGCGAGGGGCTGCGCGACCTGGAGCGGACCCTGGACCCCGCCCGGGTGCGCGCCCTGGCGGGCGCGGTGCACGGGGCGCGCCGGACGCGGGTGGTGGGTTCGGGCACCTTCGCGGCGCCGGGCGTGCAGCTCGCGCACGCCGCGGGGATCATGGGCTACGACGTGGAGCGCCTGGAGCTGGGCGGAACCGGCCTGGTCAGCGCGCTGGCGCGGATGGGCCCCGGCGACCTGTTGCTGGCGTGCGACCTGTGGCGGCTCCCGGTCGCGCTGCGCTCGGCGGCGCGGGTGGCCCGTGAGCGGTCGGTGCCGGTCGCGGTGATCACCGACCGCAGGGACTCCCCGCTGGCGGAGGGGGCGGCGCACGTGCTGCTGGTGCCCAGCGAGGGTGTGGGCATGTTCCCCTCGCTCACCCCGGTGATGGCGGTCGTCCACGCGGTGCTGGCCGAGCTGGCCCGCCTCGGCGGGGACGAGGTGCTGGCCGCGGTGCGCGACACGGAGCGGCTCTGGGAGAGCACGGAGCTCTTCTGAGCGACGCCGGGGGGAACGACCTGGGAAGACGCGGTGACACGACTGTGACGTGATCAGGGTCACGTTCGCTGCAATAAGTGTTGCATTTCACGCGGCGGGGCTGCTTACATGGCCCGGTCGGGCCGCCCCGCGGGCGGTCCCTCCTGTGCACGTCCCCCGAACCCAACCTCGCCGCGAAGGTGGCCCATGCAGACGACCCATCTCGTGATCCTCGCCGTGTACATCCTGGCCATGATCGGGATCGCCCTCTACTTCGTGCGCTCGGGCAGGCTGCGCGGCGGTGACGACTTCCTGTTCGCCGGACGCAGCCTCCCCCGCCCGGTCATGATCGCCACCATGCTGGTCACCTGGGTCGGCTCGGGCACCATCATCGGCGGCGCCAACTTCGCCTACACCTACGGCCCGACGGCCGGGATGGTCTTCTTCGCGGGGACGCCGCTGGGCATCCTGGTCCTGCTCCTGGCGGCCCGCCGGATCCGCCGGGCGTCCCGGCACACCATCCCCGAACTGCTGGAGGTGCGCTTCGGCATCGGGGTGCGCACCGTCGCCGCCGTGGTCACCACCATCGCCTTCCTGGGGCTGACCGCCTCGCAGTTCGTCGGCGGCGGATACGTCGTCAGCCTGGTCACGCCGCTGTCCGCCACTCAGGGCACCGTGCTCATCGCGGTCGTCGTGACGCTGCTGACCGTCACCGGAGGCCTGTTCTCGGTCGCCTACACCGACTTCGTCTCGGCCATCCTCATCCTGCTCAGCCTGTTCGTGTCGGTGCCGTTGGTGTTCGCCGCGATCGGCGGCCCCGGCGCCTACTGGGACGGCCTTCCCGAGCAGGCGACCACCTTCAGCGGCGGACTCACCGCCCTGCAGCTGCTCGGCTACTTCCTGCCGCTCTTCCTGCTCCTGCTCGCCGACCAGAACATGTACCAGCGCCTGGCCGCGGCCAAGGACGAGCGCGAGGCGCGCTCCTCCACCCTGGGCATGTTCGTGGGCAGCTTCTTCGTCTTCGTGCCCGTCGTGCTGCTCGCCACCTGCGCCGCCATCCTCATGCCCGGCATCAACGGCGACATGGCGGTGCTGAGCCTGGCCTCCGAGGGCTACCTCCCGGTGGTGCTGGGCGGTCTGATCCTGGCCGGGGCGGTCGCCTTCGTCATCACGACCGGGTCCTCGTACATGCTCTCCTGCGCCTCCAACGTCGCCTACGACCTGTACGCCCGCTTCGCCGGGGACGGTGTGGACGAGCGCCGCAAGCTCGTGGTCCAGCGCCTGTCGGTCCTGGGCATCGCGCTCGCGGGCCTGGCGCTGAGCCTGTTCTTCCCGACCGTGCTGGAGCTGCAGATGTACTCCTACACGGTCTACGGCGCCGCGATCACCCCGGTGGTCCTGTCGGTGCTGTTCTGGAAGCGCGCGACCACCGCGGGCGCCGTCGCGGCGCTGGTGGTCGGCGCGGCCACCACCATCGGCTGGCAGATCGCCGGGACCCCGGGCGGCCTCAACGCGGTCATCGTCGCCCTGCCCGCCGCCCTGGTCGCGCTCGTCGTGGCCAGCCTGGTCACCAAGGCCCCCGACCCCGCGCGGGTGGCCGCGGCCGAGGAGCCCGCGCCCACCGGAACCGACGCCTGACACACGCGGGGACCGCTCCCGACCGGGCGCGGTCCCCGTACTCTCTCCCCGCGCCCCGGCGGGCGGCCACGTCGGCCGCGAGGAAGACGGATCCCTCAGCACTCGATGACGTTGACGGCCAGGCCGCCGCGCGAGGTCTCCTTGTACTTGTCCATCATGTCGCGGCCCGTGTCGCGCATGGTCCGGATGACCTTGTCCAGCGACACGAAGTGGCTGCCGTCGCCGCGCAGCGCGATGCGCGCGGCGCTGATCGCCTTCACCGAGGCCAGCGCGTTGCGCTCGATGCACGGCACCTGCACCAGGCCGCCGATGGGGTCGCAGGTCAGCCCCAGGTTGTGCTCCATGGCGATCTCGGCGGCGTTCTCCACCTGCGCGGGGGTGCCGCCCAGCACCTCGGCCAGCCCGGCGGCGGCCATCGAGGAGGCCGAACCCACCTCGCCCTGGCAGCCCACCTCGGCACCCGAGATCGACGCGTTCTGCTTGAACAGGATGCCCACGGCCCCCGCGGTCAGCAGGAACCGCACCACGCCCTCGTCGCCCGCGCCCGGGCTGAAGTGCAGGTAGTAGTGCAGCACGGCGGGCACGATGCCCGCGGCCCCGTTGGTCGGCGCGGTCACCACACGGCCGCCCGCGGCGTTCTCCTCGTTCACGGCCAGCGCGTAGAGCGTGATCCAGTCGCTGCCGCGCATGGGGTCGGAGTCCACCCCCGTCGGCGCCAGCAGGCCCGACTCGTCGCAGTTGCCGCCCAGCTGCCGGTACAGGCGGTGCGCCCGCCGGGGCACCTTCAGCCCGCCGGGCAGGCTGCCCTCGGTGGTCACCCCGCGGCGCACGCACTGGCGCATCGCCTCCCACAGCACGAGCAGCTCGGCCCTGATCCGCTCGGGGGAGCGCCCGAACGCCTGCTCGTTGGCGAGCATCACCGCGCTGATCGACATCCCGGTGTCGGCGCAGATGCCCAGCAGCTCCTCGGCGCTGGAGAAGGGGTGGGGCACCCGGGTGTCGTCGGCCTTGATCCGGTCCGCGCCCGCCGCGCGCTCGTCCACGACGAACCCGCCGCCCACCGAGTAGTACACCTTCGCCGCCAGTTCGGCGCCGGAGGAGTCCAGCGCCACGAACCGCATCCCGTTGGGGTGGTCGGGCAGGCTCTCCCTGCGGCGGAAGTCCACGTCCACGGCCGGGTCGAAGGCCACCGGCGGCCCCTCGGGCCCGCCCGGGTACAGGGTCCGCTCCCGGCGCACCCCCTCCACCAGTTCGGGCACCGCGTCCACGTCCACGTGCTCGGGGGTGTGCCCCATCAGCCCCAGGACCACCGCGCGGTCGCTGCCGTGCCCCTTGCCGGTGAGCGCCAGGGAGCCGTACAGCTCCGCGCGCACGCGGGCCACGCCGTCGAGCAGGCCCTCCTCGCGCAGTCCGGCCACGAACGTGCGCGCGGCCTTCATCGGCCCGACCGTGTGCGAGCTGGACGGTCCGATTCCGATCTTGAACAGGTCGAACACGCTGATGGCCATGGCTGTCCTCCTCGTCGAGTACAGGGCCCGGGCATGGGATCGCCGTGCGGGGCCGCCCGGCCCCGCACGGCGCGGCTCTACAGGTTCGGGTAGAGCGGGTACTTCGCGGTCAGCGCCTGGACCCGGCCGCGCAGCGCGGCCTCGTCGAACTCCGGCTTGAGCGCCTCGGCGATGACGTCCGCGACCTCGGCGAAGTCCTCGTCGCCGAAACCGCGGGTGGCCAGCGCCGGGGTGCCGATCCGCAGACCGGAGGTGACCATCGGCGGGCGCGGGTCGTTGGGCACCGCGTTGCGGTTGACCGTGATCCCGATCGAGTGCAGGCGGTCCTCGGCCTCCTGGCCGTTGAGCTCGGAGTTCACCAGGTCCACCAGGACCAGGTGCACGTCCGTGCCCCCCGAGAGCACCTTCACGCCGACCTCGGCCGCGTCCGGCCGCGTCAGCCGCTCGGCGAGCAGCCTGGCGCCCGAGACCGTGCGGCGCTGGCGGTCGGCGAACTCCTCGCCCGCGGCGACCTTGAGGGCCACCGCCTTGGCCGCGATCACGTGCTCCAGCGGCCCGCCCTGCATGCCGGGGAACACCGCGGAGTTGATCTTCTTGCCCAGCTCGGCCTTGGCCAGGATCATGCCGCCGCGCGGGCCGCCCAGGGTCTTGTGCGTGGTCGTGGTGACCACGTCGGCGTGCGGCACCGGGTTGGGGTGCAGCCCCGCCGCGACCAGACCGGCGAAGTGCGCCATGTCCACCATCAGGAGCGCGCCGACCGAGTCCGCGATCTTGCGGAAGCGGGCGAAGTCCAGCTGGCGCGGGTAGGCCGACCACCCGGCGACGATCATCTTGGGCCGGTGCTCCTCGGCGAGCGCCTCGACCTCGTCGTAGTCGACGGTGCCGTCCTCGTCGCGCACGTGGTAGGCCACCGCGTTGAGGATCTTGCCGGAGTAGTTGATCTTCATGCCGTGGGTCAGGTGGCCGCCGTGGGCCAGGTCCAGGCCCAGGATGGTGTCACCCGGCTTGAGCAGCGCGAAGTACACGGCCGTGTTGGCCTGCGCGCCCGAGTGCGGCTGCACGTTGGCGTGCTCGGCGCCGAACAGCGCCTTGGCGCGGTCGATGGCGAGCTGCTCGACGACGTCGACGTGCTCGCACCCGCCGTAGTAGCGGCGGCCCGGGTACCCTTCCGCGTACTTGTTGGTCAGGACGGTGCCCTGGGCCTCGATCACCGCCTGGGGGGCGAAGTTCTCCGAGGCGATCATCTCCAGGGTGTCGCGCTGGCGGGCCAGCTCCGCGTCGACCGCGGCCGCCACCTCGGGGTCCAGTTCGCCCAGCGTCTGGTTGAGCGTGTTGTCAGTAGCCATCGGGGGCCTACTCCTCGCCTTCGGTCAGCTTGGTGTACTCCTCGGCGGAGAGAAGGTCGGTGGGCTCCTCGGAGATCCGGGCCCTGAACAGCCAACCGTCCTCGAAGGGCGAGGAGTTGATGGTCTCGGGCTCGTTCTCCAGGATCGCGTTGACCTCGGTGACCTCACCGCTCACGGGCGAGTAGACGTCGCTGACGGACTTGGTGGACTCCACCTCGCCGCACGGCTCGTCCGCGGTCACCTCGCTGCCGACCTCGGGCACCTCGACGTAGACGATGTCGCCCAGGGACTCGGCGGCGAACGAGGTGATCCCGACGGTGGCGATCCCGTCCTCGACCACGACCCACTCGTGTTTGGCGGTGTAACCCAGCTCCGTGGGAACGCTCACTTCAACTCTCCTTGGAGGTGTTCCATTTTCCTGCCGCGCGCCCGTACGGCTGCCCGGCCCGGCCTACGCCCGGTCGCGCCCCGTGCGTGCGGGTCCCCTGTGTGGGGATCCCGCCGCGCCGGGGCGTGCGGGCCTTCGGGGTGTGAAGGCCCCTGCTCCTACGACTGCCGCTTGTAGAACGGCAGCTCGACCACGTCGACGTCCTCGCCCCGCCCGCGCACGTCCACGGTGAACGCGCCGGTCGAGGTGTCGAGGTCGCCGTCCACGTAGGCCATGGCGATGGGGCGGCCCAGGGTGGGCGAGGGCGCGCCGCTGGTGATGGTTCCGACGGGGGTGCCGTCGCGCAGGACCTCCTGGCCCTGGCGCAGCGGGCGGCGCCCGCGCGCGACGAGGCCGATGAGGCGGCGGGGGCGGGAGGAGCGGGAGGCCTCCTCCAGGGCCGCGCGGCCCACGAAGTCGCCCTTGTCGAACTTCACGACCCGGCCCAGACCGGCGTCGAAGGGGGTGAGGTCGGCGGTCAGCTCCTGCCCGTACAGCGGCATCCCGGCCTCCATGCGCAGGGTGTCGCGCGCGGAGAGCCCGGCGGGGACGAGGCCGTGCCGCTCACCCTCGGCCATGAGGGCATCCCACACCTTGGGGGCCCTGTCCGCGGGGCTGACGAAGATCTCGAAGCCGTCCTCACCGGTGTAGCCGGTACGGGCGAGCAGGACGGGCTCGCCGGCGACGGTGTGCTCGTACCCGGCGTAGTAGCGGATGCCGTCCAGGTCGGCGTCGGTCAGCGGAGCCAGGACGTCGACGGCGCGGGGCCCCTGGACGGCGATCAGCGCGTACTCGGCCGACTCGTCGCGGACCTCGACGTCGAAGCCCGCGGCCCGCTCGGCCAGGGCCGGGGCGACGACCGCGGTGTTGGCGGCGTTGGCCACGACGAGGTACTCGTCCTCGCGGAGCCGGTAGACGATGAGGTCGTCCAGGACACCGCCGTCCTCGGCGGTGATCATGGAGTAGCGGGCGCGCCCCACCTTGACCTGGGACAGGTGGCCGACCAGCGCGTGGTCGAGTGCCTGGGCGGCCTGCGGGCCGGTCAGCCGGATCTCGCCCATGTGGGAGAGGTCGAACAGGCCCGCGGCCTCGCGCACCGCACGGTGCTCGGCGGTCTCGCTGCCGTAGCGCAGCGGCATGAGCCACCCGGCGAAGTCGACGAGGGTGGCGCCGGCCTTCTCGTGGACCTCGCGCAGCGCTGTCGCGCGCGGCGCGGATGCGGCATCTGACATGGGCACTCCCGAGAGGATGGGCGTCGTGACGTGCGTGGCGTTGCCATCCTCCCCCTCTGTCATCTGTGCCTGAGAGCTTCGCCGCGCGCTCGGCGCGGCTTGCACCTTCGGCGAGGGACGGCTGTCCCTGCTTTCCAGAGTGGTCTCGCCCGTACGGTCCGCTGTGCCTGAGAGGTTGTCTTCGGGGAGGGATTGCTCCTTCGGCGGCCCGCGCTGGATACGCGGGCACTCTCCCGTACGGGGTCAGCAACACGTTCAGCCTAGCAGCGGCCGTGAACGGCGCCCAAGGGTGCCCGGTGCCGCGCGGGAGCTCCCGCGCGGCACCCGTGAGCGGCGCCGTCGCGCGCCGTCCGCGCCGTGTCCGCCGCGCCCCCTCCGGTCTTCGACACTCCGTCCGCCTCCACCCTGGAGCGGGAACGCGGGGATTAGCGTGTGCGGAGAGTACCGACCGGGGAGGGAGACGGATGCGAACCGACACCGGGAGGACGGCGCGCTCGCTCGCGGCCGGATGCGTCCTGTCCCTGGCCGCGGGCACGGGGTGCGCCGGGGCCGTGGACGGACCGCGGGAGCCGGACGGGCACGCCCGGGAGGGGGCGGAGGCCGGGCCCCCGCCCCTGACGCGGGGCGACGTGGCCGCCGTCGAGCGCGAGGCCCTGGAAGCGGTGTTCGCCGACGCGGGTGTGGAGGGCACCTTCGTGCTCCACGACGTGATGGAGCGGGAGGCGACCGTGGTGGGTCCGGAGCGGGCCCGCGAGCGCGCGGTCCCCGCGTCCACCTTCGACCTCGTCAGCACACTGGTGGGGCTCCAGACGGGCGCGGTCGGGGACGTGGACGAGGTGGTGCCCCACGGGGGCGGATCCCGGTCCGCCGACCGGCGGGAGCGGGACACGGCCCCGCGCGAGGCCCTGCCCGACTCGAACGTCCCCGTCTACCAGGAGGTGGCCCGCCGGGTCGGGCACGGGCCGATGGCGGCCTGGGTGGACCGGCTGGACTACGGCAACCGTTCGGTGGGCGACGCGAACGCGCTGGACCGCTTCTGGCTGGAGGGGCCGCTGGAGATCTCCGCGATGGAGCAGACCGCCTTCCTGGCCAGGCTGGCCCGCGACGAACTGCCCGTGGACGACGCGCACCAGGAGGCGGTGCGCGCACTCGCCCTCCTGGAGGAGGGCGACGGCTACGCCCTCCACGCCAAGGCCGGGCGGGGCCGGGAGGCCGACCCCGCGCCGGGCTGGTGGGTCGGCTGGGTCGAGCGCGGCGAGGACCTGTACACGTTCGCGCTGCGCGTCGAACCGGAGGGGGACGAGGACGCCGAGCTGGGCGAGTCCCTGGGACGGGAGATGCTCGTGGAGCTGGAGGTCCTGCCCGAGGAGGGGCGCACCGCCTGAGCGCCGCGGGGCCCGCGACGCGCGTCGGCCCGACGCCGTCACGGGAGCGGGCCGACGCGCGCAGGAGAGTCCGTTCCTGGACGGGCCTCAGCGAAGCGGAGGTCCCAAGACCACCCGCTAGGCCTTGCGGCGCTGGCGCACGGCCTCGGCCAGCTGGGTCAGCACCTCGCCGGTGGTCTCCCAGCCCATGCACTTGTCGGTGATCGACTGGCCGTAGGTCAGGGCGGCGGGGTCGCCCAGCTTCTGGGCCCCCTCGACGATGAAGCTCTCCAGCATCACGCCGATGACGCCCGTCTGGCCCTCGGCGACCTGGGCGGCGATCGCGGCGGCCACACCGGGCTGGCGGGTGTGGTCCTTGCCGCTGTTGGCGTGGCTGGCGTCGATCATCAGGCGGCGGGGCAGCCCGGCGCCCTCGATGACGTCCAGGGCGGCGTTGACCTGCCCGGCGCCGAAGTTGGGACCGCTGCGGCCGCCGCGCAGGATGACGTGGCAGTCCGGGTTGCCCTCGGTGACGACCACCGAACCGGCGCCGGTGGGGTCGATACCGAAGAAGGTGTGCGAGGCGGCGGCGGCGCCGACCGCGTCCACGGCCACCTGGACGTCGCCGTCGGTGCCGTTCTTGAAGCCCACGGGCGTGCTCAGGCCGCTGCTCAGCTGGCGGTGCACCTGGCTCTCGGTGGTGCGCGCCCCGATCGCGCCCCAGGAGACGACGTCGGCGATGTACTGCGGGGTGATGGGGTCGAGGAACTCGGTCCCGGCGGGCAGCCCGAGCGCGTTGATGTCCAGCAGCAGCTTGCGCGCGGTGCGCAGGCCCCGGTGCACGTCGTAGGTGTCGTCCAGGCCGGGGTCGTTGATCAGGCCCTTCCAGCCGACGGTGGTACGCGGCTTCTCGAAGTACACGCGCATCACGACGCACAGCTCGTCGCGCAGGGAGGGCACCAGCTCCTTCAGGCGGCGGGCGTAGTCCATGGCGGACTCGGGGTCGTGCACCGAGCAGGGGCCCACGACGACCAGCAGGCGGTCGTCCTCTCCGTCCAGCACCCGCTTGACCTCGGCGCGGGACTCCTCGACCAGGGCGCTGCGCTCGGCGCCCAGCGGGAGCTCGGCCAGCAGGTCCCGGGGCGCGATGAGCGGCTTGTAACTGGCCACCCGGGTGTCGTTGGTGCTCGGCATGGTGTTCCCCTCGGGTCCCGTCTGTCGTGTTTTCCGCTGTCGCCACGAAAACCGTCTTATGAAAACAGTAGCGCGGACGGTTCGGCGCTCCGCTGCCGCGTCGGCCGGCACGGTTCGCGTGACAGAAAACACCACACCGGTTTCGGGTGCCGAAAAGCGTCTCATTGCGTGAGACGGAATTCTCCCGGTTCCCGCGGCCATTTCCGTCGGGGGCGGCTCCGGAGCCCGGTCGGTCACCGCTCCAACCCCGGGAGGTCCTCCTCCCAGTACTCGCGCGGGTTGCGCGCGCCGTCGGCGACCGTGCCGCGCTCGGCCTCGGCCCGACGCAGCTGCACGCGACGGATCTTACCGGAGACGGTCTTGGGCAGCTCACCGAACTCCAGGCGGCGAACCCTCTGGTGCGGTGACAGGCGCTCGCGCGCGTGGGCCAGGATCGACCGCGCGGTCTCGGCGTCGGGGGCCACCCCCTCGGCCAGGGCCACGTACGCCTTGGCCACCGCCAGCCGCAGCGGGTCGGGGGAGGGAACGACGGCCGCCTCGACCACGTATTCGTGCTCGACCAGAACGCTTTCGAGTTCGAATGGTGAGATGCGGTAATCTGAGGCCTTGAACACATCGTCGGATCGACCGATATAGGTAATGTAACCGTTCGAATCCCGGCTGGCGATGTCACCGGTGCGGTAGCGGTCCCCGCGGACCACCTCGCGGCTGAGGCCGGGGTTGTCGGCGTAGCCTTTCATCACCCCCACCGGCTCCCGGGCCAGGTCCACGCAGATCTGCCCGGTGTCGGCGGGCTCGTCGGTGGCCGGGTCCGTCAGCACCACGTCGTAGCCCGGCATCTCCCGCCCCATCGACCCGCGCACCACGCGCTGACCGGGGCCGTTGCCCAGCAGTACGGTCGTCTCGGTCTGCCCGAACCCGTCGCGCACGGTCACGCCCCATGCCTCGCGCACGCGGTCCACCACCTCGGGGTTGAGCGGCTCCCCGGCGGCCACCGCCTCGCGCAGCCCCACGTCCCACGCGGCGGGGTCGGCCTGCGCCAGAGTCCGCCACACCGTCGGCGGCGCGCACAGCGTGTCCACCCCGCAGCGCACGATCGCGTCCAGCAGCCCCGCCGCGTCGAAGCGCTCCTGGTTGACGACCAGCACCGTCGCCTCGGCGTTCCACGGCGCGAACACGCTGCCGTAGGCGTGCTTGGCCCACCCCGGCTCGGACACGTTGAGGTGGACGTCGCCCGGCCGCACACCCAGCCAGTACATGGTCGACAGGTGCCCCACCGGGTACGAGCGCTGGGTGTGCACGACCAGCTTGGGCAGGGTGGCGGTGCCGGAGGTGAAGTACAGCAGCAGGGGGTCGTCGGGGTGGGTGGTGTGCGGGGGGTGGAAGTCCAGACCGGCGTGCTCGGAGTCGGCGTAGTTCAGCCACCCCTCCATGTAGCCCGTGCAGATCCGCGTCCAGTGCCCCCGCAGCGGGGCGAACTTCTCGGTCTCGGCGGCCGAGCACACCACGTGCGCGATCTCGCCGCGCTCCAGCCGGTCCAGCAGGTCGCCCTCGGACAGGGAGGTGGGGGTGGGGCAGACCACGGCGCCGAGCTTGGTCGCGGCGAGCAGGGTCTCCCACAGCTCCACCTGGTTGCCCAGCATCAGCAGGATCCGGTCGCCCGGGTGCACGCCCTGGTTGTTCAGCCAGTTGGCCACCTGGGCGGAGCGCTCCGACATCCGCCGGTAGGTGTACCTGGCCTGGCCGCCGTCCTCCTCCACGATCCACAGCGCCGTCCGGTCCGGACGGCGCCCGGCCACCTCGTCGAAGTAGTCCAGCGCCCAGTTGAACCGGTCCGACCGGGGCCAGGTGAACTCCCGGTGCGCCCTCCCCTGGTCCTCGCGCAGGTCCAGGAGCAGGTCCCGGGCGGCGCGGAACTCGGCCGCGCCCGCGGCTGCCGTCTCTCTCGACATGTGGCGACCTCCGGTTCGTGGACAGGGCGCCGACCGCACTGTCCGCCGGTCCCGCCCGGGCTGGGCGGTGCAACGGGTGTGCCCCGCTGGTCCTACCCGGGATGCGCCGCCGTGACGCTTGGGGCCCGTGGTCCGGACGGGCCCTTGACCTCGGGTGACGGTTCGGGCGTCCGGACGGGGAGGCGCCGGACGTGGCGTGCGTCGGTGGCGGTGGGCGGCGCGCGTGCGGTGGGGCGGAGGCACGGGAGAGCACAACCCCGTCCGCAGTCGGGCGCCCGGCGCCGCGGGCCGGGACGGTGACCGCATGCGGCCCCGCGGGGCGGGTTCCGCTGGCTCTAGGATGTGTGGACATGGAGGAACTTCGCGGACACCACGGAACCTGGCGGATCGACGACGAGACGATCCGTGTCCGCTTCGACTCCGGCCGCAAGGTGCCCGCCCTGTTCCGGTCGCTGGGGAGCTGCTCGGTTCCGCTGGCCGCCGTCCGCGAGGTCGACTTCGACCGGGGCACCCGCAAGCACGGGTGGCGGCTGCGGCTGCGGCTGGTGGAGGGCGGCGACCCCTACGCGCTCCTGGGCGTCCCCGGCCGGGACGCGCTCACCCCGCTGCTGATCACCGGCCCGCACGACGGAGAACTCCTCGCCGAGTACTACTCCGAGCAGATCGCCTCCTCGGCCCGCTTCGCCCGCGAGACCCTGACCGGGGAACTCGACCCGCGCGAGGTCGCCCGGGGACTGGTGGCCCGGCCCCCGCTCCAGGTCCGCACCGCCGAGGGCACGGCCTCCTTCGACGGCACCCGCGTGCGCCTCCAGTGGGACAACTGGCTGGCCAGCACGGCCAAGCAGAAGGAGAAGGCCCGCGACTACCAGCTCTCCGAGATCGAGACCGCCCACTGGCACCCGCCGGTCGACGTCACCGAGGGCTACCTGCGCATCGTGCTGCGCGGGGTGACCATCCCCGAGGCCACGGCGCTGGACCACGACTTCTTCACGCTCGCCTCGCACGGGACCAAGGGCAGCGAGGAGACCCTGCTGATGGCCGCCACCGTCAACGCCCACGTCGCGGCGGCCGAGGACCCCCGGCAGGAGCGCGCCGCGCTCGGAGCGGCGGACGACGACGGCAGCGAGGCGGTCTTCGCCAAGATCCGCGAACTCGGGCGGCTGCACGCCGAGGGCCTGCTCACCGACGACGAGTTCAGCGCCAAGAAGGCCGAGCTGCTCGACCGCCTCTGACGGCGTCCCGTGCGTGTTCGCGCCCGGTGGACACCCGGGACGCCGTACCCTCTCCTCGTCGTTCTCCGTCAGGCGTCCGCCGGACACCTCCGTCCGCGGCGCCCGACTCCGCCGGGGTCCCCGGGGAGGAACCACGTCCACGAACACGTCCACGAAAGGCCCCACGCTTTGCGTACCTTGTACCCGCCCATCGAGCCGTACGACTCGGGGATGCTCGACGTCGGCGACGGACACCGCGTCTACTGGGAGCTGTGCGGCAACCCCGCGGGCAAGCCCGTGGTGTTCCTGCACGGTGGCCCCGGCGGCGGATGCGTGCCCGACCACCGCAGGCTCTTCGACCCGGAGCGGTACCGGATCCTGCTGTTCGACCAGCGCAACTGCGGCCGCTCCACCCCGCACGCCAGCCAGATGGACACCGACCTGTCCACCAACACCACCTGGACGCTGGTGCAGGACATGGAGCGGCTGCGCGAGATGATCGGCGCGGAGTCCTGGCAGGTCTTCGGCGGGTCCTGGGGCAGCTGCCTGGCGCTGGCCTACGCCCAGCGCCACCCCGACCGCGTCAGCGAGCTGGTCGTGCGCGGCATCTTCACCCTGCGCGAGAGCGAGCTGCGCTGGTTCTACCAGGAGGGCGCCTCCCAGCTCTTCCCGGACCTGTGGGAGTCCTACCTGGCGCCCATCCCCGAGGAGGAGCGCGGCGACCTCATCGCCGCCTACGCGCGCCGCCTGAACTCGCCCGACCGTGAGGAGCGCCTGGCCGCCGCGCGCTCGTGGAGCGTGTGGGAGGGGTCCACGGTCACCCTGCTGCCCAACCACGAGCTGCGCGAGCACCACGCGGACGAGGACTACGCGCTGGCCTTCGCGCGGATCGAGAACCACTACTTCGTCAACCGCGGGTTCCTGGAGCCCGACCAGCTCATCGACGGGGCGGAGGCGATCCGGCACATCCCCGGCGTGATCGTGCAGGGCCGCTACGACGTGTGCACCCCGGCCCGCACCGCCTACGACCTGCACAAGGCGTGGCCGGAAGCGGAATTCCACATCGTGGACGACGCCGGGCACGCGTTCAGCGAGCCGGGCATCCTGGACCACCTGATCGAGGCGACCGACCGCTTCGCGAAGTAGGCGGTCCGGCCCCGGGGCGGGAGGGCTGCCCCGGGTCCGCGGGCGGGACGCGGGGGTGGAGTCCCCGTGCTCCTGCGCGCCCCTGAGCCCCGAGCGCCCCGACCGGTCCGGCCGGGGCGCGAACGCGGCCGGGGCCGTGCGCGGGAGGGACCGCGCGAGGCGTCCGCCGGGAGCGGGACGGTGGGGACGTGCGCCCGCCGCCCTCCCTAGTAGCCGCGCTCGTAGGAGCAGCTCATCCCGGCCTGGCCGCCGATCTCGAACAGGCCCAGTTCGTCCAGCTGCTGGAGGCCCCGGTGGCGGGACAGGTTCCACGACGCGAACCCGGCGTCGTCGGCCTCCTCCACGAGGTCCTGGAACCCCACCAGGGCGCAGTCGCGTTCGTCGCCCTCCAGTTCGAGCAGACCGGGGATCGCGTCGGCGGACAGGTCGCGCAGGTACCAGGTGTCGATCGTGGACAGGTCCAGGTCCCGGTGGCTCTCGGCGATCCGCAGGTCCGGGTTGCCGTAGGCGAACACGGCCAGTGCCGTTCCGGCCAGGGCCGCCGTGACCCGGGGCAGCCAGGCCGCCGAACGGCCCAGGGTGTCGAGCGCGCCCGCCACGAGCAGCAGGCCGAACACCCCCGCGCTCCACACGATCCACGCCTCGGCGCTGGCCCGCATCCGGGTCAGCCCGTAGGTGTCGATGTACAGCTGCAGGCGCAGCATCGCCGAGGCCAGGATGACCAGGGTGAGCGTGCACAGCAGCCCGAGCAGGACGTTGCGCAGGACACGGGTGGTGCTGGAGGGCAGGATGCGTACGACCACCGCGATGACGCACAGGACGAGCAGGCTGACCACGACCAGCTGGAAGAAGCCCTGGCGCGCGTACTCGGCGTAGGTGACCCCGGCGACGCGCTGGACGTACTCGTCGCCGCCGAACATCGCGACGGCCTGCACCGCGAGGAAGGCGGTGAACAGGAGGACCAGGGCGCCGAGCGGGATCGTCCACACCCACACCGGCAGGGGAGTCCGCTCGGGGGAGGGGTTCACGGGAGTGGCGCGGGGGGCGTGCCTCGGCGCGTGGCGGCGGCGCGCGGCCAGCACGGCGGAGCCGGTGAGCAGCATAGCCGTCACCATGGCGAACAGGTCGCCGAACGGGTTGAGGTCGCCCTCCCGGAACAGGTTGGTGAACATCCGGCCCAGGTAGCTGCCGAACACCGGGTCGGCGAAGGCGAAGAGCACGCCGAAGACGAGCAGCAGCCCGACGGTGGCCACCGTGGTGACCAGGACCGGCCCGACCAGGCGGCGGGATCGCGAGCTCTGCAGCGGAGCGGCCAGGAACCGCGGTGTGGAGGGCAGGTTGCGCAACAGGGCGAGCGAGCCGGTGACGACGCCCGCCGCGCCCTGGCGGGAGGCGGGGTTGCGCGCGGCGAAGGCCATGGAAGCGAAGAGGAAGGACGCGGTCAGGGTCCACAGGAGCACCCAGCCCGCGTCCCGGAACACCGCCGTGAACAACAGGGCGGCGGCGAGCACGCCGTAGACCGCCGACCAGGTGTGGGAGTAGCGGTCAGGTGTGGGTTCGGGGTCAGGGGCAGCAGAGGAGTGAGGAGCAGAGAGGCGGGGGGCAGAGGCCGCTGGGGTGTGCGGGGCCGCGGGGTGGGAGGAGGTCTGAGGGGTGGGGGCGGTCTGAGGACCGGAGGCGGATGGGGAGGCGGTGGCAGTGGTGTGTGGGACTGCGGGGCGGGCGAGAGGTTGAGGTGAGGGCGTGACGGCTGGAGCGGCCCCGGCGGCCTCAGCGGTAGCGGTTTCGCCAGCACCGGTGGAGGCGGTATTGGTGGCCTCGCCAGCCTCGCCAGCCTCGCCAGCCTCGCCAGCCTCGCCAGCCTCGCCAGCCTCGCCAGCCTCGCCAGCCTCGCCAGCCTTGGTGATGCCGGTGGCACCGGTGGCCTCTTCGCTTCCAGGCGTACGTGTTCCGCTGCTGTCGGATTCACCGGCCTCCGTGGCCTCCGGCGCCCCTTCCATCTCGGCCGAGGGATCGGCCCCGCAATCCGCACGGGTCTCTGCGGCCCCAGAAGCCGGATCTCCGGTCTCAGGGGAGACCCCGGCGTGCTCCGCGTCCGCTGCGGCTACGGAGGAGTTCCCGGGGCGCGGTTGTCCGTCGTCCTTGGCGGGGACGCTCCGGGCGGTCGGATCGGGGACACCCGAACCCCCGGCCACGGGGGTCCGCGTGCTCCCAGCGGTGCCAGAAGAGCTCCCGGGCCCCGGTTCCCCGTTTCGTTCCTCCTCGTCCTCCATACCGCTCTCGGGGATGGCCGGGCGCACCATCAGCGCGGCGAAAGCGGTCAGACCCGCGACCACACCGGTGATGACCAGGCCGATCCCGGGCCGGTCGAACGTGGCCAGCAGCGCGGCCACCACGCCGACGCCGAGCACGGCGACCGGCAGCCACGCGGGTGCACGGGGCAGGGGCACCCGCGGCCGCTCCCGGTACCGGTAGGCCGGGTCGTGGTACGTCTGCTGGTAGTGCTGCGCGTAGGACAGGTGCGCGAACGTCGTGCCGTACTGCTGCGGTTCCCGGTGGGCGCTCCGCGGCCTTGCCTGCCCCACCTGTCCCGGGTGTTCCGTCTGGTCTGGAGGGACCGGATGCCTCTCCTGCTCCGGCGGGCCCGGCCGTCCTGAGACTTCCGACGGACTTAGTCGCCCCGTCCGTAACGGTGGATCCACCCGCCCCGGTTGCCCCTCCCGCTCCACCTGCTCCGCTGGACCCGGTGGCACGGGGGTCCCTTCCGGTCCCGGCACGGGGGCGGCCTCCGCCGCCGACCTACGGTTCTCGGGATTCCCGGTGGTCTCGTCCTCGCTCACCCGTGTGCCCCTTTCCCGACGGCACCGGACGGCCCGGTGCTGTCGGCAGTGGGACAGCGTGTACGCACTGGTGGTTCACACAACATCCGCTTTATGGACAAAAGCGAAGTTATGGACGTGCGCCGGTGCGCCCGTCCGAGCCGTACAGCACGGCCGTCCCGGCTAGAGTCGGGGATCACACCCCTTCCGCGCGAGGAGTCCAGCGACGATGCGAGTCGAGGTCGACTACGACCAGTGCGAGAGCAACGCCCTGTGCATGGCCGCCGCACCGGAGGTCTTCGAGGTCCGCGACGACGACTTCCTCTACCTGCTCACCGAGGAACCCGCCGCCGCGTCCCGCGAACGCGTCCGCCAGGCCGAACGCATGTGCCCCAAGAGGGCCATCACCGTGCGGGAGTGACCCCCGCGGCCGCCAACGCCTCGTCCCACGTCGTCGGCTTCTCCAGCAGACCCCGGTAGCGCATGGTCTTGGGCGTGGAGCGCAGCCCCAGCACACCGGTGAGCATTCCGCCCCGGCCCAGGAAGGCCACGAACTTTCGGTCCTCCGGGGAGCCGTGCACGAAGGCGACCTGATCGGCGGGCGCGCCCTGGCCCAGCAGCTGGACCTTCATCCTGTATTGGTCGGACCAGAAGTAGGGCACCGGCGTGAAGGGCGTGCGCCCGCCGTCGCCCGCCAACAGGTTGTGCGCCGCGGCCTCGCCCTGCTCGCCCGCGTTGGTCCAGTGCTCCAGGCGGATCCGCCCGCCGTAGCGCGGGTGCGGCCAGTTCGCCAGGTCGCCGACCGCGTACACGTTCGGCACCGAGGTCGCGGAGTACTCGTCGCACGCCACCGAGCCGTCGGCCAGCAGCTCCACCCCGGACCCGCGCAGCCACTCGGTGTTCAGGTGCACGCCGATCCCGGCGACCACGAGGGAGGCCTCCACCGCCGAGCCGTCGGCGAGCCGGACCCGCTCCACCCGGCCCCGGCCCTCGAAACCGGCCACGCCCACGCCCAGGCGCACGTCGACGCCGTTCTCCCGGTGCAGCTCCGTGAGGACCTCGCCGATCCTCGGGTCCACGACCCGGGTCAGCGGTGTGGGCGCCGCCTCCACCAGGGTCACGTCCATGCCCACCGCTCGGGCGCTGGCCGCCACCTCGGCGCCGACGAAACCGGCCCCGACCACCACCAGCCGACCACCGGAGTCGAACTCCGACCGCACCGCCTCGGCGTCGTCCAGGGTGCGCAGCACGTACACGCCCGCCAGGTCGGTGGCGGGGCGGCGCGCCCGCGCGCCCGTGGCGATCACCAGGCCGTCGTAGCGCACCGTCGAGGCGGCGCCGCCCGGACCGGACACGCTCACCTCACGGGCGGCGGTGTCCAGCCCCACGGCCCGGCTGCCCGGACGGAAGTCCAGGTCCAGCGCGTCCACGGCCTCGTCCTCGCGCAGACGCAGCGCCCGGTGGCCCACCAGCCAGCCCGGGCCGCCGCCCGGGGGCTCCATACCCACCCCGGTCAGGACCTCCTTGGACAGCGGAGGCCGCGAGTAGGGCCGGTGCGCCTCCTCGCCCAGGAGCGTCAGCCGCCCCTCGTACCCGCGTTCGCGCAGCGCCTCGGCCGTGTGCAGCCCGGCCATCCCCGCTCCGACGACGACGATGTCGTTGAGGGTGTCCCGCACGGTGGTGTCCCTTCCGGTGGTGGTTCCCGAGGTCGGGGTCGGTCAGAGCGGGCGGACCTCGCCGACGGGGGCGCCACCTCCGAGGACGTCCACGCGCAGCCGGTCCTGGACGGGGGAGACGTCCACACCGAGGGTCCGCAGCGCGTCGAGTGCGACCAGCGTACGCGCCCGCTCCTCGGCGTCCCCGTCGCTGATCTTGACGGCGACGGTCTCGCCGGTGGCGGCGCTGAGCACCAGCACCCCGTCGGCTCCGCCCTTGGCCACCAGGCCGGGCATACGCCTCATGAGGTCGGTGTCGATCCGGTCGCTGCCCGCCACGTACAGCGGGTGGGCGCTCATCGCCTCGACCACGGCCCGTTCAGGACCGCCCTCGGGGGCGGTGCGCATGCGCCACAGACCGCGGGCCAGACCGGTCAGGGAGACCGCCATCTGGGGCGCCCCGCAGCCGTCCACGGCGGTGTGCGCGACCGGCTCCTCGCACAGCTCCTCGATGGTCTCGCGGACCAGGACCTGGAAGGGGTGCTCTGCTTCCAGGTAGTCCCCGGTGCTCCACCCCCGGGCGACGCAGGCGGCGAGCATGCCCGCGTGCTTGCCCGAGCAGTTCATCAGCACGCGCTCGGGCTCGCGTCCGGCGCGCACGAACGCGGCGCGCGCCTCCCTGCCGCCGGGGGCGGCCGGGGGACAGCCCAGGGCGTCGGCGGTGAGCCCGGCCGCGGCCAGGATGCGCTCGGTCTCGGCGGTGTGCGCCTCCTCACCGGAGTGGCTGCCCGCGGCGATGGCCAGCGAGGGCCCCTCCAGGCGCGCGCCCGCCCGCAGCATCGCCAGCGCCTGGAAGGGCTTGGCCGAGGAGCGCGGGAACATGGGCTGGTGCACGGGGCCGCGCGCGTAGGCGATCCGGCCGTCCGCGGCCAGTCCGACGACCGCGCCGTAGTGGACGCTCTCCAGCATTCCGGACCGGACGACCTGTGCCAGGGGGACGTACTCGGGCAGCGGGCTCTGGGGCATGCGGGCTTCTCCTCGCCGTTGAGGTCGGGGCAGGGTGCGCGTGGAGTGTCCTCCTGTGGGTGGACACGACTGAGAACGTTACATAACCCCCCTTTCTTCCGGTCGCCCCGCGGTCGCGGAACCGGCCCGACCGCAGACGCCTCGCGGTCCGGGGGCTGACCGGAGCGGTCGGCCCCCCGCCGCCGGGAGGGGCCCGCCACGTGCGCGGGGTCCGCTGTCGGACGCGGGGAGTAAGGTCGTTGCCGGTACGCGGCGAGGTGGGACGGCCGTTCGACACGAGGTACGAGGGAGTGGGTCACACGATGGGAACGCTGCGGATGGGCGCGCTGACCCGGCGCAGGGTCGGCATGCGGGCGGCGGACCTGGAGTACGCGGTGCTCGACATGGAGACCACCGGCCTCGAACCGCGCGAGGGCGCGCGCATCGTGGAGATCGCCGTGGTGCGCGTGCGCGGCGACGGCAAGTTCGTGGAGGAGTTCAGCACTCTGATCGACCCGCGCGCGCCGGTGGGCGGCCGGGAGTTCCACGGCATCGGCGAGGGCGACACGGTGGGCGCCCCGACCGCGGCCCAGGTGGTGCCCAGACTCACCGAACTGCTCTCCGGGGCGGTCGTGGTCGGCCACAACCTCGACTTCGAACAGCGCTTCCTGGCCTCGGAACTGGTGCCCGCCGGGCTTCCCACGGGCCAGGCCGGGCTGTGCACGCTGCGCGCGCTGCGCTCCCAGGTGGAGCTGGAGCGGTACTCGCTGCCCAAGGCCTCCCACCGGCTCAGCGGCGACTGGCCGACCGGACAGCACACCGCGCTGGGAGACGCCCGTGCCTGCGCCAAGCTGCTCGCGGAGATGCTCACCAACGCCCCCGGCGAACTGCGCTACGGCGGTCCCGCGCCCAAGCGGCTCACGGTGCCGGACCCGGTTCCCGGCCCGGTCGGCGCTGCGGGGCCCGTCCGCTGGAAGCCGCGCACGTCCTCGGTGCCCGGCGGACTGCCCCCGTTGAGCCCCTGGCAGGCGCGGTGGCGGCCCCACGAGCTGGACCCGCTGCTGTGCGGCGGGGCCTTCGGCGCCACGGACCGCGCCATCGCGGAGATGGCCGCGCACCGGGACACCCGCTTCCGCGAGCGGCTGGCCGCGGCCGCCGCGGTGACGGG
Organism: Nocardiopsis dassonvillei subsp. dassonvillei DSM 43111; assembly: GCF_000092985.1. GTDB lineage: Bacteria > Actinomycetota > Actinomycetes > Streptosporangiales > Streptosporangiaceae > Nocardiopsis > Nocardiopsis dassonvillei. The sequence continues at coordinate 530,147 of NC_014210.1, forward strand.
CGGGCTCGCGGCCACCGCCGCGGGCGGCCTGCTGCTGCGCATGGCCGGCGGCGGGGGCACGCGCGACCTCGGTTACCCGGCCGGACGCGGCGACGGCTCCCCGGAACGGCTGCTCGGCCGGATCGGCCGGTCCGTGCTCAGGGACCGGCCGGGGTTCACAGACCGGACAGGGTGAGGAAGAACGCCACGATCAGCGCGCTTCCGCCGAATGTGGTGAGCAGCGCCTTGCCCGGTTCGGTGAGCCGGGCCGACACCAGTCTCACGCGGGGGCGCACCATCTCCGGGCTCCGCGCGGCGGCCACGGAGCCGCCGCGGCCGGGGCGGGGCGCCGGGATCCGCCCGGGGACGTAGCTGGGGACCTTGTTGAACATGGCGACCGCCACCAGGACGGCGCCGAGGAGGATCAGTACGAGGGACACGTCGGAGAGGGCCTCACACTCGGTCGAAGGGGCGCCCGCCCCGAGGGGCGGGCGGGGTCACCGATTCTGACCGATGTCGCCGTACCGTTGCGACTTGATATCGCCTCGCCAACGTTGTGGCGCAGGTTATGGGCCAGCCCTTATGACTGCGTGTTTACGAGTCACCACTCCGGGTGTTCTTCGTGGCGGTTTGCGGAAGAACGGTGTCCACGGTTTCGGTCGCCACGCCGAGGGCGCGGAGTACGAACCGTGTGACCAGGGCGTGGGTCTCGTCGAGGTCGATCTCCCCGCTGACGAGGGGCAGGCGCTGGGAGCCGACCATCGACAGGGCCAGCCGGGAGACGGGCTCGGCGGGCAGGGGATCGAACTCGCCCGCGGCGGTGCCCTCCTCCAGGATCTCGGTCAGCAGGCGCTGCATGGGCGCCACGTGGGCGGCGAGCGCCTGGTAGGCGTCCGGGCCGAGGCTGGCCCCGAGTTCGGCGGCGGGCGGGTGCGGATGCGCCATGATGCCCTCCAACTGGAGGCGGACGAACGCCGAGAGCCGCCGCGCCGCCGAGACGCCCGAGGGGAGTTCGCGCCTGTACCGCTCGACGAACGCGCTGTTGACCTGCTCGGTGAAGGCCAGGAGCAGCGCGGGCTTGTCGGGGAAGTAGTTGTACAGGGCGGTACGGGTGATCCCCGCGGAGTTGGCCACGTCGGTCATGGAGATGCGGTCGATCCCCTGGGTCCGGATCAGCTCGTCGACGGCGTCCATGATGCGATCCCGTGTGCGGGCACGGTGGGCGGCGATGGTCGGCGCCGTGATCTTGGGCATCCTCCTATGGTGTCACGCCCGGGGGCGGACCGTGGCGGTCTTCGGTGACCGTGCGCGACGGTGGTGGCAGGGCGGCCGGGAGGGCCGGAGCGGGTCCGGGCACGCTCCGGAACGACCGGGCCCCGCCGGGGCGGGGCCCGGCGGGCGGTCGGCGGCGCGCCCGCCCGGCCACCGGTTCCGCCCGCGCGGGCGTCATCCCCGGGGCGCCGTCAGCGTACGGGTCAGGAAGTCCCGGATGCGCTCGGCGGTGCCGTCCAGGTGGCTCTCCAGCAGGAAGTGGCCGCCTCCGGGCACCAGGCGGATCTCGGCGTCCGGCAGGTCGCGGGCGAAGGCGCGCGCGCCGTCGGGGCCGAAGATGCGGTCCTCGGCTCCCCACACGGCCAGGAGCGGGACGCGGCTCTCCCGGAAGTACGCGTGCACCCGCGGGTAGAGGGGCGGGTTGGTGGCGTAGTCGCGCAGGAGGGCGAGCTGGACGAGGTCGTTGCCGGGGCGGCTGATGTCGCGGTGGTCGGCCGTCCAGGTGTCGGGATCGACCAGTTCGGGGCGGTCCACCCCGTGCAGGTACTGCCAGCGGACCGCGTCCAGGTCGAGGGCGGTGCGGACCGCCGGTTCCGTCGCGGGCCCCGGATCCTTCGCGTAGGCCCACACGGGCGCCCAGAACTCGGGGACGAAGCCGTCCTCGTAGGCGTTGCCGTTCTGGGTGACCACCGCGGTGACCGCCTCCGGGGCGCGCAGCGCGAGCCGCCACCCGACGGGAGCGCCGTAGTCCTGCACGTACATGGCGTAGCTGGTGACGCCGAGCCCGGCCAGGAGCGCCTCCGTGACGTCGGTGAGCGCGTCGAACGTGTACGCGAACGCGTCGGCGGGTGGAGCGTCGGAGTGGCCGAAGCCGAGGTGGTCGGGGGCGATGACGCGGAACCGGTCGGCCAGCCGCGGGATCAGTCGGCGGAACATGCGCGAGCTGGTGGGGAACCCGTGCAGGAGCACCAGGGCGGGCGCGTCGCGGGGCCCGGCCTCCCGGTAGAAGACGCGGTGTCCGCGCACGGTGGCGTACTGGTGGCGGATCTCCGTCATGACTAACCCTCCAGGGCAACTTTGATGGTTATCTCTGCCACCAGTGGAGCGGATGCGGGGTAACCTGTCAAGTCGATGAAGAGGGTTAGTTCGGGAGGTGGGTGGACATGGTCGACGAGGAGGCGCTGCTCGAAGCGCTGAACAGCACCCCGGTGGTGGACGGCCGACGGCGGGACCTGTGGGCCGACGACGCCGCGCCGCGGCGGTGGGCGCGCGAGCACGGCGGTTCCGATGACGCGGCGGCGATCGACTGGCTGCGGACGGCGAGGGACGTGCTCCAGGCCGCCACGCGCGGACCCGTGCCCGAGGCGCGGATGCGGGGGATGCTCGCCGGGGTAACCCGGGTTCCCGACATCGACGGGGCGGACCTGCGGTGGACTCTCCGGGCGCCGCCCGAGCGGACGCTCGCGGTGGAACTGGTGCTCGCCTGGTACGACGTCCAGGAGCGCAGGCCCGGGCGGCTGCGCCCCTGCGGCAACGACGAGTGCCGCCTCTTCCTCCTCGACCGCAGCCGCGCCAACACCGCCCGCTGGTGCTCGATGAGGACCTGCGGCAACCGCCTGAAGGCCCGCCGCCACCAGGAGCGCGCCCGCCGGGCCCCGGAGGCCTGACGGGCGCGCGGTCGGGGCTCAGGCGGCGTCGGCGTCCGCCCCGGTCCCCGGCGCGTACATCCGGCCCAGGTCGGCGAACACCTCGGTGTTGAGCTGGTAGGCCAGCCGGGTCTCGGCCACCAGGCGGGCGGCCGCGGCCTCATCCAGGGCCAGGGAGTCGAGCCGCTCCCGGTACCCGGCGCGGAAGCGGGGCAGGCTGCCCAGCGCGTCGAAGACGTAGAAGGAGACGCCGGCCGCGTCGGTCAGGCCGTAGGCGCTGGCGGCCACGCGGCGGATGAACTGCCCGCCGGACACGTCGCCCATGTAGCGGGTGTAGTGGTGCGCGACGAACCCCTCGGGGTGGTCGGCCATCTGCTCGATGCGCGCCGCGTAGGTGCGGGTGGCCGGGGTGGGGGCGATCCTGTCGCGCCAGTCGGCGCCGAGCAGGTGCTCCAGGTCGCGGACCAGCGCGGGGACCCGCTCCAGTTCCGGGTAGTGGAACCTTCCGGCGACGGGGTCGTCCGCCAGGCGCCGGCCGGTCTCCTCCAGCGCGACGTAGGCGAAGTAGTGCTGGGCGACCATGCCGGTGTACCCGTCCAGGGGGAGCGTGCCGTCCATGAGGGCCCGGGTGAAACCGTGGTCCTCGGCGGCCTGGTGGTCGCTCCAGGTCGCCGCGCGCAGGCGTTCGGAGAAGGTCCCGGGGGTGTCGGGGGCGGTCGTCGCGGGAACCTCGGCCGTTGCGCTCATCGGTGCTCTTCCGCCTTCCGTCCGGCACGTTTATGACATCATGTCATTTAGACGGAGGCCGCTGTCAAGGGGGATATGACACCCTGTCATGAAAATCTGCCGGCGTGCCGAGGGGTGCCGGGCCCGTCTCCCCCTCCGCCTCCGGGCCCGCCGCCCGGGCTCCCTCCCGGAGGCCGCCGCACCGCTTCCGTGCGCGTCTCCCGCAGGGGCGCCGACCTCTCCGGAGGGGCCTCGGGTACGCTCGAAGAAATCCAGCGCGTGTCCCCCGTCACACCCTGCATGTGCTCGTGCATGGGCGCATGCTCGTTCCGTCCGCACGTCGGGGCGGAGCGTCAGCGGGTTCCCACCGCGGGCCAACAGGCCCTCACACAGGGAGAACAGGGCTGTGATCCCGGTCTCCGGCGTCGGATGTGTCTCGTCACGGCCGCTGGTCAACAGGTCACCGGGGCGATTATCGTTTGGGTGTCGTGCGGTCCGGACCGCCGGGAGAACCCGGGGCGCCCCCCGGGGTCACACGGCGCGACACGGCACCCACGAACCGGCAGACCAAGGGCGATGAGTGGATACCAGGAGAACAGGGCACGATCCCGTGACGGTGATCGGCGGGGAGGCGGCACGGGCCGCCTCCGCCAACGACGCTGCCCCGCACGACGGGGCCTTCCTGGGCGACGACACCGTCCCGAACGAGCGGGTGGAGGCTGCTGTCGAACCGGTTGACGTCCTACTCATAGAAGACGACCCCGGGGACGCCTTCCTCGCCGAGGAACTGCTCGACGAGACGGCCCTGCCCACGCACATCACCTGGGTCCCCACGCTCGCCGAGGCGCGCCGGCACCTGGAGGGCTTCCGGGGCTGCGTGCTGCTCGACCTCAACCTCCCCGACGCCCACGGGCTGGACCTGCTCCGCGAGGTCCTGGAGGGCGCACCCGAGGCCGCCGTCGTCGTCCTCACCGGACTCGACGACGAGCACGAGGGCGTCGCCGCCGTGGCCGCGGGCGCCCAGGACTACCTCGTCAAGGGCCAGGTCGACGGCTCCCTGCTCGGCCGCAGCCTGCGCTACTCCCTGGAGCGCCGCCGCGCCGACGAGAACGCCCGCCAGCTGCGCGAGGCCCGCATGAGCGCCCGCGAGAACATGCGCCTCGAACGCGGACTCCTGCCCCAGGTCCTGCTCCAACGCTCGCCCCTGGAGCACCTGGCCTACTACCGCCCCGGCCGCAAACGCGCCCTGGTCGGCGGGGACTTCTACGACGCGGTCGAAAAGGACGGCACCACCCACGTCATCATCGGCGACGTCAGCGGGCACGGCCCCGACGAGGCCGCGCTCGGAGTCAGCCTGCGCATCGCCTGGCGCGCCCTCATCATGGGCGGCGTCGATGAGGACAAGGTGCTGACCAGCCTGGAGGACATCCTGGTCACCGAGCGGGCCCAGGAGGAGATGTACGCCACCCTGTGCATGGCCAGCCTGGACACCGGCGACGACCGGGTCAGGCTCCGCGTCCTGGGCCACCCGCCGCCCATGGTCCTGCGCGGCGGCGCCGTCGAGGAGACCCGCGTCACCCCGCAGCCTCCCCTGGGCGTCTTCCCCGTCGAGCAGACCGACACCGACACGGTCGTGCTCCCCACCGGGGCGACCATGCTCTTCTACACCGACGGCCTCGTGGACGCCTACGACGGCGCCCCGCCCGCCCGCCTGGAGGTCGCGGGCCTGCGCCGGATGGTCTCCGGCGTGCTGGAACGGGGCACCTCCCTGGCCGGGCTGCCCGAACGCCTGGTGGACGAGGCCGAGCGCAGCAACGGCGGACCGCTCCAGGACGACGTGGCGATGCTGCTCATCACCCACGGAGAGCCCGAGTGACACCGGCGACCGGAGAGGGGACGGCCATGGAGACCGAGGGATCCGGGCCCGCCCCGGACACCGGCGTGCACGGCGCGGCCTCGACCGGCGGCACGCACTTCGTCAACGGCACCAACCGCGAGGGGAAGCGCTCGGCCCACCAGTCGTGGAGCCTGCGGCGGCGCGTCACGAGCCTGCTGGCCGTGGTCGCCGTCGTCCTGGTCGTGGCGGTGTCCGTCATCACCCTGGCGGCGTTCCAGGCCCGCGAGTCCCTGGCGCTCCAGGTCGACTCCCTGACACCCGCCGTGAGCGCGGTCGAGCAGACGCACTCGGCCTACCTCACCCAGGACCACGCCCTGCGCGGCTACATCCTCACCCAGGACCGCGAGTTCCTCCAGCCCTACGTCGAGAGCCAGCTGACGCTGACGGAGAACCAGGCCGTCCTGGCCCAGCTGGCCGAGGACAACCCCGAGGTGGCCACCAACGTCGACGACCTGCTCACCGCGGGCCGGGTGTGGACCGAGGAGTTCGCCGAGCCCGCCTTGGAGCGGGTCAGCGGCGGCCAGGAGGTCACCCAGGAGGAGCTGCGGCGCGGCCGGGTCCTCTTCCTGGAGCTCAGCCGGATCAGCGACGCCACCACCAGCCAGCTGGAGGCGGAGATCAAGGAGGCCCGCGAGGGCCTGACCCTGGCCACCCAGCAGGTCGTGGCCCTGCTGGTCCTGGTCGGCCTGGTCGTGGTGTTCCTGTCGGTGTTCCTGTGGGTGATGCTCCAGCAGTGGGTTCTGCGCCCCCTGGAGGAACTCGCCGGGCACATGCGCCAAGTGTCGGAGGGCTACTACGCCCACCGGATCTCCCTGCACGGCCCGCCCGAGATCGTCCGGCTCGGCCAGGACGTGGACGCCATGCGCGAGCGCATCGTGCAGGACCTGGACGAGGTCGCCTCCGCGCGGCGCAAGCTCCAGGAGCAGTCCGTCCTCATGGAGAACCAGACCGAGGAACTGCGCCGCTCCAACCTGGAGCTGGAGCAGTTCGCCTACGTCGCCTCCCACGACCTCCAGGAGCCGCTGCGCAAGGTGGCGAGCTTCTGCCAGCTGCTCCAGCGCCGCTACCAGGGGCAGCTGGACGAGCGCGCCGACGCCTACATCGACTTCGCGGTCGAGGGCGCCAAGCGCATGCAGACCCTCATCAACGATCTACTGGCCTTCTCCCGGGTCGGCCGGGTCAGGAACTTCGCGCCGGTCGCCCTCGACGACGCGCTGGACGACGCCCTGAGCAGCCTGTCCACCCGTCTGGAGGAGGCCGACGCCGAGGTCACCCGGGACCCGTTGCCGACCGTGCAGGGCGACCGCACCCTCCTGACCCAGGTGTTCTTCAACCTCGTGGGCAACGCCGTGAAGTTCCGCGGCGAGGAGGACCCCCGGGTCCACATCAGCGTCGAACGGCGCGGTGACGAGTGGGTGTTCTGCTGCTCCGACAACGGGATCGGAATCGAACCGCAGTACGCGGAGCGCATCTTCGTGATCTTCCAGCGGTTGCATACCAGGGACAAGTACACGGGAACCGGCATCGGCCTGGCGATGTGCAAGAAGATCGTGGAGTTCCACGGGGGACGGATCTGGCTGGAAACCGGCTCCCGGGACCCCGGGGAATCCGAAACCTCAGGTGACCGGGACTCTGGTCGAACCGGAACGCGCATATGCTGGTCCTTGCCCGCCGACCCCGCGGAGGACGAGGACCCGGCCCCCGACAGGGGAACCGCCGAGCCCCTCGCCGTCGATAACGGGGACGAGGGCACCGAGGACGCCGAGACCACCCCCGAGGACTCGGCTCCGACGGCCGCACGACAGCCCACGGGTACGGACAACCCTGGGGAGGACGGCGCCGAACCGGGCGACAGGCCCGGCGGCGTCCGCTCCGCCCAGCCCGACACCGGTGGCGGTACGGTTCCCCCCGGTCACGGGGCGGGACCCTGAGCAGGGGTCTGGAAGCTTGAGCGAGGTCATGTTGGTGCATCCCATCGAGGTGCTGCTGGTCGAGGACGACCCCGGCGACGTCCTGATGACCAGGGAGGCGTTCGAGGAACACAAGCTGGGCAACCGCCTGCACGTGGTCTCCGACGGTGTCGAGGCGCTGCGCTTCCTGCGCCGCGAGGAGGAGTTCGCCGACGCGCCCCGTCCCCACCTGATCCTGCTCGACCTCAACCTGCCCCGCAAGGACGGCAGGGAGGTGCTGGAGGAGGTCAAGAACGACGAGGACCTCGCGCACATCCCCGTCGTGGTGCTCACCACCTCGGAGGCGGAGGAGGACGTGCTGCGCAGCTACCGCCTGCACGCCAACGCCTACGTCCCCAAGCCGGTGGACTTCGACCAGTTCATACGGGTGGTCCGGCAGATCGACGACTTCTTCGTCAGCGTGGTGCGCCTGCCCAAGGGGTAGGCGGCGCGCCCGTCCCACGGGAGGGCCGCGGCAGCGCCAGAGACCCGCGCGGGGACCGGCGGGGGAGGCCCGCGCGGTCGGCCCTCCGCGGGGTTTTCCGCAGCCGCGCACGGGGACTACCGCGGTGTGTCCGCCCGCGGTTCCATGGATATAGGGGGCCACCCACCCCTCCCGCTTCGCGCTGCCCCGCCCGGCCCGGCGAACGCGCGGGAGCCACAACACGTGGCCGCAGCGGTTTTTCGTTACGGTAAGGGCATGAGCTTGCCGGAACCGCGTGACCCCGCTGGTCCCTACCGCGTCAGTGTGGTGTGCCTGGGCAACATCTGCCGCTCGCCCATGGCGGAGAAGATCCTCGCCGCCGACCTCGAACGCGCCGGGATGAGCGACCTCGTGGCGGTGGACAGCTTCGGCACGGGCGACTGGCACGTGGGCGGCGGCATGGACCCGCGCGCGGCCTCCACCCTGCGCGTGCACGGATACCTCACCAGTCACACCGCCCGCCAGTTCGCCCACGAGGTCCTCGCCGACCGGGACCTCGTCCTCGCCATGGACCTGGACAACGTCGACGAGATCCGGCGCATCGTCGACGAGTACGGTGAGGAGTACGGGTTCGACATGTCGCGGGTCCGCCTCTTCCGCTCCTTCGCGCCCGGCACCGGACCCAACCCGGAGGTCCCCGACCCCTACTACGGAGGCGACGACGGGTTCACCGCCGTACTCAACATGGTGGAGTCCGCGGCCAAGGGCCTCACCGGCGAACTCGTCACCCGGTTGAGGCGGTAGCGCGGGTGAGGGGGGAGCGGATCGTGCGGGACTTCGGAGGCGACGGCGGCGACGGGCACGGGGAGGGCCGCCGCAGGGACCCGGTCAACGGAACCATGGCCGAACGCCTCACCGTCCTGCTCGACCGCGACGTCAGGCGCGCCGCCCGCGCGGGCAGCAGCCACGACTGGGACATCTACTACGCCGAACTCACCGACGGCACCCGCCTGTTCGTCAAGTCCCTCGTGCGCGGAGCCCCGCCCAACGGGGTGCTCACCGCTGAGGCGCGCGGCCTGGACTGGCTGGGCCGGACCTTCGGCTCACCCGCCGTCGACGTCGTGGCCTGGGACGACCGCATCCTTGTCCTGCCGTGGATCGAGGAGCGCGAACCCACCGCCCAGGCCGCCGAACGCCTCGGCCGCCAACTCGCCGGGATGCACCTGACCGGCGCCGACCACTTCGGCGCCGACTGGCCCGGCTACATCGGCCCCCTCACCATGGACAACACCCCCTCCCGGGACTGGCCGCGCTTCTACGCCGAGCAGCGCCTGCGCCCCTACCTGCGCCAGGCCCTGGACCAGGGCTCCCTCACCCCGTCCGACGGCCGCGTGGTCGAGAAGGTGGTCGACGCCGTCGCCGACCTGGCCGGAGAACCCGAGGAGCCCGCGCGCGTCCACGGCGACCTGTGGAGCGGCAACGTCCTCTGGCGGGCTCAGGACGCGGTGGTCATCGACCCGGCCGCGCACGGCGGGCACCGTGAGGCGGACCTGGCCATGCTGGCCCTGTTCGGCCTGCCCCACCTGGAACGGGTCCGCGACGCCTACAACGAGGTGGCGCCGCTGGCCTCCGGGTGGCGGTCGCGGGTCGCCCTGCACCAGCTGCACCCGCTGCTGGTCCATGTGTGCCTGTTCGGCGCCGCCTACCGCACCACGACCCTGGAGGCCGCGCGCACCGCCCTGCGCGGCGGCTGACCGTGCTGGTCGTTCCGCGCGGCGGCTGACCGTGTCGGCCGGTCTGGACGGTGTTCGGCCGTGCCGAGCGTCCCGTGTGTCGGCCGCTCCGCGTGCTGTTCCTCCTGAGGGGTGGCTGGGGCCGTGCCGACAGTCCGGTGCCGTCGGGACCGGGGGAACCGCTGGAGCCGCTGACCCCCTCCGGCGGGAACGGCTGGGGGGTCCCGCACTATGCTCGCCAACGTGCCAGGCGGATCGCTGAACCCTCCTGTAACTGAGCCCCCACACATTCCGGGTGGCGCAGCGGAGGAACCTAGGGAGCGCTTCTCGTGACTTCACCCTCCGACATAGACGTGATCGTCTTCGACGTTCTGGGGACCATGGTCGATGAGCCCGCCGGTATCGGGCGCGGCATCCGGACACTGCTCCCGGACATCGACGACGTGAGGGCGCGCGAGTTGGTCCAGGTGTGGAACAGGCATGTCGACGAGCAGCAGCAGGAGATCCTCGCGGGCCGCCGCCCCTACGCCAACAGCACGGTGATCGACCTCGAAGCGGCCACACGCGTCGCGGCCGAGGCCGGTGTCGACGACGCGGACGCGATCCGCTCGCTGGCGGCCTCCGCGCAGCGGTTGGCGCCGTGGCCGGACTCCGCCTCCGCGCTGGACCGGATCGCCTCGTACTTCCCGGTGGTCGGACTGTCGAACGCCAGCCACCCGGCGCTCACCCGTATCAGTGCACATGCCGGGCTCCGCTGGCACCAGGTGCTCTCCGCCGAGGACGCGCGCGGCTACAAACCCCATCCCGACGTGTACCGGCTCGCGATCGCGAACGCGGACTGCCCGCCGGACCGCCTGCTCATGGTCGCCGCCCATGCCTGGGACCTTCGGGGCGCGCAGGCCCTGGGTATGCGGACCGCCTACGTCGAACGCCCCGTCGGGGATCCTCCGCGCGCGACGGACCGCTTCGACCTGGCCGTGAAGAGCCTCGACGAACTGGCCATAAGCCTCAACGCGATCTGACGGCCCGAGAGCTCCGCCCCTTGAACCAAGGGTGTGGATTCCGGAGCCTGAGTTCTTGAATCGAGGGTCGAGGACCTGGGAACCGAAGCCTGGAGCCTCGAAACCTGGGACCGAGTGTCCGGTCTCCCAAGCCCGGTGACCCAAACCCGGATTCGAGGCTGTGGAAGCCGAAGCCCGGAACCTCGGACGGAGAGCCCGGGGAGCGGAGCCGGTGACCCGTGTCCGGCGGCCTGGACCGGCCCTATTCGGCCGGGTAGACCCGGCCGGGCGGTTCCCGGAAATTCCCTCGCTCCCGCTCGCCTCACCCGGTACGGTCTGGGAGTGCCGCCGCCGCGGAGTCCACGAGACCCGCGCGTGGCCACCCCGTCGGTTCCCACGAGGAGAGCAGGCTTCGTCCATGGCATGTCGTATCAGTGAACTCGTGCTCTCCTGCCGCGACCCCGAGGTGCTGGCGCGGTTCTGGTGCGAGGTCCTGGACTTCGTCGTGCTGGACCGCGAGGAGGGCTGCATCGAGATCGGGCCGCGTGAGGGGTTCGGCGGCCTGCAGCCGACGATCATCCTCAGCCGCACCGAGGAGCCGGAGAGGGCGAAACCCCGGCTGCACATCGACGTCAACGCCACCGACCGCGACCAGGACGCCGAGCTCGAACGCCTTCTCGCCGCCGGTGCCGTGTTCGCCGACATCGGTCAGAGCGGGGAGGAGCCCTGGCACGTCCTCGCCGACCCCGAGGGCAACGAGTTCTGCCTGCTCAGGGCCCGCCTCGACCGGCTCTGACGGCCTCCGTCCACACCGGCGGCCAGCCCGCCTGCGTGGTCGCGGCCGGTAACGGCACCAGCCGCTCCCACCGTTCACCACCCGCCGCGCACCGGCCGGGCCGGACCCGCCGGAGGCTCGCCTTCCTGACGCCTACCGCCGAGGTCAGCGGGGGGAGTCCCCCGGCGGCCGCCGCGTGCGCCGGACACGGGCGGCGGTGGGCGGTAGGCCCTCACCCGGCGGTGAGCTCCAGAACGGCCTTGCCCCGCAGGCGGCGTTCGAGGAGGGCGGCCACGGCCTCGTCGGCCCGGTCCCACGAACCTCGCCAGGAGATCCCCGGATCGAGGTCTCCCGAGGCGACCCGACCGGCCAGCCAACCCAGGTCCCCGGCCGGAGCCACGCCGTTCTGGAGGTGGAACGCGGTGATGGAGCGGCTGTGCCGCCCGTCGTCCACGAGGAACGCGTCGAGCGGGAAGTGCTCGGGCTGCCCGGTCACGTGTCCGACGGCCACCAGGGTTCCCCCGGCGTTCAGCCTGTCGAAGGCCGTGACCAGCTGGGGGCCTCCGACACAGTCCACGACCCCGTCGAACAGGTAGTCGGGTTCCCCGGGTTGCGACACCACCTCGTGGGCGCCCAGGCCGCGCAGTTCGGCGCCGTGGGTCCGGGGTCCACCGGTGCAGGCGGTCACATGCGCGCCGCCCATGCGGGCGAGTTGGACCGCGTACCGTCCCACGCCACCGGTGGCCCCGGTGACCAGGATCCTTCTGCCGAGGAGGAACCCCACTTCGCGCAGGGCGCGCAGAGCACTGGTGGCCGCCACCGGGACGGTGCTGAGGGCTCCGTGGTCCGCGCCCTCCGGGGCGGCCCCCAGGGAGGCCGTGTCGACGGCGCGCAGTTCGGCCCAGCCCCCCGCCGCACCCAGGGTGACCACCGCGGTTCCAACGGCGGGGCCGGACCCGTCGGCGGCGGGGCGTTCCACGAATCCCGCGGCGTCCCACCCCGGCACGGTCCCGTCGGGCAAATGGGAGACGGTGGACACCTCGCCGAAGTTGAGGGACGTGGCGGTGACGCGGACCAGCGCCTGGTGCGGGGCCGCAACCGGTTCGGGGGCCTCTCCGAGTCGCAGGTGGTGGGGTGCGGTGCGGTCGACGACCAGGGCGCGCATGTCCGGGCTCCTTCGCGGGACGGGGTGGACGGGATCAAAATATGGCACTCAGGGGCATTATGCGTCAAGAGGCTAAAGCGTCCAAGGAGCCAAAGCTGCCAAGGGGCTATGGGCGTCGAGTGGCGGTCTGCTTCGGTACACTGCGGCCATGGCCAGCACCCGTCCCCGCCCCGCCGCCTCCGAGGAGTCCCTGCGCGAACGCAAGAAGCGCCGCACCCGCCGGGCCCTGGTCGACACCGCGCTGGAGCGTTTCACCCGGGCGGGGTACGACCAGGTCACGCTGGACGAGGTCTGCGCGGAGGCGGAGGTCTCCAAGCGCACCTTCTTCCGCTACTTCGCGAGCAAGGAGGAGCTGGCCATGGCTCCGTTGCAGGACCTGTGGGGGGCGTTTCTCCGGGTGCTGGAGGAGAAGGGGCCCGACGGCCGGCCCCTGGTGGAGCTGGCACGCGACGCGATCCTCGAAGCCGTGGAACACGTGGCCGACCGGGAGTGGACGCACGCCGCCCGGCTCAGCCTCAGCCTGGCCGGGAGCACCCCGGCGATCAGCGCCCACAACCTCCAGTTCTGCGAACGCACCACGGTCCGGGCCCTGGCCGTGCTGGGGGTCGGCGACCAGGGCGACCCGCGTTCGCGGCTCGCCCTGGACATGGTCGCCTCCGCGGCCCGGTACGCGCTGGCCGACTGGGCCGCCGCGCCGGGCACCCCCACGGTCCCCGACCTGCTCGCCCGGTACCGTCGGGCCTTCGACGCCCTGCCCGGCGGCCTCACCGTGTCCGCCCCCGAGCGCTGACGGCGTCCGCAGGCCGCGAGGGAACGGCACGTGCCGCCCGCCACCAGCGGGTCGGGGCGGCACGCCCTAGATTGGTGGCATGGCTGACGCACCCGAGGCACAGAGCACACCCGAACACGACGGCCCCGAACTGCACGTCGCCCTCATCGGTTACGGCAAGGGCGGTGAGGTCTTCCACGCGCCGCTGATCGACGCGGTTCCGGGACTGCGCCTGTCCGCGGTGGTCACGGGCAACCCCGACCGCCGCAGGGCCGCCGAGGCGCGCTACCCCGGCGTCACCGTGTACCCGAACGTCGCCGAACTGTGGGCCGACGCCGAGCGTTACGAGATCGCGGTCGTCACCACGCCCAACGACACCCACGCCCCGCTCGCCCAGGCCGCCCTGGAGGCGGGCCTGGCGGTGGTGGTGGACAAGCCCTTCGCCCTCACCGCCCTCCAGGCCCGGGAGCTCACCGACCTCGCGGACAAGCTGGGCCGGGTGCTCACCGTGTACCAGAACCGCCGCTGGGACGCCGACTTCCTCACCCTGTGGGGTCTCATCGAGGAGGGGAGGCTGGGCCGCGTACACCGCTTCGAGTCGCGGTTCGAGCGCTGGCGTCCCCAGGCCAAGGGCACCTGGCGCGAGAGCGGCGGGGTCGAGGCCGGGGCCGGGCTGCTCTACGACCTGGGCCCGCACCTGATCGACCAGGCGGTCAACCTGTTCGGCCCGGTCTCCTCCGTCTACGCCGAGATCGACGCCCGGCGCGAGGGCGTCAACGCCGACGACGACGTCTTCCTGGCCCTCGACCACGCCCGGGGCACGCGTTCCCACCTGTGGATGAGCGCGCTCACCGCCCAGGGCGGGCCGCGTTTTCGGGTGCTGGGGGACGAGGGGGCGTTCACCAGCCACGGCATGGACGGCCAGGAGGCCCGGCTGACGGCGGGGGAGCGGGCCGACGCCGACGACTGGGGCGTGGTTCCCGAGGCGGACTGGGGCGTGCTCGGGGTGGACGGCCACACCCGGCCGGTGCCCAGCGCGCGCGGCGCCTACCCGGAGTTCTACGCCGGGGTGCGCGACGCGGTCGGCGAGGGCGAGCCCCTGCCGGTGGACCCGCACGAGGTGATCCACGGACTGGAGGTCATCGAGGCCGCCCGGCGCAGCGCCCGCACGCGGTCGGTGGTCGACGTCTGATTCCCGGCTCCCGCGGGAGGCCCGGGCGCTCCCCGGACCGCCCGCATGGGCCTATGTTGGAAGGACCCGCCCCAGCTCGCCCCGGGGTTTCGCCGAACGCCGAAGGAGACGCACCGTGGCCCAGGTCCTCGTGGTCGCCGACGAACTCACCGGTGCCAACGCCACCGGTGCCCGGTTCGCCCGTACCGGGATGCGTGTGGCCACGGTGACTCCCGAGCACGTGAGCCGAGTCGTGGGGGACTACGACGTGGTCGTGGCCAACCTGGACAGCCGCCATGTTCCCCCCGAGCACGCCGCAGACCTGGTCACGGACGTGGTCGAAGCGGTGTGGCCGGTGGGGCTGGTGGTCAAGCGGACCGATTCCACGCTGCGCGGCAACATCGGTGCCGAACTGGAGGCCACCTACGACGCCGTGCGCGAGCGCGTACCCGCCGGAACACGGGTGCGGGTGCTGTTCGTTCCGGCCTTCCCGAGTTCGGGGCGCATCACCGAGGACGGGTTGCAGTTCCTCAACGGGGTGCCGCTGGAGCGCACCGAGCTGGCCGACGATCCGCTGTGCCCGATGACCACCAGTTCCGTCGCCGACATCCTCGCCGTCCAGACCGACCTTCCGGTGCGCCACGTGCCCGTGCGGCAGGTGACGCAGACGATGCTCACCGCCGAACTGCTCGCCGGTGACGAGCCCGTGGTCGTGTGCGACGCGAGCACCGAGCAGCACCTGACCGACATCGCCGAGGCCGCGGCCGCCGCGCACCACGACACGGGGATCGTGTGGCTGGCTGCCGACCCCGGGCCCACGGGGGCGCTGTTGGCCTACGCGCTGCGGTTGAGGGGCCAGGCGGGTTCGCGCGGGCCGCTGCTGGGGGTGGTGGGCAGCACCACCGAGCTGACCCGGCGGCAGTTGGCCACCGTCGCGCGCACGGGCGCGGTGCGGTTCGTGGACCTGGACGCGGTGGAGTTCAGCGTGGGGGACCGCGCGGACGAGGTCGCCGAGCAGACCGCGCGGGAACTGTCCGAGCAGCTGACCTCCTCGGGCTTTCCGGAACTGTGCGTGCTGCGGGTGGTGACGCCCTCCGACCGGGTGCGCGAGCTGCCAGTCCAGGTCCGCGCGGAACTGCCCGGCCGGATCGCGCGGCTGGTGGCGGACGTGGTCAACGAGGTCGCCGACACCACGGGGGCGCACGCGCTGCCCAGCGGGCTGTACCTGACCGGCGGGGACCTGGTGGCGAGCCTGTTGGACGAGCTGGACGTGCACGCGTTCGATGTCGGGGGCGAGATCGTTCCGCTGACGGTGCACGGCCACCTGAGCGGGGGACCGCTGGACGGAACACCGGTGGTGGCCAAGGGGGGTCTGGTCGGGGACGACATCACCCTGGTGGAGTGCCTGACGAAGCTCCGGCGGGCGGTGCAGACCCGGTTGCACCAGGTGCACTCGGAGGTGTCGGAGCACGTGGTGCCGACGCCGCTGCGCGACACGGTCTGACTCGACTCGGCCGGGGGGGACCCTACCCATCGGGCTGGTCGAGGCCGCCGAGGCCGAGGTGGTGTTGCCGGTACTCTGCGGCCATGGTCTTTCCAGGGCCGGGCCCATCATCCGTTTTTCCTGTTTCTCAAGAAGTTGGGAGAACGGCTGCTTGCCGCTGGTAAGTTCGCAGGTCGTCGGCGCTCCCCGCGCACGCGGGGATGGTCCCTCGACACCGGCGTTGGGATACACGTCCGCCAGGTGCTCCCCGCGCACGCGGGGGTGGTCTGTTGACGCCATCCAGCCAGGGTGCGCGGCACCCAGGTGAAGCGCGGCCTGGTCACCCCTCCTTCCGTCACCGAGGGTGGAGAGCGTTCCCGAGACGCACCCACACCCTTCGGAAGTAGGCCATGAGCACCACGTTCTTCGACGAGGACCTGCTGAGGACCGTCGCCGCCGAGCCGCACCGCCCGCTGATGTTCGTCAACGCCGCCGTGTACACGTTCGACCCGCTGATCGGCGACCTGACCGGTGCCGACCTTCTCCTGGACGGGAAGGAGATAGCCGGGGTCGGTACCGGCCTGCACACGGCCGCCGAGGACGACGGCGCGGTCGTCGTGGACTGCTCGGGGCTGACCGTCGTCCCGGGCGTGGTCGAGAACGACACCGTCGCCGGACTGCGCAGGAGCCCCTCCGACAGGGTCGGCACGCTGGCACCCGGGAACCCGGCGACCTTCGTCGTGCTCTCCGGGCACCGTCCCGGGACCACCGCGCTGGAGCAGGTGGTCTGGAGCCCTGAGCGAGCCGCCGCGGTCGTCATCGACGGCGAGTTCGCCCTGTTCAACGGCCGACGTCTGGTCGAGCCCCGGACCGAGCGGTTCCCGGGGCCGATGCGGACACCGGCGGACAGCCCGTACCTGGGGATGTGGATCGACGAGACGGGCTTCATCCACCAGGAACTGACCGCCGACGGCCGCTACGACGAGACGCGCGGCGGACGCCCCCACGCCTACCAGGGGTCGTTCTGGATCGAGGGGGACCGCATCGTCTACCGCGACGACCTGGGATTCTGGGCCTACGGCCGCTTCGCCGACGATGTGCTCCACCACGCGGGCTACGTCTTCCACCGCGGGTGAGCGCACCCGCCGGACACGGGCCGCACCTCGCAGGTCAGCGGGGGAGGCCGCACACCGCCCACCGGCGGGGTCCTCGCCACGACGGCCCCGAGGCCCGGCCCCCGCGCGCAGACGTCGGGGGCCGGGCCTTCAGGGGCGGTTGTGCCTTGTGTGACGGGGATGGACATCCCGGGACAACAGACCCGGTGTCAGTTGTCGATCGCCTGGTAGAGCGTGGTCCAGAAGTCGTGGATCAGCCGCGCCGAGTCCGGGACGGACATCCCGACCTGGGTGAGCACGATGCCGGTGAGCCGGTTCTCCGGGTCGGCGTAGGTCGAGGTGCCGCTTCCGCCGTCCCAGCCGAACTGGCCGACGGGCGCGTAGTCACCCCGGTAGGTGCGCACCGCCATTCCGAAGCCCCAGCCGCCGTGCTGCCCCTGGCCGAACGACACGTGGACGTTCTCGGTGGCCATGGCGTTCCGGGCGGCCTGCTGCGCGGGCGTGAGGCGGTTGGTGGTCATCAGCTGGACGGCGGGCCGGGACAGGATCCGCTCGCTCCCGTGCATCCCCTGGTTCAGCAGCATCCGGAAGTAGGCGTGGTAGTCGTCGACGGTGGAGACCAGCCCGCCGCCACCGCCCTGGAACGCCGGAGGCTGGCTGTGCCGTCCCCCTTCGGCCGGGTCCCACACGTGGAACTCCCCGGTCTGCGGGTCGGGGGCGTAGAGCGGCGGCAGCCGGTCCGTCTTGTCGGCGGGCACGTGGAAACCGGTGTCCCCCATACCCAGGGGCTCGAAGACGCGCTCGCGCAGGAACGCATCGAACGACTTCCCCGTGACCCTGGAGACGAGCACGCCCAGCAGGTCGTTGCCGACGTGGTACTGCCACTGCTCGCCGGGCTGGTGCATCAGCGGAAGCGTGCCCAGGCGGCGCATCCACTCGTCCGGCTCGGGCATCGGCTCCGGCAGGTCGGGCGTGAGCCCCTGCGCGAAGAGCGCGTTCATGATCGGGGTGCCCAGCGCGCTCCGGTCGATGCCGAGCCCGAACGTGGAGGTCAGCACGTCCCGTACGGTGATCGGCCGCCGCGCCGGAACGGTGTCGTCCAGCGGGCCGTCGATCCGCCTCAGCACCTGCCGGTCGGCCAGTTCGGGCAGCCACTGCTCCACCAGGTCGTCCAGCCGCAGCCCGCACTCGTCGAGCAGGACCATCGCCGCCGCCATCGTGACCGGCTTGGACGTCGAGGCCATCCGGAAGATCGTGTCCCTGCGCATCGGGGCGCCGCCGTCATGGCGCATCGTCCCGATCGCCTCGACGTGCGTCTCACCGCCCCGGCTGACCAGGGCGACCAGCCCGGGGATCCGCCCGCTCTCGACGTGCCGTGTCAGTACGTCGCGCATCCGCCGCAGTCCCGCCTTGGAGAAGCGGCCGTTGTCGTTTTCCATCGTGGATCTCCGTGAGTCGTCAGGTGGTCGGGGGATACGGCTGCTCAGAGGCTGCGGGCGGTGATGTCGCCGTGGGAGGTGGTGGCGCGGATGTCCAGGGTGGTCTCGCCGTCGTTCTTGAGGGCGTTGTGGACGCGGCCGTGGGGGGTGCCCGCGTCCAGGGCGGCGGAGACGCCGGGGGCGGCGCTGACGGTGATGTCGCCGGACTCGGTGCGCACCTCGACCGTGCCCTGGGTGGCGTGGGCGATGACGATGTCGCCCCTGGCGGTGCTGACCTGGGCGGGGCCGCCCAGGCGGCCGAGCGTGACGTCGCCGTCCTGGAGGGTGAGGTGGGCGCTGGCGGCCTCGTCGAGCTTGACGGGGCCCCGGGCGGCCTCGAAGGCGACCCGGCCCAGGCGTCCGACGCCGCGCAGTCCGGCGCTGGCGGCGGTGGCCTGGAGGTGGGAGCCGGTGGGCAGCTGGACGGTGATCTCCACCGATCCGGAGGGGCCGAAGGCCTGGTTCTTGGCGGGCGGGGCCTGGACGCGCAGGACGCCGTCGTCGTAGGTGACGGTGGTCTGCTGGGCGGCCTTGACGTCGCGGTTCTTGTCGGGGTCGGCGGGCTGGACCTGGACGGTGGTGTCGGTGCGGTCGGCGGCGATGAGCTGGACGCGTCCGGCGGGGATGTCCAGGACGGTGGTGATGGCGGTGGGGGTGGGGAAGGTGTGCATCGTACTTCTCCTTCTTCTGGTGCGGCGCCGGTGCGGGCCGCTGTTTCTGATGATGGAAAAGCTACGTTGCGTTCATGGTTATGGCAAAAGATCTCTCGCGAGAAAACACCGTATTAGCAGGTAGATTCAAGGGAATTGTTGCAATGATTCTGAATCTAATGCAACGGGCTTCACTCGTTTCGTTGCAATGGGGGAAAGTGAACGCTAGGGTGGGCGCACCCACGCCCCACGAAGGAGACCGCGATGCCCGGAGGCAGGCTCACCCAGTCCGAACGCCAGCGCATCGAGCTGGGACTGGCCCAGGGACTGGCCTACGCGCGGATCGCCAAGGACCTGGACCGTCCCACCTCGACCGTCACCCGCGAGGTGACGCGCAACGGCGGCCCCACCTCCTACCGCGCCGACCTGGCCCACCGCGCCACCCAGCACCGCACCCGCCGCCGCACCAGGACCGCGACCCGGGCCGGGCAGGCGCCTCCGCAGGCCTACGGACGCGACGCCGAGGCCGTGCGCGAGTACGAGGAGGCCTTCACCGCCGTCTTCATGCAGTCGGGCCTGCCCAAGATGACGTCCCGGGTCCTGGTATCCCTTTACACCACCGACGAGGGCAGCCTCACCGCGGCCGAACTCGTCCAGCGCCTCCAGGTCAGCCCGGCCTCGGTCTCCAAGGCGATCACGTTCCTGGAGGGCCAGGGCCTGGTGCGCCGCGAACGCGACGAACGCCGCCGCGAGCGCTACGTCGTCGACGACGACGTCTGGTACCAGTCGATGCTGGCCAACGCCCGGGCCGAGGCGCACCTCGTCGAAGCCGCGCGTCAGGGAGTCCAGGTCCTGGGTCCCGGCACTCCGGCCGCCGTGCGTTTGGAGAACATCGCCCGCTTCGTCGACTTCGTGCGCGAGAGCATCATCCGCGCCTCGGAGCAGGCACGCGAGGTCCTGCACACCAAACCCGAACCCGTCCCGGACGGCGCCGACGAGCCGTCCCCGGAACCCCGGTAGGCATCCGCTTCGGCGGTCACGGCCACGTGCGGACGCTTCTCCGAAAGGCCGCCCGGGAGCACGCGGTGGGCCCGGCGCGCACGCGGACCGGACCGGGCCGTCCCGGTCCGCGCGGTCCGGCGTGCGTGTCCCCCGCGCCTTTGGGGTCCTCGCACGCCAACGCCCCCGGCCGGGGAGCCGGGGGCGTCAGCGCGGAGCCGGGGGTCAGGCGGCCCGTGTCCGCGGCTCCAGGTGCTCGGCGGCGAGCCTGTCCACCGTCTCGGCGAGGGCCCTCGGGTACTCCAGCGGTCCCATGTGGCCCGCGCCGGGGATCTCCCGCACCTCCCGGCAGTCCTTCAACAGCGACGCGATGTGGTGCGCGTGCCACGGCGGGGTCAGCTTGTCGTCGGTGCCCACCATCACCACCGTGGGCACCGAGATCTGCCGGGCGGTCTCCTCCGCCTCCAACGTGCAGATCACCCGTCCCCACGCGCCTCGGGACACACCACCGCACGCGTGCACCATCCTCATGCACAGCCGCACCATGCGCGGATCGGCTCTCCTGCCCATCACCATGGACTTCAGTACCGCCGTGGTGAGGGCGTTGCGCGGACCCAGCGGTATCGGGGCCCTGAGGAAGACCTGCGCGCCGAACGTGCCCAGCGGGCCGGGCAGCGGGATCGCGGTCGACCGCATCGGCAGCTCCTTGCACCCGGTGTTGGTGAGCAGCACCGCGGCGGCCCTCTCCCGGAACACCGGGTGCGCACCGGCCGACATGATGGTCATACCGCCCATGCTGTGCCCGGCGACCACGGCCTTCTCGCCCTCGGGCACGGTCGCCTCCAGGACCGCGCACAGGTCCTCGGCCAGCTTCCGCGCGCCGTACCCCGCCCTGGTCAGCGGCGCCTGGGTGCGTCCGTGGCCGCGCTGGTCGTAGAGCACCACCCGCAGGGACGGGTCCAGTTCGCGCACCACCGGCCCCCAGGAGGCGAGCGAGGTCGCCCAGCAGTGCGCGAGGACCACGGTCGGCCCGTCCTCCGGGCCGCGCACCTCGACGTGCAGCAGTGTGCCGTCGTCGGAGCGCACCTGGAGTTCTCGGACCTGACCCACGTGTCGGGTTGCCATCGGGGATACCTCTCACTCGGGGGAGACCGCGCCGGGTGCCGGAAGGCGCCGCGCCCCGGGTCGGCGCGGGCCGGGGCGTGCGCGGACGCGTTCAGTCG
Source organism: Nocardiopsis dassonvillei subsp. dassonvillei DSM 43111 (assembly GCF_000092985.1). Lineage (GTDB taxonomy): Bacteria > Actinomycetota > Actinomycetes > Streptosporangiales > Streptosporangiaceae > Nocardiopsis > Nocardiopsis dassonvillei. The sequence goes on from NC_014210.1 coordinate 551,602, forward strand.
TCGGACGCGTCGATGTCCACGTGGGGCACGGCGAAGGGCGGTGAACCGGCCCCGTTGACCGGATGGCCGCCCCACAGGTTGGGTTCGTCCAGAACCCCGGTGCCCTCGAACCCGTCGGGGGTGCGCACCACGACCGTACGCGCGCCCGCGCGGAAGGCCGCGGTCACCTCGGGGCTGGGGGACAGCCGCCCCCGCCAACGGTAGTCACCGGTCAGGGGGGAGAAGTGGCCCGCCAGGTGGGCCTGGACCCGCACGGCGACGCCCTTGTCCTCCGTACCCTCCGCATCTGCCGTATCTCGCGTATCCGCCGCGTTCTCGACACCCGACCCATCCTTCACACCGTCAGTATCCGGTGACTCCGGCGACCCCTCAGCATCAACCGCAACCTTCGTACCGGGCGCCCGCTCCGACCGCTGCGCGCCGCCGTTGACGGGCAGCACGACCGTCACCGGGCCCCGGTACTCCTCCTCCTCGTCACCGAACCCGCTCATACCGCTCCCCTTCCGGAGCCGCTTCGGCGCGGACCGCGGGCCGTCGGGCGCCGCGGCCGCGGGAGCGGTCCACCCGCAGGTCGTAGTTGTGGGGGTCGAACCAGCGCGTGCGCAGCGCGAACTCCCAGGTGAAGGTCGGCCACAGCGTGGTGTTGCGGCCCTGCTCGTTGAGGTACCAGCTGTCGCAGCCGCCGGTCACCCAGACCGTGCCCTCCATGGCCTTGGCGACCATCTCGTTGTAGTCGCGCTGGGCCTTCGGGAGCACGTCCATGCGGTCCAGGCCGTTGCGGCACAGGTACTTCAGCGCCTGCATCGTGTACCGGATCTGGGCCTCGATCATGAACAGCTGCGAGGTGTGCCCCAGCCCGGTGTTGGGCCCGGCCAGCACGAAGGCGTTGGGGAACCCGGCCACGGTGGTGCCGCGGAAGGCCTGCATGTCCGTGCCCCAGTGGTCGGAGAGCGAGCGCCCCTCGGCGTTGAAGATCCGCCGCGCCACGGGCGGGTCGCTCACGTGGAAACCGGTGCCGAGGATGATCGTGTCGACCTCGTGCTCGGTCTCGCGGCCCGAGGCGTCGCGGGTGACCACGGCGTGGGGGCGCACCTCCACGATGCCGTCGGTGACCACGTCCACGTTGGGCCGGGCCAGCGCCGGATAGTAGTCGTTGGACATCAGGATGCGCTTGCAGCCCGCCCGGAAGCTCGGCGTGAGCTTGGCCCGCAGCTCGGGGTCCTTCACGCTGCGGCGGATGTTGGCCCGGCCCAGCCCCTCCACGATAGAGAGCAGCCTGGGGTTCTTGGCGAAGCCGAGGACGTAGGTCTCCCTGCCCCAGTAGATGCTCTTGCGGGCGATCTGCTGGGTGAGCGGCACGTTGCGGTACAGCCAGCGCTCCAACCGGGTGATGTCGCGGTCGTGCCGGAACATCACCCACGGGGCCGTGCGCTGGAACAGCGTCAGCCTCCCGGCCTTGGGCTGGATCCTGGGCACGAACTGGATCGCGGACGCCCCGGTGCCGATCACCGCGATCCTGCGGCCGGTGAGGTCGTGGTCGTGGTCCCAGGCCGCCGAGTGGAACATCGTCCCCTCGAAGGTGTCCAGGCCCTTGATGTCGGGATAGGAGGGGTCCGCGAGCGGTCCCGCCGCGCTGATGAGGAACTGGGCGGTGACGGTCCCCCGGCTGGTCTCGATCCGCCACCGGTTGCCCTCGGGCTCCCAGTGCGCGGACCTCATGTCGTGGTCGGGGCGGACGTGCTCCCGCACCCCGTGCTCCCCGGCGACCCGCTCCATGTAGTCGTGGATCTCGGGTTGGGGGGAGAAGCTGCGGCTCCAGTGCGGGTTGGGCGCGAAGGAGAACGAGTACAGGTGGGAGGGGACGTCGCAGGCGGCACCCGGGTAGGAGTTGTCACGCCAGGTGCCGCCGATCCCGTCGGCGCGTTCCAGAACCACGAAGTCCTTCAGACCGGCCTGCTTGAGGCGGACGGCCATCCCGATCCCGGCGAAGCCGGAGCCGATGACGGCCACCCGGAAGTGGGGTGGTGCTTCGGTCACGTCTTGGTCCCTTCGTGCGGACCGGCCCGGACGCGTCGCCGTCCGGATCGGCGGGTGTGTCCCCCGGGGGCGCGGCGCGTTTCGCCCCCGGGAGGTGGGTCCACCGCCGGGGGACGCGGCGCGTTTCGTCCTCCGGCGGTGGGGTCTGGGGCCCGCAGGCCGCGGTGCCTCCGGACCGGAGTCCGCGGCCTGCGGGTTCGGGGGCGGACGGGGAGCGGGCCCGTTCCCCCGAGGGGGCCCGGCCGCGGGGCGTCGACAGGAGAGACGTCCGCGGCCGGGGAGTGGCAGGGTCAACCGAGCAGGCCGGCCTTCTTCCAGAAGTAGCGGCCCAGGCCGGTGATGGCGCCGGCGGTGTCCAGGGTGCTCACCACCTTGCGGGCGGCCCAGGTCTTGGTGCCGATCCAGTGGGGGTTGTCGCGGGCGACCCGGGAGGCCTCGCGGGGGTCGAGTCCGACCTGCGCGTACACCTTGGGGTTGATCAGCCGGGTGGCCGAGTAGTAGGTGACCAGGCCGAGGATGATCCGGCTGTAGGCCCGGTTGAGCGGGCCGCGCGTGGCCCAGTCGCGCTGGAACTCCTCGCGGGCGTAGCGCATGTGCCGCGCCTCCTCCACCACGTGGATGCGCGAGACCGAGCGCACCAGCGGCAGGATCTGCTCGTCGGGCACCGCCTCGCGCTGGAGCTGGTCGAGGACCTCCTCGACGAACAGCGCCCCGGCGAAGATCAGCGGGCCGTGCGCGATGGTCTTGAAGAGGTTGCCGAGGTGGAAGGCGACGGGGTCGAGCTTGTGCGTCTGCCAGCCGAGCTTGCCCACCATCTTGGCGAACATCACCGTGTGGCGGCACTCGTCGGCGATCTCGGTGTAGGCGTACTGGACGTGGTTGGTGCTGGGGTCGTGGTGGTAGGCGTGGCGGACCAGCATCTGCATGAGGATGGTCTCGAACCAGATGCCGATGGTGGCGACGCTGGCGATCTCCAGCCGGGAGAGCTCCTTGCGCTGCTCCTCGGTGAGCCGGTCCCACAGGTAGGTGCCGTACAGCGAGAGGCGCTCGGGGCGGATCGCCCACATGTCCTTGTCCACGGGGGCGTCCCAGTCGATCTCGACGAGCGGGTCGAAGGAGGCCTTGGCCGAGCCGCGCAGCAGGCGCTTGGCGATGTCCTCGCGGTCGGTGATCTTGGGCTTGGCGGTGATCTCAGCGGTCATCTGTGTGTTCCTCCTCAGGACGCGTCCGGCCGGACCAGGGGGTTGGCGTGCCGCGAGTGGAGTCCCCGGGCGATCTCCGCGTCGCCGAAGGCGCCGTCCGACAGGAGCAGGCCCACCTGGAGCGACACGATCTGTTCGGTGGTGCCGGGGAAGTGCCGGAACAGGTGGAGCCCGGCGGTGCCGAGCGCGGTGGAGGCGGTGTCGCGGCGGGCGTACCTGGCCCCGGCCGCGCGGACCACCGCCATGACGGTGTCGCGCGCGCTCTCGGCGGGGACGAGGCCGTCGAGGGCGACCCCGGTGGCCCGGGAGCTGTTGTGGATCGGGGTGTCGACGTAGCCGGGGTGGACGGTGGTGACGCCGATGTGCGAGCCGTACTCGGCGCGCAGGCAGTCGGCGTAGGCGGTCAGCGCCCTCTTGGAGACCGTGTAGGCCCCGGCGAAGGGCAGGGACAGGTTCGCCAGGAGCGAGGCGGTGACGAGGACGCGTCCCCTGCTGCGCAGCAGCGCGGGCATCGCGGCGGCGGTGACCCGCCAGGTGCCCAGCAGGTTGACCTCCAGCGCCTGGTGCACGTGGACGTCCGGGGCCTGGCCGATGTCCACGGCCGGTCCGACGCCCGCGTAGTGGATCAGCAGGTCCAGGCGTCCGTCGAGCCGGTCCAGGGCCTCGGCGACCCCCTCGCGCACCTGTGCGTCGTCGGTGATGTCGCAGCCGACGACTCCGGGGGCGGGCTTGCGGTCGATGCCGACCACGTTCACACCGAGGTGGCGGAGGACGGCCACCGTGGCGCTGCCGAACGCGCCGGAGGCGCCGGTGACGAGGGCGTTCTGGCCGGGCAGTCGTCGCAGGTGACGCGGCAGGGGGGTCCTCATGTGATCTCCTCCACAGTTCCTGCCGGAACGTTACAACGGGCATTGTCACAATGCAATGGGGTGACGCGGGAAATTTACTGACGAGTAAGGTTCGCGGTTGTCCCTAGGCTGGACCCATGGCCGAATACCGCATTGACGAACTCGCCCGGCTCGCCGACACGACGGTGCGCAACGTCCGGGTGTACCAGGACCGTGGCCTGCTCGCGCCTCCCCGCCGGGAGGGCCGCGTGGGCATCTACTCCGAGGCGCACCTGGCGCGTCTGCGGCTGATCGGCCAACTGCTCCGGCGCGGTTACACCTTCGCCAACATCGGCGAGATGTTCCGGGTGTGGGAGCGCGGAGGGGACCTCTCCGACATCCTGGGCTTCGAATCGGCCATAGGGGACGCCTGGAGCGACGAGATCGCCGGCTACCTGACCATGGGCGACCTGCGCGAACTCTTCGGCCACGGCGTCACCCCCCGCACGGTGAAGCGCTCCCTGGACCTGGGCGTGCTCGAACGCGACGGGCTGCGCTTCCGGGTGCCCAGCCCGCGGCTGCTGCACGCCGGGGTGGAGCTGGTGAAGCTGGGCATGACCGTGGACTCGGTGCTCGACATAGCGGAGAACCTGCGCGACAAGGTCGGCCACGTCGCCGAGCACATGGTCCGCCTGGTCGCCGACCACATCATCGCCGAGTACGCGCCCGGCACGGTGGTCCGCAGCGAGGAGACCGCCGAGATGGCCGAGCTGATCCGCCGGGTGCGCCCGCTCGCGCAGCAGGCCGTGGACGCGGTGCTGGCGCAGGCGATGGCGGAGAACCTCACCAACGTCATGGGGGAGCACTTCGCCCTGGCGATGGAGTACCTGGACAAGGAGGGCGCGGACAAGGAGGGCGTCGGAGGGGGCGCGGCGGCGCCGCCGAAGGGCTGACGGGGGTGCGCCTGGAGGCCTTCGGCGCGCTCGTCGGCCACCGCGTCCTCCGGCTGCGGCTCCTGGTCCACTGCCGCATCCCCCGAAGACGTCTCCGGGTCCACTCTCGCGTCCCCCGAAGGCGACCCCGGGTCCACCACCGTGAGCGGGAGCGGGGTGGTGAACCGCAGTTCGGCGAAGGCGTCGGCCGGGACCGCGGGCGGGGATCCGCCTCCCCCGCCCGCCCGCGGGTTCAGGCGGGGGTGATCCCCTCGACGATCCGCAGGACCTCCCCGGGGTCGCCCTCGGCGGTCAGGTCCTCGCTCGCCTCCACTTCCTCCCAGTAGGCGTCGTCCACGTAGGAGAGCCAGACGATCACGCCGGGCTCGGGGCAGAAGACCGCGGTCGAGCCGTTGTAGTGGCCGTCGCCGTCGGGGAGTTCGCGGGCGGGCGAGTCGGGGAACTCCTCTTCGAGTGTGGAGCCGAGGAGTTCGTAGTAGGCGTCGGCGTCGGCGAGGTCGTCGCGCCGCATGACGGAGACGTACAGGGCGGAGACGGCGACGGCCTCGCGTTCGGGCATCACCTGGTCGTTGTCGTCGACCAGGTAGTCCACCTGGACGGTGTCGGCCAGCCACGAGCGCTCGACCTCGTGCAGGTCGGGGACGACGTGGCCCTGCGCGGCGGCCAGGGCGGTGTGGTCCAGGTCGTAGGGGGTGCCCCCGACGTCGTCGGGCAGGTAACCGACCTCGTAGCCGTTGAGGTCGCCCTCGGCGGGGAAGTACCCCTGGGCCTCCAGGAAGGGCGCGGCCTCCTCCAGGGACAGGTCCTCGGAGGGCGCCTGCCCGTCGGCTCCCAGGGGAGGGAGGGCGTCCTGCTCGGTCGCCTCGGCCTGGACGGTCCCGGGTTCGGGTGCACAGGCGGTGACCGCGAAGCCGAGGAAGGCGAGGGCGCCGAGCGCGAGCATGTGCGGTTTGTTCGTCACGACCCCATCTTCGGCGCGTGCGGTCGCGGGCGCATGAGTACGGCGGCCGGTCCGCGCTGAGGTAGTGGCCTCTTGCGCGGAGCCGCGCGGTTTGCTAAAGCGTGTTCGGTGGACCCCGAGTCCCGAATCTGCGGCTCCCCATCCGGCTAGGCGCACGGCCCGACCGGCCCACCCGACAAGATCCACCGAACACGCCCGGGAGCGGTTCCCCGGTGCCGCCGGGGCGCCCGCCGTCCCTGTGGACGACCGGCCCCGGGGCACCGGCCTCACGTTCGTGCGTCCTCCCCATCGGCCCCGGTCTCCCCAGCGGCCCCGGTCGTCCCGCCGACGGCCGCCGCGTCCGCTGACGGCGCCTCCGAGTCCACCACCGAGAGCGGGAGCGGGGCGGTGAACCGCAGCTCGGCGAAGGCGCCGGCCGGAACCGCCGGGGAGGCCGGGAACACCGGCCCGACCCGCCGGTACCGCTCGCCCTGCTCCGGACGGGTGTCCTCCTCGCCCTTGTTGGGCCACATCGACATCGCGCGCTCGGCCTGCGCGGTGATGGTCAGCGACGGGTTCACCCCCAGGTTCGCGGTGACCGCCGAGCCGTCCACCACGTGGACGCCCGGGTGGCCGTACAGCCGGTGGTAGGGGTCGATGACCCCGGTCTCCGGGCTGTCGCCGATCGGGCAGCCGCCCAGGAAGTGCGCGGTCATCGGGACGTTGAACACGTCGCCCACCGTGCCCCCGGGAAAGCCGTCGATGCGCTCGGCCAGCCGGGTGGCCGCGTCCTGCCCCGCGGGGATCCACGTCGGGTTCGGCTCACCGTGGCCCTGCCGGGAGGTCAGCCTCTTCCTCCCGCCCAGCGGCCCCCGCCGCACCGACGTCGTCAGCGAGTTGTCCAGCGACTGCATCACCAGGCCGATGATGGTCCGCTCCGACCAGCGGCGGGCGGAGAGGCTGCGGGCGAACACCACCGGGTGGCGCGCGGCCAGCCCCAGGAACCGCAGCCAGCGCGGGATCCGCCCGCCGCCGGGCACCTGCATCGCGGTGAGCAGCGCCATCGCGTTGGAGCCCTTGCCGTAGCGGACCGGTTCGATGTGGGTGTTCTCGTCCGGGTGGATCGAGGACGTGATGGCCACGCCCCGGGTCAGGTCCTCCTGCGGTCTCACCCGGCGGGTCATCGCGCCGACGAGAGCCTCGGAGTTGGTGCGGGTGAGCGTGCCCAGCCTCGCCGACAGGCGGGGCAGCGCGCCCGAGTCGCGCATGCGGTGCAGCAGCGTCTGGGTGTTGTAGGTCCCGGCGGCCACGACCACCTGGCGGGCGGTGAACGTGCGGGCGCTCGACCGCCGCCGGGGCGCGTCGGTCCTGACGGTGTCGGCGGCGAAGCCGCCGCCCGGCAGTTCGCGCAGCCGCTCGACGGTGGTCAGCGGGTGCACCTCGGCGCCGTCGCGCTCGGCGAAGTACAGGTAGTTCTCGGTCAGGGCGTTCTTGGCGCCGTGGCGGCATCCGGTCATGCACTCCCCGCACTCCGTGCAGGCACGCCGGTCGGGGCCCGCGCCGCCGAAGTAGGGGTCCCCCACGGACGCGCCGGGCTCGGCCCGGCGGCCGTCGCCGTCCCGTCCGTCGCCGAAGCACACGCCCACCGGGGTGAGACGGAAGGTGTGCCCCACGCCCATGTCCTCGGCGATCGCCTTCATGTGCACGTCGGAGGGGGTGACGGTGGGGTTGGTGCGCACGCCGAGCATGCGGCGGGCCTGGTCGTAGAACGGCGCCAGCTCCGACTTCCAGTCGGTGATGTGCCGCCACTGCGGGTCCTCGAAGAACGGGTCCAGCGGGTGGTACAGCGTGTTGGCGTAGTTGAGGGAACCGCCGCCGACGCCGGCCCCCGCCAGGATCACCACGTCGCGCAGCAGGTGGATGCGCTGGATGCCGTACATACCGAGCCGGGGCGCCCACAGGAAGTTGCGGACGTCCCAGGACGAGGAGGGCAGCGTCTGGGGCGTGAAGCGGCGCCCCGCCTCCAGGACGCCGACGCGGTAGCCCTTCTCGGTGAGGCGCAGGGCGCTCACCGAACCGCCGAAGCCCGAGCCCACGACCAGGACGTCGTAGTCGAAGCGGTCGGCGCGGTCACCGGTCGCGGATCCGGTCTCGGCCCTGGTTCCGGTCGGGGTTTCGGTTGGGGTTTCGGCCGCGGTCCGTGAGGTGGGAGCGGAGGAGCTGGGGGTGGCGGTGGGATCTGTGCTGCGCTCTGGGGGCACGGTGGGACTCTCTCCAGGTCAGACGCGGTTTCCCGTAGTGCGCCGGATACGGGTCCGCAACATTGAATGCGCCATCTAGAAATGTGACAACAACTATTGTAATGTTCGTCACTACCGCCGAGTAGGGTGTGTTCCATGTAACACACGTGGCGTGCCTCGGCGCAAGTTCGGCTCCCCCTCGCCGCCCACGGGCGGCGGAACACTGGAGGTACTCATGCCCAAGGCTTCCGGCGAGGCGTCCGAGGCGCCTCAGGACGCGCCTGAGCAGCACGAAGCCGGTGGCGGGACGCGCTGGCGCAGGTTCGCCCTCGTGGCCGTCCCCGGGTTCGCGGCCGCCGCGGTCCTCGGAGGCATGACCACCCAGGGCCTGCTCGCCGCCTCCTTCGCGGTGTCCGGGGACAGTTTCAAGATGTCCGCCGACCAGCTCGTCGGCACCGGCTTCACCCAGTACGGCGACGCCGCCACCTCCGTCGACGGCTCCTCCCGCCCGGTCGGCCTGTCCTCGGTCGGCTCCGCCGAACTGACCAACCTGTGCATGTCCTCCCTGTGGGACCTGCCCATCGGCCAGGCCACCCTCGTCATCACCGCGGGCGAGTCCACCCCCGTCCAGGGCACCAACCTCGTCCTCGACATCGAGCAGCTCCAGGGCGACGCCGAGTTCGGCTCCATCGAGATCGGCCGCGACGCCAGCACGCTGGACCGGGCCGAGGGCGGCCAGGGACCGGCGGGCGGCTTCGGCCTCCAGTCCCAGAACATCACCGTCTCCGACATGGAGCTGACCACCTGGGCGGTCACCTCCGGATCCCTGAAGCTGTCCGGTCTGAGCCTGGCCGTCCGGCCCGGCGAGCACGAGTGCTTCTGATCCCATGGCCCACGCACTGACCCTGCTCCGCGGGGGCCGGGCGCGCCTGCGCGACTGGCGGCGCGGCCGCCCGTTCTGGGGCGGGCTCCTCCTCGTCATCGCCGGAGTCGAGCTGCTGGTCGCACCGGCCGCGCAGAGCCTGATCCTGCCCATCGACCTGATCGCCTACACCGGTATCGCCGGTGTGTCGGGTCCGCTCATCGCGGTACTGCTGATCACCCTGGGAGCGCTGAGCTGGTTCCAGCCCGCGCAGCACCTCTTCTTCGGGGTGGTCGGGCTCATGCTCGCCCTGGTGTCCTTCGTGACCTCCAACTTCGGCGGCTTCGTCATCGGGATGCTGCTCGGCATCGTCGGCGGCTCCCTCGTCTTCGCGTGGGCGCCCCGCGTGGTCCGCCGCCGAAGGCGCGGCCGGGGACGCCGACGGGTCGCGGACGCCGACGCCGCCGGTCCAGGGGTGTCTGCCGGGGCCCCTCCAGGGGCCGCCGTCCCCCGAGGCCCCGAAGCGCCCGACGGGACCGGTGGGCGCGCGGCCGGGGAGGAACCCCCGACCGCCGTCCCCGCCGAGACCGCGCCCGACGCGGGCGTTCCCGGGACCCCTCCCGGCAGGGACACCGGTTCCGCGACACCCGACGGGTCCGTCAGCGCCCCCCGGCCTCCGTCCCGGCCGCTGGCCGCGCTCGCCCTGCCCCTGGCACTGGCCGTGACCCTGGTCGGCGCCGCCGCGCCCGCCGACTGGCCCTGGGACTGGTTCCTGCCCCCGGGCGAGGAGGAGGAGCAGCCCTCGCCCTCCCCCTCCCCCTCGGACGAGCCCTCGGCGAGTCCCACCGACCGGCCCACCCCGCCGGGGCCCGGGCCCGGCGCGGGCGAGGGGGACGGTCCGGACGAGCGGCCCGAGGACGGGGAGACCGAGGAGGAGCCGGAGGAGGACGGTCGGGACCGGGAGGCGAACCCGGACGAGTGCGAGATGGGCACCGGTGAGTCCGCCCTGGCGGGGTCAGAGGAGGAGTTCCTGGACGCCGTCCGCGCCTGCCAGGCGGCCCAGGACGCGGGGGAGCTGCCCGAGGTTCCGCTGGAGGAGGCCCACGACTGCTCCACCGGCTCGGTCCGCGCCTCCGGCCTGACCGCCGACCGGCTGACGATGAGCGGCGCCCGCTACGACGGCGTGGTGGAGTGCCCCACCCTCGACGGCCCCCGCAGGTACATCCGGCTGACCATGAGCCGGGCCGACTTCGTCAACGCCGAACTGTGGTTCGAGGACGCCGGAACCCGGATGAGCCTGGGCCTGCCCACCATGGTCATGGACGGGTCCGTCCAGATGCACATCACCCGCATGCACGTGCGCATCCTGGGGATCCCGCTCACCTTCACACCGGACTTCCCGCCCCCGCTGCTGCTGCCGTACATGATCGTCACCGACGTGGACGTGGACGACCCGCTGGCCAGCACCGACGTCATGAACATCCCCGACCTCAACGGCCGCTACGGCGGCGCCTGACCGCGCCGCCGCACACGGGGGCGGGGGCGCCGCCTCCGCGACGCCCGCGCCCCCGCCCCGTCACAGACCGGGGTCGATCAGACGGCTGGCCCGGCCCACGTGCGACACGTACAGCGCGTCACGGGCCCGGGTGCAGGCCACGAACAGCAGCGTCCGCTCCTGCTGGAAGGCGTGCTCCAGCGCCACCTGGTCGCCGTCGGCGGCCTCGATCGCGGCCTTGGGCGGCAGCAGGTGGTCGCTGACGCCGATCAGCGCCACGCACCGGAACTCCTGGCCCTTGAGCCGGTGCATCGTCCCCACGCGCACCGCCTCGGCGGCGCCGCTGTCCTCCAGCTGGGCGGTGGGAACGCCCCTGGCCTCCAGCTCCTTGGCGATGCCGCGCACGATCCACTGGTTGCGCCCGGCCACCGCGATCTCCGCCGGGTTGACCCCGGCCTCCAGCCACACCCGCACCCAGTCGCCCAGCGCGGTGAGCTCCTCGGCGCGGTCCTCGCAGCCGCGCACCACCGGCGCCGGACCGCGCAGCAGCGAGCGGTACCCGGCCAGGGTGTCGGCGTTGTCGTCCATGCCCAGGGCCGCACGGCGGTCCAGGATCGGCATGCTCCAGTCCAGGATCTCCTGGGTCACCCGGTAGCTCACCCGCAGCCGCTGGCCGCGCCCGCGCACGTTGATGCCGAGCGAGGCCAGCGACACCCGGTTGTCGGACACCCGCTGGTGCGGGTCACCGACGATGAACAGGTCGTCCGGCCCCTCCGGGACGGCGGCGCGCAGCATCCGCCACTGGGCCGGGTGCAGGTCCTGGGCCTCGTCGACCACGGCGTGCCGGAACAGCGGCTCGCGGCGGCCCAGGATCCGCGCGGCCTCGGCGGCCAGCTGGGGGTAGGACCACATCCCCTCCACCCTCATGGCGCCGACGTAGCGCCGCACGGTCTCCCACACCTGGCGGCGGTGCTCGGGCGCCAGGTGCTGCACCCGCCCGCTGCGCTCGCAGCGGATGTAGTCGGGCAGCAGCTCCAGGCCCTTGGCGAGGATCACCTGCTCCCACTCGTCCACCAGGAAGCGGCCGGAGAAGGGCAGGCCGTCGGCCACCGCCACCGCGCGCCAGCGCCGGGCCAGCTCGTCCTTGCCGACCATGCGGGGCGCCACGCTGGTGTGGGTCTGCACGACGGAGCGGGCGAGGCTGTCGATGGTGGCCACGCGCACGCGGGCGCGTACGGCGGGGTCGGGCAGCAGCTGGTCCATCCGCTCGGCCAGGGACTGCGCCAGCGCCCGGTTGTAGGTGGTCAGGAGCACCGACTCGCGGGTGTCCTCGGGGCGGGCGGCGGCGTCGCGCTCGGCCAGGTAGGCGGCGCGGTGCAGCGCGATCACGGTCTTGCCGGTCCCCGGGCCGCCGGTGACCTGCGTGGACCCGTTGTAGTGCGCCTCGGTGATCCGGTGCTGGTCGGGGTGCAGGGTCAGCTGCCACTGGTCGAAGGGGGCCCTCAGGGCCCCGGCCAGCTCGGGCGGGCCGCTGGGCGTGGGGTCGGCCTCGGCGGGGTCGATCCCGGCCGACACCTCGGGGCGCAGGTCGCGCGCGAAGCGCAGGGCCTCGTCGCGCGGGCGCACGGTGACCAGGCGGTAGTGGGTGCCGTCGGCGAGGCCGCCGTCACCGGTCCGGCCGTGGCCCGCGGCGTCGGGGACGACGACGCCGGACCAGTCGGGGGCGATGCTGACGACCCGGACGCCCGGGTCGGCGGCGCCCGCGACGGACTCCAGGTCGGGCTCGTCGCCGACCTGGCAGGCGCGCATCACGGCCAGGGTGTTGAGCTGGACGTCGGGCGTGAGGCGGGTGAAGTCGCTGAGAAACGTCGGGGCGATCGCGAGGGCGGACACGTCGTGGTTTCCTCCGGTCTTCGACCAAGGTGGTGTCTGTGGTGCTCGGGGAGGTCGGAGCGGATGGTCTGGCCTGGGAGAACGGCCTGTGCGGCCGCGGCTCCCATAGGAAGGATGCTCGCCGCGCAATTCCGGCAAACGCCGCTCCCGACGCGTTTCCCGCCGGGTTTCGGAGGCGCTGGTGCCTTTGTGTTATGCCTGTTCGGAGGGGTGTTTGCGGAGGTGTGTTCGAGAGGTGCGCGAAGGTTTTCCGGGACGGCCGGGCGCGGCTCGCGTGACCTGCGGTTCTCCGGCCGGATGCTATGTCCGTAACAGGGGTTATGTATCTGACCGAAATCCGCTCGGCGGCAGGGTCGGGTGGCGGAAGAGTCCCTGTTCCGCGTGGGCACAGCGGGGAGTGCGAGGAAGCCCCGACCGAGCGCGGAGGGTGGGACCGAAAACCGGAAGGGGAGGGAGGGGAGCGCCGGGCCCGTACGGCGGGCCGCGCGGCGGGGGAGCGGTTCACGGGGTGGCCGGTTGCGGACACGCGCTGTGCAGACGCGCGCCGACGCGAGATCGTGTACCAGGGGGAGGCAGGAACCACGTGTGGTTCAGGACTCTGCCGGGGTCCGTCCTACCCCGGCAGAGTCCTCAACCACCCTAGAGAAGCGGTACCCAGTCCCCGACATCCCCAAAGCGCGCCGGGCCGCGAACCTGCGGTGATCGGGGACGCGGGTGCCGGTCGCGACCCCGCGGCCGCTCCCGCCCGTGTGAGGGGCCGGTCCGCGGCGGCGCCGGTTCCGCACCGCGCTCCTTTCCGCCCATGCTCTACCGTGGTGGTGACAAAAGGAGCGGGAAAGGACCGGGCGAGCGACAGTGGCCTCCAATGACATGAGTCGGATGCGTGTCTCCGACGCGGAGAGGGACCAGGTGGCGGAGGTCCTGCGGGAGGCGGCGGCACAGGGGCGCATCACCCTCGACGAACTCGACGAACGGCTCAACGCCGTCTACGCGGCCAAGACCTACGCCGACCTCGAACCGGTCACCGCCGACCTGCCGACGGGCGCCGAGACGCTGCCGGGCGCCGTCGCGCGGCCGGTGGAGGGCGTCCTCCCGGAGCGCCACGACGGCGGCGACGCCCTCGTCATCCGCTCCCAGGGCGGTGGCCCCGTCATCCGCAGGGGCGCGTGGCAGGTGCCGCGCCGCGTCGAGGTGCACAACAAGTACGGCCTCACCCGGCTCGACTTCCGCGAGGCCTCCCTGACCAGCGCCGTCGTCGAGGTCCACGTGGACGCCTCCTGGGGGAACGGCACCGTGATCCTGCCCGAGGGCGCCACCGCCGAGGTGGAGGCGGACGCCTCCTGGTTCGGCACACTGCGCAACAGCACCGACTCCCTGCGCCGGGCGTCCGCCCCGCACTTCGTCATCACCGGTTCCTGCCAGGGCGGCTCCCTGACGGTTCGGTACAAGCGGCCCTTCTCCTGGGGCGGCCTGGCGGGTCTGGGGAGCTGAGCCCGGGATCCCGCGCGGGGGCGGCAGGCCTTCGCGAGCGGGAACCGGTCCCGTGCGCGGCCGGTCCCGGGCGTCCCGGGGGCGGCAGGCCCGGCACGGAGGGTTCCGACGCGTCCCGGTTTTCGGCCCCCCGCACGGGTCCGTGCGCCTTCGTCCGGATACCGGGCCTCCGCCGGTGCGCCATGATGGGTGCGGCGCGCGGCCCCGCGCACGCGCGCCGGACGACGGAGAGGGGCGGCAGGGTGGGCTTGTGGATCGCGGCGGTCGGAGCGGGCGCGTGCGCCCTGGCACTGGGCCCCTACGCCTGGACCTTCCTGGGCAGCGCCGGGCGCCGCGGGGAGGTCGACACCGTCCCGCACCGGCCCGTGGCCGTGGTCCTGGGGGCCGCCGCCTGGAACGACGGACCCTCACCGCTGCTCGCCCGCCGCCTGGACCTGGCCGTGCGCCTGTACGAGAACGGCCGGGTCGAACGGATCATCGTCTCCGGCGACAACCGCGAGGTGTCGCGCCGCGAGACCGACACCATGACCGCGTACCTGGTCGCGCAGGGCGTGCCAGCCGACCGGATCGACGCCGACCGCCACGGCTACCGCACGTGGGACACCTGTGTGCGGGTGCGCGACCTGTTCGGGGTGCGCGAGGCGACCATGGTCACCCAGTCCTTCCACCTGCCCCGCACGGTCGCCCTCGCCCGCGCCGCGGGGATCGACGCGGTCGGGGTGGGCGACTCCAGCATGGGCGCCCGCCGCCGCTCCACCGTGATCGGCTACGCCCGTGAGGTCGCCGCCGCGGTCAAGGCCCTGCGCGACGCCGTGCTGCGCCCGGCGCCCGCCCGGAGCGAGCTCTAGCGGCCCCCGCCCGGACTGAGTCCCGGCGGGTCCCGCCCGGACCCGCCCCGTCGCACCGCCCCGGTCGTCCACAGGCGTGAACCGCCTCTGGTGCCGCCGCGCGGCGCGGGCCTAGCGTGGTAACAGGGGGGTCCCCGGGCTCCTCCGCTTCGTGCTGCCCGCCCCCGGCCTCGGGGTTCGGCGCCGTCGCACCGTCCCGGTTGTCCACAGGTGGATTCGCGCGTACCGGCTCAGGCGGGATAATCGGCACCATGAACGCGACCACCGACCCACACGACGGCGCGGAGAACGTGGACTGGGCGACCCTGGCCCCCGAGGGCGGCGCTCGCATCCCCGAGCTCCTCGGCCAGCTCGCCGGGAGCGACAGCGCGCTCTCCGAACTCCACGACATCATCCACTTCCCCGCGCCCGGACACCTCGCCGCACCCAAGGCGGTCGACTTCCTGGTCGACCTCGCCTGCGCCGAGTCCACCCCGGCCACCGACCGCTGGCGTCCCCTCAGCCTGCTCCTGGAGCTGGTGGCCGGGCACGCCGAGGACCGCTTCCCCGAGACCCGCGACCTGGACCAGTGGCGCGACGAGGTGGCCTGGGCGGCCTCCAACGACGCCGAGAAGGTCCGCCAGCAGTACCGCGACTGGGCCGAGGAGGCCCCGGACGAGCAGCACTACCACCGCATGCGCAACCGGCTCGCCGTGATGGAGCAGCCCGACGGCGCCGCGATCCTCCAGGCCGAGCTGGACACCTACGAGGCCGTCCGCGCCCGCGTCCCCGACCTGGTAGCACTGCTCCACGGCGGCGCCAACCGCGGCGGCATGGACCGCGCGGGGGAGTGGGTGAGCTACCTGCTGGCCTTCCTGCCCGACGACGCCGAGCGCATCACCACCGAGATCACCGGAGCCTCCCAGGTCCTGCTCGCCAAGGACCTGCGCCCCGCCCCGCAGGCGCCCACGAGCCTGCGCGACGTGATGAACGCGCTGGACAGCGGCGGCGACCCGCTCCCCGCGGAACTGTTCGCCCTCGGCCTGCTGGCCAGCCCGAACGACATCGACGTCTCGGTCGGCCTCACCCACCAGATGGCGGGCGGGAACCTGTACAACTCCTTCGCCGCCTCGGTGGCGATGCTGCTCATCCACGGCGAGAAGACCCCGCGCGAGGCGCTGCGCCGCGTCGGCCGCGGCGGCGGCACCTCCATGGGCTACCAGGGCCTGTTCAACGAGTCCTGGCCGCACTGCGGCGGGCACTCCCCGCAGGTCCTGGGCTTCCTGGCCCTGGGCCGCGCGGGCGACCGCGCCCGCCGTCTGCGCCTGGACATCCTGCCCGGCCTGATCAATGGCGAGGAGGACTCGCGCGCCCTCGTGACGGGTGTCGGCCTCGAACTGGTGCTCGGCCCCCGCAGCAAGGGCCACACCGCCGAGGAGCACGCCGAGGCCGACTACGACGAGGAGACCCTCAAGGTCCTCTGGACGATCGCCGAACTGCCCGCCTCCGCCTGGGAGGACGAGGAGTTCACGCGGACCCTGAGCGCCTGGGCGCTGCCGGACAACGCCGAGGACTTCTGCGCGCTCGTGGGTGTGGAGTCCCAGCCCGAACCGGAGCCGGAGCGGGCCGCGGTCCCGCAGCCGCAGCAGCCCGCCGCCCCCCAGCCCGGCGGGCTGCTGGGGCGCCTCTTCGGCGGAGGACGGTAGGGCGCGCCCGGTCCACCGGCGCGGCGTAACCCCCGGCGCCGGTGGACCGACCGGTCGCGATCGCCCGCCGCGGCCCCGGGCCGTCGCGTACGGCTCCGGGGCCGGGGCGGCCTCAGCCGTCCGTCGGGCCCGGTTCGCGCTCCAGCGCCAGGGCCTCGTCCACAGCGGTCTCGTAGTCGCCCAGGAACGTCGGGTCGGGCCGCAGCACCACCGAGCCCAGCGCCGCCACCGCCGCCGGGACCTCACGGAACCACCCGTACACGGTGGCGAAGGTGCGCTCCTCCAGGCTGGAGTCGGCCACGCCCACCGCGTCGATGCCCGCCGAACGGCACAGCCGCACGGCGCGGGGCAGATGGAAGTCCTGTGTGACCACGGTGACCTCCCGCACTCCGAACACCTCGTGGGCCCGCACGCACGAGTCCCAGGTGGAGAACCCGGCGTAGTCGCCGACGATGTGCTCTCCCGGCACCCCGGCGTCCACCAGGTAGGCGCGCATCGTGTCGGTCTCGTTGTAGTGCTCGACGCTGTTGTCACCGGTCACCAGGACGACGTCGACCTTCCCGGCGAAGTAGAGGTCGGCCGCGGTGTCCAGCCGCCGGGCCAGCAGCAGACTGGGCCGCCCGTCGGGGCGCACACCGGCGCCCAGCACCAGCGCCACCGGGCGTTCCGGCACGGAGGCGGCTGTGTGGCGGTGGTCGGAGGTGGAGGAGAGCACCCACAGGAACGGCACGCAGCCCGCCACCATCGCGAACACGGCCAGCACGGCGAGGCGCCCCAGCCACGTCCGGCGTCCGCGGCGGCCAGCGGAGGCCCCTGCGCTCCCGGTGCCGGAGACGGCGTCGCCGGTGCCGCCCCCGGAGCCGCCGGAACCGGGGGAGGGTTGGTCACGGAGGACACCGGTGTCGTCGTCGGACGGGGGACTCTGGGATGTGGCGGGATCTGGGATCGTCACGCTTGGGAAGACGCCCGGCCCCGCTCCGGAGTTCCGGTGCGGCGCAAGTTCCGGTACGGCACAGCGGACCCGGCCGCTCCGGTGCGGACCGTCCGGTTGTGGCCGGGCTTCGCCCGGTTCGGGTTCGGCACGGCCCCGGTTCCGACCCGGCTCCGGCTCAGGCCCGCGAAGCGGTCGGCGTTCCGGTCCCGGTTTCCGGCCGGATCCATGCCCGGCTCGGGCCCGTTCCAGGGCCGCTGACCGTCTGTCCGCACGGCCCCCTCCGGGGCTAGAGTCGCCGCATGTCCTTCCAGCCACAGCACGAAGACCTGCCCGCGCGGCTCCGGCGCCTGGCCGACCTCAGGCCGAGGAACATGCGCGACGGCTCCGGCATGCACGAGTACGACGGCAAGGCCGCCGACCTGTCGCCCGAAGGGGTCCGGGAGGCCCTGGCCGGACTCGGCGGCGACCCCCTCGACGACCCGCACGACGAGGCCCACCTGGCCGCCTTCGAGAACGCCCTGCGCTACGAGCTGGGCGAACTCCAGCTGCACCGCGCCAACCCCCTCTACCACGTCAACGAACTCGACCTGTCGGGCTACGACCGCGCGTACGCGCCCCAGGCTGAGCGCGACGCCGCACGCGTCGCCCACCTGGCCGAGTGGCCGCGCGTGGTCGACAACGCGATCGCGGCCCTGGACCGGCTGCCCGCCCCCCTCGCCGAGTCCCTCCTCGGCGCCGTCCGGGGTGTGGCCGACGGTCTCCCCGAGGACGTGCCCGCCGACGTGCGCGACGCGGCCCTCGCAGCGCACGCGCGCCTGCTCGCCCACGTCGAGAAGGCGGTGCGGGAGGGTCCCCGCAGCGCCGGGCTCGGCGCCGGGCCGCTCGCCCGACTCATGGGCAGCGGTGAGGCCGTCGAGGTCGACCTCGCGGACCTGGCCGTCCGCGCCGACGCCGAACGCGACCGCCTGCGCGCGCGTCTGGCCGAGGCCGTCGGGCGCCTCGCGCCCGGTCGCGACACCATGGAGTTCGTCCGCGAGCTCACCCGCCAGCACCCCGACACCGACGGAGTCCTGGACGCCGCCCGCCGCTGGACGGAGCTGGCCGTGGCGTTCACCGCCGAACGCGGCCTGGCGCCCCACAACGACGGCGAGTGCCGCGTGGACGTCTCCCCGCCCTCCCAGCGCTGGGCCACCGCGATGATGGCGTGGTCGGGCCCGTGGGAGGCCGACACGCCCTCCTTCTACTTCATCACCCCGCCCGACGCCTCCTGGACCGCGGAGGAGGCCGACGAGTGGCTGGAGATGTTCAGCCACACCACCCTGCCCGCCGTGAGCGTGCACGAGGTGGCTCCCGGCCACTTCTCCCACGGCCGTGCGCTGCGCCGGGCGCCCGGGCCGGTGCGCCGCGCCCTGCACTCGATGACCTTCGCCGAGGGCTGGGCGCACTACGTTGAGGAGGTGTGCGTGGACGAGGGCTTCGGCGCCTACGCCGCCGAACGACTGGGCGACCCCGCCTGGACCGCCGACCACTACGAGACCGGGGTGTGGGTGGAGGCGCTCATCCGCGTCACCCGCCTGTCCGTGGCGATCGGCATGCACAGCGGCACCATGACCGTGGAGGAGGCGGCCGCCCGCTTCGCCGAGGACACGCCGCTCCAGGGGCCCGCGGCCCTGGCCGAGGCGCGCCGCGCCACCTTCGACCCCACCTACGGCCGCTACACCTGGGGAAAACTGGAGATCCTGCGGCTGAGGGAGCGGGCGCGCGAGCGCTGGGGCGACGGATTCACCCTTGAGCGCTTCCACCGGGCCCTGCTGGACCTGGGCTCCCCGCCGATCGGTCTGATCGGCACCGCGGTCGAACGCGGCTGAGCCGGAGGGCCGGGGCCGTCCACAGCCGCCAACAGGGGCTGGCGGGGCGGGCGGCGGCGCGGGACACTCGGATACGGGGGGACCAGCCCCTCCCACGGCGGCGCACGGCGCCCCCGGCATCGAGCCTACGCCGCCCGCCCCGCCCCGGGCCAGAGCGACCTTCGGCCTGTGGAAGACCCGCGCGGGCCCGGCCCGCGCGGGACTCAACTCGTGCGGGCCCGGCCCGCGCGGAGACAGCGGCCGTCCCGACCGCCCCGCCGCCTACTCCGGGGCGACCCGGCCCGGCAGGCCCAACCCGGCCAGCGCGGGGCGGACCCGGCCCCGGGCCTCGCCCAGGGCCCGGGCCGCCGTGTCCGCGTCCACGTCGGCCAACAGCGACACCAGCGCGACGCGGGTGTCGCCCCCGGCCGCGTTCAGCGCCCGCGCGCACACCCGCTCGTCCAACCCGGTGGCCTGCGTCAGGATGGTCACCACGCGGCCGCGCAGCTTGCCGTTGGTGGCGTCCACACCCACCATCAGGTTCGAGTACGTCCGCCCCATCCGCACCATCACCGCGGTGGAGAACGCGTTCAACGCCAGCTTCTGCGCCGTGCCCGCCTTCATCCGGGTGGACCCGGCGATCACCTCCGCGCCGGTGGCCATGCCCACGTGCACGTCCGCCTCCCGCGCCAGCGGCGCCTGCGGGTTCGCGCTGATCAGCACCGTCGCGGCCGAGCGCTCCCGGGCCGCCTCCAGCGCCCCGCCCACGTACGGGGTGCGCCCGCTGGCGGCCAGGCCCACGGCCAGCGACCCCGGGACGATCCCGGCGGCGTCGGCCCGGCCCGACTCCCAGTCGTCCTCGATCCCCTCCACGGCCCGCGCCAGGGCCTCCCCGCCGCCCGCGTGGTGGGCCACCACCCACGAGGCGGGCACGCCGTAGGTCGGCGGCAGTTCGGCGGCGTCCTGGGCCGCGATCCGCCCCGAGGTGCCCGCGCCGAAGTAGTGGATGGCCGCCCCGCTCTCCAGGGCGGCCACCCCCAGCTCCACGGCCCGCGCCAGTTCCGGCAGGACCGCGCCCACCGCGCCGGGGACCGTGACGTCCTCGGCGTTGATCTGTCGCAGCACGTCCAGCGCCGGGAGCAGGTCGATGTCGTGGGTACCGGAGTTGCGGGCCTCCGTGGGCGCGCGCACGATCACGGCCGCACCGCCCCCGTTCTCCCCGGAGGGCAGCGGGGCGCCGGCCTCCCGAGGGGCGTCCCCGCCTTCCGGCCGGGTTCCGCGCCCGTCGTCGTGCACAGCGCTCTCCTGTTCGGTCCGCACCGGTGCCGTTCCTTTCCCTCGTTCGACCGTCCCGCCTCCGCCGTCGGCCGGAGCCGGGCGGCGGAGGCGGGACGCGTACGGTCAGCCGTCGTTGTCGTCCGTGCTCCCGCCGGGGGCCTCGCCCCTGCGGCGTCTGCGGTCGTCGTTGATCCGCAGCCCCCGCACCGCCTCGAAGGTCGTCTCCAGCGCGGTGCGGCTGTCGGTGTAGCGGCTCTGCGCCAGGCCCACGAACAGGCAGTCCACCACGGTCAGCTGCGCGAGCCTGCTCGCGGTGGCCCCCGAGCGGAACGTGGTCTCGCGGGCCGCGGTGGTCAGCACGTGGTCGGCGAACCCGATCGGCGAGCGGGGGAAGTTGGTGACGGCGACGGTCCGGGCGCCGCGCCGCCCCGCCTCCGTGAGCGCCTGCACCGTGTCTATGGTCGTTCCGCTGTGGGAGATGCCGATCGCCACGTCGCGCTCGTCCAGCAGCGCCGCGCTGGTGAGCATCACGTGCGCGTCCGACCACGCGAACGAGGTGAGCCCGATCCGGTGCAGCTTCTGCTGGAGGTCGGCGCCGACGAACGCGCTCGCGCCCACCCCGTACACGTCGATGCGCCGCGCGCCCGCCATCGTGTCGATGACCGTGCGCAGCACCTCCACGTCCAGGGCGGCGCCGGTCTCCTCCACCGCGCGCGCGTCGGTGTAGGCGATCTTCTGCACCACCGTGACGAGGGTGTCGTCGGGATTGATGTCGCTGGACAGCTCCGGAGCCGCCCCGCGGGCGCCGCGCGCCTGACCGGCCTCGGTGGCCAGGGCCAGGCGCAGCTCCCGGTAGCCGCTGAAGTCGATGGTGCGGCAGAACCGGATCACGGTGGCCTCGGACGTGGCGCAGTCCTTGGCGAGCTGGGTGATGGAGGAGGCGGCGGCCCGCTCGGGGTCGTCGACGACGTGCTGCGCGACCCGTCGCTCCGCGGGCGCGAGGGAGGGCAGGAGCGACCGGATGCGCAGGACCGTCGTGGGGACGGACGGCGCGGAGACGTGTCCGCTCTCCGCCCGGCCGCCCGCAGGCTTCGGGATTTCCGCCATGGAGGAAAGTTTCTTTCGGTCGTGGTGAAGAGTCAACGAGGTGAGGGGAAAAAGCGGGAGAATCCAGGATTCCAAGGGACGGCCGCGGCGGCAAGTGCGGGGTGCGTGATTGCGATATCCCAGCTCAGGCGGCACCCTGGAGCCAGGGGCGTCGGGGTTCACCCGCTCGCACGCGCGCCCCGCGAGGGGGAGGGTGCTGTGTCGCTGAGCGACCCGGCGAGGCGGTGGCACGACACGGCCGGACAGGCCCGGCAGGGCGCGTCCGGGCACACCGCCCGCGGGCTGCGCGTCGGACTGCTCGGGCAGTTCGGCGTCGAGATGGACGGGGCCCCGCTGCGCCTGCGCGGGGACAAGCGCCGTGCCCTGCTGGCCACGCTCCTGCTCAACACCGGGCGCACCGTCCCCACCGCGCACCTCATCGAACGCGTCTGGGGGAGCCCGGCCTCCCCGTCCGCGCGCAGCGCCCTCCAGGTCCACGTGACCCGCGTGCGCGCGGTCCTGGACCAGCACTGCGGCACCCCGCTCATCACGGGCGGCGACGGCGGCTACCGGGTCGACCTCGCCGAGGACCAGTGCGACCTGCTGCGCTTTCGCTCCCTGGTCCGCCGCGCCGACGGGGGCGCCGACCCCTCCGACCGCGCCGACCTGCTCATCAGCGCCCTGCGCCTGTGGCGTGGCCCGGTCCTGGCCGACATCGTCAGCCCCGTCCTGCACGAGCGCGACATCCCGCCCCTGAACGAGGAGCTCCTGCGGGCCGCCGAGGAGGGGTTCGGCGCCGCCCTGGCCCGGGGCGACCACGAGCGGGTGGCCGACCAGATCGGCCCCATCGCCACCGACCACCCCGAGCGCGAACCCCTCATCCGCGTCCAGATGACCGCCCTCTACCGCTGCGGGCGCCCCAGCGAGGCCCTGCGCGTGTACGCCCGCACCCGCGACGCGCTGGCCGAGCACCTGGGCGCGGACCCGGGCCGCGAACTCCAGGAGACCTTCCACGGCATCCTGCGCGGCGACCTCGACCGCGCCCCGGGCACCAGCGTCCCGCGCCAGCGCGCCTCCGTCGAGGAGGGCGCCGGGGTCCGGCCCCTCTCCGCGGACACCGGACCGAACACCGGGTCAGCCGACGCGCCGGGCACCGAACCGGAGGCGGGATCCCACGCCGGACCCGGGCCGGGCGCCGATCCCGACGTCCCGGCGGGGGCGGAGGAACGCGACGACCGCGGCGACGGTCCGGTCCACGCGCCCGCCCCGGTGTCGGCCGCCCTCGCCCCGGCGGAGCTGCCCGCCGCGCCCTCCGCGCTGCTGGGTCGCGAGGAGGCCCTGGCCGAACTGGACCGGCTGGTGGACCCCTCCAGCACCGCCCCCGGCAGCGCGCTGGTGCGCGGCCCCGCGGGCGCCGGGGCCAGCGCCCTCGCCCTGAGCTGGGCCCGCGCGGCCGCGCCGCACTTCCCCGACGGACAGCTCTACGTCGACCTCCGCGGCGGCGACGGCAGCCCCCGAGACCCGGTCGAGGTGCTGCGCCGTCTGGTGCGCTCCCTGTCCACCGGCACCCGCGGCACCGAGGCCATGGACGCCGACGAGGCCGCCGCGCGGGTCCGGACGCTGTTGGCGCACCGGCGCGTCCTGCTGGTCCTGGACAACGCGGCCTCCGTGCGCCAGGTGCGCCCCCTGCTCCCCGGCGGCACCGGGTGCGCGGCGCTCGTCACCAGCCGCTACTGGCTGACCGACCTGCTGGTGCGCGACGGTCTGCGCGCCCTGCCCGTGGGGCCGCTCCCCCCGGACGCCGCGGTGGACCTGTTGCGCCCGCGGGAGGGGCGGGACCGGCGCGCCGAGTCGGTGCTGCGCCGCCTCGCCCAGGTCCTGGGACACCTGCCCCTGGCGCTGCGCATGGCGGCGGTCTGGCTCGACGACACCCGCCCGGACCGGTCCGCCGCGGAGCTGGTGCGCCGACTGGAGGGGGCGGACCCGGCACGCGGGAGCACGCCCACGGCCCGGATGGCCGCCGTGCTGCGTGCCGGGCCCCGGGAGGGACGGCACGGCCGCGGGGAAGTACCGGCCGAGCCCCGTCCTCCCGACACCAGTGTCGAACGGGGATCTTACGTTCGGCTTTCACCCAGGTGAGAAAGCGGCCGCCCCCGGGGGGGACGCGGAGTGTGCGCCGCGTCGCCCAGCGCGGTGTCCGCAGGTGCGCGGCGGGGGATGGCCAAGAGCGTGTAGCGAAAAGGATGAGATATACCCACGGGGGTCCTCATCACTCCCATGAGTCGCTAGGGTCAACCTCATGACAGAGAACAACGATCCCAACATGGACCCGGCGGGAACCACGCAGCACTTCCGCCGCTTCGTCGACGAGAACCCGAGCACCGAGGAGCCCGCGCGCCGCCCGGTCATGCCGATCGTGCTGGCCGTCGTCGGCGCGGTCCTGCTCATCGCCGTGATCGTCGCGCTGTTCCTGGCCTTCGCCTAGGCACTTCGAGGCAGGGGACCGAGGGGAGGACCGCCACTCCCGCCGGTTCGTAACCGGTTCGCGGCCCTCCTGCGGTCCTGCTAGAGTTAACGACGTCGCCAGGGGAGGCCCGCAGGGCCGGTACCATGGCATGACAGGCGCCATTAGCTCAGTTGGTCAGAGCAGCTGACTCTTAATCAGCGGGTCCGGGGTTCGAGTCCCTGATGGCGCACAGACAACGGCCCCGGGTCGAAGGCACCGCCTTCCGCCCGGGGCCTTCGTGTTGCCCGCCCGCGCCGCCACCGGCGCGGGGGAGGCGGCCGCGGTGGTGTGCCCCACATCGTGCGGTTCGCGGCGCGGGGCACTCCGTCGGTCGGGTAGAGTTGTCCCTGTCGCCGCGGCCGGAAGGCAGGGCGATGAACAACAGGCGTCATTAGCTCAGTTGGTCAGAGCAGCTGACTCTTAATCAGCGGGTCCGGGGTTCGAGTCCCTGATGACGCACCCGAGGCGAGGGCCCCGGCCGGAAACGGCCGGGGCCCTCGCTTTCTCTGTGGGGACGCCCTGTACGGGAACACTGTGCGGCGACACCCTGCCGCGTCCTCACGCTTTCCGCGCGCCTCCCCGAAGGCGTTCACCCCCCGCGCCCCGCCGGAAGCTCTCCGCCGCCCCTTCCGGAAACCGCTCCCGGAACCCGCGTGCGCGCGGACCGCCCTCCGTGCCCGCCCGGACGAGGACGCGGCTCCGGAAAACGTCATAGGTCTGTGATGTGCTGCTTCGTGTTTGCGGCATCCCATAGGGGTGAAGCGGGGGAGAGGCCGTGGAAGCACACCGTGACGGTCCACTGCCATTCCGTCGTTTTCGCAGATGAAATTGACATAAACCCCCAGGTAGTGAATTGTTACCTTCTCGCCGCTTCTCTCAGGTCGGCGAGCCCCATGCATAACTTTCGGAGTATCCCCATGTCGAATTTCTCCCCCCTCCTGCGTACCGCCGGCGTCTCGGTGCTCGCCGCGGGCAGTGTGTTCGCCCTCAGCGGCTGCGGCGCCCTCATGTCCTTCATGGGCGCCGGCAACGTGATGGAGCTCAACGTCGGCGACTGCTTCGTCGAGGAGCAGATGAACACCGCTCTCGCCAGCGGCGAGGTCAGCAACATCCCGCTGGTGGACTGCGCCGAGGAGCACGACTCGGAGTTCTTCTTCGCCTACGACATGACCGAGGCCGAGTACCCCGGCGAGGACGCGACGCTGACCCAGGCCGAGGAGCTCTGCACCGGCGAGGAGTTCACCAACTTCATCGGCGTCCCCTACTCCGAGTCGGAGATCTACGCCGGTCACCTCTACCCCACCCAGGAGTCCTGGGACCAGTTCAACGACCGCGAGATCATCTGCTACGCGACCACCTCCACCTCGGGCGAGATGGTCACCGGTACCCTCTCGGGCGCCAACCGCTGAGCGTCCCCCGGACAGCGCAGGCCCTGCCCCGCCTTCGCCCCCCCGGCCGCACGAGCGGCCCTTCCCCCCTCCCCATCCCCCTCCCACCTGCGGCGACGAACGCCGCGCGGTGTTCGGAGCCCTCGGTCCGGCGAGTCCGGACCCGGGATGACGACGTCCGCGAGCCCCGTGCACCCGGACAGGTGGCGCCGATCCCCTCCCCCCGCGTCGGCATCAGTACCCAACGACCCAGTGGAGTTCCCCATGCTGTCCGCAACGCACCGCCCGCTCTTCGGCCGTGTCGTCCTGGGAACCCTGGCCGTCGGCGCCACCCTGGTGGCCACGACGGCCTGCGGTTCGCTTCCCCTGCTGCCCCCCGCCCTCCAGGGCGGAGGGGAGACCGTCTCTCCCGCGCCCCGGGAGACCGTGGAGCCGACCGAGTCCACGGAGACCGCCGAGCCGGTGGAGACCGAGACCACCGAGCCCGTCGCCCCGGGAGACGGTGACGTGTTCTCCCTGGAGGTGGGCGACTGCTTCATCGAGGAGGAGATGAACACCGCGCTGTTCAGCGACGGGATCAGCGAGGTCCCGCTGGTGGACTGCTCCCAGGAGCACGACTCGGAGTTCTTCCACTCCCACCAGATGACCGACGCCGAGTACCCCGGCGAGGACGCGACGATGACCGAGGCCGAGGAGGTCTGCACCGGCGAGGAGTTCACCAGCTTCGTCGGTGTCGAGTACGCCTACTCGGAGATCTACGCGGGCCACCTCTACCCGACCCAGCAGAGCTGGGACATGCTCGGCGACCGCGAGATCATCTGCTACGTGACCACCTCCAACACGGGCGAGATGGTCACCGGCACCCTTGAGGGCGCCAACCGCTGAGGGCCGGGACCGCGGGGCCCTGTCCCCACCCCGCTCCTCCCTCCCGCCGCTCCCCCCTGAGGCGGCGCGCGTCACGCGGTGCCCCGGGAGGTAACAGAACCTGACACATCCGGACCTGGGACGAAACCTTCTCCACGTCCCCGGCATCTGGGTATGTGTCGCCGATTCCGTCCCCCGTCGGCATCAGTACCGAACGATCCAGTGGAGTCCCCATGCTGTCCGAAACGCGCCGTCCCCTGTTCAGCCGTGTCGTCCTGGGAACCCTGGCCGTCGGCGCCACCCTGGTGGCCACGACGGCCTGCGGTTCGCTTCCCCTGCTGCCCCCCGCCCTCCAGGGCGGAGGGGGGACCGTCGCCCCCGAGCCCACGGACGCCGCGGCGCCGACCGCGTCCGAGGAGACCACCGAGCCCGTCTCTCCCGGGACCGTCGACGTGTTCTCCCTGGAGGTGGGCGACTGCTTCATCGAGTCCGAGATGGAGACCGCGCTGTTCAGCGACGGGATCAGCGAGGTCCCGCTGGTGGACTGCTCCCAGGAGCACGACTCGGAGTTCTTCTACTCCCACCAGATGACCGACGCCGAGTACCCCGGCGACTCGACGGTCCAGACCGAGGCCGACGAGATCTGCACCGGTCAGAACTTCACCGACTTCATCGGCGTCGACTACCTCGACTCGGAGATCTACGCCTACTACCTCACCCCGACCCAGGACAGCTGGGACCAGGCCAACGACCGCGAGATCATCTGCTACGCGACCACCGCCAACATCGGTGAGATGGTCACCGGTACCCTCGCGGGCGCCAACCGCTGAGCAGCGGGGACCGCGGGGCCCTGTCCCCACCCCGCTTCCCCTCCCGTCGTCCCCGTGGACGGGTGACCCCCGGCACGCGGAGCCCCGAGAGTCCGATTCGTCCGATCCTGGGATGAAAAATCCTCCGTGGCCGCGGTGAGAACGGCCCGCGCCGCCCCTCGAGGGGCGGCGCGGGCCGCCGTCGTCTCCGGGGTCAGATCCCCAGACCGCTCGGGCCGGTCCGGTCGCGCAGTGCCACGAGGTCCTCGGCCTCCACCTCGATCTCCCCGTCCACCTCCGCCGGGGGCAGGCCCTGGCAGGTGAGGTCCTCGGGCCGGGCCCCGTCCACCAGGTAGGCGTCCACCGCGTCGGCCACGCAGTCCAGGCCGCCGGGGAGGTAGAAGCCGTGCCCGCCGTCACCGGCGACGGTGATCAGGGAGCTGTCCAGCCGGTCGGCCATGGCCGGGCCGCCCTCGTAGGCGGTGTTGGCGTCGAACTCACCGGCGATGACCAGTGCCTCGGGGTAGCCCTCCCGCTCCAGCTCGACCGGGGGCTCGGGCCGGTCGAGGCCGTTGAAGGTGCACGGGTGGGGAACCGCCCAGTAGGCGCCGCTGCCGTAGGGGTGCTCCTCCCGGTACTCCCGGGCGTCCGCGTGGTAGGTGCTGATCCGCTCGGGCCACTCGGCCTCGCACAGCACCGCCGTCTGCAGGTCGATGGTGGCCGTGCCGTACTCCTCCTCGGCCAGAGCGCCCGCCTGGGCGGCGATGGGCTGGGGCAGGGGCTGATCGTGCACGATGTACCCCAGGATCTCCGAGACCACGTCCCACCGGTCCTGGAAGCGCGAGTACATGCCCACCTCCATGTGGAACAGGTGGTTGTCGTAGAGCACGCCGGGCGCGACCTCGAGCGGTTCCTCCCGCAGCCGCTCGGCGGTCGCCTCGAAGGTCGCGTAGACCTCCTCCCGGGTCGAACCGAAGCCGAAGACGTCGTCGTACCCCGCCACCCACGCCGTGTAGCGGTCCATGTTCTCGCTGTAGGCCGGCGCCTGCATCATGAAGACGTCGCGCCAGACGCCGTCGGGGTGCACCGACGAGTCCAGCACGCTGCGGTCCAGCCGCTCGGGGAACAGGCTCCCGTAGACCGCGCCCAGGTAGGTGCCGTAGGAGTAGCCCAGGTAGTTGGTCTTCTCCTCACCCAGGGCGGCCCGGATGACGTCCATGTCGCGGGCGGTGTTGGCGGTGGTCATGTGCGGGCGGACGTCGCCCTCGGCCTGCTCGCAGGCGCGCTGGTAGCGGATCGCGGACCGGGTGGCCTCGGAGATCTCCTCGTCCGTGGGACTCGGGTACACGGGCGGCGGCTCCGAGTCGCAGTCCAGCCTGGGAGAGGACCCGCCGGTGCCGCGGGGGTCCATGCCGATGACGTCGTACACCTCGGCGACCCGCAGGCCGCCGACGAGTCCGGTGCCCGTCTGCGGGTCCAGCGGCAGGGGCATGCTCCGCCCGTGCCCGCCCGGACCCCCGGGGTTGGTGAGCAGGATGCCGCGCCGCTGTTCGGGGTCGGCGGCACGGGCCCGGCTGATGGCCACGGTGACGCGCTCGCCTCCGGGGTCGGAGTAGTCGAGCGGGACCACGACGTCGGCGCACTCCAGTCCCTGGAGCACCTCCTCGGTACAGGGAGCCCAGGCCAGTTCCTGGTCGTGGAACTCGGCGAGCGCGGTGTCGTCGGCGGGGGAGTCCAGGGGATCGGCCGCGGCGGGGGAGGCCGCTGCGAGGGATGCGGCCAGGGCCGTCACCAGGACGGTCGAGGCCAGTGTGGTTGCGCGTGCTGTGCGCACGGGGGTCGCCTCCGCGTCTTCGGTCCGTTCGGGGGAACGGGATCGTGTACTTCGGAGACGTAACCGTACGAACCGCCCGTGTGATGACAACACCCACAAATGTCATGAGTGTGCTCATGTGGCCGGGTTCGGCCAATCGACGCGGCAACCATATGTGACGGTTTATCGATTTTTGTTCGTTTTGTGATGTCGATCGTGTCGCTCGGAAGACGCCGTTTGGTCACGAAGGTGGTCTGGACCACACGGATCGGGTTACCGTGAACCCTCTATTAGGAAACTTTCCTAATAGAAACGGAGTCCCTGCGCCCCCGAAGGAGCCCCGTGGCCACCGAAATCGCGGCCTCCCCGCCACCGCCGCGCGCCGGAAGCGGCGCGTCGGCCCGCACCGACGAGCCCGCGCCCCCGCTGAGGCGGATCTGGCGCCACTACGCCGCCGTCAAGGTCCGCAAGGCCGTCGTCGTGGTGTTCGTCGTCGCCAACGTGACCTTCTTCCTCGGCCGCGCCATGCCCGGCGACCCGATCGACGTGATGGCCGGACGCCTCACGCAGGGCGGCATGTCGATGGAGGAGGCCCGGGTCATCGCCATGAACTCGCTGGCCTACGACCCCGACGCCCCCCTGTACCAGCAGTGGTGGGACTTCCTGGTCGGCCTGGTCACCTTCGACCTGGGCATGACCATCAACCGGCCGGGCCAGAGCGTCATGGAGGCCATCGGCGCCTACCTGCCCTGGACCCTGTTCAGCATCGGCGTCGGCACCGTCATCGCCGTCGTCCTCGGCCTGGCCCTGGGCATGGTGATGGCCTACTGGCGCAACCGCCTCCTGGACCACGTGCTCAGCGTCCTCGCCTCGGTCCTGGGCGCCGTCCCCAACTACCTCATCGCGATGGCCCTGGTCTTCGGCGGAGGCATGTACCTGGGGTGGTTCGACCCCATCGACCTGCGCGGCACGATCAGCCCCGGCGTCCAGGCGGGGTTCAACGCGGAGTTCCTCGGCGACGCCCTGTACCACGCGGCCCTGCCGATCGTCACCTACGTGCTCGCCATCATCGGCACCTGGATGCTCATCATGAAGGCCTCCACCACGGAGGTGCTCGGCGAGGACTACGTGACCGTCGCACGCGCCCGGGGGCTGCGCGACCAGCGCATCGCCGTCTCCTACGTCGGGCGCAACGCGGTCCTGCCGCTGGTCGCCCAGATCGCCATCTCCTTCGGCACCCTCGTCGGCGGCGCGATCTTCGTCGAACAGGTCCTGGTCTACAAGGGCGTCGGCGGCCTGCTCCTGGACGCCGTCAACTACCGCGACTACCCGCTCCTACAGGGGCTGCTCATCATCATCACGTCCTGCGTGGTGGTCGCCAACCTCGTCGCCGACCTCCTCTACAGCCGCCTCGACCCGCGCATCCGAACGTAGGAGCCCACCGGACATGGCCGTCACCACCACCGCAGCCCCCGGGGTCTGGGGAACGATCTGGCAGGGCCTCACCCGCAGCACCAGCGGGTTCGTCGGACTCTGCCTGGTCCTGAGCGTCCTGCTCTTCTCCTTCGTCGGGCCGCTGCTCATCGACCACCACAACCCCACGGACGTCACCGCGATCTGGGGACCGATCACCGCCGAGCACTGGCTCGGCACCAACCACCAGGGCAAGGACACCTTCACCCAGCTCGTGCTGGGCGGACGCGAACCCATCTGGGTCGGCTTCGTCGCCGCCGTGATCACCGTGGCGATCGCGGTCGTCCTCGGCGGCGTCGCCGGCTACGTGCGCGGCCGGATCGACCACTTCCTGCTCCAGCTCACCGACATCACGATGACCATCCCGTTCATCGTGCTGATGCTGGTCATCGCGTCGTTCTTCCGCACCTCCTCGCCGCTGGTGGTCTCCTTCATCATCGGCCTGGTCACCTGGCCCTACCTCATGCGCTCCATCCGAGCCCAGGTGCTCACCCTCAGGGAGCGCGAGTTCGTCGAGGCCGCCCGGCTCCAGGACCTGGGCACCGCGCGCATCCTCTTCGTCGAGGTGCTGCCCAACATGGCGGGCTACATCTTCATCAACTTCATCATCGCCATCACCAACGCGATCTACGCCGTGGTCGGCATGTACCTGCTCGGCCTGCTGCCCAGCACCGCCGACAACTGGGGCCTGATGATCCAGCAGGCCTGGAACAACAACGCCTTCCTGCTGCCCCAGGCCGCGCCCTTCCTCATCGCCCCGATGGTGATGATCATGCTCTTCCAGATCGGACTGGTCACCATGACCCGGTCCCTGGAGCAGGCCCTCAACCCACGACTCCGGGACAGGTGAGCCATGACCGACCACACCGCCGCCCCGCCGTCCGCCGAGGGCCCCCTCCTGTCGGTGAGGGGGGTCGACGTGGGCTACCGCACCGGCCGCAGGAAACAGGTCACCGCGGTACGCGACGTCTCCTTCGACCTCCACCCCGGCCAGTCCATGGCCCTGGTGGGGGAGTCCGGCTGCGGCAAGACCACCCTGGGCCTGGGCCTGCTCCGGCTGCTCCCGCGCACCGGCGTCCTCTCCGCGGGCGAGGTCCTCTTCCGCCGCAAGGACGGCCGCCTCGTCGACGTGCGCACCCTCGCCCGCGAGGACCTGCGCCGTTTCCGCTGGAACGAGGCGGCCATGGTCTTCCAGGGCGCCATGAACGCCTTCAACCCCGTGCTGCGGGTGCGCGACCACTTCCTCGACACCTTCCGCGCCCACGACCGGGGCCGCCGCACGCGCGCCGAGGTCCTCGAACGCTCCGCCGAGCTGCTGCGCATGGTCCGGCTCGACCCCGCCCGGGTGCTGGACAGCTTCCCCCACGAACTCTCCGGCGGCATGCGCCAGCGCACCCTCATCGCGCTCGCCCTGGCACTGGAGCCGCAGCTGCTCATCCTGGACGAGCCCACCACCGCCCTGGACATCCTCACCCAGCGCTCCATCGTCGAGCGCCTCGCGGAGCTGCGCGAGGAACTGCGCTTCTCGATGGTCTTCATCACCCACGACCTGGGCCTGGCCGCCGAACTCGCCGACCGCGTCGGCACCATGTACGCGGGACGGCTGATCGAGACCGGCACCACCCGCGACATCTTCCACCGCGCCCGGCACCCCTACACCTCGGCGCTGATCAACTCGGTGCCCCCGGTCACCGGCGACCTCAGGGTTCCCGAGTCGCTGCCCGGAGGCCCGCCCAGCCTCTCCGCGCTGCCCCCCGGCTGCTCCTTCGCGCCGCGCTGCAAGCACGCCGTCGAGCGGTGCGCGTCCACCCGGCCCGTGCTCGACGTGCTCACGCACCGCCCCGACGGGCTGAGCCACGCCGCGGCCTGCCTGCGTTCGAACGAACTCTCCACCGAGGGGGCCACCCGTGACTGACCGGACCGTTTCAGCGGACCCGCGGCCCGAGCCCGGTGCCGCACCCGCCGGCGACGCAGGGGACGCCCCGCCGCCGGTGCTCAGCCTGCGCGGCGCGCACCAGGTCTTCTCCACCCCGCGCGGCGACGTGCCCGCCGTGGCGGGGGTCGACCTGGACGTGCGCCCCGGACGGGTGCTGTGCCTGGTCGGGGAGTCCGGCTGCGGCAAGACCACCAGCGCCCGCATGGCCGCGGGCCTGGCCGACCCGGTCCGGGGCTCCGTGCTCTTCCGGGGCAGGGACGTCGCGGAAATGGACCGGAGCGAGCGGAGACGCTTCCGCCGCTCGGTCCAGTTCATCCACCAGGACCCCTACGCCTCGCTCAACCCCGTGCGCACCGTCTACTCGACCGTCTCCGCGGGGCTGCGCCGCCACGGCCTGGTCAAGGACAGGCACGAGGCCCGCCGGGCCACCGCCGAACTCCTGCGGCGGGTCGACCTCACCCCGGCCGAGGAGTACCTCGACAAGTACCCGCACCAGATGTCCGGCGGCCAGCGCCAGCGCGTGGCCGTGGCCCGCGCCCTGGCGATGGAACCCGAGGTGATCATCGCCGACGAGTCCACCTCGATGCTCGACGTGTCCATCCGGGTCAGCCTGCTCAACACCCTCGGCGCACTGCGCGACGACCTCGGCGTGGGCTTCCTGTTCATCACGCACGACCTGGCCGTGGCCAAGTACTTCGCCTGGGAGGGCGAGATCGCCGTCATGTACCTGGGCAGGATCGTCGAGCACGGTCCCACCCCGCGCGTGGTCAACGATCCCCGACACCCCTACACCAAGGCGCTCATCGACGCCGTCTGCGAACCGGACCCCGACCTGGCGCACGGCCGGGAACGGATCAGGCTGCGCAGCTCCGAGATCCCCGACCTGACGGACCTGCCGTCCGGGTGCGACTTCCACCCGCGCTGCCCCCTCTACGAGGAGGGCCGCTGCGACACCGTCCGGCCGCCGCTGGCCCCCGCGCACGACCGGCTGCTCGCCTGCCACGTCGTCGGCCGGGGCTGAGTCCGTGCTCGCCGTCGTCGGCCGCTTCGGACTCCTCGCCGGAGCCTTCCTCGCCCTGACCAGCGCACTCATGCTCGTCCTCACACCCCCCGGCACAGCCGAGTTCGTCATCAGCGCCCTCACCGTCGTGATCGGCCTGGTCGTGCTCTCCCTCGGTCTGCTCGCCGTCCTACTCGGAAGGAATCGCCAATGACCCCTCCCACCCCCACCCCCTGATGCGGGACCTGAGCCGCAGGCGCCTGCTCCGGACGATCGGCCTCGGCGCGGCGGGCGTCGCCGGCGCCGGAGTGCTGTCCTCCTGCGCGGGCGGCGACAACGCCGAGAGCGGCGCCACGCAGTTCACCGGCGTCTTCGACTTCGACCTGGCCGCCCAGACGCGCAACGTCGCCGTGGAGGACGGCGCGCTGCTGATGAACTCCGTGTACGCCGACCTCTTCCTGCCCGCGGGCGCGTTCTACAACTGGGAGACCCACGAGTGGGACTACCTGCTCCTGGAGAACAGCGCCTGGGAGGGCGACGACCTCGTCGTGACCCTGCGCCCGGGCCTGAAGTGGAGCGACGGCACCGACCTGACCGCCGAGGACCTGCACCAGAACTACGCCATCCGGGTCCTGGAGGCGCCCGCGTGGTCGGTGGGCTTCCCGCAGATCACCGAGTTGGAGCGGCTGGACGACCTCAGCGTCCGCGCGCGCTTCGGCAACCCCTTCCCCGGCATCGAGCTCCAGGTCGTCAAGCACCGGATCTTCTCCAAGTCGACCTACGGCGACTTCGGGGAGCGCGCGATCACGATGGTGGCCGACGGCGTCCGCCAGGGCGACGACGAGCACACCGAGTTCAACGCCGAGTTCATCGAGTTCAACCCCGAGGAGATCATCACCAGCGGGCCCTACACCTTCGACCGGGCCCAGATGTCCGACGCGCGGATCACCCTGGTGCGCGAGAGCACCGGCTACCGGGGCGAGGAGGTGAACTTCGAGGAGGTGGTCGTCCACAAGGGTGACAACCGCCAGGCCTCCCTGCTCATCCAGCAGGGCGAGGTCGACTACTCGACCCTGGCCACCTCCGCCGCCGACCAGCAGGCGTTCCGCGGCGTCGAGGGGTTCCGGTGGATCGAGCACCCCGGCTACGACGGCTGCGGACTGATGTTCAACTACGCGGCCAAGCCCGAGCTCAAGGACGTTCGGGTGCGCAAGGCGCTCAAGCACCTGCTCGACAGCGACCAGATCGGCCAGGTGGCCCGGGGCGAGGCCTACGACCGGGTGCGGTACTACTCCGGGCTGGTCGACCTCCAGACCGAGCAGATCTTCACCCCCGAGGAGCTCGCGGAGTTCGCCGCCTACGACCACGACCCGGACCGGGCCACCGAACTGCTGGAGGAGGCGGGCTGGACCAAGGAGGGCGGGGTCTGGCACACCGCCGAGGGTCAGGAGGCCAGCTACGAGATCATCGGCGTCGCGGGCTGGGGCGACTTCGAGCTGACCGCCACCCAGGTGGAGGAGGCCTGGAACGCCTTCGGTATCAAGACGACCGCGCGCAACGTGCCCGCGGACAACCCGTGGGGCATCTGGGCCGCAGGTGACTTCGAGGTGGCCGTGCGCCACTGGGGCAACCCGGAGATCCCGCAGTACTGGGGCGCCTTCCAGATGAACTTCCTGGTGGAGAACGCCCGCACCGGCGAGACCCCGGGGCAGGACTTCGACCTGAAGGTGGACAGCCCCAGCCGGGGCGAGGTGGACCTGGAGGCGCTGGTCGAGGTCGCCAAGACCGCGCAGACCGAGGAGGAGCAGACCGAGGCCCTCAAGACGATGGCGATCGTCTTCAACGAGCTGCTGCCGCGCATCCCGATCTGGACCTACAAGTACCTGGCCCCGGCCCTGGAGGGCGCGCGGGTGGAGTCCTTCCCCGAGGACCACCCCGCCGCCCAGAACCAGATCTACCGGGACAACCACATCATCCTGTCGCTGATGCAGGGCGGCCTGGAGGCTGCCGGGTAGGGGCCGACGGGACCGGGGGACCGGACCGCACCCGGGGGCGGGGCCGCACGGCCCCGCCCCCGCTGTGCGCACTCTCTCTTTTGTGCCGGAATGATGACCCTTGATGTGCATTCGCGGCTGAGGAAGGTAGTCTCCTGTGCGTCAGAAGGGTGGTGCCGCAAACACCGCCCGTTTCCTCTGCGAACGTCTCCGGAAGGGAAGCTCCGACTCCCTCTCCGGCGACGCGGAATGCGTTTTGGGCCCGCCGTCGCGGCAGTTTGACGGATGCGTTCGCGTACGTTCGAAAGCACGGGAAAAGACACTGTACTCCCAGTTCAAGGCTGTTCTCGGAAGGGTTCCGGGTGCGGCGGGGGACAGGGCGACAAAGAACGACAGGAGAGCCATGACCCCCGCTCCCCGCTGTTCCGCGCCCCGGGCGTCCCGGCCCGGAGAGGAACGCCGGAGAACCGTCGCACCCCGGTGGCGGCGCTTCCGCGCCACTGTGGACTTGGATTCGGTCAGTCCGTACACCTATTTCCGGACTTGCAGCTGCGAACGGGAAGATGCACGTGCGCCCTCCCGGACCGCGTCCCGCGCGGTCGCGCGTGCATGCGTCCGTGCCGGCCGCCGCGCGGACGCGCGTGCGCTTCCCGGGAGTGTTCCGCCGGGGGTCCGCGGACCCGTGACCCGAGGAACACGACCCGGACGAGTCGCCGTCCGGTGAGCCCGGACACCTCCTCCACACCCCCGGTCGCTGAAAGGAACCTCCCCATGCCCAAGGACCTGTACGACCTCGGCGAGGTGCCCCCGCTGGGCCACGTGCCCGCGCGCATGCACGCCTTCACCCTCCGGCGGGAGCGCTACGGCCAGCCCCGCGAGGCCTTCGCGCGCGAGGTCGTTCCCGTGCCCCGCCTCGAACCCGGGCACGTCCTCGTCTACACGATGTCCGCGGGCATCAACTACAACAACGTCTGGGCGGCCATGGGCCACCCCGTGGACGTCATCGCCATGCGCGAGAAGGTCGGGGCCGCGGAGGAGTACCACATCGGCGGCTCCGACGGCGCCGGGGTCGTCTGGGCCGTGGGCGAGGGGGTCCGCGGCGTGGAGGTCGGCGACCACGTCATCATCGCCCCGGGCCAGTGGGACGAGAGCGCCGACGACATCCGCATGGGCCGCGACCCCATCGCCTCGCAGAGCATGCGTGTCTGGGGCTACGAGAACAACTTCGGCTCCTTCGGCCAGTTCACCCTGGTGCGCGACATCCAGTGCCACCGCAAGCCAGAGAACCTGCCCTGGGACGTGGCGGGCGGCTTCCTGGTGAGCGCGGCCACCGCCTACCGCCAGCTCTTCGGGTGGGAGCCCAACGTGGTCCGCCCCGGCGACCCCGTGCTGATCTGGGGCGGGGCCGGGGGTCTGGGCACCTCGGCCATCCAGCTGGCCCGGCAGGTGGGCGGCAAGCCGGTCGCGGTGGTCTCCACCGAGGACAAGGCGCGGATGTGCCGCGAACTGGGCGCGGTCGGTGTGATCCAGCGGACCGAGTTCGACCACTGGGGGAGGGTTCCGGATGAGGGGGACACCCAGGCCTACGCCTCCTGGATGCGTGGGGTACGCGCCTTCGGCAAGCGCTTCTGGGAGGAGCTGGGGGAGCGGCGCGCGCCCCGGATCGTGTTCGAGCACACCGGCGCCGACACCCTGCCGACCTCGCTCTACCTGTGTGACAACGCCGGGATGGTGGTGCTGTGCGGCGCCACCTCGGGCTTCCAGGCCGACGTTGACCTGCGCTTCCTGTGGATGCGGCTCAAGCGCCTCCAGGGATCGCACTTCGCCTCCCCGGCACAGTGCCGTATGGTGATCGACCTCGTCGCGGGCGGCCAGCTCGACCCGTGTGTGACGAGGATCGTGGAGTTCGACGAGATCGGGGAGGCCCATCAGTTGATCCGGGACAACGCCCAGCCGCCGGGGAACATGTCCGCGCTGGTCAACGCCCGCGCGGGGCAGACCGGGCTGGACGTCTAGCCCCGGTGCGGACGGGTTGCTGACACCTGGCCGGAAACAGACACGGGTCCATAAATCTCACAAAAACATCTGGGGTCACAGCACCTCCACGAGAGTGTTCTCGCACGTCAGAGATGCTTCCCCGAGTGCTTTTCTGAGGCTTCCCCGATTCGTCTGCCAAGGCTGTCGACCTTTGTTAGTCTGGCGAACCGAACGACGGTTCTCGGTGGAAGTACAGGAATTGTGCGGGGCATGGATACTTGTCTCCGGATGGGGTGTCGCACCCGTCTGGTCCCCGCTCGGGCGGGGGCGCCCCGGCCGAGACCTTCTTCCGGCGCACGGGGCACCCGGCTGCCACGGGGGTCCCGCCCGGGATCCCGGGGCGGCCGCCTCCCCGGGCAGGGCGGTGGAGCGGCGCCGCCGCCGAGCCAGCCCCACCGACGCGAGGAGACGAGATTGTGGCAGAGGCGCCGTCGCCGCGAG
The DNA here is from genome assembly GCF_000092985.1 of Nocardiopsis dassonvillei subsp. dassonvillei DSM 43111. Lineage (GTDB taxonomy): Bacteria > Actinomycetota > Actinomycetes > Streptosporangiales > Streptosporangiaceae > Nocardiopsis > Nocardiopsis dassonvillei. The sequence continues at coordinate 589,481 of NC_014210.1, forward strand.
ACAGCCCCGCTCCGCACCCGCGCGGGGGCGGGTCGATGACGTCAGCGGAGGACGGGCAAGGAGCCAGGCGGGAGGGACGGTTCCGACGAGCCATCTCCCGTATGGTCAGAGCCCAGGAACCCCCCTCACCGGAGACCCAGCAAGGAAATCCCGTGCATCATCCCGTGCATCCGCACTCGCAGAATTCCGGCCGCGCGTCGGACCGGGACAGCGCCCAGCCCACGGGCGGGTCCGCTCCCGAGTCGGGCGCGACGGAGCGCGGCGACGCCGCGCCCCCCGCGACCGGCCCCTTCTCCGGCTCCGCCGAGAACGGGTACCGACCCGCCTCCAGGACCAGCGTCCCCAACCCCTACACGACCCGGCGGGTGAACGTCGACGACGTGGACACCGGGGCCTCCCCGGTCAACCAGTGGCGCGGCGTGGGCCTGGACGAGCCCGAGCCGCGTACCCCACCCATCACCGCCACCACGGACACCATGACTGACACCTCCTCACCGACAGAGCGCGCGGAGCGGCCCCAGGCCCCCGCGGCGCAGACGCAGGCGGCGCCCGCGGACACCACGCCGCAGCCGGCCCCGCGGCCCGAGCAGGCGGGGCGGCAGCGGGCCGAGGCCCCGCACGGGCGGACGCGGCTCCCCGAGGAGCAGGGCCGCTCGCCCCGGCCCGAACAGGCGGACTCCCACCGACAGGACCCGCCGCAGGCCGCTGACGACCACCGCCGGACCGAGCAGCCGCAGGCCGACGCGCCCCAGGCCGACGACCACCGCCAGCCGGAGCAGCCGCAGGCCGCCGCGCCCGCCCAGGGCCACCAGCAGCCTCCCCAGGCGTGGCCCGCGCCCCAGCCCTACCAGGTGCCGGGCGAGCGCCCCGCGGCCCCGCAGGTGCAGGGCCAGCACGGGTACGCCCAGCAGCCGGTCCCCGGTCCGGTCGGCCACGACCCCTACGCGGCCCCCGCGCCCTACCAGGCGCCCCCCGGCGCGCAGTACGGCCCCTACCACCCGGCCGGGCAGGAGCCCCACCACCCCTACCCGCCGCACCCGCAGGCCGCCCCGGCGCCCTACCCCGCCGCGCCGCCGCAGCACGGCGGTTACGCGCCCCAGCCGCAGGGCCAGCACCCCTACCCGGCGCAGCCCGCGCACTACCCGGCGCAGTACCCGCCCCAGCCGCTGGTCACCTACCAGAGCGCCTACCCGGCGCCCTTCCAGCCCCCCGGCTACGTCATGCACGGCCAGCCGATGTTCTACCCGGGCCAGTACAACCCCTACGGCCAGCCGGTCCAGCACATCATCGTGCTCACCGCCGGACAGCAGCCGCAGGTGATCAGCGCCGAGTCGGCCAGCACGCTCTTCGCCGAGCACGCCGAGACCCGGACCGACTCCGCCGAGCGCGAGGACCGGGCCCTGACCCGCGCGGGCTCCGGCACGGACGCGGGCAAGGAGCAGCCCGAGCGGGAAGAGGAGCGGGAGGCCCCGGCCGAGGCCGCCGCGGAGCCCGCCGAAGCGGCTCCCGAGGCCCCCGCCGAGACGCTGACCGAGCGCAGGGCGGCCCTCATGGACGCGATCGCCCCCGCCGCCGCGGCCGCCCCCGCGCCCTCCGAGGGCGGCGACAGCCTCCTCAACGAGGCCCTCGCGGGTCTGGCCATGCGCGACCTGTCGCTCGTGGACGCCCTGCTGGAGATGGTCGAGGAGCTGGAGACCGACGCCCAGGACCCCGACCTGCTCGACAAGCTCTTCCAGATCGACAACTTCGCGACCCGTATGCGGCGCAACGGGGAAAACTTCCTGGTGCTCACCGGACATGACGGCGGCGAGTCCGACGCCCACGACGAGATCGTCCCCCTGCTCGACGTGGCCCGCGCCGCCACCTCCGAGATCAAGGACTACCCCCGCGTCCGGATGGGCAAGATCCCGCAGACCTCCATCACCGGTATGGCGGCCGACGACATCAGCCACCTGCTCGCCGAACTGCTGGACAACGCCACCGCCAACTCGCCCGAGCACTCCCAGGTCGTCATCAGCGCCCAGCAGATGACCGACGGGCGCCTCATGATCGTCGTCGAGGACGAGGGCGTGGGCATCCCCGAGGGGCAGCTCGCCGAACTCAACGACCGCCTCGCCGGCGAACCCGTCCTGGACGCCGACGTGCCCCGCCACATGGGCCTGTACGTCGCCAGCCGGATCGCCAAGAAGCACGGGCTGGAAGCCAGGCTCGAACCCCGATCCTTCCGCGGGGTGAGCGCCTACGCGATCATCCCCAAGGAGCTGCTGCGCGTGGCCACGCCGCGAACCCCCGGACAGGCCCGCACCTCGACCGTCCCGGCGAGCGCCCCGCCCGCCAAGCCCGTCGCGCCCGCCCCGGCTCCCGCCCGCCCCGCCGCCAACGGCACGGGCAGGCCCTCCGCGGCGAGCGGTTCGGCGGTGACCTCCGCCGGGCTGCCCCGGCGCAGCGCCACCCCGCACGGATCGCCCCTGCGGATGATGCCCCGCCCCGGGCAGAAGCCGGACGCCGCGCCCCAGGCCCGCGAGGACACCCCGCCCAGGCTCACCGGCGAGGCCCGGGCCGAGCAGATCCGCGACGAGCTCGGCGACTTCTTCGACGGCGAGCGCGAGGCCCGCGAGGGCGGCGACGAGCCCAAGGACGACAAGAAGTGACGGTTCCCGACCCCGTCCAGGGCGCCCCTCCCGGCGTGCCCCCGCAGACACCACAGCAGCGAACACGACCCTCGGCCCAGGCAGGTAAGGCACAGCGATGACTGAATCCGTGAACGACAGTGTTGAGAACTTCTCCTGGCTCATCGACCGCTTCGTCCGTGACGTGCGCGGTGTCGAGCACGCCGTCGTGGTCTCCTCCGACGGCCTGGTCCTGACACACTCCAGCGACTTCCCCGAGGAGCACGCCGAGCAGCTCGCGGCCATCGCCAGCGGCCTGCACAGCCTCGCCGTCGGCGGCGCCAACCTCTTCCAGAGGGGCGAGTGCGAACAGCTGCTGGTCCGCTTCAACCACGGCCACCTGTTCATCATGGCGATCAGCGACGGCTCCTGCATGGCGGTGCTCACCGCCCCGGGCACCGAGCTCAAGATCGTCGGCTTCCAGATGACCAAGCTCGTGGAGAACGTCGCCCACGTGCTCACGCCGCAGCTGCGCTCGCAGCTGCGCGAGGTCATCCAGAACTGACGACGGTGCCCGTTCGGGAGGAGAGGTTGCCTCGGCTATGAGCTTCCGCAGGCGAAGGAGTAACCGTGTCCGTCCGTTCACCTTCACGGGTGGGCGGACACGGTCGCGGCATCCGCTGATGGTGCAGACCCTGGTCTCGACGTCCGAGCCCGGGCAGGAACCTCCTGGCACCCTCATGCCGGAGTCGATCAGTATCTACAAGCTGTGCCGGGAGACCCGGTCGCTGGCCGAGGTGTCGGCCGAGTTGAACATCCCCCTGGGCGTCACCCAGGTCCTGGTCAGCGACCTGGCCGAACAGGACCTCGTGTACATCCACCCGACCATCACCGGCAGCAGTCCATCGGAAAACCAGGTTCTGGAGAGGGCTCTTCGTGGTCTCGAACGACTTTTCCAGTGACAAGAGGTCGAATCGCAAGAAGATGTCGAGCAAGATCGTCATCGCCGGGGGCTTCGGCGCCGGCAAGACGACCTTGGTGCGCTCGGTGTCGGAGATTCCCCCTGTCACGACCGAGGCGATCATGACCGAGGCCAGCATCGGTCATGACGACACCTCGATCACACCCGACAAGACGACCACCACCGTCGCGATGGACTTCGGTCGCATCACCATCGACGACGAACTGGTCATGTACATGTTCGGCACACCGGGCCAGGCGCGTTTCTGGTTCATGTGGGACGATCTGGTCCGCGGCGCGGTGGGTGCCGTCGTCGTGGTCGACTGCCGGAGGCTCGCGGACTCCTTCGACGCGGTCGACTACTTCGAGACGAACAAGCGCATCCCCTACATCGTGGCGCTGAACAAGTTCGAGGGCCGCCTCGAGTACACCTCCGAGCAGGTCCGCGAGGCGCTGGAGGTCAGTCCCGAGGTGCCGATCATCGACTTCGACGCCCGGAACCGCCTGTCCGGGGGTGAGGTGCTCAAGACGCTGCTCCGGTACGCGTTGGAGCACAACCGCGCCAGCGAGCCCGTCGCCTGACGGACGGGGAGACCCCGGTCTTCCCACCGCCCCGCAGATTCCCCAGGAAAGTTAGCGACAATGCGCAAGATCCTTATCGTCGGCGCGGGCCACGCCGGCCTGCACCTGGCCCATGGGCTCCTCACCCATGGATACGACGTCACGGTGATCACGGGGCAGTCCTCGATGGAGATCCGGACCGGTCGTTGCTCGGTCGCCCAGTTCACCTTCCCCACCGCTCTGGAGTACGAGCGCAAGTTCGACCTCGACTTCTGGAGTGCGCTGGCTCCCCAGATCCGTGAGCAGAAGCTGTTCATGTACATGGAGGGCGGGGTGTCGAGCGCTTTCAGCGGTAGCTCGCATCCGGGCAACGGTTACTCCGTCTCGGTCGACCGCCGGGTGAAGATGGCCGACTGGCTGGAGTTCTTCGAGGACCGGGGAGGCAAGGTGGTGATCCACGGGGTCACCGTCACCGATCTGGACTACTTCTCGCGGATGTTCGACCTGATCATCGTGGCCGTCGGCCACGGTGAGCTGGGACAGCTCTTCGACAACGACACGAGCCGCTTCAGCGGTGCCAGGCCCCGCTCCATCGCCCAGGCACACATCTACGACGTGTGGCCCGACCCCGAGGGCGACGACAACATCGGCTGGGCGGCCACGGCCCAGAGCGCGGGCAACCTCATGCTCATCCCGATGCTCGGCCAGGACGGGCCCTGCCACAACCTCCTGCTCGTGGACCGCAAGGGCGGTCCGATGGACGCCTGGCCGGACCGGCCAGGCCAGGAGGAGCAGCTGCGCCGGATGAAGGACCTGCTGAGGAAGCACGCGCCCGACGCCTTCGAGCGGATCAAGGACGCCAACCTCACCGACGGCCGCAGCACACTGGTCGAGGAGCTCACGCCGCAGGTCCGCAACCCGGTGGGCAAGCTGCCCAACGGGGGCAGCGTCCTGGGCATGGCCGACGTGGTGGTCACCATGGACCCCTACACCGGACAGAGCTGGAACAACTCCACCCGGTGCGCCCAGGCCTACCTGGAGGCGATCATCGAACGCGGCGACCAGCCCTTCGACGACGACTTCCTGGTCGCGGCGTTCGACCGTTTCTGGGAATTCGGTCAGGACAATCAGGAGTGGGCGGAGTTCGCCTCCACGCTGTGGGAGCGCGAACTGCCTCCCCACCTGGGAGTGGTGATGGAGGCCGCCGCCCGTTACCGCGAGGTCGGCGACCGTTGGATCCAGGCGTGGGACAACCCCTCCGACTTCAAGAACTGGCTGTTCAACCCGGAGGCCGCCATGCGGTACATCGAGGAGGTCAAGGAGAGGCACGGGGACTGAGGGCGAACGTGCCGCCTCCGCGATCTGGTGCCCGGTGCCCTGAGGGGCGCCGGGCACTTTGTGTTCCGCCCCCATTCTGGCATGCATTAATTCCCCATACGGTTGTCCGAATCAAGCGTCCGAAAAAGCGGAGTTCGTTGTCAGCGGTTGTGAGCAACCGTTACGCTCTTTCGGGTTGGTGCCTGTTAGTCCCCAATGGCCCATTGTGGGGCAAGTTACTCCTTGTCCCCTCGGCGGTCTTCCGTGGACATGGAACGAACCGTCACACCGAAACCGCCCTTGACGCGGCGGGGAAACCCCGGTCTTGTGCATATGCACGGACGCGAATACCGCCGGGTCTCCTCGGACGCGAGGTGGGGGTAAGCGCCCCCGGGTGTTTTCCGGGGCGGCGGGTGACGGGTGGGCGAGAGGAAAGGCAGCGATCGTGAGCGGCAGATCAGACGGAGCCCCGGCCCACGGCCCCTGGGAGCCCATCGCAGTCGTCGGACTCTCCTGCCGGCTCCCGGGCGCGCGCACGCCCGACGCCTTCTGGCGGCTGCTGTGCGAGGGGCGCGAGGCCATCACCCCGCCGCCCGCCCGGCTGGGCGAGCCCCCCACGGGACGCGGGAGTACCTGGGGCGGCTACCTCGACAACGCCGAGGACTTCGACGCCGCCTTCTTCGGTATCTCCCCGCGCGAGGCGCTGGCCATGGACCCCCAGCAGCGCCTGATGCTCGAACTGAGCTGGGAGGCGGTCGAGAACTCCCGGACGGCGCCCGGCACGCTGCGGGGCGCGCGGGTGGGCGTGTTCACCGGGGCCATCGGCTCCGACTACGCGCTCCTGTACGACCGCGGCGGGGCCGGGGCCATCACCCACCACACGCTGACGGGTACCCACCGCAGCATGATCGCCAACCGGGTCTCCCACGCCCTGGGCCTGGTCGGGCCGAGCCTGACCGTCGACGCCGGGCAGTCCTCCTCCCTGGTGGGCGTGCAACTGGCGGTGGAGAGCCTGCGCCGGGGCGACTCCGACGTCGCGCTGGCGGGCGGGGTCAACCTCATCCTGGTCGCCGAGAGCACCGAGAGCGTCGCCAGGTTCGGCGGGCTCTCCCCGGACGCGCGCTGCCACACCTTCGACTCCCGGGCCAACGGCTACGTGCGCGGTGAGGGCGGGGCCGTGGTCGTGCTCAAACCCCTCGGCCGGGCCCTGGCCGACGGCGACCGCGTCCACGCCGTCATCCACGGCGGGGCGGTCAACAACTCCGGCGCGGGCGAGTTCCTCACCCGCCCCACCGTCGACGGGCAGGAGGCGGTGATCCGCGCGGCCTACGCCGACGCGGGCAAGGACCCCGGCCAGGTCGCCTACGTGGAGCTGCACGGTACCGGGACTCCGGCGGGCGACCCGGTGGAGGCGGCGGCCCTGGGCGGCGTCTTCGGCCGGGGCGCCGAGGAACCGCTGCGGGTGGGCTCGGCGAAGACCAACGTCGGACACCTGGAGGGCGCGGCGGGCGTCGTCGGCCTGGTCAAGACGGTGCTCAGCCTGGACCACCAGCAGATCCCGCCCACCCTGAACTTCGCCGAACCCCACCCCGACATCGACCTGGACGGCCTCGGGCTGTCGGTGCAGACCCGGCGCGAGCCCTGGCCGACCCACACCCCCCTGGCGGGGGTGTCCTCCTTCGGCATGGGCGGCACCAACTGCCACCTGGTCCTGGGGCCGGGGCCCGTGCCCGAGCGGACCGGCTCCGACCCGGTGACCAAGCGCGTCCTGGACCCGGTGCCCTGGGTGCTCACCGCCCGCTCGCCCGAGGCCCTGCGCGCCCAGGCCTCCGCGCTGCACGCCTACGTCTCCTCCCGGCCCGGCGTCAGGGCGCACGACGTGGGCCTGTCCCTGGCCACCACCCGCGACGTCATGGAGCACCGCGCGGTGGTCCTGGCCCCCGGGGAAGACAGCGACCGCGAACTGGAGTCGGTCCGCCTGGAGGGCGGTCCCGACACCGAGCCCGGCCACGACGGCCCCGTCCTCGTCTTCCCCGGACAGGGCGGCCAGTGGGCGGGGATGGGCCGCAGCCTGCTCGACGGCGAGGGGGTGCTGGCCGAGGCCTTCACCCGGCGCCTGCGCGAGTGCGAGAGGGCGCTGGAGCCCCACACGGACTGGTCGGTCTCGGCGGTGCTGCGCGGCGACTCCCAGGCACCCCCGCTGACGGGCGAGGGCTCCAGGGCGGACGTGGTGCAGCCGGCGCTGTGGGCGGTCATGGTCTCCCTGGCGGGCGTGTGGGAGGACCTGGGGGTGCGGCCCTCGGCGGTGGTCGGGCACTCGCAGGGTGAGCTGGCCGCGGCGTGTGTGTCGGGTGCGCTGTCCCTGGAGGAGGCGGCCCGTATCGTGGCGCTGCGCAGCCGGGCGCTGACCGCGCTGTCGGGCAGCGGCGGGATGGCCTCGCTGGGCGTCACGGCCGAGGAGGCCGCCGAGCTCGCGGCCGACATCCCCGACCTGAACGTGGCCGCGGTCAACGGCCCCGAGGCGGTGGTGGTCTCGGGGAGCCCGCGCGCGGTGCGCGAGGCCGTGGAGCGCTGTGTGGACCGGGGTGTGCACGGGGCGCTGGTCGACGTGGACTACGCCTCGCACTCGGCGCACGTGGAGCGCATCCGCGACACGATCGTCCGTGACCTGGGCGAGGTGCGCTGGCGGGCGCCGCGGATCCCCTTCTACTCCACGCTCGTCGGCGCGCGCCTGGACGGGGACGGCCCCGCCCTGGACGCCGGGTACTGGTACACGGCGTTGCGCGAGCCGGTCCTGTTCGCCTCGGCGGTCGGCGCGCTCATCGCCGACGGGAGGCGCGTCTTCATCGAGGTCGGCCCGCACCCGGTGCTCTCCTACGGGGTGCGGCGCTCCCTGGAGGCGGCGGGTGTGCGGGGGCACGTGCTGGAGACCCTGCGCCGGGGCGACGGCGACCAGGCCCAGTTGCTCACGGCGGCGGCGCGGGCCTTCACCACCGGTGTGGACATCGACTGGCCCATGCTGTTCGAGGGCACCGGCGCGCGGCGCATCGACCTGCCCCCCTACCAGTTTCAGCGCCGGCGTCACTGGCCCGACGACCTGGCCGCGCGCCGTCCCGCCTCCGGGGCCCCGGCCCCCGAGAGCGAGGACGACCAGCGGGCGCGGGAGCGCACGGCTCCGGTCCTGGAGCTGGTGTGCGAGCACACCGCCCGCGTCCTTGACCGGGAGGCACTGGACCCGGGTGAGGAGAAACGGGCCTTCCGGGACCTGGGCTTCGACTCCATCATGACGCTCGAACTGGGCGACGAGCTGGAGGAGCGGACCGGGGTCCGCCTGGAGGACACCGTCCTGTTCGAGTTGCCCACCCCGGCTGAGCTGGCCGCCTTCCTGGTCACCGAACTGGGGCGGGAGGAGGTCACCACCGCCTCCGCGCCGTCGCGGCCGGCTCCCGTGCCCGCGCCCGCCCCCGCACCGGCCCGGCCCGCCGACGAGGACGACCCCGTCGCCATCACCGCGATGGCCTGCCGCCTGCCGGGAGGCGTCTCCTCGCCCGAGCAGCTGTGGCGCCTGGTCGAGGACGGCGTGGACGCCACGGGCGATCTGCCCGACAACCGATTCTGGGACCTGGACTCCCTCTACGACCCCGAGCCGGGCGCGCCCGGGCGCACCTACACCCGTCGGGGCGGCTTCCTGTACGACGCCGACCTCTTCGACGCCGACTTCTTCGGTATCTCCCCGCGCGAGGCCGACGCCATGGACCCCCAGCAGCGGCTGCTGCTGGAGACCTCCTGGGAGGCGGTCCGGCGCGCCGGGCTGTCCGACGAGGCCCTGCGCGCGGAGAACGTGGGCGTCTTCGTGGGGGCCATGCCCAGTGACTACGGTCCGCGCCTGGCCGACCCCGTGCGCGGCAACGACGGCGGGTACCGCCTCACCGGGTCCACCCTGAGTGTGGCCTCGGGCCGCATCGCCTACGTGCTGGGGCTCAACGGCCCGGCCATGACCATCGACACCGCCTGCTCCTCCTCCCTGGTCGCCGTCCACCAGGCCGCCGAGGCCATCCGCCGGGGCGAGTGCGCCATGGCACTGGCCGGGGGAGCGACCGTCATGGCCACGCCCGGCATGCTCCTGGAGTTCGCCGCCCAGCGGGGGCTGTCCGCCGACGGCCGCTGCCGTGCCTTCGGGGAGGGCGCCGACGGCACGGCCTGGGCCGAGGGCGCCGGAGTACTGCTGCTGGAGCGCGCCTCCCGGGCCCGCCGGGCCGGACGCCCCGTCCTGGCCCTGATCCGGGGCGGCGCGGTCAACTCCGACGGCGCCAGCAACGGGCTCACCGCGCCCAACCCGCAGGCCCAGCAGCGGCTGATCCGCAGCGCCCTGGCCGACGCCGGACTGGAGCCGGGCGAGGTGGACGCGGTCGAGGCGCACGGCACCGGCACGCGTCTGGGCGACCCCATCGAGGCCAAGGCGCTCATCGCGGTGTACGGCCGGGACCGGGACGGGGAACCGCTGCGCCTGGGCTCGCTCAAGTCCAACATCGGGCACGCCCAGGCCGCGGCCGGGGTCGCCGGGGTGATCAAGACCGTGCAGGCCCTGCGCCACGGACGGCTGCCCCGGACCCTGCACGCCGACGTTCCCACCACGCAGGTGGACTGGGAGGACGCCGGGGTGCGCCTGCTCCGGGAGAACGAGCCCTGGCCCGACACCGGCCGTCCCCGGCGCGCCGCCGTGTCCTCCTTCGGCATCAGCGGCACCAACGCCCACCTGGTGCTGGAGGGGGTCGTCGACGAGGGCGCCCCGGTCAGCATGGTGGACCTGCCCTTCCAGCGCCGCAGACACTGGACCCGGCCCCCCGCCCCGGAGGCGGCCCCCGCCGCGGCCCCGCGGCTGCTGGACGGACCGGGCCTGGAGCTGGTCGACGGCAGCACCGTGTTCGGCGGCCGGATCGGTGAGGCCGCCCACCCCTGGACGCGCGACCACCGGCTCCTGGGCCGGGTCGTCCTGCCCGGGACGGCGCTGGCCGAACTGGCCCTGTACGCCGGAGCGCACACCGGCGCCGCCGCCGTGGCCGACCTGACCCTGGAGCGGCCCCTCATCCTGCCCCGGGGCGGGGAGACCTCCGTGCAGGTGACCGTCGCCGCGCCCGACGCGCGCGGGCGCCGCGCGGTGAGCGTGCACTCGCGCGGCCCCGACGCGGGGGAGTGGACCCGGCACGCCTCGGGCGCGCTGGAACCCGACACCGGCGGGGAGGCTCCGTCCGCGGGGGCCTGGCCGCCGCCGGAGGCGGCCCCGGCGCCGTTCGGGTATGACGAGGACTACGGGCGGCTGGCGCGGCGCGGCTACGCCTACGGGCCGGTCTTTCGCGGGCTGCGATCGGTGTGGCGGGGGCGGGGTGACACGCTGCTGGCCACGGTCGCCCTGCCCGAGGGGCACCGCGGGGGAGCCTTCCGCGGCCCCCACCCGGCGCTGCTGGACGCGGCCCTGCACGCCGTGCTGCTCTTCGGCGAGAGCCGGGACGGTCCGCCCCTGGTCCCGTTCGCGTGGAGCGGGATGCGCGTCCCCGACCGCGACGGCCCGCCGCCGGCCGAGCTGCGCGTGGTCCTGGAGCCGCTGGGCGGCGACCGCCACCGTCTCACCGCCTTCGACGAACGGGGAGACCTGGCGGTCGGCGTGGACGAGCTGGCGCTGCGCCCGATCGACGCCGAGGACCTGCCCCCGGCCCCCGACGAGGAGCCCGGGCTCTACCGGGTGCGCTGGGACCCGGTTCCGGCGCCGGAACCGGCCGCGCGGGTGCCCATCGGACTGGCCGCCCTGGGCGACCTGGCCCCCGACGCGCCCGTCCCCGACACCGTCTACGCCGAGCTGCCCCCGCGCGCGGTCTACGCCGACCACGACCCCGTCCCCTCCTCGGTGTACGAGGGGCTGCACGCGGTCCTGGACACCGTGCGCACGTGGCTGTCCGAGGACCGGTTCGCGCACGCCCGCCTGGTTCTGGTGACCTGGCGCTCGGTGTCCACCTCTCCCGAGGACCGGCTGGGCGGCCCGGCGGCCTCACCGGTGTGGGGCCTGCTGCGCTCGGTCCAGCGCGAGCATCCCGACCGGTTCGTGCTGGTGGACTCCGACGGGTCAGAGGACTCCCACCGCGTCCTGCCCGCGGCCGCGACGCTCGGCGAGCCTCAGCTGGCCCTGCGCTCGGGTCGGGTCCTGGCGCCGCGCCTGGTCCCGGCGCATGCGGACGACGTCCCCGTGCCGCCCGGTCCGGCCTGGCGGATCGAGGTCGGCGGCCCGGACGGTTCCGCTCTGTCGGCGGCACCCGCCGCCGCGGCGCCGCTGGAGGGGCACCAGGTGCGTGTCGCGGTCCGCGCCGCCGGTGCGGCCCCCGACGTGGAGGCCTCCGTCCGGCGCACCGGCGCACAGGGCGCAGGCGTGGTCCTGGAGACGGGCGCGCAGGTGCACGACCTGGTCCCCGGCGACCGCGTCACCGGCCTGTTCGACGACGCCTTCGCCACGACGGCCGTCGCCGACCGGCGCCTGCTCGCACGGGTTCCGCGCGAGTGGGGCCTGGAGGAGGCCGCGGCCGTCCCGTTCCCCGCGCTGACGGCCTACCACGCCCTGGTCGACCTGGCGGCCGTGCGCCCCGGGGAGAGCGTCCTGGTGCACGACGCGGCCCGCGGCGCCGGACCGGTCGCGGTGCAGCTCGCCCGCCACATGGGCGCCCACGTCCTGGCCACCGCCGACCCGCGCCAGTGGCCGCTGCTGGTCGGCCTGGGGCTGTCCGAGGACTGCCTGGCCTCCAGCCGCGACCCCGGCTTCGCCGCCGCCGTGCGCGAGGCCAACGGGGGCAGGGGCGTGGACGTGGTCCTGGACACGCGTGCCGGGGACGGTGTCGACGCCCTGATGGGCCTGCTCGTCGCGCCCTCCGACGGCGGCGGAGTGGGCGGCCGGTTCGTGGAGATGACCGGGACCGGTCCCCGCGACGGGGCCGAACCCCCGGTCGCCGACCACCCGGGGCGCGGCTACGAGGCCTTCCGACTGGCGGACGTGGACGCCGAGCGGGTCGGGCAGATGCTCACCCGCGTCATGGAGCTGTTCGCCTCCGGTGTCCTCAGCCCGCTCCCGGTGGACGTCCACGACCTGCGTGACGCGCACCTGGCACCCACCGACCCGGACGGGGCCGTGGTCCTGGCCGTCCCGGCGCCCTTCCCCCAGGACGGCACCGTCCTGGTCACCGGGGGCACCGGCACCCTGGGCCACCAGGTGGCCCGGCACCTGGTCACCGGGTACGGGGTGCGCCACCTGACCCTGATCAGCCGCAGCGGTGCCGCCGCGCGGGGCCAGGACGGGCGCACCGACGAACTGCGGCGCCTGGGCGCGCAGGTGGAGGTGCACGCCTGCGACGCCGCGGACCGCGACGCGCTGGCCCGCCTGATCGACTCCCTGCCCGGGGAGCGGCCGCTGCGCGCCGTCGTCCACACGGCGGGGGTGCTCGACGACGCCACCGTGCTGTCCCTGGACGCCCAACGGCTGGAGGCGGTGCTGCGGCCCAAGGTGGACGCCGCCTGGAACCTGCACGAGCTGACCGCGGACCTGGACCTGGGCGCCTTCGTCCTGTTCTCCTCGGTGACGGGGACCCTGGGCAGCCCGGGGCAGGCCAACTACGCGGCGGCCAACGTCTTCCTGGACGTGCTCGCACGCCTGCGCCGCGAGCGCGGGCTCCCCGCCCTGTCGCTGGCCTGGGGCCTGTGGGACGAGGCCAGCGGGATGACCGCCCACCTGGACGGCGGTGACCTGGGCGCCCTGGGCCGCGCCGGACTGCTCCCGATGCCCGTCGACCGCGCCCTGGCCAAGATGGACGCCGCCCTCTACCTGGGGGGCGACGTCCTGGTTCCCGCCCTGCTCAACCTGGGGGACGGCGCCGACCTGCCGATCCTGCGCGAGCTCGCCGGACCCGCCGGGGAGGATGACCCGGGCGCGGGCGGCGGCGGGGAGCCGCCGCTGTCGCGGCGGAGTCTGACCGGGCTGGCCCCGGCCGAACGCGGACGGTTGCTGCTCACCGAGGTGCGCGAGCGCACCGCGCTCGTCCTGTCCCGGCAGGACGCGGGCCAGGTCCCGGCCGACCGCCCCTTCCGCGAGCTGGGCCTGGACTCCCTGACCGGGGTCGAGCTGCGCAACCGGCTGGGCGCCGCCTCCGGCCTGCGCCTGCCCGCGACCGCGGTGTTCGACCACCCCACCCCGCGAGCCCTGGCCCGGTTCCTGGAGGGCCTGCTCTTCCCCGCCGAACCGGAGGAACCCGGGGACGCGCGGAGGTCCGGGAACGCCGAACCGGAGACGGAGCCCGGTGACGCGGGCAGCAGCATCGACGACATGGACGTGGAGGACCTCCTGCACCTGGCCCTGGGCCGGGAGGGGGCCGCGTCCGACGGTGAACAGGAGACGGCTGATGGCTACCGATAGCGCTCAGAACACCAAGCTCGTCGCCGCGCTGCGCTCCGCTCTCAAGGAGAACGAGCGCCTGCGCGGCCGCAACCGGGAACTGGACCGCAGAAGCGACCCCGTGGCCGTCGTGGGCATGGGGTGCAGGCTGCCGGGGGGAGTGGACTCGCCAGAGGGTCTGTGGGATCTGGTGGAGCAGGGCACCGACGCGATCGGGCCCTTCCCCGAGGACCGGGGCTGGGACCTGGACGCCGTGCTCGGCGGTTCCGAGCCCCTGTCCGCGATGGACCAGGGCGGCTTCTTGGAGGGCGCCGCCGACTTCGACGCCGCGTTCTTCGGGATCTCCCCGAAGGAGGCCGCCGCCATGGACCCCCAGCAGCGCCTGCTGCTCGAACTGAGCTGGGAGGCCCTCGAACGCGCCGGGATCGACCCCTCCTCGCTGGCCGGGACGCCCACTGGCGTCTACGTGGGGCTGATGGCTGCCGAGTACGGCCCCCGGCTCTCCGACGCCCCCGAGGACGGGCACCTGCTCACCGGCACCATGCCCAGCGTGGCCTCCGGCCGCATCGCCTACACCCTGGGCCTGGCGGGTCCCGCGCTGACCGTCGACACCGCCTGCTCCTCCTCCCTGGTCGCACTGCACCTGGCGGTGCGCGCCCTGCGCGAGCGGGAGTGCTCCCTGGCGCTGGTGGGCGGCGCCACCGTCATGGGAACCCCCGGAGTGCTGGCCGAGTTCAGCCGCAAGCAGGGGTTGTCCGCCGACGGCCGCTGCCGGGCCTTCGGCGCGGGGGCCAACGGCACCGGGTTCGCCGAGGGGGCGGGCGCGCTGGTCCTGGAACGCCTCTCCGACGCCAGGCGCAACGGACACCGCGTGCTCGCCCTGGTCCGGGGCAGCGCGGTCAACCAGGACGGCGCCTCCAACGGGCTCACCGCGCCCAACGGGCCCTCCCAGGTGTCCGTGGTGCGGGCCGCCCTGGACGACGCCGGAATCTCCCCGGACGGGGTGGACGCGGTCGAGGCCCACGGCACCGGGACCACCCTGGGCGACCCCATCGAGGCCCAGGCCCTCATCGAGGCCTACGGGGGAGAGCGCGGGGCCCCGCTGCTGGTGGGCTCGCTCAAGTCCAACATCGGCCACACCCAGGCCGCGGCCGGGGTGAGCGGTGTGGTCAAGGCGGTGCAGTCCCTGCTGCACGGGACCGTCGCGCCCACCCTGCACGCCGAGGAGCCCTCGACCCACGTGGACTGGGACTCCGGCGCGGTCCGCCTGGCCACCCGGGCGCACCCGCTGCCCGACCTGGGCCGGCCCGCCCGGATCGGGGTCTCCTCCTTCGGGATCAGCGGAACCAACGCCCACGTCATCCTGGAGGCGCCGCCCGCAGAGGCCGCCGACACCGGGGCCCCGGCCTCCGCGCGGGAGAGCGGACCCGTCCCGGCCCCGCGGACCCTGCCGTTCGTGGTCTCCGCGCGAGGGGAGGAGGCCCTGCGGACACAGGCCGCGCGCCTGTCGGCCCACCTGGGCGCCGCGCCGGCCACCGATCCGGGCCGCGAACCCGAGGGCGGCCCCGGGGAACACGCGGCCCTGGTGGCCACGGCCCGTGCCCTGGCCACCACCCGCGCGCGCCTGGAGGACCGCGCCGTCGTCCTGGCCTCCGACACCGGCGGCCTCACCGCCGCCCTGGACGCCCTGGCCGAGGGGCGCCCCGACGCCGCCCTCGTGCGCGGGCGCGCGGACACGGGCGGCTCCGTGGCCTTCGTCTTCTCCGGTCAGGGATCCCAGCGCCTGGGCATGGGCCGCGGCCTGTACGAGGCCCACCCCGCCTTCGCCCGTGCGCTGGACGAGGCCGTCGACGCCCTGGACTGCCACCTGCCGCGTCCGCTGCGCACGGTGATGTGGGCGCGGGAGGGCACCGCCGAGGCCGAACTGCTGGACCAGACCCTCTACACCCAGGCTGGGGTCTTCGCGGTCGAGGTGGCCGTGGTGCGGCTGCTGGAGTCGCTGGGCGTGGTCCCCGACCACGTCGTCGGCCACTCCATCGGCGAACTGGCCGCCGCGTACGCGGCGGGCGTGTTCACGCTGGAGGACGCCGCCGCCCTGGTCGCCGCCCGCGGTGCGCTCATGCAGGACCTGCCCGAGGGCGGCGCGATGGTCGCGGTCCAGGCCGAGGAGCGGGAGGCCCGCCAGGCGGTCGCCCGCTCCGGCGGACAGCTCTCCGTCGCGGCCGTCAACGCGCCCGACAGCGTCGTGCTGTCCGGGGAGGAGACGGCCGTGGCCGCCCTGGCCGACCACTTCGCCCGGCAGGGCCGCCGCACCAAGCGGCTGACGGTCTCCCGCGCCTTCCACTCCCCGCTCATGGACCCCATGCTCGGCGCCTTCGCCCGCGCCGCCGAACGCGTTTCCTACCACAGGCCCGTCCTCCCCCTGGTGTCCAACCTGACCGGAGCCCGTGCGGGGGAGGAGGTCCGCGAGCACGGCTACTGGGTGCGGCACGTGCGCGAGGCCGTCCGCTTCGCCGACGGCGTCGCCCACCTGCACAAGGCCGGGGTCACCGAGTTCGTGGAGGTCGGCCCGGGCGGCGTGCTCAGCTCCATGGTGCAGTCCTGCCTGGGCGGGGACCGGGGGGCGCGGGTCACCGCGCTGCTCGGCGGGGAGCGCGACGAGCAGCGCGGGTTCGCCGAGGGGCTGGCCGCCCTGCACGCCCGGGGCGCGCACGTGGACTGGTCCGCCTACCTGCCGCCCGGTCCGGTGACCGCCCTGCCCACCTACCCCTTCCAGCGCGAGCGCTACTGGATGAACCCGCCGGCCGGGGGCCGCGTCGTGGTCGAGACCGGCGCCGGGGCGACCGCCGCCGGGGGCGGTGCCGCGCCCGGCGCGCGCGCCGACCTCACCGCTCTGGGCGATGACGAGCGCACCGAGGCGCTGCTGGACCTGGTGCGCCGGGAGTCGGCCGCGCTGCTCGGCCACGCCTCCCCGCGCGACGTCCGCTCCGACCAGGGCTTCCTGGAGATGGGCCTGGACTCCCTGGGCGCGGTCCGCCTCGGCGAGCGCCTGAGCGCCGCGACCGGTCTGGACGTGTCGGCCACCACCGTGTTCGACCACCCCGAGCCCCGGGTCCTGGCCGCCCACCTGAGCGCGGAGCTCGCCCCCGAGGACATCGACGCCTCCCAGGCGGCCGGGGGCGACGAGCGGGTCCGCGCCGCGCTCGCCCGGATCCCCGTGGACCGGCTGCGCTCGGCCGGACTCCTGGAGGCCCTGCTCGCCCTGGACACGGGAGTGGCGGCGGGGGACGCGGGGGAGGACGGCGCAGCCGAGGAGGAGGGCGCCAACACGGACGTGGACTCCATGGACGTCGACGACCTCATGCGCATGGTGTACGGCCGAGACTGAGGAAGCGAAGGACACGCGATGCACAAGCCAGCCGACGGCCGCCCCGACGAGCGTGTGGTCCAGGCGCTGCGCGCCTCCGTCAAGGAGAACGAACGCCTGCGCGAGCAGAACCGGCGCCTGGTGGAGGCCGCGACCGAGCCGGTGGCGATCACCGGGATGGCCTGCCGCTACCCCGGCGGCGTCCAGACCCCCGAACAGCTGTGGGACCTGCTGATCGCCGAGCGGGACACCGTCTCGGCCTTCCCCGACGACCGGGGGTGGGATCTGGCGGGGCTGTTCGACGACGACCCCGACCGGCCCGGCCGCAGCTACGTGCGTGCCGCCTCCTTCCTCGACGACCCGGCCGGGTTCGACGCCGCCTTCTTCGGGATCTCCCCCAAGGAGGCCCAGGCCATGGAGCCCCAGCAGCGCCTGCTGCTGGAGTGCGCCTGGGAGGCCGTCGAGCGCGCCGGAACCGACCCCACCACGCTGCGCGGCACCCGCACCGGCGTGTTCGCCGGGGTGGTCGCCGTCCCCTACGGGCCGCGCGCGGTGGACGCCACGGACGGCAGCGAGGGCCACCTGATCACGGGCACCGCCCCCAGCGTCGCCGCGGGCCGCGTCTCCTACACCCTGGGGCTGGAGGGCCCGGCGGTCAGCTTCGACACCGCCTGCTCCTCCTCCCTGACCGCGCTGCACGCCGCCGTGGAGTCCCTGCGCCGCGGCGAGTGCGAGCGCGCCCTGGTCGGCGGGGTCAGCGTGGTCACCGACCCGGCCGTGTTCGCCGGGCTCAGCGGCCAGCGCGCGCTCTCGCCCGACGGCCGCAGCAAGGCCTTCGACGCCGCGGCCGACGGCACCGGCTGGAGCGAGGGCTGCGGAGTGCTCGTGGTGGAACGCCTCTCCGACGCCCGCCGCCACGGCCGCCCCGTCCTGGCCCTGGTGCGCGGCGTGGCCGTCAACCAGGACGGTGCCAGCAGCGGGCTCACCGCGCCCAACGGATCGGCCCAGCGCAGGGTCATCACACGGGCGCTGGAGGCCGCCGGGGTCACCGCCGACCAGGTCGACGCGGTGGAGGCGCACGGCACCGGCACCGCCCTGGGCGACCCCATCGAGGCCGAGGCCCTCATCGCCACCTACGGCAGGGCGCACACACCCGAGGCCCCGCTCCACTTGGGCTCACTCAAGTCCAACATCGGCCACACCGTCGCCGCCGCCGGGGTCTCCGGCGTCATCAAGACGGTGCTGGCGCTGCGCAACGAGACGCTGCCGCGCACCCTGCACCTGACCGAGCCCACCCCCCGAGTGAACTGGTCGGCCGGGACCGTCGTCCCGCTCACGGAGGCCCGGCCCTGGCCGCGCAGGGAGGACCGCCCCCGCCGGGCCGGAGTGTCGGCCTTCGGTATGAGCGGCACCAACGCCCACGCCGTGCTGGAGGAGGCGCCCGCGGCGGAACCCGCCCCGGCCGCCCCCGCCGACGCGCCCCCCGCCGCCAGCGACCTCGTGCCCTGGCCGGTCTCGGCGCGGGGCGCGGCCGCGCTCGCCGCCCAGGCCGCCCGTCTCGCCGACCACCTCGACGCCCACCCCGACCTCGCTCCCGCCGACGTCGGGCACACCCTGGCCACCGCCCGCGCCGACCTGCCCGACCGCGCGGTGGTCCTGTCCGCCGACACCGACGGCTTCCGCGAGGCCCTGCGCGCCCTGGCCGAGGGTCGCGACACCGCCGCCGTCGTGCGCGGGCGCGTGCGCGAACAGGCCAAGACCGCCCTGGTCTTCCCCGGCCAGGGGTCGCAGTGGATCGGCATGGCCGTGTCCCTGATGGACACCGTCCCCGAGTTCGCCGACCGGATCGACCAGTGCCAGAAGGCGTTCGCGTCCCACCTGGACTGGTCCCTGGCCTCCGTGCTGCGCGGTGAGCCCGGAGCGCCCGGTCTGGAGCGCATCGACGTGGTCCAGCCGGTGCTGTTCGCCGTGATGGTCGCCCTCGCGGACCTGTGGCGCGCCCACGGCCTACGCCCCTCGGCGGTCGTCGGCCACTCCCAGGGCGAGATCGCCGCCGCCCATGTGGCCGGGGCCCTCAGCCTGGAGGACGCCGCGCGCGTGGTCATCACCCGCAGCCGCCTGCTCACCTCCCTGGTCGGCCGGGGCGCCATGGCCACCCTGGCGCTGTCCGCCGACGAGGCCGCCAAGCGCATCGGGCCCTGGGAGGGGCAGCTCTCGGTGGCCGTCGTCAACGGACCCGGCACCGTGGTCGTGGCCGGGGACAAGCAGGCCGTCGCCGAACTGGTCGGGGACTGCGAGGCCGACGGGATCAAGGTCCGCCGCATCCACGAGGACGTCGCCGGGCACTCGCCGCACGTGGAGGCCCTGCGAGCGGACCTGGTCGCGGCGCTCGCCGGCATCCGTCCCCGGCCCACCAACCTCCCCCTGTACTCCACCGTCACCGGGGAGCGCATCGAGGGCACCGCCCTGGACGCCGAGTACTGGTACCGCAACCTGCGCCGGACCGTGCTGTTCGAGCCCGCGGTCCGCGCCCTGCACGAGGCCGGATTCACCGCGTTCGTGGAGGTCAGCAGCCACCCGGTGACCACCTACGGCATCCAGCAGACCGTGGAGGCCGCGGGCGGCGACGAGTCCGCGGTCCTGCACACCCTGCGCAGGGAGGAGGGCGGTTACGGGCACTTCCTCACCGCCCTGGCCCGGGCCCATGTGAGCGGCGTGGCCGTGGACTGGACGCGCGCCCACGCCCCCCACGCTCCCCGGGCCGTGGAACTGCCCACCTACGCCTTCCAACGCGACCGGTACTGGCTGGTCCCCGGCCGGGCCTCGGACGTGCTCGGCTCCGGTGCGGACCCGGCCGGGCACCCGCTGCTCGGTGCCGCGGTGGACCTGCCCGACGGGGAGGGACACCTGTTCACCGGCCAGCTGTCCCTGGCCACGGCACCCTGGCTCGCCGACCACGCCGTGGGCAGCACGGTCGTCCTGCCCGGCGCCGCCCACCTGGACCTGGTCCTGCACGCCGCCGAGCACGTGGGCCTGCCGAGCGTGGCCGAGCTGACCCTGCTCGCGCCCCTGGCCCTGCGCCCGGGCGCCGACACCCGGCTCCAGGTAGCGGTGTCCGGACCCGACGCCTCCGGGCGGCGCTCCGTCCGGGTGCACGCGCGTCCCGCCGACCGGTCCGACGGGTGGACCCTGCACGCCGAGGGCCTCCTCGAACCCGCCTCCGCGCCCGCACCCGGAACCGCGTCCGCCCAGACCGCCCCGCCACCGGAGGCCGAACCCGTGCCCGTGGACGGCCTGTACGCCGACCTGGCCCGCGACGGCTACGGCTACGGCCCCGCCTTCCAGGGACTGCGCGCGGCCTGGCGCGAGGGCGGACGGGTGTGGGCCGAGGCGCGCCTGCCCGACGGCCACCGCGAGGACGCCGCCGCCTTCGGCGTGCACCCCGCCCTGCTGGACGCCGCCCAGCACGCCATCGCCCTGACCGCGCCCGGGGAGAGCGGCCGGGTACGGCTGCCCTTCTCCTGGACGGGCGTGCGCCTGTACGCGTCCGGGGCCGATCACCTGCGGGTGCACGTCAGCCCGGTGGGCCCCGACGAGTACGCGCTGACCATGACCGACACCGACGGCAACCCCGTCCTGACCGCCGAGTCCCTGGCCGTGCGCCCCGTCGACGCCGCGCGTGTGGAGGAGGAGGCCAGGCGGGCCCTGCCCCGGGAGCTGTACGCCCTGGAATGGCCCACCGTGGACCTGGCCGACACCGGGCCGCTCCCGGCCCTGGCCGTCCTGGCTCCCGACACCACCGGACTGACCGAGGCGCTCGCCCGCACCGGTGCCGTCGTGCACCTGGTCACCGGCCTGGAGGAGCTGCGCGAACTGCCCGGGGAGACCGTCGTCCTGGCGCCCTTCGCCGCCGCGGTCCCGGAGGCGGGCACCGCGCGGGTGGAGACCGCCGAGGAGACGCCCGCGGCCTCGGGCGCGGGCGTCCCCGAGGACGCGGGCGCCAGTCTGCGGCGGGCGCTGGAACTGCTCCAGGAGTGGAGCGCCGACGAGGGCGCGACCGACCACCGCCTCATCGTCGTCACCCGGGGCGCGGTCGCGGTGGCCCCGGAGGAGGACGTCACCGACCTCGTCCACGCCCCGCTGTGGGGTCTGCTGCGCTCCGCGCAGGCCGAACAGCCCGACCGGTTCACCGTCGTGGACCTGGACGGTTCCGACGCCGCTGCCGCCACGCTCACGAGGGCCCTGGCCAGCGGCGAACCGCAGCTCGCGCTGCGCGGTTCCACCGCGCACGCCCCCCGCTTCACCAGGGCGCGCGTCCCGGGGGAGTCCGCCGCCCCCGACCTCGGCGGCGGAACCGTCCTGGTCACCGGCGCCACCGGCGTGCTCGGCTCGGCGGTCGCCCGCCGCCTGGTCGAGCGCCACGGCGCGCGCGACCTGCTGCTGCTCAGCCGCCGGGGCGGCGGCGCGCCCGGCGCGACCGCGCTGGTGGAGGAGCTGACCTCCCTGGGCGCACGAGCCGCGTTCGCGGCGTGCGACGTCTCCGACGCGGACGCCCTGGCCGCCGTCATCGACGCGGTGCCCGAGGAACGGCCCCTACGGGCGGTGGTGCACGTCGCCGGGGGCATCGACGACGGTGTGCTGGCCACCCTGACCCCCGAGAGCCTCGACGCGGTGATGCGGCCCAAGGCCGACGCCGCCCACCACCTGCACCGGCTGACCGAGCACCTGGACCTGGCGGCGTTCGTGCTCTTCTCCTCGGCCGCGGGCGTCCTGGGCAGCCCGGGCCAGGCCAACTACGCCGCCGCGAACACCTTCCTGGACGCCCTGGCCCACCACCGCCGCTCCCGGGGCATGGCGGCCCAGTCGCTGTCGTGGGGCCTGTGGGAACGGCTGGGCGAGGCCGGTTCGCACCTGGAGGCCGCCGACATCTCACGCCTGCGCCGTCTGGGCATGGCGCGGACCCTGGAGCAGCGGGAGGCCCTGGACCTGCTGAACGCCGCGCTGGCCTGCGGAGCGCCCCACCTGGTTCCGCTGCCGCTGGACCTGGAGGGCGTGCGCGACCGCGCCGCCCGCACCGGTCAGGTGCCGCCGCTGATGCGCGGACTGGTCCGCCAGCCCCGATACCGCGCCTCCAAGGGCGGGGCCGCCGAGGGGGCGGGCGTGTCCGCGGCGCTGGCGGCCAGCACCGGGGAGGAGCGCGAGCGCCTGCTGCTGGAGCTGGTGGGCGCGCTCACCACCGAGGTGCTGGGCCGTCCCGGGGACGAGAGCCCCGACCCCGACCAGGACTTCCTCGAGTTGGGCATGGACTCGCTCACCGCCGTGGAACTGCGCAACGAGCTGCGCGCTGCGACGGGGCTGCGTCTGACCGCGTCGGTGGTGCTGGCGCACTCCACGCCCGCCCGGCTGGCCCGCCACCTGGCCGCAGAACTTCCCGAGCCGGGGAGCGCCGCGCCGACCGCCGTCGCGGACACGGCCGGGGCCGACCCCCTGGAGGGGGCCGTGCCGCTGTTCCGCGAGTCGTGCCGCCAGGGGCGGATCGCCGACGGCATCCGCATGGTCCAGGCGGCCTCCCGCCTGCGCCCGGAGTTCACCGGTCCGGAGGACTTCGGCGCGCTGCCGCGCCCGGTCACGGTGGCCCGGGGACCGGTGCTCCCGCGCATGGTCTGCCTGCCGTCGCTGGTCATGGTGTCGGGCGTTCAGGAGTACGCGCGCTTCGGCGCGGCCCTCCAGGGGCTGCGCGAGGTCGTGGTCCTGCCCCAGCCCGGCTTCACCCCGGGGGACCCGCTGCCCCGGACCCTGGAGGCGGCCCTGGCCGTGCAGGCCCGGGCCGTGCGCGAGGTGGTCGGCGACGAACCCTACGTGCTGGTCAGCCGCTCCTCCGGCGGGTGGGTGACACACAGCGTCGCCACCCTCATGGAAGCCGGGGGGCACGCGCCCGGGGCGGTGGTCCTGATGGACACGCCCATGCCCGAGGAGCCCACCGCCTTCCCGATCATCCAGGCCGGAGTGCTGGAGCGCGAGACCCGGTTCGGGCTGATGGACGGCACCCGGGTCACCGCCATGGGACGCTACATCGGACTGTGCGCGGACTGGGAGCCCGCGCCCACCGCTGTGCCGACCCTGGCCGTGCGCCCCGGACAGCAGATGCTCGACGCCTCGGGGACGCCGATCGGCGGCCGGGACTGGCGGTTCGACTGGCCGCTGCCGCACGAGGCCGTCGACGTGGACGGCGACCACATCACCATGCTGGAGGAGCACGGGCCGGACACGGCGCTGACCGTCCACCGCTGGTTGGAGGAGCACGTCCGTTAGCGCGCGGACGGACCCGTGCCCTCCGCCGTGGGGCTTCCTGCGGCGAGGTCCGAGAGCCGACTCCGGCGAGGGCACGGGCCAGGGCCCGGGCATCACATCGGGCACGCCTTCGGCCGGTCCGCCGGGCGGCGGCGTACGGACGGGTCCCGGCGCCGCGCCGCCGGGAGGGGCGCACGCTACGGTTTTCCGCCGCGTCCGGGCCCGCGGAACAGAACTGGCCCGCCGGGCGTTGGCCGGTACGTGCCCGCGGCGCCCCTTCGCCCGCCCGCGACCGCGCGCCCACCGCGCGGACCCGGCGGCGAAAACCGGTTGCCGTCCCTCCTACCCTTGACTACTGATGAGCACCACCACGCCCGCGCCCGCCGCGGACACGCTGCGTTCCCGGCTGCGCGACCTCATGCCCTCGGACCGCCACCGGCTCCGTCGGCGTATCGACGGCCTGGCCAAGATCGGCGACGAGCGCCGCCGCGCCTCCGTCGCCGCCCAGATCTCCGGGGACGTCGACGAGGCGCTCCTGCGCGTGAACCTGCGCCGCGAGTCCGTGCCCGAGCTGAGCTACCCCGAGTCCCTGCCGGTCAGCTCCCGGCGCGACGACATCGCCGAGGCCATCCGCGACCACCAGGTCGTCATCGTCGCCGGTGAGACCGGCTCGGGCAAGACCACCCAGCTGCCCAAGATCTGCCTGGAGCTCGGGCGCGGCGTCATGGGCACCATCGGCCACACCCAGCCCCGGCGGCTGGCCGCCCGCACCGTCGCCGAGCGCATCGCCGAGGAGATCGGCACCCCGCTGGGCGAGACGGTCGGTTACAAGGTCCGCTTCACCGACTCCTCCAGCGACAGCACCCTGGTCAAGCTGATGACCGACGGCATCCTGCTCGCCGAGATCCAGCACGACCGCATGCTGCGCCAGTACGACACGCTCATCATCGACGAGGCCCACGAGCGCAGCCTCAACGTCGACTTCCTTCTGGGCTACCTCAAACAGCTGCTGCCCCGGCGCCCCGACCTCAAGGTCGTCATCACCTCGGCCACCATCGACCCCGAGCGCTTCTCCCGCCACTTCGACGACGCCCCCATCGTCGAGGTCTCCGGGCGCACCTACCCGGTCGAGGTCCGCTACCGGCCCATCTCCGAGGAGATCCTCGACCCCGAGGAGAAGAACCCGGGCGGCGGCACCGACCGCGACCAGACCCAGGCCATCCTGGACGCCGTGGACGAGCTCGGCCGCGAGGCCCCCGGCGACGTGCTGGTCTTCCTCAGCGGCGAGCGCGAGATCCGCGACACCGCCGAGGCCCTGGAGAAGAGGAAGCTCCCGGGAACCGAGGTCCTGCCGCTCTACGCGCGCCTGTCCACGAGCGAGCAGAGACGCGTGTGGTCCTCGCACAGCGGACGGCGCATCGTCCTGGCCACCAACGTCGCCGAGACCTCCCTGACCGTCCCCGGCATCAAGTACGTCATCGACCCCGGCACCGCGCGCATCTCCCGCTACTCCCACCGCACCAAGGTGCAGCGCCTGCCCATCGAGGCGGTCTCCCAGGCCTCCGCCAACCAGCGCAAGGGCCGCTGCGGCCGCGTCTCGGAGGGCATCTGCATCCGGCTGTACTCGGAGGAGGACTTCCTCTCCCGCCCCGAGTACACCGACCCCGAGATCCTGCGCACCAACCTGGCCTCGGTCATCCTCCAGATGGCCGCCCTGGGGCTGGGCGACGTCGCGGCCTTCCCGTTCGTGGACGGCCCCGACCACCGCCAGATCAAGGACGGCGTCAACCTCCTCAACGAGCTGGGCGCCCTGCACCCCGACGAGTCCGGGGGCAAACGCAGGCTCACCCCGATGGGCCGCCGCCTGGCCCAGCTGCCCATCGACCCCCGCCTGGGCCGGATGGTCCTGGAGGCCGAGGAGCGCGACTGCCTGGGCGAGGTCCTGGTCATCACCGCGGCCCTGTCCATCCAGGACCCGCGCGAGCGGCCCACGGACAAGCAGCAGCAGGCCCAGCAGGCGCACGCCAGGTTCACCGACAAGGAGTCGGACTTCCTGGCCTACCTCAACCTGTGGAACCACCTGCGCGAGAAGCAGCGGGAGCTGTCGGGCAACCAGTTCCGCAGGTTGTGCCGCGATGAGTACCTCAACTACCTGCGCGTACGCGAGTGGCAGGACATCCACGGCCAGCTCAGGCAGGTCCTGCGCTCCATGGGAGTGGAGGTGCCGCACCCCCGCGAGGAGGCCGCCGACCCCCGCGGCGTGCACATGTCCCTGCTGGCCGGACTCCTGTCGCACGTGGGCCTCAAGGACCCCGAGAAGCACGAGTACCTGGGCGGACGGGGCGCCCGCTTCGCCGTCTTCCCCGGTTCGGCGCTGTTCAAGAAGCAGCCCCGCTACGTGATGGCCGCCGAACTGGTGGAGACCTCCAAGCTCTGGGGCCGCATGGTGGCCCGGATCGAACCCGAGTGGGCCGAGGAGCTGGCCGGGGACATCGTCAAGCGCAGCTACAGCGAGCCGCACTGGGAGCGCAAGCGCGGCGCCGTCATGGCCTTCGAGCGCGTCACCCTCTACGGCGTGCCCATCGTCGTGCAGCGCAAGGTCTCCTACGGAAGGATCGACCCCGAACTGTCCCGGGAGCTGTTCATCCGCCGCGCCCTGGTCGAGGGCGACTGGGAGACCCGCCACCACTTCTTCCACGACAACCGCAAGCTCCTGGACGAGGTGGAGGACCTCGAACACCGCGCCCGGCGCCGCGACATCGTCGTGGACGACGAGACGCTGTTCCAGTTCTACGACGCCCGCCTGCCGGACTCGGTGGTCTCGGCCGCGCACTTCGACTCCTGGTGGAAGAAGGCCCGCCGCACCGAGCCCGAGCTGCTGGACTTCACCCGCGAGGAACTCATCAACGAGGGCGCGGGGGCGATCAGCGAGGACGACTACCCGGACGTGTGGCGCCAGGGCGAGTTCACCTTCCCGCTCAGCTACCAGTTCGAGCCGGGCAGCGACTCCGACGGCGTCACCGCGCGCGTCCCGGTGAAGTTCCTCAACCAGGTGGAGGACACCGGGTTCGACTGGCAGATCCCGGGTCTGCGCGACGAGCTGGTGACCGCGCTCATCCGCTCGCTGCCCAAGCCGCTGCGCCGCAACTTCGTCCCCGTCCCGGACAACGCCGCCCGCGCCCTGGCCGGGCTGGTCCCCTACGAGGGGCCGCTCACGGCGGCGCTGGCCGCCGAGCTGACCCGGATGGCGGGGGAGCGGATCGCCCCCGGCGACTTCCAGCTGGACCGGGTGCCCGACCACCTGCGCATCACCTTCCGGGCCGTGGACGACCGGGGCCGGACCCTGGCCGAGTCCAAGGACCTGGAGAAGCTGCGCGCCAAGCTCAAACCGCGCCTGCGCGAGGCCATCTCGGCCGAGGCCAAGGGCGTGGAGAAGAAGGGCCTGACCTCCTGGGACTTCGGCCCGCTGGAGCAGACCCTGGAGCGCAAGGCGCTGGGGCCCAAGGTCAAGGGCTACCCGGCGCTCGTGGACGAGGGCGACAGCGTCGCGATCCGCATCTTCGACACCCGTCCCGAACAGCGCGCCGCGATGTGGGCGGGCACCCGCCGACTGCTGCTGCTCACCGTGCCGTCCGTGGCGAACGTGGTGAGCAAGGGGCTCAACAACCCCGACAAGCTGGCCCTGGCCGACAACCCGCACGGTTCGATCCGCAGGATGCTCGACGACGCCGAGGCGGCCGCGGTCGACCACCTGCTCGCCCGCGAGGGCGGGCCGGTGTGGAACGGCGAGGACTTCGCCAAGCTCGCCGACCGGGTGCGCGCCGACCTCGGCGACACCCTGGCCGAGATCCTGGACAGGTCCGCGCGCGTCCTGGTGCTGTGGCGCAAGGTGTCCAAGAAGGTCAAGGGGACCACGTCCCTGGCGGTGCTGCCCTCGCTCAACGACGTGCAGGGCCAGCTCGGCGACCTGGTGGGCGAGGGGTTCGTGACCCGCACCGGCCTGGCCCGCCTGGACGACCTGCACCGCTACCTGCGCGGGGTGGAGTACCGGCTGAACAAGCTGCCGGAGAACCCGCGCCGCGACCAGGTGAACATGTCCAAGGTGGAGCAGATGCGCCAGGCCGTGGCCAAGCTGCGCGGGAGCCTGCCGCCCGGCCGCGCGGCCGACCCGGACGTGGCGGAGCTGCGCTGGATGCTGGAGGAGTACCGGGTGAGCCTGTTCGCGCAGGAGCTGCGCACGGCCTACCCGGTCTCGGACAAGCGCATCCTGAAGGCGGTCGAGGCCGTCAAGGCCGCCGAACGCAAGTAGGGGTCGCGGCCGTCGGGGCGTCCCGGCGGCCTACTGCGAAAGAGCCCTGCCCGGTTGACCGGGCAGGGCTCATCGTCATTCGAGCGTCTTGGCGATGTCGCTCATCTTGCGGTACAGGCGCATGCTCCCGGGGATTCCGCGGAACCCGTGTTTCTCGTAGAAGGTGTGCGCGTCCTCGTCCAGGGCGTCGACCACGAGGAACCGGACCGCGAAGACCTGGTTGCCCGCCAGCGCCCGTTCGAAGGCGTCCACCAGCAGAACCGGGCCGAGACCCTGTCCCTGGTAGCGGGTGTGCAGTGCGAGCCGCGCCAGCAGCACCGCGGGAATCCTGTGCATGCTGCCCCGCGCCAGGGTTTTGGGCAGCTCCTCCCTCTCCAGGCTCATGGAGGTGAAGGAGTAGTAGGCCGCCACCTCCGTGCTGCCCTCCTCGCACCAGACGAAGGTGGCGGCGGTGTTGTTGGCCCGGGCGTGCAGCGCGCTTCTGCGCAGCCAGGAGTCCAGTTCCTCCTTCCCGCAGGAGAAGGAGTCGGTCCGGTGCGCCCGCTGGAGGGGCTGGCAGACGAACACGTTCGGATTACCTCTTCACGATGGAACGGTGCTTGCGCACCGCGGAGGCCAGTTCCTCGATCGGCTGCGCGGGTTCCTCCAGGGACTCGACCATGGCGTCGAAGAACGCTGCGGGGACCGTCGTGGTCTGCTCGCGTTCCACGATCTCCTCGGCCGCCTCCCGGGCTACCCGGACAACGAACTTGGAAGTGGACTCGTGGCTGATACGGGCCGCCTCGAGGAGCAGGTCCTTGTCCTCGGGCGTAAGGCGGACTTCGATGCGTTCTGTGGCGGTGCTCATACGATGGGTTCCTCTGGGGTGGGCGACCTTCCGCCCAGTTGCTGTCACAGCCAGGCGGGAGTGTAACCAATTGTACGGTACTTGTACGTAACTCTCCATCGGGAAGTGGTGTTCCATGGAGTAGGCGCACCATCGCGTTCTGTTCAGGTGGCGGGCCGGAGGCAGGTTCTGCACCGTTTGGGGCAGTCTTGCGCCGGGCTGGGAAAGTACTTCGGGACACCGGGCTCGCCGGGTCCGCTCTCATAGCTGAGGATCAGGGCCTGTAGCATGCGCCGTGTGCCTCAGTGGTGTAGACCACTGTCGGGCGGACATCACAGGCGCGAGGGAAGCGAGGCCCCGGTGGGCGAATCGGCGGACAGCTCGGTGGACGGCAAACGGCTCCTGCTGGTGGGCACCTACACCCCCGACTCCGACCCTCCCGGGGAGGGCGAGGGGATCTACCGCGTCTGGTTCGACCCCATGACCGGCGAGATGACCCACGGCGGCGCCGCCGCCCGTACCCCGGGCCCCTCCTTCCTCGCCTTCCGCGAGGACCCGCCCACGGTCTACGCGGTCAACGAGCGCGAGAAGGGCACCGTCACCGCCTTCCGGATCGACGGCGCAGCCGGGCTCACCGAACTTGGCCAGTCCCCGACCGGCGGCGGGTCGCCCTGCCACGTGCTCGCGCGCGGCTCCGAACTGGCGGTGACCAACTACGCCAACGGCGTGGCCACGCTGTACGCCCTGGCCGAGGACGGCTCCCTCGACGGAACGGCGGCGGAGTTCGCGCACTCCGGAAGCGGCCCGGTCACCGACCGCCAGGAGGGGCCGCACGCGCACAGCACCGCCGCCCCCGACGACCATCACCTGCTGGTGGCCGACCTGGGCACCGACGAGCTGCGCGTCCTGCGCGGCGGCGAGGAGGTCGGCGCCGTCTCCCTGCCCCCGGGCACCGGCCCCCGGCACACGGCCGTCCTCGGCGAGTACCTCTACGTAGCGGGTGAGCTGGACTCGCGCGTGCACGTCCTGCGATGGAACCCCGACGAAGGCACCGCCGAGCACCTGGGCTCCGTCGAGGCCACCGGAGAGGAGGCCGCAGGCGAGAACTTCCCCGCCGAGATCCTCAGCAACGGCGACCACGTGTACGTGTCCAACCGGGGCGCGGACACGATCGCCACCTTCGCCGTCCGCGACGGCGGCGCCCGTCTGGAGCACGTCGCCGACACCCCGGCCGGAGGGCCGTGGCCGCGCAACTTCACCGTCGTGCGCGGCCACCGCGAGGAACCCGACCACCTGGTCGTGGCCGCCCAGAACGGCGGCTCGCTGGCCTCGCTTCTCCTGGACCCCGGCACGGGCGTCCCGGCCGACACCGGCCACCGGCTGCGCCTGCCCGTCCCCGTGTGCGTGCTCCCGGTCCCGATCACCCGCATCCGCCGCGCCGGGGGAACCCGGGGCTGACACCGCGTCCCCCGCGACGTGAGCGGGACGCCGCGCCCGCTCCCTCGCGTTGGCCGTGGCCCGGGAACACCCCTTCCCGGGCCGCGGCCGTCACCGCCTTCCACCGGCCGTGGTGTCCGCCCGTCCCCGGGAGACACACGGCCGGGGTTTCAACAGCAGCACCAGCTCCGTGTGCCGTCGCCGCGCCTGAGTCGGAACCGCCTCCACCGGCCTGCCCGGCTGTGTCCTCTCGATCTCCGCCGCCAGCTCCTGGGCGGTGTCACCGCTCAGCATCACCATGCGGCCGGTGTGCGCCGCCCAGTACTGGCCGGTCGCGTTGCCGTGCCACACCGTCCACCCCCGCTTGCGGTAGGTGGCGCGTAGGCGCCCCACCTCCTGGGGGACGGAGGCCTCCACGGTCTCCAGGGTCATGACCGCGCCCATCCTGCACCGCCTTCCAGAACCCGTAGTGCCTTCCGCAGCTCCCCGGCGCCCGCGCACACGACCAGTCCGGGCACGTTCCATCGCAGTTCGAAGAACATCCCAGGTCCGCGCGGGGATTGGAAGCTCCCCCACCGAGAGGCGGAAGCGTTCGCCAGAAGCGGGCCGTGCCCGCTCCCGGAGCGGCTGCCGGGGGTGACGCACCGGAGGGGGCGGCCCCTATCCGCCGATGGGGAACCGTTGACGTTTTCCCCTCGGTCCCGCCGTGCCTTCCCACTTACGGACCACGGCATAGTCACAATGTGTGCATTATTGATAACGCAAAGCTTACGCGCCGGTCGGTCCCGAGGAGGACCGGCCGGACCTTCCTGGTCACAGCCGCCACCCTGGCCCTGGCGGCGGGCGCCCTGTCGACCGCCCCGGGGTTCCGGGGCTGGTGGGCCCCGGCCCCCGCCTCCGCTGCCGTCACGGTCAACCCCGTCGCCCCCGCACTCGGGTTCAACGCCATCTCCGAGGGCGACACCTACCTGGCCGGGACCGAGTCCGAGGGTCCGATCGCGGTCGGCGGCGACCTGTCCTTCGGCCGCGACTACCGGGTGCGGATCCACAACGACGGCACCTTCACCGACACGGGGGAGAGCAACCCCGTGGCGCTGCTGGTCCAGGGCGAGGTGGACTTCGAGGACAGCGATCCGCAGGGTGTGCTCAGCATCCCCACGGGCGCCTACGTCAAGATCGGCGACCTCGACGACGCCGACGTCTACACCACCGACCTCAACAACGCCTCGGCCAACACCCGGATCGTCCCCCAGGGCGCCGGTTACGAGGGCTATCCGCGGGTCCAGCTCAGCACCATGCAGCCCGCCGACTCCGTGGGACCGGCGCCGGACCTGATCGACTTCGAGGAGGCCTTCTCCGCCTTCCGCTCCTACTCGTCCGGGTTCGCGCTCTGCTCCACCACGGCCACGCTGACCACCCCCAACGGCGACCCGATCGACCCGGACGCCATCCCCGAGGGCGCGGACCTGCACGTCAGCCTCACCCCCGGAGAGCAGAACGTCCTCAACCTCACCGCCGAGGAACTGAACTCGCTCTCCCAGCTGACCTTCGACGACCCGCCGAGCCAGGACACCCCGCTGATCATCAACGTCGACACCTCGGGCGTCGGCGGCGACTTCACGTGGGAGGGCCCCACCGGCGCCGGGTTGAGCTCCTCCACGGCCCCCTACACCCTGTGGAACTTCTCCGACGCCCGGACGGTCACCATCCCCGTGGGCACCGACAGCATCGAGGGCACCGTCTACGCCCCGAACGCCGCGGTCAACCACTACTCCTCGGCCAACATCGAGGGAACGGTGGTCGCCCGCGAGTTCACCCAGGACGTGGGCGGCCCGCGTGAGAGCCAGCGTGACACACGCGTCGTCCGGCCCTTCGAACTGCACTACCACCCGTTCGACGCCGAGCTGACCACGTGTGACGCCGGTCCGTCGCCGGACCCGGACGAGCCCACGGACCCGGATGAGCCCACGGACCCGGATGAGCCCACGGATCCGGACGAGCCCACGGACCCGGACGAGCCCACCGACCCCGACGAGACGGACGACCCCGACGAGACGGACGACCCCGACGAGCCCGGGGACCCGGACGAGCCCGGCCGTCCGGACGAGACGGACGACCCCGACGACCCGGCCCCGGGCTACCGGTAGGGGACACCGGGCGATCGGGGACACCGGCCGCCCGGGCCCTACCCCTCCGGGGAGGCCGCGCGGGTCCGCGGGGCGGGGTGAACCCCGCCCTGTGACCCGCGTCTCAGGCGACCCCCTACAACCCCGGGGCCCGCAGAACTGTGCGCCCCGGCCTTCGTCCTGGTCACCGCCATAACGGACAATGGGCAAAGATCCGCCTCCGCGACCTCCCGAGGGAACCGCCCATGCCCACGACCAGGACCAACATCCGCCACAGGGGCCTGACCGCCCGCGACCTCGCGCTCATCGCCGTGTTCGCCGGGCTCATCGCCGCCCTCAGCGTCACGGTCGCCATCCCGCTGCCGTTCTCGCCGGTGCCCATCACCCTCCAGACCCTGGGCATCATGCTCGCCCCCAGCCTCCTGGGCTGGAAGCGCGGCCCCCTCGCCGTGGCGGCCTTCATCGTGCTCGGCCTGGCCGGGCTCCCGCTCTTCGCGGGCGGCATGGGCGGCGTCGGCGTCCTGGCCCGGCCCTCGGCCGGGTTCATCGTCAGCTGGGTCTTCGCCGCCCTGGTCATCGGCCTGCTCACCGACCTCATGGTCCGCGGCTCCCGGGGGCGCTACCGGTTCTGGGCGGGCCTGGGGATCAACGTCGTCGGCGGCATCCTCGTCATCTACGCCATCGGCGTCCCCTGGATGGCCGTCGTCATGGGCGACGGGGTCCTGGCCGCCGCCTACTCCATGGTGGCCTTCCTGCCGGGCGACCTGGTCAAGGCCGTGGTCACCGCGCTCATCGCCAGCGCCGTCTACCGCGCCTACCCCATCCCGCCCGCGGGCCGCCCCGTCGTGGAGGCCGGTACCGGCCGCGGGGAATCCTGATGCTGCGCCTGGAGGGCGTCTCCCACTCCTACGACGACCGCGCCGTGCTGCGCGACGTCACCCTCGACCTCGCCGAGCACCGCATCGGCGTGATCGGGGCGAACGGATCGGGCAAGTCCACGCTCGCCCGCACCCTCAACGGCCTCGTCGTCCCCGACGAGGGCCGTGTGACGCTGGGGGAGTGGGACACCCGGCGCCACGCCAAGCAGATCCGGCGCAGGGTCGGCTTCGTCTTCTCCGACGCCGCCAACCAGATCATCATGCCCACCGTCGCCGAGGACGTGGAGATCGGCCTGCGCTCCCTGCGTCTGGGCCGCGAGGAGACCGCCCGCCGGGTGGAGGCGGCCCTGGTCCGCTACGGGCTCGACGGCCACCGCGACCACCCCGGCCACCTGCTCTCGGGTGGGCAGAAGCAGCTCCTGGCCCTGGCCTCGGTACTGGTCACCGAGCCCGAGGTGCTGGTCTGCGACGAGCCCACCACCCTGCTCGACCTGCGCAACACCCGCATCGTGCACCGGACCCTGGACGGCCTGGACCAGCAGGTCGTCCTGTTCACCCACGACCTCGACCTCCTCGACGGCTTCGACCGGGTCCTGGTCATGGACGCGGGCCGGGTGGTCTTCGACGGTGTTCCCGACGACGCCGTGCCCCACTACACCAAGCTCATGGACGAGCGGTGAGCGCGGTCGGCCTCTACGTCCCCGGCGCCGGGTTCCTGTACCGGGTCCCGGCCGGGGCCAAGCTCCTCGCGCTGCTGCTGGTCGGCGTCGGCCTCGTCGTCTGGGGCGGTCCCCGGGTCGCCGTCGGCGCCCTGGCCGCCGCGCTCGCCGTGTACCCGCTGGCCGGTCTCCCGCTGGGGCGGGCCTGGTCGGCGCTGCGCGCGCTGTCGCCGTTCCTGCTGGCCATCGGCCTGTTCCAGGTCCTGTTCGCGGACTGGCAGACGGCCCTGCGCCTGTGCGCGCAGCTGGCCGCGCTCGTCCTGTTCGCCAACCTCGTCACGCTCACCACCCGCGTGCGCGCGATGCTCGACCTCTTCGAACGCATGGCCCGCCCGCTCAGGCACGTCGGCGCCAACCCCGACCGCGTCGCCCTCGTCCTGGCGCTCACCGTCCGCTCCATCCCGATGGCCGCCTCCGCCTGGCAGGCCGCACGCGAGGCCTACCGCGCGCGGGGCCTGTCCGGCCGCCCCCACCTGCTCGTGGTCCCGGTCATCGTCCAACTGCTGCGGATGGCCGACGCGACGGGGGAGGCCCTGGTGGCCCGGGGTATCGACGAGGACACCCACCGCTGAGGATTCGCCCGCGGAAGCGGACGAAAAGAAGGGCCCGGGTACCGATTCGGTATCGAGATGTTCGTATTCGCGACATTTCATTGAATAATGGCGGTACTTCAGCCCATCCGCGTGTCAGCGAACCGGTGATAGCGTGCCCCGGCATCCCCCCGCCGACACCCGAGCCCGGTCCGTCGCCGTCGTGGCGGCCGTCCTCGCGGTGCTCATGGCCTTCACCCTGCCCGGCGCCACCCCGGCCTCCGGGGCCGTCCCGCCCGGCCCGGACCCCGCTCTGTCCCGGTCGCCGGTCTCCAGGGACGCGTTCCCCCCGGCGCCCTTCGCTCCCGTTGACGCGCCCGCCACCGGAGGGCGGGGCCTCACACCGGTCCAGCGCGAGGAACTCACCGAGCGCATCGGGGCGATCGGGGAGGAGCACCCGGCCGACTTCGCGGTCGCCGTGCAGGACCTGCGCACCGGCGCCACCTTCAGCCACGGCGCCCACCGGCAGTTCCCCACCGCGAGCGTGGCCAAGCTGACCATCCTCACCATGCTGCTGCTGCGCGCCGAGGAGGAGGGCCGCGACCTCACCGGGGCCGAGCGCGCACAGGTCTCGGCCATGATCCGCCACAGCGACAACGAGGTCACCGACGGCCTGTACTCGCGGATCGGGTTCACCGACGGCTTCGTCGAGGGCGCCCGGACGCTGGGCTTCACCGACACCGACCCCCATCCCCGAGGCAGGTGGGGCGCCACCATGACCACCGCCGCCGACCAGGTGCGGCTGCTGCGCGCCCTGTACTGCGACGGGAGCCCGCTGGCGGAGGAGGACCGGGCCTACGCGCGCGGGCTGATGGAGTCCGTCGCCGCCGAGCAGTCCTGGGGGATCTCGGCCAGCGCGGGCCCCGCCGACACCGTCGGGCTCAAGAACGGGTGGACCCCGCGCGAGGCCAACGGCGGCCTGTGGAACGTCAACAGCGTCGGCTACGTGGCCGGACCCGGGCGCGAGTACCTGATCGCGGTCCTGACCGACGGCAGTCCCGACTACACCGCAGGCGTCACCCTTGTGGAGGAGGTGGCGGCCACGGTCACGGCGGCGATGGAGGAGGCCCGCGCCGCTGGGCCCCCGGACGAGTGACCGCCCCGGGCTCCGGCCCACGTGTGTGCCCCGCCCGGAGGGCTCCGGACGGGGCACACGGGGTTCCCCGGGCGGCCGGGCCCTTTGCGAACCCGCCTCACCCACGGGGGTCGGTCCGGGCGTCCGAACACGGGACGGGGCGGAGCGCAGGCCCGGAGCGTACTGCCTAGTCCAGCGGACCGCCGATGGTGCACTATGTACCAACCAAGCGGGCCGGTAGCCTCCGAACCATGGGAGCGGTTGCATTGGGCCAGCTAAGAGCGGTTGTCGCCGTGCGGTTGAGCGACTTCACCGACACGTCCACGTCCCCCGAACGGCAGACGGACGCGGGGAACGAGGCCGCGCGGGACCTAGGGGCCCGTGTCGTCGGCTATCCGGTGGACCTGGACGTGTCCGCGTCCAAGACGACGCCGTGGGAGCGGCCCCAACTCGCCGAGTGGCTGAACAAGCCGGACGAGTTCGACGTCCTCATCTGGTGGCGCATGGACCGCGCGGTTCGGTCCATGGCGGACATGTCCGCGTTGGGCCACTGGGCACGGGAGCACAACAAGCGGCTCGTGTTCGCGGAGGGCCCGACCGGGGGCCGCCTGGAACTCGACATGGGTTCCGCTACCGGGGAACTCATGGCGATTCTCATGGCGTTCGCCGCACAGATGGAAGCGCAAGCCATCCGGGAGCGCGTTACCGGTTCCCGTGCACAGCTCCGCCGAACGGGCCGTTGGGGCGGAGGACAACCGCCGTACGGGACGCAGCCCATCCCGAACCCGGACGGGCCCGGCGTCGTGTTGGGTGAAGACGCCGACGCCGTCCAGGTCCTCCGCTACGGTCAGAAGCTTCTACACGCGGGTATGCGGCCCCACCCGATCGCGGAGCACCTAAACGGCATGGCCATCCCCAACGCTACGCGGCACTTCGCATTGAAGGCCGGGACGAGCACGGACAAGGCGGGGAACTGGACGGGATTCGCGTTCAAGAAGATCATGCGTAACCCCGCGTTGCTCGGATACGCCGTCCACGGCGGGACTATCGTCCGCGACGAACGAGGGGAACCGGTCATCGTTGGGCCGGAGATCTTCACCCGAGAGGAGTTCGACGCTGTCGGCGTGATCCTGGACGAGATGGAGAATCCCAACGCGGACAAGCGGCCCCGGAAGGACTCCGGAAGTCGGATGCTCAACGTTGGGTTCTGCGGAGGCTGTGGCGGGAAGCTGTACCCCACCAAGCCCACCAAGAAAGCCGCACGGCGGTACATGTGCCGGAAGGCTTCCGCTGGCGTCAAGTGCGCGCGGCCCGTCTCCATCCGCGCGGATTGGCTGGAGGACTACGCCGAACGCGAGTTCTTGAAGCGGTTCGGCCGTATGGACGTCGTCCGCGTCGTCTCGCACGGCGGGTACGACCCGGGGCCGGAGATGGACGAGGTCACGCGAGAGCTCCGCGTCATGATCGCGCGGCTTACGGAGGCCAAGACGCGGACCACACAAGCCGTGTGGCAAGAGCGCGTGGACGCCCTGGAAGCGCGCGCGGCCACGCTGGAAGCCACGCCCGTTACGGAGCCCTACGAAGAGCAGATACCGACGGGGGAGAAGTACGCCGCTATGTGGCACAACGCCGACGACATGGGCAAGCGGCGCATGATGCAAGACGCGGGCGTGCGCATCGTTGTTCAGCGCAAGGCTCCGGCGGAAGGCAAGACGCGTACCGGCCGCGTGACGCGGCTAGATGAGTCGCTGCTGAGTTTCGACGTGGCTACCAACCGCGACCCGGTAGCGGACGCGGAGGCGGAAGCGTTGTACCAAGCCACGTCCTAACGCCCCTCGTCCTCTCCGGGCCCTCGTTCCCCTCCGCATCACGGGGGCGGGGGCCCTTGTCATGTCCGGGCCGTCCCTATCCATGCCGTGGAGTGGCCCCGGAGCGTCCGCCGGAGCGGGTCCGGAAGGAAGCCGAAACCTCCGCTCCGGCGGCCGTGGAGCCGGAAGTGTTCCACGCGGAGGAGGCGGCGGAGTAGTCCGCCCTCCGGGCCCTCCTGACGTCCAGGGTGACGAAGTGACGTTTTAGACGTCGTTTCGGTATTCCTTAAGAGTTTTCTATAGGAAACAAGAAACATCCTTCAAAACGTCACTTCGTCACCGACGCGGCCCGCTCTCCGCGAACCTCGTCCCGCGTCCCGTCCAGCACGGCCCCGGGGGCGTCCACGCGGACCGCTCTGCCCTCGTCCCGAGAACGACCACGAGCCGGGCCCTCCGTGTGACGCCCCGGAGACGCCGAGCGTGGCCCATGCCAGCACGCGTAGGGGCATGGTTAGCCCCTGCACTCTCTGTACAGCTTCACAATGGACGCTAGTGACCTTTTGCCTCCGGCTTCGACTTGGGGGAAGGGTCGCGCGATTCTAAGCCGCCTGCGTCCATTTGAGCGCTTTTGCGTGGAGCCACCCCGGACGCCGCCCGCCTCGTCCTCCGGAGCGGCCCCGTGAACGGTCCGGAGCTTCGGCGGAGGCTACGGGCCGTCTCGTCCGCAATCACCGGGACACACAACTCCGTCGGGCAACTTTCCGCCCGGCAACCTAGGTGATCCATGGAGCGATTCATGTCTTTTGAGCAGTACACGCGCGTCCTGGATGCACTCACTTATGCCGTTCACGCCACCGCCCACCGACGGGACCCGAAGAACACCGCTGTGTTCATCGCTACCCGTGACGCGTTCGCGGCCCTGTACCCGGAGCACCGGGACGCCTATGTTCCCACCGGGGACCGCTAATGTTCGCTTCCTTTGGCCAGCCCGGCCACGTGACGACCGCAATTGACAAAGAGCTCAACACGCTTCCGTCGGAGCTGGAAAAGCTGGCAACGGACGGGGATATCTCCGAACTTAAGCGCGTCGCCACCGCACTTAACAAGCGGTTCATGGAACGGCAGATGAAAGAAGATCCCCGTGTCCTCGTCTCCGCGATCATGAAGGCCAAAAACGGCAAGTAAGCCGACCCTTTTCTAGCTTCCGGCGCACGGCGCACCCGTGGCGCTTTTTCTATTTCTGGAGTACATATATGGCTCACACTATCCAGGTGTCCGACGTTATTAACGCGTCGCTCGGTCTGGTCGAAGCCGAAAGCGTTCTCGGTAATCTCGTTTACCGTGACGCGGAGGCGGGATTCACCGGCGGAGTCGGGGACACCGTCCGCGTGCGCGTGCCTAACGTGATCGACGCTCAGAACGGGGCCGGACAGGCCACGGTGTTCTCTGACATCGCGGAGGGAGCCGTGCCCGTTACTCTTACAGACGAGGCATATTCCGCCGTCAAGCTCTCGGACAAGGAACTTTCCCTAGACATCGTGAATTTTGGTGCTCAGGTTCTCCAGCCTCAGGCGGCGGGCGTTGCGAAGTACTGCGAAAAGGCTATCGCGGGCGTGATGAACGCTCAGGTCAACGACGCGGCGAACACCAAAACCATTAACCCGGATGCCCCGCTTTCCGCGATTGCTAGGGCAGCGGCGGAATTCACGCGTCGTGAGCTTCCGATGAATGGTCGTATTCTGGTGATCGGCCCGGAGATGCTGGAGGCTTTTCTTAACCTTCCCGCTCTCCAGGATGTAGCATCCGCCGGGGCGGACGAGGCCCTTAGGGGCGGAGAGCTCACCAGGCTTATGGGTTTCTCTGTCCGCGTCTCTCCTTACACGGATGGGGCTGTGGCTTTCACTCGTGAGGCTTTCACGCTAGCGTGCCGCGCACCGCTCCCTCCGGAGGGAGCCGGGTTCGCGGAGACGCGCGCTCACAACGGCTACGCGCTCCGCTATCTCCGCGATTTCGACATTTCCGTCCGCGCGGATGTCTCTCTCATGGGGACTTTTGTTGGCGCGGGAAAGATGGACGATCGTCGCTTTATGGCTTTCAAGGTTGCCATGTCCGCCTAGTCGTTCGCGAACAGTTCTGCATCAGTCCAGGGATATTCTCCTAGGTATTTTCTTATTTGGTCCTGGAGCTCTCTTGTCTGATATGAGTTACGCGAACGCACGGCGAGAGAAACGAGCACGTGAACCGGAGCGACACCCGCGCGGATGATCAGCGACGTTTCCCCTGGTCAGGGTGGGGAGGACCCCCAAACCTCGGGGGCTATGCTCCGGCGGGGGATAGCGATCCTGTCGCCGTACGGGTCTGAGGTTTTTACTTAGGCGCGTGACTAGCGCGAACATGCGGGCGTATGCGCGTGCAACGCGGGCGCGCACGAGGAATGGTGTTGATTTGCCCTTTCATGTTCCCTTATCTACTTTCAATAGTTTTGCCCTGAAAGCATCTCTTGTCGTGTCCTATGCGCGTATTTAGATGGCCTGATGAAATCATTGCTATGCTGTCTCCATGGGTAACTACGTGAGGGACGTGAACAGCGGAACCGTCGTTCAGGCGCACAAGATCGATACTTTGGTTGTCGGGGGTGAAGAGTCGCCGAAGATTGATTTGCTTGGGGGGCATCTTTCGCGACATGGGGATTGGAAGGGAGTTCCATTTGGGCAGGCGATTAAGGGTTGGCAGGTGGTTCAAGGAGACTTGAACCCGGCTCTCGTTATCAAGGTGGCAAATCCAACATCGCGTTCAATTTTTGTAGAGCAAGTTAGTATTGATATTGCCCAGGATGGCGACTTTGATCGCTATGTGCCGCACTTTCTTTCTGATTTCGAGCATCCATGGTTCCCGCGTCCAGTCAAACGAGAGATTCCTTCTCGGCGGGGTGATTCTTGGTTGGTGAATCTCAAATTGTTTGGTGATATGGTTCGGTTGCTGATGGGTGATCCAGAGTGGCCAATTTTTCATGTTCGGGCGAGGGCTGTAACGGAAGACGGTAGGCGGCTGGAGGATTCCTGGAGCAGATTTCCTCCGAAATGATCTAAAGTCACGAATATTCTTAGTGTTTCAATGTTTTGGATGTTGTTTAAGTTTCGTGAACTTCGCCTTATTTGGCACGCCGGGGCACCCCGAAAGCCCATTTCTTCATGCTTGGTAATTGTTTAGCGCTGTTCAAGCCGGACCGACGCTGTCCAGCACTTCCCGGACCTCCGGGACGTCTGGGAAGTCGGCAAGTCGCGACAGCACGACACGGACCCGGTCCGATGTCCGCGCGGATGCCACGTCTCCGGATAGTTCGATCACGCGGGCCGCGACGCGTGCGGCCTCTTCTGGTTCGTTCGCGTCCGCGTAGGCCACGGCAAGCCACGATTCATACAAAGCCCGCTCTCTTGTGGACGTGGCCGGGTAT
Organism: Nocardiopsis dassonvillei subsp. dassonvillei DSM 43111; assembly: GCF_000092985.1. Taxonomy (GTDB): domain Bacteria; phylum Actinomycetota; class Actinomycetes; order Streptosporangiales; family Streptosporangiaceae; genus Nocardiopsis; species Nocardiopsis dassonvillei. Next base: position 630,233 of record NC_014210.1, read on the forward strand.
TCACGGAGGACACGAGAGAGCAGGGGAACCGCGCGCAGGGGACGGCGGAGTTCCGTGTAGACGCGGGAATCCATGACCTCTAGTTCCGCCTCGTTCACCCAGTAAGCCCACTCCGGAGTGTCCCCGCTGTCCTCCGCTAGTGCCTCGTGGGCGGCCCCCAACGACCGCATAGCGGCTTGCGCGTCCCCGGCTTGTGTATGGGCCCACGCGGCCCGGTCATGGAACAGTGCCCGCGTCTTCCCGGGAGCGTCCGGTCCCGCCTCCGCCACGGCCGCGACCGACAGCGCGGCCCCATCGGCAACACGTCCGTTGTTCACCAAGTGGTAGCCGAGAGACCCGGCAAGCTGCGCGGCCAACGGGCCGTCCCCGGCTTCCCGTGCCGCGTCCAGCCCAAGCCGATAGGCCCCCTCCGCCCGGGAGTCCGCCGCGTCGCTGGCAATCCATCCGGCTATCTGCGCGAGTTCACCAACCGCCCGGAGTAGTTCCCGCCGGACCTCGTCCGTGTGCGTCGATTCCCGGAGGACGCGAACGGCCGCGTCCAGTTCCCGGAAGGCCGGACCGATCAAATCGCCTCCGGCTAGAACGTCGTCGGCAAGCCGCAGACCGTGCGCACGGGTCGCCAGATCATCCGCCGTCGTCTGCCCCACCCTCCGGCCTGCTCGGGCCTGTAGCGGCGCGACAGCCTCCCCCGGAGGCAAGAGAGACGCCAGCGTTTCCGCAACCGGAAAGGGCTCCGGCTCCGTGACCGTAGCCCGTTCCAACGTCTCCCGGGAGACGTCCAGAACCTCCGCGAGGTAGGGAAGCCACGCACGCGGGACACGCTTCCCCCGCTCCCACCGCGACACATCGTGTCGGGTCACCGTTGGACGTCCCGACACGTCACACAGCGCTTCCGCCAACCGCGCTTGCGACCAACCACGCGCGGACCGGAGTTCACGGAGCACCAGACGGAACGGTTTGGGGGCCATGCCGCCATTGTGAACCACTGGCCCACAGCAGGGCTCACACCTGGGCTACTCCGTGGAATCTCTTGTGGCGAAACGCTGGACACAGGCATTCAGAAGTGAGTCCCGCGCGGAAGGCCCCCTATGTCGTGCTCGTTCACCCCACTTGACCAGAGAACCGGCGTGGAAAGCCCACTGTCGGACCTCGTGGACTTCCTCCGTACGACGCACGGCGTCCAGGCGGAGGCCGGACCGCTCCCGGGATACGTCACGGCCTCGTCCGGGGACCGCTCCGTGACCGTGATCCTCGTGGGCCGCCAGTGGTTCCGCCAAATCCCGGCGGAGCGCGGGAACACGCTCGTCCCGCTGCACTGGCACGGCATGGAATGGTCCGTGGCCCGCACGGTGGCGGAGACGTTGGCGGAGGACGAGACATGACCGCCTGGACGTGTCCCGCGTGCGCGCACACGGAGACGAGCGGCCACAAGGCACACACGGCGTGTCCCAAGGGCAATCCACAGGACGACAGCGCGGACGTCCCCGCTGTGTTCCACGAGGCGGAGGCGACGCGGCCCCGGACGCCGGAGCCGTCCAGGCTTCCCCAACGGGACCGCCGGGTCCACCGCTGGCCGCTATCAATCAGACAGGAAAGGACGTCATGACGGCATACGACCCGGCGGAGGACGAGGTCCCCGACCCGACACGGGACCCGGAAGGGTTCGCGGATTACCTCTTTGACGCGGTGTCGGGGAACCTCCGGGAGCGGCCCGACGCGGGGGCTTGGGCCGCTCCGCCGTCCCGCGCGACCAAGGCACAGCTCCGGGCCGCGCTTGCGACAGCGGACGAGGATTACAAGGCACTCCGCCGGAACCTCGTGGAGACGGACGCGGCTTTCGACCAACTCCATGAGTGGCTTATGGCGGGTCGGCCGCTTCCGGACCCGTGGCGCAAGCACTTCCGCCCCGTGGACGACGTCCAGGACGAGGACGAGCCGGACGCGTAGCCGCACGGCTTCCGGCGGGACCTCCGCCGGGATACCCACACACGGAAGGACGACCTGTGGCCACTGAAGAAGAAAAAGCCGCCGCTTTGGCCGCCATAGCCGCCGCCATGGAGAAGAAGGGCCAGGAACGGACAGGACCAGTTCGCGGCGCGGACGGCGGCAAGGAGAAGACACAGCCGCAAAAGGGAGACCCCCGCCGCGACTAGAGACCTCCGCGCACGCGTCGGGATGCCCTCGTGTGCGCGGACGCCGGTCCCGCTGCACTTCCCCGTAGCGGGCCCGGCACCAACAAGCCACGCGGGTCTAGGTTCGTGGCTGTCCTAGACCCTTCCAGGGGCCCGGAGAGAGAACGGGCCCCACGCGCTCCGCCGTCCGCTTCCGGCGGAGCGCACACGGCCCCGGGAACGCTGACACGGGCGCGTTTCCGGGGCCGCTTTACGTATGGACCGGCCACGCTCCCTTGCCGTTGGACACGCGGACCCGTCCGTGTTCTGCGAGCACGGAGACCGCCCGTTGCGCAGTCCCCCGCGAAACGCCGTATGCGGTTTGCAGCTTCGCCACAGATGGAAGCGGAGTGTCCTCCGGGAAGTCTCCACGGTCGATCCTGGCCGCAAGGATGGCCGCAAGTTGCACGTACTTCGGTTCCGGGCCCTCCTTGATACGGCTGTTCGGTCCGTACCCGTCAGGAAGCGGTGTGGTCATGTGCCCAATGGTGTCACGGTGGGTAGCTCTGAACTCTGTAGACAGGTCTGAACGGTTGCGGTAGCGTCACGGGTGCCGAAACGGCAGAGCCCCGGCGGGTGCTGGTAACACCCCCGGGGCCATGGTCAACGCTTACAGGAGCGTCAACATGCACACCCTACTTTCCGTGCTCGCAACCCTCGTTCGGTTGCTCCGCCCGGCCCGGGGACTCCACGCGGGCCCCGGTGACTTCCTCCGCGAACTCCAGGCGGAGGCGCGGGCCCGACGCGCGAACCGCGTCCGCCGTTACGCGGCCGACCCTGTTCCCGCTCGTCCGGCCGGACCGGGTTACGTGTATCCGTCTCCGTGCGGAGCGGCCCCCCTGGAAGCGGGCCGGACGTCCCGCGTTCCGGCCCCGCGTCGTTCTCTGGACAAGGTCCTGTCCGTGGCGCTCCGCCCGGCCCCGACGGACTACGTCCCCGTGGTGGACCCGGAAGGCGTCCAGCCTCCGGCCGCGATGGTGCGCGGGTACTACTGCGCACACGAGGCAAGCCAGGACGCGACGCGCGCGACCCGCATGGCGAAGGTGACCGCGTGAGCACCCCCGTATTCATTCCCTGCTCTGTAGACGCATGCGTCAACCGTGCGCACCACGCGGATATTCACCGTGACGCCGATGGCAACGCCGTAGGGCCGTGTGCCGCACGCCGCCCCGGTTGGGAACACGGTCCGGCTATCGGACGCCGTCGTCTGCCGTGTGTGCTTCCACCGGGACACACGGGTCCGCACGCCAACGCGCTTAACGACCCGTGGAACGAGGACAGCATGCCGGAGCATGCACGCGGGACCGCGCGTGACGTGGGCACGCGCAATCGTGCGTACGAGGGCCCCGGCGTTGATGCCCTCGTCCGCGAACTCTCCACCGTTCTGGCCAACCCTGGACATCCGGCACATGCGCCCGTCCGGCTCCGGCAGTGTGACCGGTTGTTCGGTGAACTGGACGCACACATGCGCCGAGGCGGCCCCGCTCCCGTGTCATGGCGTGTGGCTCCCGGGGCCTTGCCCGCGTGGGTGTGTGTCGCTGCGTGTTACGGCGCTCTGTCGGAAACTCTCAGAGAACGTGTCGGAGTGACGGCCGCGCGGAGGGTCCTCGTGGACGCCGCGCGCTGGTGGGAATCCCTGGACGAGGCCCTCCGGAGCGGCGGGCCGTTGCCAGAGCCGTGGAAGCGGGACGTGTAGCCGTTCACGCGAGCACCAACGCCCGGAGGGCCCCGCCAGCGTCACAAGCGGGGCCCTCCGTTTTGCGTTCACGGGTCGCGTAGGTTAGTACTTAGTGCTACAGCGGCCCGCCGGCGACGTAGAGGACCTGGCCCGACACGAACCCGGCCTCCTCACCGGTGAGGAAGGCGACGGCGTTGGCGATGTCCTCGGGCACGCCCACCCGGCGCACCGGGATCTCGGCCTCCTTGAAGGCCTTCATGTCCTCGTACTTGACGCCGATGCGCTCCGCGGTCGCCCTGGTCATGGCGGTCTCGATGAAGCCGGGCGCGACCGCGTTGCAGGTCACGCCGAACTTGCCCAGCTCGATCGCCAGGGTCTTGGTGAACCCCTGGAGTCCGGCCTTGGCCGCCGAGTAGTTGGCCTGGCCCCGGTTCCCCAGCGCGGAGGAGCTGGACAGGTTGACGATCCGGCCCCAACCGCCCGCGGTCATGTGGGCCTGGGCGGCCCTGCTCATCAGGAACGAGCCCCGCAGGTGCACGTTCATCACGGTGTCCCAGTCCTCCACGGACATCTTGAACAGCAGGTTGTCGCGCAGGACGCCCGCGTTGTTCACCAGGATCGCGGGCGGGCCCAGGCGCTCGGCCACGGTGTCGACGGCGGCGGTCACCTGGTCGGGATCGGACACGTCGCAGCCCACGGCCAGGGCGGTGCCGCCCGCGGCCGTGACGCGGTCGACGACCTCCCGGGCGTCGGACTCCCTCAGGTCCAGCACGGCGACGGACCGGCCCTCGCGCGCCAGGCGCTCAGCGACGGCGGCACCGATCCCACGGGCCGCACCGGTCACGATGGCCACACGGGGCGTTGGTGACATGGGATTACCTCCAAGAGTTCGCGTGGTGGGCGCGAGGAGATCCTATCCACATGCCAACCGGTCGGTAGGTGGACGGGGTGCGCTCGGGACGGGGCCGCCCGCGGGTGGGGAGGTCCGCGGCGACCCGCCTCACGGGTCGGACGAAGTCGTCTCCCCGTTTGCCTGCACATCGTCGGGGCTTGGCCTACGATTGCCTGCAAGACGAAGATGCACGTGCATTCGAGTCGTGCAGCGGCACGCGCCCGACCTGCACGCGGACACGGTCCGTCCCCGGCCGTGTCACCGACGCCCACACAGCGGTGCGTCAGGGAGGAGTGGAAGGCATGGAGTGCGCTGAGGCGGTGGCCGACCCGGCCGGTGGCTGGTGGCTCAGGGTCCTGACGCACGGTTCCCGCCGCTGGAACACCCCCGTCTGCGGAGACCGGCACGACGCCGTCACGTGGAGCTTCGAGCCGCGCCCCCACTCGGTGGGGGCCGCGCGCGAGATTTCCGAGGCGCTTCTCCACGAATGGGAGATGCACTACTTGTCCAGCGATGTCGCGGTGGTCGTTTCGGAATTGGTCACCAATGCGCTCCGGCATGGTGGCCCTCTGCCCTTGACAGGGCAGAGCGAGGGCGGTATTCAGCTCTCGCTCATGCGCAGCGGCAGTGAATTCATCTGTGCGGTTCGCGACGGTGGGGACCGGCTGCCGGAGAGAAGGGAAACCGATCTCGACCTGGAGGGCGGCCGGGGGCTTGCCCTGGTGAGCGCTTTCGCGCGAGAGTGGGGCGTGATTCCCACGCCGCCCGGTGGAAAGTTCGTTTGGGCGCAATTCGTGTGAGTGCCGGGGTTCCCGCCGGGCGCCGCGCCGGATCACTCCCGGCGGCGGGCCCTCCCCGGAGGTGCTGGGGGATCCGCCAGCGAGGCGAAGGCACCACTGCTCTATCGTTCTATCGTGTACCTGTAGTGTCTTGTCCGCACGGCAAAGGTGTCCCTTCACACGGATACCCTTGTGCGAGGAATGAGGGAGAGGCGGCGAACGTGGATATCGCTCGATTGCGCCAGGGGAGCGGCCCCACTGTGCGCCGCATGCTGATCGGGCACGAGCTGCGCCAGCTTCGCGAAGCGCGTGGTATCAGCCGAGAGGACGCCGGGAACAAGATTCGGGCATCGGCGTCGAAGATCAGCCGTATGGAACTCGGCCGGGTCGGTTTCAAGCTGCGCGATATCGAGGACCTCCTCAAGATGTACGGGGTCTCCGACCGCAAGAGGATCAAGGAAATCCTCGAAGTCGCGCGCGAATCCAACAAGCCCGGTTGGTGGAAGGAGTACGGGGAGTCACTGCACAAGTGGTTCATCCGCTACGTCGGCTTCGAGGAGGCCGCCGACCACATCCGCATCTACGAGTCCCAGTTCGTCCCGGGGCTGCTCCAGACCGAGGAGTACGCGCGGGCGGTCATCTCCGGCGGAGTGGAGACCGACGAGGTCACCGAGCAGCGCGTCGACGCCAGACTCAAGAGACAGCGGCGCCTGCGCACCGACACGAGCATGCGCATGTGGGTGATCCTCGACGAGGCGGCGGTCCGCAGGCCCATCGGCGGGCCGGAGGCCGGGCGCGAGATCATGCGCGGTCAGCTGGAGTGGCTCATCCAGCTCAGCAAGGAGTACGACAACATCACCCTCCAGATCGTCCCCTTCGCGGTGGGCGCGCACGCGGCCGAGGCGGGATCGTTCACACTCTTGCGCTACTCGGAGTTCGAGCTCGCGGACATGGTCTACCTGGAGCAGCTCACCGACGGCGAGATCATCGACCGCAGGCCGGTGGTGGAGGCCTACACCAAGGCCATGACCCGGCTCAGCGTCGCCGCGGCCACGCCGGACGAGACGCTGGAACTGCTGGAGCAGATGCTGGAGGACCTGGACAAGGAAGTCGGCTGAGCAACGGCGTGGGACGGGAGGAGGGGATCCCGAACACGCTCCCAGGGATACGAGAGGCTCGCCGAGGCGGGCCTTTCCGGGTTTCGGGGCAGGTGCGCGCGGGCCGGCGGCCGGCGGCCGCGGACCGGTCGGGGCGCGGTGACCGGGGAAGGGGTCACCGCCGAGCGGTAACCCCTCCTGTATGTCTCGGGGCGGAACGCGCCCGATGGGACGAAAGGTCCTAGCTGAGCAGGTTGTCGAAGTCCCCGTCCTTGGCGCCCAGAATGAGGCAGTCGATCTCCTCCTGGGTGTAGACCAGCGCCGGTCCGGACGGGAACCGCGAATTGCGTACGGCGATGGAACCGTCGCCGAGGCGGGCCATCTCGACGCAGGCGCCCTGGGAGTTGCTGCGCCGGGCCTTCTGCCAGGCCGCCTCGGTGAGCTGGGTCGCGGGGATGCCGTTGTGTGCGGTCATGCTGCTCCTTTTTCCGTCGAGGGGAACGTCCGTGCTTATGCACCGCCAAATGCACGTGCATTGGCACCGACATGTTCACAAGCATAGCGTGACCCCCGCCACTTGTCCGAGGGTTTGGTGGTATGTAAGCGCCATGTAACCCATGGCCTTCCCACGTGTCGTTCCCATGTATCCCGGGGGCTGTTTCGGCCGGGAGGTAAAGGTGCGTGAGAACACGCGGCTTTCTCCGACCGGGGAACAGGGTGCGAGAACACGCGGACACGCCGGACCGCGGGTGCGCGGGGGCGCGAAAGCGGAGACCCCGCCCGCCGGGAGAGCGGTGCGGGAGGGCGCGGGCACGCGTCGGCCCCGTCGGCCGGGGCGGGAGCCCGGGGCCGACGGGGCCGGTGCGGTGGGACGCGGTGAGGGTCAGGAGCAGGACAGCGCGGTGCTCAGCGCCTCCAGGTTGCCCCGCATGATCGACGGGTAGTCGTCGCCGGGGGAGTCCTCGGTGACACCCTCCAGCGGGTCGAGCACCTCCACCTGTGCGCCGGTCTCGGCGGCGATGGTCTCGGCGGTCGCCGCGGGCATCAGCGGCTCGGTGAAGATCGTCTCGATGCCGCGCTCGTTGACGACGTCGGTGATGGCCGCGATCTGCGAGGGGGAGGGCTCGGTCTCGGGGTCCACCCCGCTGACCCCGATCTGCTCCAGGCCGTAGGCCTCGGTCAGGTAGGTGAAGGCGGTGTGCCCCACGACCACCTCGTCGTGCTCGCAGGAGGACAGCCCCTCCTCGTACTCCTGGCCGATCGCCTCCAGTTCGGCGGTCACCGCCTCCACGCCCTGCGCGTAGCCGTCGGCGCCCTCGGGGTTGACCTCGGCCATCCGGTCGCCGAGCGCCTGGGCGGTCTGGGCCATCAGGTCCACGTCCAGCCAGAAGTGGGGGTCGTACTCGCCGTGGTCGTGCTCCTCCTCGGCGGCGGCCTCCTCCTCCGCGTGCGCCTCGTCCTCGGCGTGGTCGTGGCCCTCCTCGCCGTGGCCGTGCTCCTCCTCGCCGTGGCCGTGCTCCTCCTCGGCGTGCTCGTCACCTTCCGCGTGGTCGTGGCCGCCCTCTCCCGCCGGGTGCAGCTCCACGACGTCGGCGACGTTGAACGCGCTCTCGGAGGCCTCCTGCGCGACCGCCTCGTCCACGGCGGGCTGGAGGCCCTCCACGTAGAAGGCGATGTCGGACTCGCTGACCTCGGCGACCTGTCGGCCCGTCAGCTCCAGGTCGTGGGGCTCGGTGCCGGGCTCGGTGAGCTGGACGACCGCCACCCGGTCGCCGCCGATCTGCTCGGCCAGCCACTCCAGGGGGTAGACGCCGGTGACCACGGTCAGGTCCGCGTCGGCGGGTGAGACACCCGAGTCGTCCGCCCCCTCGCCGCCGCTTCCGCAGGCGGTGATCGTCAGAAGTGTGGCGGCGCCGAGGGCGGCGGCCCGCACGGTTGTCCCAGTTCGCATGGGTCAATTGTCGGAAGAATGAAAACGGTTGTCAATTTGTCTCTTTGGATCGGAACGCTCACGCGTCCCGGAACCGCCGCCCGCGGGCGCGCGGAGCGGGCGGCCGGACGCGGGACCGGAGGCGCCGCGCGGCTCCCCGCCGCCCTCCCCGTCCGACCGGTTTCCACCGCCCCGCAGCGGTTGCGGACCCTCCCGCCGCCGTGCGGCCCGGCTCAGGTGGACTCGGAGAAGCGCTCCACGTCGTCGGTGCGTCCTGCGACCACGATCACGTCGCCCTTGTTCAACACCGTCTCCTGGGTGGCGTAGGTGAACTCCTCGCCCATCCGCTTCACCGACACCACCGTGATCCCGTAGTGCTGGCGGACCCGCGTCTCGCGCAGCGTCTTGCCGATGAGCTCCTTGGGCGCCTTGGTCTTGCCCAGCGAGAAGCCCTCCTCCAGCTCCACGTAGTCGAGCATCCTGCCCGACAGCAGGTGCGCCACCCGCTCGCCCATGTCGTGCTCGGGCAGCACCACGTGGGTGGCGCCGACCTGTTCCAGGATGCGGCCGTGGCGGCGGCTCGTCGCCTTCGCCCAGATGTTGGACACGCCCATGTCCACCAGCAGGGAGGTGGCCAGGATGCTCTCCTCCAGGTGGGTGCCGATGGCCACCACCGCGCTGTGGAACTGGCCCGCGCCCACCTGGCGCAGCGCCTCCTCGTCGGTGGCGTCGGCGATCACCGTGTGCGTGAGCGCGTCGGCGAAGGACTGCACCAGCCGCGGGCTGGAGTCCACGCCCAGGACCTCCCACCCCCGGCTGACCAGCTCCAGGCCGAGCGAACTGCCGAACCGGCCCAGTCCGATGACCAGGACCCGCTTGTCGGTGAGTCTCCTGTGCTGCTGCACGGTGTCCCTTCCTTCCCTCGGCGTGCCCTCAGCCGATGATCGGCCGGGCCTCGGCGAGATCGTAGCGCCGGCGGTGGTCCCGGAAGGCCAGCGCCGTCACGAAGGTGATGGGGCCGATCCGGCCCGCCACCATCAGCAGGGCCAGCAGGAACTGGGCCCACGGCGCCAGGTCCGCGGTGATGCCGGTGGACAGGCCCACCACTCCCACGGCCGACACCACCTCGAACATCACCGGGAGAAGCTCGAAGGGGGTGGTGCGCACCAGCAGCACGGTGGTGAAGGCCACCACCGTCGCGGACAGGAACACCAGGCTCAACGACTGCCGGATCACCTCGGGCGACAGCTGGCGCCCGTAGACGTGCACCTTGTCGTTGCCGCGGACCTCGGCCGCCACCACGAGGAAGATCACCGCCAGGGTGGCCACCTTGATGCCCCCGGACGTTCCGGCGCTGCCGTTGCCGACGAACATCAGCATGATCGTCACCAGCAGTGTGGCGTCCTCCATCTCCCCGGTGTCGACGGAGTTGAGGCCGCCGCTGCGGGGCATCACGCCGTGGAAGAAGCCGTCGACGAGCTTGGCCCACCAGTGCATCTGCCCGAGGGTCTGGGGGTTGTGCCACTCCATCACCGTGACCAGCAGCGCCCCGGCCGCGAAGAGGATCGCGGTGGTGGTGACGGTGAGTTTGGTGTGCAGGCTCCACAGGCGCGGGGTGCGCAGCTCGCGCCGCAGCTCCAGCAGGACGGGGAAGCCGATGCCGCCGAGGATCACCGCGAGGGCGATCGGCACCAGGACGAACGCGTCGCCGGAGAACCGCATCATGCTGTCCCCGTACAGGGAGAGCCCGGCGTTGTTGAAGGCCGAGATCGAGTGGAAGAAGCCCGAGTAGGCGGCCTCCCCGAGCGGCATGTCGTAACCCAGCCACATCCTGGGGGTGATCAGCAGGAACGTCAGGCCCTGGCAGATGAGGAAGATCAGGGCCACCCGGCTGACCAGACCGCGCACGTCGCCCACCCACAGGCTCCGGGTCTCGGTCTGCACGGTGAGCTGCATGCGCAGCCCGAATCGGCGGATCATCGCCGTGCCCAGCAGGGAGGCCAGGGTCATGATGCCCATGCCGCCCACCTGCATGAGCGCCAGGACCACCCCCTGGCCGAAGGTGTTGAGGTCGTTGCCGATGCTGACCACGCTCAGCCCGCACACCGAGAGCGCCGAGGTCGCGGTGAAGAAGGCCTCGACGAACCCCAGCCCCCGGTGGTCGGGCGTGGTCAGCGGGGTCATCAGCAGCGCCGTGCCCAGCAGGTCCACGATCACGTAGGCCATGAGGAACACACGCGCGGGCTGGCGCCACGTGCTGGCCTCACGGGTGGCGCTCAGTTCCCGGCGCAGTTTGTACGACAGCCTCGCCGCCCTGAGCGGCAGGAGCGAGCCGCGCAGCCTGCGCAGCCCCACTCTCAGCCGGTTCTCGCTCATCGCCGACCGCGGGTCGGGAAGGGTGCCACGGTGTCTCCTTAGACGTTCCTGGGCGCGGGGAGGTGTGCCGGAGGGTCGCGATCATGGCACGCCGACGGCCCGTCCAGCATCGTAACCGCGCGGGGGTGTGCTGGTGGCGCCCGCGGCGGTCTCCACCAGCGGGGACGCGGTCCTGCGAACGGGCCCGCGGCGGCGCCCCGGCGCGGCCCGGCCGCGGTGCCCGGGTGCGCCGCGCCCCAGGTCAGGCGTGGCGTGCACCCTCGTGGTCGGCGTGGCCGGGCGGCTCCAGCTGCAAGGTGGAGTGCTCGACGTCGAAGTGACCGGTCAGGCACGCGTGGAGTTCGTCCAGCATGCGGCCGCTGTCGCGCAGGTGCTCCTCGGCGACCACCACGTGCGCCGACATCACGGGCACCCCGGAGGTGATGGTCCAGGCGTGCAGGTCGTGGACGTCCAGGACGGCGGGGTGCCCGAGCAGGTGGTCGCGGACCTCGCTCAGGTCCATGCCCTGCGGTGTGGCCTCCAGGAGGATGTGCACGGCCTCGCGCAGCAGCGCCCACGCGCGGGGCACGATGATCGCCGCGATGCCCAGTGAGACGAGGGTGTCCACCCGGTCCCATCCGGTCAGCCAGACGACGACGCCGCCCGCGATCACCCCGACCGAGGCCAGGGCGTCGCTCAGGACCTCCAGGTAGGCGCCCTTGACGTTGAGGCTCTCGCGGGCGCCCGAGCGCAGGACGAGCAGCGCGCCGATGTTCATGACCAGGCCGAAGGCGGCCACGGCGATCATGCCCGGCCCGGACACGTCGGCGGGCTCCCGGAGCCGTTCGACCGCCTCCACCACGATGAACCCGCACAGGACGAACAGCACCAGCGCGTTGACGGCGGCGGCGAGGATCTCCGCGCGCTGGTAGCCGAAGGTGCGCCTGCTGGTGGCGGGCCGGGCCGCGATCCACACGGCCACCAGGGCCAGCGCCACCCCGAAGGAGTCGGTGACGGTGTGCCCGGCGTCGGCGAGCAGGGCCAGGCTGTCGCTGAGCGCGGCGCCGACCACCTGGACCACGGCGACGGCGAGCATCATCCCCAGGACCACCGCCAGCCGCCTGCTGTTGGCGGCCCCGGCGGTGACGCCGTGCCCGTGCCCGTGGTCGTGTCCCAGGCCCATCAGCCCTCCCGTCGCGACGTCCTCTCCCGGGGCCGCCGTCCGCGGCACCCATGGTTCAGCCTCCACTGTTTATACAGCCTGTGCTGTCTATACAGCAAGCCATGTACAATGGTTTTCATGTTGACCTCCGAGCAGCGCCTGTCCGCCATCCAGCGGCTCGGACGCGCCCTGTCCGACCCCACCCGCTGCCGCCTCCTGCTGGCGCTCCTCGACGGTCCCCACTACCCCGCCGGACTCGCCGACCAACTGGGGCTCACCCGCCAGAACGTCTCCAACCACCTCGCCTGTCTCCGCGACTGCGGCCTGGTGAGCACCTCCGCGCGCGGGCGCCAGGTCAGCTACGCGCTCGTGGACGACTCCCTGGCCCACGCCCTGGAGGACCTCCTGCGCGTGGTGTGGGGGACCGCCCAGCCGCACGAGGCCCCCGGGGAGCCCCGGTCCGCCTGAGCGCCGCCGCCGCGGGGGCGCCGGCGGTGACCGGCCCGGCGCGCGGGCTTCCCGCCGTCGCGGGCCGGGCGCCCGGCTCCCCGCCGCGCCCGCCTCGTCACCCCCGGTGTCTCCGCGTTCCGCGTGTCCGGGTCCGTTTTCCGGTTGGCCGGAAGTTGCCACCGTGATGTCCGTTACAGGGCGCGCCCCCTGTGCGGCCACAGGAAGCCGCATTTCATCCCATCCGACTCCGACTTACGGATGAGGACACCTACTTTGGTCAGAAACGGACCCTGACAGAAGGCTGACGCTTCCCTGAGACTTCCCTGAATCGTGCGGGGGAAGCCCCAAGTCCCGATATAACGCGACGTATGGTGAGTAGTGCGCCCGGCAGGTGCACGAGGCCCGGGAGAGGCGGCCGACACGGCCGTCCCGCACCCGGCAGCCAGACACCGGCACCCCTGTCACCACACCTTCGATCCCGGTCCCAGCACCGGCGGACGACCGTGTGCTGCCCCGGCGCGTACACGCGCTCGACGACCCACACATCACGGCCCGCCCCGTGTCCGCAGTGAACTAGGAGCGAGAACCTCTCATGTCCAGATCGGCCGCAAGGGCCCGCGCCGCGGGTCTCCCCCGGACGGGGACCGCTGCCACCAGCGTGGAAGGGACCCAGGTATGAACCGCGCCGCGGTCATGTCGCTCGGCAACCGGGCACTGGTCCTGCTCATCACCCTGGCAGTCCTCTTCTTCGGAGTCCTCGCAGCGGCGTCGGCCAAACGCGAGCTCTTCCCCGACATGTCCCTGCCGATGGTGATGGTCTCCGGCACCTACCAGGGGGCCGCCCCCCAGGTGGTGGAGAGCCAGGTCACCGAGCCGCTGGAACAGGCCGTCCAGAGCGTCCCGGGCGTCACCACGGTCACCTCGACCTCCAGCACCGGCTCCTCCCAGGTCACGGTCGAGTTCGACTACGGCCAGGACCAGGACGACCTCGTCCGCCAGACCCAGATCGCCGTCGACCAGGTCGCGGGTATGCTCCCCGAGGGCGTCGACACCAGCGTCATGTCCTTCAGCACGGACATGATGCCGGTCGTGATGCTCGCGGCGGGCGCCGGGGACGGCGACGACCAGGCCATGGTCGACCCGCTGGAGACCCACCTCATCCCCGAGCTGGAGTCCGTCGAGGGCGTGCGCTCGGCGACGATCACCGGCGCGGTGGAGTCCGACGTGGTCGTCACGCCGGACGAGGACGAACTCGCCGCCAACGGCCTGTCCCCGCAGAGCCTCGTGGACGCCCTGCAGTCCAGCGGCCTGCTCCAGCCGGGCGGGGACGTCGAGTCCGACGGCCGCAGCCTGAGCGTGACCACCGGTGACCAGTTCACCTCGATCGAGCAGGTCGAGGAGGTCTGGCTCCAGCCCGCCGCCGCGGGCGCGGACATGTCCGCCGCGGCGCCCGGCGCGCCCCCGGCCGCTCCTGCCGACCCGGTCCGGCTCTCCGAGGTCGCCGACGTCGAACTCGTCCAGGACGAGGCCGCCAGTCTGGCGCGCGTCAACGGCGACCCGAGTATCGGCGTCATGGTCATGAAGACCCCCGACGGCAACACCGTCGAGGTCTCCGAGGGAGTCCAGGCGGTCCTGGACGAGCAGGCCGACGTCCTGGGCGAGGACATCGACATCAGCGTGGTCTTCGACCAGGCCCCCTACATCAACGAGTCCATCATCGCGATGCTCGAAGAGGGCGGCATGGGCCTGCTCGCCGCCGTGATCGTCATCCTGGTCTTCCTGTTCTCGATCCGCTCCACCCTGGTGATCGCGGTGTCGATCCCGGTCTCGGTGCTGATCGGGTTCCTGGGCATGCAGGCGTTCGACTTCTCGCTGAACATGCTCACCCTCGCCGCCATCACCATCTCCATCGGACGCGTGGTGGACGACTCCATCGTGGTCCTGGAGAACATCCGCAGGCACCTGGACTACGGCAAGGAGCGGATGGCCGCGGTCAAGCAGGGCGTGCGCGAGGTCGCCGCCGCCGTGGTCTCCTCCACGCTCGCGACCATCGCCGTGTTCCTGCCGCTGGCCTTCGTCGGCGGCCAGGTCGGCGAGCTGTTCCTGCCGTTCGCGGTCACCGCCAGCCTGGCCCTGGCCGCCTCCCTGATCGTCTCCATCACCCTCATCCCGGTGCTGTGCTACTGGTTCATGCGCCCCAAGGAGATCGGGGACGCCACCCAGGAGGAGATCGAGCGCGAGGAGTACGAGCGGGAGATGCGCAGCCCGCTCCAGCGTGCCTACCTGCCGATCATCCGCTGGATCACCACCAAGCGCAGGACCGCCACGATCACCACGCTCCTCGCCAGCGTCGCGATCTTCGTCGGCACGGTCTTCATGGCCGGCGGCATCGAGACCGACTGGATGGGCCAGTCCGAGGAGAACACCTACCAGGTCGTCCAGGAGCTGCCCCCGGGCACGTCCCTGGAGGTCGCCGACGAGGAGGCGGCCAAGGTCGAGGACCTCCTCGCCGGCTACGCCTGGGTGGAGTCCTACCAGACCAACGTCGGCGGCGGCGGTATGGCCGCCATGTTTGGCGGCGGCGGTGCTGCCCAGGTGGACTACAGCATCACCGCGGACCCCGACACCGACCAGGCCCGCAACCGCGAGGTGCTGCGCACGGCCCTGGAGGACCTGGACACCGAGTACGAGCCGCGCCTGAGCGCCATGGCCGCCATGGGCGGTTCGGGCATCGAGGTGCGGGTCAGCGCCGACGACCAGGACACCCTGGTCGAGGCGGCCGGGATGGTCGAGGAGGAGCTGCGCGGCATCGACGGCGCCGACGACGTCGCCAACAGCATCTCCGAGTCCCAGCCCGCCCTGGAGGTCCGCGTCGACGGCGAGGAGGCCGCCGAGCGGGGCATGACCGAGGCCATGATCGGCCAGCAGGTCACCGCCGCCTTCAACGGACAGAACGTCGGAAGCGTCACCCTCGACGACACGCGCCGCGACATGGTGGTCCGCGTCGACGAGGCGCCCCAGACCGTGGCCGAGCTGGAGGACCTGCCCGTCACGGGCCCGAGCGGCCAGGCGGTCCCGCTGTCCGACGTCGCCGAGGTGGCGGAGGTGCAGCAGCCGCCGGAGCTCACACGGATCGACGGCATCACCAGCGCCACCGTGTCGGCGAGCGCCACCGGTTCCGACCTGGGCGCGGTCAGCGCCGAGATCACGCAGGCCCTGGACACCATGGACCTGCCCGAGGGCGCCACCGCGACCCTGGGCGGCGTCAGCCAGGACCAGAGCGAGGGCTTCGCGCAGCTGATGCTGGCGATGGTCGCCGCGATCGTCATCTGCTACCTGATCATGGTGGCGACCTTCAAGAGCCTGCTCCAGCCGCTGATGCTCCTGATCTCGGTGCCGTTCGCGATCACCGGTTCGCTGGGGCTGCTGCTGGTCACCGGCACCCCGCTGGGTGTGGCGGGCATGGTCGGCATGCTGATGCTCATCGGTGTGGTGATCACCAACGCCATCGTCCTGATGGACCTGATCAACCAGAACCAGAACAACGGGATGCCGCTCAGGGAGGCGATCGTGGAGGGTGCCCGGCACCGTCTGCGGCCCATCCTGATGACGGCGCTCGCGACCGTCGCGGCGCTGACCCCGATGGCCC
Source organism: Nocardiopsis dassonvillei subsp. dassonvillei DSM 43111 (assembly GCF_000092985.1). GTDB lineage: Bacteria > Actinomycetota > Actinomycetes > Streptosporangiales > Streptosporangiaceae > Nocardiopsis > Nocardiopsis dassonvillei. The sequence goes on from NC_014210.1 coordinate 646,396, forward strand.
TGGGCATCACCGGCGGCGGGGCGTTCATCTCCGCGCCGCTGGCGATCGTGGTGATCGGCGGTCTGCTGTCCTCCACCGTGCTCACGCTGATCCTGGTCCCCGTCCTCTACCAGTTGGTGGAGTGGGGCAGGCAGCGCGGCGCGGCCCGCAGGCAGGCGCGCCGCGAGCTGCGCAGGGAGCGTAAGGCCGCGGTCGCCGGGACCGAGCGCACCAAGGAGCCGGTCGGCTGATCCCAGGCCGTTCCCGGTTCGGGGGCGCTCCGCGCACGGCGCGGGGCGCCCCTCGCCGTTGCCCGGGCGGGTCGGCCTCGCTCCGGCGGAGTGTCGACCGGCTACGGCGGTGTGAACTTGAGTTCGATCATGAAAAATTCGGCAAAAGTGTTTCATGGGACGACTTGGCGGTAGTGGCGTGCTATCCGCGCCCGGCCCGCCGGGCGGGAAGGGTGCGGTCGCCGTGTCCCGTGGGTCTGCGGGTGTGGAAGGGCGGAGTGCAGCGCCCGCCTCCGTGTGCGGAGAGTGACCACACGGGGATCGAAAGATATTTGTCGCGCGACAACTTTTTCGCCCCGTCGCTTTTGAAGGCGTTTCTGAGGGAACGTACTCCCCGCACGGCGACCGTACCCCGCCCGACGAGAGCTCCCGACAGCGCGTCAGGAGCGAGGGCCGCGCCGCAGGTGCTGACAGGCGACACAAGCACAGAAGGACAGAGCACCGGGGGTCCTCTCTTGTCCGAGAACACCGCACCGAAGTCCCAGGCCGCCGCAGACCACACGACCGTCATCCCCAGGCCGCGCAGGCCGATGCCCGGCGAGGACGCCACGGCGGAGGAGCTGCTATCCGTACTCGTGAGGCTGGGGGAGGGGGACCCGCAGGCCAACGGGCTGCGTGAACGGGTCATGGTCCTCTACCAGCCGTTGATCAACAAGATCGCGCGCCGCTACGGGGGGCGCGGCGAGCCGCTGGAGGACCTGAAGCAGACCGCGATGGTGGGGCTGGCCAAGGCCGTGCGCGGTTACGACCCGGCCCGCGGCAAGCCCTTCATCTCCTACCTGCTGCCCACGGTGACGGGGGAGATCAAGCGGCACTTCCGCGACCACACCTGGGCGGTGCGGGTGCCGCGCCGCCACCAGGAGAACCGGGTGAAGCTGCGCCGGGTCACGAGCGAGTTCCAGCAGCGGCACGCGCGCACGCCCACGATCGCGGAGCTGGCCCACGATATGGGGCTGCCCGAGGCCGAGGTCAGCGAGCTGACACAGGTCTCGGAGTCCTACCGGTCGCTGTCCCTGGACGCGCCCGACTCCTCCGATTCCGAGGGGCAGGAGGGCACGCGCCTGGAGGACCACCTGGGCTGTGAGGACGCGGCGCTGGACCGGGTGGTGGAGCGCGAGTCGCTCAAGCCCGCGCTGGCGCGCCTGCCCGCCCGCGAGCGGGAGATCCTGCGGCTGCGGTTCTTCGGGGACCACACCCAGTCCGAGATCGCGGACCGGTTGGGGTACTCCCAGATGCACGTGTCCCGGCTGCTGTCGGGAGTGCTGGAACAGCTGCGCGAGGAGGTCGGCGCGGCCGGACCGGACCGCTCCTGAGGTCTTCCGGAGGGGGCCGCGGGGCCCCTCCTCCGGACGGCGGGGGACCACCCTTCGCGGGCCCGGGGTGGGAAGCGGGAGCAGCGCATCGTCCTGCTGCTCATCATCGGGCGCGGCGCCCCTCAGCGGCGGACGCCCCGGTACCTCATGCGGGTGCGCAGCGGCAGCGCCGAGACGTAGCGGTCCAGGCGGTCGGCGTAGCCGTCGGTGGTGATCTGCGCATAAGCGCTCCTGGCTGTCTCGCGGGTGTCCTTGTCACCGCTGACCAGCAAGGGGAACAGCAGGTCCCCGCGGCGCAGCGCCGATGCCGCGTCCTCGCGGACGCCGCTGTCGGGATGGGACAGCAGCCTGTGGAGCATGCGCATCGCCCGCCCCGGGTTGCGCGTGTCGGCGCCCAACGGCGGCAGCATGTCCAGGGCCGCCCGGAGGACGTCGGTCGGCGGACGGAGCCCGATCAGCCCCCGGACGGCCTGGAGGCCGTCGGGGCGGGCCGAGACCAGATTCGCCAGCCGCGCGTCCAGCTGTCCGCCGAACACCCCCGGCGAGCGAAGAGCCAGCCCGATCACCGAGGCCAGAAGCGGGGGGGTGAGAACGCGGGTGGCGAGGTCGGGGTACGTGTCGGGTTCCGCCCGCTGGCCCCGCTCCATCTGCTCCAGGGCGTCGACGGCCCGCCAGCCGACGGACTTCTCCCCGTCGACCGCCAGAAAGAGCAGTATCTCGGTCCAGGCCGGGTCGGGATCGTGGCCGTCGGCCCGCCACACACGGAGCACGCCCTCGATCGAGGCCCACCGCACCTCGTGGAACGGGTCCCGGGCGGCTTCGAGGAGAACCGGCACCGGGACGTCGCCGTGCCCGGCCAGCAGCCTCATCAGGTTGGCGCGCCCCCGCGGGCTGGGCTCGGTGCGCCAGCGCGCTTGGGCGTGTTCGGGTGAGACGCCGTGGACCATGAGCGTGTCGATGAGGTCGTCGACCATCGTCCCGTTGGGCAGCATGCGGGCCAGGGCGTCCAGCAGGGGCTCCACCGCCTGGTCGTCGGGCGTCTGACGCAGAGCGGCCGCGGCGTAGGGGACGCAGGCGTCGTCGTCCAGCGCGGCGATGAGCACGGCGGTGGCGCGTTCGTCGCCGATCCGCGCCAGAGCTTGGAGCAGCCCCTGGCGCAGATCGAGGGACTCCCGGTCATACCTCGCGCGGTCGGGAACACCGTGGTGGTCACGGGGGCGGCGCGAGGACGCGAGCAGCGCCTGCAACCGCTCGATGAGCGCGGGAACGACGTGCGGGCTTCTCCGCTGGAGTTCGGCGATCGCCATGTCCCGGTGGCTGGGCCGGCCTTCGCGGGTCCGCCACAGTTCCAGGTCTTCGATCAGGCTGTCGACATCCTCGGTCATGTCGTCAGTACACCATGGGTCGTCGGGCCCTTCCACGGGGTGAGGAAGCCGGTGACCCCCGGTGGCGCTGCGCGGGGTCGAAGCCGGATCCTCAACCCCCGGGGATTCTGCCATCACCCCGCCATCGCGGGGGTCGCGAAACGACCGGAGGCGGCAGGGGACCGCGGGGGAGCCGACGGGGCCCTCTTCGGGCGTTATGCGCGGCTCGGGTTGGGTTTCGCTCCGCAAACCCCTACAGTTGGGGCGTTCGGGCCCTTGGCGCTGCGTCACCGGAGCGGCGATTTGTGCTATCCGCGCACTCCAGGCAGGCTGCGTCACATGGACGAAACGAACAAGAGCCTCGACGACCTGGTCCGCGACGAGCTGGGCGAGGAACCGTCGCAGGAGGCCAAGGACTACGCGCGCGAACTCTACGAGCGCTACCGACTGCCCGCGCCCGGCCAGGACGGCGGTGCGGCGGCGCCCCCGAGGGCCGGCGCCGAGGAGTAGGCGCGCTCTCCCGGACGCGGCGGCGTACCGGCGCGGCTCCGAGCGGCCCGTGCTCAGGGGCTCCGCTCCGCTTCGCTCCGTGTCCGGGGGAGTGGGCCCGCCCACGGCGCGGGCGGTGACCCGCGTACCGGGTCAGTCGGAGAGGACGGCTTCGTCGGCGTCCTCCGCCGAGGTGTCGCGGTCGCGGTCCCACACCAGCTCGAACCAGACCTTGCGCCCCATCCCGTCACCGCGGGGCTCGGTGCCCCACTTGCTGGAGAGCGCCTCGACCAGGTCCAGGCCCCGACCGTGCTCGGTGGTGTCGTAGGGGTCCCGGTGCTGGGGCTCGGGCGTCTCGGCCACGTTGCCCAGGTCCCGCACCTCCACCCGCGCCCATCCGGGCGCCAGGTGGACACAGACCTCGAACTTGCCGGTGGCCCGGCCCGAGGCGCTGTGCGTGATGGCGTTGGTGGCCAACTCGCTGGTGAGCAGCGTCGCCGTGGTCAGCTCCGGTGAGGCGACCAGCTGCCGGGCGACGAACCTCCTCGCGTAGGCGATCTGGCTCGGCAGGCCGGGGAAGCGCCGCCGCGCCGGTCTGGAGGCGGTCTCTGTGCTGTACGGGGTGCGCTCTTCCATGGAACTCGCCGGACGTTGAAAGGGACGGGACGAAGACACCGGGACCTGGAGTGCGTCCGGCTGGGGGGAGGCGGACCCGGGGGTGGGGTCGTGCGTGTGAAGCGCGACGGGGGGACTGTGGGGTGCTGCGGTGTCACACATGAGGGTTCACTCCCCGAGGACGTGTGTTCGCGGCGGGCATGGCAACGGAAGTGCCGGGCCCTCGAAGGCGTCCGTGCCCGCGGAACGGGTCACGGCGCGGGGTGGTCACACGGGCCCGGACCCCCTGGGACAGGGAGGGGTGCGTCGGTGTGCCACGCGTCACGCGCAAGGGCGGCGACAGGAGGGAGGAGGGAAGCCGCGAGACTTCCTCCGAGGCGGTGGTGGGGCCTGGGAGCGGGCCGGGACGATGGGTCATGTCGGGTGGCGGATGTGCCCTACGACACTGAAGGGCGTATTCGCGCTTAGCATACGCTCCGTGCCTCCCCGGAAACCCAGCTGACCTGGCTTGGCCAGGATAACCCCGGCTGAGCAGGAAAAAGGGGCTGTTCGGTCGGATCGCGGGAGCGGCCGGGGACGGATATGGGCCGTGTTTCGGAACTGGTGGGGCCTGTGAGCATGGATAACGATTGGGTCAAGCTCTCGGAAACTTTGTGCCTCCCACGGTCTTGCGCGCTCGTGTTCGACCGGTCAGGGTGTGGACATGCCCTCCCGCGCGCCCCTGCCTCCCGGTCTCGGCATCGAGATCGACCGCGCGGCGCGCCTGGCCGACGAGGGGCACGTCCTCCTCGGCGGTAGCCCGCCGCGGGCGGTGCGCCTCGGCCCGGAGCGGGTCAGCGCGCTGATCCGCTGGCTGAGCCGGGCGGTGCCGCGGGACGCGGACGAGGGCCTGTTCGCACGCGACCTCATCAGGGCGGGCCTCGCCCACCCCCGCCCCCTGCCCCTCACCCCGGGGGACACGGCCGAGGTGGCCGTCGTCGGACGGGCCGACTCCGCCGCTCTGCACGCCACCCTGGACCACCTCGACGAGCACGGCCACGGGACGCGGACCGTCGTCGTGGGCGCCACCGGGCCCGAAGCCCGGGCGGCCCGCCGCCGGGGCGTCCGCGTCGTCCTCGGGCCGACCGGGGGAGCCGGGGCCGGGGCGGCGGCGCTGCGCGCGTGCTCCGCCGAGTTCGTGGCCCTGGTCGAGGCGGGCACCCGTCCCGCTCCGGGGTGGCTGGAGACCGCGCTCGGACACTTCGCCGACCCGGACGTGGCGGCCGTGGTGCCCCGGGTCCTGACCGACCGCTCCGCCTGCCTGGGCCACACGCGGATGACCGTGGCCTCCGTCGCCGCCCGCCGAACGGGCGCGGACCGGGGCGCCGACCCCGCCCCCGTCCTGCCCTGGGGGCACGCTCTGCCCTGGCAGGAGCGCCCGGGACCGGCCAACGAGCACACCGACCCTCTGCGGCCGGTCCCCGTCCTGGTGCTGCGCCGCGGTGCCGCCGACCTCGACCCCGGCCTCGGCGCCGCCGCCGGGCTCGACCTGTTGTGGCGGCTCGCCGAACAGGGCTGGTCGGTGCGCTACGAGCCCCGTTCCAGGGTGTGGGCACCGCCGACCACCGACCTGGGCGCGTACCTGCGCGCCTGCTTCACCTCCGGGGCGGTCGCCGGTCCCCTGGCCCGCCGCCGCGGCGCGCACGCCGCCGGGCCCGCGCTGTCCTGGCCGGGCGCGGTCGGACTCGCGCTGTTGTTCGCGGGACGGCCCGGCGCCGCCCTGGCGGCCGGTGCGCTGGGCGGCGCGGCGGTGACGGGCTCCCTCGTGGTGGGAGCGGGCACCCCGCTGCCCGAGGCGGCGCGACTGGCCGGGCTGGACCTCGCGCACACCGTGCGCACGGGCACGCGCGCGGTCCGCACGGCCTGGTGGCCGCTGGCCGCGGCGGCGGTGGGCGCGGCGGTGCTCGGACGGCGCGGCCGCGGGGCACCGGGCGTGCCCGCTCCGGCCGCCTCGGACCCGCTCGCGGGTCGAGGCCGGTCAGCGCGGCGAGGCGGTGCCGGCGGACGCGCGGGCCGCGTCGCCGCCCTGGCCGCGGGAGCGGCCCTGGTCGTGCCGCACGTGGCGGCCTGGCACCGGGGCAGGGGCGCCGCACTGGCCGGTCCGGTGACCTGGACGGCCCTGGGGATGGCGGGCGACGCGGCGCGCTCCCTGGGCACCTGGTGGGGGATCGCGCGGTCGGGTTCGCCCGCGCCCCTGGTGCCCCGGCTCGTGCCCCCGGCCGCGACCGGCACGGCACCGCGGGAGCGCTCCGGCGGGACGCGTCGTGCACGGGGACCCAAGGACGGGTCAACGGCGGCCGTGAGCCGGGCTTAACACCTCCGGGGCGGGGAGGGGCGACCCTTCCGGGCGGACCACGGGTGTTCTCCGAGCACTTCCGCGCCTTTCGTGAAACCGTCCTGTGGTGGTACCTGGGCCCGGGGGAGGGGGGTTTCGACCATGCTGCGCTAGATTACCGTTGAGCGACGCTTCTGGGGTCGTATGTCCGAATGTCAGGCCGCCGGAGGCGTGCCCACGGGGCTTGCGGGGTGTGTTTCCCCAGCTCGCGCCAGTTGTCGATTACTGTACAGAGTTATTTCATTGCAGCACGTGTGAAACTTGACAAATCGACTGCAATCGGGTGCTCAATTGGGCACTGTTGTCTTTTCTTGATGCAGTGTTTACCGTCGAGTGTCTAGCTCATCGCAGACTCTTGACATTCCGGTCACGGAACGTGAACCGGGCGCAAGTGTGTTTCGGCAGTCACCGGGAGCAACCCCCGCCGGTGGCCGTGGGATCGCGAAGGCTTAACGACGCCATCCACCGATGGCATCGTCCTCCTGGTGCTTCGGACCCCCGGCCACGGGCGCCCCCAGTAACGACCGCGCACAACAGGACGAGTGCCGGGCTCGGCTGTGAGGTTCGGAGATGGTTTTGGGCAAGTTCCTGGCCAGGCGGCTGCTGAACTACGTCGTGCTGATCTTTCTCGCGACGAGTTTCGCCTACCTGCTCGCCGCGACGAACCTCTATCCGCGCGGCTACTTCGAGCAGATGCAGCCGCCGCCGACGCCGGAGGCGGTCAACGCCCAACTGGACGCGCTCAACCTCAACGACCAGGCGCCGCTCGCCGAGCGGTACGTCACCTGGCTCGGCGGTGTGGTCCAGGGCGACTTCGGCAAGACCATCCAGGGCGGCGACGTCACCGACCAGATGTGGATGAAGGCGGGCGTGACCCTGCGCCTGATCACCGTCGCCACCGTCCTCGGCAGCGTGATCGGCATCGCGGTGGGCGCCTACGCCGCCGTGCGCCAGTACCGGCGCTTCGACAAGGCGGCCACGGCGGCCTCCTTCTTCGTGCTGTCGGTGCCCACGGTCGTCATCGCGATCGTGGTCCAGGTGCTCGCCGTCACGATCAACGACGGACTGGGTTTCCAGCTGCTGCGCTACTCCGGTGAGTACGCGGCGGGCTTCGACGGAACGTGGTGGGAGCTGCTGCTCAACCGCGTCCACCACGCGATCCTGCCCACGATCGTGCTGGCCGTCGCGCTCTTCGCCTCGTTCGCGCGCTACCAGCGCAACATGATGCTGGACGTGCTCAACGCCGACTTCGTGCGCACCGCCATGGCCAAAGGGCTCACACGCCGGAAGGCGCTGTTCAAACACGCACTGCGCACCGCGCTGATCCCCACCATCACCTACTTCACCTTCACCTTCGGCGCCCTCGTGTCAGGGGCCACCTTCACCGAGAAGATCTACGGCTGGCACGGCATGGGCGCGTGGCTGATCGACTCCATCTTCCGCCACGACGTCCACGTGGTCGCGGCCGTCTCCTGGTTCATGGCGATCACGATCATGGCCGCCTCCTTCCTCTCGGACATCCTCTACGCCTGGCTGGACCCGAGGGTGCGGGTGTGACCGTGTCCCTCGCCACCGCCCGCAACGTTCCACCGCGCACGACCGCGCCAGTTCGGCTGGAGACCACGCCATGAGCACGATCGAGAAGAGCACGGGGCACGGCAAGGCGCCGACCATGCCCCCGGCGCCCAACCGGTTCAAGGACGTTGTACGCCAGCTCATGGGTACCCGGCGGGTCATCGTCGGTTTCGTCATGCTCGTGCTGCTGGCGGTCTTCGCCTTCGTCGGCCCTCACATCAGCGGCTGGGAGGTGGGTCAGCGTGACTTCGGGGCCACACTCGAGGCGCCTTCCGCCGAACACTGGATGGGGACCAACCGCACCGGCCAGGACATCTTCACCCAGGCCACCGCCGGCCTGCAGAAGTCGCTTCTCATCGGACTGCTGGTCGCCGTGGCCTCCACGTGTATGGCCGCCCTCGTCGGCGCATTCGCCGGTTACTTCGGCGGTGTGACGGACCGCGCCCTGATGTGGGTCGCCGACCTGGCCCTGGTTCTGCCCAACTTCGTCATCCTGGCGATCCTGTCCAGGCACTTCGTCGGCCAAGGCGGCTGGTTCGTCCTGGTCATCCTCCTGGCGGCGTTCAGCTGGATGGTCACCTCCAAAATGGTCCGTGGTCTGAGCATCTCCCTGCGCGAACGCGAGTACATCCACGCGGCGCGGTTCATGGGAGTGCCCCCGTACAAGATCATCCTGCGCCACATCCTGCCCAACATGTCGTCCCTGCTCATCGCGGACGCCACGATCACGGTCAGCACCGCCATCATCGGCGAGACCGCCCTGAGCTACTTCGGCCTGGGCGTGCAGTCGCCCGACATCAGCCTCGGCATGGTCATCGCCGAAGGGTCGTCCTTCTCCACCACCGCTCCGTGGATGTTCGCGTTCCCCACGGTCCTGTTGGTGCTGATGGTGCTCGCCGTCAACATGATCGGGGACGGGCTGCGCGACGCCCTCGACCCGCAGTCCAAGTCGCGCCGGTCCTAGGGGGAGGCACACATATGAGCACCGACACCGTCGCGACCACCGAAGCCGCCAGCGCGGCGCCCCTCGGCGACACCCCGGTCCTGGAGGTCACCGACCTCACCGTCACCTTCGGCGGACTCAACGGCAACCCCGACGTGCGCGCCGTGCGCGGAGTCAGCTACTCCGTCCGCCGCGGCGAGGTCCTGGGCATCGTGGGCGAGTCCGGCTCCGGCAAGTCCGTCTCCTCGATGGCCGCCATGGGGCTGCTGCCCGACCACGCCCGGATCACCGGCTCCGTGCGCCTGCACGGCGAGGAGATCCTGGGCCTGGACGACCGCGCCATGGCCCGCAAGCGCGGCAAGGTCATCTCCATGGTCTTCCAGGACCCGCTGTCCGGGCTCACCCCCGTGTACACGGTCGGCGACCAGCTCGCCGAGGCCGTCCTGGTCCACGACCCCTCCACCCCCAAGGCCAGGGCCCGCGCCCGCGCGGTGGAGCTGCTCGAACTCGTCGGCATCCCCAACGCCGAGCAGCGCTACCGCTCCTTCCCGCACGAGTTCTCCGGCGGCATGCGCCAGCGCGTCATGATCGCCATGGCGATGGCCAACGACCCCGACGTCATCATCTGCGACGAGCCCACCACGGCCCTGGACGTCACCATCCAGGCGCAGATCCTCGACCTGCTGCGCACCGCCCGCGAGGAGACCGGCGCGGCCATCGTGATGATCACCCACGACCTCGGCGTCGTCGCCGGTTTCGTCGACCGGGTCCTGGTCATGTACGCGGGCCGCCCGGTGGAGACCGGCCGCGTGGACGACATCTACTACCGCAGCAGGATGCCCTACACCATGGGCCTGCTCGGCGCCGTCCCCCGCATGGACCTGGAGCACCAGGGCGCCCTCGTCCCCATCAAGGGCACCCCGCCGTCGCTGTCGGACCTGCCGCCCGGATGCCCCTTCGCGCCGCGCTGCCCCCTGGCCCGGCCCGAGTGCGACGCGGCCGAGCCCGAACTCCTCACGATCGGCGCCCAGCCCTCGGGCGGGCGGATCCGTGCGGGCGGGGCCGCGGCGCGACCCGACGCGGGGGAGGCCGACGCCCAGCGGGTGGCGTGCGTCCGCTCCGGGGAGATCACCGACCGGGGGTGGACCGCCCAGGACATCTACCCGGTGCCGGAGATCCCCGACTCCCCGGCCTCCGCGGTGGACCGCGCGGACCGCGCGGAGATGCTGCGGGTGCGGGACCTGGTCAAGCACCACCCGCTCACCAAGGGCGCGGTGTTCAAACGCCGGGTCGGCTCGGTGTACGCGGTCGACGGCATCGACTTCGACATCCGCGAGGGGGAGACCCTCGCCCTGGTCGGCGAGTCCGGCTGCGGCAAGTCCTCCACCCTCATGGAGATCATGGACCTGGCCAGGCCCCAGCGCGGCTCCATCTCCGTCATGGGCCGCGACGTCGCCACCCTGGGCCGGGCCGACCGGTTCGCGCTGCGCCGGGACATGCAGATCGTCTTCCAGGACCCGATGAGCTCGCTCGACCCGCGCATGACGGTGTTCGACATCATCGCCGAGCCCCTGCGCACCCACGGCAGGAGCGTGGACGAGGTCACCCGCCGGGTGTACGAGCTGATCGACCTGGTGGGCCTCAACACCGAGCACGTCACCCGCTTCCCCGCCGAGTTTTCCGGCGGCCAGCGCCAGCGCATCGGCATCGCCCGGGCCCTGGCCCTGGAGCCCCGGCTGCTGGTGCTGGACGAGCCGGTCTCGGCCCTGGACGTGTCCATCCAGGCGGGCGTGGTCAACCTCCTCCAGGAGCTCCAGGCCCGGCTGGGCCTGTCCTACCTGTTCGTGGCGCACGACCTGTCCGTGGTCCGGCACATCGCCGACCGCGTCGCGGTCATGTACCTGGGCCGGATCGTGGAGATCGGCGACACCCGCTCGGTCTACTCCAGACCCTCCCACCCCTACACCCAGGCGCTGCTGTCCGCCATCCCGATCCCCGACCCGGAGAAGGAGCGCGCGCGCACGCACATCGTCCTGGACGGCGACCTGCCCAGCCCCGCCAACCCCCCCTCGGGATGCCGGTTCCGGACCAGGTGCCAGAAGTTCGCCCTGCTCCCCGAGGCCGACCGGGAGCAGTGCAGGACCGTCGAGCCCCAGGTCCTCGCCGTGAACGACGGTGACCAGGCGGCAGCCTGCCACTTCGCGGAGCGCTAGGAGGTCGTCCGACCCCCGACGACCGGCTCGTCACGGCCAGCGCCACACCGTGCGCTGGCCGCATCACCCCAGAGAGGAAATCCCCATGCGAATCGGGAAGGTGCGCTACCTCGCCCCGGTCGCGGCGCTGGTTCTCGTGGCCAGCGCCTGCGGCGGAGGCGACGACCGGGAAGACGCCCAGGAGCAGGTGGCTTCCCTCGCCGCCGAGGACCTGAACCCCGCGCCCCGCGAGGAGTTGCGAGAGGGCGGCAGCTTCGTGTGGGCCATCAGCGCCTACGACCAGCAGCACAACATGTGGCACACCCAGGGCAACATGGCCAACGTGCGCCGCGTGGCCGCCGCGGTGCTGCCCAACCCGACCCGGTACGACGTTGAGGGGCTCCCCTCCCCCAACGAGGACTTCGTCCTCGACTTCGGGGTCAGCGATGACGGGATCGAGGTCTTCTACGAGCTCAACCCCGACGCGGTGTGGTCCGACGGCAAGCCCATCACGTCCGAGGACTACGAGGCCCAGGTCGAGACCGTCAGCGGTTCGCGCGAGGGCGACTGGGAGCTCGGTGGCACCGACGGGTACGACCAGATCGCCGAGTTCGTCCCCGGAGACGATGAGTACTCCTTCACCCTGAGGTTCGACGCGCCCTTCGCTGAGTGGCCGTCCCTGTTCTCCCCGCTGTACCCCAAGGAGTACATGGAGGACGAGGAGCTCTTCAAGGAGGGCTACGTCAAGGACTACCCCGTCACCGCGGGGCCCTTCGGGAACGTGGAGTTCGACGACGTCACCGAACGCATCACGATCACGAGGAACGAGGACTGGTGGGGCACCGAGCCGCTGCTGGACGAGATCGTCTTCGACGCCATGGGCACCGATGCCATGGCTGGCGCCTTCAACAACGGTGAGATCGACGGCTTCTACCTCGGTTACGACGCGGCCGGCTACGAGTTGCTCAGAGACCGCGAGGGCGCCTACTTCACCAGGGCCGTCAACCACGCCTACCGGTTCGCCTCGCTCAACGGCGCGAGCCCGAACCTGGAGGACGTTCGCGTCCGTCACGCGATCTCGCTGGGCCTGGACACCGACGCCCTCGCCGAGATCGCCCTGGGCGCGGTCGACTGGCCGATCACCGGTGAGACCAACCGCCTGCTCCGCTCCAGCCAGAACGGCTACCAGGACAACAGCGAGGGATACGGGGAGTACGACCCCGAGCGCGCGGGCGAGCTGCTCGACGAGGCGGGGTGGATCCTGGAGGAAGGCGCCGAGTTCCGCACGAACGCCGAGGGCGAGACGCTGTCCTTGGACTGGGTGGCCTCGGACGACATGGCCATCGCCCAGGACGAGGCTGAGATCGGCCGCGACATGCTCGCTGAGATCGGTGTCGAGGTCAAGGTCCAACAGGTGCCGAACAACGCCCTGTTCTCCGAGTACGTCATCCCCGGAAACTACGAGGTCGCCACGTACGTTCTCGCCGGTTCCCACCCCTACGCGGGTGACGCCCAGGAGAACTACGGTATGCCGGACCAGGACGGGGAGTGGGGTAACAACCTCACGCGCATCTCGACCGAGGAGATCGACCGGAAGTTCGGTGAGATGCGTTCCGAGACGGACCCGGACCGCTATGCCGAGCTCGCCAACGAGATCGACCGCCTGTTGTGGGAGGAGGTCGCGACCATTCCCTTCTTCGAGCGTCCCGGCCTCTACGTCATGAATGAGGACCTGCACAACTGGGGGGAGTTCGGTCTGGCCTCCGAATACGTCTACGAGGACATCGGCTGGGCCGCCGAGTAGCCCCGTGACGTCACCGCCCGCCGCGTGAGCGGGAGTGCCAGGGCGCCGGTCCCCCTGCGGGACCGGCGCCCTTCGCCGTGTACCGCCCGGGCCGTCGCGCTTCCCGAGCGGCTCGGCGTCGTGAGCGCCGTTCGCCCGCGGCTCAGGGCCGTGCGGGGCCGTGCGCCACCTCCCAGGCCGTCCGGGGCCGACCCGGCCGCGCGGCCCCCGTGCGGTGTGTCATCCCCCACACACCGCGCGTGCACCGCTCCGGGGCGGGGGTTGGGGTTGGGGCCGCGGACCCGGCTGTGGCAAGGTCTAGGCATCGTTTCCGGCCCGCCCCGCCCGCCTGCCCGGGCAGGCGGACGATCGGGAACACCGGGGTCGTCCGCCGGGAGGCCCGTGCTCCCCCGTGGCCGTGCGGTACCGCCACGGGTCCACGCCGCCGCCCGGCAGCGCCCCAGCCCCCACACCCCCTGTCCCGCTGCGTTGGAAAGCCCTTGATGAGACCTCACCCGATCGCCGCCGCGGCCGCGGCGGCGCTGCTGTGCGCTGCCCTCACCTCGTGTTCCCCGGAAGGGGAGGAGGCCGCGACACAGCCGCAGACCGGTGCCGCCGCCGAACCGGACACGGAGGCCGACGAGTCCGGGTCCCCGGCGGAGCAGACCCCGGACGAGACTCCGTCGGAGACACCGGAGGGGGAGCGGGGCGGGCCGGTCGGCTGGGCGGGCGAGCCGCTGGAGCGCGACGGTGAGGAGTACCCCGGCGCGGTCGGCGGGGCGGAGGGGGAGACCGTCACCGCCTCCGACGCCGGGGAGCTGGCCGACCACCTGTCCGCCGAGGAGCCGCTCACCGTCGAGGTCACCGGAGCGATCGACCTGGACGGGACGGTGGAGGTCGGCTCGGACAAGACCCTGGTGGGTGTCGAGGGCGGCGCCGAGCTCACCGGCGGGCGGCTGGTGGTCGACGGAGCCAGCAACGTCATCCTGTCCAACCTGCGGGTGGAGGCCGACGGGACCGCGCTGTCCGTGCGCGGTGGCGCCCACCACGTGTGGGTGGACGGCTCCACGTTCTCCGGCGGCGGGGACGCCCCCCTCGTCTCGGTGACCGGCGGCGCCGACCACGTCACCCTGTCCTGGAACCACTTCGCCGACGCCGAGTCGGCGCTCGCCGTCGGCGGCGGGGAGGAGGAGCCGGGGGCGCTGCGGGTCACCGTGCACCACAACTACTTCGACGGGACGGCGGGACGCCACCCCAGGGCGCGGTTCGCCGAGCACGTGCACGTGTTCAACAACTACTTCCGGGCCAACGAGGAGTACGGGGTGGAGTCGGCCGACGACTCCAACGTCCTGGTGGAGGGCAACTACTTCGAGGGCACCCGGCTCTCGGTGGCCACCTCGGAGGAGGAGCCCGGCAACGTGGTCACCCGCGACAACCTGCTCGTGGACTCCGCGCAGCCCGACCTGCTCGGCGAGGTGGCCGACCCTCCCTACGCCTACGAGATGGACGACACCGCCCGCGTCCCCGACGTGGTCTCGGCGGAGGCCGGGGTCAGCTGAACGAGTGGTACTCGTAGCTCTCCCCTACACCGCTCTCGGTGCGGTAGTCCAGCCTGCGGGGGTACCCCTGTTCGTCGATCCACAGCTCGAACTCGGCGTCCCTGACGGTGGTGAGGGTGTTGCGCCCGCTCTCGGGGTCGTAGCCGCCCAGCATCGCCGTGAACGTGCCCGTGTAGTGGTAGGCGCTGTGCGTGCTGTGCAGCTCCGGCCACTCCAGGCTCACCTCCTCCCGTCCCTCCAGCGCGAGGTCGGTGGAGGTGGCGAGCACCTCGCGCAGCTTGACCGACCCGTACGCGCGTGAGCACAGGTACCGGTCGGCGTGGCTGGGCGGGTCCAGCAGTTCCAGGCCCCGGTCGGCGGTCATCATGAGCTGGCCGCCGCCCACGTCGTAGCGGTACACGCTCAACCCGCCCGTGGTGGAGAAGTAGTGGTCGAACTCCGGCTCGGCCCCCGCGTCGTACATGGCCTGCCCGCGGCCCGAGGTGATGGGGTCGGCGGCGGTCGTGGGATGGGACGCGGGCGGCTCGGGAAGGGCGTCGGCCGATCCGGCGCCGGGATCCGGTGCGTCCCGCGGGTCGCTCTCCCCGTCGTGCACGGTGAAGGTGAGGTGGAAGGCCGAGGAGTCCTCCACGAGTTCGACGGCGGCCTCCAGGTAGGCCTCGGCGTCCTCGGGGTCGGCCGCGGTACGGGCGGAGCCGCTGCGCGGCGGACGGGACTCCGGGCCCTCCGCGACGTCCAGCGGGGGAAGGGGTCGCCCACGACGAGCCGGGCCACAGCCCATCCGCTGGCGACCACGGCCAGGCAGACCAGCACCATGAGGAGGGAGACGAGCCAGTTGGGCCGCCCTCCAGGGGAGGAGGGCTGCTCGTCGGGGTCGGAGGGGTGCGGCATCGACGGAATCGACACGGCCTGGGCCTCGTTTCTGCGGATCTTCGCGCGACCGCCGGGGGACGCGGGGGGTTTGCTGATCGTTCTCGTCTGGCACCGGAGGGTGACGGTTGCTACGACGCGGTGACGCAGTGTTCCGTTCGATGGTCCCACGCATGTGATCGCCTCCGACATCCACGAAAGTGAGCACCCAGTCGCGGTGGGGTGACTCCAGGAACGGTGCGAGGAAGCCGAAGGTGTCGGTCCGCGACAGCCGCCGCAGGGTCTCCTCGGCGGCGTGCTCCCACAGCAGCCGGACCGCGGTCCGGGCCGCGGCGGAGGCGGCGAAGGTCGGACTGCGGAAGAGTTCGTGCAGATCCTCGCCCTCCAACCGCAGGACGGTGGCCTCCAGCACCCGTGCGTCCAGCAGGCCCAGGAGGGACAGCGCGCAGTCCGTCCGGGCCACCGGATCGGGGAGGGCTCCGGCCCGCGCGCAGCGCAGGACCGCCTCCGCGGCGGCGGCGGAATCCAGCCTCCAGTCCCCGTCCGGTGCGGGTTCGTGGCCGGTTGCGGCCGTGCCGTCACCGATGCCGGTCCCGTCCTCGGGGCGGGAACCGGACGCGTCGCCCAGCGCCCGGTGCACGGCTCCCCGCAGCTCCGCGGGGAGCCGTCCCAGCGCGCCGTGCGCGGCGGCCGCGACGAGCAGGGACAGCACGACCAGCAACAGGGCGGCGTACTCCAGCAGGGTGTTGCCCCGGTCCACGTGTCCACCTCCTGTCGCTTCGTGCCTGCCCACGGTCCGGACCCGTGTCGAGGGAGCCGTCGGGGCTGGTACGCGCCCCGTGCCGTTCGTGGTCCGGGCTGTGCGTGCGCTGTTCCGTACGTGTTCTGGGCCGTACGTGTTCTGTTGTGCGCGCCCTGTGCGGTGCCGAGAACCGGGCTGTGCGCGTCCTGTGCGGCGGCCCCGGCACCCGGCGGGCCTCCGTCGGGGGAACCGGCCCCGGAGACCCTCTAGGGCCGCCGGGGTGTGAAGAGCTGGGGCGGCTCCCTCTCGTAGGCGCGCACGCGGTCGCGGATGAGCTCCAGGTGCTCGGGAGGGCACGACCAGCCCTGGCGGACGAGCATGTGCAGGATGCGGCGCAGCAGCCGTCCCGGACGCAACTGGAGGTCGTACACGCTCGCCGAGACCACCTCCCAGTCCTGCGCCCGCATCGCCGCGTACCGGACCCGGTCGCTCGCCCCGGCCACCGTCGAGGAGTGGAACTCCAGGCTGTCGTACTCCAGCGCCACCCGTTGGCCGGGCCAGCCGAGGTCGGCGTGGAACACGCCCTCGTCGGTGGGGACCGGGCACCGCGGGACGGGAGGAGGCAGGAGCGCCTCCAGGACCAGCACACGCGTCCACGACTCGGCGGGCGACTGGCTCAGCGCGGAGGAGTAGCGCAGGGCGGTGCGCAGCTGCCTCAGCTGCCGCTGGGACCGGGCCCGCTGGGCGGCACGGAGCAGGTCGCCCTCGGCGACCAGCCCCCGGGAGAGGAAGGCGTCGAGGCGGGCCGTGGCCATGAAGACCGAGGGCGCGCGGGCGGCGACGTCGACGGCCGCGCGCACCGCGCTGGTGACGCGCACGCCCTCCACCACGTCGCGGTCCGCGGCGGGCACGTGCTCCCGGTGGGCGACCACCGGCATGCCGCTGGTGCGTACGCCCCGGGGGACCGCCACGTGCGGGCGGGTGCGTGTGGCGCGGGTGCCCGCCGGGTGCAGGTCCACGCCCCAGACGTAGGAGGCGGTGATGTCGCAGACCACCGCGTCGGGGGAGATCGGACCGACGATCGGCGCGAGCGTGCGCAGGAGGAGGGAACGGTCGGGAAGGGTGTGCTCACGGACTGTCATACCCTCCAGGTTCGGGGGCGGGCACCGCCCCGGCAAGCCCCTTCCGCCGCCTGTGGACAACTCCCGGGACCCCCGCGCGGGGTCCGGTCACTGCATCAAACCGACGCCCGCCGCCAGGTGGATGTGGTCGATGTGGTTCTGGGTGTTGCTGCCCCTGTCGTCCATGGCGCGGCTCACGCTCGCCCAGGGGCCCACCGGGTCCGGGTTCCCGCCGGTCGCGTTCCAGATGCGCTGCTCGTAGATGATGCCCTTGACCCCGAGCTGGTGGGAGTTCTGGATCACCCAGTCGATCACGGTGATGGCGTTGGCGTGCATCTGCGGGGTGGGGACGCCGCCCAGTTCCGCCATCATGTAGTCCACCGCCTCGCCGCTGTCGTGGTCGCTGCCAGGTTCGTTGCGCCGGCCGCCCGCGGAGAGGAAGAAGCCCGGGAACTCCTGCTGGAGGCGCTGGTGCGCCGCGCACATGATGGGGTGCAGTGACCCCAGCGAGTCGCAGTCCACGGCGGGCCCGCCCCCTCCGACGAAGTTGGGGTTGAAGCTGTAACGGCCCTCCTGGTCGACCAGGTGCACGTCGATCAGCCGTTTGGCGGAGGCGAGGTCGTCGACGGTGCCGCCGTCGCAGACCAGCTCGCCCCCGTCGCGCCCGCACTGATGGGGGATGCGGACGATGGCGATGGCCGAGGCGTTGCCGACCACGGTGTTGGTCTCCTCCTCGCTGCCGTCGCAGACCACGTCGTTCCAGTGCCGGGACCCGTCCTCCTCCAGTTCGCGCTGGCACACGGCGCCGCGCACCTCCACCCGCACGATGTTCCCGCTGCGTCCCATGACGTTGTCGCTGGCGCGGATGTCGGTGAGGACCGCCCCGTTGCTGCGCGCGTACTCCTCGGCGCGCGCCTCGGCGGCCTCCTCGTCGAACCAGGGCATGGGGTACGCGCCGTCGACGATGTCCTGCGCTGCCCGGTCCTGGAGGGCGCCCACCGCCGCCAGCGCGGCGGCGTCGGCCGCGGTCTGGGTCCGCGAGCGCTGGTCGTTGGCGGCGCCCACCCGTACGAACAGCAGGGTCAGCGAGAGCAGGGCCAGGGTGAGCCCGAACAGGAGCAGGACGTTGGCCTGTCCGTCGTCGCCTCTGCCCGGGGCGCGCCGCCGGGACGGAGGGGCGGTGTGGGGGAGGATCCGTCGCAGTCCCATGCCTTTTCCATCAGGGGAGGGGGTGCTCCCGGGAGGAGGGGAGCGGAGGAAGGGGGGAGGGCCGATCCGCGTCGCGCGTGGTGAGCACGCGAACACGCCCGGACAACGTCCCGACCAGCGCAGCTTATCCGGGCATGTCGGGAAGCGGTAGGGCCTGTGGACGACCGCGGCCGCTTGCGGGACCGGTGTGACGGGTGTTCGCCCTGTTGGGACGCGAGATGGCGGAGCGGCGACCGGGGGCCCACGCGCAACGGGTCCCGGGGCCGCGCGACTTCGTAGGAATTGTCCGGCGGTTTTCTGGCGAGTGTGGGGCCCATGACGGGTTCCGCACAGGGAGGATGGACCCTGTCCGACGCGTGTCGAGTCGTGGTGCGTGGTCGGATTCGCACCCATTCCACCGCAGAAGAAGCGAAGGCGAGGACATGAGCGCCCGTAAAGCGATGACCCCCGTCGAACAGGACGAGCTCCTCCGCAGGATCGGGACGGACCTGCTCCGGGCGGCCCCCGACGACTGGGTCAAGCTCCGGCTCGTGTACTCCGGACTGGGCGCCTGCGAGACGGCCCTCTTCGAGGTGATGTTCGAGGGCGGGCGCAGCAGCGGCTGGGTTCCTCCGCTGTCCACCCTGGAGCGGCTGCGGGAGATCCGCACGGGGATGTACGCCGAGGGGACGGGTACCTGGTACACCGCCTACTACGAGATCGACCGGCCCGCGAGCTACCGCGTCCGCTACGACTACGAGAACGAGCCGCACTTCGACGAACCGCGGGAGGACGCCAGCTACCTGCTCGACCTGGAGCACTTCCCCCGCGACGACGAGCACGTCCCCGCCTGGCTGCGGGACCGGCTGGAGGGAGACCGCGTACCCGAGACGCAGGACGGCGGGTCTCCCTGGAGCCTGCTCATCGCCTCGCGTCCCGAGTCGCGGGCACGGATGTCCCCGGGGGACATGACCCCCGAGGAGATGATGGACACCGTCCAGGAGATCGTGGACCGCACCCTCGACGCCGTCCACGGCCCCTGGACGGAGGTGGTCGTCGACTACCGGGGCCTGTTCGGGATCTCCTCGTCACGGGTGAGCGTGCGCAGACCCGACGGCGGCACGGAGTGGGACCTGCTCCTCCCCGAGGTCGGACGGCTGCTGGACCGGCTGCGCACCGGCATGTACCAGCCGGGCAAGGGCACGTGGTTCACCGCCCGCTTCACGGTGCAGGAGTCGCGGGAGATCGGGGCGCACTTCGACCACGACGCCCCGCCCGAGTTCGACGTCGAACCCGACCCCCGCAACTTCCACCAGGACATCCAGCACTTCCCCCGCGGCGCCGACCACCTGCCCGACTGGCTGCTGGACCGGCTCAGCCTGGCCCAGCGCATGATCCGCACCGGGCAGGCCTGAGGGCGTTCCCCGGTCAGGGCATCCGTCGCCGGACGGCCTCCCACGCGTGGACGTCGGCGACGGTGACCTGGAGGTCACCGGACCCCAGGGGCGTCACGGTCGCCGAGCGCACGTACGGGCCGCGGCTCCAGCGGCGCGAGGTGCTGTCCGGGACCGCCGTGGCGCCCAGGCGCCCCAGAGCCCCCGGCTGCCCCGCCAGCAGCCGCAGCCGCCACGTGGCCCGGATCGCGCCGGAGCCGCCGTACCCCGACCCCGTCAGCAGCGGCAGGGAGCCCACCAGACGGCCGCCGGAGGCGGAGCCGCCCTCGACCCGCAGCGGGAAGCGCCGGCCCACGTCGGTGCCGCGCACCACCTCCACGGCGTACTCCGCGCCCTCCGGGAGCGGGGAGGCCAGACGCACCTCGAACCGCAGGCGACCCGCGCCACGCCCCGCGGGGCTCGCCCGCACGAGGTCCACCTCCAGGGTGGGAGCCAGCGGCGACGCCACGAGCCCCAGCCGGTCGTTGACCGTGTAGTAGGGGCGCACCCGCGAACCGAACCCCTCGCCCCGCTCCACCTTCTGGTCCGGGTACCGGATGATCTTCTGGTAGCCCGCCACACCGGACAGGTGACGCCCCACGGTGCACTCGGTCCCGTCGGAGAGCACCAGGCGCAGCTCCCACTTCTCCGATTCGCCGTACCGGCCGTGCACCACGACCTCGGGGTCCACCACCGCCGTGAAACGGCCGTCACCGGCCACCGGCGCGGAGAACTCCCGCAGGGCCCCGGGAGACGTGCGCAGCCGCACCGCCAGGCGCGCGTGGGCGTCGGGCGCGTCGCGGCCCAGCACCCGGCCCTGCACGGTGATCAGCCCGTCGGCCGACTCCACGTGCTCCACCTCGGCGTGGTGCGCCGAGCGCCGCACGTGCAGCACCAGGCGGCCCTTCGCTGAACGGGAGGGCAGCACCAGGGACAGGCGCCCGACCCGTTCCGGGTCCAACGGGAAGCCGTGCTGGCGGATCTCCACGTCGTGGACCGGGGTCTCCCGGTCGCCGTCGAGCCGCAGCACCTCCCACGTGCGCGCGGCCAGCCGACCGCGCGCGGCGTCCACCACCACGTCGCCGCCGTCCGGCTCCAGCTCCACCCGCTTGCCCTCCAGGGTCAGCACCACCCGGTCGGGCGGGTCGGTGAACGACAGCACCGCGGCCCCGTCCCCGTCCACGCGCACCCGGCAGGCGGCGGCCGGTTCGGGGCGCGGCGCGGGCACCGACACCGGCGGCGGAGGCAGCTCGTGGCCGGAGAGGTCGGAGAACAGCTCCTCGTGCATCAGCATGACGTTGGCCGGGTCGAAGCGCTCGGACCCGGTCAGCGCGGCGGACGACATCCGCCGGCGCAGCTCGTCGTCGGCCATCAGCTGGGCCAGCCCGTCGGCGATCCCCGGGGCGGACCGGTTGGGCACCAGCAGCCCGTCCTCGCGGTCGCGGATGATCGACGCCGGGCCGTGCGGGCAGTCGGTGCTCACCACCGGCAGCCCCGAGCGCATGGCCTCCACGATCGTCATCCCGAACGGCTCCTCACTGGAGGTCACCGCCGCGAACGAACCCTGGGCCCAGGCCTCCTCCACGCGCGGGTGCGCGCCCATCAGCCACACGCGGTCCTGGAGCCCGAGCGAGTTGACCAGCCGGGCCAGCGCCGCACGCCGGTTGCCGCGCCCGTAGATCCGCAGCGTCCACTCGGGGAAGTCCTCGCTGACCATGGAGAAGGCCTGCACCAGGAGGTCGTGCCGCTTGCTGGGGGCCAGCCGCCCGGCGGACACGATCGTGCGGCTGTTGTGCCCGTTGGCGGTGAACGCGGGCGCGGGCACCGAGTTCGGGATGGACAGCACCCGCACCCGCGGCATCGGCATCCGCTCCCGGTACGTGCGCGCGTCGGCCTCGGTCACCGTCACGAAGGCGTCCAGATGGGGGTAGGTCTCCTCCATCACCCGGCGCAGCGGCTCGGAGTGCTGGTCGTAGGTCAGGTGCTCCTGGCCTATCTTGACCACCCGGCTCGGAGCGGCCCGGGCGATCACCACGTTCAGCCCAGGCCGGGTGCCCACCACCACGTCGGCGTCGGTGGTGGCCAGGTACTCCTCCAGCCGGTCGTCGGTCAGACGGCTGTGTGTGGGACCGCGCGCGTCCTCCGGCGGGAAGAGCAGCGGCGGTACACCGGCCCGTTCCGATCCCTCGTACAGCGGGCGGCCGTCCGTCCCCGTGCCCTGGTCGCCGTCGTACCCGCGCACGTCCACGAGCGGACGCAGGCGCACCTGCGCGGGTACGGGCAGAACGGGCTCGGCGCGGTGCCGGAACACCGAGACGATCTCGACCTCGTGCCGGGCGGACAGCGCCGCCGCCTGGTTGGCGACGGTGCGCACGGTTCCGCCGATGCCGTACATGTCGTTGATCAGATAGGCGATCTTCACCGAACCCCCGTGTGGTCAGTGCCGACCCGTGCCCCCACGAGACGGCAGCGATGCCCGTCTTCCACACCAGAGCCCCCGCAGAGGCGGCGTGGGAACGTCCAGGGTACGAACGCTCCGCAGAGAGAAATGCCCCTTATGTCTGATAAGACCCTGGTATTTACTAAGTGCCGAGGGCACCGTCCCCCACCCCGGTGGCCGCCGGTGCCGGGGACTCCGCGGCGGGGGAGAGCCTGGCGTGCCTTCCGACACTGCGGATGCGCTCACCGGGCCCCTCGGCGGGGGCGGGAGCACGGTCCCCCGCGGTACCTCCGGGCGCCGCGGAACCGCTGGAGGGCGCGTGCGGTGTGCGGGCGTCCTGGCCGGGAACGGTCCGGGTCCGCCCCGGGGGCCGCTCAACGGGGGCCAGGATCCGGACCCCCTCTCCCCCCTCGTCCGCGAAGCCTCCGCGTCGGGCACCCGTGCCGTGGTCGGCGTCCCGGCTCCGGGCGGGGCTCCCCTCGCCCGGACCCAGGACGCGGATGCCCTCGGTCCCCCCGTGCCCGTCCTCCTCGGAGGGCGCTGTGCTCGGGTGGCCCGCGGCGTGGAACGCCCCCTCAGAGGAGCGGATCCCGCCCTCCTCCGAGGGCACTGTGTTCGGCTGGTCCGTTACGTGGGACGCGCCCTCACGGGGGCTGGCCCCTGTCTCCTCGGATGGCATGGTGCGCGGGTGGCCCGTGTCGCGGAACGCGCCCTCACGGGGACGGGCCCTGCCCCCCTCGGGCGCCGCGGCGCCGGCGCGCGGCGCGTGCGGGGCGCGGGCGTCCTGGACGGGGGCGGTGCGGGTGTGGCCCGTGCTTCTCTCCCCGGGCCCGAGTACGCGCACGCCCTCCCTCTCCTCGCCGGGCGTCCCCCCGCGCCCGGGGTCCGCGTGGCCGTTCGCCGACCCCGGGGGCGGCCCCGAGGCACGGCCCGCGCCCGCGCGAACACCCGTTCCGCTGCTCCTGTCGGCTTCCCTGCCCTCAGAGGACCCCTCGTCGTCGGCCACCGGGGTCTGGGCCACCTCACGGCCGTAGGACTCCAGGTCGTCGGGGCCGAGCACCGTGCCCAGAGGCCACTCGGGCGGCTCCTCCCCGACCCGCAGCACGACCCTCCCCCGGGAGGGCCGTGTCCACGAGGCCCGGAAGTCCGCGCCGCCGTCCGGCACCACGGACAGGTCCCGCACCGCTTCCGGGCACGGACCCGGGCTGGCCCGGCGCACGAGCCCCGCCGACCCCCGCGCGTGCCCGTTCGAGGTCACGTAGACCGCGCGGATCCGGTAGTGGTACTCCACGTCCATCTCGACGTCGGTGTCGCAGAACCCCGACCCGTCCGTCTCCACGCGCACGCCGTCGCCCGCGCCGCGCGGCGGCGCCCCCACACCGCGCAGCACCTCCACGCGCACCGCCTCCGCCGGGGCCTGCCAGGAGCCGGACACCGACCGCTCCCCGGCGCGCACCCGCAGCGAGGAGACCTCCGGCGCGATCATCACCGGCGCGGACGACGCCTCCTCCGACACCCCGAGGCCGTCGCGCACCGCCACCACCGCGTAGCGCGCCTCAGCTCCCACGGGTGCTCCGGTGTCGGTGACCTCGTTTCCCGACGACTCGCCCACCAGCGCCTCGCGGGCGCTCCCGTCCCGTCCGGTGCGCCGCGTCACCCGGTAGGTGACCGACTCGTCCGGAGCGGGGCCGGGCTGCCAGGAGACCACCACGTTCCGGCCGTCGACCCGGGCCTCCACACCGCGCGGCGGCGGCGTCGCCACCTCGCCGAGCCGGGCGGCGAGCGCCTCGTCGTCGGCCGCGGCGTCCGCCGCCGCGGCCAGGGCCCGGGCGGCCTCCTCCCGGTCGCCCGCGCGCAGCGCCCGCTCCGCCTGCGCGGTCAGCTCCTCCACCTGCTGCATCCGCGCGCGCAGGCGCTCGTGCAGGTCGTGGTCCTCGGGCAGGTCCTCGGCGGCCTCCTGCGCCTGGCGCAGCCGGTTGTCCGCGAGCAGGTCGTGCACGTCGCGCTCCGCCCGTGCGGGCGCGTCGGCGCCGGAGGCGGACCGCCGCACGGCCGCGGACAGCAGCAGCGCCTCCTCCTCGGCCAGCCCCCGGCTGACCCAGTGCCGGGCCAGCCCGGACTCGTTCAGGGACTCCGGGCGCTCCCGCAGGTCGCCGACGATCTCCCCCAGCACGAGGGCGTCGGCCCGGTCGCCCTCGGCGCGCAGGATCTCCAGCACGTTCTCGGCCGCCGCCCTGCCCTCGGACTCCGGTTCCAGCCGTACGCGCTGGACCGCCTCGTCGAGGGCGGCCTTGTCCAGGGCGGTGCCGTCGTGGAGCCGGAAGCCGTCCAGCACGGTGAACCCCTCGGCCAGGCGCTGCTCCCCGAAGACCTCCATGGGGGAGAAGGGCACGCCCCGGGCGCGCAGGTGTCCGCGCAGGGCGCGCAGGGTGTCCTCGGACGGGGCGTCGTCCAGTTCGGGAAGCCGGTCCACGACGCGCACGTCGTGTTCGAGCAGGACGCGCTCGGCGTCGGCCTCGGTGACGCCCACCGGCGCGATCATCGACCGGAGGGTGTCGCGGTCCAGGAGGGAGGTGGTCAGACCCCCGGCGATCTCGGACCACGCGCTCAGGACCCGTCGGGCCTCGTCGGCGCGGACCTGCCGGAAGTGGGCGTGCGTGAGCGCGCCCTCGCCCTCCAGCCGCTCGTGCTCGGCGATGAGCTCGTCCAGCACCTCCCCCAGGGAGCGGCGGCTGCTCCGGAGCGCGCGCCAGTGGGCGCACACCTCGTTGACGTGCTCGGTGAACGCGGCCGGATCGGCGCACAGCCGCAGCTCCAGGCGGGGTTCGACACCGTAGCGCGTGAACAGGTCCGCGGGCAGCCCGTGGGCGCGCGCGGCCACCAGCACCTCGTCCTCGTAGCGTGTGCGTTCCTGTGCGTCCCAGGGCATCGTGCGATCCCGCTCCCCTCGTGTGGTCGTGGTCGTACGGTCCGGTGAGGGGGGTGGGCGGCGGGCCCCGGAGGCGGTGCCGGTCAGTTCACGCGGCTCCTCTGGGGCCGGAGGCGGTGATCGCTACCGCCCCGCCGGTCCCGGTCGCTTCGTGTCCCTGCATCGGCTCCGCCTTTCACGGCCGGGGATTTCCCGTGTTCTCCCTGTGCGGCCGTTTCGGGTCACGAGCATACCCCTCATGCGTGCGTTGACGGGGAGAACACGGGCCTTTTGGTTTCGCGCGTGTCCGTGGGTGTTCTCCGTGCGCGCAGAACCGGCTTGAACTGCTCATACTGCGACATCGGCCAAGAAAAACACCCCTTTTCTCGTTTCATGAGAAAAGGGGTATTTCATGCGGGGAAAGGCGCCATCGCGGGATATTCCGCGCCGCTTCGCGCTTTTTCCGCGCTGCCCGCGCGGGGCGCGCTCAGGACTCCAGCGCCTCGTCCATTCTCGCGGCCAGGTCATCGGTGAGCAGGTCGATGTAGGTGCTGGTGATGTGCCCGGAGTCGCGGTAGACCATCACGTTGCCGATCACCGCCGGGCACCCGCCGTCCACGCAGAACCGGTCGGTGAGGTCGACCCAGTGCACCTCGCCCCCGGACTCGCGGGCCGCGATCTCCTGCGGGTCGGCGTCCTGGAGCGCGTCCCGCTCGGACCGCTCGCACGGTGAGGGGTCCTCCAGGTTGGCCGCCACGCACTCCACCACGTCCCGGCGGGCGCGCGGGGTGTCGCGCAGCGCCACGACCTCGCCGCTGACCCGCGCCACCTCCTCCCACAGACGACCCATGCCCTCGGCCACCACGACCAGGTCCTCCTCCGGGGTGGTCTCCTCGGCGGGGTCGCTGGCGGTGGAGGAGCTGGTGAACACCAGGTCCGGCCGCAGCTCCTCCAGTTCGCCGATCACCGCGCGGTTCCAGTCGCTGCACGCCGTGTACGGGCCGCCGTCGGGGCCCTTCATCACCGTGTCGGTGAAGGCGCACGAGGACTTGGTGTACAGGTGCAGCCGCCAGCCCCGCTCCTCGGCCATCCCCTCCAGCGCGGTGACCCACTGGGCGCTGTGCGAGTCCCCGAGCACGGCCACGTCCTGGGTGGCGTCCTCGGGGCCGTACACGCACGGGTCGGAGGGGTCGGTCTCGGAGTGCGAGGCCTGGCAGTCGTCGTCGTACAGCGTGGGCACGTCGTCCTCCGCGTTGACGGGGGAGGGGTAGAGCGGCCCCGCGTCGGCGGTCTGGCCGAGGGCGGCGGGACCGGTGTGCACCGCCGGGTCGAAGGTCACCGACCGCTCCTGGTCGGCCCGCACGTACACCGCGCCGCTCACCGCGGCCACCGTCACCACGCCCGCCGTGGCCACGGCCAGGGCGGAGCGGCCGCGGCGGACCAGGCCACGGTCGCGCACGGGGTCCTCCACCCACACCTTGGTCGCCCACGCCAGCAGCACGGCCGCGGCCGCGACCGCCAGGGCCTCCACCGCGCCCAGGCTCTCCCGCCCCAGCAGCACCAGGGCGAAGACGATCAGCGGCCAGTGCCACAGGTACAGCGAGTACGACACGTCGCCGATCCACCGGGCGGGCGCGGTGCTCAGCAGCCGGGACGCCGACAGCCTCACGGGGGAGTCCTCGGCGGCGATCACCGCCGCGCTGCCCAGGACCGGCAGGACCGCCGCCCAGCCGGGGAAGGGCGTGGCGTCGTCATAGGCCACCGCGGAACCGGCGATGGCGACCAGGCCGAGCCAGCCCAGGGGCGCGCGCCAGCGCTGGGGCAGGCCGCCGTGCGCCAGCCCGATCGCGAGCAGGCCGCCGACGGCCAGTTCCCAGGCGCGGGTCGTCGGCAGGAAGTACGCCGAGGCCGCCTCCCGCGAGGTCAGCAGCACCGAGCAGGCCAGGGACAGCACCAGCACCGCGCCCAGCAGGACGGTGAGGGTCCCGGCGGAGGCCCGCCAGCGTCGCCGGGCCAGGGACCACACCACGAACAGGAGCGGCCACACCAGGTAGAACTGCTCCTCCACCGACAGCGACCAGAAGTGCTGGACGGGGCTGGGCGGGTCGTCCGCGGCCAGGTAGTCCACCGCCTGCCGGGCCAGGTAGAGGTTCTCCACGTAGGCGGCCGACGCCACCAGCTGCCAGGCGGTGTCCACCAGGCGGGTGACGGGCAGCAGGAAGAGCGCGACCGCGCCGGTGACCAGGAGCACGGTCGTCGCGGCGGGCAGGAGGCGCCGGATGCGGCGCACGTAGAAGCCGCCGATCGACACCTTGCCGTGCTCGGTGGCCTCGCGGTACAGCAGCGACGTGATGAGGAAGCCGGAGATCACGAAGAACACGTCGACGCCGACGTAACCGCCCGGTAGCAGGGCGGGGTTGAGGTGGTAGACGAGGACCAGGAGGACGGCGACGGCGCGCAGACCCTGGACCTCGGGCCGGAAACGGCGTCCGGTCCGGGCGGGTGCTGAGAACATGGGCTGGCTCCGAGAGCGGGCTCGGCGACGAGGGTGGGTCCGGGGGGTGAGTCGCGGGGGATGATCGCATTCTGTGCCGTTTCGAAGACCCGAGGCGACCCCGGAGCCGACACGGTGGCAGGTGTTCGTCCAACAGGGGTGCGGGCGACACGTTCCCTTGGTCGGGTGTTCGCCTGGCGGGTTCGGGAACCGTCGGCGGGGCGGTGGTTTTCCGGGGGCTCGCGGGGCCCTGGTCTCCGGTGGTGTGAGCGCCTCGTAGGCGTGCCGGGAGGGTGCGTCGGGGGGCTCACACGGGGTGTCGTGGCCCGTGGTTTCCGCTGGTGCGGCGCGTCCCGCCGGGGTGCCGGGGAACGCTCGCAAGGGCGGGGCTCACGGGACGCGTGGGACGCGTGGGAACGTGCGGCTCGGGGCCCGGATCACGGGGCCCGTCCGGTGGATGTGACGTGCTCGTAAGGCGTGTGCACCGGTTCGTGACGCGTCCGCTCCGGATCTGGGGCAGACTGTCGGATGTCGCCGGAAGGGATCGCGCCGGTTCGCCCAGGACCGTGCCGCGCCGCGGAGCCCCGTTCTCCCGAGCGGGTCCGTCCGGTGCGACCGCGCCGCGAGAGGAGGCACACCGTCACCCCCGTCACCCCCCTGACCCGCGCGCACCTCGTGGCGGCCGCCACGGTCGTGGTCGTGGTGCCCTGTGTCCTGTACCCCCTGATCGGCCTGTGGACCCTGCTGTGGATCCCGGCCGTGCTGGTGCTGGGCGCCCTCGTCCCCCACCTCGGTGACGCCGCGGCCGCCGTGGCGGCTCCGGACGCCGCCGACGCCTCTTCCGCTTCCGCGCAGGCCCACGGCGGACAGGACGGAACGCTCCGCGCCTTCGGTGAACGCGGCGGCACCCGGATCCGCCCGGTCGCGCTGCCCAGCGCCGCGCGGGACTACGACCTGGTGTTCTCCGCCGTGGTCCACTGGCGGTGGGAGGGCCACGTGGACCTGAGCCTGCGCAACCCGGTCGCCCCCGCCGTCCTGGCGGTGGTGACCCGCGCGTCCGGGCTGACCCGCGGCGTCCGACCCGGCGACCACGGGACGGCCGAGTGCGAGCTGGCCGCCCGGCTCGCGGTGGAGACGGCGGTCACCGGAGCCGGGGTCGTGGTGTGGGCGGAGGAGGTGAGCCTGCGCCTGCCGGAGGAGGACGCCGAACGGCTGTGCCGCATGGCCGCCCTCCGCAAGGACCGCGAGCTGCGCGAGGCCGTCCGCGACGCCGAGGAGGAGCTGGAGGACCTCCCGCCCTCCCGGGTCGGCCAGGCGCCTCCCCCGCATCTGACCGCCTCGCCCTCCCCGCGCCCGAAGGTCCCCTCGGCGCCGGCCGTGGACGGGGGCCTCGACGCCTTCGGCGGTCCCGACCCGCTGGACGACCCGCTCGACCTCGGTGGGGACGACGGGCCCGAGCCGTCCCCGGGCCCGGGCAGCGACGTCGACGAAGAAGGGTACGAGAGCTACTGGTGGCCCGCCGAGGAAGGCCCCGAGTCGGCTGAACGCGACGTGCAGGTGGCCATCCTGCGCGGGCTGGCCGACTCCTTCGAGGACGCCGGGGAACGCGCGAAGTTCGTCCATGAACAGGTGATCGTCCTGGAGCGGGGCGGTTTCAGCGAGCTGGCGCTGCGCATCCGCGAGGAGTACCCCGAGCCGGACGGGCGGGAGGCGCCGGACACCGAGGAGCCCCGGTGAACGCCGGGGGCCCCGATCACCCGGATCGGAGCCCCCGTGCGGGACTCTGGCGGACGGTGCCGACCGCCGCCGAGGCTCCCGCCGCCGGCGTCCCGGTCACCGGACCTGCGGCCGGTCCCGTGCCGCCTTTCCCGCGGCCCTCCCTCAGACGGAGGACCCGGACTTCCTGCGCCTGGTGAACACGAAGGCCGCCACACCGGCCCCGATCGCCACCACCGCCGCGCCGACCAGCCCCCACAGGCTCGCGCCGGTCACGGCCAGACCGCCGTCCGATCCGGCCGCCTGCTCGGGTGAGGGGGACGCGGAGGGCTCCGCGCCGGGCGTCTCCTCCGCGACGGGAGCCTCGGTCGGCTGCTCCTCCTCGGGGGCCCCGGGCTCCTCACCGTCGGGAGTCGGCTCGGGTTCTCCCGGCTCCTCGGGGGTCTCGCCCCCGCCGGGCCCGCACGGAGTCAGCTCCGCGGAGAAGTCGCCGTTGTGCAGCTCACCGTTGCCGACGACGCCCGCCGACAGGGAGCCGTGCTCGAAGGAGGCGGCCACGACGTTGCCCTCGATGTTGCTCGGCGACAGCCAGCTCACCTTCGCGTCGGGGGCGAAGACGGTGCCCTCCAGGGTCCGGCTGTCGGGGGTGAAGGTGACGGAGGCGGCCTCCCCGAAGTTGAACAGCACGTAGCGGGCCTCCTCCAGCCCGATCCCGGCCATGTTGGGGGTGCGCCACTCGAACCGTCCGCCCACGCCCGAGGTGTCGACGTTGACCAGGAGCGGCGCGTCCGGTCCGGGCTTGTCCTCGAAGGTGATGACCTCCAGGGCGGCCAGGTCCTCGGCGGCGACGTTCCACACGTTCTGGGCGCCTTGGGCCAGCGGCAGGGTGACGTTGGCGCCCTGCTCGAAGGGCGGCAGGGCCTCGGAACCCTCGCCCGTCCGCAGCGGGACGACCCCGCCCTCGCACGCGGCGAGTCCGGCCGAGCGCTCGCGGTAGGCGGGGAACAGCCCGGCGACGTCGAGGGCCGGGCCGGTGACGGACTCCTGCGGCTGGCGGACGGTGAGCGAGACCCGCGGTGTGCTCTCACGGCCCTCGGGGCCGGCGACCACGGTGTTGACCTGGGCGCCGTTGTGGTCCGTCGTGCTGATGTCGGCGTCCGCTGCCGCGCCGACCTTGACGTACCCGCTCTGGAGCACCTTGAGGTCGCCCTCGCTGGCGCCGAAGTCCACCCGGCCGTTCACCAGGAGGGCGGTGGGGTGCTCGTCCCCCTCGGCGGTGTGGGAACCGGCTGTGTGGGCGGCCACGTTGTAGTCGCCGAACACGAGGTCGCCGCCGACCGCGACGGCTCCCTCGGACTCGTTGCCCGCCAGGACCGCGTCGCCTTCGGTGACCACGAGGAAGCCCTGGTTGCCGGACACGGGGTTGACGGCGGTCTCCGCCAGCGCGGGGGCGGCGGGCAGCAGCCCGAAGGCCAGGAGGGCGGAGGTGGAGGCGCAGACCCCTCTCAGGAGCAGTGAGGGGGTCTGGGGACTTCTCGGCATCTCGGATGTTCCGTTCCGGAGTCTTCGTACGGGTGGGGAATGCGGACTGGTGGGGAAGGGGCGGACGAGCGGGGCGCGGGAGAACGGGGAAGCGTTCCTCCGGGGTGCGCCGGACGGGGACGACAGCGGTCGTCCCGGCCGTGGACCCCGTCGAGCCCTCCGCTCCCGGGCGGGAGCCGGGAACGCGTCCCGTGGTCACGGAACGTGTTGGGAGCGCTCCCGGGCCTGGCACGCACGGTGTCCTCTCCTTCCACGCGCGACACGTGCCGCCGGTTGCCATGCCGTCGCCGTTGTTCCGCTTCCGTGTCCTGCGCGGTGCCGCCGCCGTCGGCTGGGGGACCGGGCGGGTCAGAGGTCACGGGACCCCGGTTCCGCGTCGGCCAGGCGGGTGAGGAGTTCGCCCAGCAGGATGCGCTCGCCGTGGCTGAACTCCGCCCGCGACCGGTCCAGGACCGAGCGCAGGGCGATCGCCCGCCGCGCGGGTTCGCGGTCCCGGTCGGCTCCGGGGCCGGTACCGGCCGCCACACCGGTGTCGGCGCCGGGAGCGGACGTGATCGCCGTGAGGACCGCCTCGCGCGTCCTGACGGACAGCGACAGGTCGGGCCGGTCGGAGCCCGCCCTGATCAGGCTGAGGGTGACGCCCATGCCCGCGGCGTGCACCATGTCCGCCGCCTGTTCGACACCGACCACGAGCCGGCCGGCCTCCGCGACCCGGTGCACCAGCGTGAGCAGGACGCGCCGGGCCTCCCGTGCGGTCTCACCGCTCCCGCCCGGCGCGGGGTCGCCGTACATCAGCAGGTAGTGGGCCGGGTTCTCCACACCGAACCCGACGTGCAGGTCCCAGCCGCCCCGCAGGTCCTCCACCGGGTCGGACGAGGCGGGC
The DNA here is from genome assembly GCF_000092985.1 of Nocardiopsis dassonvillei subsp. dassonvillei DSM 43111. Classification (GTDB taxonomy): domain Bacteria; phylum Actinomycetota; class Actinomycetes; order Streptosporangiales; family Streptosporangiaceae; genus Nocardiopsis; species Nocardiopsis dassonvillei. Next base: position 678,209 of record NC_014210.1, read on the forward strand.
TGGGCCGCCTTGCGCGCCAGGTAACGGGTGAAACCGTCCGCGGCCACGGCGTTGAGCAGGCCGTCCATGTCCCCGAACAGGCGGTAGATCGTCGGGGGCTGCACCTCGGCCGCGGTGCTGACGGCTCGCGTGGTGACCGCGGTACGCCCGTGGTTCCTGAGAAGGTCTGCGGCGGCCTCGATGACCTTCTGCCGGTTGTCGCTGCGAGAAGCCATGTATCGATGATAACGGGATTCTGGTATCACCTTTGTGTTATCGTCGATCAAGAACTAGTGTTATCGGCGTTATCAAAGGTGGGCGGAAGGCCGCCCCGACGGGAGGACGATCATGAGCAGCACCGAACAGCGTGTGGCGCTGGTGACCGGCGGATCGCGCGGTATCGGACGGGCGGTGGCCGAACGCCTCGCCGCCGACGGCCAGGACGTCGCGATCGTGTACGCGGGCGACACCCCCGCGGCGGAGGCCGCCGTCGCCGCGGTCACCGACGCGGGCGGCGGCGCCGTCGCGATCCGGGCCGACGTCGCCGACGAGGACGCCGTGCGCGCGGCCTTCGACGCGGTCGAGGAGCGGTTCGGCGGCGTGGACGTCGTGGTCAACTCCGCCGGGATCATGCTCCTGGACACCGTGGCCGATTTCGATCTGGCCGACCTCGACCGCATGCACCGGACCAACATCCGTGGCACCTTCGTGGTCAACCAGCAGGCGGCCAGGAGGGTCCGCCGGGGCGGGGCGATCGTCAACGTCTCCACCTCGGTCGGCAAGCTCGCCCTGCCGACCTACGCGGCCTACGCCGCCTCCAAGGGCGCCGTGGACGCGATCAGCCCGGTACTGGCCAAGGAGCTGCGGGGCCGGGACGTGACGGTGAACGCCGTCGCCCCCGGGCCCACCGCCACGGACCTGTTCCTGGCGGACAAGAGCGAGGAGCAGGTGGAGCGGCTGGCCGGGATGAACCCCTTCGGGCACCTCGGCGCCCCCGAGGACATCGCCGAGGTGGTCTCCTTCCTCGCCGGGCCCGGCCGCTGGGTCAACGGCCAGATCCTCTACGCCAACGGCGGCATGGTCTGAGCCCGACGAGGAGTCCGAAGACCGGTGGGGGAGCGGGACCGGGTGTCGCCCGTTGGCGGACCTCCCAGCGGTGAACCGGGGGAGCGGAGCACGGCGTTAACCCGGTGAGGACAGGCAGCCCCGCGTGTGGCGAGCACGCGACGACGGAACGGAAGAGACCATGGCCGCAGACACGGAGAAGCCCGCGACCGCGACCGCACCCGCCTCCCCGAGCGCCCTGCTGACCCCTCTGGGCGCGGCCGTCGGCGCGGGGCTCCTCACGGGGTTCCTGACCTCCTACGCGCAGGGACTGCTCCCCCACGGCCTGGCCCCGCTGGCGAACTCGGCCGGGAGCTGGAGCCTGGTCGCCTTCCTTCTCGGCATGCTCTCCCCGCGCCCCTGGGTCTCGGCGATCGCGTGCGCGCTGTCGCTGGCGGCGATGGTCCTCGGCTACGACATCGCTTCCGTCCTGCGCGGATTCTCCGCCTCGCCAGGGGGGACGTTCTTCTGGCTGACTGCCGCCGCCCTGGTGGGGCCGGTCCTCGGCTGGGGCGGTAACGCGCTGCGCACGCGGTCCCGCCTCGCCCCGCTGGCTGCGGGCGCCATGAGCGGCGTGCTCGTCGGCGAGGGGGTGTACGGACTCCTCTACATCGCGGACACCACGTCCCCGGTCTACTGGTCCTGCTCCATCGCCGCGGGCGCCGCGTTCCTCGGATGGGCCGCGGTCCGGCGCTGCCCCGCCCCGCGCCCGCGCTCCCTCGGGCTCGCCGCGGGGACCGCGGCCGTGGTGGCTACGGCCTTCGTCCTGGTCTACTCCGGCGAACTGATCCTGTGGTTCACCGGCTGACGTCCCCGCGCTTCCACGCAAAACCCGCATCTTCCACGCAGACCCAGCCTCTTCCGCGCAGACCCAGCCTCTTCCACGTGAACTCCACGCCTTCCCCGCGGCCCCACCGCTTTCCACGCCGAACCCACGCCTTCCGCGCCCGGACGGCCCCGCGCCCGGACCGGCCGGTGCCCGCCCGGCAGCTGGTCAGGTGGGGGCGCCTCCCGCCCGGGCCCGCCGACGTACCGGTTCCGGCAGCGGGGCGGGCGGCGGAGGCGGGGCGGATGCCTGCTCGGGATGGCTCGAAGGTGCCCTGAGCAGGGAGAACCGTTTTGGAAGGGCGGCCGGGGGTACATGGGGCGAACATGCACGCATAACTCTCAAACGGCAATAAATCGGACGGGCGGTCGGGTGTCCGCGACACGGCCGACGGCGCGGGCCGTCGCCGGGAGGCGGGGACCCCGGGGCGTGTCCGGACCGTTCAGAAGGGTGCGCAGAAGGTGAAACGGAGTACTCAGGACAGCGGAGGAAGCACGGGCCGGTCCGCCAAGGGCGGAGGCGGCAAGGCCCGGGGGGACGTCGCGCCCACCGAATGGGAGGCCGTGGCGGGGCCCGCGCGGGCCAAGCGGCCGGCGGCCGCGCCCAAGGCCCCTGAAGCCGAAGCCGCCGAGCCTCAGGTCCCCGAACCCGAAGCCACCGAGCCCCGGGCCTCCGAGCCGGGCGTCGAGCACACCGGCCGCGTCCCAGGGGCCGGACGCCCGGTCCGCGCCCCCGGGGTCGAGGACCCGGACGTGCTCCTCGACGTCCCGGTGGTCAAGGTCGACGAGATCGGACTGGAGGTCGAGAACCTGCGGGCCTCCGTCTCCCTCCAGGCCGAGGTGCTGGACCTGCTCAAGCTCAAGGTGGGCGCGGACGTCGAACTCGGCCGCGTCAGCCTCACCCTCAAGGGGGTCGAGGCCCAGGCCCTGCTCAAGGTCCAGCTCGACAACGTCCGGGAGATCATCACGCGGGTCCTGCAGACCATCGACACCAACCCGCAGATCCTGGAGCACGTGACCCGGGGGGTGGAGTCCTCGCTCGACCAGGTGGCGGGCGGTGCGGGGCAGGCCGTGGGAGCCCTGGGCCGGGGCGCGGGCGGCGCGGTGGAAGACGTGGGCCGGGGAGCCGGGAGCGCCGTGGAGGGTGTGGCCCGCGGAGCCGGGAACGCGGTGGAGGGTGTGGCCCGGGGCGCCGGGGAGGCCGCGCGGGGCGTCGGCCGGGGCGCGGGGAAGGCCGTGGAGGACGTCGGGGACGTCGCGGAGGTCGTGGAGGACTCCGACGACACGGCGGAGAAGTAGGGCGGTGGAGAAACCGGGCGCCGGGGGAGCCGAGCGCCGGGGGCCGTGGCCGCCGTGCCCGGGGCGGCCTGGAGCGGCCTGGGGCGCACCATTCGGAGATCGGGAGGTGGGAGGCCGTGGACGACCGGACCGGGCCCGAGTACGACGTGGAGATCAGCGCCTCGGTGTCCGCGGACGAACTGACCTTCGGAGAGGTGCCGGAGGTCAGGTCCCGGACCCGGGGGGAACCGGACCACGAGGGCACCTCCGGCAGCGAACGCTCGGGGCTTCCCCACGGCGTCCGCTCCGGGGTGGTGTACACGGACATCCGCGTCGACTACCGGCTCGCGAGCCGCCTCAGGCCGCCCGGGGAGGCGACGCCGGACCCGGACGCCGAGCGGGAGTGACCGCCTCGCTGGACCGCCGCGGGAGGCCGGGGGCCCGGTGTGCCCGTGCCGGTGTGTCTCTGCGGGTGCGAGCCGGGACCGGGCGCCGACCGGGTCAGTACCCGGCGGACTTGTCGACCACGTTCACCAGCGGTCGGCCCCGCGCGTGGCGCTCCAGGTTCTCGACGAACACGTCCACGCCCCGGCGCCGCGTCGCGGCGGTCGTCGCCCCGTTGTGCGGGGTGACGATGACGTTGGGCAGGTCCCAGAAGGGACTGTCCGGCGGCAGCGGCTCCCGGCCGTGGGCGTCGAGCCCGGCTCCGGCGATCCATCCCTCGGTGAGGGCCCGCAGCAGTGCCCCGTCCGCCACGATCCCGCCGCGTGAGACCACGACGACGTACGCCGTGTCCTTCATCGCCCTCAGCTCCGCCTCGCCGAGGAGGTGCTCGGTGGCGGGCGTGTCCGGGGCCGTGACCACCACGAAGTCGGACTCGGCCAGCATGCGGTGCAGGTCCTCGGGAGGGTGGACGGCGTCCACACCTGGGGAGGGCAGGTCGGTGCGGCGCCGCACCCCCACCACCCGCATGTGGAAGGCCCGTGCCTTGGCCGCCAGGTCGAGCCCGCAGTTCCCCAGGCCGATGATCCCGCAGGTGAGGCCGTTGAGCTCACCGTGCTGGAAGCGTTCCCAACGGCGCTCGGACTGGGCCCTGGCCCACCGGGGGGCGTCCCTGTTCAGCATCAGCATGAGCATCATGGCGTGCTCGGCCAGCGGGACCGCGCCGTTGCCCGCCGAGGAGGTCAGGACCGCGGGGTGCGCGTCCAGCCCGGCCGCGAGGTCGTTGTTCACCCCCGCCGCCCAGCTGTGCACCCAGCGCACGGCGGGAGCGAGGGCCAACTGCTCGCCGCTGAGGGTTCCGGCGATGACCGTCGCCGTCCCCAGGAGGTCGGTGCGGTCACCGAGCCCGTCCACGAAGTCCACCGGGACGCCCGCGGCGGCCGTGCGGATCCGCTCCCTCTCGTCGGGCTCGAAGCGCCCGCTCACGAGTACTCGCCCGCGCTCGGGCACGAACATCACGTCCTTCGTACGCTCTGGTAATTTGTGGCTCGTATTGGTCCGACCGGTCAGGTGAGTATAGGGAAGGTGTGTGCCGGATGCCACAGGAGGGCCGTTCCGTCTTCCGCGCCGTCGAGCACGCCAAGGTCTACTCCTCGGTGGTCGACCAGATCCTCGCCGGGGTGCGTTCGGGGACCTTCCCGCCCGGGACGCCGCTGCCCGCGGAGCGCGTGCTGGCCGAGAGGTTCGAGGTCGGCCGCGGCTCGGTCCGCGAGGCGATCCGGGTCCTGGAGCACGCCGGGGTGCTCGACGTCCGCGTGGGCAGCGGGACCTATGTGGTCGGCGACGGGGGGTCGGAGGAGAACGCCCTCCGGGCCCGGGCCGCGGTCGCCGGAGAGCACAGCCCGCTCGACCTGATCGTGGCCAGGGCCGCCCTCGAACCCGTGTGCGCCGAGCACGCGGCCACCGCGAGGACCTCCAACGACCTGCGGGTACTCGAAGACCTGGTGCTCAAGCAGGAGCGCGTGCTCGAAGAGGGCGCGGACCCCTCGGCGGTGGACGCCGACTTCCACCTGGCGGTGGCGGCGGCCTCGCACAACAGCGTGCTCTTCGCCCTGGAGCGGACCCTGGTCGACCTCATGCGCGAACCCATGTGGAGCGAGCTCAAGGGCCGCTCCCGCGGCCGCCGGGACCAAGCGCGTCACTACCTCGAACACCACCGGCAGGTCCTCGGCGCCATCGAGCGGCGCGACCACCGCCGGGCGCGGCAGCTGATGGCCGTCCACATGAGCGAGATCGAGACGGGACTGCTGACCGAGCTGGGCTCCGCGCGGGACCGGACGGACGGGCCGGGCCGCTGACCCGTTGACACGGGACGCGGTACCCGTTTAGCTTCACCATCGGTCAGGTGGTCGGACCAATTGTCAGAGGTCCGTCCGGTTTCCCACCGTGGTGAAGGAGAGAACCGTGGGCACACCCCGCTACGCCGTGAACTGTTCGATCATGATGAAGGACCGGCCGCCCGAGGAGAGGCTGGCGGCGGTCCGGGAAGCCGGGTTCGAGGCGGTGGAGTTCTGGTGGCCCTTCGCGGAGCCCGTCCCCGCCGAGGCCGAGGTCGAGTCCTTCGTCGACACGGTCCGCGCCTCGGGCCTGCGCCTGGTCGGGCTCAACCTCTTCGCCGGTGACATGCCGGGCGGCGACAGGGGCGTGGTCTCCTGGCCGGATCGCGCCGAGGAGCTGCGGGCCAACGCGGCGGTGGTCCGCCGGATCGGGGAGGCGCTGGGCTGCCGGTCCTTCAACGCCCTGTACGGCAACCGCCGCTCGGACGTGTCCGACGCCGAACAGGACGCCGCGGCCGTGCGCGTCCTGGGCGAGGTGGCGGGCACCCTGGCCGAGATCGGCGGCACGGTGCTGATCGAGCCGGTCAGCGGCGCCCCGTCCTACCCGCTGCTCACGGCGGACGACGCCGTGGCGGTGATCGAGCGGGTCGAGCGCGAGACGGGCGCGGACAACCTCGGCCTGCTGTTCGACGTGTACCACCTGGCCGTCAACGGCGACGACGTCCCGGCCGCGCTCGCCCGGCACCGGGGGCGCGTCGGGCACGTCCAGGTGGCGGACGCGCCCGGCCGGGGCGCCCCCGGGACGGGTGGCCTCCCGCTGCGCGACTGGGTGAGGGACCTGGCCGGGGGCGGGTACGACGGCTGGACAGCGCTGGAGCACGCGGGCGACGGACCCCACCCCTTCGGCTGGACGCGCTCGTCGGACCTGCCGGGCCTGCCCGGCGAGGCGGCGTGATCCGGCCGCGACGGCCGTTGCGACCCGCAGAGCACACCCCGGCGGGCCGTCCGGCCCGCCGGACCGACACCGAATCGACCAAGGAGTCCGCAGTGAGCGTGCGAACGATCGCCTTCATCGGCCTGGGCGTCATGGGCGCCCCCATGGCGACCAACCTCGTCCGTGCCGGGTTCGACGTGGTGGGGTACAACCGCAGCGCCGCGAAGACGGAGCCGCTGGTGAGAGCGGGGGGCCGCGCCGCCTCCTCGGTGGCCGACGCCGTCGGCGGGGCCGACGCCGTCATCACGATGCTGCCCGACTCCCCGGACGTGGAGTCCGTGGTCCTGGGCGGGGGCGGCGCCCTGGAGCACATGCGCCGCGGCGCGCTGCTCATCGACATGAGCACGATCCGCCCCGACACGGCCCGCGCCGTGGCCGAGGCCGGGGAGGCCGCGGGGGTCGCGGTCCTGGACGCGCCCGTGAGCGGGGGTGAGCAGGGGGCGGTCGAGGCCAAGCTCTCGATCATGGTCGGAGGCGAGGAGCGGGCCTTCGCCCTCGCGAAGCCGGTGCTGGACGCGCTCGGCACGACGGTCGTCCACGTCGGTCCGGCCGGAGCCGGGCAGACCGTCAAGGCCGCCAACCAGCTGATCGTCGCCGGGACGATCGAGCTCGTCTCCGAGGCGCTGGTCTTCCTCCAGGCCCACGGCGTCGACCGCGACAGCGCCGTACGCGTGCTCTCCGGTGGGCTGGCCGGCAGCACGGTGCTCGACCGCAAGGCCGCGTCCATGCTCGCGCGCGAGTTCGACCCGGGGTTCAGGGTGGACCTGCACCACAAGGACCTCGGGATCGTGACGGCCGCCGCCCGCGAGGCCGGGGTGGCCCTGCCCCTGGGAGCGCTCACGGCGACCCTGATGGGATCGTTGCGCGCCCAGGGCCACGGGTCCCTCGACCACTCGGCGCTGCTGTTGCAGGTGGAGCGGCTGTCGGGGCGTGACGCGGACGCGCGGGACTGATCGGGGGGCCCTCGTAGGCACATTCGTAGGCACATTGTCAGTCTTGAAATCTTGACTGACAATGTGCCTATACTGTCCTGCCTCCGTCGCGGAGCGCCACCGGCGCGCGAGCCGAGCCGCGGCCGCGGCGGCCGAGCCGACGAGAGGACCAGCCACATGGCACAGGGTGTGACGGAGAGCGGGCCCGGGAGCGCGGCCAGCGCGCCGCGCGAAGCCGACTGGCATCTGGGCGCGACGCGCTGGACGCAGCTGACGCTGACCGAGAACGACCCCGGACGCTTCGACCCCGACTTCTGGATCCAGGTCATGCGCGAGACCAGGTCCAACGCGGCCTGCATCAGCGCGGGCGGGTACGTCGCCTTCTACCCGACCGACGTCCCCTACCACCACCGCAGCGTCCACCTCGGCGACACCGACCCCTTCGGCGCCCTGGTCGAGGGCGCGCGCGGCCTGGACATGCACGTCATGGCCAGGGTGGACCCCCACGCCGTCCACGCCGACGCCGCGAGCGCCCACCCCGAGTGGCTGGCGCGTACCGCCGACGGCAGCCCGGTGGAGCACTGGGGCTACCCCGGTATCTGGCTGACCTGTCCGTTCGGCCCGTACAACCGCGACTTCATCACCGAGGTCGCCCGCGAGATCGTCACCCGCTACGACGTGGACGCCGTCTTCGCCAACCGCTGGCAGGGCCACGGCATCTCCTACAGCGAGGCGGCGCTGCGCAGCTTCCGCGACGAGACGGGGTTCGACCTGCCGCGCCGGGAGGGGGACACCTCCGACCCCGCCTGGCGCGCCTACGTGGTGTGGCGCAGGCGCAAGCTGAGCGACCTGGTGAGCCTCTGGGACCAGGCGGTCCGCGACATCCGCCCGCACGCCCGCTTCATCCCCAACCTGGGCAGCATCGCCGCGCGCGACCTCGACCGCGGCATGCTGGCCCGGCACTTCCCGTTCTTCCTCATCGACAAGCAGGGCCGTTCCGGGGTGGAGGCGCCCTGGTCGGCCGGGCGCAACGGCAAGCGCAGCCGGGCGGTCTTCCGGGACAGGCCGGTCGGACTCATCACCTCCATCGGTCCCGAGCACCACCAGCACCGCTGGAAGGACTCGGTATCGCCCGGGGCCGAGACCACCATGTGGATCGTCGACGGCTTCGCGCAGGGCGCCTTCCCCTGGTTCACCAAGTTCAACGGCATGGTGCCCGACCGGCGGTGGGTGCGCCCCGTAGCCGAGGCCTTCGCGCTCCACGAGCGCCTGGAGCCCGAACTCGCGGGCCGCCGCATCACGGCGGACGTGGCGCTCCTGGAGACGGGAGGCCCCGAGAGGGGGCGCTCGCACGAGGACGGCTTCTACCACGCCCTGGTCGAGGCCCGCATCCCCTTCGAGATCGTCGCCGAGCAGAACCTGTCCGAGAGCGAGTTGGGCCGGTTCAGGGTGCTCGTCCTGCCCGACGCCGAGCGGTTGAGCCAGGACCAGTGCCGCGCGATCCGGGCCTTCACCGAGTCGGGGGGAAGCGTCGTGGCCGCCCACCGCTCCTCCCTGGACGACGAGTACGGCACCCCGCGGGCCAACTTCGGGCTCGCCGACGTGTTCGGCGTGGACCTGAGCATGCCGGTGCGGGGACCCGTCAAGAACAACTACGTCGCGCTCACCGGAGAGCACCCCACCACGGACGGATTCGGGGGAGCGGAGCGCGTCATCGGCGGCACCGAACTCATCGGTGTGACCGCCCGCCCGGGGACCGGCGTGCCCCTGCGCTTCGTGCCCGACTACCCCGACCTGCCGATGGAGGAGGTCTACCCGCGGGAGGAGCCCGCGAGCCCGGCCCTGGTCACCCGGGAGCTGCCCGGAGGCGGGCGCTCGGTCTACGTCGCCTTCAACCTCGGCTCCCTGTTCTGGGAGGCGCTCCAACCCGACCACGGGACGCTCGTCGCCAACGCCGTCCGCTGGGCCCTCGGGGAACCGGAACGGGTCCGGGTCCGCGGACGCGGACTGGTCGACCTCGCGCTCTGGGAGGACCCGGATTCGGTCGCCGTGGTGATCGTCAACCTCACCAACCCCATGGCACTCAAGGGGCCCATGCGCGAGATCATCCCGCTGCCCGCGCAGAAGGTCTCGGTCGCCCTGCCGGAGGGCGCTGTGGGCGCCGACGCGCGCCTCCTGGTCTCCGGGTCCGACGTCCCGGTGCGCGTGGGCGCGGGGCGCGCCGAGGTGACCGTGGACTCCGCGGACCTGCTGGAGGCCGTCCGCTTCACGTGGATCCGGGGTGAGCGGGCATGAACGAGCACGACCTGTGGTGGCGCCGGCCCTTCCGGATGTTCCAGACCAACCTCAGGGAGATCGACGCGACCCTCGACGTCGAACGGGTCCTGGACTACCTGGAGGGCTTCGGCGCGCGCGCCTGGCTCCTCAGCGTCGGCGGCATCGTGTCCAACTACCCCACGGAGCTGGAGTTCCAGACCCGCAACCCCGCCCTGGACCAGCGGCCCTCGGGAGACCTCGTGGGCGACGCGGTGGCGGCGGCACGCGAGCGGGGCGTGCGGGTCCTGGCCAGGATGGACTTCTCCAAGATCGACCACCGCCGGGCCGAACGCCACCCGGAGTGGTGCTTCACGGGGGCCGACGGGACGCAGCAGGTCTACAACGGCCTGACCAGCGTGTGCCCCAGCGGGGACTACTATCAGCACCGCCTCCTGGAGGTGGTCGACGAGGTCCTGGACCGCTACCCCCTGGACGGGTTCTTCTTCAACTGGATGTCCTTCAACGAGGTCGACTACAGCGGTGTCCACCGGGGGACGTGCCACTGCCTGCCCTGCCAGCGGGCGTTCGCGATCTTCGCGCCCGGAGTCGAGATGCCCACCGGGCCCGCCTCCCCCACCTACCGGGTGTGGAAGCGCTTCACCGAGGCGGTGCTCGACGACCTGACCTCCCGCGTGCGCGACCACGTCAGCGCGCGCCGCCCCGAGGCGCCGCTCATCCTCGGCGACCGCGCCGACATCGTCTTCCACGAGGCCAACAACGCGGTCGGGCGGACCCTGTGGCACCATCGGACCGCCGAGCACGTCAGCGCGGCCCGGACGTACCGGCCCGGGGTGCCCGTGCTCACCAACGCCGTGGGCTTCGTCGACATGCCCTACCGCCTGGCGGGCGAGGAGCCCCACCACTTCGCCCAGTACCTGGTCCAGGCCTTCTCCCGGGGGGCCAACCCCTCCACGTACATCATGGGGACCCCGGACGACGTCACCTACGAGTGCCTGGACGCGGCCGGTGAGCTGACCCGGTTCCACCGTGACCACGAGCGCTTCTACCGGGACCTGGTGTCCGCGGCCCGGGTCCTCCTCGTCCGGCCGGACCCGCTCAAGCTCGCCCCCGCCCGGTGGGAGGAGGCCGTCCACGAGTTCCGGGGACTGTACTCGTCGCTCCTCGAACGCCACATCCCCTTCGACGTGCTGCCCGAGCCCCGTGTCCGCGACGTCGACCGCCAGGGCCGACTGGGGGACTACGGGCTGGTCGTCCTGCCCGACCTGGGACCGCTGGACCAGGAGACGGTGGACGCCCTGGGGCGCTACGCCGAGGCCGGCGGCGGCGTGCTCGCCACCGGCACGAGCGGGTTCGACGGTGACGCCTCCCTTATCGAGGGCTCACCGGTGCTGCGCCGGACGGCGGTCCGGGACACGGTCGAGTCCGTGCGCTCGCTGCACCTGCGCCGCCCCGGCCGAGACGGCGCGCGACGCGGGGGCGACCTGCCCGTGGTGGGCGCCTTCCACGTGGTCGAACCCGTCGCGGACGCCGACACCGACCTCCCCGTGCTGTCCCGTGCCCCCTACGGTCCGCCCGAGAAGTGCCACGGCCACCTCCTCCTCGACCACCCCGGCGCGCTGTGGCGCGCCCACGGGCGCGGCCGGGTGGCCGTGCTGCCCTGGACGCCGGGCAGGGCCTACCACCAGCTGGGCCTGAGCGGGCACCGCGACGTGTTCGTCGAGACCGCGCTGCGCGCGGCCAGCGGCCCGGTGGAGGTCGACACCGACCTGCCCGAGCAGGTCGAGGTGGTCCTGGGCGTCTCCGAGGCCGGGGGAGTGGTCCACCTGGTCAACCACTCCGGTGCCGTGCCCCAGGGGTTCCGCACCCCGCTGCCGGTCGACGGACGCCGCCTGCGGGTGCCGTGGTGGACGGGCCAGCCCACCCGCGCCCTGCGCGCCGACACGGACCTGACGGTCGCGGAAAAGGGCGGCGAGGGCGTCGCGCTGCCCCGCGTCGATCTCTTCGAGGTCCTGGTCACGGAGCGTCCCGTCAACGCCCGGTAACTTTGTAAAACAAGTATTCATGAGTTATTGACTTACCAAATCAGCACCGGAAACATGTCCTGTGAAGCTGCACACTCACTGGGGTGACCTCCCCCGCAGCGAAGGGAACGTGATGAGAGATTTCGATCGGCGCGCATTTCTCGCGTTGACCGGCATGGGCGCGGTGGGGGCCTCCCTGCTCCTGTCCGGCTGCGGCGGCAGCGGCTCGGGGAACGGCCTCCGGTACGCCTGGTGGGGCAACACCGTCCGCCAGCAGAACTACACCGAGGCCCTGGAGGCGTTCCAGGAGGCCAACCCCGACATCACGGTCGAGCCGGAGTTCGCCGAGTACACCGCCTTCCAGGAGCGCATGACCACGCAGATGGCGGCCCGCAACGTCGCCGACGTCTTCTGGATCGCCTCCCCCCAGGTCCTGACCTACAAGGCGAACGGGCTGTACCGCAGGCTCGACGACATCCCCACCCTCGACCTCTCCGACTACAGCGCCGAGGACATCGAGTCCTTCTCCCTGGGCGGTGAGCTCCTGAGCATGCCGCACGGGGTCTTCGTCCCCGTGGTGCGCCACAACGAGACCTTCCTCGAAGAGGAGGGCGCGCGGATGCCCGGGGAGGACTGGACCTGGGACGACCTCGCGGAGTTCCTCATCGACTACAGCGCGAACAACGCGCAGGGGCGTCGGGGCGCGACCTACACACCCGACCAGGACATGGCCTTCGAGGCGTGGCTGCGCCAGCGCGGCCAGGACCTGTGGACCGAGGACGGGAACGTCGGCTTCGACGAGGAGGCCCTCGGCGACTGGTTCGAGTGGTGGCGCGTCCTCCTCGACGAGGGGGCGGTCCTGAGCCTGGGCGAGCAGGAGGGCATGCAGCCGGACTTCTCCGCGGTCGGCGACCGGGTCCTGCTCAACTTCGGCAGTTCCAACCACATCATCGACGAAGCCGCCATGTTCCCCGACTGGAAGTACCGTCTGCGGTCCGTGCCGGTGGGCGCGGACGCCGCCGACGGCCACCGCTTCCTCTACTACCCCCGGCTGGCCGTCTACCAGGGCATCGACGACGCCAACGTCGAGGCGGCGGGCAAGCTCATCGACTTCAACGTCAACAACGTCGAGTTCCTGCGCACCGTCGGCCTCACCATGGGCGCGCCGCCCAACCCCCGCCTCCTCGTCGAGGCCTACGACTTCGCCTCCGACGACGAGAAGGAGATGCTGGCCGTGGTGGAGGCGGACCGCGCCGAGCCGCAGCGCCCCCGCTACGAGGCCCCGCCCGGGACGGGGACCTGGCGCGAGGCCATGTCACGGGCCTCGGAGAACGTCGCCCTGGGCAACGCCGGGGTCGCCCAGGTGACCGAGGAGCTCATCGCCGAGATCCGCTCCGGCATCGACCGGGGAGCGTAGGGCGTGCCCCCCTCCACGAGAACCCGCCGCCCCGCCGCGCCGTCCTCGCGGCGGCAGGGCCGCGCCGCCTACGTGTTCCTCTCGCCCTGGCTGCTGGGCCTGGGCCTGGTGACGGCCATCCCGCTGGGCGCCTCGCTCTACCTCGCCTTCACCGACTACAACATCCTCAGCACACCGGCCTTCACCGGGCTGGCCAACGTCGAGCGCATGCTCGGCGACGAACGCTTCTGGGCGGCCTCCTCGGTGACCCTCCGGTACGTGGTCGTCTCGGTGCCGCTCCAGCTGATGTTCGCCCTCCTGCTGGCCGTCATGCTCGACCGGGGCCTGCGCGGCCTCTCGTTCTACCGGGGCGCCTTCTACCTGCCCTCGCTGCTGGGCGCGAGCGTCGCGGTCGCCATCCTGTGGCGCGAGGTGTTCGGGCACAACGGCCTGGTCAACGACTTCCTCGGCCTGCTGGGCATCGAGGGGCAGAGCTGGCTCCAGAACCCGTCCACGGCCCTGTCCACCCTGATCGTGCTCAACGTGTGGACCTTCGGGTCGCCGATGGTGATCTTCCTGGCCGGCCTCCGGCAGATCCCCGAGGAGTACTACGAGGCGGCGCGCGTGGACGGCGCCTCACGCCTGCGGCAGTTCCGGCACATCACCGTCCCGATGCTGACGCCGATCATCTTCTTCAACCTCATCCTGCAGACCATCGGCGCCTTCCAGACCTTCACGCAGGCGCACGTCATCAGCGGCGGCACCGGGGGACCCGTCGACTCCACCCTCTTCTACACGCTCTACGTGTACCAGCAGGGGTTCAGATCCTTCGACATGGGCTACGCCTCCGCGCTGGCCTGGGTCCTGCTGCTGGTGATCGGCGCCGTGACCGCGGTCCACTTCTTCCTGTCCAAATACTGGGTCTTCTACGGAGACGACTGATGACCGAAGCCCCCACGGTCGCGGGCGCCAGCGGTCCGCGGCAACGCCGCCGCCGACCGCGGACCGCGATCCTCAAGCACGGCGCACTGCTGCTGTTCCTGGTCGTGATGGTCTACCCGCTGGTCTGGATGGTCGTCAGCGCCTTCAAGCCCGCGCACCTGATCCTGACCGAGCCGGGCCTGGTGCCCACCGAGGTCACCTTCGAGAACTTCCGGGAGGGCTGGCACGCCCTCAACCAGCCCTTCTCGGTGTTCTTCGTCAACTCCCTCGTGGTGACCGTGGGCTCGATCCTGGGCAACCTCGTCTCCTGCTCACTGGCCGCCTACGCGCTGGCCCGGCTGGAGTTCAGGGCCCGGCGCCTCTTCTTCGGGATCACCCTCGTCACGGTGATGCTGCCGATGCACGTGCTCATCATCCCGCAGTACATCTTCTTCGCCCAGCTGGGATGGGTGGACACCTACCTGCCGCTGCTGATCCCCAAGCTGCTGGCGACCGACGCGTTCTTCGTCTTCCTCATGGTGCAGTTCATCAGGGGCATCCCGCGCGACCTCGATCGCGCCGCCGAGATCGACGGGGCCGGGCACTTCCGGATCTTCTGGCACGTGATCCTGCCGCTGATGCGCCCCGCTCTGGTGACCACGACGATCTTCACGTTCATCTGGACGTGGAACGACTTCTTCACGCCGCTCATCTACCTGACCTCGACGGACATGTACACCGTTCCGGTCGCGCTGAGCTCCATGGTCAGCTCGGAGAGCCAGCAGGGCATCGGGATGCTGTTCGCGATGTCCCTGATATCCCTGCTGCCGGTCATCCTGTTCTTCGTCTTCGCGCAGCGCTACCTGATCCGCGGGATGGTCACCAGCGGACTCAAGTGAGCCCTACTCGGCTCCAGCCGCCTCCTGGGTCCCCGCGTCCAGCAGTGCCAGGAGGCGGCCGCGCGCGTGGTCGAGGTGCTCGGCCAGCCTCAGGCGCGCCGCCTCGGGGTCCTGCGCCCTGATGCCCTCCAGGATCGTCGCGTGCTCGTGGGCCACGGTGCTGCCCTGCGTGGACCGGTGCGCCTGGAAGCGGCCCATGGTCAGGTGCACCTCGCCCATGATCAGCTCGTGCATCCTGCTCAGGCGCTCGCTGCCCGCACCGGAGACCAGCGCGGTGTGGAAGGCGATGTCGGCCTCCACCTGGCGCTCGAAGTCGCCGTCCCTGGCCGCCGCCTCGATCAGCGCCTGCGCCTCCGTGGCCTCCCTGGGGACCGCCCCCTCGGCCGCCAGGACGGTGACCGCCGCGCTCTCCACCGTGCCCCGGCTGAAGAAGAGGTCGCGGATCTCGTCGGCGTGGAAGTCGGGGACGACCGCCGTCTTGTGGGCCGACCGGCGCAGGAGGCCGAGGGCGGTGAGCCGCTCCAGACACGCCTTGGCGGTGGGGCGCGCGACGTCGTACTCGCTGGCGATCCGGTGCTCGGTGAGCTTCTCGCCAGCCGCGATCTCCCCGTTGACGATGCGAGCGCGCAGCGACTGGTAGAGCGCGTCGGTCAGGGACGAGGGGGCGAGGGTGAAGTTGGCCTGTCGGTTCACGTCTTCATCGTGCCACAGCCGCGCCGCTGACACATACATCTGTCTTACCAGTGCACTGGTAAGTCCTGATGAGAGCGTCGGACGTGTTCACTCTGTGACCGCCCGCACAATGGCACGGCCGGGAAAGCGGCCCACGCGAGGCCTCGCGCGCCGGGCGGGGAGGGCGCGGGTTCCCGTGCGGCACGGGGATTCCCGTGCTGCACGAAGGCGCCCACCGGCAGCCGCGTCCGCGCGGGCGCAGCGGATCCCGTCTCCCCCCACGGCCTCACGGCGGGTCACCAGGGAAACGCCCACACCTTCCGCAGCCGGGTGCTGGTACGCCCCGGTAACCGAACGCAGGAAGGAAGCATGCCCACCAACGCTGACGCTCACCCCGCTCCCTCCGCGGCCCACGGCCCCCGACGCACAGGGCGGGAGTAGGCGCCGGGCCGGATGGCCCGAGATCATCGTCGGTACGGTCGTCACCCTCGTGCTCTACGCCGTCGGAACCCTGCTGTTCCTCCAGATCCCCGCGGAGGGCGGGGAGTTCGGCGGACTCGCCCAGTACGCGATCTCCGGGCTCGCCCCGCTCGGGGGCTTCGCCGCCGTTCATGGCCCTCATGGCCTGAGAACTCGTCTGGCTCCGGGCCCGGGGACGAGGACACGGGGCTCCGGGCGGTGCCGCGACGGGTCGGGGCCGCCGCCGGTGTGCGCCCGCCATGAGCGGTAGCCGGTTTCCGGTCTGACGTGAATGGTTTTTCCTGGCTGTCGAATAAAGGATTCCCGCGTGTTCGCGTGCTTCTTTTCGGGTGGGTCGGGTTCGCGCGGCGCCGTTGTTTCTTCGGGTGATAACTAGGGTTTTGGTCAGCGTTTATATCCCTGAGGTTTGTGGGGTGCTAGGGGAATTTGGTAAATTCCTCGTGGCTGAAGCGGGATGTGAACGTTTCTCCTGAATTCTTTTTCGGTCATAGCTGGAATGTGTAGGCACCACCCGTAATGCGTCGTTCCCTGACCCGTGCGACGGCGGTCTGTGCGGTTTACGCCCTGGTCCTCGTGCTGGGGGCGGTCGCTCCCGCCGCAGCTGACGAGGGCGTTCCCACCGCCGACGGCGCCGCCGTCCCCGGAGAGCCCGGCGCCCCGGGGGAGCGGAGCGGTGGACCGCGCGGGAGCGAACCGGACGCGGAGGGGACCAGCGGCCCGGCCGGACCCGGGGCCGCGTCCGCCGCCGACGGTCCCTTCGCCCCGGCGCGCCCCCACGGTGAACGGACCGAGGTCCAGAGCTCCTCGTGGACCTACGTGGACCGTGCCTTCCCCGACCGGCCCCACGACGGCGCCGAAACCGCGAGCGTGGGCACCGGACGCCTCGAATGGGACCGGAACTACACCCGCAGGGCCCTGTTCGGGTTCCCCGTTGTGCCCGGCCCCGGCGCCGTCGTCGAATCCGCGGTGCTGCGCACCGAGGTGGCCTGGTCCTACGACTGCGGCAGCGACTCCTTCGTGCAGCTGCACCGGGTCGACCCCTTCGATGAGGGGGCCACCTGGAACGACCAGCCGCGGGCACGCGCCCTGCTCGACACCCGAAGGATCAGGGGCGGGCGGTCCGCCTGCCCCGTGCCCGGCGGCGTGGAGTTCGACCTGACCGAGGCCTACCAGCGGGCCGTGGACGCAGGAGAACCCCACATCCACCTCCGGCTCGGCGAACGCGACGAGTCCGGAACCACGGCCTGGCGCCGCTTCGACGTCGAGGACCACCCGCCGGTGCTGGTGGTCGACCACAGCACGCCGCCGTCCCCGGACGCGACCGCCGATCCGAACGTCCCGCGCAGCGACCCCGAGGAGGGCGCGGCCGACGACGGGGTGCCCGGCGGGCGCGCCGCCGTCCGCGGGGAGGGTTCCCCGGACCCCGCGCCGACCCGGTTCGCCGAGGGACTCGACCTCTTCGGCGTCACCGCTTCCGGGGCCCGGGGAGACCACGACGCCCGTGCTCCAGACCTTGTCTCCGCTGACCGCCTGCCGGGCGGGGGTGAGCGGATCCGTCCCCGGCGGGGGAGACGGACCGGCCGCCCCACCGCTGCGGACGGCCACCGGCGACGGGGCGGGGACACGCCGCCAAGGGTCCGGGGGCCACCGGTCGCCGCCCGGTCGGAGACCGTTTCGGTCCACCGATCATGAATGAGGAACCGGTTGACGGACGACGGCACCCGCCTTTCCCGGTGCGTCATCCAGTTGGGTGCGAGGACGCGCCGGCGGCAGCCCGAGGGGGTCGGGCGGGCCGCTCCCGGAGCACCGTGAGGTGGGCGGAGCTCGGAAGCGGCCACGGAGCCACGCCACCGCCGCACCGGCCACAGGGCACGGTGGCCGTCTGCGGCGAGGGCACGGTTCCGTGCTGGCGGGAGAGGTGCTCGTCCCCGATACCGGACGCGTCTGCGGCAGGGCCCGGCAGGGGGCTCTGCCGCCGGAGGCCGCAGCGGCCCGGAACCTCCTGTGTGCGTGGGCACCACCCAGGAGGACACCGGGCCGCCGTCCGGTCCGGCCGAAGCGAAGGGGATCAGCGAAGAAACTCCGGATGACTTCGACGCGGAGCACCAGACGAGCTCCTGCATATTTTTTGGAGACGGAAATAACGCGTTATCGGGCGGCGGCCGAATTCACGCCCACGGATCGTGATCCCGTAGATCCCGCGTGTTCTCGCCGAGCACCTGCCGTGCATGCGCGCCGAGCATCTGGGTCAGGCAGTGGTGGATCCCGGTGTCGTCGGTGTCGACGTACTGCATCCACGGCACCCGGGACATGGTGTTGACCACCACCGACGTGAGCACCTGAGTCAGGACCGAGAGAAGCCGATCGGGCACCGGGTCCTCCGTCAGGCACAGCCACGCGAGCGCCGCGCCCAGTCGTGTCCCGGCATCCTGCTCTGAGGACGACCACAGCCCACGGGCCCAGACAGTGGCATCACCGCTCGTGTGGTGCTCGCGGGCCAGTTGTGCGATGGCCAGGACCAGGCTGACCCGCACCTCGGGAACCCTCTCAACGCCCAGCCGGCCGTGCAGGGCGGCCAGGGTCCGTTCGACCCCGCCGGTGACCGCCGCGAGGGAATAGCAGGCAGAGCAGCGCACGGCGGTGTCAGGATCGTCGAGGAGTTCGAGGACGATACGCACGTCCGCGGTGAGAGCTTCCCGGGAGGCCTGGACCGACCAGTGCATCGGATAGCCGGAGGAGTCGAACAGCCAGTACCCCGGTGGATGGGCGGTCCGGAGCAGCCCGGTCCGTGAGCCGTCACCGTGGTGGTTGCGCCGACCGGATTCGGCAGCCAGGCGCAGCACGTCGGCGCGGTGGTGTGAGGAGGGTTCGGCGGCGATGCGGAGCAGGAACGGTACGGCCAGGGCCGCGGGAGCGTAGGTGTCGCCCTGGTGGCGCACGCTGCTGTGCAGGCAGGAGAGCGCTCGCGCGGCGACCCGGGGATCGCCGGAACGGATCCGCGTCAACAGTCCGGCGACGTCGTCGGCCGGGCCTGACGCATGGCGGAAACGCCCCCAGGGCACCTCCACGTGTTCCGCGCGGTGCGCCAGTCCGCGGTGCACCCGCGCCACCAGCGCACGGACGTCGCGATCGGTCCCAGCACCGAACTCACGATCCAGGTCGGCGTGCCCGCCATCCTGTTCCGGCTTGTTGGGCACCATGTCGTCCACACGTCCTCCCGGCCCGGGTTTTCCTCACGGCATGGTCGCAGTCTGCTCCGTCACGGACTCTGCGACTGTGCCGGACCGGCGGCTGTCGACGTGCCTGGCTTCTGCGGGTGGGACTAAGGGGGACCGTGTGTTCGCCGGCGCTGAGTCCCTGGCAACACGAAAGCCCCTGACCGCTGCGCTGGTCAGGGGCTTCGCCTCTGGGGTGAGTGACGGGACTTGAACCCGCGACTTCTTGGACCACAACCAAGTGCTCTACCGGCTGAGCTACACCCACCACGTGCGCCGGGCCTCTCGGCCCCGCGTACGTATGAAAGCTTAGCGGACTCCGGGGAGTGCTTCGATCAGTTTTCCGTCGCGTCGTTCCCGGGAGCCGCCTCGCGCGCCTCCGCGCCGGTGCCCCCGGCCACCACCTCGGCGGCGATGGCGCGGGCGGTGGCCGAGTTCGGGCCGGGCTCGGCCACGAAGGCCGCGGCGCGGTAGTAGCGCAGCTCGTGGATGCTCTCGGTGATGTCGGCGAGCGCCCGGTGCCCGCCGTTCTTCTCCGGGCTCGCGTAGTACACGCGCGGGTACCAGCGGCGCAGCAGCTCCTTGATCGAGGACACGTCGACCATCCGGTAGTGCAGGAACTCGTCGATGCGCTTCATGTCACGGGCCAGGAAGGTGCGGTCGGTGGCGATCGAGTTGCCGCACAGCGGAGCCTTGCGCGGCTCGGTCACGTACCGGCGGATGTGCTCCAGGACGAGGTCCTCGGCCTCCTGGAGGCTCACGCCCTTGTCCAGCTCCTCCAGCAGGCCGGAGGTCGTGTGCATGTCGCGGACGAAGTCCCCCATGCGGTCCAGTGCGGCCTGCGGCGGTCTGATCACGACGTCCACGCCCTCGTCGAGGATGTTGAGCTCGCCGTCGGTGATCAGGCAGGCCACCTCGATCAGCGCGTCGCGCTCGAAGTCCAGGCCCGTCATCTCGCAGTCAATCCACACCAAACTGTCATTCATACCGGTCAGCTTAGGGGTTGTGGGGAGTCGAGGGGGATGACGAAGGGGGCGGCCGGACCGTGTCCGACCGCCCCCTCGAGCCTGGGTCAGTCCCAGATCCAGGGGTCCGAGACGCCGGGCGGCTCACCGACGCCGAAGATGGCGTACATCCAGTCCCACACGCCCCAGAACTGGAGGTAGCCCAGGACCAGGAGGACGAGCAGGATGAGCAGGAAGGTGAAGCAGCCGCAGCCGCATCCCCTGCACCCTCCCCGCTTCTTCTTGGGCTTTTGCGGGCGGTGCTGCTGGTAGGGCTGTCCCGGCCCGGGGGGGCTGCCCCGGACCCGGCTGGCCCCACTGCGGGCCCCCGGGGTGTCCGCCCATCGGCGGCTGTCCGCCCGGGGTGTTGGCCATGGGGCCGACGGCCGGCGGGTACCCGGGCGGCGGGCCCGACCGCTTGTTCCGCTGGCCGGGCGGCGGACCGACGGGGGGCATGCCCTGTGGCGGACGCCCCGGAGTGTTCGGGCCGCCCATCTGGTGCGGGGGCGGGTATCCGGGCGGACCGAAACCACCCTGCTGGGGCGGCGGGGGCTGGCGGTAACCGGCCTGGGGCCCCGACGGCGGGTGCTGCGGTCCCGACTGGCGCTGGGGCGAGAACATGCCCTGCTGCGGTCCGGACGGGGCCGCGGGCGGAGCGGAGTGCCCCTGCTGGGGGCCCGAGGGCGGCTGCTGCGCGGCGGGCGGGAAGCCCGGGGGCTGCTGGGCACCGGGGAACGGCTGGGCGGAGGGCTGCGGCCCCGAGGGCTGCCGGCCCGGGGCCTGCTGCTCGGAGGAGTGCTGACCGGGCTGGCCGGGCTGCTCGGGCTGACCGGTCGGGGACCACGGGGCTCCCGGCTGCGCACCGACCGCCGAACCGGTGGCGGCAGCGGCGCCCGGCCCCTGCGCGCCCGGGGGCTGCTCCTCGGCGCGGCGCCGGGCCTCCTCCTCGCGGCGCTTGGCCTCCTCCTGGAGTTCGGCCTCCCTGCGGACCCGCTCCTCCTCACGCCGCTTGGCCGCCTCCTCCTCGGAGTGGCGGCGCTGCTCCTTGCGCTCCTCGGACAGGTCGGACCAGCCCTCCTTGAGGCTGCCCAGGAACTTGTTGAACTTGCCGCCCTTCTTGTTCCCCTCGTCCGCGCCTCCCGAGAAGGCGGGGTCGCCCGGGTTGAACACGGCCGTACCGGAGGGTTCGCCACCCGAGGGGTTGAACACCGCGGTACCGGCGGTCCCGCCCCCTGCGGCCCCGCCTCCAGAGAAGGCCGGGTCGGCCGGGTCGAACACGGCCGTACCGGAGGTCCCGCCGCCCGGGAGCGCGGGGTCGTTCGGGTCGAACACGGCGGTGCGCGGCGCCTCACTCGGAGTCCCCGCCGACCCGGGGGCACCGGGGGCACCAGGAGTGCCGGAAGCACCGGGACCACCCGGGTCGAACACCGCGGTGCGCGGCGCCTCACCGCCCAGGTCGTCGTCGGTCAGGTTGGACGTGGGGATCTCGTCGTCGGTGAGGTCGGCGGTGGGCAGTTCGTCCTCGTCGCGCCGGGGAAGGTCGCCCGGGTTGACCCGCACGGTCGCCCCGTCGCCCGACCCGTACCCGCCGTCCGTCCCCGGGCCGCCGCCGCGGCCCGGGAGGTCGGCCGGGTCGACGCGCATCGTGGAGTTCGTGCCGCTCAGGTCGGCGGTGGGCTCCTCGTCATCGTCGCCGCCCCGCGCCCAGGAGGGGTTGATGCGCATGGTGCTGGGCTCGTCGTCGATGGGGGCGCCGGGGGGCGGTGAGGCGGGGGAGGGGGAAGAGGGAGAGGAGGAACCCTGTGTCCACGACGGGTTGATCCGCATCGTGCTGGGTTCGTCGTCGATCGGGGGCTGGAGAGAGGGCGGGGTGGTGTCCTGCTGGGGGGATCCCTGTGCCCAGGAGGGGTTGATGCGCATGGTGCTGGGCTCGTCGTCGATCGGTGCCGCCGACTGCGTCTGGGAGGGGCCCAGCCGCACCGTTCCGGGATCCTCCTCGTCGGAGGCGGGGGCGCCCTGTCCGGACCCGCCCTGTCCGGATCCGCCCAGGTGGGTGGTCGCGGCCTCCTCGTCTCCCGGATCGCCACCGCCCTGGAGCTCGCTCAGGGAACGGGTATGCCGTGTCCACTCGCTGCCGTTCCACCATCTGAGCGTCTGCGCGTCGCCCTGCGGGTCCGCGTACCAACCCGGCTCGATAGATCCACCCATGGGCGACAGACTAAAGGGTTGCGGAACGGCGATGAACCAGTGGTGTCCGATTACCGGTGGTCAGGACACCCGGACCATTTTTCTCCTGCCGTGTTGTACTCACCTCATCGCGGAGGGTCGCGGGTCGGCGGGAGCGCGCGGACCGCTCGGCGGCGGGACGAGGCCGGTGGCCAGCAGCCGTGCGGTGTCCAGTCCTCCGGGTCCCTTGGCGCAGGAGCCGGGGACCTGGTCGTGGCCGAAGTGCCCTCCCCTGGCCCACGCGCGCGCCACCCGCGCCGCGCGCGTGGCCTCGGCGGAGTGCGGCGCCGTCGCACTGTGCGCGGCCGCGCTACCCGTCGCCGCGACGCCCGCCGCCACAGTGTCCGACACCGCGCTCCTCATGCCCGGTATCCGCGCTTCCCCGCTCCTCTTCTCCGGGCTCCCCGCGTCCACGGCCCCCGCCACCGACTCCGCGGGGTCCGCGCGCCAGACCCGCTCCACCCCCCAGGAGTCCAACCACGTCAGGATCGGGGACAGCCCGCGCATCGGGCCGTCGGTGAAGGGGATCTCCCACGAGGACACCACCGCCACCACCAGACACACCCGCCCCTCATGGCCGTGGTCGTGGTACAGCTCGTACTGGTGCGTGCCGCCCAAGGGCAGGCGTCCGCGGCAGGTCGCGGCCAGGGTCTGGACCACGTCGCCGGTCAGCGGGTTCCACACCAGGTGCGCCTCGCGCTCCTCGTTCACCAGCCGCCGCGCCTCCTCGCGCGCGGACCAGGCCCCGGGGTCGGACCCCGTCACCGTCCACACGGCGCGCGGAGCGCCGATCCCGGGGGGTGTCCGGTTGCTCGTCCCACCGCCGAACCTCTCGGCGCCGGGCATCCACGCCTCCGTCATGGCCTTCCCCCAACCGGTCGTCGTGTGCCGGGCCTCTCCGGTACCGCGGGGCACCCCCCGACTCCTCTCTGAGTACGCCAACGCAACGGAGAAGTCCAGAGCCCCTCACTCAGAGGACAGGGACTTGTCACCGCCCGTCGGCGTCCCGTGGGAAGGGGCCGTATCCGCGTGTGGGGGAGGGCGGGGGAGAGGAGGCGTCCGGGCCCGCGGCCCGGACGCCGTTTCCGGCTACTCCGTGGTCTCCTCGGAGTCCTCGGAGATGCGCAGGGAGAACGCCTGGAGGAAGATCTCGCCGATCTCGGTCGGGTCCTCGGTCATGTAGGCGGCGCCGCCGGTGGCGGCGGCGATCTCCTGGAGCGGCTCCAGGTTCTGCACGTCGGGCCCGAACGCGATCGTGATGATCGGGATCGGCCGTGACGGGCTCGCCAGGGACTCGATCTGGGACATCAGCTCGTCCAGCCCCAGGCCGCCGGGGTTGTCGTTGTCGCCGTCGGTCAGCATGAGGATGACGTTGGTCCGGTCGGGCTGGTAGGTGCGCGACATCTCCTGGTAGGCCGCCAGGTAGGTCTCGTACAGCGCCGTGTCCCCCTGCGGCAGGGGCTGGAGCGAGGCCAGCGCGCCCGCCAGGACGTCCCGGTGCGCGGTGCCGTCGTCGGCGGCCGCCTGGAGTTCGCGGATCGGCGCGATCTCCTGGTAGTGCAGTTCGTTGTTGACGTTGGTGGAGAACTCCCACAGGCCCAGCTCGGAACTGGGCGTGAACATCTCCAGGCCCTGCGTGGCGGCGGCGCTGGTCACCTGCATGCGGGTCATCCCGGTCCCGGGCACCTCGGCCAGCATCGAGCCGGAGATGTCCACGATCGCGAGCACCCGGGAGTCCATCTTGAGCTGGTTCCAGGTGCGGATCAGCCCGGTGATCGAGTCCGCGGCGGGCGTGGGCAGTTCGGTGGGCGGCTCGGCGGCGAAGCCGACCTCCTCGGTGAGCACGGAGGCGTCGATCTGCCCCTCGGGGCCGCGGAACCCCTCCGCGAGCAGCCGGGTCCGCGCCTCCTCCCCGCGCACCGCCTCGCGGAACTCCTCGGCGGCGCGGGTGACGGCGCTCTCCTCGCTGCGCACGACGTAGGGGTAGTCGAGGTAGTAGGTGCCGCCCTCCATGTAGCCGACCTGGGCGGGGGCGTCCCCGTGCGCGGCGTTGTAGCGCCACACGGCCTGCTCCGACATCACCATCACGGGCGGGGCCTCGGCGCCGCCGCCGCTGAGGGCGAGGAAGGCGGCCTCCTCGTCCGAGGACGCGCCCCGGTGCAGGCCCTGCAGGACCGCGGTCATCCGCGCGTTGAACGTGGCGGTGTCCGGGCTGGCCTCCTCCAGCGCTCCGTGCAGGAGGTAGAGGGTGCCCAGCCCCGTGGCGTTGCGGGCGGGGTCGACCACGCGGACGGTGCGCTCCGCCTCCTGGCCCGGGGCGGTGGTGGGCACGACCTCCGCCCAACTGCTCGGGGAGTTCTCGTCGGCGAACTCGGTGAGTTCGGCGAGGACCAGAGGCGAACGGGCCACGGAGGTGCCGGTCTCGGTGATGACGGCGTCGCCCGCCTGGCTCTGGACCAGGCGCGGCCACAGGGAGGAGTCCGGGATCCACACGTCGGAGTCGGTGTCGCCCATGGTGGCTCCCGCGCCGGTGATGCCGAAGGCGACGTTGGCGGAGTCGACCTGGCGCACCTGCACCTGTACGCAGCTCCCGTCCACCTGGTGCTCCTCCGCGTTGAAGTCGGAGGCGACGTCGGTCAGGGCCGGGGCGAGTTCGGGGCTGACCGCGACGTCCAGCGCGATGTCGGAACCGCCGCAGCCGTCGGACCGGCCGAACACGTAGACGCCCACCGCGGCGAGGCCGACCACGATCACCAGCGCGGCGGCCAGGGCGGCGAAGGCGCCGCCGCGGCCGCGACGGCGCCTGGACCGGCCGGAGGTCTCTTCTGCGTATCTTCCGCGGTGACGTCCCACAGCTTTCCTCACGGGTGGTGTACGGACGGGGGGTGCAGGGGGAGTGTTACTGGTGGGAAACGGTACTCAACAGTCCAGACCGGGTGAATGCCGACCGTGCCGCTCTCACGTCGGCGCTGTCGGGAGCCCGCCGGTGTGAACCCGGGCACAGTGCCGGTCATCTTAGGGATTCCGTCCGTTCCCCTCGTGTTCTCCTCTCCGTGCGAGACGGAACGAAATTCGATTCCGATACCCAATCGAGACCGCGTCGGCCGGAAAAGCGGCTCCGGTCGTCAGCTGTCGCAGTCGGGCACGCAAAGACGCCGTGAGATGGAGCTGAGGAAGATGTCGCCGATCTCGTCGGGGTCGTCGGTGACGAACAGCGAACCGCTGGTGGCGGCCGCGATCCGCCGCAGCTCCTCCTCCGCGACCTGCTGCTCACGCGACCCGAAGGCGATGATGAACATGCTGACCGGCCGCTCGGGGTCGAAGCGGTCCTGGAGCGCCGCCACCAGGTCCGCGTGCGCGATGTCGCTGGACCCCTCGTCCTGGCCGGCGGTGAGCAGGATGACGCTGTTGATCTTGTCCTCGTCGTAGTCGTCCTGCACCCGGTCGTAGGCGGCCAGGATGTTGTCGTACAGGCGCGAACCGCCGCCGCGGACCGCGATCTCCTCGGCCACCCCGATGAGTTCCCGGCGACGGGTGGCGGTGTCGCCCTGCTCCGCCCCGCCCAGGGGGTGCATGTCCGCGGCCTCGACGCGGCCGCTCGCGTTCTCGTCCGACATCAGCCACAGACCCATGTCGGTCTCGTCGGGGAACAGCGACAGGCCCATGAGCGCCGCCTGCTGGGCGACCTCCATCCGGGACGGGCCCCCGTCGAGGTCCTCCGCCATGTTCGCGGAGGTGTCGGCGAGCACCAGGGTGCGGCTGGGCATCGACAGCCGGTTCCAGTCGGTGACCGAGGCCAGCAGGGCGTCCCCGGTCAGGTCGTCGTGGGTGGGCGGCTCCTCCGCGGTCACACCGAACCCGTCGGGGTCCGCACCGGCCGTACCGGACAGGGTGCCGTCGGGGTCGCGGAAGCCGAGCTCCCGGAGCCGGGCGCGGTAGGAGTCCCGGCGCAGCACCTCGTGCAGGTCGGCGGCCGCGGACCGCAGCGAGGCCGTGTCGGTGGTGGTGACGTAGGGGTAGTCGAGGCTGACGGTGCCCTCGGTGGGGTAGTGGGCCTCCAGCGGCGGCGCGGACTCGGCGCGGTCGGCGTTGTAGGACACCACGGCCTGTTCGGGGACGGCGATCAGCGGGTCGACGCGCCCTCCGCCGCCTTCGCCGCTCCCGCCGCCGGTACGGCCGGAGCTGTAGAAGGTGGCGAGGTCGATCTCGCCGAACGCGCTGTCGAGCTGCACGTCGCGCACGAAGTCGGTCATGGCGGTGTCGGCTCCGTCGCCGGTGCCCAGGTGTCGGCGGACCGCGTGCATGACGGCCATACCGTCCGCGCCCCGGTTGGGGTCCACCATCACCAGGGGGCGTTCGCGTTCGTCGGGCAGGACCAGGGGCCACCCGGCCTCGTCGGGCTCGGGCAGGCCCCCGCCGCCCCGCGGCGCGGCCAGGACGACCGGTGAGCTGGCCAGCGAGGGCGGTTCGGTGTCGATGCGGTGCGTGCCGCTCCCGGATACGCGGGTCAGTTCGACCCAGGCCGAGGACTCGGGCACCCACACGTGCGGGGCGATGGTGGAGTCGCCCGCCTGGCCGCCGGACAGGGCGGTCATGATGCGGTGCGGCGCGATCTCGTCCACCTGCGCGTACACGCACTCCCCGTCGTAGCTGGGGCGCTCGTCGTTGAACTCGCCCGCGGCCTCGCGGAGCACGGGCGCGATGCTCTGGGTCGCCGACACGCGCAGGTAGCGGGTGTCGCCGCAGCCGAGCATGTCGAGTCCGACCGGGACCGCGACCGCGGCCACCGCGATCAGGGCGACGGCGATCGCGGTGATCCCCAACGGCGACGCGACCACCCTGCGGGTGTTCGCGGCGGTCGGTGAGGCCTGTCGGTGGCGTCCACTGGGCACGGGCACTCCGGGGGGTCAATGCGGGGTCAACGCGGGCACGCGGGGGCAGGGGTGGAGCGGGGCCCCGCGGTGCCACGGCGACGGCCCCGCGGAAGAGAGGTGCGAACCCCCGCGCACCCGACGGCGTCACACGGTAGGGAGGACGAACAACCACACCATGAGGCGCGAACGACACTTTTCCAGGACCTTACTCGTTGGTAACGCACGAGAGGAAGCCCCTACCGACCCGACCAGGGTGATCGCTTTGTTACCGTGCCCGTCAAGGGCCACTCGGCGCTCCCCGCTAGGCTTAGGCCCCGCGTCCACACCCAGCCCACACTCCCCAGTGGACGTCCCGTGACACCGACCCCCGAGGGTTTTTGGCATGTCCCCATCGCATCGTGAACACCGGAGCCGAGGCACTCTCGGCACCGCCATGCTCGCCGGAGCGTGCTGCCTCGGCGCGGTCGCCTACGGGGCGATCGTCGGTCCGTCGATGCTGCCGCCGGACCAGCGGGACGTGCAGGCCACCACCGCGATGACCCCGGACCTGGCCCCCGACGCGGACGAGCCCGAGGAGGTCGTGGCGGAGGGGCCGAGCGGCCGGCTCCAGGTCCAGGTGAGCGACCGCGGACGCGCCTGGGTGCAGACGCTGATGTGCACCGGGAACCTGGAGGAGGACCCCGCCGCCTGCGCCGAACTGGCCCGGGTCGCGGAGGAGTTCCACGCCGACACCGGCGAGCCGGCCACCGTCCAGGAGGAGTCGGTCGACGCCGAGGGCGGCGGTGAGGACGGGGTTGGGGCCGCGGAAGACGCCGAGGGCGCGGAGGACGGGGCCCAGCCGTCGGAGGCCGTCAACACGGGCGGCGCGCTGCTGTTCACCGAGGTCCGCGAGGGAACCGTGTGCACCGACAAGGTGTACGGCCCCCAGGAGGCCACCATCGTGGGCGTCTGGGAGGGCCACGAGGTCGAGACCACGCTCACCCGCAAGGGCTCCTGCGAGGAGGCGCGCTGGCAGCGCCTGCGCGCCCTCACCGAACAGATCAGCTGACGGACGCGCGGCCGGGCCTCGGGTGCGGTGAGACCCGCCGCGTGGTCGGACCCGCGATGTGGCCCGATACGTGGCATGCCGGGGCCCGCGGCGCGGCTGGATCCGTGTCCACGGTCGGACCCGCGGCGCGGCCGGGCCCGTGTCGCGGGGCGCTTGTCCACAGGCCGCGATCGGGGCTTTCGGGCGCGTTGGCGCGAACGTAGGCTCGATGACGGGGGCGCCACGCGCAGCCGACAGCAGGGGGTGGTCCCCCCGTTCTCCAGTGTCCCGTGCCGCCGACCGCGCCACCAGGCCTCCGCGGCCCCTGTGGACGGCCTCGGATCGGATCTCCCGTCAACCGTGAGGACGGCCTCGGGCCGGGACCCCGGTGGACCCTGCGGACAGCCTTGGACCGCAACCCTCGCGGACCGGCGATAATCGACCCCCATGGACGTCATCAAGGTCAGTGACCCCGCGGACCCGCGCCTGGCCGACTACACCCGCCTGCGCGACGTGAACCTGCGCCGCCACCTGGAGGCCGAGCACGGGCTGTTCATGGCCGAGGGCGACAAGGTCATCCGCCGGGCCGCCGCGGCCGGTTTCGAACCCCGCAGCTTCCTGCTCACCGAACGCCGGGCCGAGGCGCTCGACGACGTGGTCGCCGCCTCCTCCGCGCCGCTGTACGTGGTCGGGGAGGACACCGCCGAGAAGCTCGTCGGCTTCGACCTGCACCGCGGCGCGCTGGCCGCCTTCCACCGCCGCGCCCTGCCCCCACTCGACGACGTCCTGGCCGGGGCGCGCACCATCGTGGTCCTGGAGGACCTGGTGGACCACACCAACGTGGGCGCCATCTTCCGCAGCGCCGCCGGTCTGGGCGTGGACGCGATCGTGCTCGCGCCCCGCTGCGCCGACCCCCTGTACCGGCGCGCGGTCAAGGTGTCCATGGGCGCGGTCTTCACCCTGCCCCACACCCGCCTGGACGACTGGTACGGCGGTCTGGACACCCTGCGCGCGGCCGGGTTCCACCTCATGGCGCTCACACCGGGGGAGGGCTCCCTGCCCCTGCGCGACGCCATGGCCGCCCTCGCGCCGGGCGACCGGGTCGGACTCCTGCTCGGCACCGAGGGAGACGGGCTCTCCTCCCGCTGGCTGGAGCGGGCCACCGCCCGGGTGCACATCCCCATGGCCGACCGCGACGTCGACTCCCTCAACGTCACCGCCGCGGCCGCCATCGCCTGCTACGAGCTCACCCGCGCCACCGGCTGAGCCGGTCGTGCCCTCGGGCGGACCGACCCGTTCCCGGGCCGACCCGCCTTCCGTTCGCCGCAGGTCAGGACCCGCACCGGCGGCCTCCGCGGCCGTCCCGCTAGGGTGGCGCCTGAGACGGACCGAGGGGAAGGGCGGCGCGACATGGGCGGCCGAACGCTGGTGCAGTGGGAGCAGAACAGGGACAACGCCCCGGACTCCCTGACCGTGGACCTCTACGCGGGAGGAGCGGCGCCCGACAGCGGACTGGACGAGGTCACCTTCTACCAGGTGCCCTACACCCCCTCCACCCAGGGCGTCGACGCGCGGCTCGACATGATCGCGCGGATGCCGTCGCTGGAGGTCGTCCAGCTCCTGTCCGCCGGGTACGAGCAGGTGCTCCCGCTGCTGCCGGACCACGTGACCCTGTGCAACGGGCGCGGCCTCCACGACGCCAGCACCGCCGAGCACGCCCTCGCGCTCATCCTGGCCGCCCAGCGTGACCTGCCCCGGTGGGCGCTCGCGCAGAGGGAGCACCACTGGGGCTCCGCCCAGCTGCGCTCCCTGGCCGACTCGCGCGTGCTGATCGTCGGCTACGGCAGCATCGGCCAGGCCGTCGAGAGCCGCCTGCTGCCCTTCGAGGCCGAGGTCGTGCGCGTGGCCAGCCGCGCCCGTCCCGACGAGGGCGTGCACGGCGTGGACGAACTGCACGCCCTGCTGCCCGGGGCCGACATCGTCGTCCTGGTCACCCCGCTCACCGAGGCCACCCGCGGCCTGTTCGGCGCCCGCGAGTTCGCCCTGCTGCGCGACGACGCCCTCGTGGTCAACGTGGGCCGCGGCCCCGTCCTGGACACCGGCGCCCTGCTGGAGCAGGAGGGCCGGGTACGGGCCGCACTCGACGTCACCGACCCCGAGCCCCCGCCCGCGGATCACCCGCTGTGGAGCGCGCCCGGCGTGTTCCTCACCCCGCACGTCGCGGGGGGTTCGGCCGCGTTCTACCCGCGTGCCCGCGCCTTCGTGGACGCCCAGCTCGCCCGCTGGGCCGCCGGTGAGCCGCTGGCCAACGTGGTCCGCACCGGATCCGCCCGCGACCGCTGACACCGCGTCGGCGCCCCCGGCCCGGGGGCGCCACCCGCCCGGGCCCGCACCGCGAGTCCCGGAGAGCAGGACCCGGGCGCCCGCCCCCGCCCTGACGGAACCGGACGGGGTCTCCCGCGCGGCGCGTCCGCGAAACTGTCGCGGGCAGGCGGCACACTGGGGAGGATGCGGATCGCGGTGGTCGCCGACGGCGAGGGCGGCGGCTGGCTCCAGGAACTGGACGAGGCCCCCGGCCCGATCCGCCGCGTCGGCGACCTCGCCGCCGCCGTGCGCGAGGCCGAGCACGCCCGCCCCCAGCCGCCCCGCTGGGTGTGGTCGGCCGGTGAGGACGTCTACCCCGACCTGGTCCGCGCCGGGGTACGGGTCTCGCGCTGCCACGACGCCGCGCTCACCGAGGCCCTGCTCCTGGGTTATCACGCCCGCCACGGCGAGGCCTCCTCGTTGGGCGCCGCCTGGGCCCGTCTGCACCGGCTGCCCGTCCCCGACGACCCCGTGCGCCCCCTCGGAGAGGGCGGCACCGCCCACGCCCAGCCCGCGCTCTTCGAAGCCGACCGCTCCACCCTGCCCCCGGGCACCGACCGCCTCGCCGCCCTGGTCGAGGTGCACGCCGACCAGCTGCGGCGCCTCGCACAGCTCCCCGACCCCGCGCCCGGCCGCATGCGCCTGCTCGCCGCCGTGGAGTCGGCCGGGGGGCTGGCCGCCGCGGAGATGAGCCACGACGGCCTGCCCTGGCGGCCCGACGTCCACGACGAGATCCTCACCGGCCTCCTCGGACAGCGGCCCCCCTCCGGGCAGCGCCCGCCCGTCCTCGCCGACCTCGCCGCCCGCATCGGCGAGGCCGTGGGCCGCGAGGTCAACCCCGACTCCCCGGCGCAGGTCCTGCGGGCCATGGCGTGGATCGGCCATCCCGTCGACTCCACCCGCTCCTGGGTCCTGGAGAGGATCGACCACCCCGTCGTCCCGCTCCTGCTGCGCTACAAGGAGCTCTCCCGCCTGCACTCCGCCAACGGCTGGGCGTGGCTGGACGCCTGGGTGCGCAGGCGCCCCGGCCCGGACGGAACCACACTCGGACGCTTCCACCCCGACTACGTGGTCGGCGGCGTGGTGTCGGGCCGATGGGCCACCCGGGGCGGCGGCGCACTCCAGATCCCCCGGTCGCTGCGAGGGGCGGTCCGCGCCGACCCCGGCTGGGTCCTCGTCCGCGCCGACGCCGGACAACTCGAACCCCGCGTGCTCGCCGCCGTCTCCGGCGACGACGCCCTGGCCGCCGCGGCCGCGGAGGAGGACCTGTACGCGCGCCTGGCCGTGCACGTGGGCGGAGACCGCGACCGCGCCAAGATCGGCATGCTCTCGGCCATGTACGGCCAGACCTCCGGCGACGCCGCGCCCCTGCTGGCCACCATGCGCCGCCTCTACCCGCGGGCCCTGGAGTACGTGGACTCCGCCGCGCGCACCGGAGAGGGCGGCGGCATCGTCCGCTCCTGGCTGGGGCGCACCTCGCCCGTCCCCGAAGGGTGGGACGCCGCCGTCTCCGGGCCCGGCGGGGAGCGCCGCCGCCGGGCCCAGGGCCGGTTCACCCGCAACTTCGTCGTCCAGGCCACCGCCGCCGAGTGGGCCCTGGTCCTGCTCGCCTCGCTGCGCCAGCGCCTGCCGGACATGCCCGAGGGGGCGGGGATCGTCTTCTTCGTCCACGACGAGGTCGTGCTGCACGTGCCCGCCGACCTGGCCGGGGAGGCGGTGCGCGCGGTGGCCGAGGCCGAGGCCACGACCCGCGCCACCCTCTTCGGGGACACCCCGGTGCGCTTCCCGCTGACCCCCGTGGTGACGAGGAACATCGGGTGAGCACCGGGTGGCGGTCCGGTATCGGACGGCGTGGGCTTCTTGAAAACTCGTCCCGGTACGCCCATTCTTGGATCCGGAAAGTGCAAAACCGGCAACAGGCCGTACGCCGCAGGGGTCCCCCACCCCCGGTCGGCTCACTCGCAGAAAGGTGAGATCCCCCCGTGCGGAGCCGCTTGAGAACGTGTGTGGGAACCACGGCCGCCTTCGCCGTCGCCTTCACCGCCTTCGGGACCACCCCGGCCTGGGCGGAGCCGGTGGTCGAGGACCGTCCCCCCATCAGCGAACAGCTCTCCTCCGAGGCCTCCGGCGCCACCGGTCCCCGGCAGGAGACGTCCGAGCAGTCCCCCGAGGTCTCCGACTCCCAGCTGCGGCGCGACGCCTACGTCGCCCCCTTCCGCGAGGCCCGCAGCACCGAGTACTTCGCGGTCGCCCCCCGCGCCCTGCCGCGCGAGGCCGTCGAGGCGGTCCGCGGGATCGAGGGCGTCGAGAGCGTCCTGGCCGTGGACGCCGCCCGTGTCGAGATCGATGGCGAACCCACCTCGGTGCTCGGCGTCAACCCCTCCAGCTTCCGCAACCACGCCCCCGAGCCCTCGGCCGGGTCCGACGAGATCTGGCAGGGCGTCGCCGAGGGCCACGTCGCCCTGTCCAAGGACGTCGGCACCGAGCGCGGACTGGAGGTCGGCCGCGAGGTCACCGTCGCGGGCGGGCGCGGAGAGGTCCCCCTGGAGGTGTGGACGCACGCCACCTCCGGCATCGCCGGGATCGACGCGCTGGTCTCCCGCGAGCGCGCCGCCGAGCTGGGCATGCCCAGGGGCAACGCCCTGGTGGTCTCGGCGCCCGAGGCCGACCTGGCCGAGCTGCACGAGGCCCTGGCCGAGGCCCTCGGCGAGGACGTCTCCCTCCAGCTCGTCGCCGACTCGCCCGAACCGCTCGTCGAGGGCGAGGCCGTGGCCCCCTCGGTCATCGAGCAGGTCATCGACCACGCCGAGAGCCAGCTGGGCGTCCCCTACGTCTGGGGCGGCGAGACCCCGGAGGGCGGTTTCGACTGCTCGGGCCTGCTCCAGTGGGCCTTCGCCCAGGCGGGCGTGTCCATCCCGCGGGTCACCCACGACCAGTGGAACGCCGGACAGCGCGTGGAGTTCGACGACCTCCAGCGCGGCGACCTGCTGTTCTGGCGCACGGACCCCACCGCGCCCGACTACATCTCGCACGTGGCCATCTACCTGGGCGAGGGCATGATGCTGGAGGCGCCGCGCACCGGACTGGACGTGCGCGTCACCCCGGTACGCACCGCCAACTACGCCGGAGCCGTGCGCGTCAACACCTGACGCCGCGCGGCCCGAGCGCACACACGGAGCGGGCCTTGGCACCACCGCGCCGGTGGTGCCAAGGCCCGCTCGTTCTCCTTGTCCGAAAAACCCAGCCGGGAGGGGAGGGCAGGCCTCGGTCAGGAGGGGGAACAGGGCCGTCACTGAGGGAGGGGGAGACAGCGCACGAACCCTGATGCGGTGGTATTGAGTTCTGACGGAACGCGGTCGGGAGCTTTCCCGGAGTGCCGTCGCACAAGGTCTACATAAGCAGTGACCGGGCGATTTGGCAAGAGCCCAGATCAATGCAGGTAAGCGCTGTCAACCCCCCTGCGTCGGGCATCCCGGGCAACGCCGCACCGCGTTGCGTGCCGTTTCGTCTTCCTCCGGTCCCGTGCAGTTCAGAGCCGGTTCAGCGGCCGACCGCGTACCCCTGCGAGGCCCGCGCGTCGGCGGCGGCGCGCAGCTCGCCGGTCTCCGGGTCGCGGGCCACGGCGGCCAGGCGCCCCAGCGTCCACTCCTGGGCGACCTGCACCCGGTGGCCGCGCCGACGGAGTTCCTCGACGGTCCGTGCCCCCGCGCCCGGTTCCACGACCAGGCCGCCCGGAACCGTCTCGCGGGGGTGGAAGGAGCTGGGGAAGGCGGTGGTGTGGAACATC
Organism: Nocardiopsis dassonvillei subsp. dassonvillei DSM 43111; assembly: GCF_000092985.1. Lineage (GTDB taxonomy): Bacteria > Actinomycetota > Actinomycetes > Streptosporangiales > Streptosporangiaceae > Nocardiopsis > Nocardiopsis dassonvillei. Next base: position 712,763 of record NC_014210.1, read on the forward strand.
GGGGTGTCCAGGGCCTCCTGGAGGTTCTCCACCCCGTTGAGGATCCGCAGCAGGGCGGTGAACGTCCACTGGTCCTGCTGGTCGCCGCCCGGGGTGCCGATCGCCAGCACCGCCTGGCCGTCCTCCCTGGTCACCAGGGTGGGGGACAGGGTGGTGCGGGGGCGCTTGCGGGGCGCCAGGGCGTTGGGGGAGGCCGGGTCGAGCCAGAACATCTGCGCCCGGGTTCCCAGCGGGAACCCGAGGGCGGGGATGACCGGCGAACTGCTGAGCCAGCCGCCGCTGGGGGTGGCCGAGACCATGTTGCCCCACGCGTCCACGACGTCCACGTGGCAGGTGTCCCCGCGCAGGTCGGCGGGGTTGGCGACGGCGTCCTGGCGTACCGTGGGCTCGCCCGTGGTGCGGTCGCCGGGGGTGCGGCCCGGCACGTACAGCGGCGGTTCGAAGGGTGTGCGGCCGCCGACGGTGCCGGGGCGCTGCTCCATGCTGGCGCGCGCACCGTCGACCAGTGCCGCGCGGCGCGCGGTGTAGTCGGCGCCCAGCAGCTCCTTGAGGGGCACGTCCGTGAAGTCGGGGTCGCCGTACCAGGCCTCGCGGTCGGCGAAGGCGAGCTTGGCCGCCTCGGTCACCCCGTGCACGAAGTCGGCGCTGACCCCGTCGAGCACGTCGTGTCCGGTGCCCAGGACCTCGGCCAGGCGCAGCTGCTGGAGCATGACGGGCCCCTGCCCCCACGGGCCGGTCTTGTGCACGGTGTGGGTGCCGTAGGCCGCGCTGGCGGGCTCCTCGTAGGAGGCGCTCCAGTCGGCCATGTCCTGCGCGGTGAGCAGGGCCCGCTGGGGCTCGCCCGTGCCGCTGGGGACGGGCGAGGACAGGAAGTCCCCGACCGCCTCCGCGACGAAGCCCTGCGACCAGGACCGCCGGGCCGCCTCGATCTGCGCCTCGCGGTCGCCTCCCGAAGCCTCGGCCTCGGCGACGATCCGCCGGTAGGCGGCGGCCAGGGCCGGGTTGCGCAGCCGGGAGCCGGGGCGGGGCGCGGCGCCGTGCGGGAGGTAGACGGCCGCCGAACCGGCCCAGTGGCGGGAGAAGACGGGGGTGAGGGCCTCGACGGCGGCGGCGATGCGGTCCAGGACGGGGTAGCCGCGCTCGGCCAGCCCGATCGCGTGGTCGAGGACGTCGCGGACGGTCATGGTGCCGTGGTCGCGCAGCAGCAGCATCCAGGCGTCGAAGGAGCCGGGGACGGTGGCGGCGAGCACGCCGCTGCCGGGGATGCGGTCCATGCCCGCGAAGGCGTCGACGGTCGCCGCGGCGGGGGAGACGCCCTGGCCGCACAGGACGCGGGGGGAACTTCCGGCGGCCTGGAAGATGACGGGGACCTCCCCGCCGGGGCCGTTGAGGTGGGGCTCGACCACCTGGAGGGTGAACCCCGCGCCGACGGCGGCGTCGAAGGCGTTGCCGCCGCGTTCGAGCAGGGACATGCCGGTGGCGCTGGCCAGCCAGTGGGTGGAGGCGACCATGCCGAAGTCGCCGCGGAGCTGGGGGCGGGTGGTGAAACCGGGGGGCATCTGAGCGGGTCCTCCTCAGGGGGCGGTGGTGGCGGGGTCGCCACCGCGGACCGGTCCAGGCCTGCCCCCGGTGGGGGACGCGGAGGCCGGGAGGGCGACCACGGTCACCCGGACGCGGACTTGAGGTGACGTTACATCATGGGTTGTCCATACGAATGGGCTGATGTCTGGTTCGTGGGAGCGGTGCCCGGTGCCCTGGCAGGGGCGGCCGAGCGGGACGCCGGTGGGAGGGGTGTCCGCCCTCAGGGCGGCTGTGCGCGAGTGATCCGTGGGGCCGTCGCCGGTTCTCCGGGGGAGGGACGGGCGCTGCGGCGTCGTCCACAGGGAGAACCCGGGGCTGGTGCGTGCGCCCGGCCCCGGGTTGACTGGATGTAGGGGGCCCTCAGGGCCGGCCCGCATCGTGCTGCCCGCCGACCGCCGCCTGGCGGCCGGCGGGCGGGCGCGGTGCTCAGGAGGTCCCGGTCGGGAAGCTCCACGGCAGGGACTGCGCCAGCTCGGCCCACTCCTGGGCGCCGATCGGGTCCAGGACCTCGGTGGCGTCCACCTCCACGGGCAGGGTGGCGTTCACCTCCTCCAGCGTGCGCGCCACGTTCTCCTCGTGCGTGGCGTCGTGCTTCTCGGCCTCCTCCACGAGCACGGCGATCATCTCGCCGAGGTCGGAGATGAGCCCCTCCAGTTCGGTGCGCGACATCTGGACGTCCTCGGCGCAGTGCTCGACGGCGACGGTCTTGACGCCCTCGTCGCCGTAGTACCAGACGGTGGCCAGCAGGCGGTCGAGGTCCCCGTCGCCGAGCCGCTCCGCGGCCACGGCCCGCTCCACGAACTGCGTGCTGGCCGGGGTCATCTCGCCCAGGCGGGTCTCGCCGGTCTCGAAGCTCACGAACCGGCTGACGACACATTCCTTGGCCATCCGGACGCGGGCCACCCCGGGCTGCTCGGAGTCCGCGGTCCCTCCGGTCTCCGCCGGCGCCCCCTGCGCGCCGTCCCCGGTGGCGGGCTGCTCCTGCGCTGCCTCTCCGCCCTGCGCGGACGGGCTCTCGGGGGTCTGTGAGGTCTCGGAGGTTTGGGTGGCTTCGGGGGTCTCCGGAGTCTCGGGCCGTCCGACGGGGGCGGTGTCCACCGGAGTCCCGTCGGCGGAGGACGTGCTTCCGTCCGCACCGGCGGGCTCCTGCGACTCCTTCTCCCCGGTCGTCCCGGACGCCGGCTCCGCGGGCTCCTGCGGGCTTTCCTCCTCGGCGGGCCCGTCCTGCGCCGCCTCGGCACCGGCCTCGCCGCCGGAGCTTCCGTCCGACGCGGCGCCGCCCGCCTCGCCGCCGGACCCCTCCTGCGCGGGCTCCTGCGCGTTCGGCTCGTCCTGCGCGGGCTCCTCGGCCTCCGGTTCCTGCGATCCGGACCCCTCAGGGGCGGGCTCATCGGTCCCCTCCGCGGGCGCCTCCTCCTTCCTGGTCAGCGACTCCGCCATCCTGACCAGTTCACCGCTGCCCCACTTGTCCGGCTGGAGGTACAGGGCCACGGCCACGCCCGGCTCGTCGAGCCAGAACAGGTCGCCGGTCTCCGGAGACAGGTAGGCCTCACTGCGCAGCGCCTCGCCCGAGTCCAGGCGCTCCAGCGTCCTCTCGGGAAGGTGACCGTACCGGCGTTCGCGCAGGTCGTCGAGCTGCTCCATGCTGTCCGAGCGCAGGATCGAGACCCTGCCGAGCAGCTGGTCGGGTCCGCGCATCCAGGACAGCTGCGACTGTCTGTTGCCCAGCCGGTCGGTCGTGGTCGAGGCGTGGATCCCGTTCCGCTCCAGCTCGGCGGGCAGGTAACCGATCTCGTAGCCGTCCAGGCTGTACGAGGAGACGCTCTGGCTGATCTCCGGCCAGGCCAGCGTCCGCATGTCCTTCTCGTCGGCCGCCACCGCCCCCGGGAGACCGACCAGTCCCGACGACGCGATCGCGGCGGCGCCGAGCAGCGCGACCCACCTCTTGTGGTGCTTGCGCATCAGTGTTCCTTCCCATCGACTACTCATAGTGATGTTCGCAGCCTCTGGGTAATCGCTCACGGGCGCGGGGGTCAAAAACCGTACATGAAGTAACCAAATGGATGCATTAAGTGAGAATGTCGTCGAACTGTCGGACACATCACCAGATGATGGGCGGCGGATCACCGACTGCTCCGCAGACGGTAACCACGAGGTCACCATCCGCACCCAGCCTGAGGAAGCAGCCGACAAGTTCACGCGCACTTGGGAGGTCCGGTGCAGCGCATCGGCATCGTCGTCGCAGCCGTGTCGTTCTTCGTCGTCACCGGCGCGAGCGCATCGTCCGCGACACAGGACGCCGACCCCCGGTGGTCGGACGTCACCAGATCCGCAGTCATCGAGTACACGACGACATCCGAACGCCCGCTGATCGCCGTCTCCCACCGCGGAGCCTCCGGTCACGCGCCCGAGAACACCCTGGCCGCCCTCGACGCGGCCGACCGGCTCGGAGCCGAGACCGTGGAGGTGGACGTCCAGCGCACGAAGGACGACGTCCTCGTGCTCATGCACGACACCACCCTCGAACGCACCACCGACGTCGAGGAGGTCTTCCCCGACCGCGGCTCCTACGAGGTCGGCGACTTCACCATGGAGGAGGTCCGCAGACTCGACGCGGGCGCGTGGTTCGACTCCTCCTTCGACGGCGAGCCCGTCCCCACCTTCGCGGAGGGGCTCGACCGCATGGAGCAGCTGGACCTCAACCTCTTCCTGGAGCTCAAGGAGCCCGGACTCTACCCCGGCATCGAGCAGGAGATCGCCGACGAGCTGACCGGGCGCGGAACCTGGCTGGAACCCAACCCGGACGGTGAGCCCCGACGCCTCGTCCTGCAGAGCTTCGACTGGGAGTCGGTGCGGCGCTCCAAGGACCTGCTCCCGTCCGTGCCGCACGCCCTGCTCGGGCGGGTCCCCGAGAGCAGCATCGACGAGCACGACTGGGCACAGATGATCAACCCCAACCACACCACCATCGACGCCGCCTACGTGGAGCGGGTCCACGAGGCGGGGATGGAGATCATGCCCTACACCATCAACGAGCGCTCCCGGATGGACACCGTCCTGGGCTGGAAGGTCGACGGCTTCATCACCGACTACCCCGACGTCGGCCAGGAGGCCATCGCCGCCCGGACCAAACGGTCCCAGCCGGTGGTCAGGATCCCCACGCTGCCCCTGCCCCGCTGACCCGCGTCGGCCCGGGAACCGCGTCCGCCCCGCAGGGGGCGCGATCCCCGGACCGAGCCCGGAGCGCTCCCTGGCCCCGGGCGGTGTCAGGTGGGATGATCGGTCCGACCCACACGAGGACCCCGCTTCCGGGGAGACCGCGCCGCGGTCTCCCCGGAAGCGGGGCGTTCGGACCAGGAGGCGGACACCACGTGAGCGATCGGCTGACCATCCCCCGGGAACACGTCGACTGGCGCACCAAGGGCCTGTGGTGGACGGACGCCCCGATTCCCCTGGAGGAGTTCGCGGCCCGCCGCGACCACCTGTTCACCGGCCCCTTCACCTGGCCGCTGATGGTCCTGCGCGCCTCCGCGCTGGACCGCAACATCGCCGCGCTCGCCGACTTCGCCGAGCGCCACCGGCTGCTGTTCGCCCCGCACGGCAAGACCTCCATGGCTCCGGCCCTCATCCAGCGCCAGCTGGACGCGGGCGCCTGGGGGGTCTCCGCCGCCAGCGCCAACCAGGTCCTGGACTTCCGGCGGTTCGGCGTGCGCCGGATCCTGCTCGCCAACGAGCTGCTCGACGGCCGGGTGCTGCGCTGGGCGGCCGGTGAGCTGGACGAGGACCCCGACTTCGAGTTCCTCTTCTACGCCGACTCCGCCGAGGGGGTGGCGGTCGCCGCGGAGGCGGCCGCCGACCGGCCCGGCGGAGGCCCCGCCGGGCGGCCCCTGCGGGTGCTGGTCGAGCGGGGGGTCCCCGGCGGGCGCACCGGCTGCCGCACCCGGGAGGAACTGCTCGCGGTGGCCGAGGCCGTCGCCGGGGCGCCGGGCCTGGAACCGGCCGGGGTGGCGGGCTACGAGGGGTCGCTCGGCGACGCCGACGGCGTGCGCGGTTTCCTGCGCGACCTGGTCGGCGACGCCGCGGCGCTGGCCGCCCGGCACGGCCTGGAGAGGCCGGTGCTGTCGGTGGGCGGCAGCGCGTGGTTCGACCTGGTCGCCGAGGAGCTCGGCGGACGCGGGGACGTCCTGCCGATCCTGCGCAGCGGTGCCTACGTGGTCCACGACGACGGCCTGTACCGGCGCACCACGCCCTACCGACGCCTGCCGGAGGGCCCCGACGCGCTGGCCGGGGCCCTGGAGCTGTGGGCCCAGGTGACCTCCGTCCCGGAGGAGGGGTTGGCGATCGTCGGCATGGGGCGACGCGACGCCAACCACGACCAGGGGTTCCCCGTGCCGCGCCGCCTGCGCCGCGCGGACGGCGCGACCGTGGAGGCCGGGGGCATGGAGGTGACCGACCTCAACGACCACCACGCCTACCTGAGGATCGCGCCGGGACTGCGGGTCAGCCCCGGCGACCTGGTCTCCTTCGGGATCTCGCACCCGTGCACGGCCTTCGACCGCTGGCGGGTCCTGCCGGTGGTGGACGACGCCGACACCGTCGTGGAGATGGCGGCCACCTACTTCTGATCCCCGGGGGAGGCGCCCGCAGGACCGGCGCCGCAGGGGCCCGGGCCTCCCCGGCCGTGCTTTCCGGGCTCCGGCGCCCCGGGAGCGCCTCCGGCTCCCGGGGTCGCGGGGTCACCCCCAGCCCACCACCCCCGGGCGGGTGTGCCACGGGCGCGGCCCCTCCAGCGGCCGGTACTCCACCCCGGCCGCGTCGAGCCGCTCCAGGTGCCGCCTCAGCCGGGGCTCGAACTCGGCGTAGTCGCGCTCACCGGACGACCACACCTGCTCGGCGAAGGCCGACAGCCTGGGAAAGACCATGTAGTCCAGCCTGCGCGGCGAGTCGATGTGCTCGGTCCACACGTTCACCTGCGCGCCCAGCACGTGCCGGGCCTCCTGCTCGGTCAGCCCCGGGGGGACCGGCTCGGCCAGGTACACGTCCTCGGTCCGCAGCAGCGTGCCCACCGGGACGGGCTCGTCCCCGGACTCCGACTGCCGGTAGTCCAGGTAGGAGGTGCGGGTGGGGCTCATGACCACGTCGTGACCGGCCCGCGCGGCCGCGACACCCCCCTCCTCGCCGCGCCACGACATCACGGTCGCCCCCGGCGCGAGCCCTCCCTCCAGGATCTCGTCCCAGCCGACCAGGCGGCGGCCGCGCGAGGTCAGGTGCTCGTCCAGCTGGCGGATGAACCAGCTCTGCAGCTCGTCCTCGTCGGCCAGCCCCTCCTCCTTGATCCGCCGCTGCGCGGACGCGCTCGCCCGCCACTGGGTCTTGGGGCACTCGTCGCCGCCCACGTGCACGTACGTGCTCGGGAACAGTTCGATCAGCTCGTCCAGGACGTTGCGGTAGAACTCCAGGACGTTGTCGGTGACCGCGAGCACCTCCTCGAAGATCCCCCACTGGTCGCCGACCGGGATCCGTCCGCACTCGCCCAGCTCGGGGTAGGCGTGGATGGCGGCCTGCGAGTGGCCGGGCACGTCGATCTCGGGGACGACGGCCACGTGCCGGGCGTCGGCGTAGGCGACGATCTCGCGGATGTCGTCCTGCGTGAAGAAGCCGCCGTGCGGGCGCTCGTCGAACACCGGCGGCTTCGCGGCGCCCACCTGGCTCCGGGTCCGCCAGGAGCCCACCTCGGTCAGCTTCGGGTAGCGGCGGATCTCCACGCGCCACCCCTGGTCGTCGGTCAGGTGCAGGTGCAGGACGTTGAGCTTGTGCATGGCCAGCAGGTCGATGAACCGCAGCACCTCGCGCTTGGGCACGAAGTGACGGGCCACGTCCAGCATCACGCCCCGCCAGCGAAAACGGGGCGCGTCGGTGACGCTCACGGCGGGCAGGGCCCACTCGGCACCGCCCAGCGGGGCGTCCCGGTAGACGTCGGCGGGCAGCAGCTGGCGCAGGGTCTGCGCACCGTAGAACACCCCGGCGGGGTCGTTGCCCACGATGATGGCTCCCTCGGCGTCCACGATCAGCCGGTAGCCCTCGCGGCCCAGACCCGCCTCGGGGTCCACGCTCAGCCGGATCTGGGCGCTGGCCTCGTCGCCGGTGGCCAGGGGGAGGCCGGTGGCCGCCCCGAGTTCACGCTGGAGCCACGCGAGCGTGCCCCGGGCGTCGGGGTCGGCGGACACCCTGGTCGAGGCGGTCAGCGTGAGGCCCCCGGCGTCTCCCGGAGCCGAGGTGTGGGGACGGGGGACGAGGGAGGGGGAAGTGTCGGGCACGGCGAACCGCTCCTATCCGGTCTAGACCAATACCGGCCATAGTGTCACGTGGCTCCTCCCGGGCACACCCCCCACGGACAAACGGTCGCCCGTACCCCGAGACGACGTGGTACCGAAACCGGTACCGGGTAGGTGCGGACGTGGTGGGGTTACCACCACGACGGATGGGGGGCTGGCGTTATCGCCGTGACGCGGGGCCCGTCCGTACCGTTGCCGAGACGGCGGGACACAGGGGGTTCGGCGATGTTCAGGAGACGGGGGACACCCGTGGGGCGGTGGCGCTGATGCTGGTGCCGATCCTCATCGCCGTGGCCGGGGCGTTCACCCTGGCACTGGGTTCCGCCCTCCAGGAGCGCGACGCCGTCCGCGCCCCCGGCGGCCGGGTGGCGAAGGCGGGGTTCCTGCTGCACCTGCTGCGTCAGCCCCGCTGGATGATCGGCAGCGCGGCCGCCGTCCTCGGCGCGGGACTGCACCTGCTGGCCCTCAGCGGCGCGCCGCTGACCATCATCCAGCCGATCGGCGTGACCGGCCTGCTGTTCGCCATCGTGCTGTCGGCCCTGTTCAACCGCCGCCGGGTCAGTCCCTCCCAGATCATCGCCGGAATCGCCGTCATGGTGGGCCTCACCGGGGTGATCTCCCTGTTCCCGCACACCGCCGACAGCCCCGTCATGAGCACCGGCACGGCACTGGCGCTCACCGGGGTCGTCCTCGGCGCGGGAGCCGTCGTCCACTTCACGGCGCACCGGATGAACAACGGGGCCCGGGCCCTCCTGCTCGCCCTGGCGGGCGGGGCGGCCATGGGCACCACGTCCGGCCTGGCCCGCGTCCTGGCCGCCAACGCCGTCGGGGACTGGACCAGCCTGATCAGCTGGCTGACCCCGCTCGCGGTGGTCGCGGCGGTCTTCGGCGCCCTCCTGATGCAGAACGCCTACCGCACCGGGCACTTCACCGCCGCCTACGCGACCCTCCTGATCACCGACCCCGTGGTCGGCGTGGCCATCGGCGCCCTCCTCCTGGGCGAGGGCGCGCCGCGGACCCTTCCCGCCCAGATCGGCGCGCTGGTCTTCGCCTGCCTCGCCGTCGCCGGGACCATCGCCCTCGCCCAGGCGCGCCACCGCAACCCCGAGGTCGTCGCCGCCGACACCGAACGCTGAGGAGAGACCACCATGGCCGAACGCCCGCTGCGCGTCCTGATCGCCAGCGACACCTATCCCCCCGACGTCAACGGGGCCGGATACTTCACCCACCGCCTGGCCGAGGGACTGGCCGGACGGGGGCACCGGGTCCACGTGGTGTGCCCCTCCGAGCGGGGCGAACCCCACGTCACGGTCAACGGCGCGGTGACCGAGCACCGCCTGCGCTCGGCCCCCATCCCCTTCATGCGCGCCGCCGTCCCGCTGGGGATGGGCGGGCACATCGCCAGGGTCATCGAGCGCCTGGACCCCGACGTCGTGCACGCGCAGAGCCACTTCCCGCTCAGCCGCTCGGCGATGCGCAGGGGCCGTGCCGCAGGCGTCCCCGTCGTGCTCACCAACCACTTCATGCCGGACAACCTGTACGCGCACGCCCGGATCCCCGCGCCGATGCAGGAACTCGCGGGCCTCCTGGCCTGGAGGGACATGGTCCGGGTGGCGGGGGAGGCAGACCACGTGACCACGCCGACCCCGCGGGCGGCCCGGCTCCTGCGGGAGAAGGGGTTCACGCGTGAGGTCGAGGCCATCTCGTGCGGGATCGACCTGGAGCGGTTCCGCCCCCACGAGGACCCCGCCGCGGCCCGGCGCCGGTTCGGTCTGCCCGACCGGGACACGATCGTGTTCGTGGGCAGGCTGGACGCGGAGAAGAGGATCGACGACACCATCCGGGCGCTCGCGCGGATCGTGCCCGAACGCGACGCCCAGCTGGCCCTGGCCGGGACCGGTCAGCGCGAGGAGGAGCTGCGCGCGCTGGCCGCGGAGCTGGGGGTGGCGGACCGGGTGTTCTTCCTGGGGTTCGTCCCGGACGAGGACCTGCCCCTGGTCTACGCGGCGGGGGACGCCTTCGCCATCGCGGGTGTGGCCGAGTTGCAGAGCATCGCCACCCTGGAGGCGATGTCCACCGGTCTGCCGGTGGTGGCCGCGGACGCGATGGCGCTGCCGCACCTGGTGGAGGAGGGGCGCAACGGGTTCCTCTTCCCGCCGGGCGACCCCGTGCGCCTGGCGGACCGGCTGCTCCTCGTGCTCGGCCCCGGTCGGCGCGCGCTCGGCGCGGCCAGCCGTGAGCTCGCGCGGCGGCACGACCACCACCGGTCCCTGGAGCGGTTCGAGGAGGTCTACACCCGTCTGCGGGGCACGGCTCCCGCGCGGGTGGAGGGGCTGGTCGCCGCCTGAGGTGTCCGAAAGAGCCGTTTGGTTGATGTTTCGATTCTTCTGCCACTTTCCGTATTCTTTGCGTAGCGACCGGTGATGTTGTCCCCGTGCGGGATACACAAGATGTTGTGTGGTTCGAAGGGATCAGTGCACAGACCGGCCGGGGCAACCCCACCGAGGGCCTCACCGATCGGCTCGTCAGCGCCGAGCGGGAGGCGGGGTTCCACGAGCGCGACATGTCGGTGTTCGAACGCGAGCGCATCGACCTGGAGCACCGGGTGAACCGGATGGAGGCCGAGCTGGAGGCACTGCGCAAAAGGAGACTGGAAGCCTACGCCCGATGGTGGAACGCCCGAGACGACCGTGACCGGGCACTCCACGTCTGCCGCAGACTGCGCCGCCGGATCGACCGGACACGCGGCAGGGAGAAAGAGTGAACGACGACGAACGTGGTCCGACCCCGGGGGGTTCGGGCCACGCGTCGTTCCAGGAGGCCCCTCCCGGAGGGTTCGCCCCGGGGCCGGAACGGACCGTGGTGCCCCGCCGAAGGGGACCGGCCCTCGGCGGGTCCGGCCGCGTGCCCGTGGAGCACGGGCCGACGGGGCCCGGCGGGGTCGGCGCGCAGCGGACCGGTGCCAGCGGCCGGGCACCCGTGGAGCGCGTGCTGACACAGGACCCGGTCGCGACGGTGCGTGGCGGCCCGGAGCCGGTGGTCAGGCCACCATGATCCCGGCGATCTCCCTGTTCACCTGCTGCGCGGCGTCCCTCAACGCCGCCAGCGTCACCTGCACCGCCGGCCGCCTCGCCGCCACCGACCGCACCACCGCGTACACGTGCCGCTCGGGCGCGGACGCGGGCAGCCTCCGGTAGACGAGCCCCGCCGGGGCCCCCACCATCGCCAGGGCCGGGACCGCGGCGATCCCGATCCCGCGCGAGACCAGGCTCAGCACCGTTCCCAGCCCCTCGAACTCCCAGGCCGCGGAGGGCAGCCCGCCCACCTCGGACAGGAGCCGGTCCGTTCCGTAGCGCGAACGCTCGCTCTCGGGCGTCACGATCCACGACTCGTTCAGCAGTCCCTCCAGCACCACCGGGGTCGAGGGATCGGCCAGCGCGTGCCCCCGGGGCACCGCCAGCACCATCGGGTCGCGCATCAGGTTGATGTGCCGCAGGCCGCCCTCCGGCCCGCGCCCGGGGTGCTGTCCGGACCAGTCGTCGACCAGGGCGATGTCCACCTCCCGTGAGCGCACCTGCTGGGTCCCCGTCGCCAGCAGGGTCTGGCGCAGCAGCAGCTGCATCCCCTCGTGCCGGCGCAGCGGCGGCACCAACAGGGGCGCGAACGCCACGGCGGCGGTCGGGAACGCCGTGACGGTGACCACGCCCAGCGCCAGGTCGGACTGCTCGGCGAGCACCGACTCGGTCGCCTCCACCAGCGCCAGGATGTCCTCGGCCTGGGTCACCAGCAGCCGTCCGGCGTCCGTGAGCTCGGCGCCCCGCGCGGAGCGGTCCAGCAGCGCGACGCCCGTCTCCCGCTCCAGGGTGGCCAGTTGCTGGGACACGGCCGAGGGCGTGTAACCGAGGGCGGCGGCGGTGGCGGCGATGGTCCCCCGGACGCTGAACTCGCGGAGGACGTGCAGACGACGCAGATCGAGCATAAGAGAAGCTTACGCTCAGCATCGAAAAGACGCGCTTGTACTGATGCCCGAACCTGGGCAGTCTGTGGGGTGACGGGCCGTCTTCCCAGGTGGAGCGGCAGTCCACGCATCACCCGCATTCACGACAAACCGGAGATGAGTCCTCGATGACCGTCACTGTGTCCGCGACCCTCGCCGTCAACGAAGCGCTCGCCGAGAAGCGCCGCCAGGGAGTCCGCGTGCTCCCCCTGGGCTTCGGCGAGGCCGGACTCCCGGTCCACCCGGTCATGCGCGACCGGCTCACCGCGGGGAACGGCGCCAACGCCTACGGGCCCGTCGCCGGGTCCGCGGCCCTGCGCGAGGCCGCCGCCGGGTACTGGGAGCGCCGCGGGCTGCCCACCGACCCCGGACTGGTCATCGCCGGGCCCGGCAGCAAGCCGCTCCTGTACAGCCTCCTGCTGGAGATCGGCGGCGACACCGCGATCGCCGCGCCCAGCTGGGTCAGCTACGCCGCGCAGAGCCGCCTGGTGGGGCAGCGGCCCGTCATGGTCCCCACCGCCACCGGTGAGGGGGGCGTACCCCAGCCGGACCTGCTGCACGCCGCCGTCACCGCCGCCCGCGAGCAGGGGCGCGCGGTCAACGCCGTCATCGTCACCGTTCCCGACAACCCGACCGGCACCGTGGCCGGCGCCGACACCGTCCGGCGCCTGTGCGAGGTGGCCCGCGAACTCGACCTGATCGTCATCTCCGACGAGATCTACCGCGACCTCCTCCACCCCGCGGCCCCCGGCGAGGAGCCCGCCGAGGTGCACAGCCCCGCCGAGTACGCGCCCGAGCGCACCGTCGTCTCCACCGGGCTGAGCAAGAACCTGGCCCTGGGCGGCTGGCGCATCGGCGTCGTACGCCTGCCCGACTCCGAGATCGGCCACCGCCTGCGCGGCGGGCTGCTCGGGGTGGCCAGCGAGATCTGGTCGAGCCCGGCCGCCCCCGTCCAGGAGGCAGCGGCGCACGCCTTCACCGAACCCGCCGAACTCCTCGACCACGTCGACCGCAGCCGCCGTCTGCACGGCATCGTCGCAGGGGCGGTCACCGGGGCCTTCGCCCGCGCGGGCGCGACCGTGGCCGCGCCCCGGGCGGCCTTCTACCTCTACCCCGACTTCGAGCCGGTCCGGGAGCGGCTGGCCGCCCTCCACGGTGTGGCCACCGGCCCGGACCTGACCGGGCTGCTGCTGGACCGCTTCGGGATGGGCGTGCTGCCCGCCGCGGAGTTCGGGGAGGGCGCGGAGGCCCTGCGCATGCGGGTCGCCACCAGCCTGCTCTACGGCGACACCGAGGAACGCCGCTACGCCGCCCTCGCCGCCACGGACCCGCTGGCGCTGCCCTGGATCCGCGCACACCTGGACCGCCTCGACGAGGTCCTGGGCACGTTGCTCCCCACGGGCGCCGACACCGGGGCCGTCCTGCCCCGGTCCGCCGAACCACAGGCGGTCAGCTGACCGCTCCCCGCGTCCGCCCCGTTGTAAGGGGGCGGGGCGGACGCACCGTCATCCGGCCTCCCCCGGCCGCTCCTTCCGGGGGAGGCCGGATCCCTGTCCGGCTCCGTGCGGCGGGAGGTCGCGGTCCCTCCGCGGCACACCGCCCCCACTCCGGCGGCACGTCCGCGCCCCGGCGCCGAGGGTCCGGTACGGTCCGCCGCGTGGGCGCCGCCCCGGCGCTCACCTCGGACCCGACGGTGCGCCTTCCGCCCCCGCCTCGCGTGCGGCCAGTTCCGCGCTGGAGGCGATCACCGCCCGGTAGTGGTCGAGCAGCTGCTCACCGACCGCCTCCCACGTACGGTGCTCCACCGAGGGCCGTGCGCCCCGCGCCATCCGCTCCCGCACCTGGCGGTTGTGGGCCAGCCGCCCCACCGCCACCCGCAGTTCGCGCACCGAGTCCGGGGCGTACAGCAGTCCGTTGTGTTCGGGCACCACCAGGTCCAGCGGCCCGCCCGAGGCGGGGGCCACCACCGGCACCCCCGAGGCCAGCGCCTCCTGGACGGCCTGGCAGAACGTCTCGTCCGCCCCGGTGTGCACGAACACGTCCATGGACGCGTACAGGCGCGACAGGTCACCGCCGGTGCGCTGCCCGGTGAACACCGCGTCGGGTAGGCGCCTGCGCAGGCGCGCACGCTCGGGGCCGTCCCCCACCACGACCAGCCTGATCCCGCGCAGGCGGGACACGTGTTCGAGCATCTCCACCCGCTTGTCCCTGGCCAGCCGCCCCACGTAGCCCACGATCGTCTCCCCGTGGGGAGCGAGCCCGCGCCGCAGTTCCTCGTCGCGGTGCGCGGGGGAGAAGCGCTGGGCGTCGACCCCGCGGCGCCACAGGTCCAGGCGGGGGAACCCCCGCGCGGACAGCGCCTCCATGGTGGCCGAGGACGGCGCCAGCGTGCGGTCCACCGCGGCGTGCGTGCGCCGCAGCAGCGACCACAGGGCGTCCCCGCCGGGCAGGCGGTAGCGCCCGGCGAAGCCGGGGAGGTCGGTCTGGAAGACCGCCACGGTCGGCAGCGCCCACCGCCGTGCGGTCTCCACGGCCGCCGCCCCGAGCAGGGCGGGCGAGGCCAGGTGCAGCACGTCGGGGGCGAAGGCGCGGATCGCCGCGGTCATCACGCGCCGCGCGGGCAGCCCCACGGAGAAGTCGCGGTAGAACGGCAGGGGCACGGAGGGGAGTCGGACCACCGGGAAACCCGCGTAGGAGGAGGGACCGGGCCCGGGGGCCAGTACCAGGGCCTCGTGGCCGCGCGCGGCCAGCAGGTCGGCGACCCGGCACACGGAGTTGGTCACCCCGTTGACCTGGGGGAGGAAGGACTCCGTCACGATCGCCACCCTCAGCGGCCCCCGGGCGTCGGCCGGGAGCACGCGGTCGAGCGGGGGCGTGTGGGCGGCCGGAGCCCGGTGCCCGGCAGCGGGAACGCGGGCGGACGCGTGGTCGGCCGCCGTTCGGGGAGCGGCCGAGGGCACGGAGGGTACACGTGTGGCCGGGGACGGGTGAGCGGCCGGGGACATGCGCGTGGCCGGAGACGTACGGTCGGTCGGGGACATGCGGGTGGCTCCCAACGCCGGGGGGACGGCTGCCTACGCCGGGGACGGCTGTCTCCGACGCTAGGCTCGTGGGATGAACCTCGGTTTGGGTGCGGGGGAACCGCGCCCGAAGACCAGGCGTGGGCAGTCCGAGCGGTCGGTGACCGTGCCCGTGCGCCCGTGTGTCCACCGGGTGACCCCCCGGTGGATATGATTGCTGAATGTAGCCAATATATTGCTCTAAGGAGTCATGCGGTGACCCTCGTGGAATGGGCCGAAGCAGTCCGAAGCGAACTGGGCCTGACCGGCACCGAACCGCTCCGCAAGGAGGACGTCGACCGGGTGCTCGACCTCGCCCGGGACGCCGCCCACTCCGTGGCCCGGCCCGCCGCGCCCCTCACCACCTACCTCCTGGGCGTGGCGGTGGGTCAGGGCGCGGACCCCGACGAGGCCGCGGCGGCCCTCAGCAGGCTCGCCCTGGCCCAGGCCGACGAGGAGGACCGCGCCTAGGACCCCCGCGGTCCACACCGGTCGGGGCCGCTCCGTCTGTGCCGGTCGGGTCCGTTCGGGACATGGTGACCCGGAGCCCGTCGTGGTCGTACCAGGCCCACAGCGGCTGCACCGGCCCGCCGTCCGTACGACCGGACCGCGTGCCGTGCCGTGCCGTGTTCCGCGTGGGCCGCACCGGCTCCATCTGGTGTGCCGCCGTCCGGGCGGAGCCCCGGGACCGAGCCCCCGACGAGCGCGGAAGCCTCCGGAGGACACCGCCCCACCCGCGCGGTACGCGGAAATGGAACCGGAAGTTCCCGAAGAAACAGGCATGTGGAACACATGTGATGTGTTCGTTACGCGTCGATGCGATTCTTTGCCGATATCGCGGGCCTCCACCAGTGCCGAAGCGATCGCGAGGGCGTCGGATCCCCCGTACTTCGGTACCGGCGGCCTTCGTCCCCACACACTCACCGATAGGGAGATCCCCTGTGGACCAACTGCTCGAAATGGCGAGCCTCGCCAGCAGCATCATCTGGGGGCCCTTCGTCCTCATTCCGCTGCTGTTCGGTGTCGGCCTGTTCCTCACCGTCCGTCTCCGGTTGCTCCAGCTCTTCCGCCTGCCGCACGCGCTGTGGCTCGCCATCGTCCGGCGCAAGGAGGACGACTCCGTCGAGGGCGACATCTCCCACTACCAGGCGCTGAGCACGGCCCTGGCCGCCACCGTCGGCGTCGGCAACATCGCCGGCGCCGCGCTCGCCATCGGCGTCGGCGGCCCCGGCGCGCTGTTCTGGATGTGGGTCGTCGGCTTCCTCGGTATGGCCACCAAGTACAGCGAGGCCCTCCTTGGCGTGAAGTTCCGCCGCACCGACGCCAAGGGCGAACAGAGCGGCGGCCCGATGTACTACCTCAAGTACGGGATCCCCGGCGGCCTGGGAACCACCCTGGGCGTGGCCTTCGCGGTCTTCGGCGCCATCGCCGCCTTCGGCATCGGCAACGGCACCCAGGCCAACGCCGTCTCGCAGCAGATCACCAGCATCACGCCGCTGGAGCCGTGGATGGTGGGCCTGGCGCTCGTGGTCCTGGCGGGCGCCGTCATCCTCGGCGGCATCAAGAGCATCGGCCGCGTCGCCTCCGGCCTCGTGCCGATCATGATCGTCGGCTACGTGGGCATCTGCCTGGTCATCCTGGCCGTCAACTGGGCCGCGATCCTCCCCGCGCTCCAGCTCGTGGTGACCGACGCCTTCACCGGCACCGCGGCCACGGGCGGCTTCGCCGGCGCGGGCATCATGCTCGCCATCCAGCAGGGCTTCGCCCGCGGCATCTTCTCCAACGAGTCGGGCCTGGGCACAGGCGGTATCGCCGCCGCCTCGGCCAAGACCAACCAGCCGGTCCGCCAGGCCATGGTCTCGATGACCCAGACCTTCATCGACACCATCATCGTGGTCACCATGACCTGCCTGGTCATCATCACCACCGGCGTCTGGACCGACGGCCAGGCGGACGGCTCGCTGATGACCAGCAACGCGGTCTCCGAGGGCCTGGGGGCGATCAGCCCCGCGCTCGCCCCGGCCGGCGCCGTCATCGTGGCCGTCGCGGTGGCCGTGTTCGCCCTCACCACCCTGCTCGGATGGGCCTACTACGGCGAGCGCTGCATGGTGTTCCTGGGCGGCCGCCGCCTGGTCCTGCCCTACCGCCTGGTGTTCATCGCCGTCATCTACGTGGGCTCGGTCGCCAGCCTGGACTCGGTCTGGCTGTTCAGCGACATCGCCAACGGCCTGATGGCCCTGCCCAACCTCATCGGCCTCCTGCTGCTGTCCCCGGTCATCGTGGCTGAGACGCGCAAGTTCTTCGCCCACCCCGACTGGAGGGACCCGGACAAGGTCATGGAGGACGTGACCAAGGTCTGACCCGGTAGGGGCCGCGCCTCCAGCAGAGGGCGGAACGAGGAGGGGGGACCGGCGCGGAGCCGGTCCCCCCTCGGCGTTCCCTCATCCGGACGCCGCTGCTACCACCAGGCGTGGAAGTGAACCAGGGGAGTGGCCTACCTGGGGTCTTCGGTTCGTTGAACCGGTGAGCTGGGCTTTTGCCTGCTCGCTGGTTCTCGCTGTTTCTCGGCTCTGCCCGTCCCTGTGTGCGCCCGATGTGCGCCCCCGGAGCCCTCGCTTGGAGTGTGTCGGCAGAAGGTGGGGTACCACCGCCTCCGGTCTGCTGACCTCGACCGGCCCTCAGAAACCGCGTCACCTGCGATGACAGGTCTCGCGGTTTCTCGCTGTTCCCCGACCTCTGAGCAAACATGGGCAACGCGAGTGATCGCAGGAGCTTGCCACAAGAACTACACAAGCTGATTGTGAAATCCAAGCTGCCCGGCCTTGGGAATGTAGCATTGTCCCATCATCCTACCAATGCTCTATGCTGTAAAAGTTTGACGCCAACCTCGGACTACGCCTTACAATAGACAATAAGCCAAGGAGGGGAATTAAATGGGAGAATTTCCTATTGAAGAATCAATTGGATTTTTTTGGGTTCCTAAAAATCAGCACAGCAGAAGAAAGAAATTTGATCAAAGAGGTTACGTTCATGGAACGGAGGAAGGACAGTGGGCGCTTAGAACTCTAGAAGAAGACCCCATGCGAAGCTTTTTGGGAAGTCAAGAAATTTCGCACCCTAGCTTCATATCAGGAATAACCGAAAATGGAGGAGTCCTGCTCCTGGACAATACGCATCGAGGGAGGAAATCCAATTTCGGAGGAAGTAAAGCTTCCGTTGATAGTTACCGGGGCAATACTATAGTTACCGGGGTGGATCCTGAAGTAGTCACTGGCCCAAAAATAAGATCCGTATCTGCCCTTTTTGGGGGTCTCTCTAGATGGTCCGGAATAAATGCGATTAACACAAAAGACGTGACCCATCCAGATGGGCGTCTTCGAGAGGTGGAGATCAGACTAGTCTCCACAGAGGAAGAGAGCGTGAAACTTCTTCCATCACTCGAACTAAACGTAGGCTCCTACTGGGAGTATAAACTTGATGGTCATATTGGAAGTATCAATGCGCCAGTTAAATTTACGATCCAGTCCAAGCAGCCCAAAGATTCTAAAGTTCTCACGCGGCCTCTCTATGCCATACAGAACCTAATAAACCTAGCCTTTCAAGGGCACGTGGTGGCGGAAAGGGGATTCTGTGAAATTCCTGGGTACTCCCCTGCTAGCAAGCCAAAGTTCTGGACACGCCGACTCATGCAGATTCCGAGGGGGGCGAACCCTCCAAAATCCATGAACGAGGTTCCTCTGTTTCATCTGGCAGATATCGGTGGAGTGCCAGCACTGCGCAGATGGGTGAATCTCAGCAATAGTCATCCGAGGCCAGTGCAAGCAATCACGCAGCACTATCGAATAGGTAAGACAGATCCGGAGACGAGAATCCTAGAAGTAGCATCAGCTATAGAACGATGGGTTGCGGCACATGCGCGATCAACAAAATGGGCGAAAAAGAAGAACTACCAACAAGGAAAAAAGCGCATCTGCCTAAAGCCACTCGCTCTGGCTGAGCGTGTTGGGGGGGAGTTTCCTGAATGGGTTGGAGACCCAGAAAAATGGGCCAATCAATTTTGGCAAGAATATAATAGCATAAAGCATGACTCCAGCCATTCAAACGATCCCGCCATTGTAAGCGTGCTTGCGGAAGTAGGCTCCACGCTCCTTGTGTGTGCACTTCTCGACAGGGTATCAGGAAACAAAAAACCGAGCGCGAGTGTCCTCAATTCACATCGAATGATCAACCTTAAGGAGCACGTAAAAGCAGTGCTTGAAATTTAAAGACCTTCGCTTACTCTATTCTTTTCAAAAATATAAATTTCCCTGAGTTAATTAATTGCCTGGGTTCTAAGATATAGTTGCTGTGATGGCCTGGGTGTCTGGATTCTGATGCCTGCCTGGCCTGTGTGCCCTGTCGGTCCACCACACCCTTTGGTGTCCCTGGACTTTTGCTGCCCTTGGTTCGACCCCCTGGGACGAACGCCGTGCCCGATCTCCTTGGGCACGGCGGGGCGCGCGAGGACGCGCCGCGCGGGACGCAGGCGAGCGCGGACGCGGCGCGCCTACCGCCGGACACCCGTCAGGGTGTCCAGTAACCGCGCTTGCGCACTCTTGGTTGCTCGGTACATCAAAACGCTCGCACTGATTCGCTGTGGAGAACGCTCCCCGGTGAACTGTGTCCGCGATATCTGCACCCACTTGCCTTTGCCGCGTCTCCGTCGTCCGTAGGACGTCCCTGCTGCCAGCCTCCACACTTCGCTTGCGCACATGTAGTTCGGTCTGGCTCATTCGCTTCGCGCTTCGTCCCGCCCGGGTTGTATCAGCAAAGGAACCAAACCCCACCCCCACACCCCTCCCCACCCCATCCCCGTCCCCTCCCGCGGCTTCCCCTCGGTCCAAAGGTGGTGGGCAGACTTTGGGCGGTGTCCTGTCCGGGGTGGGCTGGACCGCCGCCAGGGGGCCATTAGGCTGGCCCGCCAATGGGGAGGGGGCTCGCCCCCTCACCCCGTTGTCCCCCCTCCGGCCCCCTGGTGGTGGTCCAGGAGGGACCCGCCCCGGAGAGGTGCCTAAAGTCTGAACGCCACCGCCCCCACCCGGGGACTCCCGCACCGCAGGTGCGGGCTTGAAGACGTAAGGAAACTTCTCATCACCTGTCTCCGGGCATGAAGAAACCCGGAAGACTCCAAGGTCCTCCGGGTCGCTTCCCTGGTTCACACCAGGTTCGTGCCGTCGTGGCAGCGGATGAACGGGCCGTCGTCTCGTAGCGCGTCCAGAACACGAACTAACCTGGCCTCGGGCATCCGTTGACGGGCCTCATCGACGCTGATCCAGCGGGCCACCTTCGCCTCATTCGATGGTTGGGGTTCTCCGGATTCGACCGTGCAAGCGATGGCCATGCTCACCACGCCGAGTGGCATGTTCTTGTAGATCCCGACCAGGCGTCCCGGCCTGACCTTCACCCCGGTCTCCTCGAAAACCTCGCGCGCAACCCCGTCCCTCGGGTCCTCGTGAAGCTCCAGAACGCCGCCGGGTGGAACCCATCGGCCGTCATCGTCGCGCTCGATCGCGAGGACCTGGCCGTCATCGTTGAACACCACACCCGTGACGCTCACTGAGTGTCGTGGGGCCTCAGTCATCCTGGCTCTCTTCCCACTCGTAGACGAGTGACCAGGCGTAGGCATCCAAGACGTTCACCGTCGCCTCAACGTTCGCGCCCTGCGCGTCGATGCCCGTCCGGGTCACCACGATGACCGGAAGCCCTCCGTCGACTCCGAGGAACTCCGCCTCTTCCTGAAGAGGCCGGCGGATGGTGATCTCCTCGGTGAACCTGACCGGCCTGTGTCCTCGCTCCCCGAGACGCCGGTACATCTCCGTGGGACCGACATCAGGGAAGGCGATGTCGATGCTTCCAGCGACGGTCATGGGGATGTGGGAGGTCGCCAGCTGGACCGGGCGGCCCGAAGCGCTCATGTGGCGCTGACGAACCAGGACCTCGGTGCCCGCAGGTACCCCGAGGTGATCCGCGATCTCGGGTGACGCTGGCTCCACCTCGCACTTCACCAGACGCGCGCTCGGTTCGAGCCCGAGCTTTTCCATCTCCTGGGCGAAGGTGCTGCCTGTGCTCTTGCCCCGGTCGAACGGGATGCGCCGGACACGCTGCGCCCTCTTCCGAGAGCTGACGAACGTGCCCTTGCCCTGGCGGCCGTAGATGTCACCGGAGGTCTTGAGTGCCTGGACCGCGTTCTTGATGACCGTGGACGAGACCTCGTACTCCTTGGCGATCTCGGCGAAGGAGGGCAGCTTGTCTCCCGGCTTCAGGTCCCCACGCTGGATCTTCGCGCGGATGTCGTCCACGATGCGCCGGTAGAAGACCTCGTCTTCTGCGAACTTCATGTATCCCTCCTTGACCTGCGAGCTTAGTGCACTTAGGTCTCTAAGCGACGTGCGGCTTGCCTCGATCTCCTTGCCCCCCGCTCCAACTTGGTGTACAAAGTACTCACAACTTAGAACACCAAGTGCACCAAGGAGATTCCTGATGCGAAGCATCCCCGTCGACACGTCTCAGATGGTCTTCATCGCGGCCGGTTCCCCGCGCCCCAAGGTCAAGGACCGCCAGACCGGCGAGATCAAGTACAACGCCGACGGCTCCCCGATGTGGCAGCTCAAGGTGCTCGCCCAGGTGGAGGACAACGACGCCGAGACGCTGCTGGTCAGCTTCCCGGCCACCAACGCCATCACCGCCCGTCTGGGCACCCCGCTGACCGTGCAGGGCCTGACCGCGATCCCCTGGGAGACCAACGGCCGCCACGGCGTGGCGTTCTCGGCCTCCTCGATCGCGCCCCTGGACCTGCGCAGGGCCGCTGAGTAATGCCCGCCTGCTCGGTGTGTGCGGGCACCGGGGAGGTCCGGCACATGCCCGGTTACCACCTCACCCTGTGCCCGACCTGCCACGGCAAGGGCGAAACCCCCTGAGAGGAGAAGGTTGATGTTCCCCGAGATTTTGTGGGCGGTGCCTCCGGCCGCCGCCGCGGTGCCGCTCTCGGCCGCCGCCTGGCACCACTGGTCGCCCACCACTTGGTCCTATGGCCCCGGCCTGGTCGGCTCTGCGCTGCGGGTCCACCTGACCTGGGAGCACGTCGCCCAGGGATGCGGCCTGTCGCACACCCGCCGCAAGACCAAGGTCAAGGGCGGTATCCAGCGGGTGAGCGTGGAGAAGAAGCCGCGCCTGTACCGGTTCCGCCCCACCCCGTTCGGGTTCCGCGTCCGCGCCCGGCTGCACGACGGGCAGACCCCCGACGACTACGCCCAGGCCCTGACCCGGCTCGCGCACGCCTGGCGGGTGGACTCGGTCCGGCTGCGCACCTCCGGCCCCGGCTGGGTGGAGCTGGCCGCCTCCCGACGTGACCCGCTGGGCACGGTGACCAACGCCGGACCGCTCGCCGCGAACTGGGAGCTGCTCAAGGTCCGCATGGGCACCTTGGAGACCGGTGACCCGTGGATCATCGACTTCCGCGCGGTCCCACACTGGCTGATCATGGGCGCCACCCAGTCGGGCAAGTCCACCGACATCAACGCCCTGGTTTACCAGCTCGCACCGCAGCCGGTGGCTCTGGCCGGGCTGGACCTCAAGGGTGGGGTGGAGCTGACCCCTTACGCCCGGCGTATGTCCAAGCTGGCCACGACCCGCACCGAGTGCGCGGAGCTGCTCGATGACCTGATGACCATGCTCACCGACCGCATGACGCTGTGCCGTGAGGCGGGGGTGCGCAACATCTGGCAGCTCCCCGAAGAGGCCCGGCCTACGCCGGTGGTGACCGTGGTCGATGAGGTCGCGGAACTCTACCTGATGACGGACAAGTCCGAGAAGGACGAGATCGCGCGCACCTCGACTCTGCTGCTGCGCAACGCCCAGCTCGGCCGCGCGTTCGGCCTGTACCTGGTCGTGGCCGGACAGCGGGTCGGCTCCGATCTCGGCCCGGGTGTGACGGCACTGCGCGCTCAGATCACCGGCCGCATCTGCCACCGGGTCAACGACGGCGAGACCGCCAAGATGGCGCTCGGTGACCTGGCTCCAGACTCGCTGTCGGCCGCGCTGAAGATCCCCGCCGAGATGCCCGGGGTCGCCGTGACCGTGGGAGCGGACGGGCGCTGGTACCGGGGACGGTCGGACCTGACCACGGAACAGATGGCCGAAGAGGCCTCCGCCGAGTTCGCCCACATGGCCCCGGCCTGGGACCTGCTCGTCGCGGGTGAGGTCCGCACGACCGAAGACCTCGTCCCGGTGGACGCCGTGGACTGGGACCGGTTGGAAGAGGAGCTGTCCTGATGGGCCTCTCCTACTGGTGCTCGCGGTGCTGCAACCCCGCGTACACCAAGACCACCAGCACGAACGAGTGGGTGTGTGAGGACCACTACCGCGAGATCGAGAGGGGGTGGTGAACGGTGAAGCGACTGGCGTCACTGTCGGCGGACTGGGCTCCGATCCTGGTCCTGGCCGGAATCGCAGCCGCGGGCTCCTTCACCCACATCCGCGACCTGGCCGAGAAGTCCGGACAGCACGGGTGGATGGCCTGGGCCGTGGCGGTCTCCATCGACCTGACCTGCGTCATGGCCGCCCGGGAACGCCAGCGTGACGCTGCCCGGGGCGTCAAGGACGGGGTGACCTGGCCGACCGTGGTCCTGGTCGGCGCAGTGGTGCTGACCTTGGCCGCGAACCTGGCCACGGCCCAACCCACGGTGTGGGGCTGGATCATGGCCGCCGTTCCGGCCGCCGCGTTCCTGGTCGCGGTCTCGATGCTGGAACGCCGCGCCGCCCACTCGGCCCCGGAGCCGCCGGAGCCTGCGCCTGCTGAACCGGCTTCCTCCGAGCGTGAGGAGTTCCGGGTCACCGAGGTGCACTGGCAGCACACCGAACCCGCCCCGGCTCCCGCGCCCGAACCCCCGCCGGCCCCGGTGGCTCCCGTCCCGCAACCGGCCCCGGCCGCCGTGGAACAGGGTCACCCGCTGGCCTCCTACGCCGCCCAACTGGCGCAGGACTACCGCGTCACCCACGGCCGTGAGATCACCGTGACCGCGCTGCGCTCCCGCCTGGGGGTCTCCGAAACGGTGGCCGCGACCCTGCGCGAACAGATCACCACCTGAGAGGCGGCGAAGCGATGCAATGCCACACCTGCGCGGGAACCGGCGTCAGCCGCACCGGGGACTGCGCGAACTGCAACGGAACCGGCACGACCTGAAAGGCCAACGCCATGAAGACCAAGACCGTGATGTGCCTGGAGTGCTCCGGCACCGGCCGTGTGCTGGTTCAGAAGCTCGGGTTCCTGGTGCGCAAGTACAGCACCTGCCCCACCTGCAAGGGAACCAGGAGGGTGGCGCTGTGATCGACAGCCACCTGTGCTCATCCTGCTACGGCCACGGCATCACCAGTGAGGGCCACACCTGCACCGGGTGCTCCGGCCTGGGCCACACCCCGACCTGATCCGGTGGGCGGCCTGCTTCCACACACCCGCCGACCCGCCACCGCTTCACCTGACCAACCAACCCAACACGCGAGACCGAACGAAAGAGAGAGCACCGTGAACTGCTGGGAGAAGCCGACCAAGGGCGACAACGACAAGCTGACCGTGGGGAGGCCGACCCGATGAGGCGCACCGAGACCTGCCGCCACTGCGGACACCCGGTCAGCTACAGCGGCCCCCTCGGCACCGTTCCGGAGCGCTGCTACAGCTGCCCCAAGTCGGCCTAGAACCCGCCCGGCCATCCGGTTGATGGCCATGCCGCCCTACGGGGCGGTGTGGGGACCAACCGGGTCCGTCTGAAACGAACAGGAGGCTCTTCATGGGACGGCTGGAAATCTGTAGCAACTGCGGTGACCTGGTCTATCGCGACGGCACGTCCGACTACCACCCGAACCAGTGCCCCAGTGCCTGAGACCAAGTCCGGGGTGCGGCGCTGCTTCCACACACCCGCCGCACCCCGGTTCACCTACCCAACGAACCCAACACGCGAATGCAAGGAACGAAAGGGGCTCGATCAGCCTATGACATCTCACGCCTTCCCCGCTGTGTTCGCCGCGATGACGGCCGCGCACCACGTGGGTGACTACCTGCTTCAGAACGACCACCAGGCCCAGCACAAGATGGAGTCCTGGACCGCGAACCAGGCGCACGTGGCCAGCTACCACCTGGCTCAGCTCGCCGCCATCGGCCTCACCTCCCGCGCCTTGGGGCTGCGGCTCTCCCCGGCCCGGCTCGCCACCGGGGTCGCGGTGTCCTGGGTGACGCACTCGGTGATCGACCGCCGCTGGCCGGTGCGCTGGTGGATGACCCGTACGGGCTCCAAGGGCTTCTACGAGGCCGGGGGTGCTCCGCACGTGGACCAGGCCATGCACCACGCCGCCCTGTTCGCCTCCGCGCTCATCGCCACCAGCGCCCCCCAGGACGCCCGGTGAGGTGCCCGAGCTGCCAGAGCAGCAACGTCAAGGACCACACCCGCAACGGCGAACACCTGGGCTCCTCGTGTGGGGACTGCTCCAACACCTGGGTGTCGGCGCAGTCCACCACAGCCTTCCTGGACGAGCGCCGCACCCTCAAGAGCTGGCGGGGCCGCTCATGACCCGCGCACGCCTGTAACTCCTTCTCCTGGCTCCGGCGACGGCCCTGCTTCCACAACACCAGCCGCGCCGGGGCCTCACCTATCCACGAAAGGCCTCTTCGTCATGCCCGAACCCGAACACGTCGGCGGACTCCTAGGCCCCGCCCTGGCCCGCATCACCGCCCTGGACGAGAACCACCTCGATCGGTGGATCGCCCGCGCCCGTGCCCTGCGCGGCTGCGCCTGCCCGGTGCGCCTGACCGGCGAGACGACCCGTGTGGACGCCTCCACCGGGGAACTGCTCTCGCGCTACTCCACCGCCACCGAACCCGGCAACGAACTGCTCATGCGGTGCAAGAACCGTCGGGCCTCGCGCTGCCCCTCCTGCTCGGAGGAGTACCGGGCCGACACCTACCACCTGGTCAAGGCCGGAATCGTCGGCGGAGACAAGGGCGTGCCCACCTCGGTCGGCGTGCACCCCCGGGCCTTCCTCACCCTGACCGCTCCCTCCTTCGGCGCGGTCCACCGTGGCCCCGGCAAGGACGGCCGCACCCGGGTGTGCCACCCTCGCCGGACCGGCGCGGCCTGCTTCACCCACCACCGCGCCGACGACCCCCGCATCGGTCAGCCACTCGACCCGGCCGCCTACGACTACATCGGTCACGTGCTCTGGCACGCCCACACCGGGGAGCTGTGGCGGCGCTTCACCCTGTACCTGCGCAACCACCTGGCCTCGGCCGCCGGTCTCTCGCGCACGGACTTCTCCAAGCGGGTGCGCATCTCCTACGCCAAGGTCGCAGAGTTCCAGTCCCGGGGCGCGGTGCACTTTCACGCCGTGATCCGGCTGGACGGCTACACCAAGGACCCCACCGGCTGGCCGCCGCCTCCGGTGTGGGCCAGCATGGACATGCTCACCGCGGCCGTGGACTCGGCCGCCCGCACGGTCTCGCTCACCTCCCCTGAGATTAACGGCCGTACCTGGACTCTGGGGTGGGGTGAGCAGGTGGACGTGCGCCCCATCGAGGACTTCGGCCCCGACCGGGCGTTGACGGACACGGCCGTGGCCGGGTACATCGCCAAGTACGCCACCAAGGCCGCTGAGGACACCGGCACCCTGGACCGGCGTATCCACGACATCGACCACGTGGACATGACGCAGGTGCGCCCGCACGCGGGCAAGCTCATCTACACCTGCTGGCGTTTGGGCAACACGCGCCTGTACCCCCAGCTCGAAGACCTCAAGCTGCGCCAGTGGGCGCACATGCTCGGGTTCCGCGGTCACTTCTCCACCAAGTCGCGCCGCTACTCCACCACCCTGGGTGCGCTGCGTCAGGTGCGGGCCGACTACGCCGCCGGACGTCCCTGGGACACCGAGACCTTTACCCCGCTCGTGGTCCAGGGCGAAGAGGGTTCGACGCTGAGCCTGGGCAACTGGCACTACCTCGGGCAGGGCCTCACCCCGGGAGAGTGGGCGCTGGCGTCCTTGGTCGCCGGGATGGGCCGCACCACCGAAGACGGGGAGGTGGACAGGTGAAGACCCTCGAACGGCTGTGGACCCTGGACGAAACCGCGGCTTACCTCGGCGTCCCAGCCAAGACCCTCTACCAGTGGCGGTACCTGCGCACCGGCCCCCCGTCCCACCGGGTGGGCCGTCATGTTCGCTACGACCCGACCGAGGTGCGTACCTGGGTCCTGGACCAGGACTGAGGTGCACCAATGCCTGTGGTCGACACTTGGCACAAGACCGTCAAGCTCCCGGACGGCTCGCTTCGACGTGAGAAGTCCGCCTCCTACGGCCGCGGCAAGCGCTGGGCTGCCCGCTACCGGGACGACAGGGGACAGCAGAAGTCCCCGAAGTTCAAGACCAAGCCCGAGGCCGAACGCCATCTGAAGAGGGTGGAAGGCGAACTCCTGCGAGGAACCTATGTGGACCCTGCGGCGGGCAAGGTCACCTTGCGGGAGTTCGCGGACCGATGGCGTGAGGACGTTCTCCACCGGCCGCTGACGGCCTCCCGCGTCCTCGGGGAGCTGGAGAACCACATCTACCCGGAGTTCGGGCACCGCGGGCTGTCCAGCATCCTTCCCTCGGACGTGCAGCGCTGGGTGACCCGGCTCGGCAAGTCACTGGCCCCGGCCACGGTGGAGAGCATCTACGCCACCCTGCGGGGTGTCTTCGAGGCCGCCGTGCGTGACGACCTACTGACCAAGACCCCCTGCCGGGGCATCCGCCTTCCGGAGAAGCGGAAGACGGCTGAGCCCGTCATGCCGGTGGAGACCCTGCGCGAGGTCGTGGACGGCGTTCCCGAACGGTTCAAGGCCGTCGTGCTCCTGGCCGCTGGCAGTGGCCTCCGGCAAGGGGAACTCTTCGGGCTGGAGCTTCACCACCTGGACGTCGAGCACCTGGTGCTGCGCGTGGAACAGCAACTGGTCACCCCGGTGGACAACGTCGCCTACCTGGCACAGCCGAAGAGCCCGGCCAGCTACCGGGACATCCCGCTGACGCGGGAAACCGCGGACATGATGCTCGTCCACCTCGACTCCTTCCCGGCCGGGCCGGTGGAGATCGAGGACCGGACCGACCCCCACAAGCCGCGGCGGCGGACAGCACACCTGCTCTTCACCCTGCCGAACGGTGGTCCCGTCCGCCGTTGGGAGTGGAACAGGATCCTCACCCCGGCGATGGCCAAAGCGGGGATGCCGAAGCGTTCCGGCCTGCACTCGGTACGGCGCTTCTACGCCTCCCTGCTGATCCGCTACGGCGAGTCGGTCAAGACCGTGCAGACGCGCATGGGCCACAGCTCGGCCGCCATCACGCTGGACGTCTACGCCGGGCTGTGGCCAGACAGTGAGGACCGCACCCGCGAAGCGGTCGCCAGCGGGCTCGGGAATCTCCACAGTGTGCGCCCTGTGTGCGCCGACGACTCCGACTGATCACGGCACCGCAGGTCAACGGGTCCGGTGACGCCGCTGCTACCACCAGGCGTGGAAGTGGTGCACCGGGCCCTGCCCGCCGCCCGCGTCGATCTCGTCGGCGCGCCGGATGGCCTCGGTCAGGTAGTCCTTGGCGTCGCCCACAGCGGCGGCCACGTCCGGCCGCTGCGGCAGCAGGGCCGCGATCGAGGAGGACAGCGTGCACCCGGTGCCGTGCGTGTTGCGGGTGACCACCCTCGGGGCGCGGAACTCGACCGGGTCGGCGTCCCGGGCGACCAGGACGTCGACGCTCTCCCCGCCGGGCAGGTGGCCGCCCTTGAGCAGGACCCGGCGCGGGCCCAGCTCCAGCAGCCGCCAGGCCTGGGCGCGCATGGACGCCAGGTCGGTCGCCTCGGGCTCCTCCAGCAGGTCCGCGGCCTCGGGCAGGTTCGGGGTGACCAGGTCCGCGCGGGGCAGGAGCTTGGTGCGCAGCGCGTCGACGGCCGAGGCCTCCAGCAGCCGGTCCCCGCTCTTGGCGACCATCACCGGGTCCACCACCACGTTCGGCAGCGCGTGGCGGTCGATCGCCTCGGCCACGGCCTCGGTGACCTCCGAGGTGCCCAGCATGCCCACCTTGACCGCGTGCACGACGGCGTCGGCGAAGAGGGTGTCCATCTGGTGGGCGACGAAGCGCGCGGGGATCGGGTGGACCCCGGTGACGCCGAGCGTGGACTGGGCGGTCAGCGCGGCGATCACCGTCATCCCGAAGGTCCCGTGCGCGGAGAAGGCCTTGAGGTCGGCCTGGACGCCCGCGCCCCCGCTGGGGTCGCTGCCGGCGATGGACACGATGTTGTACGCGCTCATGGCGTTCCTTCGCTAGTGCTAACTAGGGCAGGTTCGACGGGTGTGCTCTCAGCCGGGAACGTGTCCCGGCACCCCGCGCCTCCGGAGCCGCCTCGGCGGCCCCGGTCATTATGTGTCTGTGGTGCGTTCCGGGCAGGATACCCACACAAGCGCGAAGGGGTCCGCCCGGGTACGCGGGCGGACCCCTGGAGGGTTTTCACGGGGGACGGAACCCCGGGGGGAAGGCGCCTCAGGCGGAGGTGCCCTCGGTCCGGCGGGCCCTGGTGCGCTTGTAGACGCGGGCCAGGATGAACCACAGCACCAGCAGGCCGATGATCACGACCACGATGTTGCTGATCACGCCGCTCCACTGGGCGAGGATGGGCTCGATGGCCGGGCCGAAGACGTAGCCGAGGCCGATCCAGATCGTGTTCCACACCGCCGAGCCGATGACCGTGTACAGCGAGAACTTGAACAGGGGCATCCGCTCGATCCCGGCGGGCACCGAGATGAAGCTGCGGACCAGGGGCACGCACCGGCCCAGCAGGACGGCGACGCCGCCGAAGCGGGTGAAGAAGCGCTCGGCCTTGTAGAAGTCCTCGATCTCCAGCAGCGGGGTCTTCTCGACCAGCCAGGCCGTGCGCTCGCGGCCCAGGAGCGCGCCGATCGCGTAGAAGCCCCACGCGCCGACCAGGCAGCCGATCGTCGCCCACAGGATGGCGAGCCACACGTTCATGTGCCCGGCGTAGGCGAGGAACCCGGCGCCGGGCAGGACCGCCTCACTGGGCATCGGCGGGAAGAAGGTCTCGATGAACAGCGCCACGCCGACACCGGGTTCGCCCAGGGTCGTCATCAGGCTCAGGACCCACCCGATGAACCCCTCGTACTCGTGGGCGACGTCGACGTCCGTCGTCGAGGCCGCGGTCATCAGCAGATTCGTTGTCATGCGGTTGTCGTTCCCGTTCTCAGACGTGGGTGGGGGTCCGGTGGAGTTCGGCTTCCTCCATGTGGAGGCGCTTGCGGCGCTCCCAGACGATGGCCGCCGCCACGATCGCGAAGCCGACCGCCATCAGGCCGACTGTCACCGGGACGTCGGTGGGGGCCAGGAACGTGCGGTCCTCGTCCTGCCAGGGCCACAGGGCGCGCAGCGAACCGGCCATGAGGCCGGTGAGGACCACCAGGGTCATGTGGTGGAAGTTCTCCAGCAGGTGCTGGAGCAGCTTCACGAACAGCGACAGGCCCGTGAGCATGCCGAGCGCGAACACCGAGAGGTAGGCGACGTCCATGTCCCCGACCGCGCTGATCGTGGGTTCGTACAGACCCAGCGTGAGCAGGATGAAGGATCCGGACAGCCCTGGCAGCACCAGGGCGCAGACGGCCACCGCCGCGGCGAGGAAGACGACGACCGGGTGGGTGGGCAGGTTGGCGCCGGGCAGGCCGGTGAGGAAGAACGCGCCCGCGGCGAAGACCAGGGCGACGAGGTAGTGCCAGGCCCGCCACCTGTGGCCCGCACCGGTGTAGGGAATCCACAGGCAGGCCAGGACCAGGCCGAAGAACAGCGCGTACGCGTACTGGGTGTGCGACTCGACCAGCGGGGTGAGGACCACGGCCGCCATGCCGAGGAAGGCCACCATGCCGACGAGCGCGGGGACCAGCACGCTCCAGTCCACCTGGCGGAACTGCTCCTGGGCGCGCTCCCTCCCGCGTCCGCGCGGGACGTCGGTGACGTAGCGCCTGACACCGCTGACCATGTGGCCGGCGCCGCCGATGAGCTTGTCGTAGAGACCGACGATGAGGGCGACCGTGCCGCCGCTGATACCGGGAAGGGCCTCCGAGGCGCCCACGGCGCCGCCGCGCACCGCGTTGAAGATGTAGCTGCCTACTGAGTTGGGCATCTGGGTTCTTGGGAGCGCTTCGGGCGGGGCCCGGGGAAGCGCGCCGTCCTCCGTCCTAGTGGTGTCACCGCACGCGCACCGTGTGCACGGGTGGAGGGGTGGGTCAAAGGTGGTCCTCGCGGTCCACGGCCTCGACCGGAGGCGGGGTGGGCCGGTCGGCCCCGGCCGGGAGTGTGCGAACCGGTCGGAGCGGGGGAGGGGAAACCGTGGGGCCTTGGACCAGGCGACGCCAGTCTAGCGGTGGCGGAGGGGGTCCAGAGCGGCC
Organism: Nocardiopsis dassonvillei subsp. dassonvillei DSM 43111; assembly: GCF_000092985.1. Lineage (GTDB taxonomy): Bacteria > Actinomycetota > Actinomycetes > Streptosporangiales > Streptosporangiaceae > Nocardiopsis > Nocardiopsis dassonvillei. Next base: position 744,225 of record NC_014210.1, read on the forward strand.
GACGGCCTGCGAAACCCCTGTTTCGGCTGGGTAAGTCCATATTGACCCTGTGCCCGAAATGAAGGGTCCGGTACCGCCCGGGTGCGGAGTTCCGCAGCAGACCGCCGAGGAGGCCGGCTGCCCGGCCGCGAGCGCCGTCTCCGGCACGGTCAGGCTCCCGTTCCGGAGTCCGGCCCCGGGCCCGTCGCGGAACCCGGCGGGGGTCCTGGGATCCGGAACGGGCTCAGGAAACGGTCGGGACGGCCGGAGCGGGCGCACCGGTCCCGGTGACCGACGCCGCCCACCGGTAGTCCTGCTTGCCGACCGCCGTACGCCGCACCCGGTCCACGAAGTGCACGGTGCGCGGCACCTTGAACCCCGCCAGCCGCACACGGCAGTACGCGCGCAGTTCGGCCTCCTCCAGACGGGCGTTCGCGGCCAGCGAGACCAGCGCGGTCACCCGCTGCCCGAGGTACTCGTCGGGCGAGGGCACCACGATGGCGTCCTCCACCGAGGGGTGAGCCTTGAGCGCGGCCTCCACCTCCTCGGGGTAGACCTTCTCCCCGGCGGTGTTGATCACCGCGCTGCCGCGTCCCAGCAGCGCGATCGAACCGTCGGCGTCCCAGGTCCCGAAGTCGCCCGACAGCGCCCATCGGCGCCCCTCGGCGTCGGTGGGGAAGGTGCGCGCGGTCGCCAGGGGGTCGTTGTAGTAGCCCAGCGGGATCCGTCCGGTGCGCGCGATCCGCCCCACCTCCCGCGAACCCGGGGGCAGCGGGCGCAGGGACGCGTCCAGCACCGCGATGCTGCCGCCCATGGTGAAGCTGCGGCTGCCCGAGGGGCCGGGTCCGGACGGGGCCTCCGCCGGACCGGCCGGTTCTGCGCCGGTCGCCGACCCGCACACACCCGTCTCCGAGCCACCGTAGGCGTCGGAGAGGGTCACGTCCTCGCGCCAGGCGTGCCACAGCGCGCGCACCGCCGGGGTGAGCGGGGTGCCGCCGGAGCGGATCGAGGCCAGATCAGGGCACAGCCCCGGTTCGGTGAGCAGGTGGCGGGCCAGCGGGCGGGCCATGGCGTCGCCCACCAGCTGGAGCACGTGCACGCCCTCCCGGTGCGCCGTCTCCAGCACCCGGTCCGGGCGGAAGCTGCGGTCGGTGGACAGCACCACCCGCTTGCCGCACAGCAGCATGCTCAGCGCGTTCCACTGCCCGGCCGCGTGCATGAGCGGGCCGAGGACCAGCATGCGCTGCTCGAAGCAGCGCGCGGCGCGCTCGGCCACCTCCTGCGGGGTCCGGGCGCTGGGCGTGCCCGGAGCGCGGCGCTCCAGGGCCGCGCGGAAGATGTCCGCCTGCCGCCACAGCACGCCCTTGGGGTAGCCCGTCGTGCCGCCGGTGTAGAGCAGGTAGTGGTCCTCGCCGCTGGTCGGGGGCAGGGCCGCGTCGTCGGGCGCCGAGGCCAGCGCCTCCTCGTAGTCGCGGCCCCGCGTCCCGCGCGCGGAGCCGTCCGCGACGAGCAGGACGTGGCGCAGCCGGGGCAGGTCGGAGCGGACCGTGGCCACCGCCCCGGCCAGCGAGTCCTCCGCGATCAGCGCGACCGCGTGCGAGTCGGCCAGGACGTGGCGCAGCTCTCCCGCGACGTAGCGGTAGTTGACGTTGACCGGGACCGCTCCCGCGCGCAGGATTCCCAGGAAGGACTCCACCCACTCGGCGCGGTTGAACGCCAGGACGGCGACGTGCTCGCCGGGGCGCACGCCCGCGCCGACCAGGTGGCGGGCCAGCCGCAGCGAGCGCTCGTGCAGGGCGCGGTAGGTGAGCCGCCGGGGACCGGCGACCAGGGCGGTCCGGTCGGGCACGGCCTCGGCGACCGCCGCGAACAGGCGGGAGAGGGAGAAGGGGGCGTCCGGGGACGCGGAGGTGGGCACGCCTGACCTCCCGGGCACGGTCGACGGGGCCGTCCACGGCTCGGGGCTCGCGGCGGCTGAGTGGCTGTTGGTGCGACCGTACCCCTCGGGGGAGGGCTCGACCGCCGTCGGGGCTGTGGAGCGCGTCACCAGGGGCGTTATCGCAGGTCACCATGGATGTGACGACCCCGCTCAGAGGGTGTGCGCGGCGTTTCGCGGACGGGTTTTCGGGCATCGCCCCCCCAGCTGTGATCTCCCCCACCCCTTGTGGGCTCACCGGATCATCTGCTCAACTCTTGGGGACCCCCCGCCGAAGGGGCGCGATCCGGCCCGACGGTGGGTATCAACTGTCTGACATCGGTCAATGGTGATCGGAGCGGCTAGATGGGCAACACCCAGAACCTGGGACAGCGGGACTCCGCCGGGAACCCCGGTGGAGAGGCACTCTCCGGCGCGGACCACATCGCGCTCGCACGCGCGCGGTCGGCGCACAACTACTCACCCCTTCCCGTCGTGATCGCCGAGGGCCGTGGCGCCTGGGTGACCGACGTCGAGGGCAGAAGGTACCTGGACTGCCTGGCCGGGTACTCCGCCATGAACTTCGGCCACCACAACCCCGACCTGCTCGCGGCGGCGCACCGGCAGATCGACCGGGTGACCCTCACGAGCCGGGCCTTCTACAACGACCAGTTCGGCCCGTGGGTCAGCGCCCTCGCCGACATGGTCGGCAAGGAGAAGGTCCTGCCGATGAACACCGGCGCCGAGGCGGTGGAGACCGGCATCAAGGTGGCCCGCAAGTGGGCCTACGAGGTCAAGGGCGTGCCCGAGAACGAGGCGACCATCGTCGTGGCGGGCGCCAACTTCCACGGCCGCACCACCACCATCGTCTCCTTCTCGTCGGATCCGGAGGCCAGGACGGGTTTCGGGCCCTACACGCCGGGTTTCCGGTCCGTGCCCTACGGTGACGCCGAGGCCGTCGAGGCCGCCATCGACTCCACGACCGCGGCGGTCCTCATCGAGCCCGTGCAGGGCGAGGCGGGGGTGATCGTGCCGCCGGCGGACTTCCTGCCCCGGGTCAGGGAGATCTGCGACCGCGAGCGGGTGCTGTTCATCGCCGACGAGGTGCAGTCGGGCCTGGGCCGCACCGGGACGATCCGGGCCTGCGAGCACAGCGGGGTGGTCCCCGACGCCTACCTGTTCGGCAAGGCGCTGGGCGGCGGCATCCTGCCGGTGTCGGCGATGGTCGCCGACGAGGACGTGCTCGGCGTCATCCAGCCCGGCCAGCACGGCAGCACGTTCGGCGGCAACCCGCTGGCCGGGGCGGTCGGGAGCACGGTCGTGCGGATGCTCACCGAGGGGCCCTACCTGGAGAACACACGCCGTCTGGGCGAGGTGCTCAAGCGCCGCCTCAAGGAGTTCGTCGGCGACGGGGTGGTGTCCGCGCGCAGCATCGGGCTGTGGGCGGGCATCGACGTCGACCCGTCGCTGGCCTCGGGCCGGGAGCTGTGCGAGCGCCTCGCCGACCACGGGGTCCTGGTCAAGGACACCCACGGCTCGACCGTGCGGATGTCGCCGCCCCTGGTGATCAGCGAGGAGGACCTCAACTGGGGTCTGGACCGCTTCGCCGAGGTGATCAAGGAGCTCCAGGCGGGCCGGTAGCGGTGACGCGGGGCCGACGCCCCCCGGGTCAGGGGGCGTCGGCCTCGTTGCCGGGCGGCTCGGTGGCGAACTCCGGGTCCAGCGGACCGCCCAGTTCCGACCTCAGCTGCTCGGGATCGACCTTGTCCAGGGTCTCCCGGGCCACGTAGACCTCCCGCTCGGGGCCCTCGACGATCTGCAGCCGCACCCGCTCGGCGATGGACAGCTGCCCCTGGGCGGTGGGGTGGAAGCTCGCCCGGTCCACGCGCAGGCCCTCGCCCAGCTGCCCGAGCACGATCCCGTTCAGCCAGGCCGCGTCGGCGCTCACCTCGTGCCCGGTCAGGGCGGAGAAGGTGTTCACGTACTCCACGCTGCCGGTCTCGCGCCCGCCGTAGACGTCGCCGTCCACCCGGTAGACCGTGTCGCGGATGAGTTCGTTGAACCGCTCGGCCAGACCGTTCAGCCACAGCTGGTCGCTCCTGGTCAGCGTGTAGTACATGCCCGGGGGGTCCTCCGGGAACAGCCGCGGGTAGCCCAGCACCAGGACGCGGGCGTCGGGCGCGCGGTCGCGGACCTCCCCGAGGATCTCGGTCAGGGTCTCCTCGAAGGTCCTCATCCGCCTGTCGACCTCCTCCTCCTGCTCGACGCAGACGCTGCTCTCCAGGAGCGGCATCCGCACCATGCAGGTGCGCAGGACGGGGATGAAGCCCAGGTCGTTGCCGCCGATGCCCAGGGTCACCAGGGACGTGTTCTCGGTGACCCGGTCGATCTGCGACTCGGAGGTGCCGATCTGCTCGATCATCTCCGAGCCCTTGTGGCTGCTGCACGCGTAGAAGGCCAGCGAACCGGTGAAGTCGAACTCCTCGGCGACCACCCGGGGGTAGGCGTTCCCCGAACGCCAGCAGCCGCCCGCCTCGGCGGTGTCGGGGGCGTAGTCGCCCGCGCCGTCACCGGAGGAGTAGGAGTCGCCCAGGGCCACGTAGTTGCCCCACAGCGCGGCCTCCTCCGGCTCCATCCGGACCCGCCAGTCGGTCTGCTCCTCCTCGGTGATCGGGGGGAGCTCCTCGGCCGGGCACACGCCGTCGGTGGTCTCGCACCACAGGGCGACCAGGCCCTCGCGGGTGGCGGGCAGCGCCAGGACGGCCACCATGACCAGGATCAGCGTGACCGAGACGGCGATCGCCACCCGGGACCGCCGACGCCGTCGGCGCGGGCGCCCGTCCCCGCCGCCGTCGCCGACCCCGTCACCGGAACCGGCGCCGCCGTCCGAGCCGCCGGTGCCGCCCGGTTCCGCGCCGGTCGCGCCGTCGTCGGATCCAGCGGTGTCCGCCGGACCGCCGGTGCCGTTCGCGTCCTCGCCGCAGGGGTCCGCGGGGACCGGCTCCGGCGCCTCGGGGCCCTCACCACGTGCTGACACGGCCGCTATCGCCTCCCCGGGTCCCGGCGGACTGTCGTCACCTCCGCAAGACTATCCGGGACGGTTCGCCGCGATGACGTCCACGACCCGGTCGAGGTCGGCCCCGCCCAGCGTCGCCCGGGCGGTCAGCCGCAGCCGGGACCGGCCGTCGGGGACCGAGGGCGGGCGGAAGCAGCCCACGCGCACGCCCGCGGCCAGACAGGCGTCGCGCCAGGCCAGAGCGGCCTCGGGGGAGGGCGCCAGCACCGACACCACGGCGGCGTCCGGGGTGCTCGCGGGCAGCCCGCGCCCGCGCAGCCCCTCCGCCAGCCGCCGCGCGCGGTCGCGTACCGCGTCGGCCAACCAGGGCTGGGCGCGCAGCACGCGCAGCGCGGCCAGGGCCGCGCCCGCCGAGGCCGGAGCCAGGCCGGTGTCGAAGACGAACGTGCGCGCGGTCTCGGTCAGGTGGCGGACCACCCGGTGCGAGCCCAGCACCGCGCCGCCCTGGGAGCCCAGCGACTTGGACAGGGTCACCGACACCGCGACGTCGTCCGCGCCGCGCAGTCCGGCGGCGGTCGCCGTCCCGCTCCCGCCGGGCCCCACCACGCCCAGGCCGTGCGCGTCGTCCAGCAGCAGGGCGGCGCCGTGCCCGCGGGCCGCGCGCGCCAGGGCGGCCGCGTCGGTGAGGTCGCCGTCCACGGAGAACACGGTGTCGCTCAGCAGCAGGGCCCGTCCCCCGGCGGTCGCGAGCGCCTCGGCGGCCCGGTCGGCGTCGGCGTGGTCGTAGAGGGCCACGCGCGCCCCAGAGGCCCGGGCCAGCCGGGTGGCGTCGATGAGGGAGGCGTGGTTGTGCCGGTCGCACACCAGCAGGGGAGGGGCGCCGCCGTCCGGCGCGGCCAGCGCGGTGACCATAGCCAGGTTCGCCGCGTACCCGGAGGAGAACACCAGCGCGGACTCCGTGCCGTGGAAGTCGGCGAGTTCGCGCTCCAGTTCCCGGTGCAGGCCGGTGTCCCCGGTGACCAGCCTCGATCCGCCCGCGCCCGCGCCCCACACGCGGGCGGCGTCCCCGGCGGCGGCCACCACGTCCGGGTGGCGCAGCAGCCCGAGGTAGTCGTTGCCCGCAAGGTCCAGCAGGCCGTCGGCCGCGGGCCGTGGCGTGGCGCGCCGCGTCAGCCCGGCCTCGGCGCGTGCGCGGGCGGCGCCGTCCAACCACGCGAAGGGGTGTCCCGGCGGCAGCGCCCGGGCCGTGGCGCGCAGGGGCCACGGGCGGCGGGTGGGGGCGGCGGTGCTCGGCATAGGCGGGACGGCCTCCTGGGTCGTGGGCTCGGTCGGGCCGGGAGGCGAGGGCGCGTCCCCGGCGGGGACCGACCCAGCGGCGGCCAATCCCGCTGGGGCGGTCCGGTCCTTCGTGCCAGGGAGGCGTCTACGACTCTGCCCTCCCGCGCACCCGCGCGTCATTCGCCGAAGCCCACAAAGATCCGCCCGGATTCCTGGTGGGACCGCACGGGGGCGCGCGCGGGCGCGGGGTGAACAATGGATCCCCATGACGCCGACGTCCCCCGCGGTCCCCGGAGCCCGGGCGCCCGCGGACCGCTCCGCCCGGATCCGCGCCGCGGACACCGCCCACCTGTGGCACCCCTACACCACCGTTCCCGCCGCGGAGCGGCCGTACGTGGTCACCGGGGCCGAGGGGGCGACGCTGACCCTGTGGTCGGAGGAGGGCGAGCGCCGTGTGGTGGACGCGATGTCGTCCTGGTGGTCGGCTGTGCACGGCTACCGCCACCCGGTGCTCGACGCCGCGGTGCGGCGGCAGACCGACGCGTTCAGCCACGTCATGTTCGGCGGGCTCACCCACGGGCCCGCCGCGGACCTGGCCGAGGCCCTGGTGGCGATCACTCCGCGGCCGCTGGAGCACGTCTTCCTCGCCGACTCCGGCTCCGTGGCGGTGGAGGTCGCCATGAAGATGTGCATGCAGTACCACCGCTCCACCGGTCGGCCCGAGCGGCGCCGATTCCTCACCTGGCGGGGCGGCTACCACGGCGACACCTTCCACGCGATGAGCGTGTGCGACCCCGACGGCGGCATGCACTCCCTGTGGGGCGACGTGCTGCCCGCCCAGGTGCACGCGCCCGCGCCGCCCTCCGGGTTCGACGCCGAACCCGACCCCGGCTACGTGGCCGCCTTCGAGCGCCTGGCGGCCGAGCACGCCGACGAGCTGGCCGCGATCATCGTCGAACCCGTGGTGCAGGGCGCGGGCGGCATGCGCTTCCACCACCCGGGCTACCTGCCGGAGCTGCGGCGGATCGCCGACGAGTACGGGCTGCTGCTCGTATTCGACGAGATCGCCACCGGCTTCGGCCGCACCGGCGAGCTCTTCGCCGCCGACCACGCCGGGGTCGCCCCCGACGTCATGTGCCTGGGCAAGGCGCTGACCGGCGGCTACCTGACCCTCGCCGCGACGCTGTGCACCGCGCGGGTGGCCCGCGGCATCGCCGGGGGCGAGGTGCCGGTGCTCGCCCACGGGCCCACGTTCATGGGCAACCCGCTGGCCTGCGCGACCGCGCTGGCCTCGGTGGACCTGCTGACCGGCGGAGACTGGAGGGGCGACGTGGCGAGGATCGGGACGGGTCTGCGCGAGGGCCTGGCTCCGTTGGAGGGGCTGCCGGGCGTGCGCGAGGTGCGGGTGCTCGGCGCGATCGGGGTGGTGGAGCTGGAGGCGCCGGTGCGCATGGCCGAGGCCACGCGGGCGGCGGTGGAGGCGGGGGTGTGGCTGCGGCCCTTCCGCGAGCACGTGTACGCGATGCCGCCCTACGTGTGCACCTCGCAGGAGGTGGCCGCCGTCGCCGACGGGATGGCCGCCGCGGTGCGGGCCTGCCTGGGGGAGGAGCGCCGATGAGCGTCCTGGTGGTGACGGGGACCTGCACCGAGGTCGGCAAGACGGTGGTCACCGCGGCGGTGGCCGCGCTGGCGGTCGCGGCGGGACGGCGGGTGGCCGTGCTCAAACCCGCCCAGACCGGGGTGGGGCCCGGCGAACCCGGCGACGCCGACACCGTGGCCGCACTCGTCCCGGACGTGACGACGGCGGAACTGGTCCGCTACCCCGAGCCGCTGGCCCCCGCCACGGCCGCCGCCCGCAGCGGGGCCGAACCCGTGCGGGCCGAGGCGGTGGCCGAGGCCGTGTGGCGCCTGGCGGGCACACACGACCTGGTGCTGGTAGAAGGGGCGGGCGGGCTGCTGGTGCGGCTCAACGCCGAGGGGCAGACCCTGGCCGACGTCGCCGTGCTGCTGTCCGCGCCGGTCCTGGTGGTGGCCCGACCCGACCTGGGCACCCTGAACGCCACCGCACTGACCGCCGAGGCGCTGCGCACCCGCGGCCTGTCCCCTGCCGGGGTGGTGGTGGGGTCCTGGCCGGACCGTCCGGACCTGGCCATGCGCTGCAACCTCACCGATCTGTCCGCCATGGGGGCGGGTCCCCTGGCGGGCGCCGTGCCGCGGGGCAGCGGGGCGCTGGACCCGCGCGCGTTCGCGGACGTGGCCCGCCGTTCCCTGGCGCCCCGCCTCGGCGGGGTCTGGAGGGCCGGCGCCGGAGCCGGGATCAGGCCGGAGGGGGAACCGGCGAGGACAGGGTGAACGCCCGCGCGCCCGGTCCGTGCGCGCGCAGCCACGCCGCGCGCTCCCCGGCCTCCCCCGGCGGCACCGGGGTCCCCGCCGCCGACCACCACAGCGTGCGCTCCACCTCCGGGAAGGCGCCGCTGGCAGCGCGGAAGGCCAGCACGTCCCGGTGCGCCGCCTCCACGAAGGACCGCAGGCCGCCGGGGGAGCGCCACAGCGAGACGAGGCGGACGCGCTCCCCCTCGTCGAGGAAGTGGACCTCCTCCAGGTGGCCGGGGTCCCGCCGGGCCCGTTCGCGCAGGGCGGCGGCGAACGCGCCGAGGTGACGGCGGTCGCCCCGCAGGACACGCGCCTCCACCAGCACCGGCCAGCCGGCGCGGAGCGCGGAACCGCCCTCCCCTACGGGGTTCGGACGGCGGCGGGGTGTGCGGCGGACGGTGTCGTGTCGGCGCTGTGCGAGGAATGGCATGACCGCTCCCGGGAAACTGGACTGCTTGCGGGGGTCCACTCTGGCTCTGGTGGTATCCCCTCTGGCGATGCCAGTATGGAATCCGGGGACCACTCACCACAGATCCAATGGAGGGGAAAATGGACTCTTCCCGGAGTTCCGCCGAACTCGCCGACCTCCTCGGCGCCTGGCCCCGGGGCGGCGGGCCCCTCTACCGGCGCCTCGCCGACACCCTGCGCCAGCTGGTCGACCAGGGCAGCCTCACCCCCGGTGAGCGCCTGCCCTCCGAGCGCGCCCTCGCCGCCAGCCTCCGGGTGAGCCGCACCACCGTGGTCTCCGCCTACGACGCCCTGCGCGCGGACGGCATCCTCGACAGCAGGCAGGGCAGCGGCACCCGCGTCAGCAGCCGGGTCGCGCCCGTGCGCTCGGACGGCTGGACCGCCAACGGCACGGGCAACCCCATGTACCGCAACCTCTTCCAGCACGAGGAGGGACTCATCTCGGCCGCCTGCCTGACCACCCCCGCGCTCCCCGGCGTGGAGGAGGCCATCCGCCGGGTCGTGGCCGAGGACCTGCCCGCGCTCATGGCCGAGGGCAGCTACCACCCCAGCGGCCTGCCCGCGCTGCGCCGGGCCGTCGCCGACCACTACACCGCCCGGGGCCTGCCCACCACCGCCGACCAGATCGTCGTCACCACCGGCGCCCACCAGGCCGTCAACCTGGTCGCCCAGCTCTACCTGCGCAACGGCTCGCCCGTCGTGGTGGAGGACCCCAGCTTCGCGGGCTGCCTGGACCTGATGGGGGACCGGGGCGCACGCTTCCTGCCCGTGCCCCTGGACGAACAGGGTCTGGACGCCAACGGCGTGCGCCGCGCCGTGGCCGAGCACGCGCCCCACCTCGTCTACACGATGCCCTCGTACCACAACCCCACCGGCACGATGATGTCCGCGGCGCGCCGCCGCGAGCTGGGTGAGCTGTCCGCCCGTCACGGCGTTCCGGTGCTGGAGGACCACGCCTACACCGGCCTGCGCGCCCCCGACGAGCCCCCGCCGCTGGCCGCGTTCGCCCCGCGCGGGGCCGAGGTCATCACCGTGGAGTCGCTGTCCAAGGTCGGCTGGGCCGGGCTCCGGCTGGGCTGGCTTCGCGCGCCCGCCGAGATGGCCCTGCGCCTGAGCCGCCGCAAGGTCCTCGCCGACCTGGCCAGCCCCCTGCTCGACCAGGCGGTGACCGTGCGCCTCCTGGAGCGCTACGACGAGCTGTCCCGGCAGCGCTCCGAGCTGATGCGCGAGGCCCTCGACCACATGGAGGAGCTGCTGCGCGGTGCCCTGCCCTCCTGGGAGTGGCGGCGCCCCGACGGAGGGGCGGCGCTGTGGGTGCGCCTGCCCGGGGTGGAGGCCCGCGCCTACGTACAGGTCGCGCTCTGCCACGACGTGGAGCTGGTCCCTGGCTCGGTGATGTCGGCCTCCGGAGGGGAGCGCCACGCCGAGTGGTTCCGGCTGCCCTTCGCCTACGACGCCCCCACCCGGGAGGAGCTGGTCTGGCGGCTGGCGCGGGCCTGGCGCGAACTCGACCGGCACGGGCCGGTGGAGGCCGATCCGGTCCGCCTCGTGGTCTGACCCTCCGGGGCGGGGCGGGTCTCGGCGCGAACGGGGCCCGGGCGAGGTGGACTTGTACACGCGCGAGGGCGGCATCACCGGTGGGTGGTGCCGCCCTCCGCCGTGTCCGGCGACGAACCGGACGGGGGACCGGGACTAGCCGATCTTGACCCCGCGGGCGTTGGTGAAGCGCTCCTGGACGTCGGCCCAGTTGACCACGTTCCAGAACGCCTTGGCGTACTCGGCCTTCACGTTCTTGTACTGGAGGTAGAAGGCGTGCTCCCACATGTCCAGCATCAGCAGCGGAACGGAGCTGAGGGCGGTGTTGCCCTGCTGGTCGTAGAGCTGCTCGATGACCAGGCGCTGACCCAGCGCGTCCCAGGCCAGGATCGCCCAGCCCGAGCCCTGGATGGTGGTGGCCACGGCGGTGAAGTGCGCGCGGAAGGCGTCGAAGGAGCCGAACTGGTCGTCGATGGCCGCGCCCAGCTCGCCCTCGGGCTTGTCACCGCCCTCGGGGGACAGGTTCTTCCAGAAGACGGAGTGGTTGACGTGGCCGCCCAGGTTGAAGGCCAGGTTCTTCTCCAGCATCGGGATGGTGCCGAAGTCGCCGGTCTCCCGGGCCTCCGCCATCTTCTCCAGAGCCGTGTTGGCACCGGCGACGTAGGTCGCGTGGTGCTTGTCGTGGTGCAGCTCCATGATCTGACCGGAGATCCACGGCTCCAGGGCCGCGTAGTCGTAGGGCAGTTCGGGAAGCGAGTACGGCGCAGACATCTCTGACGCACCTTTCCAATGACGCGGTTCGTCGTGTTCACCAGCGATGGGATCGCCTAGGCAGCAAGCTATCAGTCGGGCGGCGGCTCACCCGATGTCAGGCTCTTTACACTCCGGCACGGGAATAAACCGGGGCTGCCGACCCCGGTCCGGAGCGCCCGGCCCCGTGCCCGCGGCCGCCGCCCCTCGGGGAGCGGACCCCGCACGGACGGTCCGCGCGCTCCGCGTCCCACCGCCGCCTCCTCCCCGCACTGCCCGGTACGGCCGCTCCCAATCCTGGCTTTCGTGGTGAAATCGCCCGGGACGCGGACGCGATCACGGCGGACTCCGCGGAAAACATCGGCCGGTGTCCGCCGTGATCGCGTCGAATTCGCAGGTGGGTGGGGAAGAATTGGCAGTCGTGCTCCAAACGCCGCACGGCCGCCCGCGGCCGGGCCCCGCGCCGCCGCGCGGGCGGTCCCACGGGAGGCCAGCGGGCGGCGGGGACGGGTCCGCCGGCGCTCCGGGAAAACCCCGGATGCGCGCACATGAGAGGCGCGTGATGCGCGGGTGAACGGAAGGCGAATTGCGTGTAATCCAGGTTTCGATTCCCCTTCGGGGGCGTCCGTTATTTCCTCGAAGGGCTAAGGTCGAAAGCGTCTGAGCGGATTGCCGACCTGCCCGAAACACCGGGCGAAGCGGCAGTTCAGTGCCGGGAAACCAGCCCTTCCCCTCTCGTCCCCCCCGCGGCCCGCGCCCGGCGGAACCGTGTCGAAACTCCCGTGGAGGTATCCGCCCATGCGGTCGCTTCGCAGCCGTCTCCGTCCACTCCTGGTCACCGGCGCGGTGGTCGGCGCCGCCGTGCTCTGCGTGCCAGCCGCCCTGGGGATCGCGGGCCTGATCGGCTGGACGGACGTGCTCATCCTCATCTTCCTCGGCCTGCTCGCCGGTGCCGTGGGCGTGCTCGGGCTGGGCACGCTGCTCCTGTCCCGCAGGGTGGGCGCCCTCTCCAGGAGCGTGTCCACCTCGATGGAGGCCCACAGCCGCAACGTCGCCGAGACGCTGGGGCGCGACCGCCTGGAGGCCGCCCTGGCCATGGACGGCGTCCGCGAACGCGTCGCCCACCTCCAGGACCACACGCTCCCCAAGGTCAGCCGCGAGATCAGGAACGCCGTCACCGCGCGGGGCCGCGACGACTACGAGCAGCAGGTCGCCTGGACCGAGCTGCGCGAGTACCTCGACACCGCCGCGTTCATGCCGCCCCTGCGCGGCTGGGCCGCCTCCCCCGACGTGCTCCGCATCCTGGTCCGCCAGATCGACCGACTGCGCCCCGGCCTGGTCGTGGAGTGCGGCAGCGGCGCCTCCAGCGTCTGGATCGGCTACGCCCTGCGCCGCGCGGGCACCGGCAGACTCGTCGCCGTCGAGCACGACGCCCGCTACGCCGAGCTCAGCCGCGAACTGGTGGCCGCGCACGGGCTCGACGACATCGTCGAGGTCCGGCACGCCCCGCTGGTCCAGACCCCGAACACGACGGTCACCGTCAACGGCGAGGAACTGCCCACCGCCGACCGCTGGTACGACACCTCCGTCTTCGCCGACCTGGAGGGCGTCGGCCTGGTGTTCGTCGACGGCCCGCCCCAGGCCACCGGCCTCCAGGCCCGCTACCCCGCGCTGCCCGTCCTGCTGCCGCGCTGCACCGAGGACGCCGTCATCGTCCTGGACGACGCCGCGCGCGTGGACGAGCGCGCCATCGGTGACCGCTGGCTGGCCGAGCACCCCGAACTCCAGCGCGTCGAGGAGGCCGCCGAGAAGGGCGCCCACGTCTTCAGCCGCAAGGGCGTCTAGCGGACGCCGCGTTCCCACGCACCGCCTGACGGGCTCCCCGCGGAGCCCCGACCGACACACCCGAGGTCACCCGATGATTACCACCGCCCTGCGGCAGGCACTGCGCGCCCGTGGCACCGAGGCCGCCGTGCTCTGCCACGCGGGTGCCGACACCCGCTCCGTCCTGGCCGAGCTGCCGCTACGCCCCGACGACATCCTGGTGGACCTGGACGCCCACCCCCTGGGCCGGCCCCTGGAGCTTCCGCGCGCCTGGATGCGGGACGAGGAGCCCGAGGTCGGTCTGGTCGCGGTCGTGGCCGCCACGACCACCGACCTGCACCGCGCCCTCACCGTCTCCACGCACCTTCCCAGAGCCGTGCACATCGTGGTCGCCATGGTCGCCACGTCCGGCCACCAGGAGCCCCCGATCCCGGCCTCCCCGGGCATGGGCCAGTGGCGCGAGCTCCAGGAGGTGCGGGTCCGCCGCGTCAACAGGAACGGCTGGCTGTGCGAGCTGTTCTTCCCCAACGGGATGGACACCGTCCAGGTGGTCGACGCCGTCGTGCACGGCACCCGGGGTCGGCGCCGGGGGCCGGCAACCGCGCCGCTGGCCGTCCTCAACGGGCCCGAGGCCGCCCTGTGGCGGCCGGGCGACACCGGCGTGCGGGGCGTGGAGGCACAGGGGCCCGTCCCGCTGCGCCGGGTGACCCCTGTGGGGGACCTGGCGCTGCGCGTGTCCGACGACGTCGCGCGGCCCGAGTGGACCGACCCGGTCGTCCCCGTCCTGGACCGCGCCACCACCGCCGCCGACTCCTGGGCCCGGATCTCCGGGCCGGACGGGCACGTCCGGGCCCACGAGGCGGTGCCGGACAGCGCGCACGCGGTCGCGCCCGTGGACGAGCTCACCGTCAACCCCACCGGGTTCACCAGGGTCAAGGACGGGAACCTGGCCGACCTCACCGTCCACGGCCCCCACGCCGTGGTCAGGGAGGGCGGCAAGGACCTGGTCACCGTCGCCGCCGACGGCACGGTCACCGACGTCGACCTGGCACGCCTGCGCCACCTGCGCGGGGTCAGGGTGGACTGGTCCGGGCACACCGGACCCAGCGCCGCCGTACGCGCGGTCGCCTCCCTGGCCGCCGGCGGGGTGCCCCTGATCAGCGGCGAGGTGCCCGCCTGGGCCTCGGGCCTGGGCGCGCCGCTCACGGACCTGATCACCGGCGCCCGCGACGAGGACCTGCGCGACCAGCTGCGTCGTGAGGAGTACAGCGTCCGCCTGCGCCGCACGGCCCTGCGCGCCCACGGCCAGCGCTCCCGCTGGCGGGCCCTGGGGGCGGAGGCCGGGATCCCCCTGCCCAGGGAGCCCCGGGTGTCGGTGATCCTGTGCACGCGCCGCCCCGAGATGGTCGGGTTCGCGCTCGCCCAGATCGCCCGGCAGCGCGACGTGGAACTGGAGGTGGTCCTCACCCTCCACGGGTTCACGGCGGACCTGCCCGAGGTGCGCGCGGCGATCGACGCGTTCCGGGAGACGGGGCTGCCGCTGGTCCTGCACGAGGCCGACGCGGGCCAGATCTTCGGCTCGGTGCTCAACGACTCCGTCGACCGCGCCTCCGGAGACCTGATCTCCAAGTGGGACGACGACGACTGGTACGGCCCCGACCACCTGGCCGACCTGCTGATGGCGCGGACCTACTCCGGCGCCGAGCTCGTGGGCACCGGACAGGACTTCATCTACCTCCAGGAGGTGGACCTGACCGTCTGGCGCAACCGCAGGTCGGAGGCGGCGACCCGGTTCATCGCCGGGGGCACGATCCTCACCGACCGCGTGGTGATGGAGGAGATCGGCGGCTTCCGGCCGCTGCCCCGCGCCATCGACACCCAGCTGCTCCTCGCCGTCATCCGGGGCGGCGGCCGCATCTACCGCGCCCATGGACTCGGGTACGTGCTCCGCCGCACCGGCGGCGGGCACACCTGGTCCGAGGACATGGCCTTCTTCCTGCACAACCACACCCAGCAGTGGTTCGGCTGGCGTCCGAGCGCCATCGTGGAGGGCGAGCCCTCGCCCCTCGGCCAGCCCGCCACCGAGTACACGGGGGAGATCCGTTGACCACGCTTGACATGACTCCGGAACCGGTCTCCGGCGACCGCGCGACCGCGCCGATCCTGCCCCGCGCGGAGATCGACTACCGAGACCAGCCCCGCGCGCGGCGCAACGACTACTCCGTGCTCCAGCCGCCCGCGATCGGCGAGTGGACCCCGACCCTGTCGGTGTCGGTGGTCATCCCCGCCCACGGGCACCAGGAAAAGCTCGAACTCGTCCTGGCCTCCCTGTCCGCGCAGAGCTACCCCGCGCACCTGATGGAGGTGATCGTGGTGGACGACGGCACGCCCGAACCCCTCACGCTCCCACCGGTGCGCCCGGAGAACACCCGGCTGATCACCTCGGCCCCCGGCGGCTGGGGCTCGGCGCACGCCGTCAACAGCGGCGTGGCCGTCTCCTCCGGCCAGGTGGTCCTGCGCCTGGACGCGGACATGCTGGTCTACCGCGACCACGTCGAGTCGCAGATGCGCTGGCACCACCTGGTCGACTACGGGGTCGCCCTGGGCCACAAGATGTTCGTGGACTTCGACCCGAAGGCCATGACCGCCGAGTACGTGGCCACCGAGGTGCGCGAGGGACGCGCCGCCCAGCTGTTCGACCGCGAGAGCGCCGACCCGCACTGGGTGGAGCAGACCATCGACGGCAAGGACAAGCTGCGGACCGCCGACCGCCTGGCCTACAAGGTGTTCATCGGCGCCACCGGCTCCCTGCACCGCACCCTGTTCGACGCCGCGGGCGGCCTGAACGGGGAGCTGGTCCTGGGCGGCGACAGCGAGTTCGCCTACCGGGTCTCCCAGCAGGGCGCCCTGTTCGTCCCCGACCTGGACACCAGCAGCTGGCACCTGGGCCGCACCCAGATGCAGACACGCCGCGACGCGGGCACCCGCTACCGCGCCCCCTTCGTGGCCAACCGGGTGCCCGACTTCCACCTGCGGCGCAAGCGCCCCGACCGGCAGTGGGAGGTCCCGCTGGTCGACGTGGTGATGGACGTGGACGGCGCCACCCTGGAGGACGTGGACACCACCGCGTCCGCGCTGCTGTCCGGTACCACTCCCGACATCCGGCTGTGGCTGGTCGGCCCCTGGGACGTGCTGGACGAGGGGCGGCGCTCGCCGCTGGACGAGGAGCGGCTCGACCTGCGGCTGATCCGGGAGACCTTCCGGGGCGACCCCCGGGTGCGCCTGGTGGAGGACGCGCCTGGCCACGACCCGCTCGTCAACTTCCAGCTGCGTGTGCCCGCCGGTCCGGCCCTGAGGGAGCGGGCGGTCGTCGAGCTGGTCGACATGGCCAACAAGAACAAGGCCGGGCTGCTGTGCTCTCCCGTGCCCGGCGCCACACGCGGTGACGGCGTCATGCGCCTGGAGCGGATCGCCGCCTACGCCAGGGCCCGCCACCTGTGGCCCGAGGCGACCTCCGAGGAGCTGGACCGCCGGGTGGAGGAGGTCTACGGCACCCACTGGGTCCCCGGGACGGACTTCGTGTTCCCGGAGGAGGGGGAGCGGACCAAGCCCGAGAACCCCGAGACGCTGCGGCGCAAGCTCGACCAGGCGCTCGCCGAGGTGGAGCGCATGCGTGCCCGGGCCAGGCGCGCCGAGCGCAAGCTGCGCTGGTTCACCCCGGGGCTCACCCGCAGGGCGCTGCGCAAGCTGGCGCGCTGAGACACGGCCCCGGCCGGCGGGAGGACCGCCCGGCCGGGGCCGCGCCCGCACTTCGGGGGCGTCCCGGGGCCTTCGCGGGAACGGAGGGCCTCAGGGCACCCACAGGCCGAGCGACTCGGCCACCAGGGCGGGCCGCTCCTGGCCCTCGATCTCCACGGTGTGGGTCGTGGTGACCAGGTATCCCTTGGGGGTCTCCTGGACCGAGCTGAGCTCGACGCCGTCGCGGATGCGCGAGCCGGACACGACCGGCTGGAGGAAGCGCACCTTGTTGAGCCCGTAGTTGATGGACATGCTCGGCTTCCTCGTCACCGAGATCACCGACTGGGAGAAGTGGGCCAGCATCGACAGGGTGAGGAACCCGTGCGCGATGGTGCCCCCGAAGGGGCCCGCGGCCGCCCTCTCGGGTTCGGTGTGGATCCACTGGTGGTCCTGCGTCGCGTCGGCGAACAGGGAGATCCGGTCCTGGTCGATGGTCACCCAGTCGGTGTGGCCCAGGTGTTCGCCTTGGGATGCGAGCACCTCTTGGATGTCGGCGAATACGCGCACCGCGCCTCCACGGTCGTCGGGTCCGGAAACGGGGGCCGGACGGTGCCGCAACTCTACCTAACGCTGTTCGGTTAGGGGAGGAGGGAACCCGGCCGGGCGCGGCGGAGTTCCACTGCGGTTGCTGCGGTTGCTGCGGTTGCTGCGGTTGCTGCGGTTGCTGCGGTTGCTGCGGTTGCTGCGGTTGCTGCGGTTGCTGCGGTTGCTGCGGTTGCTGCGGTTGCTGCGGTTGCTGCGGTTGTGCGGGACTCTCCGGTCAGCGCCGCCGTCGGGCGCCGTTGGCGCGCCCGCGCTCCACGCGGGCCTCGCGCGGGCCGTCGGCGTCCACGACCAGGGCCCGGGCGGTGCGCTCGGCCACCGCCGCGCGGTCCACCGTGTGCCCCAGGCCGCTCTCGGTCAGCGGAACCGGCACCACCCCGTCGTGCGCGCGTACGGGCGGGAGCATCAGGTCGCGGCCCCGGCTCCCGGCTCCGGGCATCTCCACCGGCAGCGAGGCCCCCGACAGCGAGCCCAGCGCGACCGTCGCGGCGCGGCCGATCCCCGTCACCGCCGACGAACCGCACCACACCCGCCAGCCAGCGTCCACGGCGCGGTCCACCGCGCGGCGGGCCGCCGTGAGGCCGCCCATGCGGGTCGGGTCCACGTTCACCGCGCCGCCCGCCTCGGCCCGGATCGCCTCGGTGAGGTCGTCCACCGACTCCAGGGACCGGCCCAGCGCCACCGGCGTGCGCAGTTCGGCGGACAGCCGGGCGTGCGCGGCCAGATCGCCCGGGGCGAAGGGGTCCTCGACCGCGAGCAGACCGAGCCCGTCCAGGACGCGCAGCGCGTCCAGGTCGGCGGGGGACTCGGTGTAGCGGCAGCCCGCGTCCGCCTGGAGGACCAGGAACGGGAAGCTCGACTGCACCGCGCGCACCACGTCCGCGTCCCAGCCCGGGGCGATCTCCAGCCGGATCCGCCGGAACCCCGCCCCCACCTGGCGGTTCACCTCCGTGACCACCGACTCCACGGCCACCTGGCGGGGCAGCGTCACCCCGGCGGTGAGCGCGGTGCGCTCTCCGCCCAGGGCATGCGAGAGCGGGGTGTCGCGCTGGCGGCTCCACAGGTCCCAGCACGCGGTGTCCAGGGCCCCGGCCACGGCCGGGTCCCAGGACAGGTCGGCCCAGGCCTCGCCCGCCTCGGTCGGACGCCGCCAGGAGTGGCCGAGCAGGGCGGGGGCGAAGGCGCCGGTCAGGGCGTCCCACTGGGCTCCGCTGGCCTCCGGCAGTTCTCCCCAGCCGCTCACGCCGTCACCGTCGGCCACCCGGACCAGGACGGGGCCGTCGGCGCCGGGGCCTCGGCCGCCGGCCGGGGGCCGCAGCCGGATCAGCTCGAGTTCGACGATCCGGGTCGCGGTCGCCGAGCCGGTGTGTGCCACGCTGTCCCACCTCGGTACTCGTCCTCCCGCGACCGGCCGCAGAGCCGGGCGCGCGGGCTTTCCCCTCGACCGTACCCCCGGCCGACCTGCGCGACCACCCCGAACGGTGCGGTCCGTGCCACCCGTGCGGCCGGGCGGCGCGGACCCCGGACGGGCTCCGCCCGCGTTCTGCGGGCCCTACCCCCTCCTAGCCCTGGACCAGCACCTCGTCCAGCGGACGGTGCTTGACCCCGTGCGCCTCGGCGACCGGGGCGGAGACCACGTCGCCGTCGAAGGTGTTCAGGCCCCCGGCCAGCGCCTCGTCCTCGTTCATGGCGCGCCGCCAGCCCTTCTCCGCCAGCGCCACCGCGTACCGCAGGGTGTCCTTGGTGAGGGCGTGCGTGGAGGTGTTGGGCACCGCGCCCGGCATGTTCGCCACGCAGTAGAACACCGTGTCGTGCACGTGGAAGGTGGGGTCGGCGTGTGTGGTGGGGCGCGAGTCCTCGAAGCACCCGCCCTGGTCGATCGCGATGTCCACCAGCACCGCGCCCGGCCGCATCCGCGACACCAGCTCGTTGGTCACCAGCTTGGGCGCCCTGGCCCCCGGCACCAGCACCGCGCCGATCACCATGTCCGACTCCAGCACCGACAGCTCCAGCTCGAAGGCGTTGGACACCACCGTCTTGACCCGGCCCCGGTAGAGGGAGTCCACGTGCCGCAGCTTGTCCACGTTCAGGTCCAGCACGGTCACCTCCGCGCCCATGCCCACCGCGATCTGCGTCGCGTTCAGGCCGGAGACGCCCGCGCCGATCACGGTCACGCGTGCCGGGCGCACGCCCGGCACCCCGCCCATCAGCACGCCGCGCCCGCCGCTGGGCCGCTGTAGGGTCACCGCGCCCATCTGCGGGGCCAGGCGGCCCGCGACCTCCGACATCGGGGCCAGCAGCGGCAGGGAGCCGTCCGGCAGCTGCACGGTCTCGTAGGCGATGCCGGTCACCCGCCGCTCCAGCAGGGCGTCGGTGCACTCGCGCGAGGCGGCCAGGTGCAGGTAGGTGAAGAGGGTCTGCCCCTCCCGCATGCGGTGGTACTCGGCCGCGACCGGCTCCTTGACCTTCAGGACCAGCTCACCGGTGGCCCACACCTCGTCGGGGGAGTCCAGGACGCGCGCGCCCGCCGCCTCGTACTCGGCGTTGGAGATGGAGGAGCCCAGGCCCGCGTCGCGCTCGACGACCACCTCGTGGCCGCGTCGGACCAGTTCGTGGACCCCGGCGGGGGTGATGGCCACCCGGTACTCGTGGTTCTTGATCTCGCGGGGCACGCCGATGCGCACGGTTCCTCCTACGGCTGTCTCCGTTGATACCCCCACTGTGAACTGCGGGGGTGCCCTGGCGCTATCGCCAACATGCATCGCTGTCGGCGATCTTGTTGACAGGGTGTAAGGACGATGTGTGGTCTGGGACACGGGTACCTGCCCGTGACGGGCGGGCTCAATCCCCCGGGGCCCGACGCCCTGGAAGCCGCCGCCCCGGGCGCTCGCTGTCCGGGCGCCGTCCCGCCGTGCCCCGTCGGTCCAAGGCTCTGTCGGTGCGGGTGTCGTCCCGCCGGGAACCGCCCCACGGGCCGCCGCCCCACCGGGTGCCGCCCCGCTGAACGCGTGCGGTCCGGGTGCCGCACCGCGGGTCGCCGTGGGCCGGGCCGCCGCGCGACCGGCCGTCGTCCTAACGGACGCCGTCCGCCGGGCGGCCCGAGATCCACACCCGCCGCACCCGGCCGGTCAGCTCCCGGCCCGCGTAGGGGCTCGGGTCCGCCGCGGGGACCGCCACCCGCGCGCCGGGGTCGAAAGGCGACCAGGTCGGCGTCGAACCCCGCCGCGATCCGGCCCTTGCCCACCAGCCCCAGCAGTTCCGCCGGGGCCCGCGCCGTCCACCGTGCGAGTCGGCCAGCCCAGGCCGCGCCGGTGCGCCGCCGTCCACAGCGCCGACGGCTCCACTCCAGCGATCACCCGCTCCAGCCCGAGCCGCTCCGACCGGGGCGGCCGAAATCAGAAAGCCGTAGGCGGGGTCCCCAGGTCGACCGCGTAAATGGGGTACACCAGCAGCAAGATGTCCAGCGCCGGGAAATCAACCATCGCAAAACGCAAATGGGCGTCGATGAGCGCCGGGATGTTAGGGGCGCCCCCGTTGACAGCGAGCAGTGGAAGGCCACCGCCCAGGCGGCCTGGAGGTCGACCAGGTCCAGCGCGACCGGCCGTCGTCCTAACGGACGCCGTCCGCCGGGCGGCCCGAGATCACACCCGCCGCACCCGGCCGGTCAGCTCCCGGCCCGCGTAGGGGCTCGGGTCCGCCGCGGGGACCGCCACCCGCGCGCCGGGGTCGAAGGCGACCAGGTCGGCGTCGAACCCCGCCGCGATCCGGCCCTTGCCCACCAGCCCCAGCAGTTCCGCCGGGGCCCGCGCCGTCCACCGTGCGAGGTCGGCCAGCCCCAGGCCGCGCCGGTGCGCCGCCGTCCACAGCGCCGACAGGCTCCACTCCAGCGTGTACAGGCCGTGGGCGGGCAGATGCCCCGACCCCACGGTGGTGATCGCCGAGTCCCGTGCCAGCAGCGCGCTCCACAGCGCCTTGCGGTTGGCGTCCGAGCGCAGCGGCGGTCGACACGCGTGCGCGGGCGACTCCGGCCCCAGCGACTCCGAGGGCAGGCACAGGTAGTGCGGGCAGGTGTGCGCCGTCAGCGCCACCCCCACCGCCCCCGCCGCCGCCAGCAGCGCCGCGCACTCGGCCGCGGTGAACGACCCCACGTGCGTGCGCGTCCCCACCGCGCGGGCCGCCGCGATCACCCGCTCCAGCCCGCGCCGCTCCGCCCGGGGCGGCCGGTGCTCCGCCGCCGTCGGCGGGGTCCCCAGCTCGGCCGCGTCCTCGGCGTGCACCAGCAGCACGCTGTCCAGCGCCGCGAGTTCGGCCATCGCCTTGCGCAGCTGGGCGTCGTTGAGCGCCGCGATGTCCGGGGCGCCCCCGTCCGACAGCGAGCAGTGGAAGGCCACCGCCCCGGCGGCCTGGAGGTCGGCCAGGTCCAGCGGGCCGGTGCCCGGGGCCACCCCGCCCAGGAACAGCACCGGCACGGGGGACAGGGCCGCCGCGCGCTGGTGCGCCCCGAGGGCGTCCGCGCAGGTGAGGGCGGGCCGGGCCGGGGCGGGGGAGGCCACCACGCAGGTCACACCGCCGCGCAGGGCGGCCGTCCCCGTCCGGCGGTAGGACTCGGACAGGTCCTGCCCGGGTGCGTGCGCGCCGGTGCCGACGTCCACCGCGCCGGGCAGCAGGGCCACGTCGCCGAGGTCGGTCGTCTCGTGGGCGGGCATGTGCGCGCCGTGGGCGCCCACGGCCTCGACCCGCCCGTCGCGCACCCCGACCGAGGCGGGCCGGACCCCCTCGGGGAGGACCACGCGCGTGGACCTGACCACACTGTCGTACACGGCCATCCGCCGTCCCCTTCGCTGCGCTCGCTGGAGGATGTGCTGAGAGGCGCCGCGGGCGACCGCGGCACGGGAGGGGAGGCCGGACGCCGAAGGCGGGGAAACCGTCGTCTCGACCGGATACGAGCGTATCGCGAAGAGCCCTTCCGCAAGGGGGGAATCCGACATCCCGGCCCCGGCGCCGCCGCCCCGCCGGACGGGCGGGGGCGCCGCCGCCCACCTCCCGTGACCGCCCTCCCGACCGCCCCGGCCGGGCCCGTCCCCACCTGCGCGGGCGCCCCGGATCCGCCAGCGGGGGTGTACGGGGACGCCCAAGTCCGACACTGTGTAGTAGACGGACTAACCTTGGTCGAGGTGTTCCTCCGTGCGCGGCCCCTGCCGGAAAAGTCCCGGACAGCGGCGAGGCGGTCACACGGCCAAGGGCGCTGACCAGCCAGTTGCAACGAGACCGACGACGGAGTGGCGCGTGGCTCCTCCCGCACAGAACCAGAAGTCCCCCCTCAAGGAACACCATGACGACGCCCCGGGCACGGGACGGGCGCCCCTCTTCGCCGCCGCGGCCGCCGCCCTGTGCCTGATCGGCCTGAGCCTGACCCTGCTCCTCGGCGGAGCCGCCTTCCCCGAGGTCATCCCGGGGCTGCCCGACGCCGGTGAGGCGGTCCGCTGGGGCCTGCCGCTGGCCAAGGTCACCATGGACGCCTCCGCGGTCGTGGCGATCGGCCTGCTGCTGCTCGCCGCGGTCCTGCTGCCCTCCCACAAGGGCAGGCTCTCCCCGCAGGCGACCTCCTACGTGCGCGCGGCCAGCTGGGCGGGCCTGGTCTGGGCCCTCGCCGCCGTGTTCACCCTGTACTTCCAGGCCGCGGAGTTCCTGGCCCGCAAGGTCGGCCAGATCAGCGTCGACGAGGTCACGGCCTACGCCGGGTCGGTCTCGGGCGGCATCGCGCTGATGTTCGTCGTCCTGCTCACGACCGGCATCGCCCTGTTCGGCCGCACGGCCACCACCGCCACCGGCGGCCTGTGGCTGCTCGTCCTGGCCCTGGCCGCCACCACGCCGCCCGCGCTGACCGGCCACTCGGCCTCCTCCGGCTCGCACGAGCTGGCCGTGACCGGGCTGGCCCTGCACGTGATCTCCATCAGCGTGTGGGTGGGCGGCGTGGCCGCGCTGACCTACCACGCTCTGCGCCGCGACGCCCAGGACCCGTCGGTGGCCGCCAACCGCTTCAGCCGCCTGGCCCTGTGGGCCTACGTCGGCGTGGCCGTCAGCGGCGCGGCCAGCGCGCTGGCCCGCCTGTACTCGATCGGGGACCTCGTCGCCACCGAGTACGGCCTGATCATCCTGGTCAAGGTCATCCTGTTCGGGGTCCTGGGCGCGTTCGGCTACATGCACCGCGAGTTCGTCTTCAAGCGCCTGGAGGGCGCCCCGCAGGGACCGGCGGGCGAGGCCTTCCGGCGCCCGCTGTTCCTGCGCGCGGCGCTGGCCGAGGTGCTCATCATGGCCACCGTCATCGGCGTGTCCGTCGGCCTGGGGCGCACCGCGCCGCCCCCGCCGCTGGAGGGCACCGTGGATCCGGCCGCGGCCATCCTCGGCTTCCCCGTTCCGCCGCCCATGACCGCCCAGACCCTGCTCACCCTGTGGCGCCCCGATCTGTTCTTCATCATGATCGTGGTCGTCGCGGGCGGGCTGTACGCGGGCGCCGTGGTCCGGCTGGTGCGCCGGGGCGACTCCTGGCCCGTGGGGCGGACGGCGGCCTTCGCGGCCGGGCTGCTCACGATCGTGGTCACGCAGCTCACCGGGTTCGCGACCTACTCCATGGTGCTGTTCTCGACGCACATGATCCAGCACATGGTGCTGTCGATGCTCACCCCGATCCTGCTGGTGCTGGGCGCGCCGATCACCCTGGCCCTGCGGGCGCTCAAGCCCGCCGCGCGGCGCGGGGACCGGGGACCGCGCGAGTGGCTCAACCTGTTCCTGAACAGCCGTTTCTCCAAGCTGGTCACACACCCGGCGATCGCTGCCCCGCTGTTCGTGTTCGGCCCCTACGCGCTGTACTTCACGCCGCTGTTCGGCACGCTGATGAACGACCACCTGGGCCACCTGCTCATGGGCGTGCACTTCCTGCTGGTGGGCTTCCTCTTCTACTGGATCATCGTGGGCGTGGACCCGGCGCCGAGGAAGGTGCCCTTCCTGCTGCGCATCCTGCTGCTGCTGGTGGTGATGGGGTTCCACGCCTTCTTCGGCATCACGATCATGATGCAGTCCGAACCCCTGGCGATGGACTACTACGGCCAGTTCGACATCCCGTGGCTGGAGGACCAGGCCGCCGACCAGTACGCGGGCGGCGGCGTCGCCTGGGCGCTGGGCGAGATCCCCACCGCGCTGGTCATGATCGCGCTGGTGCGGCAGTGGTCGCGCGACGACGAGAAGCAGGAGCGCCGCCGGGAGCGCCACAGCCGCCGGGGCGGCTCCGACGACGCCGACATGGACGCCTACAACGCCTACCTGGCCGAGCTCGAACGCCGCTCGCGGGGCGGGGCCCCGGCCGCGGCCACCGCGGCCCCGGAGGCGCCGCCGCGCACCGGTGAGGAGCCGAAGGCGCGGAGCGCACCGGCGGCCGAGTCCGGGGACGACGACCCCGGCCCCGCCGCCGGCAAGGGCGGCTGAACCCGCACGCGGGGGCGCACCTGCCGGTGCGCCCCCGCCGTCGTCGCGGGCCCGACCGGAGCACGCCGACCCCTGGCGCCGGGGCACACGGTGGTGTCGGCCCGGTCCTATGAGGGGATTCCGTTTCGGAGCCGACATGCTCGCGGACGGGCCCGGGGACCGGGTCGGGGTCTGTCGCGCCGTCGGGGCACAGGGCTTCGACGTCCTGCTCCGCCCCGGCCTCCGCTGCCGATCGGCGGCCGCGGTCCCGCGTCCCCGGCCATGGCCGCCGAGCGGGCCGTCGTCGTGGGCTCCAGCGGGCTCACGCAGCGCAGGCGCCGCGGACCGGGGGAGCGGACCGACGGGTGTACCGGCGCAGCGAAGCGCCCCGCACCGCAAGGGCGCGGGGCGCGCGGAGGCAGGAGTACGGGGTCAGACGACCAGGGCGGCCACGGAGGCCCCCACCAGTCCCAGGGCCAGGCAGACCAGCAGGGCCGCGGCCAGCAGCGGCAGGGAGGGCCGCAGCGCGGACACCGCGGACTGGCCGCCCCCCGAGGACTGGCGGCGCGCCACCATCGGCAGCATGACCACGTTCACCGCGGACACGACGGCCGCGACGCAGGCGGACGCGGCGAACCCCGCCCAGAAACCGGACCCGGCGGCCAGCGCGTTGGCCGCGGCCAGCGTCGGCAGCGCCACCAGCACCACCACGGAGGCGATCCCGAACGCGGCCCGCGACCGGGGCGACGCCCCGCGCGAGCTCCCGGAGACGACGAGGAGCAGACCGAGCAGGGCCGCCATCAGGATGGCGCCCACGACTCCGAACACGGCGATGTTGACCAGCGAACTCACGCTCGCCATTGTCGCACCGAACCGCGGATGCCCGGATCCGGGGTGGACGTGCGCGCTCAGCCGGTGTGCTCCACCCGCGAGCCCGCCGCCGTCTTGACCACCTTCAGCCGGGCGGACACCCTCTGCCGCAGGTCGGCGACGTGGCTCACCACACCCACCGCCCGGCCGCCGTCCCGCAGCCGGTCCAGGACGTCCAGCACCTCCTCCAGGGTGTCCTCGTCCAGCGTGCCGAACCCCTCGTCCACGAACAGCGTGTCGATGTCGGCGCCGCCCGCCTCGGCACTGGCCACGTCGCCCAGCCCCAGGGCCAGCGCCAGCGAGCTGAAGAACGTCTCCCCGCCCGAGAGCGTGGCCGGGTCGCGCTCCACACCCGTCCAGGCGTCCACCACCCGCATGCCCAGGCCGCCGGCCGAACGCGCGCGCCCGTCCCCGGCGGCCTTGTCCACCGTGTACCGCAGCTCGTACCGGCCGTCCGACATCGTCACCAGGCGGTCGTTGGCGGCGGCCACCACCTGCTCCAGGCGGGCCGCCAGAACGTACGCCGACAGACGCACGTTGTCGGCGTTGTCGGAGGAGGTCCCGGCGGTCAGGCCGCGCAGCCCCTCGGCCACCGCGTAGCGGCGCAGCGCCGGTTCGCAGTCCCTCAGCCGCAGGTCCAGCTCCCCGCGCAGGGAGGCGAGCCGACGCGCCCGCTCCTCCAGCATGCTCCGCCAGGCCACCGCGCGGTCGGCGGCCTCCGACGCGGTCCGCGCGGCGCGGGCCAGCTCCTCCAGGTCGGGGACGGGCAGCTCCCCGGCCGCGGTCAGCTCCGGATCGGCCAGCGACGCCTCGACGGCGGCCAGGGCGTCGTCGAAGGAGCGGGCGCGTTCGCGCAGCGCGCGGCGCCGCTCCTCGTCCAGCGCGGCCTCCCACACCCCGGCCTCGTCGGCGAAGCGGGCCTCGGCCCGCTGCCGCTCGGCCTCGGCGACGGCGGCGCGCAGTTCGTCGGCCGCGCGGTCGCGGTTGACGGCCGCCTCGGCCGCGGCGCGCAGCAGGTCGGCCTCGCCGCCCAGCCTGGCGATCCGCTCGTCCAGCCCGGCGTCGTCCCCGCGCGCCCGGTCCAGCAGCGCGGTCAGCCTCCCGTGCTCGCGGACGGCGTTGTCCCGGTCGGCCCCGACCTGGGCCTCCTGCCGGACCAGCTCGCCCTCGCGGGTGCGGGCGCGCTCCAGGTCGCCGGTGGTGCGCTCCAGCTCCTCCTCCACCCGCCGGGCCTCACCGGCGGCGGCCCGGGCCTCCGCCAGCGCCGCGGTGTGCGCCTCCACCTCCTGACGGGCGGCGTCGGCGGTGGCGTCCTCGGCGCGCTCCCGCGCGGCGGTGCGCCGCTCCCGCAGGGCCACCGCGGCGCTCTCGGCCTCCGCGCGGCGCGAGGCCGCGGCGTCGGCGGCCGCCTGGGCCCGCCGCTCCTCCTCGGCGGAGACCAGGCCCTCGCCGGAGGGCCGGGCGGGGGAGGGGTGCGCCACCGACCCGCACACCGCGCACGGCTCCCCGTCGACCAGGCCGGACGCCAGTTCGGCGGCCATGTGGGTGATCCGGCGCTCGCGCAGGTCGAGGGCGCGGTCGCGGGCGGCCTGGGCCCCGTCCACGGCCTCCCGGTGGCGCTCCTGCGCCTCCGAGAGCTCCCGGCCCAGGCGCTCGTACTCGGCGGCGGCGTCGAGGCGCCTGCGGGCGGCGGCCAGGGCGGTCTCGGCGGCCCCCTCCTGTCCGGCCTGGTCGTGGAGGCGCCGCAGCTCGGCGGTGAGCGCCTCCACCCGGGCGGGCAGGGAGGCGGCCAGCGCGCGCTGGCGATCCAGCTGCGCGGCGATCTCGTCCAGGCGCCCCGTGAGCGCGGTGACGGAGCGGCCCAGGGACCGGCGGCGCTCGGCGTCCGCGCGCAGCGCGTCCAGACGGGCCAGTTCGTCCCGGCGCTCCCGCTCGGCGGCGCCCAGCTCCTCGCGCGGCACCGCCCCGTCGGAGCGCGCGGAGAAGCCGGGCAGCCCGCCCACCAGCGCCAGGTGGTCGGCGACGGCGAGTTCCGCCTTGTCCAGCTCGGTGCGGCGGTTGTCGCGGGCGCGCAGGAAGGGCAGCACCGACTCGGCGCGCCCGGCGTCGTCGAGCTGGGCGTCGAGCGCGGCCCGCCACGCGGTGTGCTCGGCCAGCTGGGCGCGGCGCCCGCGGGCGGCGGCCAGCCGCTCCTGGAGCGCGCGCAGCTCACGCCCCTCGGACAGGGCGCGCTGGGCCTCCTCACGGGCCCCGGTGAACTCCCCGGCCACCCGCCCGGCGTCGCGTGCGGTCGCGGCGGTGACGCAGGCCAGCTCCGCGGCCCAGGCCGACAGCTCCTCGGGCGGTTCGGGGGCCCGGGACCCGCCGACCTCGGCGATGCGGTCCGCGACCGCGCGCACCTGGGCGTTGGCCGTCCGGACCTCGTGTTCGAGCCGTTTGGCGTGCGCTCCCAGCCACGTCTCCACGTCCCGGAACAGCCGGGTGTTGAAGATGCGCTCCAGGGACTCGCGGCGCTCCTCGGACTTGGCGCGCAGGAACCGCGCGAAGTCGCCCTGGGGGAGCATGACGGTCTGGCAGAACTGCGCGAGGGTCAGGCCCAGCAGGTCGCCGACGAACTGCCCCGCCTCGTCGGGGCGGGTGGTGACGCCCTCCCACCTGCCGCCGGTGAACTCCTTGACGACGACCTTGGTGTTCTGCGACACCGTGCCGGTGCCCCGCTTCTTGGGGCGGTCCCAGCGCGGCTTGCGCTCGATCCAGATGCGGCGCCCCTGGACCGTGAACTCCAGGACCACCCTGGGCTCGGCGTCCAGCGGGGCGTGGTCGCTCTTGGGGGAGCGGTCCTTGCCCCGGGCGCCCGGCACGTTGCCGTACAGGGCGAAGCACACCGCGTCCAGCACGGTGGTCTTGCCCGCGCCGGTGGGGCCGTGGATGAGGAAGAGGCCGCCCGCGCTGAGGCGGTCGAAGTCCACCTCCTCGGTGCCCGCGAACGGGCCGAACGCCTGGACGGTGAGGGTGTGCAGCCGCATCAGCGCGTCCCCTCCTGGAGCCGGACCTGCTCGACGGCGGTGTTCACGAGGGCCTCCTCCTCGGGGGTGGCGGGGGTGCCGCGGGCCCACTCCACGAAGTCGCCGACCACCTGGCGCTCGCTGCGGTCGGCGACGGAGGCGGCGATCGGACGGGTGTCGGGGGCACCGCCCTCGGGGGCGAAGTCCAGGACCAGGACGTGGGGGAAGCGTTCGCGCAGCCGGTCCATGGGGTGGGCGGGGCGGCGCGGGTCGGTCAGGGTGATCTGGAGCCAGTGGCCGGTGCGGGACTCCCACTCGGGACGGGTGAGCAGGTCCTCGATCCGGCCGCGGATACGGGCCAGGGGGCGGGGGACGGGCGCCGCGGCGAACTCGGCGCCCGCGAGGCCGTCGGCGTCCAGGTCCACCAGCCAGTAGCCCTTGACGTGGTGCTCCTCGGAGAAGGAGTAGGCCAGCGGGCTGCCCGAGTAGCGCACGGACGGGGTGATGGTCTGCCGCCCGTGCAGGTGGCCCAGGGCCACGTAGTCGACCCCGTCGTAGACCGGGACCGGCACGTGCGAGGCACCGCCCACCGAGATGTCGCGTTCGCTGTCGGAGGGCTCGCCGCCGGTCACGAACGCGTGCGACAGGACCACCGACCGGGTGCCGGGCCGCTCGGCGAGGTCGGCGCGCACCAGGTCCATGGCGTGCCCGAGCGCCGCCGCGTGCCCCCGCTCGGGCAGGTCCCAGTGGTGGCGCGCGATCTCCGGTTCCAGGTAGGGGATGCCGTAGAAGGCCACGGGTCCGTGTTCGTCCTCGATGACCACGGGCGTGCCGACGCCGTCCAGGGAGCTGCGCAGGTGGACGCCGGAGGCGTCGATGAGGCCGGTGGCGAAGGACATCCGCGCCATGGAGTCGTGGTTGCCGCTGATGAGGACGGCCCGGGCCCCGGTCTCGCGGATCCGGCCCAGGGCGCGGTCGAAGAGCCGGACCGCGTCCACCGACGGCAGGGCGCGGTCGTAGAGGTCACCGGCCACGACCACCACGTCGACCCGGTGTTCGCGGATGGTGTCGACGAGGTGGTCCAGGAAGGCCGCCTGGGCGTCGATGAGGTTCTCCCGGTGGAAGGAGCGGCCCAGGTGCCAGTCCGAGGTGTGCAGCAGGCGCATGGCACTGGACATTACCGAAGCCCGACCCTTGGCGTGCGGGACGAGAGCCGTCCTGTGGACGACGTCAGGGGCCGGCGCCCTCCGCGGCGCGTCGGTGCCTCGGAACCCGGGGCGTCAGTGCTTGCGGGCGAGGGTGAGGCCGTCGCCGATGGGCAGCAGCACCTGCGTGACGCGCTCGTCGGCGACCAGCCGGTCGTTGAAGTCGCGGATCCCCCGTACGGCCGCCGACGTGTTCTCGCGGTCCACGACCCGCCCGTGGGAGAGGGTGTTGTCGGCCAGGATCAGGCCGCCCGACCGGACGCGGGGGACCAGCTCCTCCCAGTAGCCGACGTAGCCCTCCTTGTCGGCGTCCACGAAGGCCAGGTCGAAGCGCGGCTCCTCGGCAAGCTCCCGCAGCGACTCCAGGGCCGGGCCCAGCCTCAGGGTGATCCTGTCCGCGACCCCGGCGCGCTCCCAGTACCGCCGGGCCACGGAGGTCCACTCCTCGCTGACGTCCAGGGCCAGGAGGCGGCCGCCCTCGGGGAGGCCGCGCGCGAAGCAGATCGACGAGTAGCCGGTGAAGGTCCCGATCTCCACCACCTCCCGCGCGCCGCAGATCCGCGTGAGCATCGTGGTGAAGGCGCCCTGCTCGGGGCCGATCTGCATGCCCCGGTGGTCCGGGAACAGCCGCGCGGTCTCCTCGGCCAGGTCCGCCAGGACCTCGTCCACGGGCTCGCTGTGCTCGACGACGTAGGCGTGCAGTTCGGGGCTGAGGCCCTCTGTGGATCGTGTCACGCCCGACAGCCTAGGCCAGCCGGGGCCCGGCCGACAGGTGCCGGGCCGTCGCGGGGGGTACGGGAGCGGACCCGGCGGCAGCGGGATGCGTCGTGGGGCCTGGCACGGCCCCCGGGGCAGCAGCGCGGGGACGTCACCGCCCCGGCCCCGGTCAGTACTCGGGCAGTAGCGCGGGCCAGTCGAACAGGTAGATGGTCCCCACGATGACGCCGATGGTCAGCAGCGGGGTGACGAACTTCTGCTCGACCGGGCCGTCGGTGACGAAGCCCTTCCCCTGCCCGAAGCGCTTCTTGAAGAAGGGCCAGAAGATGGGCACGCCCATCTTGGTGATCATGTCGCCGAAGAAGTGCAGGACCACGCCGAAGGCCACCGCCAGGCCCAGCCAGCTGTAGTTCACCCCGGCGGTGAACAGCGCCAGCGTGATGCCCGCCGTGGCCATCGCGTTGATGACCCCCGACGCGACCTTGTTCTTGTCCAGGCCGAAGCCCAGGCCCTGGAGGGCGATGCCGATCAGCAGGAACACGAAGACCTGGACGGCCAGCTCGGACCACAGCGCCAACAGCTGTACCAGCACGCCCATGAGCACCGCGAAGAAGAACGAGTGCGTTCCCATCCGGTGCCCGCCGAACAGGAAGCCCAGCATGCCGCTCAGCACCTCGGTGACCTTGCCGTAGGTCTTGGTCACCGTGGCGCTCTTGTGGTCCAGATCGGGCAGCAGGGCCGCACCGGCGCAGACCAGGGAACCGGCGATGATCTCACCGGGACCCAGGTGGAAGCTGAGTCCGAGGAATTCCCTGCCCTGGACCAGCGGAACGACCGCCATCCAGCCGACCACGCCGCTCAGTGCGTGCGAGTGCCCCATCATGGCGGGAACCGTAGCGGAGTACGGCATTTACTGCCAACGCGGGGTGTCCGCCAACGGCGCACCGGTCACCCAGAGCACACGGCCGACGCCCCCGCCGCCCTCCCGGCGGTACCCCTTCGCCACCCAGCGTGTGACCGCGACCCCTCTCCGTGGGAACGCGGGCCCGCGGTGCGCCCCTCCGCGCCTCCTCCGTGCCGGTCGCGCACTCCGGCCGCCCTTTTCCCGCGTGTCCCGGACATTTCCGGTGACGGTTTCCGGACGCTTTTACGGCGACATTTTTCGGACCGAATCCAAACCGATGTCACGGCGCTCCACGAAGGTCATTGACGCTCGTCGTCGTCCGTTGGTAAACAACCACCAACCCCCAGGTGGCGTGCCACCGACCCACGATCCTCTGACAGGAGGGGCCGCACATGAACGCCCACCACCCTCCCCCCGGTTCCCCCGTGCGCCGCACCGTCCCTCCCCACGCCCCTTCCACCGGCGCGTTCCCGCGCCGGGCCCCGCGCCGTATCGCCGCCACGGCCGCCGCGCTGCTCCTCCTGGCGGGCACCGCCGCGGCCCCCGCCGCCGCGGACACCTCCGACGGCCAGACCCTCAGCATCGCCACCTCCCAGCAGGTGGACTCCTTCAACCCCTTCACCGCGCAGCTCGCGATCACCACCAACGTCCTGCGCCACGTCTACGACTCCCTCGTCACGGTCGACCCCCAGACGAACCAGCCCGCCCCCTCCCTCGCCGAGTCCTGGGAGTCCAGCGACGACGGCCTCACCTGGACCTTCCACCTGCGCGAGGGCGTCCGGTTCTCCGACGACGAGCCCCTGACCGCCGACGACGTGGTCTGGACCTTCACCACCATGATGGAGAACGAGGCCGCGGCCGTCGCCAACGGCAACTACGTCTCCGGCTTCGACACGGTCACCGCCGAGGACGACCACACCGTGGTCATCGAACTCGACGAGCCGCAGGCCACCATGACCTCCCTCAACGTCCCGATCGTCCCCAGGCACGTCTGGGAGCCGATCCTGGAGCGCGAGGGCGACGCCTTCGCCGACTACGGCAACGAGGACTTCCCGACCGTCGGCAGCGGCCCCTTCGTCCTCACCGGCCACGACCGGGGCCGCTCCATCACCCTGGAGGCCAACCCCGACCACTGGCGCGGCGCACCCGCCTTCGAGCGGGTCGTCCTGCGCTACTACTCCGAGAAGGACGCCGCGGTGGAGGCGCTGCGCAGCGGTGAGGTCTCCCTGGTCTACGAACTCACCCAGGCGCAGGCCGCAGCGCTGGAGTCGGCGCAGGACGTCCGGGTCAACATCGCCGACGGCAAGCGCTTCCAGGCCTTCACCATCAACCCCGGCGCGGTCACCCAGGACGGGGAGGAGTTCGGCGACGGGCACCCCGCCCTCGCCGACCGCACCCTGCGCCAGGCCATCGTCATGGCCATCGACAACCAGGAGATCGTCGACAAGGCGCACGGCGGCGAGGCCGTGGCCGCGGGCGGCTACATCCCGCCCCGCTACGAGGACTTCCACTGGGCGCCCGAGGGCGAGGAGGCCGTCCTCGACTTCGACCCCGAGGCGGCCAACGCCATGCTCGACGAGGCCGGGTACGAGCGGGGTGAGGACGGCGTGCGCGTCTCACCCGAGGGCGACCGCCTCGAACTGCGGATGCACGTCCACCAGGACCGGCCCGACAACGTCAACACCGGGTTGGTCATCGTCGAGCGCCTGGCCGACATCGGCATCGAGGTGGAGAACCTCACCGTCGACCCCGGCGTGCTCAGCGACGCCCTCTTCGCGGGCGAGTACGACCTCATCTTCACCGGCTGGACGGTCAACCCCGACCCCGACTACGTGCTGAGCATCCACACCTGCGGCGCCCTGCCCACCGAGCCGGGCACCATGCAGGGCGACGCCTACTTCTGCGACGAGGAGTACGACGAGCTCTACGAGGCCCAGCTCGCCGAGTACGACCGCCAGGCCCGCGCGGAGATCATCCACCAGCTCCAGGAGGTCCTCTACCGCGAGGCCGTCGTGAACGTGCTGGCCTACCCCAACATCATGGAGGCCTACCGCACCGACCACATCGCCTCCATCCAGTACGAGCCCGCCGAGGGCGGCAACATCTGGGGACAGGACGGCTACTGGGCCTGGTGGTCGGCCGAACCCGCCGCCGAGCGGACCGCGGGCGCGGCCTCCGGTCCCTCCGCCGGGGTCTGGATCGGCGTCGGGGCCGTCGTGCTCGTCCTCGCCGCGGTCGGGGGCTTCCTGCTGCTGCGCCGACGTTCCACCATGGAGGACCGCGAGTGACCACTACTCCCACCGCCGCGGGAGGCCCGCCCGGGGAGGAGGCGATCACCGCCCCCTCCCCGGCCGGACCCGCCGGACCGGGCCGCGCCCGGCGCGCCGCGCGCTACGTGGCCGGACGCCTGACGACCGCGGTGGTCTCCCTGGCCGCCGTGGTCGTCGCCGGGTTCTTCCTCTTCCGGATCCTGCCCGGCGACCCCGTGCGCGCCATGACCGAGGGCCGCGAGGTCACCGCCGAGCAGCGCGAGGAGCTGCGCCGCCAGTTCGGGCTCGACCAGCCGCTGTGGCAGCAGTTCCTCGACTACGCGCTCGGCCTGCTGCGCCTCGACCTGGGTGAGTCCTTCCAGTACCACGAACCCGTCGCCGAACTCATCCTGGACCGGCTCGGCCCGACCATCCTGCTCGCCGGGACCGGCACGGTCATCGCCGCGCTGCTGGGCCTGTTCCTGGGCGCCCGGGCGGGCTGGAGGCCGGGCAGCCGCTCGGACCGGGCCAACACCGCCGTCGCCCTGTTCTTCTGGTCGGTGCCCACGTTCTGGCTCGGCCTGCTGCTCATCGTCTTCCTGGCCTCGGGGCGCGGGTTCGTGCCCGGCATGTTCCCGACCGGCGGCATGGTCGACCCCCGCACCGGCGGGGGCCTGGAGACCGTGCTGAACACCGCCTGGCACATGGTGCTGCCCGTCACCACCATGGTCGCGGTCATCTACGCCCAGTACCTGATGATCATGCGCTCCTCGCTCATGGACGAGAAGGGCGCCGACTACCTCACCACCGCGCGCGCCAAGGGCCTGCGCGACGCCCTGGTGCGGCGCAGGCACGCCGTGCCCAACGCCCTGCTGCCCACGGTGACGCTCCTGTTCCTCAACCTCGGACAGGTCGTGTCCGGGGTGATCCTCGTGGAGACCGTGTTCTCCTGGCCCGGCCTCGGACAGCTCTTCTACTCCGGCCTGCGCGTACCCGACCTCGGCCTCGTCCAGGGCCTGTTCGTGGTGTTCGCGGCCTCGGTGATCCTCATGAACCTGCTCGCCGACCTGGTGTACCCGCTGCTCGACCCCCGGGTGCGCCCGTGAACGCCCCCGCCGGGACGCCCGGCAGCCCGAGCGACGGGGAGAACGGCCCCTCCGCCCGGTCGGAGGGCGCCGCCACGGCGACCGCACCGCCGCCGACGACCGCACCGCCCTCGCCCCGCGTCCTGGCCCGCAGACGCCGTCAGGAGGCCCTGCGCCGCTTCGCCCGCGAGTACGCCCGCAACCGGGCCGGGCTGGTCGGCCTGACCGCGCTGCTGGCCATCGGCGCCCTGGCCCTGACCGCGCCGCTCTTCGTCGACCAGGCCGACCTCACCGTCACCGGCGCGCCGGGCACCGCCTACGAGGAGCCCAGCGCGCGGTTCCCGCTCGGCACCGACAACTTCGGCCGCTCCATCCTGGACCTGGTCGTCTGGGGCTCACGGGTCTCGCTCACGGTGGGCTTCCTGGCCACGGCCGTCTCCGTGGTCCTGGGCACCCTGGTCGGGGTCACCGCCGGGCACTTCGGCGCCTCCGGCGGCCCCGCGGGGCGGTTCGTGTCCTCCGCGCTCATGCGCGTCACCGACTGGTTCCTGGTCCTGCCCACGCTCGTCCTGGCCGTCGCGCTGGCCGCCGTGCTGCCGCGCGGCACCGGAACCATCATCATCGCCATCGGCCTGACCGTCTGGCCCGCCACGGCGCGCCTGGTGCGCGCCCAGACCCTCGCGGTGGAGGCGCGCCCCTACGTGGAGCGGGCCCGCGCCCTGGGCGGCGGCCACGGCCACGTCATGCTCTGGCACGTCCTGCCCAACGTCATGCCGGTCGTGCTCGCCCAGACCACCCTGCTCGTGGCCACCTCGATCATCGCCGAGTCCACGCTGGCCTTCCTGGGCGTGGGAGACCCCACGACGATCTCCTGGGGAGGCATCCTGGACGCGGCCCGCAACGCGGGCGCGATCAGCTCCGGGATCTGGTGGTACATGGTTCCGCCCGGCCTGGCGATCGCCGTGGTCGCGCTGTCCTTCACACTGTGCGGCCGGGCCCTCGAATCCGTCATCAACCCGCGACTCCGGGAGCAGCGTTGACCTCCCTCCTCGACGTCCGCGACCTGCGCGTCACCTACCGCACGGGCGGCGGCGACATCCCCGCCGTGCGCGGCGTGGACCTGTCCCTGGACCCCGGTGACACCCTGGGCCTGGCGGGGGAGTCGGGCAGCGGCAAGTCCACCGTGGCCCTGGCCCTGCTGCGCCTGCTGCCCGAGACCGCGCGCATCTCCGGCGAGGTCCTGCTGGAGGGCGAGAACGTCCTGGACATGCGCTGGGGCCGCCTGCGCGCGGTCCGCTGGGCGGGCGCCTCCATCGTCTTCCAGGGCGCCATGCACTCGCTCAACCCGGTCCGGCGGATCGGACAGCAGATCGCCGAGCCGATGAGCGTGCACGGCACGGTCCCCGCGGCGGAGGCGCCCGCACGCGTCGGCGCACTGCTCGAACAGGTCGGCCTGCCCGCCTCCCGCGCCCGCGACTACCCCCACCAGCTGTCCGGCGGGCAGCGCCAGCGGGCCATGATCGCGATGGCGCTGGCCTGCGAGCCGCGTCTGGTCATCGCCGACGAGGCCACCACCGCCCTGGACGTGATGATCCAGGCCCAGATCCTGGCCCTGCTGCGGCGGCTCGTCGCCGAGCACGGCATCGGCATGCTGATGATCAGCCACGACCTGTCGGTCCTGGCCTCGACCTGCGACCGGGTCGCGGTCATGTACGCGGGCCGGGTCGTGGAGCAGGGACCGGCGCGGGAGGTCGTGCACGAACCCGCGCACCCCTACGCCGGCGCGCTCAGCGCCGCCTTCCCCCGCATCGGCGACCCGGCCTCGCGCCTGGCGCCCCGGGGCCTGCCCGGCGACCCGCCCGACCCGGCGGACCCGCCCTCGGGCTGCGTGTTCCGACCGCGCTGCGCGGTGGCCGAGACCGTGTGCTCCACGGTCGACCCGCCCCTGTGGCCGGTGGACCCCGACACCGAGGGCGCGTCCACCAGGCAGGCGGCGTGCGTGCACGTGGGCCCCGCCCGGCCGCTGACCGCCACCGGGGACGACGGGGGCCGTCCGTGACCGCGACCGCCGCACCCACCGAGGAGACGCGCCCGTGAGCACCACCGAGACCGACCCCCACGAGACACCGCCGACCCGCGGGGAGGAGTCGGTCCCCGTCCTGAGCGCCCGGGGGGTGGAGGTCGCCTTCGCGGCCGGGTTCGCCCCCGGCGGCGGCCGGGGCACCGCCCGCGCCGTGGACGGCGTCAACCTCGACGTCTCCGCGGGCGAGATCGTGGCGCTGGTGGGGGAGTCCGGCTGCGGCAAGACCACCCTGGCCCGCGTCCTGCTGGGCCTGGAGCGGCCCACGGGCGGTGACGTGGCCTTCGAGGGCGATCCGCTGCGCTACGGCTCCCGCGACATGCGCCGCTACCGCCGCCGGGTGCAACTGGTGCAGCAGGACCCCACCGGGTCGCTCAACCCGCGCCGCACCGTCTACGAGTCCGTGGCCGAGGGACTGCGCATCCACGAGGGCACCGTGTCCGACGAGGCCGAGCGGGTCGGCGCGGCGCTGTCCAAGGCGGGCCTGCGCCCGCCGGACCGGTTCTTCCCCCGCTACCCGCACGAGCTGTCGGGCGGCCAGCGCCAGCGCGTGGTGATCGCCGGTGCGCTCATCCTGGACCCCGAGGTGCTGGTGGCCGACGAGCCGGTGGCCTCCCTGGACGCGTCGGTGCGCGGCGAGATCCTGCGGCTGCTCCTGGACCTGCGCGCCGACCTGGGGCTGTCGGCCCTGGTGGCCACGCACGACCGGGGCCTGGCCTGGAACATCGCCGACCGGGTCGCGGTGATGTACCTGGGGCGCGTGGTGGAGTTGGGCACCGTGGAGGAGGTCCTGTCCGCTCCCGCCCACCCCTACACCCGGGCGCTGCTGTCGGTGCTGCCCGAGGCGGACGGGGAACCGGTGGTGCTCTCCGGCGAGCCGCCGGACCCCAAACGGGTGCCCCGGGGCTGCCGCTTCCACCCGCGCTGCCCGGTGCTGGCCTCCGGTGAGGCCGAACGCGCAGGGGTGGCCGACCGCTGCCGCACCGTGGACCCGGCGATCCTGGGGGGCGGCGCCGAACGGCGGGTGGCCTGCCACTGGGCGGCGGCCGACGCCGCCGGACGCGTGCGCGAGGGGGAACCGGCCTCCGGCTGAGGCGGCGCGAGGTCCCTCCGGCGCGCTGACCACGAACGTCTCCACGTCATTCCCTTCCATTCCCGCTTTCCGTGACCGTTTCCGGACAGGAGAGGAGAGTGATTCGTCCGGAATAGGGCTTTTGTGGGGTCGGTTCGGGATCGACATGACGCACGAAACCCTCGTTTCCGACAGCCTGGCCCCCGCGCCCCGGCCCTCCCTCCTCACCACCGACCGCGACTTCTGGCAGGGACGGGAACTGGACCTGGACGCCTACCTGGCCCGCCTGGGCCTGTCCGGCGACCTGCCGCCCACGCTGGACACCCTGCGCGCCGTGCACCGCGCGCACCTGGCCGCCATCCCCTTCGAGAACCTCCAGATCGTCCTGGAGCGCCCCATCCTGCTGGACGTGCCCGCGCTGGTGGACAAGATGGTCCTCCGGGCCAGGGGCGGCTACTGCTACGAGCAGAACCTGCTGCTGGCGGCCGCGCTGGACCGGCTCGGCTTCTCCGTCACCGGCTTCGCCGCCCGCGTGCTCTCCGGCGGCACGGGCGCCCCGCGCCCGGCCACGCACGCCCTGCTGCGGGTGGACCTGGAGGAGGGGCCGTGGCTGGCCGACGTCGGCTTCGGCAGCGGCCTGCTGGAACCGGTCCCCTTCGCCGACGGGCACCAGGAGGTCCAGGGCGGGTGGGGCCTGCGCCTGGACCGCGTGTCCGAGGTGGGCGAGGACGAGTGGCTGCTGCGCTCCTTCGACGGTCGCGGGTGGAATCCGCTGTACTCCTTCTCCGCCACCGCGATGGTGCGCCAGGACTACGCCGTCTTCAGCCACCACCTGGTCACCCACCCGCGCTCCCCGTTCCGGGGCAGGCTGGTGGTCCAGCGCATCGGACCGGGTGCCCATCACATGCTGATGGACACCACCCTGACCACCGCCGCGCCCGACGGCACCCGCACGGAACGCGAGGTGCCCGTGGAAGAGGTGGGACAGGTGTTGCAGGAGGTGTTCGGCATCGGCCTTGACCAGGACGAACGGGCCGTCGTCGAGAAGCGCCTCCGGGAGTTCACCGGCATGTGAGCGGCATCACACAGCGGTGGGTGGGAGCGCGCCCACCCGCCGCGACGGCCGGTACCACCTGGCGTCCCGCCGCCCGGCCTCCCCACCCGTATCGGGAGTGTCCCGACACCAGCGGAGAGTCGTGGACAACACGCACGTTCGGCATGACGGCCGGATGGGCAGGATCCTCGGGGCGCCGCCCGGCGGAGGCGGCCGTTCGCGAGGGGACAGCCCATGGCCCACCACATGACCACGGAAGACGTCCACGAGTACATCAACGGCGTTTGCTTCAAGACCGGCCCTCCCGGCAAGGTCGGAGCCGAGACCGAATGGCTGGTCGCCGACTCCGCGGACCCGACCGCACCCGTTCCCGTCGACCGCCTCGCGGCCCTGGTGGAGTCCTGCGGCCCGCCGCCCTCGGGAAGCGGCGTCACCTTCGAACCCGGCGGACAGCTCGAACTCAGCTCGCCCGCCCTTCCGGGACCGGCCCGGGCGCACGCGGCGCTCTCCGCCGACCTGGACCACGTCGGCAAGGCCCTCGCCGAGGCCGGGCTCCACCTGGTCGAGACGGCCCTCGACCCCGCCCGCCCGCCCCGGCGCCAGCTCCGTGAAGCCCGCTACACGGCCATGGAGCGCTTCTTCGCCCACCACCGCCAGCCCAGCGGCTACACCATGATGTGCAGCACCGCCTCGCTCCAGGTGTGCCTGGACACGGGGGAGGACGCCGCCGACGTCCGCGACCGCTGGGAACTCGTCCACCGGCTCGGTCCGGTGCTCGTCGCCGCTTTCGCCAACTCCGCCGTCTGGCGGGGCCGCCCCACCGGGTGGAAGTCCACCCGGTGGGCGATCTGGGCGGCCACCGACGCCACCCGCACCCGGCCCGTCCTGGACGCGGGCAGCCCCGCCGACCCCGCCACGGCGTGGGCCGAGTACGCGCTGGCCGCCAGGGTCATGGCCGTCCCCGGAGGCGAGGGCCCCTGGACCCCCGACCCGGGCGTGACCTTCTCCCAGTGGCTCGACGGGCAGGGTCCGCGCCCGGCCACCCGGGCCGACCTGGAGTTCCACCTCAGCACTCTCTTCCCGCCCGTGCGCCCGCGCGGCTGGTGGGAACTGCGGATGATCGACGCGCTGCCCGTGCGCTGGTGGCCGGTCCCGGTGGCGCTCGCCGCCGCCCTGGTCGACGACCCCCGCGCCCGCGCCGCGGCCGAGGAGGCCACCGAGGAGCTGTGCGGGGGGCGCTCCCCCGACCGCCACCTGTGGCTGCGCTCGGCGCGCCTGGGCATGGCCGACCCCGACGTCGCCCGGTGCGCCCGCGCCTGCTTCGACGCCGCCATCGAGGCGCTGCCCCGCATGGGCGCCGCCTCCCTGGCCGCGCTGGTCGACGACTACGCCGACCACCACACGCGGCGCGGGCTCAGCCCCGCCGACACCCGGCCGACCGTGCCCGTACCGCGCCCGGCGCGGGGGGAGCGCGTACGGTCCGCGGCCGCGGGCCCCGGACACGTGGAAGGAGCACGGTGAACCACGAACAGGAGCGCGCCAAGGAGCGCATCGCCGCCGAACTCGACCGGGCGAGGGACCGCAGCAACGGGCTGACCCTCCACGCCCTCGACGAGGGGGAGCTGCTCGCCCAGCACTCGCCCCTGATGTCGCCGCTGGTCTGGGACCTGGCGCACGTGGGCAACTACGAGGAGCAGTGGCTGCTGCGCGCC
Organism: Nocardiopsis dassonvillei subsp. dassonvillei DSM 43111; assembly: GCF_000092985.1. GTDB lineage: Bacteria > Actinomycetota > Actinomycetes > Streptosporangiales > Streptosporangiaceae > Nocardiopsis > Nocardiopsis dassonvillei. Next base: position 785,119 of record NC_014210.1, read on the forward strand.
GCGGGGGGCCGTGAGGCGCTGCGCCCCGACATCGACACCCTCTACGACGCCTTCGAGAACCCGCGCGCCGAACGGGTCAGCCTCCCGCTGCTGCGGCCCGAGGAGGCCCGCGACTACAACGCGCGCGTGCGCAGGGAGGTGCTCGACGCGCTGGAGTCCGCCGACCTCACCCGGGTGGAGACCGGCCCGGACGGCGAACGCTCCCTGCTGGACGCCGGGTTCGTCTTCCACATGGTCATCCAGCACGAGCACCAGCACGGCGAGACCATGCTCGCCACCCACCAGCTCCGCAAGGGCGAGCCCGTCCTGCTGGAGGAGGCCGCGCCCGTCACCACGCTGCGCCCGCCGGTCCGGGACGAGGTGTTCGTGCCCGAGGGGCCGTTCACCATGGGCACCGACGACGACCCCTGGGCCTACGACAACGAGCGCCCCGCGCGCACCGTCGACCTGGGCCCCTACTGGATCGACACCGCCCTCGTGACCAACGCCGCCTACCAGGAGTTCATGGACGACGGCGGCTACCAGACCCGCCGCTGGTGGACCCGCGACGGCTGGGAGTGGAAGGAGAAGCGGGGAGCGGTCTCCCCTGCCTTCTGGACCCGGGAGGGGACCGGGTGGTCGCGCCGCCGGTTCGGCCGCCAGGAGATGGTGCCCCCCGACGAGCCCGTGCAGCATGTGTGCTTCCACGAGGCCCGGGCCTACGCCGCCTGGGCGGGCAAGCGCCTGCCGAGCGAGCCCGAGTGGGAGAAGGCCGCGCGCTTCGACCCGGTCAGCGGCCGGTCCCGGCGCTACCCGTGGGGCGACACCGATCCCGGACCCGGCCACGCCAACCTGGGCCAGCGCAGGCTGGGCCCCTCACCCGCCGGGCGCCACCCCGACGGCGCCTCGCCGCTGGGCGTCCAGCAGCTGGTCGGCGACGTGTGGGAGTGGACCTCCACCACCTTCACCGGCTACCCGGGGTTCCGCGCCTTCCCGTACGAGGACTACTCGGAGGTGTTCTTCGACGACGGGTACAAGGTGCTGCGGGGCGGCTCCTGGGCCACCCACCCCACCGCGGCCCGCGCCACGTTCCGCAACTGGGACCACCCGATCCGCCGGCAGATCTTCAGCGGTTTCCGCTGCGCGCGCGACGCGGAACCCGCCTGATGTGCCGGCACCTCGCCTACCTGGGGCCGCCGCGCACGCTGCACGACCTGCTGTACGCGGCGCCCCACTCACTGCACGTCCAGTCCTGGGCGCCGCGCATGCAGCGGTACGGCACCGTCAACGCCGACGGGTTCGGCGTCGGCTGGTACCCCCCGGAGGACGGCCCCGCCGAACCGCTGCGCTACCGCCGCGCCATGCCCGTCTGGGGTGACGCCTCCTTCGCCGACGCCGCCCGCGCCATCGCCTCCGGGTGCGTGGTGGCCGCCGTGCGCGACGCCACCGTCGGGTTCGGCTCGGAGGAGTCGGGCGCCCAGCCCTTCCGCGCCGACCGGCTGCTGTTCAGCCACAACGGCGCGGTGGAGGACGACGAGGCGCTCACCGCCGCGTTCGCCGCGCCCCCGCCACGCGGCGTACTGGACGCCCGCGCCCCCCTGGACTCCGCGCCGCTGTTCGCACACACCGTGCGACTGTGGCGCGACTCCCAGAACCTGTCCGAAACCCTGGCCACCGTGGTCCGCGAGGCCCGCAAGCACTCCGGGGGCCGCTACAACCTGCTGGCCAGCGACGGCCATACCCTCGCCGCCACCGCGGCCGGGGACACCCTGTTCACCCTGCGCGAGCCGGACGGCGGGGTTTTCCTGGCCTCCGAGCCCTTCGACGACGCCCCCGGATGGCGCGAGGTCCCCCAGGACTCGGTGGTCGCGGCCACGGGGGAGCGCACCGAGGTCCGCCCGATCGACTGACCGGCTCCGCCCATCTTTCCGACACCACCTGTCCCGGGTACATCTTCGGGGACACAGGAGGCACCATGTTCCGGATTGACCGAAACCTGACCGCCGACGACCTCGACAAGGCGTTGCGCACCGACGTCGCCGAGGGTCTGACCGCGCGGCCCAAGCGGCTCCCGCCCAAGTGGTTCTACGACGAACGCGGCAGCTCCCTGTTCGAGGAGATCACCGCCCTGCCCGAGTACTACCCCACACGCGCCGAACGCGCGATCCTGGAGCTGCGGGCCGACGAGATCGCCGCCGCGGCGGGCGCCGAGGCGCTCATCGAGCTCGGCTCCGGATCGGGGGTCAAGACCCGCCTGCTCCTGGACGCGATGCGCCGCCAGGGCCGCCTGACCCGCTTCGTGCCCGTCGACGTCAGCGGTGACTTCCTCGACTCCTCCGCCCGCCGCGTGGCCGACGACTACCCCGGCCTGGACGTGCACGCCGTGGTCGGCGACTTCGAGGAGCACCTCGGGCTGCTGCCGGTCGGCGGGGAGGGCGGGCGCCAGTTGCTGGCCGTCCTGGGCTCCACCATCGGCAACCAGGAGCCGGGGCCGCGCGCGGCCTTCCTGCGCGACGTCCGCGGCGTCCTGCGCCCCGGGGACTCGCTGCTGCTGGGCGCGGACCTGGTCAAGGACCCCGCCCGCCTGGTCGCCGCCTACGACGACGCCCGGGGGGTCACCGCGGCCTTCAACCGCAACGTCCTCGCCGTCATCAACCACCGGCTCGGCGCCGACTTCGACCCGGACGCCTTCGACCACGTGGCGCGCTGGAACGCCGAGCGCGAGTGGATCGAGATGCGGCTGCGCTCCCGGGCCGCCCAGCGCGTGCGGATCGCCGACCTGGACCTGGAGGTCGAGTTCGCCCCCGGGGAGGAGACGCGCACCGAGGTCTCCGCCAAGTTCCGCAGGGAGGGGCTGACCGCGGAGCTGGAGGGGGCGGGGTTCGCCCCCACCCACTGGTGGACCGATCCCGCGGGGGACTTCGCGCTCACCCTGGCCGACGTCCGCTGACACCGAAGGGGCAGGTCCTGCCACGGGTGTCCGGTGGCGCTGCCCGGCCGCGCCCGCCGGAGAGGCGGCCCGGTCGGGCACGTCCGCCCACGTCGCGGGCCGGGCCGCGACGACCCGCCTCCCCGGCTCCGGTACGCTCGTGCCGTGTTCAAGGTAGGAGTTTTCGGCGCCGACGGGCGCATGGGGTCAGAGGTCGTCCGAGCGGTGCGGGGCGCCGACGACATGGAACTCGTCGCGGGGGTGGACGCCGCCAGCGACAGGGAGGCGGTGCTGGGGGCCGACTGCGTCGTCGACTTCACCCACCCCGACGCGGTGATGGACAACCTGGAGTGGCTCATCGGCCACGGGATCCACGCCGTCGTCGGCACCAGCGGGTTCGACGAGGCCAGGCTGGAGCGCGTGCGCCGGATGCAGGAGGCGAAGCCGGGGGCCAAGGTGCTCATCGCCCCCAACTTCGGCATCGCCGCCGTCCTGATGATGCACTTCGCGCGCAAGGCCGCGCCGTACTTCGACTCGACCGAGATCATCGAGCTGCACCACCCGAACAAGGCCGACGCCCCCAGCGGCACCGCCTACCGGACGGCCGAGCTGGTCGCCGAGGCCCGCCGCGCGGCCGGGACCGCGCCGATGCCCGACGCCACCACCTCCGAGATCCCCGGCGCCCGGGGCGCCGACGTGGAGGGCGTGCGGGTGCACGCGCTGCGCATCGCCGGGCTCATCGCCCACCAGGAGGTCGTGTTCGGCACCGACGGGGAGACCCTCAAGATCCGGCACGACTCGATGAACCGCGCCTCGTTCATGCCGGGCGTGCTGCTGGGCGTGCGCGGGGTGGACGGCCTCGCCGACCCCCTCACCGTGGGCCTGGACGCGCTCCTCGACCTGGACTAGCGGTCCGGCCCGAACCGTCGCCGACGGCGGGAGGCGCGGTCCCGACCCGCGTTGGTCCCGCACCTGTGGCCGGTGCCGGGCCCGAACCCCGCCACGGGTTCGAGACCACGCCGACGAGGGCGCTCTCCGGACGCCGCACGGGGGCCGCGCGCAGCGCGCGGCCCCCGTCCCGTCTCACGCGCCGCGACGGCAGGTGAGGAACACCTGGACCTCGGGCCGGGCGCCCTCGGGCTCGTAGGAGACCACCCGCTCGTCCTCCACGATCAGCCCGGCCTCCTCCACCACCCGGCGCAGCTCCCCGTTCGGGTAGCCCGACACCCGGACGTCCGTGCCCAGGAAGGGGATCGGGGCGTCGTCCAGGTCGGCCTCCACCATGGACAGGCACAGCAGGCCGCCCGGGACCAGCGAGGCGCGCACGCGGCTCAGCGCCTCGGGGATGCGGGCCTTGGGCAGGCACAGCAGGGAGAAGAACGCCACGATGGCGTCGTAGGAGGACTCCGCGGGGTCCAGGTCGAGGATGTCGGCCCGGACGAACGTCGCCTCCGGCACGTTGCGACGGGCGATCTCGACCATCCGCCCGGAGATCTCGTAGCCGGTCACCCGCGCCCCCGCCGCCACCAGCTGCCGGGCGGTGGGCACACCCGTACCCGAGCCCAGGTCGAGCACGTGCGCGCCGGGCGGCAGCAGGTCCAGCAGCCGGCGCACCCGGTCCTCCTGGCCCTCCTTGCGGGGGAAGGCCTCGTCGTAGCGCTCGCCGATCGCGTCGAACGCCGCGGCCTGGAGGGCCGAGCGCCGCGCCCACTCCTCCGGATCCGGAACGTGGTCGAGGGGGTCGGGGGCGGTGTTCTCGCTGGGCACGGTGTCGTCTCTCCCTGCCGTGTCGTACGCGCGTGTCTGGGGTGCGCGCATCCTAACCCGTTCCCGCCGGACCGGGGCCCGGCGCCGCCTCCCGGCGCCCGGCGTGTCGTCTCGGCGCCCGTCCGCCACCGGCGGGTCCAGGACCTCCACGGGGATCTCCGGGTCCAGGCCGGTCGGCGGGGGACCCCCTCCGGCGGGTCGGTCCTGCGGCCGAGGGAGGCCCCGGGCCTCCGGGGAGCCCCGGCCGGGCCGCCTCCGGAGCAGGCGGTCGCGATCAGCGTCAGCGCGGCGGCGACGAGCGCCACCGCGGTCGTGCGGGGGCCGCCATGCCCCGGAAGGCTGGGACCCGTGGGTCCTCCCCCGGCGGCCACGGGCGCGTCCGGACCCGCTCACGAAGGGTCGGCCGCGTGCGGCCGCCGCCTCACCCCAGGAGCAGGGCGACCGAGAACAGCACGCCGAACGCCATCTGGAGCCTTCCCGTCTCACCCAGGCCCAGCACCAGGTCGCGGCCGGTCTGGCCGCCCAGCACGCGCCGCAGCGGCGGCACCGCCAGCGGCGCCGACACCAGCACCAGCGGCGTCCACCAGAACACCGGGGTCAGCGCCAGCGCCACCAGGTAGGACAGCGCGATCGCGCCCCCGTACAGGCGGCGGGTGCCGGCGTCGCCCAGCCGCACGGCCAGCGTGACCTTGCCGGTCTCGCGGTCGGTCGGGATGTCGCGCAGGTTGTTGATCACCAGCACCGAGCAGGACAGCAGGCCCACCGGCACCGACGCCACCCAGGCCTGCCAGGGCGCGGAGCCCAGCTGCACGAAGACCGTGCCCACCACGGCCACGACGCCGAAGAACACGAACACCGAGACCTCGCCCAGGCCCCGGTAGCCGTAGGGGCTGCGGCCCCCCGTGTAGTACCAGGCCGCCGCGATCGCCAGGGCGCCCACCAGCAGCAGCCACCACGAGGACGCGACCACCAGCACCAGGCCCACCACCCCCGCGAACGCGAAGCTGGCCAGGGCCGCCGCCAGCACCTGCCGAGGGGCGGCCAGGCCGGTCGCGGTCAGCCGGGTCGGCCCCGTCCGCGCCTCGGTGTCGGTGCCCTTGACGCCGTCGCTGTAGTCGTTGGCGAAGTTCACGCCGACCTGGAGCGCCATGGACACCACCAGGGCCAGCAGCGCCTTCCACCAGACGAACCCGTCCAGGGCGAAGGCCAGGGCCGTGCCGACGGCCACCGGAACGATCGAATTCGGAAGCGTACGGGGGCGCAGCCCCGAGACCCATTCACTGACCGTGGCCACGCTCCGGCCCTCCCCGCTCACCACCGGCGCACCCGTGCGCGCCGCGACAACCACCCCACGTTAGACCCTGTCGGCGGCGCTCCCGCCCGCGCCCCGGCGCCGGGGCGCGGGTCGGCCCCCGCTACTGGGAGATGGCCGCGTGCAGGCGCACCATCGGCAGCAGCCGCCCCATGTCGATCTCGCGGCGGGCGCCGTCCGCGCGCCAGCCCGAGGCCTCGAAGAACGCCCGCAGCGCGTTGTCGGCCTCGGGCACCCACACGTGCAGGGTGGCGAAGCCGTCCTCGACCAGGTGGTCCACGCACGCGTTCACCAGGCGGCTGCCGTGCCCCTGACGCGCCCGCTCGGGGTCCACGTGCAGGGCGAACACCTCCGCGTCCTTGGCGGGCCACAGGTCCGGGTCCCCGGCGGGGCCGAACGCGGCGAAGCCCGCGACCGTGCGCACCCCCTCCACCTCGTCGGTGGCCACCACCAGCCGGTGGCGGGAGGTCGGCGGCGACTCCAGGGCGGCCGTCCACTGCTCGCGGAACCGCTCCCTGGCCTCCTCGCCGCCCAGGCCCCCGGACACCTCCTCGGGCAGCAGCGACCCGTACACCGCCCGCCACGACGCCACCTGGATGTCGACGACCGCTTCCACGTCGGCGGTACGGGCGGGACGGACGAACCGGGCACTGGACACGGGGAACTCTCCTTCGGGGGTGGGCGACACGCCTGGCGACAAGATCACCTACGCCGGAGTTTCCGGACCTTGCCACAGCATGGGAACATCTACGTTGTGAGCCTCATTATCAGAGTTATCGTGAACGCGCTCGCCCTTTGGGCGGCTGTCCTCCTGATCGACGGCATCGAAGTCACCGCGCAGGACACGGTCGGCCAGATCCTGGTCTACCTCGCCGTCGGCGCCATCTTCGGCGTGGTCAACGCGGTCATCAAACCGATCGTCAAAACGGTCGGATGCCTGTTCTACGCTCTGACCCTGGGGCTGATCGGCCTCCTGGTGAACGCGCTGCTGCTCATGCTCACCAACTGGATCGCGGGCCTGTTCGACCTGCCCTTCCACATCGACGGGTTCTGGCCCGCCTTCTGGGGCGCGATCGTCGTCACCATCGTCAGCTGGCTGCTCAGCATGTTCCTGCCCGACGGCAGCGACGACTAGCCTCCTGCCACGGATCCCGTCCGCCCCGAACCGCGGGCGGACCCCGGGCCCGGCCGGATGGCACGGGCCCGGGACGGGTAGGTTCGTCTTACCGGGGACCACTCAACCTCGACCCACGAGGACGGTGGACCGGACGGGGCCCTGCCCCCAGCCCCCGACACGGGGCACCACAGATCTTTCCCGCGACCGTCGCGCATCCGCCGGTCGCGGTGGCGCGCACGCAGCGCCGACCACCCGTGCCCGAGGCACACCCGCACGGGAGACCACAACTGTTTCGGAGTACACCGAGAGGAGGAGGGGCAACCACGGACCCCACCGCCCGAGGGCGGCGGTCCGCACGCCTTTCACACACGATGATGGACACAAAGAACCGGCCGTTCGGCAAGATGTTGACCGCGATGGTCACTCCGATGCTGGAGGACGGGGAACTCGACTACGAGGGCGCGGCCCGACTGGCCACCTACCTCGTCGACGAACAGCACAACGACGGCCTCGTCATCAGCGGCACCACCGGCGAGTCGCCCACCACCAGCGACGACGAGAAGGACCGGCTGCTCCGGACCGTCCTGGAGGCGGTCGGCGACCGCGCCACGATCGTGGCCGGGGTCGGCACCAACGACACCCGCCACAGCATCCGGCTGGCCCAGGCGGCCGAGAAGGCGGGGGCGCACGGTCTGCTGACCGTCACCCCCTACTACAACAAGCCGCCGCAGGAAGGCCTCATCCGGCACTTCACGTCGATCGCCGACTCCACCGACCTGCCGGTGATGCTCTACGACATCCCGCACCGCACCGGGACGCCGATCGCCTCCGAGACCCTGGTCCGCCTGGCCGAGCACCCGCGCATCGTCGCCAACAAGGACGCCAAGGACAACGTCGGCGCCAGCTCCTGGGTCATGGAGCGCACCGACCTGGCCTTCTACTGCGGCACCGACATCCTCAACCTGCCGCTGCTGTCCGTCGGCGCGGCCGGGTTCGTCAGCGTCGTCGGCCACATCGTGGGCGCCGACCTGTGCGACATGATCGACGCCTTCGAGAAGGGCGAGGTCGGCCAGGCCCTGGCCATCCACCGCCGCCTCACGCCGGTCTACACGGGCATGTTCCGCACCCAGGGCGTCATCACGACCAAGGCCGTCCTCAACCTGTTCGGCCTGCCCTCCGGGCCGGTCCGCACCCCGCTCGCCGACGCCTCCGCCGAGCTCCAGGCCCTCCTGCGCGAGGACCTGGCCGCCGCGGGCGTCAAGGGCCCCATCGGGCTCGCCCCGCACCAGGCCGTCCCGGCCAGCGCCGTCGCCGTCGAGCGCCTCACGGAGGGATCCGTATGAGCCACCCGCATCCCGAACTGGGCTCGCCGCCGCCCCTGGGCAAGGGCGTGCTGCGCATCGTCCCGCTGGGCGGCCTCGGCGAGATCGGCCGCAACATGACGGTCTTCGAGTACGGCGGGCGCCTGCTCATCGTGGACTGCGGCGTGCTCTTCCCCGAGGAGGAGCAGCCCGGCGTCGACCTGATCCTGCCGGACTTCGACTACATCCGGGACCGGCTCGACGACATCGAGGCGGTCGTGCTCACCCACGGGCACGAGGACCACATCGGCGGCGTGCCGTTCCTGCTGCGTGAGCGGGCCGACATCCCGATCGTCGGCTCCAAGCTCACCCTGGCGCTGATCACCGCCAAGCTCGGCGAGCACCGCATCAAGCCCGAGACCGTGCTGGTGGAGGAGGGCGAGCGACACGACTTCGGCCCCTTCGACCTGGAGTTCTTCGCGGTCAACCACTCCATCCCGGACGCTCTGGCCGTGGGCATCCGCACCCCGGGCGGGTCGGTGCTGCACACCGGCGACTTCAAGATGGACCAGCTGCCGCTGGACGGGCGCCTGACCGACCTGGCCGGGTTCGCCCGGTTCGGCGACGAGGGCGTGGACCTGCTGCTGTCGGACTCCACCAACGCCGAGCAGCCCGGCTTCATCGTCAACGAGCGCAACCTGACCGAGGCCATCGACAAGGTGTTCCGGCAGTCCCAGAAGCGCATCGTGGTGGCCTGCTTCGCCTCGCACGTGCACCGCGTCCAGCAGGTCATCGACGCGGCCGTCGAGCACGGGCGCAAGATCGCCTTCGTGGGCCGCTCCATGGTCCGCAACATGAACATCGCGCGCGACCTGGGCTACCTGAGCATCCCCGGCGACACGGTCGTCGACGTCAAGCAGCTCGACCATCTGCGCCCGGACGAGGTGCTCCTGGTGTGCACGGGCTCGCAGGGCGAGCCGATGGCCGCGCTCAGCCGCATGGCCAACCGGGACCACCAGATCCGCATCGAGGAGGGCGACACCATCCTGCTCGCCTCGTCGCTGATCCCGGGCAACGAGAACTCGGTCAACCGGGTGATCAACGGCCTGACCCGCTGGGGGGCCAAGGTCGTGCACAAGGGCAACGCCCTGGTGCACGTCTCCGGCCACGCGCCCGCGGGCGAGCTGATGTACGTGCTCAACATGGTCCGCCCGCGCAACTTCATGCCCGTGCACGGCGAGTGGCGGCACATGCGCGCCCACGCCGACCTGGCCAGGCTGACCGGGGTCCCGAGCGACCGGATCGTCATCGCCGAGGACGGCGTGGTCGTGGACCTGCACAAGAACCGGGCCAGGATCGTCGGCGCGGTGCAGGCCGGGTACGTGTACGTGGACGGCTCCTCGGTCGGCGACGTCACCGACGCCGCGCTCAAGGACCGCCGGGTCCTCGGCGAGGAGGGGTTCATCTCCGTCGTCGTGGCGGTGGACTCCGGCTCCGGCAAGATCCTGGGCGAGCCCGAGATCCACACTCGGGGCGCGGGCATCGGCGCCGACGCCTACGACGACGTCATCGACCGCATCCAGGACGCGCTGGACAAGGCGGCCCGGGACGGGGTCAACGACCCCCACCAGCTGCGCCAGCTCATCCGCCGCAGCGCCGGCCGCTGGGTCAACGAGACCTACCGGCGGCGGCCCATGATCATCCCCGTCCTGGTCGAGGTCTGACCGGCACCCGACGACGACGAACGGCCCGACGCCGCACCGCGGCGGTACGGGCCGTTCGCGTCGCCGGGACCGAAAACCGGTACCGGGGCGGTGACGGGACCGGGGCCCGGGTCGGGCGGCGGTGGGACGGGGAGCACAGCGGCGCCCGTGCGACACGCCGCGCGGGATACGGGCGCCGGGGGTGGACGCCGCAGTAGGCTGCCCGCCGTGGCGGGCCGTCCTGCCCGACCGTCCGCACGACCCCGTCCCCTGGAGGTGACCCCATGGCCACGCGCGCCTCCTCCGGCGGTTCCGGACGCAAGAAGCCCGCCGCGCGCAAGCCCGCGGCGAAGAAGCGCATGCCCGACGGGCCCATCGCCTTCGCCGTCACCATGTTCGGCCAGTTCCTGCTGGTGCTGTGGAAGCTCGTCGCGCACACCGTCGGCGGCTCCGCCCGCGCGGTCGGCCGCGGCGCGCGCGGCCTCGACCCCGACCTGCGCCGCGACGGCGCCGGGCTGGTCCTGCTGGCCTCGGGCGTCCTCATCGCCGCCGCCGTGTGGTGGAACAGCGACGGGCTGCTCCTGGAGTACACCCGCACGGTCGTGGTCGGCGCCTTCGGCACGTTCTCGCCGATCCTGCCGCTGCTGTTCCTGCCGATCGCGGTCAGGCTCATGCGCACTCCCGGCGACAGCAAGGAGGGCGACGCCGGGCGGCTGCTCATCGGCTTCAGCTCGATCATGCTGGGCCTGCTGGGCCTCATCCACATCGCCCACGGCATCCCGCAGCCCTCCGAGGGCCTGGCGGCCCTCCAGGAGGCCGGCGGGCTCATCGGCTTCGTCGCCTCGGGGCCGCTCAGCGCCGTCGTCACCCCGTGGCTGACCGGCGTCCTGCTGGCCCTGGTGCTGGTCTTCGGGATCCTCGTGGTCACCGCCACACCCATCCGGCGCATCCCCGAGCGCCTCCAGGTCCTGTTCGGGGCGCTCATGGAGCGCGACACCGGCCCCGACGCGGGCATCGGCCTGCTGGGGGCGGAGAAGAAGAAGCCCGCCAAGCCGCGCAGGAGCGGGCCCGGGAAGAAGAAGGCCACGGGCACGGTCGCGGGCGACCACGAGCGCCCCTACGACAGCCCGGTGCTGCCCGACGAGCCCATCGCCCCCGCCCTCACCGACGAGGAGGAGGCCGCGCGGACCGGCGCCGAGGCCCCGGAACCGGCCGTGGAAGCGGCGGAGGCCGCGCCCAGGGGCAAGAAGGCCGCCCGTGCCAAGCGGGAGGTCCCCGACCCCACCCCGGCGCCCGCCACCACCGAGCAGCTCACCATCCCCTCCCGTGTGGTGGAGGGCGACTACGAGCTGCCCGCGCCGACCATGCTCAAGCCCGGCAGCCCGGTCAAGCCGCGCACCAAGGCCAACGACGAGGTCGTCGAAGCCCTGTCGGGGGTGCTCACCCAGTTCAACATCGACGCCGACGTCACCGGCTTCACCCGCGGGCCGACGGTGACCCGCTACGAGATCGAACTGGGCCCCGCGGTCAAGGTCGAGAAGGTCACCGCCCTGGCCAAGAACATCTCCCTGGCGGTCAAGAGCGCCGACGTGCGCATCCAGTCGCCCATCCCCGGCAAGTCCGCCATCGGCGTGGAGATCCCCAACACCGACAAGGACCTGGTGAGCCTGGGCGACGTGCTGCGCTCGCCCGCGGCGACCTCCGACGACCACCCCATGCTGGTGGGCCTGGGCAAGGACGTCGAGGGCTCCAACGTGGTCGCGAACCTGGCCAAGATGCCGCACGTCCTGGTCGCCGGTGCCACCGGCGCGGGCAAGTCCACCTGCATCAACGGGCTCATCACCTCGCTGATGATGCGCGCCACCCCCGACGAGGTGCGGATGATCCTGGTCGACCCCAAGCGGGTCGAGCTGACCATGTACGAGGGCATCCCGCACCTGATCACCCCCATCATCACCAACCCCAAGCGGGCCGCGGAGGCCCTCCAGTGGGTGGTGGGGGAGATGGACCGGCGCTACGACGACCTGGCCGCCTCCGGGTACCGGCACGTGGACGACTTCAACGCCGCCGTGCGCACCGGGGAGCTGACCGCCCCGCCCGGCAGCGAGCGCCAGTACGAGCCCTACCCCTACCTGCTGGTCATCGTGGACGAGCTGGCCGACCTGATGATGGTCGCCCCCCGCGACGTGGAGGATGCCGTCGTGCGCATCACCCAGCTGGCCCGCGCCGCCGGGATCCACCTGGTGCTGGCCACCCAGCGGCCCAGCGTCGACGTCGTCACCGGTCTGATCAAGGCCAACGTGCCCTCCCGTCTGGCCTTCGCCACCTCCAGCCTCTCCGACAGCCGCGTCATCCTCGACCAGCCCGGCGCCGAGAAGCTGGTCGGCAAGGGCGACTCGCTCTTCCTCCCCATGGGCGCGGGCAAGCCCATCCGCCTCCAGAACGCCTGGGTGTCGGAGAAGGAGATCCGGGCGATCGTCGAGCACTGCAAGAAGCAGTCCGAGCCCAGCTACCGCGAGGACGTGGCCGTCCCCGACGCCAAGAAGAAGGAGATCGACGAGGACATCGGCGACGATCTCGACCTGCTCCTCCAGGCCGTCGAGCTGGTGGTCACCACCCAGTTCGGGTCCACGTCCATGCTCCAGCGCAAGCTCCGGGTGGGCTTCGCCAAGGCGGGCCGCCTGATGGACCTCATGGAGAGCCGCGACGTGGTCGGCCCCAGCGAGGGCTCCAAGGCCCGCGACGTGCTCGTCCAGCCCGACGACCTGCCCGCCGTGCTGGCCGACATCCGCGGTTCCTGACCGGCGCCGCCGCGTCCGCGCGGCGGCGCGCGGGCGCCGACCGGCATCCGGGAAGTCGGGCTTCCGACCCCGTGTTACGGCCTTTCCCGAAACTCCACTGGCATCCCTTAAAAACAGGCATGCCCGATTTGGTGGGATCTTGGAGGCTTCATGGGGCGTGGTGACCTGCGCGAAAGCGCCCCGGGCGGCAGAGTGGTCTCTTGCAGCTACACACAGTCGCGGGGGGAGTGCGCATGGCGACGATCGGTCAGACCCTGTCCGCCGCCCGGGTCGCGGCGGGGTACACGGTCGCGGACCTCAGTATCCGTACACGTATCCGGGAACCCGTCCTCACGGCCATCGAGCAGGAGGACTTCTTCTCCTGCGGCGGGGACTTCTACGCACGCGGCCACATCCGCGGCATCTGCCGCACGCTCGGCCTGGACCCGGCGCCGCTCCTGGCCGAGTACGACCGCGAGCACGCGTCCCGCGCCATACCCGTCTTCGTCCCCCCGCAGCGCCACCCGGCGTCCGTGCCCGAGGCGGCGCGCGCGGCCGCCGCCGCGCGCGCCGAGACCCGTCCCGGGGAGGACGGGGAGGCGGTGATGGCCCACCGCTTCGGCGAGGACGACTCCGGAGTCGGCGCCCAGCGCTGGGGCCACTTCGAACGCAGGCAATTCCTGACGCGCCAGCCCGACGATGAGCCCCAGGAGCCCCAGGAGCGCCGGGGCCCCCGCAGGCCGCGGCGGGCCGGGTGGATCCCCGGCCCCGCGGGACCGCGGAGGGACGCCGCCCCCGTGCCCGGGTGCCCGAGGAGGGGGACCCCGAGGGCGGGGCTCCCGAGGACAGGTCCGCCGACGCGGGTCCCGCCCGGGTCGGCTCCGCGCAGGTCGGCCCCGTGCGGAGCGGGCACGCCGACGGCAGGCACCGCGGCGGCGGGCCCCGGAGCGCCAGGCACCAGGGGGGCGGGACCCGGGTCGGCAGGCACGGCCGGGGCGACCCCGTCACCCGCCCCGTGGTCATCGCCGCCCGCCCCCGGCCCGTCGACGCCGTCCGGCGCCACTGGCCCTGGGCCGTGGTCGGGGCCATCTTCCTCCTGGCGCTCTTCGTCGGGGTCCGCACCTGGCAGGACTGGGACGCGGGCAACCCGCTGCGCTCGGCCTTCGACTCCTCCGCCACCGAGAGGACCGTCGACTCCGCCGTGGGGGCGGAGGAGGCCGCGGCGGAGCAGGGGCCCGTCGAGTTCGCCGTCGAACTCGGCGCCTCCGGACGCAGCTGGGTCGAGGTCACCGGGGCCGACGGCGAGGACCTCTACGTCGGCTACCTGCTGGAGGGCGACGTCAAGGAGTACGTGACCGAGGACATGCTCAACCTGTGGGTCGGCGACGCCGGGGCGGTCAGCGTGACCGTCAACGGCGAGAGCTCCGGACCCCTCGGCCTTCCGGGCGAGGTCAAGGAGATCGTCATCGGTCCGGACGGCGTGCAGCAGTGACCGGACCGCGCCCCGGCCCGGAGCGATCCGGGCCGGGGTACGGGCGGGTGAGCCGACCAAGGTAATGTGGGGGGCTGCGGGCGGCGCCGGGCTGCGCCGTGCACTGAGCACGGCCGACCGGTCCGGGACGGCCCCCCGCGCCACCCGAAGCTCTCCCACACGCTTGGAAGCCATGTCATCGCGCCGTACTGTCTCACTCGTCACCCTGGGGTGTGCGCGTAACGAGGTCGACTCCGAAGAGCTGGCCGGGCGCCTGTCCGCTGGCGGCTGGGACCTCGTCGAGGGCGACACCGAGGCCGACGTCACCATCGTCAACACCTGCGGGTTCATCGACGCGGCCAAGCAGGACTCCATCGAGACCCTCCTGGAAGCGGCGGAGAACGGCGGCAGAGTCGTCGCCGCCGGGTGCATGGCCGAGCGCTACGGCTCCGAGCTGGCCCAGGCCCTGCCCGAGGCGCAGGTCATCGGATTCGACGACTACGCCGCCATCACCGACCGGCTCGACGACGTCGTGGCCGGGCGGACCCTGGTCCCGCACGACCCCCGCGACCGGCGCACGCTGCTGCCGATCAGCCCGGCCGAGCGCGACGCCTCCCAGGCCCACGTCCCCGGCCACGCCAGCTTCGCCGAATCCGCCGGGGCCGAGGGCACCGAGCTGCCCTACCGCGCCTCCGTCCCGCGCCGCCGCCTCGTCGGCGGACCGGTGGCCAACCTCAAGATCGCCTCCGGCTGCGACCGGCGCTGCACCTTCTGCGCCATCCCGACCTTCCGGGGGGCCTACCTCTCCCGCCGCCCCGACGACATCGTGCGCGAGGCCGAGTGGCTGGCCTCCGAGGGCGTGCGCGAGGTGTTCCTGGTCAGCGAGAACTCCACCTCCTACGGCAAGGACCTGGGCGACGTGCGCGCCCTGGAGAAGCTCCTGCCCCGCCTGGCCGCAGTCGAGGGCCTGGAGCGGGTCCGGGTCAGCTACCTCCAGCCCGCCGAGGTCCGCCCCGGCCTGGTGGACGTGCTCACCGGGACCCCCGGCGTGGTGCCCTACTTCGACCTGTCCTTCCAGCACGCCAGCGGCACCCTGCTGCGCCGCATGCGCCGCTTCGGAGACCGCGAGCGCTTCCTGGAGCTGCTGGACACGGTCCGCAAGCGCGCGCCCGAGGCGGGCTCGCGCTCCAACTTCATCGTGGGCTTCCCCGGTGAGACCGAGGCCGAGTTCGAGGACCTGGTCTCCTTCCTCTCCGAGGCCCGGCTGGACGCCATCGGCGTGTTCGGCTACTCCGACGAGGAGGGCACCGAGGCCTTCGGCCACGAGGGCAAGCTGCCCGACGAGGTCGTCGCCGAGCGCGTGGACCGGCTCAACCGCCTCTCCGAGGAGCTGATGACCCAGCGCGCCGAGGAGCGGATCGGTTCGGAGGTCACCGTCCTGGTGGAGACGGTGCTGGAGGACGGCGCCTACGAGGGCCGCGCCGAGCACCAGGCACCCGAGGTGGACGGCAGCACGATCCTCTACGGCGAGGGCCTCGCCGTCGGCGACCTGGTGCGCGCCACCGTCATCCAGTCGGCCGGGGCCGACCTCATCGCGGAGCAGGACGACACCCACGGGGAAGCCGCGGACAGATGAGCACCCCCGACCCCGCGGCCACCCCCGCCCCCCGCGTTCCCCTGTGGAACATCGCGAACATCCTCACGATGAGCCGCCTGGTCATGGTGCCGCTCTTCGTGTGGCTCATGTTCCTGGACGGCTCGTGGTGGCGGTTCGCCGCCTTCTCCGTCTTCGTGCTGGCCGCCATCACCGACCGGGTCGACGGCGAGATCGCCCGCCGCCGCAACCTGGTCACCGACTTCGGCAAGATCGTCGACCCGATCGCCGACAAGGCGCTCACCGGCTCCGCGCTGGTCGTGCTCTCCCTCCAGGGCGACCTGTGGTGGTGGGTGACCATCGCCATCCTGGTCCGCGAATGGGGCGTCACGGCGCTGCGCTTCGCGGTCCTGCGCTACGTGGTCATGCCGGCCAGCCAGGGCGGCAAACTCAAGACGGTCCTCCAGATCGTCGCGATCAGCGTCTACCTCTTCCCGCTCCAGGTGCTGCCCTTCAGCGAGGTCTTCGTCTGGTTCGCGCACGTCGTGATGGCCGCCGCGCTGGCGGTCACCCTGTGGACCGGCCTGACCTACGTGTTCGACGCCGTCCGCGCGGTGCGCGCCCGCAAGGGCCCCGCCGCGTGACGGGGGAGCAGGGCCCGCCGGACGCCGGTGACCCGGACCCGCGTGCCGGGGCGCTGGCCGCGGCCGGGGCCGCCCACCGGGCCCTGCTCGCCGCCGGCGCCACCTGCGCCACCGCCGAGTCGCTGACCGGCGGCCTCGTCGGCGCCCACCTCACCGCGATCCCGGGCGCCTCGGGCACCTACCGGGGCGGTGTCGTGGCCTACGCCACCGACGCCAAGGACAGCGTCCTGGGCGTGCCCGCGGACCTCCTGGCCGAGCACGGCGCGGTCCACCCGGAGGTGGCCGGGCACATGGCGCTCGGCGTCCGCCGCCTGCTCGGCTCCGACTACGGAGTCGCGGTCACCGGCGTGGCCGGACCCGATCCCCAGGACGGCCAGCCCGTCGGCACGGTCTTTGTGGCCGTCGCCACGCCCGATGGAGCCACACGGGGCCGCCGTTTCCGTTTCACCGGGGACCGTGCGGGTATCCGATACCGCACGGTCGAGGGGGCGCTGCTGCTCCTGGAAACCGCTGTGCGCGGGAGCATGGAAGGAAACGCCCGAGGCTGAACTTTTCGGGCTGTTCTTCCTTTCCCCACCCTTGGGAACAAAACCACCCCCGGGCGGGGTTCCCCCTCCAGCGAACAGGACGGCAAGAGGTGCCCGAATCGGGCGTGGGACAGGTACGGTGGTGTATATGAAGGTCGCTACCGGTGGGAGGGAGCGCGAATGATGGTCCTGCTTCGTCACCTACTTGGTGACGTGCTCAGGCGGCTCCGGCAGCGCCAGGGCCGCACCCTCCGTGAGGTGTCGGCCGATGCACGTGTATCCCTCGGTTACCTGTCGGAGGTCGAGCGCGGGCAGAAGGAAGCCTCTTCCGAACTGCTCTCCTCGATCTGCGGGGCGCTGGGCGTCCCGCTCTCGCAGGTACTGAGAGAGGTCTCCGACCAGCTCGCCCTCGCCGAGCTCCAGGAGGCCGCGCTGCTGGGTGACGCGGTCACGACCGACCCCGTCTCCGCCCAGGACCTCGGCATCGACCCGGTACCGGATCGCGTTCCCCAAGTCGCCGACATGGTGGGGGTCTGACCCCTCCTCGGAACTGTCCGTCCATCGTCACCGTGACCACGACGAAGGAGCCGACCAGACGGTCGGCTCCTTCGGTGTTCACGGGACCTGCGCTCGGGGCGGCGGTCAGCGGTGGGTGTGGTTCACCCAGGCCTCGGGGTCCTCGGCCAACGAGCGCACCGTCTCGGGCAGCTCGTTGGTCACCAGGTGCTGGAGGTTGACGCCCTCCAGGATCGCGCGCTCGCTGGCGCGCAGGGCGATCCACACCTGCTGGAGGCTGCGGGCCGCGCCGTCGTAGTCCACGTGCTCGGGGCGCTCCCCGCGCACGTTGGCGAGCGGTCCGTCGACCGCGCGGATGATGTCGGCCAGGGAGATCTCCCCCGCCGGACGGGCCAGCCAGTAGCCGCCGACGGGGCCGCGCTGGCTGCGTACCAGACCGGCCCGGCGTAGCTGGGTGAGGATGTTCTCGAGGAATTTTCCGGGGATGGCCTGCGCGCGTGCGAGCTGTTCGGCCGTCACCGGCCCCTCGTCGGCGACGGCGAGTTCCGCCGCCGCGCGTAGCGCGTAGTCGACCCGGGCTGAAAGGCGCATGCTGTGATTATGCCGTGTGTAAGTGGGCGAATGGGGCACCGGCCGTCGACGGGAACGCCGTCGACCGGGATGCTTCAGGCCAAGGGTACTTCTCCTACCGGGTTGCGGGGACATCGGTGACGTCCCCGCTCTCGGGGTGTCCCGCCCCAGTATGTCCGCCGCGGTGACGAGCGTCACCGGAACGCGCCGACCCGGCCGGTCCGCGACCGGCCGGGTCGGGTGGCGCAGCAGGGGCGCTCAGTTCACGCCGGGGGAGGGGGCGCCCACCGGTGCCCCCAGCAGCTCCGCCGCGCTCAGCCCGTTCACGTGCGCGGCGCCGTAGGTGCTCACGTGCGCGCCGCAGTCGGGCCGCCAGATGGGCAGCCCCATCTCCACCACCACGGCGTCGGGGTGGGAGCTGAGCAGGCGGTTGACGAGCGCCTGGGCGGAGGGGTAGCGGTGCGCGTCCCGCACCACCACGACCAGGTCGCGGTCCCGGGCGCTGGCGGCCAGCCGGTCGGCGTGCGCGACGTCGGGGGAGACCCGCTCGGTGCCCGGAAACCAGGGGGACAGGCCCCAGGGGACCTCGCCCACCGCCATGCCGGAGGGGGCGTCCACCTCCACCACGTAGGGGTCCGCCAGCGGCGGCAGGTCGCCGTCCACGCGCACCGCGCGGCGGGCCCCGACCAGGCCCACCCCGTCGGCCGCGGGCGCGTCCGAGCGCCGGGTCTGGGCCGCGCGGATCCAGGTCCGCAGCTCGGCGTTGCGCCCGGCGGCCTCCTCCAGGCGCTCCCCGGGCAGGCGGCCCTCCCGGACCGCGTCCACCAGCGCGGCGCGGATCAGCTCGACCTGGTCGGCGTAGACGAACCGGCCCAGGCACAGCAGGTCCACCCCGGCGGCCACCGCGCGCACGCAGGCCTCGGGGATGCCGATACGGCCGCTGACGCCCTGCATGTCCATGGCGTCGCTGACCACGGTGCCGGTGAAGCCCAGCTCGCCGCGGAGCAGGTCGTTGAGGATGCGCGGGGTGAGCGTGGCGGGGCCGTCGCCGCCCAGGCCGGGCATCTCGATGTGCGCGGTCAGGATCGACCGGACGCCCGCCTCCACGGCCGCGCGGAAGGGCAGCAGCTCGCGGCGGCGCAGGAGGTCGGCGTCGGCCTCCACGCGCGGCAGCACGTGGTGGGAGTCCTGGGAGGTGGCGCCGTGGCCGGGGAAGTGCTTGGCGCACGCGGCCACGCCCGCCTCCTGGAGGCCGAGCACGGCGGCCGCCGCGTGCCGGGCCACCAGTTCGGGGTCGGAGCCGAAGGAGCGGGTGCCGATCACCGGGTTGTCGTCGGCGACGTTGACGTCCACCGAGGGCGCCAGGTCCAGGTTGAAGCCCAGCTCGGCCAGGCGTCCGCCCAGGGAGCGCAGGGTGGCGCGGGTCAGGCCGGGGTCGTCCACGGCGCCCAGGGCCGCGTTGCCGGGGTAGTCGCTGCCCTGAGCCTGGCCGATGCGGGTGACGTCGCCGCCCTCCTCGTCCAGGGAGATCAGCGGGGTGTCGGTGACCCCGGCCAGGGTCGCGTTGAGCGCGGTCACCTGCTCGGGGCCGTCCAGGTTGTTGTGGAACAGACAGACACCGGAGATCCCGTCCGCCAGACCCTCCAGGACCCAGCGCGGGGCTTGGTAGGACTCGAAGGGCACCAGCAGCGTGGCGTTGGCCAGACGCGCCAGGGTCGGGTCGTACGGCATGACGAACTCCGTTCGGTGAGCGAAGGGGTGCCCGTGGTCGGGCAGACGAAGGGCGGGGAAACGGGGGGGAGGGCGCGCCCGGGGCGGGGCCCGCGGCGTCCGTCGCGGGACCCGCCCCGGCGGGAGGGACGCGGTCAGCCCTTGACCGCGCCCATGGTCAGGCCGGAGACCATGCGCCGCTGGACGAACAGGAAGAAGATCATCACGGGGATGGTCAGCAGGGTGGAGGCGGCCATGATCGGCCCCCACTCGGTGCCGAACCGGCCGAAGTAGTAGGACAGCGTCAGCGGCAGCGTGTAGTTGTCGGTGCTGCGGCCCAGGAACGTCAGCGCGACGATGAACTCGTTCCACGCGGTGATGAAGGCGAAGATGCTCGCCGCGACCAGGCCCGGCGCGACCAGGGGCATCAGGATGCGCCAGAAGACGGTCCAGGAGCTGGCGCCGTCGATGGCCGCGGCCTCCTCCAGCTCCTTGGGCACCGCGGCCACGAAGCCCCGCAGCATCATGATGGTGATCGGCAGGGACACGGCCGTGTACACGATGAGCAGGCCGGACAGGTTGCCGAGCAGCTCCACGCCGCTGACGTCGGACAGCTGCCGGAAGTTGATGAAGATGGAGATGATCATCGCCTCCATCGGCACCATCTGGATCACCAGCAGCAGGATGATGAAGGCGGTGCGCAGCCGGAAGCGGAACCGGGCCACGGCCACGGCGGCCAGCAGCGACAGGAACGCTCCCATGGCCACGGAGGCCACGGTGAGGAACAGGCTGTTGCCCAGGAACTGCCAGAAGTTCACCCCGGGGATCAGCTGGCCGTTGAGCACCCGGTCGAAGTGCTCCAGGGTCGGCGCCGTCGGGAAGATCGTCTGGTCGCGGGTGAAGATCTCGCCCACCGGCTTGAAGGCCGTGATGACCATCCAGTACACGGGGAACACCGAGAACAGGAACACCGCGAGGCCGGCCAGGTACAGCGGCAGGCGGCGCAGGCGGCGCAGCGGGCCGCGGCGGTAGACGGGCCGGGGGCCGCTCGGACCGCCCGTCCCGGCGCCCCCGGTGGCGCGCTCGCGGACGGCGGAGGCGGAGGTCTGGTCGATCGCGGTCATCGGGTCTCCCCCTGGCGGATCATGATGCGCAGGTAGTACGCGGTGACGGCGAGGATCATCACGGTCATGACCACCGCGATCGCCGAGCCCATGCCGTAGTTGGCCGGGCTGGCGCTGAAGCCCTGCTGGTAGATGTAGTACGAGAGCAGGTAGACGTCCTTGTTCTGGAAGCTGTTCGCCAGGATGTAGAGCTGGGTGAACACGCGCAGGTCCCAGATGATCTGGAGGACCAGCAGCAGGGCGAACAGCGGGCGCAGCATCGGGAACGTGACGTTCCAGAAGGCCTTCCAGCCGCCCGCGCCGTCCATCCTCGCGGCCTCGTACAGCTCGTAGGGGATGCTCTTGAGCCCGGCGAGCACGGAGACGGCCACGAAGGGGAAGGACTGCCAGACGATCACGGTGATGAGGATCGAGAACAGCGGGAGCGGTTCGAGGAACCAGTTGTACTGCAGCCATCCGCTGCCCACCAGCCAGTCCGGCATCCGGTCCAGGATGACGTTGACCAGGCCCCGCTCGGGCAGGAACAGCCAGCGGAAGACCAGGGAGGCGCTCAGCGCGGGGGTGGCCCAGGCGAGCATCATGCCCAGGGCCACGAACCCCGAGAACCACTTGGGGAGCTTGTTCAGCAGCAGCCCCACGAGAGTGCCCAGCACCATCGTGATGCCGACCATCAGCACGCAGACCACGACCGTGTTGCGCAGGATCCCCCAGAACTCGGGGTCGGTCAGCAGCGTCTGGTAGTGGGCGAAGTCGTTCCAGGCCGGGCCGGGCTGGTTCGGCAGGAGGTTGCGGGTGGTGAAGCTGGTGAGCGAGTACCACACCATCTGCACGATCGGCCACAGCAGCACGACCGCGAGGAGGATCAGGGCCGGTGCGATGAGCAGGTAAGGGGTGGGGAGCGCGAGGCGGCGGCGAGGTGCGGGCTCGGAGGCGGGGGCCTTCACGGCCTCCTCCCGCTCGCGCGCGGGCGCTGGTTCGACGGTTTGTGCCATGGTCTTCTCAATCGAGGCGTGGGCCGACCGCGGCGGGCGGGGCCGTTGGACCCCGCCCGCGCACAGCTCTACTCAGTCAGGCGGAAGGGGCTACTCGACCGGCTCGTTGAGGATCGAGGTCAGCTCCTCGTTGGCCGCCGCCAGGACCTCCTCGGCGTCGCCTCCCTGCACGATCTCCAGGACGGCGCCCGGCAGGATCTTGTTGTCCTGGTCGGCCGCGGTCCAGCGCGGGGTGGTCGGGAAGAACTGGGTGTGCTGCATCTGCTCGGCGGCAGCGGCGGTGGCGGGGTCCTCCTGGTACGTCTCGCTCTCCAGCAGGTGCGGGTAGGCCGGGAAGAAGCCCGCGACGTCGGCGTAGCCCTGGCCGCCCTCCTCGTCACCGAGGACGGTGAGCAGCTCGAAGGCCAGGTCCGGGTGCTCGGTGGTGGTGAACACCGTCAGGGCGGAACCGCCCGCGAAGGCCGGGGCGATGCCCTCGGCGCCGGGGATGGGCGCGGCGACGATGTTCTCGATGACCGCCGGGTCCTCGGCCTGCTCCTCCATGGAGCCGATCGCCCAGCCGCCGTCGATGTACATGCCCAGCTGGCTGTTGGCCATGTCGGCCAGCGCGATGAGCTCGTTCTGGCCGACGTAGTCCTGCGGCGAGATGCCGTCGGTGGTCAGGCTGGAGTAGAACTCGATCGCCTCGACGGTGGCGGGGTCGGTGAGGGTGCCCTCCCACTCCTCGCCGTTCTGCTCCGCGATCGAGCCGCCGTTGCTCCAGATGAAGCTGGCGATGCCGTTGGTGAAGTCGGTCGGCGCGGCGAAGCCGGGGACGTCGTACTCCTCCTCGATGGCCTCGGCCACCTCGACGAGCTCGTCCCAGGTCGTCGGCGGCTCGTGGCCGATCTCCTCCAGCCAGTCCGCGCGGTAGTACAGGGTGCGCACGCCCGAGAACCACGGGACGCCGTACTGGACGCCCTCGTAGGTGCCGTACTCCAGGGCGTTCTCGTCGATGCCCGCGGCGGCGTCCCAGCCGTCGACCTGCTCGGTGATGTCCATCAGGGCGCCCTGCGCGGCCCAGCCCGCGACCTGGTCGTTGCCGACCTCCAGCACGTCGGGGGCGTCACCGCCGGCGAGGGCGTTGGTGATGGCCTCCTGCGCGTCGGGCCAGGGGATGAACTCGACGTTGACGGCCACGTCCGGGTTGCTCTCCTGGAAGCGCGCCTCGACGTCCTCGAAGTACTCGACGAGGGGCTCCTGGGAGGTGCCCATGACCCAGACGGTCAGGCTGTCGGCCTCGCCGCCCCCGTCACCGGAGTCGGAGCCGCCGCACGCGGAGGCGAGCAGGACCACGGCCGTGGCCGCGGCGATCTTGGGGAACCTCATCTGTATCTCTTCTCCCTTCGCACGACGCGCCGGGGTGCGACGCCTGTGCTCGAACCGACCTGGGATGATCGTGGGAATCACCCCGCGGCTCGACGTCTTGTGGGGGTTGTGCTGGGATAGCACGTTGGCCGCCCCGCCGGAGCGGGTACCGGGAGGGCCCAGCGGGTATCGGAAGGGCCCGAAGCGGGCCTTACGAGGACGTGACCTCCTGTGAGGTTGTGAGCTAAATTAACAGGAAACTTTCCTAATAAAAACAGGGTGAGGTGTCACGGTTATGTCTCAACGTCCGGGGACTCCCCGGCTGCTACGCCAGCTCAACGACCGCGCGGCACTGGAACTGCTCCTGTCCGCGGGGCCCTTGACCAGGACGCAGCTGGGAACGCGTACCGGCCTTTCCAAGGTGACCGCCTCCCAGCTGCTCGCGCGGCTGGAGGAGCGGGACCTGGTGCGCGTCGTGGGCAGCCAGGCGGGTGGGCGGGGGCCCAACGCCGCGCTGTACGCGGTGGTGCCCGAGAGCGCCTACGTCGCGGCCCTGGACGTCAGCGCGCGCCGGGTGACCGCGACGATCGCCGACATCACGGGCCGGATCGTCAGCGACGTCGCGGTCGACCCCAGCGCCTCCGACGATCCCGTCGCGCTCGTCCACACCGCGGTGATGCGCCTGGCCGAGACCGCGGGGGTCGCGCTGGACAGGGTCCGCGCCTGCGTCATCGGCACCCCCGGCGTCGTCGATCCCCGCACCGGCGACATCCGCTTCTCCTTCGACCTGATGTCCTGGCACGAGGGCATCCTGGAGGCCCTGCGCGCCGACCTCAAGCGCTCGGTCATGATCGAGAACGACGTGAACCTGGCCGCCCTGGCCGAGCACTCCGAGGGCGCCGCCGCGGGGGTGGCCGAGTTCGTCCTCATCTGGCTCAGCGCCAACGGCGGCGTGGGGATGTCCACCATGATCGACGGCCGCATCCACCGGGGCCGCTCGGGCGGCGCGGGTGAGATCGGCTACCTGCCCGTGCCCGGGGCGCCCATGCCCACCGACGTGGGCCTGTCCGGCGGCTACGAGTCCCTGCGCGACGGCGCGAGCCGCGAGCTCCCCCACGGGTTCCAGGCGCTGGTCAAGGCGGGGCAGGTGGTCGAGCTGGCCGCCGGGTACGGCATCGAGGGCACCGACGTCACCGAGGTGGTCGGGGCGGCCTCCGCAGCGGAGACCCCGGAGGCGGACGCCTTCCTGAACGACTTCGCCGAGCGCCTGGCCCGCGGGGTGGCCGCCGTCGCGGTGATCCTGGACCCCGGCCTGGTGGTGCTCGGCGGGGACGTGGCCCGGGCGGGCGGTGTGAAGCTGGCCGAGCGGGTCCAGGCGGCCACCGCGCGCATCGCCCCGAACGCGACCGAGGTCGCGCTGGGGAGGGTGGAGGGCAGCCCGGTGGTGCGGGGCGCGCTGCTGCACGCCCTGGAAAGGGCGCGGGAGGACGTTTTCTCCTCGACGGTCTGAATCCGGCGGGCCCCGGCCCCATGGGAGCCCTCCCACGGCGGCGGGCGCGGGCTCTCGCCAGCGGACGTTCGTCTCCGGCGGACGCCTGTGTCCAGTGGTCCCTTGCCGACCGCTTCCGGTCGAGCCCTGCGGTCCCTGTCGGCCGCGCCCCGGTGTCCCCACCCGGCCGGGGCGCGGCCGCCCCGCTCCCGTGAGGGCGCCGGGTGCCCGGGCGCAGGTGCCCGGGACGGGAGCGGAGGGCTCAGGACGGCCGGACCAGCTCCCGGACCATCACCACGCGCGGCAGCACCCGGATGCCCGCCCGCTCCTCGGCCCGCCAGACCCCCTCCATGCCCGGGCCCCACTCCGCTCGGGGGAGCACGGAGAACCCGCGGTCCGCGTACCAGGGCCCGTTCCACGACAGGTCGCGGAAGGTGGTGAGGGTGAGACGGGTGTGACCGGCGGCAGCCGCCTCGGCGCACACCGCCTCCAGCAGGGCGCCGCCGATCCCGCGCCTGCCGTGGTCGGGGTGCACGGCCAGCTGCTCCAGGTGCGGGCGCCCGTCCACGGTCACCGTCGCGGCCAGGCCGACCACGGAGCCCTTCGCCGCGGGGTTCCCGTCCCGGCTTCCCACGGGGCCCTCGGCCGGAGCCGCGGCCGTGTCCCCAGCGGGTTCCTCGGCCACCAGGACCCGCTCCGCGTGCGCGAGCACCTCCCGCGGGTCGTCGGGGGGCAGCACCACCCCGGCGGCGGCGAACACGGTGTCCGCCGCCAGCGACACCTCCACCACGCGCGGTTCGTCCTCCGGCCGCATCGGTCGGATCCCCGGTCGCCCCACCGGCCCCCCTCGTGCTCGTGCTCTCTCCGGTGCGGACGCCATCCTGGCCGGTTCCGGCCGCCGCGGCCAGTCGTTTTCGCGTCCTGGCCCGGTGACCGGAGAGGGCCCGGGCCCGCCCGTGCGCGCTCGCGCGGGTGGGCCCCGCGTCGCCGCCGAGCCCGACCGTGCCCGGGGCGGGACCTCTCACCCCGGGCGGTGCGGGGTCAGTCCCGCCACTGCTCGGCGGGCGCCACACCGGGGAGGGGCCTGCCGATGAGGGCGAGGGGGGCGAAGAAGCAGACCTGGCCGATCGCCATGATGAGCGTGGCGAGCGCCCTGTCGTCGTAGTGGGCGGAAGCGGCGGCGTACAGGTCGTCGCCGACGCGTTCGCCGTGCGGGTTGGCGGTGAGGACGGCCTCCAGCAGCGCCAGCGCGATCCGCTCGGCGTCGGTGAAGCAGGGGGCGTCCCGCCAGGAGGCCACGGCGGTGATGCGCTCCTCCGACTCCCCGGCCCCGCGGAGGTTGCCGGAGTGCAGGACGGTCAGGTAGGTGTTCCCGAGGATCTGGCCGGCGCGCAGCTGCACCAGGCCCACGGTGGTCCGCGGGATCGAGCCATTCCCGGTGGCCGCGAACAGCGCCTTGCTGACCTCCCCCAGTTCGGGAACGAGCACGGCGGGGTTGGGCAGCCGGGACTGGGTCTTCTGCTGGCTGGCGGTGGTGCTCATGATGCGGTGTCCTTTCGGTTCTCCGGTCGTCACGTCGTCGTGATCACAGCCATGACGAACGGGCCGCCGAGAATGTGACCGGGCGGACGCGGTCACATTCTCGGCGGCGGAATCGTCAGTGTGACGGGACCCGAGAAGGCGACGTAGAGAGGCGATCATGGACGAGAGCGACTTCCTGGCCGAGCGGTTCGAGGAGCACCGCGTCCACCTCCGGGCGGTGGCCTACCGCATGCTCGGCTCCCTGGCCGAGGCCGACGACGCCGTCCAGGAGGCCTGGCTGCGGCTCGCCCGCTCCGACACCGACGGGATCGGCAACCTCGGCGGCTGGCTGACCACGGTCGTCGGCCGGGTCTGCCTGGATATGCTGCGCTCGCGCACGCAACGCGGCGAGACCCCCTTGGAG
Source organism: Nocardiopsis dassonvillei subsp. dassonvillei DSM 43111 (assembly GCF_000092985.1). Taxonomy (GTDB): domain Bacteria; phylum Actinomycetota; class Actinomycetes; order Streptosporangiales; family Streptosporangiaceae; genus Nocardiopsis; species Nocardiopsis dassonvillei. Next base: position 811,936 of record NC_014210.1, read on the forward strand.
GCCCGTCTGCCGGACCCGATCGTGAGCGAACCGGCCACCGACCCCGAGCACGTGGCGCTGATGGCCGACTCGGTCGGGTTGGCCCTGCTGGTGGTCCTGGAATCGCTCAACCCGGCCGAACGGCTGGCCTTCGTCCTGCACGACATGTTCGGCCTGCCGTTCGAGGAGATCGCCCCGATCGTCGACCGCACCCCGGCCGCGGCCCGCAAACTCGCCAGCCGCGCCCGCGTCCGCGTCCGGGGGGCCGCCCCCGAACCCGACCCCGATCCGGTCGCCCAGCGCCGCGTCGTGGACGCCTTCCTCCGAGCCGCACGCGGCGGCGACTTCGACGCCCTGGTGGCCGTTCTCGATCCCGACGTCGTGCTGCGCATCGACGGCGGGAACGCGCTGCCCGGCGGTATGAGGGTCCTGCGGGGCCGGGAGGCGGTGGCCGGTCAGGCCGCCACCTTCCACCGCATGGCCACCCTCTCGACCAGCCGTCCCGCACTGGTCAACGGAAGGGCCGGTCTGGTCAACACCGTCGACGGCGCGCTCTTCTCGGTCATGGGGTTCACCGTCACGGACGGGAGGATCACCGCGATCGAGATCCTGTCCGACCCCGAACGCCTCGACGCCGTCGACCTCGCGGATCAGGGGAGCTGATCCGGCCCGCCCCGGCGCCGACGCGCCGGCGCCGGGAGCGGCGGGCGGGAGGCCGGGCCCCGGACGGGCCGTCCTCCCCGCCCTCGCCGGAGCGGGGCCCGGAGCCTCAGGGGCGCAGGCGCAGCCCCTTCGGGGTCACGTGGAACCCCGCCGCCGCCAGGGCTGCGTCCACCGGCGTCGCGAACACCTCAGCCCCGTCGGCGCGCTCCACCGTCAGCGCCCCCGCGCGTCCGTCCCGCACCGCCCCGGCCAGGGCGCGGGCCGCCCGCTCCAGCAGGGCGGGCGGCGAACCGAAGGTCAGCACCGAGCGGCCGCCCCGCCCCACGTACAGGGTCAGCCGACCCCCGTCGACGACCACCAGGGAGCCCGCCGACCGGCCCGGCCTGGCCTGGGCGTCCCCGGGCCAGGGCAGGTCCGTGCCGAACGGGTTCGCCGGGTCGGTCGCCGCCAGCACCACCGGTTCCGCCGCGCCGCCGGAAACCGCGCGCAGCCGGTCCACGGCGCCCGGCAGCGCGAACTGGGCGCCGCCCAGCCCGTCCACGAAGTAGCCGCGGCGCACCCGGCCCGACTCCTCCATCGTCCTCAGCACCCGGTACTCGTCCGGGGAGATCCGCCCGCCCTGGTAGCCGCGCACCAGCACGCCCCGGCGCTCCAGCCGAGCCTCCAACCGCGCCAGGACCCGCCTGGTGGGGTCGCCCTCCCGTTCGGGCAGGGCCCACCACCGACCCGCGGCCGCGGGCGGTCCCGACCGGGTGGGCAGCACCGGACGCGCCAGCCGCCCCGCACGCGAGGGCGCGCGGCGCGGGGCGGCCCCCGAGCCCAGCACCGCGCGCAGCGGGGCCAGGGTGTCGTTGGTGACACAGCCCGACCACACCAGCTCCCACAGCGCCGCGACCAGCTCCGCGTCCGTCACGGCCGAGCCCCCCGACGCGCCCGCCACACGGTCGGCGACGTCGCGGAAGAACAGCGCCCCGCCCCCGCGCAGCGCCTCCAGCACCGCGTGGGCCGTGGAACCCTCCCTCGGCGGCACCGGTTCGGGCAGCAGCAGGGCCGCCTCGTCGGCCGGGGCCAGGCACACCCACCCGTCCTGCCCGGGCAGCGCGCCCGCACCGGCCCACACGACCTCGCCCGCCTGTGTCAGCTCGTCCAACCGCCGGGGCGCGTAGTCCTCCACACGGGAGGGCAGCACGAGGGTCTCCAGCGCCGACGCCGCCACCGTCGCGCCGCGCAGCGACTCCACGGCCTCGAACACCGCGTCCGGTCCGCGCCACCGCTCACCCGCGACGGCGCGCTGCCACAGCGGCGCGAACGCGGCCAGGGCGGTCTGCGCGACCGGCTCCACCTCGCTGCGCAGCCTCGCCACCGACCCGCGCCGCAGCCGCCGCAGCACGTCGGCGTCGCACCACTCGGTGCCCGTCCCGCCGGGCCGGAACCCGCCCTGGTGGACGCGCCCCAGCCGGGACAGCTCCCGCAGCACGCCCTCCACCACGTCCGCGCCGAGCCCCAGCCGCGCCGCCGCCTCCCCGGCGGAGAACGGCCCGTGCGTGCGCGCGTAGCGCGAGACCAGGTCGCGGGTCGGCGCCTCCACCGGCTCCAGGAGGGCCCCGGCGACACCGGCGGGCGGCCGCGCGCCCAGCGCGTCGCGCAGCCGCGCCGCGTCCTCCACCGCGCACCAGCGCTCGGCGCCCGCCACGGCCATCCGCACCACCCGGCCCGCGGACTCCAGCTCCTCCAGCCACTCCCGCCGGGCTCCCCGGGCCCCGGCCTCCTCCGTGGTCAGCGGCCCCACCTCGCGCAGCAGGTCGGCCGCGCCCTCGGAGTCCCGGGCGCCCGAGCCGGGGGCGGTCCGCTGCAGCAGCGCGCCGACCTCCTCCACCACGCGCGTGTCGAGCAGCTCCCGCAGGTCCGCCTCGCCCAACAGGTCGGCCAGCAGCGAGGCGTCCAGGGTCAGCGCCTGCGCGCGCAGCTCGGCCGCGGGGGCGTCCCCCTCGTACAGGAACGCCGCCGTGTACTCCATCATCAGCGAGCGCGCGAACGGCGACGCCGCCTCGGTGCGCGCCTCCACCACCCGTGTCCGACGGGACCGGATGCCCTCCAGCGCCTCCACCAGGGCCGGCACGTCGAACACGTCCCGCAGGCACTCGCGCACCGCCTCCAGCACGATCGGGAACGACCCGTAGCGGCCCGCCACCGACAACAGGTTGGAGGCCCGCAGCCGCTGCTGCCACAGCGGCATCCGCCGGTCCGGCCGCTGGCGGGGCAGCAGCAGGGCCCGCGCCGCGCACTCGCGGAACCGCGCGGCGAACAGCGCCGACCCGGGCAGCTCCCCGGTGACCGCCTCCTCCACCTCCTCGGGGTCCAGCGCCACCAGGTCGGCCAGCTCGCCCGGCCGGTCCCAGCCCCCGGCGTCCGGCAGCCGCAGCACGATCCCGTCGTCGCCGTGCACGACCTGCGCGTCCGCGCCGAACCGGTCCCGCAGCCGCCGCGCCAGGGCCATCGCCCACGGCGCGTGCACCCGCGCGCCCAGCGGGGAGTGCACGACCGCGCGCCAGTCCCCGACCTGGTCGCGGAAGCGCTCGACGACCACGGTCCGGTCGTCGGGCACGTGCCCGGTGGCCTCCCGCTGCTCGGAGACGTACTCCACCAGGTTGCGCGCGGCCCACGCGTCCAGTCCGGCCCCCTCGGCCAGGGCCAGCGCCCGCGCCGGTTCCGCCGCGGCCAGCTCCCGGGTCAGCGCGCCCACCGCCCGGCCCAGCTCCGCGGGCCTGCCCTGCGCGTCGGCCTTCCAGAACGGCATCCGGCCCGGCCGCCCCGGCGCGGGGGAGACCAGCACCCGGTCGGCGGTGATCGCCTCGATCCGCCACGAGGTGGACCCCAGCACGAACACGTCGCCCACCCGCGACTCGTAGACCATCTCCTCGTCCAGCTCGCCGACCCGGGTGGGGGCCCGTCCCGGCGCGGGGTCCCCGTCCCGCCCGGTCAGGTGCACCCCGTACACGCCCCGGTCGGGGATGGTGCCGCCGCTGACCACCGCCAGCCGCTGCGCGCCCGGGCGCGCCCGGAGCACGTCCGCCTCCCGGTCCCACACCAGGCGGGGGCGCAGCTCGGCGAACTCGTCCGAGGGGTAGCGGCCGGAGAGCATGTCCAGGACCGACTCCAGCACCGTGTCGGCCAGGTCGGCGAAGGGCGCGGCCCGCCGGACCAGGGCGGCCAGTTCGGACACCGGCCAGTCGTCCATGGCGGCCATCGCCACGACCTGCTGTGACAGCACGTCCAGGGGGTTGCGCGGCATCTCCAGGCGCTCGATGGCGCCCGCGCGCATCTGCCCGACCACCACGGCCGTCGCCAGCAGGTCGCCCCGGAACCGGGGGAGGAACACCCCGCGCGAGGTCTCGCCCACCTGGTGCCCCGCCCGGCCGACCCGTTGCAGGCCGCTGGCCACCGACGGCGGCGAGGCCACCTGCACCACCAGGTCGACCGCGCCCATGTCCACGCCCAGCTCCAGGCTGGAGGTGGCCACCACGCAGCGCAGCCTCCCCTGCTTCAGCTCGTCCTCGATCAGGGCCCGCTCGGCCTTGGACATCGAGCCGTGGTGGGCGCGGGCGACCACCGGCGGGCCGCCGCGGCTGTGCCCGGACTGGGCGATGACCTGGGCGGGTACCTCCTCCGGAGGCAGACGCCCGCCGTGCCGCTCGGCGTGCAGGTCGTTGACGCGGGCGCACAGCTTTTCCGCGGTGCGGCGTCCGTTGGTGAACACGATGGTGGAGCGGTGGGCCTCCACCAGGTCCAGGACCCGCCGCTCCACGTGCGGCCACAGGGACCCGCCGCCCGCGTCCCGGGCGTCCCCGCCGCCCTCCGCGCCGCCGGAGGGCCGGGTCGGCTCCGGGACGCCGGGCTCCTCCATGTCGGGGACGGGCACCACCACGCGCAGGTCCATGCCGGGGGAGCCGGGCGGGGCCACGACGTCCGCGCCGCCCAGGAACCGCGCCACCAGGTCGGGCGGGCGCACGGTCGCCGACAGGCCGATCCGCTGCGCCGGGCGGTCCAGCAGGGCGTCCAGCCGCTCCAGGCTCAGCGCCAGGTGCGCGCCGCGCTTGCTCCCCGCGAGCGCGTGCACCTCGTCGACGATGACCGTCTCCACCCCGGCCAGCCCCTCCCTGGCCCGCGAGGTGAGCACCAGGAACAGCGACTCGGGCGTGGTGATGAGCACGTCCGGCGGCCGGGTGGCGAGCCTGCGCCGCTCGGCGGCGGGGGTGTCGCCGGTGCGCACCCCCACGGTGACCGGGGACACCGCGTGCCCCCCGGCCTCGGCGGCGGCCGCGATCCCGGCCAGGGGGACGCGCAGGTTGCGCTCCACGTCGGCCGCGAGGGCCTTGAGCGGGGACACGTACAGCACCCGGCAGCGGCGGGCGCGGTCCTCGGGGACGGGGGCCGAGGACAGCCGGTCCAGCGACCACAGGAAGGCCGACAGGGTCTTGCCCGAGCCGGTCGGGGCCACCACCAGGGTGTTCCTCCCGCGCTGGACCGACTCCCAGGCGCCGGTCTGGGCGGGGGTGGGGCCCGCGGGAAAGGCCCGGTCGAACCAGGCCCTGGTGGCGGGTCCGAAGCGTTCGAGGGGGCGGGGCGCACGGCTCATGCCGCCAGTCTGCCCGCGGGCGGCGACAAAGGGGAGGGGGCGCGGCGGACGCCGCGATCACCGATACTGGGCCCGATGAGACTCACGGTTTTCTGGCACAACATGCACGAGCAGTTCGGCGAGGCCTACGCGCAGAGCGTGGCCCGCGACCACGTCCTGGAGGGGCTCGGGTCCCGCACGGTCGAGCAGGCGCTCGCCGACGGGGTGGCGGCCAAGGAGGTGTGGCGCGCCGTGTGCGACGCCTTCGACCTGCCCGCCTCCAGACGCTGATCCGGCGACGGACCTCCCGCGAGGTCGCATCCGTTTCGTACGCCACATCGAACACAGGTTCGGGTAGGGTGGGTTATCCACAGGCGGACGTGGGACGTCGCGATTGTCGTAGCGACCGCGTAGCGTCGTGCTCACCATGAAGAAAAAGGCATCCACCCAACAACAGGGGTATCCCGTGGCATCTGGAGACCGAGACAAGGCTCTCGAAACAGCGCTCGCCCAGATCGAGCGGCAGTTCGGCAAGGGCTCCATCATGCGCCTGGGCGACGACGACCGGCCGCCGGTGGAGTCGATCCCCACCGGGGCGATCGCGCTCGACGTGGCGCTCGGCATCGGAGGCCTGCCCCGGGGCCGCGTCGTGGAGATCTACGGCCCCGAGTCCAGCGGTAAGACCACCGTCGCCCTGCACGCGGTGGCCAGCGCCCAGCGGATGGGCGGCATCGCGGCCTTCGTCGACGCCGAGCACGCGCTCGACCCCGAGTACGCCAAGAAGATCGGCGTCAACACCGACGACCTGCTGCTCTCGCAGCCGGACACCGGTGAGCAGGCGCTGGAGATCGTCGACATGCTCATCCGCTCCGGAGCGGTCTCCATCATCGTCATCGACTCCGTGGCGGCCCTGGTGCCCCGCGCCGAGATCGAGGGCGAGATGGGCGACAGCCACGTCGGACTCCAGGCCCGCCTGATGTCCCAGGCGCTGCGCAAGATCGCCGGTGCGCTCCACCAGACCAACACCACCGCGATCTTCATCAACCAGCTGCGCGAGAAGGTCGGCGTCATGTTCGGCTCGCCCGAGACGACGACCGGCGGCAAGGCGCTCAAGTTCTACGCCTCGGTGCGCCTGGACGTGCGCCGCATCGAGACGCTCAAGGACGGCACCGACGCGGTCGGCAACCGCACCCGCGTCAAGGTCGTCAAGAACAAGGTCGCGCCGCCCTTCAAGCAGGCCGAGTTCGACATCCTCTACGGGGTGGGCGTCTCGCGCGAGGGCAGCCTCATCGACCTGGGCGTGGAGCACGGCATCGTCCGCAAGTCGGGCGCCTGGTACACCTACGAGGGCACCCAGCTGGGCCAGGGCAAGGAGAACGCGCGCAACTTCCTGCGCGAGAACGCCGACATGGCCAACGAGGTCGAGAAGAAGATCAAGGAGAAGCTGGGCGTGCCCGTCAAGGGCGACGACAGCGCCTCCGGCCCGGCCGCCGAACCGGCCAAGGCCGCCGCTGAGGCGGCTGCGGACCCGGCCGCCGCGGCCAAGGCACCCGCCAAGCGCGCCGCGGCCAGGACCCCCAAGGCGCCCGCGGCTGATGCGTGAGGGGAGCCGGTCCCCGGACCGGCACCACCCCGAGGACGACGGCCCCTCCCCGGGCGGGGCGGCCCCGCCCGGGAAGGACCCCGAGGCCGAGGCCCGCGCCCTGGTCCTGCGGATGCTCACCCACTCCCCGCGCACCCGCGCCCAGCTGGAGCGGGCGCTGCACCGTCGGGAGTACGAGGAGGAGGTCGTCACCTCGGTCCTGGACACGTTCGGCGAGGCCGGACTGATCGACGACGCCGCCTTCTCCCAGGCCTGGGTGTCCTCCCGCCACCACGGCAGACGGCTCTCCCGCCGCGCCCTGGCCCAGGAGCTGCGCACCCGCGGCGTGGAGGAGGACACCGTCCGGGAGGCCGTCGGCGAACTCAGCGACCAGGACGAGGAGGAGGCCGCCCGCGACCTGGCGCGCCGCCGCCTGGCCGCCACCCGGGGCAGGGACGAGGAGACGCGGATCCGCCGCGCCCTGGGCTTCCTGGCCCGCAAGGGCTACTCCGCGGGCCTGTCCTACCGGGTGGTCCGCGAGGAACTCGAACGCGAGGGCGTGGAGGCCGAACTCCACGCCCCCGACCCCGACTTCTGAACCGTCGCCGCCGACAGCGGTCGGGCCGGTGGTGCCCTCCGCCGGGACCGCCCGCCCCGTCCGCTCCGTTTCCGGAGGGTCAGTCGCCGGCGGCAGTCGGACCGGCGGCGGCCTCCGCGGGACTCGGGGGCCCGCCGTCCTGCCCGGCGTCCCGCGCGAGCGCGTCGGCGGTGTCCTCCGCGCTCGGGGCGTCCCCGGTGTCACCGGACTCCCCGGCGGCCTCCGCACCGGGCGCCCGGGAGCCCTCCGCGGCCGGTTCCGCGCCGTCCCCGACGGCCCCGGTCTCCGGCGGAGCGGTCACCAGCTCCAGCGGCGCCACGTCGGCCTCGAACCCGAACACCCGCGCGTAGAAGGCCAGCTCCGTCTCCAGGGAGCGGATCCGCGCCTCCTGCCCGGTGAACCCGTGTCCCTCGCCCTCGAACTCCACCAGCGCGTACGGCGCCCCGCGCCGCCCCAGCGCCGTCGCCATCGCCGTGGCCTGGTCCGGGGTCACGACCCTGTCCTCCAGGCCCTGCACCAGCAGCACCGGCACGTCGATCTCCCCGGCGCGGTTGACCGGGGAGCGCTCCCGGTACCGCTCCACGAACCCCGGCAGCGTCCCCACCAGGGAGTCCAGGAACCGCGACTCGAAGTCGTGCGTGGTCTGGCTGAACCCCAGCAGGTCGGTGACCCCGAAGAGGGAGACCCCGCACGCGAACGTGTCCCCGGTCAGCGCCATCAGCGCCGTGTACCCGCCCGCGCTCGGACCGCGGATCGCCAACCTGCGGGGATCGGCCACCCCCTGTTCCACCAGGGCCCGGGCCGCGGCCACGCAGTCCTCCACGTCCACCACGCCCCACTCCTTGTGCAGGCGCTTGCGGTACGAGCGCCCGTACCCCGTGGAGCCGCCGTAGTTGACGTCCACCACACCGATCCCCCGGCTGGTGAAGTAGGCCTTGGCCAGGTCGAACTCCAGCGTGCTGACCGACACGGGGCCGCCGTGCGCCCACACCACGTACGGCGCGGGGCCGTTCGCGGGCGCGTCCGGATGGGTCGGCGGGTACACGTTCGCGTACACCGGCGCACCGTAGCGGCCCGGCAGCGTCTCCTGGCGTGGGACGGGCAGGTAGGCGGTGTCCGGCAGCTCCTCGGCGGCCCGGCGCAGCACCTCCACACCACCCGAGACCGGATCCAGTCGCACCAGGCACGGCGGCTCGGTCGGCGAGGAGGCCACCGCCACCACGGTGCGCCCGTCGGTGTCCAGCATCGACCACGTGGTCAGGCCGGTCGCCACCGGCGTCAGGTCCAGGGTGTCGGGGTCGTACACGCTCGGGGTCAGGTCGGCGTGCCCGTGCAATGCCACCACCCGGCCCGAGTCCAGCACGCAGAACGACCGGTTGCCCAGACGGCCGGGGGAGGCGTGGAACTCCTCCTCGGCCGGGTACAGCGCCAGCGCCTGCCCGGTCATCCCCGCCTGGTACAGGTTCCACCAGCCCGGCCAGTCCGAGGCCACGTACAGCGTCGCGTCGTCGGCCCAGGTCGGGGAGACCACCGACTCGTCCACACCGCCCTTGAGGGTGTACTCGCCGGTCAGCCCGGTCTCTCCCAGGGCGCCCACCCTCAGTTCGCTGCCGTCCCAGGGCATCCTGGGGTGGTTCCACCGCACGTAGGCCAGGTGGGCGCCGTCCGGCGACGGGGTGGGGGAGGCGTAGAAGTCCGCCCCCGAGACCAGCTCGCGCACCGCGGAGGGGTCCTGCGCGCCCCGGCCCGACAGCGGCACCGACACGATCGAGCGGCGGACCGCCCCCTCCTCGTGCCTCTCGCGCACGCACAGCACGGCACGCCCGTCCGCGCTCAGCGCGGGGTCGGCGTAGCGTGAGGCGCCGTCGTCGGGGGTGAGCGGCACCGGCTCCGAGGAGCCGCGTTCCAGCAGGTAAAGGCGCTGGTCGGAGGACTGGGAGAACACCACGCCCATGCGGGTGATGGCCTTGTCGTCGCGGCGGGGCACCGGCAGGTAGGCGCGCCCGCCGTACTCGTGCACCCGGGTCCCCGCGCTCCAGGGCGCTGGCAGCAGGTCGGTCACCGTTCCGTCGGCGTCGCGCCGCATGAGGGTGGTCCGCCCCTCCTCGGGGCGCCCCTCCTCCCACCAGACCTCCGCACCCGCGACGGACGGGAACGCCATCCGCCGCACTCCTCGGGCGACGTCACCGGCGCTGATGGGCGATGGCCAGGAGCCGTGGCGGCTCGACAGTTCAGACATGTCCGCTCAGGATGGGTCGTGGGTTCGATGCGATGACATGTCGACCTTAGCCCTCGTTCGCCCGCTTGTGCAGTCCCGAAGGACCCTCCGCGCGGCGTCCCCGGAACCGCCCCGCGCGGGGCCGCGACGACGACGGCCCCGTACGCGCCGAGGGGCGCGCACGGGGCCGTACCGGCCGTGGGGACGGAGGGGTCAGTCCTTCCGGTCCGCCCTGCCGTCCGGGTCGTCGCCGTCGCCGGACTTCGCCGGGCGGGACCCGTCCAGCGCGTCGGGCAGCGGCTCCTGCACGGTGGGCTCCACCGCCACGGACCCGGCGGGGCCCTCGGCCTTGGCGCTGCCGTCTCCGGTGCCGCCCCCGGGCGCGGCCACGGGCTGGGCCGGGATGTCCCCGCCGCCGGTGGGCTTGGCCGAGGGCCGACCGCGGCGGGCGTTGCGCCGCTCCAGCCAGATCGCGACCCGGCTCAGCGAGAGGTTGATGGCGATGTAGATGGCCGCGCAGATGATCGCGGCCGGGATCACGTTGCCCTCGCGCGTGGCCAGCAGGGTGAAGCTGCGCAGCATCTCGGGGAAGGCGATGATGTAGCCCAGTGCGGAGTCCTTGAGCAGGACCACGAGCTGCGCCACGATCGCGGGCATCATCGCGGTGATCGCCTGCGGGATGAGGATCAGCCGCATGTTCTGGCCCCGGGTCATCCCGATGGCCTGCGCGGCCTCGGACTGGCCCTTGGGCACCGCGAGGACGCCCGCGCGGAAGACCTCCGCCAGCACGGAGCCGTTGTACAGGGTCAGACCCGTGACGACGGCGGCCAGCGCCGAGACCTGGAAGGTGCCCGCGGGGATGTCGAACATCTGGTAGGCCACGATGGGCAGCGCCATCGTGAAGAAGATCAGCATCAGCAGCGGGATGCCGCGGAAGAACTCCACGACGGCCCCGGCCGGAACGCGGATCCACCACTTGTCGGACAGGCGGCCGATGCCGAACACCAGGCCGAAGAGGATGGCCAGGACCGAGGCGGTCAGCGCCGCGGTCAGCGTGTTCTGCAGGCCCGGGACGACGTAGTCGGTCCAGGTGGCGGGCTGCAGGAACGGCGCCCACTTGTCCGAGGCCCACTCGCCCGCGGGGTTGACCGCCCAGGTCGCCGGGTCGCCCAGCGGCCCCCAGGTGAGCGGGTTGAACAGCGAGAACCCGGTGTCGCGCAGGGTGCCGTTGAACCCCAGATACAGGACGGCCAGGCCGATCAGGGCCAGGAACACCGTGACGACCGTGTAGAGGGCGTTGCGCCTGCGGGCCTTGGGGCCGGGCGCGTCGAAGAGGACGGAGCTCTGCGCGCTCATCGGACCACCGCCACGCGCTTGGAGAGCCAGCCGAAGAAGTAGCCGGTCGGCAGGGTCAGGATCAGGAAGCCGATCGCGAAGCCGACGAAGGTCGGCAGGACCGGGGCGATGCCCTGGTCGAACATGAGCTTCATCTCCCTGGACGCCTCCTGAACGCCCAGCCCCGCGACGGAGGCGACGGTCGTGTTCTTGATCAGCGCGATGAGCACGCTGCCCAGCGGGCCGACGACGGTGCGCAGCGCCTGCGGGATGACGATCATCCGCAGGTTCTGGGTGAAGGTCAGGCCCAGCGAGCGGGCCGCCTCCACCTGGCCGAGGGGGATCGTGTTGATCCCCGCGCGCAGCGACTCCGAGACGAAGCAGGCGGTGTAGCCGGACAGGCCGATGACGGCCCACCAGAACACGTCCCACGCGACGCTGTCGGCCAGGGCGATCCCCAGGGCGCTGTTCAGGCCCAGGCCGCAGAAGAGCAGGACCAGGGTCAGGGGCGTGCTGCGGATGCCCTCGACGTAGGCGGTGGCCAGACCGCGCAGGAGCGGAACGGGGGAGACCCGCATGGCCGTGAGCAGGACGCCCAGGACGAAGGAGAAGAGGGCGCTGAGGAGGGTGAGCCGGACGGTCCATGAGAAACCGTCGACAACCCTGTCGATATTGCTGAGAAAGGCTTCCATGGGTCCCAGCTGGTCAAGGGCCGGGCGGCGGGGCCGGGGTCGGCCCCGCCGCGGGGCGCACGGTCGGGGAAGGGGTGCCTACTGGCAGGCGTCGACCTCGGGAGCGGTCTCCTCGTAGGCGAAGTCGGTCTCACCGAAGGCGGTCTCCAGGGCCTCGACCGCGTAGCCCTCGTCCCACATCTTCTGGATGGCGGCGTTGACCTCCTCGCACCGCTCCGTGGAGCCGGCGGGCAGGCCCACGCCGTAGCGCTCCTCGCCGAAGGGGTTGTTGACCACGCGGTAGGTGCCCGGGTCCTGCGCGGCGAAGCCCGCGAGGATGGTGTTGTCGGTGGTCACCGCGTCGACGGTGCCGTTGCCCAGCAGGGACAGGCACTCGGAGTAGTTGCCCGCCTCGCGCAGCTCGGCGTCGATGCCCATGTCGTCGACGATGTTGTTGGCCGAGCGGGAGCCGGAGGCCGAGCACAGGACCTTGCCCGCCAGGTCCTCGGGGCCCTGGATGTCCTCGTTGTCGGCCTGGACCAGGATGTCCTGCTGGGCGACGTAGTACGGCCCGGCGAAGTCGACGACCTGGCGGCGCTCGTCGGTGATCGAGTAGGTGGCGATCACCATGTCGACGGTGCCCTGCTGGAGGAAGGACTCGCGGTTGGCGGAGGCGGCCTCGGTCCACTCGATCTGCTCGGGCTCGTAGCCGAGCTCGCCGGCGATGTAGGTGGCCACGTCCACGTCGAAGCCGACGGGGGCGTCGCCGTCCAGCAGGCCCAGGCCGGGCTGGTCGTACTTGACGCCGATGGTGATGGTGTCGCCGCCACCCTCGCCGCCGCCGCCCTCGCCGCCGCTGCCGCCGCCGACGTCGGCGGTGCCACAGGCGCTGAGGGCGAAGGCCAGGGCCGCGGTGCCGCCCAGGATGGTGCTGATGCGACGGACTCGCATGTGGGGTACCTCTTCCTTGCTTCGTGCGAAGAACGCGGGGAAACCTAGTGGGTCAGGATCTTGGACAGGAAGTCCTGGGCGCGCTCGGACCGGGGGTTGGTGAAGAACTCGTCGGGGGTGTTCTCCTCCACGATCTGTCCGTCGGCCATGAAGACGACCCGGTTGGCCGCGCGGCGCGCGAAGCCCATCTCGTGGGTGACCACGACCATCGTCATGCCCTCGGAGGCGAGGTCGGTCATGACGTCGAGGACCTCCTGGACCATCTCCGGGTCCAGTGCCGAGGTCGGCTCGTCGAAGAGGATCACCTTGGGGTTCATCGCCAGGGCGCGGGCGATCGCCACGCGCTGCTGCTGACCCCCGGAGAGCTGCGCCGGGTACTTGTTGGCCTGGTTGCCGATCCGGACGCGCTCCAGCAGTTCCATGCCCCGGGCGTCGGCCTCGGCCTTGTTCATGCGCAGGACCTTGGTGGGGCCCAGTGTCACGTTCTGGAGCACGGTCTTGTGGGCGAACAGGTTGAACGACTGGAAGACCATGCCCACGTCGCTGCGGAGCCGGGCCAGGCCGCGGCCCTCCGCGGGCAGCGGCTGTCCGTCCAGCGTGATGGTGCCGGCGTCGATCGTCTCCAGGCGGTTGATCGTGCGGCACAGCGTCGACTTGCCGGAACCGGACGGCCCGATGACGACTACCACCTCGCCGGAGTTAACCGTCAGATCGATGTCGCGGAGCACGTGCAGGTCGCCGAAGTGCTTGTTGACGTTCTCCAGCACGACGAGAGGAGTTGAGGTCATGTTCGGAACCTAATGGGTCCATGTTGCCGTGTCATCACGAAATCGCCGTCCGTCTGCGGAGTAGCAGACTTGTTACGGCGTGATCGGCGAAACTGTTATGGGTTTGGACGGTTAAGTGACCGTTTGTCGCTCCCTGTTGTGGTTCCGTTCTCCAGCGTCTCACATCGGCCACTTCCGGACGCGCTCCGCCTCCCCGTCCGTCGCGGGGCCCCGGGGAAGCTCCAGGTGGGGGCGTCGGGCCCCTCCCGCGGTCTCCGCGCGGTCCACGGCACCGGATAGCCTGGTCCCGTGAGCCAGAGTCGTACCTACCAAGTGCGGACCTACGGCTGCCAGATGAACGTCCACGACTCCGAGCGCCTCTCCGGTCTGCTGGAGGACGCTGGGTACGCGCGCGCAGCCGAGGACACCACCGCAGACATCGTCGTCTTCAACACCTGTGCGGTCCGGGAGAACGCCGACAACCGCCTGTACGGCAACCTCGGGCACCTGCGCCCGGTCAAGGACGCCAACCCGGGGATGCAGATCGCCGTCGGGGGCTGCCTGGCGCAGAAGGACCGCGGCGAGATCGTGCGCCGGGCGCCCTGGGTCGACGTCGTGTTCGGCACCCACAACATCGGCTCCCTGCCCGCCCTGCTGGAGCGCTCCCGCGTCCAGCGGGAGGCGCAGGTGGAGATCGCCGAGTCCCTGGAGCACTTCCCCTCCACACTGCCCAGCCGCCGCGAGTCCGCGTACGCGGCGTGGGTGTCGGTCTCCGTGGGCTGCAACAACACCTGCACCTTCTGCATCGTGCCCGCGCTGCGCGGCAAGGAGCAGGACCGCCGCCCCGGCGACGTGCTCGCCGAGGTGCGCGCCCTGGTCGACGAGGGCGTCAGCGAGATCACCCTGCTCGGCCAGAACGTCAACGCCTACGGCAGCGGCTTCGGCGACCGGCAGGCCTTCTCCAAGCTGCTGCGCGCCTGCGGTGAGATCGAGGGACTGGAGCGGGTGCGCTTCACCTCCCCGCACCCGCGCGACTTCACCGACGACGTCATCGAGGCCATGGCCGAGACCCCCAACGTCATGCCGCAGCTGCACATGCCGCTCCAGTCGGGGTCGAGCCGGGTCCTCAAGGCCATGCGCCGCTCCTACCGCCAGGAGCGCTTCCTGGGCATCGTGGAGAAGGTGCGCGCCGCCATGCCGCACGCCGCGATCACCACCGACATCATCGTGGGCTTCCCCGGCGAGACCGAGGAGGACTTCCAGGAGACGCTGCACGTGGTCCGCGAGGCGCGGTTCTCCATGGCGTTCACCTTCCAGTACTCCAAGCGCCCCGGGACCCCGGCCGCGACCATGGATGACCAGGTCCCGCCGGAGGTGGTCAAGGACCGCTACCAGCGCCTGGTCGACCTCCAGGACCAGATCTCCTGGGAGGAGAACCAGAAGCTGGTCGGCCGCGAGGTCGAGCTGCTGGTCGCCGAGGGTGAGGGCAGGAAGGACGGCGAGCACCGCCGCCTGTCCGGCCGCGCCCCGGACAACCGCCTCGTGCACTTCGCGGTCGGTGACGGCGACGACCCGCGCCCCGGCGACACGGTGACCGTGGAGGTCACCTACGCCGCCCCGCACCACCTGGTGGCCGACTCCGGCGTGCGCGCCCTGCGGCGCACCCGCGCGGGCGACGCCTGGGCGGCCCGCAACGGCCAGCCGGTCCAGGAGGGCAAGCCGCAGGTGCTCCTGGGCATGCCCCGGATCGGTGTTCCGGCCGAGGAGCCCGCCCCGGCGGGCGGCTGCTGCGAGATCTGACCCCGCGAAGCGGTCGCGGCCCCCGGCGCCTTCGCGCCGGGGGCCGCCGCCTTCCGCGCGGATCCCGCCGGCGGCGGATCCGTGCGGACCGGGACGGGACGGCCGTGCGGGCGCGGCCTCAGAGCCGGACCGGCAGGCTGTCCAACCGCATCGCGCCCGGAACCCTCCCGGGCAGGGGCTCACGACCGGGGGCCAGGGACAGGCCGGGGTAGGCGGTCAGCAGGGAACCGACTGCCACCTCGCCCTCCTGGCGGGCCAGGGCCGCGCCCAGGCAGTAGTGGATGCCGTGGCCGAACCCCACGTGCGCCTCGCCGGGGCTGCCCTGGTGGCGGGTGATGTCGAACCGGTGCGGGTCCGGGTGGACCCTCGGGTCGCGGTTGGCGCCCGCCAGGACCGCGATCGCCCGCTCGCCCGCGGCCAGGCGGCCGCACCTGAGTTCGACGTCCTCGGCCGCGTACCTCGCCTTGGAGATCACGGCGGTGCCCCCGTAGCGGAGCATCTCGTGTACGGCGGAGGGCAGCAGCCCGGGGTCGTGCCGCAGGATCTCCCACTGGACCGGGTGGTCGAGCAGGGCCCGCACCCCGTTGCCCAGCAGGTGCGCGGTGGTCTCGTGCCCGGCGATGACGAGGGTGAACACCAGGGTGATCAGCTCGCTCTCGCTCAAGCGCCCGCCGTCCTCGTCGCGCGCCTTGACCAGGGCGCCGAGCAGGTCCTCGCTCGGCCGGGCCCGGCGCTCGGCGAGCATCCCCTCGATGTGGCCGATCATCTCGCCGAGCGTGTCGTTCATCAGCTCGGGCCTGGTGGGGTCGAACCTGGACAGCTGGTTGCTCCACGCCCGCCAGATCCCGCGGTCCTCCTCCGGAACGCCGACCAGGTCGCAGATGACCGCGATCGGCAGCGGGTAGGAGAAGTGCGGCATGAGGTCCACGACCCCGTCCCCGTCGGCGAGGTCGGACAGCCGCGCGAGCAGGTCGTCGGTGATGCGCTGGACCGCGGGCCGCAGCTCGTTGACCCGGCGCACGGTGAAGGTGCGCGAGACCAGCTTGCGCAGCCGCGTGTGGTCGCCGCCGTCCTTGTCCAGGAGGGACTCGGTCAGGTAGGTGATCAGGTCGGGGCGGATGCCCAGTCCCCTGAGCGCGTCGGAGCGGGTGGCCTGGGCCCGCCCGCCCGACACGTTCGCGGGGTCCAGCACGAAGCGCCGGTCACTGAGGATGGTCCGCACGTCCTCGTCGTCGACGAAGAGGACGGCCTTCTGGGTGTCCACGAACAGGGCCGGCGCCGAGCCGCCCGCGGCCCGGACCCGGTCGATCACGGAGTGGGGGTCGGCGGTGAACTCGGGGGAGCGCAGGTCGATCAGTTCGTCGGACGGGGTCGCGGCTGTCATGGGCCCTCCTCTGGGGCTCAGGTGGAGCGTGTCGTCTGTTTCTGCCGGGTGATCTCCTCGTGCAGGCGCTCGTCCAGCGCGGAGAAGAGCGCCAGGGCCCTGTCCCGGGCCCGGCGGGTGTCCTCCGGGGAGGCGTCCTGTTCCAGGAGCAGTCGGATGCTCCGGGCCATGAGCTCGGCGCGCGTGCCGTGGTCGGGCACGTGCATGCCCTGGCTCTCCAGCACCGGGGGTGTGACCAGGTGGCCCATGACCAGGGAGTTGTAGGCGTACAGCTGCTCGTCGGGGGCGCGGTCGGCGTTCAGCAGGCCGTGTTCGCGCAGGATGTCCCAATAGGTCCGCAGCGCCCTCTGCCGCTCCCGGACGGTGTCGCCGACCAGGGAGGCCGCGTTCCGGGAGAGGTTGCCCAGGGACTCCGTGCCGTTGGAGAACAGCGCGCGGATGGTCGGCGAGTCCAGGTGGAACAGGTAGAGGGCGCGGGCGACCTCGCTGGGTCGGACGTTCTCGGGTGAGGCGTGCATGGAGTCCAGGATCCGGCGCAGCACGCCGAGCTGCGCCCGCATGACCACCGTGAGGAGAAGCGCCTCCTTGGTGGAGAAGTGCAGGTAGACGGTCCCCTTGCCGATCTTGGCCCGCCGGGCGACGTCCTCGATGGTGATCTTGCGGTGCCCCCAGGCGACCATCAGCTCCTCCGCCGCGTCCAGGATGCGGTCGGCGCGCAGTTCGCGCTCGCTGGCGGTCGGGGATGTGGATGGGGCCACGGTGTACTCCTGCGAGTCGAGGGCGTGCGAGGTGTCGCTGACCACGCGTGTTGACGCCGATGACCATATCTCCACCTCCCTTCCCCTGACTGTGTGACCAATTTTGAAATCTGGTCACACAGTCAAAGTAGATCACCGGGCGGGCCGGGGCAAGGGTTTTCGGGAGGGAAAGCGGGAGCGGGCCGTGGCAGACGGACGGCCGGGCCCTTCGCGGGCCCGGCCGTCACGTGTGGGCGGGTGTGCGGCGGAGGCGGATCCGCCGCGGGGTCAGCGCGCGGAGCGGGGCACCCAGGTCGACACGTCCACCAGCGCCTCGCCCGGCTCCTCCGAGGTTCCCGACAGCGCCCGCTCCACCTGGGCCAGAGCGCGTTCCACCAGGTCGGGGGAGTCGTAGGGGAGCCAGCGCACCCGCGGGTCGCGCCGGAACCACGACTCCTGGCGGCGGGCGAACCGGCGGGTGGCCTGGGCGGTGTCGGCCTTGGCCTCCTCCTCGGACAGGGCGCCGTCCAGCTGGGCGAGCGCCTGCGCGTAACCGAGTGCGCGCGAGGCGGTCCGGCCCTCGCGCAGCCCGAGCTTGTCCAGCTCGCGGACCTCCTCCAGCAGGCCCTGCTCCCACATGCGGTCCACACGGGTGCCGATGCGCTCGTCCAGCTCGGTGCGCGGAGCGGTCAGGCCGATCTGCGTGCACGGGTAGAAGGAGGTGTGGTCGGGCAGGTTCGCGGTGAACGGCTCCCCGGTCAGCTCGATGACCTCCAGGGCGCGCACGATCCGCCGCCCGTTGCCCGGCAGGATGGCACGGGCCGCCGCGGGGTCGGCCTCGGCCAGACGGGCGTGCAGGACGCCCGGGCCGACGTCGCCGAGCTCCGCCTCCAGGCGCGAGCGGACCGCGGGGTCGGTGCCGGGGAAGTTCAGGTGGTCCAGGACCGAGCGCACGTACAGACCCGAACCGCCGACCAGGACGGGAAGGACGTCGCGGTCGGCGCACTGCTCGACGCGGTCGCGGGCCATGTCCTGGTAGCTGGCCACGTCCGCGGGCTCGCTGACCTCCCACACGTCGAGCAGGTGGTGGGGCACCCCGCGTCTCTCGGCGTCGGTGAGCTTGGCGGTGCCGATGTCCATGCCGCGGTAGAGCTGCATGGAGTCGGCGTTGATCACCTCGCCCCGGCGTCCCGTGCGCTCCTCCAGCCGCAGGGCCACCTCGACGGCCAGGTCCGACTTGCCCACAGCGGTCGGGCCGACGACCGCGATCACCTTGATCATCCCTCCAGCGTAGTCAGCCCCGGGCCCGGCCCGACCGCGGAGCGGGACCGGGGAGGTGGTCGTGCGCGCCTAGGATGGTCGGCATGCGATTCGCCAAGGGCCACGGAACAGAGAACGACTTCGTGATCCTCCCCGACCCCGACGGGGAGCTCGACCTCACGGAGGAGGCCGTCCGCCTGCTGTGCGACCGCCGGGCCGGGATCGGCGCGGACGGCGTCCTGCGGGTGGTGCGCACGCGCGCCCTCGGCGAGGCCCTCGCCCCGGCCGCCCGCACGGCCGAGCGCTCCGAGTGGTTCATGGACTACCGCAACGCCGACGGGAGCGTCGCCGAGATGTGCGGCAACGGTGTGCGGGTCTTCGCCCGCTACCTGCTGCACGCCGGGCTCGTCGAGGGCGACCGCTTCGAGGTGGGCACCCGTGACGGAGCCAAGGAGGTCCAGGTGGAGGCCGACGGCGGCATCACCATAGACATGGGCCGGGTGGAGATGCAGGGGACCTCCTCCGCCAAGCTCGCCCGGCAGGTGGTGCACGGTGAGCAGATCTCCGTGGGCAACCCGCACCTGGCCTGCGAGGTGACCGTGCCGGTCGCCGAGGTGGACCTGGGCGAGCTGCCGGTGCTGGACGTGGAGGCCTTCCCCGCCGGGGCGAACGTGGAGGTGTACCGCGAGGTGGCTCCGGGTGTGCTGGAGATGCGCGTGTACGAGCGCGGTTCCGGGGAGACCCGCTCCTGCGGGACCGGGATCGTCGCCGCCGCTGCCGCAGCCACGCCCCGCGGGGAGGGCGCGACCTGGAGGGTGCGGGTCCCGGGGGGCGAGTGCACCGTCTTCCTGGACGCGGACGGCGCGAGGCTGAGCGGCCCGGCCGTCATCGTGGCCGAGGGCGAGACGAACCTGATCTGACCCCGCGCCGGCCCGCGCGTCGGCGCGGGGCGGGCCGGCGCCCTGCCGGGGTTCGCGCGACGCCCCCGGCCACGCGCACCGGGCCGCCCGGACCGGCTTCCCCGCCCCGGGGGGCGGAGCGCCGGTCCGGGCTCCCGGCGGGGGTCTGCCGGGCGTCCCGCCTCAGCTTCCGGGGCGCGCGCCGACCTCCTCCACCCAGCCGGACCAGACGAAGGACCGGTAGGACGTGGTCACCGGTAGTTCCAGTCCGTGCTGGGCCAGGGAGCCCTCACCGCCCTCCTCCTCCAGCACGGTGGCGTCACGGTAGAGCAGGTCCCCGGTGTCGGGGGCGAAGAGGTAGCGGTAGCGCGTCACCTGGTCGGGCTCCGCGACCCGCACCTGGAAGAGTTCTCCCTCACGGGCCAGGGGGTCGCGCGTGCCCCCCGCGTACTCGACGCCGGGAAGCCCGGCCAGGACCCCCATGAGGGCCGCCTCCTCGGCCCCGTCCAGGGGGCGGTGGTCGTAGAGGTTGTTCAGGGCGTTGACGAGGGCGGCGTCGGTCGCGGGGGCCTCCCCGCTCCAGGCGACGAGGACGTCGGCCATGGCCCCGGCCCCGGTGGGCAGCTCCTCGGGGAACAGCAGGACCGGATCCAGCCTCTCCTCCACGTCCTCGGCCTGCCGGTCGAGAAACTCCCGGTGCTCCTCCGCGTCGCCGGCGGTGTCCTCGGCCGCGCCCGGGGTGCTGACCGCGCGGGTGTCGCCCTCGGGGTCCTGCCAGTGCTGCCACTGGTAGGGGATGAACCCCGCGCTGTGCAGGTCCTCGTCGCTGGGCTCCTCACCGGTGTAGCTGGTGACGGCGAGCAGTTCCACACCGGAGGAGGAGACGTAGGCGACGTCGCCCTCGCCCGGGGCGTCACCGCCGTTGCGGGCGGTCTCGGCCAGGGCGAGCAGCCGCTGCTCACCGGGCTCGGGGGCGGAGCCGACCACCTCCAGGGGGGTGGGCGGCGCGGCGTAGGCTGCGGGGACGCCGACGGGGTCCCCGGAACCGGTGCCGAGGACGAGCACGGCGGCGGTGGCGGCGGCCGTGAGGGCGGCGGCGCCGGCCAGGGCCGGGGGGCGGAGCCACAGGGGGCGGCGGGCGGGGGTGTCGTTCATCAGGGTGATGGCCTTCGTCCGTGCGCGCTGGCGGTCGGCGTGGCCGACCGTCTCCCCGGCGCGCGGGTCGGTGTCGTTCAGGAGCGCGCGAAGCGCGGTGACGTCGTCCACGAGGCGTCCTTCCTGTCCTCGGCGGGGTGTGCGGTGTCGTCCATGAGCGCCTGGAGGCGCTTGCGGGCACGGTGCAGCCGTCCGCGCGCGGTCACGGGTGAGCAGCCCACCACGCGCGCGGCCTCGCGGCTGCTCAGGCCCTCCCAGGTCACGAGCATCACGAGCTCGCGGTCGGTGCCGGAGAGCCGGGCCAGGGCGCTCAGGGCCGTCTGGCGGCGGACGACGCGCTCGGCGTCGTCCTGGGAACCGCCCCAGGCCTCCTCCGGGGGAGGGGGGACCTCACCGCGCTTCCTGACCTCGCGCAGCTTGGCGAGGGTGATACGGCGGGCGCAGGCGTACAGCCAGGGCAGTTCCCGGCCCTCGGGCACCCCCGTCCGCCGTCGCCAGGCGACCGCGAAGGACTCCGAGGCCACGTCGTCGGCCAGATCGGGGCCGACCCTGCGGCGGGCGTAGTCGTACACCGCGTCGTAGTACCGCTCGAACAGCGCGTTGAACGCCGTGTGGTCGGGTGGGTCGCTGTTGTTGTCGCGCACCATCGGCAGCTCCTCTCTCCCCCTTGTGTCGCCGGAGCGGCCGTTGTTCGGGGGGAGGACGGGAAAACCGCCGGAACGTATGTGGTGTGCGTCACCAGGGCGGGGGCGGGTCGGCTCAGCGGCGTCCCAGCAACCGCGCCACGGTCAGCCCCCGCAGGGAGGCGTCCAGCACCCGCGCGGTGTGGGTCACCGCCACCGGAGAACCCGCGCGGTCCATGGCGGAGGCTATCTGGAGAGAGCACCCCGGGTTCCCCGACACCAGGACGTCGGCGCCGGTGGAGGCCACGTCCCGCCCCTTGCGGTCGCCGAGCTCGCGGGCGGCCCCGGGCTTGAGCAGGTTGTACACCCCCGCCGAGCCGCAGCAGATCTCGCCGTTGGGCAGGTCGGACACGCGCAGCTCCGGAATCCCCGCGAGCAGGGCCCGGGGCGGCCGGGTGACGCCCTGGCCGTGGGAGAGGTGGCACGCGTCGTGGTAGGCCACGTGCAGGGGGAGGGGATGGCGCTCGGCCCGCGGCCCCAGCTCCACCAGGAACTCGGTGAGGTCCGCGACCCGCTCGGCCTGGGCCCGCCCCCGGCGCACCCAGGCCGGGTCCGCGCCCGCCTCGGTCAGGGTGCGGTCGAAGTGCTTCATGCTGGACCCGCACCCGGCCGAGTTGACCACGATCCGGTCCACCCGCTCGCGTTCGAACACCTCGATCAGGCTCCGGGCGAGGTCGGCCGACTCCTCCATCCGCCCGGCGTGCCCGGACAGGGCCCCGCAGCAGCCCTGGGCGCGGGGGATCACCACGTCGCAGCCCTCCAGAGCCAGCACCCGCGCGGTCGCGGTGTTGACCTCGGGGAAGAACGCCCCCTGCGCGCAGCCCACCAGCATGCCCACCCGGGCCCGCGCCCGCCCCACCGCGGGCACCAGCTCCGGCAGCGCGGGAGGGGGAGACGACAGCGGCGGCGAGATGCGCTCCATGGTGGCCAGGGCGGGGGAGACCCGCTCCAGCAGCCCCGTGCGCCGCACCAGCGAGGAGACGCCGCTGGCCTGGTAGGCGCGCAGCGGCCCGCGCAGCAGCCCCAGCCTGCGCCGGTACGGGAACAGCGCGAAGATCGCCCCGCGCAGCGCCCGCTCGCCCGCGGTCCGCTCGTGCTCCCTCTCCACCCGGTGCCGGGTGGTGTCGATGAGCGCGTCGTAGGCCACCCCCGACGGGCAGGCGGACACGCACGCCAGGCAGCCCAGGCAGTTGTCGAAGTGCCCGACCGCGGTCTCGGTCAGCACGTCCTCGGTGTGCGTCTGCGCCATCAGGTGGATCCGCCCGCGCGGCGAGTCCATCTCCTGGCCCCACAGCACGTGGGTGGGACAGGTGGGCAGGCAGAAACCGCAGTGGACGCAGTCGTTGAGCAGATCGGAGAACAGCCGGTCGCGCTCGTCCGCGGTCGTCGGGTCGGTCACGGGCCCTCCCAGGGTGTTCGCACGTGTTCAGATGCCGCCCGCGAAGCGCCCGGGGGCCAGGCGGTGTCCGGGGTCGAGGGAGTCCTTGACCGCCCGCATCAGCGGGAGTCCGGGCACCTCGCCCCACAGGTCCACACCGGCGGCGTGGACGTGCGGTTCCGCGCGCAGCAGGGTCATCGTCCAGCCGGGCACCGAACGCACGCCGTCGAGCGCGGCCGCCACCTCGGCGGCTCCTGTGCCCGGCGGGAAGGACGCGTACAGCGCCCCCGCCCGGGCCGAGCCGGTGACGCCCGCGCCGGACAGCTCGTGCACCCGCACCGCGGCCCGGACGCTCTCGGCGGGCGGCACCGACACCAGGGCGAGCGTGCCCTCGGCGGGCAGCACGCCCCAGCCCTCGGGCAGGGCGTCGGCCACGTCGGGCTCCGCGCCGGCGGCCGCGGCGATCTCGGCCGTCCGCGCCCCGAGGCCGTCCGGGGTGCCCTCCAGCACCACCCGCAGGCTCGCCGAGGGCCAGTCCAGTTCGACCGCCGCGGGCGTCGCCGTGCACCCGCGCAGCGCCGTCAGCAGGCGCTCGGCGTGCTCCGCGTGGGACGCCGGGAGCGTCAGCACGCGCAGGGCCCGGGGGAGCGGGTGCAGGCGGAAGGCCACCGAGGCGATCACGCCCAGGGTGCCCAGGCCGCCGGTGTGCAGCTTGGCCAGGTCGTACCCGGCCACGTTCTTGACCACCCGGCCCCCGCTGCGCGCCACCACGCCGTCGGCGCGCACCACCGTCATCCCGATGACCAGGTCGCGCAGCGCCCCGGTGAGCAGGCGGCGCGGACCGCTCACGCCCGTGGCCACCATCCCGCCCACGGTGCCGCCCACGCGCACGGGGTCCGCCGACAGCCGCTGCCCGGCGGCGGCCAGCACGTCGTACAGTTCGGCCACGGGGGTCCCCGCGCCCACCTCCACCACCAGGTCGCCCGCGATGTGCTCGGTCCACGACAGGTCGGCGGTGTCCACGAGCAGGTCCAGCCCGCGCGGGAGACCGCCCCAGTCCAGGGCCGTGCCCCCGCCGCGCGCGACGACGGTCAGCCCCTCCCGGGCGGCGGACGCCATGACCCGGGCCAGGCCCCGGGTGTCGGCGGGACGCGCCACGCGTGCGGGGACCAGGCCGCCCACCGCGTCGGCGTCGGTCCCCTCCCGCAGGGCCCCGTCCCGGGCGTTCGGCCCCTCGACGAGCGTCACGCGTTCTCCCCCCGTGTTCGTGGTCCGTCCGCGCCTCAGAACTGCTCGGCCCTTCCCGCCTCCACCAGCGGGTGCACCCCCGTGCGCACCCCGGGCCGCTCACCGCACAGGCGCGGGGTGGGCAGCAGCTTGTCCGGGTTGGCGATCCCGTCCGGGTCCAGGGCCCGGCGGAACAGGTCGAAGGTGGCCAGGTCGTCGGGGCCGTACATGCGCGGCATCTTGCACGCCTTGTCCACGCCCACCCCGTGCTCGCCGGTGATGGAGCCGCCGTGCTCGATGCACAGGTCGAGGATGGCGCCGGAGACCTCCTCGGCCCGCTCCGCCGCGCCCGGCTCGGCGTCGTCGAAGAGCACGAGCGGGTGCAGGTTGCCGTCCCCGGCGTGGAAGACGTTGGCGACGCGGATGCCCGAGGCGGCCGACAGTTCGGTGATGCGCCGCAGCACCTCGGGCAGGGCCGTGCGCGGGACGACGCCGTCCTGGACGATGTAGGCGGGGCTGATCCGGCCGACGGCGGCGAAGGCCGACTTGCGGCCCTTCCAGATCCGGGCGCGTTCGTCGGCGTCGCTGGCGGTGCGGGTCTCGAAGGCGCCCGCCTCCGCGCACAGCCGGACGACCTCGGCGAGCTGGGCCTCGACCTCCGCGGCGGGCCCGTCCAGCTCCACGACCAGCACGGCCGCGGCGCCCGCGGGGTAGTCGCAGGCCACGGCCCTCTCGGCGGCCTCGATGGCCAGCGCGTCCATCATCTCCACGGCCGAGGGCAGCACCCCGGCGGAGATCATGGAGCTGACCGCACGGCCTCCCGCGTCCATCGAGGCGAACGCCGACAGCAGGGTGACGGTGCGTTCCGGCGACCGGGTGAGGCCGACGGTGATCCGGGTGGCCACGCCCAGGGTGCCCTCGGAGCCGACGAAGGCCCCGACGAGGTCGTAGCCGTGCGCGCCGGGGTTCTTGCCGCCCAGGCTCACCTGCTCGCCGGAGGGGGTGACGATGTCCAGGCCGCGCACGTGGTTGACGGTGAACCCGTACTTGAGGCAGTGGGCGCCGCCGGAGTTCTCGGCGACGTTGCCGCCCACGGAGCACACCTGCTGGCTGGAGGGGTCGGGCGCGTAGTAGTAGCCGTGGGGCGCGGCGGCGCGGGTGACGTCCAGGTTGGCCACACCGGGTTCGACGACCGCGCACTCGTTCTCGACGTCGATCTCCAGGACGCGGCGCATGCGCGAGGTGACCAGCAGGACGCCCTCGGTGTGGGGGAGCGCTCCCGCGGACAGGCCGGTGCCCGCGCCGCGCGGGACGAAGGGCACGCCGTTCTCGGCGCACAGGCGCACGACGGCGGCGACCTGGTCGGCGGTGGTGGGCAGCACCACGACGCCGGGAAGGGCGCGGTGGTGGGGCAGCCCGTCGCTCTCGTAGGTGCGGCGCTGGGCCGCGTCGGTGAGGACACCGTCCTCGCCGCAGATCCGGCGCAGCCGCGGGACGAGCCCGGCCACGGCCGCCTGCGCCGTATCGGTCTCGGACATGGGCGCCTCCCGGTTCCACCTGCGCGGACACGGACGGTCCCGCCCGCTGGCGGACGCGACCTCGCAAGGTGAACGTACGACTGCACCCCTCGCCTAGGCAAGGGGTGCAGTGGAAGTTGCCTTCCGTCTTATGAAATCAATGCCGGGCTACGGCATGCGCTCGTAGGCGGGCAGCGTCAGGAAGTCGACGTACTCGTCGGCCAGGGCCACCTCGGTGAACAGCTCGCCGGCCTGCTGGTACAGGTCCTCGTCGAAGTCCGCGCCCAGCTGTTCGCGGATGGCGGCGAGCTCCTCGTCGATGATCCCCCGGACCAGGTCGGCGGTGACCTTGGGGCCGTTGTCGAGCGTGATGTCGTTGTGCAGCCACTGCCAGACCTGGGAGCGCGAGATCTCGGCGGTCGCGGCGTCCTCCATGAGGTTGTGGATGGCCACCGCGCCGTTGCCGCCCATCCACGTCGCCAGGTACTGCAGGGCGACGTTGACGTTGCCGCGCAGGCCCGCGAGGGTGACGCCGCCCGGGGTCCTGTCCACGGCCAGCAGGTCCTCGGCCGAGACCTCGACCTCGGGGCGCTGCTTGTCGATCTGGTGGGGGCGCTCGCCCAGGACGCCGTCGAAGACCTCCATGGCCACCGGGACCAGACCCGGGTGGGCGACCCAGGAGCCGTCGAAGCCGTCGCCGGACTCGCGGGACTTGTCGTCGCGGACCTTGGCGAAGGCGGTCCTGTTGACCTCCTCGTCCCTGCGGGAGGGGATGAAGGCCGCCATGCCGCCGATGGCGTGGGCGCCGCGCTTGTGGCAGGTCTTGACCAGCAGTTCGGTGTAGGCGCGCATCATCGGCGCGGTCATCGTGACGGCGTTGCGCTCGGGCAGCAGGAACCTGCGGCCGCGGGTGCGGTGCGTCTTGATGATGCTGAACAGGTAGTCCCAGCGGCCCGCGTTGAGGCCCGCGGAGTGCTCGCGCAGCTCGTAGAGGATCTCCTCCATCTCGAACGCGGCCGGGATGGTCTCGATGAGGCAGGTCGCGCGGATGGTGCCGCGCGGGATGCCCAGGCGCTCCTGGGCCAGGACGAAGACGTCGTTCCACAGGCGCGCCTCGAGGTGGCTCTGCATCTTGGGCAGGTAGAAGTAGGGTCCCCTGCCCTTGTCGATCTGGCGCTGGGCGCAGTGGAAGAAGTAGAGGGCGAAGTCCAGCAGGCCGCCGCTGACGCGCTGGCCGTCCACGAGGACGTGCTTCTCGTCCAGGTGCCAGCCGCGCGGGCGCACGACGACGGTGGCGAGCTCGCCGTCCTCCTTCAGGGCGTAGGTCTTGCCCTGGGGGGAGGTGAAGTCGATGGTGCGGTCGAGGGCGTCGCGCAGGTTGAGCTGGCCCCCGATCATGTTCTCCCACAGCGGGGTGTTGGCGTCCTCGAAGTCGGCCAGCCACACCTTGGCGCCGGAGTTGAGCGCGTTGATGGTCATCTTGCGGTCGGTGGGGCCGGTGATCTCCACGCGGCGGTCCGTGATGCCCGGGGCGGGAGGGGCGACCCGCCAGCTGTCGTCCTCACGGATGTGCTTGGTCTCGGGGAGGAAGTCGAGGTCGGCCCCGGCCGAGATCTGCTCCTGCCTGGCCGCCCGGGCTTCGAGGAGCTCCTGGCGGCGCGCCTCGAAGGCGCGGTGCAGCTCGGCGACGAGGGCGAGGGCGTCCTCGGTGAGGATCTCGTCGAACCGTTCGTGGAGGGGGCCGGTGATCTCGACCCCGTGCGTGGCGCCCATGGAAAACCTTCCGCAATACGAAATAAGCTTTTGGTATGTGGAAAACGAAGCTACCGTCCGGTTCGCGGACGGTCAACGTCGCGCGTGTCTCACTGACCGGGGAGTTTCCCTGGTTGGGAAGGTCGCAAAAACTTCTCCCGCGACTTCGGCGCCCGTCGTCGGGACGGACACGGGATCCGGCCCCGATCCCGTGGAGTGTCGTGCCCGCCGTGCCCTGCGATAATTCAGGTGCCCTCGCGAAGGTGAGATGCCACCATCGACAGGGCGCCCGCCACCGCCCGGTCGCGGGAAGAATCGCGGCGGCGGCCACGTTGACCCACCTGGAGGGATATGAATACAGCTGACACCCGCGGAAGCGTCCACGACGGCCACGAGGCCGAGGACGCGTTCCGCGAGGCGATCACCGTCGGGGACGGGGTCGACGCACACGACGCGTCCCGCGAGGCCAAGGCCACCGGCGGCGACCGCTACGACGACCCGGACAACGCCCCCGACCAGGGCGAGATGGAACTCGCCGAGCGCCACGCGCTGCGCCGGGTTCCGGGACTGTCCACCGAACTCACCGACGTCACCGAGGTCGAGTACCGCTCCCTGAGGCTGGAGCGCGTCATCCTCATCGGCGTGTGGACCAGCGGCTCACAGGCCGACGCGGACAACTCGCTCACCGAGCTCGCCGCCCTGTCCGAGACCGCGGGCGCGCTCGTGCTGGAGGGGGTCACCCAGCGTCGGTCCAAGCCCGACCCCGCCACCTACGTCGGCAAGGGCAAGGCCGCCGAGCTGCGCGACATCGTGGAGGCCACCGGCGCCGACACCGTGATCTGCGACGGGGAACTCACCCCCGGCCAGCTGCGCCAGCTGGAGGACGTGGTCAAGGTCAAGGTGATCGACCGCACGGCCCTGATCCTGGACATCTTCGCCCAGCACGCGCGCAGCAGCGAGGGCAAGGCCCAGGTCGAACTCGCCCAGCTCAGCTACCTGCTGCCGCGACTGCGCGGCTGGGGTGACGCCCTGTCCCGTCAGGCGGGCGGCTCCGGCGGCGGTGGCGCGGGCGGCGGCGTGGGCCTGCGCGGCCCGGGTGAGACCAAGATCGAGACCGACCGCCGGCGCATCAACGACAAGATGGCCAAGCTGCGCCGCCAGCTCGCCCACATGCGCACCGCCCGCGACGTCAAGCGCGACGTCCGGCGCACCCGCTCGGTGCCGTCCGTGGCCATCGCCGGGTACACCAACGCGGGCAAGTCGAGCCTGCTCAACCGGCTGACCGGCGCCGGAGTCCTGGTCGAGAACGCCCTGTTCGCCACCCTGGACCCGACCGTGCGCCAGGCCCGCACGCCCGACGGCCGCGGGTTCACGCTCAGCGACACCGTCGGCTTCGTCCGGCACCTGCCGCACCAGCTCGTGGAGGCCTTCCGCTCCACCCTGGAGGAGGTCGCCGACTCCGACCTGGTCCTGCACGTGGTCGACGGGTCCCACCCCGACCCCGAGAGCCAGATCAGCGCGGTCCGGCACGTCTTCGCCGACATCGACGCCGGTGACGTGCCCGAGCTCATCGTGGTCAACAAGGTGGACGCCGCCGACCCCGACGTGCTCAAGGCGCTGCGCACCCGCTACCCGGACATGGTCGAGGTGTCGGCCCGTACCGGCGAGGGCGTTCCCGCGCTGGTGGAGGCGGTCGCCGCGGCGCTGCCCGAGCTGGCGCACGAGGTGCGGGCGCTCGTCCCGTACTCGCGGGGCGACCTCATCGCCCGGATCCACGAGGAGGGGCGCATCCTCAGCGAGGAGCACACCGCCGAGGGCACGGCGATCCACGCCTTCGTGCCGGCCCTGCTCGCGGGCAGACTCGACGAGTACACGCCCAGCACGGCCTGAGGCACGCGCGGTCCGCCGCGCACGGCCGGGGCGCTCCCCACGGGGCGCCCCGGCCTCGCCGTGTCCGGGGGCGGGTCCCGACGGCGCACGAACGCGCCCCGGTGAGGCGGGCACACGCGAACACCCAGCTCACCGAGGTCGCCGGTGGCACCGATCACCCGGTGTGCCCGTGACCTTTGTTGGGAGGGCGTCCTATTAGTCCTCCCGGGGAGGTGTACACGGAGTCCGCGGATGGACTACGGTTTTGGAGCACTGGCCGACAGTGGCTGCTGTCCCGCGACAGCCGACCCCTCTGCCACTGTCACGGCACCGCGGCGGCCGCAGGCCGCTCCCCACCGGCTCTGTCGGACCGCTCCAGATACGAGGTCGCCATGTCCGCCCGTGTATCCCACGACCGTGTCCCGCAGCCGCACCGGCGGACCTGACCGGCGAGGGCGGACGACCCCATGACGGCGGTACTCCTCAGCAACATCGGTCGGCTGTGGACCGGGAGCGAGCTGATCACCAAGGCCGCGCTCCTGATGGACGACGACCGGGTGGCCTGGGTCGGGCCCGCCGCCGAGCTCCCCCAGAGCATTCCGGGCGTGGTGGACGACCTCACCGACGTCGACGACGTCGTCAACATCGGCGGCGGCATGATCACCCCGGGGCTGATCGACGCCCACTGCCACCCGGTGTACGCGGGGGACCGCTACGCCGAGGTCAACATGTGGGCCAAGGGCGCCTCCAAGGGGGACATCTTCGCGGCCGGGGGCGGTGTCTCCACCACCGTCACCATCACCCGGGGTACCGATCCCTGGACCCTGTGCAACGCGGTCCGCGAACGGCTCCGGCACTGGGTGCTGACCGGCACCACCACCGTGGAGGCCAAGACCGGCTACCACCTGACCAGGGACGGCGAACTGGCCGACGTGCGCCTGCTGCGCTCCCTGGAGGAGGAGCCGGGCATGCCGCGCCTGCACGTCACCTTCTTCCCCGCGCACGGGGTGCCGCCCGAGTTCTTCGGCAGACCCAGGGAGTACGCGGCCACCGCCGCCTCCTGGCTCAGCGACGCCGCGCTGGCCGGTGCCGACGGGGTGGACGTGTACTGCGACAACCAGCAGTTCACCACCGAGGACGCCCGCATGCTGCTGGGGGTGGGCCAGTCCGCGGGGCTGCGCACCACCCTGCACGCCTGCTCGCGCCCCCGGCACGGCGCCGTGCGCATGGCCGCCGAGATCGGCTGCTCCTCGGTGGACCTGCTGCACGAGACCGACGAGCAGGACGTCCTGGCGCTGGCCGCCACCCGCACACCGGTGGTGGCCTGCCCGACGACCTCGCTGCACGAGCGCCGCACCCCGCCGGTGCGGGCGCTGCTCGACCACGGCGTGCCCATCGGGCTGGGCACCGACCACAACCCCGGCCAGTCGGGCACGATGTCGATGCCGCTGGTGATCTCGCTGGCCATCTCCATGTTCGAGATGACCGTGCAGGAGGCCCTGTACGCCGCCACGGTGGGCAGCGCACGCGCCCTGGGCCTGACCGACCGGGGCGTGCTCGCGCCCGGGAGCCTGGCCGACCTCGTCCAGTGGGACGCCGACCACGAGGGCGCCTTCGCCTGGTCGATGGGCCTCAACACCCTGCGGGTGTGGCAGGGCGGCAGGACCATCCGCTGAGGCGTCGCCGCCGGCGCCCGAAGCGGCCCTTCGAGCCTGCCGCTAACGCGTGCCGCGGGCCCGGGCGATCTCGATGACGGCCCGCTCCAGCGCGTACTCGGGGTCGCGTCCGGCGCCCTTGATGAGGGCGTCGGTCTCGGCGACCACCGCCATGGCCCGGGTGACCCCCGCCGGGCTCCACCCCCGCGCCTGCTGACGCAGGGTCCGCAGCTTCCACGGCGGGACCTTGGCGCGCTTGGCCAGATCCGCCTCGGACATGCCGCGCGGCGGCTGGGCGGCCACGGCTATGCCGCGCACCGCACCGGCCAGCGCGCTGTTGATGAGCACCGGGGCGGTACCCACCGCCAGCGACCAGCGCAACTGCTCCAGCGCCTCGGGCAGGCGCCCCTCCACGGCGCGGTCGGCCACGGTGAACCCCGAGGCCTCCGCCCTGCCGGAGTGGTACCTGGCCACCGCCGCGGCGTCCACCCGGCCCTCGGTGTCGGCGATCAGCTGGGTGCAGGCCGCCGCGATCTCGCGCAGCTCACTGCCGACCGCGTCCACCAGCGCCTGCGCGGCGTCGGCGGTGATCTGGCGCCCCGCCTGGGAGAACTCGCCCTTGACGAAGGCCACCCGTTCGGCGGGCTTGCTCGGCCCCTTGCAGTCCACACGGTGGGCGCCCGCCTTGACCGCGGCCTGGAGCAGTGCCTTGCCCTTGTTGCCGCCCGCGTGGGTGAGCACGAGGTTGACGTCGTCGGCAGGGTCCCCGAGGTAGTCGGTGACGGTCGCCGCCAGGTCCTTGGTCAGGTCCTGGGACGAGCGCAGTACCACCACCCGCCGGTCGCCGAACAGCGAGGGCGAGGTCACCTCGACGAGTGTGGACATCCCCACCTGGGCGGGCACCAGGTCGTGGACGTCCACGCCGGGATCGGCCTCGCGGACCGCCGCGACGACGGAGGCGACGGCACGGTCGACGAGGAGTTCCTCGTCCCCGACGATGATCGTGAGCAGGGCGGGTGCAGGCATACACAGAGGATGCCACGCCCCACCGACCAGCCGTGCGCCCGTCGCGCGGTCGGCGGACGCGCTACCGCCCCCTCGTCCGCACCGCCCGTGACCGGTGAGCCCCGTACCCGGCTCCTCCCGTGGCCCCCTACCGTGCTGTCCTCCGCCGCGCTGCTTTCCACGGCTCCGTCTCCTACCGTGCGGGGTCGGGCCCGCGCACCACGGCCTGCCCGGGCCCGGAACCGCCGCCGTCCAACACGGCCACGTCCCCGTCCCGGTCGGTGCGCAGGTTCACCCGCGCCACCCGTTCCAGGATGTTCCACGTGAACGGCGCCGGATGCCCGTAGGTGTTGTCCGCGCCCACCGAGGTCACCGACACCACCGGGTCGGTGGCCTCCAGAAAGGCCGGTTCCTGGCTCCCCGCCCCGTGGTGGGGCACGGCCAGCACGGTCACCCGCAACAGGTCGGCGTTCGGTCCCTCCAGCAGCCTTCCCTGCGCCTCCTCCTCGATGTCACCGGTCAGCAGCACCGTCAGCGCCGTCCCGTCCGCCCGGACCACCACCGAGGAGTCGTTCACCGAACCCGTGAAGCCGGGCTCGGGCCACAGCACGCGCAGCAGCCACGGCCCCACCCGCAGCCGCTGACCCCGCGCGGCCTCCAACAACCGCACCCCGGCCTCGGCCAGCAGCCGCCCCGTGCCGCTCTCCCCGAACCCCGGCGGCGCCAGCGCGGCCCCCACGCTCCGGTGCCGCAGCACCCCGGGCGTTCCGTCCACGTGGTCGGCGTGGTCGTGGCTCAGGATCAGCAGCGCGACCTCGCGCACTCCCAGCCGCCCCAGGCAGTCGTCCACCCGGTCCGGGTCCTCGCCGGTGTCGGCGACCACCGCCGAGCCCGGGCCCGCCGACAGCACGAACGCGGTGCCCTGGCCCACGTCGCACGCCACCAGGGCCCACCCCGGGGGCGGCCATCCGCCCGGCACGCACCGCGCGGCCAGGGCCAGCAGCAGCACGGCCGCCACCACGGCGGCCACGACACGGCGCAACCGCCCGTGCGTGAACACCAGCGCCGCCAGCACGGCGGCCAGGACCAGCCCTCCCACCAGGTCCGACCGCCACGCCAGCGCGCCGTGCGGCACCCGCGCGCCCGCACCGGCCACCGCCGCGATCCACGACACCCCCAGCCCGGGCAGGTGCGCGGCCACCGCCGCCGCCCCCGGCCACACCACCGCCAGTGCCGCCACCGCCGTCCCCGCCACCGTCACCGCCGCGACCACCGGAGCGGCCAGTACGTTGGCCGGAACCGCGATCCACGACAGCTCGCCCGAGAGCAGGACCAGCACGGGCGAGACCGCCACCTGCGCGGCCAGGGCCACCGCCAACGCCTCCGCCACCGGACGCGGCAGGCGCGCCGACCACGCCCGCGTCCACGGCGGCACCAGCAGCAGGATGCCCGCGGTCGCCAGCACCGACAGCGCGAACCCGAAGGAGGCGGCCAGCCCCGGCGCGACGAACAGCACCCCGACGACCGTGACGGCCAGCGCACCGAGCCCCGCGTGGGCGCGCCCCGTGGCCAGCGCCAGCAGACCCAGCGACCCCATGAACGCCGCGCGTACCACGCTCGGCTCCGGGCGGCACACCAGGACGAACACCCAGATCACCGCCGCGCCGCCCGCCACCGAGCACCACGGGGGCGTCCGCAGCAGCCGGGTGAGCGCCAGCACGAAGCCGGTCAGCACCGCCAGGTTGGCCCCCGAGACGGTCAGCAGGTGCGTCATCCCGGTCTCCCGGAAGTCCTCGGCGGTCTCCGGCGGCACCCCGGACGCGTCGCCGACGATCAGCGCGGGAAGGAGCCCGGCCTCGGGCTGGGACAGCCCCGAGGAGGCCTCCCGCAGCCGCTCCCGCACCAGACCGGCGAAGCTCTGCAGCCCCCCGGGCCGCCCCACCTCCTCCGGCGGCCCGCGCACCAGGACCAGGGCGGCGGTGAGGGGATCGTCCTCCGTGCCGAGGAAGACGCCCCGCGCCCGGAAGGTCTGCCCGGGCAGCAGTTCGCGCCACTCCTCCTCCGAGGCCAGGACCACCACCGGCGCCGCGGACGCCCGCTCGGTCCCCCCGGACCGCACCCACGCGGTACGGGCGTCGATCACCCAGCCCGCCCTGCCCGGCCGGGGAGTCCCCGACCGCGGGCGCGGATCGGACGTCACCACGGCCTCGAACTCCGCCTCGCGCCCCTGCTCCGCCGCCTCCCCGGCCGCGCTCCGCTCCACCCGGTGCACCTGCACACCGGCCACCGCCGCCACCGTGGCCGCACAGGCCAGCGACGCCGCGGCGGTGAGCGCCACCGCCTCCAGCGGCGGACGCGCCGCCGCCAGGAGCACCACCGCCGCACCGGCCCCCGCGACCCCGGCCAGGGACCACGCGGCCCACGGCGGGGCGGAGAGCGCCGCCAGCGCGGCCAGCCAGGCCGTCGCCGCGGGCGCCAGCAGGCGCAGGTCGGGCGGCTCGTCCAGCCCGTAGGCGTCCGTCCCCAGCCATGTCGTCACCGCCGCTCACCCCACCGTCACGTGGGGTTGGAGGTCGGCGAGGGTCTTGTCGCCGATCCGGTCCACGTTGAGCAGGTCGTCGACGCTCCGGAAGGGGCCGTGCTCCTCGCGGTAGGAGACGATGTTGTCGGCGATCACCGCGCCGATCCCGGGCAGGGTCTCCAGTAGGGCCCGGTCCGCCCGGTTGATGTCCACCAGCCCTCCGGCCCCCTGGGGACCGCTCCCGGTGACGCCCGCGCCCGCGGGCACGGGGACGCCCACCAGGACCTGTTCACCGTCCACCAGCGGACGGGCCAGGTTGAGCAGGTCGAGGTCGGCGTCGGGTAGCGCGCCACCGGCCTCCTCCACGGCGTCGGCCACCCGCGACCCCGACGGGAGCGTGTACAGCCCGGGGGCGGACACCTCACCGCCCACGTGCACCACGAGGTCATCCTTCGGCGCCGCGTCCCCGGCCGCTCCGGCGTCCGCGTCCCCGGCCTGCGCCCCCGCCTCCAGCGCAGGGGACCGAGCGCCGTCGCCCTCCGCCGCGGGCACGGGCGCGGCACGGGTGACCATCTCGGGTGCGGGCACCGTGGTCGGCCGGTGGTACAGCGTCAGCACCAGCACGACGGCCAGGGCGCCCAGCACGGCCAGGACGATCACCGCCCGACGGGACAGCGCCGCCCGCGGCGGCCATCGCAGTGCCAGCCGTTCCAGGAGCGAGCCGGACGGCTCGGGGTCGAACTCCGCGTACCCCGACGGCGGGCGCTCCGGGCGCCGGTGCCGTCCTTCTGCCGGGTCGGGCCACGGCTCCGGACCGGGTGCGCCCTCCGACGTGCCGGCACGTCGGGCGGACAGGGCGGTCCCGGGGTCCGGCTCCTCCCCGGTGTCCCGCTTGACGGGCCCTGCGGTCCTCGCGCCCCGGTTCTCCCCCGAGGTCCGCGGTGCGGGCACGGTCGCCTCCCCCTCCCGGTTCACCACGCAGGGCCGTGGCGCGGTCGCCGTGGCCTTCCCGTTCCGGTTCCCTTCCGAGGTCCATGGGCCGGGCAGGGCCGCCTGTCCGCCCCGGTTCTCCCCCGAGGTCCGCGGGACGGGTACCGTCGCCTCTCCAGTCCGGCTCCCCTCGGACGGACCCCGCACGGCCGCAGACCTGCCCGGGGCGGAACGAGGGGGAGCGGTCACGCCGAGCAGGTCGTCGGGGTGGCGCTCGGGCCAGGCCTTCGAGGGCACGGGACCCGTGCCGGGAGCGGGCGGCGCGTCCGGAGGCCGATGGGTATCGGCCTCGGCGCTTCCCGGGGGCCGACGCCTTCCAGCCTGATCCGGGGCGGACCGGGCCGAGAACCGGCCTTCTTCCCCGGCGGCGGTCGTCCCCGGGGCGACCGGCCTGGCCTGCCTCCGGCCCGGGCGGTCACCGGAGGCGCTCCCGCCCCGCTGGCCCGGGCTCGGAGACCAGGTCACGGCGCCCTCGTGGGCCTCCGGCCGCTGGGGGCCGGTGACCGGACCTCGGCGGGGCGCGGCCTCGGAACGGCCTGTGCCCTCCGGGCAGGGTGCGCCGCCAGACGCCGCCGGACGGTACGGGGCGTGCGTCCCGGCCACCGCGTACGGCGCGCTCGGGATCGCCGGGACACCACGGGGAGGCGGCGCGGGCTGCGCGTGCGAGCGGGGGATACGCGCGCGCAGGCGCCGGGCGGCCGGTGAGGCGTCCAGGGTGAGCGCGCGGAGTCGGTCCTGCTGGTCGGTCGAGGGGGAGTGGCGCCGGTTGCGGCGCTGAACAGTCATAAGACCACGTTAGGAAGCCGGAAACGCTGTGTCAGCAGCCGATTCCAAGCTGTGGACAACTCCCGCCCGGGCCTCCTCGACCTGCGCGGACGGCGGTGGGCGGCATCGTCCGGCGCACGAAAAAACCCGGCCCGGTGCGTGCGCACCGGGCCGGGTCGAGCCTCAGTCTCAGGCGGACTGCAGGGAGTGCAGACGCTTGGCGATCGCGCTCTTGCGGTTCGCGGCCTGGTTCTGGTGGATGACGCCCTTGCTGGTGGCCTTGTCCAGCGCGCGAGCGGCGGCGCGCTGGGCGACGGTGGCCTTCTCGACGTCCCCGGCCTCGGCAGCCTCACGGAACTTGCGGACGGCCGTCTTCAGCGAGGAGCGCACCGCCTGGTTGCGGACACGAGCCTTCTCGTTCTGCCGAATGCGCTTCTTCTGCGACTTGATGTTCGCCATGCGAAAACGTGCTCCAGTTGATCTTGGTCATCGCGCCGACCGGACCAGGCGGCCCGACCCGCGGGCAGCCGTTCCGCGAGGGGCCGGCGTGGGCGCCGACGCAGGGTGTGTGAGTCCACAGGGCCCGAGGCCAATGTGGAAGTCCGAGACACGGACTTCCAGTATGCCTCACACGGGATACCGCTCGTGCCCTCAAGTGCCCTCAAATGCCCTCGGAGGACCTCACCAGCCCCGGGCTTTCGCGGCAGGGGCCTGCAAGCTTTACCTGTGGTCACTCCCGCGGCCTCTTGTTCTCAGCGGCCCTCAAGCCCCGCCGTCGTCTTTCCCTAGGACAGCAGCCACCCCTCCGTGTAGGCCGTCACGTCCTCCTCGGTCGCCTCGTCCCCCAGGTAGAAGGCCACCCCCAGGGTCATCCCCTCCGGCGGATCGGCCTCGGTCACGCCCAGCCGGACGGCCTCCAGCGCGGTCGCCAACGATTCGTCCGCCTCCTCCGGCGCCCACTCGCCACCGCCGTACGTGGGCAGCCCGAACCGCACCGCCACGCCCTCACGCGCGCGCAGGGCGGTCACCGCCTCGGTCACCTGCCGCACCATGAACCCGCCGTACAGCGCGTCGCCGGGCATTCCCGCCCCCACACCCGGCAGCACGACCTCGTCGGCGTGCTCGGTCACCCGGTCCAGGTAGCCCTTGGACCAGTACCTCTCCTCGCGCTCCATGACGAAGGAGGGCATCCGACCGCCCGGCACCAGCTCCACGTGGTGGGCCTGCACCGACAGCACGGGTTCCCCGCCCAGCTCCTCGCGCACCATCGACATGAGCGCGGGGATCGACGGGTCGTTGACGGTCACCGGGCGGATCTCCAGGTGCACGCCCGCGAACCCGTCCGAAGCCACCCCGGCGACCGCCGGGGCGAGCGCCGCGCGGGCCTGTTCGTCGAGCCGGTCCCGCAGCAGCGAGGACCCGCTCTCCACGTGCCGCAGCCACGCCAGCGCGCGCACGTCGGGGTACTCCCGCTCCAGCCAGGACAGCAGGGAACCGGTGTCCTCCACCCGCTCGACCGCGCCCTCGGCGTCGATCTCGCCCGCGTACACGTACACCGTGTCCACCCCGCCGGTGTCGAGCACCCGCGCCAGGGGACCGGTGTCCTCCCAGGAGCCCACCCAGGCCGCGTCGGAGCCCCGGGAGACCGCCCACGGCGCCGGTTCACCCGAGAACTGGAAGGCCAGCAGGGCCCCCGCGCCGGCCACCACGACCGCGATCGCGGCCACACCCGCCAGCAACCGTGTCAACAGCCACTTCAACCGCCCGCTCCTCCCACGTCCCCGACCGCGGGCGCTCCCCGCCCGCCCGTCGCCCGCCACCACCCTCAACGGCGGCGGCGCGCGCCCGGTGCCTGCCAGCACGGCCCGTTCCCGGTCCCGGGTCACATAATCTGGACACCAGACCCGCGCCCGCGCCCCATACTGCCCCACGGGCCGCTGCCGTCACCGAGAGAGGGCACCCGGCCGCCGTGGGATGATGGACGACGCCGTCGGCCTCCGCCGCGGCGGGGCGACACCGCCGCGAGGCGCACACGACCCGGACCCGACCTGTGAACGGAGCACGGTGGCACAGCCGAACTGGACCGATCCCGCGCTGATCCGCAACTTCTGCATCATCGCGCACATCGACCATGGCAAGTCGACGCTGGCCGACCGGATGCTCCAGATCACCGGTGTCGTCGAGGACCGCCAGATGCGCGCCCAGTACCTGGACCGCATGGACATCGAGCGCGAGCGCGGCATCACCATCAAGTCGCAGGCGGTGCGCATCCCCTTCACCGCCGTCGACGACAAGACCTACACGCTCGACCTCATCGACACCCCCGGGCACGTCGACTTCACCTACGAGGTCTCGCGCTCCCTGGCCGCCTGCGAGGGCGCCGTCCTGCTGGTGGACGCCGCGCAGGGCATCGAGGCGCAGACCCTGGCCAACCTGTACATGGCCCTGGAGAACGACCTCACCATCATCCCGGTGCTCAACAAGATCGACCTCCCGGCCGCGCAGCCGGAGAAGTACGCCGAGGAGCTGGCCGGGATCATCGGCTGCGAGCCCTCCGACGTGCTCAGGGTCAGCGCCAAGACGGGCGAGGGCGTCGAGGAGCTCCTCAACGAGATCGTCAACCAGATCCCGCAGCCCGTCGGCGACGCCGACGCCCCGGCCCGCGCGATGATCTTCGACTCGGTGTACGACACCTACCGCGGCGTGGTCACCTACGTCCGGGTCATCGACGGCAAGCTCAGCCCGCGCGAGCGCATCCAGATGATGTCCACCCGCGCCTCGCACGAGATCCTGGAGATCGGCGTCAGCTCGCCCGAGCCCACCAAGTGCGACGGGCTGGGGGTGGGAGAGGTCGGCTACATCATCACCGGCGTCAAGGACGTGCGCCAGTCCAAGGTCGGTGACACCATCACCGCCCTCAACCGGCCCGCGACCGAGATGCTGTCCGGGTACCGCGAGCCCAAGCCCATGGTGTTCTCGGGTCTGTACCCGATCGAGGGCACCGACTACCCGGTGCTGCGCGACGCCCTGGAGAAGCTCCAGCTCAACGACGCCGCCCTGGTCTTCGAGCCGGAGACCTCCGCCGCCCTGGGCTTCGGCTTCCGCTGCGGCTTCCTGGGCCTGCTGCACCTGGAGATCACCAGGGCCCGCCTGGAGCGCGAGTTCAACCTCGACCTCATCTCCACCGCGCCCAACGTCGTCTACCGGGTGGACATGGAGGACGGCACCGAGCACGTGGTGACCAACCCCAGCGAGTTCCCCGCCGGGAAGATCGACTCCATCTACGAGCCGATGGTCAAGGCCACCGTGCTCAGCCCCGCCGACCACATCGGCCAGATCATGGAGCTGTGCCAGGAGCGGCGCGGCGACCTCCAGGGCATGGACTACCTGTCCGAGGACCGCGTGGAGATGCGCTACACGCTTCCCCTGGCCGAGATCGTCTTCGACTTCTTCGACCACCTCAAGTCCCGCACCAAGGGCTACGCGTCACTGGACTACGAGCCCACCGGGGAGAAGGCCTCCGACCTGGTCAAGGTGGACATCCTGCTCCAGGGCGAGGCCGTCGACGCCTTCTCCGCCATCGTGCACAAGGACAAGGCCTACGCCTACGGCGTGGAGATGACCAAGAAGCTGCGCGAGCTCATCCCCCGGCAGCAGTTCGAGGTGCCCATCCAGGCCGCCATCGGCGCCCGGGTGATCGCCCGCGAGAACATCCGCGCCATCCGCAAGGACGTGCTCTCCAAGTGCTACGGCGGCGACATCAGCCGTAAGCGCAAGCTGCTGGAGAAGCAGAAGGAGGGCAAGAAGCGGATGAAGATGGTCGGCCGGGTCGAGGTGCCCCAGGAGGCCTTCATCTCCGCGCTGTCCACCGACACCGGCGGCTCCGACGACAAGAAGAAGAAGTAGTAGCAGCAGCCCCGCCCCCACGTGCTCGCACGTAGGGGAAGCGGAAGGGGGGCGCCCCGAGCCGGGGCGCCCCCTTCCGCGTTCTCCCCGGTACCGCCTCAGCCCTTGACCGCTCCCGCGGTCAGGCCCTCGGTGATGTAGCGCTGGAGGAACCAGAACACCGCCAGGGTGGGCAGGGACAGCATGATGGCGCCCACCGCGAACATCCCGAAGTTCGCGTTGCGCTGCGAGGCCACCAGCTGGTACAGCCCCAGGCCCAGCGTCTTGGCGTCGGTGTCGCGCAGGAACACGCTCGCCATCAGGAACTCGTTGATGGTGGAGATGAACACCAGCAGGCCCACGATCGCCAGCACCGGTGTGACCAGCGGCAGCATGATCCGGAAGAACACCTGCGCGTGCGAGGCCCCGTCCATCTGCGCGGACTCGTCCAGCTCCTTCGGCACGGTGTCGAAGAAGCCCTTCATCAGCCACGTGTTGATGCTCAGCGCGCCGCCCAGGTAGACCAGCAGCAGCCCCCACCGGGTGTCGAAGCCGATCGCCGGGTAGTACTCGCCGATCGTGGAGAACATCAGGTAGATCGCCACGATCGCCAGGAACTGCGGGAACATCTGGATCACCAGCAGCCCGATCAGCCCCACCCGGCGGCCCCGGAAGCGCATGCGGCTGAACGCGTACGCGGCCAGTGCCGACAGCAGCACCGTCACGGCGGCGTTGGTGAAGGCGAAGAACAGCGAGTTCGCGTACCAGGTGGTGAACGGGGTGTTGCTGAACAGGTCGACGGCGTTGTCCAGACTGGCCCCGGTCGGCCACAGCTGCGCGCTGGACA
Organism: Nocardiopsis dassonvillei subsp. dassonvillei DSM 43111; assembly: GCF_000092985.1. Classification (GTDB taxonomy): domain Bacteria; phylum Actinomycetota; class Actinomycetes; order Streptosporangiales; family Streptosporangiaceae; genus Nocardiopsis; species Nocardiopsis dassonvillei. The sequence goes on from NC_014210.1 coordinate 852,644, forward strand.
GCGTGCCCAGCGGGTTGAGCGCCGCCGACACCACGAACAGCACAGGGAAGAGCGCGAACGCCACGACCACCAGCATCACCACGTGGCGCCAGCCGTACCTGCGGGCCCACAGGCCCAGACGGACTCCGGTACCGCGCCGGTGGGGGGCGCGTACCGCGTCCGGGGTTGCGACCGCCATCAGTCCACCTCCTTGAGGGCCTTGCTCCTGCTGAGGCTGACCACCGACATCACCGACACGATCAGGAAGATCATCACCGACAGCGCCGCCGCGTACCCGTACTGGGCGGTGGCCTCGTTGAAGGCGAGCCGGTAGGTGTAGGTGATGAGCAGGTCCGTGGCACCGGCCGTCGGGCTCTCCGGGGAGAAGGGGCCGCCCTGGGTGATCAGCCACACCGCGTTGAAGTTGTTGAAGTTGAACGCGAACGTCGAGACCAGGATCGGCGTCATCGCCACCATCAGGAGCGGCAGGGTGACGTTGCGGAAGGCCTGCCAGGGGCCCGCGCCGTCGATCTGCGCGGCCTGGCCCAGCTCGCGCGGGACGGCCTGGAGGGCTCCCGTGGCCACCAGGAACATGTACGGGTAGCCCAGCCAGACGTTGGCCAGGATCACCGCCGCCCGGGCCGACCAGGCGTCGCCCAGCCAGTCCACCTCCAGGCCGAGCACCCGGTTGAACAGGCCGAAGTCGGTGTTGAACATGTCCCGCCACAGCAGGAACATCGCCAGCGAGCTCATCGCGTACGGCAGGACCACCAGGATCCGGTACACGACCCTGCCGCGCAGCCTGGGCACGTGCAGGGTGAGCGCGATCGCCAGGCCCACCACGAACACCAGGAAGGTGACGGAGGCGGCGAAGGCGATGTTCCACACCAGGATGCTGAAGAACGACGACGCGAAGGTCGGGTTGAACAGGAAGCGGGCGAAGTTGTCGAAGCCCACGCCGACCTGCCAGCCCTGGGCGAGCCGCTCCCCGTCCTCGTCGTAGAACGCGCCGCGCTCGTTGTCCGCGTGGTAGACGATCCCGGTCCCGGCGTCGGTGATGCAGTCGCACCCGGCGTCGTAGGCGCGGGTCGCGGTCCCCTCGAAGGCGGTGGACAGGCCGCTGGAGCGGATGCCCGTGCCGCTGCCGGTGGGCACCGCGAACGCCTGGAGCTCGTCGCTGCGGGCGTTGACCTGGGTGGGGGACAGGATCGTGTACCCGAAGGCCTCGGCGACCTTGCCCGAGGGCTCCACGGTCGCGCCGTCGAGCTCGGTGAGCCCCTCCTCGGTTCCGGCGTAGGCCCGGCCCTCGGGGCCGGTGAGCAGGAAGACCAGCTCACCGGTCTCGGGCGAGCCGGTGACCGCCACGGTCAGGGTGTACTCCTGGGCCCCGTCCGGGCTGCTCACCGAGTAGGCCTCGATGGAGGCGATGGCCTGTTCCTTGTCGCCCCGGTGGCCGTCGCTGAGGTTGGTCACCGAGGTGCTCATCGTGTAGAGCACCGGCAGGATCTGGAAGGTGAGCAGGAACAGCACGCCCGGGACCAGGTACTTGACCGGGACGGTGCGCTTGGACAGGTAGACCCAGTAGACGAGGCCGACCACGGCCACGACCAGGCCGATGCCCCACCAGCTGCCCGCCACGTACAGGGGCAGCACCGCCCACACGCCCAGGGCGGTGAACAGGCCCAGCAGGGCGATCTTGACCAGCTGCCCGGCCAGTGAACCGCTCCCGGCGAACCGGCCGCCCGGCAGGGGCGTGCGTGCGGGCGCCCCCGGTGAGGGAGCGCCCGCTGTCTTCTTGGACGCCACCGCTACTCGCCGATCTGCGAGGCGATCGTTTCGTGGGTGGCCTCCATGGCCTCGCGCACGTCCTCACCGGCGATGACGGCGGCCTGGGCGATGCCCAGCGGCTCCCACGTCTCGCCCATCTCCGGGATGGAGGGCATCGGCATGCCCTCGGCCCCGGCCTCGGCCTCGGAGATCGCGGCGATGGTGGGGTCGTCGGCCGAGACGCTCTCCAGGGCCTCGGTCTGCACCGGCATGCGGGGGTCGGCCTCGTAGAGGCTGAGGACGAAGTCGGTGTCGGTGACGTAGTTGGTCACGAACTCCTGGGCCAGGGCGCTGTTGGCGCTGCCCTCGGTGACGAAGAACGCCTGGTAGCCGATGTAGGGGCTGGCGGGCTCCTCGCCCTCGAAGCCGGGGATGGGGCTGATCTCGTAGTTGACGCCCGCCTCGTTGGCGTCGGCGACGTTCCACGGACCCGCGACGAAGAAGGGGGCCTCGCCCTCGTAGAACAGGGAGGCGTCGTTCTCCAGGGTGATGGAGCGGCGCAGCACGCCCTCCCCGGCCTCGCCGTACTCGGCGACCTTCTCCATGGCCGCGATGGACTCGTCGGTGCCCACGCCCAGGTCGGTCGGGTCCCAGTTGCCCTCCTCGTCCTGGCCGAAGAGGTAGCCGCCCGCGGAGGTGAACAGGGCGTTCATCCGGTAGGGGTCGCCCTCCTGGCCCACGGCCATGGACAGGACCTCGCTGGTCTCACCGGAGTCCTTGAGCTCGGTGCCGACCTCGACCATCTCCTCGAAGGTCGCGGGGGCGTCCGGCGCCAGGTCGGTGTTGCGCATGAGGAAGATGTTCTCCTGGGAGTAGGGAACACCGAAGAGCTGGCCGTCGTAGTTGAGGGCCTGCAACGAGGTCTCGTCCAGGCCGGAGGCGCGGTCCTGGGGCAGCTCGATGGGCTGGACGGCGCCGTTGCGCACGAGGTTGCCCGTCCAGTCGTGGGCGCCGATGAAGACGTCGGGGGCGTTTCCGGCCTGGTGGGCGTTGAGCACGTCGCCCTGGATGTCGCCGAAGGTCAGGCCCTGGACCTCGACCTCGATGCCGTTGGCCTCGGCGAACTCCTGGGCGGCCGCCTTGATGGCGTCGGCGCGCTCGGGGTCGGACCAGATGACGAGGCTGCCCTCGGCGGCGGCCTCCCCGCCCTCGTCGCCACCACTGCACGCGGTCGCCATCAGTGCGATCGCGGCGATGCCCGTGACCGCTCGTGCGCTGCGGAATCTCATGCTGTCTTCCTTCCGGGAGGCCGTGCTGAGGAGGTCGCGCATGCGTTCCGGCCGTCGAGGGCATGCGTGGTGATGTGACGCTAGCAATAACTTGCAAGCTTTGAAAGAGTTTGCGGATCTCCCGCATAAAGATGTGGAAACGCCACGGAAACGGGCGCGTGACATCGTGCGCTGGGTAGCGGTGCGGTGACCGTTCGCTGATAGATCCTGTGATGGGCAGCGATTTCGTAACACCATTGAACACGCCGTCGCGGACCACTCGAACCCGGTTCGGGTCCGGCCCGCCGCAGGGTGTCGGCGGGGAGCCTCCTCTGGAGGCGCGCCGCAGGGGGTGGGGCGGAGCGTGCCGGCGACGGCGTCCGGGCACCCGTGGGGCGCGGGCTGGTGGCGCGCCGCAGGGGGCGGGCCCTCAGGGCGACCTCAGCCAGGCACCGGTAAAGCGTGCGGGTTCCACGCCAGCCCCGGGGGAGCGGGCGGTCGTGGTGGGCACGGGCGGCGACGGTCAGCGCTGGGAGGCGGTGGCCGGCTGGGAGCACGTTCGCCCAGCGAGCTTGCCGAAGGAGATCCCCGCGCCAGCAGGACGGTGCTGACCGGCACCGGCCCGCACCGCGCGCGGTGCCGGACCCCGTGTCCGGCACCGCACGCGCGGGCTCAGCCGCTCAGCCCTTCAGCCGCTCAACCGCGCAGCCACACCGCCGTCTCGGCGGGCAGGCTCAGGGTGCCTCCGGCGGGCTCGCCGACCGGACCGCTGGCCACGAGCACCTCGCCGTCGGCAGCCAGCTCCACGGCCTCCCCGGTGAGGTTCACCGCGACGCGCACACCCGGCTCGCGCTCGAAGTACAGCACGCCGCCGGGCGCGTCCAGCCAGGCCATCGAGCCGTCGCCGAGCGCGTCCAGCTCACGGCGCAGGCGCAGCGCCTTCGTGTACAGCTCCAGCGTGGAGCCCTCCACTCCGCGCTGGGCGGCGCGCGACAGGGCGCCCCAGCCCTCGGGCATCGGCAGCCACGGAACGCTGCCCTCGGGGCCGAACCCGTACGGCGCCTGGTCGCCGCCCCACGGCAGCGGCACCCGGCAGCCGTCCCGGCCGCGGTCGGTGCGGCCCGAACGCTCCCAGGTCGGGTCCTGCAGCGAGTCCTCGGGCAGGTCGGTGACCTCGGGCAGTCCCAGCTCCTCGCCCTGGTACAGGTACACCGAACCCGGCAGGCCCAGCATCAGCAGCGTCGCCGCGCGCGCGCGGCGCAGCCCCTGCTCACCGCCGCCGAAGCGGGTCACGTGGCGGGTCACGTCGTGGTTGGACAGCACCCACGTGGTGGTCGCGCCCACCGCGGTGTTGGCGGCCAGGGACACGTCGATGACCTCGCGCAGGCGCCCGGCGTCCCACGGCGCGGTCAGGTACTCGAAGTTGAACGCCTGGTGCAGTTCGTCCGGGCGCAGGTAGCGGGCCACCCGCTGGGCGTCCTCCACCCACGCCTCGGCCACCAGGGCGCGGTCGCCCGGGTACTCCGCGGCGATCCGCGCCCAGCGGCGGTAGATCTCGTGCACGCCGTCCTGGTCGAAGTAGGGCAGCGAGGTGCTGCCGTCGAGCATGTCGGCCTTGGCGTCCTCGGCGATGTCGGGCATCGCCGGGTCCTTGACCATGCCGTGCGCGACGTCGATGCGGAACCCGTCCACGCCCCGGTCCAGCCAGAAGCGCAGCACGTCGTCGAACTCGTCGTGCACCTCCTGGTTGGTCCAGTCGAAGTCGGGCTGCTCGGGGTCGAACAGGTGCAGGTACCACTGTTCGGGGGTGCCGTCGGGCCGCTTGAGGCGGGTCCAGGCCGGGCCGCCGAAGATCGACTTCCAGTTGTTCGGCGGCTCCTCCCCGTCGGGTCCCCTGCCGTCCCGGAAGACGTACCGCGAGCGGGCGTGCTCGCCGGGCTCGGCGGCCGCGGCCTCCTTGAACCACCGGTGGGCGGAGGAGGAGTGGTTGGGCACCACGTCGATGATCAGGCGGATGCCCATCCCGTGGGCGGTCTCCAGGAGGGCGTCGAAGTCCTCCAGGGTCCCGAAACGGGGATCGACGTCGCGGTAGTCGGCGACGTCGTAACCGCCGTCGGCGAGGGGGGAGACGTAGAACGGCGTCAGCCAGATCGCGTCCACGCCGAGTTCGGCCAGGTGGGGGAGGCGCTCGCGGATGCCGGCGAGGTCGCCCTCACCGTCACCGTTGGAGTCGGCGAAGCTGCGGACGTAGATCTGGTAGATCGCCGCGTCACGCCACCAGTGCGACTGAGGCTCCATCAGCGGGGGTCCTTCCCTGTGACGAGTGCAATTTCTTGCGCAAGATTACCGCCAATTTTCGGCCATGTGACGACGATCTCGACTAGAGTTGCGCCCATGGGTCCACGACTTGCCGACATCGCGCGGCACGCAGGCGTCAGCGAGGCCACCGTCTCGCGGGTGCTCAACGACAAGCCGGGCGTCGGCAGCGACACCCGCAAGGCCGTCCTGACGGCGCTGGACGTCCTCGGCTACGAGCGCCCCGCCCGGCTGCGGCAGCGCTCCGCCGGACTGGTCGGCATGGTCATACCCGAACTGGAGAACCCCGTCTTCCCGATGTTCGCCCAGGCGGCCGAGGGGGCGCTCGCCCAGCGCGGGTACACGCCGGTGCTGTGCACCCAGACCCCCGGCGGGATAACGGAGGACGAGTACGTGGAGCTGCTGCTGGAGCGCAACGTCTCCGGCATCCTCTTCGTCTCCGGGCGCCGCGCCGACACCACCGCCCCCCACGAGCGCTACCACGCCCTGGTCTCGCGCAGACTCCCGATCGTGCTGGTCAACGGGTACGCCGACGCCATCCCCGCCGCCTTCATCTCCTGCGACGACCGGGAGGCCGGGCACCTGGCCGTCAACCACCTGGTCGCCCTCGGCCACACCCGCATCGGGTTCACCAGCGGCCCCGAGCGCTACGTTCCGGTCCGCCGCAAGCTCGACGGGTACCACCGGGCCCTGGCGCAGCACGGCCTGGACGGCGAGGACCTCGTGGAACTGTCGCTGTTCGGCGTGGAGGGCGGCCACGCCGCCGCCACCCGGCTGATCGAACGCGGCGTCACCGCCATGGTCTGCGGCTCGGACATGATGGCCCTGGGCGCCATCCGCGCCGCCCGCCAGCGCGGCCTGAGCGTCCCCCGGGACTTCTCGGTGGTGGGCTTCGACGACTCCCAGCTCATCGCCTTCACCGACCCCCCGCTGACCACCGTCCGGCAGCCGGTCAACGCCATGGCGCTGGCCGCCGTGCGCGCCCTGTGCGACGAGATCGCCGGACACCCCGTCTCCCACACCGAGTACGTCTTCGACCCCGAGCTGGTCGTCCGCGGCTCCACCGCCATCGCCCCCGCCAGGAACCACGCTCCCCTCACCCGGGTCGACGCCGCCCCCGCGCACGCCCGGGCGGAGCGCCCCCGGGTCTGACCGGGCCGTCCTCCCCACAGCCCTCCCCGCCTGATCCCCACACCCCGCGTCCCGTTCCGATCTCCAACCCCTGCTCCCCGATCCCGTAACCCCCGCTTCCCGGCCTCCGATCCCGCACCGCCGTACCCGGGCCCCCGCGTGCCCGACGCGGGGGACCAGGGCACACCGGCCGGTCGGCGACACTGGAGGCATGCCTTCCGTTGCCCTCGACGGCGATCCCGTACCGAGCACCGGCGAACTGCCCGGGCCGTCCCTCGCCGAACTCGGCGGGCGTCCCCTCGGGTTCTACGTCCACGTGCCCTTCTGCGTCACCCGCTGCGGTTACTGCGACTTCAACACCTACACGGCCGAGGAACTGGTCTCCCGCGACGGCACCGCCACCGCCTCCCGCGAGACCTACGCCGACCAGGCGATCGCGGAGGTCGCGCTGGCCGACCGGGTCCTGACGGGGGAGCGCCCGCCGGTCAGCACGCTGTTCGTCGGCGGCGGTACGCCCACCCTGCTGTCGGCCGAGGACCTGGGCCGCGTCGTCACCGCCGTGCGCGAGCGCTTCGGGTTCACGCCCGACGCCGAGCTGACCACCGAGGCCAACCCCGAGACGGTCACCCCCGACTACCTCGCGCGGCTGCGCGAGGCCGGGTTCACCCGTGTGTCCTTCGGCATGCAGAGCGCCCGCGAGCACGTGCTGCGGGTGCTGGAGCGCGGCCACACGCCCGGACGCCCCGAGCAGTGCGCGGAGTGGGCGCGGCGGGCAGGGTTCGAGCACGTCAACCTCGACCTGATCTACGGCACTCCCGGGGAGGGCGACGAGGACTGGCGGGCCTCCCTGGAGGCCGCGGTCTCCGCCGGACCCGACCACGTCTCGGCCTACTCCCTCATCGTCGAGGAGGGCACCCGCCTGGCCGCCCGCGTGCGCCGGGGCGAACTCGCCGAGCCCGACGACGACACGATGGCCGACCGCTACCTCATGGCCGAGGAGGTCCTCACCGCGGCCGGGTTCAGCGCCTACGAGGTGTCCAACTGGGCGCGCACCGAGCAGGGCCGCAGCAGGCACAACCTCCTGTACTGGACCGGCGGCCACTGGTGGGGCGTGGGCCCGGGCGCCCACAGCCACGTGGGCGGCACCCGCTGGTGGAACGTCAAGCACCCGGCCGCCTACGCCGCCCGCCTGGCCGCCGGGCACAGCCCCGGCCTGGCCCGCGAGGTGCTCACCGAGGAGGAGCGCCGCTTCGAACGCGTCCTGCTGGAACTGCGTGTGGAGGGCGGGTGCCCGCTGGACCTGCTCGAACCGCACGGCCGCGACGCGGCCAAGCGGGCCGTAGCCGAGGGCCTGCTGGACGCGGACGCCCACGAGGAGGGCCGCGCGGCCCTCACCCTGCGCGGGCGCCTGCTCGCCGACGCCGTGGTGCGCGACCTCACCTGAGCCACTCCGGCCGGGGCCGGACACGGCGAGGGGGCCCGGCCGACGGCCGGGCCCCCTCGCGTCCGCCGAAGCGCCGGACTACTTGATCCAGCTGACGTTGAACGGGTAGCGGTACCACTCGCCCCGGTTGGCGGCCACACCGCCGATGATGCCGAGGGCGACGGCCGCGATCCAGCAGATGAACCAGGTCAGGAACCCGATGATGACGATCATCAGGACGCTGGAGATCAGGTAGCCGATCAGGATCAGGAGCTGGAAGTTCAGCGCCTGCGCGGCCTGGTTGCGGACGAACGGCGACTCGTCCTTCTTGACGAAGAAGATGATCAGCGGCACGAGCCAGCCGATGACGCCGCCGCCCACGTGGGCGAACATCGCCATCTGGCGCTCGTCCGGACTGGGCTGGCCGGTCGTGGCCGAGGAGGGGCCGTAGGCGCCGTGCGGGGGCTGGCCGTAACCGCCCTGCTGGTAGTGGGACTGGTAGCCGCCGGTCTGCTCGTACCCGGGCTGGCCGGGGTAGCCACCGGGCTGGTTCGGATATCCGCCGGTCTGCTCGTACCCGGGCTGGCCGGGCGGGGGCGGGTAGCCGCCCTGCTGGTAGCCGGGCTGGCCACCGGTGGGGTAACCGTGCTGGGAGGGGTAGCCGCCGGAGTCCTGGCCGGGCTGCTGGCCCTGGCCGTAGGGGCCCTCGGGAGGGTTGCTGGGATAGGACATGTTGGGTTCCTTCGTGCGGATGCGCTCGGACTGCGTGCGGGAGCGGATCACTTCAACAGGCGGATGCTCACCGGGTAGCGGTACCACGTCCCCTTGTTGGCGCCGTTGGCGCCCAAGACGCCGAACACGATAGCGACGATCCAGATCAGGGCGACCAGGAGGGATCCGATCCAGGACAGCTCCGGGAAGAAGATACCCAGGCCGATGAAGGCCACCCACGCGAAGAGGTAGGGGATCAGCAGGGTGAGCTGGAAGTTGGCCGCCTCGGCCGCGTGGTGGCGGACGAACGGCGACTGGTTGCGCTTGGCGAAGTAGACGGCCAGAGGCGGGATCCAGCCCAGGCAGGCGATCACGAAGCCCGACAGGTGGGCGAGCATGGCCACGAGCGTGCTGTTGTCGCCGCCCGGCGCGCCCTGCTGGGGCTGGCCAGGAACGCCCGGCTGCCCGTACGCCGCGGGGGCGCCCGGGTAGGGCTGCTGCTGGCCCGGGGCGGGCTGGCCGTAGACGCCCTGCTGGGGCTGGCCGTACTCGCCCTGCTGGGGCTGCTGGGGCTGGCCGTAGGGCTGCTGACCGTACTCGGGCTGCGGGGCGTAGCCGGGCTGGGCGCCGGAGGGCTGGGCTCCCGGCGCCTGGGCGTAGCCCTGCTGTCCCTGGTCGGGCTGCGGGGCGTACGGGGACTGCGCGCCGGAGGGCTGGCCGTAGGCGGGCTGCGCCCCCGGGGTCTGGCCGTAGGCCGCCTGCTGCCCGTAGCCGGGCTGCTCGGGGGCGCCTTCCGGCGGTGCGAAACCGGGCTGCTGCTGTCCGGCCGGGGGCTGGCCGTACTCGCCCTGCTGGGGCTGGCCGTAGGGCTGCTGACCGTATTCGGGCTGCGGGGCGTAGCCGGGCTGGGCTCCAGGGGCCTGGCCGTACCCGGGCTGGGCGCCGGAGGGCTGCCCGTAACCCGGCTGGGCCCCCGAGGCCTGGCCGTAGCCCTGCTGCCCCTGCTCGAACTGCGGGGCGTACGGCGACTGCGCGCCCGAGGACTGACCGTAGGCGGGCTGGCCCTGACCGGGCTGGGGCGCGTACGGCGACGGGGCGCCGGGGGGCGGTGCGAAGTCGGGCTGCGCCCCCGGGGTCTGGCCGTAGCCCTGGTAGCCCTGGTCGGGCTGCGGGGCGTACGGGGACTGCGCACCCGAGGGCGGCTGGCCGTGGTCCTGGTCGGGCTGCGGAGCGTAGGGCGGCTGCGCCCCGGACGGCTGCCCGTAGGAGGGCTGCTGGCCGGGTTCCGGCTGCGGGGGCCGCTGTCCGTACTCCTGCTGACCGTCCTGCCCGTGCTCCGGCTGCTGTCCCCGGTGGGGATCCTCCGGGGGCGGGGGGTTCGTCGGGGTCTGGCTCATGCTCTTCCTTGGCTCCGCTGATGAGAGGGAGGTTCTGTACTACCGTGCTGTACCGACGACCGCGCGGGCCGGAGGCGGGCGACCTCGGCACCGGACACGGGGACCGGCGCCTCGCCCAGGTCAAATCCTAGGTCCTACCGCTCCTCCCGCGCGCAGCGCTCGCTAGGGAGCGTCCGGGTGCGGCCCGGTGACGAAGTCGATCAGCTCCTCCACCCGGCCGAGCAGAGCCGGCTCCAGATCAGCATAGGTACGGACCGACCCCAGGATCCGGCGCCACGCCTCTCCCGTCTCCATCCGCCAGCCCAGGGCGCTCACGACCCCCTCCTTCCAGGGCACGCCGCGCGGCACCTCGGGCCATGCCCCGATCCCCACGGAACCCGGCCGCACCGCCTGCCAGACGTCGACGTAGGGGTGCCCGGCCACCAGCACGTGCTCGCCGCGCACCCGCTCGGCGATCCGCGTCTCCTTGGACCCCGGCACCAGGTGGTCCACCAGGACGCCGAGCCTCCTGCCGGGCCCGGGTGAGAACTCCGCCACGATCGAGGGCAGGTCGTCGACCCCCTCCAGGAACTCGACGGCCACCCCCTCCACGCGCAGGTCGTGGCCCCAGACCTTCTCCACCAGTTCGGCGTCGTGGACGCCCTCCACGTAGATCCGGCTCTCCCGGGCCGTGCGCGCCCGCGCGCCCGGTACCGCCACCGACCCGGAGGCACTGCGCAGCGGCCCCCGTGGAGCGGCGGAGGGGCGCACGAGGGTCACCGGCTCGCCGTCGACCAGGAACGCGGCGGGGGCGAGGTCGAACACGCGGCGGCGGCCGTGCCGGTCCTCCAGCGTGACGGTGGCCTTGTCCCAGGCCATCACCGCCCCGCAGAACGCCTCCTCGGCGTCCTCCACGACCAGTTCCCTTTCCAGGGGCACCTCGCGGACCGCCTTCTTCTTCGGGCGGCGCCAGTCCCCGGCGAGCACGTCGCGGCCGTAACGGCCGGTTCCCTTGGTAGCCACGGTCGTGCAGTCTACTGGTGGCGCGCGCCGGCGCCCCGTCGGCCGCGGCGCGTGCCGCGTGCCCGGCGGGAGCAGGGGCGGCACGGCCGCGCCGCGGCTTCACCACCCGCGGGTAACCGTCAGGGTTTGCGGCCGGGCGTAGACTTAGCACTGAGGACCATGGAGTGCCAGGAGGTGGCGAGTGCTGGATGAGCGCAAGCTCGCGGTCCTGCGTGCCGTCGTCGAGGACTTCGTCAACACCAACGAGCCCGTGGGTTCCAAGGCCCTGGCCGACCGGCACCGGCTCGGAGTCTCCCCGGCGACCATCCGCAACGACATGGTCGCCCTCGAGGAGGACGGCTACATCGCGCAGCCGCACACCAGTGCCGGACGCGTTCCCACGGACAAGGGGTACCGGCTCTTCGTCGACCGGCTCTCCTCGGTCAAACCGCTCTCCAGCGCGGAGCGGCGCGCCATCGAGTCCTTCCTCACCGGCGCCGTGGACCTCGACGAGATCGTCGCCCGGACCGTGCGGCTCCTCGCGCAGCTCACCCGCCAGGTCGCGATCGTCCAGTACCCGTCGCTGACCCGCTCGTCGGTGCAGCACGTGGAACTGGTCCCCCTCGGGGGTCAGCGGATCATGATGGTCGTGATCACCAACACGGGCCGGGTCGAGCAGCGCGTCATCGACGGCCTGGGAGAGGTCCACGAGGCCGCCGTCAACGACCTGCGCGCGATGTTGAACCGGGCCATCGCCGGACGCCACCTCGGCGACGTGCCCGACGCGGTGGAGGACCTGCCTCCGCAGGTGGCGCCCGAACACCGCCAGATGGCGGTGTCGGTCCTCTCCGTCCTGCTGGAGAGCCTCGTCGAGCGGCACGAGGAGAAGATCGTCCTCGCGGGGACGGCCAACCTCGCCGCCGTCGACTTCGCCGCCAGCCTCAGGGACGTCCTGGAGGCACTGGAAGAGAACATGGTCCTCATCCGTTTGCTGGGAGAGGCCAAGGACCCGTCGATGCTCACGGTGCGCATCGGCGCGGAGAACTTCCACGAGGGCCTGAGGTCCACCTCCATCGTGTCGGCGGACTACGGTGTGGGAAACCAGTCGCTCGCCAAGATCGGTGTGGTGGGACCCACCCGGATGGACTATCCGGGGACGATGGGAGCAGTACGCGCCGTGGCTCGCTATGTCGGACAGATTTTGGCAGGACAGTAACCCAGTGGCCAGAGACTATTACCAGGTTCTCGGAGTGCGTCGCGACGCGTCCAAGGACGAGATCAAGAAGGCCTACCGGCGGCTCGCGCGCGAACTCCACCCGGACATCAATCCGGACCCCGCAACCCAGGAGCGCTTCAAGGAGGTGACCCAGGCCTACGAGGTCCTCTCCGACGAGAACAAGCGCCGGATGTTCGACATGGGCCAGGACCCCTACGCGCCCGGCGGCGGCGGGGCCGGGGGCTTCGGCGGCGCGGGCGGGTTCGCCTTCGACGACATCATGAACGCCTTCTTCGGCGGCGGCCAGCCCGGCGGGCGCGGCCCCCGGGAACGGGTCCGCCGCGGGCGCAGCATCAAGATCCGCGTCGAACTCGACCTGGTGGAGACCGCGTTCGGGGTCAGCAAGGAGATCACCTTCCCCACCGCCATCCTGTGCGAGACCTGCCAGGGCGAGGGGACGGCGGCCGGTTCGCACCGCACCACCTGTGAGATGTGCCACGGACAGGGCGAGGTCTCCCAGGTCACGCGGTCCTTCCTCGGCCAGGTCATGACCTCCCGCCCCTGCCCCCAGTGCTCGGGCCAGGGCTCGGTCATCACCAACCCCTGCGGCGACTGCGCGGGCGAGGGCCGGGTGCGCGAGAAGGTCACCCGCACCGTCAAGATCCCCGCGGGCGTCGACGACGGCACCCGCATCCAGCTCGCCGGGGAGGGCGAGGTCGGCCCCAACGGCGGACCGCGCGGCGACATCATCCTGGAGATCATCCAGCGCCCGCACCCCACCTTCGAACGTCGCGGCGACGACCTGCACTGCACGGTGACCGTCCCCATGACGGCCGCCGCGCTGGGCGCCTCCTTCGCCTTCGACACCCTCGACGGCACCGAGAACATCGACCTGCGCCCGGGCACCAACTCCGGCCACGTCATCACCCTCCCCAACAAGGGCGTCAGCCACCTCGACGGCGGCGGCCGGGGCGACCTGCGCATCCGCGTCGACGTGGAGACCCCGAGCAGGCTGGACGAGGAGCAGGAGGCCCTCCTGCGCAAGTTCGCCGAACTGCGCGGCGAGGACCAGACCCCGGGACGCTTCAGTCCCGGACACGGCGGGTTCTTCTCCAAGATCCGCGACGCCTTCGGCGCCAAGTGACGCCGCCGGTCTTCCTGGTCGAGGCCGCCGACCTGGCGGCCGACCGGGTGACGGTGGACGGCGCCGAGGGCCGCCACGCCGCCGTGGTGCGCCGCATCCGGGAGGGCGAGACCGTCGACCTCTCCGACGGACGCGGTCTGCGCGCCCGCTGCACGGTGACCGCCGTGGGCGGGGACCACATCGTCTGCGCGGTGGTGGAGCGCCGGGAGGAACCGGCGCCCCGCCCCCGCCTGACCGTGGTCCAGGCACTGCCCAAGGGCGACCGGGGCGAACTGGCCGTGGAGATGATGACCGAGGCCGGAGCGGACGCGGTCGTGCCCTGGGCGGCGGAGCGCTGCGTCACCCGCTGGAAGGGCGACCGCGCCGCCAAGGCGCTGGCCAAGTGGCGTGCGACCGCCCGCGAGGCGGCCAAGCAGGCCCGGCGTGCGCGGCTGCCCGAGGTGGCCGACCTCGCCGACCGCACCGCCGTGGTCGAACTGCTGGCGGGGGCGGACCTGGGCGTCGTGCTGCACGAGGACGGCGCCAGCCGCCTGTCACAGCTGGAACCGCCTGTCGGACAGGACGCCGACGTCGTCGTGGTGGTCGGTCCCGAGGGCGGCTTCTCCGACGCCGAGCTGGAGGCGTTCGACGCCGCGGGCGCGGTCCGGGCGCTGCTGGGGCCGAGCGTGCTGCGCACCTCCACCGCCGGGGTCGCCGCCCTGTCGGTGCTCCAGGCCCGCACCGGCCGCTGGTAGGGCGCACGGACCGACGCTGAACACACGGGAGGCACCCGAACGCGTCCGGGCGCCCCCCGTGTGTCTGTGTCCAGCGGGTGACTCCTGCGCGGGACCGGCCCCGGCGTGTACGGGGACGGACCCTCCGTGAGGGGCGTGTCAGCTGCTGGGAGCCGTCTTGGCGCCGTTGTCGCCTCCGGTGGTGCCGGTGCCGCCCGTGCCGGTTCCGTCGCCTCCGGTCCCGCCGCCCTCGCCGCCGGTGCCGTCGCCGCCGGAGGGCTCCTCACCACCGGTTCCGCCGCCGTCGCCGCCGCCCTCCTCGCCGGTGGACCCGTCGCCGGTGCCGCTGCTCGGCTCGTCGCTGGGCTCGCACTCCTCCTCGGAGGCGGCCTTCTCGCCCTTCTCCCCCTCGGAGCTGGACGGGGCCGGGGAGGCGGGCTCCTCGGGCGTCGGACACGTGGTGGCGGCCGTGACGCCCTCCTCGGAGGGAGCGGGCTCCTCCTCGTCGTCCTCCGGGGTGGGGGAGGAGGCCGGGTCGCGCGGCGGCTCCTCCTCCTGCTGGGTGGTGCCGTCCACGGAGCCGGTGGAGGGGTCGGGAGCGATCACACCGCCGCCCTCGCCCTCCTCCTCGGCGGGCGCGCCCTCGCGGTCGGCGCCCGCGGGGACGATCTCCAGCACGTGGTCGCGGACCTGGGGGCTGGAGATGACCACGGACCCGGCGATCAGGGCGGCTCCCGCCACCGCCACCGCCGGACGTAGCCAGGGCATACCGAACCAGGCCGAACCGCGGCTGCGCTCAGTGCGCTCACGGATCAGGTTCAACGCCTCGGGAGAGGTCGTGACCGTGTCGGCCTCGGCCTTGAGCAGGTGGCGCAGCTGCTCCTCGAACGGATCGTTCGTGGGGTTCGTGGGGCTGGTCATGTCGTTTGCTCCAGAACAGAGCGGAGCGCGGAGATACCGCGGGACGTGTGGCTCTTCACCGCGCCCCGGCTGATCCCCATGGCGTCCGCGATCTGTGCCTCGGACAGGTCGCCGTAGTACCGGAGCACGATGGCCTCTCGCTGACGGGTGGGTAGTTTGCGCAGGGCGCGGATGACGGCTTCGCGCTCCAACAGGCTCAGCGCGCCGTGTTCCGCGCTGGGGGCGTCGGGCAGGGCCTTGGGCGCGTGCTTCTCCACGACCGCCCTGTGGCGGAGTACGGACCGGGCCTTGTTCACCACGGCCTGGCGCAGGTAGGACAGGGCCTTGTTCGGGTCGCGCAGGCGGCGCCACGCTCCGTGCATGGCGACGAACGAGTCCTGGACGACCTCTTCCGCGGTCGCGTGGTCGCGGACCAGCAGGGCGGCGAGCCGAACGAGCGGACGGTAGTGCTCCCGGTAGAGCTCCGTCACGGCGTGGTCGGCGTCCCACTCCACCGAGAGCGGTGCCGTGGTGGCACCGGCCACCATGGTTTCTGTCGTCACATCAGTTCGACGCACACCCTTGTCGCGGGGTTTACGAAAGGGCATACCTCTTCTTTTCCAGGTAGACGTGCGTTTCAATCCGAACACGCGGGAATATGGCCGGGGCCGGACGGAGCCGACGACCTGACGCGCACGGGTGGAAAGCCTATCGCGCCCGGGGCGCCGGGCGTCGCCGAATCCGCTCGCCCACAGTGCCTCCCAAGCCCTCCGCCGCGGGCCCGCCCGACGGCGACCTGCGGCATCATGGTCCCGGACGAACCCGATACGGCGGCCCTTTCGGCGGTCGCGCAGACGCAAAAAAAGGTGAGCGATGGCCCAGGACGACTGTCTTTTCTGCAAGATCGTGAAGGGGGAGGTGCCCGCCGAGATCGTGCGCGAGAGCGAGCGCGCGGTCGCCTTCCGCGACATCAACCCCCAGGCGCCCACGCACGTGCTGGTCATCCCGCGCGAGCACCACCCCAACGCGGCCGAGGCCGCGGCGGCGGACACCGGCCTGCTCGACGAGATCGTCCGGGTGGCGCACGAGGTGGCCGTGGACGAGGGCGTCGCCGACCAGGGCTACCGGCTGGTGTTCAACACCGGCAGCGGCGCCGGGCAGACGGTCTTCCACCTCCACGGGCACCTGCTCGGCGGCCGCGGGCTCAACTGGCCCCCCGGGTAGGAGGCGCGCGAACCGGTCCCGCGCGCGGACGCCGACGCCCCCGACCCCACTCCTCCCGCACGTTGTCCACAGGCGGAAATAACGGATCGAGTCGGGCGGAGGTGCCTTGGTAGACTCGTCGCTGTGGGCTTCGAGGGTTCGGTGTGACCATGGGGAACACCGGCGCGCAAGCTCCGACCGGGCGCCGTCCGCGGCGCCGGGACCGTCCACCAGGTGCGCCTCCCGCAGGGGTCGGGAAGGCGCCCGACCGAAGGGTAGGGACAGCGGCCGCACGGCCTCACCATGTCCGAGACAACGCACACGCACCCGCCACGGGACACCCAGGTCAAGGTCGTGGTGCCCGACGAGCACACGATGGTCAGCCTGCTGGGCTCCAGGGACGAACTCCTCAGGGCGTTGGAGCGGGCCTTCGACAGCGACATCCACGTGCGCGGCAACGAGTTCACCATCAGCGGCTCCCCGGAGGAGACCGCCGTCGTGGTCCGCCTCGTCGAGGAGCTGATCGAACTCGCCAAGAGCGGCACCCACGTCACCCCCGACACCATCGAACGCATGGTCCACATGCTGCGCTCGCCCGGTGCCGAGCGCCCCGCGGACGTGCTGACCACCAACATCCTGTCCAACCGCGGCAAGACCATCCGTCCCAAGACGCTCAACCAGAAGCGCTACGTCGACACCATCGACCAGCGCACGGTGGTGTTCGGCATCGGCCCCGCCGGTACCGGCAAGACGTACCTGGCCATGGCCAAGGCGGTCAAGGCGCTCCAGGACAAGGAAGTCAACCGGATCATCCTCACCCGCCCCGCGGTGGAGGCCGGTGAGCGGCTGGGCTTCCTGCCCGGCACCCTCTACGACAAGATCGACCCCTACCTGCGCCCGCTCTACGACGCCCTGCACGACATGCTCGACCCCGACTCCATCCCCAAGCTCATGGCGGCGGGGACCATCGAGGTCGCGCCGCTGGCGTACATGCGCGGCCGTACCCTGAACGACTCCTTCATCATCCTGGACGAGGCCCAGAACACCTCGCCCGAGCAGATGAAGATGTTCCTCACCAGGCTCGGGTTCGGCTCCAAGATCGTGGTCACCGGTGACGTGACCCAGGTCGACCTGCCCGGCGGGCAGACCAGCGGTCTGCGCACCATCGAGTCCATCCTGAGTGACATCGACGACATCGCCTTCTGCCGCCTGAGCAGTGAGGACGTCGTCCGGCACAAGCTGGTCGGCAAGATCGTGGACGCCTACGGGCGCTACGACGCCGCCCAGGGCGACGCCCGGGACGGCAGGGGGTCCGCCGGGGGCGGCCGCTCCCGCCGCGGGTCCGCGCGCCGCGTCGCCCCCGACACCCCGGCGGAGCCGGGGAGCGCCGGCGACGGGGAACAGGCAGACTGAGACAGGGGTGTTCCGCCGAGGGCCTTCGGACCCGACACGGCCCGAGGAACACGACCCCACGGCGTTCGAACCGGTGGGCCCGCCGCAGGCGGGTCCACCGGTTCGGTTGCCGAGGGCGCGCCGGACCGGCGCGCCGCACCACCGGCCGGGCACTCCGCCCGGCCCCGCGATCCCTAGGTAAGGCAGCCGCAACCATGAGTATCGACGTCGCCAACGAGTCCGGCGTCACCACCGTGGACGAGGAGAGGCTCTCCCGTCTGGCCCGTCACGTGCTCGACGCCATGCGCGTCCATCCGCTGGCCGAGCTGTCCGTCGTGCTCGTGGACGAGGAGCCGATGGCCGACCTGCACGTGCGGTGGATGGACGAGCCGGGCCCCACCGACGTGCTCTCCTTCCCGATGGACGAACTGCGCCCCGGCGGCCCCGGCCGCACGAGCGAGCCGGGCGTCCTGGGGGACGTGATCATCTGTCCGCAGGTCGCCGAGCGCCAGGCGGAGAAGGCCGGGCACGGCACCGAGGCGGAGATCGACCTGCTGTGCACGCACGGCATCCTGCACCTGCTGGGCTACGACCACGCCGAGCCCGAGGAGCACAAGGAGATGTTCGGTCTCCAGGGCGAGATCCTCGCGGCCTGGCGCGAGCGCGAGGCGGCCGGGGCCGAAGGGGATGAGAGCGCCCGATGACTCCGTCGGCCTGGCCTGACATCGCCCCGTTGACCACCGGTGAGCCCGTGGAGTGGATCAGCGCGTTCGCGGTGGCCCTGGTGCTGACCGCCGTCGCGGGCTTCCTGGTGGCCGCGGAGGTCGCCGTCACCCGTGTGATGTCGGTGGGCCTGCCCGAGGCGAGTTCCGGTGAGCGCGTGGCCAAGTCCGGGCGCCGCTGGGAGCGGGTGTCGGCGGACCCCACCCGCCACCTCAACGTGCTGCTGTTCCTGCGCGTGGTGTGCGAGGTGTGCGCGGTGCTGGCCGCCGCCGTGGGCATGGTGTTCCTGCTGGGGCTCGGCTGGCCCGCACTCGGGTTGACCGCCGCGGCGATGGTCGTGGTGGAGTCGGTGCTGATCGCGATCGCGCCGCGCATCCTCGGCCGCCAGTTCTCCGGGGCCTTCGCGCGCGCCAGCGCGGCGGTGGTCTACCCGGTCCAGGTCGTGGTGGGCCCCATCGCCCAGCTGTTCGTGGGGGCGGGTCGCGCGCTCACCCCGCGCGCCAAGGGCGACCGCGAGGGCCCCTTCAGCACCGAGGTGGAGCTGCGCCAGCTCGTGGACCTGGCCGAGCGGGGGGAGGTCATCGACCCCGAGGAGAGCCAGATGATCCACTCGGTGTTCAAGCTCGACGACACGCCCGTGCGCGAGGTGATGGTGCCCCGCCCCGACATCGTGTTCACCAGCCGCGAGGCCGACGCCGACGCGGTGCTGACCCTGGCGCTGGCCAGCGGTTACTCGCGCATCCCGGTGACGGGTGAGGACGAGGACGACGTGGTCGGCATCGTCTACCTCAAGGACCTGGTGTACCAGCTGCGCGACCGCTGGGCGGCGGCCGCGGGCACCGACGACGAGGTGCCGCTCACCGCGGGCGACGTGATGCGCCAGGCGAACTACGTCCCCGACACCAAGCCCATCGACGAGCTGCTGCGCGAGATGCAGCAGCAGCGCAACCACGTCGCGGTGGCCATCGACGAGTACGGCGGCACGGCGGGCCTGGTGACCCTGGAGGACATCGTGGAGGAGATCGTCGGTGAGATCACCGACGAGTACGACCACGAGATCCCGCCGGTGGCCTGGCTCGACGCGGACCGGGTGCGGGTGACCGCCCGCCTGCCGCTGGGCGAGCTGGACGAGCTGTTCCCGGACCGGGACCTGGACGTGGCGGACGTGGAGACCGTCGGCGGACTCGTGGCGTTCGTCCTGGGCCGGGTGCCCGTGGGAGGGGACCGGGCCGAATACGCTGGTCTCCGACTGACCCTCGAGGGCAAGAGCAGCCGCCGGAGCCGGATGACCACGGTCCTGGTGGAGCGCCTGCCCGCCGACGCCGAAGGGGCGCCGGAGGAGGACAACGACGACGTGAGGAGCACGGAGCAGTGACGGAGACGACGGGGCTCGGCCCCGAGGACGGCAAGCTCATCACGCTCGCGCGGGCCTCCCGGGCCCGCAACGCGGCGGCGGAGGGCGCGGCGGTGCGCGACGAGACCGGGCGCACGTACGTGGCCACGACGGTGTCACTGCCCTCGCTCCGGCTGTCCGCGCTCCAGGCGGCCGTGGCCGCGGCGGTCTCCGGTGAGGCCACCGCGCTGGAGGCCGCCGTGGTGGTCACCGAGGCCGCGGAGCTGACCGAGGACGACCGCGCGGTGGCGGAAGACCTGAAGACCCAGGTGGTGGTGATCGCGGCCCCCGACGGGGTGCCCGCGAGCATCACCCGGAGCTGAGAAGGACCCATGAACGAGCTCGACCTGGAGAAGCTGCGCCTACCGCTGGAGATGCCCTCCCACCCCGAGGGCTTCCGCAGCGGTTTCGCGTGCTTCGTGGGCCGCCCCAACGTGGGCAAGTCCACCCTGATGAACGCGCTGGTCGGGCAGAAGGTGGCGATCACCAGCAACCGGCCCCAGACCACGCGGCGCACGGTGCGCGGGATCGTGCACCGGCCCGACGCGCAGCTGATCATCGTGGACACGCCCGGCCTGCACAAGCCGCGCACCCTGCTGGGTGAGCGGTTGGACTCGCTGGTGCGGTCCACCCTGGTCGAGGTGGACGTGATCGCGTTCTGCCTGCCCGCCAACGAGCCGATCGGGCGGGGCGACACCTACATCGCCAAGGAGCTGGCGGAGCAGACCAACACCCCCGTGGTCGCCCTGGTCACCAAGACCGACCTGGTGGACCGGGACGCCGTGGGCCGTCACCTGATGGCGGTGAACGAGCTGGGCGACTGGGCCGACATCGTCCCGGTCTCGGCCCAGGGGGGCTTCCAGCTGGAGACCGTCACCGACGTGCTGTGCTCGCACCTGCCGGAGGGGCCGCCGCTGTACCCGGACGGCGACCTCACCGACGAGCCGGACGAGATGCTGGTGGCGGAGCTGGTGCGCGAGGCCGCCCTGGAGGGTGTGCGCGACGAGCTGCCGCACTCCATCGCGGTGGTCGTGGACGAGATGTACGAGCGCGAGAACACCCGCCCGGGCAAGGAGCTGGTGGACATCTACGCGTCGCTGTACGTGGAGCGCTCCAGCCAGAAGGCGATCGTGATCGGGTCCAAGGGCTCGCGCCTGCGCGACGTGGGTTCGCGGGCCCGCAAGCAGATCGAGGCCCTGTTGGGCCGACGGGTGTTCCTGGACCTGCGGGTGCGGGTGGCCAAGGACTGGCAGCGCGACCCCAAGCAGCTGCGCAAGCTGGGCTTCGACCAGCCCACTTGACGGGCTGACCTCGGGGGCCGCCGGTGCCGTGCGCGGGCCCCGACACGCGGCGGCCTCGCGGGGTGCGGGCGCCGCCGGCTGTGGGCACGGGAGCGCGGTGAACAGACCGGGCCGGGGCGACCCCGGCCCGGTTCGTCATGTCTGGTTGTTGAGGTCGGTGGCCAACAGGGTGGCGCAGCGCCGCACGATGGGGGCGGCGCGGTCCACGAACTCCCAGCTCACCCGGGCCTCGGGGCCCGACACCGACACGGCCATCCCCGAGGGCGCGCCCGCGACGGGGACCGCCACGCAGCGCACGCCGACCTCCTGCTCGCCGTCGTCCACGGCGAAGCCCTGTGAGCGGACCCGGCGCAGCTCCGCGAGGAAGGCGTCGGGGTCGGTGATGGTGCGGTCGGTGGCGGCGGGCATGCCGGTGCGGCGGACCGTGGCCAGCACCTCCTCGTCGTCGAGCTGGGACAGCAGCGCCTTGCCCACGCCCGCCGAGTGCGGCAGCACGCGGCGCCCCACCTCGGTGAACATGCGCATGGAGTGCTGTGAGGGCACCTGCGCGACGTAGACGACCTTGTCGCCGTCGAGCATGGCGAGGTTGGCGGTCTCGCCCAGGTCCTCCACCAGCTGCGCCAGATGCGGTCGGGCCCAGGTGCCCAGCATCTGCGAGGCCTTGTCGCCCAGGCCGATCAGCCGGGGCCCCAGCGCGTAGCGGCGGGAGGGCAGCTGGCGCACGTAACCGTTGCCGACCAGGGTGCGGATGATGCGGTGGATGGTCGGCAGGGGGAGCCCCGAGGAGTCGGCCAGCTGGCTCAGCGAGGTCTCGCCGCCCGCCTCGGCCATGATCTCCAGCAGTGAGAAGGCGCGGTCGAGGGACTGCACGCCGCCGGAGCGTCCGCGTTTGCCCTGTTCGTCAGGGTGGAGAGAGGTCTGTGGGGCTGACAAGGATCGTGCTCCCATGCTGAGGGCCGTGGGTTCGGGGTCCTGCCTCCGCGCGGGGAGGACGGTTTCCGGCTCACTGTCTTCTATAGCACGTGCAACGACGGTGTTCCGGTGGTCCGGGAACCTGCGCCCCGGGATCTTGGACACCCCGGGCTCCCTTGTTATTCCGGATAGCAAAAGTTAATATCCACGATAGGAAAAACTAGCCTGGGAGGGGACATACACGTGCAACAGGACCGGTCCGAGAACCGCCGCAGGGAACCCGATCTCGGCCTGGACGTGCTCACCGCCGGACTGAACGCCCGCCTGGCCGACGCCGACGCCCGGCTCGTCCGCGACTACCCGGGCTCCTCCGGCGCACGCCAGCCGGTGCACACCGTCTACGTTCCGGCGGACCGCGTCCGGGCCGGACTGGTCAGGGAGTGGGGCGAGGCGGCCCTGCGCAGTCTGGACGAGTACGCGCCCGACGCCGCGGCCCTGGCCGCCGCCACCGGCGTGGACGAGGACGCCGTGGCCGGGGTCCTGCCCCGCCTGCGCGACAAGCTCGTCCGCGAGCCGGTCGAGGACCTGCGCGTGGACCTGGAGGACGGCTACGGCGACCGCGGCGACGCCCAGGAGGACAGCGACACCGTCGCCGCCGCCCGCGCCCTGTGCTCCGACATGGAAGCCGGACAGGCACCGCCCGTCCTGGGCGTGCGGATGAAGGGCATGGAGGCCGCCGGACGCGCCCGCGGCGCCCGCAGCCTCGCGCTGTTCCTGCACACCCTCCTGGAGGAGCGGGGCGGGCTGCCGGACGGGCTCGCGCTCACCCTGCCCAAGATCACCTCCGTGGAGCAGGTCGAGGCGATGGTCTGGCTCACCGAGGAGCTGGAGCGGCGCCTGGAGCTGCCCGAGGGGCGGCTGCGCTTCGAGTTGCAGATCGAGACCCCGCAGTCGGTCCTGCTCCCCGACGGCACGGTGGCCGTCGCCCGCATGATCGGCGCCGGCCAGGGCAGGGTCAGCGCACTGCACTACGGCACCTACGACTACAGCGCCGCCTGCGGGATCACCGCCGCCTACCAGAGCATGGCCCACCCGGTCGCCGACCACGCCAAGGCCGTCATGCAGGTGGCCGCCGCCGGAACGGGGGTGTGGCTCTCCGACGGCTCCACCAACGTGCTGCCCGTGGGCTCGGCCGAGGAGGTGCGCGCCGCCTGGCGTCTGCACGCCTCCCTGGTCCGACGCTCCCTGGAGCGCGGCTTCTACCAGGGCTGGGACCTGCATCCGCACCAGCTGCCCACCCGCTACCTGGCCACCTACGCCTTCTACCGCGAGGCCTTCGCGCCCGCCGCCGCGCGCCTGCGCGCCTACCTCGGCGCCGTCGCCGGGGGCGTGCTGGACGAGCCCGCCACCGCCCAGGCGTTGGCCGCCGCCCTGGTGAGCGGGGTACGCTGCGGGGCGCTGGACGAGGCCGAGGTGGCCGACGCCGCCGGAACCGACACCCGCACACTCGTCGGCCTGGCCAGCCGGCGGGTGGGACAGGAGCAGTGAAACCGATGACCCAGCACGATCTCGCCGTCCGCGCCCGCCGCGCCCTCACCCCCGAGGGGGAGAGGCCCGTCACCGTCGGGGTGCGCGACGGGCGCGTGGTCAACGTCCTGGAGGGGGAGTCCGCGCCGCTCATCGCCCGCCGCGAGATCACCCTGGCCGGGGACGAGGTGCTGCTGCCGGGCCTGGTCGACACCCATGTGCACGTCAACGAGCCCGGGCGCACCGAGTGGGAGGGCTTCGCCACCGCCACGCGGGCCGCCGCCCTGGGCGGGATCACGACCCTGGTGGACATGCCGCTCAACAGCGTGCCGCCGACCACCACCGTCGCCGGGCTCGACGCCAAGCAGGCCGCCGCCGATGGCAAGCTCGCCGTGGACGTGGGCTTCTGGGGCGGGGCGGTCCCCGAGAACAGCCGCTCCGGCGCCACGAAGGAGCTCGCCGCGCTCTGGGAGCGCGGGGTGTTCGGGTTCAAGGCGTTCCTGTCCCCGTCGGGGGTGGAGGAGTTCGGCCACCTGTCCCAGGAGGAGCTGTACTCGGCCGCGGAGGCGATCGGGGAGTTCGGCGGACGGCTCATCGTGCACGCCGAGGACCCCGGCGTCCTGGACGGGGCGCCGCCCGCGGCCGGGCGCGACTACGCCTCCTTCCTGGCCTCGCGGCCCGACACCGCCGAGAACGAGGCGATCGCCCGGGTGATCGACGTGGCCAGGGCCACCGGCACCCACGCGCACGTGCTGCACCTGTCCAGCGCCTCCGCCCTGCCGCTGATCGCCCGGGCCAGGGCCGAGGGCGTGCCGCTGACGGTGGAGACCTGCCCGCACTACCTCACCCTGGAGGCCGAGGGCGTGCCCGCGGGGGCCACCCAGTACAAGTGCTGCCCGCCCATCCGGGACGCGGCCAACCGCGACCTGCTGTGGCGCGCGCTGGCCGACGGGCTGATCGACTGCGTGGTCAGCGACCACTCGCCCAGCACCCCCGACCTCAAGGATCTGGACACCGGCGACTTCGGCACCGCGTGGGGCGGGGTGTCCGGCCTCCAGGTGGGCTTCTCCGCGGTGTGGACCGAGGCCCGCCGCCGCGGCGGATCCCTGGCGGACGTGGTGCGGTGGATGTCGTCCGGGCCCGCGCGGGTGGCCGGACTGCGCGGCAAGGGCGCCATCGCCGAGGGCGCCGACGCCGACTTCGCCGTGGTCGCCCCGGAGGAGTCCTTCCGGGTGGACGTGCGCGCGCTGGAGCACCGCAACCCGGTGAGCCCCTACGACGGGGCCGAACTGCTCGGGCGGGTGCGCCGCACCGTCCTGCGCGGTCGGGACGTGGGGCCCGGGGACAGGGCCGGGCGGATGCTCGTCCGCGGGTAGGAACGGCGACGGGCCGCCGCCGGGGTGATCCCGGCGGCGGCCCGGTCGTTCGCGAGGGGGTCAGCCCCGCAGCTCGCTCCAGCGGTCGCGGAGGTGGTCGGCCCCGGCCCCGGTCAGGGAGCCGAAGACGTTGAGGCGCGCGATGCCGCCGTCGGGGTACACGTCGGTGCGCACGTGGGTGGCGGTGACCGGGGTGTCCAGGACGAAACGGTGGGCGCTGTCGGGCTCCAGCCGTGTGCGGGGGACGATCTCGAACCACGCGTCGGGGGCGTCGGAGTGCGCGTCGCGTCCCAGGACCGCCACCCAGCCCGCCGCGTTGCCCTTGAGGTAGGCGGTGTCCAGCTCCAGGGCGCGGACGGTGGCCTGGGCGGTG
The DNA here is from genome assembly GCF_000092985.1 of Nocardiopsis dassonvillei subsp. dassonvillei DSM 43111. GTDB lineage: Bacteria > Actinomycetota > Actinomycetes > Streptosporangiales > Streptosporangiaceae > Nocardiopsis > Nocardiopsis dassonvillei. The sequence goes on from NC_014210.1 coordinate 877,790, forward strand.
AGGCGGAAGCGCACCCAGTCGTGCTCGCTGTCGCGGCGGCGCCGGTTCTCCCAGCCGTCGTCCATCTTCTGCGAGCGGCCGGGGGCGATGATGTTGTCCGGCGAGGAGTAGAAGCGGTCCGAGGCGTCCTCGACCATGCCGCCGTTGACCAGGGCGGCCACGTCGAAGCCGCCCAGGGCGGTGAGCCAGTCGGGGTCGGGCACGGGCTCTCCGTACACGCGCAGGCGGGCCACGCCGCCGTCGGGGAACTGCTTGAGGCGCAGGTGGGTCCACCGGCGCCGTGCCTCCACCTCGAAGGCGTTGGCGGCGTGCCCGTACACGAAGGCGCGGGGGACGATCTCGGTCCACTCCGCCTTGAGCAGCTCGTCCGTGGTGGGGGTGCCCTCCAGGTGGACGGCCTCGACGCTGACCTCGCGGGGGTGGTTGCCGCGGAAGTGCGCGGTGTCCACCACCACGCCGCGCACCAGGCCGGGCAGGCCGAGGCGGACCAGGGCCCAGTCGTGGTCGTCGGCCGCGGGGTGGGGCTGGTCGCCGCTCACGCCGCGGCGTCTGCGGGTCTCCCAGCCGTCCATCACCTTGCCCTTGTGCCCGAAGGCGTGCGGGTCGAACACGGCCGGTCCGGGCAGCAGCAGGTTCTCGCGCTGGGCGAAGAACTCGTCGTTGGCCGCCACGACCCCGGCGCCCAGGCGCCGGTCGGCCAGGTCGACCAGGGCCGAGAAGTCGAGGTCGGTGTCCCGGTAGTCGGCGTAGGGGTCGCCGCCCGCGTAGGGCCGGGCGTTGTAGGCACGTGGATCGGTGGGCTGGGCCCCGCTCATGTTTCTCCCGAAAAAGTGGACGTGTCGGACATGTCCAGAGTCCCAAGAGAAAACGATTACTTCCAGCGAAAGTTTCTGATCATTCTGTTCAGTTGAACTGAACAGAAGGGCCGCCCAGGTCCGCGGCGGTGTCGGCCAGGGCGCGCAGCACCACCGCGACCTGGGGGCGCCCGCCCGCCCCGGAGCGCACGGCGGAGACCACGTGGCGGCGGGGCTGGTCGGAGCGCAGCACCCGCAGGCTGACCCCGGGGGTGTCGTCCGCGGCGGCCAGCCGGGGGACCAGCGCGACGCCCATGCCCGCCGCCACCATGTCCAGGATGGCCCTCCAGTCGGAGGCCACGTGCGCCTGCTCGGGGACGAACCCCGCCTGCGCGCACGAGGCGACGGTGATGTCGCGCCAGGGGCCCGAGGCCCCGTAGATCCACGGTTCCCCGGCCAGGTCGCGCAGGCGCAGGGCGCGGGCGTCGGCCAAGCGGTGGTGGGCGGGCAGGGCCGCGTCCAGGGGGTCGGTGAGCAGCTCGCGCCGGTCGTAGCGGCCGTCGTGGCCGGTGGGGGCCTGGGCGGCCAGGGACAGGCCGACGTCGATCTCGCCCGCCGACAACAGGTCGTAGACCTCGGCCGCCTCGGCCTGGTGCACCCGCGTGGTCAGGCCGGGGTGGGCGCGCCGCAGGGCGCCCAGCGCGGGCACCACGAGGCTGGGGATGGCGGTGGCGAAGGCGCCCACGCGCACGTGCCCGGCCTCGCCCCGGGCGAAGCCCTCCAGTTCGGCCTCGGCCCGCTCCAGCTGGGCCAGGACGATGTCGGTGTGGCGCAGCAGGGCGTGCGCGGCGTCGGTGAGGCGGACCCGCCGCCCGTGCGCCTCCAGCAGGGCGACCCCCACCTGCTGGGAGAGGGAGGACAGCTGCTGGGACACGGCGGAGGGGGTCATGCACAGGGCCTCCGCCGTGGCCCGGACGGTCCCGAACTCCTCCAGGGCGCGCAGGACGCGGAGTTTGCGAAGATCCCAGTCGGTCATCCTGTCAGGGATACCATTCAGCCGCCCTGAACGGAACGCCGGTGTCCGCGGGGATTCCGCGGACACCGGCTCCGGGGGCGGGAGGCGGGGCCCCCGCCCCGTCGGCGGTCACGCCCGGGGCTTGTCCAGGGGCTCGGCGCCCCCGTCGCGGTAGGCCTCCCGGGCCTGGTCGGTGTACTTGGCCTCCCCGGGACCGGCGCTGCCGATCTCCTCGGCGTCGATCTCGGCCGGGGCGGCGGAGCTCCCGCGTCCGATCACGTTGAAGCACACGTTGAGCACGATCGCCACGACGGCCGCGCCGATGATGCCCGAGTGCGCGACCAGCTCCACCGACTCGGGCAGGAACGCGTAGAAGGTCGGGTAGGCCAGCGGGATGACCGCCACGCCCACGGAGGCGGCCACCAGCACCAGGTTGAGGTTGTTGGTGAAGTCCACCTTGGCCAGGGTCTTGACGCCGCTGGCGGCCACGCTGCCGAACAGCACCAGGCCCGCGCCGCCGAGCACGGGCGTGGGGATGGCCGCCATGGCGCCGCCCAGCACCGGGAACATCCCCAGCGCGACGAGGATGCCCGCGCCGGTGGCCACCACGTAGCGGCTGCGCACCTTGGTCAGGGCCAGCAGTCCGATGTTCTGCGCGAAGGAGCTGGTGGGGGTGGCGCTGAAGACCGGCCCGATGATCGACCCGCTCACGTCGGCGCGCAGGCCCGCCGAGATGCGCTTGGCGTCCACCTTCGAGCCGGTGATCTCCCCGACCGCGATGATGTGCGAGGCCCCCTCGGTCAGGACCACGAGCATGATGACGCACATGGTGACGACCGCGGCGACCTCGAACCGGGGCGCGCCGAAGTAGAACAGCGAGGTCGGGTCGAACACGATGTCGGCCTCGCCCACCCGGCTGAAGTCGGCCATGCCCAGGGGGACGGCGACCAGGGTGCCCACGACCAGGCCCAGGAGGATGGACAGCCGCCCCCAGATGCCGGGGAGGACCCGGGAGCCGAGCACGATCACCCCGAGGGTGAGCCCGGCCAGTCCGAGGTTGGCCAGGGGCGCGGCCGGGACCGTGGAGCCGTCCTCCAGGGTGCGGGCGCCGCCGTCCATGATCCACCGCGCCGCCACCGGCATGAGGCTGACGCCGATGACGGTGATGATGGTGCCCGTGACGATCGGGGGGAAGAAGCGGATCAGCTGCCCGAAGAACGGCGTCAGCGCCAGGGCGAAGACTCCGGCGGCGAGCGAGGCGCCGAAGGCCACGGGCAGGTTCTCGCCGTCCTGCCCCGCGGCCAGGGAGGTGATGGCGCTGACGGGGACGAAGGAGCAGGCCACCACGATCGGCATCTGCGCGCCGACGCGCCGGTGGCCCACGGTCTGCATGAGGGTGGCGAACCCCGCCACGAGGAGCGCGCCGCTGACGAGGATGCCCATGGCGGCGGGGTCGTTCGCGAGCCCGGCGGCGGCGCCGATGACGAGGGCCGGCGCCACCGCGCCGGCGTACATGGTGAGGATGTGCTGGAGCCCGTAGACCAGGAGCAGCCGCGCGGGCAGCTTCTCGTCCTCGGGGCGGGGGGAGGAGGCGGCGTTCGTTGTGGCCGAGTCCTTCGCGGACGGACTGTTCGACATGGCCAGTTTCCAGCCTTTGCGATCGGCGGCCACCCCGGAGGGGGCCGAACTCTCGGGCACGGGGCCCGGTGGTGTCGCACCGGCCCGACACCCCTGTCAGGGGGCGCCGGGGCCGGGGGAGGGCCCGCCGCGGCGGGCCAGGGCCCGTGGCACGGCTGTGCGCGCGGGTCACGGGGGTGTCGGTGCGCGTGCCCGGCGGGAAGCCGGGGCCGCGGACGGGACCGCGAGGAGAGGGCGGTCCCGCCCGCGGGGCACCTGCCGGAGCGCCCACCGGGGAGCGCCCGGACACGGGGCGGGGCAGGGCTTGTCCGTAGGGGGCGCCGTCCGGGCACCGAGGTCCTCTCGGCGCGTCCGGACGCGCGGGACGGTCGCGGGCCGCCCGGGGACGGGAGGGCGGGGTGCGGCGGCGTCCCGGGGAGGGGAGGCCTCTAGACGAAGCCGGGGACGGTCTTCCAGGCGTCGCCGGGCCCGGGGGCGTCGTCGCGCTCCACGGTGGCCTCGATCTTGCCGTAGGGGCGGTCGGCGGCGAAGAAGACCTCGTTCGGGTTGTCCAGGCCGAACGGGGACAGGTCCACCAGGAAGTGGTGGTTGTTGGGCATGGAGAAGCGGATCTCGGCGATCTCCGGGTGCGCCTCCAGGACGGCCCTGCCCATCTCGTAGAGGGTCTGCTGCAGCGCCAGGCTGTGGGTCCGGGCGAAGGCGTCCAGGCACAGGGCGCGGACCGAGGAGTAGGTGCTGTCGAAGTCGTGCTCCACGCCCACGTAGCGCCAGCGGGCGGTGACGTCGGTGGCCAGGATCCGGTCGGTGGTCTCGGGCAGCGTCGTGTACCTGGTCTTGGGGTAGCCGTGGAACTCCGAGCCGGTGGACTTGAGCACGGACAGGCCCTCGAAGCCGGAGACCACCCACTCCCGGTCGCCCGTCTTGGTGACGACGGTGGTGCGGGTCTCGGCGCCCTTGCGCGAGAACGCGTGGTCGTGCGGGCCGGAGGAGGTCTGGATCCGCTCCCAGGAGTACTCGTGCACCTCCTGGCGGGCCCCGTGCACGTACTCGTGCTCGTCCACGAAGTGGCGGGCCAGACGCAGGGCGAAGTCCTCGACGGCGCCGACGCCGCCCCACTCGCGGGCCTTGGCGTAGACGGTGTTCTTCTGGGTGTCGGTCGGCAGGCAGGTGCTGTTGTCGCCGAGGGTGTGCACCGTCTCCAGCTCTCCGCGCAGCTGGGAGGTGACGTTGACGTCCTTGATCCGGTGGACGTCGGTGTCGCGGTTGACGTGGACGAGGCGGACCTCGGCCTTGCCGTACTGGTTGTCTCCGAGTCGGATGCCCATCAGGGTGAACTCCATCCGTGTGATGCGTGAAGTCGTCATCGTTCGCGCCGTGGCGCAAGTGCTACGAGGGAGGACCGCTGTGGTCGTGCGGAAGGACCTGTCGCGCACTCGAAGATTCAGGTTTGCCCTGGCCGGCGAGGATCTCCTGCCCGCCGCTCCCTTCCCGGTCGGCCGTGCCGCCGCGGTGGTCTGTGTGGGTGGTGCCCAGGGGGAGGGCGCGTGGCGCCCGCCCGGCTAGGAGCCCCGGTAGGTCGAGTAGGCGAACGGGCTCAGCAGCAGCGGGACGTGGTAGTGGGCGTCCTCGTCGGCGAGGTCGAACACGATGGCGACCTCGGGGTAGAAGCCGCGCTGGCCGGTGGCCCCGAAGTAGGCGGCGGTGTCGAAGACGATCCGGTGGTAGCCCGCGGGGAGCCGGTCGGGGCCCAGGTCGGGCACGCGCCCGTCGTCGTCGGTGCGCCCCTCGGCGACCGTCCGCCAGGCGCCGGGGCCGTCGGCGGCCTCCAGCCGCACGGGCACGCCGCGGGCGGGACTGCCCAGGGCGGCGTCCAGGACGTGGGTGGTGACGTGGCTCATGCGTCCTCCAGGAGTTTGACGAGGCGGAGCCCGGCGATCCGCCGCAGCTCCCCGCCGACCACGGCCAGTTCGGTGTCGCGGTCGTTGGACAGGCGCGCGACCAGGTCGGCGAGGAGTTCGCGGCTGGAGCGCCCGCTCGCGCAGACGAGGTAGATCTGCCCGAATCTGTCCTCGTACTCGCGCTGGGCGTGGGCGAAGATCCGCTGGACGCGCACGGAGGCGTCGTCGGTGTCGGAGGCGAAGGCGGACTGCTCTCCGCGCGACCATGCGGCCTCGGTGCCGGCGCCCTCGGCCTTCTCCCCGATGCGGGGGTGGCGGGCCAGCGCGGAGGCGACCTCGTCGGCCGTGACGGCGCGGGCGTGCCCGTCGGCCGAGGCCAGCAGGGCCGCTCGGTCGGAGAAGGGCGCCTCGGACGCGACTGCCGCGACCCAGCGGTCCACGTCCAGGCACTGCGCGAGCGCGGCGCGCAGCTCCTGTTGGGGCAGGGCGTTCAGGCGGGCCAGGCCGGGGTCGGGCCCGCTCTCCGGCTCCTCCGGGGTGCTCATGTGGTCTCCCGTGACTTGGCGCGAACCCCGGGTCCCCGTCCGTGGGACGGCGCACCGCCGCAGCCCCCGCCAAGAATTTTCGTAGTGCAGATAGCTAATTCCGTATTACGGATTGGAGGGACTCTAGTTGATGCGAGTGTGACCTTGTCAACACTCGCAAGGGGAGATCTGCGAAAAATAACCCGATCTGTGCCCGAGCACAAAGAAGGCCCGACCTTCTCACCGTCACACAGAGTCCGCGACGGGTTTCGGGGGGTTCGCGGGGTCGGTGCGCCCGGAGTGGCGTCCGCGGTGTGGGGGAGCCGGCTCCCGGAGTGGTTGACAAGCGGGGGTGCCCCGGCACACACTTCAATCATTCCTTAAAGCGAAAACTACTTTCCACATTGTGAAAGTAGATGCTGGAGGCAAGGTATGAGCCACACCCTGGGGTACACGGTGAACTGCTCGCTGCTGTTCACCGAGCTCCCCCTCCACGACCGCCCCCGGGCGGCGCGGGAGGCGGGCTTCGACGCCGTCGAGTTCTGGTGGCCGTTCGAGAGCCCGACCCCGCCCAAGGACGAGATCGACGCCTTCGTCTCCGCCCTCGACCGGGCGGGGGTCCGTCTCAGCGGCCTCAACTTCTTCGCGGGCCAGCTGCCCGGACCCGACCGGGGCGTGCTCTCGCACCCCTCGCGCAGCGCCGAGTTCCGCGCCAACATCGACGTCGTGGTGCGCATCGCCGAGCGCACGGGCGCCACGGGCTTCAACGCCCTCTACGGCCTGCGCCAGCCGGGGGTGGACCCCGGCGAACAGGACCGGACCGCCCTGGAGAACACCGTCGCGGCGGCCGAGGCCGTGGCGGCGGTCGGCGGCACCGTCCTCATCGAGCCCATCAGCGGGGCCGAGAGCTACCCCCTGACCACGGCCGCGGACGGACTCGCGTTCGTCGCCCGGGCCCGGGAGGCGGGCGCGGACAACGTCGCCCTCCTGGCGGACCTGTACCACCTCGCCGTCAACGGCGACGACTTCGCCGCCGCGGTCCGCGACCACGCCGCCGAGTTCGGACACATCCAGATCGCCGACACCCCCGGGCGCGGCGAGCCCGGCACCGGACGGCTGCCCATCGGGGAACTGCTCACCGCCGCCCAGACCGGGGGCTACCGGGGGCTCGTCGGCCTGGAGTACAAGCCGACCGTGCCCAGCGCCCAGAGCTTCGGCTGGCTCAACTGACCCCCGGCCGCGCACCACGCCACCAGCAGCACAGCACCAGCAGCACACCAGTCACGAAGGGGGCCCTCGTGCCCGTCAGGAAGATCGCCTTCATCGGCCTGGGGATCATGGGTCTGCCCATGGCCGTCAACCTCGTCCGCGCCGGGTACACCGTGACCGGCCACAACCGCAGCCCCGAGCGCGTCGACGCGCTGGTCGCCGAGGGCGGCCTGCGCGGGGGCAGCGTCGCCGGGGCCGTCGCCGACGCCGACGCCGTCATCACCATGGTCCCGGACTCCCCGGACGTGGAGGAGCTCATGCTCGGCCGGGGCGGCGTCTTCGAGAACGTCAAGCCCGGCACCCTGCTCATCGACATGAGCACCATCCGCCCGGACGTGTCCCGCGCGGTGGCCGAGGCCGGGGCCGAGCGCGGCCTGCGCGTCCTGGACGCCCCCGTCAGCGGCGGCGAGGCGGGCGCGATCGAGGCCAAGCTCTCCATCATGGTCGGCGGCGCCGAGGAGGACTTCGAGGCGGCCCGGCCGCTCTTCGACGTCCTGGGCACCACCCCGGTCCTGGTCGGACCGAACGGCTCCGGCCAGACCGTCAAGGCCGCCAATCAGCTCATCGTCGCGGGCAACATCCAGCTCCTGGCCGAGGCCCTGGTCTTCCTGGAGGCGCACGGGGTGGACACCGAGTCCGGCCTGGAGGTCCTGGGCGGCGGGCTCGCGGGCAGCACCGTGCTCCAGCGCAAGGGCGCCGCCATGCGCAAGCGCGACTTCACCCCGGGCTTCCGGATCGCGCTGCACGACAAGGACATGCGCATCGTCACCGACTCCGCGCGCGCCGCCGGGGTCGCGATCCCGCTGGGCTCCCAGGTCGCGCAGTACGTCGGCGCGCTCAAGCACCAGGGCCACGGCGGCCTCGACCACTCCGCGCTGCTGAAGATCGTCGAGCAGCTCTCCGACCGCTCCGAGAAGTAACGGACCGGCCCTTCGGAGGCCAGGGTCCGCACCCGGCCCCGCGCCGTCCCTCCCCGGTGTTGGCCGCACCGGCGGACACGGCCCGCACGCGCCGTCCGGACCCACCCGCGGGCCCTCCCGCACCCCAGCAGCGCCACCCCTAGCACACGGCGTCATCACCACACAGCCACCAGCATCCCCAGCACTGAAGGGTTCGCTTCCCATGCCACAGATGCCCGCGATGAACGCGGTCGTGGAGGTCCTCAAGGACGAGGGCGTCGACACGGCCTTCGGCTGCCCCGGCGCGGCCATCCTGCCCCTCTACAAGGCGATGGAACAGGTCGGCGGCATCGAGCACCTGACCGTCCGCCACGAGGAGGGCGCCACCCACATGGCCGACGGCTGGTCCCGGACCACCGGCAAGGTCGGCGTGGCCATCGGCACCTCCGGCCCCGCCGGAACCAACATGATCACCGGCCTGTACACGGCCATCGCGGACTCGGTCCCGATCGTGTGCATCACCGGCCAGCAGCGCACCGACCTGCTGGACAAGGAGGGCTTCCAGGCGGTCGACATCGTCGAGATCGCCAAGCCCGTGACCAAGTGGGCCGTCCAGATCAAGGAGGCCGCCACCGCGCCCTGGATCTTCCGCGAGGCGTTCCGGATCGCCCGGGAGGGACGCCCCGGCCCCGTCCTGGTGGACATCCCCGTGGACGTCGCCCAGCAGCTGATCGACTACGACCCCGCCATCGACGCCCCGCTCAAGGTCAACGCCGTCGAGCCGCACCAGCCCCGGGTGGAGCGCGCGCTGGACATGCTGCTGGAGGCCGAGCGCCCCCTGATCCTGGCCGGAGGCGGCGTGATCACCGCCGAGGCCTCCGACGACCTGCGCGCGCTGGCCGAGCACCTCCAGGTCCCGGTGCAGGTCACCCTCATGGGCAAGGGCTCCTTCGACGAGGACTCCCCGCTGTACTCGGGCATGACCGGCGTGCAGACCTCCCAGCGCTACGGCAACGCCTCCTTCCTGGAGTCGGACCTGGTCCTGGCCGTGGGCGCGCGCTTCGCCGACCGCCACACCGGGCAGATCGACGTCTACCGGGGCGAGCGCAGATTCATCCACGTCGACATCGAGGCCACCCAGATCGGCCGGGTCTTCGAACCCGACCTGGGCGTGGTCTCCGACGCGCGGCTGTTCCTGCGCGAGCTGCTCGCCGCCGCGCGCGCCCGCGGCGCCAAGGCCGAGGTGCGGCCCTGGATCCACCGCGTCGCCGAGCTCAAGGCCACCCTGACCCGCCGCGAGGACTTCGACACGGTCCCGGTCAAGGCGCCGCGCGTCTACAAGGAGATCAACGAGGTCTTCGGCGAGGACACCTACTTCGTCACCGCGATCGGCCTGTACCAGATCTGGGGAGGCCAGCATCAGAAGGCGTACAAGCCGCGCCACTACCAGATCTGCGGCCAGGCGGGCCCGCTCGGCTGGGAGATCCCCGCCGCCATCGGCGTCAAGAAGGCGCTCAAGCACACCGAGCCGGACGCGGAGGTCGTCGGGATCGTCGGCGACTACGGGTTCCAGTACATGGTCGAGGAACTGGCCGTGGCCGCCCAGTACGACGTGCCCTACGTCATCATCATGCTCAACAACGAGTACCTGGGCCTGATCCGCCAGGCCTCGATCCCGTTCGACATGAACTACCAGGTGGACATCCACTACGACGAGTACGGCACCGACAACGTCAAGCTCATGGAGGCCTACGGCTGCTCCGGGCGCCGCGTCGTGGAGCCCGGGGAGATCCGCGAGTCCCTGGAGTGGGCCCGCAAGCAGGCCCAGGCCACCTCGCGGCCGGTACTCGTGGAGATCATGATCGAGCGCGAGGCCAACACGCCGCACGGGCCCGCGATCGACGCGGTCCGCGAGTTCGAGCCGGTCCCGGGGGCCTGACGGCGGGTGTGCCCCGTGCGGAACGCCTGCCACAGCGGACCAAACGGGGCACACCGGACACAGGTGAACCTGCCGTTACAGGGTTGTGTCCGGAGTGTTTCGCGACGTGCGTTTTCTCCGGCCCGCACCTGCGCAAACGTGGAGTCACCTTGACGACGGAGCCGCCGTGCCAGGGAGCGGGAGAACGCAACGGAGCCGTCGTCGGCACTCTCGGAAGTTGGAAAAGCATGTCCCCCCACGCGCGTTTCCTCTCTGCGGTCGCCGTCGCGGCCGTCGCGCTCACCTCCTCCGCCTGTTCCTCCCAGAACGGCTCCGAGGAGGAGTTCCAGGAACTCCTGGCGGAGAGCGGTCTGCCCGGTGACGAACTCAGGATCACGGCACCGGACTCCGAAGGGTTCTGGTGGGCCACCTACGAGGCCACGGACGACTGCCAGCTCCAGTTCAAGTGGAACGGCACCGACCCGGTGCTGATCTACGGGGCCCAGACGGACGGCTACCTGGAACTGGCCCCGGACGAGACCTACGTGGAGTCCTTCGGCCAGGGCAAGGTCCAGCAGGCCTGCCAGGGGGAGTTCTGACCGCTCCCGGCCCCGGGCGCGCCGCCCGGGGCCGGGGCCTTCTCCGCCCCCGTCAGCCCCCGCCCCTCGGCCCCCCGCCCGTGTGTCCACGGCGGATACGGCGATCTCCGGAGCGCCCCCGTTCTGCCCGCCGTCCCGGTGGGGCGCGTGGTCCGGCGCAGCCGGGTGCACCGGGACCGACACCTGCGGTGACCCGCCCACCCGGGCCGGGACGGCGGCGCGCGTGCGTGACCTGGCCAAGTGCGTACCCGGTCGACGGCCCCGCGGCGGTTCCTCCTAACGTGAGTGCGTTCCCGAGGGCATGACCCCTCTCGACCCGCACACCACGGAGCCCGCCTTGAGCGACCTGTTCGATCCCGTCCGGATCGGCCGCCTGCACCTGCCCAACCGCCTGTTCATGGCCCCGATGACCCGCTCGCGCTGCCGCGGGGGCGTGCCCGGCGACATCACCGTCGAGTACTACGCCCAGCGCGCCTCGGCCGGGCTGATCATCACCGAGGGCATCCAGCCCAGCGTCCGCGGCCAGGGCTACACCGACACCCCGGGCCTGCACAGCGACGAGCAGATCGCGGCGTGGCGGCGCGTCACCGACGCCGTGCACGGGCGCGGCGGGCACATCTTCGCCCAGCTCATGCACGCGGGCCGGGTCGGACACCCCAGCCTCTACCCCGACGGCGGCCTGCCCGTCGGCCCTTCCCCCATCGCCTCGGGCGCGTCCATGTACGACGGCAGGCAGAAGCTCGCGCACCCGGTGCCGCGTGAGATGACCGCCGCCGACATCGACCAGACCCTCGCCGACCACGCCGCGGCCGCGCGCAACGCGATCGCCGCCGGTTTCGACGGGGTGGAGCTGCACGGCGGCAACAGCTACCTCATCGAGCAGTTCCTCTCCGACGGCAGCAACCGGCGCACCGACGGGTACGGCGGCAGCGCCGCCAACCGCGCCCGCTTCGCCCTGGAGGTGGTGGACGCGGTCGTCGAGGCCGTCGGAGCCGACCGCACCGGCCTGCGCGTCTCCCCGGCCAGCAGGCTCAACGGCATCAGCCAGAGCGACCCCCTGGAGCAGTACCTCGCGCTCCTGGACGGGCTGCGCGGCCGTCCCGAACTGGCCTACCTGCACCTGACGGAGTCGGCCTCGGCCGAGTACACCGACGCGCTGCGCAAGGAGTGGCCGGGAACCTTCGTCCTCAACCCCGCCTCCGGCACCGACACCGGACCCGCCATCGCGGCCCTGGCCCGGGAGCGGGCGGACGCCGTGGCGATGGCCGCGGCCTGGATCGCCAACCCGGATCTGCCCGCCAGGATCAGGACCGGCGCCCCCGTCGCGGCCCCCGACCGGGCCACCTACTACGGCGGCGACCACCGCGGCTACACCGACTACCCGGCCCTGGACGCCTGACGCGAAATCCCGTCGACGGGACCGGGCCCGGCCGCCGGCGCGCGGTGACCGCGCTGCCGGCGGCGGCCCCGGGTGTTGGCCGCACCCCGGGCCCCGTCGACGGGATCTGGAACAACCCCCCTAGCACTGAAGGGTTCACCGAAAATGTTACAGACACCCCGCCGGTCTCTTGAGGTCGAGGTACCGGTAAGGGGGTGAATCCCGCCGTGCGCGCCCTCAGTGAGGAGGATCCCCAGGTCATGTGACGCCCGTCCCAACATATGGACACCGGGTACCAGTTCCGGCGGGCCGTCTGCTAGCGTGAGGACCGTTATGCTGCGCGAGCTGCTTCTCCTTAGCGGCCGCGGCGGGGGTCGTTAAAAGGTCGGCTCCCTCGCCGCGGGACTTCGGCTTGTCCTGGTCGACCATGACCAAGCGCCAGATCCACCCGAGGAGCCACCGAGATGGTGCCGCAGCAAAAGCCCAGCCCCATGCCCTTCCACCGCTACAAGCCCTTCGCGCCGGTGGACCTGCCCGACCGCACCTGGCCCTCCAAGAGCATCACCGAGGCCCCGCGCTGGCTGTCCACGGACCTGCGCGACGGCAACCAGGCGCTGATCGAGCCGATGGACCCCGCCCGCAAGCGCGAGATGTTCGAGCTGCTGGTGCGGATGGGCTACAAGGAGATCGAGGTAGGTTTCCCGGCCGCCAGCCAGACCGACTTCGACTTCGTCCGGTCCCTGATCGAGGGCGACGCGATCCCCGACGACGTGCAGATCTCGGTGCTGACCCAGGCCCGTGAGGACCTCATCGAGCGCACCGTGCAGAGCCTGGTCGGGGCGAAGCGCGCCACCGTGCACCTGTACAACGCCACCGCGCCCACCTTCCGCCGTGTCGTCTTCCGCGTGGACCGCGAGGCCTGCAAGGACATCGCCGTCCAGGGCACCCGGCACGTCATGCGCTTCGCCGAGCAGTACCTGGGCGAGACCGAGTACTTCGGCTACGAGTACTCGCCCGAGATCTTCATCGACACCGAGCTGGACTTCGCCCTGGAGGTCTGCGAGGCCGTCATGGACGTCTGGCAGCCCGGCCCGGGCCGCGAGATCATCCTCAACCTGCCCGCGACCGTCGAGCGCTCCACGCCCAACGTCTACGCCGACCAGATCGAGTGGATGAGCCGCAGCCTGTCCCGGCGCGAGCACGTGGTCGTCTCGGTGCACCCGCACAACGACCGCGGCACCGGCGTGGCCTCGGCCGAGCTGGCCGTCATGGCCGGGGCCGACCGCGTCGAGGGCTGCCTGTTCGGGCACGGCGAGCGCACCGGCAACGTCTGCCTGGTCACCCTGGGCATGAACCTGTTCAGCCAGGGCGTGGACCCCCGGATCGACTTCTCCGACATCGACGAGATCCGCCGCACCGTCGAGCACTGCACCCAGCTGCCGGTCGCCCCGCGCCACCCCTACGGCGGCGACCTGGTCTACACCGCCTTCTCCGGCTCCCACCAGGACGCCATCAAGAAGGGCTTCGCCGCCCAGCAGGAGGCCGCCGACGCCGCGGGGACCCCGGTGGAGGAGCACGTCTGGGACGTGCCCTACCTGCCCATCGACCCCAAGGACGTGGGCCGCAACTACGAGGCCGTCATCCGGGTCAACAGCCAGTCCGGCAAGGGCGGCGTCTCCTACATCATGCAGCGCGACCACTCGCTGGACCTGCCGCGCCGCCTCCAGATCGAGTTCTCCCAGGTCATCCAGAAGTTCACCGACGCCGAGGGCGGCGAGTTCGCCGCCGGGCGCATCTGGGAGATCTTCTCGCAGACCTACCTGGCCGAGGGCGGACCGGTCGCGGTGCTGGCGCACCGCTCCACCACCGACAGCGACGGCACCTACCGGATCGAGGCCGACGCCCGGGTCAACGGCGAGATCCGCGAGCTGACCGGCACCGGCAACGGCCCCATCTCCGCGTTCTGCGACGCCCTGACCGACGTCGACGTCAAGGTCCGCGTCATGGACTACGTGGAGCACTCCATGGGCGGGGACGGCGACGCCCGCGCCGCCGCCTACGTGGAGGCCGAGATCGACGGCCGCGTGGTGTGGGGCGTGGGCATCCACAGCAGCATCACCACGGCCTCGCTCAAGGCGCTGTGCAGCGCCATCGCGCGCGTCTGACGCGCGCACGCCCGCGGGCGCGCGGGGCCGCGACCGCCGGGTCGCGGCCCCGGCCCGTTCCCGGACGCTAGAGCAGGCCGAACGGGCCGGGGTCGGGCAGGCCCAGGGCGGCGCACGACTCCCGGTGCGCGCCGGTCAGCTCGCCCAGCGCGATCGGCCTGCGCGAGGTCGCGGCCATGTCCTGGCGCGCCTCGGACGTCCAGGGGAAGGGGCGCAGCGACAACCCCAGCGTCAGGTCCAGCGCCTCTGTCTCCTCGCGCCAGCCCGGCCAGCGCAGGGCGCGGTAGAAGTCCTCCAGGTGGCCGTCCAGCAGCCACAGCATCCAGCCGGAGTAGGCCGTCTCCAGCGGTTCCCACTCCAGGGAGTCAGGCGCGAAGTAGACCATCTCCCCGGGCCTGCCCGGATAGTCCCCGCCCTCGGCCGCGGGCCCGTTGAGGGCGAACACCCCGCCCAGAACGTCGTGGGCGACCACCAGCCGCGGCGGCGGGCCGTACACCACCGCCGCGCTCAGGTCGTTGACCTCGCCCAGACCGGGCAGCTCCGCCCCGCCGCCGCCGTGCACGCGCAGCCACCCCCCGTCGAGGAGCAGGCCGCCGGACTCCAGCGCCATCGCGCCCAGGAAGGAGCGCGCGGTCACCTGGAGGCGGTGCAGGCACGTGCGGCCGCGCTCGGGGTCGACGGGCAGGGCGCGCACGGCGGCCCCGCCCCGCTCCAGGCGTTCGGACAGCAGCGGCCAGGCGGGTTCGTCCACCTCGACCAGTTCACTCAGCTCGCGCACAGGGCCACCTCCCGTCGGGCCGCGAGGGGTCGCGACGGCGGTCCACACTACCGGTCGGCGCCGACGCGTTCGCCGAGGCCTCCGGGAGGGCGAACGGGGCGGCACGCCCTTCGAGCCGCGGACCGCGCGCGTGCGCCCTGCCTCCACCGCGGTCCGGCCGCCGGGCTCCGCCCGCACACGCGGGGCCGCCCCTCCCCCTCCCGGGAGGGGCGGCCCGACGCGCGTGGGCCGGGGGCTACTCCCAGCCGAACATCTGGGTCCAGGCGTTGCCGGACTCGCCGACGCCGATCGCGACCAGGTCGCAGTTGAGGATGTTCCTGCGGTGCCCGTCGCTGTTCATCCAGGCGTCCATCACCTGCTGGGGGCTGGTCTGCCCCTTGGCGACGTTCTCCGCGCCCCAGGCGTCGTAGCCGTGGCGGTCGGCCCGGTCCCCGGGGCCCTCGCCCTCGGGGCTCTCGTGGCTCATGTAGTCGCGCCGGTTCATGTCCTCGCTGTGCTCCTGGGCGGCGGCGGTCAGCCGTGAGTCCACCCGCAGCGGGCCGCAGCCGGCGTCCGCGCGCTGGGCGTTGACCAGGGTCACGACCTGCTCGGTCGCTCCGCCGGCGGGGGCGTCCGGACCGCTGTCGCCGCCACCGCCGCCGTTGCCGCCGCCGTCACCGCCGCCCGAGACCCCGCCACCGGACTCCGAGCCGCCACCGCTGCCAGCGCCGCCGGTGTCCTCGTCCCCGCTGTTCTCGGGAACGGAGGAGGCCTGCGCGCTCTGCGGCTCGACGCCCTCCCCGGAGGGCGCGGGCTCGCGCTGAGGCGTCGCGGTGGGCGAGGCGAAGAAGTCGGCGTCCTCGGAGGCCTCGGGCACGAGCGAGTCGTCGGTGACCGCGGTGCCGAGCCCTCCCTCCCGCGCCTGGCCGTCCGCCGTGTTCCGGAAGGGGTCGAGGCCGGACTCCGCGCCGGTGAACAGCAGAGCGCCCGCCACGACCAGGCCGACGGGCACCGCGGCCATGGGTACCGCGAGCGGTATCGAGCGCAGTCCGCGCCCGGAACGGCGGTGTCGGTCGGCGCTCTTCCTGCGCCTGCCTCGGCGACCACGCGCCATGGGGCCCTCCTCGGGAAGTGGGACGTCGGGGCACGGGCGCGACGGGGCGCCGCTCGCGCGGGGTCCGCGCTCAGGCCGGCCCTCGCTCGTGCCCCGCGGGTCTCGGGTGAACCCGTGTCGGGGAGCGCGCGGGATGCGCGCGGCTGCTCCGGGAGAGTGCCGCGGGGGAAGGGCGGCGGGCCCGACGCGGAGCGCCTAGCGCGTGAGAGTAGAGCAAATGTCGCAAAAAGGGAAACCAAACTGTAATAAAGCTGGTCATAGAGGGGTTTCGTGCTCCACCGTCCGCGTGGACGGTCCGTGGTATCCGCGACAATGGGGATGTGAGTCTCTACCGCGACGAGGGTGTCGTCCTGCGCAACCAGAAGCTGGGCGAGGCCGACCGCATCATCACCCTCCTGACCCGGCGCACCGGCCTGGTCCGCGCCGTCGGCAAGGGGGTGCGCCGCACCAGGTCCCGCTTCGGCGCCCGCCTGGAGCCGTGCACCCACGTCGACCTCCAGCTGCACGCGGGCCGCACGCTGGACGTGATCACCCAGGCCGAGACCGTGCGGGCCTACGGCGAGGCGGTGGTGTCGGACTACTCCCGCTACACCGCCGCCACCGCGATGCTGGAGACCGCGGAGAAGGTCGTCTCGGTCGAGAAGGACCCGGCGCTGCGCCAGTTCCTCCTGCTCATCGGCGCGCTGCGTACCCTGGGTGAGGGAAGCCACGACTCCCGGCTGGTCCTGGACGCCTACCTGCTGCGCTCGCTCGCCGTCGCCGGGTACGCGCCCTCGCTGGCCGAGTGCGCCCGCTGCGGCAGCCGGGGGGAGCACCGCGCGTTCGCGGTCCACGCCGGAGGTATGGTCTGCACGGTGTGCCGTCCCCACGGCTCCGTGCACCCGTCCCCGGACACGCTCCGACTCATGTCGGCACTGCTCGGAGGGGACTGGGAGAGCGCGGACGCCAGCGAGGACAGGCAGCGCTCCGAGTGCAGCGGGCTGGTCGCGGCCTACCTACAGTGGCACCTGGAAAACGGAATCCGATCACTGCGCCATGTGGAGCGTTCTTGAGTCTGTTCAGCTTCGACACCGGTAAACGGCGGGAGTACGCCGCGCCCGTTCCGCACCCCAGCGGCGCGCGTCCCCCCGAGCTCCCCGCCCAGCTGGTGCCCCGGCACGTGGCCGTGGTCATGGACGGCAACGGCCGTTGGGCCAAGGAGCGCGGGCTGGCGCGCACCGAGGGGCACAAGGCCGGTGAGTCCTCGCTCTTCGACGTGATCGAGGGCGCCCTGGAGATGGGCGTGGCCAACCTGTCCGCCTACGCCTTCTCCACCGAGAACTGGAAGCGCTCGCCCGACGAGGTGCGCTTCCTCATGGGCTTCAACCGCGACACCATCCGCAGGCGCCGCGACGAGCTGCACGCGCGGGGGGTCCGCGTCAAGTGGGCCGGGCGCGCGGGGCGGCTGTGGAAGAGCGTCATCCGCGAACTCCAGGACGCGGAGGAGATGACCAGGGACAACACCGCGCTCACCCTCCAGTTCTGCGTGAACTACGGCGGACAGGCCGAGATCGTCGACGCCGCGCGCGAGCTGGCCCGCAGGGCGGCGGCGGGTCTGCTCTCCCCGGAGAAGATCACCGAGGACACCCTCGCCCAGCACCTCTACGCCCCCGACGTGCCGCCCGTGGACCTGTTCGTGCGCTCCTCCGGCGAGCAGCGCACGTCCAACTTCCTCCTCTGGCAGTCCGCCTACGCCGAGTTCGTCTTCCTGGACACGCTCTGGCCCGACTTCGACCGCCGCGACCTGTGGCGGGCCTGTGAGATCTACGCGAGCCGGGACCGCCGCTACGGCGGTGCCGTGCCCAACCCCGTGTCGGAGGAGAAGAAGTGATGGCAGGTTCGGACGGCCCGCTGCTCAGGCCGGGCATGTCGCTCGTCTCGGTGGGCGACAGCTTCACCGAGGGCGTGGGCGACCCCTACCCGGAGCCGGGCGCGGGCTTCCGCGGCTGGGCCGACCGGCTGGCCGAGCACCTGGCCGACGAGCTGGGCGAGGTCATGTACGCGAACCTGGCGGTGCGCGGCAAGCTCATGCGCCAGATCGTCACCGACCAGCTCCCGCCCGTCCTGGCTATGGCCCCGGACCTGGTCACCCTGAGCGCGGGCGGCAACGACCTGCTGCGCCCGGGCGGGGACCCCGAGCGGATGGCCAGGATCCTGGACCACACGGTGGGCCGCCTGCGCGCCGCGGGGAGCCAGGTCGTGCTCTTCACCGGCGTCAACATCACCACGGGTTACATGCGCGGCACCATCGGCCTGTTCGCGCGCTACTACATGCACGTGCGCGCCGTCGCCGACAAGCACGGCTGCCTCCTGGTGGACCAGTGGCCGATGAGGGTGCTCACCGACCCCCGGGCCTGGGACGAGGACCGGCTGCACATGTCCCCCGAGGGGCACCGCCGCCTGGCGCTGCGCGTGGCCGAGGTGCTGGGCGTGCCGGTGACGGAGCGCTGGGACGAGCCGTGGCCGCACAGCGAGCCGGTCGGCTGGACCCGTGCGCGCCGGGAGGACCTGACCTGGGTCAGGGAGTCGCTCGGCCCGTGGATCGGCCGCCGCCTGACGGGGCGCTCCTCCGGCGACACGGTCACGGCCAAGCGCCCGGAGCTGACCCGGATCACCAAGGACCGCTGACCGCCGCCGAACCGGTGTGAGGTGGCTCCCAAAACGCCGAAAACGATCAACCTACTGTCGCGTAACCCTGGCGCGGAGTTGGATGATCGGGCATTATGAGCGGTTTTGGGACGAACTTGGTGCACCAGGACATCCTGTCCTACGTCGCCCTCGGTGACAGCTTCACCGAGGGCATGAGCGACCCCTACCCGGACGGCGGCGGTGCGCCCGACGGCCGCTACCGGGGATGGGCCGACCGCCTGGCCGAGCACCTGGCCGACCACGTCGCGGAGGTGCGCTACGCCAACCTCGCGGTGCGCGGCAAGCTCATCGGCCAGATCGCCGAGGAACAGGTCCCCCGGGCGGTGGAGCTCTCGCCGGACCTGATCACGCTGTGCGCGGGCGGCAACGACATCATCCGCCCCGGCAGCGACCCCGACGCGGTGGCCGTGGCCTTCGCCGCGGCGGTGGAGGAGCTCAGCCGGACCGGCGCGCGCATCGTGGTCTTCACCGGGTTCGACACCAACTGGCAGCCCGTGATGCGCCACATGCGCGGCCGGATCGCCACGTACAACATGCACCTGCGGGCCATCGCCGACCGCTACGGCTGCGACGTGGTGGACGTGTGGAGCATGCGGGTCCTGGACGACGCCCGCGCCTGGAGCTGGGACCGCCTGCACCTGTCCCCGGAGGGCCACCGCCGCATGGCGCTGCGCGTGGCCGAGGTGCTCGGGGTGCCCGTGGAGGGCGACTGGAGGCAGCCGTGGCCGCCCGCCGACCCCCGCGACTGGCGCTCCGCCCGCCAGGAGGACCTGCACTGGGCGCGCGAGTTCCTGGTGCCGTGGATCGGCCGCCGCCTCACCGGTCGCTCCTCGGGGGACAACGTCCGCCCCAAACGCCCCAGCCTGGACCCGCTGCGCCGGGACTGACGCCCCGCGGGGCGCCGCGCGCACGACGCGTCGGCGCTCCGGGCGTGGACCCGCCGGGGCAGACAGCCCCGGCCGGGCCGGGATAGTGTTCCGCTCGACGGAGCCCACCGGTCCACAGCGGGGAACCCCATGCCCGACGAGTCCGCGCGGCGACGCGAGTCCGCACGCGTCCTCAGGACGGTGCTGCGCAGACTGCGTTGGGAGCGCCTGAAGTTCCGGTTGCGGCTCATAGGGCCGCTGCGGTACTACGAGTTCTTCGAGAGCCTCGGGACGGTCGAGGCCCGTTCGGACGAGTCCTACCTGCTGGTGATGGCCTCCCACCCGGGGAACGGGCGGCCCCCGCTCCTGCTGACGCCGGGCTACCACTGCCGCTTCGGGCAGTTCGTCAGGGGGACGGGGGAGGTCAGGTACGCCGAGATCACCCTGACGGTCGACGACGCGGGCAGGCCCCGGCTGCGCTCGGTCGGCCGCACCCACCCCGGCGACCGGGCCGGATGGCGCGCGATGGTCCGCGACATCCGGGCCCTGTGGAGCACCCGGGGGAGCGGCGTCGCCCACGAGGAGGACACCTTCGAGGCGGCCGTGCGCCGCTACCACGCGCGCTGGCCCTCGCCCCGGCGCGGATCGGGGGCCTCGGCGCGCTCCGGGTTCTCCGAACCGGGGGAGGGCAACGCCCACGGGGGTCAGCCGACGGCACAGCCCGTACCCCGCGGGCGAGCGCCCTCGGCACCGCGCCCCCGCCCTCTTCCGCCCCGCTCGGCGCCGAGGCGTTCACCGCCGCCGCGGTGTGGGGTTCGGAGCGGCCCGCCGACCGGGACTGGCACGTTCGCGCCGTGGTGCGCGACGGGGCCGGGCAGACGTCGGTGGCCCGAGCCTGGGGCGGGGCCCGCCGGAAGCCCGACCTGGTGTGGTTCCAGGACAGGGGGGCGCCCAGACCGATCGCGGTGCGCAGTGTGCGGCGCGTGCTCGAGTGGGCTTCGCCCTGGGCCGCGGAGCCCGACCTGGTCCCGAACCTGTCCGGTCCGGCGGGCGGCAGACCGGTCTCCCGGCCGTCGGACCCCTCGCCGGAGGAGGGCCCGCTGACCGGTCGGGCGGCTCCCGCCCCCGCGAGCGGCCCGGCCTCCGACGCCCCGCCCTCCCCTTCCAGCGCGGTGCGGCGGGTGCGGGTGCGCCTCAGGTACCGGGACGCCGACACCGCGCTCATCTACGTGGACGGCGTCGAGCTGGGAACCCTGTGGCGCGGCGGCGGATACGGGTGGGAGCTGCTGGTGGAAGGCTCCGAGCCGGACCTCTTCGTGCCCCTGGAGTCCGCCTTCGACCGGACCGACCTCGGCCAGGCCCTGCCCGAGCTGCTGGCCGAGCACTTCGGCGAGCCGGTCGCCGTGTTCTCGGTCATCACCGAACAGGCCCACCGGCCGTGACGACCGCTCCGCCTAGGAGCAGTTGGCGCAGGTCCCGAAGACCTCCACGGTGTGCGTCACACCGGTGAAGCCGTACCGGGCGCCCATCTCGGCGGCCCACTTCTCCACCGTGGGCCCCTCGATCTCCACCGCGGTCGCGCACACCCGGCACACGATGTGGTGGTGGTGGCTCTCGGTGCCGCACGCCCGGTAGACGGCCTCGCCCTCGTCGGTGCGCAGCACGTCCACCTCACCGGAGTCGCTCAGCGCCTGGAGCGCCCGGTAGACGGTGGTCAGGCCGATCTTGGAACCGTCGGCGCGCAGGTCCGCGTACAGGTCCTGGGCGCTGCGGAAACCGTCGGAACCGGTCAGCGCCTGGCGGACCGCCTCGCGTCGTGTACTCATGGTCTCACCTTCCCCCGCTCAGTCTGGGGCATCGTACCGGTCGAACTCCCACCGGCGGGATCGAAGACCGCCGCGGAGCGGCGCCCCGAGGTGCGGCGCAGCACGCCGCCGACCGCCACGGCCACGCCGAAGACGGCCAGGGCCAGCAGCACGATCGTCGCGCCGGGGGAGAGTTCGGCGTAGAAGGACGTGGTCAGGCCGCCCACCGAGGACAGCAGTCCGATCAGCACGGCCAGGAGCATCGTCACCCGGAAGCTCTTGGTGAGCTGCTGTGCGGCGGCGACCGGGACGATCATCAGCGCGCTCACCATGAGCACGCCCACGACGCGCATCGCGATCACCACCGTCAGCGCGGCGGTCACGGCCAGCAGCACGCTCAGGAAGCGCACCGGCAGCCCGTGGGCCCGCGCCACCTCCTCGTCCTGGCACAGCACGAACAGCTCGCGGCCGAACACCGCCACCACCGCGATCACCCCGGCGGCGAGCACGCCCACCACCCACAGGTCGGACTCCTCCACCGTGCTCACCGAGCCGAACAGGTAGGAGACCAGCGTGGCGTTGCTCGCCCCGGGCGTGAGCCCGATGAGCAGCACGCCACCGGCGATGCCGCCGTAGAACAGCAGTGCCAGGGCCACGTCCCCGCTGGTGCGGGCGCGTACCCGCACCAACTCGATGAGGACGGCGCCCAGCGTGGCCACCACGGCCGCGGTGAGCACCGGAGAGGTGCTGGTGAGCAGGCCCAGCGCCACCCCGGTCAGGGCGACGTGGCCGATCCCGTCGCCCAGCAGGGCCAGACGCCGCTGGACGAGGTAGGTGCCGATGATCGGGGTGACCAGGCCGACGAGCACCGCCGCGACCAGCGCGCGCCGCATGAACTCGTAGTGGAGCAGCTCAGTCACGGCCGGGTACCTCGAGTCGGATCATCTCCGCGGCCGTGGTGCCCGCGGAGTCGGGAGCGTTGGGGTCGGGGTGGGGGTGCTGGTGCTCGTGTCCGGGCCGCGCGCACTCGCCGGTGGGCGCGGGCGCGGCGCCGTCGTGCACCACGCGGCCCGACTCCAGCACCACGGCCCGCTCGATCACGTCCTCCAGCGGGCCCAGTTCGTGCAGGACCAGGACCACGGTCGCGCCGCGCTCGCGCAGGCGGGTGATGGTCCCGGCCAGCGCGCGCTGGTTCTCGGCGTCCACACCGGCCATGGGCTCGTCCATGACGAAGGTGTCGGGCCGACCGGCCAGGGCGCGGGCGATGAGCACGCGCTGCTGCTGGCCGCCGGAGAGCTCGCGTACCGCGTCGCGGCCCCGGTCGGCCAGCCCGACGGTCTCCAGGGCCTCGTCCACGGCCGCGCGGTCGGCGCGGGTGGGCAGGGACAGGCGGCGGCGCGAGGCGACCTGCCCGGAGGCGACGATCTCGCGGACGGTGGCGGGGACGGCGCCGCCGGCGGTGAGCCGCTGGGGCACGTAGCCGATCCGGCGCCAGGCGCGGAACCTGCGCAGCGGGACGCCGTGCACCAGGACCTCGCCGGAGGTCAGGGGCACGATGCCCAGCATCGAGCGCATCAGGGTGGACTTGCCGGAGCCGTTGGGGCCCAGGACGGCCATCGTCTGGCCCGCGGGCACGTCGAGACTCACACCGTCGAGCACAGGGACGCCGTCGTAGGCGACGCGTGCGTCGACGGCCTGGAAGGCGGGCGGCGCGTCGCCCGCGACGGCCTTGAACTGGTCAGACACCGTTCCATTATCACGAAAACGAAAATGATTGTCAAAATATGGCGGATTCGTGATCTTTTCGGTGTCGTCCTGTCAGTAGCCCAGGATCCGCGCCACCGCCAGCACCAGCACGACCACCACCATGAGCACCCGCGCGGCCCGCGGCTGGCCGCCGAGGGAGGGCCAGGTCAGGAACGCCAGCCACGCCACGAACGCGGCGACCAGCAGCAGGCACACCGCGCCGACCGGGCCGGGCGCCACCAGCCCCGCGATGAACAGGGCGCCCACCACCAGCGGCGCCAGCCACCGGGGGCCCTGGTGCAGCCACACGAGCGGCACCGCGCTGCGCTCCTCCACCGCCCTGCGCAGTCCGCCCGCCCTCCTCGCGCGGGGGGAGCCCCCCTCGCGCCGGGGTCGGTCCTGGTCTGGACGCCGCTTCTCGTCACCGTGTTCGGGAGGGGCCATGCTGTCCGTGTCCGCTTCTGGTCCGTGCCGCCGCCGGACAGGCCCGCGCGGGGGCGCGCCCATCCCGAAAAGGTGGGCGGTGGGGCCACCGGGCCTGTGATACTTGTGTCCTGAACCCTAGTGCAGGACCCCGGTCCGCCGCCGGGCGCCGGTGCGGCTGCGCCGAACACCCCCTCCCGTCTTCCGCGCGGCGCACAGCCATCGGTACCGTGTTGACTCTGAGTCACAAAATCCACACCCGCAGTCGTCAATCGTCTGATGCACGCGGCCAGCGCGCCCAGTCGCCCGCGCGGCCCGTCGAACCCTCCGGAGGGTGTCAACTTCCGTGCCCGAAGCCACTGTCATCGTGACGTTCGACGTCACCGAGCCCCACCTGCAGCACTGCCTCGACTCCCTGGCCCGCCAACGCGACGACGGCGGGACCGGCGAGCCCCGGGCGGACGCGCAGGTGGTCCTGGTCCCCGTCCGCGACGGTGACCGCCTCCGCGCCGACGGCGCCGAGCCCGCGGCCGAGTCCGACCCCGAGAACACCGACGCCGACAACGGGGGCGACGAGGACGCCGCCGAGAACACCGAGGGCGACACCCGAGGGGAGGAGAACGAGCAGGGGGACGAGGCCGTCGAACCCGCCCGCGAGGACGCGCTCGCCCTCGCCGCCGCGTTCGCCGCCGCACCGCCGCCCGGCCTCGCCGCCACGCTCCTGACCGGCGAACCCGCCCCCGACCGCCCCGCCGCCCGCGCACGCGGCGCCGCCGCCGCGCACGGCACCCACCTGCTCTTCCTGGAGGGCTCCGACGCCCTCACCGGCTACGCCCTGGCCTACCTCCTGCGCAGCGCGGGCGACACCCGCTCGGACCTGGTCGTCGGCAACGCGTACAGGTTCGACGAGCTGGGCGCCTCCCCGTCCAAGGCGCACCGCAGGTACTGCGGCAGGCACCGCATGGCCGAGGACCCCCGCGCCGTCCCCGGACTCGCCGCCGACGCCACCCTGGGCAACAAGCTCTGGCGCAGGGAGTTCTGGAACTCCCTGCCCGACCACTCCCTGGACCCCGAGGACGCCGACCTGGGCCTGCGCCGGGCCGCCCTGTCCGCGGAGACCGTGGACACCCTGCCCGGCCCCGTCCTGCTCATGCGCCGACGCGAGGCCGCCCGCCGGCCCCTGGACAAGGCCGCGCTCACCCGGCGCCTCACCGCGATGGGCGACCTCGCCGCCGGACTCGCCAGCGCCGACCGCGAGCTGTGGGACCGCACCCTGCTCGGCGGCGAGCTGCACCAGCTCCTGCTGCGCCTGGACGACGCCGACGAGGAGGCCCGCGAGGCCGTCGTCGACTTGGTCAACGCCTACCTCGACCACGTGCCCGCGCGCCTCCTGCGCGGCCTCAACGTGCTCGACCGCCTCCTGTACCACCTGGTGCGCAAGCGGCGCACGGCCGACGTCCTGGAGGTCGCGACCTTCGCCAAGAGCGTCGAGATCAAGAAGGCCACCGTCGTGCGGCGCGGCCTGGGCTACTACGTCAGCTACCCCTTCTTCGAGTCCCAGGAGCCCGACCGGGCGGTGCCGCGCGAGGTGTACCGGCTCGGCGAGGACATCCGGGTCCGCCAGAAGACCGAGGACGTCCGCTGGTCGAGCGGGCGCCTGCACGTCAGCGGCCGCGTCGGCATCCGCCACCTGCGCGCCCGCAGACGATGGCAGCAGCACCTGGCGGCCTTCGCGGTCAACACCGCCACCCGCCGCCGTGTCCGCGTGCCCGTGCGGGTGCGGCTCGCCGCCGAGTACCGCCTCCCCGACGTCATCGACGCCGCCCGCCACGACCACGGGGGCTTCACCGTCATCGTCGACCCCCGCAAGCTGCGCTCCTCCGGCGGTTGGGAGCCCGGAGACTGGAAGCTGGAGCTGGTCGTCCTCAACCGCGGGATCACCCGCCGCAGGATCGTCGCCAACCCCGTCCCCGGCCCGGCCGAGCGCCCGGGCTACCACCGCGTCGAGGGGGACGTGTGGGTGCGCCCGCACTGGAGCAGGGACCGCCAGCTGCTGATCAGCGTCGAACCGGCCCGCGCGCGCGTGGCCGAGCACCGCTTCGACGCCCGCACCGGTGTGCTGGAGCTGGAGGGCGAACTGGTGTCCGCGCCCGCGGCCGAGGCCACCGGGCTGCGCCTGACCCGCCGTCCCGGCACCGCCGCGCTCACCTACCCGGCCACCGTCCACGGCGGCCGCGTCACCGCCCGCGTACGCGCCGACGAGCTCTTCGACCGCAGCGTCACCGAGTGCGGCGGCGTGATCCGCCAGGAGGAGTGGGACGTCCACCTGGTGACCCCGGACGGGCGGGCCGTCGCCCTGATCCTGCCCGACGAGACGGCCACCGCCGCCTACGCGGCCGAGGACGGCCACCGCGAGCTGGCCGTGCTGCGCACCGCGACCGGTCACCTCAAGCTGCGCGCGGGGCACGCCCGGCCCGTGGTCGACCGCGCCCGCTGGGAGGGCCGCGCCCTGCTGCTGGAGGGGGAGTTCTCCGCCGACGCCGAACTGGACCTGGTCGCCCGGGCGCGCGGCCGCGACGAGGAGCACCCGCTGCGGGTGGAGCGCTCCGGCAGCCGCTTCACGGCCCGCTTCGCCCCCGCCGACGTCCCCACCCTGTCCGGCGAGCTGTCCCTGCCCGCGGGCGCCTACCAGCTGGGGGGCCGGGTCAGCGAGGCCGCCGGGGGCGGCGCCGACGCGACGGACGTGGGCGTGGAGTTCTCCGACGCGCTCATCCCCGGCCTGCCGCTGGAGATGCAGACCGGCGAGCGCGCCTACACCCTCTCCTGCCAGGGGCGCGGTGTCCCCGTGCTCCAGGTGGGCAGCGACCTGCGCCCCGCCGAGCGCGGCACCTTCGCCCAGCGCGAGCTGCGCGAGCGCCACTACCCGGCCCGGCGCCGCGAGTCCGTCACCGAGGGCGTGCTCTTCGACAGCTACACCGGCCGCCAGTACTCCGACAGCCCGCAGAGCGTCTACGCGGAGCTGCGGGGGAGGGCGCGCTGGGCGCAGTACCCGATGTCGTGGCTGGTCGCCGACGGCCAGGTGCGCCTGCCCGACGACCTGACCGCCGTGCGGCACCGGGGCCGGGAGTACTACGAGGCGCTGGCCCGCACCCGCTACCTGGTCACCAACTCCCGCCAGCCCCCGTGGTTCCACCGCCACCCCGACCAGGTGGTCGTGCAGACCTGGCACGGCTCGATGCTCAAGCGCATCGGCTTCGACGTCGAGAACATCCGCGGCAAGTCGCGCGACTACTTCGACAAGCTCGCCTGGGAGACCGCGCAGTGGGACTACCTGGTCTCGCCGAGCCCGTGGGCGACCCCGATCCTGCGCAGCGCCTTCCGCTTCGAGGGCGAGGTGCTGGAGACCGGCTACCCGCGCAACGACATCTTCTTCGCCCCCGACCGCGAGGCCGTCGCCGAGCGCACCCGCCGCAGGCTCGGCCTGCCCGAGGGCAGGAAGGTGGTGCTGTACGCGCCGACCTGGCGCGACGACAAGTACTACACGCGCGGCAGGCACAAGCTGGACCTGCACCTGGACCTGCGCCGGATGTACGACAAGCTCGGCGACGACCACGTGCTCCTGGTGCGCAGGCACCCGCGGGTGGTGGACAGCGTGCCGATCGTGGGCAGGGACTTCGTCCACGACGTGTCCCTCTACCCGGAGATCATGGAGCTCTTCCTCATCACCGACGTGCTCGTCACGGACTACTCGTCGATGATGTTCGACTTCGCCAACACCGGGCGGCCGATGCTCTTCTTCACCTACGACCTGGAGAGCTACCGGGACAACCTGCGCGGGTTCTACTTCGACTTCGAGGAGACCGCGCCGGGCCCGCTGCTGACCGAGTCCGACCAGGTGGTCGAGGCCCTGCTCGACATCGACGAGGTGGCCCGGCGCAGCGGGGACGCCTACCGCTCGTTCGTGGAGCGGTTCTGCCCGCTCGACGACGGCCGGGCCGCGGCCCGCGTCGTGGACCGGGTCTTCGGCCGGGAGTGATCCGGGGCCCGTGTCCCGGGGGCCGCGCGTCCCCGGGACACGGCGCCGGGTCGCGCCTCGGGCCTCCGGGGTCCTCGCGGGGTCCCCGCCCCCGGGACGAGGGCCGCCCGGAGCGGGATCCGCGCCTGTGGACAACCGTCCGGGGGCCTCCCGGGTGGGCCACAATGGGACCGTGATCGTCATCACCCGCTACTCCGTGCCCGAGGCCGACACCGCGGCCTTCCAGACCGACGCCGCCACCGCGATCGAGGTGCTCTCCCGCCGCCCCGGCTTCCGAGGCCACCGGGTGGGCCGCGCCGCGGACGACCCCTGCCTGTGGACCGTGGTCACCGAGTGGGACGGCGCCGGCTTCTACCGCAGGGCCCTGTCCGACTTCGACGTCAAGGTCAACGCCGTGCCGCTGCTCTCGCGCGCCATCGACGAACCCACCGCGTTCGAGATCGTGACCGGGGGTGGGGCCCCGACCTGAGACCCGTCCGGGCGGCTTCCGCACGCTTGGGTACGGTTCCCGCACCTCCAGGGATGGTTTCCGCACCCCTGAAGAGGGTTGCCGCACCCTCGAAACGTGCGTGCGGGCACCCCTGGTTGCTCTAGCCTGGGTGGACGCGGTCGTCGCTGTTGCCGCTCCCTGGTTTCGGCGGCGCCGCATTTCCACACCAACCGATGTATCGCGCACGCGATCCACCGACACCCAGCCGGATGGAGAGTTCCCCATGGCCGCCAAGTCAGAGGCAATGGACGCACTGGTCAACCTCGCCAAGCGCCGAGGTCTGGTCTACCCCTCCAGCGAGATCTACGGGGGTCTGCGAGCCGCCTGGGACTACGGCCCCCTCGGCGTCGAGCTCAAGAACAACGTCAAGCGCCAGTGGTGGCGCTCCATGGTGCAGGAGCGCGACGACATCGTCGGCCTGGACTCCAGCGTCATCCTGGCCCGCGAGGTCTGGGAGGCCTCCGGCCACGTGACGGCCTTCGTCGACCCGCTCACCGAGTGCCAGTCCTGCCACAAGCGCTTCCGGGCGGACCACCTCGTCGAGGCCTACGAGGAGAAGCATGGCCACGAGCCCGCCGAGGGCCTGGCCGCCATCGCCTGCCCCAACTGCGGCGCCAAGGACTCCTTCACCGAGCCGCGCATGTTCAACGGCCTGCTGCGCACCTACCTGGGCCCGGTCCAGGACGAGAAGGGCCTGGCCTACCTGCGCCCGGAGACCGCCCAGGGCATCTTCATCAACTACAAGAACGTCGAGCAGAGCGCCCGCCGCAAGGTTCCCTTCGGCATCGGCCAGATCGGCAAGTCGTTCCGCAACGAGATCACCCCGGGCAACTTCATCTTCCGGACCCGCGAGTTCGAGCAGATGGAGATGGAGTTCTTCGTCAAGCCCGGCAGCGACGAGGAGTGGCACCAGCACTGGATCGACATCCGCCACCAGTGGTACGTCGACCTGGGCATCGCCAAGGACAACCTGCGCCTGTACGAGCACCCGCAGGAGAAGCTGTCCCACTACTCCAAGCGCACCGTCGACATCGAGTACCGCTTCAACTTCCAGGGCTCCGAGTGGGGGGAGCTGGAGGGCATCGCCAACCGCACCGACTACGACCTGCGGACGCACTCCGAGGCCTCGGGCGTGGACCTGTCCTACTTCGACCAGGAGAGCAACGAGCGCTACATCCCCTACGTCATCGAGCCCGCGGCCGGTGTCGACCGGGCGGTGCTCACGTTCATGCTGGACGCCTACAACGTGGACGAGGCGCCCAACGCCAAGGGCAAGCTGGAGAAGCGCGCCGTTATGCGCCTGGACCCGCGCCTGGCCCCGGTCAAGGCCGCGGTGCTGCCGCTGTCGCGCAACGCCGACCTCTCGCCCAAGGCCCGCGACCTGGCCGCCAGGCTGCGCAAGCGCTGGAACGTGGAGTTCGACGACGCCGGGGCGATCGGCCGCCGCTACCGCCGCCAGGACGAGATCGGCACCCCGTTCTGCGTGACGGTGGACTTCGACACCCTGGAGGACGACGCGGTGACCGTGCGCGAGCGCGACACCATGTCCCAGGAGCGCGTGTCCCTGGACCGCGTGGAGACCTACCTGTTCGAGCGCCTGCCCGGCTGCTAGCCATCGGCGCGGCGAGGGCCGTCCGTCCCCGACCGGGGCGGGCGGCCCTCGTGCTTTCGCGGAGCCCGGACCCTCCGGCGGGGGCTGTCCGGAGCGCGGAACCGGTCGGGTGGAAAGCTCGGTGCCATGGGAAAGATCCACGACTCCATCGGTGACCGGCTCGCGCGCTTCCTCCTCGCCCAACCGGTCTTCTTCGTGGGGACCGCACCGCTCGCCGGGGACGGCCACGTCAACGTCTCACCCAAGGGGATGAGCGGGACGTTCGCTGTGCTCGGCGAGCACCGGGTGGCCTACCTCGACTACACCGGTTCCGGTGTCGAGACCATCGCCCACCTGCGAGAGAACGGCCGGATCGTGCTGATGTTCTGCGCCTTCGACGGGCCGCCGAACATCGTCCGCCTCCACGGCACCGGCCGGGCCGTGCTCCCCGAGGAACCGGGGTTCGATGAGCTGCGTGCCCACTTCCCCAAGGAACGCACCCTGGGCCAGCGCGCGGTCATCGTGGTCGACGTCCGGCGTATCTCCGACTCCTGCGGGTTCTCCATGCCGCTGATGGACCTGCGCGGCGACCGGGACCTGCTGGACCGCTACCACGAACGCCGCGATCCCGCCTACTTCGACGACCATCGGCTCACCCGCAACTCCGCCAGCGTCGACGGACTGCCGGGCCTTCCGCCGACCGCCTGAGGGGTGGGCTCGGGGCTGAGGGCACGGCGAGACGGCCGGACCCGGGGGGATTGGATTCCGGCCGCCTCTTCGGCCCCCCGGCCGCACACGACCGCGGGAACCGGTTCTCAACCTAGCGGTAGGGGGTGCGCGTTACGCGGTCGTTTGGTGTGTCTTGTCCTGTCGTGTGAGCGAATCGTGACACCGGCGGAGATCCAACTCGATACCTCGCTCTACTATGCCTAGCTCTGCTAGGGTAAATAACCCTAGCGGAACTAGGTATAGGAAGTGCGCGTGCACATCGACAAGGACCTGGTCGCGGCGTCGGCCACACCGCTCGTCCTGGGCATCCTGGCCGAGGGCGAGTCCTACGGATACGCCATCGTCAAACGCGTCAAGGAGCTCTCCGACGGCCGGATGCAGTGGACGGACGGCATGCTCTACCCCCTGCTGCACCGCCTCGAACGCAACGGCTACGTCCGGGCGTCCTGGGGCGCGTCCGAGACGGGGCGCCGCCGCAAGCACTACGCCATCACGGAGGCCGGGCTGGAGACGCTGGCCGAGCGGCAGAAGCAGTGGGACGTCGTCGCCGACGCCCTCCAGCAGGTGTGGCAGGCCGCGTCGCGCCCACCGGTCCTCGGGGACGCCGCGGCGGGGGGGATCGCCTGATGAGCGGGAACACACGCGGTGACGTCCTGGAGGAGCAGATCGACCAGTGGCGCGGCTTCGTGCGCCGCCGCCGGGCCATCTCCCCCTCCGACATCGAGGAGATGGAGGACCACCTGCGCGAACAGATCGCCGATCTGGGGGCGAGCGGCCTGGACGACGAGGAGGCCTTCCTCGTCGCGGTCAGGCGCATGGGCAACCTGGACGAGGTGTCGCGGGAGTTCGCGCGCGAGCACTCCCACCGGCTCTGGAAGCAGCTGGTCCTGGTCCCCGAGGCCGAGGACGGGGCGGGCGGCCTCGCGCGCTGGCGCGAACTCGGCGTGGTGATCGCCTTCGCGCTCGGCGCGGGGCTCGCGGTCAAGCTCCTGTTCACGGCGGTCGACGACGAGTTCGCGCAGTTGCGCAACGTCGCCTTCGTGGTGCTCCCGTTCCTGGCGGGGTGGTTCGCCTGGAAACGGCGGGTCACCTGGCGCGTGTGCGCGGCGCTGGCCGCCGTCGCGGCGGTACCGGCCCTGGCCGTGAACCTCTACCCGTTCGAGACGGCCCCCGGGCCGTTCCCGGGCCCCGGCATGACCGCCGTGCTCGCGTTCACGCACGCCCCGGTCCTGCTGTGGCTGCTCGTGGGCGTCCTGCACACGGGCGGGCAGTGGCGGTCCCACGACCGGCGCATGGACTTCGTGCGCTTCGTGGGCGAGCTGGTGATGTACCTGGCGCTGATCGTGCTGGGGTCCGCGGTCCTGGTCGGCCTCACCTTCGGGGTGCTCTCCCTGGTGGAGGTGGACCTGGAACCGTTCATGGAGGACTGGCTGCTGCCGTTCGGCGTGCCCGGCGCGCTCCTGGTGGCCGCGTGGCTGGTGGAGGCCAAGAAGAGCGTGGTGGAGAACATCGCGCCCGTCCTGACCCGGGTCTTCACGCCGCTGGCGGTCCTGATGCTGCTCGCGGACCTGGTGGCGCTCCTGGTGAACGGTCCGCTGACCACGGTGGACCGCGAACTGCTCATCATCATGGACGCCGTTCTGGTGCTGGTCCTGTTCCTGCTGCTGTACTCGGTCTCCGCCCGCGCCCCGCTGTCCCCGCCGGGTGTGTTCGACTGGCTCCAGCTCGCGCTGGTCGGGGCGGCGCTCGCGGTGGACGCCGTCGCGCTGACGGCGATGCTGACCCGTATCGCCGAGTTCGGGTTCACCGCCAACAAGACCGCCGCGCTCGGTCTCAACCTCGTGCTGCTGGTGCACCTGGCGTGGTCGGCGTGGCTGATGGCGGGTTTCGTACGGGGCACCCGCCCGTTCGCAGCGATCGAACGGTGGCAGACGGCCTACCTGCCGGTCTACGCGGTCTGGGCGGGGCTGGTCGTGCTGGTGTTCCCGCCGGTGTTCGGTTTCGCCTGATCCGGGTGGCGGTCACGCCCCCCGTGTGCCGGGCCCCTCCCCGAGGGACCCGGCACACGGGGGCGCGCGGCCTGCGGTCAATGGACCGGGAGACGCGGTGCCCGGTCTTTCAGCCCGTGGTGTGGGCCGCGAAGGGCACCCCCGGTCGCGGTGCCCGGTCTTTCAGCCCGTGGTGTGGGCCGCGAAGGGCACCCCCGGTCGCGGTGCCCAGTTTTTCAGCCCGTGGTGTAGACCACGAACGACACCGCGACATAGTGGCAGACGAACGCCGCGATGGTCAGCGAGTGGAAGATCTCGTGGAAGCCGAACCAGCGCGGCGCCGGGTCGGGCCACTTGAGCCCGTAGACCACCGCGCCCACGCTGTAGAGCACCCCGCCCACCAGGATGAGGATCCACGTCGCCGGGTGGGTGCCGCCGATCAGCTGGGGGATGAACAGCACCGCCACCCAGCCGATGGCCAGGTACAGCGCGGTGGACAGCCAGCGCGGTGCGTTGAGCCACAGCATCTTGAAGCCGACCCCGGCGATCGCCCCGCCCCAGATCAGCGCCAGCATGGCGGTGCGCAGTGTGCCTTCGAGCACGAGCAGCACGAACGGCGTGTAGGTGCCCGCGATGATCAGGTAGATGTTGGAGTGGTCCATGCGGCGCAGCACCTTCTGCGCGCCCGGCGACCAGCGCCCCACATGGTAGACCGCCGAGGTGGCGAAGAGCATCACCGCGCTGAGCGCGTACACGGCGCTGGCGATCATGGCGGGCGTGGTGGGGGAGAGGGACACCAGGACGATGCCCGCCGCCAGGGCGAGCGGGGCCGTCCCCAGGTGCAGCCAGCCGCGCAGCCGCGGTTTGACCGCCTCCAGCAGCTCCTCGGCCGCCGCCGCGGCCCTCTCGGGCACGGACGCGTCCGAGGGGGTGCCGGATCCCGGTTTCCGCCCGCCGTCGCGCGGGGCCCCGTGGTCCTTCCGGTCGGCCTCCGTACGCCCGGTACCCCGCGCCTGTTCCTCCGACACGCTGCACTCCTCCATCCCGCGGTCCGCCCCGCTGCGGGCCCACCCGAAGCCTAACCTACGGCTCCGTAGGTTACTGGTGGGTAGACCTGTGTTTCGCGGCACAGGCATTCTCCCGTGGCGGATGTGGCACAGGATTGGTCGTGTGCGCTCCCGTGGCGGAGTTCGTCGGGGAGCCGGAGCTTCCGGGTGCCTCGGCGCCTCCGTGAACAGGGGGTTCGTCTTCACTGGTGGCCCCGCGCGCCGGATCGGGGTGTCCGGAGGCTCCCCTTTCGCTGAACCATTGGTATAGACCTCTTTAATAGCTGTGAACTGGGGATATGACGAAAAAAGGGAGTTCATGGGCGAGTGATGATGCGGAGTGTGGATAGAGTCGCGCCCATCCGGGCACAGGCGCCGACCCAGCACTGCGCCGTCGAGAAGCGAGGGAGCACCCCCGTGGCCAAGTACGTCTACACGTTCACCGAGGGCAACAAGGACCTGAAGGATCTCCTCGGCGGTAAGGGGGCCAACCTCGCCGAGATGACCAACCTCGGCCTGCCCGTTCCCCCCGGGTTCACCATCACCACCGAGGCGTGCCGCCACTACCTCTCCCACGGCAGCATGCCCGCCGGACTCGACGCCGAGATCGAGGCCAACCTCCAGGAGCTGGAGAAGGCCATGGGGCGCCGCCTGGGCCAGGCCGACGACCCGCTCCTGGTGAGCGTGCGCTCGGGCGCCAGGTTCTCCATGCCCGGCATGATGGAGACCGTCCTCAACATCGGCCTCAACGACGAGTCCGTCATGGGCCTGGCCGCCCGGGGCGGTGACGAGCGCTTCGCCTGGGACTCCTACCGGCGTCTGATCCAGATGTTCGGCAAGACCGTGCAGGGCATCGACGGCGAGCTCTTCGAGGACGCCATCGAGGAGGTCAAGGCAGCCAAGGGCGTCACCAGCGACCTGGACCTGGACGCCGCCGACCTGCGCCGGCTCGTGGACCGCTTCAAGGAGGTCGTGCGCGAGCGCACCGGCGGCCCCTTCCCGAGCGACCCCCGCGAGCAGATGCTGCTCGCGGTCCGGGCGGTCTTCGACTCCTGGAACGCCCCCCGCGCCGTCCTCTACCGCCGCCAGGAGCGCATTCCCGCCGACCTCGGTACGGCCGTCAACGTCTGCTCCATGGTCT
Organism: Nocardiopsis dassonvillei subsp. dassonvillei DSM 43111; assembly: GCF_000092985.1. Classification (GTDB taxonomy): domain Bacteria; phylum Actinomycetota; class Actinomycetes; order Streptosporangiales; family Streptosporangiaceae; genus Nocardiopsis; species Nocardiopsis dassonvillei. The sequence continues at coordinate 912,307 of NC_014210.1, forward strand.
TCGGCAACCTCGGCATGGACTCGGGCACCGGCGTCGCCTTCACCCGCGACCCCGCCACCGGCCAGCCCGGCGTCTACGGCGACTACCTCCGGAACGCCCAGGGCGAGGACGTGGTGGCCGGGATCCGCAACACCGTCCCCCTCGCCGACCTGGAGGGGATCGACGCCTCCAGCTACGGGGAGCTGATGGGCATCATGGACACTCTGGAGAACCACTACCGCGACCTGTGCGACATCGAGTTCACCATCGAGCGCGGCAGGCTGTGGATGCTCCAGACCCGGGTGGGCAAGCGCACGGCCGCCGCCGCGTTCCGTATCGCCGACCAGCTCGTGGACCAGGGTCTGATCACCCTGGACGAGGCGGTCCAGCGGGTCACCGGCGACCAGCTCGCCCAGCTGATGTTCCCCCGCTTCGACGAGGAGGCCCTCTCCGGGACGGACGTCCACCGCCTCGGCCGCGGCATGAACGCCTCGCCCGGCGCCGCCGTCGGCAAGGCCGTCTTCGACTCCTACACCGCCGTCAAGTGGTCGCGCAGCGGAGAGAGGGTCATCCTGTGCCGCCGCGAGACCAACCCCGACGACCTGGAGGGCATGATCGCCGCCGAGGGCATCCTCACCAGCCGCGGCGGCAAGACCTCGCACGCCGCCGTGGTCGCCCGCGGTATGGGCAAGACCTGCGTGTGCGGCGCGGAGGAGCTCGACATCGACACCAAGAACCGGCGCATGACCGCGCCCGGCGGCGAGGTGGTCGAGGAGGGCGACGTCATCTCCATCGACGGCACCAGCGGGGAGGTCCTCCTCGGCGAGGTCCCCGTGGTGGACTCGCCCGTCGTGCGCTACTTCGAGGGCGAGATCGACCCCGCCTCCGACGAGGCCGACGACCTCGTGCGCTCGGTGGACCGCCTCATGCACTACGTGGACGCCGCCCGCCGCATGCGCGTGCGCGCCAACGCCGACACCGCCGAGGACGCCGCCCGGGCCCGCCGCATGGGCGCGCAGGGGATCGGCCTGTGCCGGACCGAGCACATGTTCCTGGGCGACCGCCGCCAACTCGTGGAGCGGCTCATCCTCGCCGACACCGCGGAGGAGCAGGAGCAGGCCCTCGACGCGCTGCTGCCGCTCCAGCGCGAGGACTTCGGCGGCATCCTGGCGGCGATGGACGGCCTGCCGGTGACCGTGCGCCTGCTGGACCCGCCGCTGCACGAGTTCCTGCCCGACATCACCGAGCTGTCGGTGCGCGTGGCCGTGGCCGAGGCGCGCGGGGAGAGCCACGAGAACGACCTGCGGGTGCTCCAGGCGGTGCACAAGCTGCACGAGCAGAACCCGATGCTGGGCCTGCGCGGCGTGCGCCTGGGCCTGGTCGTGCCGGGGCTGTTCACCATGCAGGTGCGCGCCATCGCCCAGGCCGCCGTCGACCGGATCGCCGCGGGCGGACGCCCCCGCCCCGAGATCATGATCCCGCTGGTGGGCACCGTGCAGGAACTGGAGATCATCCGCGAGGACGCGCTGCGCGTGCTGCGCGAGGTGGGCCGGGAGAACGGCGTCGAACTCGACTTTCCCGTCGGTACGATGATCGAGCTGCCCCGCGCCGCGCTGACCGCCGGGCAGATCGCCGAGAACGCCGAGTTCTTCTCCTTCGGCACCAACGACCTCACCCAGACGGTCTGGGGCTTCTCGCGCGACGACGTGGAGGCCTCCTTCTTCTCCGCCTACCTGGAGAAGGGCGTGTTCGGGGTCTCGCCCTTCGAGTCCCTGGACGTGGACGGCGTGGGCCGCCTCGTGCGCATCGCGGCGGAGGAGGGGCGCGCCGCGCGCCCGGGCATCAAGCTCGGGGTGTGCGGTGAACACGGCGGCGACCCCGCCTCGGTGCACTTCTTCCACCGCGTGGGCCTGGACTACATCTCGTGTTCCCCGTTCCGGGTACCCGTCGCCCGCCTGGAGGCGGGCCGGGCCGCCGGACACACCGCGCCCTGACCGGGCCGAGGACGCACGCGGGTGCGGTGGTCCCCACGGACCGCCGCACCCGCCCTTCTCCGACCCCCAAGGCCGTGGAAGTCCCTGCCCAGAGGGGAAACGGCACCTCCCCGACGCCCTAGACTCGTCCCGGTCGGCCGCACGCGTGGAAAATGCGCTGTGATCTGTTCGTGATGTATTCTGGCCGCCAGCCGGGCCACCACTTCCCCGCCCGCCTCCCCGTGCCCGCGGAACCGGGTACGGGGTGCGCTGACACCACCCTCCGCCACGGTCCTCCCACGGACCGAATCGCTGAGAACCGGCGGTGGGCGGAGGCCGTCCCAGTGGGGGTGACACATCCCCCCGACCAGAGAATGTGCGGAGGTGAGCCGGTGCGAACGGCGAACGACGGCCGCGGTGACGAGCCGTGGGACGACCCGACCACCGCTCCCTCGTCCGACGACGAGGCCACCCAGGTCTTCTCCCGGGGGGCCTACCTCCCCGCGTCCTCCGGTGCCGAGGGCGCCGAGAGCACCCGCGCGTTCTCCGTGGATGACGCCACCCCCGGCTTCTCCGCCGACGACGACGCCACCCGCGCGTTCTCCGACGACGAGACCACGCGGGAGTTCCGGCGCGACGAGGTCCTGACGCCCGGGGCGACCGCCCCGCAGGGCGTGCCCGCCGACCTCGCGGCGGCCGACGACGCCGTCTTCACCCGCCGCTTCGTCCGCGAGCGTCCGCGGCCCCGCGCCCGCGTCTCCCCGCCTCCGGCGCCCGCACCCCCCGAGGCGGGGTCCCCGGAGGAGGAGTTCCCGCGCGCCCCGGAGACGGCGCCCCGCCGCCGCCCCGAGCCGCCGTCCTTCTCCCGGCCGCGCCGCCGCGGTCGGCGCCGCTTCCGCCTGCGCTGGCTGGTCAGCCTGCTGCTGGTCACCGCCCTGGCCGTCCCGGTCGGCACCTGGGCCTGGGTCTGGTACGTGGCCCGCCAGGACGAGCGCACCCCCTCCGACGCCATCGTCGTGCTCGGCGCCAGCCAGTACAACGGCGTGCCCTCGCCCGTCTTCGAGGCCCGGCTGCGCCAAGCCCAGGTCCTCTACCTGGAGGGCGTGGCCCCGGTCATCGTCACCGTCGGCGGCAAGCTGCCCGGCGACAACTTCACCGAGGCCGCCTCCGGACGCAACTGGCTGATCGAGGTGGGCGTCCCCGGCGACCAGGTCATCGCGGTGGAGGAGGGGAGTGACACCCTCCAGAGCATCGAAGCCGTCGCCGGGGTCTTCGAGGCCAACTCCTGGGACACCGCCATCCTCGTCTCCGACCCCTGGCACAGCCTGCGCTCCGAACGCATGGCCGCCGCCCACGGCATCGAGGCGGGCACCTCGCCCTCGCGGTCGGGGCCCGCGGTCATCGAGCGCCGCACCCAGCTGTGGTACATCACCAGGGAGACCGCGGCGCTCTGGTACTACTGGATCTTCAACGACAGCAGCGACATCCAGGTCGATGCCGCCTGACCAGCGCGGACGGCGCCCGGGTCGTAGCTGGGAAGTAGGCTCGCACACACGATGACGAACAATCCCCGCGAGGGCGGAGCGCTCGGCTACACCGACCAGGACACCGAGCGCATGGCCCTGGAGAACCGCAAGAACCGGGCCCGCGACCCCTTCGAGCGGGACCGGGCCCGGGTCCTGCACAGCGCCGCCCTGCGCCGCCTGGCCGCCAAGACCCAGGTCGTCCAGCCCGGTGTGAGCGACTTCCCGCGCACCCGCCTCACCCACTCCCTGGAGTGCGCCCAGATCGGCCGCGAACTCGGCCAGGCCCTGGGCTGCGACCCCGACCTGGTGGAGGCGGCCTGCCTGTCCCACGACCTGGGCCACCCGCCCTTCGGCCACAACGGCGAGCGCGCCCTGGACGAGGCCGCCGCCGACTGCGGCGGGTTCGAGGGCAACGCCCAGAGCCTGCGCCTGCTCGTGCGCCTGGAGGGCAAGGTCATCGACCCCGACGGGCGCAGCGCGGGGCTCAACCTCACCCGCGCCACCCTCGACGCCACCGTCAAGTACCCCTGGCTCCGGGGCGAGGGCGGCGACACCCACAAGTTCAACTGCTACCCCGACGACACCGAGGTGTTCGACTGGCTGCGCAGGGACGCGCCCCCGGGCCGCACCTGCTTCGAGGCCCAGGTCATGGACTGGGCCGACGACGTCGCCTACTCCGTGCACGACGTCGAGGACGCCCTGCACGCCGGGCTGGTGGACCCCGCGGCCCTGCGCGGCGCCGCCGAGCGCGCCGAGGTCGTGCGGATCGCCGCCGCCGACTACTGCGACGCCGACCCGGCCGAACTCGACGAGGTCTTCACCGACCTGATCGCCCACCCCGCGTGGCCGCGCGAGTTCACCGGGGACCTCGCCTCGCTCGCCGCGCTCAAGAACCTCACCAGCGGGCTCATCGGCCGCTTCTGCCGGGCCGCGGAGGAGGCCACCCGCGCCGCGTACGGTCCCGGGCGCCTCACCCGTTACGGCGGCGACCTCATCGTGCCCCGCCGCCCCCTGCTGGAGTGCGCCCTGCTCAAGGCGGTCGCCGCCCACTTCGTGCTCTCGCGGGAGGAGGCCCGGGTCTACCAGGCCGAGGAACGCCGCCTGATCACCGAGCTGGTCGGCCTCCTGTGGAAGAACGCCCCCGAGGGCCTGGACCCGCAGTTCCGCGCCGCCTTCACCGGGGCCGCCGACGACTCCGCCGCCCTGCGCGTGGTCATCGACCAGGTCGCCTCGCTCACCGACACCTCCGCGACCGCGCTGCACGCCAGCCTCACGGGCTGAGCGCGGGACCGCGCCCGCGTCCCCGGCCCCTTCCCCCGTTTCCACGACCGGGGTGAAGGGGGGTTGACTTCACTGATGTGAGCGCTAACAATGTTGCGCACATCACAGAAGCCCCCCTTCCTGTGTCCGGAGGTGTCGTCCCGGTGAAACCCCCAGGTGGCCGTACCCCCGTCATGGCGGACGTGGCCCGGCTGGCCGGAGTCTCCCACCAGACGGTGTCGCGCGTGGTCAACGGCCACCCCAACGTCCGCGAGGAGACGGTGCTCCGGGTACGCGACGCCATCGAGGAGTTGGGCTACCACCGCAACTCCACCGCGCGCGCCCTGGTCACCCGCCGCACCAACGTGCTCGGCGTCATCGCCTTCGACCCCACGCTCTTCGGCCCGGCGCAGACCCTGGCGGGGATCGAGCGGGCCGCGCGCGAGGCGGGCTACTTCCTGAGCATGGTCAGCCTCGACGACGTGTCTCCCGAGGGCGTGGTCGCGGCCGCCGACTACCTGATCCAGCAATCGGTCGAGGGCTGCGTGGCGATCGCCCCCCAGCGCGCCCTGGTGGAGGCGCTGGCCGCGCTGCCCGGCCCCGGGCCCCTGGTCGCGGTCGAGGGCGGAGAGGGCTCGGGCCTTCCCGTCGTCTGCGTCGACCAGGCCCAGGGCGCCCACGACGCCGTCCGCCACCTGCTCGACCTGGGCCACACGACCGTCCACCACGTGGAGGGCGACCCCCTGTGGCTGGAGTCAGCGGCCCGGGTGGTCGGGTGGCGCCGGGCACTGGAGGAGGCCGGGGCGCCTGTCCCCGAACCGCTCCAGGGGGACTGGAGCCCCCGGTCGGGCTACGAGCTGGGCCTGGCGCTGGTGCGCAGGCGCGCCTCGGGGGAGCGGGTCACGGCGATCTTCGTGGGCAACGACCAGATGGCCATCGGCGTGCTGCGCGCGCTGCACGAGGCGGACCTGCACGTCCCCGGCGACGTCAGCGTGGTCGGCTTCGACGACATCCCCGAGGCCGAGTACCTGACCCCGTCCCTGACCACCGTCCACCAGGACTTCGCCCAGGTGGGCCGGGAGAGCCTGGCCCTGCTGCTCGCCGAGATCGCCCGGGAGGGTTCGGCCGACCCCGCCGGGGCCGCGCGCCGGGTCGTCCCGGCGCGGTTGCGGGTGCGCGGCAGCAGCGGGCCCCCGCCGCCGTGACCCCCTGAGACCTCCCTGTCCGCCCCCTCACGGAGGAGCTTCCCTTGGCCCAAAATGTTAGCGCTAACAATTCACGTTCCCCCGATCCGGTGGTCGTCGGCGTCGACTTCGGCACCCTCTCCGGCCGCGCCGTCGTCGTCCGGGTCAGCGACGGCGCCGAACTCGGCTCCGCCGACTCCGTCTACCGGCACGGCGTCATCACCGCGCACCTACCCGGATCGGCCGATCCCCTCGAACCCGAGACCGCGCTCCAGCACCCCGAGGACTACCGCGAGGTCCTGCGCACCGCCGTCCCCGAGGCGCTGCGCGCCGCCGGGGTCGCGCCGGAACGGGTCGTCGGCATCGGCACCGACTTCACCGCCTGTACGGTCCTGCCGGTGACCGCGGACGGCACGCCCCTGTGCGAGCTGCCCGACCTGGCCCGGCGCCCGCACGCCTGGCCCAAGCTGTGGCGCCACCACGCCGCCCAGCCCGAGGCCGACGAGATCAACGCCCTGGCCGCCGAACGCGGTGAGAAGTGGCTGGCCCGCTACGGCGGGAAGATCTCCTCCGAGTGGGAGTTCGCCAAGGCCCTCCAGGTCCTGCGCGACGACCCCGGCGTGTACGGGCGCGCCGACCGCTGGATCGAGGCCGCCGACTGGATCGTGTGGCAGCTGTGCGGGCACGAGACCCGCAACGTCGCCACCGCCGGCTACAAGGGCATCCACCAGGACGGGGAGTGGCCCTCGGCGGACTTCCTGGCCGCCCTGGATCCGGGCTTCTCCGGTTTCGTCCGCGACAAGCTCGCCCACCCCCTGTCCCAGCTCGGTGAGCGCGCGGGCGGCCTCACCGCCCGCGCCGCGGCCTGGACCGGGCTGCCCGAGGGCGTCCCCGTCGCGGTCGGCAACATCGACGCGCACGTCACCGCCGCCACCGCCCAGACCACCGGCAACGGCCGGATGCTCGCCATCATGGGCACCAGCACCTGCCACGTCATGAACTCCGACGTCCTCGCCGAGGTCCCGGGCATGTGCGGCCTGGCCCACGGCGGCATCACCCCCGGAGCGTGGGGCTACGAGGCGGGCCAGAGCGGCGTCGGCGACGTCTTCGCCTGGTTCGCCGACTCCTACGTGCCCCCCGCCTACCACGAGGAGGCCCGCGAACGCGGCCTGTCCGTCCACGACCTGCTCTCGGAACGGGCCGCCGACGCCGCGGTGGGGGAGCACGGGCTCCTCGCCCTGGACTGGCACAGCGGCAACCGCTCGGTCCTGGTCGACCACGACCTGTCCGGCGTGCTCGTCGGACTGACCCTGGCCACCCGGCCCGAGGAGGTCTACCGGGCCCTGGTCGAGGCCACCGCCTTCGGTACCCGCACCATCGTCGAGGCCTTCGCCGACGCCGGGGTCCCCGTGCACGACCTCACCATCGGCGGCGGCATGGTCCGCAACCCCTTCGTCCTCCAGGTCTACGCCGACGTCCTGGGCCGGCCGCTGCGCGTCGTGGCCTCCGAGCACAGCTGCGCCGTGGGGGCCGCCATCCACGCCGCGGTCGCCGCCGGGGCCCACCCCGACATCCACGCCGCCTCCGCCGCCATGGGCGGGGTGCGCGAGGGGACGGTCGACCCCGACCCGGTCCGGGCCGCCGCCTACGACGGGCTCTTCGCCCTCTACACCGAACTCCACGACCACTTCGGCCGGGGCGGCAGCCGCAGTCTGCACCGCCTGCGGGCCCTGCGCAACGCCGCCCTGGCCGCCGCCGCGAGCGGCGGGGAAGGAGAACGATGACCGCCCCCACCCCCACGGCCGTGCCCGAGGAGCACCGGGAGGAGGTGGAGCGCCTGCGGGCCCTGGTGTGCGCCCTGCACGCCGAACTGCCCCGGTGGAACCTCGTCACCTGGACCAGCGGCAACGTCTCCGCCCGGGTCACCGGCGCCGACCTGATGGTGATCAAGCCCAGCGGCGTCTCCTACGACGACCTCTCCCCGGCCGACATGGTCGTCTGCGACCTGGACGGCCGCCCGGTGGAGGGCGCGCACAAGCCCTCCAGCGACACCGCCGCCCACGCCTACGTCTACCGCGCCCGCCCCGACGTCGGCGGCGTCGCGCACACGCACAGCCCCTACGCCACCGCCTGGGCCGCGCGCGGCGAGGCCATCCCCTGCGCGATCACCGCGATGGCCGACGAGTTCGGCGGCGACATCCCCGTCGGCCCGTTCGCCCTCATCGGCGGCGACGACATCGGCAGGGGCGTGGTCGCCACCCTGGAGGGCCACCGCTCGCCCGCCGTCCTCATGCGCGGCCACGGCGTGTTCACCGTCGGAGCGGGCGCCAGGGCGGCGGTCAAGGCCGCCGTGATGTGCGAGGACGTCGCCCGGACCGTCCACATCGCCCGCCAGGGCGGCCCCCTCCAGCGCCTTCCCCAGGAGCACATCGACGCCCTCCACGACCGCTACCAGAACGTCTACGGCCAGTAGGGCGGCCTCCAGCGGCACCCGCCGCGCGACGGCCCCCGGCACCACCGAACACGCCCTAAGGAAGCACCGTGACCGTACCCACGCCCCCCGCCACCGAGCACCCTCCCGTGCGCGCCCGCGCCCCCCGCGTCGGCCTGCTCGGCATCATGCAGCCGCTCTACGACGACATGATCCCCGGCATCACCGAGCACCAGGCGGCGTACGCGGCCCGGGTGGCCGAACGCCTCTCCGGCGTCGCCGAGTGGACCGTGGCCCCGCCGGTGCGCGGGCGCGCCGACGCCGAGGAGGCGATCCGCGGCTTCGAGGCCGCCGGACTCGACGGGGTCCTGGTCGTCATGCTCACCTACGGCCCCTCCCTGCGCGTCACCCGCGCGCTGGCCCGTACCCACCTGCCCCTGGCGCTGGCCAACATCCAGCCCGACCCCGCGGTCAGCCCGTCCTGGGACATGGACGACATGACCTACAACCAGGGCATCCACGGGGCCCAGGACACCGCCAACGCCATGGTGCGGGCGGGGCTGCCCTTCGAGGTCCTCACCGGCGAGTGGCAGAGCCCGGAGTTCGCCGCGCGCGTGGACCGCTGGGCGCGGGCGGCCCGCGCCGTCACCGCCCTGCGCGGGCTGCGGGTCGGCGTGTTCGGCTACCCCATGAACGGCATGGGCGACGCCAGGGTGGACGAGACCGCGCTGCTGCGCAGGCTCGGCCCCGAGGTCCACGTCATCGCGCCCGGAGCCCTGCACCGGACCATGGCCGACCTGCCCGAACAGGCCGTGCGCGACCTCATGGCCTGGGAGGACGGGGCCCTGGAGGTGGACGGCCGCCTGTCCGAGGAGGAGCGCGAGGACCACGCCCGCATGCAGCTGGGCATCGAACGGCTGCTGGAGGAGTCCGGGTGCGGCGCCTACTCCACCCACTTCGACGCGATCGGGGAGGACGGCCGCTTCGCCCGGCTGCCGATGGCCGCCGCCTCCACCCTGATGGCCCAGGGGTACGGGTTCGCCGGTGAGGGCGACGTCCTGGCCGCCTCGATCGTCTACGCCGGGCACCAGCTCGCCGGGGACGGCCACTTCACCGAGATGTACGCGATGGACTTCCCCAGCGACTCCATCCTCATGAGCCACATGGGCGAGGGGAACTGGAGGGTGGCCCGCGAGGACGAGCCCATCCGGCTGGTCAAGCGCCCGCTGGGCATCGGCGGCCTGGGCGACCCGCCCACCATCGTGTTCCGCTACCGGCCGGGCCCGGCCACCCTGGCCTCCCTGGTCGCCCTCGGCGGAGAGGAGTTCCGCCTGGTCGTGGCCGAGGGCGAGGTCATCGACGCCCCCGAACTGCCCTCCCTGGAGATGCCCTACGGCCAGTTCCGCCCCGAGACGGGTGTGCGGGCCTGCATGGACGCCTGGCTCCGCGCGGGCGGCACCCACCACATGGTCATGAACACCGGGGCGCGTGCGCAGGACTGGCGGGTCCTGTGCGAGCTGTCCGGAATCGAGTACGTCCGGGTCTGACCCGGACGCCGAGCGCCCCGGCGCGTCCACACCCCCCAGACGGAGGGCCCCGGGCGGTCCCTCCCGGCCCCCAGGCGCAAGGAGAACACCGTGCGCGACACCACCCCCCACCACCCCCCACCACACGTCGGGCCCGGTCGCCGGGCCCTGCTCACCGGCGCCCTGGCCGCGGCCGGACTGGCCGCCGCGGGCTGCGCGCCCCCCGACGCACTGCTGACCGGGGACACCCGCCTGCGGCAGTGGAACCTCTTCTCGGGCGGCGACGGCCTGCGGATGATCGAGATGCACGACGCCTACCGGGCCGAGCACCCGGAGGTCGACTTCCGGGCGACCACCTTCACCTGGGGCTCCCCCTTCTACACCAAGGTCGCGATGGGCGCGGCGGGAGGGCGCGGCGCCGACATCGCCACCGTGCACGTCTCCCGCCTGGAGAGCCTGGCCCCCGGGAGGCTGCTGGACCCGGTCGACCCGGCGCTGCTGGCCGAGGCCGGGATCGACGACACCGTGATCCCGCCCAACGTCTGGGAGAAGTGCTTCTTCGACGGGCAGCTGTACGCGGTCCCCATCGACACGCACGTCCTGATCCAGTACCACAACCTCGACGTGTGCCGCGAGGCCGGACTGCTCGACGCCGACGACCGGCTGGTCCAGGTCAGCGGGCTGGACGACTACATGGCCATGCTCCGCGAGATCAAGGCGGTCACCGGGGCCTACGGCCTGTCCGTCGACACCTGGCAGCCCTGGCCCAACTTCTGGGCGCTCTACCGCCAGCAGGACGGGGAACTCCTCCTGGGCGAGGACGACTTCACCATGGACGACGACAAGGCCCTGGCGGCCATGGAGGTCATGTACCGGCTCTCCGAGGAGGAGCTGGCGCCCCGCCACTCGATGCTGGCCGACACCGCGGCCAACCTCTCCAACGGCAGGGCCGGGCTGATGATCCACGGCAACTGGGAGATCCCGACGCTGGAGGCCGCCGGAACGGCCTTCTCGGCGTCCCAGTTCCCCGACGTCTTCGGCAACCGCCGCACCCGAGGCGACTCGCACTGCTACGTGTTCCCGCACCAGCGCGACCCCGACCCCGAGCGGATCCGGGCCGCCGTCGGATACGCCGCATGGATGCTGCGCCACAGCCTCACCTGGGCCGGGGGCGGCCACATCCCCGCCTACCGGCCCGTGGTCGAGAGCGCCGAGTACGAGGCGCTGCACCCCCAGTCCGCGTACCGCGAGGCGGCCGAGAACGTGCAGTTCGAGCCCGAGGCCTGGTTCAGCGGCTCGGCGGGGCGCCTCCAGGAGGAGGCCAACGGCCCGCTCACCACCCTCCACCAGGGGACCCAGACACCCGAACAGGCGCTGGAACAGCTCAAGGGAGCCATCCGCGACCTGCTGACCGTGCCGTCACCGGTGTGAGGGAGTCCGCCATGACCGCCCAGACCCCAGCGCCTCCCAGGACCGCGGCCTCCGGTCCCTCCGGCCGCGGCCCCGTGGACGTGCGCCGCAGGCCCGCCGTGTGGACCGGGCTGTGGTTCGTCCTGCCCTTCCTCGCCTTCTACCTGCTCTTCCTCCTGTGGCCCGCCCTCGTCGGGCTCGTCTACTCCTTCACCGACCGCAGCCTGGCCGGGGGGCCGGTCTCCTTCGTGGGACTGGACAACTGGCGGGAGAGCCTGACCGACCCCGACATGTGGGACGCGCTGTGGAACACCCTGTGGTTCACGGTGCTGAGCGTCCCCCTCATGGTCGCGCTGGCCCTGGCCCTCGCCCTGCTGACCGACCACGCCCGGCGCCTGGGGTGGTTCCTGAGGCTGTCGTTCTTCGCGCCGTTCGTGCTCCCGGTCGCGGTGATGACCCTCGTCTGGAACTGGATGTACAACCCCAGCCTGGGCCTGTTCAACGGCGTCCTGGGACAGCTCGGGCTGGACGGCGTCGAGTGGCTCTTCAGCGAGGACACGGCGATGCTCTCGGTCGTCGTCGCCACCGCGTGGTGGCAGGTCGGCTTCAACTACCTGCTCTACCTCGCGGCCATGCAGTCGATCCCCAAGGATGTGTACGAGGCCGCCGCCATCGACGGCGCGGGCGCCTGGCAGCGCGTCGGCCGGATCACCCTGCCCATGCTGGCGCGCACCACCGCGCTGATCACCGTGCTCCAGCTCATCGGCTCCCTGCGCGTGTTCGAGCAGATCTACCTCATGACCTCGGGCGGCCCGAACTTCGCCACCAGGACCGCGATCCAGTACATCTACGACTCCGGTTTCGTGGGCCTGCGCATCGGACTGGCCTCCTCGATGGCCTACGTCTTCATGGCCCTGGTCGTCGTCGCCTCCATAGCCCAGTTCCGCCTCTTCGCACGGAAGGAGGCCTGACCGGCCATGGCAGCCCCCACCGCCCCCGCCGCGCGGCGCGTCCACCGGCCCCGGCGCGCGCCCTCCCCCGGGACGATCGCCCTCTACACGGTCTCCGCCCTGGCCGGAGCCCTCTGGCTCGTCCCCCTCCTGTGGGCCTTCGCCACCTCGGTCAAACCCGAGGGCGAGACCACCGTCATGCCGCCCTCCTGGCTCACCGACAACGCCACCTTCGAGGCGTACGCCCTCGTGCTGGGGCGCGGGGACATCCTGCGCTGGACGGCGAACTCCCTCATCACCACGGCCATCGTCACCGCCCTCACCCTGGTGGTCTGCGTCCTGGCCGCCTACGGGTTCTCCCGCTTCGACTTCCGCGGCAGGCCGTGGCTGTTCACGCTCGTCATCGGCGGCATCCTCATCCCGCCTCAGACCCTGATCGTGCCGCAGTTCGTCCTGATGACCCAGCTCGGACTGGTGGACACCTACTGGGGTGTCGCGCTGCCGCAGGTGGTCGCGCCGGTGTTCGTGTTCATCCTCAAACGCTTCTTCGACGCCATCCCCCGCGAGTACGAGGACGCCGCCAGGATGGACGGCGCCGGAGCGCCGCGCGTCCTGTGGAACGTGATCCTGCCGCTGTCGAGGCCGGTCCTGGCCGCGGTCGGCATCTTCGCCTTCATCGGCGCCTGGAACAACTTCCTGTGGCCCTTCCTGGTCACGAACGACCCCGAGATGATGACGCTCACCGTCGGGCTGGGCACCGTGGCCGGACAGTACGGGGTCCAGTACGCCCAGGTCATGGCCTCGGCCGTGCTGGGAGCGGTCCCGCTGCTGGTCGTCTTCCTGCTCTTCCAGCGCCACATCGTCACCGGTGTGGCCGGAGCGGGCATCAAGGGCTGACCCCACCAACCACCCCGAGGAGAACGCATGCTCCGAGCCTCCGTCACCGTCGACCCGGCGGCCATCGTCTCCCCCGTGCACCGCCGCACCTTCGGCTCGTTCGTCGAGCACATGGGCCGCTGCGTCTACACCGGCATCTACGAACCCGGGCACCCGACGGCCGACGCCGACGGCTTCCGACGCGACGTCGCGGACCTGGTCCGGGAACTGGGCGTCACCACCGTGCGCTACCCGGGCGGCAACTTCGTGTCCGGGTACCGGTGGGAGGACGGCGTCGGCCCCCGGGACCGCCGACCGGTCCGCCGCGACCTGGCCTGGCACAGCATCGAGACCAACCAGTTCGGCCTCGACGAGTTCACCGCCTGGTGCCGCGGCCTGGACATCGAGCCGATGATGGCGGTCAACCTCGGCACCCGCGGCCTGGCCGAGGCCCTGGACCTGCTGGAGTACTGCAACCACCCCGGCGGCACCCACCTGTCCGACCAGCGCGCCGCCAACGGGCACCCCGAACCGCACGGCATCCGCATGTGGTGCCTGGGCAACGAGATGGACGGCCCCTGGCAGATCGGCCACCTCGACGCGCGCTCCTACGGACGCAAGGCCGGGCAGGTGGCGCGCGCCATGAGGATGGCCGACCGCGACCTCGAACTGGTCGTCTGCGGCAGCTCCGGATCGGCCATGCCCACCTTCGGCCAGTGGGAGGCCACCGTCCTGGAGGAGACCTACGACGCGGTGGACCACATCTCGCTGCACGCGTACTACGAGGAGCGCGACGGGGACCTGGCCGACTTCCTCGGCTCGTCGACCGACATGGACCGCTTCATCGACTCCGTCGTCTCCACCGCCGACGCCGTCGGCGCGCGCCTGCGCGACCCCAAACGCATCCAGCTCTCCTTCGACGAGTGGAACGTGTGGTACCTGAGCCGCCACCAGGCCCGGGCCGCCGCGCAGCCCGCAGACGACTGGCAGGTGGCGCCCCGCGTCATCGAGGACCGCTACAGCGTCGCCGACGCCGTCGTCGTGGGCAACATGCTCATCAGCCTGCTCCGGCACGGCGACCGGGTCACCGCCGCCAGCCAGGCCCAGCTCGTCAACGTCATCGCGCCGATCATGACCGAGCCCGGCGGCCCCGCGTGGCGCCAGACCGTCTTCCACCCCTTCGCCCTGACCGCTCGGGCCGCACGGGGCCGGGTGCTGCACACCGGCGTCACCGCGCCCCGGTACACGACCGCCAGCCACGGCGAGATCCCGCTCCTGGACGCCGTCGTCACCTTCGACGAGGAGGAGGGCACCGCGTCGCTGTTCGCGGTCAACCGCTCCACCGACCAGCACCTCGCCCTCGCCGCCGACCTGCGCGGCCTGGCCCCGACGGCCGTCACGGACGCCCGGACCCTCAGCGACGAGGACCCCTACGCCCACAACACCATGGACGCCCCCGACCGGGTCGTCCCGCGACCGGCCGGGGGCGTGACCCTGGACGGCGGCAGGCTCTCCGCCGTCCTGCCCCCCGTGTCCTGGTCCGTCATCACCCTCTCGACCAGTCGGAACTGACCGGAACCCCGGTGCGCGTCCGCGCCCGGACCACGCCCAGAAAGGCGAACGCATGACCCCCCATCCCCGACGCACACCCCTCCTGGCCGCCGCACTGTGCGGCACACTCCTGCTCACCGCCTGCGGAGGCGTCGGCGACGCCGCGCGGCCCGAGGGCGAGGCCGGCGTCGTCGGCATCGCCATGCCCACCCAGTCCTCCGAGCGCTGGATCAACGACGGCGAGAACATGGTCGCCGAGTTCGAGGCCCGCGGCTTCGGCACCGACCTCCAGTACGGCGAGGACGTCGTGGAGGACCAGGTCTCCCAGATCGAGAACATGATCACCCGGGGCGCCGACGTCCTGGTCATCGCCTCCATCGACGGCGAGGCCCTCGGCGACGTGCTCGACATGGCCGCCTCCAGCGACATCCCCGTCATCGCCTACGACCGCCTCATCCTCGGCAGCGAGCACGTCGACTACTACGCCACCTTCGACAACTTCCAGGTGGGCGTCCTCCAGGGCGAGTACATCGTGCGAGCCCTCGACCTGGAGAACGAGGAGGGTCCCTTCAACATCGAGCTGTTCGGCGGCTCGCCCAACGACAACAACTCCTCCTACTTCCTCGACGGGGCGATGTCGGTGCTCCAGCCCCACATCGACGACGGCCGCCTCGTCGTCCGCAGCGGCCAGACCTCCATGGAGCAGATCGCCACCCAGGAGTGGTCCGGCGCCGTCGCCCAGGACCGCATGGACAACCTGCTCAGCGCCCACTACTCCGAGGAGGAGGTGCACGCGGTCCTGTCGCCCTACGACGGCATGAGCCTCGGCGTGATCGAGTCCCTGCGCGCCGTCGGCTACGGCACCGAGGACCGGCCGCTGCCCGTCATCACCGGCCAGGACGCCGAGGCCGCCTCGGTCCGGTCCATCATCGCCGGGGAGCAGACCCAGACCGTCTTCAAGGACATCCGGACCCTGGCCACCCAGACCGTGGACATGGTCGAGGCCCTGGTACAGGGTGAGGAGGTCCCGGTCAACGACACCGAGAGCTACGACAACGGGGTCAAGGTCGTCCCCTCCTACCTGCTCGACCCCGTCTCGGTGGACGCCGACAACTACCACGAGGTCCTGGTCGAGAGCGGCTACTACGAGGAGTCCGAGCTCCAGTGACGACGGAGGAGAGGCGGCCAGCCCCCGGCGGGCCGCTCCTGACGATGCGCGACATCCGCAAGGACTTCCCCGGCGTGCGGGCCCTGGACGGGGTGTCGCTGACCGTCGGCCACGGCCGCGTCCACGCCCTGATGGGGGAGAACGGCGCGGGCAAGTCGACGCTGATGAAGGTGCTCAGCGGGGTCCACCCCACGGGTTCCCACGGCGGCGAGATCCTCATGGACGGACAGCCCTGCTCCTTCTCCGGCGTGGCCGACAGCGAGCGCGCGGGCATCGCCATCATCCACCAGGAACTCGCCCTCATCCCGCAGCTGTCCATCAGCGAGAACGTCTTCCTCGGCCACGAACAGGCCCGCTACGGCGTCCTGGACTGGGGC
Source organism: Nocardiopsis dassonvillei subsp. dassonvillei DSM 43111 (assembly GCF_000092985.1). Lineage (GTDB taxonomy): Bacteria > Actinomycetota > Actinomycetes > Streptosporangiales > Streptosporangiaceae > Nocardiopsis > Nocardiopsis dassonvillei. The sequence goes on from NC_014210.1 coordinate 928,518, forward strand.
GCCACCCACGCCCGGGCCCGCGAACTCCTGCGCCGGGTCGGCCTGGACGAGAACCCGGCCACGCCCGTCTCGGCGCTGAGCGTGGGCGCCAGACAGCTCGTGGAGATCGCCAAGGCCCTGGCCAAACGGGTGCGGCTGCTCATCCTGGACGAGCCCACCTCCGCGCTGAACGAGGCGGAGAGCACCCGGCTGCTCGAACTCCTCCTGGACCTGCGCGACCAGGGCGTCACGTGCATCCTCATCTCGCACAAGCTCGGCGAGGTGGTGCGCGTGTGCGACGAGGTCACCATCCTGCGCGACGGCCGCGCCGTCGAGACCCTCGCCGTGGAGCGCGACGCCGACGGCAACCCCTCGATCGACGAGGACCGCATCATCCGCGGGATGGTCGGCCGCGCTCTGGACCAGCGCCACCCCCCGCGCACCGGCGAGGTCGGCCGGGTGCGCTTCGAGGTCCGCGACTGGACGGTGGACCACCCCACCCAGGCCGGACGGCGCGTGGTGGACGGGGTCGACCTGACCCTGCGCGCCGGGGAGGTCGTGGGCATGGCCGGCCTCATGGGCGCCGGGCGCACCGAGTTCGCGATGAACCTGTTCGGCCGCTCCTACGGGCGCCGCGTCCGCGGCACCCTGCTCAAGGACGGCGCCGAACTCGCGACCGCCAGCGTCGCCGACGCCATCCGCGGCGGTCTCGCCTACGTGCCCGAGGACCGCAAGACCCTCGGCCTGCTCCTCGACGACGACATCCGCCACAACACCACGCTGGCGGCCCTGGACCGCGTGTCCGCGCGCGGCGTCCTCGACCCCGGCCTGGAGGTGGTGGAGGCCGCCCGGATGAGCCAGAGCATGCGGGTCAGGAGCCAGGGCCCCGCCCAGACCGTGCGCACCCTCAGCGGCGGCAACCAGCAGAAGGTCGTCCTGGGCAAGTGGATGTTCACCCGACCCGAGCTGCTGATCCTCGACGAGCCCACCCGCGGCATCGACGTCGGCGCCAAGTACGAGATCTACCTCATCGTCCGCCGCCTGGCCGCGGAGGGCGCCTGCGTGCTGCTGATCTCCTCCGAACTCCCCGAGATCCTCGGCATGTGCGACCGGATCTACACGATGTGCGAGGGGCGCATCACCGGAGAGGTCCCCGGTGAGGGGGCCGACCAGGAAACCCTCATGAGACTGATGACGCGAACCGGGGGACACCCGTGAAAGAGCCCACCGCAACCTCCCGACTCTCCCGGCTCGGCGGCGCGCTGACCCGCGGCAACTCCCGCCAGTACGGCATGGCCGCCGCCCTGGTGGCCATCATCGTGCTGTTCCAGATCCTCACCGGGGGCCTGCTCCTCACCCCGCTCAACGTCACCAACCTGATCATGCAGAACTCCTACATCCTGATCCTGGCGATCGGGATGATGCTGGTCATCGTCACCGGCCACATCGACCTCTCGGTCGGCTCGGTGGTGGCCTTCACCGGCGCGGTGTCGGCGATCATGCTCACCTCCTGGGGGCTGCCCACGGTCGTGGTCGTGCCCGTCGCCCTGCTGCTCGGCGCGCTCATCGGCGCCTGGCAGGGCTTCTGGGTGGCCTACGTGCGGGTCCCGGCGTTCATCGTCACCCTCGCCGGGATGCTCGTCTTCCGCGGCGCGACCCTGGCCGTCCTGGGCGGGGAGTCCGTGGCGCCGCTGCCGCCCTCCCTGCGCGACATCGCCAGCGGGTTCCTGCCCTGGCAGGCCGGGGACGGCCTCCACCTGCCCACCCTGCTGCTGGGCGCGGCGGGGGCCGCCGCCCTGGTGTGGATCCAGTGGCGCTCGCGGTCCCGCTCGCTCGGGTACGGGCTCCCGGTCCAGTCCGCTCCGGTCACCGCCGCCTCCTCGGCCGTGATCGTCGCGGCCATCCTGGCGTTCACCTACGTGCTCGCCGACTACAACGGGCTGCCCGTCGTGGGCGTGCTGCTCGTCGCGCTCATCGCCGGGTACTCGTTCGTCATGCGCTCCACGACCATGGGCAGGCGGGTCTACGCCGTCGGCGGCAGCGAGCAGGCCGCCGCGCTGTCGGGGATCCGCACCCAGCGCACCACGTTCTGGGTGTTCGTCAACATGGGCGTGCTCTCGGCGCTGGCCGGACTCGTCTTCACCGCCCGGCTCAACGCCGCCACGACCGGCGCCGGGACCATGTTCGAACTCGACGCCATCGCCGCGGCCTTCATCGGCGGCGCCTCCGCCTCCGGGGGCGTGGGCACCGTCGTCGGAGCCGTCGTCGGCGCCCTGGTCATGGGCGTGCTCAACAACGGCATGTCCCTGATCGGCCTGGGCGTGGACTGGCAGCAGCTCATCAAGGGACTGGTGCTGCTCCTGGCGGTCGCCTTCGACATCTACAACAAACGCCGCGTCAGCGCCGGGCCCGTCACCGTCCCGGTCCCCCCGCCCTCCTCCGGGGCGGGCCGGGGCGGGGACGGGGCCCAGGGCCCGCCGCCCACGGCGGACCGGGCCCGGGCCTCCTCCTGAGGAGACCGCCTCCGGGAGGTCCGGGGCCCTACTGGTATCCCCGGATCTCCCGGAAGACCTGCTCCAGGTCCTGCTCGCGGGCGTCGAACACCCGGCCGCCCGTCAGCTCCGCCAGCTCGGTCATCTCCGGCACGTCCGACTCGCCGAACAGCACCGTGAACACCGGCACCCGCGCCACCGGCTCCGAACGCGCGGCCAGCGACTCCCGGAAGCCCTCCAGCCCCACGCCCCGGTTCACCTCGCCGTCGGTCATCAGCACCACCGACATCAGGGGGTCGCCGTCCGAGCCCGTGTCGCTCTCCAACAGCTCGTACGCCCGCACCAGGGCGTCGTAGGCGGCCGTGTCGCCCTCGGCCTCCAGCCCCTCCACCGCCGCGGACAGGTCCGCGTTGACCTCGTCCACCGAACCCGGCTCCACCACGAAGGTCCGCGGGTCGGCGGGCCACGTGGAGAACGGCAGCAGCGTCACCACCTCCCGCTCCTGGAAGGCCTGCGTGCTCCGGGCCAGCGAACCGCCGTCCGCGCCGGTCAGCGCGCCCAGGGCCGACTGGAGCTCGGCGAGCCGGCCGCCCTCCATCGACCCCGACACGTCCAGCGCGTACACGGTGCGCGCCGGACGGCGCAGCGAGGCCGAGTAGTCCGCCACCAGGCCGTCCACCACCTCCCGGCTCGCCGGGAACGGCAGCTCCACCAGCGGGGGCACCGGCGGGGACAGCTCGGCCCCGGCCGTGACCGGGCGCCGCCACGTCCGGTCGGCGATCTGCTGCTGCGTCTCCTCCGACGTCAGGTCCCCCACCAGCCGCTCGTACCCGTCCAACGCCTGCTCGGAGGGGTCCGACAGCAGCGTCAGCGGGTAGTCGGCCGTCACCACGCCGTCGGCCGGGTACACGACCGTCAGGGGCTCCTCCAGCGCGCCGGAGGCGTTCAGCGACAGGATCACCGACTCGTAGTTGACCAGCCCGTCCACCGGCATGCCGCTCTCCGCGCGCCGCACGAACGCGTCCGTGAGCCACCCCGACGACCCCGCCGTCACCTCCTGGCCCGCGAAGAACTCCGCCAGCTCCGGCCCCACCCGCTCCACGTCCTCCGACCTCAGAGCCGCGCCCGTGTCGGCCAACGCCGAGGCCACCCCGATCAGCGCGGAGAAACCCGAGTTGGAGGCGCCCGGGTTGGTCATCCCGTAAATCAACTCTTCTTCTACGACCGCCCGGTGCACGTCCGACCAGGTCACCTCCGCGCCCCCGTCCCAGCCCAGCTCCCGCGCGCGGTCGGCGGCCACGCCCAGCACCACGGGGGAGACCATGACCGGCGTCTCCTCGTGCACCGCCGACCGGCCGTCGCCGTCCAGGTTGAGGTAGCGGTTGGAGGCGAACCACACCGCGTCGTACTCCCCGCCCTCGCCCTGCCGGTCACCCGCGGCGATCCGGGCCATGCCGTCCAGCGTGCCGGTGTACTCCAGCTCCACCGTCACCCCGGTGCGCTCCCCGGCCTCCTCCAGCAGCGGCTCCAGGTCGGCGACCTCGCTCCCGGCCAGGATCCGCAGCGTCACGTCCGGGTCCGCCCCCGGGGCGGAGCAGCCCGTCGCCGCCAGGGCCGCCGCGAGCACCGCCGCGCACGCGCCGCGGACCCCGCGTCCCCCGCGGATCCTCCCGGTTCCCGTTCCAGCCGCCATCGCCGTCCCGCCTCCGTGTCCGCCCGCCATGCCCTAGCTCCCGCCCCCGGCGCCGTGCACCGACGCGTCGGGGGCGGGCGGGCGCATCCCGTTGCTGCTGTAGGAGTCCTCGATCCCCGTCAGCAGGGCCTCCAGGACCTCGTAGGTGGGCGTGTTCACCACGTCCGCGACCCGGGTGCGCACCGGCAGCCCGTGCTCGGCCACCAGGTCCTCGAACCGGGTGCCGCCCTCGGTGCGGAACCCGTGCGCGGTGGCCAGCTCCTGGAGCCGCGGGTCCTCGGTGAGGAGGCGGCCGACCGCGTCGCCCTCCTCCGTGAACGGCACGACGGTGTGCACCGCGTACACGGTCGGCCCGGGGTAGAGCACCACCGCGTCGTCGGCCAGCGCGGGCCCGTTGACCATCGCGTCCACGTACTGCGCCTCGTAGGCCCACAGCAGCGGAGTGTGCCCCGACCCCAGGTCGCGGTACTGGTCGAAGGGCTGCTGGGAGGACTCCGGCGGCTGGCCCTGGGCCAGGAACAGGCGCGACAGCGTCCGGGTGAGCTCCTCGTCCACCCCGCCCGGCGCCACCACCTCCTCACCGTTGAGCAGGTAGGACAGGGCCGCCACGTGCATCGCCGCCGAGTTGGAGGTGCGCGGGTCGGTGGTGCGCACCAGCACCTCGTTGCGGTTGCTGGAGCTGACCGCGTCCCCGGGCAGGTCCCGCCAGCGGGTGCGCTCCTCGGTCAGCTCCAGGTAGGCGGCCAGGTCCAGCGACCACGTGCCGTCCCCGGCCTGTTCGGCGACCCCGGCGCCCTCCAGGGCGTCCACCATCGGCTGGTAGCTCAGCAGCACCATCGGGGTGCTGAAGGGCCGGTACTCGGCGGAGATCCCGTGCCGCTCGCGCACGTGCTCGGAGGCCGGGCCCGAGCCGGGGGAGACGAAGTCGGCGCCCTCGGCGTCCTCGGCCATCAGGCGCGAGCCCCGGGGGCGCACCCGCACCTCGTACCCGAGTTCGGCGAAGCGCTCCACGACCCGCTCGTCCCCGAACAACTCCACCTTCTCCGAGCCGACCACGCCCTCCACGAGGACCGTGCCGCCGCCGGTCAGGCGGTTGACCACGACGAAGCCGAGCGCCACGGCCAGAACCACCGCGAGGACCGAGGCGACCACGACGAACCAGAAAGCGCCGCGGCCGGACGTGTGGGGGAGTCCGCGCACCTGTGCCGAGCCTCCTCGGGGAACCGGTCATCGGGGGAGCCCGATGATCCCAGGGCCCGCGGGCGCGGAGCCGACCGGCAGGTGGCCGTCCGGTGGCGCGGCGGGAAACCCCGGCGCCGGGGCCGGAGGCGGGCCCGGGAACGGGCGGGACCGCGGAACGGACTGCGGACGGCGGTCGCGGCGTCGGCGGGGCGAACTACCCTGGAGACCGTGGCAGGCCGGATCAGAGACGAAGACATCGCCCTCGTACGCGAGCGCGCGCCCATCGCCGACGTGATCGGCGAGTACCTCCAGCTCCGCAACGCCGGGGGCGGGTCGCTCAAGGGCCTGTGCCCCTTCCACGACGAGAAGTCCCCCTCCTTCAACGTCACCCCCTCCAAAAATCTCTGGTACTGCTTCGGCTGCGGAGAGGGCGGGGACACCATCTCCTTCCTCCAGAGGATCGACAGCCTCAGCTTCACCGAGGCCGTCGAGACGCTCGCCCGCCAGGCCGGCATCACCCTGCGCTACGAGGAGGGCGGGCGCAGCGCCGCCAGGCACGACACCGGCAAGCGCCAGCGCCTGCTCGACGCCCACCGCGCCGCCGCCGAGTTCTACGCCGAACAGCTCCTCTCCCCGGGCGCGGTCACCGCCCGGCGCTTCCTGGACGAGCGAGGGTTCAACCGCGCGCACGCCGAGCACTTCGGCCTCGGCTACGCCCCCGCCGGATGGGAGAACCTCACCGCGCACCTGCGCCGCAAGGGCTTCACCGACGCCGAACTGGTCGAGGGCGGCCTGGCCAGCCAGGGGCGGCGCGGTGCCTACGACCGCTTCCGCAACCGGCTGCTGTGGCCCATCCGCGAGGTCACCGGCGAGGTGGTCGGGTTCGGCGCCCGCAAACTCGATCCCGAGGAGGACGGGCCCAAGTACCTCAACTCCCCCGAGAGCCCCGTCTTCCACAAGGGGCGGCTGCTGTACGGGCTCGACCTGGCCAAGCGCAACATCGCCCGGGAGGGCAAGGCGGTCATCGTCGAGGGCTACACCGACGTCATGGCCTGCCACCTCGCCGGGGAGGACACCGCCGTGGCCACCTGCGGCACCTCCTTCGGCGAGGACCACGTCAAGATCCTGCGCCGCATGCTGCTGGGCCGCACAGGACAGAGCGGCAGGGTCGTGTTCACCTTCGACGGCGACAAGGCGGGCCAGAAGGCGGCCGTGCGCGCCTTCGCCGAGGAGCACGGGTTCGCCTCCGAGACCTTCGTCGCCGTGCAGCCCGACGGGCTCGACCCCTGCGACCTGCGCCTCCAGCACGGGCCGCAGGCCGTGGTCGACCTCGTCAAGGACGCCGCCCCGCTGTACGAGTTCATGATCCGCAACGTCATGGAGAGCTACGACCTGTCCACCCCCGAGGGCAGGATGGCCGCCCTGGACGCCGCCGCCCCGGTGGTCGCGAGCATCCGCGACGAGGGCGTGCGCCGCGACTACGGCAGGAACCTGGACCGCTGGATCGGCATCCTGGACGAGGCCTTCGTGCTGCGCCGGGTCAACCAGCACATGCGCGGCGCCCGGGGCCGCGGTCCCGGGCCGCGGACGGCCCCCGCGCGGCCCGTGCCCACCCCGGACGCGCAGGAGGCGCCCTACAACCTGGGCGACCCCTCGGTGCAGCGCGAGCGCCAGGCGCTCAAGATCGCCCTGCAGTTCCCCTCACTGGCCGTGGGCTTCGACGCGTTCACCGAGGAGGACTTCACCGTCCCCCAGCACCGCGCGGTGCTGGGGCTCATCACCGCCGCGGGCGGGGTGGCCGCCGCGCACGACCCCGCCGCGTGGGTGAACGGCCTGCGCGAGGCCGCCCCCAATGACACACAGCGTGATTTCCTCACCCGTTTGGTGGTGGAACAGCTGGAGTTCTACGGAGAACTCGACGAGCATTACGCCCGGCAAATACTGGGCACAGTCAAGACTCATTCCATCAACCGGCGCGAGTCAAACCTGAGATCGGAACTGTCCCGCCTGGAGGGAACTCCCCAGGTGGAGGAACAACAACGGCTGCTGACCGAACTCATGGCGCTCCAACAGCAAAAACGCGCTCTCCAGGAGATGTGACGGGGCACTATGTAGCACCGGGGTGACAATAGTAGTTCTCCCTTCCCGGGTGCCCGAAAGGGCACAATGGGCGGGTGGCTCCAACAGTTGTGACCAACGAAACGCCGTCCATTCGACAGGTGGTCCGGCTGCTCCCCGACACGGGGCCGGTCAGCCGCGGCGAGGTCGCCTCGGCCCTGGAGCGGCTGGACGCGCCCCCCGACTACCTGGACCAGGCGGTCGCCCACCTCGCCCGGATCGGCGTGGAGGTCGCGGGCCCCGAGGACACCGGTTCCGAGGACCCCGGCCCCGTCGCCGACGGCGGCAGGCGCTCCGGGTCGGACCTGGTCCGCCTCTACCTGCGCGAGATCGGCCGGGTACCGCTGCTGAGCGCCGAGCAGGAGGTCGAACTGGCCAAGGCGGTCGAGGTCGGCCTCTACGCGCAGCACTGCGCGCCCGTGGAGGGCGTGCGCACCGCCGAGGAGCTGGCCTGCCTGGTCGAGGAGGGGCGGCGGGCCAAGAGGAGTCTGATCGAGGCCAACCTGCGCCTGGTGGTCTCCATCGCCAAGAGGTACATGGGCCGGGGCCTGCTCCTGCTCGACCTCGTCCAGGAGGGCAACCTCGGCCTGATCCGCGCGGTGGAGAAGTTCGACTACGGCAAGGGCTTCAAGTTCTCCACCTACGCGACGTGGTGGATCCGCCAGGCCATCACGCGGGCGATCGCCGACCAGGCGCGCACGATCCGCATCCCCGTGCACATGGTCGAGACGATCAACAAGGTCGTCCGGGTCCAGCACCAGCTGCACCAGCAGCTCGGCCGCGAACCCAGCGTCGAGGAGATCTCCTCGGCCGCCGGGTTCGTCGGCCAGCGCGTCGTGGAGATCCAGCGCATCGCCCGGGAGCCCGTCTCGCTCCAGTCGCCCATCGGCGAGGAGGAGTCCGACTTCGGCGACTTCATCGAGGACTCCGACGCGGTCGCCCCCGTCGAGGCGGCGGCCTTCACCGTCCTCCAGGAGCAGCTGGGGGCCATCCTCGGCGGCCTGTCCGACCGCGAGCGGCGCATCATCCGGCTGCGCTTCGGGATGGCCGACGGCCACCCGCACACGCTGGAGGAGGTGGGGCGCGAGTTCGGGGTGACCCGTGAGCGCATCCGCCAGATCGAGGCCAAGACCCTGGCCAAGCTCCGCCACCCCTCTCGGGCCGGGAGCCTGCGCGACTTCATCCGCACCGACTGAGCGGGGGCGCGGGGCGTTCGACGGCGCCGAACCGCGTTCGGACGGTCGGCGGTCACCACCAACGCGTGGGCCGCCCCCGGGGTTCCCGTCCGGCGGACGGTCGGCCTGATGTGGCCGAACCGGTGTCGACCCGCCGCATCCGACGCGCTCGGCGTCTAACGTCGTGGGTGTGAGAACCACGCCAGCCCCGCCGGACGGCGCGCCGCCCCCGCGGCGCCGACCCCTGCTCGTCCTGGGCGCGGTCGTGGCCGCCGCAGTGCTGATCACGGGGGTCTTCGTGGCCGCGACCGGAAGGAACCCCGAGCGCCTCGGGTACTTCGCCGACTGGAACGTGGCCAACCGCGGCTACACCGTCAAGGAGCTGGAGGACAGCGGAGCCCCCGAGCACCTGACCCGCCTGATGTGGGCGTTCGGCGACATCAGCTCCGGGGGCCTGTGCCGCATCCCGGGCACCCACGACCAGCCCTGGGAGCTGTACCAGCGGCGCTACGACGCCGACGAGAGCGTCAGCGGGCGGGCCGACGAGTACGAACAGGAGCTCGCGGGCAGCCTCAACCAGCTGCGCCAGCTCCAGGAGAGGCACCCCCACCTGAGGGCCAGCCTGTCCCTGGGCGGCTGGAACTGGTCCACGCACTTCTCCACCGCGGCCCGCACCCCCGAGTCCCGGGAGGCCTTCGTGGCCTCCTGCCTGGACCTGTGGCTGCGGGGAGACCTGCCGGTGTTCGAGGACGAGCCGCAGGGCGGCGACGGGGCGGCGGCCGGGATCTTCGACGGCATCGACCTGGACTGGGAGTGGCCCGGGGGAGCGGGTCACCCGGACAACGTGGAGCACCCCGACGACGCGACCAACTTCACCCTCCTGGCGGCCGAGTTCCGCCGCCAGATGGACGCGCTGTCCCGGGAGACCGGCGAGGAGTACGTCCTGTCCGCGTCGCTGCCCGGAGGGGCCGCGGCCAGCCAGGCCTACGACGCGCGGGTCTTCGAGTACCTGGACTTCGCCACCGTGCAGGGCTACGACTTCGCCGGCCCGTGGAGCGAGCGGACCGCCTACCACTCCAACCTGTACACCTCCGACGCCGACGCCAACAGCGTCGACCGGGCCGTGCGGCGCTACGTGGACCTGGGCGCGCCGCCGGAGCGGCTCGTGATGGGCGTTCCGGCCTTCGGCCGCGGCTGGCGGCTGGAGGACCCCTCCGAGCCCGGGCCGGGGCAACCGGTCGCGGGGCCCGCCGAGGACCGCTACGACGGCCCGACCATGGCCTTCTCCGAACTCCAGGAGATCGAGGGCCCCCGCGCCCTGGACGAGGAGGCGGGCGCCTCCTGGGTCCTGGACGGCGACGAGTGGTGGGCCTACGACAACCCCGAGGTGATCCGCCTCAAGGGCGAGTACGTGCTCGAACGGGGGCTGGGCGGGCTCATGGTGTGGAACCTGGACATGGACCCCCGCGGCGAACTGGTGCGCGCCATGGACGAGTCCCTCGGGGGCTGACCCCCGGGGATGTCCGGCGCGGACACAGGTTCCGGAGGAACCCGGGCACCGGCCCCGGCCCCGACCCCGGGCCCCGGCTCCGCGTACCCGACCAGGTTCCCGGTCACCGGCCCCGGTTCCGCGCCCCCGGTCCCCGCCCCCCGTGCCCCCGGCTCCGGACGGCGCGGCGGGGCGGTGCGGCCGGGCAGCGCGGCACGCTTGCGGCGCCGCGGCCGAAGCCGCCACGCTGGCACCATGGCCGACCCGCACAGCACCACCACAGCCCGAACCGACGTCGCCGCCCTGCGCCGCGACCTGGAGAGCCGTGTCCGGGGCACGGTCGCCTTCGACGCGGGCACCCGCGCCCTCTACACCTCCGACGCCTCCAACTACCGCAGGGTCCCGCTGGCCGTGGTGGTCCCCGAGACCGTCGAGGACTGCGTGGCGGCGGTCCGCGCCTGCGCCGAGCACGGTGTGGCGATCGTGCCCCGGGGCGGCGGCACCTCCATCGCGGGCAACGCCATCGGTACCGGCGTCGTCATCGACACCTCCCGCCACCTGCGCGCCATAGAGCACATCGACCCCGTGGCGCGCACCGCCACGGTGCAGCCCGGTGTCATCCTCGACGACCTGCGCCGCGCCGCCGCCGAGCACGGGCTCACCTTCGCCCCCGACCCCTCCACCCACAGCCGCTGCACCGTGGGCGGCATGGTCGGCAACAACGCCTGCGGCTCCCACTCGGTCGCCTGGGGCACCACCGCCGACAACATCGTCTCCCTCGACGTGCTGCTCAGCGACGGGACCCGGCTCACCGTCGGCTCCAGCGACGGCGACGAGGAGCACCGAGCCCTGGCCGCGCGCCCCGGACGCGAGGGCCAGATCCACGCCGCCCTCGCCCGCCTCGTGGACGCCCACCGCGCCGAGCTGCGCACCGCGATGCCCGACTTCCGCCGCCGCGTGTCCGGCTACTCCCTGGACCGCCTGCTGCCGGAGAAGGGCCGCGACGTCGCCGCCGCCCTCGTGGGCACCGAGGGCACCTGCGTGTTCGTCCTCGGCGCCACCGTGCGCCTGGTCGAGTCGCCGCCAGCCCGCGCCCTGGCCGTCCTCGGCTACCCCGACGCCCCCGCGGCCGCCGACGCCGTCCCCGACCTGCTCGGCCACGGCCCGCTCACCGTCGAGGGCATCAACCACCGCATGGTCGCCTCCCTGGACCGGTTCGGCTCCGGCTCGCGCGTACCGCTGCCCGAGGGCGGGGCCTGGCTCCTGGTGGAGGTCGCCGGGGAGGACCCCCAGGACGCCGCCGACGCCGCGGAGGGCATGCTCGCCGCCCTGTCGGGCGCCTCCCGCCCCCGTGACGCCCTCGTCGTCTCCGACCCCGCCCACCAGAAGGCGCTCTGGCGCATCCGGGAGGAGGGCGCCGGGCTCACGCAGCGCACGCCCTCGGGGGCCGAGGCCTGGTCGGGCTGGGAGGACGCCGCGGTGCCGCCCGAGAACCTGGGCGACTACCTGCGCGACTTCGAGGCGCTCATGGAGCGCCACGGCCGCTTCGGCGTGGTCTACGGCCACTTCGGCGACGGCTGCCTGCACGTGCGCATCGACTTCGAGCTCACCACCGAGCGGGGACGGCGCGAGTACCGGGAGTTCATGGAGGAGGCCGCCGACACCGTGGTCCGGCACGGCGGCTCCCTGTCGGGCGAACACGGCGACGGCCAGGCGCGCTCGGAGCTGCTGGCCCGCATGTACCCGGCCTCCCTCATCCGCGCCTTCGGCGAGTTCAAGCGGATCTGGGACCCCGCCGGCCTCATGAACCCCGGCGTCATCGTCGATCCGCTGCCGCTGGACGCCGACGTCCGGGTGGCCGCCGTCCCCGGCCCCTCCGGTCCCGGCCCGGTGCTGCCGCTGCTCTCGCGGGCCGAACTGGCCTACCGCGAGGACGGGGGCGACCTCGCCAAGGCGCTGCGCCGCTGCTCCGGGGTGGGCAAGTGCCGCCGCCAGGAGGGACCGGGCGTCATGTGCCCCAGCTACCAGGTCACCCAGGAGGAGAAGCACTCCACCCGCGGCCGCGCCCACCTGCTGTTCGAGATGGCCAGCGGCGACGTCATCACCGACGGCTGGCGCTCGGAGGAGGTGCGCGAGAGCCTGGACCTGTGCCTGTCCTGCAAGGGCTGCCTGAGCGACTGCCCGGTCAACGTGGACATGGCCTCCTACAAGGCCGAGTTCCTGCACCAGCACTACCGGGGCAGGATCCGCCCGGCCGCCCACTACTCCATGGGCTGGCTGCCCCTCTGGGCGCGCCTGGCCGCGCTCGCCCCGGCCGAGGCCAACCGGGCCGCCCGGCTGCCGGGGGTGTCGCGCCTGGCCAAGAGGGTCGCGGGCGTGGCCGCCCAGCGCGACCTGCCCTCGTTCGCCCGCACCACCTTCACCCGCGCCTTCCGTCGGCGCGCCGCGCGCGGGCGGGCACGCGTCGGCGGACCGAGGGTGGTGCTGTGGCCGGACACCTTCGGCAACCACCTCAACCCGAACGTGCCCGCGGCCGCCGTGCGCGTGCTGGAGGACGCCGGGTTCACCGTGGTGCTGCCCCGGGGGCAGGTGTGCTGCGGCCTGACGTGGGTGTCCACCGGGCAGTTGGACACCGCCCGCGCGGTGATGCGCCGCGCGGTGCGGGCGCTGGAGCCGCTGGTGGAGGAGGGGCTGCCCGTGGTGGGCCTGGAGCCCAGCTGCACCGCCGCGCTCCGCCACGACCTGGTCGAGCTGCTCCCGGGGGAGCGCAGCGAGCGGGTGGCCGCGGCCGTGCACACCCTCGCGGGCTTCCTCAACGAGTACGCGCCGGACTGGCGGCCGCCCCGGATCGCGGCCTCGGCCCTGGCGCAGGTGCACTGCCACCAGCACGCGGTGATCGGCTTCGACGCCGACCGCGAGCTGATCGCCCGCGCGGGGATCGACGGAGAGGTGCTGGACTCGGGCTGCTGCGGGCTGGCGGGCGACTTCGGGTTCACCGAGGGCCACTACGAGGTGTCCGCGGCCATCGGCGAACGCGAGCTGCTGCCCCGCGTGCGCGACGCCTCCCCGGACACGCTGGTGCTGGCCGACGGCTACAGCTGCCGCACGCAGATCGAACAGGGGGCGGGCCGTCGGGCGCTGCACCTGGCCGAGGTGCTGGCGCGGGGGCTGGCCGAACGCGACGCACGGGAGTCGGCCGGGCGACCCGACCGTGTGTGACTCCTGACGTGTCCTGGGAGGCGTGTGACCCTGCCGACACCCCCAGCGGGTTCCCGCAGTTCCGGGCCCTCCGGGGGACGCGTCCGGCCGGTGGCCCGGAGGCTGAGCCTTTCGTCGGACCGCGTCCGTGGCTAGGGTGACCGTGCGTTCCGGCGCGGGCCCCGCCCGTGACCCCCTCCGCGTCCCGCGGACCGGGCGCGAGCACCTACCGTAGGCGTCGTCCCGCCCGCGCGGCGGGACCGCCGACCACCAGGCGGCGGAACACCCCACCGCCGCAGAACGGGGTTCCTCCATGTCCACACCCACCGGACTCCGCGCGGCCGCGGCCGTCGGACTGACGGCGCTCCTGGCCGCGGGCTGCGCGAGCCAGGGCGGAGGCGAACTCGCCTCGTCCACCTCCTCCACCGCGGGCACCGCCGACACCGCCGCCGAGGCGGCCGCCTTCGAGGGCTTCCCCGAGGGGGCGTTGGACTACCAGCTCGGCGCCTCCTACACCCCGCCCCCGGGCGTGGGCACGGTGGTGCGCGACTCCACCTCCGAGCCGGCGGAGGGGATGTACTCCGTCTGCTACGTCAACGGCTTCCAGACCCAGCCCGGCGACCTGGAGTGGTGGCTGGAGGAGCACCCGGACCTGATCCTGCGCGACGCCTCGGGCGAGCCCGTCATCGACGAGGACTGGGACGACGAGCGCCTCCTGGACACCTCCACCGAGGACAAGCGCTCCGGCATCGCCGCCGTCCTCGGCGAGACCATCGCCGACTGCGCGGACAAGGGCTTCGACGCGGTCGAGTTCGACAACCTCGACTCCAACCTGCGCTCCCAGGGCCTGCTCACGATCGACGACAACCTCGCGCTGGCCGCCGAACTGGTCGAACTCACCCACGGACACGGCATGGCCGCGGGCCAGAAGAACGCCGCCGAGGACACCGAGCGCGGCAGGGAGGAGGTCGGCTTCGACTTCGCCGTGACCGAGGAGTGCGCGGTGTGGAACGAGTGCGAGGCCTACACCGGCGTCTACGGCGACGCCGTCCTGGCGGTGGAGTACCCCCACGCGCTGGAGGAGGCGGGGATGACCTTCGAGGAGGCCTGCGCGGCTCCGGGCGCGCCCTCCCGGATGATCCTGCGCGACCTGGACCTGGTCGGCCCCGAGCACGGGGACTACGTCTTCGACGTCTGCTGACCGGTTCCGGTCACCCGGCGCCGGGCGGACGGGGCCGTCCCGCCGCCCGGCACCGGCCGGGCGGCGAGGGGCCCTCGGACGCGGCTCACACGCCCATCTGGTCGTGGAGGGCGTCCAGGGAACGGGAGACGGCGTCGGGCAGGCGGGGGTCCCCCTGGTCCACCCCCTCGCCCAGATGGATGCGCCAGGCCACGTCGGCGCCGCCGGGCGGCCGCCGCGCCACCAGGCGAAAGCCCGTGGAGGAGTCCGGATCGGGGAAGGGCACGAAGCGGTTGATCAGGATGGTCGCGGTGACCCGCTCGGAGACGGTCTCGGCCAGGCGGCGGTAGTCCACGCCGTCCGCGTCCGGGTCCGAGCGCAGCCGCACCGTGTGCTCGCCCGCGCCCTCCTCCATGAAGGTGAAGGCGTCGGGGCTCCAACTGGCCTGGTCGATGTCCTGCCAGGGCACCGCGCGCCCGTCGGGCAGGTGCAGGGCCCGGGTGGTGGCGGCCAGGACGGGCGCCGCCTCCCCGGCCGGAGAGGCGACGGGCGCGTGGGCCAGCACGCGCTCGCCCCGCTCCAGCCGGGCGCGCAGCGCGGCGGGTACGCGCCGGGAGAACAGGGCCACTAGCGGTTCCCGCCGTTGCCGGGGGAGCCGTTCTCCTCCGGAGGCTGGGTGCCGTTGGACCTGTGGCTCTCCCACTCGACGAGTTCGATCTCCTCGTCGGTGGGCCGCGCGAGGAAGTCGCGCACGGACGTGACCGGCATCTTGTCCACGGCCTTGTCGTAGACGGTGCGGCCCGCGTTGCTGACCTGGGCGCCGACCAGGCCGGCGACCTCCTGGACGACCGGGCTGTCGGCCACCTTGCGCGCGGTGCGCGCGAGCTGCTCGTAGCGGGCCCTGCCCGCCCGTGCTCCCAGGACGTAACCGATGGCGAGTCCGGCGGCGAACGTGATCCGGTAACGCATGGTCTACCTCTTCACCCTTTGGAGACGATCGGCGTGATCCGTGCTCGACGTTACCCCGTCGCGACCCCGCCACACATGCCGACACCGGTCACGAGCACTCCGCGGGGACGCTACGCTTGATGTGTCGCCGCGGCCCCGCCGCGGGGCGCACGCCATCCCGCGTAGCTCAATCGGCAGAGCAGCCGGCTGTTAACCGGCAGGTTATTGGTTCGAGTCCAATCGCGGGAGCGCCCGGAGGGCCCGTCGGAAGCATCCGGCGGGCCCTCGGTCTTTCGGGTGGTCGGGCGGGTGAACGGAGCCGGTGCGCAGGGGCGGAAACACGTCGCGAGCACCCTTCGGAAGGCGCTAGGCTAGGGGACGTCGCCGAGCCCCCGGGGTTCGGGGACCAGCGCGATCCCGCGTAGCTCAATCGGCAGAGCAGCCGGCTGTTAACCGGCAGGTTATTGGTTCGAGTCCAATCGCGGGAGCGGCGGGACAGGGTCCTTCCCCCACACGGGAGGGGCCCTGTCCTTTTTTGTGCCCGGCCTTCGGGCGCACAGAAAGTACCGGTGTCCACAGAAGGCACTGCGATTCCCCGAATCCCAGGCACCCCTGCCATCTCACGCGTCCGCGCCCGCGCGCCTGGCTTCCGAGGGTATTCCGGAAGACTTCCGTTACTCCACTGGAAAAAGCCGAAAAACCTTCCTGCCATGGAGCCTCGCACCACCGGTTCCGGCCCGAGACCCCCGCCTCCACCGTAAGTCCGCGGGCCGCTCCCGCCGCCGAGCACAACGGCGCCGACTGCGCGGTGCCCGACCCCGGCCACCCGGCCGCCGACCCCCTGCTTCCCGACCCCTTCACCAGCCTGGGCGGCACCCGCGTCTCCACCCTGGAGGAGTGGGAGTGCCGCCGGGCGGAGATCCACGAACTGGCGGAGCGCTCCGTCTACGGGGACAGACCCGCGTCGCCCGACAGCGTCACGGGCGCGGTCGCCTCGTCCGGCATCACCGTGAACGTGACGGACCGGGGACGCAGCACCAGCTTCTCGGCGTCGGTGGACCTGCCGAGCCGTTCGGGCCCCTTCCCGGCCGTCATCGTCTACGGCGGGTTCGGGGCGGCCACGGCCGCCATCAACGCCTCGGGTGCCGCCGTCATCAGCTACGACCCCTTCGCGGTCGGGGCCGAGGGCACCTCGCGGGGCGACAAGCGGGGCGCGTTCTACGACATCTACGGCTCATCCAGCGGTACGGGGCTGCTCATGGCCTGGGCCTGGGGCGCCAGCCGCGTCATCGACGTCGTCGAGCAGTCGGGCGGCGGCGTCCTCCGGGCGGACGCGACCGGTGTCACCGGGTGCTCGCGCTACGGCAAGGGCGCCCTCGCGGCGGGCGCGTTCGACCAGCGCATCGACCTGACCATGCCGATCGAGTCGGGCACCGGCGGTGTCCCCGCCTTCCGCGCGGTCGCCCGGGAGAGCGGAGCCCGGCCCCTGAGCAGCGCCTACGGCGAGCAGCCGTGGCTGGGGGACGCCTTCGGCTCCCACACGGGCGACCGAGCACGCTGCCGGTGGACACACACCAGATCCTGGGCATGATCGCGCCGCGCGGGCTGTTCGTCATGGACAACCCCCACATCGACTGGCTGGGTGCCCGCTCCGGGAGTGTGGCGGCCCTGGGCGGAGCGCAGGTGTACCAGGCGCTCGGCGCCCAGGACAACATCAGCTACTGGGCCGACGTCCAGGACGGCACCCACTGCGCCGCCAGGCCCGAATGGCGGGCCCCGCTGCGACAGAGCATCGAGGCGTTCCTGCACGGGACGGGCGAGGCCCCCGGCGCGCTCCGGCCCGCCGGGGCGGGCTCCGCGGCGGACGGGACGTGTGCCGGGTCCCGGTCGGCAGGTGCCGACGGGGAGCAGGGGGACGGCACGCGCGTGGACGCCGGATCCCCGGTACACCGGGGCGTTCGGCGGTGACGGCGCGTGTGGGCACCGGGCCCGGTCCGACCGGCTTCCCGGTCGGCCGGGACGGCGGCATGGCCCGTTGGGCGGGACCGCGCTCGGAGGGCAGTGGCTCGGGGGCGGCACGCGCCCGGTCATCGGCGAGGAGAGCGGCACCGGGTCCGCGCCCGTGTTCTGGGGCGCCATCCGTCGGTGCCGGGGCGGCCGGGACGCCCCGCCGGACATCCACCGTCCGCGCCAGCGGTTCGGGGCCGCTGGAGTACTCCGAGGGTTCCCGTGGTCGGGACACGGGACCGCTCGGTGTCGGGGCCACTGGGCTGAGCGGCCCGGTGTGCGCGGTGGCGGACCTCGCCCGCTGCCGGTCCGGGCGGCTGCGACGCGGGGCGGAGGTAACGCCTCAGATTCCGGCGACGCCGCCGATGAGCAGTCGGCGGTTGCGCTGGGGCATCTGGTAGCAGCCGGGCACCGGCGGGGCCACGGGCAGCGTGCGCCACCGCTGGACCTCGATCACGCCGGGTTCGGCGACGCGCCAGCCCTCGAAGAAGTCGAGGATGGCCCGCCGCGAGCGCCAGCGGCCGGACCGCAGGCGTTCGGCGAACACCTGCTCCAGCTGCTCGGCCCGCGCCGCGTCCTTGGGGAAGACGGCGGAGTCGGGACGGCAGTAGTGGCTGAGGACCATGTGGCTGCCGGGAGCCAGGGCGTCGCGCAGGGCGGCTATGTGCTCGGCCG
This sequence comes from Nocardiopsis dassonvillei subsp. dassonvillei DSM 43111, assembly GCF_000092985.1. Lineage (GTDB taxonomy): Bacteria > Actinomycetota > Actinomycetes > Streptosporangiales > Streptosporangiaceae > Nocardiopsis > Nocardiopsis dassonvillei. The sequence continues at coordinate 946,654 of NC_014210.1, forward strand.
GGTGGTCGGCGTCGGAGGTGTGCGTGACGGCACCGGCGAGCAGCAGGCCGACGGGCTCGTCCAGGTCGAGGAAGCTCCGGGTCTCGGAGCTGTCCAGGAGCCTGTCCGGGCGGGTGAGCGAGGCGCGCACCGCGGTGGTGGTGCGCCGGTCGCGGAGCAGGGCGAGGTGGTGGGTCAGGACCACAGGGTCGTCGGTGGCGTAGACGACGCGCGCGCGGGGGTCGCTCTCGTGCGCGATCTCGTGCGGGTCGCCCGGTGCGGGCAGTCCCGCGCCGAACTGGATGAACTGCCGGATGCCCAGGTCCGCGCACAGGTGGCGGACGGCGCGCTGGAGGAAGGCCCTCTCGCCCAGCACGAGGTCCTGGAACCCGGGCGCGGCCCGCTCGGCGCGGCCGGCCAGGTCCCGGTCCGCCTCGAAGTGGTCCTTGCCCTTGAGGTGGAAGGAGTGCAGCCGGGCCACGCTGGGCCGGGTCAGGTCAACGGCGGGCGGTGGGTGGGCGCGGACGTGTTTGCCCCCCGCCTGCCTCAGGAAAGGGGGGGAGGTGAATCGAGACATCGCCGTCCTCTTGTCTGAGGTGGGAAGAGTGGTCGACCACTGGATTGTATTCCGCGTGAGAGGTGTTGTTAACCGAGTCACAGACTCCGGTCATAAAAATCGGTGTTCGCGATGCCCGGGAAGTACTGCGGGGTGTGGCGAAGGGTGGTCCTGGGTGGGCTAGGAGTTATATACCTAATGTCCATTATGGGAGGAATCAGGATGAGGTCTCGGAACTCGTAAGCCCGTGGCTACGGGCTTCCCGGGTTTCGTGAGTGCGCGTGTGTGACAGTGGAGACGTGTGGGTACGGGTGGTTGTGTCCCGTCCCCGGAGCGTGAGCCGCGGGCTCCTCCGCCGTGCGGGAACGGAGAAAAGCGTTCCCCGCGCATATCGGAGGGAAATTCCGCGCACGCAGTCGCCACCTGCGGGAATTCCTTGCCGTGCCCAGGAATGCGGTGCGACCGGTGAACGGTGGAGCGGCGGGCCGAAAACACCGGAACGCCGTTGGGACGCCGGCCCTCCCGACCGCCGACCCTTCCGGTCGCGGGCTCCCGCGGACGCGGGCTCCCGCGGACGCGGGCGCTCCCCGAGCGCGGACCGCCCGGCTCCGCGCCGTGGCCTAGCCTGGGGCCATGGACCGCCCGTACACCATCCTCAGCTGCGCCATGTCGGTCGACGGACGCATCGACGACACCGGGCCCGAGCGGCTGCGCCTGTCCAACGAGGCCGACTTCGCCGAGATCGACGAACTACGGGCGGAGTGCGACGCCATCCTCGTCGGCGCGGGCACCCTGCGCGCCGACAACCCCGGGCTGTTGGTGCGCTCCCCGCTGCTGCGCGAACGCCGCCGGGAGCGCGGGCGCACCGCGCACCTGCTCAAGGCCCTGGTCACCCGCAGCGGCGAGTTCGACCCCGCGGCCCGCTTCTTCTCCACCGGGGACGCGGGAGCCGTCGTCTACACCGGCGGGGCGGGCGTGGACACCGCCCGGCGCGCGCTGGCCGACCGGCCCGCCGCGGACCCGCCCGCCGAGGTCGTGGACGCCGGGGACCCGCCCACCGTCCGGGCCGTGCTGGCCGACCTGGCCGACCGGGGCGTCGGCCGCCTGCTGGTCGAGGGCGGCGGGCACATCCACACGCTCTTCCTCACCTCGGGGCTGGTCGACGAGCTCCGGTTGGCGGTGGCCCCCTTCCTGGTGGGGCAGGAGGACGCCCCGCGCTTCGTCGTGCCCGGCGCCTTCCCGCAGACCCCCGACGCGCCGATGCGGCTGGTGGAGGCCAGGGCGCTGGGCGACGTGGCGGTCCTGCGCTACCGGCTGGACCGGGGAGCGCGCGCGTGAGCGCCGGTCCGCCCCCCGCCGAGGGGGAGTCCGACGCCCGGTGGCTGCGCCGCACCGTCGAGCTGTCCCGCTCCTGTCCGCCCTCGGACACGGCGTTCTCGGTGGGCTGCGCCGTGGTCGCCGCCGACGGCACCGTCCTGGGCGAGGGCTACTCGCGCCGCGACGACCCGCACGACCACGCCGAGGAGGCGGCCCTGCGGGAGGTGGACGCCGACGACCCCAGGCTGGCCGGAGCCACCCTGTACTCGTCCCTGGAACCGTGCAGCTCCCGTGCCTCCCGGCCGCTGTCCTGCTCGGCGCTGATCCTGGCCACGCCCGTCGCGCGCGTGGTGTTCGCCTGGCGGGAGCCCTCCGTGTTCGTGGACTGCGACGGCGCCGAGCGCCTGCGCGCGGCGGGCCGGACGGTCGTGGAGCGGCCCGACCTGGCCGACGGCGTGCGCGAGGTCAACGCCCACCTGCTGGGCTGAGCGGGAGCCCGGTGGAGGGCGGCCGCGTCATCTGAGCTTGCCCGCGTAGGAGTACAGGCGGCGCGTCCGGGCCTTGGTCTCCTCGTCCTCGTAGGGGTTGGTGACGCGGGCGTGCACCGCTCCGGAGAAGTCGTCCCACTGCTGGGCGCTCATCCGGGGCGCCCTGGCGTCGAGGTGGCGCATGGCGACGGGCTCCTCCATCTCCAGGAGCCTGTCGAGTTCGTCGCTGGCCGACACCGACCTGGCGAGGGAACCGGCGACATCGCGGACCCTTCCGGCGAACTCCTCGTCCCTGGACATCCGGCGGGCGACGTAGGCGGCGGCCGCGGCGCCTCCCGCGGCGACGGCCCAGGCGATGAGGGGGAGGGGCATGGTCGAACCTCCTGTGTGTGAAGGTCCGCACGACCGCTGGGACGGGAGGGGTCGGCGGGCAGGGGAGCGGGTCCGGCGGCGCCGGACCCTGTGCCGTCCTTTCTACCCGCCGGAGGCGGCCCGACCCGGGTTGTCCACAGGCCGGATCCGGCTGTGGCGCGGCCCGGGTCCGGGGGTGTTCCCTTGGTACAGGGGGCCCATCCCCGGAGACGGCATGGGCGTGCCCGAAAACGGCCCTTCCCCGAGGACCGTCCGCCCCTACAGCCGGTCCACGTCCGCCACGTGCACCACCGCGCGCCCCTCGGCGTCGGACGCGGCCAGGTCCACCTCGGCGCTGATGCCCCAGTCGTGGTCGCCCGCCGGGTCGGCGAAGATCTGGCGGACCCGCCACAGCTCCGGCTCCCGCTCGATGAGCAGCATCGCCGGGCCGCGCGCGTCCGGCCCGGTCCCGATCGCGTCGTGCTCCTCGAAGTAGGCGTCCAGGGCCTCCTCCCAGGCCTCGGCGTCCCACTCCCCGTCCTCGTCCAGCCGCCCCAGTTCGTCGTGGCGGCGCAGGGCGGCCAGCTCCACGCGGCGGAACATCTCGTTGCGCACCAGCACCCGGAACGCCCGCTCGTTGGTGGTGACGGGCCGCACCTTCTCCTCGGCGGCGGCCGCGTCCTCCGGCACCTCCGCCTCGGGGTTGGTCAGCTGCTCCCACTCGTCCAGCAGGCTGGAGTCCACCTGGCGGACCAGCTCGCCCAGCCACTCGATGAGGTCGCGCAGCTCCTCGGTCTTGGCGTCGTCGGGCACCGTCTGGTTGAGCGCCTTGTACGCGCTGGCCAGGTAGCGCAGCACGAGCCCCTCCGAGCGGGCCAGTTCGTAGAAGCCCACGTACTCGGTGAAGGTCATCGCCCGCTCGTACATGTCCCGGGCCACCGTCTTGGGCCGGAGCGGGTGGTCGCCCACCCACGGGTGGCCGCGCCGGTACACCTCGTAGGCGTGGCTGAGCAGCTCCTCCAGCGGCTTGGGGTAGTCGACCTCCTCCAGCCGCTCCATGCGCTCGTCGTACTCGATGCCGTCCATCTTCATCTGCTGGACGGCCTCGCCGCGCGCCTTGTTGAGCTGGGCGCCCAGGATCTGCCGCGGGTCGTCCAGGGTGGACTCCACCACGCTGAGCACGTCCAGCGGGTACGTGGGCGACTCCTTGTCCAGCAGGTCCAGCGCGGCCAGCGCGAACGTGGACAGCGGCTGGTTGAGCGCGAAGTCGGCCTGGAGGTCCACGGTCAGCCGCGCGGTGCGCCCCTGCGCGTCGGGCTCGGGGAGCGCCTCCACGATCCCGCCGTCCAGCAGCGACCGGTAGATGGCGATGGCCTCGCTGATGTGGCGGCGCTGCCTGGGGCGGTCGTCGTGGTTCTCGGTGAGCAGGTGCTTCATGGCCGGGAAGCAGTCGCCGGGGCGGGCGATCACGCTCAGCAGCATGGCGTTGCTGACCCTGAACCGCGAGGTCAGGGGCTCGGGGTCGGACTCGATCAGCTTGGTGAAGGTGGCCTCGTCCCAGGAGACGAACCCCTCCGGGGCCTTCTTGCGCACCACCTTGCGCCGCTTCTTGGCGTCGTCGCCGACCTTGGCGAGCGCCTTCTCGTTCTCGATGACGTGCTCGGGGGCCTGGGCCACCACGTTGCCCACGGTGTCGAACCCGGCCCGGCCCGCGCGCCCGGCGATCTGGTGGAACTCGCGGGCGCGCAGGCGGCGCACGCGCACCCCGTCGTACTTGCTCAGCGCGGTGAACAGCACCGTGCGGATGGGCACGTTCACGCCCACGCCGAGGGTGTCGGTGCCGCAGATGACCTTGAGCAGCCCCGACTGCGCCAGGCGCTCGACCAGGCGCCGGTACTTGGGCAGCATGCCCGCGTGGTGCACGCCGATGCCGTGCCGCACGTAGCGGGACAGGTTGCGGCCGAACTTGGTGGTGAAGCGGAAGTTGCCGATCTCCGCGGCGATCGCCGCCTTCTCCTCCTTGGTGCACATGTTGATGCTGGTCAGCGACTGCGCGCGCTCGACCGCCTGCGCCTGGGTGAAGTGCACGATGTACACGGGGGCGTTGCCGCTGCCGAGCAGCTCCTCCAGCGTCTCGTGCAGCGGGGTGACCCGGTAGTCGTAGTAGAGGGGGACGGGGCGCTCGGCCGAGGACACCACGGCGGTGGAGCGCCCGGTGCGCTTCTCCAGGTCCTCCTCGAAGCGGCTGACGTCGCCCAGGGTGGCCGACATCAGCAGGAACTGCGCCTGCGGCATCTCCAGCAGCGGCACCTGCCACGCCCACCCGCGGTCGGGCTCGGCGTAGAAGTGGAACTCGTCCATGACGACCGTGTTGATGTCGGCGTTCGCGCCCTCGGCCAGGGCGATCTGGGCCAGGACCTCCGCCGTGCAGCACACGATGGGCGCGTCGGCGTTGACGCTGGCGTCGCCGGTCATCATGCCGACGTTGTCGGTGCCGAAGATCTTGCACAGGTCGAAGAACTTCTCCGACACCAGCGCCTTGATGGGCGCGGTGTAGAACGCGCACTCGTCGCGGGCCAGCGCGGCGAAGAGCGCGCCGGTGGCCACCATGCTCTTGCCCGAGCCGGTGGGGGTGTTGAGGATGACGTTGGACCCGGAGACGACCTCGATGAGGGCCTCCTCCTGGTGCGGGTAGAGGGTGAGGCCCCGCTCCTCGGCCCACAAAGCGAACGCCTCGAAGAGGGAGTCGGGTTCTGGTTCGGCCGGAAGCACATCGATGAGACTCACAGTCTCTATACTGCCTGCTTCCCGGCCCCCTTCGGGACGCTGGCCGCGGCGCGCGACGTCCGGGGCCCCGCGACGGCGACGGGCGCACCCCGCGCGGGGTGCGCCCGTCGTGTCACCGGTCTCGCGGTGCGCGTCTCGGCGGTCAGACCAGGCCGAGCTGCTTGACGGTGTCGCGCTCCTCGACCAGCTCCTTGACGGAGGCGTCGATGCGTGCGCGGGAGAAGTCGTCGATCTCCAGGCCCTGCACGATCTCCCACCTGCCGCCGCGCGAGACGACGGGGAAGGAGGAGATGATGCCCTCGGGCACGCCGTAGGAGCCGTCGGAGGGGATGGCCGCGGAGGTCCAGTCGCCCTCGGGGGTGCCGTTGACCCAGTCGTACACGTGGTCGACGGCGGCGTTGGCGGCGGAGGCCGCCGAGGAGGCGCCCCGGGCCTCGATGATCGCGGCGCCGCGCTTGGCGACGGTCGGGATGAAGTCGTTCTCCAGCCAGGCCTGGTCGCCGACGGCCTTGGCCGCGTTGGCGCCGTTGACCTCGGCGTGGAACACGTCCGGGTACTGGGTGGCGGAGTGGTTGCCCCAGATGGTGAGCTTCTTGATGTCGTTGATCGACACGTCGAGCTTCTTGGCGAGCTGGGTGAGCGCGCGGTTGTGGTCCAGGCGGGTCATCGCGGTGAAGCGCTCGGCCGGGACGTCGGGGGCGTGGCTCTGCGCGATGAGGGCGTTGGTGTTGGCGGGGTTGCCCACCACCAGCACGCGGATGTCGTCGGCCGCACCGGCGTTGATCGCCTCGCCCTGGGGCTTGAAGATGCCGCCGTTGGCCTCCAGCAGGTCGCCGCGCTCCATGCCCTTGCCGCGCGGGCGGGCGCCGACCAGCAGGGCGACGTTGGCGCCCTGGAAGGCCTGGGTGGCGTCGTCGAAGATGTCGATGCCCTGGAGCAGCGGGAAGGCGCAGTCGTCCAGCTCCATCGCCGTGCCCTCGGCGGCCTTGACGGCCTGCGGGATCTCCAGCAGGCGCAGCTTCACCGGGGTGTCGGCGCCGAGCAGCTGGCCGGAGGCGATCCGGAACAGCAGCGCGTAGCCGATCTGGCCGGCGGCGCCGGTGACGGTGACGTTGACGGGTGCTTTGGACATGACGTGAACTCTCCCTGACGACGTTTCGCGACCCGCGATGCTCACAACGGGTTCGACGCGGCTTCGGTACCGGGCGCTGGGGGCCGTCCAGGCTCGCGCCGCACCTCACCACCCTAGACCGCGCGCTCCCGCGTGCCGTGACCCAGGTGCGCGCTACGTGTCCCCGCGCCGTCCCGGGCGGGCGGCCGGGAGGTCCTGTCCGTTAACGGATTTAGGGCGGGGAAACGTCGGACCCACCCTGTTAGGATGGCGTTTGCCGATCACGGCGGGCCGGTAGCTCAGTTGGTTAGAGCAGGGGACTCATAATCCCTGGGTCGCGGGTTCGAGTCCTGCCCGGCCTACCCTCTCCGAACACGAAAAAAGCGCCTCCCACCTGTGCGTGCAGGCAGGAGGCGCTATCGCTTTCCCCGCGGTCGGCTACGGGCTTCCACGTCCCCTCCCGGGTGTCCGCGGGGAATGCGCGTTGAAGTTCCGGAAGCCCTCGAACCCGGCCGCCGCCCGGCCGGCGGCGCCGTTCCGCGGCGCGGCGGCCGTCCGTTCCCGCCAAAGGCGCCGGACACGCGCGCCACGTGCCCCGCCGTCCCCGCACAGCCCCCCGTGACCCGCCGTCTTGCGGGTGCGGGCCGGGTCGGGCGGCGCCACGGGCCCGGGGGCGCGGCGTCCGTTCTTCGTTTTGTGTTTTGTCTACTTATAGGGCCTTTGGTATGTTCCTTCCCTCCGGGGCAGTCCTCACTGCGGTATCCGAATAACGGACGTCCGATTTCCCGGGCTGACATCGGACGAATATGGCGGCACTCCTGCCCGAATCCGAAGCTCCTGCGCGTTTTCCCGTTCCGTGCAGGTCGCAGGCCATACGACCCGCCGTCCAGTACATCCCGGAACCTCCGCGCCCGGCGGTGGCCGCTCGTTTACACTGGCGGCCGCTCCGAGGGGCGCGGTGGTCCACGTCTCAACAACCACGGCGCGCCCGGAGGCGTCCGACAGTCGGTGGACAGATGCATGCGGGGGGAGAGGCGAGCGTTGGGAGCGGACGGCACACGGCTGCGCGGAACCCACCGGCACGGGGTGGGCCTCCATCCCCGCCTGCTGTACGCCCTGGCCGCGGCGGCCGTGGCGGTGCTCCTCGTGGTCGTGGTCAACACCGCCGTCTCCCGGGACGACGGCACCGGGCCCTCCGAGTCCAGGGAGCAGACCGTCCCCGCCGTGAACGCGGTCCCCTTCAGCGGTCTCGTCGACCGGATCGGCGTCTCCCGGGACACCTCCGTCGCCACCGTCGACCTCGACGGCTCCGGGAACAGCCTGTCCTCCCAGGCGCTGGCCGCCGCCGGGTGGACGCCCGGCCGCGAGGTGGTCCTGCTCGGCACGCCCATGGAACTGCCCGACTACGCTCCCGGCCGCCCCGACCACCTGGTCTCGGACGGCCAGTTCCTGCGGCTCGCGGACGAGCACTACCGGTCGCTCACCTTCCTGGCCACCGCGACCCGCACCGACGGCATCGAGGCCGAGGTCACCGGAACCGGCCGCGTGGTCTACGCCGACGGCCGGGAGCAGGAGTTCACCCTGTCCGTGCCGCACTGGACCGCCGGACCCGCGAGCGAGGCCGCGCTCACCCTGCCCTACGCCAACTCCGCGCGGCACGCCGGTCCCAGCCCCACCCTCGGCGCGGCGCGCCTGTACGCGCGCGGCGTCACGGTCGACCCCGCCCGTGAGATCTCCCACGTGGTGCTGCCCGAGACCGCCGACGAGGCGGGCCGCATCCACGTGTTCTCCGTGGGCGGGCGCGCCGCGGAGACGGAGTGGACGGGCACCTGGGCGCGCGCCACCTCCGGCTACATGGAGGTCGGACCCTGGCGGGACCAGACCCTGCGGCTGTCGGTGCGCACGACCACCGGCGGCCACACGGTCCGCATCCGCCTGGACAACACCTTCGCGGCCGCACCCGTCACCGTGGGCGCGGCCTCCGTCGCGCTGCGCGGAAGCGGCGCGGCCTCCCGCGGCGCCGCGGTCCCACTCACCTTCGAGGGGCGCTCCGACACCGTCATCCCGGCTGGGGGACAGGTGTTCAGCGACCCCGTCGAGATGCTCCTGCCGCCGCAGACCGACGTGCTGGTCAGCATCCACCTGCCCGAACAGGTGACCACCGCGCCGGTGCACTACGCCTCGGTGGACACCAACTACACCAGCGCGCCCGGAAGCGGCGACCTGACCCTGGACACCACGGGGGAGCCGTTCACCGGCCGGGTCGCGCAGTGGCCCTTCCTCACCGCGGTGGAGGTCTCCGGGGGGCCGGGCGCGATCGCCGCCTTCGGCGACTCCATCACCGACGGGATCCGCTCCACCCCCGACGCCCACGCCCGCTGGCCCGACGTGCTCAGCGCCCGCCTGTCCGAGCGGCCGGGGCTGCCCAACCCGGGCGTGCTCAACCTCGGCGTGGCCGGGAACCACGTGATCCGGGACGGCTACCCGGGTGAGGGCGTCTCCACCAACCCCACCGGGGTGGCGCTGACCCACCGGGTGCACCGGGACGTGCTGGCCCAGAGCGGGGTGAACACCCTGGTCGTCTTCGCCGGGATCAACGACCTGCGCTGGAGCACCCCGCCCGAGTCGGTGATCGCCGGGATCGAGGAGATCGCGGGGCTGGCCCGCGAGAACGGCATGCGGGTGTTCGTGGCCACGCTCGGCCCCTGCGGGGGCGAGGCGCGCTGCACCGAGGAGGTCGACCGGGCCCGCCAGCAGGTCAACGACCACCTGCGGGCGCGGGCGAACGATCCCCTGTCGCCCTTCGACGGCGTGTGGGACTTCGACGCGGTTCTGCGCGACCCGCAGGAACCCAGCCGCATGCTGCCCGCCTACGACTCGGGCGACCACCTCCACCCGGGGGACGCCGGACTGCGCGCGCTGGCCGAGTCCGTGGACCTCTACCAGCTCGTCGGCGGCTAGCGCCGGCCGCGGGAGCGCGTGGCCCGCCCAGGCCGTCCGGTCAGCGCGGGCACCCCAGGTGGTGGTGGATCACGAGGTCGACGTAGACGGCGCCGAGGTCGTCCAGGCTCAGCCCGGCCCCGGGGTCGTACCAGTGCAGCAGGGAGTCGAAGGTCTCCAGCACGTCGTCGGCGACCCGCCCCGGCTCGCGCACCCCGAAGTCCCCGCGGGTCACGCCGTCCAGGATGATGCCGCGCACGTGCTCGCGGTACGCCCGGGTCAGGGAGGTGATCTCGCGGTGGCGGGCCGGGTGGATGGCGCGCAGCACCGGCAGCAGCTCGTGCCCCAGCGCGGTCGCCGCGCGGTGCCGCCAGCCGGTCTCCACGTGCCGCCTGACCAGCGTCGACATGCGTTCTGTCGCGGGTCGGTCCGGCCGGTCCGCGGCCAGCTGCCCGTGCACCCGCTCCCGGGTGGAGCGCAGCACCACGGCGTAGGCCAGGTCCAACCGGGTGGGGAAGGCGCGTCTGAGCGCGGCGGGGGCGGTCCCGGTCTCGGCCGAGATCCGGGAGGTCAGTTCGGACATCGCCAGGCCTTGTGAGCCGTGCTGGGCGAACAGGTGCGCCGCGCAGTCCAGGACGGGGGCCGTGGTGCGGAGCGCGTGAGGGGATGTGTCGGCCGTCATGTGGTGTCTCATCGCTCGGAGTACGCCCCCGGAGAGGGGGAGGGCGTGCGGTCTTCGGCGGATCGGTTCCGCGACCCCCGCTCTCAGACCGGACCGGCGGCCGGTGCCCGCCGCTCACGGCTGCTGGTCAGCGACACCAGGTCCTCGATCCGCTCGGTGGCGAGCGCGTCCACGCCCATGCCCACCACGCGCGCCATCTCGGGGAAGTCGTTCACCGTCCACGCCGTGACGAGGTGGCCGCGCAGGTGTGTCTCCGAGACCAGGTCCCGGGTCAGCAGCGTGTAGTGCATGCCGAGGAAGGTCGGACGCAGGGTCCGCACCACGTCCTCGGGCGGCGGCCCCGGCTTGTCCCAGGCCAGCATCAGCCGGGCCTCGGAGCTGCGGCCCCGCAGGGCGTCGAGGGTCTCGGTGGAACCGGTGAAGAGCACCTGGTCGCCGAACCCGCGCGCCCGCAGCAGGCTGTCCGCCGCCAGCGCCGCCTCGGGCGTGCCGGCGTCCACGAGCAGGGGAGGGGGAGCGTCGCCGGTGTACTCGGCGAGCACCTCCATCAGGGTGGGCACGCGGTGCTCCACGTCGTCGCGGGCGGCGGCGATCTCGGCCAGGGTCAGCTCCCCCACGGGGCGGGGCGGGGAACCGGGAAGGGCCATGAGTCGTTCGTCCACCAGGACGGGATAGCCGTCGGAGGTGAGGTGGACGTCGATCTTGACCAGGTCGGCCCCGGCACGCGAGGCTGAACGCAGGGCCGGGAGGGTGTTTCCCGGGAAGCGTGCGGTGTCTCCGCGCAGTGCGATGGACAACGTCATGTGGTCAAGGGTGGCAAAGACTTCCGCTTTACGTGGTGCAAACAGGAAAAACGCCCGCCGGGGGCGGGCGCGGACGGGCGTGCGGCGCCCCGCGCGGCCCGGTGCCGCCGTTACGTGGCGTCGCGATTGCGAGCGGACTCACGTCGTCGGGGACGCCGACGGGGTGCGGCGAGCTGGGAAACTTTGTTACACGGCGTCGTGACCGCACGGTGCCCCATGACCGTCCCTGGAGTGTGAGGCGAACGATGATTCCGGACCAGAGACGAGAGCACATCCTCAAGCTCCTTCAGGAGCGCCACGTGCTGAGCATCAACGAGCTCACGTCGATGCTGTCCGTGTCCCACATGACGGTCCGGCGTGACATCCAGGCGCTGGAGAACGACGGCAAGGTGCTGTCGGTCACCGGGGGGGTGCGGCTCGCGGCGCGGCTCAAGAGCGAGCCCTCCTACCTGGCCAAGGCCCAGCTGGAGGTACCCGCCAAGCGGGCCATAGCGCGCGCGGCGGCCGACCTGGTCCGGGAGAACTTCACCATCTACCTGGACGCGGGCACGACCACGCTGCAGATGGTCCCCCTGCTCACCGACAAGGTCGGCCTGACCGTCATCACCAGCGACTTCAACGTCGTGGGCCACCTGATGGAGTACCCGGGGATCGAGCTGATCCACACCGGCGGGGTGGTCTCGCACTCCGACCACTCCTCGGTCGGGCGCTTCACCGCCGACTTCCTGCGCCAGGTGAACGTCGACCTGGCCTTCATCGCCAGCAGCTCCTGGGACGCCGAGCGCGGCTCGACCACGCCCTCCGAGGCCAAGGTGGTCGCCAAGCAGGCGCTGCTGCGGATCGCCTCCAAGAGCGTGCTCACGGTCGACAGCACCAAGTACGGCAAGTTCGGCACCTTCAGGGTGGCCAGCCTGGAGGAGTTCGACCTGATCATCACCGACGACCGGCTCCCGCGCTCGGCCGTGGACGACCTCGCCGAGCGCGACGTGCGCCTGAAGCTGGTCGAGGTGGAGTAGAGGGGGCGCCCACCGGGCGCCCGGCGGCTCGGGGCCGCCCGAGTCCGCCGTTCATCGCCTGGTCGGCGGCGTGCACGGCCGAGGCCCCGGCTACGGCTCCACGCGGCTCAGTCCTCGTCGGCGTCGAGCTCCGCGTGGGCGAACAGGGCCAGTTCGGTGCCGTCCGGGTCGTAGAAGAGCAGGGTGGAGCCCTCCTCGCCGTGCATCACCGGGGAGTGCTCCACGTCCATCTCCGCGAAGCGCTCCTCCCAGGCCTCCAGTTCGCCCAGGTTCTCCACGCCCAGGGTGAGCCGGTCCAGGCCGCAGTGCCTGCGGTCGAACCTGCCCTTGAAGTTGTCGCGATGCTGGATGAGCGCCAGCAGCAGCCCGGAGGCCGGGTGCTGGCACTCGGTGCGCCGTGTGCCCTCGTGGTCGCTCTTGCCGAGGACCCGGAAACCCAGGACCGTGCGGTAGAAGCGCACACTCTCGTCGCGGTCGCGGACCGACAGGGTGACGAGGGCGAGCCCGTTGAGCTGGGGCACGGGCACCTCTCTGCGGCGGGGGCCGATGGTGGCCAGTAGATCGAGCACGATCATCGAGCCTAGGTCGGAGTCAGAATGATGGGTTCCTCTTTAACGCGGGTTTAACGCCTGATGTTCCCCGAATCACCCCGACACGCTCCCTGACCTCCCCGGTCACCCCTCTCCGACGCCCGGAGCGGAACGTGTCACCGTCGCCGGAGAGGACGGTTCGCCGCGCACGTACCAGCGGGCGCGCATCACCAGGACGGTCACCGCGAAGGAGACCAGGCCGCCCAGCGTGGCCAGCACGAACGCCCCCTGGTGGCCGTGCGCGTCGGCGAGGACGCCCGCGACCGACGACCCCAGCGCCTGGCCCAGGATCAGGCAGCTCAGGATGACGGCCATCGACTGCGACAGGCGGCTGGCCGGGGCGGCCCTCTCGATCAGCCCGAACAGGCTCACGATGTGCGGGCCGATGGCGGCGCCCAGGACGAAGATGGCCACCGCCAGGGCGGCCGCGCCGTGGGCCGCGTACAGCGGCAGGGTGAGCAGGAACAGCGCGCCCGCCGCGATCCGGGCCCGCGCCGTGAGCGGGAAGCCCACGGGGACGGAGGCCATCAGCAGGCCCGCGACGGCGCTGCTGGTGCCCATCACCGCGTACATCAGCCCGGACAGGTCCCCGTGCCCGGAGGCGGCGGAGAAGGCGGTCACGCCGGTGGACATGCCGCCGAAGAACAGGCCCTGGCAGAACATGGGGACGGCCAGCACCAGCAGCGCGGGCGTGGCGATGCGGCCCCCGGCGCCGCGCACCGGCGGGGTTCCGGGCGGCGCGGTGGGGTGCAGGGCGAACACGGTCCCGAACACGCCGATGAGCACGGCCGCGCCCAGCACGCTCGCCGCCGGGGAGAGCGTCACGGTGAGCAGGCCCACCAGGGCGGGGCCCAGGACGAACGCGGCCTCGTCCAGCACGCCCTCGACCGACATCGCCGCGGACACCGACCGCTCGCGCTCCTCGCCCCGGTGCGGCCCCCGACGGATGAGCACCACCCAGCGCGTACGCGCCATGGGGCCGATCTGGGGCATGCACAGACCCGCCGCGGCGGCGAGCACGGCCAGGACCGGGGCGGAGGCCTCCGCCAGGACGGCGGTCACGAGCACGGTGATGAGCACGGCGTCCACGAGCGAGGTGACCAGCACCGGTACGCGCTGCCCGCGCCGGTCGGCGAAGCGGGCGATGACGGGCCCGCCCACGGTCTCCCCGAGCGCGAAGGCGCCGGTCACCGCACCGGCGGCGGCCACGCTCCCGGTCGTGGTGGTGACCAGGGTGAGCAGGCCGATCAGGGACATGGAGATGGGCAGGCGGGCGAGGAAGGTGCTCAGGAGCAGCGGCCACCCGGCGATGTGGTGCATGCGTCGCAGCGTGTCCAAAGGTGACATCCGGCCCCTGTCCGCGGTCGTGGTCGCCCACCCCGGCTCCCGGCACGGCCGTATGGCTCGGGCCGTCGCGGAAGGGCCAAAATTCATCCCATGATATGGCCGTCGTCGGCGGGCGGGGCCTTCCGGCGCCCGGGTGGGGGCTTTCGGGGCCCCGGCGGATCCCCCGGTACCCGTGCGGGGACCTCCGTGGCCCCGGCGGGCCCCGCGGTGCTCCCACCGGGCGCGCCGAGCGGGGGCGCGCCTGTCGGAGGGGGTGGCCCCACCCTGACTTTCGACGGTGCCGCCGACCCGCCCCCGGTGTGTAGGTTCACCGGCATGGACCTCTCCGTACCGCGCGCGGGCCTCCGGCGTGCGCTGACCCCGCTCGGGGGGTGGCCCACCCGGGGCGCCGTCTGGCGCGACGTGCTGTTCGGGGCCGCGATCGCCGTCCTGTGCCTGGGGGAGATGCTCATCCGCTGGCGCGCCGGTGAGACGTCGGCCGCCGAGGCGCTCACCACCGCGTCCGCCGCGGTGGCGCTGACCGCGCTGACCGTGGTGCTCTGCCGCCTCTACCCGCTGCTCGCCCTGACCGTGGCGCTGCTCGGCTCGTTCTGGGTGTACGGCTTCGGCGTCCTGCTGCTGTGCGTCGCCTACCTGGTGGGCCGCCGCCTCCCCACGGTGTGGTCGGCGCTGGCGCTCTTCACGTCCGTGACCGTCCTGTGGACGGCGGTCGGAGCGCTGCTGTGGCCCGAGGCGCCCGCGGCGTGGCCCGCCACCGTGAGCACCGTCGTGTTCACCCTCGTGCTCCCCTGGCTGGTGGGCGTCTACCGGCGCCAGCACGTGGCCCTGGCCGAGGCCGGATGGGAGCACGCCCGCCAGCTCCAGCGCGAGCACCGCCTCACCGTCGACGAGGCCAGGCTCCGCGAGCGCTCCCGCATCGCCCAGGACATGCACGACTCCCTAGGCCACGAGCTCAGCCTCATCGCCCTGCGCGCCGGGGCCCTGGAGGTCAGCCCCGACCTGGACCAGGAGCACCGCCGCTCCGCGTCCGAGCTGCGGATCACCGCGGTCGAGGCCACCCGCAGCCTGCGGGAGATCATCGGCGTGCTGCGCGCCGACACCGAACCCGCGCCCATGTCCCCCGCGGGCGAGGGCGTTCCCGCGCTGGTCGAGCGCGTCCGCGACTCCGGCATGCGGGTCGTGCTGGTGCGCGACGGGGACACCGGCGGCCTGCCGCCGATGGTGGACCGCGCGGTCCACCGGGTCGTCCAGGAATCCCTCACCAACGCCGCCAAGTACGCCCCCGGCGCCGACGTGACCGTGTGGCTGACCGCGAGCGGGGAGCGGGTGGAGGCCAGGGTCACCAACTCCGCGCCCCCCGAGCCGTGCCCCGACACCGGTCCGGGCGGCAGGCGCGGACTCATCGGGCTGCGCGAGCGCGTCCGCCTGACCGGGGGCTCCTTCGCCGCCGGGCCGAACGGCGACGGCGGCTGGGAGGTCTGCGCGATCATGCCGCTGGACGGCACCGCCGGGGCGGGGCCCGACGAGGACGGGGAGGCGGCCCAGATCGACCAGCTCCAGCTCGCCGCCCACCGCCGGGTGCGCGGCTGGACGATGGCCCTGGCCCTGGTACCGGTCACCGCCGCCGTGGCGCTCGTGCTCGGGCTGGGCTGGATCGGCGTCACGAACATGGAGAGCAGCACCCTGACCCCCGAGGAGTTCGCCGACCTGACCGTCGGCGACCCCCAGACCGAGGTCGAGGAGGCCCTGCCGCCGAACTCGGTGTACATGGACGCGAGCGTCCTGGCGCAGGACGCCGTCCCCCCGGGCGCCACATGCAGCTACTACCGCAGCAACGGCGTGTTCCTCGGCGAGGAGACGGTCTTCTACCAGCTGTGCTTCTCCGAGGGGCGCCTGCTGACCAAGGGCGAGGCGCCGCTACGGTGACCACGCGAACCCGCTGCGGACACAGGGAAGAGGGACACACGTGATCAGGGTGCTGCTCGCCGACGACGAGGCGATGATCCGCGCCGGGGTGCGGGCGATCCTGCGCAGCGACCCGGAGATCGACGTGGTGGCCGAGGCCGCCGACGGCCGCGAGGCCGTGGACCTGGTGCTCTCCCACCGCCCCGACGTGGCGCTGCTGGACATCCGGATGCCCCGGATGGACGGCCTCGCCGCCACGGCGGAGATCCGCAGGGTCGCGCCCGGGACCGCCGTGGTCATCCTCACCACCTTCGGGGAGGACAGCTACATCTCCCAGGCGCTCGGCGGCGGCGCCAGCGGCTTCCTGCTCAAGGCGGGCGACCCGCGCGAGCTGATCGCCGGGGTGCACGCGGTCGCCGACGGAGGCGCCTACCTGTCCCCCCAGGTGGCGCGCCAGGTCA
This sequence comes from Nocardiopsis dassonvillei subsp. dassonvillei DSM 43111, assembly GCF_000092985.1. Lineage (GTDB taxonomy): Bacteria > Actinomycetota > Actinomycetes > Streptosporangiales > Streptosporangiaceae > Nocardiopsis > Nocardiopsis dassonvillei. The sequence goes on from NC_014210.1 coordinate 962,987, forward strand.
TCGCCCGGTTCGGCGGGCCCCGGGCCGCCCGGGAAGCGGCGGCCGTCGCCCGGGTCGAGGAGCTCACCCAGCGCGAGCGCGAGGTGCTGGCCCTGGTGGGGGCGGGCCTGTCCAACGCCGACATCGCCGACCGGCTGTTCCTCGTGGAGGGCACCGTCAAGAGCTACGTCAGCGCCATCCTCAACCGGCTGGAGATGCGCAACAGGGTCCAGGCGGCCATCCTCGCCCACGAGGCCGGACTCGTGGACACCTCCGCCACCTGACCCGGTGCCGGGCGGACCGGCCGCGATGGGGGAGACTGGGGAGCATGGACGACGCGTGGCTGGAAGCCGCCTGGCGCGGCCTCGCCGGGGACGGACCCGAGGCGGTGGCGGTCGGCGCCGAACTCCTGGGCCGCTGGAACGAGCCGCACCGCCGCTACCACACGCCCGCCCACCTGGAGGCCGTGCTGCGCGCGGTCGACCTGCTGCTCCGCGAGGAGAGGGTGCGCGACGCCGACCTGGTGCGCTACGCGGTCTGGTTCCACGACGCCGTCTACGAGGGGGTCCCGGGCCGCGACGAGCGCGAGAGCGCGGGGCTCGCCGAGCGGCTGCTGCCCCTGACGGGGATGGGGACCGCGCGGGTCCGCGAGGTCGTGCGCCTGGTCGGGGTGACCGCGACGCACCGGCCGAGCAGGTGGGACGCCGACGGCGCGGTGCTCTGCGACGCCGACCTGTCGGTGCTGGCCGCCCCGGCCGACGAGTACCTGGCCTACGCCACGGCGGTGCGCGCCGAGTACCGGCACGTTCCCGACGGGGACTTCCGCGCGGGCCGGACCGCGGTGCTGCGGTCGCTGCTGGAGGCGCCGCACCTGTTCCACACCCCGGCCGGGCGGTCGCGCTGGGAGGCGCGGGCCCGGGTGAACGCGCTCGCCGAACTCGACCGGCTGAACGCCCCGCCCCCGGTGGAGCCGCCCCCGCCCTGAACCGGCCCTGTCAGGCCGTGCCGGTCAGCCGGGCGGCCTTGGGCCGCCGCAGCCCGGACGCGCGCAGGCGCGTGACCAGCTCGCGCCCGCTGACGTGCTCGGCGCCCAGTTCCAGGGCCCGGGCGTGCAGGTGCTCGGGGATGTCGTAGTGGTCGCGTTCGAACGCCCGCGGGTCCACCCCGAGCGCACGGGCGAAGGCGTGCAGCTCCTCGTAGGAGCTGTCGCTGACCAGGTGCGCGAACAGCCAGCCGCGCGGCCCCGGCCAGACCGGGGTGTCGATGAGAACGCTCATCCGGAAACTGTAGGGCCTGTCCGGCCGGAACCGGTGCGGCCCGTCGCCGCCCCGCCCGCCCCGCTCCCTCCGATCCGCCTCAGGCGCCCAGCCCTCCCGTCCACGGGCACGATCATGCCCGTCACCATCGAGGCCCGGTCGCCCAGAAGCCACGCGGCCCGGCCGCCTGGAACCCGCGTGGGTCGAGCCCTCGGGCGGTGTCCGGTCAGGGCCGCCCGGTCACCGGGGCGCTCACCGGGCGCCAGGGCACGGGGCTGGACATCACCATGGTGCTGGAGGGGCGGCCGTGCTCGGCGAGCCTGTCGATGACCTCCTCGAAGTGCTCCATGGAGCGGACCGCGATGAGCAGGACGCAGCAGTCGTCGCCGGTCACCCGGTGCACCTGGAGGATCTCCGGCATCTCCAGCGACGCCTCGTCGCGCAGCAGGCAGTGCGCGCCGAAGCACTCCATGCGCACCAGGGCGGTCACGGGCAGTCCGGCCGCGGCCGGGTCCACGTGCGCGTGGTAGCCGGTGATCACCCCGCGGTCGGTCAGGCGCCGTACGCGGTCGGCGACGGCGGGCGCGGATAGGTTCACCCGGCGGGACAGTTCGTTGAAGGACAGGCGCCCGTCCCGTTGGAGTTCGGCGAGGATGCGCTGGTCAACGCTGTCCAGCGGGGTTGCCAACCGTGAGGCCATGCTTTGCGTTCCCAAAGTCGAGAGTCACAACGACTTACGAATGCTAGGCCAATGTCCCCTTCGCGTGCCTGTCGGCCCTTCCTGTCCGGGGTGCGGGTGCCCGATGATGTCACCTCACGCGCCCGGCGGCCGTGCGCGGGGGCGGACCCCTCCGCCCGCGGCGCCGAGGACGCGCCGCCGTACACGCGATCGCGACAAGGGGTTTCGCATGCTCACCACGACCGCCCAGCAGTGTCCGTACGCCGGTGGCCCCGGCGGGGCCGAGGCGGCCCGGAGCGCCGGGGACGACAGCCCGACCCTGTCCTTCGACCGCGCGACCCCCTACGTCGACTACGCCGGTATCGACACCCTGCTGTCCCTGCAGAAGCCGCGCACGGCCGAGCCCGCCGAGCCCTCGTTCATCATCGCCACCCAGGTCATGGAGCTGCTGTTCGCCCTGGTTCGGGAGCGCTGGGAGGCCGCACGCGACGCGCTGGAGGCCGACGACGTACCCGAAGCCCTGGCCTGGCTGCGCCGCGCCCGCAACGCCCAGGACGTGCTCAACGACTCCTGGGGCCTGCTCGCCGACATGACGCCCACCGAGTTCAACCGCTTCCGCGACTCCTTCGGCGAGGCCTCGGGCTTCCAGTCCTACGGCTACCGCAAGCTGGAGTTCCTGCTCGGCAACAAGTCCGCCGCCATGATCCGCCCGCACAAGGCCATGGACGGCGTCGCCGACGACCTCACCGCCCTGCTGGAGCGGCCCGGGCTCTACGACGCGGCGCTGCGGCTGCTGCACCGCCGCGGCCTGCCCGTCCCCGAGGACCGCGTCGAGCGCGACTGGACCCTGCCCTACGAGGCCAGCCCCGCTGTGGAGGAGGCCTGGAAGGCCGTCTACGCCCACGACGTGCCCGGCAACGAGCTGTTCCTGCTGGCCGAGGCGCTGCTCGACGTCGCCGAGCGGGTCACCCGATGGCGCCAGCGCCACCTGGTCGCCGTCAAGCGCACCCTGGGCGGCAGACCCGGCAGCGGCGGCTCCAACGGCCTGAGGTGGCTGGCGCGCAACGCCGAGCAGGACGTCTTCCCCGAGCTGTGGTCCCTCCGCAGTACCGTCTGACCCGTTCCCACCCGCCGCCACGAGGAAGCAGGACCCCGATGACCCCCGCCACCCGCGCGGACTGCGCCGCGCTCGACGCGGCCGACCCCCTCGCCCCCTTCCGGGAGGAGTTCGTCCTCCCCGAGGGAGTGGTCTACCTGGACGGCAACTCGCTGGGCGCGCTGCCGCGCTCCACCCCCGGCCGGGTCGCCGACATGATCGAACGCGAGTGGGGGCGCGACCTCATCCGCAGCTGGAACGACGCCGGGTGGTGGGACAAGCCGCGCACCCTGGGCGCCAAGATCGCGCCGCTGGTCGGCGCGGCGGCCGACGAGGTGGTCGTCGGCGACGGGACCTCGGCCAACCTGTTCAAGACCCTGGTCACGGCGCTGCGCATGTCCGACCGCTCGGTGGTGCTGGGCGAGGCGGGCAACTTCCCCACCGACCTGTACGTCGCCGAGGGGGCGGCCTCGCTGACGGGGGCGACGCAGAGGCGCGTGGACCTCGATGGCCCCGAGCTGGCCCGGGACCTGGAGCGGGGCGACGTCGCGGTCCTGCTGCTCAGCCACGTGGACTACCGCAGCGGCACCCTGCGCGACATGCCCGGCATCACCCGCCTGGCCCACGAGCACGGCGCCCTGGTGGTCTGGGACCTGTGCCACAGCGCGGGCGCGGTCCCCGTCGACCTGTCCGGCAGCGGTGCCGACTTCGCGGTGGGGTGCACCTACAAGTACCTCAACGCGGGTCCGGGCGCCCCCGCGTTCCTGTACGCCGCCCGCCGCCACCACGCCGTGGCCGACCAGCCCCTGAGCGGCTGGCACGGGCACGCACGCCCCTTCGACTTCACCGCGGGCTACGAGCCGGCCGAGGGGGTGTCGCGCTTCCTGAGCGGTTCGCAGCCGCTGGTGGCCGACGCCGCCCTGGAGGCGAGCCTGGACGTGTGGGCGCGGGCGGACATGGGCCTGGTGCGCGCCAAGAGCCTGGCCATGACCGACCTGTTCCTGGAGCGCGCGGCCCGGGCGGGGATCTCCTCGATCACCCCGGCCGAGCACGCGCGGCGCGGCAGCCAGGTGGCCCTGGTACAGCCGGAGGAGGGCTCCGGGTACCCGATCGTGCAGGCGCTCATCGCGCGCGGTGTGATCGGGGACTTCCGCGCCCCCGACGTCATGCGGTTCGGGTTCACCCCGCTCTACCTGCGCTACGTGGACGTGTGGGACGCCGCGCAGGCCCTGCTGGAGGTCGTGGAGACGGGGGAGTGGCGCCAGGAGCGCTTCTCCCGCCGAGGCCGGGTGACCTGAGGCCCGGAGGTCCGGTCCCGGGGCCGGACCTCCGCCCCGTCGCGGCGGCCGGGCCCGTAGGCCGGGCGACCTTCCGGGGCTCCTTCGCCCGTGCCTGGAGCCGACCGGAGCGGCGCTGACCGTTCCCGAATGTGTGGTTTGCGTGGACTTGACCACGTTCGTTGGCGTCCGGCGTCCGCCGCGGCTCCCCGTACGGCCCCGTGCCCGTGCCGCCCCGCGAGCGCCCGCGGGCGGGTGGAGCCGAAACTATGACGAGGGCCACGGAAAGGCCCGTCCGCTGCTCCGGGACGGTCCGTAAATCCCCTGCCGCCAGGGCTTTTCGCGTTTTCGGTCCCTTGCGCGCCCCGTTTCGTAACGTATTGCGAGAGACACGCAAAGTCATTTTACCTCTGCGGATTGCGCGCTTTGCCTAAACGTGGGTTAGTGTCCTCGTGATCGGTTCGTTATTGCTGTTTGACGAACCGATGCCGAGCCCTTGACCGGCCGAGAGCCGCAAGGGAGTCGAGACCTCTTTCCCCGGGAACAGGGCCGCGCGAATCCACGCGCCTGCGCCAGCGGAGAAGCCGAATCCCATCGGTACATCCCGTTCCCGCCCGCCACTCGCCGCCAGCGACGCGGGAGAACCCTGCCTTGACCACGCCCTCGCGGGGGCGCACCGAGCGTGCCCGCATGCCGGGCGAGTCATGCCCGCGGTCTTCTCGGCCCTGTCGTCAACCTGGCTTCCTACTTATGAGCAACGACACTCCCATTCAGCACGGCGAAGTTACCGCGACCTACTTCTGGGACGACGGTTCCGGCATCAACGGGGACACAGGAGCCCCCGCGAGCGGGGAACCCATGCAGAAGGGGCTTTTCTCCAGCCCCAGCTGGCCGCTCGGCACCGAGGGCTATGTCGTACACGAGGGCAAGAAAGCCGAGTTCTTCATCGGCGACCGGGGCCCGGGCGCCCCCTCCGAGGGTTGTGACGTCCTCCTCGACATGGACGGCAAGACCTTCGCCGAGATCACGGGCGAGACCTGGAACGACAGCGACTACACCGTCAGCGGCGGCAACGGCCACCTCGAGGTGGAGTACTACATCACCAAGTGGGGCGACGGCGCGGGCACCGAGGGCGCACCGCACCCCTTCCAGCAGCCCGGCAACAAGTGCGAGGACGCGGTCTCCCCGATCCCCGAGGACGCTCTTCCCGAGGAGGAGGCAGAGGAGCCCGCCGAGGAGAGCGCGCAGAAGGCCGAGGAGAGCGAGGAGCCCGCCCCGAAGAAGGCCGAGGGCGAGCCCGAGCAGAGCGCCAAGGAGGAGCAGCCCGAGGAGGGCGCCGCCGGGGACGGGGGCGAGGACGGTGACGGCGGCGTGACCGCCGAGACCGCGGCCAACGACCTCTCCGGCTTCCAGCTCATGGGCTCCGACGGCGTCATCAGCGGCACCGGGCTGCTGGCCCTGGCCCTGATCCCGGCCGTGCTGCTCGCCGTGTTCTTCGCCTGGACCCGCCGTCCGGCCGGCGCCCACGCCGGAGCCGAGGACGACGGCGGAAGCCTGACGGACGCGAGCAACGGCCGCCACAGCCTGGGCACGCGGCTGAACTCCGTGATCGACAGGCTGCGCGGCGGGCGCTGACCCGCACCGGGACGGCCCGTCGGCCGGGACACGTGTTCCGGCGCATCGCGGGGGCCGCGGCCGACCGGCCGCGGCCCCCGTTCGCGTCCGCGGCGCCGCGTGGGCCCGCCCGGTGCGCGGGGTCCGCGCGCTCCGTCCCGTGCCGTGGCCCCGGTCCGGAGTCCGTGTCCGCCGTCCCGGCGGCGCCGTTGCCGCCCGCGGGTCCGGAGCCCTCCCGCGTCCGCGGCACGGAGGTCCGCACCGGCGGGTTCGCCGTTCATGCCTCCCGCGGCCCGCAGGCCGCGGCCGGACGCCGGTCCACGGGGCGCCCCGGCTCCGTCGGGGGGAGTGGAGGAGCCGGGGCGGATCGCTCATCGGTGCGCTTCATGTCTTGAATATGAGGTGAATCACCCCATATTGTCGAGAAGTCCATCCGGATACTGGACGAACTGCCCAGTAGTGCGGTGCGGCGGCCCGGATGTTCTCCGTCGATGATCGTGTGAGCGGTATGAGGTAAGTATGGCCGTGCAGCTGGACGACACCGACCGTCGCATCATCTCCCTGCTCCGCGGCGACGGGCGCATGTCCATCCGCGCGGTCGCCGAGCAGGCGCACATCTCCCGCGCCAACGCCTACTCGCGCCTCGAACGCCTGCGCTCGGAGGGCGTCATCCGCGGCTTCACCGCCGTCATCGACCCCGAGAAGTACGGCACCGCCCTGTCGGCCTACGTGTCCGTGCGCATCGAGCAGCACTCCTGGGAGCGCTTCCGCGGCTACCTGCGCGACATCCCCGAGGTCGACCACGCCGCACTCGTCTCCGGGGACGTGGACCTGCTCCTGCTGGTCCGCGTCGCCGACGCCGCGGCCCTGCGCACCTTCGTGCTCGAACGCCTCCAGCGCATCCCCGAGGTCAAGAGCACGCAGACCATGTTCATCCTCGACGAGCCCCCGCTCTAGACGGGGGCGGGGCGGGGAAGGGGCCACCGTCCCGGGAAGTGGCCCTTGGGGCGGCGCGGGGAGGCTCCTAGTCTGGGCCCATGCCTGAGTACCGCGTGGTCGACGCCTTCACCGACCGGCCCCTGGCCGGGAACCCCGCCGCCGTCCTTGTCCTGGACGAGGCCTACTCCGACGACTGGGCCCAGGGTGTGGCCGCCGAGTTCAACCTGTCCGAGACCGCCTTCGCCCGGCCCGTGCACGAGTCCGGCGCCGACTACGAGCTGCGCTGGTTCACACCCACCGTCGAGGTCGACCTGTGCGGGCACGCCACCCTGGCCACCGCGCACACCCTGTCCGAACTCGGGGTCCCCGGCCCCTACCGCTTCACCACCCGCAGCGGTGTCCTCACCGTCACCGAGCGGGACGGGCGGATGTGGATGGACTTCCCCGCCGCGTGGCCCAAGCGCGTCGAGGAGCCCGAGGGACTGGCCGAGGCCCTGGGCTCGCGCCCCCTGTGGACCGGCCTGGGCCTCGGCGGCCAGGACCTGATGGTCGAGCTCGCCGACGAGGACGCCGTGCGCGGGCTGTCGCCCGACATCGCCGCGCTGGGGCGGATGCCGTACCACCTGGTCATCGTCACCGCCCGGGCCGACGAGGGCCCCGACTTCGTCTCCCGCGTCTTCGGCCCCAACGTCGGCGTGCCCGAGGACCCGGTCACCGGCAGGGCGCACACCGTGCTCACCCCGTTCTGGGCCGACCGCCTGGGCCGCAGTGAGCTGAGCGCCCACCAGGCCTCCGCGCGCGGGGGCGACCTGCTGGTGGAGGAGCGCAACGGGCGCGTACTGATCGGCGGCGAGGCGGTCACCGTGGCCACCGGCACGCTGCTCCTCTAGGTTCCGGCCGGGGGCCCGATGCGGGCGCGGGGACGGAGGAATCCGGGTTTCCCCCTCACGGAGGCCCGAGTTCCGGTAGAACTGGTCCGAGGCACCTCCCCACCCCTCCCGGGGAGGTGCCCGCCGCGGCCCCTCCGGCACACCCCCTTGGTATCGGGGGGTCGCGGCGCACCCCCCGGAAGACCGGCCCCGCCGCCCCAGCGGGGCCGGTCCTCTCCGGCGGACGGCCACCGTCGCCGACGGAGCCGTCCCACCGGCGCTCCCCGCGTCCACTCCCGGACCGGGCGCCCGCGCCGGGGTGCCGCCCGCCCGGGCGGGCGGGACCGCGGGGTTCAGGGCGCGCTGAACCCCCAGGTCCTCGCCCGGGCGTGCGGCGTCGGAGCACCTGGTGCGCTCGTCCACGGGCCCCACAGCGGATCCGCGGAACACCCCCCGGGGACGGGTCCCCCCGCCCCGGCGGGACCGCTTCCTCACCCCGCCCGGGACAGCAGGAGCGAGGAGTTCTGCCCGCCGAAGGCGAAGGAGTTCGACAGGGCCAGTCCCTCGGGCATCGGCTGCGGATCCCCCAGGAGCAGGTTGAGGTCGATGTCGGGATCCACGTCGTCCTTGCTCACGTTCAGGGTGGGGACGGCCACGCCCCTGGCGAGGCTGAGCAGGCACACGATCGCCTCCAGCGCGCCCGCCGCTCCGAGCGGATGGCCGTAGTACGACTTGGTCGACGACACCAGCGGCCGGTGCGGGAACAGGGACGCGATCGCCGACGCCTCCGTCCGGTCGTTGAGCTGCGTCGACGTGCCGTGCGCGTTGACGTATCCGACCTCGGACACCCCGTGGTCGGACCTCGGCGAGAACAGCCCCGCCATCGCACGGGTGACCCCGTCCAGGTCGGGGGCGAGCAGCGAGCCCGCGTCCGAGGTGCCGTGGTAGCCCACCACCTCGCCGAGGACGGGCGCGCCCCGCCGCCGCGCGTGCTCCCACGACTCCAGGACGAGGACCCCCGCGCCCTCCGCCATCACGAACCCCGAGCGGTTGCCGGAGAAGGGCACCGACGCGCTGTCGGGATCGGACGAGGAGGTCATGGCGCCCAGCTTCCTGAACGGTTCGAGGACCTGGTCGATGACACAGGCCTCGGCGCCTCCGGCGACGGCCACTTCCAGGTCGCCCGCGCGCACCCTCCGGAACGCCTCGCCGATCGCCACGCTGCCCGAGGCGCACGCGGAGGCGTAGCTGAGCGCCTCGCCCCGCAGTCCGAACTCGATGGAGATGTTCGCCGCGATCATGTTCATGAGCCCCTTGGGCACGATCAGGGGGGAGATCTCCCGTACCCCGTGGAGGGCCCCGTCACCGAACTCGGAGGCGAGGGTCTGCACGCCGCCGATCGAGCTGCCCATGAACAGGCCCGCCCCGTGGAGCACCTCGGGCAGATCGAGCAGGCCCGCGCCGGTCAGGGCCTCCTTCGAGGCGCGCAGCGCCAGGCGGGTGACCCGGTCGGTGTGGCGGCGGACGCGGGTGGGGAACCCCTCCTCCCAACCGTCGGGCACCCGGGCGACGAGGGTCACACCCTCGATGTCCGGTTCGGTGAAGTTCGTCCTGCCGTTGAGCAGCGATCCCCAGAACTCCTCCGTGTCAGCGCCGATCGGGCTCACCACGCCGGTACCGGTCACCACGACGCGTCGTTTCGTTTCGGACACCATCAACTCCTTCTCAGGCGGGATCGCGACCTGATGAGGACGACCGCGAAGAGCACGAGCACGGTCGAGCAGGTCAGGGCGAACGGCAGATAGGACGTGCTCGCGGGGACGAAGGTGACGAAGGTGGACATGATCCGGTCGAAGAACGCCCGGACCACGGCCGAGGCGGTGAACGCGGTCAGAGCGACGAGCGACACGACCAGGGGGACCGTGTAGCCGAACACCGCCCGGTTGAGGACGCCGGGCGAGTAGCCGTTCATCCGCATGATCCTGACGAACTCGCCCTGGGTGGCGAAGGTGAAGCGGTAGATGGACAGGAGCATGATGGCCAGGAGGGCCACCGCGATACCGATGAGCAGCGACACCTGGATGTTGATGATCTCGACGATGCTCTCCCCGGAGGAGGCGATGCTCTCCCGCGAGACCGAGGGGACCGCGTCGTGCAGGTCGGGATGGCGCGACCCGGTGAACACGACCGGGACGGACGGGGCCCGCGTTCCGGAGTCCTCGATCCGTTGGTCCTCGGGTACGTACACCAGCGCGGAGGTCGCGTTGTCGGTGACGGCGCCGACCTCCAGCGTGTACTCGGCCTCGCCCTCGATGTCGGTGAACCGGAGCTCGCTGCCCTCGCCCACCCCGTACTTGTCGGCGAACGCCTCGGTGACGGTGGGTCCGTCCACCTCACCGAAGAAGCGCGAGTCCGACGGTACGGAGAACACCATCTGCGCGACGTGCTCGTCGTCGTACAGGGTGGTGAGCCGGGCGGGCTCGTCCTCGTCCCTTTCCAGGCCCGCTTCGGCCACGGCGTCCGACAGCACGTACATGTACTCGTAGTCGGTGTCCGTTTCGAGCATCGCCACGTACTCGTCCACCGAGATCTTCAGCATGAACGAGAAGTTCACGAAGAGGCTGACGATCAGTACGAGCGCGACCAGGGACAGCGGCTCCCGGGGGTTGCGCAGGGCCTTGACCAGCCGTAGCCGCAGCCCGAAGTCGGGGATGAACCGCAGCCCCGAGGTGGACACACGGGGCTCCCGGCGTACCCTGCGGCGCTGGCGGGGCCTTCGGTGGACCATCCGGTAGCAGGCGTAGTCCACGAGGAGCAGCACGGCGAGGGTGACCAGGGAGACGGCGACCAGCACCGGGACGTCGACCGAGAGCGGCGGATAGTTGTAGAGCCTGCCGTTGATCGACATGATCGGTGTCGCCGCCACCGCCGTCAGGGCCGTGCACACGGCCCAGGCCGCGACGAGTGTGAGCACCGTCTCGACCCGGTAGTGCCCGCGCAGGCGGGAGGCGAGCCCGAGCCGCTCGAAGGTGGCGATGTCGCGCTGTTCCCTCCTGCGCGTCTCGAAGTGGTACACGGACACCAGGGCGACGATGATGGCCGTGAAGATGACGAAGATGAGCGCGGCCAGGTCGCGCGGGGCGGCGGAGTCCCCGATGACCTGCTGGATCCGGGAGTTGTTGTCCGAGTCGCGTATGAGCGAGGGAGCGTACTCGTCGATGACGGACGCGACGTCGGTGCGCTCGTCGAAGGAGAACTGCCGGGTCGCCTCGTCGAGGAACTCCGCGTCGAAGGTGTCGCCGGTGACGAACGCCATGCCGAAATCGTCCGCGTTCGGCTGGAGGACCAGTTCGCTGCTCTTGGTGGTCATGTAGTCGGGTGCGGTCGCGAAGCCGACCACTTCGAGGTCGAGGGACCCGACGGTGACGCGGTCGCCGACCTCCAGCCCGTGGGCGTTGGCGTACTGCTCGTCGAGCAGCACGTCGTCGTCGGCCTCCAGGTCCCGTCCGGCGACCACCGCGTGCAGGTTGATCGACTCCCGGGGAGGGAACAGCCGCAGCGTGGAGTCGTCCGGTCCCGGCACGTCGGCGCTGAGCACCGACTCCACTCCGTCGGCCACCTCGCCCCGTACCTGCTCCCCCTCCCCGTCGTCGGCGAGGAAGTACCCCTCCTCCTGGTTGTTCTCCTGGGCGAAGCGTTCGAGGTCGCCGAGCACGCTCGTGGACGCCACGAAGAAGGAGTTGCTCAGGGTGAACCCGATGACCGTGATGAGGAAGAGCGTCACGAGTTCGGGCCAGTTGCGTTTCGCTCGTCGACGCACACGCTTGCGCAGCGTGTCGCGGAGGGCGGGGCTCACCATGCGACCGACGAGGCGTCCACGGGGGCCAGGCCCCGGTCGTCGGAGACGACGCGGCCGTCGTGCAGGCGCACGACCTGGTGGGAGATCCCCGTGACCAGCTCGTTGTGCGTGATCATCACGATGGTGACACCGAACCGCAGGGTCAGGTCCTGGAGCACCGAGAAGACCTCGCGGGTCGACACCGTGTCGAGCGCGCCCGTGGGCTCGTCGCAGAACAGGATCGCGCACTCCTTGTTGAGCGCCCTCAGGATCGCGCACTTCTGCCGCTGGCCGCCGGAGCACTCACCGGGGAAGCTGTCCACCACGCCGCGCAGGTTCCAGCCGTCGATGAGCTCGTCCACCTTCGGGATGAGCGGCCGGTCGAGCACGATGTTCTCGTGGAGCGTCAGGTCCCCGACCAGGTTGTACTCCTGGAAGACGAACGCGATCTCGTCGCGGCGGAAGCGGTCGACCTCCCGGCGTGACAGGGAGTGGACGTCGCGGTCGGCGACGGTGACGGTGCCGGAGTCGATCCCCTCCAGACCGGACAGGCAGTTGAGGAGTGTGGACTTCCCGGACCCGGACGGGCCGAGGATGGTGCAGAGCGTCGCCTCCTCGATCTTCAGGGACACCCCCTTGAGCACGGTGGTGCCGTGCTCCCCGCCGACGGGGAACGACTTGACCAGGTTCTCCGCCGCGATCACGAGGCGCCCTCCGCCCGCCGCACGAGCAGGAAGTACGAGTAGTACATGCTGTCCGCCGGAACGATCTCCTCCACGGCCAGGCCGGCCTCCGAGAGCTGGTCCTGGAGCGTGCTCCAGTAGGCCACCGACCGGAAGTCCGACAGCACGCGGTTGAGGAGAGCCTCGGCCTTGACCAGGGAGTTGCCCACACCGGACAGGTAGAGCTGGATGCCCGGCACCGGGGAGGTCGAGCGCACGAGGACCTCCTGGACGTCCTCGAAGTCGGGGAAGTACTGGCCGATGACGTAGGTGCCCGTCGGCGACAGGACCTCACGGACCCTGCGGAAGAACGGGACGCGCTCCTCCTCGGGCATGTAGAAGATCATGAAGCTGCTCAGGACCATGTCGAAGCGGTCGGTGGTGTCGTGGTCGGTGAACCGGACCGATTCCACGCGTGTGTTCGGATGGCCGGACAGCCGCTCGCGTGTGGCGTCGGCGACCTTCACCTGGGGTTCCAGACCGACCATCCGTGCGGTGGGCAGGGTGGAGAGCACCGAGCTCATGTGCAGGCCGTCACCGCAGCCGATGTCCAGGACGGACGCGGGGGAGAGGCGGCGGCAGAGCCGTTCGAACGAGCGCTTCGTGTAGAGCTCGTAGGCCAGGGCCCCGAGGTCGGAGTAGAACTTCTCGGAGAAGGAGGGCGCGACCTGGGCGTCGAACCCCATGCCCTCCAGTTCGAGGATGTACCGGCTGAGGACGATCAGGTAGCGCACGTCCGGTCGGTGGAGCGGCCCGGTCTCCCCGTCCGCCTCGGCCTTGCGGATGAGCCCTCGGACGAACACGTAGTCCTTCTCGGCCTCGGCGCGCGGGCGCGTGGCCGAGTCGCCGCCGAAGCCGGGGAACCCGGTGGTGTAGGCGGGTTCGGGGACGACGGCGCCGTCCACCCGTGCGGCGACGCCCAGCTCCAGGGCGAGCCGGAGGAAGTCGTCGAGGATCCGGGGGTCGGTGTCCGGGCGCGCGGACAGGTCGCCGTCGGGGAACTCCCGGTCCATGAGGGTGAGCACGATGTGCCGGAGGAACCCCTGGAGCTTGGACAGGAGGAGGAGCTGGAGCAGGGGGCCGCCGCGCAGGCCCAGCCCGTTCGCCGCCGCCAGCGCCGCGCGGACGACGGGCGTCTGCCGGGAGCGGAGCGCCAGGTCGTGCCGCCTGAGGGCGATCTCGCTGTGCCTCATCGGGTGGCCTCCAGCTCGTTCAGCGCCTTGAAGGTCACCTCGAGGTCCTCCTCGGTGTGCAGGCGGGACAGGAAGAAGCGGAGCCTGGCCTCGTCCTCCCGGACCGCCGGGTGCAGGATGGGCGCCACGTTGATGCCGCTGACGTGCAGCTGTTCGGAGAACCTCAGGGCGAGGGCGGAGTCGCCGGTGATGAGCGGGACCACGGGCGTGCCCCCGCTCTTGCCCGTGTCCAGGCCCATGTCCCTCAGGGTGTCGAGGAAGCGCTGGGAGATCCCGTGCAGCTCGTCGATCCAGTGGGGGTTCTCCTGGCACAGGCGGATCGACTCCAGGGCCGCCGCGGTGTTGGCGGGGGTCATGCCCACGCTGAAGACGAAGCCGGGGAGGTTGTAGCGCAGGTACTCGACGAACCCTCGGCTTCCGGCGATGTAGCCCCCGCAGCTGTTGAAGGCCTTGCTGAGGGTGCCCATGTGGATGTCGACGCGGCGCGGGTCGACACCGAAGTGGCTGGCCACGCCGCGGCCCGCGCGCCCCACGGTGCCGATCGAGTGGGCTTCGTCGATCATGAGGAAGGCGTCGTGGTGCTCCTTGATCCGCAGCAGCTCCGGCAGGGGGCACAGGTCGCCGTCCATGCTGTAGACGCCCTCGACGACGATGACGACGTTGCGGAACCTGGGGCGCAGCCGTGCCAGCTCCTGCTCCAGGTTCTCCATGTCGTTGTGCTTGAAGGGCTTGCGTTTGGCGTCGGAGAGCAGCGCGCCCTGGATGAGGCTGTTGTGGGCCAGGGAGTCGTGGAGGATCAGGTCGTCCTCACCGAACAGGTTCCCGAGGATGTTGACGTTGGTGCTGTGTCCGCCGACCTGCACGAGCGCGTCGTCCACGCCGATGAAGTCGGCGATCGTGCGCTCCAGTTCCCCGTGGAGGCCGATCTCGCCGCCGATGAGCCTGCTCGCCGAGACCGAGGTCCCGTGCTCCGCGACGGCGTCGTCGACGGCCTTGCGGATACGGGGGTGGCCGTTGGTGCCGAGGTAGTTGTAGCTGGAGTAGTTCACGAACGTGCGGGCGCCGACACTGATCGTGTTCGCGGCGATCCCGCGGTAGGCGGCGAAGTAGGGCAGGTCCTCCTGTCCGCGGAGGAAGTCCCCGAACTGGACGATCTTCTCCATCCGTGCGATGCCCTCGGGAGCCGCGGGGGCGTCCGCCGGGGTGTCCTCGACCAGCGCGTGCAGACGGAGTTCGAGGTCGGCGTAGGTGATGTCGTCCTGGAAGTCCTCCCACGGGTCGATCGAGCGGATCTGGGGGTAGTTCTTGGCGAGGCTGGAGACGAGGTCCATGATCATGATCGAGTCGAACCCGAGGTCGTCGATCATGAGTTTTCCAGGGTCGATTTCGTGGGTTTCGTACGAGGCTATTTCGGCGACGGTCTTGAGTAGATCGGTACTCATGTTACTCGTGTGGCTCATGGGGGCTCCAAGTCGTTCTTCACGGCTTCTGAGACACGTGTTCGTGAATGTGTTCCGCTGCTGACGCCGCCCCGTCGACTCCGGAGAGGAGTTCGCGGAGGGTGCGTGCGCGGGAACGGGTGCGGGGGTCCGTGAGGACCTTCTCCACGGCATTGCGGAAAGAGGCTCCGGAAACGTCCTTGGGGGAGACGGCGACGGCGTTTCCGAAGCGGACGCAGTCCGCCACGTTCCACCGCTGCTCCATCTGCAGGCCGATTCCGACGAAGGGTTTTCCGGTCGTGACCGCGGTCTGCACGGTCCCCTCGCCCCCGTGGATCACGGAGGCGTCGATGAGGTCGCCGAGCAGGTGTGCGGGGAGGAGGTCGCGCACGTGGATGTTGTCCGCGACCTGGGGGAGGTCGCTCTCCTCCAGGTAGGAGGCGACGGGGGCGATGACGGTGACGGGCATCCGGGAGAGCTCGGTGAGGACCCGGAGCACCACTTCCCGGTTCCCGGAACTGCCCATGGCGAAGTAGACCACCGGGCGCTTCGCCCGCGCCGAGGCCTCGGCGACGCGGACCACGTCCGGAGGGATCTCCCGGTCGATCCGGGCGAAGACCGGGCCGACCAGGCGGTAGTTCGCGGGCATCCGGTAGGGGCGCAGGTAGCAGGAGAGGGAGGTGATCAGGTTGAGGTCGGCGTCGAGCGCCTGGATGGTGCGACCGGGCAGCCTGACCCCGTGCTCGCGCGCGACTGCCCGGAAGGCCGCGGGCTTGTAGGTGGTCACCCGGGCGGCCTCCCGCAGGAGCGCGGCGGCGCCGGTGTTGACCGCCCGGGGGAGCGGGCCGTCCCCTTCGGCGAGCGGCAGCGACCGCGTCTGGAGGATGTGGGGCCAGCTGTAGGCGAAGGGCTTGACGTAGACGAGCGGCACGCCGGCGGCACGGGCGGAGACGAACTGGCTGAGCGTCGTGCCGATCACGACCGCCGCCGGGCGGAGCGTGCCGATGAGGGCGAGTTCACTGGCGACGCGGGTGCGGAGCATCGCGGCGGTGAAGGGGTGCCGGACCGCCTTCCCCTGGTCGACGCGGATCAGCTGGTCCGCGTCCTCGTCGGTCAGCGCGGGGGCCAGGCGGTGAAACGTGAACCCGGCCTCTTCAATGAGGCCGGAGTATCTTTCGGAATACCCGGAAAAGACGCATTCATATGTTTCACGGAGGTGTTTCGCCACCTCGATGGACCGGGTTGTCTCCGCGAGATTGAATGTCTCGGGGGCGAACAATATAACGCGCACCAGTAAACGCACCTAAGCAAAATTTATGGGACGTCCACGAAAGTAGCATTGGCGAATATAAGCGTCAAATGTGACGCGTATCACACTAAAAGTCTCATGTTTTGGAGGGCCAGGTGGGGAAGGCGTGGGGCAGGGGCGTTGCGTCGGGCCGGTGCGTGTTCCCTGGTGAAGGTTTTCCGTCCTCGGGGCGGAGGAATCGGTGGATTCACGTTCTGCTGTCACTTCTTGCAGTATTTCGACCACGAAGAGAAATGTTGGATTCGCGTTTCTCGCTTTTCCGCGGTCATGTTGCGCGCTTGTTACCGCGGGGCGGCTTCACTGTGCCACTGCCGGGGCGCGGGGGTGTTCGCACCGGTGCGCCGCCGGGCGGCGGGTGGGAGCGCGGCGTTCGGGGCGCGCCGATTCCCCGGTTCCCGTCCCACCGGTCGGCCACCGGGGCTCCCGTCGCGCGTCCCACGGGGGGCGAGGCGCCCGGTCGGGTCCGCCCGGGCCCCGGGCCAGCGGATCGGACGGGTCCGCCCTCGGAGGGTCCGGAGGAGGGCGGGGCGCGTGGTGTCCGCGCCGGACGGACCGGTGGGGACGGCCAGGGCTCCGAACAGGGCGGACGCGGTTGTCCACAGGCTTTCTGCGGCGAATCCGCCCAACGCCTAACCTGGCCGGAGCAGAGGAAACGACGTCTGGGGGACAGCGATGACGGGACGGTACGGAGGAGGCCAGGGGCGCCGGTACGGGGGCCGCGGGGGCCGCGGCGGCGGGCGCGGGCCCGAACCCGAGCCGATCCGCGGAGTCCGCGACGAGGCCCGGCTCTCCGAGGAGCTCCTGCGCATGGACGGCGCCTCCTACGGCCGCTACAAGTCACTCAGGGGCGACTGGGACTTCGGCGACTTCACCCTGACCGTGCAGCGGGTCCAGGCCGACCCCTTCGCACCGCCCTCGCGGGTGCGCGTGCTCATCCCGGACGCCGGCGTCCCCAAGAGCGCCTGGGGCGACCCGGTGCGCCGCCGCGCCACCGCCGACTACCTGGGGCGGCGCGCCCGCCGGCTCCTGCGCGGATCGCTGCTCAGGATCGACACCGGCGGCCAGGAGGTGATCGAACGCTCCTCCTGCCAGCTCACCGACGGCGGTATCGACCTGCGCATCGGCATCGACCTGCCCGGCCACGGCCGCCGCATCGACGGACGCACCGCCGAGCGGGAGCTGTGCCGCACCCTGCCCCGCCTGGTGGACGACCTGGACTGGGAGGAGGTCGACGCCGAGGAGGCCGCGGCCTTCGCCGACACCGTCGCCGACACGGTCGCCCTTCGCTCCCAGCTGGAGGAGAGGGGCCTGGTGGCCTTCGTCGCGGACGGCGCCGTGCTGCCCCGGCGCAGCGGTGTCAGCGACGAACCCATGACAGGCGGCGCCGTGCCCTTCGCCTCCCCCGAGGGCCTGCGGGTCAGCGTCGACCTGCCGCACCGGGGCACGGTGAGCGGCATGGGCGTGCCCGAGGGCATCACCCTCATCGTCGGCGGCGGCTTCCACGGCAAGTCCACCCTGCTGCACGCCCTGGAGCGCGGCGTCTACGACCACGTTCCCGGCGACGGCCGCGAACTGGTGGTGACCAGGGGCGACGCCGTCAAGATCCGCGCGGAGGAGGGCCGCAGGGTCGAACGCGTGGACGTGAGCCCCTTCGTGCGCAACCTGCCCACCGGCGCCGACACGAGCGACTTCCGCACCGAGAACGCCTCCGGGTCCACCTCGCAGGCGGCCAACATCTGCGAGGCGGTCGAGGCGGGGGCGCGCACCCTGCTGGTGGACGAGGACTCCACCGCCACCAACCTGATGATCCGCGACGAGCGCATGCAGGCCCTCGTGCACGGTGACCGGGAGCCCCTCGTCCCCTTCATCGACCTCGTCCGGCCCCTGCGTCGCGAGCACGGGGTGTCCACGGTCCTGGTCATGGGCGGCAGCGGCGACTACTTCGACGTCGCCGACCACGTCGTCATGCTCGACGCCTACCACCCGCACGACGTCACCGAACGGGCCCGCGAACTCGCCCGCGAGCGCGTGGACGCGGACTTCGCCCTGCCGCGCCCCCGCGTGGTCGATCCCGCCTCCGTGGACGACGGCACCTCGCGGGGCCGGGGCCGGATCAAGCGCCGCGACATGGACGTGCTGGTGTTCGGCGACCACGACGTCGATGTGCGTGCGGTGGAGCAGTTCGTCGACCCCGGGCAGATCACCGGTGCCGGGCTGGCCCTGCGCGAGCTGGTCGCCGGACGCCACCTGGACGGCGGCCGCACCCTCGCCGAGGCGCTCGACTCCCTGGAGGAGGCCCTGGACAGAAGGGGCGTCACCCTGCTGGGCTCCGACTTCGGCGGCGACTACGCCCTGCCGCGCCGCTTCGAGGTAGCCGCCGTCCTCAACCGGCTGCGCTCGCTGCTGGTGGCCGACCTGCACTGAGCCGAGGTGGCGGGGCCGGGGTGTGGCGGTCCTCTCATGCCCCGGTTGCAGGAAGCTCCCTCCACCGGTCGGGGTTGGTAGGGGTGTGGGCGAGCGTCCTCGCACGGCTCCACCGGCCGGGGTTCCCTTTCCGCGCCGACCGGTGGCGGTGGTGTCGTGGGGCGTGAGCGCCCTCGCACGGCTCAGTCGGTGGGCTGGTGGGTCGGTATTCTGGAGAAGCAGGGCACAGCCTCCCAGGCGGTGCGAATCGGGCCTCCCCGGCCGTACCCCGGCGCCCGACCGCCGCGCGAGCGCGGCCCTGTGATCCCGACCAGTTTTGGAGACGAGAACCCGGTGCGTGATTCCGCAGATCTGTACGAACTCCACCCAGGCTTCGAGGATGTCGCCGGCCTGGCGATGCTGGTCTGTCTGGACGGCTTCGTGGACGCCGGACACGCCGGGCGCCAGCTGATCACGTCGCTGTTCGAACGGTTCACCGCGGAGGAGGTCGCGACCTTCGACGCCGACCGCCTCGTGGACTACCGCTCGCGCCGTCCGACGATGACCTTCGTCGAGAACACCTGGACCGCCTACGACGCGCCCAAGATCGCCCTGTACCGGCTGCACGACGACGAGGGCGCCCCCTTCCTGGTCCTGCACGGCCCGGAGCCGGACCGCGAGTGGGAGGCCTTCGCCGCCGCCGTGGGCCGCCTCGTCGACCACTTCTCCGTCACGCTGTCCGTCAGCGTCCACGGCATCCCCATGGCGGTCCCGCACACCCGGCCGGTCACGGTCACCCCGCACTCCACCCGCCCCGAGCTGGTCGAGGGGCACACCCCGTGGATCGGCCGCGTCGAGGTGCCCGGCAGCGCCACCTCACTGCTGGAGTACCGGCTCGGCGAGCGGGGCCACGACTTCGTGGGCTACGCCGTCCACGTGCCCAGCTACCTGGCCCAGGCCCAGTACCCGCGCGCGGCCATCGCCGCCGCCGAGTACGTGGCCGGGGCCACCGGCCTGGCCCTGGCCACCACGGAGATGGAGGAGGTCGCCGCGGCGACCGACGTCGACATCGCCGAACAGGTCATGGCCTCCGAGGAGATCCAGCGCGTCGTGGCCAACCTGGAGCGCCAGTACGACGACATCATGTCCTCCCGGACCGACCCCGAGGAGCGTCCCACGCTCCCGCTGGCCGACGACGACGCCCAGCTGCCCACCGCCGACGAGCTCGGCGCCGAACTCGAACGCTTCCTCGCCGAGCGCGAGGGCGAGGGAAACGGATGACCGTGTTCTACCAGATGCTCTTCCGCTCGGTCCTGCGCCACATGGACGCGGAGAAGGTCCACAGGCTCAGCTTCGCCGCGCTGCGCGGCGTGACCTCCCTGCCCGCCGTGGCCTCCGCCATGAAAGGCGTGCTCGGGCCGCGCGAGCCGGAGCTGACCGTGCACGCCCTCGGGCAGGAGTTCCCCGGCCCGCTGGGGCTCGCGGCCGGTTTCGACAAGAACGCGGAGAGCCCCTCCGGGCTGGCGGCGCTCGGCTTCGGCTTCGTGGAGGTGGGCACCGTCACCGCCCAGCCCCAGCCGGGCAACCCGCGGCCGCGCCTGTCCCGGCTGGTGGCCGACCGCGCGATCGTCAACCGCATGGGCTTCAACAACGAGGGGTCGGCCCTGGTCGCAGAACGCCTCCACCACCGGCGCGGCGGCCGCCGTCCCGTGCTCGGCGTCAACATCGGCAAGACCAAGGTCACGCCCGAGGAGGAGGCCCCCGCCGACTACGCCCTCAGCGCCCGGCGCCTGGCCCGCTACGCCGACTACCTGGTGGTCAACGTCAGCTCGCCCAACACCCCCGGGCTGCGCAACCTCCAGGGCGTGGAGCGGCTGCGCCCGCTCCTGGCCGCCGTGCGCGAGGCCATGGCCGAGGCCGGTCGCCCGGACCTGCCCCTCCTGGTGAAGATCGCCCCCGACCTCGCCGACGAGGACGTCGACGCCGTCGCCGACCTCGCGCTGGCCGAGGGACTCGACGGCATCATCGCCACCAACACCACCATCTCCCGTGAGGGCCTGACCACCCCCGCGGCGCAGGTGGAGGCGGCCGGTGCGGGCGGCCTGTCCGGCGCCCCCCTCAAGCGGCGCTCCCTGGAGGTGCTGCGCCGCCTGCGCGCCCGTGTGGGCGACCGGGTGACCCTGATCGCCGTCGGCGGCATCGAGACGCCCCTGGACGCCTGGTTCCGCATCCGGGCGGGGGCCAGCCTCGTGCAGGGCTACACCGGCCTCATCTACGGCGGTCCGCTCTGGCCCCGCCGCATCAACCGCGGCCTCGCCCGGCTGGTGCGGGCCTCCGGCCACCGTTCCATCAACGAGGTCGTCGGAGCCGACGTCCCCTCCCCGGCCGCCCCGGCGGCCGACACCGGGCAGGGGGCGGACCCCGCCGCGGCCACAGCCAAGGGCTGAGCCCGCCGCCGGAGCCCGGGTCCGCGGACCCGCCACCGACGAACGGACCCGCGGTTCCGCCTCCCGGGGCCGCGACCGCCACCCAGGGGCGCGACGCGGCCGCACGGACGCGGCGGCCGGTGGGACCCTTCCCACCGGCCGCCGACACGCGTGCCCCGTCGCCCGCGGACCTCAGGAACCGGCGGGCGCGGACAACCCCTCGGGCGGGTAGCTCTTCCCGGCCTCCGGGCCGTCGTAGACCTGGCTGACGGTCGCGAACTCGTACCCGTCGGCCCGCAGCCGCTCGATGATCTCCGGGACCGCGGCCAGGGTCGGCTCCAGGGTGTCGTGCAGCAGTACCACGCCCCCGGGGCGGGCGCCGTCCACCACGCTCTCCACGACCTCGTCGCGGCTCATGCCGGTCCAGTCCTTGCTGTCCTGGCTCCACAGGATCTCGGCCATGCCCTGACGGCCGATCTCCCCCAGCACCTCCGGTGAACTGTCGCCGAACGGCGGCCGGAACAGCTCCACGGTGTGGCCCGTCTGGCGGCGCACCATCGCGCTCACCGCGGCCACCTGGTGGACCAGTTCCTCCCCCTCGAAGGCATCGGGCATGCGTTCGTGCAGGTGGTTGTGGCTGCCGATCTCGTGCCCCTCGGCGTAGGCGCGCCGGATCACGCTGGGCCGGGTCAGCGCCGGGTTGCCGTTGAGGAAGAAGGTGGCCGCGACCTCCTCCTCCGCCAGCAGGTCCAGCAGCCGCGGAGTCGTCGCCACCGGTCCGTCGTCGAAGGTCAGCGCGATGCACTTGGCCCCGGCGCAGTCCAGGTCGGGGTCTCCCGCCGAGACCGCCCCCGGCACCGGCGGGTCGGCCGGGGGCTCGGCGTCGGGGGCCTCCACGGCCAGCACGGGCTCCTCCGCCATGGCGGCCTCCCGCGCCCGCTCGCCCAGGCCGGACAGCAGGGGCGCGGCCTCCTCGGCGGGCACCACCGCGACCATCCGCCCCGGCTCCGAGGACGGGGGGTGGCCCTCCACGATCGGGGACAGGTGCCCGTCGTCGAACTCCACCACCAGGTCCCCGTCGCCGTTGAACCCCATCGAGTCGTAGGTGCGCATCACCGGTTGCAGCCCCCGCGCGTCCACCGCCTCCTCGTCGGCGAACGAGGCGCGGACGATCCCGTTGAGCTCCCGGAGCGCCGCGTCGTCGGCCAGCAGCTCCGTGGAGTAGGCGGTGTGGCCGGTGGACGCGTCGTACCAGTACGTCCCGTACCCCCGGCGCAGGCCGTGGAAGTCCTCCTCGGTGCGCACCAGGCGCACGCCCAGCACCCCGTCCCCGGCGGCGACCACCTCCCAGTCGACGCCCAGACTCACCGGATCCCGGCTGGCGCCCCGGTAGTCCCGCACCTCCTGGTCCACCCGGGCGGCCAGTTCCTCGGCGAAGGCGTCGGCACCCGAGAACACCGGGTAGGCGACGTCGATCGTGAGCCCCTCGGGCTTGTACGGGTGGTCCTCGAAGTCGGAGGCGTCCCCGCGCCACTCGGTGACCCCGTCCCCCGGCTCCGCCGCCACCACCGTGATCAGTTCCGGGTCCTCACCGCCCCCGGAGGCGATCCCCTCGGTGCCGCACGCGGCCAGGGGCAGGACCAGTGCGACCAGCGCCGCCCCGGGCCACCGGGCTCTGCGTTCCCACGGCCGGTTCCCCCCGGCCCCGGGGCAGGGGGCGGCCTCGTTCGGGTGGACTCGAGTCGACGACAACACCGGACTCCCTCATCCCTCAGCGGGTGGCCAACACGGCTGCTGCTGGGAGCAACATAGGGGACGCCGTCACCCGTCCCGGAGCGGTGACCACATGTGGTCACCGCTCCGGGACGGGCAGCGCGCCGGAGACCGGGAACACCCGTGCGGGTCGTCCTTTCCGTCCCCACCCGGTGCTCCGCACCCCGTGCGTCCCACCGGCCGCGGCCCCGAAGCCCTCCCGGGGCCATCCTCACCCGGAACCGCCCGCCGCGCCGTGACGCCGCGCCCTTCAGGCCTCCTCGGAAGCCTCCTCGGCCCCCTCAGCGGGCTCACCGGCCTCCTCGGAGGGGTCGGCGTCCTCCTCCGGGGCGTCGGGGACCCCGTCCATGTAGCTCTGGCCGGGGGTCGTGGTCCCCAGCAGCTGGGACACCGTGACCATGGTGTACCCCTGCTCGTCCAGTTCCCGGATGGCCGTGCGGGAGGCGTCGACGGTGGTGCCGTGGATGTCGTGCATGAGGATGATCGCCCCGTCCGAAGCGCCCTCCAGCACCCGGTCGTGGATCACCGAGGCCTTGCGGTCCTTCCAGTCGAGGGTGTCCACGCTCCACAGGATCTGGGCCAGGCCCATGTCCGCGGTCACCGAGGCCACGCCCTCGTCGGTCGAGCCGTAGGGCGGGCGCATGAGGTTCATGGTGTAGCCGGTCTCGCGGTACACCAGCGCCTGCACGACGTCCAGGTCCGCGCGCACCCCTCCCGCGCCCAGACCGGCCAGGTCGGGGTGGTTCAGGGTGTGGTTGGCGATCTCGTGCCCCTCCGCGTAGGCGCGCCGCACCGTGTGCGGGTGCTCCATGACGGGGTTGCCGGTGACGAAGAACGTGGCCCGCGCGTCGTACTCGGCGAGGGCGTCCAGCAGTTCGGGGGTGCGCCCGCCGGGCCCGTCGTCGTAGGTCAGCGCCACGCACTTGGTTTCGGGGTCGGAGCAGTCGACCTCGGGGTCCACCGCGGGCACCTGCCCGGGCACGGCGCCCTCCTCCTGGCCGTCCTTGTCGGCCTGGGGCGGGGCGGCGATGGAGAAGTCCTCCACGCCCACGGTCGCGGCGTCGCGCACGCGCAGGCCCAGCTCGGACAGCAGGCCCTCGGCCTCACCGGCGGCGACCACCGCGCGCGTGCGGCCCTCCTCCGCCGGGGCGACCTGCCCGGCGTCGAACTCCACGACCAGGTCGCCGTCGGGGTTGAAGCCCACCGAGTCGTACAGGGAGCTGATCGGGTGGACGACGCCGGGGTCGGCCGGGCCCTCCCCGCCCTCCCCGCTTCCGACGGCGCCGCGCACCAGGCCGTTGAGCTCCTCCAGCTGCTCCTGGCCGCCGACCAGTGCGGCGGAGGGGTGGTGCGCCGCGGTCTCGGTGTCGTACCAGTAGGTGGTGTACCCCTCCCGGGACCCCTCGGAGTCGGTCTCCACCCGGGTCACGCGGACCCCCAGCAGGCCGTCGCGCGCCGCGGTCAGGTTCCACCCCGCCTCGAAGGAGACCGCGCCGGGGTTGGCGGCCTCGAAGGCGTGCACCTCGTCGGTCAGCTCACGCTCCAGGAAGTCGGCCAGCGGCTCGGCGTTGGGGATCACCGGATAGGTCACCGCGACGGAGATCTCCCCGTCGTAGGGCAGTTCGGCCTCCTCCAGGCCCGCCACCGCGGCCGCGTCCACCTCGGTGAGCCCGTCGGGCTCACCGGAGGCCGGGGGCGACGGCTCGCTCTCGGAGACCGGCGCTCCATGCGTCCGCGGCCCGGGCTCGGGCTCCCCGGAGGAGCGGGTGGCCAACAACACCATGCCCGCCAGGACCGCCAGGGCTACCACGACCGTGATCAGGGGGTGGTCCGGTGCCATGGCGAGGCGGGACTGCTTACTCACGAGGGAATCTCCACGTTCATCGCTCAGACGAACGTCCGCGGGGAGCAGAGGGGAGCTCACCCGCGCAACGCTTGACTTCGTGTGTGACGCCGGTCGAAGGACGGGGGTTCTCACCGTCCGGGCCGGGCGCATGGGGCCGCACGCCGGGTACAGGGGCGAAGGGGGCCCTCCCTATACTTGCAGCCGTGGAAGGTACATGATCCACCCCCGCGTCCCGGGTCCGGCCCGGAACGGGCGGGGCGGAACCATGTCGCAAGAGGGAACCCGGTGCGAGTCCGGGACTGCCCCGCAGCGGTATGGGGGAACGAACGTCGCCATGAGCACTGGTAGTGCCGGTCGCGGAGACCGCACACCGGGAAGCGGCGGCCAGTAGGAGGAGCGGTGTCGGCACCGCCCGCGCCCCCGAGTCCGAAGACCTGCCTCCACCCGGCGACGCACCCGCGGCGCCGGTGGTCCCGCGCCCCGAGGGAGGGCCGGAGGCGGTGGCAGGTCCGGTGCGCGCCCGCGGCGCGTCCGTCGGCGTGTCCTCCCCTCTTCTCCCCTCGCGGCCGGTACCCGGCTTTCGACGAGGGAGAGAAGCTCATGACCACGACCCCCGCGCCGTCCGCGGCCCCGGGCGGACCACGCCCCTCCGTGCGCTCGACCGTGCACGGCTACCCGCGCATCGGCCCCGCCCGCGAGCTCAAGCGCGCCTGCGAGTCCCACTGGAGGGGCCGCACCACCGCCCGCGAACTGGACGAGGTCGCCGCCGGGCTGCGCCTGGGCGTCTACGCCCAGCTGCGCGAGGCCGGTGTCGACGACATCCCCTCCAACACGTTCTCCTACTACGACCACGTGCTGGACACCGCGGTCCTGTTCGACCTGGTCCCCTCCCGCTTCGCCCCTCCCGCCGCGGCGGCGGACCGCGAGGAGGAACTGCGCCGCTACTTCGCGCTCGCCCGCGGCGAACAGGGCGCCCCGCCGCTGGAGATGACCAAGTGGTTCGACACGAACTACCACTACCTGGTCCCCGAGCTCTCGCCCGGCAGCCGTCCCCGCCTGGTGGGCGACAAGCCCGTCGCCGAGTTCCGAGAGGCGGCCGAGGCGGGTTTCCACACCCGCCCGGTCCTGGTCGGTCCTCTCACCTTCCTGCTGCTGGCCAAGCCCGCCGACGGCGCCCCCGAGGGCTGGGAACCCGTCCAGCTGCTCGACCAGCTCCTGGAGGCCTACGCCCAGCTGCTCGGCGACCTGCGGGCCGCGGGCGCCACCGAGGTCCAGCTGGACGAGCCGATCCTGGCCACCGACGAGGGCCGCGCCGCCGTCGGCCACCTGGAGCGCGCCTACCAGTACCTGGGCGCGGTCACCGACCGCCCCTCCCTGCTGGTGTCCACCTACTTCGGCTCCATCGGCTCCGCCGCCCTGCGCGTCCTCAAGGACTCCGCGGTCGAGGCGGTCGGCCTGGACCTGGTCACCGACGACGAGGGCGTGGACGACCTGGTGCGGGTCTCCGGCCTGGGCGCCACCCGCCTGGTCGCGGGCGTGGTGGAGGGGCGCAACGTCTGGCGCACCGACATCCCGGCCGCCGTCGCCGCGCTCGGTACCCTGCTCGCCCTCACCGACGAGCTGACCGTGAGCACCTCCTGCTCCCTGCTGCACGTGCCCCTGGACCTGGACGCCGAGCCCTCCCTGGCCCCCGAGCTGCGCGGGGCCCTGGCCTTCGCCAAGCAGAAGGCCGAGGAGACGGCCCTGCTCGGCCGCGTGCTGTCCGAGGGCGCCGAGTCCGAGCACACCGGACGGGGCGGCGTCCGTCCCCCCGCCTTCACCGACGCGCGCGTGCGCGCCCGCCTCGACGCCCTGGGCCCGGACGCCTACGAGCGCCCGCGGGAACGCGGCAGGCCCACCGACACCCCGCTCACCACGACCACCATCGGGTCCTTCCCGCAGACCGCCGAGCTGCGCCGCGCCCGCGCCGCGCACCGCAGGGGGGAACTGGCGGAGGACGCCTACAAGGCCGTCCTGCGCGAGGAGATCGACCGGGTCGTCGCGCTCCAGGAGGAGATCGGACTGGATGTGCTCGTGCACGGCGAGCCCGAGCGCAACGACATGGTCCAGTACTTCGCCGAGCAGCTGGAGGGCTACGCCACCACCGAGAACGGCTGGGTGCAGTCCTACGGTTCGCGGTGCGTGCGCCCGCCGATCCTGTTCGGCGACGTCTCGCGCCCCCAGCCGATGACGGTCGAGTGGACCACCTACGCCCAGTCGCGCACCGACAAGCCGGTCAAGGGCATGCTGACCGGTCCGGTCACCATGCTCGCCTGGTCGTTCGTGCGCACCGACCAGCCGCTGGGCGAGACCGCACGCCAGGTGGCCTTGAGTTTGCGCGACGAGGTCGCCGACCTGGAACGCGCCGGGATCCGCCATATCCAGGTGGACGAGGCGGCCCTGCGCGAACTGCTGCCGCTGCGCTCGGAGCACCGGGCGCGGTACCTGGACTGGGCGGTGGGCTCCTTCCGCCTGGCCACGTCGGGGGTGTCGCCGTCCACGACCATCCACACGCACATGTGCTACTCGGAGTTCGGGCTGATCGTCGGCGGCATCGAGGCGCTGGACGCCGACGTCACCAGCGTGGAGGCCGCCCGCTCGCGCATGGAGCTGGTGCGGGACCTGGGCGAGCGCGGCTACGGGCGCGGGATCGGCCCGGGCGTGTACGACATCCACTCCCCGCGGGTGCCCTCGGTGGAGGAGATCGAGGGGGCGCTGCGGCTGGCGGTCGCGCACATCGACGCCCGGAACCTGTGGGTGAACCCCGACTGCGGCCTCAAGACGCGCGGTTACGCCGAGGCCGAACAGGCCCTGCGCAACATGGTCGAGGCGGCCCGCCGGGTGCGCGCCGACCTGGCGTGAGCCCGGCGGTGTTTTTGTGGACCTCCGCTTCGCCTCGGTCCGTGTCCGGGCGCCCGGAGAACGGGAATCGGGTTGAAGCAGGCACAGTGGCGCCTCCGGTGAGACGGCTCGTGCCCACACCGTCGCCCGCCACCACCCTCAACGGACGCCTACGGCGCAGTCCTGCTTGCAGTCTCACCTCCAGCCCCTCCAGAACCCCGTGGGCGCCCGAACCGGCCCCCGCAAGCTGAGGCCGATCCACAAGGAGTCCCCAGGAGGCTGAAACACGGGAGGGGGCCGCGGCGAACGCCGCGGCCCCCTCGTGCCGTGTCCGGTCAGCCCCCTCAGGCGCCGACCAGGGCCAGCGCCTCGGCGCCGGCGTTGAGCATGATCTCCTCGACGTTGTCGGGCATGACCAGGTCCTCGGCGGAGGCGTCCTCGGTGAAGGGCGGGTGCATCTGGTACTGGACCCGGATGTTGAGGTTGGCGGTGCGGATCACCAGCGTGGCCTCGGGGATGTCCTCACCCAGGAAGTCGTACTTGGTGAGGACGTAGTGGGCCTCGTCGCCGAGGTCCACCTCCTTGTCCTCCTCCACGTTCGCGGCGTCGTAGAAGGTGTTGTAGTCACCCTCGCCCCGGAGCTCCTGGACCGCGGACTGGAAGTCGGTGGTGGCGGCCTCGACGGAGTCGGCTGCGGAGTAGGGGACCTGGTAGCTGATCTCGAACATCGCGTAGCTCTCGGCCGGGTTGCCCTCCGGGGCGGCGCCTTCCAGGCTCTCGCAGTAGGAGTTGTTGTCCTGGACGTACTTGTCGCCCTCGTCCTGGATCAGGAAGTCGGAGAGCACCTGGTCGGTGAAGGCCTCGCAGGGCTCGGCGGGGACGGCGTAGGGGGGCTCGCCCGCGGGGGCCGCCTCGGGGGCGGGCGCGGCCGTCTCACCGCCGCCGGTGGTCGCCTCCGTGCTCGGGGCGGGCTCGGGCTCGGGGGAGACGGTCTGCTGTCCGCCGTTGTTGGTGACGAGCACGACCAGAACGGCGATGACCAGGACGACGATCACGGCGCCGCCGCCGATCACGACCCACAGGCCCGCCTTGCTGCCGCCGCCCTGGGGCTGCTGCGGCGCAGGGGGATATCCGGGACCGCCGGGGCCGCCGCCGTAGGGCGGCTGGCCGCCCGCGTACATCTGCTGGTCCTGGGGGCCGGGGAAACCCGCGGGGCCGCCGCCGTAGGGCGGTTGGCCGCCGGTGCCGGGGTCGCCGTAGGGACCGCCGTGGGGCGGCTGTCCTCCGGTGTTGGGGTCACCGTAGGGGGCGCCGTGGTGCGGGCCGTAGGGCGGCTGGCCCCCACTGTTGTCCCCACCGCCGTATGGGTTCTGCGGCGGCTGGTTGTATGGTCCGTTTTCGCTCATGGCTCCCCTCGCCCGTGTGTGATGACCGTGTTGTCTGGGACGCGTGTGTGCGCCGTTGGGTTCTCACGACTTCCCGTGCCGCCCCGGAAGGGGCACGGTGGCCGTGTGGGGGAGGCGCACCTGTCGCCACTGCCGTCCCGCGGGCGAGGGCGGGGGAGTGGGCGGGCGTTCCCCGCCTCCGTGCGGAGGTTGCGGTGGACCGGGGGACCGGCCACCGGGGGCGGTGGCCGGGCGGAGCCGAAGGCGTCCTTCGGTCCGGGCCGGGACGTGTGCATCCTAGCTGTGAGTGGTGTCCCCTGGGCAGGTCAGACCGGGGGTAGCAGGGTGAATCGTCACTGTTTTGTGTCGGTTGTGCAGGAACTCATCCCGCACGTGACGCAATCGTGACGCCGTTCCCCGCGCGGTCGCGCCCCGCGCGGGGTAATGGGGCGTCCGTCGCGGGCGCCGCCGGATCAGAACATCGAGATGTGCACGTGGTCGAAGTGGTTCTCGGTGATGCTGCCGCGGTCGGCCATGTCGCGCCAGCCCTCGTCACCACGGCGGATGTCCCAGATCTGCTGCCGGTAGATGATGTACATGATGCCGAGGCGGTCGGCGTTCTCCTGGGCCCACTCGGCGATCGCGTAGCCGCGGTCGATCTGCTCCTGTGAGGGCGTGTTCCCGTTGGGGTCCACCATGAAGTCGCAGGCGCGGCCCTTGGGGTGCTCGCCGACCACCCAGCCGCCGACCTCCCGGTAGCAGCCCACGCCGCCCACGTCTGTGCCCTCGCCGAACTTCTCGATGATCAGCTCGCGCATCTGCTCGGTGCGCGGGGTGATGTTGTACTGGCCGCCCATCGGCTGCACGGGGTGGTCCGCGATCATCTCCTGGACCTCCTCGCGGCGCCCCTCCAGCTCGTCCAGGTCCTCCTCGGCCGCGGCCAGCTGCTCCTCGGCGTTCTGCTGCGCGGTCTCGTCGCGCTCCAGGGCCTCACTGAGCTGGTCGATCTTGTCCTGGTTGCTGGTGGACAGGTAGTTGATCACCACCGCGCGGTCGATGACCTCGTCGGGGTCGGCCTCGACGAACAGCGACATGGACAGGTCGATCCCGCTGCTGGTGTAGGTGGCCACCGCCAGGGCGCGCACCTGCTCGCGCGCCTCCTCCACGTCCTCGCGGGTGCTCTGGGCCCGTTCCTCGGCGCGCTCGGCCTCCTGGATGACGCCCTCCATGTCGCGCAGTTCGCCGTTGAACTCCTCGCTCAGGGCCTCCGCGCGATCCTGGAGGGCGCCCATGTCCTCCGGCTCGGCGGGCACCGGCGCCGCCACCGCCGTGCCCTGGGGCGCGAACAGGAAGCTCCCCAGCACGGCCACCGCCAGCGCGGCCACACGCGCGCGGTCCGGGCGCGCCGCGGCGGCGAGGAACCCCGCCAGGGCCCGGGCGCGGTCCGGCCAGCTGAGTTCGGGAGGGTCGGGAGCCCAGAAGTCGGCGAATTCGTCCACTCGGCTCAGGTCGTCGGGCTGCACGGTGTGGTCGCTCCTCGGGCCCGCGCGGCCCCCTGGCACGGGAGCGGAGCGGGCGCTGTTTCTCGTTGTTTCCCCAGGGGGCCGACAGCCGCGGGAGCGGCCTTCGGCCCTGGCCTCCCGCGCACACCCGTGAGCCGGGGGCGGGAGTAAAGGGACCGTCATGAGTGTAGGCACTCGCGCGGTTATTCGGGAGGGACGGGACGAATCCACCGTGCCACGGGAGCCCCGATGTGGTGGAGGTAACCCGGCGCGAACAGCGAAATCGGGTGAACCGACCCTTTTCCCCGTGGTTGAGTAGGAAACGTGAAGGCTCCCGTGCACGACCCAGCGACCACCGCTCCCACGCGGTCGGACACCGCCGAGCGGTGTCTTCCGCTGCCCGGCGGACGCTGTCGTGTCCGCCCGGTCCCGTGGACCCGCCCTCAGCCCCCGGACACCGGGGAGTAGGGGGAGACCGCCGCCGGGAGCGGCGCGTCCCCCGACCGGCCGCCCCGCGCGGGCGCGCCGCCACCGGCGCCCGCCCGACCACCGGCGCGCCGCCGCCCGCGCCCGCGGGGCGCTCCGTACGCTCGGACGCGGGCGACGGACCCGCGCCGGATCCCCGCCGGGCGCCACACCACCGCCAGACGTCGATGGGAACACCGTGATTGACGCAGTGGGCCTCCACAAGGCCTACAGGTTGAAGAAGCACCGGGTGACCGCTCTGGACGGGGTCGACCTGCACGTCGAGCCCGGCGAGATCTTCGGTGTGGTCGGCCAGAGCGGCGCGGGCAAGAGCACCCTGCTGCGCTCGGTCAACCTCCTGGAGCGCCCCGACGCCGGAACGGTCCGGGTCGACGGCGAGGAGCTCACCGCGCTGCGCGGCGCGCGGCTGCGGGTCGCCCGCCGCCGCATCGGCATGGTGCACCAGCACTTCGCCCTGCTGTCCTCGCGCACCGTCGCGGGCAACGTGGCCTTCCCCATGGAGGTCTCCGGCGTCGACCGCGCCCGCCGCAGGAGGCGCGTGGGCGAACTCCTCGAACTCGTGGGCCTGGGGGACAAGGCGCGCGCCTACCCCTCCCAGCTCTCCGGCGGCCAGAAGCAGCGGGTGGGCATCGCCCGCGCGCTGGCCTCCGACCCCAAGGTGCTGCTCAGCGACGAGGCCACCTCCGCGCTCGACCCGGCCACCACCGACGCCATCCTCGCCCTGCTGCGCCGCCTGCGCGACGAACTGGGCCTGACCATCCTGCTGATCACCCACGAGATGGACGTGATCAAGCGGATCTGCGACTCCGCGGCGATCATGGACAGCGGCGCGTTCCTGGAGTCGGGCCGGGTGCTCGACCTCATCGGCACCCCCGGCTCGCTGCTGGCGCGCTCGCTCTTCCCGCTGCCCGCGCACGGCGGACCCGACACGGTCTACGTCACCTACCCGCGTTCCTTCGACGAGCCGCTCATGTCCGAGCTGACCCGCCGCTTCGACGTGGACGTCAACATCCTGGGCGGCGGCGTGGAGGAGGTCGCCGGGCAGTCCGTGGGCCGCCTGAGCGTGGACCTGCGCGGCGACCGCCGCGACCAGGCGCTCGCCTACCTGTCCGAGCACGGCCTGCTGGTCGAGGAGGCCCGCAAGTGAGCACCAACCCCGCCGACGTCCTGCACCTGGCCGCCGCCACCGGGGCGGCCGGACCCTGGGACGCCGTCGTCGCGTTCGTCCAGGCCTGGCCCGCGATGTGGCCCGACCTGTGGCTGGGCACCCTGGACACCGTCTACATGGTGTGGTGGGCCACCGTCGTCAGCGTCCTGTTCGGCCTGCCGCTGGGCGTGCTGCTGGTGGCCACCGACCGGGGAGGGCTCATCCCCGCCCCCGCCGTGCGCGCCGTGCTCAGCGCCGTCGTCAACATCGGCCGCTCCCTGCCGTTCATCGTCCTGATGGTGGCCGTGCTCTCCCTGACCCGCCTGCTGGTGGGCACCACCCTGGGCCCCACGGCCGCGATCGTACCCCTGAGCATCGGCGCGATCCCCTTCTTCGCCCGCCTGGTGGAGACCTCCCTGCGCGAGGTGGACCGCGGGGTCGTGGAGGCCGCGCACGCCATGGGCACCCGCCGCGTCACCATCGTGGGCAAGGTGATGCTGCCCGAGGCCATGCCCGGCCTCATCGCGGGCCTGGTGATGACCGTGGTCACCCTCATCTCCTACTCGGCGATGGCCGGAGCCATCGGCGGCGGAGGCCTGGGCGACCTGGCCATCCGCGAGGGCTACCAGCGCTTCAACGACCACTACCTGTGGGCCACCGTCATCCTGCTCATCGTCATCGTGCAGATCGCGCAGAGCCTGGGCGACCTGCTGGTGCGCCGCCTGGCGCGGCGCTGACGCGACGGGGTACACACAGAGGACGACCCCCTCCCCCCACCAGTTGTCCCGGCGACACGGAGGGAGACGGCGATGACCGAGGACGCGAGGAGGCGCGCGGTGCGGGGCGCCGCCGCGGCGACGGCGGCGGCCCTGCTGGCGGCCTGCGGCAGCCCCAGCGAACGGGCCCGGGAGGAGACCGGCGGGGAGGACGTGACCGTCCTGAGGATCGGCGCCACGCCGATGCCGCACGCCGAGATCCTGGAGTTCGTGGACGAGAACCTGGCGGCCGACGCGGGGCTGGCCCTGGACGTGTCCGTGTACACCGACTACAACCAGCCCAACGCGGCGCTGGCCGAGGGCGAACTGCACGCCAACTACTACCAGACGCGGCCGTTCCTGGAGGAGTACCTCCAGGGCAACCCGGACGCGGACCTGAGCTACGTGACGGACGTGCACCTGGAGGCCTTCGGCGTCTACTCGCAGGAGCTGACCGACCTGGCCGACCTGCCCGAGGGCGCGCAGATCGGCGTGCCCAACGACACCTCCAACATGGGCCGGGCCCTGGACCTGCTCGACACCGAGGGCGTCATCACCCTGGCCGACACGGGCGAGGAGGCGCCCTCGGTCGACGACATCGAGGACAACCCGCTCGACGTCACGGTCACCCCGGTGGAGGCCGCCCAGCTGCCGCGCTCGCTCCAGGACCTGGACGCGGCGGTGGTCAACGGCAACTACGCCCTGGAGGCCGACCTGGTCTCCACCGCCAACGTGCTGGCCTGGGAGGAGACCGAGGACAACCCCTACGCCAACGGGCTGGTGGTGGCCACGCACGACATCGGCGACGAGGAGATCGCCCGGCTCGACGAACTCCTGCACAGCGACGAGGTGCGCGCGTTCATGGAGGAGCGCTGGGAGGGCGTCGTGGTCCCCGTCGGCGGGGAGGGCGACTGAGGGCGGCCCCGGGCGGCTCCGCGGGCCGCACCGCGGGGTTTCGCCGCGCGGAGGCCGCGCCGCGGGTCCGCTTCCGGGACGCCCGGGCGGGGCGTTCCGGAACCGTCCCCGTCACCGCCTGCCCGTAACGTTTGGATTGCGGTGACAAGGCTGTTGATTGACATCAAGGTACTTCTCTGTTTCTTTTATGGGAGCGCTCCCAAAACGATGTCCCCTCGTCATGGAAGGTGCGTACACCAGCAGTGAACAACCGCAACGATTTCCCTGAGGGCTTCCTCTGGGGGGCGGCCACCGCCTCGTTCCAGATCGAAGGCGCCACGACCGCCGACGGCCGCGGCCGCAGCATCTGGGACACCTTCGCCGAGACGCCCGGCAAGGTCCTGGGCGGAGACACCGGCGACCCCGCCGACGACCACTACAACCGCTACGCCGACGACGTCGCGCTCATGACCCAGCTCAACCTGGGCGCGTACCGCTTCTCCGTCGCCTGGCCGCGGATCATCCCCGAGGGCACCGGCGCCGTGAACCAGGCCGGGATCGACTTCTACGACCGCTTGGTGGACACCCTCCTGGCGGCCGGGATCCAGCCCTGGGCGACCCTCTACCACTGGGACCTGCCCCAGCCGCTGGAGGACGCGGGGGGCTGGCCCCACCGCGACACCGCCTACCGCTTCCGCGACTACGCCCAGGTCGTGGCCGAGGCCCTCGGCGACCGCGTCAGCAACTGGATGACCATCAACGAGCCCTGGTGCTCGGCCTTCCTCGGCTACGAGAACGGTCACCACGCGCCGGGCCACAAGGACCCGGCCGCGGCCCTGGCCGCCGCCCACCACCTGCTGCTGGGCCACGGCCTGGCCGCCGAGGCGATCCGCTCCACCGGCCACCCCGCCCGGGTGGGCCTCGCCCACAACCAGGCGGTCATCCGGCCCCACGGCCCCAGCGCCGCGGACGCCCGCGCCGCCCGCCGCGCCGACGGCGTGCGCAACCGCATCTTCACCGACCCCCTGCTCAAGGGCCGCTACCCCGCGGACGTCAGGGAGGACCTCGCCGGCGTCAGCGACTTCTCCTTCATCCAGGACGGCGACCTGGAGATCACCTCCGCCCCCCTGGACTTCCTGGGCGTCAACTACTACTCGCCCGAGTTCGTCGCCGCCTCGGCCAAGGGCCTGGACCCCGCGCTGGTCAGCGGCGAGGGCGGCGCGTGGCTCGGCGCCGAGCCCGAGGAGGTGCACGTCTCGCAGGGGCTGCCCGTCACGCACATGGGCTGGGAGATCGACCCCACCGGCCTGTACGACGTGCTCTCCCGCCTGGCGGGGGAGAGCGGCGGCATCGACCTCTACGTCACCGAGAACGGGTGCGCCTTCGAGGACACCGTCACCGAGGCCGGCGAGGTCAACGACACCGACCGGATCGACTACTACGAGGGCCACCTGAGGGCGGCCAAGGAGGCCGTCCTGGCCGGAGTGCCCCTGCGGGGTTACTTCGCCTGGTCGCTCCTGGATAATTTCGAGTGGGCGTGGGGGTACTCCCGCCGGTTCGGCATCGTGCACGTCGACTACGAGACGCAGCGCAGGATCATCAAGGACAGCGGTCACTGGTACGCCGAACTGGCCAAGACGGGGCAGTTCCCCGAGCGCCAGTAACGCGTCCGGCGGACGCCGCCCGCCGCGTGGCGGGCGCCCCGCCGAGCACGTCCTGGATTGCGCCGGACCGCCGCCGTGCACGCGGCGGCGGTCCGGCGAACCGCGGAAGGACCGTGGGGTGTCCCAAGGGGCACCCCACACAGTCGTTCCGGGCGGGTATGACCGTGGATGCCCGTCGCACACGCCGCCGCCCCGGGGAAGCAGCCCCCGGGACGGCGGGACACGATCCCAGAGGGAGCCTCGAAGTGGCCAAGACCGGTGCTGGTCGGAAGCGTCCGACCCTGGAGATGGTGGCGCAGCGCGCCGGGGTCGGACGAGGGACCGTCTCGCGGGTGATCAACGGGTCCGCGCAGGTGAGCCCCCGCACCCGGGAGGCCGTGCACGCCGCGATCGCCGAACTCGGCTACAGCCCGAACCAGGCCGCGCGCACCCTGGTCACCAGGCGCACCGACACGATCGCGCTGGTCGTCTCCGAGCCCCGGGACCGGCTGTTCTCCGACCCCTTCTTCGCCGACATCATCCGCGGAGTGAGCTCGGTCCTGCACGAGCGCGACCTGCAGCTCATGCTCACCACGGCCCGGACCGAGGCCGAGCACAAGCGCGTGGGCGACTACCTCAGCGGCTTCCACGTGGACGGCGCGCTGCTGATCTCCCTGCACAGCGACAATCCGCTCTCGGCCCGTCTGGACGAGGCCGGGGTGCCGGTCGTCCACGGCGGTCGCCCGCACTCGCCCGAACAGCCCGCGCCCTACTGCGTCGACATCGACAACATCGGCGGGGCCCGGATGGCCATCCGCCACCTCCTGGAGCGCGGATGCCGACGGGTGGCCGCCATCACCGGCCCCCTGGACATGAACGCCGGTGTGGAGCGCCTGCGCGGCTACCGCGAGGTCATGGCCGCCGCCGGACTGGAGGTGGACGACAGGCTCGTCGTGCAGGGCGACTTCAGCGTGGAGGGGGGAGCCGAGGCGATGGAGCGGCTCCTGGGCACCGGGCTGGAGCCCGACGCGGTGTTCGCGGCCTCCGACATGATGGCGCTCGGCGGCCTGCGGGTGCTGCGCGCACGCGGCCTGAGAGTTCCGGAGGACGTGGCCCTGGTGGGTTACGACGACACCGTCATGGCCCAGCACAGCGACCCGCCGCTGACCACCATCCACCAGCCCACGGTGCAGATGGGGCAGGAGATGGCGCGGCTGCTGGTGGACGTGGCGATCCCCCGCACGACGGAGGCCGAGACCGTCATGCTCGGCACCCACCTGGTCGTGCGCGAGTCCGGCTGAGCCGCGGGGCCTCCCGGAGCCGCCGGGGCCCGCGCGCACCCTCCCGCAGCGCTCTGACCCGCCCGTTCACGCCCTCCCGGGTGGACGCGGCGCGGTGACTGTGCAAGGCTGGTCGCGATTTCGCGGGAGACGGTGGGAGCGCATGGAGCGGGAACCGACACACAGCAGGTGTGCGATTTCCTCGTGCGGATGGTGCGAGCGGGACGGCGTCGAGTGCCGGTTCTGCTCCGGCACGGGCTGGTGGCGACCCGAGCGGCCGCACCGCGACGGCAGCGGGGTGATCGTCTGGCTGCGCGTCGACGAGCCCTGCCGCGGGTGCGCGGGCACGGGCAAGGAGCACAGTCCCACCGCCGTCCTCTGAGCGGGGGCGCGACGCCCCTTCCGCGGTGGACAAGGAGAAGCACATGCGCTGGGTGACCTACCTGTCGCCGAGCGGCGGCAGCGAGCGCGTCGGAGCCCTGGACGACGGCGACGTGCTGGGCAGCCCCGACCCCGTCCGCCTCGCCGACCTGCTGGAGGCCGGTGGCGACGCCCTGGCCGGGGCCCACGAACGCGCCGTCGCCGCGCCGATCGAGATCATCGTCGAGCCGGAGGCGCGCATGTGCGCCCCGCTGGTCCCCGCCGAGCCGGTGCCGGTCCGGGCGGGCGACGACGTCTGGCGGATCCCCCCGGAACTGGTGCGGGGCTCGGACGACGCCGTGCCGCCCCGGGCGAGTTCGGCCCGCGTGGGCGTGGCCGCCGTCGCCGGGGGAGGGGCGTCGGTGAGCGCCTACACGCCCGCCTGCCTGTGGTTGGACGGCGAGGGGCAGCCGGTGCAGCTGACCCTGGGACCGGTGCTGACCACCGCCGACGAGGTGCCCGGGGAGCCGCTGAACGTGAGCGCCTCGGTGGAGGAGGGGGAGCTGGGCCGGGGCCTGGCCGACCCCGCGCACGAGTGGCTGGTGTCGGGCCCCGGGCGGGTGCGCGCGCTGCTGCCGGTGGCGACACCGCCGCTGGAGACCGACGACGAGCTGTTCGTGGACGCCGACGTCCTGGGCACCTTCGAGGTCCGGGTCGGCTCCCAGGTCTGACCGCGACCGCGGCGCTCCCCGGTGGGCCGGCCAGAAACGCTGTTGGCGTGTCACGGCAGTCCCGACCCGCGGTGATCCCGTACCGGTGGCCGCGGTCGGCGTCCGGAGCCCGCCACGGGTACGGGATCCCGGCGGAAGGGGCGGGCCCCGGCGCACCCTGGTGGTCAGGCGCTACGGCGTGAACTCCCAGTGCCAGGGTTCGAAGCCGCCCCGGGCCCAGGGCGGGTTGTGCCAACCGTGCTCGGGCGCGTGGGCCAGCATCCACTGGTGCTCGGCGGTGCCGAGTCGGTTCACGCCGCCGCACAGGTCCACGGCCAGACCCAGGCCGTGCTGGCTGGTGCCGGGCCGGGCGGCCATACCGGGCACCATCTCCTGGAACAGGCGCACCTGCTCGTGGTAGGGCCGGTAGGAGTCGGCCACGCACATCGGCCGTCCGAACGCCTCGCGGTAGTCCCCGTCGAGTTCGATGAAGGCCTCGGCCGCGTCGGCGCGCAGCCGCTCGCCGGGCTGGGGCAGGGGGCACAGCACCGACTCCGGGATCCGCCCGTTGGCGTGAGCGGTCGCGACGCCCCCGGTGCAACCCCGGTCGGCGCCCTCCGCGGACGGAGCCTCCTCCCCGCCCTCCTGCTCCTCCGCCGAAACGGCGGTGACGGCGGACTCCGCCGACCCCCCGGAGGAGTTCGCCGCCCGCGCGTCGCGCAGGGCCTCCTCACGGCGCCTCTCGGCGGCCTCGGCGTCGCGCACCTCCGCGAGCCGGGCCTCCAGCCGGGTCTGCTCCTCCAGCAACTCCTCCAGTGCCGCCTCCTGGTCGGCCACGGCCTCCACCGCGTCCTCCCGGGCGCTCCTGGCGTCCTCGACCGCCTCGGCCTGCTCCGTCCGCGCGGTCTCGGCGATCCCGGCGAGGGTGTCGGTGGCCACCCGAGCGGCCTCGGCGCGGCCCACGTCGGCCTCCCGGTGCGAACCGAGCAGGGTGAGGTAGGCGCCCCGTTCGAGCATCCCGGTGGGCCCCTCGGGTCCGGCCCAGGCGTTGACCATGCCCAGCTCGCCGCCCTTGTAGGCGGTGGCGGCCTGCCGGGCGGCGGCCAGGCGGGCCGTCTCGCCGCGCTCGTCGGCCTCCCCCGCGCGCTCCTGCGCCTCGCGGCTGCGCTCGGTCAGCTCGGTGAGGCGTTCGCGCTCGGCCTCGTAGTGCTCGATCTTCTCCGACGCCTCCTGGCGCAGGGTCTCCATGCCCGCGCGCAGCGCGGCCAGTTCCACCCGAACGCTCCCCAGCGCGCTCCCCGACGCGTCGCCGTCGGAGGCGGCGCCGGGCGCGGCGGTGGAGAGGCAGAGCAGCACCGCGAGGCCGGCCGGGAGCGCGGTACTGACCGAAAAGGCGCGTACGGAGGGTCCGCGGGTTTTCCCGTGAGCGGGACCCACCGTTTTCGTTTTGTCACCGAGAGTGTGTGATCCAGGACATGACGAGGTACGCATTTCCGCTTCCTCCCCGGGACCTGCGTCTACCGTCTTGTCACGATGTCATGTCGGTGGGGTGTTGGTGGGGAAGCTGGCGGTGTGTCCAAAAAGTTACCTCAGTCCCGGGGTGGTTTCGGACGCTATCCCTGACCTGGTGCATCGGCCATAATGCCGACAATGGCGGGCATTATGTACCGGTCGAGGGAAGAAGATCCCACCGATCGCCGTCAAACGGCCGAAGCGAGTCCTTCGCGCCCATTGGTACGCTATCCACCGCACGCGCACCTACGGAGATCTTCGGGTGCGCGGCTCCTCTCATCCCAGGCGAGTCCAGCGGACAGTCTTCACATCTCCCCACATTCCCGCCGCTTCCGGCTCGGCGGACCACCTGGTCTGTACCGATTTCCCCGAAGAGCCTTCGGTTGGAGCGGTCAACCCTGGGGTCCAACCAGCCGCCCGAAGCGGTGACACGAAAGGTTGCGAGGGTCCGTGTCGACACGAGCGACGAAAAACGGGGCCGGCGCGCAGAGCGAGGCAGCGCAGGCCGAACATGCCGATGCCACGCCCAAGCGCAGAGCCGACTGGTGGCGGCCACGTAACTGGCGGGTGCGCTCCCGACTGGTGGCCCTCATCGTCATCCCCACCGCGGTAGCCCTGGCACTCGGCGGCCTGCGGGTCTACGAGGCGGCGGTCTCCACCGTCACCCACGCGCACATCCAGGACCGTGCCGAGGTCGGCGTCCTCATCGTGGAGCTGGCCAACCAGCTGGGCCACGAGCGCAGCGCCAGCGCTGTCTACATCTCCGACAACGCCGACCCCGCGCGGCGCTCGGACGAGCTGCGCCAGCGGATGGAGGAGGAGCGCGACGCCTCCCGCGACCTCCAGCAGACCCTCACCGCCCGCCTGGACGACATGGGAGAGGTGGACACCGAGACCGCGTCGAGCCGCCTGTCCAGCATGCGCAGCCAGCTCTCCACGCTGGACGCCCTGCGCACCGAGGTCGACGAGACCCGTATCACCGTCCTGCCGGTGGTCACCAAGTACCGCACGATCACCCGCTCGCTGGCCGAGTTCAACCAGACGATGGCGGACGGGACCGGCGACACCGACCTGCGCGAGAGCGTGCGCACGCTGACCGCGCTCTCCACCGCCCGGGACCAGCTCTCCTACGAGACCGCGCTGATGGGCCACTCCCTGGCCCGCAACACGATGACCGGCGGTATCGCCGAGGCCATCGACTCCGCTCGCGCCCGCTACGAGAGCGAGATCTCCAACTTCGTCCAGGCCGCCTCCGAGGAGCAGCGGCAGATCTTCGACGACAACTTCACCGGTCTGGAGGTCAGCCAGGTCTCCACGATGCGCATGCGCGTGATGTACCGCGCCGACCGCGGCGACGACCTCACCGGTGTGACCGCCAACGACGGCCCCGAGGACTACCGCGAGATCGCCGACGTGGCCCTGGGACGCCTCCAGACGGTCGAGGAGGGCATCGCCGAGGGCATCGCGGCCGACGCCAACACCCTGCGCGACGAGGCCATGGGCCGCGCCCTGATCGACCTCTTCGTCGTCGCGGGCGTGCTCCTGGCGGTCTTCGTCCTCACCTCCCTCGTGGTCCGCTCCCTGGTGCGCCCCCTGCGCGCCCTGGAGGACGGCGCGCGCCGGGTCGCCGAGCGCGACCTGCCCGACGCGATCAACCGGATGCAGGAGGCCGGGACGGTCCCCGAGAACGTCAAGGTCACCCCGATCGAGGTCGACACGCACGACGAGATCGGCGAGGTGGCCCGCGCCTTCGACGACGTCCACCGCGTCGCGCTCACCCTGGCCTCCGACGAGGCCGCGCTGCGCAGCAACGTCAACGCGATGTTCGTCAACCTGTCCCGCCGCAGCCAGACCCTGGTGGAACGGCAGCTGCGCCTCATCGACGGCCTGGAGCAGTCCGAGCAGGACGCGGACCGCCTCTCCGACCTGTTCCAGCTGGACCACCTCGCCACGCGCATGCGCCGCAACAACGAGAACCTGCTGGTCCTGTCCGGCCAGGACAACACCCGCAAGTGGGCCCAGCCCGTCCCGCTGGTCGACGTCCTGCGCGGCGCCGTCTCCGAGGTCGAGCAGTACGAGCGCGTCAACGTCCGCGCCCCCTCCCACATCTCGGTGCTCGGCCGCCCCGTCAACGACGTCATCCACCTGGTCGCCGAGCTGGTGGAGAACGCCACCTCGTTCTCCCCGCACGACACCGAGGTCCTGGTCAGCGCCAAGACCCTCGACAACGGCGGCGTCCAGGTCGACGTCACCGACAGCGGCATCGGCATGGCGCCCGAGGACATGGCGGCGATCAACGCCCGCCTGGCCGCCCCGCCGGTCATCGACGTCGCGGTCTCGCGCCGCATGGGCCTGTTCGTGGTCTCGCGCCTGGCCCACCGCCACGGCGTCAGGCTGCGCCTTGAGGAGGCGCACGGCGGCGGGACCACCGCGCACGTCATCTTCCCGCCGGACCTGCTGATCACCCCGGTCGAGGGCCAGCACGCCCTGGGCGGCGCGGACAGCCGTCCCGAGCTCACCTCGGGCGCGCCCAACACCTACGCCGACGCCGAGGCGGCCTTCGCCTCCACCCCGGCGCCCGTCGAGCCGAACGACCCCTGGCAGACCCAGGAGAGCGGCAGCGTCCCGGGCGACCTGGGCGGCCTGCCCAGGCGCCAGACCACCGGCTCCCACACCGAGGAGCACCCGCCCAGCGGCCAGGACCTGTGGGGCAACACCGGCACCGGTTCGGTGTGGGACACCACCAGGGGAGCCGGGACCACCGGCTCCCCCTCCGGCGGAGCCAACGGCCGGCCCGTGGTCGACCCCTACGACGCCTCCGAGGACGACGAGCCCCAGCGCCCGCAGCCCGAGACCGGCGGACGCAACTTCTTCGACCCGAGCCCCCGCGGCGACTCCTTCGGCGGCGGCTCCGTGGGCCGCTCGACGGACACCGGGTCCTTCAGCAGGCCCTCCGACACGGGGTCCTTCCGCCGTCCCACCGGCGACACGGGCGAGTTCCGCCGACCCGACACCGGCGCGTTCCGTTCCACGGCGAACGAGTCCTACGACGCGTTCGGCGGCGCCGGCGCGCAGTCGGGCGGCCACACCGGAGCCCCCGCCGACAACGGCGCGTCCGCGGGCAACGGGGCCTTCTCCGGCAACGGCTCGGGCCACGCGTTCGGCGGCCGCGACATGGGCGCCCACGAGCGCCCCGCGGCCCGCGAGCGCGACGACAACACCGAGACCTTCCCGGCGATCCCCTCGTCCCAGGACGGCGGGAACTGGCGCTCCGGCGGCATCGACTCCCGCGAGGGGTACGGCTCGACCGCCTACCTCTCCCGCCGCTACGGTGGCGCCCAGGGGCCGAACAACACCGTCGTGCCTCCCACCCCGTCGGGTGAGGAGAGCGACTCGCTGCCGATCTTCGACGCGATCGAGTCCAACTGGTTCAAGCGCCGCACCGGCGGCCCCACGGTGGACACGACCGAGACCGGCCCGATCCAGCAGGTCCCGGCGGCCCAGGAGCAGCGCTCCCCGGCCAGCACCGACCAGGCCCCCCGCTCCACCCAGGAGTGGACCTCCGAGGCCGACCGCGGCTGGAAGGCCGCGCGGACCGCGGCGGAGCCCAAGGCGGACGGACTGACCCCCTCGGGCTTGCCAAAACGCGTTCCCAAGGCAAACCTTGTTCCGGGGACGGCGCCCAAGCCGGAGAACTTCAAGCAGATGCCCACGCGCAGCGCGGACCGCGTCCGCAACCGCTTCTCCGGCTTCCAGAAGGGCGTCCGCGAGGGACGGGACCGACTCGGGGAAGGCTCGACGGAGGGGTGACCTCAGTGGAACCTGGCGGGACGGGGTCCCCCTTAATCCCGGGGGCTGGATGCAATAGCATCTACCGAGCTTCTCGGACGCGTCTTACCCACAGCTCGACGAGAGCAGAACACCAGACTCCCGGCCACCCCCACGGGAGGGGCCGGGCAGTTCGTAGAGGCAGTGCTGTCACATGCCGTGCCGGCGGTAGCAGTGCCCAGAGACCAGCCGGCGAAACTGGACAGGAGATCAGATGAGTCGACAGGTGAATGAACTCAACTGGTTGATCACTGACTTTGCCGACCGTGTCCCCGATGTCGCCCACGCGATCGTCGTCTCCTCTGACGGCCTTCCGTTGGCCTCGTCGGCGGGCTTCCCAGCGGACCGGGCCGACCAGCTGGCGGCCATCGCCTCCGGTCTGTCGAGCCTGACGCAGGGTGCTGCCCGGGTGTTCGAGGGTGGAGCGGTCGCCCAGACCGTCGTGGAGATGGAGCGGGGGCTGATGCTCATCATGGCCATCAGCGACGGCTCCTGCCTGGCGGTCCTGGCGTCGGCTGAGAGCGACCTGGGTCTGGTCGCGTACGAGATGACCCTGCTCGTCGAGCGGGCGGGGCGGGCGCTGACACCAACGGCGCGCACCTCGGGAATCCACTGAACCACCACCGACAGGAGGAAGTGGTGGCACCTCACAGTAGAGATGCCGGGAGCGCCTCGTGGTTCGGACAACAGCCGAGCGGTCCCCCCACGGGGGGAATGCCGGCGGTTCCGGGCGGCGGAGATGTTCCCCGACCAATCCAACAACCATACGACCAACGATCCGCTGCGGGGAGCGCGCCCAGTTCTCTGGTCCGTCCCTACGCGGTGACCAAGGGCCGCACCAAGCCGAAGTCGCAGCTTCCCCTGGAAGCCCTGATCTCGGCCACCGCGGCGGCCCGCAACGAGTCTGGGACGCTGACGCCCGAATGGCAGGCGATCAGCGACCTGTGCCGGGAATGGCGTTCCGTGGCGGAGATCTCCGCGCTGTTGCGGATGCCGCTCGGTGTGGCGCGGGTGCTTGTGGCGGACATGTCCGAGCAGGGACTGGTCCAGATCAGGTCCTCGCTCAACAACGACGCCCGTCCCAACACCAACCTGCTTGAAAGGGTGCTCAGTGGACTTCGCAAGCTCTAGCCCAGCCGAGGAAGGCGGTGCTGGGGGGAACGCGATGACGTCGGTCAAGATCGTCGTCGCCGGGGGCTTCGGTGTCGGGAAGACGACATTCGTTGGCTCCGTCTCCGAGATCGTGCCGCTGACCACCGAGGCGGTCATGACCAGCGCCAGCGTCGGGGTGGACGACCTCGCAAAGACGCCGGACAAGCAGACCACCACCGTGGCGATGGACTTCGGCCGCGTCTCCCTCGACTCCGACCTGATCCTGTACCTGTTCGGCACCCCCGGACAGCACCGGTTCTGGTTCATGTGGGACGACCTGGTCAAGGGCGCCATC
This sequence comes from Nocardiopsis dassonvillei subsp. dassonvillei DSM 43111, assembly GCF_000092985.1. Classification (GTDB taxonomy): domain Bacteria; phylum Actinomycetota; class Actinomycetes; order Streptosporangiales; family Streptosporangiaceae; genus Nocardiopsis; species Nocardiopsis dassonvillei. The sequence continues at coordinate 1,007,474 of NC_014210.1, forward strand.
GGCGCCGTCGTCCTGGTGGACACCCGCCGTCTGGCGGACTGCTTCCCCGCGATCGACTACTTCGAGGAGGCGCGTCTGCCCTTCATCGTGGGGATCAACGGGTTCGACGGCTACTACCCCCACGCGGCCGACGAGGTCCGGGACGCGCTGACGCTCAGCCCGGAGATCCCGATCGTCCAGGTGGACGCCCGTGACAAGGCCTCCACCAAGTCGACGCTCATCACCCTCGTCGAGCACGCCATCACGGTGGGGGACCCCGAGGGCGCGGCCGGACAGCCCACTTCCACGGGCGGCCAGAGCTCCTGGCGCTAGGAGGGCCACCCGGGCCGGGGTCCCGCACAGAGCACGGCCCGGTTCCCGTCGGACGGGAACCGGGCGTCCGTGCTGGCATCATGGCGCCATGAGCTCTTCCTCCCAGCCCGACCCAGAGGCGATGACCCGGCGGTTCCGCGAGGTGGCCGAGCGCGTGCTCGACTCCCTGCTCCACGACGCCCCCGAGTGGGCGCTGGACCTGGGCGACACCCGTGGCGCCTCCCGTCTGTCCGACCACTCGGCCGAGGCCGACGTGCGCCGCGTCTCCGTGCTCACCGACGCCCTCGGATCCCTGGACGAGATCGACCCCGACCTCATCCCGGCCGGCGACCGGGTCGACCTGGAGGTGCTGCGGACCCGCGTCAGCGCCGACCTGTGGCACACCGCGGAACTGCGCCCGCACACGTGGGATCCGCTGCTGTACTCGCCGGGCGAGGCCCTGCACGCCCTCGTGGAGCGTGAGGTCCTGCCCCTCCCCGAACGCCTGTCGGCGCTCGCCGCGCGCTGCGCGGCCCTGCCCGTCCACCTCGCCACCGCGCGCTCGCGCCTGTCGGAGGGCCCCGGCATGCCCCGCGTGCACGTGGAGACGGCCCTGGCCCAGGCGGCCGGGGCCCGCGCCATGCTCACCTCCGACGTGCCCGCCCCGGCCGAGGGAGCGCCCTCCGCCCTGGAACCGGCCCGCGAGGCCGCCCTGGCCGCCGTGGAGGAGCACGCCGCCTGGCTGCGGGACCGTCTGGAGACCGCCACCGCCGACCCCCGTCTGGGCGAGCGCGACTTCGCCGCCCAGCTCTGGTACACCCTCGACTCCGAGCTCTCGCCCGAGGCGCTGCTGGTGCGCGCCGAGAGCGACCTGCTGGCCACGGAGGAGGCGATCGCCGAGACGGCGGCCGAGTACCTGGGCGGGGCGCGCCGCCGGGAGGGGGTGGCCGAGGCGCTCGCCGAGCTGGCCGCACGGGGCGCCACCGACGCCGACACCGTCCGCCCCGCCTGCGCCGACGCCCTCCTGCACCTGAACGAGCGGGTGCGCGCGCTGGACATCGTGACGGTCCACGACGACCCGGTCCGGATCGTGCCGATGCCCGAGGCCCGCCGCGGGGTGTCGGTGGCCTACTGCGAGCCCCCCGGCCCCCTCGACCCGCGGTCCGGGGAGCAGCCGACCCTGGTAGCGGTGGCCCCGCCGCCGGAGGACTGGCCCGCCGAGCGCAGGGAGTCCTTCTTCCGCGAGTACAACGCGGTCATGCTGCGCGACCTCATGGCCCACGAGGCCGTTCCCGGGCACGCTCTCCAGCTCGCCCACGCCGCCCGGCACGAGGGCGGCACCCGGGTGGGCCGGGCCCTGTGGAGCGGCACCTTCGTGGAGGGCTGGGCGGTCTACGCCGAGGAGGTGCTGGCCCGCCACGGCTGGTCCGGCGACCGGCGCGAGGACCTGGCGCTGCGCCTGGTGCAGCTCAAGATGCGCCTGCGGATGATCATCAACGCGATCCTGGACGTGCGCCTGCACACCGGCGACCTCACCGAGGCCGAGGCGATCTCCCTGATGACCCGGCGCGGACACCAGGAGGAGGGCGAGGCCGTCGGCAAGTGGCGCCGCGCCCAGCTCACCAGCGCCCAGCTGTCCACCTACTACGTGGGCTACGCGGAGGTCTCCGACATCGCCAGCGACCTGGCCCTGGCCCGGCCCGCGCTCACCGAGCGCGAGCGCCACGACGCGATGCTCGCCCACGGCAGCCCGCCCCCGCGCCACCTGCGCACCCTGCTGGGGCTGTAGGGAGGCGGCCACCCGGCCTGACGGGCACTCCGGCCGCCCTCCACGCGTTGGTACACCGGCGGCTGCGGCGGGCACGACCGGTCCCCGCGGGTTCCCGAGGATGCCCACGGAGTTGTCCACAGGCCGGGCCGGGTTCGGCCCGCGGTCGCCACCGCGCTTCTATGCTGGAGGCGCGAGAGAGTACGGACAGGCGACGGAAACGGACGAGCCATGCGCGGTGCCGACGACGAGCACGAGGACGTTCCCGGCGACCCTCCCGCCGTGGGGACGGGAAGCCCCGACGGCTGGGAACGGCTGTGGACGCCGCACCGCATGGCCTACATCAAGGGCGAGGGCAAGCCCAGCGGCTCGCGCCCCGAGGACGGGTGTCCCTTCTGCCGAGCCCCCGGACTGTCCGACCCCGAGGGCCTCGTGGTCGCCCGGGGCAAGTCGGCCTACGCGGTCCTCAACCTCTACCCCTACAACAGCGGCCACATCCTGATCTGCCCCTACCGCCACGTGTCCGACTACACCGCCCTGGACGAGGAGGAGACCGCCGAGGTGGCCGCCCTCACCCAGGCGGGCATCCTCGCGCTGGGCGCGGCCTACGGGCCGCAGGGCTTCAACGTCGGCATGAACCTCGGCGGCGCGGCCGGTGCCGGGATCGCGGCCCACCTGCACCAGCACATCGTTCCCCGCTGGGGAGGCGACGCCAACTTCATGCCCGTGATCGGCCGGACCAAGGTGCTGCCCGAGATGCTGGAGCAGACCCGGTCCAAGCTCGCCGCGCACTGGCCCAGAGAGTAGGGCGCGCCCCGCGGGAGCACGCGACACGCCCCCTGGAGGCCGCCCCGACCCCCCACGGGCCCACCCACCCGGCCCCGCCCGGTCCGACCCGCACACCCAGTCCGTCCAGTCCATCCGAGCCCACACGGCCCGACCCCCGAGCCGTTCCACCCGTGGGGTCCCCACTCCCGCGGCCGGGCTCCCACCTTCTCGGTGGGGTCCCCACTCCCGCCGGTGCGGTTCCCACCTCCATGACCGTTCCCGCCCTACGATTCCAAGAAGACATGCTGAGAATCCTTCGCCCCATGGTCTCCCGGGTCACCACTCCGCTCGGCCGGAGTCTGGCCCGCCTCGGCCTCACACCGAACATCGTCACCATCGTCGGCGCCCTCGGCGTCGTCGTCAGCGCCCTGTTCTTCTATCCGCAGGGACAGCTGTACGCCGGGTCGGTCGTCGTCACGGTCTTCGTGCTCTTCGACATGCTCGACGGGGCCGTGGCCAGGGCCCGCGACAGCGCCAGCGCGTTCGGCGCCTTCCTCGACTCCAGCCTCGACCGGGTGGCCGACGCCGCCATCCTCTCCGGGCTCCTGTGGTGGTTCATCGGCGAGGGAGACGACCCCCTGCTCGCCGGACTCACCCTCTTCTGCCTGGTCAGCGGTTTCATGGTGTCCTACATCAAGGCGCGCGCCGAGGGGCTGGGCGTCAACTGCGACGTCGGCGTCGCCGAGCGCACCGAGCGCCTGGTGGTCATCCTCGTCGCCGTGGGCCTCGGCGGCCTGGACGTGCCCTACGCGCTCGCGGGCGGTCTGTGGCTGCTGGCCGCGATGAGCCTGCTCACCGTCCTCCAGCGCCTGGTGGAGACCCGCGCCCGCCTCAACGACCCCGACTACGTCGAGGGCGCCGCGGGGACCGGCGAAGCCAACGGCGGAGCCTGAGCGCACGAGGGGACGGCGCAAAGGGCAGAACGGGAAACGGGGACACGACGTGGACGAACGCACGGCCGACCTGGCCTACACGGCGGGGTGGGCGATGATCCGCCGCACGCCCGAGAGCGCGGGGCGGGCGCTGTTCCGACGCCTGGCCGACCGCTCCTGGCGCGCCCACGACGAGAGCACGCGCGGCCTGGAGCGCAACCTGAGGCGCCTGGTCGGCCCCGGGGCCACGGACGCCCAGCTGCGCGCGCTCTCCCGCGCGGGAATGCGCTCCTACATGCGCTACTACTACGAGATGTTCCGCCTCCCGGCGATGGGTGAGGAGTACGTCCTGGGCCGGACCCGCGCCACCGGGATCGAGGTCCTGGAGGAGCACGTCCGGTCGGGCCGCGGTGTGGTCGCCGCCCTGCCCCACATGGGCAACTGGGACCACGCCGGGGCCTGGATCGCCCTGAGGGGCACCCCCCTGACCACCGTCGCGCAGCGGCTGCGCCCCGAGAGCCTGTTCCAGCGCTTCACCGCCTACCGGGAGTCCCTGGGCATGGAGGTGCTGCCGCTGACCGGAGGCTCGAACACCGTGGGCACCCTGGCCCGGCGGCTGCGCGGGGGCGGACTGGTGTGCCTGCTCGCCGACCGCGACATCAGCGGCACCGGCCTGGAGGTGGACTTCTTCGGGGAGCGTGCGCGCGTGCCCGCCGGGCCCGCCGCGCTGGCCCTCAACACCGGCGCGGCCCTGATGCCGGTCTCGCTGTGGTACGACGGCCCGTACTGGAACATCCGGGTCCACGACGAGATCCCCGTCTCCGGGGGAGCCACCCGCGCCGAGCGGGTCCAGGCCACGACCCAGGAGCTGGTCCGCGTCTTCGAGGGGGCGATCGCCGAGCACCCCGAGGACTGGCACATGCTCCAGCCGGTGTTCAGCGCCGACCACGCGCGTGTCTCGCGCGGCCGCGGAGCCGACGGCGGCGTTCCGGCCCCGGTCGCCGCCGACCGCGCGCGCGTCCCGCGAGGGGCGACCGCGGAGACCGCTGTGCCCGCGGTGACGGACGAGAGCACCGCGTCGGGAGGGGCGGGCGACGGCACCGCGCCGGGTGGCGCTGTCCGGGAGGACCCGGTCGGCGGCACGGTACCGGACGAGGGTGCGCCGGGAGGGGCGGGCGACGCAACCGCACCGGGCACTCGGGGCGGGTTCACCGCGGCGAACGGGGTAGGGGCCCCTCAAGGCAGCGGGGCGAGGCCCCCCGGACGAGACGAACGGAACGGGTGACCGTGGGCATGCGGGTCGGCCTGGTCTGCCCCTACGCCTGGGACGTCCCGGGCGGGGTGCAGCAGCACGTCGGCGACCTCGCCGAGGCGCTCACCGGCATGGGGCACGAGGTGTCGGTACTGGCGCCGGTGGGCGACGCGGACACCGGCGCCCTGCCGGACTACCTCGTTCCCGCCGGAAGACCGGTCCCGGTGCCCTACAACGGATCGGTGGCCCGGCTCACCTTCGGCCCCAGGGCCGCCTCGCGGGTGCGCCGGTGGATCGCCGAGGGCGGGTTCGACGTCCTGCACATCCACGAGCCGTCCGCGCCGAGCGTCTCGCTGCTGGCGTGCTGGGCGGCCGACGGCCCCGTGGTGGCCACCTTCCACACCGCCAACCCCCGGTCGCGGGCGATGGCGGTGAGCTCCCCGGCGCTGCGTTCGGCCATGGAGAAGATCAACGGCCGCATCGCCGTGTCCGAGGCCGCCAGGCGCACCCTGGTCGAACACCTGGGCGGCGACGCCGTGCTCATCCCCAACGGGGTCGCGGTGCGCAGGTTCGCGCACGCAGACCCCCTGCCCGGCTGGCCGGGGGAGGGCGGCTCGATCGGCTTCCTGGGACGCCTGGACGAGCCCCGCAAGGGGCTGGGCGTCCTTCTGGAGGCCTTCGTGCTCATGGCCCCCGAACGCCCCGGCCTGCGCCTGATGGTGGCCGGGCCCGGCGACGCCTCGGCGGCGATGGAGGCCGTCCCCGGGCACCTGCGCGAACGCGTCGTGCTGCTCGGACGCCTGGACGACGCCGACAAGGCCCGCGCCTACCACTCCGCCGACGTGTTCTGCGCGCCCAACCTGGGCGGTGAGAGCTTCGGCATCGTGCTGACCGAGGCTATGGCCTCCGGCGCGGCCATCGTGGCCAGCGACATCCCCGCCTTCGCCGCGGTCCTGGACGGCGGGGCCGCCGGGGAGCTGTTCGCCGCGGGTGACCCCGCCCACCTGGCCGAACGTGCCGGTGCGCTGTTGGAGGCACCCGCGAGGCGTGCCGAGCTCTCTCGCGCCGCCCGCCGCGCGGTGCGCGCCTACGACTGGGACACCGTGGCCGCCGACGTCGCCCACGTCTACCGGACCGTCCTGCTGTGGGACGGGAACGGGGACGGGGGCGGCCACTCCGGCGGGGTGGGTCTGGACGGCGGGCCCCGGGCCACCGCCCTGCTGCGCCGGGGGACGACGTGACCGCGGAACGGGGTGAGCGGCCCTGACCGAGGACGTCCTCTTCGCCGCCACCGTCGTCGGCATCCTCCTGGCCCTGGTGCTGTTCGGCTTCTACCTCTCCTGGCGGGCCACCCGCCTGCACCGCCTGCACCACCGGGTCGACACCGCCCGCGCGGCCCTGGAGGCCGCGCTGGAGCGGCGCCTGGCCGCCGCGTCGGCGCTGGCCGCCGCCGACGGCACCGACGCCACGCGCGCCCTGCCCGGGGCCGCCGAGGCCGCCCGCGGGGCGCGCGACCGGCAACGCGAGCTGGCCGAGAGCGCGCTCTCGCGCACGCTGCGCGCGGCACTGGAATCTCCGGGTCCCGCTGAGCGTTCCAACATGCTGCGGCCCCACCTGATCGAGGTGGAGGCCGCCGCCAAGGGCGTCCACATGGCCCGCACGTTCTACAACGGCGCGGTCTCCGACACCCGCCGCGCCCGCCGTTCCCGGCTCGTCCGGACGTTCCGCCTGGCGGGCACGGCGCCCCTGCCGGACTTCTTCGAGATCGACGACCAGCCGCCGCGGATCCCGCTTCTCCCCGTCGGCCCCGACACCCCGTAGATACGGGACCCGGGAAAACACCGATCTGGCCAAAACCCTCGAAAGGGGGTGGAAGTAGGATGGGGGGCTGGTCGACCAGGGTGCGCGGCGCCGACGGTGTCCGCGTACCGCCGCGTGGGGCCGCCGACTCCGCTGCCCGAGAGCAGCCCTCAGCAGAACCGAGACAACGGGAGTCCACCACCGTGGCCAACAACGCACCGAACACCTCCGACAACGCCGTCGGCACCGAGCGTGTCAAGCGCGGCATGGCCGAGCAGCTCAAGAACGGCGTCATCATGGACGTCGTCACGCCCGAGCAGGCCAAGATCGCCGAGGACGCCGGAGCCGTCGCGGTCATGGCCCTGGAGCGCGTCCCCGCCGACATCCGCAGGGACGGCGGTGTCGCCCGCATGTCCGACCCCGACATGATCGACGGCATCGTCGAGGCCGTCTCCATCCCGGTCATGGCCAAGGTCCGCATCGGCCACTTCGTCGAGGCCCAGGTCCTGGAGTCGCTCGGCGTCGACTTCATCGACGAGTCCGAGGTCCTCACCCCGGCCGACGAGGCCTACCACATCGACAAGTGGGCCTTCACCGTCCCCTTCGTGTGCGGGGCGACCAACCTGGGCGAGGCGCTGCGCCGCATCGGCGAGGGCGCGGCCATGATCCGTTCCAAGGGTGAGGCCGGGACCGGCAACGTCGTCGAGGCCACCCGCCACATGCGTTCCATCCGCGGCGAGATCCGGCGCCTGGGCACCCTGGACGAGGCCGAGCTGTTCGGCGCGGCCAAGGAGCTGCGCGCCCCCTACGAGGTCGTGAAGGAGGTGGCGGCGCTGGGCAGGCTCCCCGTCCCGCTGTTCTCCGCCGGAGGCGTGGCCACCCCGGCCGACGCCGCGCTCATGCGCCAGCTCGGCGCCGAGAGCGTGTTCGTGGGCTCGGGCATCTTCAAGTCCGGCGACCCGGCCAAGCGCGCCGACGCCATCGTGCAGGCCACCCTGCACTACGAGGACCCCGCGGTCATCGCGCGCGTGTCCCGCGGTCTGGGCGAGGCCATGGTCGGCATCAACCTGGACGAGCTGTCCGACTCCCAGCGCTACGCCGGCCGCGGCTGGTAGCCGCCGCCCGGCGGACGCCTCCCGCGCCCGTCGTGCGGGCGGCGGGGCCGGGCGCGGCCCCGCCGCCCGCACACGGCAGAACACGAGCCTACGTCCACGAGTGAGGCCGTACTTGACCGCCACACCCACCATCGGCGTCCTCGCCCTCCAGGGCGACGTCGCCGAACACCTGCGCGCGCTCCAGGCACTGGACGCGCACACCGTCAAGGTGCTCTCCCCCGACCAGCTCGACGCCCTGGACGGGCTGGTCATCCCCGGCGGGGAGTCCACCACCATGTCCAAGCTGGCCGTCCGCTACGGCCTGATGGAACCGCTGCGCAAGCGGATCGCCGCGGGGATGCCCGCCTACGGCACGTGCGCCGGGATGATCATGCTCGCCGACCGCATCCTGGGCGGGACCGCCGACCAGCAGACCGTCGGCGGGATCGACATGACGGTGCGCCGCAACGCGTTCGGACGCCAGACCGAGTCCTTCGAGGCCGCCGTGGACATCGACGGCCTGGAGGGCGACCCCTTCGACGCGGTGTTCATCCGCGCGCCCTGGGTGGAGTCGGTCGGGCCCGGGGTCGAGGTGCTCGGCGCAGTGCCCGGCCCCGACGAGGCCGGTAGGATCGTCGCCGTACGGCAGGGCGGCCTGATGGCCACGTCCTTCCATCCCGAACTGACCGGCGACACGCGCATCCACCGCCTCTTCGTCGACATCGTGAAAGGACATTCATGAGCGGCCACTCCAAGTGGGCCACCACCAAGCACAAGAAAGCCGTCATCGATGCCAAGCGCGGCAAGCTCTTCGCCAAGCTGATCAAGAACATCGAGGTGGCCGCGCGTACCGGCGGTGGAGACCCCGACGGGAACCCCACGCTCTACGACGCCATCCAGAAGGCGCGCAAGAACTCCGTGCCGCTCGACAACATCGAGCGCGCCCGCAAGCGCGGCTCCGGCGAGGAGGCGGGCGGCGCCGAGTGGCAGACCATCATGTACGAGGGCTACGCCGCCGGTGGCGTAGCCCTGCTGGTGGAGTGCCTGACCGACAACCGCAACCGTGCCGCCTCCGAGGTGCGCGTGGCCGTGTCCCGCAACGGCGGCAACATGGCCGACGCCGGTTCGGTCTCCTACCTCTTCAACCGCAAGGGCGTCGTCATCGTGCCCAAGGAGGGCACCACCGAGGACGACGTGACCCTGGCGGTGCTGGAGGCCGGCGCCGAGGAGGTCGAGGACCTGGGCGAATCCTTCGAGATCGTCTGCGAGGCCACCGACCTGGTCGCCGTGCGCACCGCGCTCCAGGAGGCGGGCATCGAGTACGACTCCGCCGAATCCAGCTTCCTGCCGACCATGGAGGTCCCGGTCGACGCCGAGACCGCCAAGAAGGTCATGCGGGTGGTGGACGCGCTGGAGGACTCCGACGACGTGCAGAACGTCTTCACCAACGCCGACATCCCCGACGAGGTCATGGCCGAGATCAGCTGACCCTCCGGTCAGGCGACCTCCCGCAGCAGGTCGCGCACGCGCGCGGGCGCCTCGTGGAGTGCGAGGTGGCCCGCGCTCGCGATCGTGCGCACGTCGGTGCCCAGCAGTCTGCGCACCGCGCCGCGCAGCAGCGAGGGTGTGAAGACGCGGTCGTGGGCTCCGGTGGCCACCGTGACGGGGGTGCCCGACCAGTCCCGGAAGTCCTCGCCCCGCAGTATGCCCGGGACCGGGCTGGGGCGGCAGTGCCGCCCGACCAGGGTCGCCCACTCCGTGAGCGGGTGGGTCGCGCCGCCCGCGGCGACGGGCCCGCTGAGCAGGCCCAGGAGCCGCGAACTGGTCCGCTCACCCGGTGAGAGCCGCCAGGAGAACGTGGCGCGCAGCCTCTCGCCGTCCATGACCGGGGCGGCCAGGCCCGCCGGACCGACCAGCACGAGCCCCGCCACCAGCGGTGAGGGCATCGCCGCCAGGGCGGCCGCGGCGCCCGTCGAGTGCCCGAGCAGGATCACCGGTTCGGTGGTGACCTGGGGTAACAGCGCGTCCAGCCAGGCGCCGTAGGCGTCCGCCCGGCCGAGCAGGGGGCGCCGGGAGTCGCTCGTGCCCGGGTGTCCGGGCAGGTCGGCCAGGAGCACGGTCCGGTCGGCGCGCAGCACCCGCGCGGTCGCGACCAGGTTCGCCGACCCCAGGAGGGCCCCGGACAGCAGCAGGACGGGGGTCCCCGGCCCGCCCGGGAGGACGTGCACCCGCGTGGCGCGTCCGGCGGCGGTCACCGCCCCCGGCGAGCGCAGGTCGCGGGCGCCGCCCAGTGCGCGCTCGCACCAGGAGCGCACCGCGATCTCACCGGCGTCGGACCGGTAGATCCGGGTGAGGGACAGCGTGGACATCGTTCACCTTCTCGGGACAGGGGCGTCCCCGCCGGAGAGCCGGGACGCGGGGATGGGCGCGCGGGAACCCCGTGCGCGAGGGTCTGGCGGCACCGTTGACACCCCTGGACGGAGGCGCCTGGGCAGGCACCCCGTGCCCGGGGCCGGGCGCCCGTACGGCACAACCGCCTCCGCGTGACGTCGGACTCCCGCGAGCTGAGGCCGGTGGGCGGGCGGGCCCGTCCACCGGCTCCGCGTTCGGTGTCCGCGCACGGAAGGGCCGGTGCCCCTCGGGGGCACCGGCGCCGACAGCGGGGGTTTCAGCGCAGCGGGTCGAGCGCCTCCAGCGCGCCCGGGCGGACGCCGGTCGCGATCTGCTCGGCCAGGAGGCCGCCGGTGACCGGGCCGTGCGTGAGCCCCCACATGCCGTGGCCGCCCGCGACGAAGACGCCGGGGGTGCGGGTGGCCCCCACCAGGGGCACACCGTCGGAGGTGACCGGCCTGGGCCCCACCCAGGCGTCGGTGCGCTCCTGCCAGCGCACCCCCCTGAGGTAGGGGGTGGCCGAGCGCTCGATGGCCTCGACCCGGCGCGGGTCGAGCGCGTCGTCGGGACCCCGGAACTCCATCGTTCCGGCGACCCGCAACGCCCCCTGGTAGGGGGTGCACGCCACGCGGGCCTCCGGCAGGTAGACGGGGCCGGGCACCGGCTCGTCGGTGGGGACGGTGAAGGAGTAGCCCCTCCCGGCGCGGACCCGGGCGCGCACGCCGTGCTCGGCGGCCAGCCGGTCGAACCAGGCGCCCGTGCACACCGCGACCGCGTCGGAGCGCAGCCGCTCGCCGTCGCCGGAGACGGTGACGACCGCGCCGCCCTCCCGGTGGACGCCGACCGCCTCGAACCCGGTGCGCACCCGACCGCCGCGCTCGCGCACCGAGGCCGCCAGGTTGCGGACGAGGGCGCCGGGGTCCACGTGGCGCTGCCCGTCCAGGCGCACCGCCGCCCCCACGGCCCCCGAGGCGTGGGGGAGGACCTCGCGGACCGCCGCCCCGGTGAGGGCGGTGTGGCCGACGTCCAGCCCCGAGGCCGTGATCCGGTCCAGCTCGCGCAGGAGCGCGACGGCCGAACGCGGGGACCGGAACAGCGCGGTGACGGGCGCGGAGACCTCGGTGGTCTCCACACCGCCCTTGGCCAGGACGTCGAAGGCGTCCAGGGCCCCGGTGTTGAGGGGCAGGTTGGCGCGTACGGCCCTCTCCCAGGCGTCCCAGCGGCAGTGCGCGGCGAAGCGGGCCAGGAACAGCCACAGGTCCGGCGAGGGGGACAGCGGAACCGACAGGGGCGCGTCGCGGTCGAGCAGGGAGCGCAGGCCGTAGCGCAGCACGCCCGGCTCGTTCAGGGGGATGGCCAGGCCCGGAGAGAGCCATCCGGCGTTGCCCCAGGAGGCTCCGGAGCAGACCCCGTCCCGGTCCACGACGGTGACGCGGACGCCGCGTTCCTGGAGGAACCAGGCCGTCGACAGGCCGACCACCCCCGCGCCCACGACCAGCACGTGCTGGACCCCGCCGACACGCCCCACGTCCGCCATCGCGCCTGTTCCCCCTGTTCACCGTGTCCGTCGGTCCCCACCATGCTCGCTTTCCACCGCGGGGGCCTTGTCGGGAAGCGACAATCAGGTGTGGGGTTCCTGTGGCGACCGGACAAAGGAGGCGGCGGGGTCCGCGCCCGGATCAGGGCAGGCGGGAGAGCACCTCGGCGGTGAACTCGTCCGTGCCCGCGCTGCCGCCCAGGTCGGCCGTGCGCACGGGGGAGGAGGCCAGCACGGCGCGGACCGCGTCCATGACCTGCGCGCCCGCCTCGGGGTGGCCCAGGTGGTCGAGCATCATCGACGCCGACCAGATGGCCCCCAGCGGGTTGGCCAGCCCCTTGCCCGCGATGTCGGGCGCCGAGCCGTGCACCGGCTCGAACATCGACGGGTACTCGCGCTCGGGGTTGAGGTTGGCCGACGGAGCCACCCCGATACCGCCCGCCACGGCGGCGGCCAGGTCGCTGAGGATGTCGCCGAACAGGTTCGAGCCCACGATGACGTCGAACCGCGCCGGGTCCAGGACGATCTTGGCGGCCAGGGCGTCGATGTGCTCCTGTTCCCAGGCCACCTCCGGGTGGCGCGCCGCGCGCTCGGCCACCAGCTCGTCCCAGAACGGCATGGTGTGCACGATGCCGTTGGACTTGGTGGCCGAGGTCAGCCTGCCGCCGCGCCGCCCGGCCAGGGCGAAGGCGTGGTCGAGCACCCGTTCCACGCCCATGCGGGTGAACACCGACTCCTGGAGGGCCGCCTCGTACGGGGTGCCCTCGTGGATCCGTCCGCCCACACGCGAGTACTCGCCCTCGTTGTTCTCGCGCACGACCACGAAGTCGACCTCGCCGGGCAGCGCCCGCGCGACCGGGCTGGGCACCCCCTCCAGGACGCTGATCGGCCGCAGGTTGACGTACTGGTGGAAGCCGCGGCGGATGGGGATGAGCAGCCCCCACAGCGACACGTGGTCGGGGACGCCGGGCCATCCCACGGCGCCCAGCAGGACGGCGTCGTGGTGGCGGATCCGGTCCAGGCCGTCGTCGGGCATCATGGCGCCCTCGGCCAGGTAGCGCGCGCAGGACCAGTCGAACTCGTCGTAGGAGAAGGAGAGCGCGTGGTGGGCGCCGATCCGGTCCAGGACGGCCCGGGCGGGCGGCAGGACCTCCTTGCCGATGCCGTCACCGGGGATCGTGGCGACGCGGTAGTGCTTCATGGCGGTGTCCTTCCGTGGGGTGTTCGGGGGCGTTCGGGCTCTGCGGGGCCCTCTTCTTCGTCCTCGTAGGGCCGGTCCGTCTCATCGCGTTGGGGCCGACGGGGCCCGGGCCCGGTCGAGGAGGGCCCGGCCGGGGGGCGGGGAGCCGCGCTCGGACGTCGGCCGGGACCACGCGGTGCCCCCGCGGGGCAGGGGGGACGCGGGAACCGCGCCCGGGGCGTGCTCAGGGCGCGGAGCCCCCGCCCAGGAACGCGCGCAGGTGCCGCGCCGTGGCCTCGGGCGCCTCCTCGGGCACGTAGTGGTCGCAGTCCAGCGCGTGGCCGCGCACGTCGCGGGCGTATCCGCTCCAGGCGTCCGGCACGTCGTAGTGGCGGCCCACGAAGCTGTGCCGTCCCCACAACAGCAGGACAGGGCACTCCAGGCGGCGCCCGGCGTCGGCCCGGTCGTGCTCCAGGTCGATCGAGGCCGCCGCCCGGTAGTCCTCGCAGGAGGCGTGGATCGCGGCCGGGTCGCGGAAGCAGCGCACGTACTCGTCCACGGCGGCGGGTGCGAAGGGGGTGCCGCCGTGGTGGCGGGCGTTCATGCGGGTGCGGACCCAGAAGTCCGGGTCCTGCCCGATGAGGTGCTCGGGGATGCCGTTGCCCGCAGCCAGGAAGAACCAGTGGTGGTACCCGAGGGCGAACTCGGCGTCGGCGTGCTCGAAGGCGTACCGGGTCGGCACGATGTCCAGCGCGCACAGCGCCGTCACCGCCTCCGGGTGGTCCAGGGCGAGGCGGTGGCCGACTCGGCCGCCGCGGTCGTGGCCCGCCACGGCGAAGGAGTCGAAGCCCAGTCCGCGCATGACGAGGTACTGGTCCCGCGCCATGGCCCGCTTGGCGTAGGGGGCGTGCCGCTCGTCGGAGGCGGGCTTGTCGCTGTCCCCGTAACCGCGCAGGTCGGTCATGACCAGCGTGAACCGGTCCGCCAGGAGCGGTGCGACGCGGTGCCAGATCAGGTGCGTCTGCGGGTAGCCGTGCAGCAGCAGGAGCGGGGGGCCGTCCCCGCCCAGACGGACGTTGACGCGCACGCCCCCGGCGTCCACGGTGCGGCGGGCGAATCCGGAGGGGAGGAGGTCGCTCATGACTGGATTCCAGCAGGCCGGGGGCGCGGGCGTCCAAGACCGGATGTCGATATCGTTGATAGGCCCGGCCTATAAGGAGGAGCGGTGGACGTCCGGCAGCTGGAGTACTTCCTGGCCGTGGTCGACCACGGCGGGGTGAACCGGGCGGCCTCGGCCCTGTACCTGTCCCAGCCGTCCCTGTCGCAGGCGGTCCGGGCCCTGGAACGCGACCTGGGCAGCGACCTCTTCCACCGCATCGGCCGCCGTGTAGTGCTGACCGGGGCGGGACGCGCGCTGGTCGAGCCCGCCCGGGAGGCGGTGCGCGCCCTGGAGCTGGCCCGCTCGGCGGTCGAGTCGGTGCGGGAGCTGCGCGGCGGACGGGTGGACGTGGCCGTGCTGCCCACCCAGGCGATCGAGCCGCTGACCGGCCTGGTGGCGGGCTTCACCCGGCGCCACCCGGAGGTGTCGGTGTCGGTCCGCAGTGCGCTGACCACGCGCGACGCCGTGGAGATGGTGCGCACCGGCGCCTGCGAACTCGGTGTGGTGGCCACCTCCGAGCCCTTCGCGCGGACGGGGGTGCGCGCCCATCCGCTGGTGCGCCAGAGCTTCGTGCTGCTCGCCCCGCCCGACGGGCCCTTCAGCGCGGGGGAACCCGTGCGCGCCCAGCGGCTGGAAGGGCAGCGGTTGATCGTGGGACAGCACGGTTCGGGCATGCGACGGTTCGTCGACGAACTGGTCGCGGGCGGCCTGGACGCCCGGGTCGCCGTGGAGAGCGAGCACCGGGTGTCCCTCCTGCCGCTGGTGCTGGGCGGGGCCGGGATCGCGGTGGTCACCGACGCCTGGCGGGACCTGGCCGAGCGGGCCGGGGCGCTGGTGCTGGACCTGGAGCCCACCGGCCACCTGTACGTGTCCCTGGTCAGCAGGAGGGGGCCGCTCACCGCGGCGGCGGAGGCGTTCGTGGCCCACGCGGTGGACTGGTCCGCGGGGGCGGACCCGGGCCACGCGGGCGGACCCGGGAGCGACGTCCTCACCGGGGGTTCGGGCTGATCAGCCCTTCGGGGCCGACGGTTTGAGGCCGCCCGGGCCGAAATCCGACGCGTCGACCCCGAAACCGTGCCGGCGCAGTACCGCCACCGCGTCGTCCAGGAACTGGCGGCCGGTGGTGAGGCCGCGATCACCCACGCTGTTCGGCCTGAGGCTGTGGCACCGCTTCCTCTCGTCGTCGTTGTGGACGAACAGGACCGCGTTCCCGGGGATGTTCGACGCTCGGGCGCTCAGCCGACCATGTCGAAGGCGGAGACCACCCTGGTCGGGCGCAGCCGCACCGCGAGCTCGCCGGGCACGCCGTTGCGCCGCCCGAACTCCTCGGCCCGCTCGGGCCCCATGTAGCGGCGGGCGATCGCGGTGGCGGTGCGCACCAGCTCGTCGGGGTCCTCGGACACGACGGCCTCGCCCTGCACCTGCACGAAGGCGTACGGCGGTTCGGGCAGGTCCACGGTGAGCGCCACCCTGGGGTCGCGCGCGATGGACCGGCCCTTCGCGGTGGAGGCGCCGGTGTTGAAGACGATGTCGCCGTCCTCGACGACGAACCACACCGGTGCCGCCAGCGGCCGTCCGTCCGAGGCGGTGTAGGCGAGCATCCCGGTGCGGGTGCCCTGGAGCAGGAAGTCGCGGACCCGGGGGTCGGAGAGAGAAGTCACGGCCCCACGCTAGTGCGCGGGTCCCGGTCCCTCCAGGAGGACGCGGCGCCGGGGTGCCCGCGTGTCGGCGCGACCCCGCGTATCGGTACGATCCGCGCAACACGGACGTCCGCCGCGGGCGGTCGGACACGGGAGAGGGTTGCCATGGGCGGGGTCGTGCCGGACGACGGGACGTGGCGGATCGGCGCCCGTGAGGGCGTCGCGCTCTCGGCGCGCTGGTGGAAGTGGGTGTGGTCGGCGCCGGAGGGGTGCGATCCGGTCCGCGACGCCACCGGCGAGCACGCGGCCCGCAACCAGCCGGACGACCTGTGGTTCCTCGCCGGTACCTACGGGGGCAGGGTCGTGCGCCGGTGCGAGGTGCCCACGGGACGCCCCCTGTTCTTCCCGGTGTTCAACATGCAGTTCCCCTTCGAGTACTCCAGGGAGCCGGTGGCCATGCCGGTCGCGCGGGCCGACGCGCACCTCAACGGCGTCGCGCTGCCGCTGGAGGAGTTCCAGGGGGTGTTCCGCAGCCCCCTGTGGGTCCGCAGGCACAGCTGGGGGCTGTGGGGCGCGGTCTCGCCCCTGAGCCCCGGCGGGTACGTGCTGGAGATCAGGGCGGACGACGGGCAGGGCTTCCGGGTGGACACCACCTACCACCTGACCGTCGTCTAGACGCGCGGGACGGCGCGACGAGGGCCGCGCCACGACGGCCGGGCACGCTGCCCGCACCGTTCGGCGCGCGGATCCCGCCGGGCCCATGCCGCAGGGCGGGCGGGGACAGCCCCCGTGATCTGGGCCGTTTCCGGTACCGCCGCCCGCCGGGGGTACCGGACGGCGGCGGAGAAGCGCACCAGGCCGTCGCCGGTCCCGCCGCCCGCCGGAGCGGACCTCGGTGGGCGGTCAGACACGGGACGGAACGCGGGCGTCGGCGCGGGTCGGCCCCGAGAACACCGCCTCCAGGGGCAGACCCAGCTCCTCGCCGACGGCCTCGGCGGGGGAGCCGGGCGCGGGGGCGAGTACGGGCCGCGCCGCCAGCAGGGCGCGGGCCAGGCGCTCCTGCCGGTCCAGGCGCGCCGCGGCGTCCGCCAGGGCCGCGCCCGTCACGGCGGCGCCCGGCCCGCTGGGCGCGGGGGCCGGCGCGGGGAGCGGTTCCAGGCCGGACCCGTCCGGCGAGGTGTAGCCCGTGCACCAGCGCAGCCGCCCGCCCGCCCGCGCGGGGGCGTCGGCGTGCGTGACCACCAGCGAGTCCACCCCGCCGGTGGCGGCGAGCGCGTACCGGTGCGCCACCGCGTCGAAGTGCCCGACCCGGAACGCCCCCTGCCACGGGTGCGCGCCGTTGTGCGCCTCGGCCAGTACCGCGCCCAGCTCCGGGTCCTCGGCCACGAGCGGGCCCGCGCCGTGCCGGGTGGTGTAGGTGCGCACCACACCGATCCGGCGGGCGTCGCCGGGGCGCCCGGCCTCGGCCAGGAGCGCGAGCGGGTTCGCGGTGGTCGTCGTGGACCAGGTGGTGTACGGGTGGAACCCGTGCCACTCGTCCAACAGCACCCCCTGCGCCCCCTCGAACACCACGGGGGAGCGGTCGAGCAGCCGGGGCAGGTAATCCTCGTCCACCAACCGCACCCGCCGCGCGAAGGCCAGGTAGGCCTCCACGCACTCCTCGACGTCCGGCTCGGTCTCGGGCCGGGCCCCGGCACCGCGGTTCGGGGCCGCGCTGGACCCTGCCACCGCGCCGCAGGCCGTCGTCGGCCCGGTTCCGGCCGCGGTGTCCCCGACACCGGGGTCGGGGGCCGCGCCCGGGGGCTCCAGGGCGCGGCGCACCGCGTGCAGGTGGTCGGCCAGGCGGCGCAGCTTGCGGCGCAGCGCGTCCGGCCGCGCGCAGTCGCCGGCGGTGGGCGCGTCCTCGGGGCGGGCCAGCGCGTAGGCCACGGTCTCGCCCACCCCCATCCCGCAGGAGCCGTGCCGGGCCTCGCCCCGCGCCCGCTCCCGCGCCTGGTTGGCCGCCCGGTGCCACGGCGTGCTGATCAGCGCCCGGCGGTCCACGGTGACCAGCGCGAACGGGTCGGCCACGCCGAGCGAGGCCAGGTGCCCGGCCTCGGCGGCCAGGGCGAAGGGGTCCACCACCATCAGCCGCGACAGGTGCGTGGGCACCGGGCCGCCGGGGGCCAGCGTGCCCGCGCCGAACTGGGCGAACGTGTGGTGGCGGCCGTCGGGGGTCACCACGTTGTGCGCGGCCTGGGCGCCACCGTTGGCGCGCACGACGGCGCCGAAGCGCCGCCGCGCGCACAGCAGGTCGACCGTCACGCCCTTGCCCGCGTCGCCGAACCCCAGGTCGACGACGACGGCGTTCCCGTCGGCCCACGGGGCGGTCGCGCCGGTCACAGCCGGTCCACCCCGCCCGCGTCGGCCGGGCCGCCGAGCCCGATCGGGGTGTCGGCCACGACCATGGAGCCGCGGCTCTCGGACAGCGTCCGCAGCGCCCTGCCCACCGCCTCGCCCGCGTCGGAGCCCGCCTCGGCCAGGTCGGCCAGGCCCTTCTCCAGGTCGATGGCCTCCTCGGCGAGTCCGACGGTGACCGCGATGGTCTCCGACACCGCGTCGAGGTCGTCCAGGTAGATGACGTTCTGGCCCAGCTGGGTGTCCCAGAAGCCGCGCACCTTGTCGTTGTGGTAGTGGCCGCTGCCGGTCGGCATGATGAAGTACACCTCGAAGCTGCGCCGCAGCTCGGCCAGGATCCGCGGGAAGGGGATGTCCTCGGTGAGGTCGTCGCCGATCACCTCGCGCACCTCCCGCGCCTTGACCGCCCCGTAGGCCATCTCGTCGCCGATGACGAAGAGGTGGCCGCGCCGTCCGCGCTTCTCCAGGCAGTCCATGGAGGTGTGCCTGGCCATGAAGTACATGGCCAGCTCGTAGGACTCCATCACCTGGCCGCCACCGCCGCCCTCCAGCAGGATGTTGCCCAGGTCGTCCTCCAGTTCGTTGCCTGACTCGAACTGCCCCACCTGGAGCGGGGCCCGGTCGCACGTGGCGTCGCCGATCGCGCCGAAGAGGATCTGCGGGTCCTGCACGTACCCCTTGCGCAGCAGCAGGCCGAACAGGTCGGGCAGCTTGGTCTGCAGCACGCGCGGCACGTTGCGCATGGACCCGGTGACGTCGAAGAGCACCGAGATGGCCAGCGACTCGGGGTGTTCGGCGGAGTCGCGGCTCTCGCGCACGCCCACCCCGTGGGGGTCGAGGCTGTCGTGGACCCGCCAGGCACTGCGCGGGGTCGAGGCGAGCACGTCGTCGGTGTAGCCGAAGCTGCTGGAGCCGACGGAGGCGTTGTAGGCCTGACGCGCGTGGTAGGCGTCGGTGGACCAGTTGCTGCTTCCCATGGGGTTCTCCTCGGGAGACGGGGCGGGCGGATGGGGCCGCCGGGGTCGGGGGCGGGGGACGGTGGTCGGGGAGGGGGTTCAGACCTCGGCGGCCGGTGCCGGGTCCGGCATGGTGAAGGGGCGGAACCGGCGCGGCCCGTAGAGGCGTTCCAGCACGTCGTCCAGTTCGCAGAGCAGGGCGAACCCGTCGCGGGGCCGCCGCTCTGGGGCGGGCAGGGTGCAGCCGCGCGCGAAGGAACGCAGCTGCGGGGGCAGGCGGCCCGCGGTGACGTACTCCACGCACCGGGTCGCCATGTGGATGTCGGTCTGGGCCAGCGCGGGGCGGCGGGCGGCCACCTCGGGCGGGTAGAAGTCCGCGCGTCCGGGCACCATCGCCGGGATGTGCGGCGCGGTGCGCGGGGCGTGCGCCGTCACCGAGTAGCACCAGTCGACCAGGACCAGGCCGTGCTCGGCCGGGTGGATCATCACGTGCTCGGGCACGACCGCGCCGTGCACGACCCCCGCCAGGGCGGCGTTGCCGACGGCGACCAGCAGCCGCCGCCACATCCACGCCGCGTCGCGCGGGTCGACGCCGTCGGGGTGGGCGCGGCGCACCTCGGCCAGCGTGTGGAAGCCGTGCAGCCGCCCCAGGACGTTGGCCCGCCGCTCCACGCCGGTGGCGGCGTCGCGGTGCTTGAAGGACTCCACCAGTTCGGGGACGAAGGCCCGGTAGCGCTCGTGGCCGTGCTCCCGGATGCGGCGCAGCGCGGTCGCCTCGGCCTCCAGCAGGTCGTTGTCGCGGGGTGCGCGGGGCAGTTTGAGCACCGCGTCGCGCCACTCCGGCGCCCGGTAGCGCACCGGGTGGAGGTCGGCGACGTCTCCGCGGGCCAGCCGCTCCCGGCCGATCCGGTAGGTGTGCGCGCCGGTGGCCAGGGTGAGGTCGTCCAGACGCAGGTCGCCCGCGGCCATCGCCCGGTACAGGTCCCACAGCTCCGAGAGCCGGGCGAAGGGGCCGGTGCCGCTTCCGGGCGGCGCCGTGTCGGGGTGCAGCGCGCGGGCCAGCTCGCGGTGGCGGGCCGTGGCCGCCGGGGGCACGCCGCCGTCCTCGGGCAGCGGGCCGAACAGTTCCACGGGGTCGCCCGCCAGGGCGACCTGGCGCTCGGCGTCCTCGAAGGCGGGGCCGGTGGCCGTCATCGGGCTCCTCTCGGGGGTCACTGCGTGCTCCGCAGCAGGGGAGGGTGCAGCAGGGCGGCGCCGCCCGCGCGGTAGAGCCGGGCACGCCGTCCGCCGCCCGCGCCGCCGCGCTCGGCGAGTTCCCCGGTGTCCTCCACGAACCCGGGGGCGGCGAGGATCTTGCGGTGGAAGTTGGCCGCGTGCAGGGACTGGCCCCACACGGCCTCGTACACCTCGCGCAGCGCCGTGATGGTGAAGGCGGGCGGCAGGAAGGCCGTGGCCAGCGGGGTGTACTCCAGCTTGGAGCGGGCGCGCTCGACGGCGTCGGCCAGGACGCGGCCGTGGTCGAAGGCCAGGTCGAGTCCGGCGCGGGCGCCGTCGCCGTGGCCGAGGTCGCGCCAGGGGATCCAGGCGGCCTCCTCGGTGTTCCGGCCGGTGTGCGGGTCGGGCAGGTCGGGGGCCAGCAGGACGTAGGCGACCGAGAAGACGCGCATGCGCGGATCCCGGTCCCGGGCGCCGTAGGTGCCCAGCTGCTCCAGGTGCAGCTCGGTGGGCAGCAGGGTCTTCTCCGAGAGCACGCGCAGGGCGGCGTCGGGCAGGTCGGGGTCGGCGGGGCCGTCCGGTCCGTCCTGGGCGCGGACGAACCCGCCCGGCAGCGCCCACCAGCCGCGCTGGGGGTGCGCGGCGCGCCGCGTCAGCAGCACGTGCGGCACGCCCGACCGGATGGTGAGGGCGACGACGTCGACGGTGACCGCGACCGGGGCGAACGCGTGCGGGTCGTAGTCGGCGAGGAACCGGCTCTCGCCCTCCTCGTCGCGCGGGTCGGCCACGTACGCCTCCAGTTGTTCTCACATCGAGTATTTCTCGAACTGAGAGCAACTTAGCACGCGTTCGGCGTCCCGTCCATCCCTTTTCTCCGAAAAGCGCGAAGGCGGCGCGCGGGCCCGGGTCGTGCGGCCGCGCCCGGTCGGGCGGCTACGCTCGCGACGGGGCGGTCCGCGGCCGCGGCGGGTTCCGGCCCGCCGGGCGCCCCCGGGGGCGGACACGCCCGGGCGGGCCGGAGGCGGACGTCGTCGCCCGCCGCTAGCATGTGGGCGAACGGACGTTCGAGAGGGCAGGGGTGAGGCGCGTGCGCGTGTTGGGGATCGACCCCGGGCTGACCCGGTGCGGTGTCGCCGCCGTCGAGGGCGCCATCGGCCGACCGCTCACCCTGCTCGGCGCCGACGCCGTGCGCACCAGCCCCGACACCGACCTGCCCCACCGGCTCGTGGGGATCGAGCGCGGCATCGAGGAGTGGCTGGACCGCTACCAGCCCGACGCCGTCGCCGTCGAGCGCGTCTTCGCCCAGCACAACCTCAGCACCGTCATGGGCACCGCCCAGGCCAGCGGCATCGCCCTGGTCTGCGCCGCCCGCCGCGGCCTGCCCGTGGCCATGCACACCCCCAGTGAGGCCAAGGCCGCCATCACCGGCAACGGCCGCGCCGACAAGGCGCAGGTCGGCACGATGGTGGCGCGTATCCTCGGACTCGACGGACCCCCCAAGCCCGCCGACGCGGCCGACGCCGTCGCCCTGGCCATCTGCCACATCTGGCGCGGCGGGGCCCAGGCCCGCGTCGCCCAGGCCCAGCAGGACTTCGCCCGCAAGGTGGAGCTGGCCCGCCGCACCCGCGGCCGCTAGCGCCCCGCCCCCAGGAAGGAGAGGGGCACCGTCCCCGGTGCCCACACCAGATGATCGCGTTCCTCACCGGCCGGGTGGCCGCACGCGGCGCGGGCACCGCCGTCATCGACGTCGGCGGGGTCGGCATGACCGTGCAGTGCACGCCCTCCGCGCTCTCGCGCCTGCACGTGGGCGAGACCGGGACCGTGGCCACCAGCCTCGTCGTGCGCGAGGAGTCCCTGACCCTGTTCGGGTTCGCCGACGACGACGAGAAGCACCTGTTCGAGCAGCTCCAGACCGCCTCCGGTGTCGGTCCCCGCCTGGCCCTGGCCATGCTCTCCGTCCACAGCCCCTCCAGCCTGCGCCACGCCGTGTCCACCGAGGACACCACCGCCCTCACCCGGGTGCCCGGCATCGGCAAGAAGGGCGCCCAGCGCATCGTCCTGGAACTGCGCGGCAAGCTCGACGCGCCCGTGCTCACCGACGGCACCCTGCCCGGGTCCGAGGCCGCCGGGACCGGCAGCGAGCCCAACGGCGCCTGGCGCGGACAGGTGGTCTCCGGCCTGGTCAACCTCGGCTGGTCGGCCAAGGACGCCGAGGCCGCCGCCTCCGCCGTGGCGGCCGAGGCCGAGCACACCGACGACGTCGCCGTCCTGCTGCGCAGCGCCCTGCGCAGGCTCAGCCGGGCCTAGGAAGGAGGAAACCCCGTGTACGACTTCCACGAGGAAGACCCCCGGGGCTCGGCCCCCGGCGGGCCCCCGCCCTACGAGCGCGACGCGGTCTCGCCCGACGCGGGCACGGACGAGCGCCAGATCGAGGGCGCCCTGCGCCCCCGCGCCCTGGACGAGTTCGTCGGCCAGGAACGCGTGCGCGAACAGCTCTCCCTGGTGCTGCACAGCGCCAAGCGGCGCAACCGGGCGCCCGACCACATCCTCATGTCCGGCGGCCCGGGCCTGGGCAAGACCACCCTGGCCATGATCATCGCCGCCGAGATGGGGGCCCCGCTGCGCATCACCTCGGGCCCGGCCATCGAGCGCTCCGGGGACCTGGCCGCGGTGCTCTCCACCCTCCAGGAGGGCGAGGTGCTCTTCCTGGACGAGATCCACCGCATGGCCCGCCCCGCCGAGGAGATGCTCTACGTCGCGATGGAGGACTTCCGGGTCGACGTCGTGGTCGGCAAGGGCCCCGGCGCCACCGCCATCCCGCTGGACATCGCGCCGTTCACCCTGGTCGGGGCCACCACCCGTGCGGGCATGCTGCCCGCGCCCCTGCGCGACCGCTTCGGATTCACCGCGCACATGGACTTCTACACCCCCCAGGAACTGGAGCTGATCCTCCAGCGCTCGGCGGGTCTGCTCGGCGCGCCCCTGGACGCGGACGCGGCCGTGGAGATCGCCGGGCGCTCGCGCGGCACCCCCCGGATCGCCAACCGGCTGCTGCGCCGGGTGCGCGACTACGCCGAGGTGCGCGGGAACGGGCGGCTGTCGCTGGACACCGCCCGCGCCGCCCTCGACCTCTACGAGGTGGACGAACTGGGCATGGACCGGCTGGACCGCGCCATCCTCGACGTGCTCATGAGGAGGTTCCGCGGCGGCCCGGTCGGCCTGTCCACGCTGGCGGTGTCGGTGGGGGAGGAGGCCGAGACGGTGGAGACCGTCGCCGAGCCCTTCCTGGTCCGCTCCGGCTTCCTGGCCCGCACCCCGCGGGGCCGGGTGGCCACCCCGCAGGCCTGGGCGCACATGGGGCTCACCCCGCCGCCGGACGCGGCCTTCGGCGCGGCGGCGGCCAACGGCGGCGGCGCCGGTAACCCCGCCCCCGCGGGCAACGCGGGTCACAACGGTGCGGCGAGTCCCTGACCAGGGCGTCTGACAGGGAGCCCCGGTCCGGGCACAATGGGTTCCGGCCGCGCGGACCGGGGGCGAACCGTTAACACTCCGATCTCATCCGGTGGGGCAGCGGTGACCCACGCCACGTAAGCTGGGACGAAACAGCCGAGACGGGGCACGACTCCGTACGTGTCGTTGGACACCGGTGGAACGAGTCGGCCCTCTGGCGCGTTGTACGTGCCGGACAGGTCCGGACCACGCGGTTCGTGCCGACGCGAAGAAGGTGGCCGTCGCGGTGTCCGATCCGACAGCCGTCGGCCACACGAAGAAACCTCAGGAAGGACGCCCCCGTGCAGGGCCTTTACCACCTCGCTGCCCAAGGAGAGCCCACGGGCGGACTCCTCGGCATGCTGTTCCCGTTCCTGCTGATCCTTCTGGTGTTCTGGCTGCTGTTCTGGCGCCCGGCCCAGAAGCGCCGCCAGCAGGAGATGCAGATGCACAACGCCCTGGTCCCCGGTGTCGAGGTGATGACCAAGGCCGGCATCTTCGCCACCGTCGTCGAGATCCACGAGCAGGACGTCCTGCTGGAGATCGCGCCCGGGACCCGCATCCGCATGCTCAAGGCCGGTGTCGGAGAGGTCGTCACCCCGGCCGCCGACGACACCCCGGTGGAGGACCGCCCCGACTTCGGCGACGACGACAAGCCCAAGGGCTAGAAGTACTTCTTCGGGCCTCCGCCCGCTTCGGCCCAGGCCCCGGCCTCCGCCCCGCGCGGTGAGCGGACGGCCCGCGCGCGTCCGACCCCGGTACCGGTCCCCCCGCGCGGGGGGACCGGTACCGCCGTGTCCGGCCCGCCGGACCCCGGACCGCCGCGGCGGCTCCCGCGAGGCCCCGCCCACGTCGGCCCCGACAACACGAGAACCCAGCAGAAGGCCCATCCCACATGCCCGACGACACCGCCACCGCGGCGCCCGTCCCCAGCCCGGAGCTCATCCGGGCGCACATCCGCGACGTCCCCGACTTCCCGAAGCCCGGCGTCCTGTTCAAGGACATCACGCCGCTGCTCAACCACCGGGAGGGCTTCGCCGCCGCCGTGGAGGGCCTCGCCGCGCCCTTCCGCGCCGCGGGGGTGGACCACGTGGTCGGACTGGAGGCGCGCGGGTTCATCTTCGGCGCCCCGGTCGCCATGGCGCTGGGGTCGGGCTTCGTCCCCGCGCGCAAAGCCGGGAAACTGCCCTCACGGACCATCGGGCAGGCCTATGATCTGGAGTACGGCACCGCGACCGTCGAGATCCACGCCGACGCGGTCTCCCCGGGCAGCCGTGTGCTGATCGTGGACGACGTCCTCGCCACCGGCGGCACCGGCAGGGCCGCGGTGGACCTGGTCCGCAAGGCGGGTGGTACGGTCGTGGGATTCTCCGTCCTGATGGAGCTCTCCGCGCTCCGGGGACGGGACAGGGTGCCCGACGTGGAGCTGCACACCCTCCTCACGGTCTGATCCGGCCGACCCGCGCCGCGGCCGACGCCCCTCCCCACGGGGAATGCGCGACGGCCCGTCATCGTTGACGTACTCCACCACCGGGGGTGAACCCCCGGTGGCCAGTGTCACACCCGCCGACGGGCGCGGCGGGAGCGGGGGAGGCCGAGGCCGTTCCCGACGGGAACGGCCCCACTAGACTGGTGGGAGAGGTACCGCGGCGGCCACGTCACGACTGGCCCTGATGACACGCACGTGCACCGGTGGAGCCGGGCGGCGCTGACGGCGCCCGCGCGACCGGACGGATCCGCGGGAGGTAGGCATGCCAAGCGAAGTGGTTTCGACCGGGGCGGTACCGACGGACGAGACGCGGCGGGGCGCCTCCCGGGAACCGCGGCCGAACGCGCCCCAGGGGCAGGCGGACGGCACCGGCGCGCGGGGCGCCACCACAAGTCCACAGGGAGACCGGCCGGAGGGCGCCGCGAACGGAGCGGCGCCCTCCGACGTCTCCGGAGCGGGGGCCACGCGGCAGCCGTCCCCCTCCACCACGCCCTCCACGGTGCGAGTACGCAGAAGGCTCGCCCGACTCGGCGCCCAGCGGGGAGTGACGATGAACCCGGTGCTCGAACCACTGATCAAGACAGTGCGGGCCACCCATCCCAAGGTGGACGTGCGGCTGGTCGAGCGCGCCTACGAGGTCGCGGCCCACCACCACCGCGACCAGAAGCGCAAGAGCGGCGACCCCTACA
Source organism: Nocardiopsis dassonvillei subsp. dassonvillei DSM 43111 (assembly GCF_000092985.1). Taxonomy (GTDB): domain Bacteria; phylum Actinomycetota; class Actinomycetes; order Streptosporangiales; family Streptosporangiaceae; genus Nocardiopsis; species Nocardiopsis dassonvillei. The sequence continues at coordinate 1,033,521 of NC_014210.1, forward strand.
TCACCCACCCCCTCGCCGTCGCCACGATCCTCGCCGAGCTGGGTATGCAGGAGGCCACCCTGGCCGCCGCCCTCCTGCACGACACCGTCGAGGACACCGACTACTCCCTGGGCGAGCTGCGCTCGGACTTCGGCGACGAGATCGCCGAGCTGGTCGACGGGGTCACCAAGCTCGACAAGGTCAAGTACGGCGAGGCCACCCAGGCCGAGACCGTGCGCAAGATGGTCGTGGCCATGGCCCGCGACATCCGCGTGCTGGTCATCAAGCTGTGCGACCGGCTGCACAACATGCGCACCCTGCGCTACCTGCCCTCCCGCGCCAAACGGGAGAAGAAGGCCCGCGAGACCCTGGAGATCTTCGCCCCCCTCGCCCACCGGCTGGGCATGAACACCATCAAGTGGGAGCTGGAGGACCTGGCCTTCGCCACCCTCTACCCCAAGCGCTTCGACGAGATCGCCCGCCTGGTGTCCGAGCGCGCCCCGCGCCGCGACGTCTACCTCCAGGAGGTCATCGAGGCGGTCTCGGCCGACCTGCGCGAGTCCAAGCTCAAGGCCACCGTGCGCGGGCGGCCCAAGCACTACTACTCGATCTACCAGAAGATGATCGCCCGCAACTGCGGCTTCGACGAGATCTACGACCTCATCGCCGTGCGGGTCCTGGTGGACAGCGTCCGCGACTGCTACGCGGCCCTGGGGACCATCCACGCGCGGTGGAACCCGGTGCCCGGCCGGTTCAAGGACTACATCGCGATGCCCAAGTTCAACATGTACCAGTCGCTGCACACGACGGTCATAGGGCCCTCGGGCAACCCGGTCGAGCTCCAGATCCGTACGCGCGCGATGCACCGGCGCGCCGAGTACGGCATCGCCGCGCACTGGAAGTACAAGGAGGACCGGGGCAGCGGGGGCGAGAGCAAGCCCCGGGGCAGCTCCGACATGCAGTGGCTGCGCCAGCTCATCGACTGGCAGCAGGAGACCAAGGACCCGGGCGAGTTCCTGGAGTCGCTGCGCTTCGACCTGTCGGTGCAGGAGGTGTTCGTCTTCACCCCGGGTGGCGACGTCATCTCGCTGCCCCAGGGCGCCACCGCCGTGGACTTCGCCTACGCCGTGCACACCGAGGTCGGCCACCGCACCGTGGGCGCCCGCATCAACGGCCGCTTGGTGCCGCTGGAGAACGAGCTGCACAACGGCGAGACGGTGGAGATCCTCACCTCCAAGACGCCCGACGCCGGGCCCAGCCGGGACTGGCTGAACTTCGTCAAGAGCGCCCGGGCCCGCAATAAGATCCGGCACTGGTTCACCAAGGAGCGCCGCGAGGCCGCCATCGAGCAGGGCAAGGACGAGATCGCCAAGGTCATGCGCAAGCAGGAGCTTCCGGTCAAGCGCCTGTTCAGCGGTGAGGCGATCATCGGCCTGGCCAGCGACCTGCGCTACCCGGACGTGGACTCGCTGTACGCGGCCGTGGGGGAGCGCCAGGTCAGCGCCCAGCACGTGGTCGGCAAGCTCGTCGACTCCATGGGCGGCCTGGAGAGCCACACCGAGGACATCGCCGAGTCGGCGCTGCCCACCAAGGCGGCCACCCGCCAGCGCCAGCACGGCAACCCGGGCGTGGTCGTGGAGGGCGACGCCGACGTGTGGGCGCGCCTGTCCAAGTGCTGTACCCCCGTGCCGGGCGACGAGATCGTCGGCTTCGTGACCCGGGGCAACGGGGTGTCGGTGCACCGCCGGGACTGCGTGAACACCGCGACGCTGGACACCGACCGCATGGTCAAGGTGGAGTGGTCGCCCACCGAGGACTCGATGTTCCTGGTGGCGCTGCACGTGGAGGCCCTGGACCGGTCCCGGCTGCTGTCGGACATCACGCGGGTGCTGAGCGACCAGCACGTCAACATCCTGTCCGCGACCGTCCAGACCAGCCGCGACCGCGTGGCGCAGAGCCGCTTCACCTTCGAGATGGCCGACCCCGCCCACCTGGGCAGCGTGCTGCGCGCGGTGCGGGGCGTGGACGGCGTCTACGACGTCTTCCGCGTCCGCAACTGACCCGGCCGGACGGAGGGGGAGAGGCCGCGGGCACGCAGGACGCCGCGGTCCCGTCCCGGTCCCGTGTCCGGGGCCGCGCGGCCGGGCCGGACACGGCCGGGCCCCGGACGCCCGCGCGGGGAGCCCGGAGCCCGTGCGCGCCGGTCAGATGCGGATCGTGGTCGAGCGCACGATCTCGAACACCGGGTGGCGTTCGGCCTCGGCCGCGAACGCCTCCTCGGGGGCGTCCGGCGGCGTCTCGAAGTACAGGCCCACCATGGCGGCGCGCGGGTGGTCCAGGTACTCCTTGAGCAGCGGGGCGGCCTCCTCGGCCCCCAGTTCGCGCACGCTGATCAGCTCGATCCAGCCGCCCTGGCGCAGCGTCGCGAAGCCGTCCTGACGCAGGTTGCGGACCCAGTCCACCTCCCCGTAGGGGGAGACCAGGAACCGTCCGCGGTCGCTGTCCAGCACACTGAGCGGGATGGTGCGCAGGAAGCCCGACTTGCGCCCACGCGTGGTGAGCAGGTGCAACTCGGGCAGGCACACCCCGTACTTGACGAAGCCGCTGACGACGGCGTTGGCGGTCCGCCGCAGCCCCGTCATCTCGAACCGCTTCGTCGGCTCGTTCCCCATCTCGGCAACTCCCTCGCTCGGCTGCTCCCCATTCTGGCGGCTGCGCGCGCCCGGCGGCACCGGGGGAGGCGCGCGACCCGCGGCGGACCACCGCCGACCGGCCCTGACCCGGACCGAAGAGCGGGCCCGGGGGGCGGGATTCAGCGGAAGGCCGAGATCCCCGTCACCGACTGGCCGATGCTGAGCGCGTGGATCTCCTCGGTGCCCTCGTAGGTGGCGACCGTCTCCAGGTTCAGCATGTGCCGCATCACCGGGTACTCCAGGGTGATGCCGTTGGCGCCGTGCACCGAGCGCGCCGCCGCGGCCACCCGCTGGGCGGCGGCCACGCACGAGAGCTTGCCGAAGCTCACGTGGTTGTGGTGGCACCGGCCCTCGTCCTTCAGACGCCCGATCCGCAGCGCGGTCATGGCCGCCTGGTTGACGTCCACCACCATGTCGGCGAGCTTGCGCTGGGTCAGCTGGAACCCGGCGATCGGCCGGCCGAACTGCTCGCGGCTCAGCGCGTACTCCAGGGCCGCCTCGTAGCAGGCGCGCGCGGCACCGGCCGCGCCCCACACGATGCCGTAGCGGGCCTCGTTCAGGCACGACAGCGGCGAGCCCAGGCCGCGCGATCCCGGCAGCACCGCGTCGGCGGGCAGGCGCACGCCCTCCAGCACCAGTTCGGAGGTGATGGACGCGCGCAGCGACAGCTTGCGGTGGATGACGTTGGCCGAGAACCCGGGCGTGTCGGCGGGCACCACGAACCCGCGCACGCCCTCGTCGGTGGCGGCCCACACCACGGCCACGTCGGCGACCGATCCGTTGGTGATCCACATCTTGGTGCCGTCGAGCACCCAGTCCGACCCGTCCCTGCGGGCGCGGGTGCGCATAGAGCCCGGGTCGGAACCGGAGTCGGGCTCGGTCAGCCCGAAGCAGCCGATCGCCTCACCGGCGGCCATGCGCGGCAGCCACTCCTGCTTCTGCTCCTCGGAGCCGAACTTGTGGACGGCCGCCATCGCCAGCGAGCCCTGCACCGACACGAAGCTGCGCAGGCCCGAGTCCACGGCCTCCAGTTCGCGGCAGGCCAGACCGTAGGCGACCGCGCTGGAGCCGCCGCAGCCGTACCCCTCCAGGTGCATGCCCAGCACCCCGAGGGAGCCGAAGGCCCTGGCCAGCCCGCGCGGGTCGGGCAGGGTGCCCGCCTCGAACCACTCGGCCACGTTCGGCGCCAGCTCGCGCGAGGCGAAGCCGCGCACGGCGTCGCGGACGTCGCGCTCGGTGTCGGACAGGTCGGCGTCCACGGCCAGGAAGTCGTGCGGGTCCGGGGCGGCGGGCTTGCGGGAGTCGCTCATGGTGGGGTGTCCCTTCGTGGTGCTGACGGCCGGTGCGGCCGTGCGGGAGGTGGACGGCGTCCTCGGATCCGGGTGCGGGACCCGGAGGAGGGACGGGCGGTGGTCCGCGGACCGGGTGCGGAGCCCCGAACGGCCCCGGGGCGCGGCCGTGCGGACCCGGTGCGGTCCGCTGGGACCTCAGGACAGGTCGGGCTGCTGGACGGCGCCGCGCGCGACCATCGCGTCCACGTCGGCCCCGTCCACGCCGAGTTCGGCCAGGATCTGCCGGGAGTGCTGCCCCAGCAGCGGCGGCGCGCCGAGCGGCGGCGGGGTGCCCTCCAGCCGGAACCCCGCGCGGACCTGTTCGATCAGCCCGGCGGTGGGGTGCTTGACGGTGCGCAGGACGTCGTCGCCGCTGGCGTCGGCGGCGCGCAGCGCGTCGAGCACTCCGCGCACCCGTCCCACCGGTACCCCGGCTCCCACCAGCAGCTCCATCCAGTGGTCGGCGGGCCGCGAGCGCAGGGTCGCCGTCAGCTCGCCGACCAGCTCCTCCCGGTGCGCCACCCGGCCGGGGTTGGTGGCGTAGCGCGGGTCGGCGCCCAGGTCGGGGCGGTCCAGGGCCGCGCACAGCCGCTGGTACAGGGCGTCGTTCCCGGCGGCGACGACGATCTCGGCGTCCGCCGTCGCGAAGGTCTGGTAGGGCACGATCGTGGTGTGCGCGTTGCCGACCCGGGCGGGTTCGGCCCCCGTCACCAGCGCCTGCTGGGTGAGGTTGACCAGGCCGGAGAGGGTGGAGTTGATCAGCGACACGCTGATGTTCTCGCCGCGCCCGGTGACGCGGGCCCGCATGAGCGCGCCCAGGACGCCCACGGCTGCGTTGAGCCCGGTGAGCACGTCGGTCAGGGCCACGCCCACCTTGCTCGCCGGTCCCTCCGCGGGCCCCGTGGCGGCCATGAGCCCGCTCTCGGCCTGCACCACGATGTCGAAGCCGGGGCGCGTCGCGGGCTCGTGCTCGGGTCCGAACCCGCTCACCGAGCAGTACACGACGGCCGGGTTGCGGGCGCTGACGGCCTCGTAGCCGAGCCCGAGCCGGTCGATCACCCCGGGCCGGAAGTTCTGGACGACCACGTCGGAGGCCGCGCACAGCTCCCGGACCGCGGCCAGGCCCTCGGGGTCCTTCAGGTCCACGGCCAGACTGCGCTTGTTGCGGTTCACCGACAGGAAGTAGGCGGCCTCGCCGTGCCCCTCCGGTCCGGCCTCCCCGGCCCAGGGCGGGCCCCAGGAACGGGTGTCGTCGCCGCGTCCGGGCTGCTCCACCTTGACCACCTCGGCGCCCATGTCGGCGAGCAGCATGGTGGCGTAGGGGCCGGCCAGCACGCGGGACAGGTCGGCGACGCGCACGCCCGCCAGCGGCAGCGGCGCGGCCCCGGTCGCGCTCCCGGTTCCGGTCCGGGGCCCGGCGGGGGTCCCGTCCGCGCGCAGGTCGCCGGTCACGGCCGCGCCTCCTGCCCGACCCCGGGGTCCGCGGGCAACTGGTCGCCCTCCCGGAGCTGGACGTAGGTCTCCAGACAGCGGCGGAGGGCGGTGGTCAGCGCGGCGCCGGACTGGCCCGCGTACCGGGTCTGCACCCGCCGCACCAGTTCGGCGACGTCCTCGGTCACCGACTCCCCCTCGACCAGGGCGCGGAAGAAGTCCCTGGCCAGCTCGGTGAGCAGGGTGGTGTCCGCTGCGACGACGCGCCCGTCGGCGGTGTCCACGGCCAGCACGACGCCGAGCCGCTGGTACTGGGAGTGGCTCGCCACCGAGTCGGGCAGGCGGGCGTAGCCGGACACCAGGACGACCCTGGGATTGCGCAGAACCTGCTGGATACGGTCGTCGCCGTACAAGGTGCACACCTCTCGCTCACGGGCACGCGAAAACTCCGACGCTCTGGAGTCTCGCGCCTGGAGGGCGGCCGGGGGAAACCGGACACCCGCGGCGTGAGGGCAGGCAGGCACAAGTATGTCCCCACCGCGCGCGCCGCTGTCAAGCGGATCGGTGGTCCGGGCCACATCCGGTCCCCCTGCCGCGAGCCGGAAGGCTGTGTTAGTGTGCCTCGCAGGTCACGAGTACCAGCGTCAAGCCCCGGCTAGCTGGTCGGCAACCCTCCTACCGCGGTGGGGTGCCCCGGGTGAGGACCAGGTCCCGACACGACCGTGTCGGACAAGCGCGGACCCCTGAGGCGTTACCGGAGTGACATCTCCGCGGGTCCCACGACCCACAGGAGAGGTGCTTCCATGACCACTGCCGTTTCCGTCCACACCGCCCGTTCCGCCGAGTCCCCGGCCGACGCCGCCGGGTGCACCGTCGTCACCTCCGACGAGGGCGTCCCCCTGGTCACCGGCGAACGGGTCGAGTACGCCAACTTCGACTACGCGGCCAGTGCCCCGTGTCTGACCCCGGTGGCCGAGGCCCTGTCCGCGGCGCTGCCCTACTACGCCAGCGTGCACCGCGGCGCGGGCCACCACTCCCAGGTCAGCACCGACGCCTACGAGCGCGCCCGCCGCAGCGTCGCCCGCTTCGTGGGCGTGCGCGCACAGCCCGCCGACGCCGTGGTGTTCGTGCGCGGCACCACCGACGCCCTCAACCTGCTGGCCCGCTCGGTGCCCGAGGGCTGCACGGTGGTCGTGTTCGAGTCCGAGCACCACGCCAGCCTGCTGCCCTGGGAGCACCCCGCCGCCCGCGCCGGACGGGTGGTGCGCCTGCCGCTGCCCGCGTCCCCCGAGGACGCGGTGGAGGCCGCGCGCGCCGCGCTGCGCGGGGCCCCCGAGGGCCCGCGCCTGCTGTGCGTGACCGCCGCCTCCAACGTCACCGGCGAGATCTGGCCGGTGGAGGAACTGGTGCGGGCCGCCCACGCCGAGGGCGCGCGCGTGGTCGTGGACGCCGCCCAGTACGTGCCGCACCTGCCCTTCAGCCTGGAGGAGACCGGCGCCGACTACGTCGCCCTGTCCGCCCACAAGCTCTACGCCCCCTTCGGCTCCGGGGTGCTGGCCGGCCGCGCCGACTGGCTGCGCGAGGCCGCGCCCTACCTGTCCGGCGGCGGAGCCACGCGGCTGGTCGGCGAACACGACGTGGTGTGGAACGACCTGCCCGCGCGGCACGAGGCGGGCAGCCCCAACGTGCTGGGAGCCGTGGCGCTGGCCGCCGCCTGCGACACCCTCGCCCCCGCCACCCAGGAACTCCTGCACGTGCGCGAGTCGGCGCTGCTGGAGCGGCTGCGCGCGGGGCTGACGGCGGTCGACGGCGTCACCGAGCTGACCCTGTGGGGCGGTGACCACCCGCGGGTGGGCATCGTGTCGTTCACCGTGGACGGCCTGCCCGCCGACCTGCTGGCCGCGGCCCTGTCCGCCGAGTACGGGATCGGGGTGCGCGACGGCCTGTTCTGCGCCCACCCCCTCACCAGGCACCTGCTGCCCCGGGGGCACGGCCAGGCGGTGCGGGCGAGCCTGGGAGTGGGCACCACGCGGGAGCACGTGGACCGCCTCGTCGGCGCGGTCGCCGAACTCGTGGCCCGCGGACCGCGCTGGGAGTACGCCGACTGCGACGGCCGCCTCGCCCCGGTGCCCGACCCCGCGCGGGTGCTCTGACGGAGGTTCCGGGCCCGGGTGCGGCGGCTGCTCGGAAGGGTTGGGCCGGGCGCCACTACAGCTGGCTGTAACAGGGGTCGACTGGTGGGCGGGATGTTTCGGCGGGCCGCGTCTTCGTAGCGTCGGAGACGACACGGCGGGCGGTACACCGGCCGTGTCCAGCCACCCACCGAACCCCGGGAGCAGCCGTGTCCGACGACCCCTACCGCATCGACGCTCCGACCGACGGAGCCCCGTCCCCCTCCGTTCCGCGGGTGCCCGCGCGCGACCCCCGGCGCACACCCGCCCGCAGAGCCCTGCTGGTCCTGCTCGGCGTCGTCCTCGCCGGGACCGCCACGGCCAACGGCACGCTGTCCCTGCTCGGCCACGAGTTGATCGGGTCGGCCTTCGGACTCGCGGCGCTGGTCTCGCTCGTCGCGCTGATCGTCCTGGTCCGCAGGGGCGACCGGTGAGCGGCGCGAACGGGGCGGCCTCCGCCCCGGCCTCCACCGCACCGGGTTCCGCCGGTCCGGACGCCGACGGCGAGGCCGTCCGGCTCACCGACGTCCACCGCGTCTACGCCGACGGGGAGGGCGCCGTCTCGGCCCTGGCCGGGGTGTCGCTGCGGGTTCCCCGCGGCTCGTTCCTCGCCGTCATGGGGCCGTCCGGGTCGGGCAAGAGCACCCTGCTCAACTGCGCGTCCGGCATGGACCGCCCCACCTCGGGCTCGGTGGTGGTGGGCGGCACCGACATCAGCTCCCTGCGCGAGCCCCGCCGCACCGAGTTCCGCCGCGAGCGGGTCGGCTTCGTGTTCCAGTCCTACAACCTGGTGCCCACGCTCACCGCGGAGGAGAACATCACCCTGCCGCTGCGCCTGGCCGGACGGACCCCCGACCAGGGCTGGCTGCGCGCGCTCGTCGGCCGGGTGGGGGTGGGGCAGCGGCTGCGCCACCGGCCCACGGAGCTCTCCGGCGGCCAGCAGCAGCGGATCGCGATCGTGCGGGCCCTGGCCTCCCGCCCCGACATCGTCTTCGCCGACGAACCCACCGGAGCGCTCGACGGCGCGACCGCCGACAGCGTCCTGGGGCTGCTGCGGGAGGTCGTGGACGAACTCGGCCAGACCGTCGTCATGGTGACCCACGACCCCAAGGCCGCCGCCCGGGCGCACGCCACCGCGGTCATGGCCGACGGCCGCCTCGCCGACGTCCTGCACGCCCCCTCCGCGGCCGACCTGGCCGGACGCCTGGCCTCGCTGGAGACGGCCGGGGCGGAGGCGGACCGATGACGGCGACCCCCGCACCGAATCCGGCTTCCGGTCCGGCCTCTGGTTCCGGCCCCGCCTGCGGTCAGGGCCCCGTGGGCGGACGCGGCCCCCTAGCGCTGAAGCTGGCGCGCGGCCGTGCCGGGGTGCTGGCCGCTGTCGCCGTCGCGGTCCTGGGCGGATCGGCGTTCGTCACCGTCGGCGGCGTGCTGGCCGACACCGGGCTGCGCTCGTCGGTCCCCGCCGAACGCCTCCGGGGCGCGGACGCCGTGGTCGCCGCCCCCCAGACGGTCGAGCAGGCCGAGGACCTGGACCTGCCCCTGCCCGAGCGGGCCGGACTGCCCGAGGAGCTCACCGCCCGGCTGGCCGCCCTGCCCGAGGTCGGCACCGCCGTCGGCGACGTGGGGTTCCCGGCCGCCGTGCACACCGGGGACGGGCCCGCCACGGGAGCCGACCCCCGCACCACCGGCCACGGGTGGTCCTCCGCCGCGCTGCTGGAGGACGCCCCCTTGGAGGGGGAGGCGCCGCGGGGGCCGGGGGATGTGGTCCTGGACGCCGCCACGGCGGCCGCCGCCGACGCCGGGGTCGGCGACCGGGTGCGGGTCACCGCGGCGGGGCGCACCGGCGACCACCGGCTCTCCGGGGTGCTGGACACCGGCGCCACCGTGGTCCTGTTCGACGACGAAACCGCCGCCGACCTGGCCGGACGCACCGAGGGCCCGCGCGAGGGCACCGTGGACCTGGTGGCCCTGCGCGCCGCGCCCGGCGTGTCGCAGGAGCGGTTCACCGGGGCGGTGCGGGAGGCCCTGGCGGGCGAGGACGCGCTCGTGCGGACCGGGGACCGGATCGGCGACGCCGAGTCCCCGGCCGCCGGAGCCGCACGCGGTGTCCTGGTCGCGGTGGCCGGTTCGCTCAGCGGTGTCCTGGTGATGACCATCGGCCTGACCGTCGCCGGGGCGCTGTCGGTCTCCGTGGCCGCCCAGCGCCGCGACCTGGCGCTGCTGCGGGCCGTGGGCGCCACACCCCGGCAGATCCGCCGCCTGGTCGCCGCCCCCAACCTCCTCGTCACCCTGGCGGCCCTGCCCTTCGGCGTGGCCGGCGGCTATCCGCTGGCCGGGGTCGCGCTGGACTGGTTCGCCTCCCTGGGCCTCGTGCCCCCGGGCCTGCCGCCGGTGTTCGGACCGCTGCCCGCCCTGGCCACGGCGGTGTTGATGGTGCTCGCCGTGTGGCTGGCCTCGCTGGCCGCGGTCGGCCGGACCGCGGCCGCGCCGCCCACCGACGCGCTCGCCGAGTCCGTCGCCGAACCGCGGGTTCCCGGCCGGGCGCGGACCTGGACGGGGGCGGCGCTGCTCCTGGCCTCGGTGGGGGCGTCGGTCCCGGCGCTGGTGCTGGGCGACGAGACGGCTGCGGTCGGCCCGGCCTCGGCCAGCCTGCTCGCGGTGATCGGGCTGGCCCTGGTCGGCCCCGCCCTGCTGCGGGCGGTGAGCGGGGCGCTCGGCCGCCGCCTGCCCGCGCGTTCGTCCGCCCTGACCTGGCTGGCGGTGCGCAATCTGCACGGCCACTCCCACCGGGTGGCGGGCGCGGTCAGCGCGCTGGCGATGCTGGTGGCCTTCGCGCTCAGCCAGGGGTACGTCAACACCACGCTGCTGGCCGCGCAGACGGAGCAGCGACAGGACGGCGAGCTGGCCGCGAGCACGCTGACGGCGCCTGCGCTCGGCGGGCTTCCGCTGGGGCTGGCCGAGACCGTTCGGGAGGACCCGTCCGTCGCCGCGGCCGTCACCGCCACGCCGACCGCCCTCGTGTGGACCACCGAGCTGCCGTTCGATGAGGGGGTGCTGCACCAGGAGACGCCCGCGCTGGTCCTGGGGCCGGGAGCCCCGGAGGTCGTCGACGTGGGTGTCACCGAGGGCGACCTGGGCGCGCTGACCGGCGACACCGTCGCGCTGGGCGCGCAGACCGCGCGCTCCCTCGGAGCGGAGCCGGGGCAGAGGGTGGCGTTCCGCATGGGGGACGGGACCGAGGCCAGCGCCGAGGTGGTCGCGCTGTACGAGCGCGAACTCGGTTTCGGCCCGGTCCTGGTCTCGCGGGACCTGGCCCGGGGACACCTGACCGGGGACCTGCCCGCCGAGTTGCGGGTGCTCGCCGAACCCGGGCGGGAGTCCGAGGTGCGCGGGGTCCTCGACGGCCTGGCCTCGGCGCATCCGGGGGTGGAGGTCGCCGACACCGCGCCGGACGCGGCCGGGAGCGGGCTCGCGGCGAACACGGTGCTCAACCTCGTGGTGCTGCTCTGCCTGGCGGGGTACGTGCTGCTCTCGGTGGCCAACCGCCTGTCCGCCCAGACCCTGCGCCGCCGCGCGGAGACGGACTCGCTGCACGCCGTGGGCATGACCCCCGCGCAGGTCCGGTCGCTGCTGCGCAGGGAGGCCGCCCTGATCGCGGTCGGCGCGGTCGTCGCCGGTGTCCTGGCCTCGGCGGTCCCGCTCGCCTTCGCGGGGATGGGGCTCCTGGGGCGTCCGTGGCCCGGCGGCCCGTTCTGGCTGCTGCCCGCGACCGTGCTGGTGGTCGCGGTGGTGTCCTGGCTGTGCGCGGAGCTGCCCGCGAGGAGGCTGACCGCGGACCGGTGGCGCGCCGGGGCCGGGGCCTGACGGGCTTCCCCCGGGAGCGGCCCTCCGCGCGGAGCGGCGTTCTGGCGGGGACCGCCTCCGGCCGGGAGCGGCCTTCGGATGGGGGCCGTCTCCGGCCGGGAACGGCCTCCCGGTGGGGGCGGCCTCCGCCCGGGAGAGGTCCTCGTGACGGAAGGGCGGTCGCCCCCGTCGGGGGCGACGCCCCGGGGCCGGAGCCCGGGGGCGTGGAACCCCCTCGCCTCCCGAGGCCGTTTCCCGGGAAGCGCGGCAGAAAAAGCGCTTTCCCGGACGTTCCGGCCGTGCCGTGGGGCTTTCCCGGGAACACACGGCGGTGACCTGCTGGAACCGCGGGGGAGCGGGGCGTGACGCCCCCTCCCCGTTCGCGGGGCCGAGTTCGTTTACCAGAAACACTTGCGCCCCAGGAGTTCCCAAAGGGCGAAATAGGGCGCATAACACCCAAGTGTGTGCTGAGGATCACTTTCACAGGAGGTACCATCGGGCCCTGACGGCATGGCGCGACGCTGTCCGGGCCCGACCGGCCCGCCCCGCCGAGCGTCTGCCTCCCGCGAGCGAACCGGCTGGGGGAGCGTGAACGTGACCAACGTCCGAGGGCCCAAGACGGGTCGGCTCACGGCCGTGTTCCGAGGGCGCGGGTCCGTGCCCGTCCCCGGCCAGCGGTCCGGTGTGGTCGACCTCGGCTCCCGCGCGGGCGGGCGTCCCGACCCCCGGCACGCCGAGCACACCCGCCTGCACCAGGCCTTCCTGGGGCGCGTGGTCGACTACCTGTCCACCGACGCGGGCGTGCGCCAGTTCGTCGACTGGGGGTGCCCGGTGCCCGGAACCGCCGAGCGCGTGCACGCCACCGCCCCCGACGCCTCCGTCGTCCACGTCGCCCCGCACGGCGCGGCGGGCATGCTCTCCACCCCCGGCGCCCGCGTGCTCTCCGGCGACGGATCCGGCACGGACACGCTCCTGCGCCGCCTCGGCACCTCCGGGCTCGTCGACTTCGACGAGCCCGTCGCCGTCCTGATGACCCGCCCCTTCACCGCGGACGACCCGCCCGCCCGGATCGACGCCCTGCACGCCCTCATGCGCGGGGGCGGCTACCTCGCCCTCACCTCCCCGGCGCCCCGCGCCGCGGTGGAGCGCGCCTTCGACCCCTTCCAGCCCATCGAGCCGGGCGTGGCCGACCTGCGGTGGTGGCCCTATCCGGACGAGGACGTGTCCGACGCGGGCACCGGCGTCCTGGCGGGGCTGGGCCGCGCGCCAAGACGCCGAGGGGGCGTTCGCGGGTGGCGGTGAACTGGACCGGAGAGGTCCTGGCGCAGCTGCGGTTCTACTGGGACTTCTCCCTGTGGCCCCGCCTGGAGGGGCTCACCGACGAGGAGTTCCACTGGGCCCCGGTGCCCGGGGCCTGGACCGTGCGCGAGGGGCCGGACGGACGCCACCGGCCCGACACGGCCGTCCCCGAACCCGAACCGCCGCCGGTGACCACCATCGCCTGGCGGCTCGGGCACATCGTCGTCGAGGTCCTGGAGACCCGCGTCAACTGGCACTTCGGCGACCGCACCGCCACGCGGGAGAACGCCGACTGGCCCGCGACCGCAGCCGAGGCCCGGCAGCGGCTGCGCCACGCCTACACGGCCTGGACCGCGCACGTCCAGGAGTTGGACGAGAGCGGCCTGGCCGCGCCGGTGGGCGGCGCCGAGGCGCCCCAGTGGGAGGACTTCCCGATGGTCGCCCTCGTGCTCCACGTCAACCGGGAGGTCATCCACCACGCGGCGGAGGTGGCCGCGCTGCGCGACCTGTACCGCGCGGAGTACGGCCGCTGAGCCCGACGGCCGCTCCCGTCGGACCCCGGCCGGGCCGCCCCGGACGGGGCCCTCGACGCGTTCCCTGCCGCGACGACCGCCTGACCCCGGGGCGCCCGAACCCGCTACGAGTCCAAGGCCACCGCGGACCAGACCCCGTGTGCCACACCGGTGACACTTTCGGACGGGCGGCCCCGGTGCTCCCCCGGACGGCCCCGACACCGCCTAGACCACGTGCAGCGGGTCCATCCGCACCTGCGCCAGGTGCTCGTCGCGGCGCGCGCTGCGCGCCGAGGCCGCCACCTTGAGCGACCGGGACAGCGCGCCCACCCCGGCCCGGGGCACCCGCAGCAGCGCGCGCTCCGTGGGGTGGGCGCCGTCCGGGCCGACCGCCCGGTCCGCGCCCACCGGCACCGGCCCCAGGAGTTCGGCGCCCTCGGGCAGTTCGATCTGGTCGAGCAGCTCGCGCACGTGCTCGGGAGCGCCGGTGACCGAGGCCATCGCCACCGCGGGGGGGAACTCCAGCTCCCGGCGCTCGGCCAGCTCGCGCTCGGCGAAGCCCGCCGGGTCCCAGCGCACGAACGACTGCACCACCGGCAGCGAGGCGTCGGCCGACACCACCACCGTGCCGCCCGGCCGCACCAGGGCCCCCGCGTTCAGCCAGCGCCGCAGCGCCTCCTCCGAGGCGCGCAGGTCCATCCGGTTCAGCAGCGCCCAGCCGTCCAGCAGGACCGCCGCCGCGTACCCGTTGTCGGCCACCGGTTCGGCCCCCGGCGTGGCCACCACCAGCGACGGCGCGTCCGCCACCCGCGACAGCACCTCCTCGCGGCCCGAGGTGCGCACGGTCAGCGAGGGGAACGCGCGGCCCAGCTCCTCGGCGGTGCGGCGGGCGCCCACCACCACGGCGCGCATGCGGGTGACCCCGCACTCCGGGCACGCCCACTGCCCGGCGACCCGGCCGCACCAGCCGCACGAGGGCATGGCGTGCGAACCGCGCACGGCCAGCGGGCCCCGGCAGGAGTCGCAGCGCGCGGGCTCGCGGCACCCGGCGCAGGCCAGCGTGTTCAGGTAGCCCCGGCGCGGGACCTGGAAGAGCACCGGACCGGTCCGTGCGGCCTCGCGGGCCGCGCGCAGGGCCACGCTCGGCATCCGCGCCGACCGCGCCGCCTCGTCGCGGGCCAGTTCCCGGTCGTCCCCGGCCGCGCGGACCACGGGCGCGCGGCGGCGCAGGGTCGCCCGGTCGGCGGTCAGCGGGTGCGCCCACCCCGACTCCACCAGCAGCTGGGCGTCGGTGGTGCGCGTGTGCCCGCCGATCAGGGCACCGGCCCCGGCGCGGTGCGCGCGCATCGACAGCACCGTACGCGCGTGGGGATAGGGGGCGTGCGGGTCGGCGTGCACGTCGTCGCCGTCGTCCCACAGCACCACCAGCCCCAGGTCGCGCACCGGCGCGAACACCGCCGCGCGCGTGCCGACCACGACCCGGACCGCGCCGCGCAGCACCGAGAGCCAGCGCCGGTAGCGTTCGGCCGGTCCGAGGTCGGCGGTGAGCGCCACGTACCGGCCCTCGCCCAGGCGCTGTTCCAGGGCGTGGTCGACGGCCCGCACGTCGCGGCCGTCGGGCACCACGACCACGGTGCCGCGCCCGGCGGCCAGGGTCTGCACTGCGGCGACCGCCACCGCGTCCGCCCACCCGGTCCCGGGCAGGGCGTTCCACACCGCGCGGGCGGGCTGGCCCGCGCGCAGCGCGCGCAGGAACGAGGGGCCCTCGGGGTAGTCGGCCCAGGGGCCGGGATCGGTGGCGGCCCCGGTGGCGTCCTGTGTCGCTGCCGTAGCGGGGGGCGGGCCTGTCACGGTTGCGGGCGCCCGTGGGGTGTCGGCGGTGTTCGACGGGGCTTCAGGGCCCGTCCGGGCGCCGGGCGGGACCGCCTCGGGAGTCCCGCCCGGGGCCGTCCCGGGCGCCTCGCCCGAGGCGGTCACGGAGGGGGCGCCGTTCGGGTCCGCTCCGGTCGCCGCGATTTCCCAGGAGGGGGCCGCCCCCGGTGTCTTCGGATTTGCGCTGACCCCCGTGGCCTCAGAAGACGCTTCGGTCCCCGACATCTCCGGATTCACTCCGGACCCCGTTGTCCCCAGGGTCGTCGCGGTCGCTGCCGTCTCGGAATTCGCGCCGGAACCCGCTGTCTTTGGGGGCGCGCCGATCACGGCTGTCCCGGAACCCGCACCGGGTTCCAACATTTCCGGATCCGCGCTGGTCACGGCCGTCTCGGGTGCCGCTCCGGACTCCGCTGCCTCCGGAACCGCGCTGACCCCGGCCGCATCCGGAGACGCGTCGGCCCCCGTTGCCTCAGCGGCCTCCGCTGCCTTGGCCGCCTCCTTCTCCACGCGGGCGTGGCGGGGCGGCACCGCCAGCCGCAGCACGTCGCTCAGCGTGCCCGCGTAGCGGTCGGCGACCGCACGGGCCAGCCCCAGGATCTCGGGGGTGAGCACGGGCTCGGGGGAGACCACCGCCTCCAGGTAGGCCAGCCGCCCCGAGAACTCCGAGGTCTCCACCCGCTCGGCCAGGAAACCGCCCAGCTGGCGGTTGTTGAACCGCACCTTCACCCGGCAACCGGGCACCGCCGCCTCGTCCATGTCGGCGGGCACCCGGTAGTCGAAGTACCGGTCCAGGTGGGGCAGCGGGGTGTCCACCACCACGCGCGCGACGGGCAGCCGCTCGGCGGGCCTGCGTGGGGCCGGGCGGCGGGACCTGCTTGCCGCCCGAGCCGTGGCCTTCTCCTGTTCCGGCTCCTGTTCCGGAAGCTCGAAGAGGACCCCGTCGGGCTGACCGGGCTGCGCTGTCATCCTCCTCTGTCTACCAGAACCGTGCGACACCGCCCCGCGCACCGGGCGGCGCGGCCCGGCGCCACTGGTAGAACTGGGGAACCGACAGACCTCGGTGGAGGGGAACCCACGTTGAAGCTTGTCTTTGCCGGAACACCGCAGGTGGCGGTACCGTCCCTGCGCGCACTGATCGACTCCGGCCACGAGGTCGCCGCCGTGGTCACCCGTCCCGACGCCCGCTCCGGGCGCGGCCGGAAGGTCTCCGCCAGCCCGGTCGGCGAACTCGCCGAGAGCGAGGGCATCGAGGTCCTCAAACCCGCCAAGGCGGGCGACCCCGAGTTCCTGGAGCGGCTGGCGCACATCGCCCCCGACTGCTGCCCCGTGGTCGCCTACGGCGCCCTGCTGCCCCAGTCCGCGCTCGACATCCCCCGCCGCGGCTGGGTCAACCTGCACTTCTCCCTGCTTCCCGCCTGGCGCGGCGCCGCCCCCGTCCAGCACGCGGTCCTGCACGGCGACGACATCACCGGCGCGTCCACCTTCCGGATCGTCAAGGAACTCGACGCCGGTCCGGTCTTCGGCACCCTCACCGAGACCGTGCGCCCCACCGACACCAGCGGTGAACTCCTCGACCGGCTCTCCGTCTCCGGCGCCGAACTCCTCGTCCGCACGATCGACGGCATCGCCGCCGACCGGCTCAGCCCGGTGGAGCAGCCCGCCGACGGAATCTCCTACGCGTCCAAGCTCACCCCCGAGGACGCCGAACTCGACTTCACCGCCCCCGCCCTGCGCGTGGACCGCACGGCCCGCGCCTGCACCCCCGCCCCGGGCGCCTGGACCACCTTCCGCGGCGGCCGCCTCAAGGTGGGGCCGGTCACCCCCCTCACCGACGCCGACACACCCGCGCTCGACCCCGGCCAGCTGCACGCCGACAAGAGGCGGGTCCTGGTCGGGACCGCCACCCACCCGGTCGTCCTGGGCGAGGTGCAGCCGCAGGGCAAGCGCGCCATGGCCGCCGTCGACTGGGCGCGCGGCGTGCGCCCAGTCGACGAGGACCGCCTGGGGCGCTGAGCTGCCGTAGTCTCGACCTGGCGGCTGAGCCCGCCGGTCCCATCCCCGGTTTGTTGAGGCAGCACACGTTGAGCGAGCAGTCCCGATCCCCGTACCGCCGTCCCCGCCGCGGCGGGAAGCCCGCGCAGGGCGGCGGCAGGGGCGGGGACGGACAGTCCCCGCCCCGCGACCCCGCCCGCCGCGTCGCCTACGACGTGCTGCGCGCGGTGGGCCAGCGCGACGCCTACGCCAACCTGCTGCTGCCCGCCCTGCTCAGCGAACGCGGCATCAGCGGCCGCGACGCGGCCCTGGCCACCGAGCTGACCTACGGGACCCTGCGCCTCCAGGGCACCTACGACGCGATCCTGGAGGCCTGCGTGGACCGCACGCTCGCCTCCGTGGACACCGAGGCGCTGCCGCTGCTGCGCCTGGGCGCACACCAGCTGCTGTCCACCAAGATCCCGCCGCACGCCGCGGTCAGCGCCACCGTGGACCTGGCCCGCAGGGTCGTGGGCCACCACCGCGGCCGGTTCGTCAACGCCGTCCTGCGCAAGGTGTCCGCCCGCGACCTGGACGCGTGGACGGCCGTGGTCGCCCCCGACCGCGCCACCGACCCCAGCGGGTACCTGTCGGTCGTGCACAGCCACCCGCGCTGGATGGTCAAGGAGCTGGCCCGGGCGCTGGGGGAGCGGTCCGCCAACGGACTGGTCGAGACCGAGCGCCTGCTCGCCGCGCACAACGAGCGGCCCCGCGTGACCCTCGTGGCCAAGCCGGGCCGCGCCACCGTCGCCGACCTGGTGGCCGCCGGTGCCGAGGAGGCCCGCTACTCGCCGTTCGCCGCCTACCTGCCCGAGGGCGACCCGGCGGCGATCCGCGAGGTGCACCAGAACCGGGCCGCGGTGCAGGACGAGGCCAGCCAGCTGGTCGCCCTCGCCCTGACCAGGGTGGACGCCCACGGGGACGACGCGCGCTGGCTCGACATGTGCGCGGGGCCGGGCGGCAAGGCCGGTCTGCTGGCGTCCCTGGCCGGGCAGCGCGACGCCCGCCTGCTGGCCGCCGAGGTGCAGCCCGCGCGGGCCGGACTGGTGGCGGGTGCGGTGCGCCGCTCCCCGCGCGACGCGGGCCGGGTCGTGGTCGCCGACGGAACCAGGCCCGCCTGGCGGCCGGGGGCCTTCGACCGGGTGCTGGTGGACGCGCCGTGCACGGGCCTGGGCGCGCTGCGCCGCCGCCCGGAGTCGCGCTGGCGGCGCACCGAGGGGTCGGCCGCCGAGCTGGCGCCGCTCCAGCACGACCTGCTGACGAGCGCGGTCGAGGCGGTGCGCCTCGGCGGTGTGGTCGCCTACGTCACCTGCTCGCCGCACCTGGACGAGACCGACGGGATCGTGCGCCGGGTGCTCTCCGAGCGCGACGACCTCACGCTGCTGCGCGCCGCCGACTACCTGGACGGGGTGCCCGACCTCGCGGCCGGGCCGGAGGGAAGGTACGTCCAGTTCTGGCCGCACGTGCACGGGACCGACGCGATGTTCCTGGCGCTGCTGCGCAGGTCCGAGCGGTCCTAGGTCCGAGCGGTGCTGGGTCCGAGCGGTGCTGGGTTCGAGCGGTGCTGGGTTCGAGCGGTGCTGGGTTCGAGCGGTGCTGGGTTCGAGCGGTGCTGGGTTCGAGCGGTGCTGGGTTCGAGCGGTGCTGGGTTCGAGCGGTCCTGAAGCCGTGGGGGCCGCTCGCGCGGCGGCCCCCTCACCGACCCGGGCTGGGAAGTCCCCCGGGCCCGTCCACAGGAGGGGATCCGGGGTGGGCGGGAGAGAGACGGCCGGTCACACTGGAACACGGGGGCGTGTCACCGCGCCGACGGACGCCCGCGGCGCCCCCGATACCAGAGTAGGGGCCTGCGCGCCCTTCCCCGGAGCCCTGTGGACAACCCGTCCGGGGCGGCGGGGCGCTCGTCGTCCTCGTTCGTGTTCGGCGCTGTCCGCTGCCGACCGAGGTGTCCGCTACGTAGGGGGTCCTTCGTCCTCCGGCCCGGAAGCGGTGGTGTCCGCTGCCGACGGCGGCGCGGGCTCGGGTACCGGAGGCGGCGCGGACCCCGGCGGAGGTGCGGATTCCGGGGGCGGCCGCATGGTCACCGGAGGTGCGGCCACCGGCGGCACAGGCGCGGACACCAAGGGTGCGAGCACGGGCGCCGGCGGCATGCTCGCGCGCAGGCGCAGGGTCAGCCGCTCGCCCAGCTCCCCGCTGAACGCCCCCTCGTGCGCGACCCCCGCGCGGTCGGCCAGCTCCACCGCGTGCAGGCGCACGACGGCCTCCACCAGCGTGGCGTAGTTCCCGGCCGCCGACCGGGCCCGCACCCACGCGATCCCCGCCACGGCCGCCGCTACGAGCGCTGCGGGCCACCACCACACGGTCAGCGGCAGGTACAGCAGCCCCCACGCGGTCAGCCCGGTGGCGCGGGACAGGTCCTCGCGGGCCGCGGTGACCTCCACGCGCTCCTCCTCCGGCAGGACCAGCCACAGGTGCGGCCACAGCACGGCCAGGTCCGCGCGGTGGTCGCGGGCCAGCCGCGTGCGCACGGCCGCGATCCGGTCACCGCACCAGGTGGGGCGCTCGGGCCGCTCGGGGGAGACCCTCGCCATGCGGTCGTAGGCCTTCGCGAACGCCTCCTCCCGGCCCCGGGCCTGCTCCGCCTCCCCGTTCCGCGCCCGCTCGACCTCCCCGCGCAGCCGGTCCCACCGCGCGCGGCGCGAGCGCACCCACCGCCCGGTCCAGCCGCGCAGCGGCGGCGGCCACCGCTCCCAGTCCGCGGCGGTCCACAGGCGCTCGACCAGCCAGCCCGACCCCCGGGCGACCAGGCCCACGGCGGTGCTCCCGGCCAGCACGGCGGCCAGCACCAGGGCCTGGCCGCCGAAGGTGTCCACCCGAGGATCCGCGGCCCATCCGGTGACACGCTCGGCCAGGTGCCCCGCGTCCCACGCCCCGGACCAGCCCAGGGCGTAGGCGGCGGTGGCGACCGCCAGGTAGAGGGCGCCGGGCAGCGCCAGGGTGCTGACCCACCTCTCGGTCAGCCTGCGGCCCAGTTCCGCCCAAAGGTCGCCCACCGCCTACCGCCCCCGCGGCGGGCGCAGGGCGGCGCCGCTGACCAGGCAGACCGGCACGTCCTCGGCCGGTGTGGGCTCCCACGTGCGCGCGCACCTGCCCTGGGGGCACCCGTACAGGGCGAAGGCGGGGCGGGGCAGACCGATCCCGGCCACCCCCGCGCCCCCGGACCCCACCCGGTGCACTCCGTCGGCGTGGGCGGCCAGCCCGCGCCCGTCGAGGGCGACCAGGGCCTCCTGGAGTTCGGCCAGCTCCGCCGACGCGTCCCCGCCGCCGCGCGCCGCCCCGAGCACCGCGTCGACCAGCGCTGGGCCGCCGGGCACCGGTTCCAGCCGGTCCCTGATGTCGCGGGCGTGCTCGCAGACCACGCCCAACTCCGCCGCGGTGTCCTCGCTCACGGATCTCCCATTCCTCCCGGACGCTCCTGCGCGCGGGCGTCCGCCACGGCACCTGGCACGGGCCCCACCTCCCCGGGGGCCGTGCCAGGCGCGTTCGGACGCCCTCCCCCCACTCCTCTCGGCCACTCCGCATGTCCGAAAAGGGCGATTTGTGATCTACGTCGTAAAGATCCTCCGTGAAGACGCCCCGAACAGTGAGGGGGGAGGGGAAAAACCTCTTCGCGTCCCCGCAGCTCCGGGCCCCGCACCCGGACCACCCGCCCCCCTCCGCCGTGGCTACACTGCACGCGTGGCCATCCAGATCTCACCCAGCATCCTGAGCGCCGACTTCGCGCACCTCGCCGACGAAGCCGCCGCCGTGTCCCCGTCCGCCGACTGGCTCCACGTCGACGTGATGGACAACCACTTCGTCCCGAACCTGACGCTCGGCCTGCCCATCGTGGAGTCCCTGCTCAAGGCGACCGACACCCCCCTGGACTGCCACCTGATGATCGAGGAGCCCGACCGCTGGGCCCCCGCCTACGCCGAAGCGGGCGCGGGCAGCGTCACCATCCACGCCAAGGCCGCCGGGGCCCCCGTGCGCACGCTGCGCGAGATCCGCCGCCTCGGCGCCCGCGCGGGCCTGGCCCTCAACCCCGCCGAGCCCGTCGAGCCCTACGCCGACCTCGTCGGCGAGATGGACATGCTCCTGCTCATGACCGTCGAACCCGGCTTCGGCGGACAGAAGTTCCTCGACGTGGTCCTGCCCAAGATCCGCCGCGCCCGCGAGATCCTCGACAGCCGCGAGGCCTCCGTCTGGCTCCAGGTCGACGGAGGCGTCAGCGACGAGACCATCGAGCGGGCCGCCGAGGCCGGAGCCGACGTCTTCGTCGCCGGGTCGGCCGTCTACGGGGCCCAGGACCCGGCCAAGGCCGTGGAATCCCTGCGCGCCCTCGCCACCGGGGCCGCCGCCAGGTCCTGAGTCCGAAGCCCCGACCCCCCGCAACCGAACGTCCGTCTGCGCAACGATCGCGACACGGTTCCGCCCTTCGCTGGCCCCATCCGGCGTCTCCCCCTAAGCTGTGCGACTCGTAGTCGTGAATCTCGCTTGGTCGCGGCTCCGTCTTCCCCTCCGCCTTCGCGCGCGCGGGGGAGCGGCGCGGCGTGAGCGCGTTGCCAGGCGCGGACCCCTGGGAGTACGCGTTGAACGCTTGGACCGCCGAGCACCTGGCCACGGACGCGCTGTGGGAGGCGGAGACCGCCCCCATCCTCTGGCTCCAGGGCCTGGGGGACTGGCTCGCCTACCCGCTGGGCCTGGTCACCCACCTGGGTTCCCACACGCTCGTCATCCTCGCCCTCACCCTGGTCTTCTGGTGCGTCAACCCCGGCCTGGGGGCGCGCCTGTTCGTCGTGGTGGCCTGCTCAGGCGTGGTCAACCAGCTGTTCAAGTCCCTGCTCTACGGGGCCCGGCCGCCCTGGTTCGACGCCCGCGTCACGGCCCACACGAGTTCGGACAGCTTCGGGATCCCCTCCGGGCACACCCAGGGCGCCACCGTCACCTGGGGCTACCTCGGCATCAGGTCCGGCCGCCGCGCCGTGCTGTGGGCGGCGGTCGCGGTCATCGCGCTCGTCTCGCTCTCGCGGGTCTACCTGGGCGCCCACTTCATCAGCGACGTCGTGGCCGGGCTGGTGCTGGGCGCCGCCCTGCTGTGGGCGGTCCTGCGCTGGGAGGATCGCGTCACCGCCTGGTGGCTGGGGCTGGGCACGGCCCGCTGGGTGGGCTACGCCCTGGCCGTCGCCCTGCTGCCCTGCCTGGCGGCCACCCTGTGGCAGCTGCTGGTGCGCGGTGACTGGACGGTCCCCCAGGAGTGGATCGGCGCGGTCCCCGCCGACCCGGCCGCCGAAACCCTCACCGGCCTGTACACCGTGGCCGGGACACTGCTGGGCGGGCTGGTGGGCTTCACCCTGCTCGCCCGGCGCGGATGGTACAGCGCCTCGGGCACCCTGGCCTCCCGGGCCGCCCGTTTCGTCCTGGGGGTCTCGGTGATCGTGCTGGTGCAGGTGTTCGTGAGCGTGCTCTTCGGCCACCTGGGCGGGCTCGCCAACGCCGCCGTGTCCTTCGCCGCCTACGGCGCTATCACCTTCTGGGCCTCCTTCCTGGCCCCGGAGGCCTTCGTCCGCAGCGGCCTGGCCACCCGGCCCGGGGCCGCCGCCGAGACCTCCTGAGCGGGCGGGACGCGCGGTCGCGGCGACACGCCCGCCGGGGCCGCCCGACCGGGCGCGCGCCGTCCGCGCCGACGCCGGCGGGGCCCGATGATTCGCGTCACACCGGCTAGGCGCGCCTGTTGACGAGGGGTTAGGATCCCTACCAGCAAGTTCAACACGTGCTCCGGGGTCGGTGTAATTCCGAACCGGCGGTGACAGTCCGCGACCCGGCCGAGTCCATCGGCCGGTTGAACCGGTGGAATTCCGGTACCGACGGTGAAAGTCCGGATGGGAGGCAGTACGTGTCGGGACGGCCCCTCGCCGCCCGCGTCCGCTGACGCGCGGCCCCGGTGCCGTCCTGTTCGTGGACCCTTCTCCACGCGTCCCCTCACCCCGGAGCCACCAGGCGAAGGGAAGGCAAGGGCGTGTTCACCGGAATCGTCGAGGAACTCGGCGAGGTCGTCTCCATCCAGGCCGCGGGCACCACGGGCGAGGCCGTACTGCTCACCGTCCGGGGTCCCCTGGTCAGCTCGGACGCCGCACACGGCGACTCCATCGCGGTCAACGGTGTGTGCCTGACCGTCGTCGACCGGGGCGAGGGCACCTTCACCGCCGACGTCATGAAGGAGTCGCTGGACCGCTCCAGCCTCGGCGGCCTGACTCCGGGCTCCCCCGTCAACCTCGAACGCGCCGCCCGCGCCGACGGCCGCCTGGGCGGGCACATCGTCCAGGGCCACGTCGACGGCACCGCCGCCCTGCTCTCCCGGAATCCCGGCGACAACTGGGACGTTCTGCGTTTCGGGCTGCCCGCCCACCTGTCGCCGTACGTGGTCGAGAAGGGCTCGATCACCGTCGACGGCACCAGCCTCACCGTCTCCGCGGTCAGCGAGCCCGGCGCCGAGGATGAGTTCTTCGAGGTCAGCCTCATCCCCGAGACCCTGCGGGCGACCACTCTGGGCGGACTGGTCACCGGTGCCACCGTGAACATCGAGGTGGACGTCATCGCCAAGTACGTCGAGCGCATCACCGCCGTGGCGGCGGTCCGCCCGCGGGCGTGAGCGCCCGCGCACGGCACGAGGGAGCGGACCCGCGCGGGCGGGCCGCCGCCCGCCCCAGCACCCACATCCACGATCCATCCCAGGGAGCGGCCATGACCGTCACCGAACCCACCCCGGCCACGACACCGATCGACCAGGCCGTCGTCCTCGACCCGATCGAGGAGGCCGTCGCCGAGTTCGCCGCGGGGCGGGCCATCGTGGTGGTGGACGACGAGGACCGCGAGAACGAGGGCGACATCATCTTCGCCGCCGAGCTCGCCACGCCCGAACTCCTGGCGTTCATGATCCGCTACACCTCCGGTGTGGTGTGCGTCCCCCTGGAGGGCGGGGACCTGGACCGCCTCGACCTGCCGCTGATGACCGCGCGCAACGAGGAGAGCCTGCGCACCGCCTACACGGTCACCGTGGACGCGCGCGAGGGCGTCACCACGGGGATCTCCGCCGCCGACCGGGCCCGCACCATCCGCCTGCTGGCCGCGGAGGGCAGCGGCCCCGCCGACTTCGTGCGCCCCGGCCACGTCCTGCCGCTGCGCGCCCGCCCGGGCGGCGTGCTGGCCCGGCGCGGCCACACCGAGGCCTCCGTCGACTTCGCCCGCCTGGCCGGTCTGCGTCCCGCGGGCGTGCTCGCCGAGGTCGTCAACGACGACGGCACCATGGCCCGTCTGCCCCAGCTGCGCGCGTTCGCCGACGAGCACGGCCTCAAGCTGGTCTCGGTCGAGCAGCTCGCCGCCTACCGCGAGGCGCTGGGGGAGGCGCTCACCGAGGCCGAGGCCCACCCGCCGCTGGTCTCCCGCGCGGTCCAGACGCGCCTGCCCAACAGGTACGGCCAGTGGCGCGCGGTCGGGTACCGGGGTACCGCCGACGGCGCCGAGCACGTCGCGCTGGTGTACGGGGACCTGACCGACGGCACCGACGTCCTGGCGCGCCTGCACTCGGAGTGCCTCACCGGCGACGCGTTCGGCTCCCACCGCTGCGACTGCGGCGCCCAGCTGGACGCCGCCATGGCCGACATCGCCGAGGAGGGGCGCGGGGTGCTCGTCTACCTTGGCGGCCACGAGGGCCGGGGGATCGGTCTGCTGCACAAGCTGAGCGCCTACAGCCTCCAGGACCAGGGGGCGGACACCGTGGACGCCAACCTGCGCCTGGGCCTGCCCGCCGACGCGCGCGAGTTCGGCGCCGGGGCGCAGATCCTGGCCGACCTGGGGGTGTCGTCGGTGCGGCTGCTGACCAACAACCCCGCCAAGGCCGAGGGACTGGAGCAGCACGGGGTGCGGGTCAAGGAGCGGGTGGCGATGCCCTCCTTCGTCACCGAGGACAACATCGACTACCTGCGCACCAAGCGCGACCGCATGGGCCACGACCTGACCGGCGTCGTCCGCTGACCCCGGCCCTGCGGCGCGGCCGACCGGCCGCCCCGCGCGCGGCGCCCCGGAAGGCCGGGGCGGCGCCCGCCCCGGCGGTGGTCCGGGGCCGCACACTTCGTTCGGAGAGGAAGCAGGAGCCCATGAGTGGTGAAGGACGCCCCGACAGCAGTGGTGTCGACGCCTCGGGGATGTCGGTGGGCATCGTCGTGACCCGTTGGAACGCGGGTGTGGTCCAGCCGATGCTCACCAGGGCGCTGGAGGTGGTGGCGTCCTCGGGCGCGGCCGAGCCCGTCGTGGTGGAGGTGGCCGGAGCGGTCGAGATCCCGGTGGTCGCCCAGGAGCTGGCCCGCAAGCACGACGCCGTGATCGCCCTGGGCGCGGTCATCCGCGGGGGCACCCCGCACTTCGACTACGTGTGCCAGTCGGTCACCCACGGCCTGACCGAGGTGGCGCTGCGCCATTCCACCCCCGTGGGCAACGGCGTGCTCACCTGTGACACCCTGGAACAGGCGCTCGACCGCGCCGGTCTGCCGGGGAGCGCCGAGGACAAGGGCGCCGAGGCCGCGCTGGCCGCCCTGGACACGGCGGCGGTCCTGCGCGGGCTGCGCCGCTGATCCGGTCCGGTGGCGCACGGTGACGGCGGTGGGCCGTCCGCGTACGCGGACGGCCGAAGAGGTGTCGCGCGGGTCCCGATCCGGCGTGTGGCCGTTGGGCGGTCCTCGTCGGGCGGTGCGCGCCGGAGGGCCCGAGGGGTCCGTCCGGCGGGGTACGGCGTCGCGGGACGCGGCGTGCCGGGGCCGCGGCGGACACGGTCCAGAAGTGGAGCAGTTGGTGCGGACGAGGGAACAGCCCGTGGACGGCGAGGAGTCGGGGCAGGCGGTGCTGCCCAGGACGTGGCGGCCCCGGTCGGTGCGGTGGGTCGCCTACGGGCTGGCGCTGCTGATCGTGGCGACCCTGGCGGTCCTGGCCGCGATCCTGCCGGGCAGCTGGGGGGTCATGGACCGGGTCCTGATGGTGGGCCTGGGCCTGGCCATCGCGGCTGCCCTGCACCTGTTGGCCCGGCCGCGGCTGGTGGCCGGTGAGGAGGGTGTGACGGTGGTCAACAGCATCCGCACCCACGTGCTGTCCTGGCCGGAGGTCGTGGACGTGCGGATGCCCGAGGGCGAGCCCTGGCCCTCGGCGGACCTGTCCGACGGCACGACCCTGGCGGTGATGGCCATCCAGAGCGCCGACGGCGAGTCCGCCCGGCGCGCTCTGGAGGAGTTCCGCGCGCTGCTGCACGAGCGCGGCGAGGGCCGCGAGCCCGACCGCTCGTAGGAACCTCCGGGAGGGGCCGCCGAATTCCTGAGGATCGGTGGCTCCCGAGTGTTGTGCGGGGCACATAGTTTGGTACCGAGAGCCACCGACGGAACGTGGAAGAGGTACCGCGTGCGCGACATCCGAGCGGCCGTGTCCGGCCTGTACGCGTCGGGCGAGACGTTCGCGCTGGCCACCGTGATCGACACCTACAAGAGCGCTCCCCGCGACGCCGGGGCGGCGATGCTGGTCAGCGCCTCGGGGGAGGCGGTCGGCAGCGTGTCCGGCGGCTGCGTGGAGGGCGCGGTCTACGAGGAGGCCCTGGAGGTCATCCGCACGGGGGTCCCCGTGCGCCGCACCTACGGGGTCAGTGACGACGACGCCTTCAGCGTCGGCCTGACCTGCGGCGGAACACTGCACATGTTCATCGAGCCGATCAGCCGGTCCGCCTACCCCCAGCTGGGCTCGGTGATCGGCGCGGTCGACGAGCACCAGCCGGTCGCCGTGGCCACCATCGTCTCCGACCCCTCCGACCAGGGCCGGGTGGGGCGGCGCCGGGTGGTCTGGCCCGGCCACGCCGAGGGCGGCCTGGGCAGCGACAGGCTGGCCGACGCCCTGGACGACGACGTGCGCGGCATGCTGGCCCAGGGCAGCACGGGTCTGCTGCGCTACGGCACCGACGGGCAGCGGCGCGGGGACGAGCTGGAGGTGTTCGTGCAGTCCTTCGCGCCCGCCCCTCGCATGCTGGTCTTCGGTGCGATCGACTTCGCGGCGGCCGTCGCCGACCTGGGCACCTACCTGGGTTACCGGGTGACGGTGTGCGACGCCCGGCCGGTGTTCGCGACCGCCAAGCGCTTCCCCACCGCCGAGGAGGTGGTGGTCAAGTGGCCGCACGTGTTCTTGGACGAGATCGCCGACCAGATCGACGAGCGCACGGCCATCTGCGTGCTCACCCACGACCCCAAGTTCGACGTGCCGGTGCTCAGCGTGGCCCTGCGCACCCGCGCCGGGTACATCGGCGCGATGGGGTCCCGGCGCACGCACGAGGACCGGTTGGAGCGGCTGCGCGAGGCCGGAGTGGGTGAGGCGGAGCTGGCGCGCCTGCACTCGCCGATCGGTCTGGACCTGGGGGCGCGCACCCCGGAGGAGACGGCGGTGTCGATCGCCGCGGAGTTGGTGCAGGTGCGGTGGGGCGGCAGCGGGCGGGCCCTGCGTGAGACCAGCGGCCGGATCCACCACGACACGTCGGGTAAACCCCTGGTTCCGGCCGGATTCGGCCACCGTGTGAAGTGAACCGAAACCCGCCGGTCCGTGGAGTGCCTGGTCACGGCGGGTCCGTGGGGGCGGTCGCGGAACAGGGCCGGACGGGCTGTGCCAGGTCGCCCATCCCGCGCGCCCGTGCGTGGCATCATCACGTCATGGGTACTGGGGGGCAGGAGCAGGGCGGGGAGCGTACGGGTCCGGTGGCGGGCCTGCTGTTGGCCGCGGGTTCGGGGAGCAGACTCGGGCGGCCCAAGGCGCTGGTCGAGGTGGGCGGCGAACGTCTGGTGGACCGCGGTGTGCGCACGCTGACCGCGGGCGGCTGCGCCCCCGTCATGGTGGTGCTGGGCGCCGCCGACACCCCGGTGCGCGGCGCCCACACGGTGCACAACCCCGACTGGCGGACCGGGATGGGGTCCTCGGTGCGCGCCGGGATCGACGCCCTGCCCGACACGGTCGACGCGGTGCTGATCGCGCTGGCGGACCAGCCCCTGGTCACCCCCGAGGCGGTGCGCCGCCTGGTGGAGGCGCACGAGCAGGGCGCCCGTGCCGCGGTGGCCACCTACCGCGGCAACCAGCGCAACCCCGTGCTGCTGGGTCGCGAGCACTGGTCCACGGCCTACGCCATGGCCGTGCACGACGTGGGGGCGCGCCCGTTCCTGCGCGCGTACTCCCATCTGGTCACCGCCGTGGCCTGCGACGACATCGCCAGCCCGGAGGACATCGACACGGTGGAGGACCTGGAGCGGCTCAGCGGCGTGCTGGGCGGGGAGTCCTCCGGTCCGGGCTGAGCGCCCTGCCCGGGGCCGTGCGCGCCGGTGGGCCGGGGCTCAGACCAGGGTCTCGGCGAGGATGCCGAACACGTGCTCGGTCGACTCCCCGGGGGCCAGCACGATCAGGTCGGTGCCGGTGGCCAGTGCGTTGGCCGGGCAGGTCATGGGCTCGGCGGCCAGGTGGGCCCGGTGGTCGTCCCCGCCGAGGGTGTCGGCGCTGAACAGCTGCAACCAGCCGAAGCCGCGGTCGCACCACAGCGACACCCGGTGCTCGGGGCCGCTCGCCCGCACCCACGCGCGCCCGTCGGCGTCCCTCTCCAGTTCGGTGAAGGCGGTGTCCAGGACGGTGTCTCCCAGTTGGCGGCCGGGCGTGCGGAAGTCGAAGTCGCCGCCGTCCACGGGAACGGGGCCGCCCACGGGCAGCATCTGCCCGTCCACCGGCTGGCGGGTGCCGGCGGTGACCTCCAGCGCGAACTCCCCGCGCGCGGCCAGGGCCGACAGCGGCTCGCCCAGGGTCAGGTAGGGGTGGAAGCCCAGTCCGAACGGCAGGGGGGAGCCGCCCGGGTTGCGGGCGGTGGTGGCGACCGTCAGCCCGTCGTCGGAGAGCCGGTAGGCGACGGTCATCTCCAGGGGGAAGGGGTAGCCGGGCCCGCCGCCGAAGTCCAGCCGCAGTTCGACCGCGTCCTCGGAGACCGTCTCCGGCGTCCACTCCCGGTCGTGGACCAGGCCGTGGATGGCGGTGCCCGTGGCCGGGTCGTTGGGTGCGGGACGGTGCTCGACCCCGTCGAAGCGGTAGCCGTGCTCGGTCACGCGGTTGGGCCACGGCGCGAGCACCTGGCCCTGGAAGGCCTTGGGTCCGTCCCCGTCGTAGGGCCAGACCACGTCGCGGCCGCGCCAGGTGAGTGCCCGCAGTCCCGCTCCCGTGCGGTCGACGCGCGCTCGGTACTCTCCCGAGCGCAGCTCGATCACCTCACCCACCTGACACCTGCTTCCCCGTCGTGGCCGTGCGTCCGTGTGCCGAACCGGGCGATCATAGCCCACGCGCCCCGCCGGGGGGACACGGCGGGACACGTGACGCGTGTGACGGAGGTTGTTCAGGAGGTTCGGAGGCGGAGTGCGGCGACCGCCGACACCCACAGCATGGCGGTGACGGCTCCGACGGCCAGGGTCAGCGAGCCGTACTGGCCGCCGGTCATCGCCCAGCCGTTGCCGACCAGCAGGACGGTGCCCGCGACACGGGAGGCGGCGGCCGCGCCCCGGTGGCCGGTGCGACCGTAGTGGTGCCCCAGTACGTAGCAGGCGGCGATCAGCGCGGCGAAGGAGACCGATCCGGCGGCCATGTGGCCGTAGCCGTGCCAGGTGAGCTGCTCGGGCATCCCCGCGGGGGTGCCGACGGGGAAGCCGTCGGCCGGGTCCATGACGAGGAGACCCGCCGCGATCATGCCGAGGCCGTTGACCAGGACCAGCCGCGGCGCCCACGTGCCGCCGGGCGCACCGCGCATGGACCGGCGCAGCCCCAGGGCTCCGGCGGCGGTCAGGGCGCCCGCGACCAGGAAGTTCGTGATCTGGAGCCAGCCGAGTTCGCCGGTGCTGAGCGCGCTCAGGGGGTGCCGGGTCAGGTCGAACCCCTCCCGTGCGGCGGCCTGCGCCAGGGAGACGGCGGCCCACAGGGGAGCCGCGAGGGCCGCGCCGGCGAGCAGCGCGCGGGTGGTGCCCGCGGTGGCGCGGCGGACACGGGGTGCGGTGGCGGTGGTGGCGGTCATGGCCGGGGCCTCTCTCGTGTTCTGTGCTTCTCGTTCTCACGTCGCTGCGGCGATGTGACAGGGAACGCGGCCGTTCCCTGTCACATCACCTCGTTCGACGTGTATCCGAAGGCAACGAAAACGAGACGAAGGAGCACGCCGTGCGCTTCCTGATGACCACCCGCCCCTCCGAGGACGCCCGCGACGACGAGGGCCTGTACGCCGAGATGGCCGCGTTCGTGGAGGAGCTCACCGCCTCCGGAGTCCTGCTGGCCACCGGGGGGCTGGAGCCCGGCGGCGTCCGGATGGTCTCCGCCGGAGAGGAGATCACCGTGACCGACGGCCCGTTCACCGAGGCCAGGGAGGCCGTGGCCGGGTTCGCCCTGGTCGAGGTCCGCTCCCGTGAGGAGGCCCTTGAAGTCGCCCGCCGCTTCCGCCGCATCGTCGGCGACGGCGAGAGCGTCATCCAGCAGGTCTTCGGCCCCTGACCGGCCGCGGCGCCGGCCGGGTTGCGCACGAGCCCGGCCGGTGCTGTCATCTTCGGTGTGACCGATGTCCACCGCACCGTCGACGCGGTCTGGAAGATGGAGTCGGCGCGGATCGTCGCCTCGCTCACCCGGATCGCGCACGACGTCGGCGCCGCCGAGGAGTGCGCCCAGGACGCCCTCGTCGCCGCCCTGGAGCAGTGGCC
This sequence comes from Nocardiopsis dassonvillei subsp. dassonvillei DSM 43111, assembly GCF_000092985.1. Taxonomy (GTDB): domain Bacteria; phylum Actinomycetota; class Actinomycetes; order Streptosporangiales; family Streptosporangiaceae; genus Nocardiopsis; species Nocardiopsis dassonvillei. Next base: position 1,064,500 of record NC_014210.1, read on the forward strand.
GCGTGAGGGGATCCCCGACAACCCCGGCGCCTGGCTCATGACCGCCGCCAAACGCCGCGTCCTGGACCGCCTGCGCCGGGAGCACCGCCTGGAGAGCAAGCACAAGGAGATCGCCCACGAGCTGGAGCGCGCTCCCGGGGTCGCGCCCGCCCCGGACGACGGCGTCCTGCGCCTGCTGTTCGCGACCTGCCATCCGGTGCTGTCCACTCCGGAGAGGGTCGCGCTGACCCTGCGCCTGGTGGCCGGGCTGACCAACGGGGAGATCGCCCGCGCCTTCCTCACCGGGGAGGGGCGCATCGCCCAGCGCGTGGCGCGGGCCAAACGGCTGCTCGCCGAGGAGGGGGTGGCCTTCGGGCTGCCCGACGGACGGGAGCTGGCCGAACGCCTCTCCTCCGTCCTCGGCGTCATCTACCTCGTCTTCAACGAGGGCTACGCGGCGACCTCGGGCGAGGACCTGATGCGCCCCGGCCTGTGCCTGGAGGCGCTGCGGCTGGGCCGCACCCTGGCCGAACTGGTGCCGCACGAGGCCGAGGCGCACGGCCTGGTGGCGCTGATGGAGCTCCAGCAGTCCCGGGCCGGGGCCCGGACCGGCCCCTCCGGCGAGATCGTCCGACTGCACGAGCAGAACCGGGGCCGCTGGGACCCCCTGCTGGTGCGCCGGGGCTTCGCCGCCATGCTGCGCGCCCGTGACGCGGGCGGCCCGCCCGGCCCCTACGTGCTCCAGGCGGCCGTCGCCGTGTGCCACGCCCGGGCCACCAGCGAGCAGGACACCGACTGGGCCCGTATCGCCGCCCTCTACGACCAGCTGGTCGTCCTACTCCCCACCCCGGTCGTGCGCCTGAACCGGGCCGTGGCGGTCGGCAGGGCCCGCGGGCCGGGGGAGGGACTGGCCCTGGCCGACGAGCTGGCGGAGGACCCGGTCCTGCGCGACTACCACCTGTTGCCCGGCGTGCGCGGCGACCTGCTCCTGCGGCTGGGCCGGGCCGCCGAGGCGAAGCGGGAGTTCGAGCGCGCCGCCTTGCTGGCCGAGAACACCGCCGAACGCGCCTTCCTGTCGCGCCGGGCAGAGGAGACCGCGGTCCCCGAGCCCGCCGGGCCCGACCTGGGCGCGACGGCCCGGGAGTTCCTGGGCCGCGACGACCTGGACCCCCAGACGCTGCGCTCCTACGGCCAGACCCTGGACCGGCTGTGCCGTTCGCTGGGGGAGGGTCTGCCCCTGGCCGACCTGACCCCCGAACGGGTGGCGGGCGTGTTCGCCACCGCCTGGGGCGGTGCGGCCCCGCGCACGTGGAACCGGCACCGGTCGACCGTGCGCTCCTTCGGCGCCTGGGCGGGGCTGGAGGATCTCGCGGCGGACCTGGAACGGCGCGGCGAGACCCGCTCACCGCACGTGCCGCTCGACCCCGAGACCGTGGCGCGCCTGTGCGACGGGGAGGGTTTCGCGCTTCGCGAGCGCGTGCTGTGGCGGCTGCTGCACGAGTCCGGCGCCCGGGTGAATTCCGTGCTGGCGCTCAACGTGGAGGACCTGGACCTGGAGGACCGCCGTGCGCGGGCGGGCGACGGCTGGGTGGGCTGGAGGTCGGGGACCGCCCGGCTGCTGCCCGAGCTCGTGGCGGGGCGCGAGCGGGGGCCGCTCCTTCTGGCAGACCGGCGTCCGGGACCGGCGAGGCGCCCCGCCGCGGCCGACCTGTGCCCGCTGACGGGGCGAGGGCGCCTGTCCTACCCGCGTGCGGAGTACCTGTTCAAGCGGGCCACGCGCTCCCTGGATCCGGCGGGGCGGGGCTACACCCTGAGCAGGCTCCGGCCCTGAGCGCATCCGCGCGCGGCGGGGCGGAGGGGGCCGCCCCGTGGTCCCGGTCGGCCCGCCGGGGAGTGTTCCGCGCGGGCTTCCGGAGCGGCGAGCGGCCCTCCGGGCCGTCTCCCGCACGACGGTTCGCGCGGGTCGGCCCGGTGGGCGCCTCCGGCGGGCGCCCGAGGCGCGGCGCGGGGACGGCGGGTCCGGTGGGGGCGGCTTACCCGTGGGCGCCGGGCCACCGCCCGCACCGGACGCTAGGCGAGCAGGCCGTCCAGGGGGATCAGCACCCCCGAGCCCAGCGCCAACAGGCCCGTGGACAACAGCACCACCACCATGAACAGGGTTCCCACCACGGCCAGGCGGAAGGCCCCCAGACGCCGACGGGCCCGCGAGGTGGGCTTCCTGCTGGCCGCCGAGCGGCCCAGCGCCACCAGCAGCACCGACAGCAGCACCGGCAGCCACCACGCCGCCCCGGTGTCGCCGGGCAGCAGACCGGTGACGGCCCCGGTGACCTCCGACAGCCAGCCCAGGACGGCGCCGTTGCTGGCGTCCAGCAGTCCGGTGTAGGCCGAGGTCACGAACTCGCTCTCGGGGTAGAAGCCCTCCTGCGGGCGCACCACGCGGCCCAGGCCGTCCAGGAGCCCGAGCAGCGCCGCGGGGTAGGCGAACCGGCGGCACGCGCCCGCCTTCATCGCCCGCTGGATCTGGCCCATGGTCTTGTCGGCCCGGCGCCTGCGGCGTTCCTGTTCGCGGGGGTCGAGCGAGGGGTCCTGCGGTCCCGCGGGGTTGTAGGGGTGCGGGGCGGTCGCGCCCTCCGGGCGGCCGGGCGCGGAGGACCCGGCGGCGCGCCTGCGGACTCCGGCCGCCTTCTCGCGGACCTGCGACCAGCGTTCGCCGGCCGAACCGGCCAGCGACGCCCACCGGTCCTGGCGGCGTGCCCTGCCGTCGGCGCGCTCGCGCTCGGCGACCGCGCCGCCGACCCGGGCCGCCTCGGGCAGCAGGAGCACCGCCGTGATCAGGGCGGCCCGGGTGGCCAGGGCGTCGCGGCCGTTGGCGTCGCGCAGGGCCAGGCGCCGCTGCTCCGCCCACCACGGGGCGTGCGGGGCGGCGGTGCGCTGGCGCGGGTGCCAGGACTGGCGCCGCAGCAGCGACCGGCTCCGGGAGGCGGTGTCGGGGAGCAGGACCAGTTCGACCGCCCTGGCCCAGGCGGTGTCGGTCTCGTGGGTGTCCGGGCGCCGGGGCGCGTCGGGGCCCGAGCCGACCAGCTGGTCGACGTTCTCGGACACCTTGCGCATGATCAGGGGCACCTCGTGCTGGACGCGCTCCAGCAGGGCGCACCGCCCCGAACCGCCCGAGCGGCAGGCCGGATGCGGACACCAGTGCTGGGCGCCCAGCCCGACCGCGCCCGAGGTCACGGCCTCGCGCACCACCGCGTGGCGGCTGGCGTCGCCGGTGGCCAGGTCCAGCAGCCCGTCGGCGCTGATCTCGTGGCCGCGAAAGCGCGGCGGCATCCCGGGCACGTAGCGGGCGGCCAGCGCGCTGATCGCCACGTGCGCCTGTTCGGGGTGGGCGTCCAGGCCGGTCAGGTAGGCGCGGTCGAAGGTGTAGTCGTTGACCTCGCGGTCCAGCCAGCTGCGCAGCTGCGACCAGTGGGTGCGCAGCCACATGGCGCCGGTCTCGGAGCGGTCGAGCAGGTCGAAGGCCAGGCTCGGCGGGTCCTCGTGGCTGGCTCCGGCGAACTCGATGGGGCGCAGGCGCTTGACCGCGCGGATCTGCGGGCGCTCGCCCGCCAGCCACTGCGCGACCTCGTCGTATCCCCAGCGGGCCGAGGGCGCGAGCGTGAGCAGGCCCCGGGCCAGCAGGCGCCAGCGCTCGTCGGTGATGGCGGAGATGTCCACCTCGGTGTTGCGGGCGGTCAGCCAGTTGCCGCCGCGCTCGGGGCGGCGTCCGGCCACCAGTTCGTGCACGATCACGCCCAGGGACCACCAGGCCGCGGGCGCCTCGCGGCGGCCCTCGACGACCTCAGGGGCGGCGTAGTCCTCGGTGACCGCCAGTCCGCCGTAGACGCGGCTCATGGTGGCGCGTACGGCGCCGCCGAAGTCGGTGAGCGCCACGACCGGCGGGTCCAGGGACCGCACGAGCAGGTTCTCGGGCTTGACGTCGGTGTGGTTGTGCTGGAGTTCGTCCTGCCAGTGGTGCAGGCACTCGGCGACGGCGGAGACCACGGCGCGGGCGCGGTCGTCCGGTAGCGGGGCCTGGTCGATGAGCGCGCGCAGCGAGCCGTGGGAGAAGTACTCCTGGGCCTCCCAGGCCAGGTCCTCGCCCCAGGAGCTGGCGGCGGTGCCGTAGCCCTGGATGGCGGGGGTGTGCGGTGAGGCGGTGCCGCGGGCGCGCAGGCGGTCGAGGAGTTCGCGGTTGATGTCGTGGCCGGGCCGGTACACCTTGAGCGCGAGCCGGCGCCCGGGGGAGTCGGTGGGTTCGGCCAGGTAGACGACGGCCTCGCCGCCCGCGCCGATGTGGTCGAGCACGCGGTAGCGGCGGCGCAGTTCGGCGGGGACGGCGTAGTCGAGGTCGCTGGCGGGGCCGACCACCACGCGCGAGACCAGGCGGGCCATCCAGTCCAGGAGCGGGCCGAACAGGGTCCGCCACCAGGGCGCGCGGCCGTCGGTGCGGCCGTCGCCCGGGATGCTGCGGGCCGGGCGGGTGCCCGGGGCCGCGGCGGCCGTGCGGGTGGCGTCCGCCTGGCCGGCGCCGGGCAGGACGCTGGTGCGGTCCGCGGCCGGGGAGGACACGCGGGTGGGCTCGGTGCCCTCCCCCGGGGCCGTTCCCGGGCGGAACACACGGGTGGCCCGGTGGGTGCGGTCCGCACGCGTGCGGTCCTCGTCGGGGCCGATGCGTGTGGTGGGCGCGGTGGGTTCGATCCGCTGGGTCGGCGCGTTCTCGTCACCGGGGTCGGGCGTGACCATCGGGGTCGGAGCCATCCTTCGGATAGGCGTTGGTGTCGTGGACCTGCGGGGGAACGAGGGCCCCTCCAGGGTAGGTCCGCGCGGCGCGGTTCGCGCGCCGTTTCGGGCCCCGGTGCGGGTTCCTCGGCGTAGCCCCTCGTCTCCTTTGACTCCCGGTGGGCGCGTGGAGTTCCACCCGGAACGCGCAGACGGTGCGCTCCGGGGCGGGAAGACCGGTGCCGCGGCGCTGCGCGCGCCTCGGCGCCGTCCGCGCGGGCCACCGCGCGCCGGTCCCGCTCCGCCGTGCGGGACCGCCTGTTCGGCCCCGTCCTCCGTGGCATGAGGGCCCGGTTCCAGGCGGCCGGTCGGCTGCACGCGGTCGGCCGTGCGTCCCTGCGGCACGAGGGCCCGGTGCCGCCCGTGGTGCTCAGTGCCGTCCGCGCGGGGTCACGCCGAGCCTGTCGCAGGACTCCTGGTACATGCGCACGACCTCGGCGCGGATCTGGGCGCGTTCGGTGAGCGGTCGCGCCCACGGCACGCGCACGGCGTGCTCGGTTCCGTCCACGGTGACCGCGTAGTCGCCGCCGTCGCCGTCCAGGCCCGTCATGCGCGCGGCGGTGGCCTCGGGCTGGCCGCCCAGCGCGCGGCAGATGAGCAGGGTGTCCTCGGGGTGGTCGCCGTTCATGTGGGCGGTGACGGCGGCGACGACCTCGGGGGAGAAGGGGTTGGACGGGGACACGGGACCTCCTGGTCGGCGGGTGGCGCGCACGCGTGACACGAGCGGGGGGAGGGCTGTGCGCCCTCCCCCCGCTGACGATATCCGAGCGGCCCCGAAGGTGATGACGGTGTGTCGTCAAAACTTCTGGGAGGCCGTCCCGTCCCGCGTGTTCCCCCGCTTCGTCCGGCCCGGAGTCCGCCCGGCCGTCACGGACGTGCTCAGGCCTGGCGGGTGAACTCGGCGTCGATGTCGATGGTGATCTTGTCGCCGACGACCACGCCGCCGCCGTCCATCGGCATCTCGATGTCCACGCCGAACTCCTTGCGGCTGATCTGCGTGGAGGCGGTGAAGCCGGCGCGGTTGAGACCGTAGGGGTCGATGGTGGAGCCGTTGAACTCCAGCGCGATCTCGACGGGGCGGGTGTTGCCCTTGATGCTCAGCTCGCCCTGCAGGACGAAGTCCTCGCCCTTGGCGACGGCGCCGGTGGAGCGGAAGGTGAACTCCGGGTGGTTCTCGACGTCGAAGAAGTCGGCGGAGCGGATGTGGTTGTCGCGGTCACCGTTGTCGGTGTTGATCGAGCTGGCGTCGATGGTGGCCTCGACGGACGCCTGGGTGGGGTCCTCGGGCACCGTCAGCGTGGCGTCGAACTTCTCGAACCGCCCGCGGACCTTGCTGACCATCATGTGTCGTACGGAGAAGCCGACGACGCTGTGGGCGGTGTCGATCTTCCAGGTTCCGGCCTGGAGTTCCTGCGCTGCCATGGTGTCTCCCTGTCGGGTCGGCGGACCCGGGGACCGGGCCCATTCGCTGAGGTGTAACAAGACGCCTTAGAAGAATCTTCCTCGGAAGAGGAGTTTAGGCAATGCCGGGCCCTCGTGCAAGGCGTTCCTCCGGCGAGAGCCGACGCGGGGCCCGACGGTGTGGCGGAGCGGGGGTTTCGGACACGCCGCTACGATGGGCCGCATGAACAACGCCGGGTGGCTTGACGTCAAGGAACAGCACGTCTGGCGTGGTTTCCTCAGGATGAACGCCTGGGTCTACGACGAGCTGGAGAAGGACCTGCGCGCCCGTACCGGGCTCTCCCTCATCGAGTACGGCATCCTCGTGCACCTGTCCGAGGCCGAGGGGCGGCGCATGCGCATGCGGGTGCTCGCCGACAGCGTCATCGTGTCCAAGAGCAGGCTCTCCCACCAGGTCGCACGGCTCGAACGCGGCGGCTACGTGCACCGGGAGCACTGCGACGACGACCGCCGCGGGCTGTGGGCCGTGCTCAGCGACAAGGGCTCCCTCCTCCTGCGCCAGGCCGCGCCCGGCCACGCCGCGCGCGTGCGCTCGCTGGTCTTCGACCGCCTCAGCGAGGAGCAGGTCGCCCAGCTCGGCTCGATCATCGGCGCGCTGGAGCAGGGCGAGGCCGCCCGGCGGGGGTGAGGCCCCGCGACCGCCGTCCCCGCGGGCCCGCCCGTTTCGTGTGTCCGGCACACCCCGAGGGCGGCCGGTGACCGGGCGCGTCGCCCGGTTCGCGCCCTTTCGGGCGTGCCCGCCACAGGCCCCGCGCCCCACGGGTAGAGTCGGTGCACGTGAGCAGACCATCCATCATCGGCGCCCAGAACTTCCGCGACGACGACGGCAGCGTCGATCCCGGGGTCGAGGCGCGCCTGCGCGAACACGCGACGGGCGCGACGGGCGACCGCCAGGTGCTGGCCGCGCTCAGCGGAACCCGCGTGCTCATCCCCGTGGTCGCCGTGGCCACCGAGACCGAGGAGGGCGTCGGCGGGCTCACCAAGGACAAGAACAGCGAGGTCGCCGTCCCGATCATGACCGGCAGGGACGGGCGGCGCGGCATGCTCGCCTTCACCTCCGTGGACGCGGTCCGCCGCTGGCGCCCGGACGCGCGCCCCGTGCCCTTCACCGTCAGGGACGCCTGCCAGGCGGCCCTGGAGGAGGAGGCGGACGCGCTGGTGCTCGACGTGGCCGGCCCCGTGCCCTACACCGTTCAGGGTCCCTTCCTCAGCATGATCGCCGAGACCGGCGCCGTCCCCGAGCCCAAGGACGACCCGCAGGTCCTCGGACTCATCTACCAGGTCACCAAGGGCGAGTTCGGTATCGAGCGCGTCCGCATCCACCCCTCCGAACGCGGCGAGATCGGCATCCGCCTCGAACTCGACGAGCGCGACGACGAGGTCCTGCGGCGCGTGGCCGGGCGGCTCACCGCCGAACTGCGGCACGTGCTGCCCGGAGGCATCGAACTGAGCGCCGTCGTGCGCGCCCAGCGCGACGACGCGCCCCCGAACGGGCCCGGGACCGCCGCCCGGGACTGACTCCGTCCCGGTCGCTTCCGGCCGGGCCGCGAGCCCCGCGGTCGTGGGCCGCTCCGCGCCCTCGTCCCGTGCGTGCGCCGTGCGGGCACACGGTGCCGCGGCGTTCGCGTACGGGGAGTTTTCCACAGGCCGGACCGGGCGGTGTCGCCGCGGGCCCCGGAAGGGTAGCTTCCCATCATGCCCACCCCCTCGACACTCCTCCTCCACCCGCACCTGTGGACGGCGTCCGTCGCCGTCCTCCTCGCCCTGCTCGGAGTGGTGGTGGGCCGGGTCAACGGCCGCCTCGTCCACCTCTTCGGCCCCGCCGACCCGCCGCCCGCACCCGCCTCCCGCGGTTCGCTCACGCCCTCCGCCGACCGGCACGTCCAGCCCGCGCGCGACGACGCCACCGCGGTCCCCGACACCGGGGAGGACGTGCGCGGCGAGCGCCGGCTCCCGCCGCCGGACGACGACGAGGGCCCGCCGCCCCCCCGCTGCCCCCACTGCCGCGCCGAGCTGCGCTTCCTGCGCTGGTTCCCGGCGGTGGAGGCCCGCACGTTCCGAAGACGGGGGGCCTGCCCCCACTGCGAGCAGGTCGTCCGGTCCCACCCCGCGGTCGTCGTCGTGACCGCCGTGCTCTTCGGCTGCGTCGGCCTGTGGGCCACCCTCCAACCCGACTGGTCCCCGTTCGGCGTGCTGGCCGTGCTCTGGCTGACCGCCGTCGGCGTGCCGCTGGCCGTCATCGACCTGCGGGTCATGCGCCTGCCCGACGCGGTCGTCCTCCCCGCCTACCCCGTCGCCGCGGTCCTGATCGGGCTGGCCGTCCTGCTGCCCCCCGAGGGGCCCGACACCGACCGGGCCGCCGGGGCGCTCGTCAGCATGGTCCTGGTCACGGTGCTGTACTGGCTGCTGTGGCGGGTGCACAGCGCGGGGCTGGGGTTCGGCGACGTCAAGCTCTCCGGGCTCACCGCGCTGTACGCGGGGTGGGCGGCCGGGACCCTCGGCGCGCTGGTCGCCGTGTTCTGGGCCTTCGCGGCCTTCTCCCTGGTGGGGGTCGTGCTCATGGCGCTGCGGCGGCTCACCCGCAGGGATCCCTTCCCGCTCGGTCCGTTCATGCTCGCCGCCGCGCTGGCCACCGTCCTGACGGGAGGAGCGCTGTTTCCACAACCCTGAACCCGGCGCTCCACCGCGCACCGATCCGTGAAAGGATCGTGCACATGTTGCGTTGGCTGACCGCGGGGGAGTCCCACGGACCCGCACTCGTCGCGATTCTTGAGGGCCTCCCGGCCGGTGTGTCCGTCACCTCGGACGACATCGCCGCCGCGCTGCTCCGCCGTCGCGCCGGGTACGGGCGGGGTGCCCGGATGAAGTTCGAGAAGGACCAGGTCTCCGTCATCGGGGGCATCCGACACGGCCGCACCCAGGGGGGTCCGGTCGCGATCGAGGTCGGGAACACCGAGTGGCCCAAATGGGAGAAGGTGATGTCCCCCGACCCCGTGCCCGCCGAGGAGCTGGAGAGCGTGGCGCGCAACGCGCCGCTCACCCGGCCCCGCCCCGGCCACGCCGACCTGGTGGGCATGCAGAAGTACGGCCACGGGGAGTCGCGGCCGATCCTGGAGCGCGCCAGCGCCCGTGAGACCGCCGCCCGCGTCGCGATCGGCGAGGTCGCGCGCCAGTTCTGCCGTCAGGCCCTGGGCGTGGAGATCCTGAGCCACGTGGTGTCCATGGGGCCCGTGGCGGTGCCCGAGGACGCCCCGGAGCCGCGCCCGGAGGACCTGGCCGCCATCGACGCCGACCCGCTGCGCTGCTTCGACGCCCAGACCAGCGCCCGCATGGTCGAGGAGGTCGACGACACCAAGAAGTCCGGTGACACCCTCGGCGGCGTGGTCGAGGTGCTGGCCTACGGCCTGCCGCCCGGCCTGGGCAGCCACGTGCACTGGGACCGGCGCCTGGACGCGCGCCTGGCCGGTGCGCTCATGGGCATCCAGGCGATCAAGGGCGTGGAGGTCGGCGACGGCTTCCGCACCGCCGCCCGCCGCGGTTCGGCCGCCCACGACGAGATCGAACCCGGTCCGGACGGCGTGCGCCGCCGCACCAACCGCGCCGGAGGCGTCGAGGGCGGTATGACCACCGGCGACCCGCTGCGCGTGCGCGCGGCGATGAAGCCCATCGCGACGGTGCCCAGGGCGCTGGACACCATCGACATCGAGACCGGCGAGCCCGCGCAGGCCAACCACCAGCGCAGCGACGTCACCGCCGTCCCGGCCGCCGGTGTGGTCGCCGAGGCGATGGTCGCCCTGGTGCTCGCCGAGGCCGCCGTCGAGAAGTTCGGCGGAGACTCGGTCGCCGAGACCGCGCGCAACCTCCGGGGCTACCTGGACGCGCTGACTATCCGCTGACCTTCGATCCCGACCTCGGCGTGCTTCCGTCCCGTTCACGAACGGGACGGAAGCGGACTGGGAACCGCCACGGCTCCCCTTGCCGGAGCGGTTGTCCACAGGCGCGTCCTCGGGGCTGGCGGGGCGCCAAGGGAAGGGCCACACTGGATTCGGGAGCGCTCGTCGCGCTCACAGGCGACGGAGTCGCCCCCGAATCCGAGCATAGGGGCGGATCGAATGTCCCCGCCAGTGCCGCGATCCGGCCTGTGGACGACCTCTCTCACCGCCTCCGGGGACCGAGGTCCGCTGGAGTAGGACAACGCCGTGGCCGTGCTGTCCCCGCACGCGCGGGAACGGTTCACATCCCCCCGGCAAGGGTTCGCGTCTCCCCGGCGAAGCTAAGGTGGGGGGAAGGCAAGATCAAGGCAGGGGGGCAGCGCTTCTCAGCGCGCGGTGCCCCGGATTCTCCAGATGGGAAGAGCGTGGCAAAAGCGATCGCGGTGCTCATCGGTTCGCCCGGATCGGGCAAGTCCACCGTCGGAGAGGCCCTGGCGGGGCGCCTGGGCGCCGACCTGTTGTGCACCGACACCGAGGTCGAGAAGCGCGCGGGCAAGCCCATCGGCGACATCTTCGTCGAGGACGGCGAGGAGCGCTTCCGCGCCCTGGAACGCGAGGTCGTCGCCGAGGGGCTGCGCGCCTGGGAGGGCGTGATCGCCGTCGGCGGCGGCGCGGTCCTGGACGAGGACACCCAGCGCGACCTGGCCGGACACCACGTGGTCTACCTCCAGGTGGAGTTCGGTGAGGCCGCCAAGCGCGTGGGCATGGACGTGGCCCGTCCCCTGCTCGCGGGCAACCCCCGCACCCGGCTGCGCCAGCTGCTCAACGAGCGCCTGCCCGTCTACGAGCGCCTGGCCAGCGTCACCGTGGAGACCACCGGCTACCACCCCGAAGAGATCGTCGACGCCATCCTGCCCTCCCTGGCCGGACAGGACTCCGGAAAGGCCCAGCAGTGACCGTGACCCGGATCGGTGTGGGCGACTCCGCCGGCCGCTACGACGTGGTGGTCGGCAGCGGGGTCCTCTCCGAACTCCCCTCCCTGGTCGGCGACGCCGCCCAGGTGGCCGTCATCCACCCCGAGAGCCTGGACGGGATCGCCCGCCCCGTGGTCGGCGCCCTGGAGGCCGCCGGTTACCGGGCGCACTCCATGCCCGTCCCGGACGGCGAGGCCGCCAAGACCGCGGCCGTCGCCGCCGACCTGTGGTCCCGGCTCGGGCAGCGCAACTTCACCCGCAGCGACGCCGTCGTCGGCGTGGGCGGGGGAGCCGCCACCGACCTGGCCGGGTTCGTCGCCGCCACCTGGCTGCGCGGCGTGCGCTCGGTCCTGGTGCCCACCACCCTGCTCGGCATGGTCGACGCCGCCGTCGGCGGCAAGACCGGCATCAACACCCCCGAGGGCAAGAACCTCGTCGGCGCCTTCCACCCCCCGGCCGGGGTCCTGTGCGACCTCGCGACCCTGCCGAGCCTGCCCCGCGCCGACTACATCGGCGGCCTCGCCGAGATCGTCAAGGCCGGGTTCATCGACGACCCCGTCATCTGCGACCTGGTCGAGGACGACCCCGAGGGCGCGGCCGAACCCGGGGGCAGGCACACCCGCGAGCTCATCGAGCGCGCCATCCGGGTCAAGGCCGACGTCGTCTCCGGCGACCTGCGCGAGAGCGGCCGCCGCGAGATCCTCAACTACGGCCATACCCTGGGCCACGCCATCGAGCGCGCCGAGAACTACACCTTCCGGCACGGCTACGCGGTCTCCATCGGCATGGTCTACGCCGCCGAACTCGCCCGCCTGGACGGCCGCGTGGGCGACGACCTGGTCCAGCGCCACCGCTCGCTGCTCTCCTCGGTCGGCCTGCCCGTCTCCTACGCCCCCGAGGCCTGGCCCGAACTGCGCGCCGCCATGAGCGTGGACAAGAAGGCCCGCGGGGCCACCCTGCGCTTCGTCGTCCTGGACGGCCTGGCGCGGCCCACCATCCTCAGCGGCCCCGCGCCCGAACTGCTGGACGAGGCGTACCGCGCGGTCACGGGCGACACCCGGGTTCCGCGAAGCCACTAGACTGCACACAGGCGACGTGCGCACCGGCGCGCCCGGGGAGCTCCCCGAGGTGCCCGTGCCCGGCCCCACCGAACACCGACCGGGCCCCGCGGGGGTCGGTCCCCGACGTGTCAAACCCCTTGGAGAGACGACCGAAGTGGCCACGACGAACGACATCAAGAACGGCACGACCCTGCGGCTCGACGGCGGCGTCCTCTGGAACGTCCTGGAGTTCCAGCACGTCAAGCCGGGCAAGGGCGGCGCGTTCGTCCGTACCAAGCTGAAGAACGTCCTCACGGGCAAGATCGTCGACAAGACCTTCAACGCCGGGTCCAAGGTCGAGTTCGCCAACGTCGACCGCCGCGAGATGGAGTACCTCTACCACGACGGCGAGGCCTTCATCTTCATGGACACCAGCACCTACGACCAGATCCCGGTCCCGGAGGCCGTCGTCGGCGACGGCAAGGACTTCCTGCTGGAGAACACCAAGGTCACCGTGGCCACCAACGAGGGCAACCCCCTCTACATCGAGCTGCCCGCCGCCGTCGAGCTGGAGATCACCCAGACCGACCCGGGCGTGCAGGGCGACCGCTCCACCGGCGGCACCAAGCCCGCCACCGTCCAGACCGGCGCCACCATCCAGGTTCCCCTGTTCATCAGCGAAGGCGAGCGCGTCAAGGTCGACACCCGCACGGGTGACTACCTCGGGCGAGTCAACTGATGAGCGGAGCACGGCGCAAGGCACGGCGGCGCGCGGTCGAGGTCCTCTACGAGGCCGAGGTGCGCGCCACCTCGGTGGAGGACGTCATCCGGCGCCGGCGGGCCCAGCCCGAACCGCCGATCAACGACTTCACCGAGAGTCTGGCCCGCTCGGTCGACGAGCGGCGTGAGCGCATCGACGAGCTCCTGGACACCTACGCCATCGGCTGGACCCTGGAGCGCATGCCGGTCGTGGACCGCAACATCCTGCGGATGGGCGCCTACGAACTGCTGTGGGCCGACGACATCCCGGACGGTGTGGCGATCGCCGAGGCGGTCGGCGTGGCCAAGGAGCTGTCCACCGACGAGTCCCCCAACTTCGTCAGCGGACTCCTGTCCAGGCTGATGGAGAACAAGTCGACGCTCTCGCTCTAGGGCGCGACCGGCATCGGCGCGTGGGGGACCGTCGGGGCAACGTGGATTGAGGGAACGCAGGTGACTGACAGGACCAGCGTGGCCGCGGGCGGCGGCCTCGGCGCGAGCGGGGCGACCGGCCCGGGGCGGGCCGCCAACGCGGCCCGGACCGCGGTCGTGTGGGACGCCCTCGTCGGACTGCTGGACCGGCTCGGGGACGGGCCCCTGGAGATCGTCGACGCGGGCGGGGGCACCGGCGGCGCCGCCGTCCCCCTGGCCGAACTCGGCCACCGGGTGACCGTGGTCGAGCCCAGCCCCGACTCGCTCGCGGCCCTGGAGCGCCGCGCCGCCGAGCGGGGCGTGTCCGTGCGCGGGGTTCAGGGGGAGACCCGCGACCTGGCCGCCCTGTTCGCGCCGGCCAGCGCCGACCTCGTCCTGGTGCACAACGTGCTGGAGTACGTGGACGACCCCGCCGCGGCGCTGCACGACGTGGTCGGCATCACCCGCGAGGGCGGTGCGGTGAGCCTGCTGGTCACCAACGCGGTCGCCGGAGCCCTGCACCGCGCGCTGGCCGGACACATCACCGAGGCCCACCACCTGCTCGGCGACCCCGACGGGCGCTGGGGCGAGGGCGACCCGATGCCGCGCCGTTTCACCCGCCAGCAGGTCCTGGAGCTGATCGGCCGGGCCGGGCTGTCCGGGGAGAGCGTCCGCGGCGTCCGCGCGTTCGCCGACCTCGTGCCCGGGCACGCCTGGGAGGGCGACGCCCACGCCGGGCAGCACCTGGTGGAGCTGGAGAGGGCCGCCGCCGAGCACCCCGAGCTGATCGGCATCGCCACCCAGCTGCACGTCGTCGCGCACCGCTCCTGAACCCCGGTACCGGGGGCCGGGGCGCCCCCGGCACGGCATAACCTGGCTGTATGAGCCGACGCCAACTGGAACGCGGCGCCGCGATGCGGGGCATGGTCTCCCCGGAGGGCATCGCGGCGCTGGACGCGGACTTCCCCGCGGACGGCTCCGGACCGGACGGCGACTGCCACATCCTGCACCTGGACATGGACGCGTTCTTCGCGAGCGTCGAACAGCTGCGCCATCCCGAGGCGCGCGGACGCCCGGTCATCGTGGGCGGCACCGGTCCGCGCAGCGTGGTCTCCTCCGCCGACTACCTCGCCCGCGCGCACGGCGTGCACTCGGCCATGCCCATGGCGCGGGCCCTGCGCCTGTGCCCGGACGCCCTGGTCTTCCCGCCCGACGGCCGCGCCTACCGCCAGGCGTCGGAGGCCGTCATGGACATCCTGCGCTCGGTGACGCCGCTGGTGCAGCCGCTCTCCCTGGACGAGGCCTTCCTGGACGTGTCCGGCGCGCGCCGCCGCCTGGGCGGGCCGGTGCGCATCGCCGCGATGATCCGCGAGCGGGTGCGCCGGGAACAGCGCCTGACCTGCTCCGTGGGCGTGGCCGCCACCCGCTTCACCGCCAAGCTCGGCTCCACGCACTGCAAGCCCGACGGCCTGCTCCTGGTGCCCACCGCCCACGTGCGCGGTTTCCTGGACCCGCTGCCGGTCGGGGCGCTGCCCGGGGTGGGGGACCGGACCGAGCAGACCCTGGCCCGGCTGGGCGTGCGCACGGTCGGGCAGCTGGCCCGCTACGAGCCGGACCTGCTGCGCATGGAGCTGGGCGACAAGGCCGGGACCCGCCTGGCCGAGCTGTCCCGGGGGGTGGACACCAGCCCGGTCGTGCCCGAGTCCCCGGACAAGAGCATCGGCTCGGAGGAGACCTTCGACGAGGACGTGGCCGACCCCGAGGTGGTGGACCGCGAGCTGCTGAGGCTGGCCGAGAAGGTCGGGCGCCGCCTGAGGGCCTCGGGGCAGGCGGGACGCACGGTGAGCGTGAAGCTGCGCCGCGGCGACTTCTCCACCATCACCCGGGCACGGACCCTGGCCGAGGGCACCGACGTGGCCCGCGAGATCAGCGCCGTCGCCCGCGAGCTCTACACCGCCTCCGGGTTGCGGGGGGTGCCGCTGCGCCTGGTGGGGGTGCGGGTGGAAGGGGTCATTCCGGTGGAACAGGTGCACCGCCAGTTGGCACTGGGGGAGGAGGAATCGGGTTGGAGGGATGTTGAACGGGTTATGGACCGCGTAACGGCACGTTTCGGGCCGGGCGCGATACAGTCGGCCGTGTTGGCCAAGCGTGACGAAAACGACGTATGATGCGGCAACTTCCGGGGCCCTCGGAGCGTTCCCCAGGGTAGGACCGGAATGAGGGTAAGAAGAGAGGCATGGAAGCCGGTGTTTCCGATACAGGGCGAGGGTATCGTGGCCCGTGGTGGTCAGGTACGCACGCAGCTTTTCTTTCCACCGGGCGCTAGCTCATCGTATTCTGGGCATACCACTGACCAAGAGACTGTTCTTCAGTACCCGTCACCCCAACCGGGGACTGCCGTAGGGAGGCGCCGTGCCGCTCTCTGAACACGAGCAGCGCATGCTCGACCAGATCGAGCGGGCGCTGTATGCCGAGGACCCGAAGTTCGCGAACACCGTTCGGCAAACGAACCCCGCGGTCCATTACAAGCGCTGGATCATCAAGGCCGGACTCGGTTTCGTCGTCGGTATCGTGCTGCTGATGACGGGGTTGATGCTCCAGTCCACAGTCGCCCAGGTCGCCATCAGCGTCCTCGGTTTCCTCGTCATGCTGCTGTGCTTCCTGTGGGGCGCCAACGCCTGGCGCAAGGCCTCCGGGAGCGGCGGTGCCGACCAGGGCGTCGCGGTGGCGGAGCCCAAGCAGAAGCGCCGGGGCGGCAGCCGTCCCGGCATGATGAATCGTTTCGAGGAGCGCTGGCGCCGTCGCCAGGAGGGTGAGGAGTAGGACCCCGGTCCCACACCCTCGCCGGTCGCGATCGGCCGTGCCCCGTCGGGCGGGGATCCCGGAGGGGATCCGCGCCGGACACCCGGTTCCCCGTGGTGGGCCCCGCACAGTGGTGCGGGGCCCACCACGTTTTTCGGGCGTGGGCCGTGGTTTCCCGGAGGCGTCCCAGGCTGGCGCGGTGCACGGGGGAGGCGCTGTCGTCGACCGCCCCGGGACAGGGGGGCGGCGTCCGCGCGCCGGGGCCGTGCCCCGCCCCCGGCTGGGACACGGCCGCTAACGCCGGGGCGCAACCTCTCAGGTCAGCACAGGCGGGGCGGCACGGCCGCCACCGCTAGGGCGTCACGGGCTCGGGGTCGGCCGCGCGGCGCGGACGGTGCCACGGCGCCAGCGACCGGGGCAGCAGCACCGCGCGGACGCGCGTTCCCGCGCCGACCACACCGGTCAGCCCCGCCAGAGCCGTCCGCAGGTCCTCGCGCAGCCCTTCCGGGGTCCGGGGCGAGGGCGCGTAGCGCGACTCCTCCTCGGCCAGGGCGAGCCGCCGCAGCGCCGCCGCGGCCTCCGGCGGCACCGGGCCCGGAACGGTCCCCGACATCAGCCCCGCCGGGGCCGCGTCGGGCTGGGGCACCGGACCGGAACCGGCCAGGCGTTCGGCCGTGGCACGCGGGCTCTCCGCCAGCGACCACGCGCCGCCCAGGTCCAGACAGGTGTCCCGCAGCTCCCGCCACGCGGTGTGCGCGCCCGCAGCTCCCGCGCCGCCGGTCAGCGACGCCGTCCGGGACCAGCGCGTCAGGGCGCGCACCAGCGCGGGCAGGGCCAACAGCAGCAGCACACCCGTGGCGGCGCCCGCCGCGGGCAGCCACGACAGGTCCGGGCCGCCCCGCGCGTCGTCGCCCGGGGCGGCCACCGACGTGGAGGGCTCGTCCTCGGGCTCCGCCTCGGGGGTCCCGCTGGGCTCCTCGGCCTCCGCGGTGGCCTCGTCCCGCGCGGCCTCCGTCTCCTCGGGCGAGGGCTCCCGCGTCTCCTCCGCGGCCCCGTCCGGGTCGTCGACGCCCCCCTGCCCGCCCCGGGAGTAGTCGGGCACCGACGCCGAGCCCTGCCCCCCGGCGGAGGAGGGGGTCGGCTCGAACCGCACCCAGCCCGCGCCCTCGAAGTACAGCTCCGGCCAGGCGTGGGCGTCGCCCACGGACACCGCCCAGCGGCCGTCGCCCTGCTGCTCGCCCGCGGTGTAGCCCACCGCCACCCGCGCCGGGATGTCCACCTGTCGGGCCATGACCGCCATCGCCCCGGCGAACTGTTCGCAGTAGCCCACCCGGTCCCCGAACAGGAAGTGGGCGAGCGGGTCGGCGCCGTCGGGCACCGCGGGCGGGGACAGGTCGTAGGTGAACGCGCCCCCCGTGAAGTGGTCCTGGATGGCCACCGCCCGCTCGTAGGGGCTCCGCGCGTCCTCGGTCAGGTCCTCGGCCAGCTCCCGGACCCGCGGGTCCAGGTCGCCGGGCAGGTCGCGGAAGTCGCCCGGCAGCGACCGCGGGCTGCCGCTGTCGGCCAGCTCCTCGGCGGACGGCTCCCGGCCCAGGGTCTGCACGGTGAAGTTCAGCCCCGTGGGCGCGCTCTCGGTCGTGAACACCACGTGGCTCGCCGGGTCGGCGTACCACTCCCCGGGCACGTCCACCGTCCGCGCCCAGTACGGCAACGGCAGGAAGTCGATCCCGGGCGCGTCCGAGTCCATCGAGATCCGCGTGGTCACCGCGTCGCCTGAGGGCTCCGAGCCCCACCCGGTGGGCAGCGGCAGCTCCCCGTCGACCAGGGTGTCGCCCGAGGCGCTGACCGGCGTCATCGTCCAGTTCGCGCCGTCGAACTCGTCCAGCACGTACGTGCGCAGGTAGTCGGGCCGCTCGGCGTCGGTCCGGTAGGTCAGCACGGTGCGGTCGGAGGAGGAGGCCAGCTCGCGCCGCAGCGAGACCAGCGGGTGCGTGGTGGTGATGCGGTCCCCGCCGGTGCCGATGTAGGTGCCGTCGGCCATCGTGTGGAGCACGTCGGTGCGCAGCGACGGCACCGCGAGCGGCACCGTCAGCGCCAGCAGCACCGCGGCGGCCGAGGCCACCGCCACCGTCGTCGCCCTGCCCACCGCGCCCAGCACACGGGCCGAGGAGTCGTGGCCGTCGGGGACGCGCACGCCCCACTCGCGGCCGCGCACCCACACGTCCACCGCGAGCAGCAGCAGGAAGCCGACGGCGCCGCTGGTCGCGGCCGGCCAGCCCAGTCCGGCGTCGTCCACGATGAGCGGGACCGCCATCAGCACGGCCACCAGGGCGCCGACCATCCCGGGGCAGCGCGCGGTCACCGCCAGGAAGTCCGCGATGATCGCGAACAGGACGAACACCAGCGCGATGATCAGCATGACCCCGGCGGTGGAGGAGACCGGGGGCGTGCTGGTGTCGATCGTCTCCAGGCCCTCGTCGAACACCCGCAGCAGGTGCAGCGCCGTGTCACCGGAGGGCAGCAGCCCCAGCGGCGCGACGTGTCCGGCGAACAGCGGCGTCATCAGCAGCGCCGCCGCCAGCACCTGGAGGAACGGCACCGGGAAGGAGCTCCAGCCGCTGAGGCGGTACAGCGCGGACACCCCGCCCACCGCCACCGTCATCACGAGGGCCGGGACCCACCAGGCCTCGCCCCGTACGAGGCCGTCCAGCAGTGGCATCGCCATCAACAGGCAGGCCAGGGTGGCCAGGGGCATCAGTGCTCTCAACGCGGACCCTTCCGGGGGGTGTGCGGCCCGGCGGCGGGAGCGGGAGCCCAGGCGCGGCGCCACAGGTCGGGCAGTTCGGCGGTGGAACCCAGGACGAGGACGCGCCATCCGGCCGCGGTCAGCACGTCGTGGACCCCGCGCAGGGTGTCGGGGCCGGGCCAGGCGGCGTGCGCGCACAGCACGGCCACGCGCACGCCCCGGCCGCCCGTGCGGGACAGGGCGGCGGCCTCCTCGGGATCCACCGCGCCCAGCACCGCCACGACCAGGCCGGTCGCCCCGCGGGATTCGGCCAGCATGCCGATCCCGCCGAGCAGCCCGGGGGTGTCGGAGGGCTCGGCGACGGCCAGGCCGTCCAGCACGCCCGACGCGCTCGTGGTCGGGACCCGGCCCCGCTCGGTGTGCAGGCGCAGCTCGTGGCCGCCGTCGAGCAGGTGCACCGCCACCGAGGCGGCGGCGCTCACGGCGGTCTCCAGGGACCCGGCGGGCCCCGGGTGCCCGTGCGCCCCGCGCCGCGTGTCCAGCAGGACCACGCTGCTCTCCCGCGAGTGCTGCTCGTCCCGGCGCACCATCAGCTCACCGTGCTTGGCGGTGGACCGCCAGTGCACCTTGCGCAGGTCGTCGCCGTACCGGTACTCGCGGGGGACGGGGTCCTGCTCCCCGGCGCCGCTCACCGAACGCCGCGGCGAGTCCTCGCCCTTGGAGCCGTCGGCGGCGCCCAGCGCGGTCAGCGGGACGGTCACGGGGGTCACGAGCAGGCGCGAGGGCCCGCCCACGTCGCGGCTGACCCGCACGCACCCCAGCGGGTCGGTCACGCCGACCCACAGCGGACCCACCGGGTAGTCCCCGCGTACGGCCGGGCGCACCAGGTAGGCGACGTCGCGTACGGCGCGCGGACCCAGGTAGCCCACCGTGTAGCGGGGTTCGCCGCCCAGCGGCACGGGCAGCGTGTCCCGCACCGACAGCGCGGCCACCGGCCAGGTCCGCGAGGAGTTGCCCACACGCAGTTCCACCCGGGCGTTGTGCCCGGCCGGGATGCGCACGGGGGACAGGGTGCGGCTGTGCACGACGCGGGAGGCGGCCCCCAGGACCGTCAGCGCCGACAGCGGCGGGATCACGGTCAGCAGCACGCCCAGGCCCACGACCTCGCGCTGCCCCACGACCAGGCCGGACACCAGGGCGGTCAGGCCGAGGATGAGCATGCAGACGCCTCGTGCGGTGAGGGTTCGGTGCGGGCGCATGGACCCTCTCTCAGGGGGCGGGTGCGTACGGGGCGGAGCGGAGGGCCGCGGGCGCCGGGGGTCTACTGCGGGCCGGGCACGGGCAGGCGCGCGACCAGCTTGGCCACGATCTGCTCGGGGGTCAGGCGCTCCATCTGCGCCTCGGGGCCGGGCAGCAGCCGGTGCGCGAGCACCGGCACGGCCAGGGCCTGCACGTCGTCGGGGACGACGTAGTGCCGTCCGTCCAGGGCGGCGTAGGCGCGGGCGGCCTGCACCAGGTGCAGGGTGGCGCGCGGGGAGGCGCCCAGGCGCAGTTCGGGACTGGTGCGGGTCGCGTTGACCAGGTCCACGACGTAGCGGCGCATGCCCGGGGCCACGTGCACCGTGCGCACCCGGTCGGCCAGGTCGCGGACCTGGGCGGCGTTGGTGACCGGCGTCAGGTCCTCCAGCGGCGAGCTGGAGCTGTGCGAGTCGATCATGTCGAGTTCGGCCTGGGGGGCGGGGTAGCCGACCGAGACGCGGGCCATGAACCGGTCGCGCTGGGCCTCGGGGAGGGCGTAGGTGCCCTCCATGTCGCCCGGGTTCTGGGTGGCCACCACCATGAACGGCCGTTCCAGGGCGCGGGTCTGGCCGTCCACACTCACCTGGCGCTCGGCCATGCACTCCAGCAGGGCGGCCTGGGTCTTGGGCGAGGCGCGGTTGATCTCGTCGCCCACCACGATGTTGGCGAACACCGGGCCGGGGTTGAACTCGAACTCGCGCCGGTCCTGGTGGTAGACGCTGACACCGGTGATGTCGCTGGGCAGCAGGTCCGGCGTGAACTGCACGCGCTGCACGGAGCAGTCCACGGCCCGGCCCAGGGCCTTGGCCAGCATGGTCTTGCCGACGCCGGGGACGTCCTCGATGAGCAGGTGGCCCTCGGCGAGCAGGACCGTCAGCGCCAGGCGCAGCACCTCCGGCTTGCCCTCGATGACCGTCTCGATCGCGGCGCGGACGCGGTCGGCCACGGCGACGATCTCACCGACGTCCCCCTGGACGTCGCCCCCGCGACCGCCGTGGTGTGTACCGAGTGACACCAGACCCCTCCCGCTCCCTGTGGCTCCGCGTGTCGCTGTTCGGAACCGAGGCTAAGCCCATTCCAACCGATTGCAAACCAAAGCGCCGGAATCAGCGGCCGATTGGTTCCAGGAATGGTCAAAGAGGCCAAAGGGCTCCAATCACCCTTCTGATCCTCGGTGGCGGCGCCGGTGCCGGCCGA
The DNA here is from genome assembly GCF_000092985.1 of Nocardiopsis dassonvillei subsp. dassonvillei DSM 43111. Lineage (GTDB taxonomy): Bacteria > Actinomycetota > Actinomycetes > Streptosporangiales > Streptosporangiaceae > Nocardiopsis > Nocardiopsis dassonvillei. Next base: position 1,085,918 of record NC_014210.1, read on the forward strand.
GAGTGCGGAGCGGGTGAGGGCCCCGGCTCCGACCGGCCGGGACACCGCCCCGCCCGTCCGACACGCCGGGCCGCCCGCCGGGAGCCCGCTCTGCCCTTCCGCGTGCGCGCACGCGGGCACGCGCGCGGTGCCGCCACAGGTCGTCGCGGTCCCCGGGGTCGCCTCCTCCGCGACACACCCCGCGCCCTCCACCTTCCCCCACCATCACGGCCAACGCTGTGACCTGCGTTTTCCTGGCCCGCAGTGGGCGTAAAAGCCGGAAAGATCTGTTGACGGTGGGGAAGAGTGGAGTAAGGTGGGGCACCGTGGAGAGGGTGAATTCTCCACTTCGAGGGTGAGGGAGGTGGAAGTGTGTTCCTCGGCACCCACACGCCCCGGCTCGACCAGAAGGGGCGGCTCTTCCTCCCCGCGAAGTACCGCGACGAGCTGTCGGGGGGTCTGGTGATCACCAAGGGCCAGGAACGCTGCCTCTACGTCTTCCCGACGGAGGAGTTCCGGCGCATCACCGACGCCCTCGCCACCACCCCGGTCACCGCCAAGGCGGTGCGCGACTACAGCAGGGTCCTCTTCGCCAGCGCCTCGGACGAGAACTGCGACAAACAGGGAAGGGTCACCATCCCGGCCAAGCTCCGCGACTACGCGGGCCTGGAGCGGGAGTGCGTCGTGATCGGCGCCAACACCCGCTTGGAGATCTGGGACTCCCGGGCGTGGTCGGACTACGAGGCCGAACAGGAACCCGCCTTCGCGCAACTGTCGGAGGAGGTGCTGCCCGGGGTGCTGTGACCCCGGCGGAAGCACCGCCGGGCCGATCAGCACACAGTCCACACCCTCGCAAGCCGGAGTCCGGCAACGGCCTCCGGGCGCGGTCTCCACGAGCTGGCGCGACTTCCCCGGTGCCAGGTCGTGAGCGCGAAGCCACCGGAAGGTGGACAATAGCGGCCGTGTCCGGAGGCCCGCCGGAACCCGCCGGGCCGTGCCAAGGACACCGTGGAGCGCACCGACCGCGGCGCTACCACGGCGACTCGGGGGGAGACGGCGACAGCGTGGAGGAACAGCAGCACATGGGGGACATCGGGCAGGACGGCGGGACCGGGGGCGCCCGCACGGACGGGAGCGGCGTGCCCGCCGACGGGGAGAACCCCGCCGGGGAGCAGGCGCGCCTCGACGCGGCCCGCTCCGGAGCCGACCCCCTGCACGTGCCCGTCATGCTCGACCGGATCGTGGAACTGCTCGCTCCGGCCCTGGAGCGGCCCGGCGCCGTCCTGGTCGACGGCACCCTGGGCCTGGGCGGCCACTCCGAGGCGCTCCTGCGCGCCTGCCCCGGCATGCGCCTGGTCGGCGTCGACCGCGACACCACCGCCCTGGAGCGCAGCGCCGCACGCCTGGCGCCCTACGCCGACCGCACCCACTTCGTGCACGCGGTCTACTCCGACATCCCGCGAGCCCTGGACGAGGCGGGCGCGGCCGAGGCCGACGCCGTCCTGCTCGACCTCGGCGTCTCCTCGCCGCAGCTGGACGAGACCGACCGCGGCTTCGCCTACGCCCACGACGCGCCGCTGGACATGCGCATGGACCGCGACCAGTCTCTGACCGCCGCCGAGGTCGTCAACACCTACCCGGTCGCCGAGCTCACCCGCGTGCTGCGCACCTACGGCGAGGAGCGCTTCGCCTCCCGCGTGGCCAGGGCCATCGAGCGCCAGCGCGCCCAGGCGCCCATCGAGTCCACCCGCGCGCTGGCCGAACTGGTGCGCGAGGCCATCCCGGCGGCCACCCGCCGCACCGGCGGCCACCCCGCCAAGCGCGCCTTCCAGGGCCTGCGCATCGAGGTCAACGCCGAACTGTCCATCCTCGAACGCGCCCTGCCCGCCGCGATCGCGCGCCTGGCGGGCGGGGGCCGTGTGGCCGTGCTGTCCTACCACTCGCTGGAGGACCGGATGACCAAGAGGGCCCTGGCCGCGCTGGCCACCGACACCACGCCCGCCGACCTGCCGGTCCCCCTTCCCGAACGGCAGCCCGAACTCCGGCTGCTCACCCGGGGGGCCGAACTCCCCACGGACGAAGAGAACGAACGCAACCCGCGCGCGCAGTCGGCCCGCCTCCGGGCGGCCGAACGCGTGCGACCGCCGCGGCAGTAGGGAGACCCAGATGAGCACGAGGACGGACACGCGCCGCACGCCCGTACGCGGTGGCAAGGCCCCCGCCGGGAAGGCCGCCCCCGCGCGGCCCAAGCGGGCGGTCGAACCCGCGACCAGGCCCGCGGCCGCGCCCGCACGGGCCAAGCGCACCCGGACCGGGGGCGGTGCGCAGGGCCGGGCGCCGCGCATCCCCTTCGTCCTGCTCATCCTGTTCCTGCTGGGGGCCACGCTCGTCAGCCTGCTCGTCCTGCGCAGCGTCGTGGCCGAGGAGGCCTTCGCCATCGCCAACCTCAAGGAGGAGAACCGGGAGCTGTCCTACGAGGAGCAGCAGCGGCGCAGCACGGTCGCCGAACTGGAGAGCTCCGAGCGCATCTCCGACGAGGCAGAGGCCATGGGCATGGAGCAGGGCGGTGAACCCCCGCTCTTCCTCGACCCCGAGACCGGTGAGATCAGCGGCGCCACCGGGAGTGGTGAGTGAGTACTCCCAGAGACCGGCGTCCCCGGAACCCCCGCAGGCCCGGAGCGGCCAACCGCTCGGGGTCCCGGCCCAAGAGGCCCCAGCGCGAGCCGCGCCGCCCCGACGGCGGCGCCCGCCCCTCGGCGCGCACCCCGGGGCGTCCGGCGCGGGAGGCGCGCGGCGGTGAGCGCCGCCGCGGCGGGGGCTCCCCGCCCCCGCTCCCGCCCCTGCTGCGCCGCACCTTCCGCAGGGGCGAGCCGCCGGGCCGCATCAAGATCGGCGGGGCCCTGATCACGGCCGTCCTGCTGCTCTTCGCGGGACGCCTGGTGCAGATCCAGGTCGTGGAGGCCGAGCACTACGCCGAGGCGGCCTCCAACACGCGCCTGCAGACCATCGACATCCCCACCCTGCGCGGTCAGATCACCGACGCCGACGGCAACCCCTTCGCGCTGTCGCTGGAGGTGCGCACCGTCTTCGTCGATCCCGAGACGGTCGCCGAGGACGAGCGTGACCAGCTCGTCGAAGAGCTCGTCACCCGCTTCGACCTGGAGGAGGACGAGGTCGCCCAGAAGGTGGACGCCGCGCCCAGCCGCTACGAGGTGGTCGCCCGCGGGGTCCTGCCCGCGGAGTGGGAGGAGCTGGCCGACCTCAACCTGTCCGGCCTGGGCTCGCAGGTCTCCTACGAGCGCGTCTACCCCGAGGAGACCGGCGCCGCCGACCTCGTCGGCTTCGTCGGCGCCGAGGGCCACGGCCTGGAGGGACTGGAGGGCTACCTCAACGACACCCTGGCCGGTGAGGCGGGCAAGCGCCGCGTTGAGGTGGGCGCCGACGGCACCCAGATCCCCATGGCGGGCGGCCTGGTCAGCGAACCCGAGCCGGGCCAGGACGTGCGCCTGACCCTGAACCAGGACATCCAGTGGTACGCGGCCCAGACCCTCGCCGAGCGCGTGGAGGAGCTGGACGCCCAGGGCGGCAGCGTCATCGTGGAGCGGGTCGGCACCGGTGAGATCCTCGCCATGGCCGACTACCCGACCTACTCCCAGAGCGACATCTCCTCCAGCTCCCCCGAGCAGTGGTCCAACGGCGCGGTGGCCACGATCTTCGAGCCGGGCAGCACCAACAAGGTCGTCACCATCGGCGCCGCGCTGGAGGAGGGCGTCACCACCCCGGAGACGGTCTACACCGTGCCCGACAGCATCCGGTACCTGGACACGACGTTCAAGGACTCCAGCCCCCACGAGACCCTGCGCCTGACCACCAACGGCATCATGGCCCAGTCCAGCAACGTGGGCACCATCGAGATCGCCGACCAGGTGGGGCGGGGCGTCCTGCACTCCTACCTGGAGGACTTCGGGCTCGGCCAGCCGACCGGGCTCCAGCTGCCCGGTGAGCAGGCGGGCGTGCTCAAGGACCCGGAGGACTGGTGGGGCACCCAGCTGCCGTCGGTCTCCATCGGCCACGGCCTGTCGGTGACCGCCGCTCAGATGGCGTCGGTGTACGCCACCGTCGCCAACGGCGGTGTGCGGGTGGAGCCCCGGGTGGTCGCCGGGACGGTGAACGCCCAGGGGGAGTTCACTCCGTCCGAGGAGCCCGAACAGCGGCGCGTGTTCAGCGAGGAGACCGCCGATCAGCTCGCGCTGATGCTGGAGGCGGTCACCAGTGACGAGGGCACCGCGCCCCAGGCCCGCATCGACGGGTACCGGGTCGCGGGCAAGACCGGTACCGCCAACCGGCTCGACCCGGAGACGGGCGACTACGACGGCGGCGGGTACACGTCCACCTTCTCCGGGTTCGCGCCCGCCGACGACCCGGAGGTCGTGGTCCAGGTGGTGCTGCACGACCCGCAGCAGGACTACTACGGCGGCGAGGCCGCGGGGCCGGTGTTCAACGACGTCATGTCCTTCGCGCTCAAGACGCTGAAGGTCCCGCCGTCGGGGACCGAGGCGCCCGCCATCCGGCTGTCGGAGGACCAGGGCGGCGGCTAGGAGGGCAGCCGCGGGCGTCCCCGTCAGGGCGCGGCGCGGTCCAGGTGGGCGCGCACGGAGCGCACGTGCTCGGGGCCGGTGCGGCAGCACCCGCCCACGAGCACCGCTCCGGCCTCGTACCAGCCCACGGCGGCGCGGCCGAACTCCTCGGGCTCGGCCGTGCCGGTCCACCGCCCCCGCGCCGCGTCCCACTCCTCCCCCGAGTTGGGGTAGGCCACCGCGGGCAGGCCGCACGCGGCGACCGCGCGCACCAGCGCGGGGACGTGCCGGGGCGCGGTGCAGTTGACGCCCACCGCCACCAGCCGCCCGTCGGCGTGCAGAGGGGCGAGTCCGGCGGCCGCCTCGCGCAGGGGCGTGCCGTCGCTGACGCGCTCACCGTCCCGGCAGGAGAAGCTGATCCACGCGCGGGCGCCGGGGGTCTCGGCGAGCAGCCGGGCCAGCGCCCGGGCCTCGGCCGCCGAGGGCACGGTCTCGCAGGCGAGCAGGTCCGCCCCGGAGTCGGCGAGCACCCGCCAGCGCTCCCGGTGCCAGGCGTACAGGCCCTCCTCGTCCAGGTCGTAGTCGCCGGTGTACTCCGAGCCGTCCGCCCGGGCCGCGCCGTAGGGGCCCACCCCGGCGGCCACCAGCCCGGAACCGAACGCGTCGCGCTCGGCCCGCGCCAGCTCCACCGAGCGGGCGATCAGCGCCAGGGCCTCGGACTCCGTGGCGCCCCGCGCGGTCAGTGCCGGAACGCTCGCCTGGTACCCGGCGGCGATGGCCACGTCCGCGCCCGCCTCGAAGTAGTCCCGGTGCACCCGGCGGACGAGATCGGGCTCCTCGGCCAGCAGCCGCGCCGACCAGAGCCCGCCGCCCAGGTCGCGGCCGTAGGCCTCCAGACGGGTCGCCAGCCCGCCGTCGAGCACCAGCGGGCGCCGTGACGGGGCGGTTCCGGCCATGCGCCACCTCCGCGTTCGGGCCGAGTCGAGGACGCCTCCAGCCTAGGCGTGAACACCCGGTCGGGGCCGCCGGCCCGCCGCCGCACCGTACCTCCGGGCCGCCGGGCCGCGGCCGCCCCTCCCCGCGGCCGTGGGCTCCGGGGCCCGCCCGCCGGGGGCGCGCCCCCGGCCGCGAAGGACACCGGACGGTCATCGACGTGTACGGCGAACCCGCGTAACCTGGGCGAAACGCCCGGTTCGGGAAACCTCGGCGAACGCAGCGTGGAAATTACCGGCCGGTCGTCGACAGCGGTTAACCTCCACACGTGCCACCGGTAATGCGACCTGAACACACGCCACTTCGTCCACTGTCCGCCCTCGCAGCGCTGCTCGGGCCGGACGCCTCCCTCCTGCGCCCGGACCTGGGCGCGGACCGACCCCCCGAGGTGCCGGACAGGGAGGTGCACGTCCGCGGCATCACCCACGACTCCCGCCAGGTGGGGCCCGGAGACCTGTACGCCGCCCTGCCCGGGACCCGCGCGCACGGCGCCGACTTCGCCGGGCAGGCCGCCGAGGCGGGCGCCGCCGCCGTCCTCACCGACGGGGACGGGGCCGAGCGGGCCGCCGCCACCGGGCTGCCCGTCATCGTGGTCCCCGACGTGCGCGCCGTGCTGGGCACGGCGGCCTCGTGGGTCTTCAAGGACCCGGCGCAGGACCTGCTGCTGATCGGCACCACCGGCACCAGCGGCAAGACCACCGTCACGTACCTGGTCGAGTCGGGCCTGCGCCACGCCGGAATGCGCACCGGCCTCGTCGGCACCGTGGAGATGCGCGTGGGCGACGAACGCGTCGTCTCCTCGCTCACCACGCCCGAGGCCACCGACCTGCACGGCCTGTTCGCCCTCATGCGCGAACGCGGCGTCTCCGCCGCCGCCATGGAGGTCTCCAGCCACGCCCTGGCCCTGAGCCGGGTCGGTGGCACCCGCTACGACGTCGCGGTCTTCACCAACCTGTCCCAGGACCACCTGGACTTCCACTCCGACCTGCGCGACTACTTCGACGCCAAGGCCCGCCTGTTCACCCCCGAGTACTGCGACATCGCGGTGGTCAACGCCGACGACCGCTTCGGCCGCGCGCTCGTGGACATGGTGCAGGCCGACGGCCGCGTCCCCGTCACCACCTTCGCCGTGGACGGCTACACCGACGCCGACCCCGCCACCGCCATGGAGGCCGACTGGCGGGCCGTGGACGTGCGTCTGGGCGCCATGGGGAGCGCCTTCCGCATCGTGGGCCCCGGCGGCATGGAGGCCAACGCCTCCGTCGCCCTGCCCGGACCCTTCAACGTCTCCAACGCGATGGCCGCCATCGTCGGTCTGGTCGAGGCGGGGCTGCCGCTGGAGACCGCGATCGCGGGTGTGGCCGCCGCCCCGGGCGTGCCCGGGCGCATGGAGCCGGTCGTGGCCAACGCCGTGCCCCACGCCTTCCAGGACTTCACCGCGCTCGTGGACTACTCGCACAAGCCCGGCGCCATCGAGGCCGTCCTGACCGCCCTGCGCGCCACCACCGAGGGCGGGCTGACCATGGTGGTCGGCTGCGGAGGCGACCGCGACCGCGCCAAACGCCCGCTCATGGGCGAAGCCGCCGCGCGCCTGTCCGACCAGCTGGTCATCACCAACGACAACCCGCGCACCGAGGACCCCGTGAGCATCGCCGCGTCGATGCTCGAAGGGGTCGCCAAGGTGCCCGAGGAGCACCGCGCCCGGGTCACCGTGGAGTTCGACCGGGCCGAGGCCATCCGCCTGGCCGTCGAGCGCGCCCGTCCCGGCGATGTGGTGGTTGTCGCCGGGAAGGGTCACGAGACCGGTCAGTACGTCAAGGGTGAGGTGCTGCCCTTCGACGACCGCGAGGTGCTGCGCGCGGCCATCGAGGACCACCTCGGCATGAGCGCCCGCGAGCGGCTGGGGGTCGCCCTCCAGGACATCCACCGGGTTCCTGACCAGGGCTGACACCCCGACACTCCCGGAGTGCGAACCGTCTGGACGAGGGGGCGCGGGCCGTGCCCGCGCCCCCTCGGCGTCCGCGCCGGAGGGCCTGCGAGCGCTTCCGGGCAGGTGCGGGCCGACGGTCACGAAGTGGCGCATATTGCCGCCAGTGGGGGCCCGGCGGGATTCCGGACGCCCGAAGATGTTCTAAGGTAGGTCCGGCAATCGCAGCCCGACACGTGACGCCCCCGGCGGCGACCACGACGCGGCCCATGCCGACACCGTGGTGAGGCCCGGCGCGGCAACGCGCGGCATCCGCGGTGCCATCCCCTGACCTGAGACTCCGGCCGGGTGGCCAGCCGCCCCTGTGGCGTCGTGGACCGGGCCTGACATGAGGAGTGGATTTGATCGCGCTCACGCTCGATCGGATCGCTGAGATCACCCAAACCGCCATCGGCGGATCAGCGCGCCCCGAAGCCGTCGTCGACGGCCCCGTCGTCATCGATTCGCGGCAGGCAGTGCCCGGCGCGCTCTTCGTCGCCCTGGGCGGCGAACGCGTGGACGGACACGACTTCGCGGCCTCCGCGGTCGCGGACGGAGCGGCGGCGGCCCTGGTCTCCCGACCCGTCGACGCCCCCCACCTGCTGGCGGAGGGCGGCGACGAGGGAGTCGTCGCGGCCCTGACGCGGCTGGCCCGGCACGTGGCACGAGAACTCAGCGATCCCCGCCGCGGAGCGGAGCGCGCCGAGGTCGTCGCGGTCACCGGATCCTCCGGCAAGACCACGACCAAGGACCTCATCGCGCAGGTCGTGGCCCGCATGGGCCCGACCGTCGCCCCGGCGGGCTCGTTCAACAACGAGATCGGTCACCCCCTCACCGTGCTGCGCGCCGACACCGGCACCCGCTACCTGGTCCTGGAAGCCGCCGCCCGGGGTATCGGGCACATCGCCCACCTGTGCGGGGTGGCCCCGCCCCGGATCGGCGTGGTCCTCAACGTCGGCAGCGCCCACATGGGGGAGTTCGGCGACCGCGACGCCATCGCCAAGGCCAAGGGCGAGCTGGTCGAGGCGCTCCCGCCGGGAGCCGCGGACAGGGGCGCGGGAGGCGTCGCCGTCCTCAACGCCGACGACCCGCGCGTGAACGCCATGGCCGCGCGCACCCGTGCGCGCGTGGTCACCTACGGACTGGGGGAGGACGCCACCGTGCGCGCCACGGACGTGGTCATGCGCGAGACGGGCGCCCCCTCCTTCACCCTCCACCTGGCCGGGCGCACCGCCCGGGTGGAACTGGCCCTCGTCGGCGCCCACCAGGTCCACAACGCGCTGGCCGCCGCCGCGGTCGCCGACGAACTGGGCATGGGCGTGGACGAGATCGCCGAGGCGCTCGGCGCCGCCACACCGGTCAGCCGGTGGCGCATGGAGGTCACCGAGCACGCCGGCGCCACCCTCGTCAACGACGCCTACAACGCCAACCCCGAGTCCATGCGGGCGGCGCTGACCACCCTGGGCGCCCTCGCCCGGGACCGCCGCTCCATCGCCGTCCTGGCCCACATGGCCGAGCTCGGCGAGGGCGGCGGGGTCGAGCACGAGAGGATCGGTGAGCTCGCGGCCCGCACGGGCGTGGCCCACCTGGTCGTGGTCGGTGAGGCGGCCGAGGGCATCGCCGTCGGCGCCGAGGGCGCCGCGCGGCAGGGACTGTGGCAGGGCGAGTGCGTCCGCGTGGCGGACGTTCACGAGGCCGCCGCGGCCGTGCGCGCGCGGATGCGCACAGGAGACGTCGTCATTGTGAAGGGATCACGCGTGGCAGGGCTCGAAAGGGTTATCGACCTCATCACGGAGGGTGACGCCCAGTGATCGGCATCACTCTGGCGGCGGCCCTCGCGCTCGTCGTCTCCATGGGGCTCATGCCCCCGCTGATCAAGCTCCTGTACCGGTTCAAGTTCGGCCAGGAGGTCCGCGACGACGGACCCGAGGGCCACAAGACCAAGCAGGGCACGCCCACCATGGGCGGTATCGTCATCATCCTCGGCGCCGTCGTGGGCTACTTCGGCTCCCACGTGGTGCTCCTGATCGTGCAGCCCAGCGCCAGCGGGCCCACCGCGTCGGGCCTGCTGGTGATGTTCCTGTTCGTCGGGATGGGCTGCGTCGGCTTCCTCGACGACTTCATCAAGATCTACAAGCGCCGCAGCCTGGGCCTGCGCAGCGGCGCGAAGATGGTCGGCCAGGCCATCGTCGGCGTGGGCTTCGCCTACGGCGTCACCCTCTTCCCCAACGGCTACGGCTACACCCCCGCCGCCCCCAGCATCTCCTTCCTCCGCGACTTCGGCCCCCCGCTGATGATCGGCCTGTTCGTCCTGTGGGCCCTCTTCCTCATCGTCGGCTTCTCCAACGCGGTGAACCTGACCGACGGCCTCGACGGCCTGGCCACCGGCGCGACGATCCTGTCCCTGGTCGCCTACGTCATCATCGGCAACTGGCAGCTGCGCCAGTCCTGCGTGTCCTACCTCTCGGACAGCTGCTACACGGTCCGCGACCCCCTGGACCTGGCCGTGGTGGCCGCCTCCGTGCTCGGCTCCTGCATCGCCTTCCTGTGGTTCAACGCCCCGCCCGCCAAGATCTTCATGGGCGACACCGGCTCCCTGGCCCTGGGCGGTCTGATCGTGGGCCTGGCCATCACCACCCGCACGCAGCTCCTGCTGCTGCTCATCGGCGGCCTGTTCGTCATCATCACCCTGTCGGTGATGGTCCAGATCACCTCGTTCCGCCTCACCGGCAAACGCGTGCTGCGCATGGCGCCCCTCCAGCACCACTTCGAGCTCAAGGGCTGGGCCGAACCCACCATCGTGATCCGCTTCTGGATCATCCAGGGCCTGTTCGTGGCGATCGCCATCGGGCTCTTCTACCTGGAATGGATGCCGAGGTAGGCATGGCGCACCACGCTTCCCCAACACCGCCCGGCACCGCGCCGGAGGGCGCGCCCCTGCGGGGGCGCCGGGTCTGCGTCGCGGGCCTGGGAGTGTCCGGGCCCCCCGTGGCCAGGGCGCTCCTGGCCCGCGGGGCCCGCGTGACCGTCGTCGACGGCCGCGACGACGACACCGTCCGCCCGGTGGCCGACCGGCTCCGGGCGGAGGGCGCCGAGGTCGTCCTGGGCGACACCCCGCTGCCCGCGGACTGCGACCTGGTGGTCACCTCGCCCGGCTGGCGCCCCGACTCCCCGCTGCTGGTCCGGGCCGCCGAGGCCGGGATCGAGGTCATCGGGGACGTCGAACTCGCCTGGCGGCTCAAGCCCGCCGACCAGGTGTGGCTGGCCGTCACCGGCACCAACGGCAAGACCACCACCGTGCGCATGCTGGAGGCGATGCTGCGCGCGGACGGCCGCGACGCGCTCGCCGTCGGCAACGTCGGCACCCCGGTCGTGGAGGCGGTCCAACCCGACGCCGGGGGCCGTTTCCGCGAGGTCCTGGCGGTGGAGCTGTCCAGCTTCCAGCTGCACTGGTCCTCCAGCCTGCGCCCGCACGCCGCGACCGTCCTCAACATCGCCCCCGACCACCTGGACTGGCACGGCGGCCTGGACCCCTACGCCCGCGCCAAGGGCCGGATCTACGCGCCCGGCACCCTCCGCGTGGTCAACACCGCCGATGCCTGGTCGGTCCGCCTGGCCGAGGAGGACGGCGACCCGCACACGCCGCTGGTCGGCTTCCGCCTGGACACGCCCCGCGCGGGCGAGGTCGGCGTGGTCGAGGACCTGCTGGTGGACCGGGCCTTCGTCGAGGACCCGCACAGCAGCGCCGAGGAGCTGGCCACGCTCTCCGACGTGCGCCCGGCCGCGCCGCACAACGTCGCCAACGCCCTGGCCGCCGCCGCGCTGGCCCGCTCGGTGGGCGTGTACCCCGGTTCGGTCCGGGCCGGGCTGGCCGCCTTCGATCCCGAGCCGCACCGCATCGCCTTCGTGGCCACCGCGGGGGGCGTGGACTACGTGGACGACTCCAAGGCCACCAACCCGCACGCCGCCGCCGCGTCCCTGGGCTCCTACCCGTCCGTGGTCTGGATCGCGGGCGGCCTGCTCAAGGGCGCCGAGGTCGACGACCTGGCCGCGATGGCCGCCGACCGCCTGCGCGCGGCCGTGCTCATCGGCGCCGACCGCGCCCGGCTGCGCGAGGCCCTGGCCGAGCACGCCCCCGGGGTTCCGGTGGTGGAGGTCGAGGGCCCCGCCGACGGGGACGGCACCGTCATGGACGCGGTGGTCGCCGCCGCCGCCTCCCTGGCCGAGGAGGGCGACACCGTCCTGCTGGCGCCCGCGGCCGCCTCCATGGACATGTTCACCGACTACCGCGAACGGGGCCGCCTCTTCGCCGAGGCCGTACTCCGCTTGCCCTGAGTGACGGTTCGCCGCCCGTGCGTGACCGAACACGCGCGGGCGGCCCCCACTGTGCCCTCTGCCACGCCCCCGGGTCGTCAAAGATGGCCAACACGCGCGAAATGTCCACGGCTCCGCACCCGCCGGTACGCCAGTATTGAGGCGCGAATTTCGTGCGGAGGGTGTGGATGGCGGCGACGACGGCGGTTCCCGGGGCGACCCGGTCCAAGGCGCGCGCGGCGGTGGGCGGACGCGAACGCGCCCTGTGGCGTGAGTGGGTCCGCCTGCTGGACCGGCCGCTCACCTCGTACTACCTGATCCTGGGCACCTCGGTCCTGCTCATCGCGCTGGGCCTGATGATGGTGCTGTCCTCCACGATGGTCAACTCCATCGACGAGACCGGCTCGGCCTTCTCGATGTTCCAGCAGCAGCTGGTCTCGGCCGCCCTGGGCCTGCCGCTGATGTTCCTGGCCTCCCACCTGCCCCAGCGGATCTTCCGCCTGGTCGGCTACCCGGCGATGATCGTCTCGGCGGCGCTGCTGCTGCTCACCGTCTTCCAGGGCGTGGAGGTCAACGGCGCCACCCGCTGGCTGGACCTGGGCGGGCTGATCATCCAGCCCTCCGAGCCGGCCAAGCTCGCCTTCGCCCTGTGGGGTGCCAACATCCTGGCCCGCAAGGAGGAGCTGCGCGAGCTCACCGAGTGGCGGCACCTGCTCATCCCGCTGCTGCCCGGATGCGGCCTGCTGGTCCTGCTGGTGCTGATGGGCTCCAACCTGTCCACGGGCCTGGTGTTCCTGGTCACCTTCCTGGGGCTGCTGTGGGTGGTGGGCGCGCCCGGCAGGCTGTTCGGGGCCATGTTCGGCCTGGTCCTGGGACTGGCCGCCATCGCCATCGCCATCGAGCCCTACCGCATGGCGCGCGTCACCTCCTTCCTGGACCCCGAGGCCGACCCCCTGGGCTCGGGCATGCAGTCGCTGCACAGCCTCTACGCCCTGGGCACCGGCGGGGTCTTCGGCGTCGGCATCGGCGAGAGCCGCGAGAAGTGGGGCTTCCTGCCCTTCGCCGAGTCCGACTTCGTCTTCGCCATCATCGGCGAGGAGTTCGGCCTCATCGGCACCCTGCTCATGCTCGCCCTGTTCGGCATGCTCGGCTACGCCGGGATGCGCGTGGCCTTCCGCGTCAAGGAGCCCTTCCCCCGCCTGGCCTCCTTCGCCATCGTCACCTGGATCATGGGCCAGGCCATGATCAACATTGGCGCCGTCATCGGGCTGCTGCCCGTCACCGGCGTCCCGCTGCCCCTGGTCTCCTACGGGGGCTCGTCTCTGGTCACCACCATGGCGGCCCTGGGCGTTCTCCTGGCACTGGCCAAGACCGAGCCGGAGGCGCGCAAGGTGCTGGAGGCCCGGGGTCCCAGTCGGGTGCAAAGGGCTCTAAGCTGGCTGGGCCTGGACAACATCGCCGCCTCGGTGAACAACCTCGGCGGCGCGGCGGCGTCCGGGCGACCCACCACGGCACGCGGCCCGCGCACGGCGGGCGCCCGCGGTGGCAGGACAACGGCCAAGCACAGGAGCGGACCGGTCCCGGCGGGTGACCGGCCAAGGAGGAATCGGCGACGATGAGGGTAGCCCTCGCCGGAGGCGGCACGGCCGGGCATATCGAGCCCGCACTCTCCCTTGCGGACGCGCTGCGGCGCATGGACCCCAGCACGGAGATCCTCTGCCTGGGCACCGAGCGGGGCCTCGAGACCCGGCTGGTGCCCATGCGCGGCTACGAGCTGGGCATCATCCCGGCCGTCCCCCTGCCGCGCAGGCTCACCCCGCAGCTGCTCAGCGTGCCCGGCAAGCTCGCGGGCGCCCTCAGCGCGGCCGGTGAGCACCTGGACCGGCTCCAGGCCGACATCATCGTCGGCTTCGGCGGCTACGTGGCCACGCCCGGCTACCTGGCCGCCCGCCGCAGGCGCATCCCCATCGTCGTCCACGAGGCCAACCCCCTGCCGGGCCTGGCCAACCGGCTGGGCGCGCGCCTGACCCCGCACGTGTTCACCGGCCACCCCCACACCCAGATCCGCAACGGCCGCTTCGTGGGCATCCCGCTGCGCGAGCAGATCACCTCGCTCGACCGGCTGGCCATGGGCGACAAGGCCCGCACCTACTTCGGCCTGCGCCACGACCTGCCCACCCTGCTGATCTTCGGCGGCTCCCAGGGCGCCCAGCGCATCAACGAGACCGCCTACGCCGCCCGCGACGCCTTCCGCGACAGCGGCGTCCAGGTGCTGCACGTGGTCGGCCCCAAGAACGCCGACGAGCCCCAGGACCTCACCCAGATGGGCATCCCCTACGTCGCCGTCCCCTACGTGGACCGCATGGACATGGCCTACGCCGCGGCCGACGTGGCCATGTGCCGCTCCGGGGCGATGACCTGCGCCGAGCTGACCGCCGTCGGCCTGCCCGGCGCGTTCGTGCCGCTGGCCATCGGCAACGGCGAGCAGGCCCTCAACGCCGAGCCCATCGTCCAGGCGGGCGGCGGGATGATGGTCAACAACGCCGACGTCTCCGTCGAGTGGATCACCCAGCAGCTCATCCCGCTGCTCACCGACACCGACCGGGTCGTGGCCATGTCCGAGGCGGCCGCCCGGATGGGCCGCCGCGACGCCGACATGGAGCTGGCCCGCGAGGTCACGGCCATCGCCCGCGGCGACAAACCCACGCCCGACATGCCGGTGTCCGAGGACGACGGCGACGAGGCCTTCTACGACGACGGGAAGGACACCCGATGAGCCTGGTGCGGCCGACCGAGCCGGTGCCCGTGGACAAGCTGGGCCGTACCCACTTCATCGGCCTGGGCGGAGCGGGCATGTCCGGCATCGCCCGCGTGCTGCTCCAGTCGGGGGTGGAGGTCTCGGGCAGCGACGCCCGCGACAGCGACACCCTGCGCGAACTGGAGCAGATGGGCGCCGACGTCCACGTGGGACACGCCGCCGACAACCTCGGCACGGCGGAGACCCTGGTGGTCTCCTCCGCCATCCGCGAGGACAACCCCGAACTGGTCGAGGCGCGCCGCCGGGGCCTGCGCGTGCTGCCCCGGGCCGCGGCCCTGGGCGCGCTGCTGCTGGGCCGCGAGGGCGTCGCCGTCTCGGGCACCCACGGCAAGACCACCACCACGTCCATGGTCGCGGTGGTGCTCCAGCACGTGGGCGCCGACCCCGGCTACGTCATCGGCGGCAAGCTGGTCACCACCGGCCTGGGCGCCGACGCCGGCATCGGCGAGGTCATCGCGGTGGAGGCCGACGAGAGCGACGGCTCCTTCCTCATGCTCTCGCCCAAGATCGCGGTGGTCACCAACGTCGAGGCCGACCACCTGGACAACTACAGCGGTATCGAGGAGATCCACGCCAACTTCGCCTCGTTCGTCGACCGGGTCGAGCGCACGCTCGTCGTGGGGGTGGACGACCCCGGCGCCCGCCGGGTGGCCGAGCTGGCCCGCGAACGCGGCAAGCGGGTGCTCACCTACGGCGAGGCCGAGGACGCCGACTACCGCGTCACCCGGGTGCGCGCCCGCGGCTTCACCACCGAGTTCACCATCCGCACCGCGAACGGCGAGCCCGTGGACGGCCAGCTCGCCGTACCGGGCCGCCACAACGTGCTCAACGCGGCCGCGGCCGTCGCGGTCGCCGACGAGCTGGGCCACGACCTGGAGGTGGCGGTCGAGGGCATCGCCGACTTCGCCGGCGCCGCGCGCCGCTTCGAGCCCAAGGGCGAGGCGGGGGGAGTGGCCGTCTACGACAGCTACGCCCACCACCCCACCGAGATCGAGGCCGACCTGCGCGCGACCCGTGCGGCGCTGGAGTCCCTGGCCGAGGAGGCGCGCGAGGACGGTCGTGAGCACGCCGGGGGCAGGGTCGTCGCCCTGTTCCAACCGCACCTGTACAGCCGCACCCGCATCTTCGCCGAGGAGTTCGCCGCCGCGCTGGGCCTGGCCGACGAGGTCGTGGTCACCGAGGTCTACGCCGCCCGCGAGGACCCCGAGCCCGGGGTCACGGCGGAGCTGATCACCTCGCGTGTCGCGCACGACCGCGTGTGGTACGTGCCCGGCCGCGACGACGCCGTGCTCCGGGTGGCCGAGTTGGCCGGCCCCGGCGACATCGTGCTCACCATGGGCGCGGGCGACGTCACCGAGCTGGGCCCGCGCATCGTCGAGGCGCTCGCGCAGAGGGCCGACGGCCTCGGGGGCTGAGGCGGGAACGGCCAGTGTTGGGGAAGCGGTCGCGCGGACACACGGAAGGGGAGCAGGTGGTCGCTGAGCAGGAGGAGGCGGCTGGGCACGCGGTGCCGCGCAAGCGGTCCGACCCCTGGAAGTTCGCCTTCGTGGCTCTGCTGGTGGTCGCCCTGGTCTGCGTGGTCGCCTGGCTGCTGCTCGGGTCCCGCCTGCTCGTGGTGCGCGACGTCGCGGTCACCGGCCTGGACCGGACCCCCTCCGAGGAGGTGGTCGCGGCCCTGGGCGTGCCCACCGGGACGCCCCTGATCAGGGTCGACCTGGACCGCAGCGAGGAGCGCGCCGAGGCGCTGCCGCTGGTGGAGTCGGCCACGGTCACCCGCGGCTGGCCCGCCACCCTGGAGGTCGAGGTGGTCGAACGCCGACCGCTGCTGGCCGTCCAGGCGGGGGAGGACTACCGGCTGATCGACGCCGACGGCGTGCGCATCGAGGACGCGCCGAGCCTGCCCGACGCCTACCCGCTGGTCCGCGTGACCGGGGAGGTGGAGGGCAACGAGGCCGTCGCCGCCGCCGCCGACATCGTCGGACGGGCACCGGACTCCCTCCTCTCCCGGATCCGGCTCATCGACGCCACCGACCCCGAGGCGATCGTGATCGAACTCGCCGAGGAGGCCCGTGTCGAGTGGGGCTCGCCCGAG
Source organism: Nocardiopsis dassonvillei subsp. dassonvillei DSM 43111 (assembly GCF_000092985.1). Taxonomy (GTDB): domain Bacteria; phylum Actinomycetota; class Actinomycetes; order Streptosporangiales; family Streptosporangiaceae; genus Nocardiopsis; species Nocardiopsis dassonvillei. The sequence goes on from NC_014210.1 coordinate 1,102,657, forward strand.
GAGACCGCGCGCAAGAGCGACGTCCTGCGGGTGCTCATCGGCGAGCACCCGCCGCAGGAGGAGCGCGTCTACGACGTGTCCGCGCCCGACCTCGCCGTGGTGAGGTGAAGCGTTCCCAGGAACAGGACAGGCAGGGACGCGGCGGCGGGGGCCGGTCCGCCGAGCGGTACGGGCGCGGGCGGGCCGGAGGACCCCGGCGGCACGCCCGGGCGTCCCGCTCGGACATTCCAGACGCGACGCGCCGAGGGCGCACATCGCTTCCCCGTGTCGTGCGCCGTTAGGCTGAACTCGTCATCGGTTGCCCGTGGTCGGCGGTCCGCTTACTGTCGGGAAACACAACCGAACGTCAACAAAGCACCAGAACAGGCTTTTCGGGTACGCGGGAACCGTTCCGCCTCACGGCGGACCGCACCAGCCCCTTCCGGGCGGGTGGACGGAGGCTCCGGCGGTCCGGGGTCCCCCGGTCACGGCGTCGTGGACGACCCGTCGGGGGACCCGAAACGCACACTGTAGAACCGGATGCCGGACCAAAGGCGCCTCCGGTGGCACACAGCCACCGGACGCGGTGGCGGAACGGCGTAAGCGAGCGGAAAGGCCCCTCGTCGTGGCAGCACCGCAGAACTACCTCGCGGTCATCAAAGTCGTCGGCATCGGCGGCGGCGGTGTCAACGCCGTCAACCGAATGATCGAAGAGGGGCTCAAGGGCGTCGAGTTCATCGCCATCAACACTGACGCCCAGGCGCTGCTGATGAGTGACGCAGACGTCAAGCTGGACGTCGGGCGCGAACTCACCCGCGGCCTCGGAGCCGGAGCCAACCCCGATGTCGGCCGCAAGGCCGCCGAGGACCACCGGGAGGAGATCGAGGAGGTCCTCAAGGGGGCCGACATGGTCTTCGTCACCGCCGGTGAGGGCGGTGGAACCGGAACCGGGGGCGCCCCGGTCGTGGCCAACATCGCCCGGTCCCTGGGCGCCCTGACCATCGGCGTGGTCACCCGCCCCTTCGGGTTCGAGGGCAAGAGGCGGGCCACCCAGGCCGAGTCGGGGATAGCGATGCTCCGCGAGGAGGTCGACACCCTCATCGTGATCCCCAACGACCGGCTGCTGTCCATCTCCGACCGCCAGGTCAGCGTGTTGGACGCCTTCAAGGCCGCCGACCAGGTACTCCTGTCCGGTGTGCAGGGCATCACCGACCTGATCACCACGCCGGGACTGATCAACCTGGACTTCGCCGACGTCAAGTCGGTCATGTCCGGGGCGGGATCGGCGCTCATGGGCATCGGGTCGGCGCGCGGGGACGACCGGGCGGTCGCGGCGGCGGAGATGGCGATCTCCTCGCCACTGCTGGAAGCGAGTATCGACGGGGCCCACGGTGTGCTGCTGTCCATCCAGGGCGGCTCCGACCTGGGGCTCTTCGAGATCAACGAGGCGGCACAGCTCGTCGCGAACTCGGCGGCGCCCGAGGCCAACATCATCTTCGGCGCCGTCATCGACGACGCCCTGGGCGACGAGGTGAGGGTCACCGTCATCGCGGCCGGCTTCGACGAGCCGGAGGGAGTGATCCCGGTGGTGCGGGAGCGCCAGCCGGTGGACCCTCCTGAGGCCGCCGCCCCCAAGGCAGGCATCACGTCCGGCAGGGAGGAGAGGACCGCTCCGGCGGCGCCCGCCTCCGCGGACGCGAGCGGGGCGTCGGCCGCCAACATGCCGTGGATCACACCGTCCCGTCCGGCCGAGCCCGCCCCGGAGCCGCAGTGGACGCCGCCGGCGACCCAGGCTCCGCCGGTCCAGCAGCCGGTCGAGGCCGAGCCCGCCCACCAGGAGCAGTACACCCAGGCCGCTCCGGCCGAGCCGGGCCCCGCACAGCAGACCCCGCCCCACGGCACGTCCGCCTTCCAGGCGGAGGCCGAGCCCGCCGAGCCGGTCCGCGCCGAGGAGCCCGCTCCGGCCGAGGAGGAGCCCGCCGAGCGTGAGGGCGGCCACGCGGGTCACATCCACGCGGTTTCGGACGCCACCGCCGAGCGGCGCGGGGACGTGCCCACGCCCCGGCGCCGGGTCATCTTCGACGACCCCGACGACCTCGACGTGCCGGAGTTCCTGAAGTAGCTCCGACCCCGGCCCCAGGGCCGGGGTCGTCGCCGCTTCGGGGCGGTCTCCGCCCAGCCCGGGGCGGTTCGGGCGGTGGTAGTGTCCTGGACCGGGGGGACGGCGAGGCGGGCCCCGCGGGAGCCCGCTCCCGCGAGGAGTCCGCGCCGGAGCCGGAACACGGCCGGTACCGGCCACCGGCCCCGAACGCCCTCCGGGCGACGCGGCCCGGGGTTCCCCCTCCGGCAGGAGCGGGGAGGAAACACCACCGGATGAGCAACGTCATCGACCTGGGCCACGGGGTCCGCGCGGCCGTCACCGAACGGCACGGGGGAGTGAGCGCCCCGCCCTACGACTCGCTCAACATGGGCCTGAGCTCGGGGGACGAACGCGAGGCGGTGCTCGCCAACCGCAAGATCGCCGCCCGCGACCTGGGGTTCGACGTCGACCGGGTCGTGTGGATGCACCAGGTGCACAGCGCCGACGTCCTCGTGGCCACCGGCCCCGGGGGCGCGGGCACCTGCGACGGGGTGGTCACCACCCGCTCCGACCTGGTCCTGGCCTCGATGGCCGCCGACTGCCTTCCGGTCCTGGCCGCCGACGCCGAGGCGGGCGTCCTGGGCGCCGCGCACTCCGGCCGACTGGGCACCGCGAACGGTGTGGCCGCCAACCTGGTCGCGGCGATGGCCGACCAGGGCGCCCGCGCCGACCGGATCACCGTCTTCCTGGGCCCCGCCATCTGCGGCGGGTGCTACGAGGTCCCGCCCCACGTGCGCGACGAGACCGCGCGCGGGGTACCCGAGGCCGCCTGCACCACGAGCCGGGGCACCGCCGGCGTGGACATGCGCGCCGCCGTCACCGCCCAGCTGCGCCGGGCGGGCGTCACCGACATCCGGGCCGACGGCCGCTGCACCCTGGAGAGCCCCGAACTGTTCTCCCACCGTGGTCAGGCGCCGACCGGCAGGTTCGCCGCCTTCCTCTGGCGCGCCTGAACGTCGTACCCGGCCACCAGGACGGTGCCGTGGGACGACCGGGACAGCCCGGTTTCCCCGCCTCCGCGGCGCCCGCGCGCCTCCCGGTCGGCCCCGTCCCCCGGCCCCGCCGTAGGCGCCGAAGGCTTCCCGTTCTCCGGGTGCCCGGACACGAGCAGGACCGCGCCGTAGGTGTCCGTTGAGGGTGCTGGCCGGCGACGGGTGGGACGAAGCGAAGCGGAGGCCCGAAGAACACCGCCTCACGCGCGGCCCCCGACGGGCCCGGCGTCCCCGGGGTTCGGGGCACGCGGGGCGAGGGGGGTGTAGGAAGGACAGCGAGTGGGATCCGTCCCAGGGAAAGAAGGAGCACCGTGACACACGCAGACCCGGCTCGCGTCGAGCAGGTCCGCGCCAACCTCGCCGCCGCGCGGGCCAGGATCGAGGCGGCCTGCGCCAAGGCCGGCCGCAGCCCGGACGAGGTGTCGCTGGTCGCCGTCACCAAGACACACCCGGCCTCCGATGTGCGGATTCTCGCCTCACTCGGGGTGACCGACGTGGGCGAGAACCGCGACCAGGAGGCGGCGCCCAAGGCCGCCGAGACCGCCGACCTCGGCCTGACCTGGCACTTCGTGGGCCAGTTGCAGACCAACAAGGCGCGGTCGGTGGCCTCCTACGCCGACGTCGTGCACTCGGTGGACCGCGCCAGGCTGGCCCGGGCACTGGGCGAGCGCGCCGCCGCGGCCGGACGGAGCCTGACCTGCCTCGTCCAGATCAACCTCGACGAGGACTCGAGGGCCGGGGTGATCGGTCCGCGCGGGGGCGTCGACCCCGGGGACGCGCTCGAACTCGCGGCGCGGATCGAGGAGCACGAGGCGCTCGTGCTGGGCGGGGTCATGGCGGTCGCCCCCCGCGAGGGCGATCCCTCGGCCGCCTTCGCGCGTCTACAGGAGGTCGCGGCCCGCATCCGCGATCGCTATCCTCGGGCGACGGTGGTGTCCGCGGGCATGAGCGGGGACCTGGAGGCGGCGGTCGAGCGAGGCGCGACACACCTGCGACTCGGTACGGCGTTGCTCGGCAACCGGGGACCGATCGTGGGGTAATGTCCCCACATAGACCTTGGAACCCGTCTGTGGAGTTCGCCCGAATGGACGCTCTCCCCGAGAGCGGACGGGACAGTGCGAAGGAGTCGGCTGCGGTGAAGGCCGCGGGGACGACGGAGGACATGAGATGGCCGGCGCGATGCGCAAGATGGCGGTCTACCTCGGCCTCGTGGAGGACGACCGTTACGATCACCGCTATGCGGACGAATATGATGAGTTCGACGATTTCGACGAGGGGGTGGAGGAGCAGCGTGAACGCGACGCTGACGCCCCGCCCGGCGAGGAAGCGCGAGGCGACGTGATGGACACCGGCGGTTACCTGGGCTCAGGTCGCGGTGGCACGACCGCGACCGCCTCCACCGCCGACCTCGCGCGGATCACCACGCTCCATCCGCGTACCTACAACGAGGCGCGTACCATCGGAGAGCACTTCCGAGAGGGTACACCGGTGATCATGAACCTGACCGAGATGGTCGACAGCGACGCCAAGCGTCTGGTCGACTTCGCGGCTGGTCTGATCTTCGGTCTGCATGGCAGTATCGAACGCGTCACCAACAAGGTGTTCCTGCTGTCCCCGGCCAACGTCGAGGTGACCGCCGAGGACAAGGCGCGGATCGCCGAGCGAGGGTTCTTCAATCAGAGCTAGAACGTCACATTTGTCCAGAGATTGGGTCGAGGAACGACCGTGAGTACCGTCCTGTCCGTGCTGATCATCATCCTGCAGCTGTTTGTCTTCGTGCTGCTGGCCAGGGTGATCCTGGAGATGGTGCAGTCCTTCTCCAGATCGTGGCGCCCCACGGGGTTCGTGCTCGTGATCGCTGAGATCGTGTACACGATCACCGACCCGCCACTGAGGTTCCTGCGTCGGTTCATCAAGCCCGTACGCCTGGGGAGCATCGCGCTCGACCTGAGCGTCCTGGTGCTCTTCTTCGGCGTCTACATCTTGATCGCACTGCTCGGGAGCTTCGCCTAGCAGGAGAGTAGACGTAGGCGGAAGGAACCGCCCCGGATTCCGCTATGTGGTCTTGGTCATGATCTGGATTGCCGTAAGGTCACGATCATGTAGCGTCCCTACGGACAGACTCCAAGCGCGCCAAGGAGACGAACATGCCGCTGACACCCGCCGATGTGCGGAACAAGCAGTTCAGTACCACCCGGCTCCGACCGGGATACGACGAAGAAGAGGTCGACGCCTTCCTCGACGAGGTCGAGTCCGAGCTCGACCGCCTGATCCAGGAGAACGAGGAACTGCGCGGCAAGCTGGCCGAGTGCCTGCGGGGCAAGGTGCCCAACGCCGGCATGCAGGACTTCCAGCAGCAGGACCAGGCGCCCGAGCCGCAGCACGAGCAGATGCGCCCCGAGCCGGTGCAGCCTCCGCAGGCCGTCGAGCCCCAGCCCCCGGTCCAGCAGCAGATGCAGATGGCCGGTCCCGGCATGGGCATGGGCGGCGAGGAGAACATGGACACGGCCGCCCGTGTTCTGGCCCTCGCGCAGCAGACCGCCGACCAGGCGATCTCCGACGCCCGCCGCGAGGCCGACGAGACCCTCGGCCGCGCCCGCCACGAGTCCGAGGACATCCTCGGCAAGGCCCGCCGCCAGGCCGACCAGATCATCGGTGAGGCCCGCGCCCGTTCCGAGAACCTCGACCGCGACGCGCAGGAGCGCCACCGTCAGGTCATGGGCAGCCTCGTCCAGCAGCGCGAGGAGCTGGAGCACAAGGTCAACGTGCTCAAGGACTTCGAGCGTGAGTACCGCAGCCGCCTCAAGGACTACTTCGAGCGCCAGCTGCGCGAGCTCAAGAGCGAGGAGGAGAAGGCCCAGGAGCTGAACAACCCGAACACCACGGGCGGCTTCCAGACCATGGCTCCGCAGACCGGCGCAACGCCCTCGCTCCAGCACGGCCCCACGGGCAACCCGTTCGGGCAGCCCGAGCCGGCCCAGCACGGCGGGTTCCACCCGGGCGAGCCGCACGAGCGCCGCTGATCACCGCGGCATCCGCTCGAACAACTGAAGACTCCGGCACAACACGTGTAAAGGTCCTGGTCGACCCGTGATCCTTAGCATCCTCGCAACCGTGGCGGTGCTGACGGCCATCGCCGTCATCGTGGCCGCCCTGGTGTTCGCCGAGACCGTCCTGGTGTATGTGGCACTGGGACTGGCGGGCGTCAGCGTTCTCCTCCTACTGGGGGCGCTGCTCCAGGGAAGGTCCGGCGGCGGGGGCAGACCGGATCGGACGGACGGTTTGGGGAAGGCGTCCGTCCCCGTCATGGCCGCCACCGCGGCATCGGCGGTGCCCATCGCACACGTGGAGTCGGAGAACCCCGGGCGCGTACCCGCACCGGCCTCCGAGCCGGTGCGGGAGCCCCGTGTCCCGGAGCGGCCCGCCTGGCCGACTCCGGTCGCGGAGGACGCCGGTCACGGAGAACCCGAGTACGACGTCCCCCGCTGGCAGACCCCCACGGCCCACGACTGGCCGGAACCGGATACGGCGGCGCACGACGCCGCCCCCTCCGCTCCCCACTCCGGACCGACCCCCTCCTGGGCGTCCTCCGAGGAGGAGCGGCCGCTCCGCGCCCCGGCGCCCTGGGAGAGCGGAGCCGACGCCGCCGACACCGCCGCGAGGGCGGAGTGGGACGAGCCGAGCGGTACCACCGCCGAGGACGGACCCGACACGGGGGACGGGACCGGCGAGCGCACCGCCGCCTCCGGCCCAGCCTTCACCTATGACATTCCCGGCCGCACGCCCCCGGCCGATGACGGCCCCTCCGCCGAGGACCGCCCCCCGTTCGGGGAGGACGCGGTCGGGGAGGACATCGACGACGCGCCCTTCACGGACGCCCCCGACGAGCACGGCGGTCGGGAGCGGGGCGGCTCCGCGTTCGCCTCCGAGGAGCCCTTCGCCTACAGCATCCCCCGTCCGGCGCAGGCCGTGGAGGAGAACTTCCCCGGGAACGGGGACGACGACTCCGGGAGCGCAGACCGGGACGCGGCCTCCTCCGCCCGCGACGTCCCCGGGGACGGGGACCGGGACAGCGACGGGGACGGCACTCAGGGGACCGGCACCTCGGACAGGGCCCCGTTCGCCTACGACATCCCCGGACGGTCGGCCGCTGAGGGAGCCGTCGAGGAGGACGCCTTCGCGGAGGACGGCGACGACGGGGACCGGCCCGACGAGGAGGAGAGCGGGGCCTTCGCCTACGACGTTCCCGGAGCCTCCTCCGCCGAGGACGCCTCCTCGCCCGGTGACGGCTCCCGGGCCGCGCGGGACGCGGTGGAGGAGGACATCGACGACGCGCCCTCCGCGGACGCCCCCGAGAGGAGTGACGCGGGGGAGCCCGGCGAGGACACGGCCGCCGCCGGGACCCCTGAGCCCGACGAGGCGTCCGTGCCCGCCGCTGACCACGAGGACGCCCGGGACACCGCGGAGGCGCGCGCCGCGGAGCGTCCGGAGGAAGCGGACGAGGACTCCGAGCCCGCCGCCGACCGGGAGGACGCCCTGGAGGCGCACGCCACGGAGCAGGCCCCGAGTGAGCCCGGGGCGGACGGGGGCGGCCCGGAGACGGCTGTCCTCCCGGTGGTCTCCGGGGAGCCGGAGGACGGACACGCTCCCGGCTCGGAGACGGCCGTCCTCCCGGTGATCTCCGCGGACTCCGAGCCGGAGGAGGAGCGAGCCCCCGACGGCGACCCCGATGACGCCGGGACCGACGAGGTGGCGGACAGCACCGGGGACGGCGCCCGGACCGACGACGAGGCCGACGAGCGCGCCGCGGACGGGGACTCCGGTGACGGGCGGGACGCCAGCAGCGGCGCCTTCTCCTACCGCGTCCCCAGCGGCGGGGACGAGGATGAGGACGGTGCGCGGGCCGGAGACGTCCCGGCCGCAGCCGAGCCCGACCACGGGGACACCGGGGAGGCCGACTCCGCCGCCCGTGCGGAACGCCCCGCCGACGGTGCCGAGGACGGTCCGGACGAGGACGGGGCGCGGGACACCGCCGACCGCGCCCCCCACGACGACGCCTCCGACACCAAGCGCTGAGACCCGGCGAGGGCGCCGCTCGGAGGAGCGGCGCCCTCGCGCGTTGACGGCCGGATCCGGCGTCCACCGGTCACCGGGCGTGCGGCGGCGTTCCCGCGCGTCACCCAGTGTCGGTGCGGACCGGGACTGGCCGGATCACAACGGTGCGTCGCCCCCGCGCGCTGAACGCCCTCCCAGGGCCGGGGAGGGCGACCACGGACCTCAGCGGCGGACCGGCCCCCAGCGGTGCCGAACGGTGTCGTGTGCGCGGCTCGACCATCCGGACGCCCGGCGGCCACCGCGGCCCGCGCCCCCGCCGCCGTGGAACGGAAAGCGGCCCGGCCCGTCCGCGGGAGGCGGACGGACCGGGCCGCTCCGGCCGCGGCCTCCGGTCAGGCCTTGCGGAACCCGAAGGTCACACCGAACTCCTCCGAGGAGGCGGTGTGCAGCTCCCGGCCCGGCTCACCGGCGACGAACGAGTCGGCGAGCACCTCGGCGGCGATCGCCTGGCCGTGCTCGGCGAGCGCCAGCTCGGTCGCCTCGTCCGTGACCGTCCACCACACCTCGATGCGGTCCGACACCTCCAGCCCGCTCCGCTTGCGGGCTTCCTGGAGCATCCGGACCATCTCGCGGGCGAGACCCGCGCGGCGCAGCTCCGGCGTGAGCTCCAGGTCCAGGGCGACGGTCTCACCCGACTCCGAGGCCACCGCCCAGCCCTCGCGGGGCTGCTCGGTCACCAGCAGCTCGTCGGCGCTCACCTCCACCGGCTCGTCCTCGACGTGCACCCGCGCCCAGCCGGTGGCGCGCACCTGCCGCACCAGTTCGGCCGGGTCTGCGGCCTGGACGGCCTTGGCCACCAGCGGGGTGCGCTTGGCGAACCGCTTGCCCAGCGCACGGAAGTTCGGCTTCACGGTGAAGTCCACCAGGTCGCCGCCCACCGAGGACAGCGAGTCCAGCGAGGCCACGTTCAGCTCGTCCGCGATCTGGCCGCGCAGCTGCTCGGGCAGGTCCGCGAAGCCCGGGGCGCCCACCAGGGCGCGGGCCAGCGGCTGGCGGGTGCGCACGGCCGAGTCCACCCGGGCGGAGCGGCCCAGCTCCACCAGACGGCGGGTCAGCGCCATGTTCCGGGACAGCTCGGGGTCGATCAGGTCCTCGCGCACCTCGGGCCAGGAGGCCAGGTGCACCGAGTCCGGGGCGCCCGGGCGGCGCAGCGCCGACCACACGTGGTCGGTCAGGAACGGCACGATCGGCGCCATCAGCAGGGTGACGGTCTCCAGGGCCTCGAAGAGCGTCGCGAACGCCGCGGCGCCCTCGGGGGTGGCGGCCCCGCCCCAGAACCGGCGGCGGGAACGGCGCACGTACCAGTTGGACACGTCGTCCACGAACGCGGTCAGGCGGCGCCCGGCGGCCGTGGTGTCGAAGGTGTCCATCGCCTCGGTGACGTCGCGGACGACCTCGTTGAGCTCCGAGAGCAGCCACCGGTCCAGCAGCGGCCGGTCCTGCGGCGCGGGCGCCGAGTCCAGCAGCGAGTGGTCCCAGCCCTCACCGGCGTTCGCGTACAGGGTGAAGAACGACACGGTGCTGTGGTAGGTCAGCAGCACCTTGCGGACGATCTCCTCCAGGGCGGCGTGGCCCACCCGGCGGGCGGTCCACGGCGAGCCGCTGGCCAGCATGAACCAGCGCAGGGCGTCCGCGCCGTGCCGGTCCATCACCGCGATGGGCTCCATGACGTTGCCCAGGTGCTTGCTCATCTTGCGTCCGTCCTCGGCGAGGATGTGGCCGAGCACGACCACGTTCTCGAACGAGTTGCGGCCGAACACCAGGGTGCTCACCGCCAGCAGCGAGTAGAACCAGCCGCGGGTCTGGTCGATGGCCTCGGAGATGTACTGCGCCGGGAAGTTCTCCCGGAAGGTCTCCTCGTTCTGGTGCGGGGCGCCCCACTGGGCGAAGGGCATGGACCCGGAGTCGAACCAGGCGTCGATGACCTCGGGGACGCGGCGGGCCACCCGCTCCTCCTCGGGCAGGGAGGGGTCGGCGTCCGGGTCGGGGATGACGATGTCGTCGACGTAGGGGCGGTGCGGATCCAGGGAGGACAGGTCCCGCCCGCTGAGGCGGCCCAGCTCCTCCAGGGAGCCCACGCAGATCTGGCGCCCGTCGGGGAACTCCCAGATCGGCAGGGGGGTGCCCCAGTAGCGGTTGCGCGAGAGTGCCCAGTCGACGTTGCCGCGCAGCCACTCGCCGAAGCGGCCCTCCTTGACGTTCTCGGGCACCCAGTGGGTGGCCTGGTTCTGCGCGATGAGCTCGTCCTTGACCGCGGTGGTGCGGATGTACCAGGACGGCACCGCGTAGTACAGCAGCGCCGTGTGGCAGCGCCAGCAGTGCGGGTAGGAGTGCTCGTAGCTGACGTGGCGGAAGAGCAGGCCGCGGTCGCGCAGGTCGCGCACCAGCGTCTTGTCGGCCTCCTTGAAGAACACCCCGCCCACCAGCGGCAGGTCGGCCTCGAAGGTGCCGTCGGGGCGGACCGGGTTGACCACGGGCAGCCCGTAGGCGCGGCACACCACCATGTCGTCGGCGCCGAAGGCGGGCGACTGGTGCACCAGGCCGGTGCCGTCCTCGACCGTGACGTAGTCGGCGAGCACGACGTAGTGGGCGGGCTCGTCGAAGGGCACCAGGTCGAAGGGGCGCTCGTAGGTCCAGCGCTCCATCTCGTCGCCCTCGAAGCTCTCGCCGGTGAGCTCCCAGCCCTCGCCGAGGACCTTCTCGAACAGCGGACGCGCCACGACCAGGCGCTCCTGGCCGTCGGTGGCCACCACGTACTCCACGTCCGGGTGCACGGCCACGGCGGTGTTGGAGACCAGCGTCCAGGGGGTGGTCGTCCACACCAGCAGCGAGGTGGGGTGCTCGGCGGCGGCCAGCGGGCCCGAGGTCACCGGGAAGCGCACGTACACCGACGGGTCGGTGACGGTCTCGTACCCCTGGGCGAGCTCGTGGTCGGACAGCGTGGTGCCGCAGCGCGGGCAGTAGGGGCTGATCCGGTAGTCGCGGACCAGCAGCCCCTTGTCCCAGATCTGCTTGAGCGCCCACCAGACCGACTCCACGTACTGGGGGTCCATGGTGCGGTAGGCGTCGTCCATGTTCACCCAGTAGCCCATGCGCTCGGTCATGGAGGTGAAGGCGTCCACGTTGCGCAGGACGGACTCGCGGCAGCGGTCGTTGAACTCGGCGATGCCGAAGGACTCGATGTCCTTCTTGCCGGACAGGCCCAGCTCCTTCTCCACGGCGACCTCGACGGGCAGGCCGTGGCAGTCCCAGCCCGCCTTGCGGTCCACGTGGTAGCCGCGCATGGTGCGAAAGCGCGGGAAGACGTCCTTGAAGGCGCGGGCCTCGACGTGGTGCACGCCGGGCTGGCCGTTCGCGGTGGGCGGGCCCTCGTAGAAGACCCAGTTGGGGCCGCCGCGGGTCTGGTCGAGCGAGCGCTGGAAGACGTTCTCCTTCGACCAGCGGCCGAGGATCTCGCGCTCCATGGCGGGCAGGTCGATCTGCGCGGGCAGCTGGGGCAGCGCGCGGGATTCGGGCCGGGGGTCGTTGGCCACCGTCGTACCTTTCCATCAGGTGTGTTCCTGACGGAGGGACGAGGCGTGCGGCCCCGCGGTACCACCCTCCTTGGACCGCGGCCGTGCCGCTGGGCGGCGGGCGGCGGATCCCTCTTCGTTGCGCTGTGCCGGTTCTACTGGGACGCGGCGCGTCCGTTCCTCCGGCGGCTCCGGGGTGATCTTCGCGCTGGTCGTGCCCCCGGGCTCGCACCGCCCCCGGGTCGCTTGGACGGTCCAGCCGTTCTAGGCTGTTGCGCGTCCGGTCGGGGCCAGCGCTACTCGTCCCCATCGACACCTGAGGTCAGGATAACGCAGCGGGGAGGGCCCCGCCGCTCGTTCGGGGGAGGGCCGCCGTGGCTGAGGACGTCCGGGGCGCCGTGCTGGTGACGATGGCGGACCGCGAGGACGCCGAGGAGTTGGCCGACCAGCTCCTGGAGCAGGGGTACGAACCGTGCCTGGTGCACCGCGACATGCTCGCGGGCGAGGACGACGCCGAGGACGTGGACTGGGTGATCGAGGTGCACACCGGGCCGCACGGCGGTCCGGCGGTGTTCGACGAACCCCACCTGGCGGCCCTGGCCGAGGACTACGGCGGTTTCGCGTTCGCGGAGTGAGGTGCGCGACTCCCGCCCGTGAGGTGGGCGGGTCCGACGGAGCGCGTGGGCTGGTCGGGCTGAGCGGAGCCCGTGGTTCTCGCGGGACGGGCGGACCGGGCGGGACGGGCGGAGCGCGCTGGTCCGACGGGTTCAGCGGATCGCGTGCGCTGAACGGGTCCCGTGTGCTGGCCGGAAAACCGGTTGGGCGCGGGCCGGTGGAAGCGCGAGGATACGTCCCATGCTGATACGTACCGCCGTGCCCGAGGACGGTCCTGCCGTCGCCGACGTGGAGGTCCGCTCCTGGCGGGCCGCCTACCCGGGAATCGTCCCGCAGGACTACCTCGACGCCATGGACGCCGCGGAGCGGGGCGCCCGGTGGTCGGACTGGATCGCCGGAGCCGCCCGGCCGGGAGCGGAGCTGCTGCTCGCCGAGGACGGCGCGGGGGTGGTGGCCTTCGCCTGTTTCGCCCCCGTCGAGGAGGGCGGGGAGGGGGCGGGCGGCACCGCCGGGCCGTGCGAGCTGGAGGCCTTCTTCTCCGTCCCCGAGACGTGGGGGAGCGGGGTCAACCGGCGGCTGATCGCCGACGTGCACCGGGCCGTCGCCGGGGCGGGGTACGGCGAGGCCGTCCTGTGGGTGCTCCGGGACAACCCGCGCGCCCGGCGCTTCTACGCGGCGCACGGCTGGGAGGCCGACGGGGCGGTCACCGAGGAGGGGCCCCTCAACGGCGCGGTCCTGCCCCGCCTGCGCTACCGGCGGGGGTTCTGACCGGGACCGGTCGGTGCGCGGCCTCGCGGACTCCGCGCCCCCGGGACGAACGACGCCCCCACCCCGTGCCGGGAGCGTCCGGGCAGGTCGGAGCCGTGACCGGGAGGAAGGCGCGTCGCCCCGGATCTTTGCCTTGCCCGGGCGGATTGCCTAGGCTGCCGGCACCACTCGCGGTACCGCCCAGGGGGGAGAGTCCGCGCTCCGGCGGACTCCGGGACCGGTGCCGAGCCGTCTGGAGGGATTGCGATGAAGGCCACCGACGCCGCCCGGCTGCCGGTCCTGCCGGGGGAGGACCCCTGGACGGCGGGGGAGCTCGCCGAGGTCCGCGGGCGACTGGAGGAGGAGGCCGCCGCGGCGAAGCGGGAGCTCGGGCAGGTCGAGGCCGAGTTCACCGAGCTGCTGGAGGACCCCGTGGAGGGGGCCGGGGACGACAGCGCGGACGCCGGGGCCAGGGCCTTCCAGCGCGAACAGGATCTGGCGTTGGCCTACAATACTCGTGACCTGCTCGCCGAGGGCGAGCGGGCGATCGAACGGATGGACGCGGGGACCTACGGGGTCTGCGGCTCATGCGGGCAGGCCATCGGGAAGGCGCGCCTTCAGGCCTTCCCGCGCGCGACCCTGTGCGTCACCTGCAAACAGCGCGAGGAGCGTCGCTGACTGAGGTAGAGCCCTCCGGGGACAGGAACATGACCACGACCGACAAGACGGGCGCGCGTCCGCGCAGGTACCTTCTCCTGCTGCTCGTCGCGCTCGCCGCGATCGGCGTCGACTTCCTCACCAAGGAGTGGGTCCTGGCGACCTTCGCCGAGGGCGAGTACCTCGACGTCATCGGCGACTTCGTCCAGTTCACCCTGGTGTTCAACACGGGCGCCGCCTTCTCCATGGGCACCGACTTCACGTGGGTGTTCACCTGCATCGCCAGCATCGTGGTCCTCGTCATCGGCTACATGGGTCTGCGGGTGCGCAGCGTGTGGTGGGGTGTGACGCTCGGACTGATGATGGGCGGCGCCGCCGGGAACCTGGTGGACCGCTTCTTCCGCGACCCGGCCCCCTTCCACGGCGCGGTCGTCGACTTCATCAGCGTGGGGACCTTCCCGGTCTTCAACATCGCCGACTCCTGCGTGGTGGTGGGCGCCTGCCTGGTGGTGGCGCTGACCTTCAAGGGACTCAACCTGGACGGGACCTTCATCGAGGACGACCGCGACACCAAGAAGGCCTCGGCCGAGGGCGGAGAGAACGCCGGAGGCGCCGGTGGGACCGGTGCCGCCGGAGACGACAGGACCGGAGGGAGGGACCAGTGAGCGACGTTCGAAGCCTGCCCGTGCCCGACGGGCTGGAGGGCGACCGGCTCGACTCGGCCATCGCCCGGATGTTCGGCCTGTCCCGTACCCGCGCCGCCGAGATCATCGGTGACGGCGGCGTCCTGGTCGACGGCTCCGAGGCGGCCAAGTCCGACCGCGTCAGCGCGGGGGCCTGGCTGGAGGTCACCCTCCCGCCGCCGCCCACCGCTCCCGTGCCGCGTCCCGAGGCCGTGCCGGGCATGCGGATCGTGCACGAGGACACCGACATCATCGTGGTGGACAAGCCGGTCGGCGTGGTCGCCCACCCGACCGTGGGCTGGACCGGTCCCAGCGTCCTGGAGGGCCTTCTGGCCTCCGGAGTGCAGGTGGCCACCAGCGGCGCCGCCGAGCGCCAGGGCATCGTGCACCGGCTGGACGCCAACACCACCGGCCTGATGGTGGTCGCCAAGAGCGAGACCGCCTACAGCGTGCTCAAGCGGGCGTTCAAGGAGCGCACCGTGGACAAGCACTACCACACGCTCGTCCAGGGGCACCCGGATCCACTCCGGGGCACCGTGGACGCGCCGATCGACCGCCACCCGGCGGGCGACGGACGCTGGGCCGTGGTCGCGGGCGGGCGCCCGTCGGTGACGCACTACGACACGCAGGAGGCCTTCCGGGCCGCGAGCCTGCTGGAGATCAAGCTGGAGACGGGCCGCACCCACCAGATCCGGGTGCACATGTCGGCCCTGCGCCACCCGTGCGTGGGCGACATGCTCTACGGCGCCGACCCGACCCTGGCCGAGCGGCTGGGCGTGCGCCGCCAGTGGCTGCACGCGGTGCGCCTGGGCTTCGACCACCCCACCGAGCACCGCCCGGTGGAGTTCTCCAGTCCCTACCCGGACGACCTCGCCGCCGCCGTCGAAACGCTGCGCGAGGACTGACCGACCGGCTCCCGGGTCGGGCCGTCGGGATCCGGCGGCCCGACCCGATCCGTCCACAGGCGCGGATGAGGGCTTGCCGTGCGTGCGCGGGGCGAACGACACTGGGATCGGGGGGAAGCCCCGCCCCCTGGGGGCGCGCGGCGCCCCCGGTTCTCAGTCTGACACCGGGCTTCGGCCCCGGCCAGGGCCTTCCCGGACCTGTGGACGGCTGGCCTGCGGGAGGCCCCGGTCACCTCCTCCGCGCGGACGGGACCACGTACCGGGTACGGATCACCCCTTGGCACAGGGCGGCGCCCAGGATGATGACCACCGCGCCCAGCGGCTGGTTCCAGCTCAGGGTCTCGTCCAGCAGCACGACTCCGGCGGCGATCGCCACCACCGGCGCCACGTAGGTGACCGTGGTCGCCACGGTCGCCCCGGCCTCGCGCACCACCGCGTACTGGAGGATGTAGGCCACACCGGTGCCGAAGACGCCCAGGGTGCTCACCGCCGCCACCACCTGCCACGTCACGCCCGTGGGCATCTCGGTGAACAGCGGGACCAGGACCACCAGCGGCACCGAGCCCAGCAGCAGTTGCAGAGTGCTCAGTTCCAGGGCGCCGTGGGAGCTGCCCGCCACGAACCGGCGCAGGTAGGGCGTTCCGATCCCGTAGCAGACGGTGGCTCCCACGACGAACAGCATGCCCAGCACGGCGTCGCCGTCGCTGACGGTCACCTCGTCCAGCGACCTCCACACCCCGAACACGGTGAGCACACCCAGGAAGCCGATGCCCAGGCCCAGGACCCGGTCGCGGTCGGGCCGCTCGTCGGAGAGCAGCAGCATCGAGAACACCACGCCGAACAGGGGCGTCGAGGCGTTCACGATGCCCATGAGCGCGGACGGGATGAGCTGGGCGGCGTACCCGAACAGGGTGAAGGGGACGGTGTTGAGCAGCAGCGCCGCCACGAACATGTGCCCCCACAGGCGTGGTGAGCGCGGCAGCCGGCCGCCCCGCAGCAGCAGGACGGCGAGCAGGGGCAGCGCTCCGGTGGCCATGCGCCCGAGCGAGAGCTGCACGGGGGAGAGCACCTCGGCCCCGATCTTGATGAACAGGAAGCTCATGCCCCAGATCAGGGAGAGCAGGACGAACTTGGCCCGCCAGTCGGAGAGCGCGCGGCGCGGGCTGCCGGGCGGGGCGGACACGGGGGAGACAGCGGAGGCAGCGGACATGGGACGTTTCTATCCCCGAACGATGTGTTAGGTCTACTTCGTATTGCTTAAGTCGGACCTTAGGCTTGCTTACATGCTCAGCGTCGACCGACTCCGGGTCCTGCACACCATCGCGGCCCACGGCTCCCTCAGCGCCGCCGCCGAAGCCCTCCACGTCACCAACTCGGCCGTCTCCCAGCAGCTCACCAAACTCGAACGCGAGGTCGGACAGCCCCTCGTCGAGCGCAACGGCCGGGGCGTGCGCCTCACCGACGCGGCCGAACTCCTGGTCGAGCACACCGCCAGGATCCTGTCCATGGTCCAGCGCGCCGAGGCCGATCTGGAGGCGCACCGCGACGACGTCACCGGACACCTGCGCCTGTCCGCCACCCCCACCGCCGTCCGGGGCCTCCTGCCGCACGCGCTCTCCTCCCTGCGCGAGGCCCACCCCGGTCTGCGGGTGGAGCTGCACGAGGAGGAGCCGCACGAGAGCGTGCCCGCCATGGCCCGCGGGGACGCCGACCTGGCCATGGTCGTCGACTGGATCGGAGCGCCGCTGAACCTGCCCAGTGGCATGAGCCGCGCCCCGCTCATGGAGGACGTCGGCGACATCGCCCTGCCCGCCGACCACCCCCTGGCCCATCGCGAGATCCTCGCACCGGAGGAGATCCTCGACCTGCCCTGGATCAGCTGGTCGCGCGGGTCGATCTGCGACGACTGGCTGCACGGCCTGATACGGGCGCACGGCGGCGAACCCAACGTCATCCACAACGTGGAGGAGCACCAGACCAAGCTGGCGCTCATCGCCGCCGGGATCGGCGCCGCCGTCATGCCCCGCCTGGGATGCGGACCCCTGCCGGAGGGGGTGCGGGTGGTGCCCGTGCAGCCCGCGCTGGTGCGCCAGGTGTACGTGTTCTGGCGCACCGACGCCTCCCGTCGTCCGGGCATCCGCGCCACCGTGCGCGCCCTGCGCGAGGCGGCCGCCGCCTACGCCGCCTGAGTGCTCAGCCCCCTTCCCGGAAAGGTTCGGGTCCGATGAAGGGGCACGGGCACCGTGCCGCCCGAGGCGGCCGGTACGGCGCCCGTGCATCCGTGCACGCCGGGGGCAGGGCGCGTCCGCAAGGCTTCGCCCGAGCGCTCCGGCAACGACCGGTGGCGCGGTGGTGACCGCTTGATCGGACGCGACCGCTGCCCCGGAGTCTGCCAGTGGCCCGGTTGCCCGTTGACCTGGTAGCCCGCGGCCCCGGTCACCCGTCGGGCCGGTGGCGACCGGTGGCCCAGAGACGACGGCGTTCCGGTGGGCCGGTGGTGCGGACGGCCCCGCGGGGCGGCGACCCCCAGCCGTGCGGCGGTACCGGCTCAACCGTTCAGCAGGCCCGACAGGGTGGCGCCCGGGCTGATCACCTCCGGGTCCGTCCGCACGTCCACCAGGGTGGGCAGATCCGCCCCCACGGCCTCCGCCAGCGCCTTCTCCAACTCCTCACGCGTGTGCGCGGTCGCGCCCCTGGCGCCCAGGGACCGGGCGTACCCGGCCAGGTCCAGCGGTCCGCTGATCCGGGTTCCGGCGATCCTCCCCAGTTCCCGGGCCTGGTGCATGGCGATCGTGCCGTACAGGCCGTTCTGGAACACCACCACGGTGACCGGCGCGTCCATCCGCACCGCGGTCTCCAGCTCCTGCCCGGTCATCAGGGCGCCGCCGTCACCGGCCACCGCCACCACCGTCCGGTCCGGGGCGGCGATCTTGGCCGCCACCGCGGCGGGCACGGCGTAGCCCATGGCGCCGCTGGTCGGCGCCAGCTGGGTGCGCGGGTGCCGGAACCACCAGCCCCGGTGCAGGAAGGAGGCGAAGTTTCCCGCGTCGTTGGTGATCAGCGCGTCCTCGGGCAGCGCCGCGCGCATCCCCGCGACCACCGCCCACGGATGGAGCCGGGAACCGGTGTGCCCGGCGGCCTCGGGGGGCACCGTCGCGGTGTCCACCCACACCCGGCGGGCCGAACTCCAGTCGCGGTAGGGCGCCTGGACCGGCGCCCCGGCGAGTTCGCGCAGCGCCTCCCCGGCGTCGGCGACCGCGCCGAACCACAGGTCGGTACCGGCCCCGAGCTGCCCCGGATCGATGTCGATCTGCGCGACCCGGACGCGTCCGCCGCGTTCGGGCAACCGGTACCCCTGGGTGGTGGTCTCGCTCATCCGGCAGCCGACCACCAGGACCGCGTCGGCCTCCGCCAGGGCGTTGAGCACCGGCGGAGAACAGCCCAGCCCCAGGTGCCCCAGGTACAGCGGGTGGTCGTTGGGGAACACGTCCTGGCGCCGCCAGGCGGCGTACACGCCCGTGTTGAAGCGTTCGGCGACCCGGATCAGGTCCTCCCGGGCCGCGCGGGCGCCACCGCCCGCGACGATCACCGGGCGCACCGCCCTGGCCAGCCAGGTCGCCAGCCGGTCCCTGGCCTCCGTGCCCAGGACCGGGCGCGGGACCACGGGCGGTCCGGGCGGGTCCTGGGGGCCCACGCGCTGGCCGAACAGGTCGCCGGGCACCGCGATGGCGACCGGGCCGGGCCTGCCGGTGGTGGCGACGCGGACCGCCTTCGCGGTGACCTCCGCGAGCCGGTCGGCCCGGTGCACGGTGGTGGACCACTTGGTGATGGGCGTGTAGAAGGCGGTGAGGTCCACCTCCTGGAAGGCCTCTCTGCCCAGGTGCTCGGTCTCGGCCTGTCCGAGGAACACGATCATCGGCGTCGAGTCCTGCATGGCGGTGTGCACGCCCACCGCCAGGTTGGACGCTCCCGGCCCCCGGGTGGCCGCGGCCACGGCGGGGACGCCGGTGAGCTTGGCCTCGGCCTCGGCCATGAACCCGGCGCCGTTCTCGTGCCGGGTGGAGACCAGCTGCATGCGCGGGTGCTGGTCGATCGCGTCGGCGAGCTCCAGGAAGCTCTCACCGGGGACGGTGTAGCACCGTCTGATCCCGGCCGCGGCCAGCACCCCCACCACCGCGTGCGCGGCGGTGTCGGTGGGCGGGCTGGGGCGTTCTGCTGCGCCTGTGGCCATGGGGGCGGGGTCCTTCCATCGTCGCAAGGTCCACTCGGCGCGTCCGAACGGTCCAGACCGGGGGCCTGGCGCGTCCGGGCGCGTGCGGCCGGTGGTGACCGGCCGCTGCCGTTTCGAGCCTCGTGGGCTCCGCGGCGTCCCGGATGCTGCCACCCGGGGGCCGCCGTCCCGGGCCGCCGCTGTCCGGCGCCCGAGTGGGGTCTTCGGCTTCCTTCCCAGGGGGAGGGGAACTTGCACTCCCCGCCCGCCGTGTACGGGGACGGCCGTGGTGGGGCGATCGGTCGGAACCCGGGCCGGGCCGGCACGGGCGAACGGGAAGGCCCCGTCACCGGCTGGCAGGCCCTCCGACGTCCCACCACCTCCTCACCTTGAGGAAACCGCAGCGCGGCGGCCTTCGGTAGGGGATGTGGATAACTTCCCCGGGCCGCTCGGCCGAGGCCCAGCGCCCACGTGAGCCGGGTCCGTCCCTCGTCGGAGGCCCGCCCCGATGCTCAGCCAGGGGCGTCCGGGGAGCGGTTCCCCTGCCGGAGGCGCGCGCCCGGTATTCGGCCAAGGGTGTTCGGGGAGCGGCCTCATCATCGGAGGCCGCCCCGCTGCTCAGCCGACGCCGAGGGCGCGCAGGCCCGCCGTGGTGGCAGCGGCGGCGACGATCACGACGAGGAAGGGCGCGCGCAGGACCAGGGCCAGGACTGCGGCGCCCAGGCCGCCCATCCGCGCGGTGTCCCAGGCCAGCGCCTGGCCCTCGCCGCGCAGGGCCTCCACCGCGATCAGCGCGGCGAGCAGGGCGAGCGGCACCGCGGTGGCGAACCGCCGCAGCCACGGGTTGTCGAGGAGCCGCCGCGGAGCGGCCAGGCCCGCGTACTTGAGCAGGTAGCAGCCCGCGGCGGTGGCGACGAGCACGGTCCACAGGGTCATGGCCGGACCTCCCCGCGCTCCGCCTCGGACCGCCGGTCGCCTTCCTCGCTGGGCAGGGCCGGGCCGCCCTCCCCGGCGGCGGGACCGATCAGCGCCACGAGCGCGGCCGAGGCGGCCAGCAGCACAGGGACGCCCGAGGGCAGGAACGGGGTGGACGCCAGGGCCAGACCCGCGCCCAGGCCCGCGATCAGCCACGTGCGGGCGCCGCCCTCCCGCAACCGGGGCCACAGCAGCCCCAGGAAGACCGCCGGACCCACCGCGTCGAGCCCGAACGCGCTGATGTCACCCACGCGCTCGGTGGCCAGTGCCCCGGCCAGGGTCGCCACCACCCAGGAACCGCCCAGCACGGCGTAGGTCGTCACGAACGCCGTACGCGCCGACGCGCGGTCCGGCTGGGCCAGCGTCACGGCCGTGGTCTCGTCGATCACCCCGTGCGCGGCCAGCGCCCGTCGCGCGCCCCGCCAGCCCAGCACGTCCGCCAGGCGCAGCCCGTACAGGGTGTTGCGGGCGCCCAGGAGCAGCGCGCCCGCCGCCCCGGCGACCAGGCTGCCGCCACCGGCGATCACCCCCACCAGGGCGAACTGGGAGGCTCCGGTGAACATGAACAGGCTCATGAAGACGGACTGCGCCGGGGACAGACCGGCTGCCACGGCGGCGGTGCCGAACGCCAGGCCGGCGGCGCCCACGGCGACGCCGATCCCCACGCTGTCGCGCACCGCGGGTGTACGGAGGACGGAGAAGGATTTCACCCGCCCCACGCTAGGAAGGCCGACCGCGCGGTGTCTTGAACGTTCTTGCCGGGCCGCCGCCCACCGCTGACCGCCCGCCGGTCGCCGCGGCCCGCTCCCGTCGGTGGCCGGAAGGCGCCGGCCCGGCCGTCAGGACAGGAGAAGGGTGGCGGGGATACCGGCACCGGCCCCGTGCGAAGGGACCGTCCGGAGACGGCCCTCCCCGACTCCGCGGACGTCCCGCCACCGCCCCGCCAGCGGCTCAGGTGGAGAGCAGGGCGCGCTGGTAGGCCACCGGAGGAACCCCCAGGTGGCGCTTGAAGTGGCGGGTCAGGTGCGGCTGGTCGGCGAATCCCACCTCCACCGCGACCTCGCCCGCCCGCCGCCCGGAGGCCAGCAGCGCACGGGCCCGGTCCACCCGCAGCTGGTTGAGGTAGGCGTGCGGCGGCAGGCCGTGGACGGCGCGGAAGGCCCGCGACAGCGCGAACGGGCCGATGCCCAGTCCGGCCGCCAGCTCCTCCAGCGTCGGCGGGTCCACCAGGCGCCCGGCCAGGATCCGCCGGGCCCGCTCCACCTCGGGGCGGGCCGCGTGCCCGGCCGGTCCGGCCGCCCGTTCGCGGCCGTGGGAGCGCAGCAGCATGCCCAGGCCCTGCCGGGCCAGGGAGGAGGCGGTCAGGCGGTCGCCGTTCTCGGCGGCCACGTGCGCGGTGGCCAGCACCCGGGCGGCCTCGGGCGCGTGGATGCCGGACTCGGTGAACGCCGGGGTCCCGCGCATGCCCAGTTCGCGGGCGATGCCGGACACCACCTCGGGCAGCGGGTAGAACACGCGGTAGCTCCAGCCCTCGGGGACCCCGGCGTGGCCGGTGTGCACCTCCCCGGGGCCAACCACCGCCAGTCCGCCCGGCCCCACACGGGCACGTCCCCGCCCGTGCGTGTACTCCTCGATGCCGTCGGTGATCACCCCGATCGTGTAGGTGGGGTGGGTGTGGCGGGTGAAGGCGGTGGTGACGAAGCGAGCGGTGAGCAGTTCGGTCTCGGGCAGCCCGGAGAAGCGCCAGTAGCGCGCCCGCTCCGCGCGCGGGTCCTCGATCCGGGGGTGAACGTCTCCGGGCATGCCCATCGCTCCAGGTTAGGCAGTGCGCCGCGCGGGGCCGCCACGGACCTGCGCGGGCGCGGTCGGAAACGCCGCCACGGGTCTCGGGGAGGCGCGGGGGGACGCCGCCACGGGTTTCGGAGGGAGGTGCCCGGGTGCCGCCACGGGCTTCGGTGAAGGTGCCGGGGCCGCCGCGTCACGGGCGTGCTCGGGCGCGGTCGGGAACGCCGCCACCCGCCTTCGTGGAAGCCGCCGCGGCCGAGGTCCTCGTGCCAGGCACCGGAAACGCCGCCCGGGGATTGGACGCGTACACCGGAGGCAGGACGGGCACCGGTTTCGGCGCAGGTGCGTGGAACGGCGCGGGAACCGGGAACAGCGCGGGTACCGACCGCGCCGGTCGGACGTCTCCCGGTGGCCGGGGGCGGCAACCACGATGCGTGTTTCGCCCCGTCATGGGACTAATCTGCCTGCATGACTACGACCGAGATCCGCCTGGCGCGGGACGAGCGCGACCGCGCCGCAGTGTTCGTCATCCGGGGAGCCGTGTTCGTCGCCGAGCAGCAGGTGCCCGTGGAGGAGGAGTGGGACGTGCGCGACGCCACCGCCGACCACCTCCTCGCCCTGGACGGCGGCATCCCCGTGGGCACGGTCCGTCTCGTGGACCTGGGCGGAGGCGTGGGCCTCCTCGGCCGCCTGGCCGTCCTGCCCAAGGGACGCGGCACCGGGACCGGCGCCGCGCTCGTGCGCGCGGTGGAGGAGCGGGCCCGCGAGCGCGGGCTGACCAAGGTGGAGCTGCACGCACAGACCCACGCGCTGGGCTTCTACGCGCGTCTGGGCTACGCGGCCTACGGCGAGGAGTTCCTGGACGCGGGGATTCCGCACCTGCACATGGTGCGTGAGCTGGTCTGACGCCGCCGAGCGTGCCGCCCGTCTCCGCGCCGTGTGACAGGGAGCGCACGGCCCGGCCCAGCCTCGCCGGAATACGACCGAGTAGGATTCGGTTTGACGGTGGTGCCCCCAGCCGCCCGTGCACACCCCGATCCGACGAGGAACACATGACGGTCAACACGCAGCCGGTAACCGAGCGCCCCGACCCCCGCGCCTTCGGCCTCCCGGTGGTCGAGCAGGCCCAGATCCCCGCCGAGCTGCGCTCCCTCGTGGCCCGCGTCCACGACCTCGTCGACGCCGTCGCCAACACCGAGGCCGACACCGACACCCTGGCCGAGGCCGCGGCCACCGTCGAGGGCGTCACCGGCAGGCTCAACGTCGCCCGCCGACAGATCGGCACCATGGTCCAGCGCGACCTCCAGAGCGGAGACGTCGAGTACGGCACCATCACCAACATCGTCTCGGGCGACACCAACCCCGCCGCCCCGCCGCTCCTGCTGGAGCGCACCCCCGAGGGCCTGCGCGGCGAGGTCACCCTCAACACCGTCTACCAGGGTCCGCCCGGACTCGTGCACGGCGGCTGGATCGCGGCCCTGCTCGACCAGGCCGTCGGCAGCGTCTCCGCGGTCGAGACCACACCGGGGCTCACCGCCAAGCTGGAGGTGAACTACCGCCGGCCCACGCCGCTGTTCACCCCGTTGGAGGTCACCGCGGAGGTGGACCGGGTGGAGGGCCGCAAGGTCTTCGTCTCCGGACGGATCCGCGCCCACGGCGAGGTCACCGCCGAGGCCACCGCCCTCATGGTCCAGGTCAGGATTCCCGGGACCGAGACCCAGCAGGGCTGAGCCGTCAGCCGGTCCACCCGGCCGGAGCACCGCGGGGCGGCCCGCGCCGACAGGCGGGGCCGCCCCGCGCGCGTGCGCGGCCGGTCGCCGTACAGCGCTGCGTCGACCACTGCGGCGGAGCCTCCCCACGCGCGTGCGCGACCGAAGGGGACACGGCCCGCCCGCCCCGGACGCGGGGTGACGCGGCTCCCGCAGGGGAACCGTCGCACCCCCACCGGCGGGTTCGGTAGTATCTCCCCCATGACCCGCCGCTATCACGTGTTTAGCCAGCCGACGACCTCGTCGGCCGCTCTCACGTAGGCGGAACCAGGGGTCGTCGGCAACGGAGCACCAGGGCAGCAGCCCGGTGCTCCTCCTCGTTTTCAGGCGGCCGACGCCCCAGGACACGCTCTCCACGCACCGCGCGCATCCGGCGGGGACGTACGGCCGCACCGCGACCGCGTCCGGCCCGCTGCCGGGACCGCCCCACCCGAGGGAGAACCACCGTGTCCGAGCACCGCACCACCCCGCCCACCGCCCAGGAGCAGATCCGCCAGCTGCGCGGACACATCGACCAGATGGACGCCGAACTGGCCGCCCTCCTCGAACGCCGCGCCCTCGTCGCCGCCCAGGTGCAGCGGCTCAAGCCGGTCGGCTACTTCGCCGGGCGCGACATGCGGCGCGAACGCGAACTGGTCGAGCGCATGGCCGAGCACGCCCCGCGCCTGGGCCCCGACCGGCTCGCCGCCATCATGGACAGCGTCATCAGCGCCGGGCTGGCCGCCGCACAGGAGGAGGCCGTCCGCACCGGGTGACCGCGTCCCGGCCACTGAGGGCACGGCTAGTGGCGGACCACGTCCACCCACACCATCCGGTGGTCGGAGCTGGGGAAGGGGTAGTCGCCGGTCAGCCGGAACAGCGGGTCGTCCACGGTCGGCCAGAACACCCCGGAGGACCGGGCCGGAACGGTCCGCGAGGGCAGCACGTAGTCCACGCGCAGGTTGCCCGGGCCGGGCTCGTCCGCGAAGTCGGCGCTGTCCAGCACCGGGTCGCCCCCGTGCCCGTCGTTGGCCCCGCCCTGGCGTTGGGCCGCGCCCCTGCCGCCCTGGCTGGACGGGCGCACGTCGGTGATCCCCGGGTGCTCCAGCAGCTGGGTGATGGCGTCGGGGTGGCCGTCGCCGTCGTTGGGGTCGGCGTTGAGGTCCCCGGCGATGACGAACGGGGCGCCCACGGGCAGGCCGCCGCGCCGCCCCCGGTCGTCGTAGATGTAGGAGCCCGCGCGCGGGGTCACGTAGTCGGCCCAGAAGCGGATCTCGTCGTGGTTGCGGGCCGCGTTGCGCCTCTCCGGGCCGTCGAAGGCCGGCGGGGTCGGGTGGCTGGCCAGCAGGTGGACCGGGCGGCCCCGGCCCGTGTCGATCGGCAGGTCCCAGTGGCTCTTGGAGGACAGCCGCAGCACCTCCAGGGCCTCGGGGGAGTAGTAGGACTCGCCCGTCTCGGGGTCGGTGGGCAGGAGCGCGCCGGGCATGTCCGCCCACCGGAAGGTCTGGAACGTGCGTACGTCCTCGGTGACGATCGGGTACATCGAGTACACGACCATCCCGTACTGGCCGGGGAACAGCCCGTACCCGAAGGCGTCCTCGGCGTAGGCGGGGCTGCCGGGCTCGGTCACCGCCTCGCCGTCGCCGTTGAGGTCCGCGCCCGAGGCCACGCCGGTGTTGACGGGCGCGGAGTAGACGTAGGGGTACTCGATGGCATCGGCGCCGTTCTGGCCCACGGACAGGTAGTTGTCCTGGAACCGGCGGGGTCCGTTCCCCTCCTCGTCGTAGTCGAACTCGTTGACCAGGAGGACGTCGGGGCGCACGTGCTGGATGATCTCGGCCACGTTGCGCGCCTGCTCGCTGCCGGGGGCGGCCAACTCCTCGGCGAGCACCCCCTGCCCGGGGCGTTCCAGCGCGGTGTTGAAGGTGGCGAAGCGCACCTCGTGCGGTCCCGGCGGTTGGGGGACCGACGGTGACACCTCGGCGGAGGCGGGGGCCGCCACCAGGGCGGACGCGGCCAGGACGAGGGTGGCGGTGGAGGCCACCGGTCTGACCAGCGGACGTGAACGCGGCTTCATGGAGGCATCCTCTCAGCGGGGGAGCGGGGTGGGAAAGGCCGGATCGAGCACGACCGGATCCGGGCCGGGGAGTCCCGGCGGCCCGGTCTGGCCGGTGCGGCCCCGGCCGCGGGAGGCTAGCAGTCTGCGGTGAAGCGGGGGTGGACCCGTGTTGTCCACAGAGGGCGGAGCCCCGAGGGCGTGGGCCTTCGCCTTCCCGCTCTCCTGGTCGCCCGGCCCGAGGGGTCCCGCCCCCCGGCCGGGACGTCGCGGGCGAGGGCCCGCGGAACCCTCCGTCACGCCGGAGGCGTCACTCCGTTTGAAACGTTTTCCTCCCCACCGCTCCGGGCTCATCTCCCTCGGACGCAGGGCGGTCGGATATCCCATGTCATCTGGGACTCAGGACCTCCGATCGGGCATAAATCGGTTTAGGAAGGGCCGTTGTCGCACCACTACTCCCCGTGTTACATTCGCGTTGTTTTCGGGAGCGCTCCCATCACATCGACGCATCCGGGCCGCCGCGACAGGCCGGCACCGGACGCGGTGAGGAGTGCCCTTCCCATGCCCCCCAACCCCCCTGCCGCCCGTCATCGGACACGGCGCGGCGCCTGCCTCGCGACCGCACTCGCCACGGGCGCCGCGCTCGCCGCCGTGGCGACCGGCCCCGCCTCCGCCGCCGCCGGCTGCGAGGTCGCCTACACCGTCCAGAACCAGTGGAACGACGGGTTCACCGCCGCCGTGTCCGTCACCAACCTCGGTGATCCCGTCGACGGCTGGACCCTGGAGTGGGACTTCACCGCGGGCGAGCGCGTCACAAGCGGCTGGAACGGCGAGTTCTCCGGCTCGGGGAACCGTGTCAGCGTGGCCGACACCGGGTGGAACGCCGCCATCGCCACCGGAGCCTCGGTCAGCTTCGGCTTCAACGGCTCCCACGGCGGCACCCCGGAAGTCCCCGACTCCTTCACGCTCAACGGCACCGTCTGCACCGGCGGCACCGAGGAACCGCCCGGTGAGGAGCCGCCCGACCCCGAGGACCCGCCCACCACCGGAGAGGGGCGCCAGGTCGAGGAGCTGGACCGCGGTCTGGTGAGCGTGCAGGGCTCGCAGGGCAACCTGGTGAGCTGGCGGCTGCTGGCCACCGACCCCGAGGACGTCGCCTTCAACGTCTACCGGGGCTCCACACGCCTGAACTCACAGCCCCTCACCGGAGCCACCTCCTACCTGGACGGCGGAGCCTCCGCCGACGCCCGCTACACGGTCCGCCCCGTGATCGACGGCCAGGAGGCGGAGGCCTCGGGGGCCTCACTGGCGCTGCGCGCCGGCTACCTGGACGTGCCCCTGGACGTCCCGTCCGGCGGCAGCGGCTACACCTACGACGCCAACGACGCCAGCGTGGGCGACCTCGACGGCGACGGCGAGTACGAGATCGTCCTGAAGTGGGAGCCCACCAACGCCAGGGACAACTCCCAGTCGGGCCGCACCGGCCCCGTACTGCTCGACGCCTACGAACTCAGCGGTGAGCGGCTCTGGCGCATCGACCTGGGACGCAACATCCGCGCCGGTGCGCACTACACCCAGTTCCAGGTCTACGACTTCGACGGAGACGGGCGGGCCGAGGTGGCCGTGAAGACGGCGGACGGCACCGTGGACGGCACCGGCGGGGTCATCGGCGACGCCGGGGCCGACCACCGCAACGGCGACGGCTACGTCCTGAGCGGGCCGGAGTTCCTCACCATGTTCGACGGCCGCAGCGGGGCCGAACTGGACTCGGTGGACTACGTTCCCGGGCGCGGTGACGTCTGCGACTGGGGCGACTGCTACGGCAACCGGGTGGACCGGTTCCTGGCGGGCGTCGCCTACCTGGACGGCCAGCGGCCCAGCCTGGTCATGGCGCGCGGCTACTACACGCGCTCGGTGATCGCGGCCTGGGACTGGCGCGACGGGCGCTTCACCCGGCGCTGGACCTTCGACAGCGACGAGGCCGGGTCGCGGTGGGCCGGTCAGGGCAACCACCAGTTGAGCATCGCCGACGCCGACGGTGACGGCCGCGACGAGGTCATGTACGGGTCGATGGCCGTGGACGACGACGGAAGCGGGATGTGGGCCACCGGCCACGGCCACGGGGACGCCATGCACGTGGGCGACCTGCTGCCCGACCGCTCCGGCCTGGAGGTCTTCACCATCACCGAGCGCACGGGAGGCGCGGCGGGCGCCTACGTGGCCGACGCCGACACCGGCGGGGTGGTCTGGCGCAGGCCGACCGCCAGCGGTGAGGAGGGGCCGGGCCGGGGCGTGGCCGCGGACGTGTGGCCGGGCAACCCCGGCGCGGAGTTCTGGGTCACGGGCGGCGGTATCAGCGGCATGTACGACGCCGGGGGGAACCGCCTGGGCGTTCGCGCCCCCTCGTCGGCGAACTTCGTGGCCTGGTGGGACGGCGACCCGCTGCGGGAACTGCTGGACGGCACCCGTATCGACGAGTACGGGACCGGTGGCGACACCCGGCTGCTGACCGGCTCCGGGGTCGCCTCCAACAACGGCACCAAGTCCACACCGGCGCTGAGCGGGGACATCCTCGGTGACTGGCGTGAGGAGGTCGTCTGGCGCACCGCGGACAACCGGGCGCTGCGGATCTACTCCACGCCGCTGCCCACCGATCTGCGGATGCCGACGCTGATGCACGACACCCAGTACCGGGTGGCCGTCGCCTGGCAGAACACCGCCTACAACCAGCCGCCGCACCCGAGCTTCTTCATCGGGGACGGCATGGAGCCCGCTCCCCGGCCGGAGGTGTACACGCCCTGATTCCCGGGCGGTGCGGGGCCTGGGCGGTCGTGCGGGTGTGCCCGTGCGACCGCTCCGCGCCCGGCGGAGTCCCCTCGGACAAGGGGCCGTCAGAGAAGGGGTCTGTCCGGCAAGGGGGCCGTCAGGGAACCAGCCGTCGGAGAACGGGCCCTCCTCCCGGTCGTGTCCTTCTCCGGGAGGAGGGCCCGTGGTTCTCCGTGCGGTCGCCGTGGGTCTCACAGGTATCTGCGGGGGAGGCCGCACGCCTGGAGCCGTGAAGGGCACAGCCCTCTGAACCCCTGACCCCTTCGAAGCGTCCCTGAAGCACCCCCGGGACGCGCCGAGCCCCCTCCCCGGACACCCGGGAAGGGGGCTCGCGCAGGCCCACAGGGCCACCCGGCTCTACAGGGTCGGCAGGTACCTGTGCAGCTCGTACGGCGTCACCTGGCGGCGGTAGTCGTGCCACTCCGCCTTCTTGTTGCGCAGGAAGAAGTCGAAGACGTGCTCGCCCAGGGTCTCGGCCACCAACTCACTGTTCTCCATGATCCGCAGCGCCTCGTCCAGGCTCTGCGGCAGCGGCCGGATGCCCAGCGCCCGGCGCTCGGAGTCGGTCAGCGCCCAGACGTCGTCCTCCGCGCCCGGAGGAAGCTCGTAGCCCTCCTCGATGCCCTTCAGGCCCGCGGCCAGGATCACCGCGTAGGCCAGGTACGGGTTGCAGGCCGTGTCCAGCGAGCGGATCTCGATCCGGCTGGAGTTGGACTTGCCCGGCTTGTACATGGGCACTCTCACCAGCGCCGAGCGGTTGTTGTGGCCCCAGCAGATGTAGGCCGGCGCCTCGCCGCCCATGCCCGCCGAGGCGGCCGGGTCGTCCCACAGGCGCTTGTAGGAGTTCACCCACTGGTTCGTGACGGCCGTGATCTCGTCGGCGTGCCGCAGCAGGCCCGCTATGAACCCGCGCCCGACCTTGGACAGCTGGAAGTCCGCACCCGGCTCGTAGAAGGCGTTGCGGTCGCCCTCGAACAGCGACAGGTGCGTGTGCATGCCCGAGCCCGGGTACTGCGTGAACGGCTTGGGCATGAAGGTGGCGTACACGCCCTGCTCCATCGCCACCTCCTTCATCACGAGCCGGAAGGTCATGATGTTGTCGGCGGTGGTCAGCGCGTCGGCGTAGCGCAGGTCGATCTCCTGCTGCCCCGGCCCGCCCTCGTGGTGGCTGAACTCCACGGAGATGCCCATGGCCTCCAGCATGTTGATGGCGTTGCGCCGGAAGTCGTGCGCGCTGTTGTGCGGCGTGTGGTCGAAGTAGCCGCCGGAGTCGTTGGGCTCGGGCAGCTCACCCAGTTCGGGCATCTTCTTGAGCAGGTAGAACTCGATCTCGGGGTGCGTGTAGAACGTGAACCCCAGGTCGGAGGCCTTGCCCAGCGTGCGCTTGAGCACGTGGCGCGGGTCGGCCGAGGACGGCGAGCCGTCGGGCATGAGGATGTCGCAGTACATGCGCGCCGTGCCGTGCGGCTCGTTGCGCCAGGGCAGCACCTGGAAGGTGGAGGGGTCGGGCTGGGCCAGCATGTCGGCCTCGTAGACGCGGGCGAACCCCTCGATGGCCGAGCCGTCGAAACCGATGCCCTCGGAGAAGGCCGCCTCCAGTTCGGCGGGGGCGACCGCCACGGACTTGAGGTACCCGAGCACGTCGGTGAACCACAGCCTCACGAACCGGATGTCGCGCTCCTCCAACGTGCGGAGCACGAATTCCTGCTGTCGATTCACGATCAACCTTCCTCGATGCGGTCGGTGTCCGGGCCCTCCCGGCGTACGGCGGGGCCGGTTCGGACACGGCCTCCCAGGTCCAGTGTGCCGTGCGGATATTTCCGGGGTATTTCCGCACCCGCCGAGCAGCCTGCCCGGTCCGTCACCCGCACACGCATTATGGCCCGTGAGCGGGCGTTTCCGGTCATCCTCCCGCCGTCGGCGGCGGGCCCCGCCCGGGGCCCGCGGCCGTCCCCGGCGTGAGCGCCCCCGCGCCCCTGCCAGCCGTCTCCGGTGTGTGCGCCTTCGTACCCCGGACAGCCGTGCTCCGTGCCCGGGCACGCCGGTCCTACCGCTCCGGAAACATCCTGCGGCTAGGCTCGGGCCCGTGGCACAGCTCAGAATCGCACTGGCCCAGGTCAACCCCACCACGGGCGACCTGGACGGCAACCTGTCCCTCGTCGTCGACTCCGCGCGCAGGGCCGCCGAGGAGGGCGCCCACCTGGTCGTCCTCCCGGAGATGGTCGTCACCGGCTACCCGGTCGAGGACCTGGCGCTGCGCAACTCCTTCGTGTCGGCCTCGATCAAGGCCACCCGAGCCCTGGCCGCCGACCTGGCCCGGGAGGGTCTGGGAGAACTTCCCGTCGTGGTGGGGTACCTCTCCCGCCGCGAGGGTCCGGGCGCCCGCTACGGCCAGCCCGCCGGGGCACCGCAGAACTCCGTCGCCGTCCTGCACCGCGGCGGCGTCGTCCTCTCCTCGGCCAAGCACCACCTGCCCAACTACGGCGTGTTCGACGAGTTCCGCAACTTCGTCCCCGGCGACACCCTCTCCGTGGTCCGGGTCCGCGGCGTGGACGTCGCCCTGGCCGTCTGCGAGGACCTGTGGCAGGAGGGCGGCCCCGTCACGGCGGCCCGCGCCGCAGGGGTCGGCCTCCTGGTCTCCCTCAACGGCTCGCCCTACGAGCGCCACAAGGACGACGTGCGCCTGGAACTGTGCCAGCGCCGCGCCCGCGAGGTCGGCGCCGCCCTGGCCTACGTCAACATGGTCGGCGGCCAGGACGAGCTGGTCTTCGAGGGCGACTCCCTGATCGTGGACTCCGAGGGGGAGCTGGTGGCCCGCGCGCCCCAGTTCGCCGAGACCCTCCTGGTGGCCGACCTCGACCTGCCCGAGGCCGGACCGGCCCCGGACGGCCCGGGCGCGCGGGTGGACGGCCTGCGCGTCATGCGCCACACCGTCTCGGCCGACCCGGTCGCTCCTTACCCGCCGCGTGCGGCCACCGTCACCCCGCGGCCCGACCCGCTCTCCGACACGGGCGAGGTCTACCGCGCCCTGGTCACCGGTCTGCGCGACTACACCGTCAAGAACGGCTTCGGCTCGGTCCTGGTCGGCGTCTCGGGCGGCATCGACTCCGCGCTGGTGGCCACCATCGCGGTGGACGCCCTGGGCGCGGACCGGGTGCACGGCGTGCTCATGCCCAGCGCGCACTCCAGCGACCACTCGGTCGGCGACGCCGAGGAGCTGGCGCGCCGCCAGGGCTTCGCCACCCGCACCATCGCCATCGCCCCGGCCGTGGAGGCCTTCACCCGGTCCACTGGGGAGGCGGGCGTGCCGCTCACCGGCCTGGCCGCCGAGAACCTCCAGGCCCGCGTGCGCGGCACGCTCCTGATGGCGCTGTCCAACGAGGAGGGCCACCTGGTCCTGGCCACCGGCAACAAGAGCGAGGCGGCCACCGGCTACTCCACGCTCTACGGCGACTCCGTGGGCGGGTTCGCTCCCATCAAGGACTGCTGGAAGACCCTGGTCTGGGAGCTGGCCCGCTGGCGCAACGAGGAGGCCGTCCGGCTGGGGCAGACCCCGCCCATCCCGGAGAACTCCATCTCCAAGCCGCCCAGCGCCGAACTGCGCCCCGACCAGCTGGACACCGACTCCCTGCCCGACTACACACAGCTCGACGCCGTCCTGGACGCCTACGTCGGCACGGACAAGGGGGAGGCCGAACTGGTCTTCGCCGGATACGACCCCGAGCTGGTGCGCCGGGTCATCCGCATGGTGGACCGCGCCGAGTACAAGCGCCGCCAGTCCGCGCCGGGCACCAAGATCAGCGCGCGCAACCTCAGCCGGGACCGCCGCGTGCCCATCACCAACCGCTGGACGGTCTGAACCGCGTTTCGCCCGCCCCTCCGGTGCGCCCGCACCGGTCCCGGAGCACGACCCGCGGCGCGGAGCCGGTGAAGGCGGTGTGCCCGCGCCCTCGCCGCTCCCTGTTCCGGGTCCGGTGTGCGTGGGGCCGGGTTCGGGCGCGGAACCCGCTCCTAGGCCAGGCCCAGCTCCCGCAGCCGCACCCCGGCCGCGGCCCGGTTGGGCACGTCGAGCTTGGCCAGGATGTTGGACACGTGCACGCTCGCGGTCTTGGCCGTGATGAACAGCCGCTCGGCGATCTGGGCGTTGGTGCTGCCCACCACCAGCAGCCGCGCCACCTCCGTCTCGCGCGCCGTCAGCCCGGCGGGGACGGCGGGCGGGGCCGCGTCCTCCTCCAGACCGGAGCCCATCCTGCGCGCCAGGTCCGCGGCGGCGCCGGCCAGCGGCGCCGCTCCGCACTCCCGTGCCGTGGCGTGCGCCTGGCGCACCCACGTCACGGCCCGCTCCCGCCGCCCGACCGCCACGGCCGCCTCGGCGGCCCGCAGCCGGGCCCGGGCCAGGTGCAGCCGCATCGGCGTGGCCTCCCAGGCCGCCACCGACTCGCGCCACCGCTCCAGCAGCGCGTCCGGTCCCGCGCCGTCCGCCTCGGAGAGGTGCGCCCCGACGGACACCCGGTAGGCGTGCTGCGCCGTCCCGTGGGCGGGCATCGGCGCCACCAGCGCGGCCACCAGGTCCCGCACCCGGCGCGCCCGCTCCGCCGTCCCCTCCGGGCGGTCCGGCGCCGCGCCCCTCCGGGCGGCCTCGGCCATCGCCTCCGCCATCGGCCACGTGTACCCGTGCGCGGACTCCAGGACCAGCCGCTCCAGCGTCCGCTCGGCCAGGACGAGCGCGTCGTCCACGTCCCCCGCGACCAGGTCCGCCTCCAGCAGCGCCAGCAGGGACAGCTGCACGATGTTCATCCGGTGCGAGGCCAGCGCGTCCGCCCGCCCCGACACCCTCATGGCCCGGCGCGCCGCCTCCGGGTCCCCCTGCGCCGCCGCCGTGCGGGCCAGCACCGCGTCGACGTAGAAGCGGTGCTTGCTGGAGGGGTGGGAGCGCAGGACCGTTTCGAGGATCCCGCGGGCCTTGGCCAGGTCCCCCAGCTCGAAGTGGATCTCCGCGCGGTTCTGGTGGTTGAACGTCTTGTGGACGGCCGCCCACCCCATCGCCTCGTGCCGGGCCAGGGACTCCTCCAGGACGGCCAGGCCCTCCTCGTGGTGCCCCAGCTCACGTAGGAAGTGGCCCAGGTTGCCCGCCCCGCGCGCCTCCAGGGCGGGGTCGCGGATCTCGGCGGCGTAGCGGATGGCGGCCTCGATGAGGGGGCGTCCCCCCTCCAGGTCGCCCGCGTCCATGTGCAGGCCGCCCAGGGTGATGCGGGCGTCGGCGGCCGCGCACATGCCGCTCTGCTCGGCGGGGTCGGCGAGGGCGATGGCCTCCTCCGCCAGCGCGCGCGCCGACCTGCCGGACCTCTCCAGTTCCCGCAGCCGCTCCTGTTCCGGCGTGTGGCGCCGGTCGGCGCGGTGCACCATGCTCTCCCGGGCCAGGATGGACAGCAGCAGGCCGTACCCCGGCATGTGCGGCGGGTGCAGCTCCAAGGCCTTGACCAGGTCGGTGATCCCGCTGCCGCAGGAGTCCGCGGCGCGCGCCAACCCGCGGCGGCGCAGCAGCCCCGCCCGCACGGTCAGCGTGTGGTCGTCGACCCCGTCCTCGGGGAGGGCGGCCAGGGCCTCGTCGGCCAGTTCGAGGGCGCGCCTGGCGCGGCCCGCCTCCACGGCGGCCCCCGCCGCGAGGCTGGCCACCTCGGCCCAGGTCCGGCCCTGGACCCGCTCCCGTGCGTCGGGGACGCGGTCCCACAGGGCCAGGACCCGCTCCAGCATGTCCAGTTCCTCGCCGTAGGCCAGGGTGTCGCCCGCGCGCACCGCGGCCCACCAGGCGGCCTGGAGGGCGCTGGGCAGCTCCTGTGCGGCGTTGTAGTGGTGGGCCTGTTCGGCGGCCCTGCGGTCGAAGGGAACGGAGTCGGGGTACTCGTCGATGAGCTGGGCGAAGCGCATGTGCAGCCGCGCGTGGGCGCCGGGCAGCAGGTCGCTGTGCACGGCGTCGCGCAGCAGGGCGTGCCGGAAGCGGTACCCGGTTCGGTCGGCGCGCAGGGTGTTGGCGTCGACCAGGGTGTGCAGCGCGGTCTCCAGTTCGCGTTCGGGCAGCCCGGCCGCGTGGTAGAGCATCTCGTGCTCGATGCTGCCCGAGACCGCGCCGACCGAGGCCACGCGC
Source organism: Nocardiopsis dassonvillei subsp. dassonvillei DSM 43111 (assembly GCF_000092985.1). Lineage (GTDB taxonomy): Bacteria > Actinomycetota > Actinomycetes > Streptosporangiales > Streptosporangiaceae > Nocardiopsis > Nocardiopsis dassonvillei. The sequence goes on from NC_014210.1 coordinate 1,137,747, forward strand.
AACACCGACAGGGCGGTGTCGTCGAAGCGGTGCAGCGGTTCCAGCAGCAGGTCGCGGAACTGGTCGGGCACGTCGTGGCCGCCGACGGAGGGGTCGCCGACCGCGGAGGCCAGCGACTCCACGAACAGCGGGACGCCCTCGGTGCGCCGGTACAGCTGGTCCAGTTCGTGGCCGGTGAGGTCGGCGCCCCGTATCGCGGCGGCCTGGACACCGGCCTCCTCGCGGCTGAACGGCGCCAGCTCCAGCGGCTCGACCCCGGGTGCGCGCCGCAGTTCGGGCAGCAGGCGGCGGAGCGGATGGGTGCGGTGCAGGTCGTCGCTGCGGTAGGTGGCCACGAGCTGCACGCCAGGCAGGTCGAGGTTGCGGACGAGGAAGACGAGCAGGTCGCGGGTGGCGCCGTCGGCCCAGTGCAGGTCCTCCAGCACCACGGTGACGCCGCCGTCCTCGGCGGCCTGGGTGAACAGGCGCAGGACCTGTTCGAAGAGGATGCCCCGGTTCTCCGGGCGCAGCACGGGCACCTCGCCCAGCTCGGGCAGGAGCCGGGCGAACTCGCCGGTGCCGCCGGGCGCCGCGGCCTCGAACGCCGCGCGTCCGCGCTCGCGCAGGAGTTGGCGCAGAACGGCGGTGAAGGGGGCGTAGGACAGTCCGTCCACGCCGAGCTGGAGGCAGCCGCCGACGAAGACCGTTCCCTGGGGCAGGGCCGAGACGAACTCGCCGACCAGGCGGCTCTTGCCCACGCCCGCGTCGCCGCTGACCAGTACCGTTCCGGACGCCTCGGTGTGGGAGCGTCTGGCGTGGTCCCGGAGGAGGCGGAGTTCGCGCTCGCGGCCCACGAAAACTGTACGACTCTCGGCAAGAACGGGCATAGCGCCCATTATGCCCGTCATGTGCGGCCTTTCCAGGGGGTTTTCGCCCGCCGCCCGCCTGCCCGCCGCCGCATGACGCGTGGACGAGTCGGGCCCGGTTCCGCCTCCCGGCCCGCGCCCCGACAGCGGCACCGGTCCGGTTCCGATCGCTGGCTCCCGCTGGGGCACGGGAACCGGCCCGGGGATCACGTCCTCGGCTCCGGCCGGTCCGGCTCCGAGCCCGCGGGTGCGCTCGCCGAGCGGCCGGAGCCGGTCCTGGCGGCTGAGGGGGGCGGACCGGTCCGGGGGAGGAGGGGCGTGCCCGGCACCATGCGGTTCCTCTCCCCTTTCTCCCCCCTTCCTTCCCGCGCCCTTCCGCGCACGGCCTCACGCGGCGCGGCCGTAGGAGCGCCGCTGGCGCTGGCGCTCGCGGCGTTCCTCCCTGCGCCGCGCGCGCTCCTCGGTGCGTGCCCGCAGGGCCGCACGCACGTTCTCGGCCTCGCGGACGCGCCGCTCGGTCATCTCCCGGGCGTTGGCGTTGAGCAGTTCGCTGTGGAACACGGTGTTTCCCTCTTCACTCGCACGGCGGAACCGGTGTCCCGCCGTCTGGTCTCCACGTTCTCCCTAAGACCCCGGGGCGCACATGGGGAGGAATCCCAGTCCTGGGAGGTCTGAGCACCCGCGCGCCCTAAGACCCGGCCCCCAGGGCGTGTCACATCATGCTTCCGAGTGCTCACCCGTAGTTGTCTAGGCGGCAACGACGCACGTGGGAGGCGCGACATGACGCGGAAGTACAGGGCAAAGACGGCGGGCGCGCTCACAGCGGGCGCGCTCACGGCGGGCCTGGCGGCCGCGGGCGCGCTGGGCGCCCCCGCGCCCGCCGCCGCGGGGCCGGTGGAGGGGGAGGGGCCGGTGGGCCTGTTCCTGGAGGCGGGCGAGGCGCCGCTGCCGGGAGAGGAGTTCACGCTGCGCACCACCGTCACCGACGGACCCGTGGAGGGCGCCCTGCTGGCCCAGCACGTCCCCGGGGAGCTGGAGATCGTCGGGGTCGGGGAGGAGGGGGTGGTCCGGGACGGGATCGTGAACTGGCGGGTGACGGTGCCCGAGGGGGAGGAGGCGGTGTACACGGTGCGCGTCCGCGCGCCGGAGGCGACGGGGGAGCGCCTGACCAGCACCGCCTGCCTGCTGCTGGAACGCGACGCCGACCCGGCCGCGTGCGCCAGCGACTCGGTCCTGGTCGCGGAACAGACCGCCATGTCGCGGGTCTCGGAGTACACCGATCCCGCGAACCTGCTGCGGGCCGCGGGTGTCGCCCTGGCGGTGGGGCTGGCCTGGATGCTGTGGCGGCGCAGGAGGGCGCTGTCGCGCGGGTGAGAGGGTGTGCGGGTGGGGGCCGCCCAGACGGGGCGCCGGTTTTGTTACGTCAGCGTGTCATGAACCCGGCGAGGGAAAACTACAGGCCGTAGTAGTGTTTCCGGCATGGACATTCTCTACTCCGCGCTCGTCTTCCTGCACATGATCGGCCTGGCCGGGATCATCGCGGGCTTCCTCATGCAGGTCATCACCGACAACCCCAAGTCGACCAAGGTCCTGCTGCACAGCTCCCTGCTCCAGCTCGTCACCGGCCTGCTGCTGGTCGGGGTGGCCGAGATGGCCGACCTCGGGGAGCTGAACCACGTCAAGATCGCGGTCAAGCTGCTGGTCGCGCTGGCGGTCGTGGTCGTGGGCGTGCTCAACCTGCGCAAGCCCGCCAGGAACCTCGCGGTCATCGCGGGCGTGCTCGCCATCGTCAACATCGGCGTGGCCGTCTTCTGGTAGGCCCTCCCCGAGCGCGGTCCCCGCAGACCGCGCAGGCGCCACCGCCGGTGGCGGCGCGAACCGTGCCGCCACCGGTTTTTTTCTGTGTGCGTTTCCGTAATCTTGCGAAATTTTTCCCAGGAACTTCGTGGACTTGCGCGGGCATCGTCCCAGGTCACGGGGGCGTGTCCCCCGGGGTCGACCTGATGGGGGAAGGCGGCCCGAAACGCATCCCGGCAGGTGGCGGCGGAAACCGTCGCGCTGGGTGAGCGGTGTGACGTTCAGATCAAGACCCGTTCACAAGAGCGTTCCGGTCTGTTAGCTTCGTCACGCTCACGCAAACTCTTGCAAACACTGCAAGAGAACAGCGGACGGGGCAGTGCCGCCCCGCCGCGCTACCTCCCCCCAAGGAGCGCACATGAAGCCCATCCGACCCGGCGCCGCCGCCGGGGCGGTCCTGATGGGGATCGGCCTGCTGGCCGCCCCCGCGCAGGCCGCCCCCGTCCCGGCGGCCCCGACCCCGACGACACCGGTCCCGGCAGCCCCCGCCCCCGCCGAGGACGTCCGGGCCGCCGACAACGGCGAGACCATCGTCCAGCTCTTCCAGTGGAACTGGGACTCCGTCGCCACCGAGTGCGAGGAGTTCCTCGGCCCCCACGGCTTCGGCGGGGTGCAGGTCTCCCCGCCCCAGGAGCACGTGGTCATCCCCTTCGCCGAGGGCGGCGACTACCCCTGGTGGCAGGACTACCAGCCGACCTCCTACCGCATCGACAACACCCGGCGCGGCACCGCCGAGGAGTTCCAGGCGATGGTCTCCACCTGTGCCGACAACGGCGTGAGGATCTACGCCGACGCGATCATCAACCACATGACCGGCGACGGCTCGGGCACCGGCAGCGCGGGCACGGAGTGGGCCAAGTACGAGTACCCCGACCTGTTCGGCGACGGCACCGCCTCCCGCACGGGGGAGGACTTCAGCTCCTGCCGGAGGGAGATCAGCAACTGGAACGACAAGTGGGAGGTGCAGAACTGCGAGCTGGTCGGCCTGTCCGACCTCGACACGGGTGACCCCGAGGTGCGCGCGCAGATCCGCCGCTACCTCAACGGCCTGGTGGACATGGGCGTGGGGGGCTTCCGCGTGGACGCCTCCAAGCACGTCCCCGAGGCCCACGTCGACGCGATCTTCTCCGACCTGAACGAGGTCCCGGTCTTCGGCGGTCAGCCCGACGTCTTCCACGAGGTCTACGGGGACCAGACCATCCCCTACACCGCCTACACGCCCTACGGCCGTGTGACCGCCTTCGACTACCAGCGCGACATCTCCAACAAGTTCGCCGGAGGCGACATCTCCGGCCTGGCCCAGCTGCCGGACTACGGCGGGCTCACCGACGAGCAGGCCACCGTCTTCGTCGACAACCACGACACCCAGCGCTACCACCCGACCCTGACCTTCAAGGACGGCGACCGCTACCACCTGGCCGTGGCGTTCATGCTGGCCCACCCCTACGGGCGCCCCGTGGTGATGTCCAGCTACGACTTCGGCTCCAACGTCACCCAGGGCCCGCCCAGCGTCGGCGAGGCGGCGGGCAACCCGGCGGGCTGGATCACCGCCGACACCGACTGCGCCAGCGCCGAGTGGGTCTGCGAGCACCGCCACCCGACCGTCGCCGGGATGGCCGCCTTCCGCAACGCCACCGGCGACACCCCCGTCGTCCAGCGCGCCACCGACGGCTCCTCCCGGCTCGCCTTCGACCGGGGCGACCGCGGCTTCGCCGCCTTCAACGCGACCGGCGGCACCTGGAACCTGACCGCCGACACCGGCCTGCCCGACGGCAGCTACGACAACGCCGCCGGGAGCGGGACCCTCACCGTCGCCGACGGCCGGATCAGCGCCCGGGTCCCCGCGAACGGGGCCGTCGCCCTGCACGTGGGCGGCACCTGCGACGACCCGGCCGAGTGCGGGGGCGGCGGCCCCGGTGAGCCGGGCGAGCCGGGCGAGGTCAACGTCTCCGCCACCGTGGAGACCTGGTACGGCCAGGAGGTGTACGTGGTCGGCTCCACCCCCGGGCTGGGGTCCTGGAACCCCCCGAGCGGGGTGAAGCTGTCCACCGACGCGTCCACCTACCCCGTGTGGTCGGGCACCGCCCCCATCGGTGCCGACACCGAGTGGAAGCTGGTCAAGATCGACGGCGCGGGCAACGTCGAGTGGGAGTCCGGCGCCAACCGCGTCGGCCCCGCCGCCAGCGTCACCTGGCGCGACTGACCCGTGCGCGGCACCCCGGCCGGGGCGCCGCGCACGGCCCTTCCGGGACGGGCTCCCGGGAGCCGCGAGCCACCTCCACGGGCCGGCCACTCCCCGGCCCCGGCGCCCCCGCGTCCGACTCCTCCGGCGCGGGGGCGCCGCTCGGGAGGGGCCCGCCTCCACCCGGGGGTTGTCCACAGGCGCGGGCAGCCTCTGGCGCGGCCCGGGGCGTTCGCGGTTTCCTGGAAAGCGGGGGGTCCCCAGGGACCGCCGGTCTCGGCGTGCCCGCGTTCCGACCGCGCCGGTCCCCGACCGCACCGCGTCCCACAGGTCGGGAACCATCCTCAGTCGTCGTAGAAGACGCGCTCCATCACCGCACGCGCCCGACGCGTGGCGCGCAGGTAGGTCTCCGTCAACTGCTCGGCCGGGCCCTCCCGCACGGACTCCGCGCCCTCCCCGGCGCCGTCCTCCCCGTCCTCGCCGTCGCCGCCGGGGCAGCCCATCGCCCCCGCCAGAGCCGCCCGCACCCGCAGGTCCGAGGGCAGCGAGTCCCCGCCCCGGCCGCGCACCAGCATCACCATGCCCCGCACCCGCGACGCCAGCCGCCAGGCATGGCTGAGCACCTCACCGTCCTCCGCGTCCAGGAGACCGTGCGCCACGGCCGCCTCCAGCGCCTCCAGGGTGCCGGTGGTCCGCAGGTCGGAGTACTCGTGCGCGTGGCGCAGCTGGATCAGCTGGGCCACCCACTCCACGTCCGACAGCCCGCCCCGGCCCAGCTTGGTGTGCAGCGTCGGGTCGGCGCCGCGCGGCAGCCGCTCCGCCTCCATCCGCGCCTTGAGCTTGCGGATCTCCAGCACCGCCGAGGAGTCGATCCCGCCCTCCGGGTACCGGATCGGGTCGATCAGCCCCGTGAACGCCTCCCGCAGCTGCGGATCGCCCGCGACCGGCTTGGCCCGCAGCAGCGCCTGGCTCTCCCACACCTGCGACCAGCGCCCGTAGTAGGCCGCGTAGGACTCCAGCGTGCGCACCACCGGGCCGCTGCGGCCCTCCGGGCGCAGGTCGGTGTCCACCTTCAGCGGCGGCTCGGCCGCGGGCATCTCCAGCAGCCGCGCCAGCTCACGCACGACGGCCAGCGCCTGCTTGGTCGCCGCACCCGTGTCCACGCCCGGCAGGGGGTCGTGCACGTACATCACGTCCGCGTCGCTGGCGTAGGTCAGCTCACCGCCGCCGAACCGGCCCATCGCCACCACGCACACCCGCGTGAGCGGCTCGTCCCCCGACGCCGCCACCACCCGGTTCTGCGCCAGCCGCAGCGCAGCCTCTATGGTCACCGCGGCGATGTCGGTCAGCGCCGCGCCCACGTCCTGGACCGAGGCGACCTCCAGCAGGTCGGCCGCGGCCGTGCGCAGCAGCTCGCGGCGGCGCAGCGCGCGCACCGCCGACACCGACTCCTCGGCCGTGTCGTACCGGCGCCGCGCCGCCTCCGCCTCCCCGGCCAGCACCTTCGGGTCGCGGCGCACCAGGTCGCCGTCGTCGTCGAACATCGCCACCGCCTCCGGGGCGCGCAGCAGCAGCTCCGTCACGTACCGGCTCGTCCCCAGCAGCCACGCCATCCGCTCGGCCACCCGCACGTCGTCGCGCAGCAGGCGCAGGTACCACGGCGTGGTGCCCAGGGCCTCGCTCACCTGCCGGAAGCCCAGCAGGCCCGCGTCGGGGTCGGGGGCGTCGGAGAACCAGCCCAGCATCACCGGCAGCAGCGTCCGCTGGATCGCCGCCCTGCGCGAGACCCCCGAGGTCAGCGACTCCAGGTGGCGCAGCGCGCCGCCCGGATCGACGAACCCCAGCGCCTCCAGGCGGGCCCTGGCCTGCTCCGGCGACAGCCGCGCCTCCTCGCCCGGCAGCCTGGCCACCGCGTTGAGCAGCGGCCGGTAGAACAGCTTCTCGTGCAGGCGCCGCACCTCCGACGACACCCGGCGGCGCGCTTCGGTCAGCTCCCGCACCGGGTTCGCGGTCATCCCCAGCGCCCGCCCCAGGCGGCGCAGCTGGTCGGGGCCCTCCTCGGCGGCCGGATCGGGCATCAGGTGCGTGCGCCGCAGCCGCTCCAGCTGCAGCAGGTGTTCCAGCCGCCGCAGGAACCGGTAGGCCTCCGCCAGCCCCGCCGCGTCGCCGCGCCCCACGTACCCGTGCTCCGACAGCGCGGCCAGCGCCTCCAGGGTGTTGCCCGACCGCAGCCGCTCGTCGGTGCGCCCGTGCACCAGCTGGAGCAGCTGCACGGAGAACTCGATGTCGCGCAGCCCGCCCGGGCCCAGCTTGAGCTCGCGCTCCGCCTCGCCCGCCGGGATGTGCGCCACCACCCGGCGGCGCATCGCCTGCACGTCCTCCACGAAGTCCTTGCGGCCCGCCGCCTCCCACACCATCGGGGAGATGAGGTCCATGTAGGCCCGGCCCAGCTCCGCGTCCCCGGCGATCGGGCGGGCCTTGAGCAGGGCCTGGAACTCCCAGGTCTTGGCCCAGCGCTCGTAGTAGGCGCGGTGCCCCGACAGCGGGCGCACCAGCGGGCCGTTCCTGCCCTCGGGGCGCAGCGCCGGATCCACCTCCCACAGGGCGCCCTCGGCGTCGGTCTCGGCGGGGATGCGCATCATCGCGGTGGCCAGCCGGGTCGCCGCGCGCATCGCCGCCTGCTCGTCCACCGGCTCCCCGGAACCCGGGCCCGCGCCCGCGTCCTCGTCCGCATCCCCGGCCACGGCCGGCTCGGCCACGAACACCACGTCCACGTCGCTGACGTAGTTGAGCTCGCGGCCGCCGCACTTGCCCATGCCGATGACCGCCAGGCGGCACAGCGCGGCGTCCTCGGGGTGCTCGGCGCGGGCCACCGCCAGCGACGCGTCCAGCAGCGACGCGGCTAGGTCGGCGAGTTCCCCGGCGACCTCGTCCACCGTGCACAGCCCGGTCAGGTCGCGCCCGGCCAGGCGCAGCACCCGCCTGCGGTAGGCCACGCGCAGGACGTGCCGCAGGTCCTCCGACGAGCCGTCGCCGACCACGGCCGGATCGGCGGTCGGCGCGGGGCTGTGGGGATCGGCGCCCACGATGTGCAACAGGCCGCGGCGCACCTCCTCCGGCCCGGGGGAGCGGGCGGCGTCGGCGCCCCGCAGCTCCCGCCAGTCGCCCGGGTGGCGCACCAGGTGGTCGGCCAGGGCGGTGCTCGTGCCCAGCACCCGGCACAGCCGGGCCCGCAGCTCCCGGTCCTCGCGCAGCGCGTCCAGGAGGTCGGCGGGGTCGGGGTCGGACTCCAGGACGCGGATCAGCCCGAGGAGCGCCTGGTCGGGGTCGGGGGCGGCCGCGAGCGAGCCGATGATCTCGGTGTCGGCCCGGGCGTCGAGCCCGGCCTCCTCCACCAGGCGCAGGGCCCGGGTGCTGTCGCTGAAACCGCGCCTGGCGAGCGCGCCTGCCGTCATGTTCGTCGTTCCGTCCCTCACCACGTGTCAACGGTAACGGTCCGGCCGGTGAGCGGGCCCGGTGCCCCGAACCGGTTCGGCCCCCGGCGCCCGGGGCGAACCGTCCCGCGCACCCGGAGCCGGGTCGGGGCCGGTACCCGAACGGATACCGGCCCCGATGGGGGGAGTGCGCGGCGCGCCCTCCCGGAGCTGCCGTCTACGCCTTAGATGTCGTAGTAGAGCTCGAACTCGCGCGGGTGCGGGCGCAGGCGCAGGGAGTCGATCTCCTCGGTGCGCTTGAAGTCCACGTAGGTCTCGATGAGGTCCTTGGTGAACACGCCGCCCTCGAGCAGGAACTCGTGGTCGGCCTCCAGGGCCTCCAGGGCCTCGTCCAGCGACGCCGGGACGGTCTTGATGGCCTGGGCCTCCGCCGGGGGCAGCTCGTAGAGGTCCTTGTCCACGGGCTCCGGCGGCTCGATCTTGTTCTTGATGCCGTCGATGCCGGCCATCAGCATGGCGGAGAAGGCCAGGTACGGGTTGGCCGACGGGTCCGGCACGCGGAACTCGATGCGCTTGGCCTTGGGGTTGGAGCCGGTCAGCGGCAGGCGGATGCAGGCCGAGCGGTTGCGCTGGCTGTAGACGAGGTTGATCGGGGCCTCGTAGCCGGGCACCAGGCGGTGGAAGGAGTTCACCGTCGGGTTGGTGAAGGCCAGCAGCGCCGAGGCGTGCTTGAGCAGGCCGCCGATGTAGTAGCGGGCCGTGTCCGAGAGCTGGCCGTAGCCGGACTCGTCGAAGAACAGCGGCTCGCCGTCCTTCCACAGGCTCTGGTGGCAGTGCATGCCCGAGCCGTTGTCGCCGAAGAGCGGCTTGGGCATGAAGGTGGCAGTCTTGCCCGCCGCGTTGGCGACGTTCTTGACGATGTACTTGTACAGCTGCACCTTGTCGGCCTGCTGGAGCAGGGTGCCGAACTTGATGCCGATCTCGGCCTGGCCCGCGGTGCCGACCTCGTGGTGCTGGAGCTCGACCTCGATGCCCGACTTGATCAGCTGCTGCACCATGTCCGAGCGCAGGTCGCTGTAGTGGTCGACCGGCTCGACGGGGAAGTAGCCGCCCTTGTAGCGGGGACGGTAGCCGCGGTTGCCGCCCTCGATGGCCGAACCGGTGTTCCAGGCGCCCTCGATCGAGTCGATCTCGTAGTAGCCGGTGTTGGACCGGGTCTCGAACTTGACGTCGTCGAAGATGTAGAACTCGGCCTCGGGGCCGAAGAAGGCGGTGTCGGCCACGCCGGAGCCGCGCAGGTAGGCCTCGGCCTTGCGGGCGACGTTGCGCGGGTCGCGGCTGTAGGACTCCAGGGTCAGCGGGTCGTGGACGAAGAACGTCATGTTCAGCGTCTTGTGCTTGCGGAACGGGTCCAGCACGCCGGTGCTCAGGTCCGGCAGCAGCAGCATGTCGGACTCGTGGATGGCCTGGAAGCCGCGGATCGACGAGCCGTCGAACATCTGGCCATCGGTGAACGTCGACTCGTCGACGTTCTCGGTCGGGAGGGTAACGTGGTTCACGCCCCCGAAAAGGTCCGTGAATCGGACGTCGAGGAACTTGACGTCCTCGTCCCGGATATAGGCGAGCACCTCGTCGACGCTGCTGAACAAAACGAACCTCCGTGCAGGTGGCTGAGACGGTGGACCGGGGTCCGCCCCATCGCGGACACGTCGGATCGCGCGCCGTCTCCCGGCTTCGTCTCCGAAGCTAGGAGCGGGTGGTTTCCGCGCCATGTCTCGATTGTTTCCTGTATGTTACGGACCCGGCTGTTGTCGCAGACCACCGGGTCTGACCCGGTGATTCCGCCCTGTAGGGGCCGAAAAGGGACGCTGCGCGGCCCCGTTTGTGGCCCCCGCCACGGCCCCCGGTGTGACCTCCGCCATGATCTCCCGCGCGGGGGGTCACAGCAGCTCCGACGCCCCGGGTACGGGCCCTCCCGCCGGGTGGATACCGTGGAAACCATGAGCGACGAGAGCCGGGGCTCCGCCACCGCGGCGTCCGGGGACGACTTCCAGTACCGGGGCAACCGGCTCGGCCTGCCCGAGAGCGGACCGGGTTCGGTGCCCGGCGTGATGCGCCGCCTGGTGGGGCTCCTCCTGGACTGGATGCTGTCCCTCGCGCTCGCCTGGGGGGCCTACGGCGTCGGGCTGGTCGGCGCGGACGCCGCCAGCCAGGCGGAGGCCGTCCCGATGGTCAGCAACACCGCCCTGGTCGTCTTCGCGGTCATGAACGTCCTCCTGCTCACGCTCTTCGGCACCACCGTCGGCCGCCGCCTGGTCGGCGTGGGCATCACCGCCACCGGCGAGCGCTCCTGGCCCTGGTTCGTGTCCATGACGGTGCGCACACTCCTGCTGTGCCTGGTCATCCCCGCCGTCATCTACGACCGCGACACCCGCGGGCTGCACGACCGGGCCGCCGGGACGGTCGCCACCCGCTACTGAGGCCTCACCGGGGGTCCCCGGCACCGGGGAAGCCCGGCGCGCGCGTGGGCGCGGCCCCCGCGAGCTGCTGTTAACATCCGTTCATTACTTGGCCCGGGAACGGACCGAAACCCTGAGCGCTCGACTCCCCCGCTCCCACGGGGGTGCGTTCGCGCGCGGGAGAATCGGGTCCGGCCCCCGCGCGGGGACCCGGTCCCCGCCGCGGATCCCGTTCCCACCGGTGGGCCCCGTCCCCGTCGGGGGACCCGGCCGCCTCCCACGCACGCCGCCGCACCCGAAGGTTCGCATGGCTGGAAAACGCTCCGCCCCCCGCCCTCCGTCCGCCGCCATGCACGCCGTGCGCATGTCCCCGGGGCAGTGGGTCGCCTGCGTGGTCACCGCCCTGGCCATCATCGCCAGCCTCGGCGGCTACGGCTGGTACCAGGGCATCGTCGGCAACATCACCACCGCGCAGGTGGACACCGACGCCTGGGACCGGCCCAACAGCGTCGAGGGCGTGATGAACCTGCTCATCATCGGCTCCGACGTCCGGTCGGGGGACAACGCCAACTACGGCGAGGCCGAGGGCGAGCGCCCCGACACCATGCTCATCGCCAGCATCAACGTGGACAACGGCGCGGCCACGCTGGTCAACCTGCCCCGCGACCTGGTCGTGGACCTGCCCGGCTGCGAGGCCGTGGAGGGCTACGAGGGGATGAGCCCGCACAGCGGCATGATCAACTCGGCGATGACCTTCGGCGGGGTGGGCTGCCAGTGGCAGACCGTCGAGGAGGTCACCGACGTGCACCTGGACCACTTCGTCATGATGGACTTCACCGGGTTCAAGGACATGGTGGACGCCATCGGCGGCGTGGAGATGTGCATCCCCGCGCCGGTGGACGACCCCAAGGCGCACCTGACGCTGGACGCAGGGACGCAGACCCTCAGCGGTGAGGAGTCGCTGGGCTACGTGCGCTCCCGCTACGGCCAGGGCGACGGCAGCGACCTGTCGCGGATCGACCGCCAGCAGGAGTTCATGGGCGCCATGCTGCGCCAGGTGCTCAGCAGCGAGGTCATGACCAGCCCGGTGACCATCACCAACTTCCTCAGCGCCGTCACCGACTCGGTGACCACCGACGAGGAGCTGACCGTGGAGACGATGACCGACATCGCCATCTCCATGCGCGAGGTGGACCTGGAGCGCATCCAGTTCGTCACCGTGCCCAACGGCCAGCACCCCGCCGACGCCAACCGGCTGGCCATGAGCCAGCCCGCCGCCTCCGAGCTGTTCGCGGCGATCAACTCCGGCGCCTACCTGGAGGACGAGGAGCCGGAGGACGAGGGGGAGGAGTCGGAGGAGGGCTCCGGCGACGCGGCCCCCGCCCCCGCCGACGTCTCCGTGCAGGTCCTCAACAACACCGGTGTCACCGGCCTGGCGAACGAGGTCCAGGGCGTCCTGCTGGGGGAGGGGTACGACGTCACCGGTATCGGCGAACCCGCGGTGCGCTTCCCCGAGCTGACCACCGTCTACTACGCTCCGGGTGAGGCGGCCGCCGCCGAACTGCTGGCGGGTTCGCTGGAGAACGCGGTCACCGAGGAGGTCGCCGACCTCCCGCAGACGCTGGAACTGGTCATCGGCCAGGACTGGAACGGCTTCGCGGGCGGAGGCGGCTCGTCCGGGCCCGAGGTCTCCATCACCGAGGACCTGGGCGGCACCACCGCGGCGGGGGCTCGGGAGAGCGCCTGCTGAGGGCCGGTGACCGGAACCCGGTCGCCGGTTCCGATCTGACACGGTACGTACCCGTCCGGTACCATCCGGCCGTTACGTCCGTGTCAGCGCTCGCGCAGTACGCCCTCCCCCACCGACCGGACCAGCCCTTGTCCCATACCGAATCGCAGGTGCCCTTTGGCTCCCAGAAACGCGTCCTCAGCCCTGGCGGGGAAGATGAGTCTCGGCCAGTGGGTGGCGTGCGGGGCGACAGGCCTGCTCATCGCGGCCAGTCTCACCGTGTACGCGGGCTACCGCGACGTCCTCAGCATCGCCACCGAGGAGGTCAACACCGACGCCTGGGGTGACCGTCCGGCCCAGGCGGAGGGCATCCACAACATCCTGCTGCTGGCCACCGACCAGCGCGCGGGGGACAACGCCGAGTACAGCGTGGTCAACGGCGTGCGTCCCGACGTGCTGGTCGTGGTGAGCATCAACGTGGACGAGGGCGGGGTGACGATGGTCAACATGCCCCGCGACCTGATGGTCCCGATGCCCGACTGCCCGGCCAACGGCGAGAACCCCGGGGTGACGGCGGGCACGGTGGACCAGCTCAACCACGCCATGACCTACGGCGGGATGGACTGCCAGGGCAACACGGTGGAGACGGTCACCGACATCCACCTCGACCACATGGTGATGGTCGACTTCGCGGGCTTCCAGGAGATCGTGGACTCCATCGGCGGCGTGGAGATGTGCGTCCCCCAGCCGATCGACGACCCCAAGGCCCACATCACGCTCGACGCCGGGATGCAGACCCTCAACGGCGAGGAGGCGCTGGGCCTGGCCCGCTCCCGGGCCAGCACGGAGCAGGGCAGCGACCTGAACCGGATCGAGAACCAGCAGCGGATGATGGGCGCCATCCTGCGCAAGGTCACCAGCGGCGAGATCATGTCCAGCCCCGCCACGCTCTACGACTTCATGGGCTCGGTCACCGACAGCCTGGTGACCGACGACGGGTTCACCGTGGACCAGATGACCGAGCTGGCCATCTCGATGCGCGAGGTCGACCTGGGGCGGATGCGGATGGTCACCGCCCCCGTAGTGGACTCTCCCGTCCACAGCGGGAAGCTGGACCTCCAGCAGCCCGCCGCCGATGAGCTGTTCTCCGCGGTCGCCTCCGGTGACGCCCTGCCCGAGGAGGAGGGCGGCGACGGAGGCGGCGGCGAGGGCTCGGAGGAGGCCGAGGAGCCCGCCGTCGAACCCGCGGACGTGTCCGTGCGGGTGCTCAACGGCACGGGCATCACCGGTCTGGCGAGCCAGGTCGGGACGCTGCTCACCGAGCAGGGGTTCAACGTCACCGGTGAGGGCGACCCGGTCGAGCGGACCCCCGCCGTCACCACGATCTACCACGGCCCCGACCAGCTCGCGCAGGCCGAGGAGCTGGCCTCGGCGCTCAGCGTGGCCCAGCTGGAGGAGGTCCCCGACTTCGGTCCAGAGCTGGAGCTGGTGATGGGCGCGCAGGACTGGGACGGCCTGGCCACGAGCGGAGGGGGCTCCGGCGGCGGCGGGGGCGATGCCCTGGCAGGTCTGGGCGCCACCAGCGCCGCCGAGGACGAGGTCAGCTGCGAGTAGCCCCTTCGGAGGGCTTCGGGCCCCGTGGACGCCGTGCAGGCGCCCGCGGGGCCCTTTGCCTGTACCGGGCGGGGTCCGGCGGCGGTTCCCGCCGCACTGGGGGCCTCGCGCCGGGAGCGCCGCCGGACGAGTGGGCCGCAGGGAGGGCGGATGGGCTCCCGGCGGCGCGCGAGGAGCCTTCGCCGTCCCCGGGGCCTCTCCCCGGTGCCCCCGGAGGGACGCGTGCCGCCCCATGTGACAGATCCGGTTTTATCGTTTATCGTTAATATCGAAAAGCGATAAGAGAAAGGCCGTCATGTCCCTTCGCAAGGCCCTGGACTGGTCCAGGGCGGACTCCGCTCTGCTCCGGTTCGTCCTCGTCGTCCTCCTGGGCTTCCAGGTGGTCCACGGGCTCTTCCTGCTCGCCTGGAGCACCGGACTCGTCCCCGCCGCCACCAGCGCGGGCCTCAACGTGCTCACGCGGGACCTCCCCTCCGGCACGGCGCCGCGTTCGCCGGACGTCGCCGTGCGCGGCGACGTCACCGTGGAGGGGGCGGGCGGCATGGAGATCGCCTTCCACGACCCCTCGGCGGCCGAGCGCGTCATGCTGGTCGCCCCCGCGCTGCTCACCGCCCTGGCAGTGGGACTGGTCGCCTACCTGCTGCTGCGCATGGTCCTGACCCTGGACGGGGGAGACCCCTTCGTCCCGGCGAACGTCCGTCGCATGTACGCCATCGCCCTGACGGTGGTCACCGGCGCCCTCGCGGTCCCGGCCGCGGAGGCCCTCCTCGGCGCCGTCCTGGAGCACCGGGCGCTGGGCACGGACGCCACCGTGGTGTTCTCCCTCAGCCTGGACCTCGACGGCGGTGTCCTCCCGCTGGTCGCGGTCGGCCTCGTCATCGCCGCCCTCGCCGAGGTCTTCCGCCGGGGCACCCGGCTCCGCGAGGACGTCGAGGGGCTCGTCTGATGCCGCCCGAGGAGGCCACCGGCGTCCGCGTCCACCTGGACAAGCTCCTGGCCGAGCGCGGTATGACCCTCACCCAGCTGGCCGAACGGGTCGGCGTCACCGTCGTCAACCTGTCGGTGCTCAAGAACGACCGGGCCAGGGCGATCCGCTTCTCCACCCTGGCCGCCCTGTGCCGCGAACTCCGCTGCCAGCCGGGCGACCTGATCAGCTACGACCCCGAGTGACCCGGACCCGGGCACACGCGAGGGGGCCGCCGCACCCGACGGTGCGACGGCCCCCTCGTCCGACTGCGGCCCCGGCCGGGGTCAGCCGCCCATCTGGCCGCGCATGCCCCGGGGCATCTTGGCGTTCTTGGGCATGGGCCCCTTGGGCATCTGCATCTTGGCGGGCAGCGCCTTGAGCCGGTAGTTCAGCTCGGCGGTCCCGGCCTTGTCCAGGTTGCGCGGGAGCCTGACCAGCGTGCGCTGGAGCTTGGAGACCGGCACCTGGTCCTCGCCGTTGCCCACCTTGAAGTCGTAGATGGGCGTGTCGTAGGCGACGCGGGCCACGCGCTTCTTCTCACCGGCGATCAGCGGCTTGAGGCGGCCGGGGTCGCCCTCGCCTACCAGGATCACGCCGGGGCGCCCCACCACGCGGTGCACGACGTCCATCTGCTTGTTGGCCGCCACACCCGGCTCGACCACCCAGTTGCCGCGCATGTTGTCCAGGATCGCCATACCCGCGCCCAGGCGTCCGTCCAGCATCTTGTACTGCACGCGCTGCGCGGAGCGGGTGAAGATGATGAAGCCCACCAGGAAGGCGACCGGCAGACCGGTCAGCGGCCACAGGATCCACGACCCGGTCCAGATACCGATGCCGACGAACACCGCGAGGATGACCACCGCCGCCGTGACCGCGAGCGGGATGCTGCGCGGACTCTGCTGGTGGACGACCTTGGCGACCATGCCGATCTGCTTGAGACGGCCCGGCTGCTTCTCGGCACCGTCCTTGCCTCGGGCCGTGTTCTGTGAACCCTTGGGCTTTTTCGCCATCGTGCTCTCAGGCAGCTCACGCCGACGCCGGATCGGCGGGGAAGGAGTTCCCTCGGCTGCCTTGCCTCCTCTTCGCGGTCGTCGTGGGTGCGGCGCCTCGCGGCGCCACCGACGGGCGCCTGCCCACATCAGGATATGTGCGGGTGCCCGTAACTGAGGAACGGTGGCCAGCGGGCCACCGTTCCAGCTTGGTCACGACTCGGGTGGAAAGTTCGTTACGCGTTGTTCGCCAGGGAGGCGTTCTCGGCGTCCCGCTTCTCCCGGGCCTGCTTGTACAGGCGGCCCGCCCGGTAGGAGGAGCGCACCAGCGGCCCGGACATGACACCGGCGAAGCCGATCTCCTCGGCCTCCTGGCCCAGCTCCACGAACTCCTCCGGCTTGACCCACCGGTCGATCGGGTGGTGCAGCTTGGAGGGGCGCAGGTACTGGGTGATGGTCAGCAGGTCGCACCCGGCCTCGTGCAGGTCGCGCATCGCCTCGCTGATCTCCTCACGGGTCTCGCCCATGCCCAGGATCAGGTTCGACTTGGTGACCAGGTTGTCCGCGCGCGCCTCGGTGATCACCTTGAGGGAGCGCTCGTAGCGGAAGCCCGGACGGATGCGCTTGAAGATCCGCGGCACCGTCTCGACGTTGTGCGCCAGCACCTCCGGACGCGAGCCGAACACCTCGGCCAGCTGGTCGGGGTCGGCGTTGAAGTCGGGGATGAGCAGCTCCACGCCCGTGCCCGGGTTGAGCTCGTGGATCTTGCGGACGGTCTCGGCGTACAGCCAGGCGCCGCCGTCCTCCAGGTCGTCACGGGCCACACCGGTGATGGTGGCGTAGCGCAGGCCCATGGTCTTCACGGAGTTGGCGACCTTGGTCGGCTCCATGCGGTCCAGGGCGGTGGGCTTGCCGGTGGCGATGTTGCAGAAGTCGCAGCGCCGCGTGCACTGGTCGCCCCCGATGAGGAAGGTCGCCTCGCGGTCCTCCCAGCACTCGTAGATGTTGGGGCACCCGGCCTCCTGGCAGACCGTGTGCAGGCCCTCGCTCTTGACCAGGGAGTGGAGCTCGGTGTACTCGGGCCCCATGTGCGCCTTGATCTTGATCCACGGCGGCTTCTTCTCGATGGGGGTCTCGCTGTTGCGCGCCTCCACGCGCAGCAGCCTGCGGCCCTCAGGAGCGATGGTCAACGTGAACCCGTTCCCTTCTGTGCCCCGTGCCGGGGACCCTTCCCCTCGTGGGGGCTCGGCGTCCCCGCGGGGACTGGCTCATGGTGTGGTGTGTCATCCACGCGCGGTGGCGCCGGAGAGCAGGTCCGCGCCGTCGGTGTGGCGGTACTCCCGCGCGCCGAGCAGGTCCGCCAGATGGCGTTCCATCCGGGGCCGCGCGTCGGCCACGGACACGTCGCGCCCCAGTTCGGCGGAGAGCGAGGTGACTCCGGCGTCGGTGATTCCGCACGGGACGATCCGGTCGTACCACGACATGTCATTGTTGCAGTTCAACGCGAGCCCGTGCATCCCGACCCCGCGGGCGATCCGGCAGCCGATGGCGGCCACCTTGCGTTCGATGAGGCCGCGCTCGGGGTCGGCGGCCAGCCACACCCCGGTGCGCCCCTCCACCCGCGTGCCGGTCAGGCCGTACTCCGCGATGGTGCGGATGATGGCCTCCTCCAGCATCCGGACGTAGGCGATCACGTCGACGGGGTCCGGCAGCCGGACGATGGGGTACACCGTCAGCTGACCGGGGCCGTGCCAGGTGATCTTGCCGCCCCGGTCGATGTCCACCACGGGCGCCCCGGGGTCGGTGATGGGACGATCCCACCTCCCGGTGCGCTTTCCTGCGGTGTACACGGGCTCGTGTTCCAGCAACAGGACGGTGTCGGGCACCTCATCGGCGACCCGGCTCTCGTGGAGCCGCTTCTGGAGATCCCAGCCCTGGTGGTACGGGACGGGAGTGTCGCCCAGCCATGCGTAAACGAGATCACTCACACATCCAACCTTACGCCCCGGTGGACTGTGCGGGTCTGGCCAGGATGTCGGATAGCGCACTGTCCACGGTGGGCAGCGCGAAGGAATAACCGGCCTTCGTGAGGCGTTCGGGCTCGGCCCTCATGTCGATCAGCGCGGTCTCCTCGGCGAAGTCCCCCAGCACCGCGCGCATCGCCGGAGCCGGGACCGGCAGGACGGCGGGGCGCCGCAGGGCGCGGCCCAGCGCCCTGGTGAACTCGGCGTTGGTCACCGGCTCGGGCGCGCACATGTTCACCGGGCCGGTGATCTCGGGGTGCTCCAGCAGGAAGCGCACGGCCCCGATCTGGTCGCGCATGGCGATCCAGCTCATGTACTGGCGCCCCGACCCCAGACGCCCGCCCAGCCCCGCCCGGTACAGCGGCAGCAGCGTGCCCAGCATGCCGCCCGAGCGGTCGAGCACCACCGAGGTGCGCATGTGCGCCACCGACAGGCCCGCCTCCTCGGCCGGGGCGGTGGCCTCCTCCCAGTCCCGGCAGACCCCGGCCAGGAAGCCGGTGCCCGGCGGGGAGTCCTCGGTGGCCGCCCGCCCGCCGGTGTCGCCGTAGAAGTGCATCCCCGACGCGCTCAGCAGGCGGGGGGGAGGCGAGGACATCCCCGCCAGGGCCTGGCACAGGGTGCGGGTGCCGCGCACGCGGCTGCGCCGGATGAGGGTGCGCCGGTGCCGCGTCCACAGGGCCGGGCCGACCGGCGCCCCGGCCAGGTGCACCACGGCGTCGGCCTCGTGCAGGGCCACGGTGTCCACCCGTCCCTGCTCGGGGCGCCACTCCGCCTCCTCCACGTCCGGGTGGTGCCGCCCCCGCGGCAGGTGGCGCACCATGCGCACCACCGTGTGTCCGTCGCCGAGCAGGGACGCCTCCAGCGCCCTGCCGATGAGTCCCGTCGCCCCGGTGATAGCCACTCGCATGGTCCTGGGTCTACCCGAAGGAGGGCGGTCCTCGCGCGTGAAGACACACCAAACGGACGACGGAGGACACCCGCCCGGTTTTTCTTCGGCTTTTTCCTCGAAAGAGCTGCGCGAGGGGCCCTCGGTCTTCTAGTTTGAACGTGGGACAGGAACTCCGCGTCAACGCGGAGCTACTGTGGGCGACGCGCTGTCGGGCTGACTGCCGCGTCCCCGACCACAGACCTTTGATGATGGGGATCATCAGGGGATGGTGATTGGTGGGGTAGAAAGACGGGGCGGTGCCGAGAGGCGCCGCCCCGTCCACTTTCCCGCCGCGGGGCTCCGCGCCGCCCCCGAGGAGGCGCGGGCCGCGTGCCTCCTCGGGGGCGGCGGCTCCCTCAGCAGGTCAGCCCCCTAACCGGGGTAGGGGCGCCGCTCCCGGGCCTCCCGCAGGGCCAGCGCCCACCACGCCAGCTGGCGCAGCATCCGCTCCACGGCGGCCTCCGCGGACGACATGTCCACCACCGGGGTTCCGTCGGGGCCGAACATCGTCTGAGCGTTGTGCAGGCTGACCGTGTCGCGGATCGTGGCGGTGTGCAGCTCCGAGAAGACCGACCGCAGCTGCTCGATCGCCCGCAGGCCGCCGGACATCCCGCCGTAGGAGACGAAGCCCACCGCCTTGCCGAACCACTCACGGCGCGCGGCGTCGATGGCGCTCTTCAGCTCGCCCGGGTAGCCGTGGTTGTACTCCGGGGTCAGCACGACGTACCCGTCGGCCGCCTCCACCGTGTGCGCCGGCTCCGGGGCCATCGGGCCGCCGTGGCCGTCCTGCGGGCTGATGTCCTCCACGTCGAGGAAGTCGAACGCCACGGAGGGGTCCGGGTACTTCCGGGCCCGGTCCACGAACCAGCGGGAGACGGCGGGTCCGGTGCGGCCCCGGCGGTTTCCGCCGAGGATGACCGCGATCCGAAGGTTGTCCATGTGGGTCCTTGCTTCTTTGGTGCCGTCTCGGCCCACACGTGAGCGGGCACGTCAGGCGGGCACGCGCGGACCGGCTCAGGGAGCCGCGCGGCGCACCGTCGGTTCTTGGGTCGTGTTCCTTGGGGCGTTTCGCTGATCCGAAAGCCTCCGCGGAACACTCCCGAGGGGACAGGTCAACGCTAGGACCTCAACAGGTCTTGAGGTCAAATCGGACAACACATTCCCCAATAAAGGACGAGCCGGGCCGGGTGCCGTCGCGGCACCCGGCCCGGCGGGTGGTGTGGGGGCCTCCGGGGCCCGGGCCTACAGGCCCAGGTCGTCCTCGAAGGCGCCCTCCTCCAGACGCGCCTTCACGCTCTGGAGGAAGCGCCCGGCGTCGGCGCTGTCGATCAGGCGGTGGTCGTGGGCCAGCGACAGGTACACCATCGAGCGGACCGCGATCACCTCGTCGCCCATGGCGGTGTCCTCGACCACGACGGGGCGCTTGACGACCGCGCCGGTGCCCAGGATGGCCACCTGCGGCTGGTTGATGATCGGCGTGCCGAACAGCGCGCCGGTGCAGCCGGTCTCGGCGATGGTGAACGTGCCGCCGCCCAGCTCGTCCGGGCCCAGCTGGCCGGTGTGGGCGCGCTCGGTCAGGTCCTTGAGCCTGCGCGCCAGCTCACCCAGGCCCAGCTTGCCCGCGTCCTTGACCACGGGGGCCAGCAGACCGCGCTCGGTGTCCACCGAGACGCCGAGGTTCTCCACGTCGTGGTAGGTCACCTCCTGCTTGTCGCTGTCGATCACGGCGTTGAGCTTGGGGTGGGAGCGCAGGGCCTCCACCGCGGCCAGCGCGAAGAACGGGAAGAAGTCCAGCCGCACGTCCTCGCGCTCGGCGAAGCGCTCGGCGGAGTGCTCGCGCAGGCGGGCGATCTTGGTGACGTCCACCTCGATGACCTGCGTGGTCGTGGCCGAGACGTGCAGCGACTCCACCATCCGGTCCGCGATGGACAGGCGCAGGCGGGTGAGCTTCTCGGTACGGCCGCGCAGGGAGGTGTCGGTGGCCCCCTTGCGCGGGGCCGAGGACGGCGCGGGGGCGGCGGCGCGCGCGGCGTCGGCCTTCTGCTCCTCGGCGGCCTTGAGCACGTCCTGCTTGCGGACGCGGCCGCCCACGCCGGTGCCCTTGACACGGCTGAGGTTCACGCCGTGCTCGGAGGCGAGCTTGCGCACCAGCGGGGTCACGTACGCCTCGGTCCCGGCGTCGGTACCCGAGGCGCGGCCGGTGCCGCTGAGGGTGCCGATGTCCACGGACGGGCTCTCGCCGTCCTTGTCCCGGTCCGCGGCGGGCTCGGGCTCGGCCTCGGCCTTCGGGGCGGGCGCGGCGGGCTCGGCCTCGGCGGGCTCGGGCTCCGACACCGGTTCGGCCTTGGGCTCGGCCTCGGCCGGGGCCGCGCCCTCGGAGACGGCCGGGGGCTCGTCCCCGGTGCCGCCGATGACGGCGATCTCCGCGCCGATCTCCACGGTCTCGTCCTCGTCGACGAGGATCTTGGTGAGTACGCCCGCGACGGGTGAGGGAATCTCGGTGTCCACCTTGTCGGTGGAGACCTCCAGGAGCGGTTCGTCCACCTCGACGGTGTCGCCCACGCTCTTGAGCCACTGGGTGACGGTGCCCTCGGTGACGCTCTCACCCAGGGCGGGCATGGTCACCGACGTGGTCGGGCCCCGGTCGGAGGACGAGGCCCGCGCGCCGGCCCCGGACTCGGGCTCGGGGGCGGGCTCCGGCTCGGGCTCCTCGGCGGCCCCCTCCTCGGGCTTCTCGGTCTCCTCGGGCTCCTGCGCGGACTCCTCGGCCGCGGGCTCGGCGCCGCCCTCGTCGTCGGCGCCCTCGCCCTCACCGCCGATGACGGCGATCTCCGCGCCGATCTCCACGGTCTCGTCCTCGTCGACGAGGATCTTGGTGAGTACGCCCGCGACGGGTGAGGGAATCTCGGTGTCCACCTTGTCGGTGGAGACCTCCAGGAGCGGTTCGTCCACCTCGACGGTGTCGCCCACGTTCTTCAGCCACTGGGTGACGGTGCCCTCGGTGACGCTCTCACCCAGGGCGGGCATGGAAACGGAAGTCGGCATGGGTTTCCTCGTTGGATCTGGGCGCGGTCTCTGCCCAACCCCTTGATGGGCAGCGCGGATGTGTGCGGGGGCGGGCCCTCGCGGCCCGCCCCCGGTGGTGCGGTCAGTCGTGGACGTGCAGCGGCTTGCCCGCCAGCGCGAGGTGCGCCTCGCCCAGCGCCTCGGACTGGCTCGGGTGCGGGTGGATCAGCTGGGCCACCTCGGAGGGCAGGGCCTCCCAGTTGTAGATCAGCTGCCCCTCGGCGATCAGCTCGCCGACGCGGCTGCCGACCATGTGGACGCCCAGTACGGGGCCGTCCTTCTCGGCGATGACCTTCACCGCGCCCTGTGTCTGCAGGATCTGGCTCTTGCCGTTGCCCGCGAGGCTGTAGTTCATCTCCACGACGTCGTGTCCGCGCTCCTTGGCGACCTTGGTGGTCAGGCCCACGGACGCGACCTCGGGCTCGCAGTAGGTGACGCGGGGGACGCCGTCGTAGTCGATCGCGGGCGGGTTCTGCCCGGCGATGTGCTCGGCGACGAAGATGCCCTCGGCGAAGCCGACGTGGGCGAGCTGGAGGGTGGGGATGAGGTCGCCCACGGCGTAGACGTTGCCCACGCCGGTGTGCAGGTTCTCGTCCACCTGGACGAAGCCGCGGTCCAGGGTGATGCCCTGCTCCTCGTAGCCCAGGCCCTCCGAGACCGGCCCGCGGCCGATGGCCACCAGCAGGACCTCGGCCTCCAGGGTCTTGCCCCCCTTGAGGGTGACGGTGACGCCGGAGTCGGTGGTCTTGACCGACTCGAACGGGGTGCCCAGCTCGTACTTGATCTTGCGCTTGCGGAAGGCGCGCTCCAGCAGCTTGGAGCTGGACTCCTCCTCCACCGGCACCAGGTGCGGCAGGGCCTCGACGATGGTGACGTCGGCGCCGTAGGAGCGCCACACGCTGGCGAACTCCACGCCGATCACGCCGCCGCCCAGGACGATGACCGACTCGGGCACGCGGTCCAGGTCGAGGGCCTGGTCGCTGGTCATGACCTTCTCGCCGTCGATGTCCAGCCCGAGGGTCTTGGGCTTGGAACCGGTGGCCAGCAGGATGTTGCGGCCCTTGTAGACGGCGCCGTCGACGGTGACCTCGTCCTTGCCGGTGAGCTTGCCCTCGCCCTCGACGACGGTGATCTTGCGCGACTTGACCAGGCCGGTCAGGCCCTTGAACAGGCCGCCGATCACCTTGTCCTTGTAGGTGTGCACGGCCTGGATGTCGATGCCCTCGAACGTGGCCTTGACCCCGAAGTTCTCGCTCTCCTTGGCGGAGTCGGCGACCTCGGCCGAGTGCAGCAGGGCCTTGGTGGGGATGCAGCCGCGGTGCAGGCAGGTGCCGCCGAGCTTGTCTTTCTCGATCAGGACGACGCTCATGTCCAGCTCCGCGGCGCGCAGTGCCGCCGCGTAGCCGCCGCTGCCGCCGCCAAGGACGACGAGGTCGAAGGTGCCGCCGCTCTCACTCACGGGAACGAACTCCTTGTTGTGGCTGGTGATGGGTGGTGGCCGCGGCCGGGCCCCGCGTGGGCGGAGGGAGGGTGTGCGCGGCCGCGGTGGCCGGGAGGGGCGGCGCTCCGGCTCGGGGAGGCCGCCCCCCTGGGCGGGTGCTATCCGGCGTACTCCTCGGCGATGCGGACCAGGGTGCGGGTGCCCGCGCCGGTGCCGCCCTTCGGGGTGTAGCCGTGCGGTCCGCCCTGGTTGAAGGACGGACCGGCGATGTCGAGGTGCGCCCACGTGACGCCCTCCTCGATGAACTCCTTGAGGAAGACGCCCGCGGAGAGCATGCCGCCCCAGCGCTCGCCCGCCACGTTGGCGATGTCGGCGACCGCGGAGTCCAGGCCCGCGCGCAGCTCCTCGGGCAGGGGCATCGGCCAGGAGGCCTCGCCCGCCTCGGCGGCCGCGGCGACGATCCGGTCGCGCGCCTCGTCGTCGTTGGACATGACCGCGAACACCCGGGTGCCGAGCGCGACCAGCTGGGCGCCGGTCAGGGTGGCGATGTCCACGACCAGGTCGGGCGCGTCCTCCTGCGCCCGCACGAGGGCGTCGGCCATGACCAGGCGGCCCTCGGCGTCGGTGTTGAGCACCTCGACGGTCTTGCCGCCGTAGATGGTCAGCACGTCGGAGGGGCGCTGGGCGGTGCCGCTGGGCATGTTCTCGGCCACGGCCAGGTAGCCGACGGCGTTGACGCGCAGGTTCAGGGCGGCGATGGCGCGCATGGCGGCCAGCACGGAGGCGGCGCCCGCCATGTCGGACTTCATCCAGTCCATCGAGCCCGCGGGCTTGAGGGACAGGCCGCCGGAGTCGAACGTGATGCCCTTGCCGACGAAGGCGACGGTCTTGGTGGCCTCGGGGTGGCTGTGGGCCAGGCGGACCAGGCGGGGCGGGTTGGCCGAGCCCTGGCCGACGCCGATCAGGCCGCCGTACCCGCCCTCGGACAGGGCGGCCTCGTCCAGGACCTCGACGCGCAGGCCGGACTGCTGGGCGATCTCCTGGGCGGTGGTGGCCAGGTCCTCGGGCGCCAGGTCGGCCGGTGCGGTGTTGACCAGGTTGCGGGTGAGGTTGACGGCCTCGGCCAGGACGGCGGCGCGCTCGGCGGCCTCCCGGGCGTCCCCGGCGGAGCTGGCCAGGACCAGCTCGGCGGCGCGCTTGTCCTTGGCGGCGGTGCGGTACCGGTCGAAGCCGTAGGCGCCCAGGCGGGCTCCGAGGGCGACGGCGCCGGCCTCGGCGGCGGTCCCGGCGGGCAGGGCCAGGACGACGCGGCCCGCGCCCTCGGGGCGCGAGGTCAGCGAGCGCAGCGCGACGCCGGCGGCGCGGGACAGGATGTCGGGGTCGACGGGGCCCTCGGCGGGCGCCGGGCCGAGACCGACCGCGACGACGACCGGGGCCTTGACGGCTCCGAGGGAGGCAAGGGTGTGCACCTCCTCGGGGGCGCCGCTCGCTCCCAGGAGCGACAGGGTCTGGGCGAGGCCGCCGGAGAAGGCGGCATCGACGTCATGAGCGCCCGACGCGGGCTCCGGAGCGTCGCCTCCGGAGTGGTAACCGACGACAACCGCGTCGGCGTCGAGCGAACTGGGGGACTCCGTATTTACTGACAACGACGTGCTCACGTCCCCGATGCTAGTCGCCCCGCGCGCCCGGCGGGGACGCGGCGCCCCGGGTCCGCGGGGGCCCTGACGCGGCGCTGCGGGGGGTCGCGGGAGCCGGGGGTGTGCGGGGTCGGGTCCGACCCGCGCGCGCGGCGAGGGTGCCTCTGGCCGCCGGTGAAGGGTGTCGTGGGCCGTCTCCGGGGTGGTCTCCGCCTTCCCGCCTGCGAGAACCGTGAAACCTGTGTGAAAAAATGTGATGATCGCGACATCGGGCACCCCCAAGTCGATTACCAGTCGGTAGGAAACCGCCTGGTGGGACGCCCCGCGGCCCGCCGACCGGGGCCGTGAATCCCCGTGCCGGTCCTCACAGCCGGGCCGCGGCCGCCGCGGCCACGACCAGCGCCGTCGTCACCGCCGTCTCCGACAGCGCGCCCAGCACGTCGCCCGTGACGCCGCCCAGCCGACGCACCGCCCGGCGCAGCAGGAGGCCCGCCGCCAGCAGGCCCGCCGCGACGGCGAGCGCGCAGGCCAGCGCGAACCCCGGCGCGTGCGCCCAGCCCGCCAGGCACACCAGCGGCGCGGGGACGGCGGCCAGCAGCGCACCCGGAAGGCGCACGGTCCCCGCCACGAACGCCCCCAGGCCCTCGGGCCGCGCCGAGGGCACGCGCGGGGTGCACGCCAGGGCCACGGCCAGCCGCCCGGCGGCCCCGGCCGTCGCCGCGCCCGTCAGCGCCGCCTCGGCCGAGGCCTGCGCCAGCTGGCCCAGGGCCAGGGTCTGCGCGGCGAGCACGATCACCAGGGTGACCACGCCGAACGGACCGATGTCGGACCGGCGCATCACCTCCAGGGCGCCCTCGGCGGGACGCGCGCTGCCCAGCCCGTCGGCCAGGTCGGCCAGGCCGTCCAGGTGCAGCCCCCGCGTCAGCAGCGCGCCCAGCCCGACGGCCAGCAGCGCGGCCAGCGCGGCGGACAGGCCGACCGCCGTCCCGAGCACGGCCGCCGCGCCGGTGAGGCCGCCCAGGAGCGCGCCCAGCACGGGCGCCCACACCATCGCCCACCCGGCCACGCGGCGGTCCAGCCGCCCCGCGCGCACCGGGAACACGGTGAACGTGCCCAGCGCCATCCGGGCTCCCGCGACCGCGTCCGCGGCCCGGGAGGGAACGGAGGGGGAGCCGCCCGGGACGGGCCCGTCCGAAGACGAGCCCTCCGGGGGAGGCCCGTCCGGCGCGGGGTCACGTGGAGGGGGGCCGGCGGCACCGCTCACGGCAGCTCCAGGACGCGGCCCGCTGCCACCAGCACCACGTCCTCGGACTCGGCGCCGACCCACTGGTTCAACCGGCCCAGGTGGTCGCGGAACAGCCCCCCGGCACGGGTCGCGGGCACCACACCCGACCCCACCTCGTTGGTGACCGCCACGACGTAGGCCTGGGTGGAACGCCAGGCGTCCAGCAGCCCGTGGACCGCCGCCTCCACCTCCTCCTCCGCGTCGGGCGGTGGGCTGTCCTCCCACAGCCCCGCCCCGTCCATCACCCGGGTCAGCCAGGTGCCCAGGCAGTCCACCAGGACCGCGCCCCGGGCGCCCTTGAGCAGCGCGGCCAGGTCGGTGGTCTGCTCGGTGCGCCACCACCAGGGGCGGCGCCGCACGTGCCGGGCCACCCGGTCGGCCCAGTCGGGGTCCGCGTCCGGGTCGGGCTCCGGACCGGTCGCCGCGTACAGCACCTTCGGCTCCGACATCAGGCGCAGCTCCGCCTCGGTGGACTTGCCCGAGCGCGCGCCCCCGGTCACCAGGGTCCGGTGCGGCCCGCGCGGCCGCGACTCCGGCCACACCGCCGGAGGGCACGACAGGACCTGCCCGTCGCCCGGCACCAGGGCGCCCCACAGCCGGGCCCGGCGGGCGAACTCCTCGGGTGAGCGGACGCGGTGGTCGCCGCCGACCGCGACGACGGCCGTGGTCACCCCGATCACCCCCGAGCGGCGCAGCTCGCCGATGACCTCCGGGCGCTGCGCGGCGTCCACGATGACCATGTCCACCTGCTGGTCGGGGCGGGCGGAGGAGTAGCCGGAGGAGCCCTCGGCGCGCGCCTCCGCCGGGGGGACGCCGGGCAGGGGCCCCGGGCCCGTGCGCGCGTACATCAGCCTGCCCCCGTCGGGGCCCTCGACCAGGACGCCGTCGGGGGTCGGGCTCACCGAGTACCCCGGCGGCACCGGGCCGACCACCCCCGCCTCACGGACGCGGAAACGGTCGTCCACCGTCACGCGCAGGGGCAGGCGGCGCTCGGAGAGGGCCTTGTTGCAGGAGGCACAGGTGCACTGGGGGGCGGGCCACCCCGAGTGCCCGGCAGTCCCGAGAAATCGGATACGCACCGAAAAAGTAAACAGCATCCTCCGCCAAGGCTTGGTTAAGCTCGGGCCAGGATCACGGTGACCGGCGCTGTGACCTCCGTGACGAAGGGGCGGTCGAACATGGCGTGGACCTGGCGGTACTTCGAGGCCGACGGAGCCGACCCGCTGGGGCAGGACCTGCCCTCGGAGTCGTTCACCTCGCGCGGCGACGCGGAGAGCTGGCTGGGGGAGAACTGGCAGGAGCTCGCCGAGGGCGGCGTGGGACGCGTCGCCCTGCTCGACGGAGACACGGAGGTCTACGCGATGTCCCTGGAGCCCGTCGAGTAGCGCCCGTCCGCCCGGGGGCCGCGAAGGCCTCCGGCGGCGGGTCAGCCGGTGCCGGTGAGGGAGCGGCCCTGCCACGGCCAGCGGTTCTCCAGCTCCACCTCCAGGGAGAAGCTGAGGAAGGTCCGGATGAGGACGATCCCGGCGAGCACCCCCACGCTGGCGAAGGTGGGCGACACCGCGACCGTGCGGATGATGTCCCCGGCGACGAGGAACTCCAGGCCCAGCAGGATCGCCCGGCCCAGCCCCTGCCGGTAGGGCCGGTAGGCCGCGTCCAGCCCGTGCCCGCTCACCCACCGGTACAGGAACAGCGCGGTCGCGCCCAGGGCCCCGACGACGATGACGCCGACCCCGGCGACGTCGACCGCGGTGCCCACCGCCTCGATGACGTGCGCGATGTCCATGGAGCCCCCTCCGTGCCGCGTGCGTGCGGACCGGCAGCTACCCAGGTCGGGCGGGGGCGACACCGGGGGCCGCGCGGAGGGGTGCCCGGAACACGGAAGGGCCCGGCCGTCCTGGGGACGGCCGGGCCCTCGGCGCCGAACACCGCCCGGGCGCGGCTAGCCGCGGATGTTCTCGGGGCTCCTGGTCAGCGCCGGGTCGCGCTGGACGCTGTCGCCCAGGACCTCGTCGATCCGCGCCATCAGCTCGGCGTCCAGCCTGACCCCCGCGGCCTTGACGTTGCCCTCCACCTGCTCGGGGCGGGAGGCGCCGATGATCGCGGCCGACACGTTCGGGTTCTGGAGCACCCAGGCCACGGCCAGCTGCGCCAGCGTCAGACCCGCCTCGGCGGCCAGCGGCTCCAGCCGCTGCACGCGCTCCAGCATGACCTGGTCCTTCATCTGGTCGCTCAGGAAGCGGCCGCCGCCGGGGTCGGCGGCGCGCGAACCGGCGGGCAGCTCCTGTCCGGGCTTGTACTTGCCGCTCAGGACACCGCCCTCGATCGGCGACCACACGATCTGGCCGACGCCCTCGCGCTCGGAGAGCGGAACGACCTCGGTCTCGATGACCCGCCACAGCATGTTGTACTTCGGCTGGTTGGAGACGATGCGGTCGAAGCCCATCTCGTCGGCGATCTTGAGCGCCTGCTCGATCTCCTCGGCGCGCCACTCGGAGACGCCGACGTAGAGGACCTTGCCCTGGCGGACCAGGTCCTCGAAGGCCCGCACGGTCTCCTCCAGCGGGGTGGAGTAGTCGAATCGGTGGGCCTGGTACAGGTCCAGGTAGTCGGTCCCCAGGCGGCGCAGGGAGTCCTCCACGCTGCGGACGATGTGCTTGCGGGACAGACCCCGGTCGTTCTTGCCCTCACCCGTGGGCCAGAAGACCTTGGAGAAGATCTCCAGCCCGTCCCGGCGCTCGCCCTTCAGCGCGCGGCCGAGCACCTCCTCCGCCCTGCCCCCGGCGTAGCCGTCGGCGGTGTCGAACGTGGTGATACCCGCGTCCAGCGCCGCGCGGACACAGGCCCTGGCCGTGTCCTCCTCCACCTGGGATCCGTGCGTGATCCAGTTCCCGTAGGCGATCTCGCTGACCATGAGACCGCTGTTGCCCAGATGCCGAAATTCCATGTCGAGCACTCTAGTAGGGGATTGTGCCCGTTCGCGAGGTTCTACGCCGTGCGGGTGGAAGCGCTCCCAACCGGAGGGGAGCGGGGGCTCGGCGGGGAGTGAGGGGCCGGTGCTGGGACCGGCCCGGGCTCACGTCGTCGGGGGAGGCGGTGGTGGGAGCCGTCAGTGCGCGCGGCGGGGCGTGGGGTCCTCGCGGACCTTGAGCCGCGGCTTGGGCAGGCGCAGGCGGCGGAACTGGAGCTGGCGCATGGCCGCGTACATTCCGATGCCCTTGACGGCGGGGTCGTCGGGGAAGTACTCGGCGGCGCGCCTCTTGACCGTGCGGCCCACCATGACGCCCTCGGCGATGATGGTGACCATCATCAGCGGCCATAGGACGTAGGCCACGCCGATCTGGAACATCGGGATGTTGATGAACAGCAGCGCGATGATCAGGATCGAGAACGGCAGGAAGAACTCGCTGGCGCTGCGGCGCGAGTCGACGAAGTCGCGGGCGAACGCCCGGGCCTCGCCGAGGTCCTGCTGCCGGTAGTAGCGGGCCTCGTCCTTGGGCACGCCCTTGATCGCGGAACTCGCGGTGCCCCTGCCGCGTTGGCGGTCAAGACGGTCCCGGTAGGCCTGGTAGGCCTCCTTGCGCGTCTCGGGCGCCTTGAGCGGTCGGCGGGGGTTGGGCTCGGATTCCCTGCGCTTTGGGGTGGGAACACCCTTCTTGGGCGTGTATCCCTTAGGTTGGGTGGACTCAGTGGCCTCAGGGCTGGCGGATTCGGCGGAGGCCGGATCCGTGGCTGCGGAAGCGGAGCGACGTCGGAACACACCCACAGGGTAGCCGGTCATAGCTTTATGGCGACCGCGGGCCAGAGCGCGTAGGGTTGGGCAAAGCGCCCGCTGGGAACAGCCGATGTACGCACCGAGAAGGGGACGGCCACGCCGATGAGCGTGTTTCAGCGACTTTCGATGATCTTCAGGTCCAAGGCCAACAAGGCCTTGGACTCGGTCGAGGACCCAAGGGAAACGCTCGACTACTCGTACCAGAAGCAGCTCGAGCTTCTACAGAAGGTGCGGCGCGGTGTGGCCGACGTCGCGACCTCCCGCAAGCGCGTCGAGCTCCAGATCCAGCAGCTGGAGCAGCAGTCCGGCAAGCTGGAGAACCAGAGCCGCGCCGCCCTGACGCAGGGGCGCGAGGACCTCGCCCGCGAGGCCCTGACCCGCCGCTCCGGCCTGTCCCAGCAGATCGAGGACCTGCGCGGGCAGCACGCCAACCTCCAGGGCGAGGAACAGAAGCTCACCATGGCGGCCCAGCGCCTCCAGACCAAGGTGGACGCCTTCCGCACGCGCAAGGAGACCATCAAGGCCAACTACACCGCCGCCCAGGCCCAGACGCAGATCAGCGAGGCCTTCTCGGGCATCTCCGAGGAGATGGGCGACGTCGGCATGGCCGTCCAGCGCGCCGAGGACAAGACCGCCGAGATGCAGGCCCGCGCGGGCGCCGTGGACGAGCTGCTCGCCTCCGGCGCGCTCGACGACGTCACCGGCACCGCCAGGGACGACATCCAGAGCGAGCTGGACCGCATGGCCAGCACCACCGGCGTCGAGGCCGAGCTGGAGCGCATGAAGATGGAGCTCGGCCAGGGCAGCGGCGGTTCCACCCCCCAGATCGAGGGCGGCAACGGCGCCGGTAACACCGGCGGCACCGGTAACCGGGAGGGCGCGTGATCGTCCGCATCATGGGTGAGGGTCAGCTCGACCTCACCGACGCCGACCTGGAGCTGCTCAACTCCTTCGACTCCGCGCTGGAGTCGGCGATCGAGTCGGGCGACGAGGCCACGTTCCGCCGTGCCCTGCACGACCTCCTGGAGAGGGTCCGCGAGGACGGTCGGCCGCTGCCGCCCGACGCGCTGGAGCCCTCGCAGTTCATCCTCCCCCACGCCGACGCCACCATGGAAGAGGTGCGGGAGATGCTCCAGGACGACGGTCTGATCCCCGGCTAGGACCGGGTCCTCCGTCCGGCGCACCGCCTCCGTCCAGGTGTGCCCGGACCGGTGAGTGCGCACGGCGGGCCGGATCCCGGTCGGCCGTTGCGGCGCTCGGTGCCTGCGCGCGCGTTTCCAGGCCGCCGTGACCACGTGTCACGGCGGCTTTCGCGTGCCCGGGGGCGTACGCGCCCGCCCGGAGCGCAGGTCCGGGGCGTACGCGGCAGGCCTGCGGCAGGCCTCGTGTGGCGTGCGTCGCCCCCGGTCCAGGAACCTCGGCGGGACCCCCGCCCGTTGGACGTGGTGGAGGGGAAAGGGAGAACACGGGGACCCGCGGTGCGCGTGGGGGACGGTCCGCCGAGGCGGCCGCGCCGGCGGGGCCGGGAGCGGGCGGGGCGGGGCCGGTGAACACGCGGCGGTCGGACCACCTCATACCCTTTCCCACCTGGGCGAACTACACTCCGAGACAGTCGACGCGTCGGCGGAGGGGACTACGGCATGGCCGGATCCAAGTTCAGACCTGACCGGGGGCTGACCACCCGCATGGTGACGACCATGGGCCTGCTCGTCCTCGTCTACGCGGCCTTCGTCGTCGGGCTGGTCCTCGTGGGCCTCAACGTGTGGCTGGTGCTGCTCATCGTCGCCGGGTTCGCGCTGTTCAGCTACTTCGCCTCCGACAGGATCGCCATGTTCGCCATGGGCGCCAAGGAGGTCTCCCCGGAGCAGGCTCCCGAGCTGCACGCCCTCATCGACCGGCTGTGCGCCATGGCGGACATGTCCAAGCCCCGCGTGGGGATCGCCGACACCGACGTGCCCAACGCCTTCGCCACCGGGCACAACGAGAAGTCCGCGGTCGTGTGCGTGACCACCGGCCTCATGCGCCGCCTCGACGGCCCCGAGCTGGAGGCGGTCCTGGCGCACGAGCTGTCCCACATCGCCCACCGCGACGTCATGGTGATGACCGTCGCCGGGTTCCTCGGCATCGTGGCCGGGTTCCTCACCCAGGCCGGGCTGCGCTTCGCGATGTTCGCCGGGGCGACGCGCGGCAACAACAGCAACGGGCCCGCACCGGCCGTGGTCGCCCTGCTCGTCGTGGCCGTCAGCGCCGTGGCCTGGGCGCTCAGCTTCCTGCTCACCCGGGCGCTGTCGCGCTACCGGGAGCTGTCGGCCGACCGCGCCGCCGCCTACCTCACCGGGCGCCCGTCCGTGCTGGGCAGCGCCCTGACCAAGATCACCGGGGACATGTCCCGCATCCCCACCCGCGACCTGCGCCAGGCTGAGCCGTTCAACGCCTTCTTCTTCGCCCCGGCCTCCTCCCGCGAGGGGTTCAGCTTCAGCCAGCTGGTCGCCACCCACCCGCCGGTGCAGCAGCGGCTGGAGCAGCTGTCCGACATCTCGCGCCAGCTCGGGCAGGGGCGCTGACCCCGTCCGGGGAGGCCGCCGGAGGGGACGGCCGCGCCGGGCCGTCGCCCCGGGAGGCGGGCGGCGGCCGCACCGATCCGCCCTGGCGGACACGGCGTCGATCCGGTCCGCGCGCAATCGACACGACCACGAGAGAGGACCGGCCACGATGAGCTTCTGGCGAGCGCTGTTCGGGCGCTCCGAACCGGCCCAGCCCGACCTCGACGCCCTGTTCGGCCTGCCCTCGGCGTCGGTCACCCTGCGGGCCGCCGCGGGCTTCACGCCCACCGGCACCGGTTCCGTCGCCTTCAGACCCACCGAGGGCGCCGCCTTCGCCGACCTGGAACGCGACGTCACCGAGCTGCTCGACGCCGACGGGGGGACGCCCGTCGAACAGGTCACCGACGACTACGGCTACACCTGGCTGGTGGTCCGTGCGGCCGACCCGGCCCGGGGCCCGGACGGGTCCGCCGACCCCGACATCACCGGCCTGGTGACCGACCTGCACGCCGTCAACTCCACCCTGGAGGCCAACGGCTACGGGCCCTCCCTCCTGTGCTCCCTGGTCGGCTTCACCGACGGCACGCGCTCGCTGGGGCTGGTCTACCTCTACAAGCGCGGCACCTTCTACCCCTTCGCCCCGGTCGGCGACGGCGGCCGCAGGGACAACGCCCTGGAACTCCAGGCCGAGGCCGCCATCGGCCGCGACCTGCCCCTGGAGGAGGACCGCTCCCGCTGGTTCCCCGTCTACGGGGCGCCCGGCCTCTGACCAGCGGGGGGTACCCCGCGCCGGGAGAAATGTGGCCTGGCACACTGGTCCGGTGCGTATCCTCATCGCTCCTGACAAGTTCGCCGGTACCCTCTCCGCCCTCGAAGCCGCGCAGGCGGTCGCCGACGGCTGGCACCGGACCGATCCCTCCGCCACGACGGACCTGCTGCCGCTCTCCGACGGCGGCCCCGGTTTCGTCGAGGTCCTGCACACGGCCCTCGGCGGCGAGGTGCACCGGACCGAGGTGACCGGCCCCCTCGGCGCGCCCGTGACCGCGGAGTACCTCCTGGACGGCGACACCGCCTACGTGGAGAGCGCCCAGGCCTGCGGCCTGCACCTGGTGCCCTCCGGTGACCGCGACCCCGGCCGAACCACCACCCGCGGCGTCGGCGAGCTGGTCGCCCACGCGGTCCGCTCCGGCGCCCGCACCGTCGTCGTCGGACTCGGCGGCAGCTCCACCAACGACGCCGGAGCCGGTCTCCTGGCCGCCCTGGGCGCCACCCCCGCCGACCGCCTGAGCCACGGCGGCGGCCCCCTGGCCGACCCCGGGGACGTCGACCTCGACGCGGCCCGCCGGGCCGTGGCCGGGGTCCGTATCGTCGCCGCCACCGACGTCGACAACCCCCTGCTGGGCATCCACGGGGCCAGCGCCGTCTTCGGGCCCCAGAAGGGCGCCGACCCCGACCAGGTGCAGCGCCTGGACGCCGCCCTCAACGCCTTCGCCGACCGCGTCGACCCCGGGGGCGAGGTCCGCGACACCCCCGGTGCCGGAGCCGCGGGCGGCCTGGGCTTCGCCCTGCTCCTGCTCGGCGGCACCGTCGAGTCGGGCATCAGCCGCGTCCTGGACTCCGTGCGCCTGGCCGAGCGCCTCTCGGAGGCCGACCTGGTCATCACCGGCGAGGGCTCCTTCGACTCCCAGTCCCTGCGCGGCAAGCTGCCCCACGGCGTCGCCCAGGCCGCCAACAAGCACGGCGTCCCCTGCGTGGTGACCGCGGGCGCGGTCAAGGTCGGCCGCGCCGAGGCGGCCGCCGCCGGGATCACCGAGACCTACTCCCTCGTGGAGTCCTCGGGCTCGGTCGAGGCCGCCATGACCCGCTCCGCGGACGAACTGCGCGCCCTGGCCGCCGACATCGCCCGCCGCTGGACCCGCTGAACCCCCGGTGACGCCGGGCCCCGGCCGGGACCGGAGCCCGTCGGACACGGAGGGGGCGGGTCGCCCCCCGCCCCCTCCCAGGTCCCCCCGCTCGTCCCGCGCCCCTGTGCCGCGGGGCGCGCACACGCGAAGCGGCGCCCCGGGAGAACCCGCTCCCGGGGCGCCGCTTCGCGTGTGTCGTCAGGGACCGGGCCGTGTGCGGCGGGGCCGCCACGAGCCGTTGCCGCTACTCCTCCAGGGAGTGCTCCTCGTAGGCCAGGATCTCGTGGCCGTCCTCCCCGTAGTGGAAGATCTCGAAGGTGGCGGCGGTCGGGTCGCCGTTGTCGTTGAAGTCGATGTTGCCGCTGACGCCCTGGTAGTTGATCTCCTCACCGTCGGCCAGCAGGTCGCGGCACTCCTCGAAGGTGCCGCACTCGGTGCCCTCGGGACGGCTGACGTTGGGCAGCTCGGCGACGTACTCGGACGGGTTCACGCTACCCGCGGCCTCGGCGGCCAGGGCGATCACGGTGACGCAGTCGTAGACCTGCGGGGCGAACTGGAAGACCTCCAGCTCCTCGTTGAAGCTGGTCAGGCCCTCGGTGAACTCGGGGTTGTCCGCGCTCGGGGCGATACCGGTGATGCCGGTGACGCTCTCGGGGCTGTCGGCGCTGACGGTCTCGCCCAGGTTCGGGTCGTTGAGGCCGTCGGTGACGTAGAGCTGCTCGCCCTCGGTGCCGCCCTCCAGGAGCTGGGCGATGACCTGCGCGCCCTCCTCGAAGGCGATGAGCGCGACGGCGTCCGGCTCCTCGGTGGTGACGCTGTTGACGACCGAGTCGAAGGTGGTGGCCAGCGGGTCGTAGGTCTCGTTGACCACGACCTGGGCGCCCAGGTTCTCCAGCTCCGTCTGGAGGGCGCCCGCGTAGCCGCCGCCGTAGTCGTCGGCGCGCGCGACGATGGCGATGTTCTGGTTGCCGTTCTCGACCATCGTGCGGGCCATCACGACCGCGGAGAGCAGGTCGCTCGGCGCGGTGCGGAAGTAGTAGCCGTTGTCCTCGATCTCGCTCAGCTCGGCGGCGGTGTTGGAGCCCGAGCACTGGACGATCTCGGCACCGGTGATGGTGTCGTAGGTCGCCTGGGTCATGCCGGAGGCCGCGGCGCCGATGACGGCGTTCACCTGGTCGGAGACGAGGTTGTTGGCGGCCTCGTTGGCCTGGGCGTTGTCGCCCGCCTCGTCGCCCTCGACGATGGCGGGGACCTCGGTGCCGAGGATGCCGCCCGCGGCGTTGATCTCGGAGATCGCGTACTCGGCGGCCGTGATCTGGGGCGGGCCGAGGAAGGCGAGGTTGCCGGTCTGCGGGTAGAGGATGCCGTAGGTGAACTCTTCACCGCCCTCACCGCCGCCGCCTCCCTCTCCCCCGTCGCTGCCACACGCGGTCAGGCCGAGGACGAGGGCCGCGGTTGCGGCAGTGAGGCCTAGGACCTTCTTGCTAGCCATGATCGTGGTCACTCCGTTCAACCGGCGAAGCACGTGCTGCGCGGGGCAGCCGTGCCATGAGCATGCGCGTCCTGAATGTCCGTGATGTGTGGCATGACTTAATCAGGAGCGTTAGCGGAGCTTAATCATGAAAGTTCTGGCGCGGAAAGGACGGAAGGGGCGTTGGTGCCGACTCGCCGTCAGGCTGTTATGGCTCTGTAGTCATCATTGACATCCGGCGTTTCGTCTCTGTACAGATCACAGCTTTCCGTGCTCGGGGGGTAGCGAAGTGTCGCGGTGATCAGGCATGACGCGGCCCGGCCGTCAAGGGCGGCGGCCGGGCCGGAGGAAAGCCACAGGCGTACTACACGCGGGTGTGAAGCGGTCCTTCCTTAAAACGAGAAAACCCTTGACCGCTATACGCCGAGCAGAAGGGACGGCCACCCCTGAGGGACCCGCCCGCAGTGCCCGCCCCGGAACCGCCGTCAGCGGCTCCGGGACACGACCGCGGACGCGCCGGAGCACTCCCCGGAGGCCGGACCCGCTACTACGCCCCCGGCAGTTCGCGCAGCATGCACGTGAGCCGGGAGGTGCACACCTTCCGGCCCCCGTCGTCGGTGATGGTGATGTCCCACGTGGCCAGCGTCCGGCCCAGGTGCACGGGCGTGGCCACACCGGTCACGTGCCCCTCGGTGGCCGAGCGGTGGTGCGTGGCGTTGATCTCGATACCGACCGCGACCTTGCCGAACCGGGAGGCGTGGGCCGTGGCGCCGATCGACCCCAGGGTCTCGGCCAGCACGCACGACGCGCCGCCGTGCAGCAGCCCGAACGGCTGGACGTTGCCCTCCACCGGCATCCGGCCCACCACGCGCTCGGCGGACGCCTCCGTCACCTCGATGCCCATGCGCTCGCCCAGGCCGCCCGCGAGCGCGCCCGTGCCGAGCATCCGCCGCATCGCCTCGGAGTCCGTCGTCATGTGCCCTCCGCCTCCTCGGGGCCCCGCCGCGGCCGGGCCCGGGCCGCGCCGGACCGGGGCGGAGTCCACGCCGTCGTGTCACTGCCCTCGCGGTATGGCCGCGAAGTGTCTCCGTCGCATCCTAGGATTCACCTGTGGTGACCAAGCGAGAGACCCCCGACCAGACAACCCGGAGCGGCGACGGCGGCAGGCGCCCCCGGCTCCTCCTCCTGGACGGCCACTCGATGGCCTTCCGCGCGTTCTTCGCGCTCCCGGTGGACAAGTTCGGCACGAGTACCGGGCAGTCGACCAACGCCGTGTACGGCTTCGCGTCGATGCTGGTCAAGCTGCTGCGCGACGAGGAGCCCACCCACGTCGCGGTGGCCTGGGACCTGTCCGGCCCCACCTTCCGGCACGAGGAGTACGCCGAGTACAAGGACGGCCGCTCCGACACCCCGCCGGAGTTCCCCTCCCAGGTGCCGCTCACCCAGGACCTGATGCGGCTGATCGGCGTCGCCAACCTGTCCGCCCCGGGGTTCGAGGCCGACGACGTCATCGCCACCCTGGCCCACCAGGGCGGCGAGGCCGGGATGGAGGTGCTCATCGCCTCCGGCGACCGCGACGCCTTCCAGCTGGTCACCGACTCCTGCACGGTCCTGTACCCGGGCAAGAGCCTGTCGGACCTGCGGCGGATGGACCCCGCGGCGGTCGAGGACAAGTACGGGGTCACCCCCGAGCGCTACCGCGACCTGGCCGCGCTGGTGGGGGAGAAGGCCGACAACCTGCCCGGTGTGCCGGGCGTGGGCCCCAAGACCGCCGCCAAGTGGATCACCAAGTACGGGTCCCTGGACGAGCTGGTCGCCCACGCCGACGAGCTCACCGGCAAGGCGGGGCAGAGCTTCCGCGACCACCTGGACGACGTCCTGCGCAACCAGCGGCTCAACCGGTTGGCCACGGACGTGGAGCTGGACGCGGAGGTCACCGCCCTGGCCCTGGGCGAGGCCGACCGCACCGGGATCGACGCGCTCTTCGACAACCTGGAGTTCGCCTCCAACCTGCGCGAGCGCCTCTACGCCGTCGTCCGCCTGCCCGAGGACGGCTCCGGGGAGACGGGGACCGAGGCGGTCGAGGGCTTCCGCGTCGAACTGACCGTGGCCGGGACCGGCGAGCTGGCCCCCTGGCTGGCCGCGCACGCCGCCCCCGACGACGCGGCCTCCGACACCCTCACGCCCACCGCCCCCGCCGGACTGGCCCTGGACGGCGCCTGGGGACAGGGCACCGGCCGGGTGGACGCGCTGGCGATCAGCGTGCCCTCCGGTGACGCCGTGTTCGTCGACCCCACCGCCCTGGACCCCGCCGACACCGAGGCGCTGGCGGACTTCCTGGCCGACCCCCGCCGCCCCAAGGCCGTGCACGAGTACAAGGGCGCCCTGCTGGCCCTGGGCGCGCACGGGTGGGAGCTGGGCGGGGTGGTCAGCGACACCGCCCTGGCCGCCTACCTGGTCCAGCCGGGGCAGCGCCGCTTCGACCTGGCCGACCTGTGCCGCAAGTACCTGGGCCGGGAGCTGGAGGAGGACTCCTCCGGCGACCAGCTCACCCTGGACCTGGGCGGCGAGGACGGGGCGGGCTCGGGCCGCCAGCACCTGCTGGCCGTGCGCGCGAGCGCCACCCGCGACCTGGCCGGGGTGCTCTCCGCCGAACTCGACAAGCGCGGCGGCACCCACCTGCTGCACGAGGTCGAGCTGCCGCTGGTGGACGTGCTGGCGCGCCTGGAACGCGCGGGGATCGCCGCCGACCGCCCCTACCTGGAGGAGCTCCAGGGCGAGTTCGCCGCGGCGGGCCGGGTCGCGGTGGAGCGCGCGCACGAGATCGTGGGCCGCGAGTTCAACCTCGGCTCGCCCAAGCAGCTCCAGCAGGTGCTGTTCGAGGACCTGGGCCTGCCCAGGACCAAGAAGATCAAGACGGGCTACACCACCGACGCCGACGCCCTGGCGTGGCTGGCCTCCCAGACCGACAACGAGCTGCCCGCGGTCCTTCTCCACCACCGCGACCAGACCAAGCTGCGCACCACGGTCGAGGGGCTGATCAAGACCGTCGCCGACGACGGCCGCATCCACACCACCTTCAACCAGACGGTGGCGGCGACCGGGCGCCTGAGCTCCACCGACCCCAACCTCCAGAACATCCCCGTGCGCACCGACGTGGGGCGGCGCATCCGCCGCGCGTTCGTCGTGGGGGAGGGCTACGAGGAGCTGCTCACCGCCGACTACAGCCAGATCGAGCTGCGCATCATGGCGCACCTGTCGGGCGAGCAGGCGCTGATCGACGCCTTCAACAGCGGCTACGACTTCCACGCGCAGATGGCCGCGCAGATCTTCGACGTCGAGGTCGAGCAGGTGGACGGCGAGGCGCGGTCCAGGATCAAGGCCATGAGCTACGGCCTGGCCTACGGGCTGAGCGCCTACGGCCTCTCCCAGCAGCTGGGGATCACGCCGGAGGAGTCCAAGCGCCTCATGGAGGACTACTTCGCCGAGTTCGGCGGGGTGCGCGACTACCTCAACGCCATGGTCGAGGAGGCCCGCCGGGTCGGCTACACCGAGACCATCCTGGGGCGGCGCCGCTACCTGCCCGACCTGACCAGCGACAACCGCCAGCGCCGGGAGATGGCCGAGCGGATGGCGCTCAACGCGCCGATCCAGGGGTCGGCCGCCGACATCATCAAGGTGGCCATGCTCCGGGTGGACGCGGCCCTCACCGAGGGCGGGCTCACCTCGCGGGTCCTGCTCCAGGTGCACGACGAACTCGTGGTGGAGGTCGCTCCCGGCGAGCGCGCGGAGGTCGAAAACATCGTGGCGCGCGAGATGAGCTCCGCCTATGATCTGCGTGTGCCGCTGGCCGTCTCGGTCGGCAGCGGCCAGAACTGGCACGACGCCGCGCACTGAACAGGGGCCGCGCGCGGCCCGCGCGCGACGGAAGGGTGGGGGACGGTGACGACACGGAGCACGGCCGACGAGGGGCTGAGCGCGGGTCCGGTCACCGTCCCCGCCGACGCCCTCACGTGGCGCTTCTCACGCTCCTCGGGGCCCGGCGGCCAGCACGTCAACACCTCCGACACCCGGGTGTCGCTGTCGTTGGACGTGGCGGCCTGCCTCGGCGGCACGCGGCGCCAGCGCGCGCTGGAGCGGCTCCGGGGGCGCCTGGTCGGGGACGTGCTCACGGTCACGGTGCAGACCCACCGCTCGCAGGCGCGCAACCGGGCCGAGGCCCGGGAGCGGATGGCCGCCCTGCTGGAGGAGGCGATCGCGCCGCCCGCCCGCGAGCGCCGCGCGACCCGTCCGAGCCGCAGGGCCAAGCAGCGCCGCCTGGACGCCAAGAAGCAACGGAGCGCCATCAAACGGTCACGCTCCAAACCTCCCACGGACTGACCGTAACCGGCCCTTCGCACTTTTTCCTCCGGGGTTCGCTC
Organism: Nocardiopsis dassonvillei subsp. dassonvillei DSM 43111; assembly: GCF_000092985.1. Taxonomy (GTDB): domain Bacteria; phylum Actinomycetota; class Actinomycetes; order Streptosporangiales; family Streptosporangiaceae; genus Nocardiopsis; species Nocardiopsis dassonvillei. The sequence goes on from NC_014210.1 coordinate 1,178,318, forward strand.
CGGTGCCCCCGACCGCCGGAGCGACCGTCCCACGGGGACGAAACCCCCGTTCGGACGTGGGTCTACCCCCCAGTTGATCTTGACCGCCATGCTCGGGTAAATTGCCGCCATTGCGACCTACGCCGGGTTGGCTGCCCTGGGTTCCGATTGACCAGGACGCCCTTGTCTCATATTCTGGCGGGAGCGTTGTGGGTTCCTGCGTGCGTCCGCTGTCTCCGGTGAGGGTCGGCGCGACCGCGCCGCTCCGGTCGACACCCTGCACCTGGCGATTGGTGTCCAGGCGGTTCATCGCCGCCTCGGCTCCGCTCCTCGGACGACGGATCGACGGGTTCGAACCCGCGATGTGACCATCTTTCTGAATCTGTCCGTATCCGGAGTCCACCCACACATGACGAGCAGCACCGAGGCCACCTCGACACCCCAGGTAGCGGTCAACGACATCGGGTCCGAGGAAGCCTTCCTCGCGGCGATCGACGAGACCATCAAGTACTTCAACGACGGTGACATTGTCGAGGGCACCATCGTGAAGGTCGATCGAGACGAGGTCTTGCTCGACATCGGCTACAAGACCGAGGGTGTGATTCCCTCACGGGAACTCTCGATCAAGCACGACGTCGACCCCGGCGAGGTCGTTGCCGTCGGTGACCAGGTCGAGGCCCTCGTCCTCCAGAAGGAGGACAAGGAAGGCCGCCTGATCCTGTCCAAGAAGCGCGCCCAGTACGAGCGCGCCTGGGGCACGATCGAGAAGATCAAGGAGGAGGACGGCGTCGTCACCGGCACCGTCATCGAGGTCGTCAAGGGCGGCCTCATCCTCGACATCGGTCTGCGCGGCTTCCTGCCCGCCTCCCTGGTCGAGATGCGCCGTGTGCGCGACCTGCAGCCCTACGTCGGCCGCGAGCTCGAGGCGAAGATCATCGAGCTGGACAAGAACCGCAACAACGTGGTCCTGTCCCGCCGCGCCTGGCTGGAGCAGACCCAGTCCGAGGTCCGCCAGACCTTCCTCAACACCCTCCAGAAGGGCCAGATCCGCAAGGGTGTGGTCTCCTCGATCGTCAACTTCGGTGCGTTCGTGGACCTGGGCGGCGTCGACGGTCTGGTGCACGTCTCCGAGCTGTCCTGGAAGCACATCGACCACCCGAGCGAGGTCGTCGAGGTCGGCCAGGAGGTCACCGTCGAGGTTCTCGACGTGGACATGGAGCGCGAGCGCGTCTCCCTGTCGCTCAAGGCGACCCAGGAAGACCCGTGGCAGCAGTTCGCCCGGACCCACCAGATCGGCCAGGTCGTCCCCGGCAAGGTCACCAAGCTGGTTCCGTTCGGTGCGTTCGTGCGCGTCGAGGAGGGCATCGAGGGCCTGGTCCACATCTCCGAGCTGGCCGAGCGCCACGTCGAGGTGCCCGAGCAGGTCGTCCAGGTCGGCACCGAGATCTTCGTCAAGATCATCGACATCGACCTCGACCGCCGCCGCATCAGCCTCTCGCTGAAGCAGGCCAACGAGAGCGTCTCGCCGGACCAGGTGGACTTCGACCCCACCCTCTACGGCATGGCCGCGGAGTACGACGAGCAGGGCAACTACAAGTACCCCGAGGGCTTCGACGCGGACAGCGGCGAGTGGCTCGAGGGCTTCGAGGCCCAGCGCGACGAGTGGGAGCGCAGCTACGCCGAGGCCCAGGCCCGGTTCGAGGCGCACCGCAAGCAGGTCGAGGAGGCGCGCGCGGCCGAGGCCGACGCCGCCAACGCTCCTGCCCCGGCGGAGGAGGACGACTACACCGGTGGCGGACAGAGCAGCAGCTCGTCCGGCTCGGAGTCCTCCAGCGGCGCCCTGGCCTCCGACGAGGCCCTGGCCGCCCTGCGCGAGAAGCTCGCGGGTGGCGAGGCCTAAACAGCCTCCGAGGACACGCTGAGAAGCTGTTCGGGCCGTCCCCTCTCCGGAGGGGGCGGCCCTTCGCCGTGCCCGGCCCCGGCCGGGTTTCGCGGCGCCGGCGGTGCCGGGGGCTAGGCTCGTGGCGTGCCCCCGACGTAGGGGCCCTCAGGAGGAGACGTGTTCGACATCCACCCGGCCGCCCCCGCCGACGCGGGCGAGGTCTTCACCCTCCAGCGCGCGGCGTTCGTCGACGAGGCCCAGGCCTTCGGCGACCCGTTCGTGCTGGCCCTCACTGAGAGCCTGGAGAGGGTGGAGAGACTTCTGGGGCAGGAGGACACCCTCATGCTCAAGGCGGTCGCCGGAACCCGCCTGGTCGGCTCGGTGCGGGCGCGGGTGATGGGCACCAGCGCGGTGGTCTCCCGCCTGGCGGTCGTGCCCGACCTGCGCCGCCGGGGGATCGCGCGGGCGCTGCTCGCCGACCTGGAGGGCCGCCTGCGCGAGCGGCACCCCGACCTGGCCGCGCTCACCCTGTCCGCGGGGGCCCAGGACACCGGTCAGCAGCGCCTCTACCGCGGCCTGGGGTACGCCGAGACCTCCCGCGAGCGCGTCGCCGAGCACCTGGTCATGGTGCACATGCGCAAGGAGCTCACCCCGGCCGGAGCGCGCGCGGACGGCGCCGCCCGGGCCGCGCGGTAGGCGGGGGCGCCATGACGCGGACGCGGGCGGCCGTCTAGGGTTTCCCACATGCTCACAGTGGGACTCACCGGCGGGATCGGCTCGGGCAAGAGCGCGGTCGCGGCCGAACTGGCCGCCTACGGCGCCACCGTGGTCGACGCCGACGCCATCGCCCGGGAGGTCGTCGAACCCGGCACACCGGGCCTGGAGGCCGTCGTCGCCGAGTTCGGCGATCGGGTGCTCACCCCCGACGGTCGGCTGGACCGGCCCCGGCTCGGGGAGATCGTCTTCGCCGACGAGGCCAGCCTGACCAGGCTCAACGCCATCGTGCACCCCCTGGTGGGCGAGCGCAGCGCCCAGCTCATGGAGGAGGCCGTGGCCTCCGGCGTGGAGGTGGTGGTCTACGACGTCCCGCTGCTGGTGGAGAACGGCCTGGGACCGCTCTACGACCTGGTGGTCGTGGTGGACGCCCCCGACGCGGTGCGGGTGGAGCGGGTCACGGCCAACCGCGGCATGCCGCGCGAGCAGGTGGAGGCCCGCATCCGCGCGCAGGCCGACCGGGACACCCGCCTGGCCGCCGCCGACCTGGTGGTGGACAACTCCGGCACCCGCGAGGAGCTGACGGAGCGGGTGGCCGGACTCTGGCGCGAACTCCTCGAACGCGCCCGGTAACGCGCCCTCGCCGACCCCGCCGGAGGACCGGCGGCGTCCACCCCCGACCACCTCCACGGCCTGCCCGGCGGGTCCCCGCGCCGCCCGGCCCGCGCGTCGGCGGATCGGCCCGGGGCCGCCTGCGACGCGGTCCCGTCGGCCTGGCGCCGCATCGCCCGTCACTCCCGTCCGCGGTCGCGGTGCAGGACCTCGGACAGGGACGACCCGGCGGCCACGGCCTCGCGCACCAGCTCCTCGCGGACCGAGTGCGCGGCCTCCACACTGAGGAGGCTGTCGTCGATCTCCTGGGGGCGCACCCGCTCCTGCGCGGAGAACAGGGCCAGGTCGGCGTAGTCCCCGGCGCGGTCGGCGATCTCCTGGCACTGCTCCCACTCGCGGTGCGCGGTCACCGCCGCGTGCACCCGGTCGCCGTAACCGGTCAGCACCCCGACCCGTCCGTCGAGCGCCTCGGTGGCGCGGGCCACCGCCTCCTCCTGCGGTTGCAGGGCCCGGGTGACCTGTTCGGACACGGCCTCGCGCCTGCGCACCAGCAGTTCCCTGCGCAGGGAGCGCAGCCTCAGCAGCTCCTGGGCCAGCTTCCACTCCTCCTCGCGCAGCAGCGGCAGGGTCTGGGCGGCGTCGAAGGAGTCGCCGAGCACCCGCACGCCCTCCTCCACCCGGTCGGTGGCCTGCTGGAGCGCGGCGAACAGGTGGGCCTCGGGCTCCTCGGTGCGGGAGGCGTAGCCGTGGGTGCGGCCGAAGTCCTGGGGCAGCACGTACCGGTCGGCGTACTCCGAGGCCAGGCGGGCTACCATGCCGGGCCGCAGGATGGCCCCGGCGCCGCCCGCGGCGGCGGCCAGGTAGAGGGCGGCGGTCGCGGGGTCGCCGGGGACGGCGGCGCCGACCGGCCCGAGCGCCTGGTCGAGCAGCATCCGGGCGCCCAGGACGCCCACGGTGGAGGCGGGCAGGGCCCAGAAGGCGTGCATGACCAGGTCGGCCCAGTCGTCGGTGAAGGAGCCCCTGAGCGAGGCCAGGCCGAGGACGGCCGCGGTCGTCCCCAGACAGAGCAGCGCCACCAGGACGGCTACCGCGGCCGGGGAGAGCAGGGCGACGGCGGCCAGGGTGGTGCACCCCGCGGCCGTGACCGCGGCGCCCTGGCGCCAGGTGGGCACGCGCCGAGGACGGGCCGCGGCCGGGAGCAGTCTCTCGGGATGGGCCTTCATACGCGCGACCGCGCGTGGGGGGAGGCCCGGGTCGAAGGTCGGTCTGGAGGGGTGTGACACGGCTGCCACCTCGCTTCGGACGCAGAGCGCTGGTCTCGATGGTAACTCCGCGCCCTCGGCCGGGAAGGGATGTCCTAGGGGCTCTGTAGCGTTAGGGGTGAGGGACACGCGGGCAGCGGGGGCGGCCCGCCTTCGACGGGAGAAGAGGCGACGTGCGACCGGTCAGCGACATCAAACGCAGCGAGGCGCCCTTCGAGGTGATCTCGGAGATGACCCCGGCGGGGGACCAGCCGGGCGCGATCGCCGAGATCAGCAGGAGGGTGCGGGACGGGGAGCCGCACACGGTGCTGCTCGGCGCGACCGGCACCGGCAAGACGGCGACCGTGGCGTGGACGGTGGAGCAGCTCCAGCGGCCCACCCTGGTGATGCAGCCCAACAAGACCCTGGCGGCGCAGTTCGCCAACGAGCTGCGCCAGATGCTGCCCAACAACGCCGTCGAGTACTTCGTGTCGTACTACGACTACTACCAGCCCGAGGCCTACGTCCCGCAGAGCGACACCTTCATCGAGAAGGACTCCTCCATCAACGACGAGGTCGAGCGGCTGCGCCACTCGGCCACCAACTCGCTGCTCACGCGCCGGGACACGATCGTGGTCGCCTCGGTCTCGTGCATCTACGGTCTGGGCACCCCGCAGGAGTACGTGGACCGGATGGCGCAGCTGGCGGTGGGCATGGAGGTCGACCGCGACGACCTGCTGCGCCGCCTGGTGGAGATGCAGTACTCCCGCAACGACACCGCGTTCACGCGAGGCACGTTCCGGGTGCGGGGCGACACCATCGAGATCATCCCGGTCTACGAGGAGCTGGCGATCCGCATCGAGATGTTCGGTGACGAGGTCGAGCGCCTGCTGACCCTGCACCCGCTCACCGGCGAGGTGCTGGGCGAGAGCCGGGAGATGTTCATCTTCCCCGCCTCGCACTACGTGGCCGGCGAGGAGCGCACCGAGCGGGCGATCGCCACCATCGAGGCGGAACTGGGCGAGCGGCTGGCCGAGCTGGAGGCCCAGGGCAAGCTGCTGGAGGCGCAGCGCCTGCGCATGCGCACCACCCACGACCTGGAGATGATGCGCCAGCTGGGCACCTGCTCGGGCATCGAGAACTACTCCCGGCACTTCGACGGCCGTGAGCCGGGCAGCCCGCCCAACACGCTCCTGGACTACTTCCCCGAGGACTTCCTGCTGGTGCTGGACGAGTCCCACGTGACCGTCCCGCAGATCGGCGCGATGTACGAGGGCGACGCCGCGCGCAAGCGCACCCTGGTCGAGCACGGGTTCCGGCTCCCCTCGGCGCTGGACAACCGGCCGCTGAAGTGGGAGGAGTTCACCGAGCGCATCGGGCAGAGCGTCTACCTGTCGGCGACGCCGGGCCGTTACGAGCTGCGCCAGGGCGGCGGGGAGGTGGTCGAGCAGGTCATCCGTCCCACCGGGCTGGTGGACCCCGAGGTGCTGGTCAAGCCGACCGACGGGCAGATCGACGACCTGGTCCACGAGATCCGGGTGCGCGCCGAGCGCGACGAGCGGGTACTGGTCACCACGCTCACCAAGAAGATGTCCGAGGACCTCACCGACTACTTCACCGAACTCGGCATCCGGGTGCGCTACCTGCACAGCGAGGTGGACACGCTGCGCCGCGTGGAGCTGCTGCGCGAGCTGCGGGTGGGCGAGTTCGACGTGCTGGTGGGCATCAACCTGCTGCGCGAGGGCCTGGACCTGCCCGAGGTGTCGTTGGTGGCGATCCTGGACGCGGACAAGGAGGGCTTCCTGCGCTCGGAGACCTCGCTGATCCAGACGATCGGGCGCGCGGCGCGCAACGTCGCGGGCCAGGTGCACATGTACGCCGACAACGTCACCGACTCCATGCGGGCGGCCATCGACGAGACCAACCGGCGCCGGGACAAGCAGCTGGCCTACAACGCCGAGCACGGGATCGACCCCACGCCGCTGCGCAAGCAGATCGCCGACATCCTGGACACGCTCAACCGCGAGGACGTGGACACCGAGGAGCTCATGGCCACCGGGTACCGCAGTTCGGGGGGCAGGGGCGGCCGGGCGCCGGTGCCCGCGCTGGGCGAGCGTTCGGCGGACGTGTCCGCCATGCCGCGCGCGGAGCTGGCCGGGCTCATCGAGCAGCTGAGCGAGCAGATGCACCAGGCGGCCACCGACCTCCAGTTCGAGCTGGCGGCCCGGTTGCGCGACGAGATCGGCGAACTCAAACGTGAGCTCCGCGGCATGGACGCGGCCGGGGTGAAGTGACGCGAGTGCCTGTGGATTAACGTTTCCAGCTCTGGGAACACCGGGATCGGGGCGGCACTCACATCTCGAAACAGAAACTTTTTGAGAACGGTGAGGTCGCACAGTTACCTCCGCGTGACATACTCTTGGCTTCGCGCAAGCCGTATGTCGCAATTGCCGGTTATCCGGTTGTGGGGGAGAACATGAGAGTTCGGCTTCTCGTGGCCGCGGGTGGCGGCCTGCTGATCACCGGCCTCCTTCCCGGCTGTGGTCTGGCCTTCGGGCACGAGGACGTCGAGCCGCCCAACGGCGCCCCGGGCACCGAGGGCGCCTCCGACGGGGGCGAGCCCGACATGCCCAAGCACAACGTCAGCACCGAGGACGTGCTCATCGTCGTCGACGACGGCGCCGAGGTGAGCGAGGACTGCGGGGAGCGCGAGGTCGTGGTCACCGCGGACGACGCCGTCGTCGTGCTGCACGGAGACTGCGGGCTGGTGCGCGCCACCGGTCGCGGGTCCACCGTCGACGTGGGCTCGGCGGACAAGATCGTGCTGGTCGGCGTGGACAACAGGATCTCCTTCGCCTCCGGCGAGCCCGAGGTGATCAACCACGGGCGCAACACCACCGTGGCCGAGGGCGGCACCGCGCAGCGGTGATCCCGCGGGCGCCGCGCGCCGGGAGGCCCGCGCGGGGGGATCCGTGTCGGGGCGTTGACCGCCCCGGCACCCGAGAGTGACCTTCGATCCGTTACGGTGGTGCGCGTCCGTGCGCGCGCGGGGAAGCGGCGCGGGACGCCGGGGCCGAGCGGGCGCGGCGACGCGCAGTGAATTCTTGGTTGCAGTTGGCTGTTTCGTCCTCCTGATCGGTTCTGAGGCGGTACGGTCGTTTCGTTCCGCCCGCGGTGTGGCCTGTCCCGCCGGGGCGGCACGACGGCCCAGGGGCGGCGCACGCGCCCTGCCGGAGCCGTTCCGAGGGCGCGCGTTCGACGTGAGGACCCGCTAGGGGAGGGGTGGATGAGCGGTTATGTCGCACGGGTGCGGCATGATGAGTCGCCCGGGGGCGACGTCGGCCTGGACCCGTTGGTGAGTTCGGCCGCCCAGCGCTGGGCGGCCGTGGATTCGCTGTTGCCCGAACCGGTCAACTTCGCTCCGGGCTCCTACCCCCTCCTGACCGTCAGCGACGAGGACGGCCGTGCCGTCGCCGCCGGAACCATGCACTACACCTGGTACCAGCCGGGCGAGGTCGGCCGGATATGGGGCGTGCCCGACCAGCACTGGCTCACCCCCATCGTGGGCGGACCCGACCCCGGCCGCGCCCTGGACTCGCTGCTGACCAGCTGGCGCGACCAGCTGGAGGACCTGCCTACCGGCACCGGCTCGGAGTCGGCGGCCCTGGTGAGCTGGCCCGCCCGCGATGTGTGCGGCATCATCCCGCTCCAGCGCCACGGTCTGCAGCCCTACACCGTGCTGGCCGCCCGCCAGCGCCGCCGCGGCGTGCCCCCGTCGCTGCCGCCGCGCGACGTGACCATCCGGCTGGCCGACCGCAGCGACCTGACCCAGGTGGTCGGTCTGCTGATGGAGGAGCACCGCTACGAGCAGCACTTCGGCGGGGTGTTCCTGCAACCCGACACCGCCGAGCAGACCCGTGAGGTGGCGGCCCGGGCGCTGAACCGCTCCCGGTCCTGGATCTGGCTGGCCGAGCGGCGCGGTCGCGCGGTGGGCCTGCTGTGGGTCTCCCCGCCCGAGCGTTCGCGCTGGGCCAAGTCGCTGGTCAACGCGCGCCCGATCGCGCACATCGGCTACGGCGTGGTGACCGCCGCGGAGCGCGGCAGCGGGATCGGTACGGCGCTGGTGGGCCAGGCGCACCAGGCGCTGGACAGCCACGGAGTGGGCGTCTCCGTGCTCAACTACGCGGCGATGAACCCGCTGTCGGGGCCGTTCTGGCACCGCATGGGGTACCGCCCGGTGTGGACGACCTGGGAGGTCCGCCCCGCGCTCGCCCTGCGCTGATCCGGGCAGCACGAAGCCGGGGGCCGGGGTGGCCCCCGGTATCCAGTAGACCGCGCTCCCCCCGTCCCGCGCCAGCGGCGTTCCGGTGTCTGTGGACGACGGGGGCGCGGCCCGGTGCGGGCCCGCCGACGGGCGCTCCACTACCCTGTGCGCTGACGCAACGGCGCGTGGAAGGGGACGGACGATGGCTGCCAGCGACAGCGGGCCCGAGGGCGCGGAGCACGTCGAGATCGTCGAGGTGGGGCCGCGCGACGGCCTCCAGAACGAGGCGAGGACCCTCCCGGTCGAGGACCGCATCGAACTGATCGACCGCGCGGTGGCCGCCGGGGTGCGCCGGATCGAGGCGGTCAGCTTCGTCAACCCCAGGCGCGTCCCCCAGATGGCCGGGGCCGAGGAGGTCATGGCGGGTGTCACGCGCGCGCCGGGGGTCTCCCACATCGGGCTGGTCCTCAACCGGCGCGGCCTGGACCGCGCGGTGGCCGCGCGGGTGTCCGAGGTCAACGTCGCGGTGCCCGCCACCGACGGGTTCTGTGTCCGCAACCAGGGGTGCACCGTCGAGGAGATGCTCGGCACCCTGGCCGACATCGACGCCGCGCTGGAGGGCACGGGCATTCCGCTGAGCGTGACCGTCTCCACCGCGTTCGGCTGCCCCTTCGACGGCGAGGTGGCGCCCGAGCGCGTGGTGGAGGTGGTCCGGCGCATCGCCGACACCGGTGCGGTGGAGATCGCCCTGGCCGACACCATCGGCGTGGGCGTGCCCCGCCAGGTGACCGCACTCGTGGCCGCCGTCGGCGAGGTCGCGGGCGGACGCGCGCTGCGCTGTCACTTTCACAACACCCGCAACACCGGTTACGCGAACGCGCTCGCGGCCGTGGACGCGGGCGTGCGGGTGCTCGACTCCAGCCTGGGCGGCTTCGGCGGTTGCCCGTTCGCCCCCGCCGCCACCGGCAACATCGCCACCGAGGACCTGCTGTACGCGCTGCACCGCAGCGGCCTGCACACCGGGGTCAGCCTCTCCGGGGCCGCCGCCCTGGGCGGGTGGATGGGCGAGCGCCTGGGCAAGCAGCCGCCCGCCTACCTGGGCCGCGCCGGGGCGTTCCCGGCCTGAGGCTCCGGTGTGGTGTTCGTCGCCCGGCCCCCGCAGTCCAAGGCCCTGGACCCCGGGGCGCACGAACGGTTTCCGCGCGCCGCCGCGCGCCCCGAACCGCTGCGGGCAAGGCGATCACGCTGGTGACGTGAGGGAACCCGGGGGTGTACGGCGGTGTCCCCGGGTGTGGACATCCGGGGTGCCTGTTATCCTGGTGCCCCGTGGAGTCCGGCGGCCGGAGCGACGAAACCAACCGCCCGCAACCGGACCGCCGCACGGCCGCTCAGCCCGATCCGAGCCCGCCGTAGCCACTCAACCCACGGGAGCACCACTTTGGCATCCGCCGCGAGTACCAAGCACCTTTTCGTTACCGGCGGCGTCGCCTCCAGTCTCGGTAAAGGCCTGACCGCTTCCAGCCTGGGACGACTCCTGAAGTCGCGCGGCCTGCGGGTCACCATGCAAAAGCTCGACCCCTACCTCAACGTCGACCCGGGGACGATGAACCCCTTCCAGCACGGCGAGGTCTTCGTCACCGACGACGGGGCCGAGACCGACCTGGACGTCGGCCACTACGAGCGCTTCCTGGACACCGAGCTGTCCGCCACGGCCAACGTCACCACCGGCCAGATCTACTCCAGCGTCATCGCCAAGGAGCGCCAGGGCGCCTACCTCGGCGACACCGTGCAGGTCATCCCGCACATCACCAACGAGATCAAGGCGCGCATCTACGCGATGGACGCCCCCGACGTCGACATCGTCATCACCGAGATCGGCGGCACGGTCGGCGACATCGAGTCGCAGCCCTTCCTGGAGGCGGTCCGCCAGATCCGCCACGAGATCGGCCGGGACAACTGCTTCTTCCTGCACGTGTCCCTCATCCCCTTCCTCGGCCCGTCCGGCGAGATGAAGACCAAGCCCACCCAGCACTCCGTGGCCGCCCTGCGCAGCATCGGCATCCAGCCCGACGCCATCGTGTGCCGCTCGGACCGCCCCATCACGCAGAGCCTGAAGTCCAAGATCAGCCTCATGTGCGACGTGGACGAGGCCGGGGTGGTCTCCACCCCCGACGCTCCCTCGATCTACGACATCCCCAAGGTCCTGCACCGCGAGGGCCTGGACGCCTACGTCGTGCGCCGCCTGGGCATGCCCTTCCGGGACGTGGACTGGACCGAGTGGGACGAGCTGCTGCGCCGCGTGCACCAGCCCGACCACGAGGTCACCATCGCCCTGGTCGGCAAGTACATCGACCTGCCCGACGCCTACCTGTCGGTCAGCGAGGCGCTGCGCGCGGGCGGTTTCGCCACCGACACCCGCGTCAACATCCGCTGGGTGGCCAGCGACAACTGCGCCAGCCCCTCCGGCGCCGCCTCGGAGCTGGACGGCGCGGACGGCATCCTCATCCCCGGCGGCTTCGGCGTGCGCGGCATCGAGGGCAAGATCGGCGCCATCCGCTACGCCCGTGAGAACGGTGTGCCGCTGCTGGGCATCTGCCTGGGCCTGCAGGCCGTCGTCATCGAGTACGCCCGCGACGTGCTCGGGCTGGAGGGCGCCAACAGCACCGAGTTCGACGACAAGGCCGCCGACCCGGTCATCGCCACCATGGCCGACCAGACCGACGTCGTCGCCGGGGAGCGCGACATGGGCGGCACCATGCGCCTGGGCATGTACCCGGCCGCGCTGGGCGAGGGCACCGTGGTGCGCGAGCTCTACGACGGCAGCGCCGAGGCCTCCGAACGGCACCGCCACCGCTTCGAGGTCAACAACGCCTACCGCGCGAGGCTGGAGGAGGCGGGCCTGGTGTTCTCCGGGCTCTCCCCGGATGGCAAGCTGGTGGAGTACGTCGAACTGCCCCGGGACGCCCACCCGTTCTTCGTCGCGACGCAGGCGCACCCGGAGCTGCGCTCCCGCCCGACCAAGGCCAACCCGCTCTTCCGCGGTCTGGTCTCGGCGGCCCTGGAGTACCACAACTCCTGATCCGAGGGGCCGGGCGGGGCACGAGGCCTGAGAGGCGAGAACCCATGCCCAGTGACACCGACCCGGCCCTTCCCACGGGGGCGGACGCGAAGGTCGCGGACGCCCCCGAGTCGTGGCCGGTGGAGCGGTCCGAGGAACGCTTCCGCAGCGCCAAGTGCGGCATGCGTACGGACTGGGTGCGCATGGTCGGCAGCGACGGCGAGGGCACGACCGTGGCCGCCCGCGACTACATGGAGCACCCCGGCGCCGCCGCGGCCCTGGCCCTGGACGCCGACGGCCGGGTGCTGCTCCAGCGCCAGTACCGCCACGCCACCCGGCACACCCTGTGGGAGCTGCCCGCCGGGCTCATCGACGAGGAGGGGGAGGGGCCGCTGCGCACCGCCCAGCGCGAACTCGTCGAGGAGGCGGGGCTGCGCGCCGGGCTCTGGCACGAGCTGGCCGACTTCTTCCCCTCTCCCGGGTTCTCCGACGAGCGCATCCACGTGTACCTGGCCCGGGACCTGTCGGTGGTGCCGCCCGAGGAGATCGGCTTCGAACGCGAGCACGAGGAGGCCGACCTGGTCGCCGAGTGGGTGCCCCTGGAGGAGGCGGTCGCCCTGGTCATGGCGGGCAGGCTGCACAACGGCGCCACCGTCATCGGCGTCCTGGCCGCCCAGGCCGCCGCCGCGGACGGGTTCGCCTCCCTGCGCGAGCCCGCGGAGGACTGACCCGTGGCCGACCGGGCGGGTGAGGAGCGGGACCCGCTGGCGCGGGTGTGCGCCGCCTTCCTGGACCACCTCAGCGCGGAGCGCGCCCTGGCCGACAACACCCTCGCGGCCTACCGGCGCGACCTGCGGCGCTACCGCGCCTACCTGGCCGGGCACGGAGTCCTGTCGCCCGAGCGGGTGGGCCCCGCCCAGGTGGGCGACTTCCTGCGGGCCCTGCGCGAGGGCGACGCCGACCACCCGCCGCTCGGCGCCGCCTCGGCCGGACGGGCCCTGGCCGCCGTGCGCGGCCTGCACCGGTTCGCGGCCCGCGAGGGCTGGACGGATGCCGACCCGGCTGCCGAGGTCTCCCCGCCCGCGCCGCCGATGCGCCTGCCCAAGGCGGTGCCGCTGGCCTCGGTGGAGCGCCTCCTGGACGCCGCCGGACCGGTCGGGGCTCCGGCCTCCGGCGACCGCGCCGGGCTGCTGGCCCTGCGCGACCGGGCGCTGCTGGAGGTGCTCTACGGCACGGGCGCGCGCGTCTCCGAGGCGGTGGGGCTGGACGTGGACGACGTCGCCGACGCGGTGGAGGGCGACGACGCCGTGGGCCTGGTGCGCTTTCGCGGCAAGGGCGGCAGGGAGCGCGTGGTGCCGCTGGGCTCCCACGCCCGCCGCGCGCTCTCGGGCTACCTGGTGCGGGCCCGGCCGGGTCTGGCCGCCTCCGGCCGGGGCGGTCCGGCGCTGTTCCTCAACGCGCGCGGGGGCAGGCTCACCCGGCAGGGCGGCTGGGGGATCCTGGCGGCCGTGGCCGAGCGCGCCGGGGTCGAGGGCGTCTCACCGCACACCCTGCGCCACTCCTTCGCCACCCACCTGCTCGACGGCGGAGCCGACATCCGGGTCGTCCAGGAGCTGCTCGGACACAGTTCGGTCACCACCACGCAGATCTACACGCTGGTGACGGTCGAGCACCTGCGCGAGGTGTACGCGTCGAGCCATCCCCGCGCACGGCGCTGAGCGGGGACGCCGCCACGGGGGTCCGCGCGCGGTGCGAAGCGGAACAACCCGGTTGGAGGCTCTGATTTCCCCCAGGGGCGCAGGCGTGGGATTCTACCCGTACGTTTTGTTGAAGTGCGTCGTGTCGGCGTTCTAGAGTCGCCGCGCGGAGGTACGTTGCTGTCGACATATTGAGTTTCCGACGGCGGCCAGGGACAGGGGCGCGCGGCATCCCTAGCCGTGGCCGATCCGTAGGGGAGGTCAAGGGTTGTGAACTGGGACAACGAGGCTGCGAACACCGCACCTGTCGGCGAGGGGGAGCTCGCCGACCCGGTGACCAACCCGTGGGGGACGACACGCAACACGGGGGCTAACCTGCACACCTCAAGACCCGAGCGAGCCTATCCGGAGCCCGGGCCCGTAGATGAACACGGCCCGGCACGGATTGTAGCACTCTGTAACCAGAAGGGTGGGGTCGGCAAGACCACCACGACGATCAACCTCGGCGCCGCCATCGCCGAGTACGGAAGACGGGTGCTGCTGGTCGACTTCGACCCGCAGGGCGCGCTCTCCGTCGGCCTGGGCCGCCTCGATCCGCGTGAACTGGACCTGACCGTCTACAACCTGCTCATGCAGCGGGACGTGACGGTCGAGGACGTCCTGCTCAAGACCGACATCGACGGCCTGGACCTGATCCCGAGCAACATCGACCTGTCGGCCGCGGAGGTGCAGCTGGTCGGCGAGGTGGCGCGCGAGCAGATGCTCGGCCGCGCGCTCAGACCGGTCATCAACGACTACGACGTGGTCCTGATCGACTGCCAGCCCTCGCTGGGCCTGCTCACCGTCAACGCGCTCACCGCCGCGGACGGCGTCATCGTGCCGCTGGAGTGCGAGTTCTTCGCGCTGCGCGGTGTGGCACTGCTGATGGACACCATCCAGAAGGTCCAGGAGCGGCTCAACGAGGACCTGGTCATCGACGGCTTCCTGGGCACCATGTACGACCCGCGCACGCTGCACGCGCGCGAGGTGCTGTCCACGATCATCGACGGCTTCGGGGACAAGGTCTACGGCACGGTCATCAACCGCACCGTGCGCTTCCCCGACGCCACCGTGGCGGGCGAGCCCATCACCAGGTTCGACTCGTCCTCGGCCGGGGCCAACGCCTACCGGGAGCTGGCCAAGGAGGTGCTGGCGAGGTGGCCTCTCAGCGGTCACGGCGTGTGACCCTACCCGGGGCGGACGAACTGTTCTTCCGTCCCAGCGGCACCGAGGAGGTGCCGGAAGAGACCGAACGCCAGCACAAGGCACCGGAGCAGGGCAGCAAGGGCAGCAGGGGCGAGACTCCGTCGCGCTCCAACGGCACCAACAGGGGCACGTCCGCCGTGAAGGCGGCGCGCGCGCCCAAACCGAGCGGGCGCCAACGCCACGACGAGAAGATCACCGTCTACATCTCCGGGCCCGAACTGCTGGCACTGGAACAGACCCGGCTCTCGCTGCGCGCCGAGCACGGGCTGTCCGCCGACAGGGGCCGCCTCGTCCGCGAGGCCGTCGCCGTGCTGCTGGCGGACTTCGAGGAGCACGGATCGGCCAGCATGCTGGTACGCAGGCTGACCGAGGACTGAGGGCACGCGCACCGGTACCGGAGGGGGTGCCGGTTCGATGACGGAGGTGCCACGGGTGTCACCGGCGGGTTCTGGCCGGTGACACCCTTGTCCCATGAGGAAGACGACGCGGGGCCGGTGCCATGGGGGCTGAGGGAACGTCGGCGGACACCGTCGCGGAGGTGGACGACAACGCCTTCCAGGTGCACCTCGACAACTTCGAGGGGCCCTTCGACCTGCTCCTCGGGCTGATCTCCAAGCACAAGCTGGACATCACCGAGGTGTCGCTGTCCAAGGTCACCGACGAGTTCATCGCGCACATCCGGGCGCACGGCGACGACTGGGACCTGGACCAGGCCAGCAACTTCCTGCTGGTCGCGGCGACCCTGCTGGACCTGAAGGCGGCGCGCCTGCTGCCGCGCGGCGACGTCGAGGACGAGGCCGACCTGGCCCTGCTGGAGGCACGCGACCTGCTGTTCGCCCGGCTGCTCCAGTACCGCGCCTACAAGGAGGTCGCCTCCTTCATGCGGGCGCGGCTGGCCTCGCAGGGGCGCCGCTACGCGCGCGCCGTCCCGCTGGAGGAGCGCTTCGCGGGGTTGCGGCCGGACGTGCTGTTCAAGCTGGGCCCCCAGGAGTTCGCCGCCCTGGCGGGGATGGTCTTCACGCCCAAGGAGCCGCCCAGCGTCCCGGTCACCCACATCCACCAGGCCAAGACCTCGGTGAAGGAGCAGGGCGAGCTGATGGTCGCGGAGCTGCGCGAGCACGGACGGTTGACCTTCGCCCAGCTCACGGCCGCCTGCACCGGTACCTTCGAGGTCATCGCCCGCTTCCTCGCCCTGCTGGAGCTGTACCGGGCCGCCAACGTGGGCTTCGACCAGCCCGAACCGCTGGGGGAGCTGATCGTCTCCTGGACCGGCGGCGAGGGCGAGGTCGAGCTGGAGAGCGAGTACGACGAGGCCGACGGCGCCGGGGACACCGGCGGCGGAAGCGGGCCGGGGGAGACGGAGGAGCGCGGATGAGCGTCCGGGACACGGTGGGGAACCCGACAACGGAGGACCCGGCAGCGGGGGACGCGGCGGCCCGGGAGGCGGTCGGCGGAGAGGCCGCAGGGGACGGGGCCGAGGCGGGCGCGGAGGGCGCCCCGGCCACCCTGCGCCGCGACCTGGAGGCCGTGCTGATGGTCGTGGACCAGCCGGTGTCGGAGTACGACCTGGCGCGGGCCATGGACGTGCCCGTCACGGTGGTCGTCGGGGTGCTGGAGTCGCTGTCGCGGGAATACACCGAGCAGGGCCGGGGTTTCGACTTGAGGGCGGTGGCCGAGGGGTGGCGTGTGTACACGCGGCCCGAATGCGCCGACGTCGTCGAGCACTTCCTCCGGGAGGGGCAGGAGGTGCGGCTCACCCAGGCCGCGCTGGAGACGATGGCGGTGGTGGCCTACCGACAGCCGGTCTCCCGGGGCAGGGTCTCCGCCGTGCGCGGTGTCAACTGCGACGGGGTTATGCGTACCCTCGTACTGAGGGGCCTGATCGAAGAGGCCGGACACGACTCCGAGTCCGGTGCGCTGCTGTATCGGACCACCTCCTATTTCCTGGAACGGTTGGGCCTGCGAGGCCTCGACGAGCTGCCTGATCTGGCGCCGTTCCTCCCCGACGACATCGAAGGTCTAGACGACACCGGTGAGCACACCTAACAACAGTTCCCGCGGTGCGCGGGACGACGCCCCGCGCGGTGAGCGCGGCGACTACGACAAGCGCGGCGGACAGGGCCGCGGCGACAGCCGGGACCGCCGGGACGACCGTCCCCGCGGCGGTTACCGGGACGACCGCGGCCCCCGGGGCCGCGACGACCGCGGCGGATTCCGGGGGGACCGGGACGACCGCGGCGGACGTGACTTCCGCGGCGGCCGCGACGGCCAGCGCGGCGAGGGCCGCTCCTTCGGCGGCGACCGCGACGGCCGCCGTTCCTTCTCGGGCGGTCGGGACGACCGTGGTGGCCGTGACTTCCGGGGCGGTCGTGATGACCGTGACCGTGGTGGCTTCCGCAGTGACCGTGGCCCGGGTGGCGGCCGGGACGACCGTGACCGCGGTGGCTTCCGGGGTGACCGGGACAGCCGTGGTGGGCGCGACTTCCGTGGTGGCCGTGACGGTCAGCGGGACGACCGCCGTTCCTTCGGCGACCGCGACAACCGCGGCGGGCGTGACAGCCGTGGTCCCGGTGGCGGACGCGACTTCCGCGACGGTGGGGACCGGCGTTCGTTCTCGGGCGGTCGGGACGACCGTGGTGGCCGTGACTTCCGGGGCGGTCGTGATGACCGTGACCGTGGTGGCTTCCGCAGTGACCGTGGCCCGGGTGGCGGCCGGGACGACCGCGACCGCGGTGGCTTCCGGGGCGACCGCGACAACCGCCGCTCCTTCGACAACCGCGGCGGCCGTGACGGTCAGCGGGACGACCGCCGTTCCTTCGGCGACCGCGACAACCGCGGCTCGGGCGGTCGCTTCCAGGACCGTGACAACCGTGGCGGGCGTGACAGCCGCGACGGTGGGGACCGTCGTTCCTTCCCGGGTGGCCGGGACGAGCGCGGCGGCCGTGACTTCCGTGACCGCGACAACCGCGGCCCGGGTGCACGCTCCTACGACCGTGGCGGACGCGGCCCGGGTGGCGGTCGTGATGACCGCGACCGCGGTGGCTTCCGGGGTGACCGGGACAGCCGTGGCGGGCGCGACTTCCGCGGTGGCCGTGACGGCCAGCGCGGCGAGGGACGCTCCTTCGGAGGCGGCCGCGACGACCGCCGCTCCTTCGGTGACCGCGACAACCGCGGCGGCCGTGACAGCCGCGGCTCCGGTGGCGGACGCGACTTCCGCGACCGCGAGGACCGCGACGGCCGTCCCGGCGGCGACCGCTCCGGCGCCAAGCGCGTCACGAGCGAGAACCAGCTCTCCAAGGCGGCCCGCGAGCGGCTCAGCGCCCTGCGCGCCGACTACGACCCCAAGGACGAGGACCACGCCGACGAGGCGCGCGACACCTACACCGACGTCGAGAACGGCATCCGCCTCCAGAAGGCGCTCGCCGCGGCCGGGGTCGCCAGCCGCCGGGCCAGCGAGGAGATGATCGCGGCCGGACGCGTCAGCGTGGACGGCCAGGTCGTGCGCAGGTTCGGCGCCCGGGTCGACCCCGAGTCCTCCGAGATCCGCGTCGACGGCATGCGCGTGGTCACCGCCCCGGACAAGCTGTACTTCGCGCTCAACAAGCCGCGCGGCGTCGTCAGCACCATGTGGGACCCCGAGGGCCGGCCCACCCTGGCCGACTACACCGGTCAGACCGAGGAGCGGATCTTCCACGTCGGCCGGCTCGACACCGAGACCGAGGGCCTCATCCTGCTGACCAACGACGGCGAGCTGGCCAACCGGCTCACCCACCCGCGCTACAAGGTCGTCAAGACCTACATCGCCAAGGTGCCCGGCCCGGTCCCGCACCGTGTCGTGCGCGAGGTGCAGAAGGGCGTGGAGCTGGAGGACGGCCCGGTCGAGGTGGACTCCTTCCGCGTGGTCGACAACGAGCCGCCCAAGGCGCTCGTCGAGATCCGGCTGCACGAGGGCCGCAAGCACATCGTGCGCCGCCTGATGGAGGCCGTCGGCCACCCGGTCGCCGACCTCGCCCGCACCCAGGTCGGCCCGATCGACCTGAACGCCCTCAAACTGGGCACGATGCGGGCCCTCACCTCGCGTGAGGTGAGCGAACTCTACGAGGCCGCGGGCCTGTAGATACAGTTGACGGCGGTCGCCTGCCCGGACACCGGGCGGCGGCCGCCGTTCCCTCTTCCCGGGCACGGCACGCTGAACGAGGACGAGGCGGGATCGAACGTGGCGGTACGGGCCATCCGCGGTGCGGTGCAGGTCGACGCGGACGAACGCGAGCAGGTGCTGGAGGCCACGGCCGAACTGGTCTCGGAGGTGATGCGGCGCAACTCACTGGAGACCGACGACGTGATCAGCGTGCTGTTCACCGCCACCCCCGACCTGAACAGCGAGTTCCCCGCGCTGGCCGCGCGCAAGCTCGGCTTCTCCGACGTCCCGCTGATGTGCGCGACCGAGATCGCCGTCCCCCACGCCCTGCCGCGCGTGGTGCGCCTCATGGCGCACGTGGAGACCGACCGGCCGCGCTCCGAGCTCCAGCACGTCTACCTGCGCGGGGCCCAGGCCCTGCGGCTGGACATCGCCCAGTGACGGCATCCACCGGCCTCCGGGCAGGTCGTAGGCTTGGGAGGTAAAGGGAACACGTCGGAGGCGGGGGAACAGTGAGCGACAGCAGCGGTGCGCGGGGGGACGGGGAGCAGCGGCTCCCGGTGCGCCGGGTCACGGTGGTCGGCACGGGGCTCATCGGCACGTCGGTGGCGCTCGCCCTGCGCTCGCGCGGCGTCGACGTCGCCCTCTCCGACCCCGACGCCGCCTCCCTGCGCCTGGCCTGCGACCTGGGCGCGGGACACCCCCTGGAGGAGGCCGACGACCCGACCTCGGCCCCGGCCGACCTCGCGGTCATCGCCGCGCCGCCCGCCGTCATCCCCTCCGTGCTGCGCCGGGCCCAGGACCGGGGACTGGCCCACGTCTACACCGACGTGGCCAGCGTGAAGGCGAGCGTGCTGGCCGAGGCCGAGCGGCTGGGCTGCGACATGGCCACGTTCGTGGCCGGGCACCCCATGGGCGGCAGGGAGAAGCAGGGCCCCGGCGCCGCGCGCGCCGACCTCTTCCTGGGCCGTTCGTGGGCGCTGTGCCCCACCGGCAAGGCCGACGCGCAGGCCGTCGCCGTCGTCGCCGAGGTCGCCCGCATGTGCGGCGCGGACCCGCTGGTGCTGGACGCGGCGGCGCACGACCGGGCGGTGGCGCTGGTCTCGCACGCGCCCCACGTGGCCTCCTCGGCGGTGGCGGCCCGGCTGCTCTCGGGCGACGACGCGGCCCTGACCCTGGCGGGGCAGGGCGTGCGCGACGTCACCCGGGTGGCGGGCGGCGACCCCGCCATGTGGTCCGAGATCCTCACGCACAACGCCGCCCCGGTCGCGGAGGTCCTGCACGCGGTGGCCGCCGACCTCGCGGCGACCGCCGACGCCCTGCGCGCGCTGGCGGACCGGCCGGGGCCGGAGGAGGCGTCGGACCGCGTCCTCGCTCCGGTGCACGACCTGCTGGAGCGCGGCAGGTCCGGCCACGGCCGCATCCCCGGCAAGCACGGCACGGTACGGCTGCCCGACTACACGGTCATGCCGGTGGTCATCCCCGACGAACCCGGTGCGCTGGGCCGCCTGTTCGCCGCGGCGGCGGAGGCCGGGGTCAACATCGAGGACGTGCGCATCGAGCACACGCCCGGCCTGCCGCTGGGCGTGGCGCAGCTGCACGTGCTTCCCGAGGCGGTGGACACGCTCGCGCGGGCGCTGGCCGCCGACGGCTGGTCGGTGCACCCGGGCCTCTGAGCTTCCCGCGCACGACTGCGCGCGACTGAGCGCCAAGTACACACGGGCCACGGGTAGGGTTGGGCGTCGGCAACAGTGAACGCAAGCGGGAGTCAACGGCAGTGAGCGCGCAGGACAGCACCGAGGGCATCGTCATCGCGATCGACGGTCCCTCCGGGTCGGGCAAGTCGAGCACCTCCCGGGGCGTGGCCAGGGCGCGGGAGCTGCGGTACCTCGACACCGGCGCGATGTACCGCGCGCTGACCTGGTGGATGCTCTCCCAGGGTGTGAACGTCAACGACGCCGACGCCGTGACCGCCCTCGTCGACACCCCCGTCATCACCATGGGCACCGACCCCGACGCGCCCTCCGTGGCGGTGGACGGCCGCGACGTGGCCGCCGAGATCCGCGGCAGGGAGGTCACCACCAACGTCAGCGCGGTCTCGGCCGTGCCCGCGGCGCGCGAGCGCCTCGTGCGCACCCAGCGCGAGATCATCGCCGCCGCCAGGGCCGAGAGCGCGGGCATCGTGGTCGAGGGACGCGACATCACGACCGTCGTCGCCCCCGACGCCCCGGTCAAGCTCTTCCTGACCGCCAGCCCCGAGGCCCGCGCCCAGCGCCGCAGCAAGGAGGTCCGCAGCGCCGACGTCGCCGCCACCCAGGCCGACCTGGCCCGGCGCGACGCGCTGGACTCCAGCCGGGCGCACTCGCCCCTGCGCCAGACCGAGGACGCCACCGAACTCGACACCAGCGGGCTGACCCTGGACGAGGTCGTCGCCCTGGTGGTCAAGCTGGCCGACGAGGCCCGCGACCACTGACCCGCACGGTCGGGCGCCGCCGCGTTCCAGCGGACGGGCGTCCCCTGCCTCCGGACGCCGCGATGGGCGGGCGGTGCACCCGGCGGCCGTAACACCGGACACATTCGTCCCGACAGTCCCTTTCGGGGGAACACAACGACATCCGCGGGGGTTCCTCCCCGTGGCCAGTACACGGGCGCCGTCGGCGCCCGCGTCGATCCGCGCGACCCGGGACACCGGGGCGGGTCGGCCCTTCGCATCCCCGCGGCACGCATCCTGGGCGCGCGGGGACCCAGAACCGGGAGCAGTACATGAGTGACTTCGACATCTCCGACGTCGTCCACGGGGGGGCGGACGCCGAAGAGCCCGCCACCCTCCCCGTGGTGGCCGTGGTCGGACGCCCCAACGTGGGCAAGTCCAGCCTGGTCAACCGCATCATCGGCCGCCGCGAGGCCGTGGTGGAGGACGTGCCGGGCGTGACCCGCGACCGGGTCGCCTACGACGCCGAGTGGCAGAACACCAGGTTCACCCTGGTCGACACCGGCGGCTGGGAGACCAGCGTCAGCGGTCTGGCCGCCATGGTCGCCCGCCAGGCCGAGTACGCCGCGCAGACCGCGGACGTCATCCTGTTCGTGGTCGACGCCACGGTGGGCGTCACCGACGCCGACGCCGCCGTCACCCGCGTCCTGCGCTCGACCAAGCGCCCCGTGGTGCTGGCCGCCAACAAGGTCGACGGCAGCATGCAGGAGGCCGACGCCCTCGACCTGTGGCAGCTGGGCGTGGGCCAGCCCTTCCCCATCAGCGCCCTGCACGGCCGCGGCACCGGCGACCTGCTGGACGCGCTCGTGGCCGAGTTCCCCGAGCAGCCCCTGGGCGAGGAGGACGACGGCGAGGACGGCCCGCCGCGCATCGCTCTGCTGGGCCGCCCCAACGTGGGCAAGTCCAGCCTGCTCAACCGCCTCGCCGGTGAGGACCGGGTGGTCGTCGACGCTGTGGCGGGCACGACCCGCGACGCGGTGGACGAGCTGATCGAGCTGGGCGGGAAGACCTGGAAGTTCATCGACACCGCCGGTATCCGCCGCCGGTTCCGGGCCCTCCAGGGAGCCGACTACTACGCCACCATGCGCACCGGCACCGCCCTGGAGCGGGCCGAGGCCGCCGTGGTGCTCATGGACGTCAGCGAGCCCCTCGCCGAGCAGGACATCCGGGTCGTCGAGCAGGTCGTGGAGGCGGGCCGCGGCCTGGTCCTGGCCTTCAACAAGTGGGACATCCTGGACGAGGAGCGCCGGACCTACCTGGAGAAGGAGATCGACCGCCAGCTGGCGCGGGTCTCCTGGGCGCCGCGCGTGAACGTCTCGGCCAAGACCGGGCGCCACATGGAGAAGCTGGTCCCGGCGATCGAGACCAGCCTGAGCGGGTGGAACCAGCGCATCCCGACCGGGCAGCTCAACAACTGGCTCAAGGAGCTGGTGGCGGCCACTCCGCCGCCGGTGCGCGGCGGCAAGCAGCCCAAGATCCTGTTCGCGACGCAGGCGGGCTCGCGTCCGCCGCACTTCGTCCTGTTCACCACCGGGTTCCTGGAGGACAACTACCGCCGCTTCATCGAGCGGCGCCTGCGGGAGGACTTCGGCTTCGAGGGCTCCCCGGTGCACATCAGCATGCGCATCCGCGAGAAGAAGGGCGGCGGGGCCCAGGGCCGCGCCTCCAAGGGCAGTGTGCGTCCGGACCGCAAGCACCGCCGCCGGTAGGGCGTGCCCGGCGGGCGCGCGCCCCGCTGCGTGAGGGGCGGTGTCCGCCGGACGCGTCCCGGCCCACCGGCCCCGCCAGCCCGACCACGGCACGAGGAAGGGGGCTCCCCGCCCGGGGAGCCCCCTTCGCCGTGTTCTCGGGCCGGGGCGCGCGGCGCCCTGCCCGGTCGCGCCGCGCGCCTGGGCCCTCGCGCTCCGGGCGCTCAGGCGTCGGGGGAGGCCCAGAAGTCGCGCAGTACGCGGGCGCCCCGCTCGGGGTCCTGGAGCATCCAGTAGTGGGTGAGCCCGTCCAGCTCCTGGAACCGGGCGCCCAGGCGGCGGGCCACCTCCCGGTCCTGCTCGGGGTGTGCCATCGGGTCCCCGGTCGGGGCGAGCAGGAGCCCGGGCGCCTTGGCGGGGCCGTCGAAGTCCCGGCCCCAGTCGGCGTGGAAGTTGGGCCACGCCGAACGGTAGAGCGCCAGGACGGCCGCGCTCATCTCCTCGTCATGGCTTCGGTCGACCTCCCGGGCCAGTTCGGGGCTCATGCCGCGGGGCTGGAGGACGTCTCCGAAGGTGCCCCCGCTGCCGGGGGCGGCCCCGCGCAGCCCGGCCAGGGACTCCTCGCCCTCGGGGCTGCTCTGCCAGAGCGTGGCCGCGTCGTGCCACCGGTAGTCGGGGTGCCAGCCGTGGGCGACGTCGGAGACCCAGCTGCGGACGGGGACGTCGTAGGCGGAGACCACGCGCATGGCCAGGTGGGCGCCCCAGTCGTGGCCGACGAGGTCGATCGGCCCGCCGACGGCGCGCAGCTCCTCGGCCAGCCAGGCCGCGTAGTCCTCCTTGCCGCGCATGTGCGCCGGCCGGGGGCTGCCGAAGCCGGGCAGGCGCAGCGCCACGCTGTCCTCGGGGAGGAGCGCGCGCAGGGGGTTCCAGAGCGAGGGCGTCTCGGGGACTCCGTGGACGAACACGATGGTCATGACCACTCCTGGAGTAGAAGTTGATAATCTATCCACTTCAACGTAGCACGATAAGTCGATAACCTATCCACTTCGTGGACCGAGGAGGCCCCATGCGGGCGGACGCCGCGCGCAACAACCGCAGGATCTTCGAGGAGGCGAGCCGGGCGGTCGCCGCCGGGGAGACCGACCTCACGCTCAACGCGCTCGCCCGGCGCGCGGGCGTCGGGGTGGGGACGGTCTACCGCCTCTTCCCCACCCAGCGGGCGATGCTGGAGGCCGTGGTGGAGGACGCGGTGGCCGAACTCCGCCGCCTGGCCGCTGAAGCCGAACGCGAACCGGACCCGCGCGGCGCGCTCGACGGCTTCCTCCGGGCTGCCCTGGACGAGGCGCTCGCCCGTCCCGGCCTGTTCACGGTCCTCATCACCCTCGACGACGAGAGGGAGTCCCTGCGGCGGGCCAAGGCCGAACTGGTCGGGGCGACCTCGCGCCTGCTCGGACGCGCCCACCCGCGGCCGCCGCTGACCGGTGAGAACCTGCTGAAACTGCTGTGCGGCCTGATCCACGCGGTCAGCGAGCACCCGGCCGAACGGCGCGCCGCCGCCACCGACGCCTACCTGAGCCTGCTCCGCAACGGCCTCATGCCCGAAGGCGCCGCCTGAGCGGTGCCGCGGTCCGTTCCGTGCGCCGGTGCGGGGGACTCCGCGCGCCGTGGCGCGCTTCCGGCGGTTCCGCGGAACCCGGGGGGCCACTGCGCGCCCCCTTCCGGGCACACGGTGCCGTGGCCGCCCCGCGCGCGGACAGCGCCCCCGAGCGGGTCAGGCCTCCCCGCTCAGGCGGCGGACGTTGCCCTGCGGCGGGTGGCTCCCCGTCGTTCCCCCCTTGCGGGAGCGGGGCGGTCGGCCCCCCTCCTCCCCGGGGACGGGGATCGCGGGGGCGCCGGGCAGCGGGCGGTTCGCGCTCTCCTTCATCCGCCACACCACCACCAGCCCCACCACTCCCGCGACCATCACCAGCCACGCCGGTGCGTAGAGGTTTCCGGTGGCCTGCACCAGCGCCTCGGCGACCAGCGGGGTGGTGCCGCCGAACAGCGCCACCGACACGTTGAAGCTGATGGCCAGCGCGCCGTAGCGCACGCTGGTGGGGAAGAACGCCGGCAGCGCCGCGGGCGCGCCGCCGGAGAAGTGCACCAGGGTCACCGCCAGCACCACCATGCCCAGGGCCACCGTCCACGGGCCCCCTTGTTGCAGCAGCCAGAAGGCGGGCAGGGCCAGCACGATCGAGAACAGGCTGCCCGAGAGCAGCACGGGCCTGCGCCCCACGCGGTCGCTCAGGTGTCCGAACCCGGTCACCGCGAACAGCATCAGCACCATCGCCGCCAGCGTCAGCACCAGAGCCGTGGTGGGGCCGTACCCCAGCTCCGCCTCCAGGTAGGTGGGCATGTACGCGGTCAGGACGTAGTTGTTGACGTTGAAGACCATCACCAGGCCCACGCACAGCAGGATGTGGCGCCACTGGTCCACGACCGTCGCCCGCAGCTGTCCCTCGCGGTGCCCGCCGTGGGAGTCCTTGGCGTAGCCCCCGGTGTTCTGCTCGAAGACGGGGGTGTCCTCCAGCTTCACCCGCAGGTACAGGCCGACGGCGCCCAGCGGCAGCGCGACCAGGAAGGGGACGCGCCACCCCCAGTCCTGCATGGTGTCCGAACCGAGCAGGAGGGTCATCACCGTGACGACGGTGGCGCCGCCGACGTAGCCGCTGACCGTGCCGAACTCCAGCCAGGAGGCCAGGAAGCCGCGCCGCCGGTCGGGCGCGTACTCGGCGATGAAGGTCGTGGCGCCGCCGTACTCGCCGCCGGTGGAGAAGCCCTGGAGCATCCGCGCGACCAGCAGCAGCACGGGCGCGGCGAAGCCGATGCTCGCGGCCGAGGGGATGAGCCCGATCGAGAACGTGCTCACCGCCATGAGCAGCATCGTGAAGGCCAGGACGCGCTTGCGGCCGATCCTGTCGCCGAGGGGGCCGAAGAACAGCCCGCCCAGGGGCCGCACCAGGAAGGCGGCGGCGAAGGTGGTGAAGGTGGCGATGAGCTGGGTGCCCTGGGTCTGCGCCGGGTAGAACACCAGGCCGATCGTGACGGCCAGGTAGCTGTAGACGCCGAAGTCGTACCACTCGGTCGCGTTGCCGATCGCCGCGGCCACCACGGCCTTGCGCGTCGCCCTGCGGTCCGTGGTCAGGGCCGTCCGCCCCTGCGGCTGCGGCTCGTTCACGTCTCCCCCTCGCTGCCCAGCGGTCCTGGTGTACCCACTTAATCACCCTGGGTGACGAGAGCGCGTGCTCTGTCCGTGTCGCCGTCCCGGTAGCGTGTTGGCGGCCAGGAGTCGAGTCCCTGCTGCGGGGTGCACCGGGTCCGAGGCGGAGCCCCGGCGTGTGCTCAGGCCGAGGAGGGTGCCTCCCGCGGGGCTCGGGGCGCGGCCCGGCGGGTGAGGCGGCGCAGCAGGTTCTCCGCCGGACCGCGGTAGCCGGCGCGCCGCATCAGCTCGGCGGCGGCCAGCGACGCCAGCCAGGTCGCGGCGGCCACGCCGAAGGCCCCGGCCAGCCCCAGCCGGTCCTGCCATCCCAGGCCCACCGGTGAGAAGACCGCGAGGAAGACCACGCTCTGGAGCAGGTAGAAGCTCAGGGAGCGCTGGCCCAGAGCCTGGAGGGCGGTGGTCAGGACGCCGCGGGTACGGGCCGCCCGGATCGCGGCCAGCGCGACGATCCCGGCCATCCCGACGCCGCCGAAGTAGCCCGTCAGGGGCTGGAGGAGGGCCGTGCCCCACTGCGCGGCGGCCGAGGGGGCGCTCCACACGCCCGTCTGGACCAGGATCGAGGGCAGGGCCCCGGCGACGGAGACCGCCGTGGTGAGTATGACGACGCGTGTCAGGAAGGCGCGGTTGCGCTCGGGTTCCTCCAGGAGGCGGTGCCGCGCCGCCCACATGCCCGCGACCACCCCGGGTGCGACCAGGACCGTTCCGACGGCCAGGGCGAAGGGCGTGCCGGGGAGGCGCTCCAGGTAGAGCGCGCCGGGGTCGGATCCGGGGGGCGGGGCCACGGAGCCGATGTCGAAGGTGGAGACGCCCTGGGACAGGGCCAGTCCCAGGGGGATCGCCGAGAGCGCCGTGCCGGGGACCAGGGCCAGGCCCGCGACCCACAGCAGGGTCGTCGAGCGCGCCCGCAGCAGGCCCACGAGCAGCAGGGAGGCGACGCCGTAGGCGGCGAGGATGTCGAGGGGGACCACCAGCGTGTGGACCAGGCCGAAGGCCAGCAGCCACCGGCCCCTGCGGCGCAGCAGGGCGCGGACGCCGACCGGGTCGGCCCCGCCTGCGACCCGCCGGTCCAGCGTCTGCGCCAGGGCGTAACCGAACAGGAAGGCGAACATCGGGCGTGCGTGGTTGCCCACGAACAGCTCGTGGAGGATGAGCGCGGCGCCGTTGGCCAGGGCGGGACCGTGGTCGACGGCCAGGACGAACAGCGGGGCGTGGGCGCAGGCGATGGCCAGCAGCATGGCGCCCCTGGCCAGGTCCGGGGCGAGCGCACGGGGCGCGGGAGCGGTCACGGATCCTCCTCGGCGGGGTGGGGTACATGCTATTACATGTAAAGCATGTATATCGTGTGCCCTGTGATCGTGACCGCAAGCGGACACGGCCCGCTTGGTACGCTGTGCGGAACACGTACGGGAAGGCGGTGGCGGGGTGACTGCGGAGCAGGACGGCGCCTCCTACGGACCCGGCGGCCGGGGCTTCTACGGCGCGGTGACGGTCAGCGAACGCGGCCAGATCGCGATCCCGGCCAAGGCCCGCCGCGACCTGGGCATCTCCCCCGGCGACAAGCTGCTGGTCCTCGGCGACCCCCAGCAGGGGATCGCCCTCATGACGGTCGACCGGCTCATGGAGAACCTCCAGGGATCCTCGGTCCTGATGGACGTGCTGCGACAGCACGTCCAGGACGACGGGGGAACCCCGCCCGGCGGGGCCGGATAGCGGCACCGCGGGACACTGGCGGGGGAGTCCCCGTTGTTCCGGTTCCCACGGACTCCCGGGGCCGGCTCCGCCCCGCTGCGGATCGGGACCCGCGGGCGTGCCCTCCCTCCGGACACCCGGCGCCGCTTCCGCCGCGCACGGATCAGGCCCCCGTACGGGCGGGCGTGGCGCACGCCGACGGGGAGGACGTCCGGAGCGCCGCGGGGGCGCTGCCGACGGGAGCGCGTGCTCTGCCCGTCTCGCCGTCCCGGTAGCGTGGTGGCGGCCGAGAGGGGGGTCCATGCGCAGAGTGCTGGTCAGCGCGTGTCTGATGGGACGCCGGGTGCGTTACGACGGGCGCGCCAAGCCGGTCGAGGACGACGTGGTCGCCCGCTGGCGTGAGGAGGGCCGCCTGGTGGTGCACTGCCCGGAGGTCGCGGGCGGCCTCCCGGTGCCCCGCCCGCCCGCCGAGATCGAGCCCGGCGCGACCGCCGCCGACGTGCTCGCGGGCCGCGCGCGCATCCTCACCCCCGAGGGGCGGGACGTGACCGGGCACTTCGTGGACGGGGCCCGGGCGGCGTTGGCCACCGCCCGCGCGCACGGCGTGGTGGTGGCGGTGCTCAAGGAGTCGAGCCCCTCCTGCGGGGTGCACCGGGTCTACGACGGAGCCTTCGGCGGGCGCGGGGTTCCCGGCGAGGGGGTCACCGCGCGGCTGCTCGCGGACGACGGCGTCGCGGTGTTCACCGAGGACGAGATCGCCGGTGCCGCCGCGCGCCTGCGCGAGCTGGACGGCGGCTGAGGGGCGCCGCCGGGACTTCGTCGGCGGCGGCGCTCGGAGCCGTGCCTCCCGTCCCGGGGCGGCGGAGGCGCTTCCACGGGGAACTCACGCCGGGGCCGCGGATGAGGTCCGGGTCTCCAGGACCCGGCTGGTGGTGCGCGGGCGGTTCGGGGGTGAGGCGTGGGTCCCGGGGCCCGGCCGGTGGCGGCGGGCCCCGGAAACCCCCGGGTCAGGGGCGGACGACCTCGTAGCGCATGCACGCGAAGTCACCGGCGCGGTGCACGTCCAGCACCCTCAGGTCCACGCGCCCGGCCAGCAGGGGCGAACCCGCGCCCAGGGTGACCGGCGCGACCGACACGACCACCTCGTCCAGGAGGCCGAGCCGGGCCAGGTCCGCGGCGACGCCGCCACCGCCGATCAGCCACACGTCACGTCCGTCGGCCGCCTCGACCACCTCGGCGTGCAGGTCGCGCAGCTCCTGGTCGGTGTCGGCGCTGGCGAAGCGGACGTCGCCCTCGATCCCGGGCAGGTCGCGGTGGGTGAGCACCCAGGTGGGGACCTGGTAGGGCCAGGGCTTGTCGCCCTCGTGCTTCAGGATCCACTCGTAGGTGCCCGCACCGGACACGATCGCGCCCGCCTCGCGGATGAAGGTCTCCGTCTCGTTCAGGGCATCGTCCCCGTCGGCGGCGAACAGCCACTCCAGGGAGTGGTCCTCGGTGGCGATGAAGCCGTCCAGGCTCGTCGCGGTGTTGTAAACCGTTTTGCTCATCGTGTACCTCCGTCGTGGTGTCGGTCTTGAAGCCATTCGATGGGGTCGCCGTGGTCCACCTCCAGGCCCTCCGCGCGCAGCATGTGGCGCACGAGCTGCCTGCGGTGGGCGGAGAAGGTGAGCACGTGCGCGACGACGCTGCCCAGTACGAAGCTCTCGGGCGGATCGCACAGGGCGTCGATCAGCCGGTCGCCCCAGGCGCCCCGCCGCCCGATGTCGTCGATCGCGGCGATCCAGCGCGCCCCCGCCCGCGTGTGCCGCTCCGCCAGCGCCTCCAGGCCGTCCGCGCCCCGTTCGGGCAGGTCGGCGCCGTCGATCGAGGCGAGCCACATCTCCTTGGCCCGGACCAGGTGGTCGAGCACGGCGGCCACGGACTCCTCCGGCCCGTCCCATTCCAGGACGGTCCGCCCGGGTGAGTGCACCCGCCGGTAGGCCTCCTCGGACAGCTGTCCGGCGAGGCGGATCAGGTGGGCGGTGTCGTCCACGTCGTGGTGGACCTGGAGGGCGATCAGGTCCATGCCGGTCCGCTCCTTGGGTCTGTCCTCGATCCACAGGTGGATCGGCGGGTGGAAGTGGATGCCGTTGGGCGCGGACAGCCACGTGCCGCTGCCCGCCGTGGTGGCGCTGGGCGGGTGCCCGAAGGCGCGTCCGAAGGCGCGCGTGAACCCCTCGACCGATTCGTATCCGGCCGCGAATGCGGCGTCGGTCACGCTGCTGCCCTGGCTGATCTGCCAGGCCGCGCGTTCCAGGAGCACCCGGCGGCGCAGCGCGACCGGCGACTCCCCGGTGTCGCGGGTCAGTCTGCGGGTGAAGTGGAACGGTGAGGCGAAGGCGTGGTCCGCCATGTCGGTGAGGCGGGTGTTCTCCTCGTCCAGGACCGCGTCGAGCAGTTCGCGCAGGCGGTCCCGGCCTGGGGTGGGCTCGGTCATGGCAACCAGTATGTTCACCGGAGGCGCCCGGACGCCTGACCGATCTTGCCCACCCGTGCCGCCGTCGCGGCCGGGGCCGGGCGGGTTTTCCCGGTGCGAGCGCCCCGGCGGATGCGGTAGAGTCTTCTGCGTCGGCGGGGCCGGAAAAGGTGACCGCTCGACGAACGGGACGTAGCGCAGTTTGGCAGCGCACTTGACTGGGGGTCAAGGGGTCGTGGGTTCAAATCCCGCCGTCCCGACAGAGGAATAGCAGGTCAGCGAGGGGTCCACCGTCAGGTGGACCCCTCGCCGCGTTCCAGGGCCGGTGTCAGTGCACGTACGGCCATCCGGCGGAGTCCCAGCCGAGCCAGTTGACGCCCAGCAGCGCCGTGCCGTCGTCGGCGTAGTAGTGGTAGGCGAGGATGTCGTGGTCGGTGTCGGCGAAGACGTCCTGGTGGCCGGGGCCGTGCACGCCGCCGTGGCCGGACAGGACCTCGGTGCCGCCGCCCGCGGTCATGGCCCTTCCGGCGCGGTCGCGATAGGGGCCGGTGATGCTGGTGGAGCGGCCGACCATGATGCGGTAGGTGCTGTCCGCTCCCCGGCAGCACAGGTCGAAGGAGACGAACAGGTAGTACCAGCCGTCGCGCTGGAAGAGGGTCGGCGCCTCGACGGCGTCGCCGCCGCGGCCCGCGATCGAGTGCAGGACGCGGTCGCCGCGCTTGCCGGTCGCCGGGTCGATGCGCACCATCTTGATCCCCGACCAGAACGAGCCGAACGCCAGCCACCAGCGGCCCTGGCCGTCCACCTCCAGATGGGGGTCGATGGCGTTGAAGTCGTCGGAGGGGAACGACTCGATGACCAGGCCCTCGTCGCGCCAGGTGCCCGAGTCCCCGCTGGTGCTGGTGGCCAGGAAGATCGCGGACCGGTTGGAGCCGAAGGTCGAGGCGGAGTAGTAGAGGCGGTAGCGCCCGTCGGCGTGGGACAGGTGCGGGGCCCACAGGTTGCGCGCGCCGCCCGTGTAGGGGCTGGTCCACGGGGCGCCGCCGGGGAAGGCCGGACCCGCGTCGCGGAAGGCGGTCCGGTCGGCGGAGGTCTTCAGGGCCACGTCGTCGCCGGTGTGGGCGATCAGGTAGCCGCCCCCGGGCCGCTTGACGAAGGACGGGTCGTGCACCCGGACGTCGCCGGTCACATGGCCGGGTCCGGGGTAGTCGGCGGCCGCCGCGGGCCGGGCGCCGACCGCGTCGGCGGCGGTCGTGGTCGCGGCCAGCGCTCCCGCGGCCAGGGCGGAGCCCAGCATTCTGCGGCGGGAGAGGGTGTGCGGGTGTTCCGTCATGGGGAGCCTCCTCGGGCTCGGTTCTGGGGGGTGGGTGCCGCGGCGACGCCGGGTTCCGGGTCGCGGAGTGCCCCGGACCGCGGGCGCCCCGGCCCGAGAAGTGCCTCGGCACCAGGGGAGACGGGTTCCGCGTCGCCGTGCGAGGGCGTGTCACCCATGTGTTGTTAGCGCTAACAACGGGTGTCGCGGGAGCGCGGCGTGCTGCGGCCACGGAACGGGGGGTCGTGCGGGCGCGGAACGGGCCGCGCGTCGCGGTCCGCCCTCGGCCCGCCCGGGTGCGGGGGTGGTCCGCCAGGAGTCCGTGTCGGCACCGGGGGTCGTGTGCCGTGGGACGGGGGCGGCGGGCATCGTGCGCGGTGGCGGGTGCGCTCCGTCACCGTGCGTGCATCGTAAGGTCGCGGTCGCGCAGCGTCAACCCTCCTTCGCGCACTGTCCGCCTCCGGCGTTCCCGGCGCCGCCGAGCCGTTTCCGGCGGCGGCATTTCATGAGAAACAGCCCCGGAAGCACACGATAGGCGCGTTCCGGCGGGGTAGGTGCACAGGCGCCCCTTGCCCCCGGCGCCCGAGGAGAAGGCTCCCGTGACGCCGCTCCCCGCGGTGCCGCGACCCACGGCGGGACCGCGGGTGCCACCCCGAACAGGGCGGCGCCAGACCCTTGACACGCCGGTGCTTGTGCAAGATGGTTGCTTACCTTGATGGTTAATGTTTGGTTCCGTGGAAAAATGTGGGGAATGGTCCTCATGTGCACGGTGCACATGCGTGAACGGAGTAAGAACATGGGCGCACCCCGTCCTGAGGTGCAGATACGGGTACCGGTTCGCGACGCCGCGTCCTTCGTCGCCCGAGATCCGGTGGTGACCCGGGCGCACCACGTCCGAAGGTGTGAACAGGCCTTCCACGCAGGGGCCGCCGCGTCGAGAGAGGACCAGCCGACGTGACCGTGCTAGCACAGGACTCCCTGCGGCTGGACGCCAACGCCATCGACTACACCCTGCTCGCGGTGTACTTCGCGTTCGTGCTGGGCATCGGCTTCATCGCCCGGCGTTCGGTCTCCAACAGCCTCGACTTCTTCCTGTCGGGGCGCTCCCTGCCCGCCTGGGTGACGGGTCTGGCCTTCATCGCGGCCAACCTCGGCGCCATCGAGATCATCGGCATGTCGGCCAACGGCGCCAACTACGGCATGCCGACCATGCACTACTTCTGGATCGGCGCCGTCCCGGCGATGCTGTTCCTGGGCCTGGTCATGATGCCGTTCTACTACGGCTCCAAGGTCCGCAGCGTCCCCGAGTTCATGCTCCGCCGCTTCGGCACCGCCGCCCACCTGCTCAACGGGATCAGCTTCGCGGTCGCCCAGATCCTGATCGCGGGCGTCAACCTCTTCCTGCTGGCGACCATCGTGGACGCGCTGCTGGGCTGGCCCCTGTGGCTGTCGCTCCTGGTCGCCGCCGCGATCGTCCTCAGCTACACCGCGCTGGGCGGGCTCTCCGCGGCGATCTACAACGAGGTGCTCCAGTTCTTCGTCATCGTCGCGGCGCTGCTGCCGCTGACCCTGGCGGGGCTGAACCGGGTCGGCGGCTGGTCGGGTCTGGTGGAGGAGGTCACCGCCTCCCCGCAGGGCGCCGAACAGCTCTCCGCCTGGCCGGGCAACGCGCTGACCGGTTTCGGCGACAGCTTCCTGAGCATCCTCGGCATCGTCTTCGGCCTCGGCTTCGTCCTCGCGTTCGGCTACTGGACGACGAACTTCGTCGAGGTGCAGCGCGCCATGGCCTCCAAGAGCATGTCGGCCGCGATGCGCACCCCCATCATCGGCGCCTTCCCCAAGCTGTTCATCCCGTTCATCGTCATCATCCCCGGGATGATCGCGGGCGTGAGCGTCTCGGAGATGGTCCAGCTCAAGGCCGGTGAGAACCCCGGCGTCGACTACAACGACGCGATCCTGCTGCTGATGCGCGACGTGCTGCCCAACGGTCTGCTGGGCGTGGCCCTGGCCGGTCTGCTCGCGTCGTTCATGGCCGGTATGGCCGCCAACCTCAGCTCGTTCAACACCGTGTTCACGTACGACATCTGGCAGGCCTACGTCGTCAAGAACCGGCCCGACTCCTACTACCTGGGCATGGGCCGGTGGGTCACGGTCGGCGCCACCGTCGGCGCCGTGGGCACGGCGTTCATCGCCTCGGGCTACTCCAACCTGATGGACTACCTGCAGCAGCTGTTCTCGTTCTTCAACGCGCCGCTGTTCGCCACGTTCATCCTCGGTATGTACTGGAAGCGGATGACGCCCCACGCCGGTTGGAGCGGCCTGGCGGCGGGAACCCTGGCCGCCGTGGGCGTGTTCCTGCTCGCCGAGACCGGAGTACTGGCCCTGTCGGCGCAGGGCGCGAGCTTCGTCGGCGCGGGAGCGGCCTTCGTGGTCGACATCCTCGTCAGCGTCGTGGTCACCATGTTCACCCGGCCCAAGCCCGACTCCGAGCTGGTGGGCCTGGTGCACTCGCTGACCCCGCGCGAGTCGCGCAAGGCCTCCACCACCGGTGAGGACGCCGGCTGGTACCGCCGACCGGGGCTGCTGGCCGGGATCGCCCTGGTGCTCGTCATCGTCCTGAACATCATCTTCGCCTGAGCGACCCCGAGAGGTGCACCGTGCTGAGACAAGCTGAGGAGGTCATCCGATGAGTGCTGACAGCCCCGGAAAGAGGAAGGGCCGCACCGCCTCCCGGGTCTTCGACATCCGCACGATCATCGCGCTGCTGTTCGCCATCTACGGCGTCGTGCTGACGGCCATGGGGTTCGCGGCCGCGCCGGAGCAGATCGAGCAGAGCGGAACGAACCTGAACCTGTGGTCCGGTCTGGGCATGCTGGCCTTCGCCGTGTTCATGGGCGGCTGGGCGCTGGTCAAGCCGCTGAAGGCCCCCGAGGAGCCGGGCCCCGACACCGGGGCCTGATCCGCTCGGTCACACGGGCCCCGGGCGCGTCGCGCGCCCGGGGCCTCAGGCGCTGGGCAACCCCCGCAGCAGGTCCCGCACCAGGTCGGGGCGTTCGCGCAGCGCGAGGTGCCCCGCGCCCCGGACGGTGTGGACGGCGGCGTCCAGGAAGAGCAGGGCCGGGCTGTACAGCAGGTCCGGGGAGAAGAAGGGGTCGTGCGACCCGGTGGCGACGGTGACCGGGGTCCGCCGCCAGTGGTGGAGGGCCTCCGCGCGCAGCGGCCGGGGCGGCAGCACGTTGACCGCGCGGCAGGACCGGCCGACCAGGGTCGTCCACTCCAGCAGGGTGCTGTTCCGGGGTTCGGCCGAGCCGGGGCCGCACATGGCGCGCAGCAGCGCGGAGCTGGACCGGGCGTCGGGGTGGAACCTCCAGCGCACCAGGGCGGCGGCCAGGCCGGTGCCGCCGGTCGCCGGTGTCAGGCCGCCGGGATTGACCAGGCAGAGTCCGGCCACCAGGGGCCCGGGGGTGGCCGAGAGCGCGATGGCCGCGCCGATGCCGTGGCCCAGGACCAGGACCGGGCGGTCGGTGACCTGCGGCAGCACCTCGTCCAGCCAGCCGCCGTAGTACGCCGGACGCTCGACCAGGGGCCGGTCGCCGTCGCTGAGCCCGGGCTGTCCGGGCGGATCGGCGACCAGGACGGGGCGGTCCTCGGACAGGACGCGGACGGCGTCCAGGAGCGTGGCCGCGCTCAGGACCGACCCGGGGAGCACGAGGACCGGGGTGCCGGGGCCTCCGGGGGCGGTGAAGACGCGGGTGACGCCCAGGGAACAGGGGACGGTCGCGAGCGGGGTGAGCGGGGACTGGGCGTTGAGCCTGTCCCAGCACCAGTCGTGGACGGCCTGTCTGGTGGTCCGGGAACGGTAGACGCGCTGTGCGGGAGAGGGGGCGGGGTGGTTCACGTTGCCTGGTTCCGTGGAGACGCCGGGGCCGGTGGACCCGACTGCCGACACACCTAACGTCCCATCGTACGCCTCCGGGGGGTGTTCGAACAGGGGGGAGCGCGCGGGGTCCGCGCGCGTACGCCCGCCCCCGCTGCCCCTCCGGTCGTCCGGACGCCGACCGGGGGCGCGGGCCCGCGCCGGGTACGCGACCCGGTGCGGGCCCGGGCGGACCGGTGGTCCGGGTCAGGACCGCCGGAGCCAGTCCTCGTACCGCGTGGTCGCGGTGGGCACGGAGCCGTCACCGCTGACGACGCCGTCCGGGATACCCGCGAACATCCCGGCGCCCTCGTCCGTGGTGACGGAGCGCCCGTCCGGGCGTGCGGCCAGGGTGATCTCCCCGAGCCTGTCGAGCCGCAGCACCTCGGGCCCGGCGATCTCGCGCCGTCCGTTCAGCGGTTCCCCCTGCGTCGTGTCCGCGACCGCGGCCGCGACGTCGGCGGAGGCGATGGGCCGCATCAGGGTGGAGGGCAGGCGCACGGTGCCGCCGTCCGTGGTCAACGCCATGATCGAGTCCACGAACTCGAAGAACTGGGTGGCGCGCACGATGCTGTACGGCACCCCGCTCCGCGCCAGGAGTTCCTCCTGGGCGACCTTGGCCCGGTAGTAGCCCAGCCCGGGAACCCGGTCGACGCCGACGATGGACAGGATGACGTGGTGGCCCACCCCCGCCTCCCGTCCCGCCGCGGTCAGGTTCTTCGTCGACCGGGTGAAGAAGTCCAGCGCGGCCCCGTCCTCGAAGGAGGGGGAGTTGGTCACGTCCACGACCGCGTCCGCGCCCGTCAGGGCCTGCCCGAGCCCCTCGCCGGTGAGCACGTCGACGCCCGTCGACTGGGAGACGGCGACCGCCTCGTGGCCCCGTTCCCCGAGCAGGGAGACCACCTGCGAGCCGATGAGGCCCGTACCGCCGACGACCACGATCTTCATCGTTACCTCCTACGCCTGACAACCTGTGGCGTCCGGGGCGCGTGGGGCCCCGGTACGCCGACCGAGCGGCCGTCGCGGGCGGCTGGCGGGTCCCTCCGCCGCGCCTGCCGCGAACGGCGCGTGAGCGCCGCGGTCCGGACAACCGGTGCGGCCCTCACCCACTCGGACAGGGCAGCGGCCGCGTGTGTGACACGGGCGGGCGGCCCGGGGGAGAGGGCCTCACCGAGGGACGCTGAAAACCGGCTGCCGGCCGTGGCCGCGTGGTGGGCAAAGGCCAGCAGGGGCGCGTGTGCCTGCCGGGGCGTGTGTGCGCGCCGGAACACCTGGCACCAATGCCATGGCGCCGTTGGCGCCGCTCAGCAGGCCGGTTCCCCGGCGTCCGACAGGCCCCCGGCTCCCGGCGGGCTCCCGGGGGCGCCGATGACGCCCCGCGAGGAGCGCTGGAAGGAGGCGATCTTGCCCGGGTTCATCACCCACAGGAGCTGGTGGATGCCTTGCGCCGAGGCGTCGACGGACAGCAGCGCGAAGGGCGTCCCGCCCCGGGACACCACGAGGCCGGGTCTGGTGTTCATCTCCGCGATCTCCGTGCGCGAGCCCGGCCAGAAGCGCGGGGCGAAGGCCTGGAGGAGTCTGGCCACGCGGTCCCTGCCGGTGACGGGAACGCGGGCGCTGTTGCGCACCCGGCCCCCGCCGTCGGACCGGCTGACCACGTCCTCGGCGAGGATCTCCTCCAGGGCGGCCAGGTCGCCCGCCTGGGCGGCGGTGAGGAAGGCCTCCACCAGTCTCCGGTGCTCCCGAGGGTTCACCGGCTCCCTCCGGCCCTCGGACAGGTGCCCGCGCGCGCGGCTGACCAGCTTGCGGGCGTTGGCCTCGCCGGTCCGCACCACGGCGGCGATCCGGTCGTAGGGGTAGTCGAAGGCCTCGCGCAGGACGTAGGCGGCGCGCTCGGTGGGGGTGAGTTTCTCCATGAGCAGGAGGAGGGCGAGTTCGACCGCCGCGCCGCGCTCCGCGCCGACCCCGGGGTCGGCGCCGGTGTCCACGGGCTCGGGCAGCCACGGTCCCACGTAGGCCTCACGGCGGGCCCGGGCCGATTTCAGGACGTTGATGGCCAGGCGCGTGGTGATCGTGGCCAGGAACGCGGCGGGGTCCTCCACGACGCCGTGGTCCGTCCTCTGCCACCGCAGCCAGACCTCCTGGACCAGGTCCTCGGCCTCGGCCCAGCTGCCGAGCATCCGGTAGGCGATACCGAACAGGCGCGGGCGCACACCGGTGAAGGCCTGTGCGGCCTCCTCCAGGGGGCCGGGCTCCCGTGGGACGGCTGACTGCATGGGCGCGACCACCTTCACCGGTTCTGACCTGCTGCCCGGGCACGGGACACGCGCCCCTCGCCAACCTACCGGGGCACCGGCGGAGTGCCCGGCAGGCACGGTGATTCCGCACGCCCCGGAGCAACCGGAGAACCCACGCGTTCCATGTGCATCTGGCGTCTCGTGCGTGTCTGTCTCGCGCGGCCGGGACATCCCGCGTGCATCTAGTGCCTCACGCTTCCCGGCAGGCCCCGGGGCGGATCAGATCTGCTTGGCCGCCGTGACCGCCGACGCCACGAGCACCACCGCCGCGAACCACAGCGCCCCGGGCGCGCCCACCGCGCCCGCGACCCCCGCGCCCACGGCAGGGATCCCGACCTGCCCGAGCCGGTTGCCCCAGATCCGCAGCGCCAGGGCGGCCCCGCGCGAGCCCTCCGGGGCTGCCGTGGCCACCGCCGACATCGTCAGCGGCTGGCCCAGACCCAGCAGGAACCCCCCGACGGCCAGCACCGCCCCCAGCACGAACACGTTGCTGACCGGCAGGGCCACCGCCGCCATCGACAGGCCCGCGGCCCCGGCGCTGACCGCGATCAGCGTCTCGCGCGACCAGCGCCGCACCAGCCGGGACAGCACCAGGCGGGACAGCAGCGAGAACCCCGCGCGCAGGCTCAGCAGGACGCCGACCGTCATCGGCGGGATGCCGCGGTTCTCGGCGACCAGCGGCAGGTAGGCGGTGAGGATGTCCACGGCCGAGAGCAGCGCGAGGCTGGCGAACAGCCCCGAGGGCAGGCCCGGCCTGCGCAGCAGTTCCCGCGCGGGGGTCCTCTCCGACCCCTTCTTGCGCGAGGGCGCGGGCATGCGAACCCGGACGAAGGCCAGGATCGGCACCAGCCCCAGTCCGCCGGTCACCGCGGCGACGAGCAGGGCGGAGGAGGTCGCCGACAGCAGCGCGTCCCCCGAGGCGTCGGCCAGCATCGCACCCGACAGCAGGGGGCCCACGAGCTGGCCCAGGGAGGCCGCCGCGGTGAACCACCCGAAGTCGCGGTCCAGGTTCCCCGGTGCGGCCAGGCGCGCGATGAGCCCCTGACCCGCGACCATGCACAGCAGGTGGCCCATGCCCAGCACCGTGCTGGCCGCGGCGATCGCGAACAGGTCCGTGCCGTACGCCAGCAGCAGCGAGCCCGCGCCGAGCACCGCCGCGCCCAGGCCGACGATCCACGCCATGCGCCGGGACCGGTCGGTCGCCCGCCCCAGCGGGACCGCCACCAGCAGGGGCAGCAGCGCGTAGGCGGCGGTGACCAGGCCCACCGCCACGGCGTCACCGCCCAGGGCGATCGTCCGGTACGAGACCAGGGGACGGGCGAGGTTGAGCGCGGTGTGGGTGAACATGACGCTCAGTAACAGCGGCCAGAGCCACGACGCCCCCCTGACGCGGCCTCTTCCCAACGTTCTCTCCCCCTCGTCCGTGTACTCCCCGTCCGGCGCAACGGCGCCCCGGGGGCTGGGGGTTCCCCGGGGACATCCGATGACGTGACCATCTGGTTCTACACGGTGTCCACCCGGCGCTCGGCAGCCGGGGTCGCGGACCGGCGCCGGTCCCGCACCCGCTTGACCGCGAAGACCGCCACCACCGCCACGAGGATGGTGTAGATGCCGACCGCGATGCCGCTGTCGAACAGGATCGACACGTCGCCCTGGCTCGCGGCCATCGCCCGGCGCAGCTCGCTCTCGGCCAGCGGCCCCAGGATGACGCCGATGAGGACCGGCGCCACGGGGATGTCGTACCTGCGCATCAGGAGCCCGAGGACGCCCACCGCGAACAGCAGGACGACGTCGAACACCGAGCCCTTGACCGAGTACACGCCCACCGTGGCGAAGACCATCAGCCCCGCGAACAGGTGGCGCTGGGGCAGGCGCAGGAGCCGCGCCCACAGCGGCGCGAAGGGCAGGTTGATCACCAGCAGCAGGAACGTGCCGATGAACATGCTGGCCAGCAGCGCCCAGACCAGGTCGCCCTCCTGCTCGAAGAGCAGGGGTCCCGGCTGCATCCCGTACTGCTGGAACGCCGCCAGCATCACGGCGGCCGTCGCGGACGTGGGCAGGCCGAGCCCGAGCAGGGGGACCATCGCGGTCGCCGTGGTCGCGTTGTTGGCGGCCTCCGGACCCGCCACGCCCTCGATCGCGCCCCGGCCGAACTCGCTGTCGCCGCGCCGCCTGGCCAGCGCCTTCTCGGCTCCAAAGGACAGGAAGGTGGGGATTTCGGCGCCGCCGGCGGGGATCACGCCGAAGGGCAGGCCCAGCGCCGTTCCCCGCAGCCAGGGCTTCCAGGAGCGGCGCAGGTCCGCGCGTCCCAGCCACGGCGTGCCCGACGCCACCAACTGGCCCGCGGCGGCCCGCTTCGGCCGGAACCCGGTGTGCAGGACCTCGCCCACGGCCAGCAGTCCGACCGTGATCACGACGATGCTGACCCCGTCCAGCAGCTGCGGGACGCCCAGGGTCAGGCGGATCGCGCCGCTCTGGTCGTCGATGCCGACCACGCTGATCGTCAGGCCGATGCCCAGAGCGGTGATGCCCCGCAGGGGGGAGGAGGTCACGACGGCGGCGGTGCACACGAAGGCCAGGACGGCGAGCGCGAAGTACTCGGCCGGTCCGAACCCGAGAGCCAGGACCACCATGCGCTGGGCGAAGAAGGCCACCACGGTCGTGGCCACGATGCCGCCCACGAAGGAGCCGATCACCGCCGCCGCCAGCGCCTGGGAGGCCCTGCCGCGCCGCGCCATGGCGTGGCCCTCGAACGCGGTGGCGATCGACGAGCTCTGCCCGGGGGTGTTGAGCAGGATGGACGTGGTCGCGCCGCCGAACTGCCCGCCGTAGTAGATGCCCGCGAACATGATGAACGCCGCGGTCGGCTCCAGCAGGAAGGTCAGGGGGAGCAGGAGGGCGACCGCCATGGACGAGCCCAGCCCCGGCAGGACGCCCACGGCCGTGCCCAGGACCACGCCGAGGAGGCACCACAGCAGGTTGACGGGCGTCAGGGCCTCGGCGAACCCCGACATCAGGAGGGAGAAGGTGTCCACGGTGTTCACAGGACCTTTCCGAGCAGGCCGCTGGGCAGCGACACGTCCAGCAGGCCGGAGAAGCAGATCTGCACGATCGCGGCCAGGGCCACGGCCACGCACAGGTCCAGCAGGGGTGAGCGCCGGTCCAGGGCGAAGCTGACGCCCCAGAAGAGCAGGGTGCCCGAGAGCAGCCAGCCGAGCGGTTGGAGCAGCAGGACGTGGGCGGTCAGGGTCGCGGCCATGACGCCCAGGGTGCGCCAGTCGCCGTGTTCGCTCTTCGCGTCGGAGGCAGCGGCAACGGCGTCGGGGGCGGCCTCGGCGGCCGTGGTGGGAGCGGCCGCGGTCCCCGTCGTTTCGGCGGACGGGGAGCGCCGCACGGCCAGGACCGCGCGCACCCCCGCCACACACGCCGTGACGCCCAAGAGGGCGCCCACGGTCAGCGGGAAGAACTGCGGGCCCAGGAAGCCGCTGCTCTCCGGCACGCGGATCACCATGCCGCCCACGAGCAGGAAGAGGGCCGTCACCAGGGTCACCGCGGGCACGGCCAGCGCCGTGCCGAGGGCGGCGAACGCGGGGTCGGCCGCGGGCTCCGGGGCGGCGGCGCCTGCCCCGGGCCCGGTGTCCGTGCCGGTCTCCGCGTCGGTGTCCGGGGACTGCACCCCGGCGGGTCTTTCTCGGGTCACGACAGTCCCAATCCCTCGATGATCTGCTCCAGGCGCGCGGTCTCCTCGGTGAGGAACGCGTCGAAGTCCTCCCCGGCGACGAACGCCTCCCGCCACCCGAAGCGCTCCACGGCCTCCTGCCACTCCGGCGTCCCGACCAGCGCGTGGGTCAGGTCCAGCAGGACCTCGCGCTGGTCCTCGTCCAGCCCGCCCGGCGCGGCCAGGCCGCGCCAGTTGGCCAGGTCCAGGTCCATGCCCGCCTCGCGCAGGGTGGGGACGTCCACGCCGGGCAGCGGTTCGGCGGCGGAGACGGCCAGCGCCCGCACCTCCCCGGCCTCGATCTGCGACTGGAAGCCGTTGTAGCTGGACACCGCGATGTCGGAGGTGTGCGACAGCAGGGAGGTGAGCACCTCGCCGTCGCCCGAGTAGACGATGTAGTTCAGTTCGGAGGGCGAGACCCCGAGCCCGTCGAGCATCAGCGCGGCCAGCAGGTGGTCCGAGGTGCCGATGGCGCCCCCGCCCACCACGAGGTCGCGGGGCGCCCCGGTCCAGGCCGCGGCCAGGTCCTCCAGGGTCCGCAGCGGGGAGTCCTGGCGGACCGCGACCACGATGTAGTCCTCGGCCAGCCGGGCCAGGGGCGTGACGTCGGCCAGGGTGGTCCGCGAACCGGTGATCTCGATGCCGCCCAGGATCGAGCTGCCCATCACCATGAGCACGTCCCCGCGCCCGCTCTGCTGCGCCGTGTGGTTGAGGCCGACGGTGCCGCCGCCACCGGGCAGGTTGAGCACCTCGACCCCGCTGGCCAGGCCGTTCTGCTGGAGCGCGTACTGCGTCTGCCGGGCGACGGTGTCGAAGCCGCCGCCCGCCGCGGCGGGAACCACCATCTCCAGGCGCCCACCGCCCGTACCCGCTTCACGGGAGGTCTCGCCAGCGCGGACCTCCACCAGGGCACCGGCGAGGGCGACCGCTCCGATCGCACCCGCGATCGCCTCGCGTCGGCTCGGAGCCGTTATCTGCATTGCTGTCCCCCACGGGTCGAGTGACCGGTGCCGGGGCCCGGTCCCTGTGTGACGTGTGCCTCGTGAGGCGGGGCACACACCTGGAGATATTGCACCAAGATGAACGCGAGTGCAATATGCGGGACCCGAGATCAGTGC
This sequence comes from Nocardiopsis dassonvillei subsp. dassonvillei DSM 43111, assembly GCF_000092985.1. Lineage (GTDB taxonomy): Bacteria > Actinomycetota > Actinomycetes > Streptosporangiales > Streptosporangiaceae > Nocardiopsis > Nocardiopsis dassonvillei. Next base: position 1,221,091 of record NC_014210.1, read on the forward strand.
TCGTCACCCCTCGGGAGCCTCCCGGTTCTCCCCGCGTGGGGTCGGGGGTCGGCGGGGGCGCGGCCGGCGCGGTGCGCGGCGTTCCGACGCAGGTGGTCTCGTGGTTGTGGCGAGGTTCGGGCGTCCAAGCCCGCTGCGAGTACAAGGGTGTGGCGGAGGGCGAGGGGCGGTCGCGACCTGGCGGGATGCCTCGAAGGGCCGGGCGGCCGCTCCCAGGGGCTGGCTCCGCCAGGTGTTTCTACTTTGTACTAGTCTCTTTGCTAGAACAATCATGGGGCTCCGGGAACCGGCGCACCCGAGGACCAGCGTGGGGGGACGATGGACGAATCCGTGGCCACAACCGCCAGAACCGCCGCGACAGCGGTACTCAACGCGGCCGGAAGCGAGTTCCGCTACGTCGCGCTCGACCGGCTGCTCACCCCCGACGAGCTGGACCGCGCGCCCTACACGGTCCGCGTCCTGGTGGAGAACGTGGCCCGCCGGGCGCCCGAGGCCCTGCCCGCGGTGCTCGCCCGCGTGCGCTCGGGCAGAGGGGACTGCGAGGTCCCCTTCCACCCCAACCGGATGATGCTGCACGACACCACGTGCCTGCCCACGCTCACCGACCTGGCCGCCCTGCGCGACACGGTCACCGAACTGGGCGGCGACGCAGCGGACGTCAACCCGGTGATCGCCACCGACCTGGTCGTGGACCACTCCGTGATCGCCGAGGCGCACGGTTCGGTGGCCGCCTTCGCCCGCAACCTCGACATCGACTTCCGCCGCAACGCCGAGCGGTACGAGTTCGTCAAGTGGGCCGAGCGCAGCGTGCGCGGCTTCCGCGTGGTCCCCCCGGGCCGGGGCATCATCCACCAGGTCAACATGGAGACCCTCGCCCGCGTGGTCTGGCGCGAGGACGGCGGCGACGGCCCCGACCTCCTGCACCCCGACGTCCTCGTGGCCACCGACAGCCACACGCCGATGATCAACGCCATCGGCGTCCTGGGCTGGGGTGTGGGCGGCCTCCAGGCGCAGGCCGCCATGCTCGGCGAACCCGTGATGCTCAACTTCCCCGAGGTCGTCGGCGTCCGGCTCACCGGGGGCCTGCGGCGCGGCGTCACCGCCACCGACCTGGCGCTGACGCTGACCGAGCTGCTGCGCGCGACCGGCGTCGTGGACGCGTTCGTGGAGTTCTGCGGGCCGGGGATCGACGGCCTGTCCTGGTCGGCGCGCGCGGCGGTGGCGAACATGGCGCCCGAGTACGGCACCACGTGCGCCTACTTCCCCTACGACCGCGAGGTCCGCGACTACCTGCTCCTGACCGGGCGCGAGGACGGGCACGTGGAGGCGGTGGACGCCTACATGCGCGCCCAGGGGCTGGTGCGCGGCGCGGACTCCCCGGAGCCGCGCTTCGACCGGCTCGTGGAGTTCGACCTGGGCGCGGTGGAGCCCTGCCTGGCCGGGCCGCACCGCCCCGACCAGCGCGTTCCGCTGTCCCGGGTGCCCGCGTCCTTCCTGGAGACCGCGTCCGCGCCGGAGAGCGTTCCGGCCCCCGACACGGTGGCGGGCGCGAGCACGGACGCGGGCCCGGCCGCGGCCTCGGATCTGAACTCGGCCCCGGACCCGGACCCGGACCCGGTCCCGGCTCCCCGCCCCGGCACGGACGGCGCCTCGGGCGCGGCGACGGGGGAGGACGTCTTCGGCGAGCCCCTCCCGCGCGGACCCGTGGGCATCGCCGCCATCACCAGCTGCACCAACACCGCCAACCCCGCGCTGATGATCCAGGCGGGTCTGCTCGCGGCACGGGCCATGGAACGCGGCCTGCGCGTCAAGCCCTGGGTCAAGACCACCCTGTCCCCGGGCTCGCGGGTGGTGGTCGGCTACCTGGAGAAGGCCGGGCTGATGGAGCCCCTGGAGGCGGCCGGTTTCCACACCGTCGGCTTCGGCTGCATGACCTGCATCGGCAACTCCGGCCCCCTCGTCCCCGAACTGGAGGGACTGGCCGGGGAGGGACTGGAGGCCGCGGCCGTGCTGTCCGGCAACCGCAACTTCCCCGGCCGGGTCAACCCGCGCGTCTCGCACGCCTACCTGGCCTCGCCGCCCCTCGTCGTGGCCTACGCCCTGGCCGGAACGGTCCTGCACGACTTCGCCGCCGAGCCGCTCGGCCACGACCGCGACGGGAACCCGGTGCACCTGGCGGACCTGTGGCCCGACGACGAGGAGGTCGCGCGCGTCGCGGAGAAGGCGGTCGACCCGCAGGCCTTCCGGGAGAACGCCGCCGAGGTCTGGGAGGGCACCGAGCAGTGGCGGGCGCTGGACGCGGCCGGGAGCACGCACTTCCCCTGGAACGAACACTCCACCTACATCCGCCGACCGCCCTACCTCACCGGCGTGCGCCCCGAACCGGGCAGCGAGGTCCGGGTCGAGGACGCCCGGGTCCTGCTGTGGCTGGGCGACCACGTCACCACCGACCACATCTCACCGGCCGGGGCCATCCCCCGTGACAGCCTGGCCGGTGCCTACCTGCGGGAACGGGGCACCGAACCGCGCGACCTCAACCAGTACTCCACCCGGCGCAGCAACCCCGAGGTGATGCTGCGCGGCGCCTTCACCAACCCGGCCGTGGCCAACCTGCTCCTGCCGGAGGGCGAACGCGGCAGGGGAGGGCACGCCCGCGTCCTCGACGGCTCGCGCGTGGAACCGGTCTTCCACGCCGCCGCGACCTACCGCGAGGCCGGGGTGGACCTGGTGGTCCTGGCGGGCCGGTCCTACGGGACGGGGTCGAGCCGCGACGTCGCGGCCAAGGTCCAGGCCCTGCTGGGCGTGCGGGCGGTGATCGCGGAGAGCTTCGAGCGCATCCACCGCAGCAACCTCATCGGCATGGGGGTCCTGCCGCTGCTGTTCCCCGAGGGGAGCACCGCGGCCGACCTGGGGCTCGACGGCGGCGAGCGCCTGACCGTCCTCGGGCTCGGCGGGATCGGGGTGGGGGTGACGCCGCTCGTCCTCAGGGTCACCGGGGCCGACGGGAGCGCTCGGGAGCACACGGTGCTGCTGCGCCTGGACTCGGGGCACGAGGTCGCCTACCTGCGGCACGGGGGCACGATGCCCTATGTGGCGCGCCGCTTCGCGGACCGCCGTCCCGTCTGAGGCCGTCCCGGACCGGTGAACGCCCGCCCGCTCGGCCCGCCGAACCGGGGGTGCGGAGGTCCCCGGCCGTGGCCGCGCGCGTGCCGGGGACCGGCCACGGGAGGGCCGTCCGTCACAGCAGGGCGGGCGGCTCCGCGCCGATCCCGGTCTTGATCCACCGGACCCGGTCCAGGTGCGCGCGCAGGGCCCGGGAGGCCTCCTCGATCCGCCCCTCCTGGAGCAGGTCCATCAGGAGCAGGTGCTCGCGGGCCTGGTGCACCATCCGCGTGCGGTCCACCTGGTGACGGTACTCGATGAGCCTGCGCACCCGGTTCTGCCGACGCACCGCGTCGAGCAGGACCGGGTTGTTCGCGCACCCCACGAGCATCTCGTGGAACTCCGCCCCCGTCTGGAACAGGGTGCCGCGCGCCGACGACAGCGCCCTGCCCCGTACCAGGCCCTCCTGGCGCTCCCGGTGGAGCGCGAAGGCCTCCGCGTCCACCGCGAACCCCGGCTCCAGCAGCGCGGCGGGTTCCACGATCATCCGGAACCGGTAGCTGTGGTCGTGCCCCTCCGCGGTGGAGAGCACCTCCTGGAACTCCCAGCCGCGGCCCGTCCGCCGCCGCACCAGGTCCTCGGCCTCCATCCGGACCAGGACCCGCTGCACGTGCCGGGCCGCCACCCCGTGGCGGCGCGCGATCTCCGCGGCCGTGAACTCCCGGTCGAGCCGGTCGTTGAGGAAGTCGTCCACCACGCGGAAGTACAGGTCCTCCTGCCCGTCCCGCTCCGGAACGGCGTCCACGGAGGCCAGTTCGCTGCCCGGCCGGGTGAGGAAGTACCCCCGGTTCGGGATGTGCTCGACGATCCCCATCTCGTCCAGCAGCGCCAGCGCGCGCCGCACCGGGGACCGCGACACCTGGAGCCGGTCGGCGATCCACTGCTCGGTCAGGTGCGCGCCCTCGTCCAGGCCGCCCGTCCGCGCCAGCTCGCTGATCTGGGTCGCTAGCGAGAGCGCGAGCGCGGAGGCCCGGCCGTCCGCGCTCTTCCTGGCGCCCGTCTCGACTGCTCCGGTCATGCGCGTTCCCGTCGTGTGGCTGCGTTCCCTCCCTATGATGCCGCTGCTCTCCGGCCGGGGGCGCGGGTGCCAGGGGGTTCGGGGCCGGGCCTCGGGAGCGGGTAGCCGGGAGCGGAGTGCCGGGAGTCGGCCCGAACGGGGTGTCAGGAACCGTCCAGCTCGCGGGCCAGGGCCTTCTCCAGCCAGGTCCGTGCCCGGTCGAGGTAGTCGCGGGCGACGGAGGTCTCGGCGCCCCAGGAGTCGAACCCGTGGGGAGCGCCGGGCTCCAGGTGGAAGGTCGTGTCCACGCCGGCGTCGCGCAGCCTGTGCGCGTACTCCCGGGACTCGTTGTGGAACAGGTCGATGTCGCCGACGCCGATCCAGGCGGGCGGCAGACCGCTGAGGTCCTCGCGGCGTGCGGGCACGGCGTAGCGCGGAACCGTGGCCGCGCCGGGGTCGGTGCCCAGGTAGGAACGCCAGCCGAAGCGGTTGACCTCGTTGTTCCAGATGCGGTGGCGGACCCTGTCCAGGTCGCGCCGGGCTGCGGTGCGGTCGTCGAGCATGGGACACAGCAGCCACTGCCCGACCGGCTGCGTGCCGCCCTCGTCGTGCAGTCGTTGGACGAGCGAGGCGGTGAGGCCGCCGCCCGCGCTCTGGCCGCCGATTGCCACGCGCGCGGGGTCCACGCCCAGGGAGGCGGCGTTGTCCTGGAGCCAGGTCCAGGCGGCGTGGCAGTCGTCCAGGGCGGCGGGGTAGGGGTCCTCGGGGGCCATGCGGTACTCGGCGGAGACGACGGTGATGCCCAGCCGGCGGGCGGTGGCGTTGCACAGCGGGTCGTCCTGCACGGCGCGGCCCATGACCAGGCCGCCGCCGTGGATCCAGACGAGGGCGCCGTCCGAGTGCTTGTCGTCGGGGCGGTAGACCCGTACGCCGGGGGCCGCTTCCTCGGGGAGTTCCATGGTGACGCCGGGCAGGTGCCGGGCGTCCAGGTCCTCCATCAGTCTGCGTGTGAGTCGCAGGGCCCAGGGGCGGTGTACGGGGACTTCCGGTGAACGGAGCAGGGGGCCGCGCAGCTCCGGCGCCACCCTCGACAGCTTCATGACAGCGGTCCTGGGACGGTGGTCGTCGGCACGGGGCCTCCCTCGGTTCGCGGGCGGGCGAGCGGGGCGTCGCGCCGTCCCCCGCCGGGCGGCGCGGATGCCGTCCGGAGCATACCGGAACGGGGTGCGGGGGCGGATGCCCTGGTCGTCTGCCCGGACATCCGGCGGGGCCCGCGCCCCGCAAAGCGATCCCGCAAGGTGGGGGAGCCGCGGCCCGGCGGCCCTTCCGGGAGCCTTCCCGGAAGGGCCGCCGTGTTCCCGGTACTTCCTGCGCTGCCTCGCGTCTTCCACGTGGACTTTCACGCCCGAGCGCGGACACCGGGCGGGGCCGGCCGGAAACGGGTCATGACCAGCACAGACCTGGAACCTACGCGCTGTACTGGTACGCGGGGTAGGTCAGGTAACCCCGGTCGCCGCCCTGGTAGTAGGTCGCCTCGTCCACCGGGGCGAGCGGCAGCCCGGTGCGCAGCCGCTCCACCAGGTCGGGGTTGGCGATGAACGCGCGGCCGAAGCTGATGAGGTCGGCCCCCAGCCCCAGCCAGTGGTCGGCCTCGGCCCGGCCGACCTGCTTGGGACCCATGGGGAGCACCGGGTTCATGATGAGGGTGCCCGGCCAGGCGCGGCGCAGCTCCAGCAGCAGTTCCTCGTCGGTGGTGGCTTCGAGGTGGACGTAGGCCACCCCGATCCGGGCCAGCTCGGCCAGCAGCGCGGTGTACAGCTCACGCACGCCCGTCTCCTTCACCCCCCAGAACTCGGCGCCGGGGGAGAGGCGGATACCCGTGCGCTCCGCCCCCACGGCGTCGGCGGTGGCGGCGGTCGCCTCGACGGCGAACCGGATCCGGTTGGCCACCGAGCCCCCGTAGGAGTCGGTGCGCAGGTTGGCGTTGTCCGAGAGGAACTGCGAGATCAGGTAGCCGTTGGCCCCGTGCAGTTCGACCCCGTCGAATCCGGCGGCGACCGCGCGGCGGGCGGCCCGGGCGTAGGACTCGGCCTGCTCGGGCACCTCGGCCTCCTCCAGCGCACGCGGCACCGGCACGGGCTGGGGGCCGCTCGGCGTGAACACGTTGCCCGTGGCCGCGACGGCCGAGGGGCCGACCGGCCGCGTTCCGGTGGTCTCGGGGTGCGAGACGCGTCCGCCGTGCATGATCTGGGCGAAGACACGGCCGCCGTTGGCGTGCACCGCTTCGGTCACCGGCTTCCAGGAGGCGCCCTGCTCGTCGGTGTACAGCCCCGGCGTTCCCGGGTTGGACTGCCCCACCAGGCTCGGCTGCACCCCCTCGGAGACGATCAGCCCGGCGGTCGCGCGCTGGGCGTAGTACGCCGCCATGGACGGTGTCGCCAGTCCGCCCTCGGCGGCGCGGACGCGGGTCATCGGCGCCATCACGACCCGGTTGGGCAGGTGCAGGTCGGCGAGCCGGTAGGGCTGGAAAAGGCTGGTCACGACAGGTTCTCCTCCGTGGGCGGTGTACCCCGGTCGGGTACGTCGACTACGCTAAAACCTCACATTGATGTGAGGGGCAAGCGGTTGTGCCGCAGGTCACGAGGGAGGAAGCCGTGCGCATCGGGGAACTCGCCAGGCGGACGGGCGTGAGCGTCCGGTCCCTGCGCTACTACGAGGAGCAGGGGCTGCTCATGAGCACCCGCAGCGACAGCGGGCAGCGGCACTACACCGAGGCCGCGGTCGAGCGCGTCGCCTTCGTCCAGCGGCTGTACGCCGCCGGGCTGTCCAGCCGCACCATCGCCGAGGTGCTGCCCTGCGCGGAGGCGCCCAGCGAGGGGAACTCGGACGCGGCGATCGAGCGCATGGCCCAGGAGCGCGACCGGCTCACCGAGCACATCGCCGAACTGGTGCGCACGCGCGACACGCTGGACGGCCTGATGGAGACGGCCCGCGTCTACCGGGAGCGGTTCCGCTCCGGCGCCGCCGCCTGACGCGCCCCCGCCTTTTCCCTGCCCTCCCGGCCTGTCCCGTCCCGCTCCGTCCGGGTCCGGCCCCACCGGTCGACGGGGCCGGACCCGGACGGCGGTCAGCAGCGGTAGGTGGTGCCGTTGGCGGCGTTGCCCCAGTTGCAGGAGCTGATGGTGCCCGTGCTGGAGTTGTTGTCGGCGCTGCCCGGACGCTTCAGGCGCAGGTCGGGGTTGCGGCTGGTGCTGCTGTTGAGCAGGACGTGGCGGTCGTAGCCCCGGTAGATCTGGTGGTAGCCGTTGGAGTCGCGCCGGTGGGTTCCCCTTCCGGTGCGCACGTAGGCCGTCGCCCCCGCGGGCAGGTTGTAGGAGGGCAGCGGTCGCCCGTAGGTGTTGGTGGTGATGTCGGGGACGTACCCGCCCACGTTGACGGTGCGCGTGGTGACGTTCCTGATGAGGAAGTACTCCCCGTTGACGTTGCTGGAGGTGTCCGACCCGGCGGCGTTGGGACGCACCTGGGTGACCATGAGCGCTCCGGTGGTGGAGGCGGCCTGTGCGGGGGCCGACAGCAGTGAGGCGGCGGTGACGGCGGCCGCGGCGATCGCGGCGGCGCGCAGGGCAAGACGTGGCATGGACGCTCCTGAGGGGCTGATGGAAGCGTCATCGTTGCAGGAGTCATGCCTCATGCGCGGTCTTTTGAAAGTATTTGGCCTGGTTTGGCCAACGTGTACACCGGTCCGGTGGTACCGCGTCCGAGGCCGTGTCGATCCGTGCCGTCGCCGAAGCCGCCGAGGCTCCGGCGCGGCTCCGGTCCGGGGGCCCCGCCGGTGGCCCCGCGCGGATCAGGAGAAGAGGACGCCGTCGAGCATGGCGACCAGTTCCTCGGCCGCCGCGAGCGGGTCGTAGTCGGGGTGGTCCAGGTGCTCGGCCACGATCGCGTCCATGCCGCCGCCGACGATCAGCGCCGTGGTGCGCAGGTCCGGCCCCTCCGTGCCCGAGTCCGCTCCGCGCGCCCGCCGGGCGGCCGCCATCAGGTCCGCCAGGGGGCGCCAACGCTGGCTGGAGCGGCGATCCTCCTCGCTCACCGCCGCGATGACCACCCGGGTGTGGCCCGGGTGGTCGCGCAGGTAGCCGACCATCGAGCGGATGTAGGCGGCGGGGGCCCGCTCGGCGTCGGCGCTCTCCACGGCCCGGCCCACGTGCTCGACCAGGCCGGTGAGCGCGCTCTCGTGCGCCGCGCGCACCAGGGCGTCCTTGGAACGGAAGTGGTACAGCACCGCCGCCTTGGTGATGCCCGCGGCCTCGGCGATACGGGCCAGCGAGGTGGCCGCGTCCCCGTGCTCGGCGATGAGCCGGACCGTCACGTCGATGAGCTGCGCGCGCCGCGCCTGCTCGGTCAGGGTGGGCCTGCGGGACCCGCGCTCCCGCCCCCGTGTCCGCCCTTCCGCCTGTTCGTGCCCCTGTTCGGGTTCCCGTGACCGGGGGTTCTCTCTTGTCATGACTCCCGAACTTACCTTATGGTCAGATTACTTACCAATCGGTTAGGGGCTGTCATGCGGAAGAAGAAGCGCAACCGGTGGATCATCGTGGCGTGCGCCGTGGTCGTCGCGGTGCTCCTCGCCGCGGTCACCCTGCGCACGCCCTCCCCGGTGGGCCACTGGCGCTCGGCGGAGGGGCGGGACGCCTTCACGCGCACCTACGAGGCGGCGATGGCCGACCTGCCCCGGCCCGCCGCCGAGATCGACGTGCGCACCGACTACGGGGTCGTGCGGATGTACCGCTTCGAGGGCGCGGGGGACCGGGAGGAGCCGCTGGTCCTGCTGCCCGGCCGGGCGGCGCCCTCGCCGGTCTGGGCGGACAACCTGCCCTCCCTGCTGGAGGTCGGGGACGTCTACACGGTCGACCTGCTGGGCGAACCCGGGATGAGTGTGCAGGACCGGCCGATCGAGGACGACGCCGACCAGGCGGCGTGGCTGCACCAGGCCCTCGACGGCCTGCCCGAGGAGGGGTTCCACCTGGTGGGGCTGTCGTTCGGCGGTTGGTCGGTGACCAACCTGGCCGTCCGCGAACCCTCGCTGGTGGCCTCGGTGACGCTGGTCGACCCGGTGTTCGTCTTCGACGACATGCCCATGGAGGTGGTCCTGCGCTCCCTGCCCGCCTCGCTGCCCTGGCTGCCGCGCTCCTGGCGCGACGGCTTCAACTCCTGGACCGCGGGCGGCGCTCCGGTGGAGGACGTTCCGGTCGCCCGGATGATCGAGTCCGGCATGCAGAACTACGCGATCAAGCTGCCCCAGCCCGGCAGGATCAGCGAGGAGTCCCTCACGGACCTGGACATGCCCGTGCTGGCGTTCGTCGCCGGACGGTCGGTGATGCACGACCTCGACACCGCCGCGGCCACCGCCGAGCGCGCCCTGCTCCACGGCACGGTCGAGGTCTACCCGGAGGCCTCGCACGCGATCAACGGCGAGTACCCCGAGGAGATGGCCGCCGATATCGACGCCTTTCTGGACGAGGTCGACCGGTCCTGAGACGGGCGCCCTCGGGCCTTGAGGCGGGTGTCGACCGGCCCTGGACGGGGTGCCGAGCGCCCCGGGACGGGTGCCGACCGGTCCTGAGACGGATGACGGCCGTCCCTGAGATGAGCGGCGCGCTTGCTCCGGGCCGTTCGCGGGCACCACACGGACATGCCCGAACGCACCGAGGACGGACGCTACGTCGTGGTCTCCGGCCGCCGTTGGCGCGCGAGCGACCCGCAGTTGCCGGAACCGGTACGCGAGCGCCTGGTGAGACACCTGATGTCCGCACGCAGGGACGTGGCCGCCGCGCTGCGCGCCGGGGACACCGACGCCGAGGGGCGGGCGCGCGCACGCGTGGCCCTGGCCAAGCACGGCCTGGCCAAGCACGCCCTGGTGGGAGCTGCCGGAGGCCGACCGCCGCCACCGCTGGGAGGAGGCGCTGCGCCGCCTGGACCCCTGAGGGGCCGCGGCCCGGACGGTCTTCGTGCCGCCGGACGGGGCCTGCCGCACTCCTGCGCCGAGGCGCTGCGGCACCCGCGCAGGGGGGCGGACCGCTGCGCCCGGAACCGGAGTACTGAGCCCCCTCGGCCCGTGGCGCGGCGGTTCCGGCACGCGAGTCGCCCGGGACCGCGCACGTCCCGTGGGACGCCCGGCGCCCCACCTGGAGCGCGAAGGCCCCGGCCAGCGGACTTCCCCGCTGGTCGGGGCCTCCTGTTTCTCGGGTGCGGGCGCGGGTGCGGGTCCGGGGACCGAACCGTGGCGGGCGCCTCGGTCGCGTCAGCGCACCCGGGCCGCGGTGCCGGTTACGGCGTGACCCGCTGGCCCCCGAAGGTCACGACCAGGGTGCCGTCGGCGGCGTAGGACCAGTCCAGGCCGCCGTCGTAGGAGGAGCACCGCGACCCGTTCGAGCCGGACCAGAACTGGTTGGAGCTGTCGGCGTTGCCGATGATCCGGTCGTTGGAACCGCTGTCGCACGAGGTGTTGCCGCGGAACACCGAGGAGCCGTCGTCGAAGTTGAAGTTGCGCTCCTCGTTGCCGATGCTGACGTTGTCCGACACCGTCATCGAGCCCGGGTTGCTGTTGTAGGTGAACCCGTGCTTGCCGTTGTCGTAGGCGATGTTGCCCGTGATGACGTGGTCGACCCCGATGTCCTCGCCGCCGAGCTTGAAGCCGTTGCGGTCGCCGTTGCCGGCCTGGGAGCCGTCGCTGAGGATGCCGTTCTCGTAGGCCAGGGAGTCCTCGATGGTCACGGTGCCGATGGGGCCGGTGTCGTCCTTGGTGTAGAGGTCCCAGCCGTCGTCGATGTTGTTGTGGGCCACGGCGTAGCGGAAGACGTTGCCGGGGCCGGAGGTGAGCTTGGCGGCGAAGCCGTCGGCGTCCTCGCCGTCGGAGTCGGCGTTGTCGTGCGACTCCGCGCTCAGGATGAGGTTGTGGGCGGGCCAGTCGCTCTCGGGGGTGCTGGAGACGCGGCGCGAGAGCTGGAGGCCGGTGTCGCGGTTGAAGCGGGTCACCGTGCGCTCGATGACGTTGTGGCTGCCGCTGACGAAGATGCCGTTGTCCCCGGCGTGCTCGACGACGATGCCCTCGACGTGCCAGTAGGACGCCTCCAGCGCCAGGCCGCGGTTGGCGGAGTCCTCGCTCTGGGCGGAGAAGTCCAGCACCGGGGTCTCACCCGGGTAGGCGGACAGCTCCGTGCGGTTTCCGGAGGTGCCGTCCTCGCCCAGCGGGATGGTGACCGTGTCCGAGAAGGAGTAGGTCCCGCCGCGCATGTGGATCGTCCCGCCGGGCTCGATCCGGTCGATGGCCGAGGTGAGCGTGGTGGGGTCGGACTCGGTGCCGTCCGCGCCCGCGCTGCCGCCCGGGGCCACGTACAACGCGTCCGAGGTCGGCGGGTTGCCGTCGTCGCCGCCCCCGTCGTCACCGCCGCCGTCATCGCCTCCGCCGTCGTCGCCACCGCCGCTGGTCTCCACGTCGAGGTAGTCGACGTTGGGCATGCCCTGGGAACCGGTCGGGTCGAACCGGATCGTGTTGGCGCCCTCGGCCAGCTGGACGGTGAGCGTCTTGGTCGTCCACGCGTCCCAGTCGCCGGTGCCCTCGAAGGAGACCGACGCCGTCCGGGAGCCGTTCACGAGGACGTCGGCGGGGCGGGCGGAGGAGGTGCCGTTGGCGAAGCGCACGGTCAGCGTGGCCGTTCCCGAGGCGGGGGCGTTCACGCTGAACTGCACGTGGGCGCCCTCCTCGTTCTCGGTGTCGCAGAACCCGTCGCCGGAGTAGCCCGGCCACTCGGTCTCGATGCTGCCGTTGCAGGAGGCCGAGGTGCCCTCGGCCTCGTAGCGGGTGGTGGCGGCGTGCGCCGCGGTGCCGGAAAGCGTGACGAGCGTGCCTGCCAGTAGGGCGGCGCACGCGAGGGCGGGTCTGGTTCTCATCGTTCGTCTCCAGGGGGGTTGGTGCGTCTGACCAGTGGGACGTTGAACGGAAGGGTCGGGGGAGGGAACCGGGGACGGGCCGCCCCCGGGTGCGGACGGTGTGGCACGGCCGGTGCCGTGTGGTCGGCGCGGCGCGGAAAGCGCGGCGCGGTCGGTCATGGGGTGGTGCGGCCACGGGGTCGGCCGTGCCGGTGGAACGGTGACGCCCGTAGTTCGGAAAGCGCTTTCAAACGAGAAGTTAAGTGTTCGTTCCCAGCGCGTCAACGGTCTTGTTCTCCATGCGCTTTCGTGTTAATGGCGCGGAGTTCCTCCTGTTCGGAGCGGTGGTCTTTTTCTCGTAGGTGCTCTGTGTCAGGGTTCGTGGCGCTCGGTGGCGGTGGCGGTGGCGCGCCGGCAGCGCGTCGAGGCGTCCGTCTATGTGCCTCGTAGGGCAGAAGAGGCGTGAGTGGCGAATGGTGTTTCGGTCGTGTTTGTGCGACGCGCTTCACGAGGGCGTTGACCTGCTCTGACGGCGTGGCCGGAGACGCCGAACCAGGTGATGCGGAAAGCCCTTACCAGGACATTGGTGAACGCTGGCGCCGTCAGCCCCGCGCCCCGGTACCGCCTCGTCAATCCCGCGCCTCGGGGGCGCGGGCCCCGGAGGCCTCCTCGGCGATCCGCTCGGCGTCGCCGTCCCCGATCAGCCGCAGGTCACCGGCCAGCCCGATGACCTTCTCGGGGGCGGGAGCGCTGGCGCTCGGGCCCCCGAGGAGGTCGGCGTTCCCTTGTAGGGCACTGGGGCACCGGGGCTTTCGGGTCGTCCGGGGTCTCCGGGGCCTTTGAGGCCGCCCTGTCTTCTGCGGCGGTCGGTGTCCCCTGCCGGGACGCTGAGGCAGCGGGGAGGCGGGGTGCCGGGGCTTTCGGGTCGTCCGGGGTCTCCGGAGTCTCTGGGGTCGCCCGGTCCTCTGCGGCGGTCGGCGGCCCCTTCCGGGTCACCGGGCTTCCAGGCTGTCTGGGGTCACCGGGACCGCTGAGGTGTTCCGGGGCTTCTGGGGAATCTGGCAGGTCGGAGGTCCCCGGGGCCGTTGAGGTCTCCGGGGCTTCCCGAGTCGCCCCGGACCTCCGCGACCGAGGAGGCCCGGGGCCTATGGGGTCTCCGGGGCTCCCGGGGGTTCGCCGGTCTCGGGAGCGTCCGCGACCCGCCACATGCGCAGGCGTCCGCACATCCCGAAGGCCCGGGGCCCCGGCGTCGGCTCGGTGCGCACCACGGCCGCCTCCCGCATGATCCCCGGGTCGCCCCCGGCCAGCGCCGCGAGCTGCTCCCGGGTGCGCTCCACCTCCCGTTCCACGCCCTCGCGCCAGATCTCCCGCCACTCCCGCACACGCGGCCGCACCACCTGCGCCGCGAGCCGGTGGAACTCCTCCAGCGCCCCCGCGCCCTCCTCGCGGACCGACGCGACCAGCTCCCAGTAGCCCCGCAGGGCCAGGTCGCGCCGGGCCCGCGCCCGCTCCGCGCGCAGCTCCTCGGGCCCCTCCGCGGGCAGGGCCGCCGCGGCGGCGTAGGCCTCGGGGTCGGCCAGCACCCCGCGCGGGAAGGTGAACACCGCGTCGCCCGCCTCGGGCAGGCCCGCGTTCTGCATGACCACGGTGATCTCCAGCCCGCCGGAGTTCACCAGCCGGTGCACCGTGCCCGGGGCGAACCACAGCACGGCACCGGCCGCGAGCGGGTCGGCCGCGACGCCCCGCGGGGTGAGCGTGTGCACCTCGCCCTCGCCCGCGACCACGACGTAGGCCTCCGACGACGCGGTGTGGAGGTGGGGCGTGCCGCCGTGCAGGCCGTCGGGCGCCTCCCAGTCGTAGACCCGCAGGCCGCTGACGGCGGTGCCGCCGGGGAAACGGGGCGTGTTCACGGCGCGTCCTCCCCGGGCGCGTACTCCCGCGCGAGCGCACCGGCCTCGTCGGCGGCGCACACCCGGTCGACGAACACCAGGCGGTGGCGCAGGCTCAGGGTGCGGTCCGGCTCCAGGACGATCTCCTCGTCGAAGGACGGCGAGGGGCTGAACACGGGGAAGGGCTCGGTCCGCACGAACCACCTGATCGGAACGGAGGCGCTCGTGGTCCCGGCGTAGGCCAGGACGGTCGCGCCGCCGTCGATCTCGTCGTGCTGGCCGCTGAAGGCGATCCAGTTCGCCTGCGTGCCCATGACGTCGGCGCCGGTGAGGCCGGTCGCGCTGACCACGTCGCCGCCGGTCCACGAGCGGGGGCCGCGCCAGAAGAGCCCGGTGTAGCCCGCGGCGGCGCGTCCGTGGGTGGTGGGGCTGCCCAGTTCGAGGGCCCTCCCGCGCACGTTGGTCAGCGAGGTCGCGAAGTCCAGCGCCCAGATCCCCCGTTCGCGGTCCGCCGAGTGGAACCGGTGGGTGCGCACCTCGGCGATCCACCGCTCGCCGCCCGAACTCCTCCAGGCCAGGCGCTCGGTGACCGCGACGCCGTCGCCGTCGCGGGCGACGGAGGTGAACCCCTCGTGGCCGATGGCGCCGTTGTTGCCCAGCCACCGGTAGCCCTCGCCGCGGACGAAGGTCGGCCCTCCCCAGAAGTTCTGTCCCGAGACGTGGGACCAGGTCATCTGGAGGCCCTTGTGCCACCGGTGGTCCCACGGCCGGAACGCGGTCAGCGGCGCGCCGCTGAGGGTGCGCAGGGGGTGCAGGTAGGGCTTGGGCGACTCGGTGGCGGGGGAGTCGGGGCGCAGCACGTAGCGCGCGATCTCGACCCCGCCCACCGCCACGGTGAGCGCGTCGTCTCCTTCGGTCAGGGTGGGGGTCTCAGACACCTGTGGTCTCCTCCGTCCTGGTGAGGACGGCCGCGGCGGTGTCCGCGTCGCCCCCGTGCATCGCGTGGTAGAAGCCGTCGTCGGGGGTCAGGTCCCGGCGCCGCACCGTCGTGCCGGTCAGGGCCGACCGGTACATGCCCGTGACGAGTTCGAGGGCGCGCCGCCCGTCGGGGCCGCTGGCGCGGGGCCGCTCCCCGCGTTCCATCGCGTCGAGCAGCGCGGCGAGCTGGGCCCGGTGCGAACTCGGCTCGTCCTCCACCGGCGGCCAGGACGCGACCGCGTCGGCGTCGCGCACGTGCGGCGCGGGGGTCCAGCGCCAGTGCGCGTTGTCGTAGCCGTAGAGGTGCTCCAGCTCGACCGTGGCGTGCTCGAAGTCGAAGCGCAGGTAACTGGTCTCGCGGGGGGAGAGCAGGCTGTTGGCCACGGAGACGGTCGCGCCCGACTCCAGGCGCACGATCGCCATCGACACGTCCTCGGTCTCGGTGGACCGGGCGGTCGTGGACATCACGGCCGTGACCTCGGACCAGTCGCCGAGCAGGGAGAGCATGAGGTCCATCTGGTGGATGCCGTGGCCCATGCTCGGGCCGCCGCCCTCGGTCGCCCAGCGTCCGCGCCAGGGGACCTCGAAGTAGTCCGGGGCGCGGAACCACAGGGTGTTGCACACGCCGACGAGCGGACGGCCGAGCGTGCCCTCGGCCAGGTGGCGGCGCAGGCGCTCGGCGCCGGAGCCGAACCGGTGCTGGAACACGTAGCTGACGAAGGGACCGCCTCCGCCGCCGGGACCGGATTCGCCTCCCTCGTGGGTGCTGACCTCGTCGTACTCTGCCAGGGACAGCGCCGGCGGCTTCTCGCACCACACCCAGCACCCGGCGTCCAGGGCCGTGATCACCGCGTCCTTGTGCGCGACGGGCGGCGTGCACACGATCACCAGGTCGGGGGACTCGGCGCGCAGCAGGGCGTCGAGGCCGGTGTGGCGTCCGGGAACGCCCCACTCGTCGGCGGTCGCGGCCACGCGGGAGGCGTCGGGGTCGGCCAGCGCGACCACCTCGACCCTGTCCCCCAGGGCGGCGAGCGCGGGCAGGTGCCTGCCCCGGGCGATACCGCCGCTTCCGACGACGGCTACGCGAATCGGTGGTCTGGGACTCGGCACTGGCACACCCCTCGGATCACGAACCCATGGTGAACGTTCACTTTCTGCGGCCGGGTCTAAAATAGTGATCGTTCACATCCACCGTCAAGACCGACCCCGCCGACGGACGCCGCCGACGGGCCCGCCCGAGGAGGAGCCGATGGCCGAGCCCGAACCGCCCAGGCGCCGACCGACCATCATGGAGGTCGCCCGCCTGGCGGGCGTCTCCCACCAGACCGTCTCGCGCTACCTGCGCTTCGAGGGCGGGCTCAGGGAGGCGACCCGCGAGCGCGTCGACGCCGCGATCCGGGAGCTCAACTACCGCCCCAACCTCGTGGCCCGGTCGATGCGCACGCGCCGGACCGGGCGCCTGGCGATCCTCCTGCCCGGTGTGCCCGGCGCCAGCCCGAGCCGGTTGCTGGCCGGGGCCATCGCGACCGCGCACGCCGAGGGGTTCGTCGTCGAGGCGGTGAGCGTGGACGGCGGGGTCGGGGCCCGGACCGGGCGCATGCTCGAACTCGCCGGGTCGGGCCAGGTGGAGGGCGTCCTGTCCCTGGCCCCCGTCGCCCCCGACAGCCTCCGGGCCGCGGGCGAGGGCGCCTCCGTGGTCGTCTCCGCCGACTACGACGACGAGATGCGCGGTCTGGGCGAGATCGCCGACGGGTCGGTCGTCGCCGACCTCGTCGAGGGGCTGGCCAAGGCCGGGCACCGGCGCTTCCTGCACGTGTCCGGCCCGCTCCAGTACGCCTCGGCGCGGGGGCGCAGACAGACCTACCTGGAGGCGGTCGAACGCCTGGGGCTGGAGTCCCACGGCGTGTTCGACGGCGACTGGTCGGCCGAGTCCGGCGCCGAGGCCGTGCGCTCCCTGCCCGAGGACAGCGGGGTCAGCGCCGTCATCGCGGGCAACGACGTGGTCGCGGCGGGCGCGGTCCGCGCGGCGATGGAGCGCGGGTGGAGCGTGCCGGGCGACCTGAGCGTGACGGGGTGGGACAACAACCCCGTGGGCGCCTACCTGTCTCCCTCGCTCACGACGGTCGACGTGGACCTCGAACGGCTGGGCGTCAACGCCATGCGCCGCCTGGTCGCGGCCGTGCGGGGCACGGTGGCGGAGGTCGGACGGGAGCCGCTCAACACGATCCTGTGGCGCGAGTCCACCGGCCCGGGCCCCTGGCGCTGACGGGGGAGCACGGCCCAGGCGTTCGCTCGTCCGGGCGCCGGGGGCGACACGGAGGCGTCGGGTCCGGGCCGTCCTCCGCCCCGCACGTGTGACTGTGCGATGTGACACCGCGTAGGTAACGGCGTATGACGTGCGTGTTTCGGAAATGTCGCGCACCGGGCGGTCGTTGTGCACATGCCTATCGCCGCGTGCCCAATCCGATGCGAATCGCCATTGTTCGCCAGCTCACAGTTGCTGCAACCTGGAAGGAAATCCCAGGTGGGGGCGGCGTGAACCGTGCGGCACCGGCAGATGCGGAAGCGCGTGCGTCCGCCCCGGCGCGGGCGCGTCCACGCCCGCCGCCGAGCCTGCGCGCGGTGCGTCCGCCGCGACCGTCCCGACCGCTGCACCCCACGGAGAACGCCTCCAGCATGCTCGACCTCAAACTGACCAACGCCCGCATCCGCACGGTCGACGACGACCGGCCCTTCGCCACGGTGCTCGGCATCGCCGCCGGGCGCGTCCTCGGCCTGGACGAGGAGGTCGCCGACCTGCCCGCGCGCAGGACGGTCGACTGCGGCGGCGCCGTGGTCGTCCCCGGCTTCGGGGACGCGCACAACCACATGGCGTGGTTCGGACAGTCGCTCGCCGAGCTGGAGCTGGAGACGGTGTCCACCCTGGACGCCCTCTACGACGCGGTCGCCCGGGCGGCCGCGACGCTGCCCGAGGACACGTGGATCGTCGGCTCCGGCTACGACGACGCCCTGCTCGGCGCCCACCCCGACCGCCACGGCCTCGACCGGGCCGGGGGCGGCCGACCCGTCTGGCTCAAGCACCGCTCCGGCCACATGTGCACCGTCAGCAGCGCGGTCCTGCGCCAGGCCGGGATCGACACCGCCGTGTCCGACACCGCCGCGGCCGACCCGGACGGGGGAGTGATCGTCCGCGACGGCGCGGGCGCCCCCACCGGCCTGCTCCAGGAGCGCGCGCAGGAACTGGTGACCGCACTGGTCATGCCCTACCCGGTGACCGAGCTCGCCGACGCGCTCGCGCGCGCCTCCCGGGTCTACGCCTCCGAGGGCCTCACCCACGTCGTGGAGGCGGGCATCGGGCGCGGTCTGATCGGCCGCACCCCCGTGGAGGCCGCCGCCTACCAGCTCGCCCGCGACCGCGGCGAGCTGCTTCCCCGGGTCGAGCTCATGGTCGCCGCAGACAACATGCACCCGCTGGGCGGGCACGCCGACGACGGGATCGACACCGGCATCGACCTGGGGCTGCGCACCGGCTTCGGCGACGACCGGCTGCGCCTGGGGCCGATGAAGATCTGGCTCGACGGATCCCTCATCGGCCGCACCGCCGCCGTCACCGAACCCCTCTGCGGGCACGGCCACGGCGTGTACCAGAACTCCCCGGAGGAGATGCGCGCGCTGGTCGTGGCCGCCCACCGGGCCGGATGGCGCGTGGCCGCGCACGCCATCGGCGACGACGCCGTCGACGTCGCGCTGGAGGCGTTCGCCGAGGCCCAGCGCGCGCTGCCGCGCCCCGACGTGCGCCACCGCATCGAGCACGCGGGCGTGGTGCGCCCGGACCAGCTGCCCCGCATCGCCGAGGCGGGCCTGGTCCCCGTGCCCCAGCCCCGGTTCCTGTACGCCCTGGGCGACGGCATGGCCGCCGCCGTGGGCCCGGAGCGCGTGCCCTGGCTCTACCGGCACCGGTCCTTCCTCGACCACGGGCTGCGCGTCCCGGGCAGCTCGGACCGGCCGGTCGCCCCGGGGGCGCCGCTCCTGGGCATGGAGTCGATGGTGGAGCGCGTGACCGCCTCGGGAACCGTTCTGGCCGCCGACGAGCGTGTCAGCGCCGAACAGGCACTCCGGGCCTACACGATGGACGCGGCCTGGGCCAGCCACGACGAGCACCGCAGGGGCAGCCTGACCCCGGGCAAGCTCGCCGACCTGGTGGTCCTGGACCGCGACCCCGTGGACACCGCGGAGGAGGGCATCGGCACGATCCGCGTCCTGGCGACCCTCGTCGGCGGGGAGTGCGTGCACGGGGCGGACGTCCTCGACGGTCTGACCTGACCCGGCCCGGCCGGACCGGCGAGGTCCGGCCCGCCCCATCCCCTGAACACCGCGCCGCCGCCGGCGCGGACAGCGAATAGGAGAAACCAAGGATGAGTGACCTCGACCCAGAGGCGACCGAGGAGCGCCCGGCACGCGGCGGGCCGGTGGTGAGCGGTCGCGAGGCGGGCCGGATCGCTTTCGCGGCCTTCGTCGGCACCGCACTGGAGTGGTACGACTACTTCCTCTTCGGTACGGCCGCCGCGCTCGTGTTCAACCGGCTGTACTTCACGACGCTGGACGCCACGGCCGCCACCCTGGCCGCGTTCGCCACCTTCGGCGTCGGCTTCGTCGCGCGTCCGCTGGGCGCGGTGCTGTTCGGCTGGATGGGCGACCGGATCGGACGGCGACCAGCGCTGCTGATCACCGTGGTCTCCATCGGTGTGGCCACCGGCCTCATCGGCCTGCTGCCCGACTTCGCCTCGATCGGCATCGCCGCTCCGCTGCTGCTGGCCCTGCTCCGGCTCGTGCAGGGCGTCGCGGTCGGCGGCGAGTGGGGCGGCGCGGTGACCATCGCCGTCGAGCACGCCCCGCCGGAGAAGCGCGGGCGCTACGCGGCCCTGCCGCAGATCGGGTCGCCCGTGGGCACCCTGCTCTCCTCGGGCGCGTTCTCGCTGGTCCTGCTCCTGCCCGCCGAGCAGTTCGACTCCTGGGGCTGGCGCCTGCCGTTCCTCGCGGCCTTCCCGCTGCTGCTGGTCGCGGTCTACATCCGCCAGAAGGTGGAGGAGTCGCCGGTCTTCGAGGAGATGGAGAAGCAGGAGGCGCGCTCCAAGGTCCCCGCGGTCGACGTGTTCCGCCACGCGTGGGGCAGGCTCCTCATCGCGATCGCGTCCGCCATGCTGGGCGTCGGCGGCTTCTACGTCATGACGACGTTCGCCATCAGCTACGGCACCGACACCCTCGGACTGTCGCGCAGCCTCATGGTCAACGCCACCCTGGTCGCCGCGGTGGTGCAGATCGGCGTGATCGTCTACTTCGGGCGCCTGGCCGAGAAGCTCGGCCCCGGGCGCGTCACCATGTGGGGCGGTATCGCCACGGCGGTGATCGCCTTCCCGGTGTTCTGGCTGATCGACACGACCTCGCCGGTGCTGGTGGTGCTGGCGGTGGCCGGGGGCGTGGGCTTCCTGTCCATCGCCTACGCGGTCTCCGGCGCGCTGCTCACCGAGCTGTTCCCGGCGAACCTGCGCTACAGCGGCGTCGCGCTGGCCTACAACCTGGCCGGCGCCCTGAGCGGCTTCCTGCCGTTCATCGCGACCGCCCTGCTGGAGAGCGCGGACGGACGCTCCTGGGTCGCCTCGGTGCTGTTCCTGGGGATCGCCCTGGTCACGGCGGTCGGCGGCTTCTACGGCGAGCGGCTGCGCGTCCGCGACGACGTGGTGGTGCGCTGACACCGTAGGACGGAAAGCGACGGGCGGTGACCGGGGGCTCCCGGTCACCGCCCGTTCCGCCGTCCGGGCCCGTTCCGCACCGCGCACGGGGAACCGGCGGCGCCGCCCGATGACGGGGCGGCCGTCCTTCCCGGTGCCGGGGTCCGTGTTCGGTGTTTCGCTCCCGGACGCGGCGAGGGGCCCGCGCGACGTCGCGCGGGCCCCTCGCGGCTCTCCGGCTCAGGGGCCGGGCGGTGCGCTCACGCGCGTCCGGGCGTGTAGGACCCGTCGGCGGCCAGTTCGCCCGCGCCGAGCCGCCGGACCACGTCGGTGAGCACCGCCAGGCCCGCGACCAGGTCGGAGTCCTCGGTGTACTCGCCCTCGTTGTGGGACACGCCCCCGACCGAGGGCACGAAGAGCATGACCGTGGGCACGCGCTCCTTCATGTTGATCGAGTCGTGCCCGGCCACGGTCATGACCTCGCCGCTGCTCAGTCCCAGGCTCCGGGCGCTGGCGCGGGCCAGGGCCACGCCCTCGGGCTGGTAGGGGTTGACGCCCCAGGAGTGGGAGAGGGTCTGCTCCACGGTGACGGAGGCCGCCGCCTCGATGCGGGCGACCTGCTCCTGGAACAGCCGGTCGGCCTCGGCGAGCACCTCCTCGTCGTGCGAGCGCAGGTCGAGCAGCAGCTCGACGCGCGAGGGCACCACCACCGGCGAGTTCGGGTAGACGTCGAACTGTCCCACGGCCGTGTGCAGGACCCCGGGGAACCGGTCGGCCAGCTCGCGCGCGGCCACGACCAGCATGGAGGCGCCCACGAGCGCGTCGCGGCGGTCGGCCATCACGGTCGCCCCCGAGTGCGCCTGCTCCCCGTGGACGGTGACCGCGTACTTGCGCGCGGCCCAGCTGGCGCTGACCAGGCCGATCGTGGTGGAGGACTCCTCCAGGACGCGCCCCTGCTCGACGTGGATCTCGGCGCAGAAGGCGGCCTCGGGGCCGTCGTCCCCGCCCAGGAAGCCCGTCGGGGCCAGGGCCTCGGCCACCGTGACCCCGGCCGCGTCGCGCGCGGCCAGTGCCGTCTCCAGCGGGAGCGCGCCGGTGTAGACGGCGCTGCCCATCATGGAGGGCGTGAAGCGCGAGCCCTCCTCGTTGAACCAGTTCACGACCGCGAGGTTGTACACGGGCGCGGGGGCACCGGCGGCGGCGTCCTGCTCGGCGATCCGGAAGACGGCGTGGGCGGCGGCCAGCACGCCGTAGGCCCCGTCGTAGCGCCCCGCCGTGGGCTGGGAGTCCATGTGCGAGCCGACGACCACGTAGGGGGCGCCCGGTACCCGCTCCAGCAGGCCGAACTGGTTGCCGATGCGGTCGTAGACCACCCGCAGCCCCCGCTCGACCAGCAGTTCCTCCAGCCACCGCCGCTGGGCGATGTCGGGCCCGGTGGCGGCCTGCCGGTCGACGCCCCCCGACGGCGTGGCGCCGAAGGCGCTCATGGCCCGGAAGTCCTCCAGGAAGCGGGCGTCGGCGGGTGCCGCGTCCTGTGACGGGTCCTGTTCGTGTGCGGTCATGGCGGTGTTCCTCTCGGAGAGCGTCGGGTCGCGTGGGCCGGGCGTGGGCCACGTCCATCCTCGCCACGCGCCCCGCGGCGCTCAATCGTCATCCACACAAGATTCCCCGGGGGTGCTGTGCATGTGCACATAGACTCGGTACCGGATGCCGAGCGCGGGCGCCGGGTGCCGAACGCAGGTGCTGGACGCCGCGCGCCGCACGCCGAGCCCGGACACCGGAAGCCGTCGAGACGTACGAAGGGAGGCGGCCGTGACGGACCCCGCGGAGCAGGCCCCGCCCGCCGACGAGCCCCGGTCCTGGGCGGGCATGGTCGAACGGCTCGCCGAGGACCGGGAGAACCTCGTCGAGGACTTCCTCCAGCGCCTGGCGGCCCTGGGCAACTACACCGACGGCATGGTCCCCGACACCGACCTGCGCCAGAGCGCCACGGAGACCTTCGACATGCTCACCCGGCGGATCGCCGGGGTGCCCCTGCCCGACCACCTGCGCGACCTCTCCACCCGCCTGGGCGTGCGCCGGGCCCGCCAGGGTGTGGCGCGCGAGCACCTGCTGGAGGCGGTCCGGCTCGACTTCCGCGTGCTCTGGGCGGGTCTGGTGCGCGCGGGCGGGCCGGGATCCTCGCAGATCCTCGTGCTGCACGCCGAGGAGATCCTCACCACGGTCGAGCAGTACATCAGCGACGTGCAGGCCGCCTTCCTGGAGGAGAGGGCCGCCCTGGAACGCGACTCCCGGGCGGCGGCGGCCCAGGCGTTCTCCCGGCTGCTCAACTCCGGGAGCCGGGCCGCCGCCGTGGCCTCCGAGGTGGCGGGCACCCTGGGGCTCCCCGAGCACGGGACCTTCGACGTGGCCTTCGTCGTGCCGTCCCCGGAGCGGGAGCAGCGGCCCGCGGCCCGGGTCCGCGAACGCGGCGGGGGCCTGGCGTGGGAGTTCGACGACGGCGTCGCCCTGGTGCGCGAGACCGCCCGCACGCCGTGGCCGGACCTGCCCCCGGGGACTTCGGGGGGACTGGTCGCGCGGGTGCGGGGGCTGGCCGCGGTCCCCGCCTCCGTCGAGGCGGCCCGCGTCCTGTCCGGCTACGCCGGCACCGGCGGCGGGTTCGTCCGCGAGGAGGACGTCTGGTCCGCCATCGCCCACGACCAGCTGCGCGGACTGATCCCCGGTTTCGGACGCGACCGGGTGGAGCGCTTCGAGCGGCTCGACGGGGACAGCCGGGCGCGGCTGCTGGAGACGCTGACCCACTACGCCGCGACGGGATCGGTCAAGGCCACCGCCGAGGCCCTGTACTGCCACCGCAACACGGTGGTCAACCGGCTCCAGGCGTTCCGCGAGACCACGGGCCTGGACCTGACCGTCCCGGCCGAGGCGGCCCAGGCCCTGGTGCTGTTCTCGGGCCGCTAGCGGACGGGCGGCCGCGCACAGAGCACGTGCGGCCCGGGAGGGGTTCCGGGCCGCACGTGAGGACCTCCGTGCTCTGGCGCTGTCTGGGGGTTTCCTGGGGAGGCGTGTGGGGACGCCGTTACTTCACGCTCACCGCCGTGAAGACCTCGGCCTTGTCTCCGTCCTCCTCCACGGTCTTTCCGGTGGAGGCGAAGTCGAAGGAGGCGTCCTCACGCTTGAAGCGGTAGCTCTTCTGTGGGGAGGCCACCTTGGTGAAGGTCCCGTCGAGGTCGCGGATGCCGACGAAATCGACGGTGTCGGGCACGACCAGCTTGATGCGCTTCATGCTCGGCTGGATGATCCGCATGCTTCCTCTTTCTTTCTCGGTACTCCTCCTGTGTGACGGCAGCACTCTCCGTCTGGTGTCCAGGTCATTCCCCCATAACGGAACGATAAAAATCAGGACAGCGATTTTCGTGTGTCCCGTGTCGCTCCGCCGGGGTGCGCCGAACCCGGGTGAATGTGGCGAAAGGAGTGTGCGAACTGCGGGAACACCCTCTGGCGGTCGGAGCGGGGCCGGGTCCCGAGTCGGGCGATCTACCCAGGGCCACAAAGGAGTTTCCTTCCTGACCGAAAACCGTCCGGGGGTTGTGCCCGGGACGTGCCGAGCCTCAGCCGCCGGTGTTGAGCCACCAGACGGAGAGGTTGAGCGCGGTCGCGAAGGCCGTCCAGGCCCAGTAGGGCACCAGCAGGACCGCCGCCCACCGGGACCGGCGGGCGAACAGCACGATGGTCGCCGTCAGCGCCACCACCAGCAGGCAGATGTCGACCAGGGCCACCCCGCGCAGACCGGCGGCGAAGAACAGCGGCGTCCAAGCCGCGTTCAGCGCGAGCTGGACGAAGTAGAGCGTCAGCTCGGGGCGGGCGCCGCGCCAGCCGTGGCGGCGCCAGACCAGCCAGCCCGACACGGCGATCATGGCGTACAGCGTGGTCCACACCGGGCCGAACACCCAGGAGGGCGGGGCCCACGAGGGCTGGCGCAGGGCGGCGTACTCCGCGGCGGTGCTGGTGCTGGAGAGCACCCCGACGAGCGCGGCGGCGGTGACGGCGGCGGCGAACCCGGCCAGGCCCAGGAGGGACGCGCGGGTGGAGGGGGCGGGTGAGGCGTTCGCGGCGGTCATGGCTTCTCCCCGGGGTCGGCGTCTGGTCGGTGCGGGCGCCCGGTCCGCTCCGGAGACCGGCCGGTGCTGGAACCCGGTCGGTGACGGAGTCCGGTCGAGCCGGTGTCCGTGCGGAGGCGGCCCGCGACCGTGTGTCCCTGTACCGCTACCTCCGTTCTTTCCTCAGTAAACAAGTATCTTGGAAAGCGTGAAGAAAAAGAACCGCGAACGCGGCCGCGCCGCGAAGGCGCTGGGAATCGCCGCGCTCGCCCTGACGCTCCTGCTCGTCCTCGCGGTCGGCGGCTTCGCCGTCTGGGCGCTCAACCCCTACCAGGCGGAGCCGCGGGCGCTGCGCGAGGCCGTGGCCACCCCCGGCGTGGAGGTGGCCGTCACCGACGACGCCGTGGTCGTCAGCTCCACCCACGCCCCTCCCGGGGTCGGAGTCGTCTTCTACCCGGGCGCGCGCGTCGCACCCGAGGCCTATGCCGAGCCCTGGGCGCTGGTCGCCGCCGACACCGCCGTGCGGGTGGTCATCCCGCGGATGCCGCTGAACTTCGCGGTGTTCGACACCGACCGCGCCGACCGCGCCATCGCCGACCACGGCGACGGCGTCGACGCGTGGTACGTGGGCGGGCACTCGCTGGGCGGTGCCATGGCCGCCTCCCACCTCGGCGGACGCACGGACGACACGGTCGTCGGACTGGTCCTGTGGGGCTCCTACGCCACGGAGGGCGCGGGCCTGGCCGGGCGCGAGGACCTCGCCGTCATCTCGGTCTCGGGCAGCCGCGACGGCCTGTCCGACCCGGCGACGGTCGAGGAGAACCGCCCGAACCTGCCGCCCGACGCGCACACGCACCAGGTCCAGGGGATGAACCACGCCCAGTTCGGCGCCTACGGGGACCAGTCGGGGGACCTGCCCGCCGACATCGACGACGCCGAGGCCCACCACCGCCTCGCCGAGGTGACGGGGGACTTTCTGGACCGGTAGGGCCCGCACGTGCCAGGAGTCCGCACCCCCGAGGCGGTACGGACTCCTGGCACGAGGGGGAGGAGCGCCTCACGCGGCGGCGGAGCGGGAGCCGCGTACCAGCACCACGGCGGCCAACAGCGCGTCCTCCGCCTCGTCCAGCGCGGCCTGGACGTGGTGTCCGTCCGGAGCCGAGTGCACGGCGATGAGCGCGTGCGCCGCGCACATCGCCGCCTCCGCAGCCGCACCCGGCCGTGAGGGGGCCGGGTCGGTCGCCCACTGCCAGTCGCTGACGGTCCGCTCCATCCTGCGGTACAGCAGGGCCTGCCCCACCTCCCGGTCCTGCACCGCGTGGGCCCACGCGTTCGGCGCTCCCTCGGCGGGGCGCACCGAGTCCGGACCGGCCTGGATCTCCGCCGCGGCGATCAGACTCTGCGCGAGCGCGGGCACGTCCTCCTCGTGCGCGCCGCTGCTGCGATGCTGGGGATCGAACACGGGAGGGAGCCCCAGAGCGGTCAGCGCACGCACGATCGGTCCGGGGTCGCCGATAGCCTGCGTCATCTCAACCTCCGGCTGTCTGCTTTGGCACATCTCCAGCCCTCTACCCAGTCATCGGCTACTTCCCGAACGCATTCCCAGTGTTTTCGTCGAAAAACTCGGATGAGTGCTACGGAGGTGCAACGACACAGCCCCGGGTCGGGTTCCTACTGTCCGTCGCGAATCCCGCGGGTTCCGGGGGCACCAGGGCCCTCGACCCGAACCGGCGCCGGGGAGCGGAGACCGCGGGCGGGGAGGCTCACCCGGTGAGGAAGCCGCCCAGGGCCGCGGCCAGCTCCTCGGGGGCCTCCTCGGCGACGTGGTGGCCCGAGTCGATGCCGTGGCCGCGGACGTCGTCCGCCCAGGACCGCCAGACACGCAGCGGATCGCCGTACAGCTCCTCCAGGTCGTCCCGCAGCGACCACAGGACCAGCGCGGGGCACCGGACGCGGACCCCGGCGGCGCGGTCGGCCTCCTCATGGGCCCGGTCGACGGTCAGACCGGCGCGGTAGTCCTCCAGCATCGCCCGCACCACCTCGGGGTCGCGTACCGCCCGCCGCCACTCCTCGTGGTTCTCCCGGCCCATGCTCCGCGGGTCGCCGGTGTACCAGCGGTCGGGGTCGGCGTTGATGACGCGCTCGGGAACCTCCGGCTGGGCGAAGAAGAACCAGTGCCACCACCGTGTGGCGAACTCGGGCGTGATCCGCGACAGGTGCTCGCTGATGGGCAGGCAGTCGATGAGCGCCACCCGGGAGACCAGTTCGGGGTGGTCCAGGGTCAACCGCAGGGCCACGTAGCTGCCCCGGTCGTGGCCGACGAGCGCGAACCGGTCGTGGCCCAGCAGGCGCATCACCGCCGCCATGTCCGAGGCGACCGCGCGTTTGGAGTGGTTGGTGTGGTCCGGCGAGGGCGCGGGACCGCGCGAGCGCCCGTAGCCCCGCAGGTCGGCGCAGACCACGGTGAAGCCCTGTTCGACCAGCAGGGGAGCGACGCGGTGCCAGGTCGCCGAGGTGCGGGGGTGGCCGTGCAGCAGCAGCACGGCCGGGCCCCGGCCGCCGTGGCGTACGAAGACGGTCGCGTCGCCGAGCGGGACGTGCTGGGAGGTGAAGCCCTCGAACATCGCCCCAGTATCCCCGCTGCCGCCCCGCCGGTACAGGGCCCCGCGCGGGGAGGGACGGGGCAGACGGAGGGAGGGGCGTCCGGCCCGGGCCCCTCCGGACGCCGGGCCGCCCCTGTGAGGGCGGCCCGGCGGATCGGGGCCGCGTCGCGAGCGCGGCGGGCCCGGCCGGGTCGGCCGCTCAGTCCTCGGCGTTGATCCTCGCGACGAGTGCTTCGAGCTCGTCCAGTCCCGTCGGGCCGAAGCTCGCCAGGCGGCGGATCGGGATCGAGGCCATCATCCGCGCCATGTCCATCCCCATGGCGTTGTCGGAGCCCTCGGCCGCCGGAGGCGTGAAGGCCTGGGCGAGGAGGGCCGCCGCCCCGGGGTCGGCCATGACCTCGCCCAGCGTGGAGTCGAGCGTCACCGGCAGGCGCAGCGCGTCGCCCTCGACGGCGATCGCCGCCGTGACCCGCAGGTCGCGGCTCGAAGCGCCCGCCGACACCACGTACTCGCCGCCCTCGACCACCCAGCGGTCGGCCCGCACCTCCCAGTACGCCAGGTCCTCCCGGGACAGCGGGACGCTGACGCGCTCGCTGCGACCGGGTTCCAGGGTCACGCCCGTGAAGCCCTTCAGCTCACGCGGCGCCCGCGACACGGCCGAGTCGGGCTTGGCGACGTAGAACTGCACGACCTCGCGCCCGGACCGGTCCCCGGTGTTGGTCACGGTCAGGTGCGCCGTGATCCCGGCGCCGTCCTGCTCCAGTTCGAGGTCGGAGTAGGCGAAGCTCGTGTACGACAGGCCGTGCCCGAAGGGGAAGGCCACCTCCATGTCGCGGGCGTCGTACCAGCGGTAGCCCACGTACAGGCCCTCGCCGTAGAGCACCGCGGAGTTCTCCCCGGGGAAGTTGAGGTAGGCGGGGGTGTCCTGCAACCGGACCGGCACCGTCTCGCCGAGCCGCCCCGACGGGTTGACCCGGCCGAACAGCACGTCGGCGATCGCGCCGCCGCCCGCCTGGCCCAGGAGGGCCCCGTCCAGGACCGCGGGGGCCAGCTCGGCGACGGGGGCGAGCCGCAGCACGCCGCCGTGGGAGAGCACGACGACCGTGCGGGGCTGCGCCCGCACGACGGCCGCGAGCAGGTCGAGCTGTTCGGCGGGGAGTTCGATGTGCTCCCGGTCGAAGCCCTCGGACTCCTGGTGCTCGGCCAGGCCCAGGAAGACCACGGCGGTGTCCGCCTCGGACGCGGCGCGCACCGCCTCCTCACGCAGGGCCGCCGCGTCGCCCGGTTCCGTACCGTCCTGCGCCCGGTCGGCGTAGCCGGGGGCGAAGGCGACCGCGCCGGAACCGGCCAGGGCGCGGATCTCCTCCAGCGGGACGTCCACGCGCGTGGGGTTCACGTGGGAGCTGCCGCCGCCTTGGTAACGCGGGTTCCGGGCGAAGCCGCCGATCACCGCGACGGACCCGTCGGGCGCGAGCGGCAGGAGCGCGCCGTCGTTCTTGAGCAGGACGACGCACCGCGCGGCCACCTCGCGGGCGAGGGCGTGGTGGTCCTCGATCTCCCGCGCGCCGACCTCCGGGGCGCGTTCGGGATCCGCCGCGCGGTCCCGGCGGGAGCCGCGCGCCCTGGCGGCCAGGGCGGCCACGCGGGAGGCGGCCGTGTCCACGTCCTCCGTCGAGCAGGCCCCGGCCTCCACGGCCGCGAGGAGCCGCGCGTCGCTCGCGCCGCCGTCACCGGGCATCTCCAGGTCCAACCCGGCGGCGACCGCGGCGGGCCGGTCCTGCACCGCGCCCCAGTCGCTCACGACCACGCCGTCGAAGCCCCACTCCTGGCGCAGCACCGTGGTGAGCAGCCAGTGGTCCTCCGAGGCGTAGACGCCGTTGATGCGGTTGTAGGAGCACATCACGGTCCACGGGGCGGACGTGCGCACGACCCTCTGGAAGGCGCGCAGGTAGATCTCGCGCAGCGTGCGCGGGTCGACGTTGGAGCTGGAGCGCATCCGGTCGTGCTCGGCGTTGTTGGCGGCGAAGTGCTTGAGCGAGGCGCCCACACCGGTGCTCTGGAGGCCGCTCACCCAGGCGCCGCCCAGGACGCCGGTGAGGAGGGGGTCCTCGGAGAAGTACTCGAAGTTGCGCCCGCCGCGCGGGTCGCGCTTGATGTTGATCCCCGGGCCCAGGAGCACGTCCACGCCCAGCGCCCCGGCCTCGGCGCCCAGGGCCGCGCCCACCCGCCCGACCAGGTCGGGGTCCCAGCTCTGGGACAGGCCGACGGCGGGCGGGAAGCAGGTCGCGGGCAGGCTCTCCGCCAGGCCCAGGTGGTCGGTGGCACCGGCCTGTCGGCGTACGCCGTGCGGCCCGTCGGTGAGCACGAGCGAGGGGACGTCCCCCACGGCCTTGGTCGTCCAGAAGTCGGCGCCGCTGCTCAGCGAGGCCTTCTCCGCCAGTGTGAGCCCGCTCAGGTCGGCTGGGTCGTGGGTCATGGCTGCTCGCTCCTGTCCGGGGAAACGCGGGTCGTTGACGCGTCCGTGCGAAAACAGTACGTCATGCGGTTTTCGCGCGGCAAGTGCTACAGTCGCGCCATGGCACGACGAGGCTCCTACGCGAAGGGCGTGGCCAAGCGCGGGGAGATCCTCGACGCGGCGCTCACCGTCATCGGACGCGACGGGTACAGCCGCGCGACGGTGCGCGAGATCGCCGACGCGGTCGGACTCAGCCAGAACGGCCTGCTGCACCACTTCGGGAGCAAGGAACGGCTCTTCGTCGAGGTGCTGCGCCACCGCGACGAACTCGACCGGCTGGCCTACGGGGAGGGCGCCGACCGGGGTTCCGAGGCCGGTGCTCGGCGTCCCGGCGGTGCCGGAGAAAGCCCCGACGGCGCCGAACGCGGTCCTGACGCCGCCGGACGCCCCGGCATCGCCGATTCGCTGGTGCGGCTGGTCCGGCACAACGCCGGGGTGCCGGGCCTCGTGCAGTTGTACTCGCGCCTGTCCGCGGAGGCCGCCGAGGAGGGGCATCCCGCCCACGGCTTCTTCCGGGAGCGCTACGCCACGGCCCGCGGGATCATCGCGGAGGAGATCCGGCGCCTCCAGGCGCAGGGGCGGTTCTCCGCAGAGCAGGACGCCGACCGCCTGGCGGTGCTGGCCGTGGCCCTCATGGACGGCCTCCAGGCGCAGTGGTCCTACGACTCCGGCGTGGACATGGCCGACCACATGGCCCACTTCCTCGGCCTCGTCGGCCTGCGGGCCGCCGGGCCGGACCCGGCAGGGGAGGGGCGGGTCCCCGGGGGCGCGGCCCCCGACGGCCCGGTTCCCGGGGGCTCCACCGCAGAGGGGTGACGCCGGGCCCGGGCCCCGCCAGTTCGGGGTTGGGCGTCCACCCGCGGGAGTCGGGGACGGCTCCGCCCGGTGCGCGGGCGGGCCGTGACGCTACGGGAGCGGTGCCGTCCGCCGGTGCCGGGTGCTCGGTGGCGGGGCCCGTACGGTCGTGGGCACCGGGAACCGGGACGGACGAACCCTCGTGAACGTGCCCCGGGGCGCCACGACCTCCGCCGAGCCGGTTTCCGCGATGCGCGTACCCGACCCGGTCGGGCGACGGTTCCGGCGGGGCCCAGGAGCCGGATTCCAGTGTAGTTAGGGAGGTTTTGAGGTGGTACGGGCGCGATCATGGTACGGTTATGAAAATCATTTCCATGCAGTCTGTGTCACATGACCGGAGGCCCGTGACGTGTCTGGAGGCAGGCGACGGTGCCCGGCGCCGGGGGCGGCGGGCACGCCGTTCACCGTGAGGACCGACCGGGCGGCGGTCTGAGATGCCCCGGGTGTCCCAGTACGACGACGTCGTCCTCAAGGCCCTGGGTCGGAGCACGCGCTTCCGCAGCTGTCAGGAGATCCACCTCGCCCTCTCCGGAGGGCGCTCCCGTGCCCGCAGGCCGCCCAGCCTGTCCACCGTCTACCGCACGCTCCACCGGCTGGCGGAGGAGGGCGTCCTCGACACCCTCCACTCGCCCGAGGGGGAGCGCCTCTACCGGCTGTGCAGGACCTCCTCCCGTCACCACCACCTGCTGTGCCGGGTCTGCGGGCGGGTGGAGGACATCGCGCAGGCGGACGAGCTGGGGAGCGTCGTCGAACGCATCCGCGAGGACAGCGGTTACGGCTCCCTGGACTACTCCTTCGAGCTGTCGGGCGTGTGTCCGGGCTGCACCTAGGCAGCGCTTTCCGGGTCCGTGCTTTCCGGGCCTGCGCTTTCGGCCCCGCGCTTCGGTCCGTGTCCGGGTGCCCGCACCACCCCCGCGGGCGGGGGCGGCGCGGGAAACGGACCCCGGTCGGGAGCGGCGCGCCGGCCACGGGCCGCCGGGATCCGCTGCCGTGTTCCACGAGAGGAGGGTCGTGTCCACGACCCGTTCTGCACAAGACCCCGGTGTGGCCCTGGTGACCGGGGCCGCCGGGGGCATCGGCTCCGCCGTCGTCCGGGGGATGGCCGAACAGGGCTTCCGCGTCGCGGCCCTGGACGTGGCCGGGGAGGGAGCCCGCGCTCTGGCCGCGGAACTCACCGGCCGGGGCCACCGCGTCCGCGACTACGCGGTGGACGTCACCGACGAGGACTCCGTCGAGCGGGCCGTGGCCTCGGTCGAGGAGGAGTTGGGCGCCGTCACCGCCGCGGTCAACGTCGCCGGTGTGCTGCGCTGGGGCGCGGTCACCGGCTTCCCCTCCCGGGTGTGGCGGGAGGTCTTCGACGTCAACGCCCTCGGCGTCTTCCACGTCTCCCGCGCCGCGGCCCGCGTGATGGTCCCGCGCGGTGCCGGGAACATCGTCACCGTCAGCTCCGACGCGGCCGCGGTGCCCAGGGCCGCCATGGCCGCCTACGCCGCGTCCAAGGCCGCCGCGACCCACTTCACGCTGTGCCTGGGCCTGGAGCTGGGGCCCCACGGGATCCGCTGCAACGTCGTCTCCCCGGGATCGACCGACACCCCGATGCGGCGCCAGCTGTGGGAGGACGGGCCCTCCTCCCCGGAGGCGGAGCCCGGCAACGACCCCTCGGCGTTCCGCCCGGGCGTCCCGCTGGGCCGGGTGGCGCTGCCCGGGGACGTCGCGGAGGCCGTCGCCTTCCTGGCCTCGCCGCGCGCCCGGCACGTCACCCTGCACGACCTGCGCGTGGACGGAGGGGCGAGCCTTGGCGCCTGAACCCCGGGGAAGCCTGCCCGGCCCCTTCGTCCTGTCCACCCCCGACCACACGCTGACGGCCGACGGCGCGCCGGGGCGCTCGCGCCCCCTGTCCGGCGGGGGCGCGGACCTCGCCAAGGAGGCCGAGGCCGCCCTGCGCGATGCCCGCGCCGCCGGATGGGACGACCCCCGGGTCGTGGGCGCCCTGCCCTTCCGGACGGGCGCCCCGGCCGCGCTCATGGCGGCGGACGTCGTCCGCACCGGCCCGCGCCCGTCGGGTGCTCCTGGCGGGGGCTCCCGGCGCGGGCCGCTCTTCCGCGACCGCTCGCCGCTCACCGCAGGGGGTCCCCCTTCCGGTCGGAGGCCCCGCCCGGACCCACCGCGGATTCCGGGCGGGGGCTCCCTTCCCGACCCGCCCTCCCGCGAGCGTTCGTCGCGAACGGCCGCCGAGGCCCCTTCCTCCGGTCCGCCGCCCCGGCACCGCCTGCGCGAGGAGCCCTCCGCGGACGACTACGCCCGCCTGGTCGGCCTGGCCGTCGAACACCTCTCCAACGAAGGCCTGGACAAGGTCGTCCTGGCCAGGACCCTGCTGCTGGACCTGGCGGAACCCCTCGACCCCGGCCGCGTCCTGGCCCGCCTCACCGCGGACAACCCGGGCGCCTTCAACTTCGCGGTCGCCGCGGGGGCCTTCGGCTCCGGGGAGGTCTTCGGGGAGGGCTCCGGCGGGACGGACGGCCGGGACCGGGACCCCCTCCGGCGACCGGCCCCGGTCCTGGTGGGGGCCAGCCCCGAACTGCTCGTCGCGCGCAGCGGCCGCCGGGTGCGCTCGCACCCGCTCGCGGGCTCCGCGCCGCGCCACCCCGATCCGGAGGCCGACCGCGAACGCGCCGAGGCCCTGCTGGCCTCGGCCAAGGACCTGCGCGAGCACGCCTTCGTCGTGGAGGCCATCGCCGAACGCCTGCGCCCGCTCTGCTCCCGGCTCGACGTTCCCGAGGCCCCCTCGCTGACCGCGACCGCGACCATGTGGCACCTGGGCACGCCCCTCTCCGGCCTGCTCCGGGAACCCCTTCCCTCGGCGCTGGAACTGGCCGCCGTCCTGCACCCGACCCCCGCCGTCTGCGGCACGCCCGCCGAGGCCGCCGCACGGGCCATCGGCGCGTGGGAGCCCTTCGACCGGGGCCTGTACGCGGGCGCGGTCGGCTGGTGCGACGCCGACGGCGACGGGGAGTGGGCCGTCACCCTGCGCTGCGCCGAGATCGCGGGGACCCGGGCGCGCCTGTTCGCCGGAGCCGGGATCGTCGCGGACTCCGTGCCCGCCGAGGAGGCGGCGGAGACCGGCGCCAAGTTCCGCACCATGCTCAACGCCCTCGGGCTGGGGCCCGTCGGGCCGGGTTCCGCCGGTCCCGATCCCGGTGCCTCAGGCCCGGGCGCCCTGGACCCGGCGGCCCGGGTTCCGCCGCCCTGACACGGCGCACCGGTGCGCGGCCCCGCGAAACCCGCCATCCCCGTTCCGACACCACATGGAGAACACCCCTGATGTCCCTTCCCGCGATCGAGCCCTACCCCATGCCTGGCGAGGGCGACCTGCCCGACAACCGGATGTCGTGGTCGGTGGACCCCGACCGCTGCGTCCTGCTCATCCACGACATGCAGCGCTACTTCCTCGACGCCTTCTCCCCCGACGAGGAGCCGGTGCCGAGCCTGATCGCCAACGTCGGCGCCCTGCGGAGCGCGTGCGCCGCACTCGGCGTTCCGCGCGTCTACACCGCCCAGCCCGGCTCCCAGGACCCGGACGACCGGGGGCTGCTCACCGACCTGTGGGGCGAGGGGCTGCGTGACGACCCGGCCCACACCGCGATCGTGGAGGGGCTGGAACCCGCCGACGACGAGATCGTCATGACCAAGTGGCGCTACAGCGCCTTCGCCAGGAGCGGTCTGGAGGAGTACCTGCGCGACGCGGGCCGCGACCAGCTGGTCGTCTGCGGCGTCTACGCCCACATCGGCGTCCTGACGACCGCGTGCGACGCCTTCATGCGCGACGTCCAGGCCTTCGTCGTGGCCGACGCGGTGGCGGACTTCTCCGCGGGCGACCACGCGATGGCCCTGTCCTACGCCGCCCGCCGCTGTGCCGGGACGGTGAGCACCAAGGGGGTTCTGGCCGCACTGAACGGCTGAGCGCCCCCGGCGGTGATCCTGCTCCCGGCGTCACCGCCGACGCCGACACCCGTGCCAGGAGCAGGATCACCGTGTGGGAGCGGCCCGGTCGTCACACCATCGAGCCCACCGGGCGCCACCGGGCCCACCAGCACGACTGGCGTCACCAGGCCCACCGGCATCGCCTGGTCTTCCGGCACCACCGGTCCGACGGCCCCCGGGCCTCCTACGTCTCCCGAGCCCGCAGGCTAGGAAACCGCCAACTCCCGCCTCAGCCGCGCCTTGTCCACCTTGCCCACCCCGGTGAGGGGGAGACCGGCCACCGCGCGCACCTCGTCGGGAACCTTGAAGGCGGCCGCGCCGCGCTCCAGCATCACGCCGCGCACCTCCTCCCGGGTCGGGCACCGCCCGTCGGCCACCAGCAGGGCGACCGAGCGCTCGCCCAGGACGGGATCGGCCACGCCGACCACCGCCGCCGCCCGCACGCCGGGCAGGGCCAGCAGGTACTCCTCCACCTCGGTCGCGGCGATCTTCTCGCCGGCCCGGTTGACCTGGTCCTTCACCCGGCCCACGACCACCAGGTCGCCGCCCTCGCTCCGGGTCACCAGGTCCCCGGTGCGGTAGAACCCGTCCGGGGTGAAGCGCAGCGCGTCCAGTTCGCGCGCCCGGTAGTAGCCGCGCAGGGTGTAGGGGCCGCGGGTGAGCAGTTCCCCGGGGGTGCCCGGGGGCACCGGGTCTCCGGCCTCGTCCACCACCGCGACCTCGTCGGCGGGCGAGAGGGGGCGGCCCTGGGTCGTGCACACGAGGTCGTCGGGGTCGTCCAGACCGGTGTAGTTGTTGAGGCCCTCGGCCATGCCGAACACCTGCTGGAGGCGGCAGCCCAGGGCGGGGCCCACGCGCCGGGCGGTCGTGTCGTCCAGGCGCGACCCCCCGACCTGGAGGACGCGCAGGGAGGACAGGTCGTGCCCGGTGCGGCCGGCCTCGTCCAGCCAGGAGGGCACCAGCGCGGGCACGAGCGAGGTGATGGTCACCCCCTCGCGCTCGATGAGCGCGAAGGCCGTGGTCGGGCTGGGGTCGGGGCTCAGGACGACCGTGCCGCCGACCGCGAGGGTGCCCACGATCCCGGGGGAGACCATGGTGAAGTTGTGCGCGACGGGCAGGACGGCCAGGTAGACCGCGTCCTCGCCCACTCCGCAGGCCTCGGCCGACGCCCGGGCGTTGTACCCGTAGTCGGCGTGGGTGCGCGGGATGAGTTTGGGGGTGCCCGTGGTGCCTCCGGACAGCAGGAGCAGGGCCAGGTCCTCGGCGCCGACCTCGGGGGTGCGCCCGTGCCGCCCGCTCTCCCCGGCGTCGCCGCCGCGGGGGAGGGGATCCGCCTCCGCGAGGGCGTCCCACCGCACCCCGCCGGTGTCCCCGGGGTCGCCGACGACGACCAGAGCGCGCACCGACGGCACGTCCCGCGCGATCCGGGCCGCGGCCGCCCTGGGGTCGCTGCGGCCCCTGCCCTGCGCGACGACGACGGCGCACGCCCGCGCCGTGCGCACGAGCGACTCCACCTCGGCGGCGCCCAGGGTCGGCAGGGCCAGGACCGGCACGGCCCCGATCCGCAGCAGGGCGAAGAGCGTGACGACGTACTCGCGCCGGTTGGGCAGCTGGAGCAGGACGCGTTCCCCCGGTTCCACCCCGAGCGAGGCCAGCCCCGCGGCCAGCCGGTCAACGCGCCCGTCCAGTCCGGCGTAGGTGAGCCGGTCCGCGCCCGACACGAGCGCGGTGCGCTCCCCGTGGCGGTCGGCCCGCTCGCGTAGCAGGCCGTCCAGCTTCCGGTCGTCCCAGAAGCCGCGTTCGCGGTACTCCCTCGCCTGCTCCCTCGGCCAGCGCAGCCAGTCCTGGGGCATGTGATCCCTCCCGTATTTCAGCGGGCCCGGGTCGACCGGGCGGTCGCGGCAGTGCTATACATAGGCACATCGGCAATGAAAACGGTTTTCATTATTGCTGATCGTGTCGAACCCGAACACAGAGGGGCAGAACACCGTGTCAGACCACGCCGGGGCGGGAACCGGAGCCGGAGCCGTGCGCGAGCAGGTGGCGGAGGTGCTCGGGACCCGGGGGTTCGCCGACACCGACGACCTCTTCGAGCACGGGCTGGACTCGTTGGGCCTGATCCGCCTGGTGGGCGCCTGGCGGGAGGACGGGTTCGACGTCACCTTCGAGGACCTGTCCGCCAACCCGACGGCGGCCGCCTGGAGCGCCCTGCTGCGGGGTTCGGCGGCCACGGAGCGCCCCGCGCCGCAGGAACCCGTGCGGCCGGTGGAGGAGGGGGAGCGCTTCCCCCTGGCGACCATGCAGCACGCCTACTGGATCGGCCGCCAGGACGGCCAGCCGCTGGGCGGGGTCGCGGCGCACTTCTACACCGAGTTCGACGGCCACGGCGTGGACCCCGAACGCCTCGCCTCGGCCCTGCGGGCCGTGGTGGAGCGCCACCCGATGCTGCGTGTGAGGTTCGACGACGACGGCCACCAGCGCGTGCTTCCCGCGGCCACCGTCCTCGCCGCGTCCGGAGCGGTTGACGCGCCTGCCGGGTCTGGTGCTCCTGCCGAGCTGGGTGAGTCCGTTGTGGCCAGTGCGCCTGTGGGGACCACCGCGTCTGTCGCGCCTGTCGTACCCGTGCCGTCTGCTGAGTCTGGTGCGCCTGTCGAGTCCGATGGGCCCGTTGTGACCAGTGCTCCTGTGGGGACCGCATCCGACGCGCCTGGCGCGTCCATGCCCTCTGCTGAGCCTGGTGGGTCCGCTGGGACCAGCGCGTTCGTGCAGGGCGTCCCCGCCGTGACGGTCCACGACCTGACCGGCCTGGACCCCGAGGAGGCCGACCGGGTCCTCGCGCGGATCCGGGACACCTCCACCCACCGCCGCATGGACGTCGCCGCCGGACAGGTCCTGGACGTGGCCCTCTCCCTGCTGCCGGGCGGTGCCACCCGCCTGCACGTGGACCTGGACATGATCGTGGCCGACGCCCTCAGCCTGCGCGTCCTGCTGGAGGACCTGCGCACCGCCTACCGGGGCGACGACCTTCCGCCCCTGGAGTACGGCTTCGCCCGCTACCTCGCCGAACGCGCCTCCCGCGACCCCCGGCCGCGCGAGCGCGCCCGCTCCTGGTGGCACGAACGCCTGCGCGAGATCCCCCCGCCGCCCGAACTGCCCGTCCTCCCGGGCGCCGCGCTCCCCGCCGTGCCCGGAACCGACGCCACCCGCTCCACCCGCCTGCACCACCGGCTCACCCCCGAGCGCACCCGGCTGTTCGAGCGGCGGGCCCGCGCCGCGGGCGTCACCCCCGCGGCCGCGCTGGCCGCCGCCTTCGCCGAGGTGCTGGGCGCCTGGAGCGCGGCCCCGAGGTTCTCGCTCAACCTGCCCCTGTTCGACCGCGCGCCCCTGCACCCCGACGTCGGCCGGGTCGTCGGCGACTTCAGCAGCTCGGTGCTCCTGGGCGTGGACACCGCCGACCCCGCTCCCTTCGCCGAGCGGGCGCGCAGGGTTCAGTCCGACCTGCACGGGGCGATCGACCACGGCGCCTACGGGGGAGTGGAGGTCCTGCGCGACCTGGCCCGCCTCGACGGCGGCAACCCGGTCCTCGCCCCGGTCGTCTACACCAGCGCCATCGGCCTGGGCCCCCTGTTCACCGATCCCGTGCAGGAGTCCTTCGGCCGCCCCTCCTGGATCATCTCCCAGGGCCCCCAGGTCCTGCTCGACGCCCAGGTCACCGAACTCGACGGCGGGCTCCTGCTCAACTGGGACCTGCGCGAGCGCGCCTTCGCCCCCGGAACCATGGAGGCCGCCTTCGCCTGCTACCGCGCGCTCGTCGAGGACCTCACCGACGACCCCGCGGCCTGGAGCCGCCCCTTCCGTCCGGAACCCTCCCCGGACCGGGCCCGGGCGCGTGCCGCGCACACCCCCGACGCGGCGCCGCCCGGCCCCCGCCCGCTGCACGGGCGCTTCTTCGACCACGCCCGCACCGCCCCCGGCGACACCGCCCTGGTCCTGACCGACGGCGCGCCCCTGACCTACGGGGAACTGGCCGACCGGGCGCTGCGCGTGGCCGGAGCGGTGGCCGGGGCCGTGCCCGCGGGCGCGACCGTGGCCCTGGACCTGCCCCGGGGCGCCGACCAGGTCGCCGCCGTCCTGGGCGTGCTCGCCGCGGGCTGCGCCTACCTCCCCCTGGGCCGCGACCAGCCCGCCGCCCGCCGCGCGCGCGTCCTGGCCCAGGGCATGCCCGACCTGCTGATCTGCGACGACCCCGCACCGGCGGTCCTCGCCGATCCCGCCGCGCCCGCCTCCGGCCCCGGGACGGCCGCCCCCGGCCACCTCCCGGTTCTCACCCCCGAACAGACGCGGCAGGCCCCGCCGGGAACCCCGCGCGAGGTCGCGCCGGACGCGCTGGCCTACGTGCTCTTCACCTCCGGCTCCACCGGAACGCCCAAGGGGGTGGAGGTCGAGCACCGGGCCGCCGCGCACACGATCGACGTGCTCAACGCCGTCCTGGACACCGGCACCGGCGACCGCACGCTCGCGCTCGCCGACTACGGCTTCGACATGTCGGTCTTCGACCTGTTCGCGCCGCTGTCGGCGGGCGGCGCCGCGGTCCTGGCCGACCCCGGGGCACGGCGCGAGGCCGAACGCTGGGCCCGGGCCGCCTCGGACGCGTCGGTGACCGTCCTCAACTGCGTACCGGCCCTGCTGGACATGCTGCTGTCGGCGGTCGAGTCCGGCATGGCGCCGATGCCGCCCCTGCGCGCGGTCCTGCTCGGCGGCGACCGCGTCGCCCCCGGCCTGCGCGAACGGCTGCGCGCCCTCGCCCCCGAGTGCCGGTTCCTCGCCCTGGGCGGAATGACCGAGGCCGCCGTCCACTCCACCCTGCTGGAGGTGGACCGGGCCGATCCCGCCTGGGCCTGCGTACCCTGGGGCCGCCCGCTGCCCGGCGTGCTGTGCCGCGTGGTCGACGCCCAGGGACGCGACCGGCCCGACCTGGTCGCCGGTGAGCTGTGGGTGGGCGGCGCGGGCCTGGCCCGCGGCTACCGGGGCGCCCCCGACGCCACCGCGGACCGCTTCGTCACCTCCGGCGGACGGCGCTGGTACCGCACCGGCGACCTGGCCCGCTACGCCCCCGACGGAACCCTGGAGTTCCTGGGCCGGGCCGACCACCAGGTCAAGGTGAACGGCGTGCGCGTGGAGACCGGCGAGGTGGAGGCGGCGCTGGCCGCGCACCCGGAGGTGTCCCAGGCGGTCGCGGTCGCGCTCACCGAGCCCGCGCCCCGCCTGGCCGCGGTCGTCGTTCCCCGCGAGTCCGAGGAGGCCGCCGCCCTGGCCGGGGCCGCGGCGGAGCACGCCCGCACCCTTCTACCGTCCGCCATGCTCCCCGACCCCGTGCTGGTCCTCGACCGGATCCCGCTGACCCCCAACGGCAAACCCGACCGGGCCGCCGTCGCCCGCCTCCTGCGCGAGCACCTGGCCGGAGCCCCGCGCACCGGCGAGCCCCCCGTGGGCGAGACCGAGAGCCGCGTCGCCCGCGTCTGGGCCGACCTGCTGGGCTCCGGCCCGGTCAGCCGGACCGACTCCTTCTTCGCGCTCGGCGGCGACTCCCTGCTGGCCACCCGCGTGGTGGCCGCCCTGCGCGGGCTCGGCCACGCCGGAGCGGGCGTCTCGGACCTGTTCGCCCACCCCGTCCTGGCCGACTTCGCCGCCCGCCTCCCGGCCCGAGGCGAGGCCGTCGGCGGCCAGCGCGTCGTCCACGACCCCGCCTCACGCCACGAACCCTTCCCGCCCACCGGCGTCCAGCGCGCCTACCTCACCGGGCGCAGCCCCGACTTCGCCCTCGGCGGCGTCGGCACCTACCACTACACCGAGTTCGACGGCGCCGACGTGGACCTGCGCCGCCTGGAGCACGCCCTGGACCGCCTCGTCACCCGGCACGACATGCTCCGGGCCGTCTTCGACGCGGACGGCGACCAGCGGGTCCTGCCCTCCGTGCCGCCCGTGCGCGTCCCCGTGACCGAGGCCGACCCCGACGACCCCGACACCGCGCTCGCCGAGCTGCGCGAGGCCATGTCCCACCAGGTCCTGGACCCCGAGCGCTGGCCCCTGTTCGACGTGCGGGCCGTGCGCTACACGCGCGACGGGGCCGAACGCGTCCGCCTCGGCGTCGGCCTGGACTACCTGGTCCTGGACGCGCTCAGCATCATGACCCTCTACACCGAGCTGGACCGCCTCTACCGCGAGCCCGACGCCGTCCTGGACCCCGTCGAGGTGACCTTCCGCGACTACCTCACCCAGGTGCGGCCGGACCCCGAGCGCGAGCGGCGCGACCGCGACTACTGGCGCGAGCGCGTCGAGGACCTGCCCGCCGCCCCCGCCCTGCCGCTGCGCACCGACCCCGCCGACGTCGACCGGCCCCGGTTCACCCGCAGGGCCGACCGGCTCGACCCCAAGGAGTGGAACGCCCTCACCGGCCTGGCCCGCGCCGCGGGCGTCACCCCCGCCACCCTGCTGCTGGCCTGCTACGGCGAGGTCCTCGGCAGGTGGAGCGGGCAGACCGAACTCAGCCTCACCCTCACCCTGTTCAACCGCCACGACCTGCACCCCCACATCGGCCGCGTGCTCGGCGACTTCACCTCCCTGTCGCTGACCTCCTACCACCGCGCGCCCGGCCAGGACCCCGCCGGGGCGGCCCGCGACCTCCAGCGGCGCCTGGGCCGGGACCTGGACCACCGGGAGGTGCCCGCCGAGGAGGTGCTGCGCGAGCTGGCGCGGCGCACCGGCACCGCCCAGCCCGGGATCCCCGTGGTGTTCACCAGCTCCCTGGGTGTGGGTGAGGGGGTGTCCATGGACCTGTCCCCGGACTTCCCGCGCCGGGTGTGGGGCCTGTCCCAGTCGCCCCAGGTGTACCTGGACAACCAGGTCCTGGAGAGCGGCGGCGGGCTGGAGGTGTACTGGGACGCGGTGGAGGAGCTGTTCCGCCCCGGGGTCCTGGACGCCATGTTCGCGGCCTACCTGGAACTGCTGCGCGCGCTCGCCCGCGACGGCGAACAGGGCTGGGAGCAGGCCTGCGCCCGGATGCTGCCCGCCGACCAGCGCGTGGTGCGCGCCTCGGTCAACGCCCCCTCCGGGACCGTCCGGAAGGCCCTGCTGCACGACGCCTTCTTCGACGGCGCGGCCGCACGCGCCGACGCCCCCGCCCTGGTCACGGACCGGGCCGTGACCACCCACGGCCAGCTGGCGGACCGGTCCCTGCGCGTCGCCGCCGGACTGGTCGAACGCGGCGTGCGGCCCGGCGACGCGGTCGCGGTGTGCCTGCCCAAGGGCCCCGACCAGGTCTGCGCGGTCCTGGGCGTCCTGGCGGCCGGAGCCCTCTACGTTCCGGTCGGCGCGGGCCAGCCCCCGCTGCGGCGCGAGCGCATCCACCGCGCGGCCCGGACCGTGCTGGCCGTCGGCGACGGCACCGGCGCGCCCCGGTCCGCCGACGTGGCAGAACTCCTCCAGACCCCGCCCCTGGACGCGCCCGTGCCGCGCGACCCCGGCGAGGCCGCCTACACGATCTTCACCTCCGGTTCCACCGGGGAGCCCAAGGGCGTGGAGGTCTCCCACGCCGCCGCGCTCACCACGGTCGCCGAGATCAACGACCGTTACCGGGTCGGCCCCGGCGACCGGGTCCTGGCCCTGTCCGCGCTCGACTTCGACCTGTCGGTCTACGACGTGTTCGGCCTGCTCGGCGCGGGCGGCGCGCTCGTCCCGCCCGAGGAGGACGAGCGCCGCGACCCCGAGCGCTGGCGCGCGCTGTGCGCCGAGCACGGCGTCACCGTCTGGAACACCGTCCCCGCCCTGCTCGACATGCTGCTCCTGGCCTCGCGGGACAGGGGGCTGCCCTCCTCGCTGCGGCTGGCCCTGGTCTCCGGGGACTGGGTGGGCGGCGACCTGGCGCCGCGCCTGCGCGAGGCGAGCGGCGCACGCGTCCACCTGGTGGCCCTGGGCGGCGCCACGGAGGCGGCCATCTGGTCCAACGCCTTCGACGGCGGCCACGTCCCGCCGGGGTGGCCCTCGGTGCCCTACGGAACGCCGCTGCGCGACCAGCGCTACCGGGTGGTGGACCCCCACGGGCTGGACTGCCCGGACTGGGTGGCGGGGGAGCTGTGGATCGGCGGGGCCGGGGTCGCCCTCGGCTACCGCGGCGATCCCGAGCGCACGGCCGCCCGGTTCGTCACCGCCG
Source organism: Nocardiopsis dassonvillei subsp. dassonvillei DSM 43111 (assembly GCF_000092985.1). GTDB lineage: Bacteria > Actinomycetota > Actinomycetes > Streptosporangiales > Streptosporangiaceae > Nocardiopsis > Nocardiopsis dassonvillei. The sequence continues at coordinate 1,264,035 of NC_014210.1, forward strand.
GGGGAGAGCGCTGGTACCGCACCGGCGACCAGGGCCGCTACCGCCCGGGCGCGCTCCTGGAGTTCCTCGGCCGCGCCGACCGTCAGGTCAAGGTGGGCGGCCACCGGCTCGAACTCGGTGAGGTCGAGGCGGCTCTGGAGGACCACCCCGGCGTGCGCCGGGCCGCGGCGCTGACGGTGGGGGAGCGCACCTCCCGCAGGGTGGTCGCCTTCGTCACCGAGGACGGCGAGGGGATCGGGGCCGGGGACGGTTCCGGCGTCGTGGCCGACGGCCTGGCCCGCCACCTCGCCGCCCGGCTGCCCGCGCACGCCGTTCCCGGCAGCGTGCGGACGGTCGGGGAGATGCCCCTGACCGCCAACGGCAAGGTCGACCTCCGGGCACTGGAGGAGCTGGCCGCCGCCGAGGCCGGTCCGGGCGGCGCCCCGCTCGCGGACGGGGTGGAGGAGCACATCGCCCGCGTCTGGGGCGAGCTGACCGGCGCCGCCGTCGAGGACCGCGACGCGAACTTCTTCGCCCTGGGCGGCACGAGCCTGCTGGCCATCCGCATGATCACCGTTCTGCGGCGCGAACTCAGCGACGAGCTGTCCACCCGGGCCTTCCTGGCCGCGCCCACGCTCGCGGCGCTCGCCGACCAGGTCCGCGCGACCAGGGCGGAGGACGTCCAGGACGGGGTGATCTGACCTCGCAGCACCCGTCCCGTCAGCCACTCCCGTGCCGTCCGGTGCTCCGGGCATCGCCCTGAGACGCCCCACACGAACCGTCCGCCTCCGCGCTCACCACCCGTACCGACCGCCATCCCCGCCCCCCCGTGTAACGCCCCCCGCGCCATCCCCACCGTTCCCAGCCGGGTCCGCCCCGCGCGGACCGACCCGACGAGGAGAGCCCACCTTGCCGACCCCCGCCTCCGACGCCTCCACAGCCTCCGCCGTCTCCGCAGCACCCGAGGCCCTGCACTCCCTGCTCGACGAACTGCGCGCCGCGGGCGTCCACCTGTGGGCCGACGACGGCCGCATCCGCTTCCGCGGCCCCACCGGAGCCCTCACCGACGAGCACCGCGCCATCCTGCGCGAGCACCGCGACAGCGTCGTGGCCCTGCTGGAGGCCGAGGCCGCCCCCTCCCTCACCCCCGACCCCGACGCGCGCCACGACCCCTTCCCCCTGACCGACGTCCAGGGCGCCTACCTCGTCGGTCGCGGCCCGGCCTACGACTACGGCGGCGTGGCCTGCCACGCCTACGCGGAGCTGGAGTTCGACGACCTCGACCCCGACCGCCTGCGCACCGCCTGGAACGCGCTGGTGCGCCGACACGACATGCTGCGCTCCGTGGTCTCCCCCGAGGGCCACCAGCGGGTGCTGCCCGAGGCGCCGGGGGAGTCGCTGACCGTCACCGAGGTCGGCGGAGGAGACACCGCCGCCCACGCCGCCCGGGCCCGCGAGCGCCTGCGCGACCTCGTCCCCGACGCCTCCTCCTGGCCGCTGGTGCGCCTGCACCTCACCCGCGGCGACGACCGCGCCCACCTGCACCTGTCCGTGGACCTGCTCGCCGCCGACTACACCAGCGTCCGGCTGCTCCTGGACGAACTCGCCGCCCTCTACGCCGACCCCGAGCACCCCCTGCCGCCGCTGGGGGCGACCTTCCGCGACTACGTGCTCGCCCACCGGGCGCTGCGCGAGGGCGCCCGCTACCACCGCGACCGCGCCTACTGGACCGAGCGCGCCGACGACCTGCCGCCCGCCCCCGAGCTGCCCCTGGTCGAGCACTCGACCGACGCCTCCGCCCGCTTCACCCGTCTGGCCGCCGTCCTGCCGCCGGAGCAGTGGCGGGCCCTGCGCTCCCGGGCCGCCGACCGCGGCCTGACCCCCGCGGGCGTGGCCCTGGCCGCCTACGCCGAGGTGCTGGCCCTGTGGTCGCGCCGCCCCGACTTCACCCTCAACCTGCCCGTGTCCCAGCGCCTGCCGCTGCACCCGGACGTGGACCGCGTGGTCGGCGACTTCACCTCGCTGACCCTGCTCGCCGTGCGCGCCGACGACGGCGCCACCTTCACCGAGCGCGCCCGCACCCGCCAGGGCCGCCTCATCGAGGACGTCGACCACTGCCTGTACTCGGGCAACGAGCTGCTGGCCGAACTCTCGCGCCGCCGCGACGAGCCCGCCGTGCTCATGCCCGTCGTCTTCACCGGCGCGATCGGCGCCGAGGAGGAGGACGGCGACGACTCCTGGGCCGCCCGGGAGGTGCACGGCCTGTCCCAGACCCCGCAGGTGTGGGTGGACTGCCAGGTGTCCCTGGCCGGGGGCGCCCTGGCCGTGCGCTGGGACGTGCGCGAGGGAGTCCTGCCCGACGGCCTGGCCGCCGACGCCTTCGCGGCCTACACCGACCTGCTGCGCCGCCTGGCCCTGTCCGACGAGCCCTGGGACGAGGCCGCACCGGCCGCCGTCCCCGCCCACCAGCTCCTCGCCCGCGCCGAGGCCAACGCCACCGAGGGCCCCCTGCCCGACGCCCTGCTGTACGAGGACGCCCTGGCCGCCGCGCTGCGCGACCCCGGGGCTCCCGCCGTCGTCCACCCCGACGCGTCCCTGACCCACGGCCAGCTGTGGGCGCGGATCACCGCCGTGGCCGACGAGCTGCGCGCCCGCGGCTGCGGCCCGGGCGACCGCGCGGCCGTGGTCATGGACAAGGGCGTGGAACAGGTGGTCGCCGCCCACGCCGTCCTGCTGACCGGCGCCGCCTACGTCCCGGTCGACACCACCCAGCCCGCCGCGCGCCGCCGCGCCATCCTGCGCGACGCCGGGGTGCGCCACGTCCTCACCCAGTCCTGGCTGGCCGAGATCGGCGACTGGGAGCAGGACGTCGAACCCGTCGAGGTGGACGCGGTCCCCGCCGCCGACGCGGTTCCCGCTGCCTGGACGCCCGACGCGCTCCCGCCCCCCGTGGACCCCGACGCCCTCGCCTACGTCATCTACACCTCCGGCTCCACCGGAACCCCCAAGGGCGTCATGGTCAGCCACCGCGCGGCCCTCAACACGATCGCCGACGTCAACCGCCGCTTCTCCGTCGGCTCCGGCGACCGGGTCCTCGGCCTGGCCGCCCTCGGCTTCGACCTGTCCGTCTACGACCTGTTCGGCCCCCTCGGCGCGGGCGGGGCCATCGTGCTCCCCCACGCGGACCGGCGCGGTGACCCCTCGCACTGGGCGGAGCTGGCCCGCGAGCACGGGGTGACCCTGTGGAACTCCGTGCCCGCCCAGATGGGCATGCTCGCCGACTACCTCTCCACCGCGCCCGCGCAGGCGCCGACCACCCTGCGCGTGGCCCTGCTCTCGGGCGACTGGATCCCGCTCACCCTGGCCGACCGCGTCCGCGCCCACCTGCCCGGCACCGCCCTGTACAGCTTCGGCGGCGCCACCGAGGGTTCCATCTGGTCCATCCACCACCCCATCGGTGAGGCCGACCCGTCCTGGCCCAGCGTCCCCTACGGCCGCCCCCTGACCAACCAGACCTTCCACGTCCTGGACGGACGCATGGGCGACCGCCCCGACTGGGTCGCGGGCGAACTCCACATCGGCGGAGCGGGCGTGGCCACCGGCTACCTGGGCGACGAGGCCCGCACCGCTCAGCGCTTCGTCACCCACCCGCGCACCGGGGAGCGCCTGTACCGCACCGGCGACCTGGGCCGCTACCGGCCCGGCGGCGACATCGAGTTCCTGGGCCGCGAGGACGACCAGGTCAAGATCCGCGGACACCGGGTGGAGCTGGCCGAGATCGAGGCCGCCCTCACCGCCCACCCCGCCGTGGCCTCCGCCGCCGTCCTGGCCGTGGGCGGGCGCGAGGACCGGCGCCTGGCCGCCTTCGCCGAGACCGCCCGCCGCCCGTCCGACGCGCCCGCCGGAACCGGACCCGGGTCCGCCGCCCTGGCCGCCGCGTCCGCCGTCGGCGAGGCCACCGCGAACCTGGACCGCGACGACCTGGCCGCCTTCCTCGACGCGATGCGCGCCACCGCGCTGGGCGCCATCACCCGCACCCTGACCGGCGCCGGACTGTTCTCCGACACCGGCCACACCACGGAGGAGGTCATCGAGCGCCTGGGCACCGACCGGCGCCACCACCGGCTCGTGCGCCGCTGGCTGCGCGCCCTGGCCGACGCCGGACGCCTGACCCGCGACGGCGACCGGTGGAGCGGACTGCGCCACGTGGACGAGGACGGGCAGCGCGCCGCCTGGGAGCGCCTGGCCGACCTGGAGCGGCGGGTGGACTACGGGACCGAGGTCCTGGAGTACATGCGGGCCTGCTCGGGCCGCCTCCCCGAACTGCTGCGCGGCGACCTCGACGTGCGCACCCTCCTCTTCCCCGGCGCCGCGCTCGACACCGCGGGCGCCGCCTACCGCGACAACCTGGCCGTGCGCCACCTCAACGCGGCGGCCGCCGCGGCCCTGGCCGACGCCGCCGCCAGCCGGACGGCCGACGGGCCGCTGCGGGTCCTGGAGATCGGCGCGGGCGTCGGCGGCACCACCGAGGCCGTCGTCACCGCCCTGGCGGGCCGCCCGGCCGAGTACCGCTTCACCGACGTCTCCCCGTTCTTCGTCAACGAGGCCAGGGAGCGGTTCGCCGACTTCCCCTGGGTGTCCTTCGGCCTGTTCGACCTCAACCGCGAGGCCGGGGCCCAGGGCTACGCGCCCAACTCCTTCGACGCGGTCGTGGCCGCCAACGTCCTGCACAACGCCGTGGACGCCGACGCCGCCCTGGCCCGCGTCACCGAACTCCTCGCCCCCGGCGGCCACCTGGTGTTCCTGGAGACCACCGCCGAACACGACCCGGCGCTGCTGGTGTCCATGGAGTTCCTCGACGGGCTCGACGGAGGCCACCGCGACGCCCGCGCCGAGCACGACCAGACCTTCCTCACCCGCGACCAGTGGGAGAGCGCCCTGGAGCGGGCCGGGGCGACGGAGCCCCTGGCCCTGCCCGAGGCGGACGACCGCCTCTCAGAGACCGGGCAGACCCTCTACCTGGCCCGGGTGAAGACCGACCGGACGCCGGTCACCGCCGACGAACTGGTCCGCCACACCGCCACCCGCCTGCCCGAGTACATGGTGCCCGCGCACTGGCGGCTGCTGGACGCGCTGCCGCTCACCGCCAACGGCAAGGTCGACCGGGCCGCGCTCCTGCGCGCCCTGCCCGGGGACGACGCCCCCGGAACCGCCGACACCGCCACCGGCGAGCCCGCCGACGACCTCGAACGCGCCCTGTGCGGGCTGTGGGCCGAGCTGCTGGAGCGCGGCGCGGTCGGCCGCGACGACGACTTCTTCGCGCTGGGCGGCGACTCCCTGCTGGTCGCCCGCATGGTCGGCAGGCTCAGCGAGGTCCTGCCCGACACCGGAGCCGACATCGAGTGGGAGGTGGTCCTGCGCCACATGCTGCGCCGTCCCACCGTCGCCGGGCTGGCCGCCTACCTGCGCGACCTGTCCGGGCAGGTCCGCGCCTCCGCCGAGGGCAAGCCCGACCCCTACGTGCCCCTCAACGGGCCGGGCGGGGGCGCGGTCACCGCCCTGGTCCACGCCGGGACCGGAACCCTCATCCCCTACCGCTCCCTCATCACCGAGATCCGGCGGCGCTCGCGCGGCCAGGCCACCCTGGTCGGACTGGAGCTGCCCGACGTCCCCGCCTTCCTGGACGCCGACCCCGCCGCGGTGATCAAGCGCTGGGCCGCCGACTACGCCAACGCCCTGCTCGAACGCGGCGGTGACCGCTTCCACGTCGTCGGCTACTGCCTGGGCGGTCTCGTCGCCACCGAGGTCGCGCGCACGCTCACCGACGCCGGGGCCGAGGTCGCCTCCCTGACCGCCATCAGCACGCACCGGCCGCCGTTCCGCCTGGACGACGAGCTGATCTCGGAGTACGCCTTCGCCGTCATGATGGGCATCGACCCGGTCTCGGTGGGCTTCCCCGCCGACGAGAACCGGGTGTCGGCCGCCTCCGACCAGCTGCTCGCTGCCACCCCCGGCCTGCTCCCGGACGGCGCCATCGGCCGCCTGACCGGCGAGTACGCCGACGTGGCCGAGCGCTTCCGCGAACTGGCGAAGGTGCCCCGCCAGACCAGGATCGAGCGGATGTGCGCCGCCGTGCCGCCCTCGGCCGGGACCTACACCCCCGAGGCGCTCAACGAGATGTTCGCGATCTTCCGCCAGAGCGTCTTCGCCATCTCCCGCTACGAGCCCGAGCCCTACGCCGGAGACGTCACCTTCCTGCGCCACGGCGGCGCCTACCCCTTCCCGGGCAACAAGGAGAGCGTCACCACCTACTGGGAGCGCCTGGTCCTGGGCGAACTGGACATCGTGGACGTGCCCGGCGACCACTTCAGCCTGCTGTCGGTGCCCTACGCCCCCGGCGTCCTCAAGCGCCTGGAGGACATCACCGGAGGGGACGTGGTCCGGTGAGCGGCGCGACCGACCGCGCGGTGGGCGTGGTGGGCGCCTCCGGGGCCGTGGGCCGGGCCGCAGCCCGCCGCCTGCGCGCCCTGGGCCACACCCGCCTGCTGCTCGGGGGGCGCCGCACCGCGCCCCTGGAGGAGCTGGCCGCCGAACTGGGCCCCGGCACCGCCGTCCGGGCGGTGGACGCCGACTCCCCGGAGTCGCTGCGGGCCTTCTGCTCCGGACTCGACGTGGTGCTCAACTGCGCCGGGCCCTCCTACCGCATCGCCGACGCCGTGGCGGTGCGGGCCCTGGACGCCGGAGCCGACTACGTGGACGTGACGGGCGACGGGCCCGCGCACGACCGCCTCAGCCGCACCCCCGCCGCACGGGACCACGCGATCGTCCTGTCGGCGGGGGTGCTCCCCGGCCTGTCCGCCCTGCTGCCGCGCTGGTTCGCCGCCCGGCACGGCCTGGAGCGGATGAGCGCCCACGCGGGCGGGCTGGAGAGGTGCACCGAGGCCGCCGCGGGCGACCTGCTGCTCTCCCTGCCCGGCGCCGACGACCCGACCGCCGTCTTCGGACGGCCCCTGGCCGCCTGGCGGGAGGGCCGGGTCGTGGAGAGGGCGCTGCGCGCCGCCGACGGCGTCCGGCCGCCCGGGTTCCCGGGCACCGCGTTCGTCCAGCCCTTCCTCACCGAGGAGGCCCGCCGCCTGGCCGCCGACCTGGGCCTGCGCGAACTGGAGTGGTACAACGTCCACCCCGGCGAGCGGGTCCGCGCCGTGCTGACCTCGGTCGCGGGGCGCCCGGTCGCCGACCCGGCCGCGGCGGCGGAGCGCCTGCGGCGCGCGGCCGGGGTGGACCTGGCCGGGCGCACGCCCTACTACCAGCTCGTGTACGCGCTCACCGCCCCCTCCGGGCGGCGCAGCGTGATGACCGCGCGCTTCTCCGACAGCTACCGCATGACCGGCCGCGTGGGCGCGCAGGCCGCCGACGCGGTGGCGCGCGGGCTGGTGCCCCGGGGCCTGCACCACGCCGCCGACGTCCTCGACCCCGAGGCCGCGGTCACCGCCCTGTTCGACGACCCCGAGGCCGCGAGCCTGCGGGTGGAGGACGCCGCGAGCGAGGACGCCGGGGTCGAGGAGGGCGCCCTGTGAGCCCGCGACCCCTGCGCGTGCTGCTGTGCGGCACCGGTTTCGGCCGCTTCTACGCCGACGCGCTGGCGCGCATGCCCGACACCTTCGAACTCGCCGGGATCCTCTCCCGGGGCGGCGAGTTCTCCCGCCGCTACGCCGAGCGGGCCGGGGTGCCCCTGTACACCGGCGTCGACCAGGTGCCCGGCAGCGTCGACGCGGCCTGCGTGGTCGTGGGCGCGGCGGTCTCCGGCGGGGCCGGGGGCGAGCTGGCCCGCGCCCTGCTGGCCAGAGGCGTGCACGTCCTCCAGGAGCACCCCGTCCACGAGGACGAACTCACCGCGGCCCTGCGCGCCGCCCGCGGCGGGGGAGCGGTCTACCACCTCAACCCCTTCTACCGGCACGTGGCGCCGATCCGGCGCTTCCTGGAGGCGGCCCGTGTCCTGCGCGAGCGGGGACCGGTGCTGTTCGCCGACGCCACCTCCGCCGTCCAGGTCCTGTACCCGCTGCTGGACGTGCTCGCGCGCGCCCTGGGCGGGCTGCGCCCCTGGGCGCTGACCGAACCGCTCGCGACGGACCCCGAGGTCGCCTCCCTGACCGCGCACGCCCAGCCCTACCGGGTGCTCCAGGGCAGCGTCGCGGGGGTCCCCCTGACCCTGCGGGTGCAGAACCAGATGGATCCCTCCGACGGGGACAACCACGCCCTGCTCTGGCACCGGCTGGCCCTGGGCACCGAACACGGGGTGCTCACCCTGGCCGACACCCACGGCCCCGTGCTCTGGCAGCCCCGGCTGTACGCGCCCCGCGACGCCCACGGCCGCCTGCGCTCCACCGGTCCGGACACCGGGCACCTGGCCGAACCGGCCACCACGGTGCTGGAGGGAACGGACGCGCCGCCCTACCGGGAGGTCTTCGACCGCCTGTGGCCCGAAGCGCTCACCCGTGCCCTGGCCGACTTCGCCGCCGACGTGCGCGCCGGGGCGAACCCGCTGGTGCGGGGGCAGTTCGACCTCGGTGTGTGCCGGATGTGGCACGAGACCACCGGCCGCCTGGGCCGGCCCGAGGTCATCCGCCCCGGTCCGCCCACGGCGCACCTGGGCGCCGCCGACCTGGGACCGGCTCCGCGCGACGGGGACGCCCGGGAGGCGGCGCCGTGACTCCCCGGGCCACGCCTCCCGTGCTCCCCGGGGCCCCGCGGACGGTCGGGGACGCAGCCCCTCCGCCGGGGACGAGGGCTTCGCCCCTCATCCCCGGGGACCCCGCCCCGTGGCACGAGTCCCCACCCGAGACCTCCGGGGGTCCTCCGACTCCGTGGACCTCCGGCAACGCGACCCCGTCAGAAAGGCCGACAACCCCATGACCCCCGCTCCCGCGCGCTCCTGGCTGCGCCGCTTCCGGCCCCGCCCCGGGGCCCGGACGCGCCTGGTGTGCCTGCCCCACGCGGGCGGCGGCGCCAACGCCTACCGCGCCTGGGCCGCGCTCCTGCCCTCCGGCGTCGACCTGGTGTGCGTGCAGTACCCCGGCCGCGAGGACCGCTTCGGCGAACCCCTCGTGGACGACATGGCCACCGTCGTCACGGCCGTCGCCGAGGAACTCACCCCCCTGCTCGACCGGCCCTACGCCCTGTTCGGCCACAGCATGGGCTCCGCCGTGGCCTACGAACTGGCCCGGACCCTGCGCGCGGCGGGCCTGCCCGAGCCGGACCGCCTCTTCGCCTCCGGGCGCCGGGCCCCGGCCGACGCCCCGCCCGGCCGCGTCCACCTCGCCGACGACGAGGCGATCGTCTCCGAGCTGGTCCGCCTGGGCGGGACCCGGCGCGAGGTCCTGGAGGAGCCCGGCCTGCGCGAGGCGGTCCTGGGCTACGTCCGCAACGACTACCGGCTCGTGGAGCGCTACACGCCCTTCCCCGGACCGCCGCTGAGCTGCCCGGTCAGCGTGTTCCTGGGCGACGACGACCCCGAGGTGGACGCGGACCTGGCCAGGCGCTGGTCGGCCACCACCAGCGGACGCGTGGACGTGCGCGTGTTCGCGGGCGACCACTTCTACCTCGGACCGGAGCGGGAGGCCGTCGTGTCCGAGGTCCTGCGCCGCCTGGACCCGGCGCTGGCCGCAGCACCCGGACCCTGGCCCAGCACCCCCTGACCACGCCGCAGAACCTGGAGGACACCATTCCCGCCATCGACTACTACTCACCGGGCGCCGAGTTCTTCGACCTCGTCGGCCACCGGCACATGGTCACCAGCACGCCCGCCCTGCGCGCGGCGCTGACCGGCCTGGACACCGCCCACGGACCCGTCGTCGACATCGGCGCGGGCACCGGACTGGTGACCGCCGCCATCGCCGAGATCCTGCCCTCGGCCAGGATCCACTCGGCCGAGCCCTCGCCGAACATGCGCGCGATCCTCACCAGCCGCGTCTTCGCCGACCCCGACCTGCGCCGACGCGTCACCGTGCTGCCCGAACCCGCCCAGGACCTGCCGCTGCCGGACTCTGTCTCGGCCGCGGTCGTCTTCGGCGTGGCCGGGCACATCCCCCGCGCCGAACGCCTGGTCCTGTGGCGGCGCCTGGCCGAACGGCTCCCTCCGGGCGGCCCCGTGGTCGTGGAGCTGATGGGGGTGGACACCCCCCGTTCCATCCCGTCCGTGCGCATGTGCCGGGAGACCGTGGGCGACCAGACCTACGAGTGGTGGATGTCCGGCGAGCCCGCCGGGCCCGGGACCATGCGCTGGCGCACCCAGTGGCGGGTCTTCCGCGGCGGCGACCTGGTGCGCACCGTCGACGACGAGTACGACTGGGAGACCTTCGGCGTCGAGCGCCTCGCCGAGGAGACCGGCATGTCCGTGCGGCGCCTGCCCCGGACCGGCCGCGAGGCCACCCCGGAGATCGGGGTGCTGGTCAGGTGAGCACCGCACAGGACACCTCCCCGCGCACACAGGCCGCGCCGGAGCCGGGGACCGGGCGCGCGCCCTCCCCGCTCGGCGTCCTCCTGGAGCCGATCCGGGGGCGCGTCCGCGCTGCCGTGGTCCTCCAGGGCCTGGCCAGCGCGCTCGGCCTCGTCCCCCTGATCTGCCTGGCCGAGGCCGCCGCCGCGCTGCTGGCCGACGGGCCGACCGACACCGCCCTGGTGTGGACGCTGGTCGCGGTCGCGCTGGCCGGAGCGGTCGCCGCCCTGGCCGCGGGCACCGCCTCCACCCTGGTCGGGCACCTGGCCGACAACGACATGCAGCTGTCCGTGCGGCGCGCCCTGGCCCGCCACCTGGGGCGGGTTCCGCTGGGCTGGTTCTCCGGCCGCGGCTCGGGCCGGGTCAAGAAGGCCCTGCACGACGACATCGAGGACGTCCACTCCCTGGTCGCCCACACCCTCCCCGACCTGGCCGCCGTCGTGGCGGTCCCCGTGGTCGCCCTGGCCTACCTCGCCTCCGTGGACTGGCGCCTGACCCTGGTCGCGGTGCTGCCGGTGGCCGCGGGAGTCCTGCTGTTCGCGCGGGCCATGGCCGGGTCCATGAAGAAGATGGCCGAGTACGCCGAGGCGATGGGCGCGGTCAACACCGCGGCCGTGGAGTTCGTGGACGGCATCCAGGTGGTCAAGCACTTCGGCGGCCACCGCAGGGCCCACGAGCGCTTCACCCGGGCCGCCGACGCCTTCGCGGACTTCTTCGTCTCCTGGTCGCGCGCCACCACCCCGGCCACGGTCGCCTCCTTCCTGGTGCTGTCGGCGCCCACGGTCACCGTCACCGTGGTGGCGGCGGGGGCGGGCTTCGCCGCCCTGGGCTGGAGCGAACCCGTCTCGGTGGTGGCCTTCGCCCTGCTGGCCCCTGCGCTGTGCGCGCCGATGAACGTGATCGGCTCGCGGGTGCAGCAGATCCAGACGGCGCGGGCCGCCGCCGGACGGGTCCGCGACCTGCTCGCCACCCCGCCCCTGCCCGAGGGCTCCGGCGGGGGACCGCGGGGCGCCCGCGTGGTCTTCGACGGGGTGCGCTTCGCCTACCCGGCCCAGGACGGCGCCGAGGGGAGCGGAGCGGGCGAGGAGGTCCTGCGCGGCGTGGACCTGGTCCTGGAACCGGGCACCGTGACCGCCCTGGTCGGCCCGTCCGGCGCGGGCAAGACCACCCTGGCCACCCTGCCCGCGCGCTTCGCCGACGTCACGGCGGGCGCGGTCACCGTGGGCGGGGCGGACGTGCGCGACATCCCCGCCGAGGAGCTGTACCGCACGGTCGGCTTCGTGTTCCAGGACGTGCGGCTGCTGCGGGAGACCGTGGCCGACAACATCGCCATGGGCCGCCCCGGGGCGACCCGTGAGGAGGTGGAGGAGGCCGCCCGCGCCGCCCGCGTCGCCGAACGGATCGAGGCGCTGCCGCGCGGCTACGACTCCGTGGTGGGCGAGGACGCCGACCTGTCCGGCGGTGAGGCCCAGCGGGTCTCCATCGCCCGCGCCCTGCTCGCCGACACCCCCGTGCTGGTGCTGGACGAGGCCACCGCCGCCGTGGACCCGGTGTCGGAGGCGGCCATCCAGGACGCCCTCGGCGAACTGGCCCGGGGCCGCACGGTCCTGGTGATCGCGCACCGGCTGAGCACCGTGGCCGGGGCCGACCTCATCGCGGTCATGGACGAGGGGAGCGTGGTGGAGCGCGGCACCCACGGCGAGCTGCTGGCGCGCGGCGGCCGGTACGCCGACCTGTGGCGCGCCCAGCACCCGGAGGCCGGTGACGGGGACGCCCATGACGGGGCCGCACGAGACGAACCGGGAGAAGACCAGTGATCCGCGCCTTCCTCAAGGCCCTGGGACCCGAGCAGGCCGGGCCCATGCGCGCGAGCCTCGCGCTCACCACCGTCGTCTCGGCCCTCCAGGGCGTGCTGTTCGCCCTCCTGGTGCCCGTGCTGTCCCACCTCCTGGGCCCCGACCCGGACCGGGCCTGGCCCTGGGCGGCCGTCCTGCTCGCCGCCACCGCCGTCTACGCTGTCCTGCGCGCGGGCAGCCTGTACCTCAACTTCCGCGTCGGCGGCGCGCTCTCGCGGGCCCTGCACCACCGGCTCGGCGACCACGTCGTCCGCCTGCCCCTGGGATGGTTCACCGGAGGCCGGGTCGGGGAGCTCAACCGCCTCGCCACCGACGGCGTCTCCCGGGCCACCAGCCTGCCCGTGCACCTGTACCCGCCCCTGGCCGACGCGGTGGTCACCCCCCTCGTCTCGGTCCTGGCCCTGTTCGTGTGGGACTGGCGGATCGCGCTCGCGGCCGCCGCCTGCCTCCCGCTGCTGTGGATGGTCTTCACCCTGTCCGGGGAGGCGGTCGGGCGCAACGACGCCGCACGCGACGCCGTCACCGACGAGGCCGCCGACCGGGTCCTGGAGTACGCCCGCGCCCAGCCCGTGCTGCGCGCCTTCGGCAGGACGGACAAGGGCGGCCAGCGCCTCGACGCGGCGCTGGAGGCCGAGCACGGCGCCGCCCGCCGCCTGCTGCTGCGCGCGGTCCCCGCCCTGCTCGGCTACTCCTTCGCGGTGCGCCTGGCCTTCGGCCTGCTCCTGGTCGCCACCGTGTTCCTCGCGCTCGGCGGCACCCTCGACGCTCCCCTGGCGGTCGCGCTGCTCGTGCTCGTGGCCAGGTTCGTCCACCCCCTGTCCGGCGCGGCCGACCAGGGGGCCGCCCTGAGGATGGCGACGAACGGGCTCGACCGGATCAACGCCGTCCTGGAGGCGCGCCCCCTCCCCGAACCGGACACGCCGGTGCCGCCCCGGGGCGCGGACGTGGAGTTCGACGACGTGTCCTTCTCCTACGCCCCGGACGGGCCCCGCGTCCTGGACGGGGTCTCCTTCCGGGCCGAACCCGGGACGCTCACCGCCCTGGTCGGGCCCTCGGGTTCGGGCAAGACCACGGTGGCCCGGCTGCTGGCGCGCTTCCACGACGTCGACGCGGGCAGCGTGCGCCTCGGCGGGGTGGACGTGCGCTCGGTCGGCAGCGAGGAGCTGTCCCGGCACGTGGCGATGGTCTTCCAGGACGTGTACCTGTTCGACGCGAGCATCGCCGAGAACGTGCTCCTGGCCGACCCCGCGGCCACGCGGGAGGACCTGGACCGGGTGGCCGCCGCCTCCGGCCTCGACGCGGTGGTGGCCGAGTTGCCGGACGGCTGGGACACCCGCGTCGGCGAGGGCGGCGCCTCGCTCTCGGGCGGGCAGAAGCAGCGGGTCTCCATCGCCCGCGCCCTGCTCAAGGACGCGCCGGTCGTCGTCCTGGACGAGGCCTCGGCCGCCCTGGACGCGGAGAACGAGGCGCTGCTGACCGCGACCGCCGTTTCCCTGGCGCGGGAGCGCACGGTGCTCGTCATCGCCCACCGGCCCGCCACCGTGGCCGCCGCGGACCGGGTGGTCTTCCTCGACGCCGGACGCGTCGCGGAGGCCGGAACCCCGGCCGAACTCCTCGCCGCGGGAGGGCGCCACGCCGAGTTCGCCCGTGCGCGCGAGCGGGCCCGGGGCTGGAGGCTGACCGCCGAACCCTCCTGACCCGGAGCGGCCGTCCGACCCGGACCGGTCCCGATCGCGTCCGCGCGCGGCGCCCCCACCGCCGCGCGCGGGCCCCACACGTCCCTTTCCGAACCACGTACGCACAGGCCGCCCTGGCGGCCCCGGGCCCCGTCCGCCCGTCCCGTTCTGAACCGCACCCACAGCGGCATTCCGAACCGTCCCGAACCCCGCCCGCGACGGCACGCCGCCGCGCGGACCGCCCCCCGCCATCCCCTTGCCCCTTCGTTCCCCCGAGGAGACGACACAGATGACCGCATCCGCGCCCGAGGAACACGGTTCCGCCGCCCCGCCCCCTGCGGAGTTCCCCCTGGCCCGCTCCTGCCCCTTCTCCCCGCCCGAGGCCTACGAGGGGATGCGCGCCGCCGCCCCCCTGACCCGGGTCACGATCCCCAGCGGCAAGCAGGCCTGGCTCCTCACCCGCTACGACGACGTGCGGACCGCGCTGTCCCACCCCGCCTCCAGCTCCGACGCCCGCCACCCCGCCTTCCCCGCCCTGGGCAGGGGCGAACAGGCGGTCGCCGCCGACCTGCGCCCCTTCATCCGCATGGACCCGCCCGACCACACCCGTGTCCGCCGCATGCTCGTGGGCGAGTTCACCGTGCGCCGGGTGCGCGAGATGCGCCCGGAGATCGAGCGGATCTGCGCCGAGCAGGCCCGCCACCTGCTCTCCCTGCCGACCCCCGCCGACCTGGTCGGCGAGTACGCCAACCGGGTGTCCACGACCGTCATCTGCCGCCTGCTCGGCGTCCCCCTGGAGGACCTGGAGTTCTTCCGGCGCATCACCACGGTCTCGGGCGGGCGCGACAGCACCGAGGAGGAGGTGGGCGCCGCGCTCGCCGACCTGTTCGGCCTGATCAACCGGCTCATCGACGAGAAGGCCGACGACCCGCGGGACGACCTCATCAGCCGCCTGGTCACCGGCCCCCTGGCGCGCGGGGAGATCACCCGCCAGTCCCTGCTCTCCCAGATCGGCATCACGCTCAACGCCGGGCACGAGACCTCGCGCAACATGATCCCGCTCGCGGCGCTGGCCCTGCTGGACCACCCCGACCAGCTGGCCCTGCTGCGCGAGGACCCCTCGCTGTGGCCGGGCGCGGTGGACGAACTCCTGCGCTACCTGTCCGTGGCCGACGTCATCACCCTGCGCGTGGCCACCGAGGACATCCCCCTGGACGGGGCCACCATCCCGGCGGGCGACGGATACATCGCGCTGCTCGGCGCCGCCAACCGCGACCCCGCGGCCTTCCCCGAGCCCGGGAAACTGGACGTGACCCGCTCGCAGCGGGGCCACGTCGCCTTCGGCTACGGGACGCACCAGTGCGTGGGGCAGAACCTGGGGCGCCTGGAGATCGAGGTGGCCCTGCGGACGCTGTTCGAGCAGGTGCCCACCCTGCGCCGGGCGGTGCCGCTGGAGGAGCTGCCCCAGCGTTCGGCCTCGGCGATCTTCGGGCTGGAGGAGGTGCCGGTGTCGTGGTGAGCCCCGACCGCGACCGGGCCGGCGAGCCGTCCGGCCCCGACGGGGCCGAGGCCTCGCCCGATCCCGGCCCGCTGCGCCTGCACGCCGACACCGGCGTGTGCGCCGGAGCCGGACAGTGCGTCCGGGCCGCCCCCGACCTCTTCGACCAGGACGACGACGGCCTGGTGGTCCTGCTCCGCGCCGACGTACCCGAGCGGGACCGCGAGCGCGCCCTGACGGCGGCCGACTGGTGCCCCTCGGGCGCCGTCAGCGTCCACGAAGCCTCCTGACCCCCGAGTCAGGACACCATCCCCCGGGCCGTGCCGACCACGGCCCCGATCCGAAAGGCCCCACGATGAGACGACGATCCCTCATGGCCGGTGCGTGCGCACTGGCCCTGGTCGCGACCGGCTGCGGCGGCGGAGGGGAGCAGACCGCCGCCTCCGAGGAAGCCGCCCTGCGCTACGCCGCGGTGGGGGCGCCCGCCGCCACCACCCACGACCCGCACGGACGGGTCGGCAACGAGGCCGACTACCTGCGCTTCGCCATGCTCTACGACGTCCTCACCGTCACCGACGAGCAGGGCGCGGTCCAGCCGCGCCTGGCCACGGCGTGGGAGCCGGTGGACGGCGACCTCACCCGCTGGAGCGTCACCCTGCGCGACGACGCCGCCTTCTCCGACGGCCAGCCCGTCACGGCCGACGACGTCCTGTTCTCGCTGCGCCGCATCCAGGGCAAGGGCGCGGAGAACAACGGCCGCCTGTCCATGTTCGACCTGGAGGCCTCCAGCGCCACCGGCGAGCACGGGCTGGAACTGGTCACCCGCCAGCCCTACGCCGAGGTCGGCCTGGCCCTGGCCTCCCTCACCTTCGTCGTGCCCGAGGGCAGCGAGGACATCACCGAGCCCGTCGCGGGCTCGGGCCCCTTCGTCCTGGACGAGGGCGACGACACCACCTCCGTCCTGAGCCGCAACGACGACTGGTGGGGTGAGGCGCCCTCCTACGAGAGGCTGGAGATCACCGCCATGCCCGACCCGGCCGCGCGCGCCGCCGCCGTCGCCTCCGGGCAGGCCGACGTCGCCGGGAGCGTCGCCCCGGCCACCGCCGAGCAGTACGCCGACGGCGGTGAGGTCGAGGTGGTCACCCGCCCCGGCGGCGTCAACTACCCGCTGGTCATGGACCTGGAGACCGAGCCCTTCGACGACCCCGACGTCCGCGAGGCGGTCAAGCTCGCCCTGGACCGCGAGCAGCTCGTGGAGACCGTCTTCCTGGGCTACGGGGAGCCCGGCGCCGACCTCCTCAGCCCCCTGGAGCCCTTCGCCCCGGACGCGCCCCCGGTGGAGCGCGACCTGGACCGGGCGCGCGAACTGCTGGAGGAGGCCGGGCACGGCGGCGGGGTGTCCCTCACCCTGCACGCCACCAATTCCTACCCTGGCATGGAGGAGGCCGCGGTGCTGGTCTCCGAGCAGCTCGCCGAGGCCGGGATCGAGGTCGAGGTCGAGGTGGGAGCCCCCGACACCTACTGGACCGAGGTCTGGAACGTCGAACCCTTCTACCTCAACAGCCTCGGCGGCAACGGCTTCGTGGACTTCTCCCGGATGGCGCTGCTCGCGGACGGCCCCATCAACGAGACCGGCTGGAACGACCCCGAGTGGGACGCCGCCTTCAACGACGCGCTGGCCACCGCCGACGAGGCCGAGCGCCACGCGGCCCTGGGCGGACTCCAGCAGCGCATCGCCGACGAGGGCGGCTACGTGGTCTGGGGCGTGGGCGACGGGATCGACCTCACCGCGCCCGGCGTGACCGACCTGCCCACCGGCCCCGGGTTCCACCGGCTGCGCGTCGAACAGGTCGGGGTGCCGGGCTGATGACCCCCACCCACGCGGCGCCGCCCGGCGCCGTGCCGCGGACGCGGGGAACGGGCAGGGCCCTGCTCCTCGCGTCCGCGAGGGCCCTGCTCCTGCTGGTGGCGGTGTCGGCCGCGGTCTTCGCCGCCACCGAGCTGCTGCCCGGCGACGCCGCCCAGCTGCGGGCGGTCCCCGGAGCGCAGCAGGAGGAGGTCCAGCGGCTGCGCGAGGAACTGGGCCTGGACGCGCCCGCCTGGCAGCGCTACGCCGCGTGGGCGGGCTCCCTGGCCACCGGCGACCTCGGGGTCTCCCTGGTCAACGGGCGGCCCGTCGCCGACGCCCTCCTCCAGCGGCTGCCCGCCACGCTCGCGCTCGTCGGGGGAGCGCTCCTGCTGGCCGCGCCCGCCATGCTCGCCCTGGGCTGGTGGGCGGGCTCGGCCCGCCGGGGCGGGGGAGCGCCGACCGCGCTGCTGACCGGCGGCGCCGCCCTGCCCTCGGCCGTGGTGGCCAGCGGTCTGGCCGCCCTGCTCTCCGGGGCACTGGGCCTGGTCCCGCCGGTGTCGCTGCTGCCCCCGGGCAGGCCGCCGACCGAGAGCCCCGAACTGCTGGTCCTGCCGGTGCTGTCCCTGGCGCTGCCCACCGCCCTGTTCGGCGCGAGCCTGCTCTCGGGCGCGGTGGCCGACGCCCTGCGCCGCCCCCACGTGGCCGACTCCCGGCGCCGGGGCAGCCCCGCCTGGCGGGTCGCGGCCGTGGACGTGCTGCCCTTCCTGCTCGCGCCCCTCACCCGTGTCCTGGCCGTCAGCGCGGGCGGGCTCGTGGCCGCCGCGACCGTGGTGGAGACCCTCTTCGGCTACCCCGGGCTCGGTTCGCTCCTGGTCGCCTCCCTGGCCTCGCGCGACCTGCCCGTGGTGCAGGCCACGGCGGTGCTGGCGGCGGCGGTCGTCCTGGCGGGCCTGCTCGTGGCCGACGCCGTCGCGGCCGTGGCCGACCCCCGGGGGAGGACGCCGTGAGCCGCGCGCTGTTCCCGGTCCTGCTGGTCGCGGTGCTGGCCGCCGCGCTCCTGGGGCACTGGCTGGCGCCCCACGACCCCACCGAGCCCCTGGGCGTGCCCTGGCGGGGACCCGCGCCCGGCCACCCGCTGGGCACCGACGCCCTCGGCCGGGACGTGTGGTCGCGCGTGCTCGCCGGGGGAGGGGAGCTGCTGACCGTCTCGGTGGCGGCCGCGGTGTGCGCCTCGGCCGTCGGCGTCGTCGGCGGACTGGCCGCGGGCTGGGCCGCGGGCGCGGTCGACCGCGCGCTCACCGCGGCGGCCGACCTCATGCTGGCCGTCCCCTCGCTGCTGCTGGCCCTGGTCGCGGCGGTCGCGCTGCCCGGCCGGGCGGCCGTCGTGGTGGCCACGGTGTGCGGCGGGGCGCCGCTCACCCTGCGGGTGGTCCGCGACGCCGTCCGCTCGGTGCGCGCGTCGGGGTACGTGGAGGCCGCCCGGTGCCGGGGCGAGCGCCCGGCGTCGATCCTGTTCCGGGAGGTCCTGCCCGCCGTGCGCGGGCTGGTCGCCGCCGACCTGGGCCTGCGTCTGGTGGTGGCCCTCCAGGTCGCCTCGGCGCTGGGCGTCCTGGGCTTCGGCGCCTCCCCTCCGGCGCCCGACTGGGCGCTGATGCTGCGCGAGAACATGGCCGGCGCGGCGATGAACCCCTGGGCCGTGGCCGCACCGGCCGCCGCCCTGGGCGCGACCACGGTCGTCCTCGCCCTGGCCGCCCAGTTCTCCCCGCGCCGCGACGGCGTCCGGCCCCGGCGGAGGGGTTTCGCGAGAAGGAGGAAGGAGGCTCTCGGTGACAGTGGATCCGGTGGGTTCGGTGGTTGAGGACGCGGGGCTGAGCGCGCTGGGGATCCGCGTGCGGAACCTGGAGGGCCGGACCGTGGTCGGCCCGGTGGACCTGCGGGTGCCGGACGGGCGGGTCCTGGCGGTCATGGGCGGGTCCGGCGGCGGAAAGACGAGTGCCGTGCTGGCCGCCCTGGACGCCCTGCCGCCCGGGCTGGTGCGCGAGGCCGGGGAGGTGCGCTGGCACGGGACGCCGATCCCCGCCGGACGTGCGGCGCGTCGCTGGCGGCTGGCCCACGCCGGAATCCTCGGCCAGGACCCGGCCTCGGACCTGCACCCCCTGCGCACGGTGTTCGCGCTGGTGGCGGAGGGGCTGCCGCGCTCCGGACCGGTGGTGGAGGGAGGTCCGTTCTCCAGTCCAGCGGCGGGGGTGCCGCCGCGTCCCGGAGGCCGGGACGCGCGGCGGGCCGTGCGCGGCGTGCTCGCGGATCTGGGCCTGGACCCCGACGCCGTGGGACGCCGCCGCCCGCACGAGCTCTCCGGCGGGCAGGCCCAGCGCGTGGCGCTGGCCAGGGCGCTCGTGGGCGACCCCCGCGTGCTGGTGCTGGACGAACCCACCAGCGGCCTCGACCCCGCCACGGTGGAACTGGTGGTGCGGGTACTGGAGCGGCGGCGAGGGAGGCCCGGCCGGGTCACGGTCGTCGTCACGCACGACCGCGCCTTCGCGGACCGCGTGGCCGACGACCGCCTCGTGCTGGGGAGCTTCTCCGACGCGCGGGGAGCGGACGCGGAGCGCGCCATCCCCTCCGGCGGCGCCGAGGTGCTCGGGCTCCGGGGCGTGCGCGTGACCGCTCCCGGCGGACGGGAGCTGATCGCCGCGGCGGACCTGTCGGTGCGACGCGGCGAGTGCGTCGCGGTCCTGGGCCCCTCCGGAAGCGGCAAGTCCACGCTGCTGCGCGCCGTCGCCGGACTGCATCCGCCCGCCTCGGGGAGCATGGCCCTGAACGGCGCTCCGCTGCCGCCGCGCCTGCGCGACCGGGACCGACCCCTCCTGCGAGCGGTCCAGTTCGTCGGACAGGACCCCGTGGGGGCGCTCAACCCCGCCCACCGCGTGGGCACGGCGCTGGCCCGCCCCGCCCGCGTGCTCCTGGGGCTCTCGCGCGCGGAGGCCCGCGCCCGCGTCCCCGACCTCCTCGCGCGGGTCGGCCTGCCGGGAAGCGTCGCCGAGGCCCACCCCGGGCGGCTCTCCGGCGGCCAGCGCCAGCGGGTGGCCATCGCCCGCGCCCTGGCCGCGCGCCCCGGCCTCCTGCTGGCCGACGAGGTCACCTCGGCCCTGGACGCGGCCAGCGCCCGCACGGTCCTGGAGCTGCTGGACTCCCTGCGCGAGGAACACGGGCTGGCCGTGCTCCTGGTCACCCACGACCGCGACGTCGCCGCCCGCGCCGACCGGATGCTGGCGCTGGACCCCGAGCACCGGAAGCTGGACCCCGAGGGCCTCACCGTGCCCTAGCCGCCGGACCGGAAGCGCGTAGTCAGGCCGAGAACCACCGGGCACGCACCGGTGCCGGACGGAAGGTCCGGTTCCGGGGCCGTCCCGAGGGGGCGGCCGGGTTCCCGGGCGGGCCCACCACCGCCCGCGCGCTCCGGTCCGCCAGGGTGCGGCGCGCCCAGGCCCGGCCCGCTCCGGGCACCGGAGGGTTCGAGAAGCGGGGGGACGGTCAGGCCGGTCCCGTCAACGCGCTGCCTCCGTCCGTAACACGAAACGCCTGGCCGTGTACGCCGTGTACAGGGCGAATCCGGCGCGGGCCGTGACCAGGACCAGCCACAGGGACAGCAGGTTCAAGAGTCCGGCCAGGGCCAACAGCGCGATCACCGGCAGAGCGGTGCACCACAGCAGGACGACGAGGCCGCGCACGGTGGCGTGGGGCGCGATGACGACCTTGAGCACCGACGACAGGAAACCCGCCCAGGGTTCCAGCAGCAGTTGGACGCCCACCAGCCGCACACCCCAGAGCACCAGGGGCTCCTGTTCCAGGCCCAGCAGTCCGGCGATCGGGCCGGGAGCGGCCAGGAACGGCAGCGCGACCGGCCACAGCACAAGAGCCATGGACGCGGTGAACAGGCGCAGCCGGCGCGTGGGGTCCCCGGGAACGCCTTCGGAAGCGCGCAGGAGTCGGCCCGCCACCATGCCGTAGGGCTTGAGCGGTACCACCAGTGTGCGGACGACCGTGATGAAGGCGACGGTGGCGGCGGCCTGGGCCACCGGCAGGGAGGTGGCGATCTGCGCGACCAGAGCGAAGGTCACCACCAGCACGAGGACGTCGAACGACCCCGAGAAGGAGCCCGGAACGGAGCGCATCACGTGCGCCGAGAACATCCTCCGGGCGCCGGTGCGCACCGCTCTGACGGCGGCGGTCCTCGCCCGTGGCTCAGTGCGCAGCACGGTGCGGACGAGCGTCGCGAGGTCGATCAGGGAGCAGCCCGCACCGATCACCACCAGCGCGACCACCGGCGGCGGCTGCCACAGGAACACGGCGGCGGCGAGTACCGCGTAACCGGCGAAGTTCTCCACGCTCGTGCGCAGGCGCACGCCCTCCTGGCCGGTGACCACCAGGATCCCCCCGGCGGCGTACATCAGGGGAGCGATGAACACGGACGGAAGGCAGGCGAGGTAGTAGGCGGCGAACAGGGCGGGTGAGTGCTGGAAGAAGAGGACGCCGCCGCCCGCCACCAGGGCGGCCGCGGACAGGAACACGGAGCCG
Organism: Nocardiopsis dassonvillei subsp. dassonvillei DSM 43111; assembly: GCF_000092985.1. Taxonomy (GTDB): domain Bacteria; phylum Actinomycetota; class Actinomycetes; order Streptosporangiales; family Streptosporangiaceae; genus Nocardiopsis; species Nocardiopsis dassonvillei. The sequence goes on from NC_014210.1 coordinate 1,285,966, forward strand.
GCCAGCACCACGGCGGCGAGGGCGGCCGGTTTCTCCGTGTCCCGCAGGAGCGTTTCCCCGCGCAGGCGGGCGACCACGAGGATCTGGTAGGCCGTGCCCGGGGACATGACCACCAGCAGAAGGGAGAGCGTGCTCCCGTAGGACGCCGGGACTTCGGGGCCGTACGCGCTCAGAGCGGAGAAGAAGACCAGGACCCTGGCTCCGGGGAGGAATATGGCCAGGGCCATCTTCGTGCCACGCGACAGGAAGTCCCGTGTGACTCCGCCTTTTCTCCTGGCGGGTTCTTCTGGCATGGGTTTCCAGCTCGACGGGGCCTGGGGCTTGTGGAGAACACCGTGAGATTAGCAGGGGACTCCGGGGTGGCGCCAAGGGAAGGCCGTTCCCAGGAGTGGTTTCCGGATCGGATTGAAAGTGCTGTTCAGAGGTTTTCCGGGTTCACTGAATGGCGCGGGGTCATGGCCGGTACCGGCCATTTCCATGAGCGGGTGCGCGGTGGCGGGGAAATCGAGCGGTTCCGCCCTTGCCCGAATGCGCGGACGGGCGCGGTCCCCGCGGTCGTCGGGGCGTCCGATCCGGTCGGCGGCGGAGGACGGCCTCCCGGGCAGCCGACCGCCGGGCGGGGTCGGCGAGACGCACGGGGAGTGTCGGGCCTCACTTGCCCGCGTGGCGTGGGCCTCTCGTGCGGGCCCGGGCCGCACATGACCCCGGCGGCCGAGACCCCTGGGACAAACCGGGTATCCCCTTCCACGCCGGACTTCCGCGCCCCCCAGTGCGGCGGCCCGGCGCGCCCCCGCGTCCCGCTTCGTCCCTGTTGGGCGGGGCACGGGGGATCAATAATGAAAACGGTTGTCATATGCTGCTCTGGTCCGCTGAGGCGTCCGCGCGCCGCGGCGGCCTCCCCGCCCCCGACCCGGAAGAACCGCCGTGCACCTGCGCAAGATCCCTCCCGGCGCCTGCCTGGCAGCCGCCTCCGCCCTCCTGCTGACCGCCTGCCTCCCCTCCGGCGGCGACACCGCCGCATCCGAGGAGGACGGGCGCATCGCGGTGGCGATGCTGCTGCCGCCGAGGTCGGCCCTCTCGCCGCTCACCGACGACGCCTTCAAGCTCTCGCGCTGGAGCACCGCCGAGACCCTCGTCGTCCTGGACGAGGTCGGCGACCCCCAGCCCGGCCTGGCCACCGACTGGACCCAGGTGGACGACACCACCTGGACCTTCACCATCCGCGACGGGGTGACCTTCCACGACGGCACGGAGCTGACCGCCGACGTGGCCGCCCACTCCCTGGAGTACGCCGCGCAGGCCTCGCCCAAGCCGCGCATCCTCGACGGCGTCGAACTCGGGGTCGAGGCCGAGGGCGACACGGTCACCGTCACCACCGCCGAGGCCGACCCGCTCGTCCCCCAGCGCCTGTCCTCGCCGCAGCTGTCGATCCTGGCCGAGAGCGCCTACGAGGGCGACACGGTCAGCCCGGCCGGCACCGGCTCGGGCCCCTTCGAACTGGTCGAGGTCAACGGCACCACCTCCGCGAGCCTGGACCGCTACGACGGCTACTGGGGTGAGGCCGCCCTGGCCCCGGGCATCGACGTCAGCTTCGTGCCCGACGGCACCGCCCGCGCCGCCGCCCTGCGCACCGGCGAGGCCGACATCGTCGAGGCCGTGCCCACCTCCCAGGCCGCCCTGCTGGACCCGGAACTCATCACCGAGGTCCCGATGCCGCGCACCAACACCCTCTACCTCAACACCCAGGACGGGCCCTTCACCGACCCCGGCCTGCGCGCCGCCGCCCGCGAGGCCATCGACCGCCCGACGCTGGTGGACGGCGTCTACGAGGGGCGCGCGGACGCGGCCGAGGGACTGCTGGGCCCCGCGCTGCCCTGGGCCGCCGACCGCCCCGAACGCCCGGAGGCCGCCGAGGCCGCCGACCCCGACGGCGCCGCCATCACCCTGGCCACCTTCACCGACCGCCCCGAACTGCCCGAGGTGGCCACCGTCCTGGAGCAGCAGCTGGAGGAGGCCGGGTTCGAGGTCGAGCAGGTCGTGCGCGAGTACGCCAACATCGAGGAGGACGCCCTCAACGGCGAGTTCGACGCGTTCATCCTCTCCCGCGCCACCGTTCTGGACTCCGGCGACCCCGTCGCCTACATGACGAGCGACTTCTCCTGCGACGGGTCCTTCAACATCGCCCAGCTGTGCGACGAGGACGTGGACGCGGCCCTGGAGGAGGCCGAGCGCACCCCCGCGGGCGACGAGCGGCGCGCCGCGATCCTGGAGGCCGAGGCCGCCGTCCTGGCCACCGACGCCGCCATCCCCATGCTGCACGAACGCGTCATCCAGGGCGACGCCGCCAACGTCGTGGACTCGGCCAAGGACCCGCGCGAGCGCCTGCTCGTCACCCCGCGGACCCGGCTGAACTGATGGCCGCCGCCGCTCCCGACCGCACCGGCGCCCCCGGTCACACCGCGCCCCCCGGCCGCACCGGCGCCCGCGGGTCCGGGTGGCTCCTGCCCCTGGTCTCGCGCGTCGCCGCCCTGGTCCTGGTCACGGTCGTCGTCGGGCTCCTGCCCTGGCTGTCCGGACGCGACCCCGCCCTGTCGGTGCTGCGCGCCCGCTCGGCCGAGCAGGCGCCCACGCCCGAGGTGCTCGACGCCATCCGCGAGGACCTCGGCCTGGCCGACGGTCCCGCGGTGACCCTCGCCCGCTGGTTCGGCGGTGTCCTCCAGGGCGACCTCGGCCGGTCCTGGGTCTCCGACGCGCCCGTGCTGCCCTCGGTCGTCTCGGCCATGGGCGTGTCCCTGACGGTCATGGGCGCCGCGCTCGCCGTCGCCCTGCTCGTCGCGGCCGTGCTGTGCGCCCCCACGCTGGTGCGCGGGGCGCGCGGCACCCTGCGCCCGGGCGGGTCGGGCAGCGGGGCCGCCGCCGCGGTGCTCACGGCCCTGCCCGAGTTCCTCGTCGCCGTCCTGCTCATGGTCGCCCTCTCGGTGTGGCTGGGCTGGCTGCCGCCCTACGGCTGGCAGGAGCCGGTGAACCTCGTGCTCCCGGCGCTGGCGCTGGGCCTGCCCGCGGGCGGACTGCTGGGACGGCTGCTCGACGACGCGCTGCCCGCCGTCCTCACTGAGCGCTGGGTGGGGCTGTGGACGGCCTCGGGCTGCTCCCCGGCCGCCGTCGCCGCCGCGGCACTGCGCCGGGCCGCCCCCGCCCTCATCCCCCAGTTCGCCATGGTCGCCGTCGGCCTGACCGGCGGCGCCGTCGCGGTGGAGACGGTCTTCGCCGTCCCCGGGATCGGCCGCACCGCCCTGGGCGCCGCCCAGTCCCAGGACCTGCCGCTGCTCCAGGGCGCCGTGCTCGGCCTCGTGCTGCTCGGCACCGCGGCCGGGATCGCCGCCCAGGCCGCCCGTCGCCTCCTGCTGGGCCCCGGCCTGAACGACGCGGCCCTGTCCCTGCCCCCGCCGCCCACCGCCCCCGCGGGGGCCGTGCGCCGCGCGGTGCCCGCGGTGTGCGCGGCGCTGATCCTGACGGTGTGCCTGTGGGGCCTGACCCGCGACGCCATGACCGTCGAGGTGGCCCAGCGCCTCGCCGCCCCCTCCTGGGACCACCCCCTGGGCACCGACGCGGTCGGCCGCGACGTCCTGGCCCGGCTCGGGCACGGCGCCCTGGCCACCGTGGGCACCGCGGCGCTGGTGTGCCTGGCCAGCCTGGCCGCGGCCCTGCTGATCGGGTTCGTTCCCGCGCTGTCGGCGGGCGCCTCGGAGATGGCCAACGCCCTGCCCCCGGTGATCGCCGGAATCCTGGTGGCCGCCATCGCCGGGCCCGGCCCCCTCGGCGCCGCCGTGGCCGTGGCCCTGGTCTCCTGGCCCCCGCTGGCCGCGCACACCTCCGCGCTGGTCCAGGAGACGCGCGCGGCCGCCTACCTGACCGCGCAGCGGGCCCTGGGCGCCGACCCCCGCTGGATCCTGGTCCGGCACGTGCTGCCCGCGGTCCTGGGGCCGGTGGCCCGCCACGCCGTGCTGCGCCTGCCGGGCATCGCGCTGGCCATCGCCTCGCTCGGCTTCCTCGGCCTGGGCTCGCAGCCGCCCTCGGCGGAGTGGGGCCTGAGCCTGTCGGAGTCCCTGGCCTACGTGGAGCGCGCGCCCCTGGCGGCGCTGGCCCCGGCCGCCATGCTCCTGCTGCTGGCCGCGTTCGCGGTCTCCTCGTCCACGCTTCCCCAGGGCTCGTGGACACCCCCGTGGCGCCGGGGTTCCCGCCCGGCCGCGACCGCGCCGTCCCCAGGAGCCCTGACGTGACCTGTGAAGAAGGCGGGCTCCTCCGCGCGGGCGCGGCGGTCGGCGGCCCGTCCCGGACGCGCGGCCGCGTCCGCCGCCCCGCCGCGCGGGGCCCGGTCCCTCTCCTCTCCGGCCCGAAGGCCGAACTCTCCCCGGAAGGACGCAGATGAGCGACGAGGCCCTGCTGTCGGTCCGCGACCTGCGGGTCACCCTGCCCGGACGGCGAGGGGGCGGGGTCCGCGCCGTGCGCGGGCTCTCCTTCGACGTGCGCCCCGGCGAGGTGCTCGCGCTCGTGGGGGAGTCCGGGGCCGGGAAGTCGGTCACCGCCCGCGCCGTCCTGGGCATGGCGCCCTACGGCGCCTCCGTCACCGGAAGCGTCCGCCTGGACGGACAGGAGCTGGTCGGCGCACCGCCCGCCGTCCTGCGGACCCTGCGCGGGCGGCGGATGTCCCTGGTGCCCCAGGACGCGCTCGCCGTGCTCAGCCCCGTGCACACCGTGGGCGCCCAGCTCGTACGCGCCCTGCGCTCCGTGCGTCGGATGAGCCGGGCCGCGGCGTGGGAGCGGGCGGTGGCCGCACTGGACCGGGTCGGCATCCCCGACGCCGCCCGACGCGCGCACGCCTACCCGCACGAGTTCTCCGGCGGCATGCGCCAGCGGGCGGTCATCGCGATGGCCACGGTCAACGAACCCGACCTGGTGTTCGCCGACGAGCCCACGACCGCCCTCGACCCCAGGATGCAGGCCCGGACGCTGGAACTGCTGTGCGGGCTGCGGGAGCGGACCGGCACCTCGGTCGTCCTGGTCACCCACGACCTGGGCGTCGTCGGCGGCTACGCCGACCGGGTGGTGGTCGTCTACGCCGGACGCCACGTCGAGTCGGGCCCGGTGGGGCCGGTCCTGACCCGGCCGCGCGCCCCCTACACCGCCGGCCTGGTCGCCGCGCTGCCCCGGCCCGGGGCCGGGGACCGCCGCCTGCCCGCCATCGCCGGAACGCCCCCCTCACCGGAGGCGCTGCCCGGCGGCTGCGCCTTCGCGCCCCGCTGTCCGCTGACGGAGGATCGGTGCCACGCCGAGGAGCCCTCACCCGCGGTAGCCGGGGAGTCGGGCAGGCTGGTCTCGTGCCACCGCTGGCAGGACCTGCCCGACCCGGCTTCCTCCCTGTTCACGGACACCGCGCACACACCACGGGAAAGGACGACATGACCACCCCACCGCTGCTGAGCGTGCGCGACCTGGTGGTGCGCTACCCGGGCCGCACCCGGCGGGCCGCCCCGGTCACGGCCGTCGACGGGATCTCCTTCGACATCGGCGCGGGGGAGACGCTCGCCCTGGTCGGGGAGTCGGGGTGCGGCAAGTCCAGCACCGCCGCGGCCGTGATCGGACTGCGCCGGCCCCAGGGCGGGACGGTGCTCTTCGGGGGCCGGGAGCTGACCGCCATGGGCGAGAGGGAGCTGCGCGCCCTGCGCCCCGCGATCCAGCCGGTGTTCCAGGACCCCTACGGCTCGCTCAGCCCGCGCCTGCGCGTGCGCGACGCCGTCGCCGAACCCCTGCGCATCCACGGCCGCTGGGACCGCGCGACCGGTCCCGCCCGGGTGGCCGAACTCCTGGAGAAGGTCGGACTGGACCCCGCGCACGGCGACCGGCTGCCCCACGAGCTCTCCGGCGGGCAGTGCCAGCGGGTGGGGATCGCCCGCGCGCTGGCCTGCGAGCCGCGCCTGCTGGTCCTGGACGAACCGGTGTCGGCCCTGGACTCCTCCGTGCGCGCCGGGGTGCTCAACCTGCTCACCGGCCTCCAGGACGAACTGGGGCTGGGCTACCTGTTCATCTGCCACGACCTGGCGCTCGTCGGGCACGTCGCGCACCGCGCGGCGGTCATGCGCGCGGGACGGCTGGTGGAGACCGGCCCCGCCCATCGGGTGTGCTCCGACCCCGCCGACCCCTACACCCGCGAACTGGTGGAGGCCGTACCGGCCCTCCCCGGCGCCTCCGGGGACCGGCCGCTGCCGAGCGCCCCGTGAGCCCGGCACGGCAGCCCCGCAGGAACGGACACGGGAGCGGAAGCGGGCACGGGAAGAGCGGGGACAGGGCCGGGATCGGGAACGGGAGCGGGGCCGGGAGCGAGAGCGAGCCCGGGAACGGGGCCGGGAACAGGGCTGGGAATGAGAGCGGGAACGGGAACAGGGCCGTAGCCGGGAGCGGGAACGTCCTGTCCCGGACCACCGCCCGCGGGGCCGCGGCGCTGCGCGACGTGTGCGGCCTGCCCGCGCTGCCCCTGCTGCTGATCGGCTCGCAGTTCGCGTTCAACGTCGGCTTCTTCGCGGTCCTGCCCTACCTCGCCGACCACCTCGGCGGCGCTCTGGGCCTGGCCGGGTGGCTGGTCGGCCTCGTGCTGGGCCTGCGCACCTTCAGCCAGCAGGGTCTGTTCGTGGTGGGCGGCACGCTCACCGACCGGTTCGGCGCGCGCCCGGTGGTGCTGGCGGGCTGCGCGCTGCGCGTGGCCGGGTTCTGCTGGCTCGGCTTCGCCCAGGGCACCGCGTCGGTCATCGCCTCGGTACTGCTCATCGGTTTCGCCGCCGCGCTGTTCTCCCCGGCCGTGGAGACCGAGATCGTGCGCCAGGCCGTGCGGCACGAGCGGAGGACCGGTGAACCCCGCACCCGGATGCTCGCCCTGTTCTCCGTCGCGGGACAGGCGGGAACCCTCGTCGGACCGCCGCTGGGCGCCCTGCTGCTGCTCGGCGGCTTCCGCGCCGCCTGTCTGGCCGGGGCCGCGGTCTTCGCCGCCGTGCTGGCCGGGCACCTGCGGCTGATGCCCCGCACCGCGCCGGGCGCGCCCGCGTCGGCCGACCGGGGAACGCCGCGCCTGCGGGAGGGGCTGCGGCTGCTGCTGGGCAACCGCCGGTTCCTGGCGCTGAGCCTGGCCTACAGCGGCTACCTGCTGGCCTACAACCAGCTCTACCTGGCCCTGCCAGCGGAGGTGGAGCGGGCGACCGGCTCCCAGACGGCGCTGGGCTGGCTGCTGGCGTGGGCGTCGCTGCTCTACATCGCCACGCAGGTGCCGATGCTGCGCTGGGCCTCCGCCCGTCTGACGCGGCGCGCGACGCTGGTGTGGGGGCTGGCGCTGATCTGCCTGGGCTTCGCCGGGGCCGCCGCGTCGATGCCGGTCGGCGCGCTGGGCGGGCTCGTGCCCTCCGCGGTGTTCGTCACCGCGCTGACCCTGGGCCAGGTGCTCATCGTGCCCACGGTGCGGGCCTGGATCCCCGACCTGGTAGAGGACCGCCACCTGGGCCTGTTCACGGGCGCGCTGTCCTCGTTGTCGGGGCTGGTGGTGCTCCTGGGCAGTGTGCCCGCGGGGGCGCTGCTGGACCTGGGCGGACCGCTGCCCTGGCTCCTGCTCGCCCTGGTGCCCCTCGCCGGAGCGGTGCTGGCGCCCGGCCGGGGCCGCCCCTGAACAGGGCACGGCCCCCGGTCCGCCGTGCCGACGGGCGCCCCGGAGCAGGGCGCCGGCCGGCACCGCCCCCACCACGGCGCGGTGTCGCACACGGGTCCACGGCGGGTCGCCCCACCCCGTCGGCGCGGCCCGCCGTGAGCGGGCGTGCCCACCGACGCGGGTGAGGGCTTTCGCCCATGGACTTACGCTCCGCACCAGGGGAGGGTAAGCGCTTTCCAAGCTGGAGGCAAGGGCGGAGGGGTGAGAGGCCGTCCTGGTGCGCATGGTGCGCATGGTGTGCGGCGCTCGGCGGTGCATGGTGTCCGGCCGAGTCCTGCGCCCAGTGGCATGCGGAGTCGGCGGTGCACGGTGTTCGGCGGCATGCGGACTCGGCAGTGCGCGTCGCCCCCTTCCGGCGACCGTGCCGCCAACGCCGCCGTGGGTGCCGAAAGCGCTGCTGGCGGCGAGAACACGCGTGGTGGCGGGCGCGTGGCGCGGAACCGGGGGCGCGCGGCGGGCCCGTGGAGGGACGCGGCGGGCATGCGGCGGCGGACCTGTGCGGTGCCGGGCGCGGCCGGAGGGGGTGCCGATGCGGCGGGGTGGTCCACCAGGCGGTTCATGGATGTGAACCATTGACACCCATGTGAACGCGGTGCTAGAAACTGACCATCATAGTCCTTGGATAGCGCTTACCAGACCACTTCGAACCGTTTCTCCCCTGTGTTCCCACGCACACGTCCGTGTCCGCCTCCCCCCGGACGGCCGGGCGCGGACGCCCCCACCGAAGCCACAGCCGTCACCGGCGCGAGCCGGAAGCCGAAGGGAAACACCACCATGCGCGTACCCCCGGGCCGAGTGCGCCGACACGGCCGCCGCGGCACCGCCCTGTCCGCGACCGCCGCGGCCGCGGCGACGGTCCTGCTCGCCTCCGCCTGCTCGGGCTCCGACGACGGCACCGTCGAGCTGCGCTTCTCCTGGTGGGGCTCCAACGAGCGCCAGGCCACCATGCTCCAGGTCATCGAGAACTTCGAGGCGGACAACCCCGACATCCGGATCACGGCGGAGACCACCGACTGGTCCGCCTACTGGGACCGCCTGGCCACCACCACCGCGGCCAACGACTCCCCGGACGTCCTCATGCAGGAGGAGCGCTACCTGCGCGAGTACGCCGACCGCGGCGCCCTGCTCGACCTGGGCGAGGCCGAGGGCCTGGACCTGTCGCTGATCGACCCGCTGGTCGCCGAGAGCGGCCAGCTGGACGGGCAGACCTTCGGCGCGGCCAGCGGCGTCAACGCCTACTCCATCCACGCCGACCCCGAGGCCTTCGCCGCCGCGGGGGTGGAGATGCCCGACGACGACACCTGGACCTGGGCGGACTACGTCGAGATCGCCGGGCAGATCAGCGAGGGCACCGGCGGCGAGATCGCCGGCGCCCAGAGCATGAGCTACAACGAGGCCGGTTTCCAGGTCTTCGCCCGCCAGCACGGGGAGGCGCTCTACAACGAGGACGGCAGCCTCGGCTTCTCCCAGGAGACCCTGGAGGCCTGGTACGAGATCACCCAGGACCTGCTGGAGAACGGCGGCCAGCCCAGCGCGGCCCGGAGCGTGGAGATCCAGGCGGGCGGCATCGACCAGTCGGTCGTGGCCACCGGCGAGGGCGCCATGGCGCACTTCTGGAGCAACCAGCTCGGCAACGTGGTCGAGGCCTCCGGGCGCGAGATCCAGCTCCTGCGCTACCCCGGGGAGACCGAGTTCGACCGGACCGGCCTGTTCTTCAAACCGGCCATGTTCTACTCGATCTCCGCGGGCTCCGAGCACCCCGCGGAGGCGGCCCGCTTCGTCGACTACATGCTCAACGACCCGGCGGCGTCCGAGCTGCTCCTGGCCGACCTGGGCCTGCCCGCCAACACCGAGGTCCGCGAGGCCATCCTCGACGACCTGCCCGAGTCCGACGCCCGGATGGCCGAGTTCATGGGCGAGATCGAGGGAACGATCGTGGACGGCAACCCGCCCGCGCCGATCGGCGCCGGTCAGGTCGTGGACATCAGCAGCCGCGTCAGCGACGGGCTCGCCTTCGGCGACCTCACCCCGGCCGAGGCCGCCGAACAGTTCATGACCGAGGTCGAGGCGGCCATCGAGACCTCCTGAACCGCCCGGCGCGGCCTCCGGTGCGAGCGGGCGCCGCGCCGGACGCCGCCCGGGGGCGACAGGCCGCCGGCCGCGCCCGTCCACGTGCGTATCCGCGCACGAGCACACGGCACCGCCCCGGCGGACGTTCACCGCTCCCGCACCCGCGTCCGTACACGGCCGCACGTGCACGCCTACACGTGCACGCCCGCACACTCACATGCACACGCCCGCACACGCGCACACGAGCACGAGAAAAGGACGTCCATGACCCCGCACGCCGGAGCGGCCACGCAGGACCGCATCACCAGCGTCACGATCTCCTCGGTCACCCTTCCCCTGAACACGCCCATCAGCGACGCCAAGGTCCTCACCGGGCGCCAGCGGCCGATGACCGAGGTCGCGATGCTCTTCGCCGAGATCACCACCGAGGCCGGTCACGAGGGCGTCGGGTTCGGCTACTCCAAGCGTGCGGGCGGCCCGGGGCAGTTCGCCCACGCCCGGGAGGTGGCCTCCGTCCTGCTGGGGGAGGACCCCAGCGACACGGGCAAGATCTGGGACAAGCTCGTCTGGGCGGGCGCCTCGGTGGGCCGCAGCGGGCTGGCCACCCAGGCGATCGCGCCCTTCGACATCGCCCTGTGGGACCTCAAGGCCAAGCGGGCGGGCCTGCCGCTGGCCAAGCTCCTCGGCAGCTACCGCGACTCGGTGCGCTGCTACAACACCTCGGGCGGCTTCCTCCACGCCCCCGTCGAGGAGGTCATGGAGAGGTCGGCCGCGGCGGTGGCCGACGGCATCGGCGGTATCAAGCTCAAGGTCGGCCACCCCGACAGCGCCACGGACCTGGCCCGGGTCGCGGCGGTGCGCGAACACCTGGGCGACGGCGTGCCGCTGATGGTGGACGCCAACCAGCAGTGGTCGCGGGCCGACGCCCAGCGCATGTGCCGGGCCTTCGAGGAGTTCGGGCTGGTCTGGATCGAGGAGCCGCTGGACGCCTACGACTTCGAGGGCCACGGGCGCCTGGCCGCGACCTTCGACACCTCCATCGCCACCGGGGAGATGCTCACCAGCGTCGCCGAGCACGCCGAGCTGATCCGCCACGGGGGCGCGGACATCATCCAGCCCGACGCGCCCCGGATCGGCGGCATCACGCAGTTCCTCCAGGTCATGGCGATGGCCGACCGGCGCCACCTCCAGCTGGCCCCGCACTTCGCGATGGAGGTCCACATCCACCTGGCCGCCGCCTACCGGCACGAGCCGTGGGTGGAGCACTTCGAGTGGCTCGACCCCCTCTTCAACGAGCACCTGGAGATCTCGGGCGGGCGCATGCACCTCTCCGACCGGCCCGGCCTGGGGGTGACCCTGAGCGACCAGGCGCGCGCGTGGACGGTCGACACCCACCGCGTCAAGGCCTGACCGCAGCGGTGTCCGGGCCGGGGCGAGCCCCGCCCCGGACACCGGTCCGCGGGTGCCGGTCCGATGGTGTGAGGGCCGGGAACAGTTCGACCGCCGCCGAAGTGTCGGCCTCCTAGAGTCCCGGTCATGACCACCGACCAGCGAACGGCCCCGGGGCACGCCGCCGCGCCCCTCTCCCACCGCACCATCCGACCGCGCATCCTCTACTTCGGCACCCCCGTGGTGCTGCTCTCCACCGTCAACGAGGACGGCACCCCCAACCTCGCCCCGATCTCCTCGGCCTGGGCCCTGGGGTACCTGCTGGTGCTGGGTCTGGGGGCCACCGGGCAGACCGCGCGCAACCTGGCGGCGCGCCCCGAACTCGTGGCCAGCTTCCCCGCCGCCGAGAACTGGGCCAGCGTCGAGCGGCTGGCCCCGCTCACCGGGCGCTCGCCCGTGCCCCCGGGCAAGCCGCCGGGCTGCCGCTTCGAGGCAGACAAGTTCGCCGCCGCGGGCCTGACCCCGCAGGAGTCGCAGCGGGTCGCGCCGCCCCGCGTGGCCGAGTGCCCTTTGCAGCTGGAGGCCCGGGCGGTGCGCGTGGACGCCGACGCCTCGGGCGACTTCACCGTGGTCCAGGCCGAGGTGCTGCGGGTGCACGCGGACGAGCGCCTGGTGGTGCCCGGCACCGACCACGTCGATCCCGCGCGCTGGAACCCGATGATCTACAACTTCCGCCACTACTTCGGGCTGGGGCGCCAGTACGGGCACTCCCACCGCTCCGAGACGCCCGGCTCCTGACGGCCACGAACATGTCGGCGCCCCGTCCCGCCCCTTCGGCAACGAGGAACGGCTCTTCGACGCGGTCTTCCTCGCCTCGCTGGAGCGCGTCACCAACGTCGCCCCCATCGACGCCGACGACCTGGCCGACTGGGCCGTGCGCCTCTACGACGAGTACCTCGCCCGCCCCGACCTCATCCGCCTCGCCGCCTGGGCCCGTCTGGAGCGGTGTCCGGAAGGACACCTCGTCGCGGAGCACGAGCGCCACGACGACCACAAGCTCCGCGCCATCGCCGAGGCCCAGGCCGCCGGGCGGGTCAGGCGGGGCGACCCCCTCGACGTGATGGCCGTGGTCATCGCCATGTCGATGGCCTGGTCGCCGGTGAGCAACGTCTACGCCGCCACCGCGACGGAGCCCCCGGACGTGCACGACCGGCGGCGGGCCCTGCTGCGGGACTGCGTCCGCCGCGCCGTCGCCCGGAACAGGCGGCGACCGAGGGAACGTGAGCCGGGGCCGACCGCCCACGGCGTGGTTCCCCGCCCCGCCCCGCACCCGGTTCGGCTCTCCGCCCCCGCGCCACTACCCCCGCAGGTCCCCGAGGCCGCGGCCGACACGGACGCAGGCCAGGGCGCCCGCCACCGCCCCGACCGCGGTCAGGACCAGGGCGGCGCGGACCGCGCCCGCGGTGTCCCCGGCGACGGCGGCCCCGAACAGGGCCATCGCCCAGTAGCCGGGGGAGAACGGGGCTGCGGCCTGCGCCCAGGCGGGCATCATGGAGAGCGGTGCGAGGGCCCCGCCGAGGGCGCTCACGGCCAGGGCGCCGACGGCGCAGACGGCGGCAGCCACCACTCGCCTGCCCACTCCCCGACCGCGCACGCCGCCAGGGCCTCGTCCACCCCGGGCCGGTCGCCCGGCTTCTTGGCCAGGCAGGCTGCCAGGAGGTTCCGCAGTCGGTCGGGGACGGCCGACCGCGACCGGCGACGCTCCCGGGCGTGCGGGTGACACGGGGCGGGGAGCAAGGTAGAACAGCACGAGCGCCCCGAGCACCGGAGCCCGCCCGGCCGAGAACCCTGACGCCGCGGAGTCCGGCGCGTGTTCCACAGCTCCGCCGCGCACCACCGCGGGGGAGCGGGGCCGGTAACGACGAACGAGGAGCACGATCCTTGACCGACAACCCGTTCCTGTCCCCGAGCGAGCTTCCCTACCGGCTCCCCGACTTCGCGGCCATCCGCGAGGAGCACTTCCTGCCCGCGTTCGACAAGGGCGTGGCCGAGCACCTCGCCGAGGTGGACGCGATCGTCCGCGACCCGCGGCCCCCGACCTTCGACAACACCATCGCGGCACTGGAGCGCTCCGGCGCGCTCCTGGCCAGGGTGGAGACCGTCCTGCACACCCTGGCCGGTTCCGACGCCACCGACGGCATCGAGGAGATCGAGCGGGAGATCGCCCCGAGGGCCGCACAGCACCGGGACGCCATCTCGCTGAACCGGGACCTGTGGGAGCGCGTGCGGCAGGTCACCGCCTCCGACCCGCAGGAGGCCTGGCTGCTGGAGCGGTACCGCCTCGACTTCGTCAAGGCGGGCGCCGACCTGGACGACGACCAGCAGGCCCGGCTGCGCGAGCTCAACACCGAACTCGCCGGACTGAGCACCGAGTTCTCCCGCAACGTGGTCCGGGCCACCCGCGAGGCCTCCCTCGTCACCGGCGACGTCTCCGACCTCGACGGCCTGGACGAGGCGCACATCAGCGCGATCGAGCGGGACGGGGAGTACGTCCTGCCCCTGCTCAACACCACCGTGCAGCCCGCGCTGGCCCAGCTCACCAACCGCGCCACCCGTGAGCGGCTCTACACCCTGAGCGCCGAGCGCGCCCCCGAGAACCTCGACATCGCCGCGCGCATGGCCGTCCTGCGCGCCGAGCGGGCCGCGCTGCTCGGCTACCCCGACCACGCGGCCTACACGGTCGCGGACCAGACCGCCAAGACCGTCGACGCGGTCGAGGAGCGGCTCGGCCAGCTCGTCGGACCCGCCCGGCGCAACGTCGAGAAGGAGGCCCGGGCCCTGGCCGAGCACGCCGGGCACGACATCGAGCCCTGGGACTGGCCCTTCTACGCCGAGCAGGTGCGCAGGGAGCGCTACGACTTCGACGACAGCGTCCTGCGCCCCTACTTCGAACTCGGCAGGGTGGTCCGGGACGGCGTCTTCCACGCCGCGACGCTGCTGTACGGGATCACCTTCGCCGAGCGGCCCGACCTGCGCGGCTACCACGAGGACGTGCGGGTGTGGGAGGTGTTCGACCGGGACGGCTCGCCCCTGGGGCTGTTCCTGCTGGACCCCTACGCCAGACCGACCAAGCGCGGCGGCGCGTGGATGCACAACCTGGTCGACCAGTCCTTCCTGCTGGACGAGCGGCCGGTGGTGGTGAACAACCTCAACATCACCAAGCCTGCCTCGGGCCCCACCCTGCTCACCTTCGACGAGGTCGAGACGGCCTTCCACGAGTTCGGCCACGCCCTGCACGGGCTGCTGTCGGCCGTGCGGTTCCCGCGCGTGCAGGGCACGAGCGTGCCGCGCGACTTCGTGGAGTTCCCCTCCCAGGTGAACGAGATGTGGGCGACCTGGCCGGAGGTCCTGTCCCACTACGCCCGCCACCACGAGACCGGTGAGCCGGTGCCCGCCGAACTCGTGGAGCGCCTGACGGCCGCCCGCCAGTTCAACCAGGGCTTCGCGACCTTCGAGTACCTGGCCGCGGCGCTCCTGGACTGGTCGTGGCACCGCCTGGCCCCGGGCGAGGCCGTGGAGGACCCGGCCTCCTTCGAGGCGCGCGCCCTGGAGGCGGCGGGGGCCCTGCACCCCCTGGTCCGTCCGCGCTACCGGTCGGCGTACTTCATGCACGTGTTCGCCAACGGCTACAGCGCGGGCTACTACTCCTACGTGTGGAGCGAGGTCCTGGACGCCGAGAGCGTGGAGTGGTTCACCGAGAACGGCGGCCTCACCCGGGAGGGCGGGGACCGCTTCCGGGAGAGGGTGCTGTCCGTGGGCGGCGGTGTGGACCCCATGGAGGCGGTCCGCGACTTCCTGGGCCGTGAGCCCCGGATGGAGCCCCTGCTGGTCCGCCGCGGGCTGGTCTGACCCGGGGCCGGGCGCACCGGGAGGCGGTGCGCCCGGCCCCTGCGGTCCGTGTCCCGCGGGCCCGGCCGCCGACCGCGCGGCCGGGCCCCGGCAGGGGCGGGCCGCCGACCGGCGGGGCCTTCGACGGGCCCGCGGAGGAGAGGATGCGGGCCCGCCGACGAGCCCTACTCCTCGGCCTCCTCCCGGAGCAGCTCCGCGTAGGCCTCGGCGTCGAGCAGCCCGTCCACCGCCCCCGGGTCCGAGGGCCGGGCCCGGTAGAGCCAGCAGTCGTAGGGGTCGTCGTTGACCTGCTCGGGTTCCTCCGCGAGTTCGGTGTTGACCTCGACCACCTCGCATCCGAACGGCGCGTAGAACTCCGACACGGCCTTGACCGACTCCACCGTGCCCACCGCCTCCTCGGCGTCGAAGCTGTCCCCGGCTCCGGGCAGCTCCAGGAAGACCACGTCGCCCAGTTGCCGCTGGGCGAAGTCGGTCAGTCCGACGGAGACCGTGCCGCCGGGCTCCCGGCGGACCCATTCGTGGGTCGTGGTGTAGAGCAGGTCGCCCGGAATGCTGGCCATGGCAGAACCCTTCGTGTCTTCGCGTCTTCGAAGCGCGATCGCCGCTGCTGGGCGACCGGCAAGGCCAGTGTGCTGGACCGGCGGGCGCGTGTGGGCGCCTTTGGCGCAACCGGGGGAGGGGAGTCGGCCGTCGGCTTCGGCCGCACGCCGCGCGCGTGGTGCGGGTGAATCCCAGTGCCCGGTTCGTCCGTTTCGCGTCGCACGCGCGTTCGGGAGGGGGCGGTCGCCCGCGGTTGTCCTACTCGGCGGTAACATCGTGGCCGGTCACACCGAACGCACGGGAAGGCGTCCGATGAGCGAGGAACTGTCCGTCCGCCTCGACGGCCATGTCGCCGTCCTGGAGATCCACCGACCGCCCAACAACCACTTCGACCACGCCCTCCTCAAGGAGCTGGCGGACACCGCCGAGGAACTGGTCGCCACCGGGGACCGCCGCGCCCTCGTGGTGTGCTCGGAGGGCAAGAACTTCTGCGCCGGGGTGGACTTCGCGGCGGGCGGGGTCGGTGACACCCCGGTCCGGACCCTCAGCGCCATCTACGGTGAGGCGCTGCGCCTGTTCGCCCTGCCGGTGCCCGTGGTCGCCGCCGTCCAGGGCGCGGCGGTGGGCGGCGGCCTGGGCCTGGCCTGCGCGGCGGACTTCCGGGTGGCCGCGCCCTCCACCCGCTTCCACGCCAACTTCGGTCTCCTGGGCCTGCACCAGGGCTTCGGGCTGAGCGTGTCCCTGCCCGCGATCGTCGGCCGCCAGAAGGCCGCCGACATGTTCTACACCGCCCGCCGGGTCACCGGCACCGAGGCCCACGCCATCGGCCTGGCCGACCTGCTGGTGGACGAGGCCGCCCTGCGGTCGGCGGCCGTGGACCACGCCCACCGTATCGCCGCCTCCGCCCCGCTGACCGTGCGCTCGATGAAGGCCACGCTCCGCGCCGACCTGCTCGCCGCGCTGCCCGCCGCCCTGGACCGGGAGATCGTCGAGCAGAACAAGCAGCTCGGCACCAAGGACCACGAGGCCGGGGTCAGCGCCTCCCTGGCCCGGGTCAGGCCCTCCTTCACCGGCGAGTAGCCGCGGCGGCCACGCGGACACGGCAGGGGCACCGACGACCGTGGCTGGACTGTCGCTGGCCGGGGACACACTCGGTGCCATGAGTTCTCGGATCGGAGCCAACGAGCCCCGTAGCTCCCTTACGTGGATCGAGTCCATGGGCGGCCCGCTGCTCGCCATCCCCGTCTCCCTGCTGCCCGCGTGGGAGGGCTGTACCGAGACGGGGATGATCTGGGGGGAGACGGACACCCCTGACGACTACGACCGGGCCTGCACCGTGGACGGCCTGGCCGGGGTGATCGCCGTGGGAGACGGCGACGGGCGGGCACTGGTCCTGGGGGACGGCCCCGACCCCGGCTGTTACCTGCCTGAGCACCGTGCTTTCCTGCGCTGGATCGCCGCCGACTCCGAGGCCGACCTGAGAGCCGCGGCCGAGGCGGTCCTGGCCGATTCCGCCGTGGAATGGGAGGAGTGCGGTGTCTGGGTGACGGACGGCCCCGTCGTCCTCATGGACTCCGTCACTCCGGGGTCCTCTCCAGACACCGTCCACCCCGGAGAAGGGTCGCCCGAGCGTGCTCCTGTCCCGCTGCCCGCCGGTCGGTGGAGAGTGAGCGCCGCCCACGCCCGGACCGACGAGGGGACTCAGGTCAGCCTGGTGCGGCTCCTGCCTGCCGGGGACCTTTGAGGCCGGGCCCGGTCACGGGCCCGCGGCCGGTGGTGCGTGCGGCGTCTGGGAGCGCGGACTCCGGATTCCCGGTCCCACGGCGGCCGCCGGTCACTACACTGTTCGGACTCGGATCAGTGTGCGGACAGGGGGTCGCGATGGGCGCACCCGATGTGACGGCGTCCACCCAGTGGTGGCAGGGGCTCAACGCGGCCAAGGCCACCTCCACCCCCGCCGACCGGGTCCGGGCCCTGGTCAGGGAACACCAGCGCTGGTACCCCAGGGCCGACGTGGCGCTGCTGAGCCGGGCCTACGCCGTGGCCGAGCACCTGCACAAGGAGCAGAAGCGCAAGAGCGGCGAGCCGTTCATCATCCACCCGGTCGCCGTGGCCACCATCCTCGCCGAGATGGGCCTGGACACCGCGACGCTGGTCGCCGCCCTCCTGCACGACACGGTGGAGGACACCCCGTTCAGCCTGGCCCACCTCGCGGCGGAGTTCGGCACCGAGGTCGGGGTCATGGTGGACGGCGTCACCAAGGTGGACCGGTCCATGTACGGCAGCGCGGCGGCGGGGGAGACCTTCCGCAAGATGGTGGTGGCCGCCCGCGACGACCTGCGCGTGCTGCTGATCAAGCTCGCCGACCGGCTCCACAACCTGCGCACCCTCCAGTTCCAGCCCCCGCACAAGCGCGTCAAGATCGCCCAGGGCACCCGGGAGCTCCTCATCCCCCTCGCGGAGCGGCTGGGGGTGTACCGGCTCAAGCGCGACCTGGAGGACCTGTGCTTCGAGTACCTGGAGGGTGAGGACTTCGAACGGGTCAGCACGCGGGTGGCCCGGGTCCGCGAGGGCTGCGCCCACGAGATCGACGCGCTGCGCGTCTCCCTGCGCGACGGCCTGGCCTCCTTCCGCGTCAAGGCGCGGGTGGAGGTGCGCTCCCGCCACCCGTACTCGGTGTTCACCTCCGGAACCGGCCTGACCGGCGACCCCGACCCGCTGGACACCGTCCGGTACGTGGTCGTCGTCAAGGGCGACGAGCGCAACGCCTACCTGGCCCTGGGGGCGGTCCACGGCAGGTGGAAGCCCTACCCGGCCAAGTTCCGCGACTTCATCGCCACCCCCCGGTACAACCTGTACCGGGCGCTGCACACCACCGTCCTCACCGAGTCCGGCCGCCGCGTGCAGATCATCATCTGCGACTCCCACGCCCAGCAGGTCTCCGAGTACGGCATCATCGCCGACATCCGCCAGGCCACCGGCAGGGACGGCCGCCTGACCACCGAGCGCACCACCGACCCGGAGTGGCTGACCCGGCTGCTCGGGTGGCAGGAGCAGGCCTCGGCCGAGGAACTCCTGGAGGGCGTGCGCACCGACCTCGCCGACAGCATCACCGTGCTCACCGGGCAGGGCCAGGTCCTCACCCTCCCCGAGGGCGCCACACCGGTCGACGTGGCCTACGCGCTCGGCGCCGACACCGGCGACCGCTACTCGGCGGCGGCCATCGACGGCCGCCTGGTCAGCCCCGCGACCCGGGTCCGCGAAGGGGAGACGGTGCACATCATCACCAAGTCCGTGCCCGCCCCCGACCGCGGGTGGCTGGACTCGGTCAGGACCGGCAGGGCGCGGGTCGCGATCGCCGCCTGGCACCGCACGCGCGCCCACGAGCAGGCGGAGCACACCGGCCGGGAGCGGATGATCGCCCTGGTGGGGGCGGACCGGCTCATCGAGGCCGAGTCGTCGGGGGCGATGACCGGGGTGGCGCGCCGTTCGGGGTACCCGTCCCTGGAGGAGCTGTACGTGGCCCTGGGCTACGAGCAGGTCAGCTCCGAGGACGTGGCCGCCCTCCTTCCGGCGTCGGCCTGAGTACGGCCGTCCTGATGGCGGTCGGGCCGGGACGGCGCTCCGGGCGTCCCGGGGGTCCCGGGACGCCCGGAGCGGTTACGGCTGACGCGTTCGTGGGCGGGAGCGCAGGGGAAGTCCGCTCCCGGCACCGGTCACGCCGGAGCCCGCGCGGGGCCTTCGGCGCTTCCGACGGGTTCCTCCTGTGCGGCGGACCCGGAGCCGTGTGGTCCGGGCCGCGCGGCCCGGACCCGCCCGGTTCAGGCCCCGCTGGCGACGCGCGGGCGGCCGACCGCGTAGCCGTACTGCTCGGGCCAGTGCGAGTCGGCGCCCAGCTCCTCCGCGGCGCGGTGGGCCCAGTAGGGCTCGCGCAGCAGCTGCCGTCCCAGGAACACCGCGTCGGCGCGGCCCGAGGCGACGATCTCCTCGGCCTGGGCGGGTTCGGTGATCGCTCCGACCGCGCCGGTGGGCAGGCCGGTGGCACCGCGGACCCGCTCGGCGAAGGGCACCTGGTAGTTCGGGCCCACGGGGATGAGGGCGTCGGCGACCAGGCCTCCGGTGGACACGTCGAGGAGGTCCACGCCCCGGGCCTGGAGCTCCTTGGCGAGCAGGACGGTGTCCTCGCCGGTCCAGCCCTCGCGCTCGTCGGCCTCGTTCTCCGTCAGCCAGTCGGTGGCCGAGGTGCGGAAGAACACGGGCAGGTGCTCGGGCCACACCTCGCGCACGGCCTCGACGACCTCCAGCGCGAAGCGCATCCGGTTCTCGGGGCTGCCGCCGTACTCGTCGGTGCGGTGGTTGGTGGCGGGCGACAGGAAGGAGTGCAGCAGGTAACCGTGCGCGCCGTGCACCTCGGCCACCTGGAACCCGGCGGCCAGCGCCCGCTCGGCCGAAGCCGCGAAGTCTCGGACCAGCTGCCGGATCCCGTCGGCGGTCAGCTCGACCGGCGCGGGGTAGCCGGGGAAGGCCTCAGTGCCGGGACCCACCGTCGGCCAGCCGCCCTCGGACTCGGGGACGTACTGTCCGCCCAGCCAGGGCTTGTCCGTCGAGGCCTTGCGCCCGGCGTGCGCGAGCTGGATGGCCGGTACCGCGCCGTGGGCGCTGATCGCGGAGGTCACGCGTTTGAAGGCCTCCTGCTGGCGGCTGTTCCACAGGCCGAGGTCCCAGGGGCTGATCCGCCCGTCGGGCCGCACGCCGGTGGCCTCGACCATGACCAGACCGGCCCCGCCCGCGGCCCGGTCGGCCAGGTGCGCGAGGTGGAAGTCGGTCGGGGCGCCGGCGTCGGGCCCTTCGGAGGCGGCCGAGTACATGCACATCGGGGACATCCACACGCGGTTGGGGATCTCCAGCGACCTCAGCTTCAAGGGGGTGAACAGCGTGCTCAAGGGGTGTCCTTCCGTCTGCGGCAAGTGGTCGGTGTCCATCGGGGAGCGGGTCCGGCGCACGGAGGCCGAACTCTAATACGATGGATGTCGTACTACGGTAAGCAACGTACTACGAGGATTGTCAAACTACGACCGTCCTCGTACTTTGTGGTGGAAGTCGCACGGCGCACGGCAGCGGAGGTCATGGCATGCCCGGCAGGGAACGAAGGGTCCGAAGCGGTCGGCAACTGGAACACCCGCCCGCCGAGGAGATCCGGGTGGAGACGGTCATGCACGCCCTGGCCGACCCCGTGCGCCTGCGCATCGTGCGCGAACTGGCCCGGGGCCACGACGACATGGCCTGCATCGCCTTCGAACTGCCGGTGAGCAAGTCCACCTCCACCCACCACTTCCGCGTGCTGCGCGAGGCGGGGGTCATCCGCCAGTACTACGAGGGCACCTCGCGCATGAGCTGTCTGCGTACGGAGGACCTCGGTGCGCGCATGCCCGGACTCCTGGAGGCGGTCCTGCGGGCCGCGCACATCGCCGAGGGCGACGCCGCCGGTGGGTCCGCCGCCAGCGATTCCGCCGGGGGAAGCCCTGACGGGGCCGCCGCCGGGGTGAGCCCCTCCGGCCCGGCTTCCTGAGCGGAAGGGGCAGGGCGGGCGGCCACGGTCGGCGGGCCACGGGCCCGCCCGGCTGATCCCTCCTTCGAAGCAGTGGCGCCGTCTCCTGGGCAGCGGTGCCGTGAGCGTGTTCCGGCCGGGTGAGGGCCCCGCCCTCCGGGGGCGCCGGAGGACGGTCCGGCGCCCCCGGTCGGGCGGGGAGGGTTCAGTCCGCGACGCGCCCCCGCGCCTCCGTGGTGCCGAGGGCGGCGCGCGCCGCCGCGGCCGCCCCCGCGTCGGCGGCGATCAGATCCGCGTTGAGCGCTGCCCCCGCCTGCGTCCCCGACGCCGCCGCGACCGGGACGTTCGCCGTCACGTCGGCGACGTTGCCCGCGGCCCACACCCCCTCGACGCCGGTGAACCCGCCCGCCTCCACGGCCAGCTGCGCGCCCATCCCGGTCGGGTGCTCCGTCAACGCCAGTCCCAGGTCGGAGAGGAAGTCCGCGCGGGCGGTGAACCGCGGTGCCACCGCCAGCGTGTCCACCGCGATCTCCTTGCCGGAGGCCAGACGCACGCCCGCCAGCCGGTCCCGGTCGTCGACCTCCAGGCCGCGGACCCCGCCCTCGACCACGCCGACGCCCAGCGCGGCCAGCTGCTCCCACTGCTCGTCGCCCAGGTCCACGCCGTTGTGCAGGAACAGCGTCACCCGCGACGACAGCTGCCGGAACATCAGCGCCTGGTGGAACGACCCCGGCCCGGTCCCCAGCACCCCGACGGCCGTGTCGCGCACCTCCCAGCCGTGGCAGTACACGCAGTGCACCACGTCCCGACCCCACAGCCGGGCGAGGCCGGGGACGTCGGGCAGCTCGTCCACCAGCCCCGTGGTCAACAGCAGCCGCCGGGCCGCCGCGCGGCCCCCGTCCTCGGTGCTCACCACCAGGTTCCCGTCCTCCCGGCGCACGCCCGCGACGCGGCCGGACACGATCCGCCCGCCGTAGGAGGCGACCTCCTCGCGCCCCAGCCGGAGCAGTTCCAGCGGCGGGATCCCGTCCCGGGACAGCAGGCCGTGCGCCCCGGCCGCCGGGGCGTTGCGCGGTTCCCCGGCGTCGACGACCAGCACCGAACGGCGGACCCGGGCCAGCGTCAGCGCGGCCGACAGTCCCGCCGCACCGCCCCCGACCACCACGACGTCCCACGCCTCACCGGATGCCGGTACCAACTCGTTCTCGCTCATACCGCCACGATGCGGCCGCGGCGCCGCGTTGCCAAAGTCCTTTGCCGAACCGGCAAAAACGGGGTGGTCCAGAGGACCGCGGGCCCCCGGGCCACGGCCGCGGACCGCCGCGCGCCGGTGGTGTTTTCCCGGGAAAAACGGCATCCTGGCGCGATGACGGATACGTGGTACCGCGGTTCGGGGCCCTACTGCTACTCCAACTGCCTGGTCATGATGCTGGGTGGGGACGCGCCCGACGCCGCGGTGGTCGAGACGGTCACCGGCAGCCCCTTCGGCGTCCAACTGGAGGACGGGCTCGCCTTCTTCGACCCGTGCGGCTGGAACCCCGGCATCGGTGTGGACGAGGCGCTGACCGCCCTGGGCTGGACGGCGCGGACCACCAGCGGCGGCGACGCCGACACCGCGTTCGGCCGTCTCATCGCGGCCCTGGACGAGGGGCCGGTCATGGTCGGCCCCGTCGAGATGGGCCACCTGCGCCACCAGCCCGGCATGACCGGGCCGATCGGGGCGGACCACTACGTCGTCGTGCTCGGCGCCGACGACACCCACGTGACGCTGCACGACCCGCAGGGCCACCCCTACGCGCGGCTGCCGCGGGCCGCCTTCGCCGCCGCCTGGCGGGCCGAGAGCGTCGCCTACGCCGAGCCGTACACCATGCGCACCGAGTTCACCCGGGTCGGACGGGTCGACGCGGCCCGGGCGGTCGGCGCGGCCGTCCCCCGGGCGGTCGACTGGCTCGGCGGAGCCAACGGCGACGCGGCACTGGCCCTCGCGGACCTGGTCGGGCGCGGCTGCGACCCTGAGCTGCGCGGCCACCTGGTCGGCTTCGCGGTCCGGGTCGGCGCCCGGCGCCTGGCGGACGCGGCGGCCTGCCTGCGCGGCGTCGGCCACGCGGACGCGGCCGCGACCCTGACCGGGCAGGCCCGCCTGGTCGGATCGTTGCAGTACCCACTCGTCACCGGCGACGACGGCGCGGCCGCCGCGGTTCTACGGGACCTGGCCCCCACCTACGGGGTCCTGCGCGACCAGCTGGCCGGGTTCCGGAACCGGGAGGGCGCGTCTACCGCCGCCCCGGGCGGGTCCGGCGGTAGATGAGCCGACGGAGCAGATACTCGGCCGGGCCGGGCCGGGGCGGCCGGCGCGCTCCAGGGCGTAGGCCGCCACGACCGTGACCAGCCACACGGCCAGCGCGAACGCCGCCATGGACGCGCTGTTGAGGTGGGCGCCCAGCCCCAGGCCCCAGGCGGCGAGCAGCGGGGAGAAGAGCAGCGAGTGGGCCATGTAACCCGACATGGAGCGCCTGCCCAGCGCCGCGACCGCGGTCACCGCCCGGCCCGCGCCGGTCCGGCCGACGCCGCCCCGTCGCGACAGTCCATGCGCGGCCAGGGCGAACAGCGCGACGTAGCCCAGCCCGCAGGCCAGCCCCGTGGCGGCCTGGACCGCGGGCAGCGGTCCCCCGTCCCCGACCGCGCCCGGGGCGGCCCCCACCAGCCCCGCGTGGACCAGCGCCGACGGCAGCCCGCCCAGCCAGCCGACCGGTATCCCCACCGCCGCCGTCCAGCCCAGCAGCCGCAGGTGGCGGTGCGGCTCCTCCAGGACGCGCCGCCGCGCCGCCCAGAAGCCCAGCAGGATCATGGCGAACCCGCCGAAGGACAGCAGGCCGCCCGCCAGGGTGACGAACGCCCAGGTGAGCAGCCGTGTGCCCGCCGCCGCCAGCGGGTCCTCCTCCTGGGCGGCGTAGGCCAGGTAGGACGGCTCGGCCCCCGCGCCGCCGACGCCCTCCAGCCCGTGCGCCGCCAGGCTCCACGCCGCCTGTGCGGCGGGAACCGCGATGAGCAGGGCGAACACCGCCGCCCCCGCCAGCAGGACCCGGTCCCCGCGCCGGATGAACAGCCACACCAGCACTAGGCTCGCCACCCCGTAGGAGCCGATGATGTCGCCCGCCATGAGCAGGGCGGCGTGCGCGAACCCGAACACGACCAGCCACAGACCGCGTCGGCGCAGCAGCGCCACGGCCGTGCGTTCGGAGGTCCCGTGCGCCCTCTGGCGCAGGAACAGCTGCATCATCCCGTAGCCGAACAGGAAGGCGAACAGGGGATAGGCGCGCAGGTCCAGGCCGACGATCATGGCGAACCGGACCGCCCGGTCCAGCCACGAGCCGTCCACCGGGTGCCAGCCGGAGGGTCCGTGCTGGGCCGCCCACAGGTGGAACGCGGTGTTGGACAGCACGATGAGCAGCAGCATCATCCCGCGCGCCAGGTCCGGGGCCAGCGCGCGCTCACCCGGCAGGACGCCGCCGCGCGGGGCGCGTCCCGCGCCGCCGGGGCCGTCGCCGTCCTGTCGCCTCCGGTACCGTGCCGCGCCCCCGGCGCCGCCGTGTTCCTCTTCGTCCGTGGATCCGCGCATACCGCGACCCTAGGAACCGGGCCCGGTCCGCGGCCTCGGCCGATCGGCCCGGTCGCGCCGCCGTTCGGCCGCTTCCCCGGTCCGGGAGACGGAGGCGGCCGGTCCCCGGACCCCGACGTCCGGCCACCACCGGCGCGACGGGCGCGGGGACGCCCCCTCTTTGCCCTCCGGTGGTATTCCCGCGCGCGCCGTCCGGGTAGCCGACGGGAGTCCGCCGCACGAGCACGCGAACCCGGGAGGAACCCATGGCCGACCTCAACCCCATCGAACTGCAGAAGGCGCTCAAGGGCGCCGACTACCCCGCCAGCCGCGACGACCTGGTGTCGCTGGCGAAGGGCAACGGTGCGGGCGACGACCTGGTCCAGAAGCTGTCCGACGCCGGTACGAGCCGGTTCGACGGCCCCGACGACGTGCAGAAGGCCCTCTTCGGCGAGTAGCGGCGCCGCCGGCCGGGGCAGCCGGGAAGCCGCCGACCCGCGCGGCTCCCCGGCACCCCCGCCGACAGCCACCGGGCCCCGTGCCCGCACCCGACGGCCTCGCCCCGCGCCCCGCGCCCCCGCCTTCGCCCCCGCCGCTCAGGCGTGGGAGAGCGCGAAGGAGACCAGGAACCCGCAGACGGTGATGACGCCGATGGCCAGGTGGGTGTCCTCGAAGGCCTCGGGGATCATCGTGTCGGCGATCATGGCCAGGATGGCCCCGGCCGCCACGGCCGTCACCGTCGCCACCACGAACGCGGGCAGCCCGCCCACCACGGCGTAGCCCACCATGGCGGAGACCATGCTGGCGGCGGCGATGGCCCCCCACACGCCGAAGACGTACCCCTTGCCGCGACCCGCCCGCCGCATCCCCGCCGAGCTGGACAGCCCCTCGGGGATGTTGCTGATGAACACCGCCGCCACGGTCACCATGCTGACCGCGCCGCCCTGGGCCAGGCCGACGCCGATGACCGCCGACTCCGGAACGCCGTCCAGCAGCGCCCCCAGCGCCAGCGCGAGGCCCGACCCGGCCTGCTGGCCCTCCGAAGGCTGCTTCCCGGGCTGGTCGGAACGCTTGCGGTGCCGCGCCCCCCGCCGGGCCAGCGCGATGTTGCCCACGGTGTAGGCGCCCGCGCCCGCGAGGGTGCCGACCACCGCCGGGACCAGCCCGGCCTCCGCGTGCGCCTCGGCGATCAGCTCGAACGAGACCGCCGACAGCAGCACCCCGGCGCCGAAGGCCATCACCGAGGCGACCACCGGGCGCGGAATCCGCAGGGCGTACCCCAGCACCGCGCCCACCAGCAGCGCAGACCCGGCCAGCAGCCCCCAGGCGCCCGCCTCCACCACTCCCGACATTCCCAGCCCCTCCCGCTACCGGCGCACAGCCGAACAGCACGCCTTCCCTCACGGGTGGTAGCAGGAAGGGGCGCCGGGTGCCGCGCGGCGCGCCCCTCAGGTCCGCGAACGCCCGCGCGCCAGGGAAGACGGCCCGTCCGCACCCGGGGACGCGGGCGCGAAACTGTACCGGACGTAAGGTAAATTTCGGCCCATGGGCTCACATCAGACGCACGCGACGGCCATGACGGCGACACGCCGGTGGCTGCTGCTGGTGACCGTGGCGGCCGGACTGCTGCTCGTCACCGTGGACAACACGATCCTGTACACTGCCCTGCCGACCCTGACCGCTCAACTGGGGGCGACGGGCGCGCAGAGCCTGTGGATCATCAACGCCTACCCGGTGGTCATGGCCGGTCTGCTGCTGGGCAGCGGCACGCTGGGCGACCGGATCGGCCACGTGCGCATGTTCGTGGTCGGGCTGGTGGTCTTCGGCCTGGCCTCGCTGGTCGCCGCGTTCTCCCCCACGGCCTGGGTCCTCATCGCCTCGCGCGCGCTGCTGGCGGTGGGCGCGGCGGCGATGATGCCCGCCACCCTGGCGCTGATCAGGATCGCCTTCCCCATCGAGCGCGAACGCAACATCGCCATCGCGGTCTGGGGCAGCGTCTCGGTGGTCGGCGGCGCGCTGGGGCCGATCGTGGGCGGGGTCCTGCTGGAGTTCTTCTGGTGGGGGTCGGTCTTCCTCCTCAACGTGCCCGTGGTCATCGCGGCGCTGGTGGCGACCGCGCTGATCGCGCCGCCCAACGTCCCCGACCCCGGCAAGCACTGGGACCTGGTCTCCTCGCTCCAGGCCATGGCCGGGCTGGTCGCCTCGGTGCTGGCGATCAAGGAGCTGGCGCACACGCCGCCGCGCTGGCCGCTCTTCGCCGCCGCCGTGGTCGTGGCCGTGGTGGCCTTCGTCCTGTTCACGCGCCGCCAGCGCCGTCTGGAGGACCCGCTGCTGGACTTCGGGGTCTTCCGCAACCCCGCCTTCACCTCCGGTGTGCTGGCCGCGGCGTTCTCGATGTTCGCCATCGGCGGCATCCAGCTCGTCACCACCCAGCGCTTCCAGCTGGTCGTGGGCTTCACGCCGCTGGAGGCCGGGCTGCTGGTGGCCGCCGTGGCGGCGGGTTCGCTGCCGACCGCGCTGCTGGGCGGGGCGTTCCTGCACCGGACCGGCCTGCTGCCCCTGATCGCGGGAGGTCTCGCCGCAGGCGTGGCGGGTGTGGTCGTCTCGCTCCTGGGCTTCCAGACGGGCATCGGCTGGCTCGTCGCGGGGCTGCTGCTGACCGGCGCCGGACTGGGTGCGGCGATGTCGGTGGCCTCCACGGCGATCATCGGCAACGCGCCCGCCAGCCGCGCCGGGATGGCCTCCTCGGTGGAGGAGGTCTCCTACGAGTTCGGCAACCTGACCGCGGTGGCCCTGATGGGCAGCCTGGTCACCTTCGTCTACGCGGCCGCCGTCCAGCTGCCGCAGGGCGCCCCGGAAGCCGCCGGGAGGAGCCTGGCCGACGCCCTGGCCTCGGCCGGGGGCGACGACGCGGTGGTCGCCGCGGCCCACGCCGCCTTCGACACCGGCTACCTGGTGGTCATGGTCGTGGTCGCGGCGGTCCTGGCGTGCGGCGCGGCCCTCACCTGGCGGCTGCTGCGCCACCATGGTCCCGGCACGTCCTCGTCGGCGTACGCGGACCACTGACACCGGGGGAGAGCATGCGCAAGAGCAACCGGACACAGATCCTGGACGCGGCCTTCCGCGTCGTCCAGCGCGACGGCGTCAGGGCCCTGACCTACGAGTCGGTGGCGGCCGAGACGGGTCTGACCAAGGGAGGGCTGCTCTACCACTTCCCCTCGCGCGAGTCCCTGCTCCAGGCCCTGCACGAACACCTGGCCCAGGGCTGGGACGACCACCTGGCGGAGGCCGCGGGGAGGAGCGCGGACCGGGCCACGCCCCGCGAGCGCCTGGCGGCCTACGCCCGCGTGGCCGCGCACAGCTCCACGCGCGCCGAGCTGCTGCTCCTGCTGGAGACCGCGAACGAACCGGCCACGCGCGCCCCCTGGGACGAGGTGATGGGGCGCTGGACGTCCGAACCGTCCGCCGGGCCGCTGACGCCGGAGGAGATGGAGCTGTTCGTGCTGCGCCTGGCGGCGGACGGCCTGTGGCTGTACGAGTCGCTGTCCAGCGGCACGCTCCCGCCCCCGCTGCGCCGGCAGGTCGCCGAGCACCTGGCCAGCGCCATCGCGCCCGGACAGGACCGGGACGCGGAGCCGGACCGGGAAGCACCGGTTCCCGGTCCGGACGCTTCGCACGCCCCGGACGCGGAACCGGAACCGGGTGCCGGGGCCCGCTGACCGGGGGTCGGGGTCTCCTGGCCGGGCGCGCGCTCCTCGCCGGGGAGCGCACGCCGGTCCGCCGTCCCTCAGGCCCCTCCGCTCACCAGGGCCTCGCCCAGCGGCGTGCGCGCGTGCATCACCCGTGTGCTCTCCCGGCGACCATCCACCAGCCCCGACCGCCGCAGGATCGACAGGTGGTGCGAGGCCGTGGAGACCGCCATCGCGCAGTCCCCGGCCACCTCCGACGTGGACCGGGGCCCGTCCAGGGCCAGCAGGACGCGGGCGCGCCCCGACCCGAGCAGTTCCTCCAGCGCCTGCGCGGCGGCCGTGCCCTCACGCGTCCACGACGCCGACAGTCCGTGCACCGGGTAGAACAGCGTCGGCTGCACGGGCGGCTCGGTGAGCACCGAGCAGCGCGGCGTGCTCATGACGGAGGGCGTGAGCACCACGCCGCTGCCCTCGCAGGCCACGTCCTCGTCGTGCCTGCGCATCCCGACCTCGATCGCGTCCCGGTGCCAGCCCACGGACTCGTGCAGCGTGCCCACCATCGCGGCCACGCCGCCCGCGCCCATGCGCCGCACCCGCAGGTCGATGTCCGCGCCCAGCAGACGCCGGATCTGCGGCCAGTGCGGGGCCAGTGCGGCTTCCCAGACCGCCGTCCAGGCGTCCGAGACCAGCGCGCGGGTGCGCTCGGGGTGGGCGAACATGTCCGCCACCAGGGTGTGGCGGCGCCCCCGCGAGCGCGCGAGCACCTTGGTCAGGTCGGCCCGGACGGCTTCGGGCGGCACGCGCCGCAGGCGCTCGACTTCCTCCTCGGGGGTCATGTCCCAGGACGGGGCGGCCGTGAGGAAGTCGGGGAAGTAACCCTCGTGGCCGATCACCGTGGCCAGGTACTCGAACGACCGCCTCGGCAGCGACCCCCGCACCGCGCGCAGCCAGCCCCACTGGAGCGGGTGGCTTGAGGGGTCGAGCAGGACCCGGACCGCGTGGCACAGTTCGTGGCCCGGTGAGACGCCGAACCGGATCGCCGAGACGTCGGCCGCCCCGATCCGGAAGCGGACCCTGTTTCGACGCACATCGAAAGTGTAGAGCGCGGCGTGCCCGCCCGGCCATGGTGGAGCCACACCGAGACGGGCACAGTGAAGGGACACCGCGATGAGGTCCGCACCGCTCCACCACCATGAACCCGCCGCTCCGGGCGGCGGGGCCGAGGCGTCCGACCGGTACGCCTTCGACGGCCCCCCGACGGCCCCCCGACGGCCCGCTGGTCCGTCGACGTCCGCCCCGTGACCGGGTTCGAGGAGTGAGCACCATGGAGAGCACGACACACGACCGGGTGGTCCCCGCCGACGAACTCCGGATGGGCGGCTCGCGCACGCTGCGCTTCGAGGGCCGCCCCCACGGCTCGGGGATCTCGTTCTTCCTCGTGGACAACGACCCCGGGCAGGGGCCCGGCTTGCACCGCCACCCCTACACCGAGACGTGGACCGTCCTGGAGGGCGAGGCCGCGTTCGCCGTCGGCGACCGCCGGTTGGCCGCCGGGGCGGGCGACACCCTGGTCGTCCAGCCCGGGGTGTGGCACGGCTTCACCAACACCGGCACGGGACGGCTGCGCGTGATGTGCGTACACGCCTCCGACACCATGATCCAGGAGTGGAAGGACTGACTCCGGCCGGACAGCATGCGCCGCCGGGCCCGGGGCCCGGCAGCATATCCGGCATAAACGGACAAAAGTGAATCTACGCCGTAAAGGAGCTGCGTTCCAGGCGGAACCAGTGAACTGACGACGAGATCACGAGGCCAGGTAGCGGCCCGCCCACCGTGCGAACGGCTCGCCGTGGCGGTCCCGCGCGCCCTCCAGCACGGCGGAGACCTCGGCGTCCGTGGGCAGGCCGCGTCCGAAGTGCTCCTGGAGCCAGGCGCGGTACCGGGCGCGCCGGGGCCCGTCCTCGTCCTGGGGCTCCCCGCGCAGGTAGGGCGGGTAGCCGTGGTCGACGCCGATCTCGGAGTCCGCACCCAGGAGCAGGACCAGCCCGCGGGGGTTCTCGGACACCACCGCCACGGCACCCTCGTCGCCGAGGACGACGACGGGCAGGTCGGCGGGGTCCTCGCGGTCGTCGTGGCGCCACAGGGCGTAGACGGAGCCGGAGCCGTTGGCCAGGGCGAAGGGGATGAGGCGGGACCGGAACGCCGGGTCCTCCGGCCAGCCGGCCAGCTGTTCCGGGTCGTCGTAGTCGAGCGTCTCGAAGCCGTCCGCGACGAAGTCACCGGCGGCCCGCTCCTCCAGTGCCCTGAGCAGGTTCAGTTCCGGTACGGGCGAGTAGGGGTCCACGGTTCCTCCTGGGCGGTGCGGTGCGCGGGCCCGAGGAACGTACCGCGCCACCACGACACCCGGGCGGCCCGGCGGGCGCCCGGGGGAGGGGCGTGCGGCCCTCCCCCCGGATCGGACGCGGCGTGTGCGGGCCCCGTCGGACCGCTGAGCCTATGGGAGCGGAACCCCCAGTCCCGCCGCGCCTACCGGGGCGCGGGACGGAACCCGGCGATGGGGTTCTCCAGCGTGCCGACCAGTTGCAGGCCCGCGGACGGGTCCTCCAGATCGACCATCTGGCGGTTGTTGCGCAGTTGCAGCCGGTTCAGGCACGAGAGCGCGAAGCGTTCCGCGAACAGGTCGTCGCGCGCGAAACGGTCGGCCAGGTGGGGCGCCGACGCCTGGTAGTCGGCGACGCAGGCGGCCACGGTGCGCCAGAAGTCGGTCTCGGACAGGACGCCCTCACCGGCGAGGATGCCGTTGAGGAAGCGCAGGAAGCAGTCGAAGACGTCGGTGAACAGCGACAGCACCCGCATGTCGTCGGGCACCGCGCCCTGGACCCGCTCGACCCCGGGGGGCAGTTCGGCGTCGTCGTTCATCACCGCGATCTCCTCGGCGATGTCCTTGAGCAGGACCCGCTGGGGCACCCCGTCGCGCAGGACGAGGATGACGTTCTCCCCGTGCGGCATGAACACCAGGTCGTGGGCGTAGAAGCAGTGCAGCAGGGGGACGAGGTAGGCGTCGAGGTAGCGGCGCAGCCACTCCGCGGGCTCCAGGCCCGACTCGGCGATGAGCTCCGCGGCGAGGGACCTCCCCCGGGCGTCGGTGTGCAGCAGCGAGGCCATCGTGGCCAGGCGCTCGCCGGACCGCAGCCGTGTCACCGGGCTCTCGCGCCACAGCGCGGCGGTCATCTTCAGGTAGGGCGACTTCTCCGTCGAGGCCTGCGCGTAGTGCGTGGTGCGGTAGCCCACCGCGGCCAGCTCGCGCAGGATCTCCACGCGCGTGGCGCGCAGGACGGGGTCGTCGGCCACGACCGAGGCGACCCAGTCGTTGATGGCCGGGGTGGCCTCCATGTACTTGGCGGACAGCCCGCGCAGGAAGCCCATGTTCAGCACCGACAGGGCGGTCTTGACGTAGTGGCGTTCGGGGGCCGAGGTGTTGAAGAAGGTCCGGATGGACTGCTGGGCGCGGTACTCGTCGGGGCCGTGGCCCAGGCACACCAGGTCGCGGCGGGCGACGTCGGCGGCGAAGGTGACCGCCAGCCGGTTCCACCACTGCCAGGGGTGGACCGGGATCAGGTGGTAGTCGGCGGGGTCCAGGCCCATGTCGGTCAGCCGCGCGTCGAAGACGGCCAGGGTCTGGGCGCCGAGTTCACCGCGCAGCAGTTCCTCGCGGTCCAGGTCGGCGGAGCAGCTGAAGACCGTGCGCTCGCGCCGCGCGGCGACCCACACCAGCCGCACCGGGGCGGCGGCCTCGGGGGCGTAGGCGCGGTACTCCGCGGCGTCGAAGCCCAGGCGCCCGTTGTTGGCGACGAAGCACGGGTGGCCCTCGGTCATCCCCGCCTCGATCTCCTGGAACCCGGCGCGCGCCAGCTCGGCGGCGCCGGGTCGGGCGCCCGACATGCGGTAGGTGCTGCTGGCCAGGGTGCTGGTGATCTCCTCCAGGTAGACGGGCAGGACGTCCTCGTCGAGCGTGAGCGTCTTGCGCAGGTCCAGGATCAGGTCGAGGGCGTCCAGGGGCAGGTGCGCGCCGTCGCGCCGCAGGTCGCGGCGGACGATGCTGTCGGCCTCGATCCGCCAGTGCTCCAGGGCCATGACGCGGGCCGCGAACCGGTACTCGACGCCGCCGTCGTCGCTGGTGACCGAGAAGAGGCCGTCGGGGCCGGGTTCGGGGGTGATCAGCCGTTCGTGGGCGAACTCGGCCAGGGCCTTGCGCACGAGCAGCCGGTTGGCGCGCTCCCACGTCTCGGGGGCCAGGTGGGCGACCGCGTCGCGGGGGTCGGGGAGGCGGGGCTGGCGGGCGTCGAATCCGGTGGTGGGCGTGGTCATCGGCCGATGCCTCCTGTGGTCGGGGCCGCGGCGACGGCGGCGCGGAACTGGGCGCGGGTGCAGGTGCTCAGGTGGGCCTCCTTGTCCTTGAGGGTCACGGTGGTGAGGACACGGAAGCCCATGGCGGCGTTGAGCGCGTGGACGGCGGTGTTGCGCACGTCCGGTTCGACGACGACGCGTCGGGCGACGGGGTCGGAGAGGACGAGTTCCATGACGGTGGTGATCACGGCGCGGGTGAAGCCGTGTACGGGCGTGTCGGTGGGCGCCACCAGGAAGTGCATGCCGGTGTCGCCGGGGAGCACGGGGTAGTGGTCGGCGAGTTCGCTGTGGCCGGGGTCGTAGCGCTCGACCAGGAACCGGGGGGTGCCGCGCCACTCGCCGACGTAGGCGTGTTCGTACGGGGAGGCGGCCATGGTGCGGTAGCCGTGGGCGACGTCCTCCTCGGTGGCCTCGGACATGAGCCAGAAGTGGGATTTGGGGTGGGTGAGCCAGCGGTGCAGGAGGGGGGCGTCGGCGTCGGGGTCCACGGGGCGGACGCTGAACTCGCCGAGTTCGGGGTCGGTGCGGGTGAAGACGGCCGCTGCCGCCTGGTCGGGCGTGGTCCGTGCCGGTGCCTGGTCCCTCATCGGCGCGCCGCCTTCCGTGCCGGGCCTGAGGCCGGGACGGCCGCCTCCGGCGTGCCTTCCCCGGTCGGGCCGTCGCCGCCCCGGGCGTCGGTGTGCGGTGCGCCCGGCTCGGGTGCGCCGAACTCCTGGAAGGCGATCGAGCGCTCGACGGCGTAGGGTTCGCGGCCCAGCATCGCGCGCAGGATGCAGGAGTTGCGGTAGGCGCCCATGCCCAGGTCGGGGGAGACGAAGCCGTGCGTGTGCAGTTCGGCGTTCTGCACGAAGACGGCGCCGCGGGCGAAGCGCGGTCCGCGGCCGTCGTCGGGGGAGCCGTCCGCGCCGGGCGCGTCCTGCCCGGCGGGCGGCGCGTCGCGGTCGACGCGGTAGTCGCGGCGCACCGCGAAGCGCCCGGAGTCGTCCCAGGCCAGGCGGTCGGTGATGGGTTCCAGGAAGTCCGGCATCCGGTACTGGTAGCCGGTGGCGAGGACCAGTCCCTCGGTGTCGAGGGCGAAGTCGCGTCCCTGGTCGGTGTTGCGCAGGTCCAGGGTGTACGCGCCGCTCGCCGCGTCGTGGCGGGCGCCGGTGACCTCGGTGCCGGTCATCAGGCGTACGGGCGGCCGACCCAGGCGGCTCTTGACGTAGAGCAGGTCGTAGATGGCGTTGATGAGGTCGGAGTCGATCCCCTTGTACAGGTTCTTCTGCGAGGCCACGAGCCGGTCGCGGGTGGGGGCGGGGAGCGCGTGGAAGTGGTCGGCGTACTCGGGGGAGGTCATCTCCAGGGTGAGCTTGGTGTACTCCAGCGGGAAGAAGCGCGGGGAGCGGGTGACCCAGTTGAGCTGGTAGCCGTGTTCGTCCAGGTCCTGGAGCAGGTCGTGGAAGATCTCCGCGGCGCTCTGCCCGCTGCCGACGACCGTCACGCTGCGCTTGTCGCGCAGCCGCCGCGCGGCGGGCAGGTAGCCGGAGCTGTGCACGGCGTCGCCGGGCAGGTCGCGGCAGGGTTCGGGCAGGTAGGGGGGTGTGCCGGTGCCGAGCACCAGGCGCCGTGCGCGGTGGGTGTGCCGGGCGCCGGTCGCGGTCTCGGTGCTGTGCAGCAGGTAGAGGGCCCGGTCGGGGTCGTACTCCACGGACTCCACGCGCTGGCCGAAGCGGACGGCGTCTCCCAGGCGTCGGGCGGCCCAGCGGCAGTAGTCGTCGTACTCGGCGCGCAGGGGGTAGAAGCGCTCGCGGATGTAGAAGGGGTAGAGCCTGCCGGTCTCCTTGAGGTAGTTGAGGAAGGAGAAGGGGGAGGTGGGGTCGGCGAGGGTGACCAGGTCGGACATGAAGGGGGTCTGGAGTTCGGCCTCCTCCAGGAGCATGCCGGAGTGCCAGGAGAACTCGGGTTTCTCGTCGAGGAAGAGGCCGTCCAGGCCGGGGATGGGCGCGGTCAGGCAGGCCAGGCCGAGGTTGAAGGGGCCGATGCCGACGGCGGCGAAGTCGTGGACGCGGCCGGGGTCGGCGGCCGGGGCGGGCTGGCGGCTGGTGGTCAACGGGACCTCCCGGTGGTGGTCGGCAGGGCGGAGGCCGCGTGGGCCGCGGTCGTGGTCGGGGCGGGTGGGGCCGGGCGGTCGGGGATGTCGCGTCCGTTCATGAAGTGGTCGACGTGCGCGGCGATCAGGTCCAGTACCTCGGCGACGTCCTCCCGGGTGGCCCTGGGGTTGAGCAGGGTGAGTTTGAGGTGGGGCCTGCCGTCGACGGTGGTGCGGGCCACGAAGGCGCGGCCCGAGGCCAGCAGCGCCTCGCGTGCGTAGCGGTGGGCGGCGTCGGCGGTGTCGGGGTCGGCGCCGGGTACGGCGCAGCGGAAGACCAGGGTGCTCAGGCTGGGCCGGGTGACCACGGTGAAGCGCGGGTCGGCGTCGAGCAGGGTCCAGGCGGTGGCGGCCAGGTCCAGGACGCTGTCGAAGAGGGCGCCCACGCCGTCGGCGCCCATGACGCGCAGGGTGAGCCACAGTTTGAGGGCGTCGAAGCGGCGTGTGGTCTGCAGGCTCTTGTCGACCTGGTTGGGGGAGAGCAGGGGGGTGCTGCCGTCCGAGCGGGAGTTGAGGTAGTCGGCGTGGTAGGTGACGTGGCGCAGGACGTCGCGGTCGCGGACCACGATCGCGCTGGAGCTGACCGGTTGGAAGAAGGACTTGTGGAAGTCCACGGTGACCGAGTCGGCGCGTTCGACGCCCTCCAGCAGGTGGCGGTGGCGCGAGACCAGCAGGCCGCAGCCGTAGGCGGCGTCGACGTGCATCCACACGCCGCGCTGTCGGCACAGGTCGGCGATGCGGGGCAGGGGGTCGATGCTGCCGAAGTCGGTGGTTCCGGCGGTGGCGACGACGGCTATGGGCAGGAGTCCTTCGGCGCGGCATCGGCGCAGTTGGGCGGCGAGGGCGTCGGGGCGCATGCGGCGTCTGTCGTCGCAGGCCACGGTGATGACGGATTCGTAGCCCAGTCCGAGGAGGGCGGCGGACTTGGCGACGCTGAAGTGTCCGGCCTCGGAGGTCAGGACGCGCATCCGGGGCAGGAGTTCGGCCAGGCGGGTGTCCTGGCCCTCCTGCGCCTTGGCGCGGTGGTGGGCCTCGTCGCGTGCCATGAGCAGGGCCTGGAGGTTGGACTGGCTGCCGCCGCTGGTGAAGACGCCGTCCGCGGTCTCGCCGAAGCCGACGCGCTCGCACGTCCAGTCGATGAGCCGCTGTTCGATCAGGGTGCCCCCGGCGCTCTGGTCCCAGGTGTCGAGGGAGGAGTTGACGGCGGACAGGACGGTCTCGCCGAGCAGGGCGGGCAGGACCACGGGGCAGTTGAGGTGTCCCATGTAGCGGGGGTGGTGGAAGTAGACGGCGTCGTCGAGGTAGACGCGTTCGAGTTCGTCCAGGGCCGCGGTGGGGTCGTGGAGCGGCTGGTCGAGGTCGACCTTGTCGATCTGGGGGCGCAGGTCCTCGGCGGTGGCTCCGGTGAGCGGCCGGTCGGCTCCGGCGATGCGTCGGGCGACGCGGGCCGCGGCCTCCCCGGTCAGGTCGCGGTAGCGTTCGGCGCTCCGGGCGTCGAACAGCTGTGTCCGGGGGTCGTCGGGGTCCTGGCCGGAGGGGGGTGTGGGCCTGGTGCCGAGGGCACCGGCGTTCCCGTGCAGCGGGCCCGGTGCGGACCGCGCGAGGGAGCTCATGGATCATCCTCCTGGAAACGGGCATGCCGACAGCATCCGCAAAGCGGATGTGGGCATAGGGTGAGGAACTTCGCGAACACTCTTATGTAGGTCGCCCTAACTAAGGGGAGGCTAGCCTAAGCGTTCGAGCCCGTACAGTGTGAGGAGGGTTACAGTGGCGACCATGGCGGTCGCCCGGAGTGATCGTAGGCCGCTGAGCAGGGCGAACGATCGTGACACAGGGTGATGTGGCCTTCACGAGGACTGCACATCCGACACGGCGGGCTTTTTCTCGCCGAATGGACGTTTACCCCTCCCGGCGCCTCCGTGGCGCTTCGGGAGAGGTCCGTGACCCGGCCCCGCGCCGGGGAGCGGTCGGCGTCGTGACGGGGCGGCCGGGCGAACGCGGACGAGCGCGGCCGCGCCGGTCAGGCGGACGCTCCCTTGCCGGTGGCCATGACGGCGGTGCGGACCGCGTTGCGCAGTCCGGGGGCGGCGGCGTCGAAGCGCTCCTGGACCGCCCTGACCGCGGGCCGGTGCCGCCAGCGCTCGTTGGGGGCGAACACGGTCCACACGTCGCCCTCGGTCGCGATCGCGACCAGGGCCGCGTCCTGGAGGGGCACCGCCGCCGGGTCGCCGCCGCCCAGGACCGCCTCGCGCGTGCGCTCGCGCAGCCGGTCCGCCTCCTCGGGACGGTTGGGGGTGACCGTGCGGGTGGGGAAGACCCCCAGCGTCCGGCCGCGCCTGACCGTGACCGACCCGTTCGCGACGAGCCCCTCGCGCACCATCTCCTCGGCCCTGCCCATCTGGGGGTAGAGGAGGTTGATCCAGTGGTGCGGCTCGTTGGGGGACAGGTCGGACAGGACCCGGGCCAGGAACGGGTCCCGGGGCGCCCGGGCGATGGCGCGCGTCACCTTGCCGTCGCGGGGGCGCAGCAGCCCGCCCAGGGTCAGGTCGGCCAGCGCCGCGGCGCACAGCAGTTGGCCGCGGTAGCCGGCGCTGACGGGGTCGAACCGGTTGTTGTCGGTGTCGTAGCTGAGCAGGTAGAGCCGCTGCGGCAGCGTCAGGTCCATGTCGTTCTCCTCTCGAAGGCGTCCTCGCGGGGCGCCCGCCCGCGGCGGGAGCCCTCGCGGGCCCGGTCGGGATCTGTCGTGGAAGTACCCCGTCCGCGTGTGCGGGCGGCCCGCGCCGGGGCCCTCACCTGCGCGGTTCCCAACGGAAGATCCGGGTGGCCGCCGCGACGGCGACGACGACCCAGGCCAGCGTGGGCGCCAGCAGGAACAGGGAGTCGGCGACCGGGACGCCGCCGCTCCATGCGTTGACGACCAGCTCCGAGGCCGAGCCGCCGGGCAGCAGCCGCTTGAGCAGGGTCAGCTCCTCGGTGCCGGTGAACCCCACCCACCCGGAGACGGCCAGGACGCCGATCATGATGGGCAGCGTGGTCACCTGGGCGTGGTCGGGGGAGTTGGTCAGTCCGGCCGTGGCCAGCCCCAGGCCCGCCATCATGACCATCGTCGCGACGACGGCCGCCACCAGCAGGAGCAGGTTGTCCGGGGCGCCGCCGACCACGGCCAGCACGGTCAGGATCACGGCCACCTGGACCAGCGTGACGGCGGTGACCGGGAGCAGCAGCCCGGTGAGGATACTGGCGTCGCCCGAGGCCGTGGAGCGCAGCCGCTTGAGGAAGAGGTTCTGCCTCCGGGAGGCGAGCGTGGTGACCGAGGTGGTGTAGAGCCCCATGGTCACCACGAGGAACACCAGGATCGAGGCGATGGCGCCCGGGTCCACGGCCTCGCGCAGCGCGGGGAAGGTCTGGTGCATGTAGATGTAGAACGCGCTGGAGGCCGCCGGGACGATGAGCATGGTGACCAGAACCAGCCGGTTCCGGAAGATCTGGATCAGCTCGCTCTGAGCGATCGAGAGCATGGTGCGGGTCCTTTTCCTGGAAGGTGCGGGAGAGCCGGGGCGGTGGACGTCGTCCGCCGCGCGGTGGGGCGCGGGTACCCGGGGACACGGGTCCCGGAAGAGCGGGCTAGTCGTCGCCGATGGAGCGGAAGACGTCGTCGAGCCGGGTCGGCCCGGCCTCCAGCCCCCGCAGTTCGACCGCGTTGTCCTGCGCCCAGCCGAGCAGGGTGTACAGGTCCTTCTGCAGGCCGAGGGTCTCGACGAGGAAGGCCCCGTCGCCCTGGCGCGCGGCCTGGACCGGCGGCGTCGGAGCGGTGTCGGGCAGGGAGAAGCGGATCGTGGCCGGAAGGGTCTGCGTCAGCTCGGCCACGGTGCCCTCCCGGTGGAGGGAGCCCCTGTGCATCAGCCCGATGCGGTCGGCGCGCTGCTGGGCCTCCTCCAGGTAGTGCGTGGTCAGCACGATGGTCGAGCCGTCCTCGCGCAGCCTGTCCACGGCCTCCCACAGCCCGTCCCGGGACTGGATGTCCAGCCCGGTGGTGGGCTCGTCCAGGAAGATCAGCTCCGGCGACCCGTACGCGGCGGTGGCGAAGTCCAGCCGCCGCTTCTCGCCGCCCGAGAGCTGGGACACCTTGGTACCGGCCTTGGCGGTGAGGCCGACCATGCCGAGCACGCGTCCGACCGTGTCCGTGCGCAGGGTGAGCCCGCCGATCAGCCGGACCGACTCCTTCACCGTCAGGTCCGGGGAGAACCCGCTCTCCTGGAGCATGATGCCCACCCGGGGCCGCACGGCGCGCCGGTCGCGCGGGTCCTGGCCGAAGACCCGTACGGTGCCCGAGGTGGCGGTGCGGTGGCCCTCGACGGTCTCCAGGGTCGAGGTCTTGCCCGCGCCGTTCGTGCCGAGCAGCGCGTAGAGCTCCCCGCGCCCCACCTGGAGGGACAGGTCCCTCACGGCGTGGAAGTCCCCGTACTTGAGGTTGAGCCGTTCGACGTCGATGACTGCTGTGGAGGTCATGTGTCCATTGCAGCGTCCGACGCGCTCCGGGGGCAGTGGGACCACGTCACCACCCGGCCGTGACGTTTGTCGGGGTGAGGCCATGACGCGGTGTCACTGGTGGGCGCGGCGCGATCGGCGGAATACTGGGGCGGACCCCTGCCCTCGAACCCGGAGAGCCGCACATGGACACCCGGCCCCCGCGCACCCCGCCGACGGCGGCTCCGGCCCTCCTGCGGCCGCCCGGGGCGCTGGTCCGGCACGACCCGTCGGCGTCCTACGCCTTCGCCACCGTGGCCGCCCCGCGCGAACGCGTGGCCGACCGCGGCGGCGGGTCGACGGTCGGACACGACAAGGGCCGGTCCCCGACCGCCGCGCAGTTCCCGCGCCCGGCCCCGGCACAGCGCACGACAACGCGGAAGGACAACCGATGACCACCGTGGTACTCGCCGACGACGAGGCCCTCCTGCGCAAGGCGATGGCCGCCCTGCTCTCGCTGGAGGGGGAGATCACCGTGCTCGCCGAGGCGGAGGACGGGGAGGAGGCCGTGCGGGCCACGCTGGACCACCGGCCCGACGTGCTCGTCATCGACCTGGAGATGCCCAACGTGGACGGGCTCGGCGCCGTCGAGCGGATCCGCCGTGAACTGCCGGACCAGGTGATCCTCATGCTCACCCGCCACGCCAGGCCCGGGGTGCTCCGCAAGGCGCTCAAGCTCCGGGTGCAGGGGTTCGTCAGCAAGTCCGCGGAACCGGCGCACATCGCCTCGGTCATCGCCAACCTGCACCAGGGCAGGCGGTGGATCGACCCGGACGTCTCCGCGCTCGCCGTCATCGACGACTGCCCGCTCACCGACCGCGAGGTGGACGTGCTGCGGGCGACCAGCGAGGGCTACTCGGTCGCCGACATCGCCGCCCAGCTCCACCTGGCGGAGGGCACGGTGCGCAACTACCTCTCCAACGCGATGCAGAAGACCCAGACGCGGACGCGGCACGAGGCGGCGCGGTACGCGCGCGAGCACGACTGGCTGTGAGCCTTCGGCGCCGCCTTCCCGGATGCCGCCTTCCCGGATGCCGCCTTCCCGGACGCCGCCTTCCCGGCGTCGTGGGCCCGTGACACCGGCCCGCGGCGCCGCTTCTCCGATGTGCCCGGGCCGGTTCGGGACCGGGGCGGGCCCGTGTGCCTCCCAGCGGAGGGCGGCCTCCCGTCTCCCCGCGGGAGGCCGCGGACTTCCGTGCGCCCGGGGAGCGCCGGGGGGACACCCGGGCGCCGGGGCGGTCGTGACACATCGGTGACCTCGTGTTTCGCGTTCCACCAGTGACACCACGTCATGGTCGGTCGCAGCGCGACGTCATGGCGAAGTGGTGACGCCGTCGCACTGCCCGAGGAGCGCGCGCACCGGTGGAATAGGGGTCATGAGCTTCACACCGGTCACCACCGGAGGACACCCGGAGCGAACGCGAAGCACCTCGTCGCCCCTTCCCCGCACGGGGGCGGCCCGGATGCGACCGCGACCGCGACGGAGCGCCGACCCGGCGGCGGAGCCGGTCCCGGACCCGAAAGAGAGGAACGACATGGCACGCAGCGACACGACCGCAGCCCAGAACCTCCTCGACTCCCCCGAGCACACCGACCCGAACACCTCCCCGGACGGAGTGACCATGACCGAGCACCTCCCCGCCCAGCCCCGGCAGTCCCCCGGCCCCGCCCAGCCCGTCAGCGCCAAGCAGGCGGCGATGGACGCCGCGGGCGGCCCGTGGGGCATGGTCCTCTCGGCGATCCCGGCCCTGGTCTTCGCGGGGGCCATCGCCTTCGTCCCGCCGCTGGTCGCCGTCGGGATCGCGATCGCTCTGGCCGTGGTGATCGCCGTGGTGCAACTCTGGCGCGGCAAGCCCTTCAGCTCCGTGTACGGCGGGGTGCTCGGCGTCGTGATCGCCGGAGGCATCGTCGCCTGGACCGGTTCGGCCAACGACTTCTTCGTGATCGGGATCTGGGCCGCCCTGGCGCTGGGCGCGGCCACGCTCGCCACGACCCTCATGAACCGGCCGGCGACCGGCGTCATCTGGAACGCCGTGCACGGCGGCACCCACGCCTGGCGTGAGGACCGGCCCACGCTGGTCGCG
This sequence comes from Nocardiopsis dassonvillei subsp. dassonvillei DSM 43111, assembly GCF_000092985.1. Lineage (GTDB taxonomy): Bacteria > Actinomycetota > Actinomycetes > Streptosporangiales > Streptosporangiaceae > Nocardiopsis > Nocardiopsis dassonvillei. Next base: position 1,327,605 of record NC_014210.1, read on the forward strand.
CACCACGCCGCCACGTTCGCGGTGCTGGCCATGTGCGTGCTGCGCTTCGTGGTGCAGGGCTGGCTCTACCTGGCCGACTCCACCGCCGGGCTGGCGATCGCCGACACCCTGATGGGCTTCCCGCTGACCGCCCTGGTCGCCGTGGTGGTCATCTGGGCGTTCCGCCGCTCCACCAAGCGCCTGATCAAGTCCTCCGGCTCCGAGGCCGCCGAGCGGAGCTGACCGCCCCCGCCGGCCTCCGGACCGCCCGTCCGCAACACATCCCCAGCGCCCCGCCGCGCGGGCCGATGACCCCCGGCCCGCGCGGCGGGGCGTTCGGTACACGGCTCCGGCACGCGGCGGGGCGGGCGGAGGCCACCGCGGTACATGCCGTCGCCCCGCTGTCCCGCAGCCCTACGGCCGCGCCCCGGCGCTGGGCCGTCCCACCTCTGGGCCGCCCTCCCGCCGCGCCTGGCGGGGTCTCTCCCTTCCGTGGGGGAGCGCCTTCCCCCGGGGCGCGCGCGTCTTCGGTGCCGGGGGCTTTCCCTTTCGTGGGTAATACCGCCCGTAAGGGGAGAATTCGGTCATTCGGTTGGGGGCGTGCGCACACGGTGTGGATAGCATCGGTGCGAGCAGTTTCCCCGATCACGGCGGTATTCCGGCTCCGTGAGCACCGGGGGCTGCGTTCCGTGACGTCCGCCCCCGTCTATCGAGGTAGATGCCCAGATGACCGACGATGCGTCCACTCCCGCCTCCGCCGAACGCCCGCCGCAGATCGACACCACCCGGACCCACTCGGCCCGGATCTGGAACTACTGGATGGGCGGCAAGGACCACTACCCGATCGACCGGGAGGCGGGCGACGCGGTCGCCGCGGGCTTCCCCGAGATCGTGGACCTGGCCCGCACCAGCCGGGAGTTCCTGATCCGCGTCGTGACCCACCTGGCGGGCGAGGCGGGCGTCCGCCAGTTCCTCGACATCGGCACCGGCATGCCCACCGCCAACAACACCCACGAGGTCGCCCAGTCGATCGCCCCGGAGGCCCGCGTGGTCTACGTGGACAACGACCCCCTCGTGCTCGCGCACGCCCGCGCGCTGCTGGTCGGCACCCCCGAGGGGGTCACCGACTACATCGACGCCGACCTGCGCGACCCCGACGCGATCCTGGAACGGGCCGCCCGGACCCTGGACTTCGACCAGCCCATCGCGCTCATGCTCATGGGCGTCCTGGGCCACGTGCCCGACGACGAGGTCCTGCCCGTCGTGCGCCGCCTGGTGGACGCGCTGCCCTCGGGCAGCTACCTGGCCAGCTACGACGGCACCAACACCAGCGAGGCCTACAACGAGGCCATCGAGGTGGGCAACAAGCAGGGCGCCGTCCCCTACCTCCTGCGCAGCCCGGAGGAGGTCGCCGCCCGCTTCGAGGGCCTGGAGCTCCTGGAGCCGGGTGTGGTGCCCTGCCCCCTGTGGCGCCCCGCCCCCATCGAGGTCGGCTCCCGGCGCGGCATGGACCAGTACGGCGGCGTGGCCCGCAAGCCCTGACACCGCACGGACGCCCGACGCCGCCCGTGGACCCCCGCGCCACGTGCGTGCCCGCCGCCGGTACCGGGTGGCGGAGGCGGCCGGGGCGGGCGGCCCCGCTTCCGCGCGGGGCCGCCGGCGCTCGGATGTCGCGGCCCCGCCGCCGCACACGGGCGCACGCCGGATCCGCCCTCGGCCGGGCCGTGAGCGGATCCGGTCGCGCTCAGGGCGCGGGGTAGACCTCCGCGCGGTCGACGGTGACGATGGCGTCGCTCGACCCGGCGGGCCGGTCACCGGTGACCGTGACGGTCAGGGTGTGCTCGCCGGGGCCGAGTTCGGGGCTCAGGTACACGCGCTGCTCCCCGACCCGGAACGGGTGGTGGTAGCTCACCGGCTCCGAGGGCGGCCCGCCGTCCACCGAGAACGTCGCGTAGCCGTGGTCGGTGTCCAGCGACCCGTACACCGCGATCCGCGACCCGGTGAAGTGGTAGGTGGCCGTGGCCCCGGCCTGGGCGGTGTAGTGGTCGTCGCCGTGGAAGCAGTGCGCCCCGCACCGGTCCCCCGTGGTCCAGTCGCCCTCGTAGGAGACCCGCGGCCCGCCCCGGCCGGTGTCGGTGTCGTTGACCGCCGTGCTGCCCGCGCCCGGGTCCCCGGAGGGGAGGCGCTGGGTCGCCCCCGCCGCCAGCGGCCGTCCGAGGTCGGGGGTCCCCTCGGGGGTCCAGCCGATGCGCTGGGCGCGCGTGGACCGGAAGGAGTAGGTGTACTCGGGCGTGTTCTTGGCGTGGTAGGCGATCCAGTCCTCGGTGCCGTCGGGCGAGCGGAAGAAGAAGTGGTGCCCGGGCCCCCAGACCCCGGCCGCGTCGTCGCGGCTGAACAGCGGCCCCGGCAGCTGCTCCCAGGCGTCCGCCGACAGCGGGTCGGCGCCCCCGTCCAGCGCGATCGACCAGATCTGGTAGTCGGGTTTGCCGGTGTCGCAGGTGGAGTAGGTGAGGAAGGTCCGGCCGTCGCGGTACAGCGGGGTCGGCCCCTCCCGGACCTCGGGGCAGCCGCCCTCGTTGGGCAGCGCGACGGGTTCCCCCTCGATCGTCCAGGGGTTGCTCATCCGCGCGGCGTAGAGCTGCTGGGGGCCGCCGTCGAACCCGCGTCCGGGGCTGCTCCAGGCGAAGTAGGGCTGCCCGTCGTGCACGAACGGCTCGCCGTCGATGGCGTAGGTGCCGGTGTCGGCGATCCGTGCCTTGAACTCGTAGGGTCCGGCCGGGTCGTCGTCGGCCGACTCCAGGACGTAGAGCCGGTGGCTGGCGTCCCGCTCCACGGGGTCGGTCAGCCTGCTGTCGGCGGCCGTGTAGTAGAGGTACCAGCGCGGCCCGTCCCCGGTCTGGAACCGGTGCAGCGCCGGGGCCCACAGTTCGGTGTCGCGGCTGGGATCGCTGTCGCGCCACACCTCCACGGGTTCGGCGGTGGCCAGGGTGGCCAGGCTGGGCGAGCTCCACACGGAGATGCGGTCGCCCTGGGTGGTGGACAGGTAGTAGTTCCCGTCGTGGTGCACGATCGTGGGGTCTGCTCCGGCGTTGAGGGGGTTGCGGAACGTTCCCTCCTGGGCGGACTCGGCGGGAACCGCCTGAACTGCCGGTCCGGCGGCATCGGCCGCCGTGGTGGCGGTACCGCTGGAGGACGCGGCGGTGGTGGTGGTGGCGAGGGGGAGTACGAGCAGCGCCAGGGTCAGGGCGCCGAGAGCCGTCAGGTGGTGTCGCGGGCGAGGGGACGTGCGTGGTGACATCGCTGTTTCCCGTCCGGTGGAGTGGTGCTCTTCCTGCTTCTTACGTCGTTGTCGTCGTGCGGTGGAGCCCGCGCGCCCGCGGCCCCGGCGGTGCGCGGTGCGCCCTCGGGCACGCCCCGGCCGGTCGGTCCCGGGCGCGCGGACCGGTTCTCACTGGCCGCCCAGACCCGTCGTGGCGACGCTGTTGACGATCTGGCGCTGGAACAGCATGAACACGACCACCATCGGCGCCGCCGCCACCATCGACGCCGCCAGCTGCGAGGCGTAGAAGGTGCCGTAGGAGTCCAGGATGTTGGGGATGCCCACGGGCAGCGTCATCAGGGCCGGGTCGGTCGTGATGATGAACGGCCACAGGTAGTTGTTCCAGGCGGTGATGAACACGAAGATCGACGCCGCCGCCAGGACGGGCCGCGACAGCGGCATGATCACCGTCGTGAACAGCCTCCAGTAGGAGGCCCCGTCCATGCGGGCCGCCTCGTCCAGCTCGCGCGGCACCGCGTCGAAGAACCGCTTGAGCACGAACACGATGACCGGCGCCACCAGCTGCGGCAGGATCACCGCCGCGTAGGTGTCCACCAGGCCCAGCGACACCATCTGCTGGAACAGCGGCACGATGAGCAGCTGCGGCGGGACCACGATCGCCGCCACCGTGAGGGCCATCAGCGCCGCCCGGCCCCGGAAGTCCATGCGCGACATCGCGAAGGCCGCCGGGGCCGCCACCACGATCGTGAGCAGGGTGACCAGCACGGCGATGACCAGGCTGTTGAACAGCCACATCTGCACGTTCCCGGCCTCGAACAGGTTGCGGTACTGCTCCAGGGTGAACCCGGTCCCGGGGACCAGGGTCGGCGGCAGCGCGACCGCGTCCCCCTCGGTCTTGAACGAGGTGACCAGCGCCCACACCATGGGGGCCAGCCACAGCACCGCGAGGACCGTCAGCGCCGACACGGCGGCGATCCGCGGTCCGCGGCCCCCGCCCAGCATCAGGTCGCGCTGCCTGGCGCGGTCCAGGGCCGCCTCGGCCCGCCGCGTCGAACGCATGCTCCGCGTCGCCATGTCAGACCCTTCTCCGCGCGCTGATCCACAACTGGAGGGCGGCCACGCCCAGGACGAGTGCCAGGAACAGGTAGGAGACGGCGGCGCCGTACCCGAACCGGTAGCCGGTGAAGCCCACGTCGTAGATGTAGAGCAGCAGCGAGCGGGTCGCCTCGCCCGGGCCGCCCCCGGTGAGCAGGTAGATCTGGTCGAAGACCTTCAGCGAGGCCAGCACCTGCAACAGCAGGACGACCACCGTGGTGCCCCGCAGCTGGGGGAGGGTGACGTGGCGCAGGCGGGCCCACGCCCCCGCTCCGTCCAGCGCGGCGGCCTCGTACAGGTGGCCGGGGATCGACTGGAGGGCGGCCAGGTACAGCAGGAAGTTGAACCCGACCGTCCACCACACCGTGGTCAGCGCCACCGACCACATCGCCACGCCCTCGTCGGTCAGCCAGCCCAGGCCCTCCATCCCCAGCAGCCCCAGCGCGTGGTTGAGCAGACCGAAGTCCTCCACGTACAGGAACTTCCACACCAGCGCCACGGTGGCCACCGGCAGCAGGAACGGCAGGAAGAACGACAGCCGCCACAGCCACTGCCCGGGCAGCCCGGTGTGCACCAGGACCGCCATGGCCAGTGCGACCACCACCAGGGGGACGGTGGTGATGAGGGTGAACAGGACGGTGTTGCCCAGGGTCCGCCACACCATCGGGTCGCCCAGCGCCTCGGCGTAGTTGTCCAGCCCGACGACCGCGCCGCCCGCCCCGTTGAGGGCGGTGTCGGTGAAGCTCATCCACAGGCCGCTCACCAGCGGCCAGGCCAGGAACAGCGCGTACACCAGGAGGAAGGGCAGCAGGAACACCAGGGGCGAGTCCGCCAGGCGCCGCCACAGCAGCCGCGCGCCGCCGGGGCCGCCCGGCGGGGAGCCCGCGCCCGCACGGGCGCGGGCGGGGGCTTGGGTGGTCACGCTCATTCCTGGCCTCCCGGGTTGGTGCGGGCGGCCCAGGAGTCCAGGGTCCGGCCCAGGTGGTCCACCGCCGCCTCGGGTCCGTCGCCGGTCAGGGCCGTGCGCAGCGCCTCGCTCACGTCGGAGTGGAACCGCGATCCGGCCCCGGCGAACCACACCTCGGGGTCGAGCACGGGGGTCTCCCCGGCGGCGGCGTAGTCCGACTGCGGGTCCAGCGCCAGGTACTCCGGCGACTGGGCGATCGGCGAGTAGGCCGGGATGTGGCCCGCCTCGCCCCAGATCAGGCTGTTGCGCACCATGAGCGCCACGAACTCGTGGGCGGCGCGCACCCGTGCGGGGTCGGGGTCGCCCTGGCGGGGCAGCACGAAGGCGTGGGAGTCGGCGTACCCGCCGGGCTGGTCGAAGACCGTGGGGAAGGGGGCCGCCCCCAGGTTCTCCACGTGTTCCGACAGGTAGGGCAGCTCCCACTCCCCGCACACGAGCATCGCCGAGCGCCCCGAGGCGAAGGCCGCCAGGGCGGTGGGGTAGTCCAGGTCCGGCTCCGACGTCCGGCCGTCGAGCAGTTCGGCGAGGAAGGAGTACACGCGCAGCGCCGCGTCGCGGTCGAACACCGCCGGTCCGCCCCCGGGCAGCTCCATGGACGCGCCGGTCTGGTTGTACAGCATCCAGAACAGCCGCCACCCCTGGGAGTCGTCGTTGACGTGCCCGTAGGAGACGCCGTTGCCGCCCCCGGCCTCGGCCAGCGCCCGGGAGGCCGCGAGGAACCCCTCGGGGGAGTCCATCCCGGTCAGCTTCCCGTCCCCGTCGAGCAGACCGGCCCGGTCGGCGACTTCGGCGTCGTAGAAGACGATCACCGGGTGGGTGTCCAGCGGGACGGCGTAGGTGGCGCCGTCGTGGATGCCGCGTTCCCACAGGTCGGGTACGAAGTCCTCGGCGGTGACCCCGAACTCGGCCAGCAGGTCCAGGTCGAAGGGTTCGAGCAGCCCGCCGGGGGCGTACCCGGGCAGGCGGGACAGGTGCAGCACGGCCGTCTCGGGGGCCCGACCGCCCACGGAGGCCACCGCCAGCTTGGTGTAGTACGGCGGTCCCCAGGCCAGTGTGCTGGGGGTGACGTCCAGGTGCGGGGCCTGTTCGCGCACCGCGTCCAGCATGGTCTGCACCCGGGCGCCGTCGCCGCCCTGGAACAGGCTCCAGAACCGCACCTGCGTGGTCGATCCCGAACCGGGGGCGGGGGCGCATCCGGCGGCGCCCAGGGCCGAGCCCAGGGCGAGGGCTCCCGTGCCCAGGAGCACGCGGCGCCGCGAGAACGGCGGAGGCGGCCCGGTCGGCGGGCTGGGTCTGCGTGGTGGGTGCGGCATCGGCGGACTCCAAGGGGAGGGCGGGGGGTGGTGGGGGGCGGTGGTCCCCGGGGCGTCCCGGGGACGCACTCACTCGGGCCGACGATCGGCCTTCTCGTACGCGGCGGTCCTGCGCTGGGCGGCCGCGATGCGGGCGGTGTCGAGCTTGTCGCCGCGGTCGAACCGGTAGACGCCGTTGCGTTCCTGGAACACGTCGGTGAGCTGCGTGTAGCAGTAACCGAACATGTCCGGGTCCTCCAGCAGCACGCCCGTCAGACCCTCGAAGCGGGTGTGGAACTCCTCCGGGGTCCTGGGGTCGTCGCCGTACCCCCACGACTGCTCGCCGCCGTCGGTGCCGGGGTCCCAGCGGATCCCGCCGAACTCGCTGCAGAAGTAGGGCTGGCCGCGGTAGGGCACCGACCAGTCGCGGCCGTCCGCGCCGCGGTTGACGTAGGGGTCGTCCTGGGCGAGGCCGCTCATCTGCTTGCGGAACGCCTCGGGGTCCTGCTCGTAGCTGTGGGAGTCATAGACGTCGGTCTCGGGGACCCGGTGGGCGTACCCGGAGGCGTCCACCACCGGGCGGGAGGGGTCGATCGCCTTGGTGGCCAGGAACATCGCGCGGGTCACGTCGTCCAGCGCGGTGAAGCGGTCGTGCAGCCGTTGGAAGGTCTCGTTGAGCGGGCACCACCCGACGACGCTGGGGTGGGAGTAGTCGCGTTCCACGGCTTCGGTCCACTGGGCCACGTAGGAGGCGTCCGGCCGCTGGTTGTCGTCGGCGGGGCCGCCGTGGGCCGCGCACCCCCAGTCGCCGAACTCGCCCCAGACCAGGTAGCCGAGCCGGTCGGCGTGGTAGAGGAAGCGCTCCTCGAAGACCTTCTGGTGCAGGCGGGCCCCGTTGAACCCGGCCCGCAGACCCAGTTCGATGTCGCGCACCAGGGCGGCGTCGTCGGGCGCGGTCATCAGCCCGTCGGGGTAGTAGCCCTGGTCCAGGACCAGGCGCTGGAACACGCGTCGGCCGTTGATCAGGATCGCCTTGCCCTGGACGGAGACCGACCGCAGGCCCGCGTAGGACCCGGCCCGGTCCACCACCCTCCCCTCGGCGTCCAGCAGTTCCAGGCGCAGCGTGTACAGGTGCGGGTCCTGCGGCGACCAGGCGCGGCGCCGCTCCACCGGCACCGCCAGTGTCAGCCGGGGCGCGGTGTCCAGGTCGGCGCGGGCCTCGGCGGCGGTGACCTCGCCGTCCCCGTCCTCCAGGACGGCGCGCACCCGCAGGCCCTCGCCGCTGCCGGACAGCGGCAGGAGCAGGTGGAAGGCCCCGTTGGCCAGGTCCGGGGTGATGCGGGGGCGGCGCAGGTGCGTGTCGGGGACCGGTTCCATCCACACGGTCTGCCAGATCCCGGTGGTGCGCGTGTAGTGGCATCCGGTGTTGGCGTACCAGGTGGCCTGCTTGCCGCGGGCCTGGAAGCCGTGTCGGCTGTCGCGGGCGCGCACGACCACCACGGCCTCCTCGCCGGGAGCGGCGACCCCGGACAGGTCGGCGGTGAAGGGGGTGAACCCGCCGCGGTGGCGGACGACCTCCGTGCCGTTGACCCACACGGTGGTGTCGTGATCGACGGCCTGGAAGTGCAGTAGGACGCGCCGTCCCGCCCAGGCGTCGGGGACGCGGACGGTGCGCCGGTACCAGACCGCCTCCATGAAGTCGGTGTCGCCCACGCCGGACAGCTCCGACTCCGGGCAGAAGGGGACGGTGATGGTGCCGGAGAGTCCGGCCTCGCGCAGGCCCCGTTCGAGCCCGCTGTCGCCGCGGTCGATCTCGAAGTCCCAGGTGCCGTTCAGGCACAGCCAGTCGGGGCGGGTGAACTGCGGGCGCGGGTACTCGGGGCGGGGCGGGGTGGCGGGCCCGTCCCCGCGCTGTGAGCGCTGGTGCGTCGGCACGGAGGTGTTCTCCTTCTCACGGCGTCGTCCTGTGACTGGCGTCACGCCACATGTCAGCACATTTTTACATCGATGTAAATACCTCGATCCGAAGGTCAGGAGGCTCCCGAGGCCGCCGGGAGGGCGGCGGTGGAACGCGGGCTAGGATGGCGCTGATCGGGGGTGGACGTGGGCACGAGGCCGCGTATCAAGGACGTCGCGCGTCAGGCCGGGGTCTCGGAGAAAACCGTTTCCAACGTTATTAACGACCATCCGCACGTCCGGCCCGCCACGCGCGCCGCCGTGGAGGCGGCCATCGACGCGCTGGGCTACCGGGTCAACCTGGCCGGACGCCACCTGCGCCGCGGCCGGACCGGTGTGATCGCGCTGGTCGTGCCCGAACTCGACCTGGGCTACTTCGCCGAACTCGCCGACCTGGTCATCCGCGAGGCCGAGCGCCTCTCGCGCACCGTCCTGGTCCACCAGAGCGAGGCCCGCCGCGAGCGCGAGGAGTCCGCGCTGGAGGGGTTCGGCGCCGACTTCGTGGACGGGGTCATCCTCAGCCCGCTCGCCATGGACGACGCCGCCCTGCGCACGCACCCCTCCCGGCTGCCGGTGGTGCTCCTGGGCGAGCTGCCCCGCACGGTCCGGCACGGCCACGTCGCCATCGACAACGTGGCCGCCGCCCGGGAGGCGACCGAGCACCTGCTCGACGGCGGGCGCACCCGGATCGCGGTGGTGGGCGGTCGGCCGCCGGGCCCCTCCGGCACGGCCGAGCTGCGCACCCGCGGTTACCGCGAGGCCCTGGAGGCGCGGGGGAGGAGCTACGACCCCGAGCTGGTGCGACCGGCCGGGCACTTCCACTGGAGGGACGGGGCGGAGCTGGCCGCCGAACTCGTCGCCGGACCCAGGCCGCCCGACGCGCTGCTGTGCATGAACGACCTGCTGGCGCTGGGGGCGATGCGCGCGCTGCACGACGCAGGGGTGCGGGTCCCCCGGGACGTGGCGGTGGTGGGGTTCGACGACATCGCCCCCGGGCGCTACTCCGTGCCGAGCCTGACCACCGTCGCCCCGGACAAGCCGGGCCTGGCCAGGGAGGCGGTGCGGCTGCTGCTGGAGGAGGTGGAGGCCCGTCGCGGCGCTCCGGACGCGGAGTCCGGGGCCGGGGCCGACCGGGCCTCGGCCAAGGTCGTCGTCGGCCACACCCTCCTGGTGAGGGAGAGCAGCGCCAGCGTGCTCTGAGGCCCGTCCTCCTCGGAGAGACCGGGGCCACCAGACGCGCAAGCCGCTTTACGGAAATGCATGGAAATGGTCTGGTTTTCTGTTCATGCTTGCGTAGGCGAATGAGAATGGACCCCACGGCATGGCGGCGGTGGGGTCCGTCGCCGTGTCACTCTTCCTGTTCGTTCGCACGCCTCCACTCGCTTCGGCGGGGGAGTGGTGGTGCTATCTTTTTGGCGGTTTTGTTCCATTCGGGCAGTTCGGGTGGGGTCGAGGTTCCCGCACGGGTGCGGATGAGGTCGTCCACGACCAGTCCGGCGAAGACACGGGAGTGGGTCCTGTAGTCGCCCTTGCCGTCCAACCACCGGTAGAGGCCGTGTTCGGTGACGGTGACCTGCGCGTACCCGAGATAGGGGCAGCAGGTCAGAGTGGGTACCGGGTCCAGGCTGAACCAGTGGGGCTTGTCGCTGATCTGCGAGGGCAGCTCGCGTGCGGTGAGTTCTTCCTGGAGGTGCTGTAGCTGTTCGATCGCATCCATACACCAACGGTGCGACTGAACAGTGGTTTTGCACAGCTACCAATATCTGCCTGTATGGACATGGTCCAGGGTGCAGATTCCTGGATAGCTTTGAGGTGTGACTGAGAACGAATTCACATCTCTGTTTGCCAAGCTCCGTGAACTGTCCGGTTTGAGGCAGGAGGAGCTTGCCGAACGCGTGGGGTCCTCCGCTGCCTCGGTGTCCCGGTGGGAGACCGGCGTCATCACTCCCAAACGGGCGAAGGTCGAACAGCTCGACAAGGCACTCAAGGCCGAAGGGCGCTTGGTGCGCACGTGGGAACCGGTGGCCACCGGTTCGCAGATTCCGCCTTGGATGCGTTCCAAGGGCGCCCTGGAGGAGAAAGCGGTGGAGATCGACACGGTGACGGTCTCCAACCTCGTGCCCGGCCTCCTCCAGTCCCTGCCCTACGCGCGCATGGTGTTCCGCGCAGGACATCCCAGCGCGTCCAACGACGATGTGGAGCGCTTCGCTCAGCTTCGTGTCTCGCGCTACGAGGTGCTCAAACGAAGGAATGACCCGTTCGTCACCGCCGTCTTCCCCATCTCCGCGCTGACCTGCCTGCCCAGCAGCGTACGCATCGACCAGGTCAAGACGATCCTGCGGCACATCGAACGGGAGCGGATGGCGGTCCACCTGATTCCTGAGGGCAATCCGATGCTGCTGATCGCCGCCTCTGTCCAGGTCTACCGGTTGGCGGATGGCGCTGCCGTGGCGGCCTCCGACTACGCCCGGGGCAACCTCCTGATGGACGAGCCGGAGGACACCGCGGCGGTAGTGTCTGTCGTGAGGAACCTGATCGGACTGTGCTCCCCCTTGGGGGAAACCTCCACCCTGCTAGGAAGGCTGCTGTGATGTGGCACAAGTCGAGTTACAGCAATGACGCCGCTCACTGCGTCGAGGTCAGCGAAGGGCCGACCACCCTGGTACGCGACACCCAGAACCAGGAAGCGGCCACCCTGGCCTTTCCCGCCGCCGAGTGGGCCGCTCTGCTCCGTTGTGAAGGCCCCGCCTCCTCGTGCTGACACCCCGCTCAACCGGTTCCCCGTTCGGGGGAGCGGGGGCGCTCACGACAGCGCGACGTAGACGGTGTTGGACGCGTCGTGGTCCTGCTGGGGGTTGGGGAAGTCTACGACCTCCGCGCGGGCCGTGGTGAAGACCTCCGCCAGCAGCTCGGTGAACTCCTCGTCCGGCGCGTCGTTGGACCACAGCGCGAAGACGCCGCCCGGCGCGAGCAGGCGCTCGCGCAGGCGGCGCAGCCCCTCGGCCGTGTACAGACCGGCGTGACTCGGGTGGAGCAGGTGGCGCGGAGAGTGGTCGATGTCCACGATCACCGCGTGGAACGGCTCCGCGCCCAGGTCGGGGGCGGGCCCCGTCCCGGCGCCGACCGAGGCGAAGAAGTCCCCGTGCTCCAGGCGGCAGCGGGAGTCGGAGACCAGCGCCCCACCCGAGGGGATCAGTCCCTCGCGGTGCCAGTCGATGACCTCGCCCAGCGCCTCCACCACGACCAGGGAGCCCACGCGCGGATCCTCCAGCACCGTGTGCGCGGTGTAGCCCAGGCCCAGACCGCCCACGGCGACGCGCAGGCTGTTCGCCGAGTCTGCCCCACCCGTCTCATCCGCCCCGTCCAGTTCGGCCAGGGCCAACCGGGCCAGTTCGACCTCGGCCGCGGTGAACAGGCTCGACATCAGGAAGTCGTCGTCGAGTTTGATCTCGTAGACCTCCTTGCGGAAGAGGGGGTCGTGGCGGCGCCGGAGGCTGAGCTCCCCCATCGGGGTCGCCCGCCAGTCCAGTTCCTGAAAACGGGCGCTCATCTGTTCTCCTGCTCGTCGTGGTCCCCGGGTCCCCTTCGTACCACGTACCAGCGGGGTGCCGGGCGGCGTTCGGGACCAGTCGGTGGAAGCCCGGGCCCGGCGGGTCAGGGCCCCGTCGTGGTCCGGGCGGTGAGGCCGTCCAGCACCACCTCACCCGCGTAGGCCCGGCTCGGATCCTCCTCCAGCAGGTACACCCGCGAGACCGTGACCGGGTGCCCGACGTCCTCGGGCACCTCCAGGCGCACGTCGCGCCAGCCCTCCCAGTCCACGGCGGGGCCCTCCAGGGAGTGGCCGACACCGTGCGCGTCGGTGAGGCTGAGCATGAGACGGGCGCCGTTGCCGTCGCCGCGCACGCCCACCGTGAACGCGAAGGCCTGGCGGTCCAGGGCGAGCGGCTCGGGCGGGTGGGCGGAGGCGGTCCGGGTGCGGATGTCGCGGGTGAAGTCGTAGGCCAGGGCCAGACCGGGGCCGTCGCGCCCGGCCACGGGGCGCACCTCTGCCCCGCCGCGCGCGGACCGCGCCGTCCACTCCCGCGCGTCCTCGAAGTCCGCCAGGGGAGTCGTCCGCGTACCGATGGAGAACGGTATCCGCGTGCTCACCCCGCCCGCGGTCACCGTGAGGACGCCCGTCCCCTCCCCGGCGCGCGGCCGCACCTCGAAGCCTCCGTCGCCCCGGTCCACGACCTCGACCAGGTCGGGGACGGCCTCGACCCGTGCGTCGACCGGTTCGACGGGCGCCCGCCGCCCGTCCTCGGTGGCCCCGGTGAGCACGAAGGAGGCGGTGTCCTCGGCGGAGGCCATGCCCAGGCGCCGGGGTGCGGCGAGGAGCGTGTCCGGGGCGGGCAGCACCTCCAGGTCGACGGTGTCGCTGACCCGGCCCGCCCGCCCCGTGACGGTCACCGGTCCGGGGTCTCCCGCCACGAACCGGGGGCCGTCGCCGTGTCCGGTGGGCGCGGACAGCTCCAGCTCATCGGTGCGGTCGTCGGGGGAGCGGGGCGCGCCGGGCCCGGACGGCCCGAAGGCCTCGTCGTGCCCGGTGGCGGCCAGGGTGCGGTGCATGCCGGTGAACACGCGTCGGGGGTCGGCCTGGGGCGGCACGGGGGAGCCGTGTTCGGGCCGGGGTTCCAGGGCGGGCCGCAGCCACAGGCCCGAGGTCCGGGCCGAGCCCTCGGTCGCCGTGATCACAAGGCCGTCGGGGACCTCCCGGAGTTGGTCCCCGGCGCGGTTGCGCAGCACCGGGGAGACGCCCCCGGGTTCGCGCACGAGCAGGGTCGAGGATCCGCCGCCGTCCAGCTCCAGGGCCTGCTCGGCCCCGGACGCGGCGAGCAGTTCGGCGACCTCCGCGAGCGTGGATCCGGCGTGGCCGCGGTTGCGCCCGTCCGCGGTCACCACGTGCATGACCTCGCCGTCCTCGGAGAACCCGATCGCGGTACGCGGCGCGCGGGAGACGTCCTCGACGGGGACGGGTTCGCCGTCGCGCACCAGCACGTGCCGTCCGCCCACGACGACGCGGGGTTCGGCGCCCTCGGCCGTGAGGGTGTGCTCCACCTCGACCGGGTCGCCCTCGGACAGGTCGGCGATCCGCTCCGCCGCGGAGCCGCGCGCCACCAGGACCTGTTCGTCCTCCTCGATCGGGCCGCTGCCGGGGGTGACGCTGACCCGCTCGACGACGCCCTCGGAGACCACGGCCTCGGCGACGGCCGTGTCCCCGGGGCTGGTCCCGGGTTCGTACACCACGTGTGCGCGGGGGTGGCCGCCCCAGTCCGACGTGTACAGACCGAGGCCGTCCGCGGGGACGGCGGAGGTGTTGAGGGCGTCGATGTCGAGGTCCCCCGACGGCAGGGACGCGGTCCCTTCGAAGGCCACCTGGCGCACGCTGCCCCTGCCCCCGGCGTCGATGACCACGGCGTTGGCGAACCCCGGGTCGGGCGAGGTGAGCAGGCGCCCGTCGCTCATCCCGGCGCCCAGGGGGGCCTGGGTCGCGCCGATGTCGAAGTAGCCGCCGTTGACCGCGGCGACCACGGTGGACCCCTCCGGGGGCTCGACGGCGGCGGCCATGTCCGCGACCGTCGCGGGGGAGGTGAGGCCGCCCCCGTCGACGTACTCGACCCCGACACCCTCGGTGAGGTCGACGGTGAGGAGGCTGGCGAACTGCTCCCCGCCGCCCCCGGCGCCCGGGACGGGACCGGAGGCGAGGTCCACCCCGGCGGCGATCCGCTCCTCCACGGCCCCGGCGATCCCGCCCGCCGGCGCGGCGACGTCGGCCGTCACCCGGGACGACGGAGCGGCCAGGACCATGGGCGCGACGAGCACGGCGATGACGGGGAGCGCCGCCGAGCGGACGGGGCCCGGGGGCCTTGGGCGGGACAGGTTCACGGGGGCACCCCTTCGCGTGAGGGCTCGTCTGGGCGGTGGGTGACGCGCCCGGTGTCCGGGCCGTGCACATCCTCCACGACGGGTGCTCTTTCCAACGGTGGTACACACCGGAGGGTGAGGACATGAACACGGGGAGAACAGGGGGGTGCGCGGCGGCCGGAGCCCGGGAAGGGGCCCGTTCTCCGGACTCCGGCGCCGCGTGGTCCGGAGGGAGGGCGCCGCAGGACGCCGCGCACACCCCGCCGGGTCCCTCCGCGGGGCCCCGGGTCCGGGAGATCCGGCCCCGGGTGTCCCGGGAACACCCAAGGGCTCCGGGAACACCCAAGGGCTCCGGGAGCCCCCAGGTGTTCCGGGGCCCCAGGAACTTCGGGAGCCCTCAGGAACTCCGGGAGTCCTCGGGCGCCCCGGTCGCGGCGACGGCCGCACCGGCCTCCTCCGCCGACGCGGAACCGGTCGCGCGCCGCAGGCGGCCCTGGACCTGTGTGGTGACGACCGCGAAGGCCGCTGTCGTCACCAGGGTGACCGTCATCCACACCCGCCAGTCGCCCACCGCGACCACCTGCGGAGCGAACAGCACCGCGGCGAGGATGAACAACCGGCTCACGAAGTGGTTGAGGCCGAAGGCCACCCCCTGGGCGTCCGGGTGGACCTCCTCGGTGTACTCCGAGAAGCTGGCCATCCACGGGCCGAGGACGGCGCCGAGCGAGAGGCCGACGCCGGTCAGCAGCACGATGACCAGCGGCAGTGAGGCGGACGCCCCCGCGCCCATCGTGACGACGAGCGCCCCGAGCAGCAGCGTCGCCGCCAGCGCCCCGAGGACCAGGAACGGCTTGCGGTTCTGCGCCCTGTCGGAGAGCCGGGCGAAGACCAGGCTGGCCGCCAGGTTGCTGACCCAGAACGACATCACGATCGCGGACGCCGTGCGCACCGCGACGGCGAAGTGGTCCACCAGCATGGTCTGGCCGTAGGCGTTCATGGTGGCGAGCAGGACGTAGAGCAGCGACATCGCGGCCACGTGCGCCCAGACGACACGGCGGCGCAGGAGCAGCCGCAGCCGCTGCCCGGCGGGGGCCGCCCCGCTCCCGCGGGTCGCATGCTCGGTGAGGCGGATGGTGCGCCGCAGGTTCGGAGCCAGGTCGCGCAGGGTGAGGGCGACGACCGTCGCGCCCACGAAGGCCAGGCCGGACATCACGAAGATCTGCGCGCGCCAGGAGTTGTCGAACAGGTCGAGCGTCAGCGCGGCGACGGCCGCCGCGAAGAAGTTGGCTCCGACGGGGCCCCAGCTCCAGAACGCGAAGGCCTGGGCCCGTCCCATCCGCGGCGTGAAGTCCCGGATCAGGGGCTGGGTGCCGGCCATCGCCACACCCTCGACGAAGGCGAGCAGGATACGCGCGGCGGTGAAGTGGACGACCGTCTGCGACAGCGCCATGAACAGGCACGCCGCCGCGGACAGGAACATGAACGGCACCAGTACGCGGACGCGGCCGATCCGGTCGACCAACTCGCCGCCCAGGTAACCGGACACGGCGCCGAACAGCAGCGACACGGCGGTGATCAGCCCGTAGACCTCCAGGGACAGCCCGAGGTCGGCCAGCAGCAGGGGCAGGACCGGTGCGAGCTGTCCTTCGAAGGCCGAGATGAACAACGCCAGGACGACGACGGCGAGCAGGAGCCGGCGCCGGGCTCCGGTGGGGTACTCGTGGAGCAGTCTGCGGTACGACGGCACGGCACCGACCCTTCTCTCATTCCTGGACAGAACGTCCGATAACGTTCTGTGCGTCCAGAACATAAGGGCAGTGACCCGCGCCACACAACCCCTACGTGGGAACCGAGTCGAAACCCGTCGCCCAGTAGCGTCCGCGCCGGGACAGCTCGACCAGCGTCTCCACCACCTGTTCGGCCCCGGGGCGCGGCGCGGGCAGCTCCAGCCACCACAGGAGCACCGAGACCTGCTCTCCGACCCAGGCTCGCGCGATGACGCGCAGGTCCACCCGCGGGCTGATCCGCTGGGTCCGCGCCCGCTCGGCGAAGATGTCGTGGGCCGCCGTGGTCCACGCCTCGACCAGGGCCCGCAGGCCGCGGCCGTCGCCCTCGCCCCGCAGGATCAGCCGGTAGACGTCGGGCTGCTCGGCCGCGTGGCGGAAGAGCTCGGCCACCGGCCGCCCGGTGAACCCGACGCCCTCCCAGTCCGCCGGGGTCATCCGCTCCCGCAGCTCGGCCAGGACGACCTCGACCACGTGGTCGTAGAGGGCCTCCTTGTCGCGGAAGTGCGTGTAGAACGTCGCCCTCCCGGTGTCGGCCGCCGCGGCGATGTGCTCCACCCTGACCCCGGCGTATCCGTGTTCGAGCACCTGGGCGACGAACGCCGCCCGCAGTGCGGCCCGCGTGCGCAGGGTCCGTCGATCCTCGTTTGTCATGAGGCCTTTCTAGCAACGTTCGCACCCCTGGACAGATCCTGGACAGTATGTCTAGTATCTTCGCGTTCGCTCGTCGTCTCTGGAGGGTCCGTGAACCTTGGTGGCTACCTCACCCGAAGCGCGTCCTACTGGCCGGAGGCGCAGGCCCTGGTGTCCGGGGACCGGCGCTGGAGCTACCGTGATCTCGAACAGGAGGCCAACCGGCTCGCCTCCGCCCTGCTCGCGCGCGGTTACGGCCTCGGCATCGCCGTCGCCACCCTCGCGGGCAACCGTGGCGAACTGGTCGTCGCCGAGATGGCCGTCTGCAAGGCGGGGTGCCTGCGCGTGCCGATCAGCGCCCGACTGGCGGCGGCCGAGGTCGAACACGTCCTCCTGGACGCGCGGGTGCGGCTGATCCTCGTCGACGGGGCCAACCTCGGCGCGGTGCGCGAGATCGTCGACGGGCGCGCGCTCGACTGCCTCGTCGTCGCCTTCGACGACGGGGCCGACGCGCCCCTGACCTACACCGCCCTCCTCGCCGAGGGCGACCCCGCCCCGGTGGCCGTGGACCTCGACCCCCACGCTCCGGCGGTGCTGAACTTCACCTCCGGTTCCACCGGCACCCTCAAGGCGGCCGTCCAGACGGTCGAGAACCGCCTGTCCAACATGCGCAAGCTGGCGATGAACCCCCAGGGCTCGGTCGGGCCGGACTCGGTCTACCTCGCACCCGGCCCCATCACCCACGCCAGCGGCATGGGCATCCTCGGCTGCTTCTTCCGCGGCGCCACGGTCGTGGTGCTCCCGTCCTTCGACGCCGAGGCCTACCTCGACGCCCTCGAACGCGAGGGCGTCACCCACACCTTCCTGGTGCCGGTGATGCTCAACCTGGTGCTGGCCTCACCGACCGCGGGGCGCCGGGACCTGTCCCGGCTGCGCAGCGTCACGGTCGGCGGCGCGCCGGTGAGCCCCGCGCGCCTGCGCGGTGCCGTCGAGCTGTTCGGACCCGTGGTCAACCAGGGCTACGGGCAGGGGGAGACCACGAGCGCCATCACCTTCCTCACCTCGGAGGACGTGGTGCGGGGGATCGAGTCCGACCCCGAGCTGCTGCTCTCCTGCGGGCGCCCGGTCTTCGACACGGAGGTCCGTGTGGTCGACGACGGGGGAGAACCGCTGCCCGCGGGCGAGGTGGGCCAGATCGTGGCGCGGGGGCCCGACTGCGTGCGGGAGTACTTCCACGCCGCGGAGGCCACGGCCGAGACCTTCCGCGACGGCTGGGTGTACACCGGCGACCTCGGCTTCCAGCGTCCGGACGGCTACCTGTTCATCGTGGACCGCCAGAAGGACATGATCATCTCCGGCGGCTACAACGTCTACTGCACCGAGGTGGAGGCCGCCCTCTACGAACACCCCGCCGTCTTCGAGGTGTGCGTGGTGGGCGCCCCGGACGAACGGTGGGGGGAGACCGTCAAGGCGTTCGTGGCGCTCCGACCCGGCGCCGGGGCCAGCGGGGAGGAACTGCGCGAGTTCTGCGCGACCCGGCTGTCCCGGGTCAAGCTCCCGCGCGTCGTCGAGTTCGTCCAGCAGCTCCCGCGCAACCGCAACGGCAAGATCGACCGCCGCGCCCTTCGCCAGCGCGAGTGGGCGGGCACCGAACGAAAGGTGGGGTGAGCGGGCCGTGACCTTCATGCTGCGACCGGGCCACCACGACAATCCGCGCCTCGACGCGCTGGTCACCGGGCTCCGGGACTACCTGTCCGGAGAGCTCGCCGACTACGAGGAGGAACTCGGACTGACCCCCGAGGCCGAGCTGCGCCGGTCCATGCTGGAACCGGTGTGGCGGCGCAGCCGCGAACTCGGCTTCTACGGCGTCCACCTGCCCGAGCACCTCGGCGGACAGGGACTGTCCCACACGGAACTGGCGGCGCTCAAGGAGGAGGTGGGCGCCTCCGGCCGCGTGCTGGCCACGAGCGTGCTCGGCGACATGGGCGGACCGCTGCGGATCGGCGCGATCTTCGAGCACGCCACCGAGTACCAGACGGAGAAGTACCTGCTCCCGGTCGTCAGGGCCGAGCGCGCGTGCTGCTTCTCCATGACCGAGGACGACGCGGGCTCCGACGTGCGCCGTATGCGCACGACCGCGACCCCGGTCGCCGGCGGCTACCGCGTCACCGGGCACAAGGTGTTCAGCACCGGCGGCACCTTCGCGGACTTCTCGATCCTGGTCGCCCGCCTGGACTCCTCCGACGACCGGTACTGCGCGTTCTTCGTCGACCTGGACTCCCCGGGCTGTCGCGTCACACCCGGCAGGACGCCCCTGTCGGGCCAGAACATCGAGAGCGACGTCGTCCTCCAGGACTGTTTCGTCCCCTCGGAGAACCTGCTCGGCGAGGAGGGGCAGGGCCTGCGCATCGCCCTCGGCCGGGTCACGACGAACCGGCTGCTCCACTGCCCCACCGCGCTCGGCGCGGCCCGGCGGGCCATCCGCCTGGCCCTGGACTTCGCCGCCACGCGCCAGGTGTCCGGCGGACTCCTCATCGAGAAGCAGGCGATCCAGCACAAGCTCGCCGACATGGCCACGGACTTCTACGCCGCCCGTTCGATGACCTACGACGCCCTCGCCGCGCTCGACGCGGGGGAGCGGCCCCGGGTGGAGTCCTTCATGTGCAAGCTGTTCGTGGCCGAGCGCGCGTTCGCCATCGCGGACCAGGCGATGCAGATCCACGGCAAGGCCGGGATGGTGCGCGGCGCCCCGGTGGACGTGATCTGGCGGCAGCTGCGCATGTTCCGCGTGCTGACCGGCGCGTCGGAGATCCAGCGCAACGGCATCATCCGCGAACTCGCCAGAGCCGAGGGGGCCCCGGCATGACCGACGCGAAGCCACCGGAGCGGGACCTTCCCGCCGAGGACGGGCAGGACACGCGCGACGCCGAACGCGGCTTCCTGGGGACTCTGGAGCCCGCACGCGTCACCGACGCCGCCGGACGCGTCGTGTACGACGCCGACGCCTACGCCTTCCTGGACGCACCGGCGCCCGCGACGGCGAACCCGAGCCTGTGGCGGCAGAGCCGGCTCGCGGCCAGGCACGGCCTGTTCGAGGTCACCGAGGGGATCTACCAGGTCCGCGGGTTCGACCTGGCCAACATGACCCTGGTCGAGGGCGACTCCGGCGTCATCGTGATCGACACGCTGACCTCGACCGAGACCGCGGCCGCGGCGCTGGCGCTCTACCGGTCCCACCGGGGCGACCGGCCGGTCACGGGCGTGGTCCTCACCCATCCGCACGCCGACCACTTCGGCGGTGCGGGCGCCGTCCTCGCGGACGCGGCCGACGACGTCCCGGTGCTCGCGCCCGAGGGCTTCATGGAGCACGCGGTCTCCGAGAACGTCTACGCCGGTCCGGCGATGGCCCGGCGGTCGGGTTTCATGTACGGCACCGCGCTCGAAGCCTCCGCCACGGGGCACCTGGGCTGCGGCCTGGGGCAGCGCCTGGCCACCGGCACGATCGGACTGGTCGAGCCCACCGAGTCGATCACCCGGACCGGCCAGGTCCGCGTGGTCGACGGCGTGGAGATCGAGTTCCAGCTCACGCCGGGGACGGAGGCGCCGGCCGAGATGAACATGTACTTCCCCGCTCGGCGGGCGCTGTGCCTGGCCGAGAACGCCGTGCACACGATGCACAACATCATCACGCTGAGGGGCGCCCAGGTCCGCGACGCCCGGCAGTGGGCGCGCTACCTCACCGAAGCCCTCCAGCTCTTCGGCGGCCGCTCCGACGTCGCCTTCGCCACCCACCACTGGCCCACCTGGGGCGCCGACCGGATCGAGGGGTTCCTGACCGGGCAGCGCGACCTCTACGCCTACCTGCACGACCAGACGGTGCGCCTGATCAACCGGGGCCTCACCCCCCGCGAGATCGCGGAGGAGCTGACGCTGCCGCCCGCCCTGGACCGGCAGTGGGCCAACCGCGGCTACTACGGGTCGCTGAGCCACAACGTCAAGGGCGTCTACCAGCGCTACCTCGGCTGGTTCGACGGCAACCCCGCCCACCTGTGGGAACACCCGCCGGTCGAGGAGGCCAGGCGGTGGATCGGCCTGCTCGGCGGTGTCGACCGGGCGCTCGCGCACGCGGACGCCCTCGTCGAGGAGGGCGACCTGCGCTTCGCGGCCACCCTGCTCAACCACGCGGTCTTCGCCGAGCCCTACCACAGCGGGGTGCGGCAGCGGCTGGCCGACGTCTACACCGCGCTCGGCCACGGCTGTGAGAACGCGACGTGGCGCAACTACTACCTCACCGGAGCCGGGGAACTCCTCCACGGCCCCGGGGCCGCGCGCCGCTCCGGCGGCTCCCGGCTGCTGGCGGCCCTCGACGTCGGGCAGCTGCTCGACTCCCTCGCCGTGCGGGTCGACGGGCCCGCGGCCTGGGAACTCGACCTGCGCATCGACCTGTGCCTCGACAACGACGACGCCCTGTGGCACCTGCGTCTGGCCAACGGCGTGCTCGTGCACTTTCGCGACCCCGACCCCGACCCGCGGGCCCAGCTGACGCTCACCACGACCAGGGGACGGCT
Source organism: Nocardiopsis dassonvillei subsp. dassonvillei DSM 43111 (assembly GCF_000092985.1). Taxonomy (GTDB): domain Bacteria; phylum Actinomycetota; class Actinomycetes; order Streptosporangiales; family Streptosporangiaceae; genus Nocardiopsis; species Nocardiopsis dassonvillei. The sequence goes on from NC_014210.1 coordinate 1,349,063, forward strand.
GGTCGCCGTCATGACGGGCCGAGGGTGGGAGGAGCTCGAGTACGAGGGCGACCTCCGGGTACTCCGGGCGCTGCTCGACGTGCTGGGGGCGCCTGACCCCGCCTTCGACGTCGTACGGCCCTGACCCGCCCGGCCCGGACCCGTGGCCGCGCCTGCGGCCGGCCACGGGTCCGCCGTTCCCCCGCCGGTGCGGACGGCCTCCTCCCTACTGCCCGAGCACCGGGTGGCCGCTGGCGATCGAGATCCGGTTGAACGCGTTGATGAGCGTGGTCGTCCACTCCACCGCGGAGATCTGGGCGGTGGTCAGATGGGCCGCCGCGCGAGCGTTGACGGCCTGCCGGTCGACGGTCGGATCGAGCACCGTCAACGACTCCGCCAGTTCGAGCGCGGCCCTCTGCTCGTCGGTGAACAGCCCGGCCTCGCGCCAGGCGGGCAGCACGTCCAGGGCGCCCTGCTTCACCCCCGCCTTGCGCGCCTTGGGGAGGTGGACGCTCAGGCAGGTCGGACACCCGTTGATCTGGGACACCCGGATGTTGACCAGTTCGATGGTGTCGTCGCCCAGGCCCGCCTCCCGCGCCGCGGTTCTGGAGGCCGCCGCCGCCTTGAGCATCGCCCCGTAGACCTCGGGGTGCTCCTTGTCGATGTAGGGGCGCTCCGCTCTCACGCGCCGCCCCCCTCGACGGTCTCCTTGACCAGGGCGAGGTCGGCCGGCCTGGGCCGACGGAACCGTCCGCCCCGGGCCGTGTACTCGTCGCCGTGCTCCCGCAGGTGCTTGGCGAAGAGCGGGCACACGGGGACGACGGTGAGGTTGCGGCGAGCGCTGTCGGCCAGCGCCTCACCGACCAGTAGCCCGGCCAGACCCCGGCCGCCGAACTCCGGTGCGACCTCGGTGTGGAAGAAGACGCGCTCGCCGGGTGCCTGGGGCGGGTCGACGAAGTCCGCGCGCCCGGCGGGGGTGCCGTCCTCCAGACTCACGGTGTAGGCGCTGACGGCGCGTGCCTCGTCCAGCGCGACGTGGACGACGGCGCCGGTCCTGTCTGTTCGCGGCTCTGTCACGGAAGGCCTCTCTGGTGGGGACGGTGTTCGGCTCGGTCGGTGGCGGACACGGCGGCGGTCCGGACCGGGGGGTGGACGCCGGTCCGGGCCGCCCGGGGCGGGCACGGCGGCGGGTTCTCGCCGCGACCGGAACGGGAACCCGCCGTGGGGATCGGTCGTCGCGCCTCAGCCCGTCGCTGTCGCGGAGGCGTTTCCGGTGTCGCGGGCGGAGAGCAGCGAGGCGTGGGTGGGCGCGTCGGGCACGTGCGCGGGCCGCCCGGCGGCGAACTCCTCGCGCAGCACCGGCACGACCTCCTCGCCGAGGACGTCGATCTGCTCCAGGACCGTCTTCAGGGGTGTCCCGACGCCGTCGACGTTGAACAGCTGGCGCTGGTAGTGGCCGAAGCTGTCACGGAAGGCGAGGGTCCTGTCGATGACCTGCTGGGGGCTGCCGACGGTCAGCGGGGTCTGGTCCATGTACTCCTCCAGCGACGGTCCGCCGCCCATCAGGGGGTGGTGGTCGAAGTAGGGGCGGAACTCCCTCACCGCGTCCTGGGAGTTCTTGCGCATGAACACCTGTCCGCCCAGGCCGACGACGGCCTGTTCGGCCCTGCCGTGGCCGTAGTGCTCGAAGCGGCGGCGGTAGAGCGAGATGAGCTTCTTGGTGTGCGTGGCGGGCCAGAAGATGTTGTTGTGGAAGAAGCCGTCACCGTAGAAGGCGGCCTGCTCGGCGATCTCGGGGCTGCGGATGGAGCCGTGCCAGACGAAGGGGGGCACCCCGTCCAGGGGGCGGGGGGTGGAGGTGAAGCCCTGCAGGGGGGTGCGGAACTTGCCCTCCCAGTCCACCACGTCCTCGCGCCAGAGCCGGTGCAGCAGGTTGTAGTTCTCCAGCGCCAGCGGGATGCCCTGGCGGATGTCCTGGCCGAACCAGGGGTAGACGGGGCCGGTGTTGCCGCGGCCCATCATCAGGTCCACCCGGCCGTCGGCCAGGTGCTGGAGCATGGCGAAGTCCTCGGCGATCTTGACCGGGTCGTTGGTGGTGATCAGCGTGGTGGAGGTGGACAGGATGAGCCTGTCCGTTTTGGCCGCGATGTAGCCGAGCATCGTGGTCGGTGAGGAGGCCACGAAGGGCGGGTTGTGGTGCTCGCCGGTGGCGAAGACGTCCAGGCCGACCTCCTCGGCCTTGAGCGCGATGGTCACCATCGCCTTGACGCGCTCGGCCTCGGTCGGCGTACGGCCGGTGGTGGGGTCGGTGGTCACGTCACCGACGGTGAAGATCCCGAACTGCATCGCACCCGTCTCCCTGTGGTCGCTGTGCCGACTGCCGTGGCGAACGCGGTGCCGGGCGTGGTCGCCCCCGTCGCGGCATCATCGTCTTTTTGTTGATGTATCAACCATGGTAGCCCAAATGAAAGTTGATCCATCAACGGAATAACGCGGTATTCCCCGGGGCCGCGCGCCGCCCGCTCAGTCCGGCTGCTTCTGCATGTGGTCCACGACGCGGTGGGAGAGCCGGGCGAACGTCCTGAGCTGGTTGGGGGTCAGGGCGTCGACGAACAGGCGGCGGACGTGCTCGACGTGCAGGGGCGCGGCCTCCTCGATCGCCGCGTATCCGGCCGGGGTGGCGACGATGAACGCCCCGCGTGCGTCGTCGGGGCATTCCTCCCTGGCCACGAGCCCGCGCTTGGCCATCCGCCGGACCTGGTGGGACATCCGGCTCTTCTCCCAGTTCACCATTTTGGCCAGTTCCAGGAAGCGCATCCTGCCGTCGTCCGTCGCGGTGAGGTTGACGAGCACGACGTAGTCGGAGGCGGACATCCCGGAGTCGGCCTGGAGGTGACGGGACAGCCGCCCGATGAGCGTCTCCTGCATGCGGATGAAGCCGTCCCAAGCGGCCTTCTCGTCCGCCTCCAGCCAGCGCGGCGTCTCGTTCATGGGCGCAGTGTAACGAAGAAGTTGACGTCTCATCCACTTGGGACGAAGCGGCCGGGGCGCGGCCCCGCGTCGGGCCGGGCCCTCCGAAAGAGCGGAGGGGACCCGTCGACGGGGGCCGTCATCCCGACCCGGTCCGTCCCGTCGTCCCTCAGGACGCGGGGGTGCCCTGCCACCGCAGGGGGTCGTCCTCCAGCGCGGAGCGGTCCCAGTTCCCGAGGTTCGCGGCGGCCTCGTAGGTGGTGCGCAGGAACTCGGCCACCGCGCGGTCGGGGTCGGGCGCGGTGCGGGCGGCCTCGTAGGGCAGCAGGAACTGCTGGAACTCGGTGCTGTAGTACGCGCCCTCGGGGCCCACCGGCTGGTCGGCGAACCCGTCGGGTGCGGGGTAGGCGTAGGAGTAGAAGGCGCCCTCCTCGCCGCCGCCGGGCCAGAAGCCGCAGCTGGACAGCTCCCGGGAGTAGCCCTCCACCATGACCCAGTCCCCGCAGTTGGGCGCTCCGCCCGGGTGGGGCGGGGCCGTCCGCCCGGAGAAGCGGGTGCAGGCCAGGTCCATCGCTCCCCAGAAGAAGTGCACCGGGCTGACCTTGCCCACGAAGTGCGACCGGAACTCGCCGATCACCCGGTTCGCCTGGAGCAGCTGACGCCAGAACAGGGCGGCCGCCTCCCCGTCGTAGGAGGCGTGCTCGTGGTCCTCGGCGAAGGGGATCGCGGGCTCGACCTCGTTGGGACTCGGCCGGATCGGTGCCTCGATCCCGAGTCGGCCGAGCATGTCCATGATCCGGGTGTAGAACTCGGCGACCGGCATCGGCCGTAGCGCGAAGCTCCGCTCGCCGCCGTCGCTGCTGCGGATCCGGAGCTGGTGGTCGACGAAGTCGAACTCGATCTCGAAGGCCCCCGTGCCGTACGGGACGGCCGAGGTCGTCAACCCGCGCGGGCTGACGTAGAGGGTCACCTGCCACCAGTGGTTGATCAGCGGAGCGTGGGCCATGCGGATCTTGCCCACGATCTGGGTCCACATGTGCAGGGTGTCGCGGGTGGGGGTCCAGTCCGAGACCCGCAGGCTCGGCCAGTTCGTGGCTGAAGGGCTGGTCATCGCTCACTCACTTCCTTCTGTACGCCAAGGGGCGGAGGCGGCCGTGCGCCGCGGACGGGTGTCCTGACCCCCGTCCCTCCCGGAGCGAGGCGGGCCGCGGTCCTGCCGGTCCCCGCCGCACCCCCGGCGGCCGACGGCCTCCGGAGGGGCGGCGCCCCGCGTCGCCTGTGGGTGCGAGACCCCCGCTGGTCGTTGATACATCATCCGGACAGTAGGTGACAAGTCAACTTGCTGGTAGGCGATCCGTGTTCGGTGGCGGCGGTGGATCCGAGTCCTGGTTTGGTTGACACATCATCCAATGATGCTAATTTTGGTGATGCGTCATCTAACTCACCGGAGACGCGCCGTCACTGGCGCGGAGGGCCGTCTCCCATGCGGAGAGGCCGCGCTGGTCCGCGCAGCGGTGTCGGCCGACGCCGCGTGACGTCGGCCGGTACGGGCGGCACGGGCACGGGCGCGTGCGCCCGTGCCGCCCGCACGGCGGCCGGCGGTGTCCCGGCCGAGCCCCCAGAGCACGAAACCCCTGAGAGGAACCCCCTGTGAGCACCAAGGCCAAGAACGGACTCCAGGCGCTGCTGACGCCGGAGGAGAGCATCCTCGTCCTGATCGACCACCAGCCGTTCCAGTTCGCCAACCTCAACAGCCACGAGCCGTCCATGGTCGTCAACAACACCGTCGGCCTCGCCAAGGCCGCCAAGGCGTTCGGCGTTCCGACCATCCTGACGACCGTGCTGGAGGAGCGCGGCGGCTACCTCATCCAGGAGCTTCAGGACGTGTTCCCGGAGCAGAAGCCGATCGACCGCACGTTCATCAACACCTGGGAGGACGAGCGCGTCGTCGACGCCGTCAAGGAGACCGGCCGGAAGAAGGTGGTCATGGCCGGTCTGTGGACGGAGATCTGCCTGGCCATGCCGGCGATCCAGGCGGCGGGCGAGGGCTTCGAGGTCTTCGCCGTCACCGACGCGTCGGGCGGTGCCACGGCCGAGTCCCACGACATGGCCGTGCGGCGCATGGTCCAGGCCGGCGTGGCGCCGATCACCTGGCTGGCCGTGGCGGGCGAGTGGCAGCGCGACTGGGCCCGCGAGGAGACCATGCAGGGCATGGTCGACGTCCTGACCCAGCACGGCGGTGCCACCGGCATCGCCTTCGCCTGGGAGACGCAGATGCTGGCCAGCCGTGCCGCGAACGGCGCCTGAGGACACGACCGCGCGACGGGGCCGGTCCGCGGCGGGCGCGGCCCGTCCCCGACCGGTCCCGTCGCCGACGAGGACACCGCCGGTCAACGGCGTGAACAGGCTGACACACCAACACGAGGGGAGGACCCGTGGCGGTCCAGGTGGGCGACGTGCCCCAGGCCAAGCGCTATGAGGCCCGCGTCGACGGAGAACCCGGGGTCGCGGGCGTCGCGGAGTACATCCGCACGCCGGAACTCGTCGCGTTCGTGCACACCGAGGTCGCGCCGGAGCACGAAGGCAGAGGAGTCGGGTCCGCGCTGGCACGCACGGCCCTCGACGAGGCGCGGTCCGCGAACCTGCGCGTGCTGGCGACCTGCCCCTTCTTCGCGGGCTGGATCGCCCGTCATCCCGAGTACCAGGACCTGCTGTACCGGTCCCGGAGCAGGGTCAGCGACTGAACGGTCGGCCACGGCGGTCGTCGACGTCCCCCCGACCGGGGATACGGCCGCGTCGTCGGAACGCCTCCCTGACCGAAGCAGCCGCTGACGGTCGTCCCGGGGTGTGAACACGTATGCGCGGGAGGGCGGAGCCACGGCTCCGCCCTCCCGCCGCGCTGCCCGGAAACGACCCAGGCCGGAGCGTGTGCTCCGGCCTGGGAAGGTGGTGGGCGATACAGGATTCGAACCTGTGACCTCTGCCGTGTCAAGGTGGTCCCGGCTCCGCAGCGACCTGCGCCGATGAGCATCCACCCAGGTCGGAGCGTTCCGTTGAGGGATCTTCACGGCGATTGGGAGCCGTTGGGAGAGGTTCGCGTCTCCCGGAAACCTCCCACTGCGGGATGGGAGACGCCCGTCTCCCACCCCGCCCGGCAGGGCGCTTCCGGTCCCGTGAAGGCCCCTCGGTCACCGGGAAAGGGCGATCGGGACGGAGTCCTCCCGCTGGTCACGATGGGTCACCATCGCGGCTGTTCTGCTGCTCGCGGGCATCGCCGCGGTGGCCGACCCCACGCTGTGGTCGCGGATCATCCACGCCTGGCCGAGCTTCGCGCTCATCGGTGCGTACGAGCTGCTCATGAGGGAGTTCCGCACGACGGCGAAGAGCGTACGCACCGCGTCCGCAGACGATGGACAGACGACGAAACCGATATTCGAAGACCGAGGAGGCTCAGGGCTCCATCGCGTCGGAGCGCCGATGGCGGTGGGCCGACACCCGGAGTGTCAGGGCGTCCCCGCCCGCCACTGGACGTGCTGGGGAACGACGTCGTCGGCGTGCCAGCGCAGCTCGGAGTCGACGGCCACCACGCCCTCGATCTGCCGAACGCGGTGGATCAGCTTCTCGACGTCGCTGCGGTGCTCCACATCCCCGGTGAGCCTCACCACCCCGTCCTTGACCGTGGCGGCGGGTTCCGGCAGGACCTCCCTGATCACGCCCCGCGTCTCCTCGGCGATGTCCTCGTCCTCCCGTACGAAGACCGACAACAGGTCCCGCCTGCTGACGATCCCGAGCAGGTGCCCGTCCCCGTCGACGACCGGCAACTGTTTGACCCCGTGCCGCTCCATCAAGCGGGCGGCGAGGACCACGGACGCGTCGGAGGACACCGTGACGGCGGGGCCGGTCATCAACTCGGCCGCGTTCCTCGCCGTGGCCTTGTCGCCAGCGCTGCCTCCCGAACCCAGCCGGGCGCGCAACCGGGCGCGCAACGGAGGAGCGTAGTCCCCTCCTGTGAACTCCTCCTTGTGGAGCAGGTCCTCATCCGAGACCACGCCGACCACACAGCCCTCTCCGTTGGTCACGGGCAGAGCGCTCACACCGTGCGTGACCAGCATCTCGGCGATCTCGCGGTAGCCGGTGTCCCCGGTGACGGAGAAGACCTCGGTCGTCATGACGTCGCTCACAGTGTGCATCGCGAACTCCCCTCGTGTACCGTCCCGGACGGCGGTCGGCACGGTCCTGTTCTCACGGGAACGCTCCTCGGACGCTCCGGCTCCGCTCCGGTCCCCCTCCCAGCCTTCTTCGTAGGCGACCTGCCCACCAGGGTCCTGGGCCCCGGCTGCGTCGGGCCCTACGGCTCCTCCCGGCAGGGACCCGCGCTCTCGGCCTGGTCACGGAGCCGCGGCTCCGGCGACGGTCACAGCGGTCGGAGCGCGCGCAGGTACGGGTCCCCGTGCGGATACCTGGCCACCCGGACGCGGGCGTCGACGCACACCGCCGACGAAGGACCGATGACGACCGGGTTCATCTCGAGTTCCGCGATCTCCGGCAGGTCCTCGACCAGCTTCGAGAGCCTCAGCAGGGGTTCCCGCAGTACCGCGGGGACCGCACCCCTCTCACCCTCCCGTTCGCCCAGGCGTCTGAGCTCGGGTACGGACCGGATCATCTCGTCGGCGTCGGCGTCGGTCAGCGGAATGAGCCGGGACGCCCCTGAGCCCAGCACCTCGGCGTAGCTTCCGCCGGGTCCGCACGCGATCACGGGGCCGAAGTCGGGCTGCTGGACCGAGCCGATCAGGGCCTCGAAACCGGGAGGGGCCATGCCTTGGACGACGAAGCCGCGGACCCTTCCCCGGAACCGCTCCGCCAGCGCACGGTAGGCCTTCCGGAACCGCTCCTCCCCGGTGAGGCCGAGGTACAGGGCTCCGGCGCGGCCTCGGTGGACGACGCCTGCCACGTCCGCCTTGAGGGCGACTGGCCCGGGGATCTCCGCCGCCGCTCGCAGCGCCTCCTCCTCGTTACGTGCGCGGCGCCACGGAGCTAGGTGTACTGACCTGAGAGGTTAGGAACGCGGGAGGCGGGAGGGCCGCTGATCGCGGTGTGGAACCGGTGGTGATTGTAGTGATGCAACCACCCGGGGAACGCCTCCCGCCTTTCGCTCTCGGATTGGTAGGGGCGGGCGTAGGCCCATTCGTCGGCCAGGGTGCGATGGAAGCGCTCCACCTTGCCGTTGGTCTGGGGCCGGTAGGGGCGGGTGCGTTTGTGCTTGATGCCCTGGCCATAGAGCAGGCCGCGCCACAGGTGGGACGTATAGCAGGCCCCGTTGTCGGTTAGCACCCGCTCCACCACGACCCCCGCTGAGACGAAGTAGGCGTGCGCCCGCTCCCAGAACCCGGTGGCGGTCTCCTTTTTCTCATCGGCCAGGATCTCGGTGTAGGCCAGGCGGGAGTAGTCGTCGATGGCGGTGTGCAGGTAGCCGTAGCCCAGCTTGGGGTTGCCGTGGTTGTTGCGCGGGGCGTGCGCGGTGGTGGTGCGATTGCGGCGGCCTTGCGCGCGTCCCTGGGTACGGTGTCCGCCCCCGGCGGGGATGTTGCCGAGCTTTTTGATGTCCACATGCACGAGCTCGCCCGGTCGAGCGCGCTCGTAGCGGCGTACTACCCGGTGAGTGGCCCGGTCCAGGTGGGACAGTCGGGGCATGCGGTAGCGGGTCAGGATCCGGTGCACGGTCGAGGGATGCATGCCCAGGTGGCCGCCGATGCGGGCCGGGCCCCATCGGCGGGTGCAGCGGAGTTTGATCACGCGGCGTTCGCGGCGGGCGGGGGTGCGCTGGGGTGAGCGGTGCGGGCGACTGGAGGCGTCGTCCATCCCGGCCTGGCCTTGGGTGCGGTAGCGGTCGGCCCAGCGTTTGGCGGTGGTGGTACTGGTCTGGAAGCGTTCGGCGGCACGCCTGAGCGGCCAGTCGTCTTCGACCACGCAGCGGGCCAACGCCAGGCGCCCTGCGGGTGTGAGTGTGGCGTTGGCGTGGGTAGTGTGGGGCATCGAGGGCCTTCCGGTTCGGTGGTAGATGTCGCAATCCACACCGATACCGGAGGCCCTCTTTGTGTGTGTCAGGCGGGGTGGGTGTTACCAACCTCCGTGGTCAGTACACCTAGGTCCGAGCGGCCCGTGAGGCGAAGGTTGTCCCCGGTACGGGTCCAACGTCCCCCTACCGGGGGCCGTTCGCTCCGGTGCGCGGCGGAGCGGCTCCGGGCAGGTTCGGGGTGAGCACGATGGGCCGGACGGGTTCCCGGGATGGGAGGCCCCCATGACCAAGACCGTCGGCGACCTGATGACCACGAGTGTCCTGGCCGCCCGGGACGACGCCGGGTACAAGGAACTGGCCGCCTTCATGCGGGACCACCATGTCAGCGCGGTGCCCGTGGTGGACGGCGGGCACCGCGTCCTGGGCGTCGTGTCGACCGCCGATCTGCTGCTCAAGCTCGCCGACCCCGATCCGGAGGAGGGGTACACCGGCGAGCCCTTCCGTGAGCGGCTCGCCCGGATCAAGAGCACGGGCACGACGGCTCGCGAGCTGATGACCTCTCCGGCGGTCACCGTCACCGCCGCCACCGCGCCCCGTGAGGCGGCGGGGCTGATGAGACGGCACGGGTTCAGGCGGCTGCCCGTGGTGGACGGGGACGGGCGCCTCGTGGGCCTGGTCGGCCGGTCGGACCTGCTGCACGTGTACGCGGTGGACGACGCGGACCTCGAACGGCGGGTGCGGGAGGACGTCGTCCGCGGCCGGTTCGGGCTGACCGACGTGGAGACCGGCGTCAGCCACGGCGTGGTCACCCTGAGCGGCGAGGTCGCGCGCCGGTCCGACATCCCCCGTCTGGCGCACGCGGTGCGCGACGCCGAGGGCGTGGTCCACGTCCGCTGCCACCTGACCCACCGCCTCGACGACCTCACCCTCGGAGGAACGTCCCGATGAGCCGCTGGACGCTGGTCTACGAGGGGCGGGACCCGGATGGCCAGGGCGTACGCGAGACCCTGTGCACCTTGGGGAACGGTTACTTCGCCACGCGCGGCGCGCCGCCCGAGGCCCGTGACGACGGAGTCCACTACCCGGGCACCTACGTCGCCGGCTGCTACGACCGCGCCGTCTCCGAGGTCGACGGGCACCGGGTGGAGAACGAGGACCTGGTCAACGCCCCCAACTGGCTCCCCCTGACCTTCCGCGTCGGTGACGGCGACTGGTTCGAACGACCGGACCCGGCACTCCCGCAGCGCACCGAGCTGGACATGCGCCGAGGAGTGCTGACGCGGACCTTCCACGTGGTGGACGACGGCAGGAGGACACGGGTGGCCCAACGGCGCCTGGTGTCGATGGACGCCCCGCATCTGGCCGCCCTGGAGACCACCTTGGTGCCCGAGGGTTGGAGCGGGACCGCGGTCGTCCGGTCCGCCCTGGACGGGAGGGTGGCCAACCGCGGCGTGGCGCGCTACCGCGACCTGAACGGACGTCACCTCCACCCGCTGGACACCGGCTCCGACGGCCCCGGCCTCGACTGGCTGCGCTGCCGGACCCTGTCCTCGGGCGTCGAGGTCGCGCTCGCCTCCCGGACCCTGGTCTCCCAGGGACCCCGGCCCGCGGCCCGTGAAAGCCCCGCGGGCGACGGCTGGGCGGCCACCGACCTGATCCTGGACCTGAGGAGCGGTGAACAGACCACCGTGGAGAAGACGGTGGCCCTGTACACCTCGCGCGACCGCGCCGTCGGCGACATCCTCGACGCGGCCCGCGACGCCCTGGAACGGGCGGGCGGATTCGACGAACTGCTGCGCCGACACACCACCGCCTGGCACCACCTGTGGCGGTCCTGCGCACTGGAGGCCGGGGACGAGGAGGAACAGCGGGTCCTCAACCTGCACCTCTTCCACCTCCTGCAGACGCTGTCGCCCCACACGGCCGACCTCGACGCGGGTGTGCCCGCGAGGGGCCTGCACGGTGAGGCCTACCGCGGCCACGTCTTCTGGGACGAGCTGTTCGTCCTTCCCTTCCTCAACCTCCACTTCCCCGAGACCGCGCGAGCCCTGCTGCGCTACCGGTGGCGCAGACTGCCCCAGGCGCGGGCCATCGCCCGCGCCGCGGGGCTGAGGGGCGCTCTCTTCCCCTGGCAGAGCGGGAGCGACGGCAGCGAGGAGTCCCAGAGCACACACCTCAACCCCCGCTCGGGGAGGTGGATCCCCGACCACTCGCACCTGCAGCGCCATGTCGGGCTCGCGGTCGCCTACAACGTCTGGCAGCACCACCAGGCCACCGGCGACACCGCCTTCCTGACCGGGTTCGGCGCGGAACTGCTGTTGGAGGTCGCCCGCGCCTTCGCGGACATGGCCGTCTACGACAAGGCTTTGGACCGCTACGTGATCCGCGGTGTGATGGGCCCCGACGAGTACCACGACGGCTACCCCGGCCGCGAGGACCCCGGTCTGGACGACAACGCCTACACCAACCTCATGGCGGTGTGGGTCATGCTGCGGGCGCTGGACACCCTGCGGGCGCTGCCGGGACCGAGCCGCAGGGACCTGGAGGAGTCCCTCGGGCTGGACGCGGACGAGGTCGAGCGGTTCGAGACCCTCACCCGCAAGATGCGCGTCCCCTTCCACGAGGGAGTCATCAGCCAGTTCGCCGGTTACGGGGACCTGGAGGAGCTCGACTGGCGGGACTGCCGCGGCGTCCGGCGCCTGGACCGCTTCCTGGAGGCCGGGGGCGACAGCTGCAACCGCTACAAGGCGTCCAAGCAGGCCGACGTGCTGATGCTGTTCTTCCTGCTACCCGCCGAGGAGATCGCCGACATGCTGCGCCGCCTCGGCTACACCTACGATCCCGGGCTCATCCCCCGCACGGTCGACTACTACCTTGCACGCACCTCGCACGGGTCGACCCTCAGCTCCGTGGTGCACTCCTGGGTGCTGGCCCGGACCAACCGGGAGGAGTCCTGGGACTTCTTCCGCAGGGCGCTGAGCACCGACGTCGACGACGTCCAGGGCGGGACCACGGCCGAGGGCATCCACCTGGGGGCCATGGCGGGCACCGTCGACCTCCTCACCCGGTGCTACACCGGCCTGACCACACGCGGTGGAGCCCTGCACCTGAGCCCCCTGCTGCCCGCCGAACTGGACCACCTCTCCTACGGACTGCGCTACCACGACCACTGGGAGGTGGGCGTGGACGTGCGCCGCGACCACGTGCGGGTCACCCTGCCACCCTCGGCCGGGCCGCCCGTCCGGGTCCGCGTCAAGGAACGCCACGCCCTGGTCGCCCCCGGCTCGTCCTGTGTCCTACCCCTGTGGTGACCGGGCCGACCTAGCGCTCCGACCGGTGTGCACGCGCGCCACGACCACCGGGACGGGGCTGCGGTGCAGCACCTTCTGGCTGACCGAGCCCAGCAGCAGCCCCCGGAAGCCCCCCGTGCCGCGGGCACCGACGACGACCACGTCGGCGGTGCCCGCGGCCTCGACGAGGGCGTGAGCCGGGTGGTCGTGGCGTACGAGGACCAGGATCCGGACCGCGACGTCCCCGGTCCGCTCGTCGCGGGCCTCGTCCACCATGCGGTGCATCCGCCTCTCGGCGTGCAGCATCACGGCCTCCGGTCCGACCAGGTCCAGCGTCAGCCGGCCCACCGCCTCCGCCGAGGGGCGGACGTGCAGGACCGTCAGGCGCGCGCCGCGCCGGGCGGCCTCCTCCAGCGCGAACCGCAGGGCGGCGTCCGAGTCGGGGGAACCGTCCACACCCGCCACCACGTGGCCGCACCGCTCCAAGGACGCCTGCGGCGGCACCACCGCCACGGGGCACGCGGCATAGGCGCACACACGGGGTCCCACCGCATCCGGTGGGAACCTCAGGGCGTCCGGCCCCCGGGAGCCCACGACGACCAGGGCGGCCCGACGCGACGCGGCGACCAGCGCGGCGGACGGATCGGCTCGCACCGACTCGGTGCGGACCGCGAGTCCGGGGTGGTCCCGGGCCGCCAGGGCGGCTTCCTCCGCCGGAGCGTGCCCCGCCCCGCCGTCCCCGTGGCCGAAGAGCGACGTCCGGAGGCGGACGAACGGCTCTCCGGGGTGCTCCGCGCCCTCCGCGCGCACGACGACCAGCTCCGCCCCCCGGTCGGCGGCCTCCGCGGCGGCCCAGCCCACCACCGTCCAATCCCTGGAGGTGTGGCCGACACCGACGACGACCGGACCGCCCGTTTCCCCGACGGTGTCCACGCCCTTCCCGACCACTGAGCTCCTCCTCCATCACCCGAACGGCGGTGCGGGGCGACGTCGCCCCGAGGGCGCACACGGCGGTGCGCGACCGTCGCACCGGACCGTCGGTGTCGTCCTACCCCGTGACGCGGCCTCCTTCCGGGTTCTCCGGAGAGCGGTTCCGGGATCAGTCCCCGCTCCTCCCCGAGCGGGAACGCGCCACGACCACCGGCACGCGGGCGTGGTGCAGCACCGTCTGGCTGACCGATCCCAGCAGGAGACCGGCGAAACCACCGCGTCCCCGCGAACCGACGACGATGAGGTCGGCATCATCGCCCCTGGTCAACAGTGCGTGGGCGGCCTGATCCTGAACGACCTCGACCCGCACCGGAACGTCTCCGGTGCGCTCGGTGCGGGCCTCTTCGACCAGGGCACGCACGTGTTCGTCGGCGCGCGAGACCAGGTACTCGCGGACCGCGGCGTGCGCGGCGGGATCCAGCGCCGTGACGTCGACGGGGTTCGGTATCTCCCAGGCGTGCACCGCCACGAGTTCGGCGCCGGTACGGGCCGCCTCGTCCAGGGCGAAGCGCAGCGCGGCCCGTCCGCCCGCGGAACCGTCCAATCCGACCACGACGCGCCCGCGCTCCCCTCGCACACGGGGATCCCCTCCGCCGACAGCCTCGTCGGGGCCCGGCACCACGGCGACGGGACATGTCGCGTGAGCGCTGACGCGGACGCTCACCGAGCCCAGGAACACCGAAGCGGTACCGCCCAGGCCGCGCGAGCCCACGACGGCCATCTCAGCCGACCGCGAGGCCGTGAGCAGGGCGCGGGCCGGATCCAGTTTGGAGACCTCGGTGCGCAACTCCAATCCGGGACGGGTCCGCGCAACGTGGTCGACGGCTTCCCGGAGCAGGCGCTCGGCCCAGTCCGCGAGCTCCGGTGTGGGCGGCACCCGCCCCGTGAACCCCAGCGGCGCGCTGATCACGGGCATGCTCAGTGCGTGCAGGACCAGCAGTTCCAGACCGCGGTCGGCCGCCGCCCGGGCAGCCCAGTCCAGTGCCGCACGGCTCCCCGGTGAGCCGTCCACACCCACGACGATCCCCTCCGTGCCGCGGTGTGCCCGGACGCCCTCCTCGTCGGTGGTACCCATGGGCGCGGTCCTCTCCTCGAAGGCGCGTCCACGGGACGCGCTCTGCGTCGGTGGGCGGGCGGTGTCCGAGCGTCGCGTACCGGTCCCACAGCGCGGGACGCCCCCCTGTGTCGGCTCCACCGGAGGAGCTGCGCGCGGCGACGGGGCGCGCGTTCCGAAACCCGCGATCCCCCCTGTCGGGACACCGTCATGTACCCGTTCCTTCGAGCCTGCCCGGAAATCCTCTTGAGGGTTAGAGCCGTCGTACCCGGCGTGAGACGACCTTCGTCCTTCGTCCCGGTCCGGCCGTCCAGCTACGCTGCCGGGGTTCACGTTCAACGAGGGCCGCCACACCCACCGCACGTGGCTGGCCGAGGACGGGATCCCCGAGGTGGCCCGCGCGGCCAGGTTGGGGCACAGGGTGCCGGGGATGGCCCGGGTCTACGAGCACGTGACCCCGCAGATGAGGCGGCGTGTACTCAGCGTGCTGGAGAACCGGTGGGGGGAGCGTGACGGCTCTCACGGCCCGGGAGCGCGCGTGGCTCTTCGCCGTGGCGCCGACGCTCGGAGAGCACTACCGTGGAAACAGCGAAAGCGGGCTCCGAGAGGAACCCGCTTCGAAGACGATCTCCCAGATATCTCCCAGTCTGGGCTGACCGGTCTTCGCTCACATGTCAGATAAACCCTCTGACCTGCGGTGATGCTGGTGGGCGATACAGGATTCGAACCTGTGACCTCTACCGTGTCAAGGTAGCGCTCTAACCAACTGAGCTAACCGCCCGCGTGTAGCGATGGGGAGGTGGAGACGGGATTCGAACCCGTGTAGACGGCTTTGCAGGCCGCTGCCTCGCCTCTCGGCCACTCCACCGAGTTGCACGTAAGGCGCCGGGGCACCTCGCGTCTCCTCCGAGCGGACGACGGGATTCGAACCCGCGACCCTCACCTTGGCAAGGTGATGCTCTACCAGCTGAGCCACGTCCGCTTGCTGCCTGGCGTCCGGCCCGTGGGCCCCGCCGTGCTGCTGGTAAGAACTCTAGCGGAAAGTCGGCAGACGGCAAATCGGCGCTGGGAGGGGCCGGTTCGGCGCTCCCGGCGCGGGTAGGCGGCCGTGCTGTCGGAGGACGCGCCGGGGCCGTCGGAGCGGACGTTGACGTCCGCGTCATGCGCCCGGGTGGACAATGGAGGACACCGGCGTGACGAGGGGGAGACGGGTATGGGAGCGGGCGGCTGCACCGGGGGACACGGCGGGCACCGGTCGTGGCCGCGGGCGCGGGAGGCCGCCCGGCTCCTGGGCGGCGGCAGGCCCCCGGCTCCGCGGGAGCTCCCCCTGGAGGACGCCCTGGGCGCCGTCCTCGCCGCGGACGTGCACGCGTTGACGGGCCTGCCCGCCTTCGACGCCTCGGCCATGGACGGCTTCGCGGTGTCGGGCCCGGGGCCCTGGCGGCTGGTCGGCAGGCGGCTGGCCGGGGCGGCGGAGGCACCCGTGGGCCTGCGCCCGGGCGAGGCCGTCGAGATCGCCACCGGCGCCCGTGTGCCCAAGGACACGGAGTGCGTCGTGCCCTACGAGCTGGCCGCCGTTCGGGACGGGACGGTGGACGGGCCCGCGGAGGCGGGCCGCCACGTGCGCTGGGCGGGGGAGGAGACCGCCCCCGGCGAGACCGTGCTCGAACGGGGAGCGGTGGTCGGCCCCGCCGCGCTGGGTCTGGCCGCCAGCCTGGGCCACGACACCCTGCCGGTGCTGCGCCCCCGGGTCTCGGTCCTGGTCACCGGTGAGGAGATCACCACATCGGGGCTGCCCGGCGACGGCAGTGTGCGCGACGCCATCGGTCCGGCGCTGCCCGGGGTCGTCGAGCGCGCGGGCGGCCGGATCGCGTCCCTGCGCCACCTGGGCGACGAGCGGCGTCCGCTGCTCGACGCGCTGGAGGGCGCGGACGGCGACGTGGTCGCGGTGTGCGGTTCCTCGTCCCGGGGGCCGGCCGACCACCTGCGTTCGGTCCTGGAGGAGCTGGGCGCCGAGGTCGCGGTGGACGGGGTCGCCTGCCGCCCGGGCCACCCGCAGCTGCTCGCGCACACCGACCGGACCGTGTTCGTGGGCCTTCCCGGCAACCCCGGGGCCGCCCTGGTCGCCGCGGCCACCCTGCTGGTCCCCCTGCTGGCCGCCATGACCGGACGCCCGGACCCCGGAACGGGTCTGGCCCGAGCCGTCCTGGAGGGCGCCGTCACCGCTCACCCCCGGGACACCCGGCTGGTCGCGGTGCGCCTGGACGGCGGCCGGGCGCGGCCGGTGGGCCACGACCGTCCGGGCAGTCTGCGCGGCGCCGCGCTGGCCGACGCCTACGCGGTGGTGCCGCCGGACTGGGACGGCGGCGAGGTGGAACTGCTCCGCGTGCCCTGAGACCGTCCCCGCGTCCGCTCGGAGACCGGTCCGGCGTCGGCTCAGAGGCCACTCCCGCGTCCGCCCGGCGGCCGCCCCCGCTCCCCGTCCAGAGACCTGACCAGGGGTCCTCCCGCCTCCACGACGTCGGGGCGACCGAACCGCGTTCTCATGCGGGGACCGTACAGAACCCCGCGGCGCGGCTCCAGGGGTGTGACCCGGAAGGGGCGGACACGCGCCGGGCCCCGGAAGGCGTCGCCTTCCGGGGCCCGGACCCTCGCGTGCTAGCCGTCGGAGCGGTTCCGCTCCGGCGCGGCCTGGGTGTCACCGGCCGCGGGGTCGGCGGCCACCGGAGCGGGCTCCTGCCCGGCACCCGTGGTCCCTCCGGCCTCCTCGGCGCCCGCGGCCTCGGCGGCCACCGTGGCCCCCGCGGTCCCGGCGGTGCCCACGGCCTCGACCGTCTCCTCCAGGGCTCCCTCGGCGGGGCCCTCCACCGGCTCCACCGCCGGGTTGCCCCGACCGCGCAGCAGCACCCACGCCTGCGCGGCGGCGGCCAGGACGATCACCACGGCGATGACGCTGGTCAGGTGCATGCCGTCGGTGAACGCCGTCCGCGCGGCGAGCATCAGCGCGTCGCCCGCGGCGCCGCCCACCTCGGCGGCGGCGTTCGCGGCCCCGCCCAGGGTCTCCCGGGCGGCGTCCACAGCCCCCAAGGGCACGCCCTCCACGGCGGTCAGGTTCGCCCGGTAGGACGCGGTCAGCACACTGCCCAGCAGCGCGACGCCCAGCGCCGCGCCCAGCTCGTAGGCGGTCTCGGAGATCGCCGAGGCCGCGCCCGCGCGCTGGGGCGGGGCCGCCGCCATGATCGCGCCGTTGGTCAGCGTCTCAGCGAACCCGGAGCCGGTGGCGATCAGCGCGAAGCCCGCCGTCACGAGCACCACACCGGTCACCACGTTGCCCTGCGGCGCGAAGACCAGGACCGCAAACCCCGTCGCGGTCACCAGCAGGGACCCGCCGATCACCGTGGCCAGACTCAGGTGGCGCGACAGCCGCACCGCCACCAGCCCCGCCAGCACCGACAGCACCAGGCCCGGCACCAGCACGAAACCGGCCCGCATCGGTGAGACGCCCAGCACCAGCTGGAGGTACTGCGTCAGGAAGAACAGCGACGACACCAGCGAGAACACGATCATCAGGTTGGTGGCCACCGCCACGCTGAACACGCGGTACCGGAACAGGCCCACGTCGATCAGCGGGTCGTCCAGGGCCTTCTGGCGCCGGACGAACAGGTAGCCCAGGCCCAGGCCGACCGCCAGGGAGACGACCGGGACGACCGCCAGGCCCTCGGTGGCCAGGTTCTTGACGCCGTACACGACGGGCAGGATCGCGGCCATGGACAGGACCACGCTCAGCGGGTCCAGGCGGCCCGAGTCGGGGTTGCGCGACTCGCGCACCAGCAGCGGGACCAGCACCAGGATCAGCGCCATCACCGGCAGGTTGATCAGGAACACCGAGCCCCAGAAGAAGTGCTCCAGGAGCCAGCCGCCCAGGATCGGGCCGAGCGCCGCGCCGCCGGAGAACCCCGACGCCCACAGGGCGATGGCCAGCAGGCGCTGGCGCGGGTCCAGGAAGATGTTGCGCAGCAGCGACAGGGTCGAGGGCATCAGTGAGGCGCCCGCCAGGCCGAGCAGGGCGCGGGCCGCGATGAGCACCTCGGCGGTGGGTGAGAACGCGGCGAGCAGCGAGGCCGCGCCGAAGGCGGCCGAACCGATCATGAGCAGGCGTCGCCGGCCGATGCGGTCGCCGAGCGAGCCCATGGTGATCAGCAGTCCGGCAAGGACGAAGCCGTAGACGTCGACGATCCACAGCAGCTGGCCCGCGTCGGGCCGCAGCTGCTCGCTGAGCGCGGGGACGGCGAACCCGAGCACGGTGGAGTCGACCGAGATCAGGATCACCGGGAGGACCAGGACGGCGAGCGCGGTCCATTCGCGCGGGCCCGCGAGGGCGGGCGCCGCGCCGACGGTGCCGTTTCCGGTCTGGGCGGAACTCATCTTTCCTCGTTACGTGTCGCTTGTGTGCGCGCCGCACGGCTGTGAGGGCGCGTTCGGACCGGCGGGATGCGGAGGGCGAACGGCCGGGCGGAAGGACGGGAAGCCTGGTCGACCGGGGGCGTACTCCCGGGACTCTTCAACCGTCCAGACGGTACAGTACCGTCCAGCCGGTACAGTGTCAATCGTGAACGCTTCGAACACCCGCGACCGCATCCTCGACTCCCTACAGGACATCCTCGTCGGTGAGGGTTATTCCGCGGTGACCCTGGAGGCCGTGGCCCGTGACGCCGGGGTGTCCAAGGGAGGACTGCTGTACCACTTCCCGTCCAAGGCCGCCATGCTCACCGGGCTCATCGAGCGCCTGCGCGTGCTGGCGGAGGAGGAGTTCCGGGAGGCCGTGGAGGGGGAGGAGGGCGTGGTCCGCGTCTTCCTGCGCACCTCGCTGCCGCGCAGCCCCGAGGAACGGGAGCTGTACTGGGCGGTCATCGCGGCCCTGCGCGGCCAGGAGGACATGCCCGAGGAGGCCGTCCGCACGGTCCAGGGCCTCTTCAGCCGCTGGGGCGACCTATTGCACGAGGAACTCACCGACCCGGTCCTGGCCGAGATCATCCTGCGCGCGGGCGACGGGCTGTACATGGCGGCGATCGCCGGGCTGCCCCAGCCCGACCCGGCGCTGACGCAGCGGATGATCGACCGCCTGGTGGAGGCCTCCGACAAGGCGCGCCGCGAGCGCTGAACGTCCGCCGTCCGGGCCGGTCGGGTCGGTTCAGACCCGGTACTCGAACATCTGGACCTCGGTGCCGCCCACCGGCACCCGTTCGACCGGGGTGAACCCCTGCCCCTCGTAGTAGCGCACCAGGGCCCCGTCCCCGCCCGCCCAGCAGTCCACCCGCACCAGCCCGATTCCGCGCTCGCGCGCCCGCCTGCGGGCGAAGGAGAGCAGCTTGCCGCCCACGTCGCGCCCGGAGTAGGCGCGCGAGACCAGCAGCAGGTGGACGTAGAGCTCGCGTTCGCGCACCCGCGGCGCGTAGCCGGGAGCCCGTTCGGTGACGGTGAGGAACCCGGCCGTGCCGTCCCCGACCTCGGCCACCCACAGGCCCTCGGCGACCAGCTCCTTCACGCGCGCGACCCGTCGGGGATCCTGTGACCAGGGGCGGTCGCCCCACTGCGCGGAGCGCCCGTGCTCGACCAGCCACGCCACGGTGGCGTCGAAGGTCTCCAGTACCGCTGACAGGTCCGCTGGTCCGCCCTGGCGCAGCCTCAAGTGTCCGCCTCACACGTCGGGGAACAAACACGACCAGTGCACGTTAACCGGTCGCCCGTCCGTCGGGTACCCCGGTCTCCCAGGGGGAGAGGGGGAGAGGAGGGCCTCGGCGGCGCGGCGGGGGAGGCCGCTCCAGGGGCGGGCCGTGGCACCCCGGGCGCCGCTGCGGGACAATGGCGGAACCCCGCCGGGGGAGCGCGGGGCCCGTGAGCCGCACGTCCGCCCGGTGGCGGCCGGTCGCCTCCACGGGCGGTCGGCACGGGGTTCCCGCCGCGTCGCGGGAGGTCCGGCGCCTCGCCGGGCGGAAGAGGAGGAGGTCAGGATGTGGCGCTGTTCACGTGCTTCCGATCATGGTTTACTTCCCAGTAACTTCGTTGCCGCAGCCGGTACCCGTGTTCGTGGGGTGCCCGCCCACCCCGCGAGGTGAAGTGTGCACTACCTCAAGGCGCGGGGCGCGCCGTGTCGACCGGGACAGCGCCCTCCACGAGACTGTTGCAGCCTCGCCGGGGTGTCCACGGGGTGAGAACACGCAGACGGGAAAGCGGGGGGCGCATGCACAGGCTCACCAACCAGGTAAGGCCTTACGCCTGGGGAGCGCGCACGGCCATCCCGCGGCTGCTGGGCGCCGAACCCGACGGCACGCCCCAGGCCGAACTGTGGCTGGGGGCCCACCACGGCGCGCCCAGCACGGCGCACTGCGAGGACGGTCCGCGCCCCCTGCCCGGCCTCATCGCCGACAACCCCGACCGCGTCCTGGGGCGGCGCACCGCCGAGCGCTTCGGCGGGCGGCTGCCCTTCCTCCTCAAGGTCCTGGCCGCCGAGGCGCCCCTGTCCCTCCAGGTCCACCCCGACGCCGTCCGCGCCCGCGCCGGGTTCGAGGCCGAGGAACGCGCGGGCATCCCCCTGGACGCCCCCCACCGCAACTACCGCGACCCCCACCACAAGCCCGAACTCCTCCTCGCCCTGGAGCCCTTCGAGGCGCTGTGCGGCTTCCGCGAACCCGCCGCCGCCCGCGCCGACCTGCGCGGACTCACCTGCGAACTGGCCGTGGCGCTGCGCGGCGACCTCGCCCTGACCGACGCCGGAACCGCGCTGCGCGGCGCCCTCACCCGCCTGCTCACCCTCACCGAGGGCGAGCGCGCCCGGCTGCTGGACGACTTCGTGCGCGAGTGGTCGGACTCCGGCCCGCGCGGATCCCACGGCGCCATCGTCGCCGACCTGGCCGAGCGCTACCCGGGCGACCCCGGCGCGGTGGCCGCCCTGCTGCTCAACCGGGTCACGCTCTGGCCGGGCCAGGCCCTGTTCCTGCCCGCGGGGAACATGCACGCCTACCTCCAGGGCACCGCGGTCGAGGTGATGGCCAGCTCCGACAACGTGCTGCGCGCCGGGCTGACCGGCAAGCACGTGGACGCGCCCGAACTGCTGGACGTGGTGGACTTCTCGGTGCTGCCCATCCCCTACGCCAGACCCGGGGTCTGCGAGGGGCGCCGGGAGTTCCGCACGGCCGCCCCGGAGTTCGCGCTGCACGAGATCGGCCCCGGCCGCATCACGGCCCACCTGCCGGGGGAGGGGCCGACCGTGCTGCTCGCCCTGCACGGGCAGGTGGAGTTGGTCGCCGAGGTCGGTCAGGGGATGACCCTCCAGCGCGGTGAGTCGGTGTTCGTGCAGGCCGACAGCGGACCGATCAAGGTCGAGGGCCACGGCCACGTCATCGCCGCCACCGTCGGCGATATCTGAGACCTGGGCCTGCGGACCCGAGACCGTACACCCGAGATCCCACAGCCGAGACCGGGCGTCCGAGACCCCGCACCAGAGATCCAAGACCCGAGACCTCACACCCCGGACTCCACAGCGGAGATCCGGAACCCGAGGTTCCACGCCCGAGGCCCGGGATCCGAGGCCCGGGACCCGACTCCCCGGACCTGAGACCCCAAGCCCGAGTTTCTCGACCCCAGACCCCAGACCCGGGTTCCCACACCTGGGTTTCGAGACCCGAGGCTCCGGGCCTGAGAACCGAGGCCCTGATTCCCAGACCCCGGATTCCAGACCCCAGGTTCCAGAGCCCATTCCCCAGCCTCCAGACCTCAGGCTCCAGGTCCCAGCCTCCAGATCTCACATTCCAGGGCCCGGACTCCGGAACTCGGGCCGGAGACCGCGTCAGGGCAGCGCGAGCGCGCCACAGAGCACCCGGGCGGGGCGTCCGTTTTGCTCCAGGAGGTTCCCGTGCACCGATAGCCTGGGCCCCTCTGTTCACTGTGACCACACGAGGGGTACCACCATGGCGCTTGAGCGTCCCGAGATCGACTTCATCGAGGGCCCGCCGCCCGCCGAGCTGGAGGTCACCGACATCCAGGTCGGTGAAGGCGCCCAGGCGGGCCACGGCAGCACCGTCCAGGTCCACTACGTGGGCGTCGCCTTCTCCAGCGGCGAGGAGTTCGACGCGAGCTGGAACCGCGGCACCCCGCTGAGCTTCCGCCTCGGCGCGCGCCAGGTCATCGCGGGCTGGGACCAGGGCGTCCTGGGCATGCGCGTGGGCGGCCGCCGCAAGCTGGTCATCCCGCCGCACCTGGCCTACGGCGAGCGCGGCGCCCCCGGCGCCATCGCGCCGAACGAGACCCTGATCTTCGTCTGCGACCTGGTCGGCGTCAGCTAGGGCCGTCGCGCCTGGCGTCCACGCCTGCTGTGACGCCCGGGCCCGCCGGGACTCCCTGCGTCTGCCGGGGCTCCCAGCGCCGCCCTCAGCGCTGACGGTGGTGCCAGGAGCAAGGTCACGGCGGGCCGGAGCCCCGTGCACCGCACCGGACGTCCCCGCGGCGACCGGTCGGGACACGCGCCCGCGCCGGTCAGGGGCACATACCCGCTCCGGCCGGGGCGGACGTGCCCGCTCCGGGCACACGCGTGCGGAAGGGACCCGTGCCGCGCTCCCACGTGCGGCACGGGCCCCTCGTCCCGCCGCTAGCCCAGGGTTGCGCCCACCTTGACGTGGCCCTTGAGCAGGTCGCGGGCGATCGTGCGGCGCTGGATCTCGTCCGTGCCCTCGAAGATGCGCAGCAGCCGCACGTCGCGGTAGAAGCGCTCGATGGGCAGCTCACGGGTGTAGCCCATGCCGCCGTGGATCTGCATCACGCGGTCGACGATCTCGTTGGCCTTCACACCGCCGAAGAGCTTGGCGATGGACTGGGCGTGCCGCGAGTCCCGGCCCACCGACACCTGCCACGCGGCGTGCAGCACCAGCAGGCGCAGCGCCTCGATCTCGGTCTGGGAGTCGGCGATCATCCACTGGATGGCCTGCCGGTCGGCGATGGGAGCCCCGAAGGTCTCGCGGGTGCGCGAGTACTCGATCGCCATGTCCAGCAGGCGCTCGCAGCCGCCGAGCGCGCGGGCGGGCAGCAGGTAGCGGCCCTTGCCGATCCACTTCATGGCCAGCTCGAAGCCGCGGCCCTCCTCGCCCAGGATGTTCTCGTGCGGCACGCGCACGTCCTGGAAGACCAGGGAGGCCGGGCGGCGCTCGCCCATGGTGTCGATGGGCTCGGAGGTCCAGCCCGCCTCGCGGTCGACCAGGAAGCAGGTCACGCCCCCGTCGGCGCCCCTGTCCGGGTCGGTGACCGCGAAGACCATGGCGAAGTCGGCCTCGTTGCCGCCGGTGATGAAGGTCTTCTCGCCGTTGACCACCCACGTGTCGCCGTCGCGGACCGCGCGCGTGCGGATGGCCTTGGCGTCGGAGCCCGCGCCGGGCTCGGTGATGGCGAAGCAGGAGCGGCGCTCACCGGCGATGGTGGGCAGCAGGTAGCGCTCCTTCTGCTCCTCGTTGGCGTGGTAGAGGATGTTGTCGGCCTCGCCGCCGAACTTGAAGGTCAGGAAGGTCCTGCCCAGCTCGATCTCGATGATCGCGGCGGTGACCGGGTCCAGGCCCATGCCGCCGTACTCCACCGGGGTCTCCACGCCCCAGAAGTCGGACTTGCGGGCCAGCTCGCGCAGCCGGGTGCGCTCCTCGGCGTTGAGGCCGGGCGGCTGCCCCTGGCGCTCGCGGCGCAGCACGTCGTTCTCCAGCGGCATCAGCTCCCGCTCCACGAAGGTCCGCACCCAGTCGCGGACGGCGCGCTGCTCATCGCTCAGTGAGAAATCGATCACGGCCTGTCTCCCCAGTAACCTAACGGCGTTCGGTTTGAGGGTACGGTCTCGCCCGGGGTGCGTGCAAGAGGTGCGGCGGAACGGGAGGAGACGGGTGCGTGGCCCGGTTCCGGCAGACGCCAGCACCGGGTCGCGCGGGGCCGGAGGCGGGCTCCCGGGTGCGCGGACACCGCCGAGGGGCCGCACACGGTGAGCCGACGTGCGATGATCGGGCCGGACGCCGGAGGGTCCGGTTCGTCCGCCGCAGTGGAGAAGGGGACCCCTCCGTGGCCCGACCCAAGACGCCGATCCTGAGCCGTCCGGGCATCCGCCGCGCGGCTCTCGCGCTCATCGACCGCGACGGGCTGGACGGCCTGTCCATGCGCAAGCTCGCCCAGGAGCTCGACGTGCAGGCGGCCTCCCTCTACAGCCACTACCGCACCAAGGAGGAGCTGCTCACCGAGGTGGCGGACGAGGTCACCTCGCGCATCGACGTCTCGGGGTTCGAGGGCGGGGACTGGCGCCGGGGCCTCACCGTCTGGGCGCGCTCCTACCGCGACGCCCTCGCCGAGCACCCCCACCTGCTGCCGGTGGTCTCCTCCGGGCCCGGGCGCCGCGAGGAGGCGCTGCGCCGCGCCGACGCGGTGCACGGCGGCCTGGTGGGCGCCGGATGGCCGCCCCGCTACGCCACGATGATCGGCGCCTCCACCAAGTACCTGGTCGTGGGGGCCGCCACCAACTCCTTCGCGCGCGGGTTCGACGACGACGTGCGCGTCTACCGGGACCGCTACCCGAACCTGTCCCAGGCCCACCGGCTGCCCGAGCACGCCGCCGAGATCGACGACGCGAGCTTCGAACTCGCGCTCTCGGCCTTCCTGGACGGTTTGACCGGCGTCTTCGACAGGGTCGGGAACCGGGACTGAGCGCGAGGGGCCCGGGGGCGGTCGCCACCGCCCCCGGGCCCCTGGAACGCGTGCGCCTCAGCGCCGCTCGGAGGACACCCGGTCCGTGTCGTCCTCCTTGCGGGAGGGCGAACCCGTGTCCCCGGCGGCCGACGCGTCGCCGGTGGTTCCGTCGCCGTCGGTGTCCCCGCCGGTCCCGGCCCCCTGCTCACGCGGGTGGCGGCGCTCCAGTGAGGCGCCCTCCACGTCGATGTCGGGCAGGATCCGGTCGAGCCAGCCGGGCAGCCACCACGCGGCGTTGCCCGCCAGGTGCATCAGCGCGGGGATCAGCGCCATGCGCACGACGAAGGCGTCGATGAGCACGCCGAAGGCGAGCGCGAAGCCGATCGAGCTGATCATGACGCTGTGCGAGAAGACGAATCCGCCGAACACCGAGATCATGATGATCGCGGCGGCGGTGACCACCGAGCGTCCGGCACGGAAGCCCTGCACCACGGCCAGCCGCGAGGGCGAACCGTGCACGTAGGCCTCGCGCATGCCCGTGCCGATGAAGAGCATGTAGTCCATGGCCAGGCCGAACAGGATCCCGACCAGCAGCGTCGGCAGGAAGTTCAGCACCGGTCCGGTGTTCTCCAGCCCGAAGAGGCCGCCCAGCCAGCCCCACTGGTAGACGGCCACCACGCCGCCCAGCGCGGCGAAGAAGGACAGGATGAACCCGAGCGTGGCCACGACCGGCACGAAGACCGACCGGAACACCAGCAGCAGGATCACCAGGGACAGGCCCACGACCACCGCGAGGTAGGTCGGCAGCGCGTCGCTCAGCGTCTCGGAGATGTCGATGTTGCCGCTGGCCATGCCCGCGACGCCCAGCGGACCGGTGCCCTCGATCGGCTCCATGTCGCGGAGGGTGTGCACGAGCTGTTCGGTGGAGGCGCTGGCCGGGCCCTCGACGGGCACGACCTGGAAGATGGCCAGGGTGTGGTCCTCGGAGACGCCGACGGGGGCCACCGCCGCCACGTCGTCGTGGGCGTAGATCTCCTCGGCGACCAGCGCCTGCTCCTCCTCGGCGTTGCGCTCCGCGGACTCCTCGTCGGGTCCGCCGGTCAGCTCGGCCACGACCAGGAGCGTGCCGTTCTGCCCCGCGCCGAAGTTCTCCTCCACGGCGGTGAAGGCCCGGTACTGGGTGGAGTCGGTGGGCTCGGAGGAGCCGTCGGGCATGCCCAGGCGCAGGTCCAGCGCGGGCAGGGCGACCACGCCCAGGGCGATCACGGCCACCGCGGCCTGGGCCAGCGCGCGGCCGGTCGACATCGGCTTGACCCGCTCCGCCTCGTGCGCGCCCCGGCCGGAGGCGGAGGCGCTCCCGGCGAGGCGGGCGCGCTCGCGGCGCGACAGGATGCGCGCGCCCACCAGCGACAGCAGCGCCGGAACGAGCGTGATCGCGATGAACACGGCGATGGCGATGGAGACGGCGGCCACGCTGCCCATCAGGCCCAGGAACCCGATCCCGGTCAGGTTCAGGCCCAGCAGCGCGATGAGCACGGTCGTGCCCGCGAAGACCACGGCGTTGCCCGCGGTCCCGTTGGCCAGGCCGATGGAGGAACCGACGTCGACGCCCTGCTTGAGCTGGCGGCGGTGCCGGTTGATGATGAACAGCGCGTAGTCGATACCGACGGCCAGGCCCAGCATCAGGCCCAGGATCGGTGTCACCGAGGCCATCTCCAGCACCCCGGACAGCGACATCGCGATCAGGGTGGCCACACCGACGCCGACGAGCGCGGTCAGGATCGGCAGGCCCGCGCCCACCAGGGTGCCCAGCATGACCACCAGGACCACGCCGGCCACGATCACGCCGATCACCTCGGCGGTGCTGACCAGGGAGGGCATGGTCATGGCCATGTCGTTGCCGAAGTCGACCGTGGTGCCGGGCACGGGGTCGCTCTCGAAGACCTCCATGACGGCGTCGCGGGTCTCCGGGGTGATCTCCGTCTGGCTGTCGGTGAAGGCGACGCGGACCAGGGCGGTGTCGCCGTCCTCGGAGACCGAGCGGATCTCGGAGGCCATCTCCAGCATGGCCTCGCCCCGCTCCAGCTCCTCCAGGCCCGCCTCCAGCTCCTCGCGGTTCTGGTCGATCACGACCTGTTCGGCGTCGAGCCCGGGGCCGGCCTGGTCGATCATCCCGGCGGCCTCGGCCTGCTCGCGGCCCGCGTCGAGCTCGGCCTGACCGGCTTCGAGCTCCTCCAGGCCGCTCTCCAGCTCGTCGCGGCCCTCCTCCAGCTCCTGCTGCTGGTCGGCGCGCTGCTCCTCCGTGGCGAACGGGTCGATCACGTCCTCCACGCCGGAGAGCCCGGCGGCCTGCTCGGCCCGGTCGGCTATCGCCTCCCGCTGCTCCCGGGTGAAGTCCGAGCCGTCCTCGGTCTGGTAGACGACGGTGCCCGCGCCGCCGCCCATCCCGGAGAACTCCTGCGACAGGAGCTGTTCCACCTCGTCGGTGGGCGTCCCCGGGATGGAGAAGCTGTCCTCCAGCTCACCGGAGAAGAGGAAGAAGGCGGTGCCGGAGGCCACCAGGAGGGCCAGCCAGACCGCGATGACGGTTCGGGCGCGACGTGCGCACGCACGCCCGAGTCTGTAGAGAAATTCAGCCATGGTTCCTGCAAACGGAGTGGGTGGGAGGGAGCGCGTGTGCGCTCAGGAGGTGGGTGATCCGGCGTTCCCGTAGCCGTCACGGGTCACGGCGAGCATGCGGTCCAGCAGGTCGGCCCAGACCCGGCGGGAGTCGTCGTTGTCGACCCCTCCGGTGGTCCGCTCCCAGCGCTGGACCGTGATCGCGCCGCCGCTGATGACCGCGCCGCACATGAGGTCGACCACGAGCGGGTCGGCGTGCGGGTGGCGGCGCGTCATGATGGCCGCCAGGCGGACGCTCAGGTCGTTGATGGCCCGCTCGAACAGCGCCGACTGGCTCGGGGCGGGTTCGTTCCCCTGCTGCCGGAGGAGGCGCTTGAGCCGGGTGATCGGGGTGACCAGGTCGGTCCGGCGGATCGCCGCCGCGAGCTCGTCGAACATGTTGCCCGCCCGGTCGCCGGTGACGGCGGGGAGGTTGGCCTCGATGCTGTCGACGAACGCCTCCAGCATCTCGCCGAACACCTCCAGGACGATGTCGTCCAGGGACCTGAAGTGGTTGAACACGGTCCTTCGGGAGACGTCAGCCCGTTCGGAGAGCTGGTCGACGGTGAAGCCGGTGTCCCCGCGTTCGGTCATCAGCGCGGTGGCCGCGTCCACGATGGCGCGGCGGTGGCGTGACTTCAGTGCCTCACGCCGGTCGCGTGGGGGCGGTTCGTGCTGATTGTCCACGTCTCCACATTACGGAGGTGGTTGCACAAAGTGCAACGAAGCACTGAGTGCACCCAGTCACACTCGGGGCGCGGGCTCCCGACAGCCATGAGGACGGCGGATGTCCGGGGAAGAGGCGGTGCCCCGTGGCGCCGCCAGGCGTCGAGCGCATCCGGTCGCACCCGTAATGCGGGCTCCCGTCAGCTACGGGGGTTGGCGGTGCGGTGTCCGGCGCCGCCGGGAGGAAGGGCCAAGTCGGTGGGGTGGGCGGCCGGTCCCGCCGGGGGCGGCCCTTTGACGGGAAGCCCTCGCCGTGGGGGAGCAGCTCGTCCCGCCGGTGGGAGGACGGTCCCGCCGGGCGCTGCCCGCGCACGTGGGAAGGCGGCCGCGCGGCCCCCGTCCCGGGTCGCACGGCCGCCGGCCCCTCAGGAGCCCGTGGGCTTGGTCTCGGAGTTGCCCTCGATGGCCGAGCGCTCCAGGAGGTCCAGCCAGCCGCCGCGCTCCGACACGGTCTGGAGCGCGACCTCCCGGCCGTAGCGGATCCGGGTGAAGGTCTCCGGTAGCCGGGCCTCCAACCTCCGGTAGGCGACGCGGCCCAGCAGCCAGGCCACGAACCCCCCGTTGAGCACACCCACCGGCACCGCCAGCCACGGCAGGCCCCACAGAGACAGGAACACGGCGGCCAGCACCGAGGGCGCGCACAGCACCGGCAGCGCCGCGAGCGCGATCCACACCTGCACCGTGTTGTCGCCGGAGTCGTTGGCGTCCACCCGCAGCTGCGGGTCCACGCCGGGGGAGAGCGCCACCACCGACAGCAGCAGCGCCAGCCCGCTGCCCACCCCGAAGAACGCCGCCAGCCCCGTGAGCACCAGCGGCCACGCCCAGTGGGCTCCGGCGGCCACGATGAACACCGCGCTCAGCACGGTCGCGGCAGGGGCGATCAGCAGCAGGATCGCGATCTGGCGGCCGCGCACGTCCGCGCGCAGCGTGTCCCGGTCCTGGCCGACCACCGACAGCCACAGCGCCGTGCCGTCGTGCCCGTACATGTTCGAGGTGGCCAGCGCCATGACGAAGGCCGCGATCACCCCCGCGAACGGGGAGAAGAACGCGTACAGGTCGGTGGGCCAGGCCAGCAGGCCCGTGAACAGCGCCGCCCACAGCGACGCCCGCAGCTCCAGGCCCCGCCACGGGTCGCGCCACCACTGGCGCAGCTCCCTGGCGACCACCGCGCCCAGGGGGGAGTCCGGCAGCAGCGCGAACGCCCGGCGCGTGAGCGCACCGCCCCCGGGGCCGCGGCGCCGCCGAACCCCGCGCGCCGCGACCCGGGGCGCCAGCAGCACGCAGGTCACCGTCACCATCGCCACCGTGAGCAGGGCGAACCCGCCCAGCCAGGCCGCGGCCGCGGGCCAGGAACCGGCCGCGGCGGCCTGCACGGCCAGCACCGGCCACGAGGTCGGCAGCGCGGCCAGCACGGTGCCCACCACGCCCTCGCCCAGACCGTTCTCGCGCAGGCTCAGCGTCGCCTGGAACGCGGGCTGCACCGCGATCCACCCGAAGAAGAGTCCGGCCAGGATCAGCCCCCACTGCACCGACGCGATCTCCATGCCCAGCCGCGAGTGCATGGCCGCGCCCAGCGCCCGGAACACCAGCCGGGACAGCGTCACCACGAACACCCACAGCACCAGGACCCCCGGCACCGCCACCACCAGCGCGGACGGGTCCAGCGCCAGCGCGTGCCACACGAGCGCGCCCAGCGCCAGCAGAGTGACGGCGGGACCGACGTCCACGAACATCGTCACCAGCAGCAGGGCGCCCACCCGGCGCCGGTCCAGGGGCAGCAGCGCGAAGTACTGCGAGCGCAGCACACCCGTGCCGTTGGCGACGGTGGGGCCGAGCATCCAGCCCACCGCCCACACCGCGAACGCCAGGCAGAGCAGGTCCGCGCGCACGCCGTCCGAGGCCGCCGCCACCGCCAGGTACCAGGTCAGCGCGGTCCCGCCGACGACCAGGGCGATCCCGAACAGCCGCATCCCCGTCACCGAGTGCCGCAGCAGGGTGAACTTCAACCGGATCAGGAGGCCAGCCACGCCAGCTCACCCTCCTCCATCTCGCGTGCGCCCACCAGCCGCACGAAGGTGTCCTCCAGGGTGGTGTCCACGCCGCGCACCTCCTCCAGCGCCCCGTCGGCCAGCACCCGGCCGCGGGCGATGATGGCCACCCGGTCGGTGAGCTGCTCCACCAGCGCCATCACGTGGCTGGAGATCACCACCGTGCCGCCGCCGTCGGTGAACCTGCGCAGGATCGCGGTCAGCACCCGCGCCGAGACCGGATCCACGGCCTCGTAGGGCTCGTCCAGGACCAGGACCTCGGGCGCGTGCAGCAGCGCCGTGGCCAGCCCGATCTTCTTGCGCATGCCGGTGGAGTACTCCGCCACCAGCACCCCGTCCCCCTCGGCCCGGTCCAGCTCCAGCACCCGCAGCAGCTCCTCGGCGCGCGCCCGCGTCACCTCCCGGCCCAGCCCGCGCAGCTGCCCCCAGTAGTTCAGCAGTTCCCCGCCGGTCAGCCGCTCGGGCAGGGCCAGGCCGTCGGGCAGCACGCCGAGCAGGCGCTTGGCCCCGACCGGGTCCGCCCACACGTCCACGCCCAGCACCCGGGCCGTCCCGGCGTCGGGGCGCAGCAGCCCCACCGCCATGGACAGCGAGGTGGTCTTGCCCGCCCCGTTGGGGCCGACCAGCCCGAGCATGGCTCCCCGAGGCACGGACAGGCTCACGCCGTCCGCCGCCGTCGTGCCGTTGAAGACCTTGGTCAGCCCGTCCATCTCCAGGGCGGGCGCGTTCTCACTCATACCGCCACCCTCCCCGCGTTCCCGTTCCGGGCGCATCCGCCGAACGGTCACGGCCGCCTGTCCGGTCGGCCAGGTCCGCGCCGGTGCGGCGGCCCGTCGGCCGAGGCGGCGCGGGTGCGGCCGTCCTACCCTTGGCGTGAGGGAGGGGGAGCCACGTGGACACGACACCGGCCGCGGACGGCGGCACCGCGTCCGGCAGCGCGACCGGGGAGCGCCGGGGCCCGCGGGGATGGGCGGCGGACGCCCTGCTCTTCCTCGTCGCCGGGCTGGTGTGGGCCTACTACGTCCTGGCCTACAGCGTGGGCCTGCACCCGTACGTGCCCTCCTGGCTCGTCCTCCCGGACCTCGCCCTGGGCGCGGTCGGCTGCCTCGCGCTGTGGTGGCGCCGCGGCCACCCCCTGGGCGTGGCCGTCCTGCTGTGCCTGGTCCAGAGCGCGTCCAGTTCGGTGACCGCGGCCCTGGTCGTCGCCCTGTTCAACCTCGCCGTCCGCCGACCCTGGCGGCAGGCCGTGGTGACGGCGATGGCGAGCCTCATCCTGGGCCTGCCCTGGATCGTCATGGTCCCGCCCACCCGGGGCGACAGCGTCGTCGTCCTGATCATCGCCGCACTGCTCTTCACGGGCAGTATCGGCTGGGGTGTGGCCATCCGGACCCGGAGCCAGCTCATCGAGCGGCTGCGCGCGGACGTGCGGCGCGAACGCGAGGACCGGGGGCGGCGCCTGGCCGCCGCCCGGACCGAGGAGCGCCAGCGCATCGCCCGCGAGATGCACGACGTGGTCGCCCACCGCATGTCGCTGCTGTCGGTGCACGCCGGTGCGCTCGCCTACCGGACCGAGCGCGCGGAGCGGGGCGAGGCGCCGCCGCTGGAGAACGCCGAACTCGGCGCGGCCGTGCGCGTCATCCGCGACAACGCCCACCAGGCGCTGGAGGAACTGGGCGGCGTCCTGTCGGTGCTGCGCGCGGCCGACACCGCCCCGGGGGAGGAGGGCGACCACGCGGGCACCGCCGCGCCCCAGCCGCCCGCCCTGGCCGAGGTGACCCGCCTGGTGGAGGAGGCGGTCCGGGCGGGGCAGCGCGTGCGGTCCGTCCACGACGTTCCCGAAGGAGCCGAACCGCCCGGCCAGGTGCGCCGCACCGCCTACCGGCTGGTCCAGGAGGGGCTGACCAACACCCGCAAGCACGCGCCCGGGGCCCGGGTGGACGTGCGGATCAACGGTGCCCCCGGTCGCGGCCTGGAGGTGTCGGTGGTCAACCCGCTGCCGGTGGGGGTGGCGCCCGCCGAGATCCCCGGGGCCGGGGCGGGCCTGACCGGCCTGTCCGAGCGGGTCGCCCTGGACGGCGGAACCCTGCGCCACGGGCCCGAGGGCGGGGAGTTCCGCCTGCTGGCCACGCTGCCCTGGCCCGAGACGGCGGAGGTGCCATAGTGGTGCCCGTGAACACTCCCGTGCGCGTCCTGCTCGTGGACGACGACCCCCTCGTCCGCTCCGGTCTGCGGATCATGCTCAGCGGTGGCGGGGACATCGAGGTCGTGGGCGAGGCCGGGGACGGCGCCGAGGTGCCCGCGGCGGTGGCCGAGCACCGTCCCGACGTGGTGCTGATGGACGTGCGCATGCCCGGCACGGACGGGATCGCGGCGACCGAGGCGCTGCGCGGCGACGGGAGCGGGCCCCAGGTCCTGGTGCTCACCACCTTCGACGCCGACGCCACCGTGGTGCGGGCGCTGCGGGCCGGTGCCGCCGGGTACCTGCTCAAGCACACCGCGCCGGAGCGGATCGTGGAGGCGGTGCGCCGCGCGGCGGCGGGCGAGCCCGTGCTCTCGCCCAGCGTGGCCCGCGCGCTCATGGACCGGGTGGCCGGAACCGATCCGGTGGAGCGCACCGAGGCGCCCTCGCGACGCGAGCGAGCCCGGGATCGGCTGGCGCTGCTCACCGAACGCGAGCGCGAGGTGGCCGAGGCGGTGACCGCCGGGCTGTCCAACGCCGAGATCGCCGAGCGGCTGTACATGTCGATGGGCACCGTGAAGGCGCACGTGTCCAGCGCGCTGACCAAGCTGGACCTGTCCGGGAGGGTGCAGCTGGCGCTGCTCACCCACGACGCCCGCAACCCCGACTGACGTGGTACGGACGAGCTCCGCGGGGAAGTGATGTTGGCAGTGCTGTGGGCCAGTTCGGCCAGTCAGGACGAGCAACGACGAGGGAGACGATTCCATGCCGCTCGAAGGCGAGTACGAGCCGAGTCCGACGGAGTGGGTGCGCAACCAGGTTGAGCAGATCGAGCGGTCCGGCGGGAGGGAGGGGATGACCCTGCGCGGAATGCGGGTCATCCTGCTCACCACGCGCGGGGCCAAGAGCGGCAAGCTGCGCAAGACGCCGCTGATGCGGGTGGAGCACGAGGGGCGCTACGCCGTCGTCGCCTCGCTCGGCGGTGCGCCCAAGCACCCCGTCTGGTACTTCAACGTCCTCGCCGAGCCCCACGTGGAGCTGCGGGACGGGACCGTGAACCAGGACATGGTGGCCCGCGAGGTCACGGGCGAGGAGAAGGCGGTTTGGTGGGAGCGCGCGGTGGCGGCGTTCCCGGACTACGCCGACTACCAGAAGAAGACCGATCGCGAGATCCCGGTCTTCGTGCTGGAGCCCGTCGCCGAGAAGTGACGCGTCTGGAGGGCGGACCGGTCGGGGAAGGCGCCCCGGCCGGTCCGTTCGTGGTGGGGGCGTTCGCGCTCACGCCAGCCCGTGGGGGCGGGGAGGGCGCGACCACACATCCCCAACCCTCAAAAGCGTGGAAACCAAGGCCTTATGAAAGCTGACGCGAGCGCCACCGCTTGAGGGTTGGTCTCAGGCCCCTCGGTTCGGTCGTCAGTCCGCGCTCTGTGTCCGCTGGCGAAACGGTGAAGCAGAAACAAGGGAAATTCTGTGCTCTGATGTCTCGGATTGGATTACGGAAAGCCGAAAACCACACGAAAATACCTTAACCCGGCCTTCCGTCTCCGGTTTCGACCTTGACCCCGCGGTGCCCGGACCCCGTTGGTAGCGTTGTGGTCCGGGTCCCGGCCGGGACGGTGAAGGTGTTCGACGAGGAGGGCGGCCCCCGTGGCGAGAGAACGCGTGATCTGGGCGAAGAAGCTTCCCGAGGTCTACGGCAAGCTGGACGAGATCGACAAGGTCATCTCCGGGCACCTGGACGGCGCCCTGCTGGAACTGGTCAAGCTGCGCGCCTCGGTGCTCAACGGGTGCTCCTTCTGCATCGACCTGCACACCCAGCGCGCCCTGGAGGCGGGGGAGTCCCAGCAGCGGCTCTTCCTGGTGTCCGCCTGGTACGAGGCCGGTGAGATCTTCACCGACGCCGAGCGGTCCGCTCTGGCGCTCACCGACGAGATCACCCGCCTGGGCGAGCACGGGGTGTCCGACGAGGTCTACGAGGGCGCCGCCGAGCACTTCGAGGACCAGGAACTGGCCGCGCTCATCGCCGGCATCGCCATGATGAACCTCTACAACCGGCTGGCCGTCACCAGCCACCTGCACCCGCGCAAGCGCTGAGCCCGCCCCGCTCCGGGCCGCCGGCCCCTCGGCGCCCGGAGCGGGCACCCGTTTCCTGGGTAGGGATGAGTGCACCCGACCCCCGTCGGCCGTGCACGGAGATCCCGGACCCAGGAGCGCCCATGCCCCCCACCGGACGAACCCTTCCGAGCCTGCTCGCCCGCAACGCCGCCGACCGCCCCGACGCGCCCGCCCTGTCCTGGCGCGCGCCGGACGGCGGCGACTGGACCACCCTGACCTGGTCGCGGGTGCGCGACCGCGTCGCCGCGCTCGCCGAGGGCTACGCCGCCCTGGGAGTCGGACCCGGCGACCACGTCCTGCTCATGATGGGCAACCGCCCCGAGCACTGGCTGTCCGACCTCGCCCTCGTCCACGCGGGCGCCGTTCCCACCACGGTCTACGACACCGCCGCCTCCGAACAGGTCGCCCACGTCGCCCGGCACAGCCGCGCCCGCCTCGCCGTGGTGGGCGACACCGCGACCGCCACCGCGTGGGAGGGCCTGCTCGCCGACCCCGAGGTACCCCTCGCCGCGCTGGTCGTCGTGGACGGGGCCGACCCCGACCGCGGCCACACCGACTACGCCCTCCTGGAGAGCACCCCCGCCGGCACGGCCTTCGAACGCTGGCGCGACCTCACCCCCGACGACCTGCTCACCGTCGTCTACACCTCCGGGACCACCGGGGACCCCAAGGGCGTGGCCATCACGCACCGCGACATGCTCGCCAACGCCACCGCCCTGGACGCGGCCGTCGCCCTCCCCGAGCACCCCGACCACGTGTGCTACCTGCCCCTGGCCCACATCGCCGAACGCATGCTCGGCCTCTACCTGCCGGTCTTCCGCGCCTCCCACGTGTGGATGTGCGAAAGCCTCCGGGACCTGCCCGGGGTCCTGCGGCACGTGCGCCCGCCCCAGTTCTTTGGGGTTCCCCGCGTGTGGGAGAAGTTCGCCTCCGCCCTGCGCGCGGGGCTCGCCCGCATGCCCGAGGAGACGCGCGCCGCCGTGGACGCGGCCACGGCCGTGGCCGCCGAGCACGTCGCCCACCGCGAACGCGGCGAGGAGGTGCCCGCCGAACTCGGGGAACGCTTCGAGCGGGCCCGGGCCGAGGTCCTGCTTCCCCTGTTGGCCCAGGTGGGCCTGGACCGGGTGGGCTGGGCATCCAGCGCCTCCGCGCCGATGCCGCTGGACGTGGTGCGGTTCTGGGCCGGGTTCGGGATCGTGGTCATGGACGCCTGGGGCCTCACCGAGTCCGTGGGCGTGGCCACCGTCAACAGCCCCGCCACCGGGTTCCGGCTGGGCTCGGTCGGCCGCCCCCTCGCGAGCGTGCGGGTGCGGGTGGCCGAGGACGGCGAGGTGTGGCTGCGGGGGGAGTCGGTCTTCGGCGGCTACCTCCAACCGGACGGTTCGGTGCGCCCGGCCACCGACGCCGAGGGGTGGTTCGCCACCGGCGACGTCGGCCGCCTCGACGGGGACGGCTACCTGTGGATCACCGACCGCAAGAAGGAGCTCATCGTCACCTCCCAGGGCAAGAACGTCGCGCCCGCGCCGGTGGAGAACGCCCTCAAGGAGCACCCCATCGTCGGCCAGGCCTACGTGCACGGGGACCGCAGGCCCTACCTGGTGGCGCTGCTGGTACCCGACCGCGAGACGCTTCCGGTGTGGGCGGCGGCCCGGGGCATCGACACCGGCGGGGACTGGGAGGCGCTGGTCGCCCACCCCGAGGTGGCGGCGGAGGCCGAACGCGCGGTCGCGGCGGCCAACGCCCGGTTCAGCCGCGCGGAGGGTGTCAGGCGCCACCGGCTGCTTCCGGGCGAGTGGGGCCCGGACACCGGTGAGCTCACCCCCTCGCTCAAGCTCCGGCGCCGGGTCGTCCGGGAGCGCTACGCCGACGCCCTGGCGGAGCTGTACCGCGACTGACCCCGGGTCCGGTCAGTCGTCGTCCATGCCCGGAACCTATCCGGCCGGGACCCGAGCGCGGCCGCCCGCCCCCTGCGGGCGACGCCTCAGGCGCGCACCCCGATGGCGTTGGCGCCCCGTGACAGCTCGGGAAGCTGGGACAGCAGCTCCTCGGGGCTGGTCCTGTCACTGGTGGTCACCAGGTTGACGGCGCCCAGGGTCTCGCCCTCGGAGTCGTACAGCAGCCGGGTCAGGCTGAGGGCGCCGGGCTCCCGCTCGGACTCGGCGAGGTGGTAGCCGACCTCCCGGATCCGCTCGATCTGCGCCCGGAGGTCGGCGGCGTCCTGGGTTCTGCCCGAGGCCAGGCGCACCTCGGCGTGGTCGGCGAGGTAGGCGTCGAGCTCCTCGTCGTCCCAGTCGCTGAGCAGCACCTTGCCGCCGCCGATGTTGAGGGGCACCCTGCGCCCGATGGGGAACTGGTAGCGCAGCGGGTCGGCTCCGTCCACGCGCGCGATGAGGATGCGCTCCTGTCCCGAGCGCACGTAGACCGACGAGGTCAGACCGGTCGTGGCCGACAGTTCGGTGAGGATCGGCGTCGCGACGCTGCAGAGGCGGTCGTTGACGACGAAGGAGTGCGCCAGGGACAGCACCACCGGCCCGAGCGAGTAGCCCAGGCGCTCCTGCTGGACGTATCCGCGCCGTACGAGCTGGTTGACGGTGCGCTGCGTCGTGGCGAGGTGGAGCCCGCTCTCCCGCGCGATGTCGCTGAGCCGCAGGGGGCCGCGCGCCCGCTCCAGGCACTCCAGCACGTCCAGAGCCCGGTCCAGGGTGCGCCCCTGGTTGCCACCCCCAGCCGTCGCTCCCATCCGTGCCCTCGCCCGCCCTTCCGTCGTCGTTCGCCCTGTCCCGGGAGGGGGCCGATGTGCCCGTCCCCAAGGCGATGCGCGCATCGCCGCCCTCCCCTCAACGTAGCGGACGGGTTTCCGGCAGGTTGACACCGCGAAGCGTCGCAGGTCACACTCGCTATCAACAGGCAACAGAAACTATCACTCAATGATAGAGGGTGGGATTATGAAGGTCGCGGTGCTCGGGCTCGGAGAAGCCGGTGCCATCTACGCCGGCGCGTTCGCGGCCGCCGGTTGGCAGACCGTCGGCTACGACCCCTCGCCGGAGGCGCGGACGCCCGAGGGGGTGGCGCGGGCCGCCTCGACCGGCGAGGCGGTCGCCGACGCCGACCTGGTCCTCAGCCTCACCACGGCCGCGTACGCGGTGACCGCGGCCGAGGACGCACGGCCGGTGCTGCGCCGTGACGCGGTGTACGTGGACCTCAACGCCGCCGCCCCGGCGACCAAGACCGAGGTGGAGGCGGTCCTGGGGGAATCCGCCCAGGTCGTGGACGGTGCGATCATTGGTTCGGTGCTCAGGTACGGCGCCGAGGTCAACGTCCTGCTCTCCGGCCCCGCCTCCGGGGACGCCGCCCGGCTGCTCCGGGCGGTGGGCTCCGACGCCGAGCCCGTCGGCGGCGAGGTCGGGGCCGCGTCACGGCGCAAGCTGCTGCGCAGTGTCTTCATGAAGGGCCTGGGAGCCCTGATCACCGAGGCCGTGGACGCCGGGAGGGCCGCGGGGGAGGAGGCGTGGATGCGCACACAGGTCGCCGACGCGCTCGCCGACGGCACCTCCGCGCTGGAGCGCCTGGACAAGGGCACGCGCCTGCACGCCCTGCGCAGGGCGCACGAACTCCGCTCCAGCGTCGAACTCCTCGGTGAACTGGGCGTCGAGGCGCCGGTGAGCATCGGGGCCGCCGACCGCCACCTGTTCCTGGCGCGCTCGGGCGGGGAGGACGCGCGCGGGCTGGCCGACGCCTACGCCGGTGTCCCCACCGCAGCCATCGGCGACGGCCGCGACCGGCTCGGCTTCGTCTCCTCGCGGGTCCGCCCGGTCTGGCCCGGGGCGAGCGTCACCGGACGGGCGCTCACCGTCCTGACCCGCCCCGGCGACAACCGCGCCCTGCACCGGGCTCTGGCCCTCGCGCGGCCGGGGGACGTCCTGGTCGTGGACGGCGGGGGCGACACCTCACGCGCCCTGCTGGGCGAGCTCATCGCCGAACGCGCCCTCAACCGGGGCGTGCGCGGCATGGTGGTCGACGGCGCGGTCCGGGACGCCGACGAACTCCGCGACCTGGGCTTCCCCGTCTGGGCGGCCGGGATCTCGCCCGCCGGACCCTACAAGGACGGCCCCGGGCACGTGGGCCGGACGGTCTCGGTGGGCGGCGCGGTCTGCTCCACCGGGGACATCGTGGTCGCCGACGGCGACGGGGTGTTCTTCGTCCCCCGCCTGGAGGCGGAGCAGACCCTGCGCGCGGCCCGCGAGGTCGTCGCGGAGGAGGAGCGCCGCCGCGGCGCCATCCGGGCGGAACGCCGGTGAGCGCCCGCCCCGCCGGTTTCCGGCCGGATCCGTCCCCCGCCGCACCTGGCCGCCACCACTCCCCGACTCCCCTCCCGAAGGTCCACCCATGCCCATCGCACTCCTAGCCCTGGCGGCCTTCATCGCCGTGATCATCGTCTGGAACGTCGTGTTCAAACGGAACATGGGCGAGGCGATGCTGCTCGGACTGGTCGTCACCGCGCTGTTCGCCGGGGCGCAGGCGCCCGCGTACCTGCTGCGGGGGCTGGTCGACGCCCTCACCCACGAGGTGCTCTACGCGGCCCTGGCCTTCGTGTTCATGGCCTACCTGATCGACGTCACGGGCCTGATCCAGCGGATCCTGGCCATCCTGAACTCCCTCTTCGGACGCGTCCGCGGCGGCCCCGCCTTCATCGACACGGCCGGTTCCGCGGTCTTCGGCGCCCTGTCCGGGTCCAACTCCGCCAACACCGCCTCCAGCGGCTCCTTCACCGGCCCCTGGATGGTGCGCACGGGGTGGTCCCCCACCCGCGCCGCCACGGTGATGGCCGGCAACGGGGGGATGGGCGCGGCCCTGCCCCCCAGCGCCTCCATGGTCATCATGATCGGCTTCGCCGGGGGCATGGTCAGCACCGGCCAGGTCTACATGGGCCTGCTCGCGGCCGGGACCTACCAGATCCTGCTCAGGTTCGCCCTGATCGCGTACTTCGTGCGCAGGGACGGCATCCCCAGGGCCGACGAGACCGACCTGCTGCCCCTGCGCGAGTCCCTGCGGCAGGGTGCGGGAGCCCTGACCATCTTCCTGGGCGCGCTCATCCCGATCGTGATCACGGCGGGGCCCCTGGCCGACTACCTGGAGAACTCCACCCCGCTCGGCGGGGCCGTGGGGGAGATTTCGCTGCTGATCTGGATCCCGATCCTGATCATCGTGTTCTCCCTCGTCGCCGGACGCGACCGTCTGCCCCGGAACCCGCGGGACTGGTCGGCCCTGCTCGACGGCGCCCTGCCCAAGTTCGCCACCATCGGGGCCCTGCTGTTCTTCGCCATCGCGGCCAGCGAGATCCTGGCCCGCCTCGGCCTCGCGGAGGACGTCAACACCCTGCTGGAGAACCTGCCGGTCAACCGCGTCCTGCTGGTGGTGGCCGTCGGACTGGTGGTCACCCTGGTCGCCGGGCCGCTCTCCTCCACGGCGACCCTCACCGCGGTCGGGCAGATCTCCTTCCTGGCACTGGTGGGCGTGGGGGTCGACCCGCTCCTGGCGGTGATCGCCATCCTGGTGTTCGCCTCCACCGAGGGGGCCTCCCCGCCCGCGTCCGGGTCGATCTTCGTGGCGGCCGGACTGACGGGCGCCCGACCCGAGAGCACCTTCCTGCCGCTGATCGTCTACTACATGATCCCGATCTTCCTGATCGGCTGCCTCATCGGTTGGGGCGTCCTACCGGTCTTCGGAGGCTGAACATGACCACCATCAGATCCCGCGCCCTCGTCGTGGTGCGCACCCTGTTCAAACTGGGCCTCGTCGCCTGCTTCCTCCTCGGCGTCCTGCTCGTCGCCGGTCAGCTGGCCGGGGTCATCGCGCGGCGGCCGGACTGGATCACGACCACCTCGGACCTGTTGTTCGTCCCCGCGGTCGCGGCCGCGGCGGCCTTCGGGGTCCTCGGGTTCCTGGCCAACTACCTCACCGAGGGCGAGGGCGGGGGCGAGGACTGAGGCGCTCCGAGGGGGAGTGACCGACCCGCCGGGGGCGGTGGCCGAGGCCACCGCCCCCGGCCGTGTCCGCGGCGGCCGTCCCCAGGTGCGCGAAGGGGTCTTCTCCGGTCCGGCAGCCCCCACCGGCCGCGCGCGGGCGTGCGCAACCGCCCCCGTCCTGGGGAACGGGGGCGGCCCGGGAGGGGCTCTC
Source organism: Nocardiopsis dassonvillei subsp. dassonvillei DSM 43111 (assembly GCF_000092985.1). Lineage (GTDB taxonomy): Bacteria > Actinomycetota > Actinomycetes > Streptosporangiales > Streptosporangiaceae > Nocardiopsis > Nocardiopsis dassonvillei. The sequence goes on from NC_014210.1 coordinate 1,389,969, forward strand.
AGTAGTTCTGCCCGGTGGTCTGCTGCGGTCCGGCCGCCTGCTGCGGCGAGCCGGTGCTCCCCTCCGGCGACTGCGCGGGCCTGGGCGCCGCGTGGGCGGCGTTGTACCCGCTCTGGTAGGCGCCCTCGTGGTGTTCGGTGCGCCCGGACTCGCGCTCGCGGTCGGGCCAGCCGGCGGTCAGGCCGTAGATCACCAGCAGGTCCACGGCGATGGCCACCATCGACCACAGCGGCATCGCCATCACGAAGCCCAGTTGGGCGATGGCGTTCACCGAGGCGAGGACCAGGGCGAAGCCCCGGGCCCACGTGCTGCGGGACAGCACGGCCAGACCGGCGACGATCAGCACCGCCCCCCACAGGCCCAGCAGCACGCCCCAGGAGGTGTAGCCCACCAGGAGCACGTCCGTGCTCTCCACGGCGTAGAACTCGGGGGTCAGGAGTGCCACCAGCCCCTGGATGACGTTGACCGCCCCGATGACGATCAGCAGTGTCGCGACGAAGAACTGCCAGCCGTTGGCTGCCTGCGTTCGCATGTTCCGGATCCTTCCCGGCCGTCCCCGCTGGCCTCTGCGCGGTCCGGGACGTGGGAACGGCCGCTCGGGTGTCCCTCTTGCGGATGCGCGATCCGCGCGCCTTGTCTTCATCATCCGACCCGGCGGGTCAGCGACACCCCACCCGTTCCTACGGATCGGGCAAAGCTCCCGGGCCTGCTACTCTAAAAGTACGTAATTACGGAAAAGCATGTAAGGTGGAGGTGCGGTGGACAGGACGACGGAGGAGCGCCTGGCCGAGCTGGAGGCGCGGGTCAGCGCCCTGGAGGCGGCCGGCGAACGCGCGACCGAGACACCCCGGGCGGAGGCGCTCGGAGACGTGTTCTTCGCGCTCAACGCCCTGCGGGAACGCGTCACCGGACACGGCGGCGTGGTCTTCGCGGGGATCGTCCGCGGCGGGGAGGGGGAGGAGGACACGCTGGAGTGGCAGCAGGGGCTGCCGGTCGAGCGCCTGGAGGAGTCCGACTGGGCCCGCCACGCCGCCAGCCTCGACGCCCTGGGCAACCCCGTCCGGCTCCAGTTGCTACAGGCGGTCTGGAGGGGAACCGGGACCGTCGCCGCCCTGGCCGAGCGTTCCGACTTCGGCACGACCGGCCAGATCTACCACCACGTCAACCTGCTCGCCGCGGCCGGATGGCTCACCACCGTCCGGCGCGGCCACTACGCCATTCCACCGGAACGCGTCGTCCCCCTGCTCGCCATCCTCACGGCGGCCGGGGGAGCACCCCAGTAAGGAGGGCTCCGTGAGAGCCAGAGGAAGAACTGTCGCGGTCGCCTGTGCGGCGGCCGCCCTGGTCGTGGTGCTCGGGGTCGCCGCACGGCCGCACACACCCGCCCTGTCCGCCGAGGAGTCCGGGGACCCCGGACTCCTCGACCGGGCGCGCCCGCTGCTGTCCGAGGGCGTGCGCGACCGCGTCAGCGTCGTCGAGGTCGACGGCGGACGGGTGAGCTTCGCCCACTTCGGAGCAGACGACGGCACCGACTACGAGATCGGCTCGGTCTCCAAGACCATGACCGGGATGCTGCTCGCCATCGCCGTCGAACGCGGCGAGGTCACCGCCGACACCCGGCTCGGGGAGCTGGTCGAGCTGGACGGCGCCCCCGCCGCCGACGTCACCCTGGCCGAGCTGACCAGCCACCGCTCCGGACTGCCCCGACTCTCCACCCGCGTGCCCGACATGGCGGTCTCGGTGGCGGCCTCCTACCTGGGCAACGACCCCTACCCCTACGACTACGACGACCTGGTCGCGCAGGTGGCCGCGGCGGAGCTGGCCGACCGCGGCGAGTCCCGCTACTCCAACATGGGCACCGCGATCCTGGGCCACGCCCTGGCCAACGCCGCCGGGACCGACTACGCCACCCTCCTGCGCGAGCGGCTGCTCGACCCCCTGGGCATGGACGACACGACCCTGCCCGAATCCGGGGACGACCTGCCCGAGGACGCGACCCGGGGTTACACCGACAGGGGGCGCCGGGCCGACCCCTGGCTGGCCCACGCCTACGCTCCCACCGGGGGCGTGCGCTCCACCCCCGCCGACATGGCGCGCTTCGCCGGGGCGCTGCTGGAGGGCGCCGCGCCGGGCGCGGCGGCCCTGGAACCGCGCTGGGACGGCGGGCCGGACCACCGGATCGGGTTCGCCTGGGTCACACAGGAGCACGGCGGCACCGAGGTCACCTGGCACAACGGCGGTACCGGGGGTTTCGCCTCCATGGTCGCCCTGGACCGGGAGGGCGGGCGCGCGGTGCTGGCCTTCGGCAACACGACCACCGGACTGGAAGACGCCGTCCTGGAACTGCTGACGGAGGACGCCCGATGAGCGTGACGGACGTGCTGACCTACGCCGGGGCCGCGTTCCTCAACGGCATCTGCGTCGTGAGCGCGGCGGACGTCCTCCTGCGGTTCCGGGGCCGGGGCAGGTTCCGCTTCGCGGACCGCTGGGACGTGTTGAACCGGACGGCCCACACGCTCTTCTTCCTGGTGCTCTCGCTGCTGCTGACCACGTGGGCGTCCTTCCCCGTGGCGGTCTGGTACCTGGACGTGGCCCTGAGCGCGGGGGCCGCCGCGGCCGCGGTGCTGTGCTGGCCCGGCCTGCCCGCGCGCGCCGCCGACGCGGGCGCCGCCTCCCGACGCCACTCCGCGATCGGCGCGCTGGTCTTCCTGGCGGTGGTCCTCGCGGTCTTCCTCCTTTTCTCCTGAACCGAGCATCCGCGCGAAAAGCGCGCAATGCAGGGGTATGTCAGAATTAAGAAGAGCGGAAAAAGCGGGATGCCGCACTTCTCCGCCGTCTGACCGGGGTTCCTCGCGAGAAAGCCCACGTGCCTTTCGCCCGTGGTCTACGGTGATTTCCGTCCGCCCTCGAATTCCCCGGGGGAAACCGGGTGGACCTCCCCTGCCCGGAGACCGGGCGACGGGACCGGGCACGGCCCGCTCCCTTCGCGCGATTGCCCCGCGAGGAACCCGCCCATGCCAGTTCACCCGTCCGACCGACAACGGCGGCCACCGCGCCCCGGACGACAGGCCCTGTTCGCCCTGGTCGCCGTGACCGCGCTGGCGGCCCCAGCCTGGTCCTGGGCGGTCGTCACGGCCCACCCCGACGCCCGACAGAGCGTGGCCCTGGCCGTCGGAGCGGCCGGAGCCGCCCTGTGCGCCGCCGTCACCGCGGCGGCGCACCAGGCCGCCGCGGCCCGCGCCGCGCGCGAGCACGGCACCCGGGTCGACGCCACCGCCCAGGCCCTCGAACGCGAGGCCGAGCACCTGGTGGACCAGCTCCTGCCCGCCCTCACCGAGGGCCTGCGCGCGGGCCGCACCGCGCGCGAGGTCCTCGCCGAGCACCCCCAGCCCCGCCACGTCGCGCTGCACCGGCTCACCCACGCCGTCACCGCCGAGCTCGACACCGCGCGCGTGCGCGCCGCCGACGCCCTCGCCCGGTGCACCGCGCTGGAGGAGCAGATCGCCGACCTCGACCGCGTCGGCCTGCCGCTCATGGTCGCCCGCGTGCGCGAGGACCGCGTCGGCGCCGCCGAGACCCTGCGGGAGGAACTGCCCCCCGTCCACGGCGCCCTCGCCCGCCTGCGCGCGCACACGCTGGAGGAGCTGCTGGCCGCCGCCCGCCGTTCCGCCTCGGCCATGGAGACCGCCGCCGCCTCCGGCGCCCGCATCCAGGCCCACCTGACCTCCCTGCTGGCCAGGCTCCGCGAACTCCAGGACCGCTACGGCGACAACCCCGGTGTCTTCGGCGACCTCCTGGACGTCGACCACGGGGTCTCCCGCACGGGCCGCCTCGCCGACGGCCTCGTCGTCCTGGCCGGGGGCCGCTCGGGCCGCCGCTGGACCCGGCCCATCGTCATGGAGAGCGTCCTGCGCGGCGCCATGGGCCGCATCAACGCCTACCGCCGCGTGCGCCTGCACAACACCAGCACCGCCTCCATCGCCGGGCACGCCGCCGAGGGCGTCATGCAGGCCCTGGCCGAACTCATGGACAACGCCGCCAACTTCTCCGCCCACGGCACCGAGGTGCACGTCTACGTCCAGGAGGAGGACACCGGCCTGTCCGTCACCGTCGAGGACAGCGGACTGGGCATGCGCGTGCGCGAGCGCAGGCTCGCCGAGAGCCTGGTCACCGAGCCCCGCGACCTGTCCACGCTGCGCGGCACCCGCACGGGCCTGGCGGTCGTGGGCCGCCTCGCCCACAAGCACGCGCTCGGCGTCAGCTTCCGTCCCTCGGCCCGCGGCGGCGTGGGCGTCGTCGTCCTCGTCCCGCCGCACCTGGTCACCGAGTCCCAGCCCGCCCCCGGCGGCCCGCGCGCCGGGCACCGCCCCCGGCGCTCCGCCGGGCCCGCGCCCGCCGCGGGACCGGGCCCCGGTGCCGGTACGGCGGCCCCCGGGCCCGACAGCCCCGCCGCGCCCGCCCGCGCCGCCTCCGGGCTGCCCCGGCGGCGGCGCGGCCAGACCCTCGCCGCGGCGCTGCGGGAGGAGCCCGACCAGCTCTCCGCCGGTCCGGTCACGCCCGGACCCGGCGGCGACCCCGGCACCAGGTTCGCGTCCTTCCGCAACGCACGCCAGCCACAACGAGCCGAAGAGTAGAGAAGAGAAACGGAGGGAGGGGCACGGACCGGGCCCGCGCGCGGCTGCCCCGCGACCCCGATGAACACCATGGACACCAGCCTCGACTGGCTTCTGGAGAACCTGCGCCACGGGACACCGGGCATCCGCCACGTGCTCGTGCTGTCCAGGGACGGACTCAGGATGTGCCACACCCGCGAACTGCACACCGACCGCGCCGACCAGCTCGCCGCCATCGCCGCGGGCATCCAGAGCCTGTCCCTGAGCGCCTCCGCCGAGTTCGGCGACCGCGGCGGCGCGGGTCAGGCCATGGTCGAGTTCGGCGGAGGCGTCCTGCTCATCATCCGCGCCGGGGAGGGCGCCCACCTGGCGGTGATCGCCGCCGGGGAAGCCGACGTCGGCGTGATCGGCCACAGCATGAACGCACTCGTCGAACGGATCGGCGGCTTCCTGACGGCCGCCCCGCGCCGGAGCGAGCGGGTCCGAGTGGGCGCCGAGCAGCGGTGACCCACCACGACTGCCTCCGGGGAGAGTCCCCCGACCGCCTGTACACCGTGACCGGCGGGCGCTCCGACGCGGACACCCGCGTGTTGGACTCGGTCACCCTCGTCGTCGCCGAGTGCGACCCCGTGCCCGGCATGCAGTCCGAGCACGCCGCGATCCTGCGCCTGTGCGCGTACCCGACCGCCGTGGTGGAGCTGTCCGCGGAGCTGCGGCTCCCCGTCAGCGTCGTGCGGATCCTCCTGCTGGACCTGCTGGACACGGGGCGGGTGACGGCCCGCCACCCGGCGGCCCTCACCCGGCAGGAGGCCGGGCACGACCCCGAGACCCTGAAGCAGGTGCTCCTTGCCCTCCAACGCCTCTGAACGGCCGGCCGGGCCGCACCGGGCCCCGCTCGCCGCGACGGCCGACAACGCGCTCAAGATCGTCGTCGTCGGCGGGTTCGGCGTCGGCAAGACCACCCTGGTCGACTCCGTCAGCGAGACGCGCCCGGTGAGGACCGAGGAGGTCATGACCCGGGCCGGTGTCGGGATCGACGACCTCAGTGCCGTCCGCGACAAGCGCACCACCACCGTGGCCTTCGACTTCGGGCGCATCACCGTGGACGAGCGGCGCGTGCTCTACCTCTTCGGCGCCCCCGGCCAGAAGCGGTTCTGGTTCCTGTGGAACCAGCTGTTCGAGGGCAGCCTGGGCGCGGTCGTCCTCGTGGACACCGACCGCATCCGGGACTCCTGGTACGCCGTGGACCGGCTCGAACACCACCGCACGCCCTTCGTGGTCGCGGTGAACCGCTTCGGCCCCGGACCCGCCCTGCCCGAGGTGCGACGCGCCCTGGACCTGTCCGGGCGGGTCCCCGTGGTGGACTGCGACGCCCGCAGCCGCGAGTCCAGCCGCGACGTCCTGATCACCCTCGTCCAGCACGTGTCCGGACCCGTCGCCGGGTACCCGTCCGCGCCGACGACGGCGTTCGCGCCCGGGTCAGGGCGGGAGTCCGCACCGGCGCCGATGTCCGGCTCCGCGTCCGCACCCGCGCCGCCCCAGGAGGAGACGACGTGAACCACAGCCCGGGTCCGGAGGCCGCGGCACCGGCCAGCAGCGGCCCGCCGCCCCCCTCCCCGGACCACGCGGGCGCCGCCCGCCTGTACGGCCCCGACATCGCCCGCGACCCGGCCGGGCTCTACGAGGAGCTGCGCGGACGCTACGGCCCGGTCGCGCCCGTGCTGCTCGACGGCGACGTTCCGGCGTGGTTCGTCATGGGCTACCGGGAGCTGCACCACGTCACCAGCAGACCCGAGTGGTTCGCCCGCGACTGCCGCCGCTGGAACCAGTGGGACCGCGTCGGCCGGGACTGGCCGCTCCTGCCCTACGTGATGTGGACGCCCTCGGTCATGTTCGCCGAGGGGGCCGAACACCAGCGGCGCGCGGGCGCGATCGGCGACGCCCTGGACGCCGTGGACCGCGCCGACCTCAGGACCCTGTGCCAGCGGGCCGCCGACGGCCTCGTCGACGCCTTCCGCGCGGAGGGCGAGGCCGACCTGGTCTCCCAGTACGCGCACCGCATCCCCGCGATGGTGGTCGCCCGGCTCTGCGGCCTGCCGGAGGCGGAGGTCCCGGCACTGGTGCGCGACGTCGTGCTCTCGCTCGACGTCGCCGCCGACGCGGGCGGCGCCCACCGGCGCCTGCACGCCCGCCTGGACGCCCTGGTCGCCGACCGCCGCGCCGCGCCGCGCGACGACGTGCCCTCGCGGCTGCTGCTGCACCCGGCGGGCCTGAGCGACGCCGAGGCGGTCATCGACCTGCTGGTGGTCCTCGCCGCGGCCCAGGCGCCCACCGGCGACTGGATCGGCAACACCCTGCTCCTGATGCTCACCGACGACCAGTTCTCGCTCACCCTCCAGGGCGGGCGCGGCAGCGCGGGCGAGGCCCTCAACGAGGTGCTGTGGAAGGACACCCCCACGCAGAACTTCATCGGCCGGTGGGCCGTGCAGGCCTGTGAGCTGGGCGGGCGCGGCATCCGACGCGGCGACATGCTGGTGCTGGGACTGTCGGCGGCCAACGCCGACCCCCGCCTGCACGCAGGGCTCCCCGACGTCCACAGCGGCAACCGCGCGCAGATGTCCTTCGGCCACGGCGAGCACGGGTGCCCCTTCCCGGCACCGGAGATCGCGGAGACGATCGCCCGCACGGCGGTGGAGAGCCTGCTGGACCGGCTGCCGGACGTGCGGCTGGCGGTGCCTTCGGAGCGGCTGGAGTGGCGGCCGTCGCTGTGGATGCGCGGACTGTTCGAGCTCCCGGCGCGCTTCACGCCGCAACGGTAGGGGGCGGCAGGAAGTGTTGCCGGCGTGACGCGAGGGGTCTGACCACGGGAACCGCTGGATGGAATATCACGAGTTCTCCGGGTGGAATTCCTTGTATGGGAGGTATGTCGATTGCGGGACTTCGGTGATCATTCCGTGCCGCCGTCCACGGGGCGCGGTCCCCGCGGACGGCGGCACGGGCCGCGACCGGCCGCCGCTCAGGCGAGGGCGTCCTCCCCGGTCAGCTCGGCGGAGAACGCCCACAGGCGCTCGGCCTGCGCGGGATCGGCCGCGTGGTCGCGCACGCCCTCCACGCCGGGCTCGGTTCCGGCGGGCACGGCCACGTCGCAGTCCTCGCAGTACACCCCGCCCATCCCGGCCAGCCGCGGCGAGGTGGCCGCCCACACCTGGGTGGCCGCGCCCTGCTCCGGCGTCTTGAACCGGGGGTCGATCAGCTCACCGTTCCCGTCGACCCACCCCGCGTCGACCATCTCCCGCCGCGTCATGTGCCGCTGCAAGGGGGTGAGGATCGCGCCCGGGTGCAGGGAGAAGGCCCGCACCCCGAGGGGTTCTCCCAGCCGGTCCAGGTGGAGGGCGAACAGGGCGTTGGCGGTCTTGGACTGCCCGTAGGCCAGCCACCGGTCGTAGCCCTGGGCGAACCACGGGTCCTCCCAGCGGATCGGTGAGGCCTGGTGCGCGCCGGAGGACACCGAGACCACCCGCGCCCCGCCCTCGGCCAGGGCCGGCCAGAGCCGGTTGACCAGGGTGAAGTGCCCCAGGTGGTTGGTGGCGAACTGGTACTCCCAGCCGGGTCCGGCGACGGCCTGGGGGCAGGCCATCACCCCGGCGTTGTTGACGAGGACGTCGATCGCGCGCCCCGTCCTGAGGAAGCGTTCGGCGAAGGCGCGCACGTCGCCCTGGTCGGACAGCTCCAGGCCGTCGACCTCCACGCCCTCGACCCCGGCCAGGGCCTCGGCCGCCGCCTCGGGCCGCCGCGCGGGCACGACGACGCGGGCGCCCGCCTCCGCCAGGGCCCGGGTGGTCTCCAGCCCGATGCCCGAGTACCCGCCGGTGACGACGGCCAGCCGTCCGGTCAGGTCGATTCCGTCCAGGACCTCGCGCGCGGTGCTGCGCCCGCCGAAGCCCGAGCCGATCCTTCGCTGTGGTGTGGTCATGGACCGGAGCCTAGGTACTGGAGCGCGCTCCACTTCAAGCGGCGCAGGTGGGGAGGGTGTTCCCGCCGGGGACACGGCCGGCTCCCGCCCCCGAGGGAGCCTGGAGGAGCCGGACCCGCCGGTATAGCGTGACTGTGCCCCCCACCCCTCAGCGACGAGGAGCGCGTACGCCATGAACGTGGAACACAGGGACGTCGAGGTCAACGGAATCCGTCTGCACGTCGCCGAGCAGGGCAGCGGACCGCTCGTCCTGCTCCTGCACGGCTTCCCCGAGAGCTGGTACTCCTGGCGCCACCAGTTCGCCCCGCTGGCCGGGGCCGGGTACCGCGTGGCCGCCCCCGACCAGCGCGGTTACGCCCGAAGCGACCGGCCCGAGGCGGTGGACGCCTACACCCTGCCCCACCTGGTCGGCGACGTCGTCGCCCTCGTCTCCGCGCTGGGGGAGGAGAGCGCGGTCGTGGTCGGCCACGACTGGGGGGCGCCGGTGGCCTGGGCCACCGCCATGATGCGCCCCGACCTGGTCCGCGGCGTGGCGGGCCTGAGCGTTCCGCCCGTTCCGCCCGCCATGATGCCGTCGGTCTCGTCCTCCCGCGCCGTCTACGGCGACGGCTTCTACCAGGCCTACTTCCAGGAGCCGGGCGTCGCCGACGCCGAGTTGGCCGCCGACCCCGCCTCGACCCTGCGCCGCCTCCTGGTCGGGGCCTCCGGCGACGCCCCCTTCGACCAGCCCCGGCTGTGGATCGTGCCCGAGGGCGAGAGCGCGCTGGGCTCCCTGCCCGAACCGGAGGAGCTGCCCTCCTGGCTCACCGAGGAGGACCTGGCCGCTTTCACGGCCGACTACTCCGACCCCGACGCCTTCACCGGTCCGCTCAACTGGTACCGCAACATCGACCGCAACCAGGGGCTCATGTCGCCCTTCCAGGGGCGCGTCATCGACGTGCCCGCGCTGTACGTGGGCGGTGACAAGGACCTGGTCAGGGCCATGCGCGGCGTTCCCGAACTCCTGGAGAACCTGTCGCTGGTCGCACCGGGGCTGCACGCCGGCGTCACCCTGCCCGGTTGCGGCCACTGGACCCAGCAGGAGCGCCCCGAGGAGGTCAACGCGGCCCTGCTGGACTTCCTCGCCGCCGTCCACGGGGGCTGAGCCGTGCCCGTGCGCGCCGGCTCCGGCGCGCACGTCCACGGTGGCGGCACAGGTGCGCCGCTCAGGCGCGCACCCCCTCGACGACGCTGGTCCCGAAGCTGGGCAGGACACGGGTCAACTTCAGTCCGGCCTGCTCGAAGAGGTCGGCGAACTGGGACCTGGTGCGCTGCTTGCCGTCGCAGTGGGCGAGCATGCTCAGGTCCATGAACTTGGCGGTCCGGGCGGGACCCGGGGAGTCGGGCACCACCACCTCCGCGAGCAGGACGCGCCCGTCGCGGGTCATCGCCTCACGGCAGTGGGAGAGGATCCGCGCGGCGTCCTGGTCGCCCCAGTTGTGGATGACGTTCGACAGCAGGTAGGCGTCGCCCCCCTCGGGGACGGAGGAGAGGAAGTCCCCGCTGACGACGCGGCACCGCTCACGGACGCCCTCCAGCACCGGTCCGGCGTGGGCGACCACCTCGGACCGGTCGAAGAGCACGCCGCGCAGACCGGGATGGGCCGACAGCACGATGGCCAGCAGCCTGCCCCGGCCCCCGCCGACGTCCACGAGGGTGTGGTGCGCGCCGAAGTCGTAGCTGCCCGCCACGCCCCGGGTGAGCTGGGCGGAGATGTCGGTCATGCCCTCGTCGAAGACCGCCGCGGTCTCGGGGTGCTCGTCCAGGTAGGCCCAGGCCGTCCGGCCGTGCACCTGCTCGAACACCGAGCGCCCGGTCCGCACCGCTTGGGCCAGGTGGGCCATGGTGGACCGCTCGGCCTGGCTGCCGACCCACCGGGCGTAGCCGCGCATGGAGTCGGCCGCGTCCCCGCGCAGGGCGCGGCCGAGCCCGGTCAGGGCGAAGTGCCGCCGCGGTCCCTCCTCGACGAGGTCGAGGTCGGCGCAGGCGCGCAGGAGGCGGTGGAGGGCGTCGGCGTCGGCGCCGATCCTCTCGGCGATCTCGTCGACGGGCAGGGGTTTGAAGGTCATGGCGTCGGCGACGCCGAGTTCGGCCGCCGCGCTCACGGCGGCCGCCACCCAGCTGGCGGTGATGAGCTCGAACAGTTTCGTGGCCGAAGGACTCGGGGGTGCGGATGCGGACATCGCGGTCCTTTCAGGTGGTGCCCCTCCGGGGGTGCGGAGAGGGGCGGCCAGATGCGCCTATGCGGCATCGATGGAGCCGTATAACAGGGTAAACTACGGAGCGTGCCTAGAAAATCGCATACTGTGGACACAGGTTCGAGCGAGCCGGATGCGAACCGGTGCCCCTCTCAGCGGTCATCACACGCCCTACAGACCCTGACCACCCGCCGTGCCGTACGCGCCTTCGCCGACCGGCCGGTGGACGACTCCCTCCTCGACCCCATGCTGGACGCCATGCTCGCCGCCCCCTCGGCGTCCAACAAGCAGGCGTGGGCCTTCGTCGCCGTCCGCGAGCGGCGGGCGCTGAGGCTGCTGCGCGCCTTCTCCCCCGGAATCATCGAACTCCCGCCCCTGGTCGTGGCGGCCTGCTTCGACCGCTCCCGTGCCGTGGGGGGCTCAGGCAACTCCACGGACTCCGGGGACTCCTGGGACGAGGGCATGCTCTGCGTCGCGATGGCGGTGGAGAACCTCCTCCTGGCGGCCCACTGCCTGGGGCTGGGCGGATGCCCGTCCGGGAGCTTTCGGAGGGGCCCCGTCCGCAGGCTCCTGGGCCTGCCCGACCACCTGGAACCCCTGCTCCTGGTTCCGATCGGGCACCCCGCCCGGCCACTCGCACCCGCACCCCGACGAGACCGGAACGAGGTGGTCAGCCATGAGCGCTGGGGAACCTGAGGTCCGACAGGTCGGCGAGGAACTCCTCCTGCTCGCCGCCTACCTGCTCAGCAGCGGCCGCGGCCTGCTGGACGAGCCACGGCAGTACGGCACGTTCCGCTGCCTGGACGCCGCCCGGCGCGTCCTCGCCCTCGCGGCCGGAACCGGCCCGCACCACCCCGAACTCGACGCCCTGCGCGGTCGGATGGACGACGTCATGTGCGGGCCGATGGGCGACCACGAACTGGACACCCTGCTCGACCAGATGTGCGAGCGGCTGGCAACCGTCCTGGAGGATCCCGATGTCATCTCCGACTGAGTTGGAGCCGCCCCCAGAGCCCGAGGACGCCTTCGACGTCCTGCCCTTCACCGGTTCCTGCCGCCGCGTGTTCGAGCGCGGAGAGCACGCGCTCATCGGGATCAGCGCCGGGAACAGCTACTTCAGCCAGGAGCGGATCGCGCAGCTCCTGCGGTGGGCGCAGCGGCACTTCGCCGAGGTCGACGTGCTCTACGCCGACCTGCACCTGGACACCATGTACATGGCGTCAGGTGGCAGCAGGGAGCACGCGTCGTCGCGGGCGAACAGGGCGCTCAAGGACGTGCGGCGGCGCATCCGGCGCGCCGTGGAGGCGGCCGCCCCAGACGCGGGGAACGTGCGCGTGCGCGCCCTGTCCCAGTGCACGGGCCTGCCCGGCTACCGCGACGTCGCGTACCGCCTCGACCGGGAGCACGCCACCGACCCCAGAGTCCGCCGCGCGTGCGAGGAGCACGTACGGCACGTCATCGGAGCCCAGCCGGACCCGGACGGGGCCAGGTTGCGCGCCGGGCTGGCCTACCTGCGCGCCGAACTGCCCCTTCTGCTCAGTACCCCGAGGGTGTTGGGGTTGCCCTCCTCGGTGTGCTGCTACCACGCCCTGATGCCGATCCTGTCCAGGTTGCGCGGTGCCACCTCCTGCTTCCACCCGGGGCAGGGCCACGTCATCCTCCGCCCGGTCGATCGGCATCTGGCCTCCCCGGAGACGGTGGGATCCCCGTGACCGCCGCGCGGTGGCGCCCCGAACGGGAGCGCCACCGCGCGGAGCGGTTCCGAGCGGGGCGTGCTCCCGGGCGGGGCGGGGCCCGCTACGCGCGGCGGACGTCCATGACCGACTCCCCGTCCTCGACCCGGTGCACGGCGTGCAGCGCGAGGTCGGCCTCGGCGAACAGTTCCCGGTACTCCTCTGCCGTGCGCAGCGGGGCGCCGTAGAGCACGAGCATGTACACGCTCATCGCCTGGAGGAAGGGGGTGGCGCCCTCCCGCTGCGGAAGGTGCCCGACGATCAGCAGCCGGGACCGCTCACCCATCGCCGCGCGGACGTTGCGCAGGATCCGTACCGCCTCCGGCCGGGGCCAGTTCTGCATCACCCGCGCCATCAGGTAGACGTCCGCGCCCGTCGGCACCCCGTCGAAGAAGCTGCCCCCCACCACGGCGCACCGGTCCGCCACGCCCCGCTCCCGCAGCAGCGGCCCGGCCTCGGACACCACGTGCGGAAGGTCGAACAGCACCCCCTCCATGCGCGGGTGGTGCCGCAGGAGGGCGGCCAGCAGCGAGCCCTGGCCGCCCCCGAGGTCCGCCACGCGTTCGGTCCCGGACAGGTCCGCGTTCTCCAGCAGGGTGTCGGCGGCCACGGACGTGTCCATCGCCCTGTGGAACAGGGCCGCGGCCTCCTCCTGCTCCTCCAGGTAGGCGAACAGCGGGTGGCCGGTGTGCGCCTCGAAGGCGGTACGGCCGGAACGCAGCGCCTGCGGCAGGCAGGTCCACGCCTGGAGGAAGGCGCCGTGCGTGCACATGCGGAAGAGGCCGTACAGGCCGCTGGGGTCCCCGGCGCGCAGATGCTGGCCCGCCGCGGTCAGGGCGAACGACCCGGGTGCCGGCTCCGAGAGCAGCCCGCTCACCGTCCCGGCCCGCAGCACCGCCGCCAGGGACCGTTCGGGGACCCCGGCGCGGCGGGCCAGGTCCGCCACCGGACGCGGCCCCTCGGCCAGATCCTCCACCACGTCCAGTTCGACCATCGCGACGACGGCGTGCATGAGCATCGCCGACGACACCAGTCGGTTCAGCGGCAGGTCTGTGCGCACCGCGCGTACAGCGGTCTCGTCCGTCACACCCACAGTCGGTCCTCCCCGGGGGACGTCGTTATCGGGGCCGACGCGGCGTCCCTCCCGGGACGCGGCGCCGACCTCCCAAGACTACGGGGAGTACGCGGATCTGTTCTCCGGGTTGTGGAAAACGGGCCGGAACGGGAACGGCCCCCTCCGCGGCCGGGGCGCGGCGGCGAGGGCCGCGGGCCGGGGGCCGGCGGCCCGATCAGACGGAGGCGGCGCCCTCGGCCTCGTAGGCGCGTACCAGGGCGGTGAGCACCTCGGAGCAGCCCGCGTCGACGGTGAGCGCGGCGACGTCGTCGGCGCGGGTGGCGCCCCGGTTGAGGATCACCACCGGCTTGCCCTGCTCGACGGCGCGCTTGACGTAGCGCCGCCCCGAGAAGACGGTCAGGGACGACCCCGCCACCAGCAGCGCCCGCGCGCCGTCCACCATCGCGTAACCCGCCAGCACGCGCGCCTTGGGCACGTTCTCGCCGAAGTAGACGATGTCGGGTTTGAGCACGCCGCCGCAGCCCTCGCAGTCGGCCACGCGGAACCCCTCGGTGGAGGCCAGGACCGCGTCGGCGTCGGGGGCGATCTCCACGTCGGGGACCCCGTCGGCGAAGTCGGGGTTGAGCGCGCTCAGGCGCGCGGCCAGGCTCTCGCGGGAGGTCACGGACGAGCAGGCCAGGCAGACGACGCGGTCGTAGCGGCCGTGCAGGTCGATCACCCGCCTGCTGCCCGCCGCCCCGTGCAGGGTGTCCACGTTCTGGGTGATGACGCCCGCCAGGGCGCCGCCCGCCTCCAGCGCGGCCAGCGCGCGGTGGCCGTCGTTGGGGCGGGTCCGGTGCACGTGGCGCCAGCCCACGTGGTTGCGGGCCCAGTAGTGGCGTCGGAAGGCGGCGTCGCCGACGAACTGCTGGTAGGTCATGGGCTTGCGCGGGGGTGAGTCAGGGCCGCGGTAGTCGGGGATGCCCGAGTCCGTGGACAGGCCCGCGCCGGTCAGCGCTACCACCGGGCCCGAGCCGAGGACCTCGCGCATCCGGGCCGCCAGGGCCGCCGGGTCGTCGAGCGTGTTCCTCACGCCTTCGAGGGTACGCGGCGCCCCGGTGTGGGCACCGTCACCTTCGCCGGGCCCGGTCGCCGTCCCGCCGGTCACCCCCCCCCGGCGCGGCTCCGGCCCCGCCGTGTCAGGCGGCGCGCTCCAGCTTCTCCACGGCGCGGGACAGGATCTCCTCGAACTCCTCCTCCATCAGGGCGTCCCTCTCCCTGTCCACCTGAGCCCGGTGGGCGTCCCGGCACTCCTCACTGAAGTCGTCTTCCCGGCACGCCTCCATGAGCTCCGTGGACGACACGTCCGAGTAGCCGCTCGTGCGCATCCCCACAAGGACGAAGTACACCTCCCCGACCTGGCCCCACGCGGTCCTCGCCGCCATGTGCGAGCGCTCGCCGTACAGGGTCACGGAGAACATGCCCCCGCCCTCGGGAAGGGCGGGCGAGTCCCTGGAGACGAGCGCGCCCTCGACTCCGCCGTTCGCGGACACGCTCATCCTGGAGCAGGTGTCCAACAGGTGCCCGAACCCGGTGCCCTCGACCGGGGCGTCGCCGAAGTCCCCCGAGACCAGGACGTAGCCGTAGACGGCCGAGCCCTCCGCGGAGCCGGGCGGGGTCGCGATCTGCGCCGCCCCCTCGACGGCACCCGCGGGCAGCCGCCCGGTGCCACCGTTGAGGACGGCGGCGCACTCGGCCGGTTCCACGTCACCGAAGTCGTCGGCGCCCGCCTCGCCGCTGAAATCCACCCCCTGGATCTCGTCGACGTCCAGATCGTCCACGTCGAACCCGTCGGGGTAGGCGTTCGGGGAGGGCAGCAGGGCCTCCAGGCGCGGGCTGTCCCGGAGGTCGAGCTGGGGGCCGCAGCCGGTGGTCAGGACCAGGGCGGCGAGGAGGGGCAGGGCGCCGTGGCGGTACAGGGGAGCCAAAGGGGGAGCCTTCGTTTTCGTGTCGGCGGTTTACCGACACGTTCCGACGCCGCCGGGCCACGCGCGGTTCCGCCCTCCCGTGGCCGGATCCGGCCCGGTCCTCGCCCGGTGCGGAGGAACCCCCGCCCGAGCCCCCGGACGGACCCCGCCGGAGCCGCCCGGCCGGGCTCCGGCCGGAGCCGTCCTCTCCCGGCCGGGACCCCGGCCGGGAAAAGGGCCCGGCGGGCACCCGTAGGCGCCCGCCGGGCCCGAACGGACCGGACGTCCGGCTCAGCCGAGGCAGACCAGCAGGTCGCCGCCCTCCACCTTCTGCACCCGGTCGACCGCCACCCGCGTGACCGTCCCCGACACGGGCGCGGTGATCGCGGCCTCCATCTTCATCGCCTCGATGGTGGCCACCGTCGCACCGGCCTCCACCGCCTCGCCCTCGGCGACCGTCAGGGTCACCGCGCCCGCGAAGGGCGCCGCGACCTGGCCGGGGTCGCTGCGGTCCGCCTTCTCGGCGGACCGCACCTGCGAGGCCAGGGCCCGGTCGCGGATCTGGAGCGGGCGCAGCTGGTCGTTGAGCGTGGCCATCACCGTGCGCACGCCGCGCTCGTCGGCCTCGCCCACCGCTTCCAGCTGGATGAGCAGCCGCACGCCCGGCGACAGGTCCACCGCGTACTCCTCGCCCGCGCGCAGGCCGTAGAAGAAGTCCGCGCTGGAGAGCACGCTGGTGTCGCCGTAGGCCGCCCGGTGCTCCTCGAACTCCCGCGTCGGACCGGGGAAGAGCAGCCGGTTGAGCGTGGCCCGCCGGTCCTCGGCCAGTCCCGCGCGGTCCTGCTCGCTCAGCTCCTGAGCGGGCCGCGCCTCGGAGCGCCCCTGGAGCGCCCGCGTGCGGAGGGGCTCGGGCCACCCGCCGGGCGGGACGCCCAGCTCACCGCGCAGGAACCCCACCACCGAGTCCGGGACGTCGAAGCGCCCGGGGTCGGCCTCGAAGTCGGCCGGGGAGACCCCCGCGCCGACCAGGTGCAGCGCCAGGTCGCCCACGACCTTGGAGGAGGGGGTGACCTTCACCAGGTGCCCGAGCATCCGGTCGGCGGCGCCGTACATCGCCTCGATCTCCTCGAAGTGCTCGCCCAGCCCCAGCGCGACCGCCTGCGTGCGCAGGTTGGACAGCTGCCCGCCCGGGATCTCGTGGTGGTACACCCGGCCCGTGGGCGAGGACAGCCCGGCCTCGAAGGGCGCGTAGACCCGGCGCACCGCCTCCCAGTACGGCTCCAGTTCGTTGACCGCGTCCAGGCTCAGGCCCGTGGAGTGCTCGGAGTGGTCGAAGGCGGCCACGATCGCCGACAGCGACGGCTGCGAGGTGGTGCCCGCCATCGACGCCACCGCGCCGTCCACGGCGTCCGCCCCGGCGTTGACCGCCGCCAGGTAGGTGGCCAGCTGCCCGCCCGGGGTGTCGTGGGTGTGCACGTGCACCGGCAGGTCGAACTCGCTGCGCAGCGCCGTGACCAGCTTCGCCGCGGCCGGAGCGCGCAGCAGACCGGCCATGTCCTTGATCGCGAGCACGTGCGCGCCCGCGTCCACGATCCGCTCGGCCAGTTTGAGGTAGTAGTCCAGCGTGTAGAGCTTCTCGCCGGGGTCGGACAGGTCCGAGGTGTAGCACAGTGCCACCTCGGCCACCGAGGTCCCGGTCGCGCGCACGGCCTCGATGGCCGGGCGCATCTGCTCGACGTCGTTGAGCGCGTCGAAGATCCGGAAGACGTCCACGCCCGTCTCGGCGGCCTCGCGCACGAACGCGTCGGTCACCTCGGTCGGGTAGGGGGTGTACCCCACCGTGTTGCGCCCGCGCAGCAGCATCTGGAGGCAGATGTTGGGCACCGCCTCGCGCAGCGCCGCCAGCCGCTCCCAGGGGTCCTCGGCCAGGAAGCGCAGCGCCACGTCGTAGGTGGCGCCGCCCCAGCACTCCAGGGACAGCAGCTCGGGCAGCGTGTGCGCGACCGCGGGCGCCGCGGCCAGCAGGTCGCGGGTGCGCACCCGGGTGGCCAGCAGCGACTGGTGCGCGTCGCGGAAGGTGGTGTCGGTGACGCCCAGGTTCGGCGACTCGCGCAGCCACCGCGCGAACCCCTCAGGGCCCAGTTCGGCCAGGCGCTGGCGCGAACCCGGGGGCGGCGGTCCGGCGGGCTCGGGCAGCGGCGGCAGCTTGGTGGCGGGGTCCACCAGCTGGGGGCGCTCCCCGTGCGGCTTGTTCACCGTGACGTCGGCCAGGTAGGTGAGCAGGCGCGTGCCGCGGTCGGCGGAGGGCCGCGCGGTCAGCAGGTGCGGGCGCTCCTCGATGAAGGAGGTGGTGATCCGCCCCGCCTGGAAGTCGGGGTCGTCCAGCACCGCCTGGAGGAAGGGGATGTTGGTGGCGATGCTGCGGATGCGGAACTCGGCCACGGCCCGGCGCGCCCGGCTGACCGCGGTGGCCAGGTCGCGGCCCCGGCAGGTGAGCTTGACCAGCAGCGAGTCGAAGTGCGGGCTGATCTCGGTGCCCGCCGCGGAGGTGCCGCCGTCCAGGCGGATGCCCGAGCCGCCGGGGGAGCGGTAGGCGCTGATGGTCCCGGTGTCGGGACGGAAGCCGTTGGCGGGGTCCTCGGTGGTGATGCGGCACTGGAGCGCCGCGCCGCGCACGTAGACGCCCTCCTGGGAGATGCCCAGGTCGGACAGGGTCTCGCCGGAGGCGATCCGCAGCTGGGACTGCACCAGGTCCACGTCGGTGATCTCCTCGGTCACCGTGTGCTCGACCTGGATGCGCGGGTTCATCTCGATGAAGACGTGGCTGCCGTCCGCGCCGACCAGGAACTCGACCGTGCCCGCGTTGCGGTAGCCGATCCGGCGGGCGAAGCGCACCGCGTCCGCGCAGATGCGGTCGCGCAGGTCCGGGTCGAGGTTGGGCGCGGGGGCCAGCTCGATGACCTTCTGGTGGCGCCGCTGGAGGGAGCAGTCGCGCTCGTAGAGGTGCACGACGCCGCCCTCGCCGTCGGCGAGGATCTGCACCTCGATGTGGCGGGGGTCGACCACGGCGCGCTCCAGGAACACGGTGGCGTCGCCGAACGCGGCGGAGGCCTCGCGCATGGCCGCCTCCACCGCCTCGCGCAGCCGCTCGGGCTCCTGGACGCGGCGCATGCCCCGCCCGCCCCCTCCGGCCACGGCCTTGACGAAGAGCGGGAAGCCGATCCGCTCCGCGGCGGCCACCAGGGCCTCCACGTCGTCGGAGGGCTCGCTGGACTCCAGGACGGGCACGCCCGCCTCCCGGGCGGCGGCCACGGCACTGGCCTTGTTGCCGGTCAGTTCCAGCACGTCGGCGGGCGGGCCCACGAAGGTGATCCCGGCGCGCTCGCACGCGCGGGCCAGCTCGGGGTTCTCCGACAGGAAGCCGTAGCCGGGGTAGACGGCGTCGGCCCCGGCCCGGCGGGCGGCGCCCACGATCTCGTCCACGGACAGGTAGGCGCGCACCGGGTGGCCGGGCTCGCCGATCTGGTAGGCCTCGTCGGCCTTGAGCCGGTGCAGGGAGCCGCGGTCCTCGTGGGGGAAGACGGCGACGGTGCGGGCGCCCAACTCGTAACCGGCGCGCAGCGCGCGGATGGCGATCTCGCCCCGGTTGGCCACGAGCACTTTGCGGAACATGGCGCACTCCTCCTGGTCGGTCAGGCGTGGTGCCGTGGGCGCAAGAACCGGCACCGTCGCCGGGGCCCGCGGCCGGGTGGAACACCCGTACGTTAACCAGAAGAGGGTTCGGCGCGACCCACCGGGGCCGTCCTTCGCGCCGAGTACGGCTTCCGGCGGGCGTTTCGTGGCGTCGGCGTGTCGCGCGGGGCGGGGTGCGACGAACCCCGGCGGGTGTCGCGGGCTGTCTTCCCCGGGCCGGGCTCGCGTCACACCCGGGGGGACCCGTCCTCCCGGGCGTCCCCGCCGCCGTCCGCGTCCGAGGGCCGCACCGGGTAGGTGACGGTGCGGTCGGTGTGCACGACGGCCCCCGGAGTGAGCCGGGCGGCGTCCACGCGGTGGGCGGCCATGACGTGGAGGACCTCGTGGCCGCGGGCGAGCAGGTGGTCGGCGATGATGCGCCGGTGGCAGCGCCACCACACCGCCTCCGAGCACATCACGGCGGCGCGGTGGTCCTCGCCCGCCTCGCGCAGCCGGGCGAGCCCCGAGCCGAACTCGTCGGAGAGCCCGTGGTCGGCGTAGTTGTGGAAACTGCGGTTGCGCCAGAACCCGTTGACCTCGGGGGCCACGTCCCTGGCGACCGGGCGCCGACCGCCGAGTTCCGCGACGCGCGAGTAACGTATGCCGACGCCGAGCAGGGACTCGGAGAGGACGTCCCCGTCGAACTGCGGGTTGCGGCGCGACCCCGGGAGCCTGCGCACGTCGACCACCACGTGCACGCCGTTCTCGTGCAACAGCGCGGCGAACTCCTCGAACGTGCGGTCGGAGTGGCCGACGGTGAGGAACGGCGGAGCCATCCGGCTAGCCGTCGCCGGACACGCGGGTCAGGGCCCCGTCCTTGTGCGCCGCGACGTGGTCGGTCTTGTCGCTCCTGATCTCGTACTGCGGCTCGTCCTCGGAGGCGCGGCGAGTACGGCCCCTGAACTCGAAGTCGCTGGTGTGGACCCTCGTGATCGTGCCGGACACCCGTCCGGCCTCGGAGTTCCAGCTGACATGGTCACCGACGTCGAAACGGCGTGTCATCGCGTACACCCTCCTCCGGTCGTGGCGGAACGGCGTCTGGTGGACGGATCCTCGCCTACCCCGGACGGCCTCGGTGTATGCGGGCGGGGCCCCGGCGCCCACCGGTTCAGTCGAAGGGCGCGAGCGTGTCCGGTGACAGCGTCAGCGCGCAGGGCAGGGCGTCGAAGGCGGCGGTGACCTCGGCGAGGAGCGTCGCGGCGTCGCCGGTGCGGTCGCTGTGCCGGTAGGCACGGACCCAGTTCATGCTCCCGTAGCGCACCGCGGCCAGGGCCATCTCACTGACCAGCCGCAGCCGCACGTCCGCCCGGCTGTCGGTGCCGGTCTCCTCCTCCAGCAGTTCGGTCAGCCGCACCCGGAGGGCCTGGACGGAGCCAGCGTGGTGCGCGTTCAGCACCGGATTGCGGGCGACCAGTTTCCGGGTGGCCAGGTAGCGCTCGGTCCAGTCGCCTGGCAGGCCGCGCACCGCGTTCGCGTAGCAGTCGCGCAGGAGGGGCAGGACGGGGCCGGTGACGCTCATGCGCTCCACCTCGGCGGCGTAGGCCTCCCACAGTTCGCCCTCGGCGGCCAGGGCGACCTCCTCCTTGGAGGAGTAGTAGCGGAAGAAGGTGCGCACCGACACCTCGGCCGTGGCCACCAGGTCGTCCAGCGTGGTCTGGTCGAAGCCCCGCTCCAGGAACATCCGAAGCGCGGTGTCGGCGAGCACCCGCCGCGTGCGCAGCTTCTTGCGTTCGCGCAGGGGGAGTGCGGACTCCTCGTCGTGGAAGGGCTCGGCGGTCATCGGGCCAGGATACGGCGGTCTCTCCGGGGCCGGGAAAAACCCGTTGCCTGATGTGCCAGTCACTGGCAGTATGCCATCACTGGCATTTTTCGGATGCCTTCCCCTCCACCGAGAGAGAGCACATGAGCGACCGGACCGCCGCCCCCGTCCCCGAGGGACAGCGCATCGAGGCGCTGGGCGACCAGCTCGTCAAGATCCACGACATGCTGCGGGGCGAACTCGCCTCGCTGCGCCGCGACCTCGCCGGGGGAGGCGCCCCCTCCGGGGTCCCGGCGCCCCTGGACGAGCAGCTGCGCAAGAAGTGCCTGTCCTTCTGCGACTTCCTGCACGGCCACCACACCGCCGAGGACAAGGGCATGCTGCCCGGACTGGCCAGGAGCCACCCCGGGCTCGCGCCCGTCCTGGAGCGCCTGACCCGGGAGCACGTGCTCGTCAGCCGGTCGCTGGACCGCATCCGCGCGCTCCTGGAGGGCGGGGAGGCGGCCGGGCTCCGCGACGAGGTCGAGCGCCTGGCCGCCGAGGTGGAGGCGCACCTGGACTACGAGGAGCGCCAGATCGTGGAGGCGCTGAACTCCTACGGCCCCGTCACGCTCTGAGAACCGCCCCGTCGCGCGATGCGGGGTCGGCCGCGTCCCCGCCGACCCGTGCGCGCACCCGCGGGGCCGGCCCCGGATCGGCCTCCGCCGGAGCCGGGTCTGGTCTTCCCACCAGAACGGGGCGCTCACGGCCCACCCAGCAGAGGGAGACCGCTGGTGAGGAACACGGTACGGGTACCCCCCGGCTGAGGACGACCCTGTGGGCGCTGCGGTGGCTGATCGCGCTCGTGGTCCACTTCGCGGTCCTGACGGCCCTGCTGATGGGGTGGGCGACGGTCTTCCCGCACCTGCACTACGGGACCATGATGCTGACCCTGGCCGCCGGGTTCCTCTACGCGCCCCTGCGCCTCCTGGGCCTGGTCGTACCGCTGTGCGCGGCGGGCGCGTACATGGCCGACACGCGCGGCGGCAGCCGGGTGGGGTGGTCGCTGCTGCTGGCGGTGGCGCCGCTGCTTCTCGGGGCCGTGGTCCTGCCGTTCCTCGTGCCCCTGGAGTGGGCGGTCTACATCATGTACTTCGCGACCGGGACGCTGCTCAGCGTGACGGCCGTCCACTCGGCTCTGCCCAACCGCTCCGGCCGGGACCCGAAGGAACCATCGGAGGACGAGGACGCCCGCGACGCGGCCGGAAAGCCGTAGTCTGGCCGTTCCAGATGTCCGTATACCGGGTGCTTCGGGAGGGCGACGCCCCCCGGCGGCCGGAGGCACAGCGAGGGGTCGGGTTCCTTGGCGACCGGGGAGGACGCGCGGATCGCCGCGCTGGAGCGGCACGTTCGGGAGTTCTGGCAGGGGCACGCCGTGGAGCCCGTCACCTGGGAGGACAACCCCGTCCTCGACCTGGCTCCCGGCTTCGCCACCTACCGGGTGGCGCCCAGGAACGAGGGCGAGGGCTGGACCTACGTGACGGTCGGCTCGTCCGTCCACGAGGCCGGGGGCGGCACCGAGTTCTTCCTCGTGGCGCCGACCGCGGAGCGGGCCCACGCCGAGACCCTGGGCATGGTGAGCCACCTGCACTCCTTCGAGGAGTACCGCCTCGACGTCGGTTCCGTCATCGACCTCGGCGGCCCCTGGACGGACGGCTCCCGCATGGACCACCTGCTGGTGAGCCCGCCCTATCCGTACGGACCCGCGTTGGAGTGGGCGCCCGAGGAGGCCGGGGGAGCGCGGTTCCTGTGGTTGCTGCCGATCCACCGCAGTGAGGCGGCCCTCATCGGAACCGAGTCGCTCGACGCCTTCGAGGAACTCCTGGAGGCGGAGGGCGTCAACGTCCTGGACCTGGACCGCCCTCCTCTCTTCTGAACGCCTTCGAGAAGCGCGAGGACCCGCCGCCCCTTCCGGGCGGCGGGTCCTCGCGGATGGTCTCGGCTCAGCCGCGCGGGTCGGCGACCTCGCTCACGGGCCCCTCGACCCTGTAGTCGTCCAGCGCCGTCACCACGTACGCGGAACCGGACTCCTCACCGTTCTCCTCGGCCTTCGCGGCGTCCTCGGCGGTGTGGCCGGAGTCCTCCAGCGAGGTCCCGCCGGTCACGCCCACGAGGTTGTCGGAGGAGAGCACGCCGCAGTACTCCTCCGGGTCGCCCGAGTCCGCCCGCGCGGCCTCCTGCGCGTCCAGGCGGTAGACGGCGTAGAAGCGCGCGTCCTCCACCCGCTCCCACTCCACCGCGGTGTGCTCGTCCGCGACCTCGGCGGTCACGTCCTCCACGGCGCCCGCCAGGGACCGGCCTCCGCGGTCCCCTCCCGCCAGGGGCGGCAGGGCGGGGTCGCCGTAGTGCTCGTCGGCCAGGTGGGCGTAGGCCTCCTCGGCCACGCCTGTCAGGGACTTGAAGGAGAAGTAGACGTCGCCGTCGACCTCGGGGTGGTCGGAGGAGTAGTCCAGCTGGGTGCTCAGCGCGTCCTCGTCGGTCCAGTTGCGGTCACCGACCCGGTACGCGCCCTGGCCGACGTACAGGTCCACGTCCGTGCCCTCGACCTGCTCGGCCCACCACGGCAGCAGCTCCTCGTAGTCGGCGGCGTCGAAGCCCCGCTCCCAGTACAGCTGCGGGACGACGTAGTCGACCATCCCCTCCCGGATCCAGGCGCGGGTGTCGGCGTGCTGGGCCTCGTAGGACTCCAGGCCCGAGGTGTCGGACCCGGCGGGGTCGTTCTCGGCGTTGCGCCAGATGCCGAACGGGGAGATCCCGAAGCGCACCCAGGGCTTGGCCTCCTCGATGCGCTCGTGCACACCGCTGACGAAGCCGTTGACGTTGTCGCGCCGCCAGTCCTCGCGGTCCTCGAAGCCGTCGCCGTACTCCTCCCACGTCCGGTCGTCGTCGAACTCCTCGCCGTCCTTGGGGTAGGGGTAGAAGAAGTCGTCGAAGTGCACGCCGTCGATGTCGTAGCGCTCCACCACGTCCATGATCACGCGGGTCACCCACTCCTGGACCTCGGGCCTGCCCGGGTCCAGGAAGCCCTCGCCGCCGTAGCGCACCAGCCAGTCGGGGTGCTCCCTGACCGGGTGGTCCTCGGCCAGCTCCTCGATGTCGGAGTCCATGCCGACCCGGTAGGGGTTGAACCAGGCGTGCAGCTCCAGGCCGCGCTCGTGCGCTCCGGCCACCGCGTACTCCAGCGGGTCGTAGCCGGGGTCGCCGCCCTGCTCGCCGGTGAGGTACTTCGACCACGGCTCCAGGTCCGACTCGTAGACGGCGTCGGCGGTGGGCCGCACGTGCAGGAACACGGTGTTCAGGCCGAGGTCCACCGCCTCGTCCAGGCGCTGGTCCATCTCCGCCTTCTGGTCCTCGGCGGACAGGCCCGGCTCGGAGGGCCAGTCGATGTTGCCGACCGTGGTCAGCCACGCCCCGCGCATCTGCCGCTTGTCCTGGGCGGCCTCGCAACCGGCCGCGCCGGGGCCGGGAAAGGACCCGGTGGGGGAGTGGGCCGCGCCGACGAGGGCGTATCCGGAGATCATGAGCCCCGACGCGGCGGCCGCGGCCACCCACCGGGAGCGCCAGCGCGGTGAGAGGCCGGCTCGTCGTTCAGGGGTCAAGGAAACTCCTCTGAGCTGCGTTGACATCCGTTTGACGTCACGTCGGGCATCAGAGTAGGCGAAGAAGTAACGTTTTGGACAACATGGGTGATTTTGGTGGTTTGAATCTCATCTGCCGGGGAAAAGCAACCACCCCCATCAGGGGCGGCGTCTCGACCCGGTCCGTCCGCCGGGACCGCCCGCGGGGAGGGGCCTCCCGCCGTGGGCCGGAACCGCCCGTCCCCGGGCACGCCTCAGACGGGGACGAGCGCGCCCGCCAACAGGAGCACGGACACGAGGGCGGCCACGGCCCCGACCGCCACCAGGTAGTGGCGGGGCCGGGTGGTGCCGGGCATCCACGCCAGGACCGCGAGCACGGCGACCAGGGCCGTGGCCCCGATCGGCAGTAGCAGCCGCCAGGCGCGGTCGAGGGAGTCCAGCGGCAGGTAGGGGTTGGCGCCGTACAGCGCCAGCACCAGGGCCGGAAGGCCGATCACCGCGGCTCCGGCCCCGACGGCCAGGGTGAACCGCTCCTGTGCCTCGGCCCCCTGCGCCACCGCGAAGCTCGACATGCCGCCCAGCAGTGCCTGGAGCCGGTCCGACTCCTCGGCCAGTTCGCGCTCCATCGCCTCGCAGTGCTGTACGCCCGCGCGCAGCCGCGCCTCCCAGGCGGGCGCGCCGTCCGCCCCCGTGACCAGGCCGTCCCGCACGCGCAGGTAGGCCTCCTTGTCCCACCTCCAGACACACAGCACCTCGCGGTGGTCCTCCAGAGCCTGGTCGCGCGCCCGGCCGACGGCGGACGAGAGCTCGATGGTCGCCGCGAGCAGGGTGCGCAGCTGCCCGTCAGTCCGCCCGGCGAGGTGGTCGGCCATGCGCTGCTCCAGCTCGTAGCGCAGCTCCCGCAGCCGCAGCACCTCGTTGCGCGAGGACTCGGCGAACGCCTTCACCATGGCCACCGCCCTGGAACGCGTGTCCCCGACGATGCCGTGGGCGGGTTCGTCCAGCGAGGCCACGAGTTCGCCGTCGGGGCTTCCGGCGGCGGGCCGCTCCTGGCGCCAGCCGCTGCTCTCCGCCCACACGGCCTGCACGGCCAGGGCGACCACGGGCGCCTCGCCCCGCTCGGTGCGCACTCGGAACCGGCCGACCACGACCCGCCGCCGACCGCGGGGGCCGATCACCCTCAGCAGCGGTGCGGTGAGGGCCACCCTGGAGTCCCCGGGGCCGGACCCCGCCAGCTCGGGGGCGTCTCCGTGGACGACCCGCGCCTCGATCCCGTATCCCTCTCTGCGGGGGATGCCCGCGAGCACCGTTCGCCGGCCGTTGATGGATTCCATGGGAGAAGAGGGTAGTGACCCGTTCCGGCGGCCCTCGTTCCACCCAGGGAGGAACATCCGGCCACGGGAGCCCGACGATGGATGGGGCCCGCGCCGTCCGCGCTCAGGCTCCGGGCGGCGCCGTGGACTCGCGCACGACCAGCCCGGGAGGGGCGATCGCGGGCACGTCGGCCGGCACCCCGTCCAGCGCGGCCACGAGCGTCAGCGCGGCGGCCCGCCCGAGCCCCACCAGGTCGTGGCCGACCGTGGTCAGCCGAGGCTGTACGAGCGCGCCCAGGGGCAGGCCGTCGTGGCCGACGACGGACAGGTCCCGGGGCACCTCCAGCCCCCGCCTGCGCGCGGCGCTGATCCCGGCGATCGCCATCATGTCGTTGGCGAACAGGATCGCGGTGGGCCGCTCGGCCGCCGACAGCGCCTCGTCGGTGGCCGCGGCCGCCCCCTCGGTGGTGAAGTCGGGGACCGTCAGCACGACGGCGGACAGCCCGTGCCGCCGCACCTGCTCCTCCACGATCCGGCGGCGGAACCCGGTGTGCACGCGGTCCTCGGGGCCGCACACGTAGGCCACCCGCCGGTGCCCCAGCGAGGCCAGGTGCCGGACCGCCTCGACCAGCCCCCGCTCCTGGTCGGGGGCGAGCACCGAGGCGACCGGGTCGTCGCGCCAGGGCATGCCGATCAGCACCGAGGGGAGCCCGAGCCTCCGCAGCAGGTCGAACCGGGGGTCGCGGACCAGGCTCTCGGTGAGGATGACTCCGTCCACCCGGCGCTCCTCGGCCAGACGCCGGTAGGCGCGCCGTTCGGCGTCCTCCTCCTCGCCCACGATGTGCAGCAGCAGACCGTAGTCCAGGGGGGCGAGTTCGCGCTCGATGCCCGAGATCAGCACGCCGAAGTGCGGGTCGTAGGACAGCAGGTCGGGGGAGCGGCGCGAGACCATGCCGATGGCCCGGGTGCGGGCCCCGCGCAGGGCCACGGCCGCGGCCGAGGGCGACCACTGGAGCTTCTCCACGGCGTCGAGGACCCGCCGGCGGGTGGGCTCGGCGATGCGGCCCTTGTTGTTGACCACCTTCGACACGGCCGAGACCGACACCCCCGCCAGCGCGGCGACGTCGGAGATCGTGGGGCGGCCGGTGGACCCGCGGACGGCCGTCATGGCGCCTTCCGACCGGACGGGGCGCCGGGGGCTTGCTCGCGCACCAGTGCCGCTCCCTTCGCTGTGGCGGGCTTCCCCGCGCTCGCGCCGCCGCTCCCGGGTGTCGCGGGCATGGCGGGGGCGGGGCACGGACAGGTCGCCCGTGGGTGTGTGGAGGGCTTCCCGACGCGTGCCGGGGAGTCCTCGGGAAAACGATGAACCCGAACGTTTCGGCGGACCCTACCGCAGTGAGAGAGGTTTTTCCAGGTCTCGACACCCTAGTGGGAAAACGATATATCTACGACGTCAGGCACAGCGCGGGGAGTTGGCGGCACAGCGCGGCGCGACTCCGCCGGGCTCACCAGGGCCCCGGTCCGCGGGGGCGCGCCACCGTCCGGCCGCCCCCGCGGACCGGTTACGCCGGGTGTCGCGGTACACCCCCACCCACGAGGAAGCACCCATGAGGATCACCTCCGCCGACGTCATCGTGACGTGCCCGGGACGCAACTACGTCACCCTCAAGATCACCACCGAGGACGGGACCACCGGCCTCGGCGACGCCACCCTGAACGGCCGCGAACTCTCCGTCGCCTCCTACCTGCGCGACCACGTCTGCCCGCTGCTCGTGGGCCGCGACTCCGGACGTATCAACGACATCTGGCAGTACCTGTACCGCGGCGCCTACTGGCGGCGCGGCCCCGTCACCATGACCGCGATCGCCGCCGTGGACTGCGCCCTGTGGGACATCCTCGGCAAGCGGGTCGGCAAGCCCGTCCACCAGTTGCTCGGCGGAGCCGCGCGCGACGGCGTCATGGTCTACGGCCACGCCAGCGGCCAGTCCGTGGACGACCTCCTGGACTCGGTCGGCGGCTTCCTGGACCAGGGGTACCGGGCGGTGCGTGTGCAGGCCGCCGTCCCGGGCCTGGAGAGCACCTACGGGCTGCACCACCCCGGCACCGGCCACACCTACGAGCCCGCCGACGCGGCGATGCCCACCGACAACGTCTGGCACACCCCCGCCTACCTGGACTTCGCGCCCGAGATGATGAAGGCGGTCCGGGAGAGGTTCGGCTACGGCTTCCACCTGCTGCACGACGTGCACCACCGGCTCTCCCCGTTGGAGGCCGCCCAGCTGGGCAGGTCGCTGGAGCCCTACCGCATGTTCTGGATCGAGGACCCCACCCCGGCCGAGGACCAGGAGGCGTTCCGCACGATCCGCCAGCACACCACCACCCCGCTGGCGGTGGGGGAGGTCTTCAACACGATCTGGGACTGCCAGCACCTGATCACCGAGCGGCTCATCGACTACATCCGCATGTCGGTCTCGCACAGCGGGGGCATCACGCACCTGCGGCGGATCTTCGACCTGGCCGACCTGTACGGGGTGCGCACCGGCTCGCACGGCGCGGGCGACCTGTCGCCGGTGTCGTTCGCCGCGGCCCTGCACCTGGACCTGACCGTGCCCAACTTCGGCATCCAGGAGTACATGGGGCACCTGGAGCCCGCCAGCGAGGTGTTCCGGACCTCCTACACCTTCGCGGACGGCTACATGCACCCGGGCGACGCGCCGGGTCTGGGGGTGGAGATCGACGAGGAGGCCGCGGCCCGCTACCCCTACGAGGCCCGGTACCTGCCGGTCAACCGCAGGCTCGACGGCTCGATGCACGACTGGTGAGGCGTCCGCCCCGGCCAGGTGGGACCCGGTCCCGTCCTTCGGACCGGCCTCGGCTCGCGGGGGTCCGGTCCGGGCGCGCACGGGCCCTCCCCGCCTGCGCCCGGCGCCGCCCGCCGTCCGGCAGCCGTGCTGCGCCTGAACGGCGCGTTCCGGCACCGTGACGCCACGCCGGGGCGGGCGCGCGGGGGACGCGCGCCCGCCCCGGCGGGGAAGGGGCGTCTAGGACGCGACGCCGCTGAGCTCGTTGGGCTCGGCGTCCAGGGTCACCGAGGCCGTGACCTCACCGGACTCCAGGTCCAGGGCGTGGACCTGCTTCGTGGCGGGGTCGCTCACGTAGGCGGTCGCGCCGCGCACGAACAGCGCCGGGCGGGGCTGCTGCCACTCCAGCGGCTCCTGCCACTCGTCCATGACCTCGATGCTGTCCACGACCTCGCCCGCCTCGGGGTCGATCACGTGCAGGCTGCCGTCGGTGCCCAGGACCAGGGCCTCCCCCTCGGGGCCGCGGCCCAGGGAGCGGAAGGTGTAGCTGGCGGGCAGGTCCACCAGGGTCAGGTCGCCCGCGGCGGTGTCCACGAGCGCGACCCGCTCGGGACGCTCCAGCTCGGCGTCGGGGTCGGTCTTGTAGTCGCCCAGCACGATCGGCGACTCCTCGCTCCCGGCCTGGTTGCCGATGCGCCCGTACTCGTCGGGGCTGTCCACCTTGGTGAACCCGCCGTCCTGGTAGACCAGGACGCCGTCCTCGCAGCCGATGACGACCGCCTCGCCCTCGGCGGTGGTCTCGCCGTGCACGCCCGGGCACTCCTCGCTGCGGGCGACCTCCTCGCCGGAGGCGTCCAGGACGACGGCGCCGACGCGCTCCTCCTCGTCGCCCAGGGTCAGCAGCATCTCGCCGTCGGCCAGCTCCACGGCCACGCCGTGGTGGGCCTCCTCCGCGTTGGTCACGTCGGTCTCGGGCAGGCCGTCGCCGAGGGAGTCGGTGTCGAAGGCGGTGATCTCGCCGCTGCCGTCGGCGAACAGCACGGTCCGGCCCGCGTGCCGGACGACGTGCCCGGGGGTGTCGGCGGGGAAGAGGGTGTCGGTCAGCTCCGCGCCGGCCGCGTCCAGGACCTGGAAGCCCTCCGAGGTGGAGACCAGCACGTGCCGGTCGTCGCCCGCCGGGTTGATCCGGTTGAACCCCTCCAGGGCGATGTCCTGGACGACCTCCAGGGTCTGGCCGTCCAGGACGTACAGGCCGCCGTCGTAGGTGGTGACGACCGGGTTGTCCACCACGGCCTGCGCGGCGGCCCGCTCCTCGCCGCCCTGCTCCTGCGGGGCCTCCTCGCCGGTTCCGCAGGCGGTCAGCAGCAGTCCTGCGGACAGCAGCACGGGCAGCGCCGCCCGTGCCGGGAACCGCGTCGTCGCGTTGTTCGTCGGGGTGTTCACGTTTCTCTCTTTCGGGGTGGAAGGGTCCGCTGCGGGCGGGGGGAGGTGCCGCCGCGGTCGTGCCGGGACTGCGGCCCGGTCACTCGCCACGCAGTCCGGTGGCGATGGCCTCGGTGTTGGAGCGCATCATCTCCAGGTAGGTGGCCGCGCCCCCGCCCTCCTCGCTGAGCGACTCGGAGAACAGGGGGACGACCTCGATGTGCACGCCCGCCTCCTCCGCCATGGCCGTGGCCAGGCGGTCGGGCTGGGAGGAGTCGGCGAAGACGGCCTCGACGCCCGCCGCGCTCACGGCGTCGGCCAGGGACTTGAGGTCGGAGCTGCTGGGCGAGGCCAGGGTGGTGCCGCTGGGGATCACGGCGCCCACGACCTCGAACCCGTAGCGTTCGGCGAGGTAGCCGAAGACGTGGTGGTTGGTCACCAGGTTGCGGTCCTCCTCCGGGATCGCGGCGAACTCCTCGGCCATCCACGCGTCCAGCTCCTCCAGCTGTGCGGTGTAGGCCTCGGCGTTGGCGCGCACGGCCTCGGCGTCCACGCCGTCCACCTCGGCGACCACGTGTTCGGCGATCAGCTCCACGGCCCGGACGACCCGCCGGGGGTCGGTCCAGAAGTGCGGGTCGGGCTCGCCCTCGTCCTCGTTGTCCGCGGCGTCCCCGCCGGGGGAGAAGGCCAGGGGGTCCACCTGGGCGCCGACCTCCAGGGCGGGTATCCCGGCCTCCTCGGCGGCGGCGACGTTGCGCAGCACGCCCTCCTCCAGGCCGAGCCCGTTGTAGACCACGAGCGCCGCGTTCTCCACGAGCGCGGCCTCCCGAGCGGAGATGCCGAAGGAGTGCGGGTCCGCGTTGGGCTTCATCAGGACGGTGACCTCGGCCTCCTCGCCCACGACCTCCCGCGTGAGGTCGCCCAGGATGTTGGTGGTCACCACGATCCCCTCGCCCCCGTCCTCCTGCGAGGAGCAGGAGGCCGTGCCGAGCAGGACCGCCCCGGCCAGGGCGGACGCGGTCGCGGCGCGCAGGAGCGCCTTCGGAGCCGTCACGGCGGTCACCATCCCGTCTCGACCATGAGGTGCGGCGCGATGCCCGGGTCGAGGGTGCGCGCCACGCGCAGGTCGTCGTTGTAGTCGATCTCGTGCACCACACCGCGCCCGGTGTCGTTGACGTAGGCGCGGCTGGTGTCCGCGCGGATGACGGGGGCGTGCGCGGTGTCGGTGCCGTCGAGCAGGTCGGCGGAGGCCAGTTCCCCACCCGAGGCCGGGTCCAGGGAGTGCAGGGTCCCGTCGCCGGTCAGGGCCAGGACGGGGGTGCCCTCGCCGACGGCCGTCGCGGTCACGGCGCCCTCCAGTTCCAGCGCGGTCCAGCCGGGTTCGGCCAGGTCCAGGACCCACAGGTCGCCGCCGGTCGAGACCGAGGCCAGGGTCGCCGAACCGGGGCGGTGCCCGAACTCCTCGACCCGCTCATCGGAGCCGCCGGGGTAGTCCACCAAGTCGCCGGAGAGCTCCCCGTCCTCCTCGGTGACGTGCAGGGCGCCCTCGGCGCAGCCGATGACGGCTCCGCGCCGGGTGACGGCCTGGCCCAGGGGGTCGGTGCAGGCGGCGTCGAGCGCGGCGACGGGGGAGCCGTCCCGGTCGAGCACCTCGACCTCGCCCCCGGAGCCGCCCCCGGCCACCAGGAGGTGTTCGGCGAAGGGCAGGACCACCGCGGCGCCGTCGGGGAGGGCCGCGGCCTCCTCGACCGACCCCTCCTCCAGCGCGGCCCGGTCGAGCACGGCGGCGCCGTCCGGCGCGGACAGCGCGGTCAGGGCGGTGTCGGAGGCGACCCGGCCCGCGGCCAGGCCCTCCACCGTGCCCGCGAGTCCGACACCGGTCCGGTAGTAGTGCTTGTGGTCCCCGTGGTCGACGGTCCACGCCCCGCTGTCCACCACGGTGGTCATCCGGTGGTCGGATGAGTACAGGTACGCGAAGCGGCCGTCCCCGGCGATGCCGTCGAGGCCCTCCACGGGGTCGAGTTCCGTCGTCTCCTCGGTGATCAGGTCGAGCACCCGGACGTCTCCGCTGGCCGGGTCGGCGACTACGAGGCGGGACTGGGGCTCGGCGGTCTCCTCGGCGCCCTCGACGTAGCCGTGCGGGACCTCCTCCTCCGGCTGCTGCTCCGTGCCGTCCTGCGCGGCGCCGCAGCCGGTCAGCAGGACGAGGGCGGACAGTCCGGCCGCGCCCAGCGCGCCGGTGCGGTGTTCACGCCTCATGTGTCATCGGCCTCTCCATCTGTACGGGGTGGTCGGGGGTCGGGTCGGGGGAGCCGCGCCCGCGGGAGCGCGCGGCCGCCGCGAGCGCGGAGGCGAAGAAGAACGCAGTGGCCGTGGCGGCGATCGTGGCCCCGGCCGCCGTCTCCCAGTGCCAGGAGGCGAGCAGGCCGAGGAAGGTCGCGGCGCTGCCCAGCACGGCCGCGCCGAGCATGATCGCGGGCACGCTGCGCGCCCACAGGGCCGCGGCCGCCGGGGGCGCGATGAGCAGCCCGAACACCAGCAGCGTGCCCACCACGTGGAACGAGGCGACCACGGCCAGGGTGACCAGGCCGAGCAGGACGCCGTGGGCGGCCCGGGGCGCCAGCCCCAGGGTGGCGGCCTTGCGCGGGTCGAAGGCCAGGGCGAGGAACGCCCGGTGCCCCGCGACGGCGACGACCAGGGCCGCGGCCAGTGCCAGGCCCAGGTGGACCAGGTCCTGTTCGCGCACCGCCAGGACGTCCCCGAACAGGAAGCCCGTGAGGTCGACCGCGAAGGAGGACGAGTGCGAGACCAGGATCACGCCGAGTGAGAGCATCCCGACGAAGAGCAGTCCGATGCTCGTGTCCTGGGACAGCCGGGACGAGCGGCCCAGCGCGGTGACGCCCGCGGCCATCGCGCCCGCGGCCAGGGCCGCGCCCAGCATGAGGTTCTGGCCCAGCAGGGACGCCAGGGCCACCCCGGGCAGCATCCCGTGCGACATCGCGTCGCCGAGGAAGGCCATGCCGCGCAGCACCACCCAGGTCCCGGCGACGGCGCAGATGAGGGAGACCAGAATGCCTCCCCACAGCGCACGCTGCACGAACACGACCCCGAACGGGTCGAACAGAGCTTCCATAGTGGGACACTGTATAACGATAACCATTGTCATTTGCACATCGGGGTGAGCGTGAGGAACGGGATGAACCGTCTGGAACTGGACGGTGTGTACGCCGGATACGGGCGCGAGGACGTCCTGCGGGGCGTCGACGCGGCGGTCCCGGAGGGCGCGGTCACGGCGCTCGTGGGGCCCAACGGGTCGGGCAAGTCCACGCTGCTCGGCCTCATGGCGGGCACGGTCAGGGTCCGCCGGGGCGGGGTCCGGGCCTCGCGTCCGGCCCGCCCCGCCTTCGTGGTCCAGCGCAGCGCGGTCCCCGACGCCCTGCCGGTCACCGTGCGCGAGGCCGTCGCGATGGGGAGGTGGGCCCACCGGGGGTTCTGGCGGCCGCTGACCCGGCGCGACCGCGCCGTGGTCGCGGAGTGCCTGGACCGACTGGACGTCGCCGACCTGGCCGAACGCCGCCTCGGGGAGCTGTCGGGCGGTCAGCGCCAGCGGGTGCTCATCGCCCAGGGCCTGGCGCAGGAGGCGGACCTGCTCCTGCTGGACGAGCCCTCGGCCGGGCTGGACCACCGTGCGCGCGAGTACGTGCGCCGCGTCCTGGAGCGGGCCCGCGCCGACGGGGTCACCGTCGTGCACGCCACCCACGCCCCCGACGAGGCCTTCGACGCCGACCACTGCCTGGTGCTCGCGGGCGGGCGGATCGCGGCCTCGGGACCGCCGGAGGAGGCCGCTCGGGCCTGGGAGGGCGCGCGGGGAGCCGGGTTCCGTTAGGGGACCGGGCGGACGCGGCCGGGTGGCAGCGGGAAGGCGTCACCCCGGGCCATGGGGGCAGGGGCTCCGGGACGCGGCCGGGGGCGGGTGAGGACACCGCCCGGGAACGGGCGGTCGCGGTCCGGGGCGGTGGATCGCGCAGGCGGCGCCTTCCCTAGGCTGGCCGGGTGCTCGTACGGAACCGTTGGGCCGTCCTCTCGGTCAGCATGGTGGCGCAGGTGGCCAGTGTGTCGGCGATGTTCGGCGTGCCCGTCGTGCTGCCGCAGCTGAGGGAGGCCTTCGGCGTCACCACCGCGCAGGCCGGGATGCTGGCCGGTCTGCCCTCGCTCGGCCTGCTGCTCACGCTCCTGGTGTGGGGCCTGGTGATCGACCGGTTCGGGGAGCGGCCGACGATGGCGCTGAGCCTGGTGCTCACGGCGTGCGCGCTCGGCCTGCTCTGGGCGGTCTCGGGGCTGTGGGGGGCCGTCGCGGTCCTGCTGCTGGTGGGCGCGGTCGGCGGCCCGGTCAACGCGGCGAGCGGACGGCTGGTGCTGTCGTGGTTCTCCGAGCGCGAACGCGGACTGGCCATGGGCGTCCGCCAGTCGGCGCTGCCCCTGGGCGTTGGCCTCTCCGCCCTGGCGCTGCCCTGGGCCGCCGGTGCCTGGGGGTTCGTCGGCGCGATGACCCTCCCGGCGGTGCTCGCGCTCCTGGCGGTCCCGTTCGTGCTGGCGATGCCCGCCTCCGCTCCCGGGCGGCCCCCGGCACCGGGGGCCGCCGGGGACACCGCGGCCGGGGACACCGCGAGCGCGGATGCCGCTGACGACGCCGCGCGCACCGAGGCCCCCGCGGGCGAGGACGCCGCTGACACCAGCGGCGGCGCCGCGCGCCCCGCGGCCGGGTCGCCCTACCGGCACGGGCACATCTGGCGGGTGCACGGGGTGAGCATGCTGCTCGGCGTCCCGCAGATCGCGCTGATGACTTACGCCGTCATCTACCTGGTGCAGGAACAGGGGTGGAGCCCGCCCGCCGCGGGCGCGGTCGTCGCGGTGGCGCAGGTGCCCGGGGCGGCCGGGCGGCTGCTGCTGGGCGTCTGGTCCGACCGGACCGGGGACCGGATGCGCCCGGTGCGGTGGCTGGCGGTGGTCTCGGGGGTCTGCCTGGTGCTGCTCGCGGCGCTGCCGGGGGCCTGGGCGTGGACGGCCGTACCGCTGCTCCTGGCCTGCCTGGTCCTGACGATGTGGCACAACGGCCTGACCTTCACCGCCGTCGCCGAGACGGCGGGAACCCCATGGGCGGGGCGGGCCCTGGCCGCGCAGAACTGGCTCCAGGCGGTCAGCACGACCCTGACGCCGGTGCTCATGGCGGCGGTGATCACCCTCGCGGGCCTGCCCTCCGTCTTCGCGGTGAGCGCGCTCTTCTCCGCCGCGGCCGTCGCCGTGGTCCCGGTGGCGCGGGGGCGTCAAGAGAAATGGGGTGTTTGACCGGTTTGTGGCCACTGAGGGCTTGATCATGACGCGTTCATCACATAAGTTCGCTTCCGGCACAGACGTTCGACATTCGTACGATCACTCTCCGTGATGGGGGCTGCTCTCGACAGGGTGGAACACCCCGCCCAGCCCGGTTCCCGGCAACCCCGGGAGGATCCCGGACCGGCAGGAGCGGCCCCGGCGTCGGCGCCCCCACCGCGACAAGGCAGAACACGAAGCGGGATCCATGACGCGCACCAGTCCCCTGACCTCGTTCCTCGACTACGAGAGGAGCATCGCGCCACCCGGCCACAGCCGGTGGCTCATCCCGCCCGCGGCCCTGGCGGTACACCTGTCCATCGGCCAGGTGTACGCGTTCAGCGTCTTCCGCAACCCGCTGGTCGAGCGGTTCGACACCTCGCTGACCGCGATCGGTGTCATCTTCAGCATCGCCATCGTCATGCTCGGCCTGTCGGCCGCGTTCGGCGGCAAGTGGGTGGAGCGCAACGGCCCGCGCAAGGCGATGTTCGTCTCCGGCCTGTTCTGGTCCGGCGGGTTCGCGGTCGCCGCGCTCGGCGTGGCGATCGGCCAGCTCTGGCTGGTCTACCTCGGCTACGGCTTCCTCGGCGGGCTCGGTCTGGGCATCGGCTACATCTCGCCGGTCTCCACCCTCATCAAGTGGTTCCCCGACCGGCCCGGCCTGGCCACGGGCATCGCGATCATGGGCTTCGGCGGCGGCGCGCTCATCGCCTCGCCGCTGTCCTCCGAACTCCTCAACCGCTACGCCGACACCCCCGCGGACGCCATCGCGCCCGCGTTCCTCACCCTGGGCGCGGTCTACTTCGTGGTCATGATGCTGGGCGCCTTCACCGTGCGCGTCCCCCCGGCCGGCTGGCGGCCCCCGGGGGCCGCCGCCGAGGAGCCGAAGGGCGCCTCCGCCGGCGTGTCCCCGGCGCTGGAGGGGGTGTCGGTGGAGACCGCCGTGCGCACCCCGCAGTTCTGGCTCCTGTGGACCGTGCTCTTCTGCAACGTCACGGCGGGGATCGGGATCCTTGAGCAGGCCTCGCCCATGGTGCAGGAGTTCTTCACCGGGGTCGGCCCGGCCGAGGCGGCGGGTTACGTCGGCTTCCTCTCCCTGTGCAACATGCTCGGGCGGCTCGTGTGGTCCTCGGCCTCCGACGCGATCGGCCGCAAGCGCGTCTACATCGGCTACCTCGGCCTGGGCGGGCTCCTCTACCTGCTGATCGCCGTCGCCGGAACCAGTTCGATCGTGCTGTTCGTGGCGCTGACCGGCATCATCCTGTCCTTCTACGGCGGCGGCTTCTCCACGGTGCCCGCCTACCTGAAGGACCTGTTCGGCACCTTCAACGTGGGCGCCGTCCACGGCAGGCTCCTCACCGCCTGGTCGCTGGCCGGGGTCGCCGGGCCGATGATCGTCAACGTCATCGCCGACGCCCAGCTGGCCGCCGGACGCGACGGGGCCGAGCTCTACGGGCTCTCCCTCTACGTCATGGTCGGCGTCATGGCCGTGGGCTTCCTCGCGAACATGCTGGTCCGGCCCCTGCCCGAGCGGGTCCACCAGCGCGACCGCGAACGCGTCGCCGGGCGGAGCTGAGCCCGGATCCGGGGGCGGGGCCGCGACGGGCCCCGCCCCCCGAAACCCCACACACGCCTCACCGGTCACCGATGAAGGGCCACACATGTCAGGCAACCGGACCACCAACGCCTCCGCCGTCACCGCGATCCTGCTGTGGGTGATCGTGCTCGCCGCCCTGGCCTACGGGGTGGCGCAGACCGCGGTGGACGCCGCGGCGCTCTTCGCCTCCTGAGGGCCGACGCCGCCCGCCCGTTCCCACCAGGCGGTACACCGCCGCATCGGCGCGCCCGCCGCCCCGCCCCAGGGGGAAGCGCTGGGCGCGCCGAGGACAACCCGCTCGACCACGGGCCATCCCCCGCCGCCGGGGCTCGGGGGATCCGCCGGTCCTCGGCGGCCTGCGCCGTTACCTCGACGGCCCCGGAAGGGCCTTCCGGAGAGGCCCCGAACGGGCGACCCGCCTCAGGCCCCGCCCGCGCTCTCGCCCTTGGCCCAAGCGGTGACCAGCCTCTGGGCGTCGGGTCGGCGCGGCATGGCCACGATGAGCAGGTCGTTCTCGCGGATCCGGGTGTGCGCCGAGGGCACCAGCACCCGCTTGCCCCGCAGGATCGTGGTGACCAGGCCGTGCGGCGGTTCCAGTTCCCCGAGCCGCCTGCCCACGATGTGGAGCCCCGGCGCCGCGCGCACCTCGATCAGCTCGGTGCCCAGGTCGCTGATGGGCACGTCCGCCACCACGGGTTCGAGCGAGTGCCCGCCCCGGGTCAGCCCCAGCAGGCCCGCGGCGGTGCGGATGCTGGTGCCCTGCACCGCCGCGGAGACCAGCACGACGAAGAAGACGATGTCGAAGACCAGGGCGCCGTCGGGGTACCCGGCCACGAAGGGGAACGTGGCCAGCACGATCGGCACGGCCCCGCGCAGCCCCACCCAGCTGACGAAGGCGATCTCCCGCCACGTGTAGTCGAACCACACCAGGCACAGAGCCACCGTCACCGGTCGGGCCACCAGCACCAGGACGGCGCTGACGGCCAGCCCCGAGAGCGCCACCCCCGGCAGGTCGGAGGGGAAGACCAGCATCCCCAGCAGCAGGAACAGCCCCACCTCGGCGGTGCTGGAAAGCCCCTCGTGGAAGGTCCGGATGCCCCGCCGGCGCAGGGGAGCGCGGGCGCCCACGACCAGCCCGGTGACGTAGACCGCCAGGAAGCCCGAGGCGCCCGCCAGCGCCGCGGCGCCGTAGGAGACCCCGGCCACGCCCAGCGCCAGCACCGGGTAGACCCCCGCCGGTCCCAGGTTGATCCGGGTCAGCAGCCAGCTTCCGGCCAGCCCCGCCACGGCGCCCACGGCCAGGCCCCCGACCAGCTGCATGAGGGCGAACAGCGCCCACTCGGCCGACGACGGCGTGTCCCGCCAGGTGGCGATGAGTCCGATGGTGAGCAGGATGGCGATCGGGTCGTTGGCGCCGGACTCCACCTCCAGCAGGGAGGCGACCTTGCGGGGCAGCGGGGCCCTCCGTAGCATGGCGAACACCGCCGCGGCGTCGGTGGGGGCCACGACCGCGCCGATGAGCAGGGCGGTCAGGGGGCGCACGTCCAGCAGCAGGTACGTGCCCGCCGCCAGGATCAGCGCCGTGCCCGCCACCGCCACCGTGGCCAGCGCGAACCCGGGCGCGGCGGCGCGCCGCAGGTCCCCGGGCTTGGTCGTCAGGCCGCCCTCGAAGAGGATGAGGATCAGTCCGACGGTCCCGCCGATCTGGGCGATCTCGGGGTTGTCCAGGCGGATCAGCCCGAGCCCGTCGTCGGCGATGAACATGCCCAGCGCCAGGAACAGCAGCAGGCCGGGCAGCCGGATGCGGTTGGCGAAGCCCGAGGCCAGGATCGCCGCCACCAGCAGGAGCCCGGCCGCCAGGATCCACCCGTCGGCGGGCAGGTGCACTGTCATGGTCCCCCCGTCGTCGGCTCCGGGACGCGGTGGAGGGGGGAGTGCCGATGGCCGCCGGTGGTGAGGACGGCACCGCACGGGCCCCCGCCCGCTCCATCACCCGGTTCCTGGTGCCCCTGGACGGCACCGCCGGTGCGGCGGCCGCCCTGGGCCCCGCGCTGCGCGCCGCCCGCGTCCTGCGGGTCCCCCTGGAACTGCTGACCGTGCGCGACCGCGTGAACCGCGCGTGGGCCGAGGACGTCGACGCGGTCGCCGCGGGCCTGGACTACGACCGCGTCGAGGTGTCCATGGTCGGCTCCGGCTGGCCGGGGGACGTGATCGTCGACGCGGTCGCCGAGCAGCCCGGAACGGTCGTGTGCATGGCCACCCACGACCGGGACCGGTTCTCACGCCTGGTGGCGGGCAGCGTCACCGGACACGTGTTGCGCCAGGCCGCAGCCCCGGTGCTCATGATAGGTCCCGGATACCTGTGTGACGAGGGAGGCGGGGCCGGTGGCCGCGCCCTCGTGTGCCTGGACGGCGGTTCCCGCGACGCCGACACCCTCGCCCTGGGACAGGGGTGGGCCCGCCAGCTCGGACTGGAGGTGGAGCTGGTGCACGTGGCCTCGCCCGGCGGGGCGGCCGTGGCCGAGGCGCGGCTGTCGGGGGCCGCGCGGAGGCTGGAGGCGGACGGCCTGGCGGTGCGGACGACCGTGCTGACCGGCGCCGACCCGGCGGGCGACATCACCGGGCTGCTCCACCGCCGCCCCGGCGCCCTGGCGGTGCTCGCCAGCCGCGCCCGGGCGGGGATTCCCAAACTCGTCCTGGGCAGCGTCAGCTCGCGGATCCTCGCGGTCAGCCCCCGCCCCGTCCTCCTCACGCGCTCCTCCTGAGACGGGCACCCGGCGGGCTGGCCGGAAGCGTTACCGGTGTTCCCCGAGGGGTCCTGGCCCCGGTGGTCTCGTACCCGTGGCTGGTCCCGGCCGCCCGACCCCGCCGCGAGGTGCGAGGTCGCGGTGTGTCAGTCCGCGGCCAGAGTCTGGCGGTAGTGCGCGATGAGCGCCTCGTCGGGACCGGCCTGCGTCCGCTCCGCGCGTCCGTCCAGCACGGCGGCGAGCGCGCGCAGGCACAGGTCCCACCCGGCCGCGGTGTTGGCCGTCCAGGCCGGGTCGGCGACGGTGTTGGACAGGCGCAGCACGCACCCGTCGCCGTCCTCCTCCAGGGTCCAGCGCAGGTCCTCGCCGTCCCAGTGGAAGGCCAGGACGTGCGGCGGCGCGAACTCGGTGATCGGCGCGGTCTCCGGTTCCTCTCCGGGGAAGGTGAACGTGAGCGCGCCGCCCTCGCGCGCGTCGATCGCCACCCGGCAGGGGAACCACCGGCTGAGCGCCTCGTCGGTGGTCAGCGCGGCCCAGACGGTCGGCAGCGGGTGCGGGTAGCGGCGGGTGAAGCGCAGTACGGGTGCGCCCGGCGTGCTCGTGTCGACGCGGACCTCGGTGCTCATGGCTGCCGCCCCTCCTGTGGATGCGTGGAGTCCAGGTAGTCGCCCAGTTCGTCCAGCCGGTCCGTCCAGAACGCCCGGTAGGGGCGCAGCCAGTCGTCCAGGTCGCGCAGCGCCTCGGCCCGCAGGCGGTAGCGCCGCCCCTGCCGCTCGGCGGTCTCGGAGACCAGTCCGGCGGTGCGCAGCACGCGCAGGTGCTTGGAGACGTTGGGCTGGCTCATGCCCAGTCCGGCGACCAGCTCCTTGACGAGCAGGCCCTCGCCGCGGCGCAGCGCGTCCAGGATGCGGCGCCTGCTGGGCTCGGCCAGGACGGCGAACAGATCGGGCATACACCGAGTATGCCTATACGGTTATATAACTGTCAAGACATAAAGGGCGGGGTGCGTGCTCCAGGTGGTGGCGGATGTCCAGGTCCCCCGCCCGCTCCCCGGCGGGGCGGTCTCCGGGGAGCGGGCGGGGGCGGCCCGGGGGAGCCCTCAGCGCAGGGCGCCGACCTCGGAGTCCGTCGCCAGGTCCGCGTACCCGGCCGTCCAGCCCTCCGCCCCCAGCCGCCTCAGCAGCGGCCCGGCGGCGGTGGCCGGTGCCGCGAACTCCGCCGTCAGGGTGTCCTGGTCCCAGGAGGCGGACACGTCGTCGGCGGTGACGCCGGACTCGTCCAGCACCGCCAGCAGCCGTGCCAGCTCTCCGGGGGCCTCCTCCACCGCCACCCGCAGACGCGCCCCGCCCGGCGGCTGCTCGCGGAGCAGTCCCAGGCCCTGGGAACCCCGGTCCAGCAGGTCGCGCACCCGGCCCGTCTCGCGCGCGCCCTGCCCCGGACCGGAGCGGGAGAGCACGTCCAGGGAGGCCAGCACCAGTGACAGGTCCTCGTGCAGGTCGCGCAGCACCCCGACCAGCGGCCCGGAGTTGGCGCGCAGGATGTCGGTCCACAGCCGGGGGTCGCCGCCCGCGACGCGGGTGGTGTCGCGCAACCCCTGCCCGGCCAGGCGGAAGGCCTCCTCGGCCCCGCCGCGCAACCGCGCCGCCATGAGGCTCGCCACCACGTGCGGTGCGTGCGAGGTCAGCGCCACCGCGTCGTCGTGGGCCTGGCTGTCCATCATCACCGGGACCGCGCCGCACAGGCAGATCATCTCCAGCGCCCGGTTGAGCACTGGTCGCGCGGTGGCCGCCGTCGGTGTGAGAACCCAGGTGCGGCCCTCGAACAGGTCCGCGCGGGCCGCGAGGGGACCCGCCCGCTCCCGGCCGGCCAGGGGGTGGCCGCCGATGAACGTCGCCGGGTCCGCGATGGCGCTCAGCACGTCCCGGCCGGGCGCGGACTTCACGCTGGCCACGTCCGTGTAGGCCCGGGCCAGGCCGCGCAGCTGCTGCTCGGCCAGGACGGCGCCGACCATGCTGGGCGGCACCGCGATCACGGCCAGGTCCACCGCCTCGGCCGGGGCGCCGACCGTTCCGGCGCCCAGCGCGGCGGCGGTGCGGGCCGCGGCGGGGTCCCGGTCCATCAGGTGGACGGCGACCCCGTGCCGTCCCGCGGCCAGCGCCACGGACGTTCCGATGAGTCCCGTGCCGACCACCGCCATGGTGCGGATCACTGCGCACCGCCCTCCAGGTCCTCGCGCAGGCACGCGGCTCCGCCCAGGTAGACGTGCTGGACGTCCGCGCGGGCCAGGCCGCTGCGCGCGTGCACCATCAGGCGCACCGTCCGGGGCAGCGCCCCGGACACGTCCAGCTCCCGCGCGCACATCAGGGGCACGTCCAGCAGCCCCAGCTCGCGCGCCGCCTCCGCCGGGAAGGCGCTCACCAGGTCCGAGGTGGAGGTGAACAGGATGCTCACCAGGTCCTCGCTGCCGATGCCGTTGGCGTCCAGGACCTTGGTGAGCAGCTCGCGGACCCCCGCGAGCAGGTGCTCCCTCTCGTCGCGGTCCAGCTGCACCGCTCCGCGTACCGCGCACACGTTCATCGGCGCGCCTCCTTCGCCCGGCGGGCCTCTCCCAGCACTTCGGCGACCAGGAAGGCCAGGTCCAGGGACTGGCTGCGGTTCAGGCGCGGGTCGCAGGCGGTCTCGTACCGGCGCCGCAGGTCGTCCACGCCGATGCGGCTCCCGCCGCCCACGCACTCGGTCACGTCGTCGCCGGTCAGCTCCACGTGGATGCCGCCGGGGTGGGTGCCCAGGGCGTGGTGGACCTCGAAGAAGCCCCGCACCTCGTCCAGGACGTCGTCGAAGCGCCGGGTCTTGTGCCCGCTGCCGGCGGTGAAGGTGTTGCCGTGCATGGGGTCGCACACCCACGCGACCCGCGCACCGGACGCCGTGACCTTCTCCACCAGCGCGGGAAGCCGGTCGCGGACGCGCCCGGCGCCCATCCTCGTGATGAGGGTCAGCCGTCCGGGCTCGCGGTCGGGGTCGAGCTTGTCCACCAGCGCCAGCACATCGTCGGGTTCGGCGCCCGGGCCGAGCTTGACCCCGACCGGGTTGCGTATGCGCGAGGCGAACTCCACGTGCGCCCCGTCCAACCGCCGCGTGCGCTCGCCGATCCAGACCATGTGCCCGGACACGGCGTAGAGTCCGCCGGTACGCGAGTCCACGCGGGTCAGCGCCGTCTCGTAGTCCAGCAGCAGGGCCTCGTGGGAGGAGTAGAACTCGGTGGTGCGCACCGCCTCGGCGTCGGTGACCCCGCACGCCCGCATGAACGCCAGCGCGTTGTCGATCTCGCGGGCCAGGCGCTCGTAGCGCCGACCGGCGGGGGAGTCGCGGACGAAGTCGCGGTTCCAGGCGTGCACCTGGGACAGGTCGGCGTAGCCGCCGGTGGTGAAGGCGCGCACCAGGTTCAGGGTCGCCGCGGAGGCGTGGTAGGCGCGCTTGAGCCGCTCGGGGTCGGGGCGCCGGTCGCGGGCGGTGAACGCGCGTCCGTTGACGGCGTCGCCGCGGTAGGAGGGCAGGCTCACCCCGTCACGGGTCTCGGTGGGGCTGGAACGCGGCTTGCCGTACTGCCCGGCGATGCGGCCCACCTTCACCACGGGGACGGAGCCCGCGTAGGTGAGCACGGCGCCCATCTGGAAGAGCGTCTTGAGCTTGTTCCTGATCTGGTCGGCGGAGACGCCGTCGAGGGCCTCGGCGCAGTCGCCCCCCTGGAGGAGGAACTCCTCTCCGCGCGCCACGGCGCCCAGGCGGGCCCTGAGCTGGTCGCACTCGCCCGCGAAGACCAGCGGCGGGTAGGAGGCCAGGTCGGTGAGCGCGTCGGAGAGGGCTTCGGGGTCGGGCCAGTCGGGCTGCTGTTCGGCGGGTAGGGAACGCCAGTCGTCCACGGTGGTCGTGCTCTGCTCGGGGTTCATGGTGGCCATGCCTCACAAGGGGGTGGTGGAGAGGGGCGGCACGGGGCGGTGGCGGGGCTCGGCGGGGACGGGGCCGAGGAGGCGCGGGCGGTCCGGTGGCGGTGGTGGGGCGGGGGGAGGAAAGAAGGGGGTGCCGCCCCGGGTCCGGGAGGCGGCACCCGGTCCGTGTCAGGCTCCCGTGGGGTGGGCGGCCCGGTCCTCCTCGACCGGCCGCGGCGCGGCCGGGGGCGGCACGTACAGGTCGGTGGCCTCGTGGCCCACCCTGCGCGCGGTCAGGGCCGCGGGCACCATGGCCAGCAGCGCGAGCAGGGCCAGGCCGACGCCGACCCACAGCGGTGCGCGCAGGCCGAAGGCGTCGATGCCCATGCCGCCGACCCAGGAGCCGACGACCACGCCCATGGTGATGAACGAGGAGTGCACGGTGTTGACCAGGGCGCGCGGGTTCCCGGCGCGCTGGACGCGGGTGATCATCGCGGGGTTCAGCGTGATGCCCACCAGGCCGATGCCCGCCATCGCCAGCAGGGCGGGGACCGGCAGGTCCGCGAAGAGGGCGAAGACGCCCAGGAAG
Organism: Nocardiopsis dassonvillei subsp. dassonvillei DSM 43111; assembly: GCF_000092985.1. GTDB lineage: Bacteria > Actinomycetota > Actinomycetes > Streptosporangiales > Streptosporangiaceae > Nocardiopsis > Nocardiopsis dassonvillei. The sequence goes on from NC_014210.1 coordinate 1,434,419, forward strand.
ACCGTGTTGAGCGCCAGACCGGCCACGATGACGGTCACGGTGTGGGACATGGCCAGGCGGCCGACCACGATGTTGCCGATGACCGTCGCCCCGCCGTAGCCCAGGAGCAGCAGCGGCACGATGTCGCGGGAGAACCCGGTGACCTCGGTGAGGATCGGCGTGAAGTAGGAGAACGCCGCGAAGGTGGCGCCGATGATGAGCGTGGAGGTGGCCATGATCGTCCACAGGCGCGGGCGGCGGAACACCTCCAGCTCGGAGCGCAGGGCCCCGGCCTCCTCGGCCTTCTCCAGGCGCGGCAGCGCGAGCATGGTGGCCACGGCCACGACCACGGTCAGCACGCCGACGGCGGCGAAGGCGGCGCGCCAGCCGAACTGGCCGCCGATGAGCGTGGACAGCGGCAGGCCGAGCAGGGTGCCCACCATGAGGCCCTGGAGGGCCACACCGGTGGCGCGCCCGCGCAGGTGCGGCGCGGTGACCTGCGCGACCGCCGACAGGGCGACGCCGAAGAAGGCTCCGGCTGCCGCTCCGGTGATCACGCGGGCCACGAGCATGGGCCAGTAGGAGGTGGAGAGGGCGGCCAGCGCGTTGCCGACGAAGAAGATGGCGAAGAGCACCATCAGGGCGTGGTTCGTGCGCAGCCGGAGCACCGACAGGGTCGCCAGCGGCCCGCCGAGCGCCATCGCCAGTGCGAACGCGGTGATGAGGTAGCCGATCTGCGGGATGGTGGCCCCCAGGTCCTCGGACATCTGCGGCATGAGTCCACCGACGAGCAGCTCGCTGGTGACCATGGCGAAGATGCCGAGCGCCATGAGGTAGACGGACTTGGGCATCGGAGCTTCCTTTGAGTTTTGAATTGATCAGACCAAAACTAGGGCGCACGGGGAGACGCACGCGGGCACGCGGCCGCGCCGACGCGGGTCAGGGAGTCAGCGCGGTCGTGCTGGTCGGGGGCGTTGGTCGGTCGGTCCCGGGATCAGGGCCTGAGTGCCTCGATCCCGGTGGAGGCGATGCCCTCCAGCGCCGTTCTCCCGGCGCCCGACTGGGCCGCGACCCTCATCCCTGAGATGAGGGAGGTCACGTACCAGGCCAGGTCGCCGGGGTCCCGGTCGGCGGCGATCGAACCGTCGAGCTGGCCGTCCATGACGGTCAGGCGCAGTGAGGACAGGCGCTTGTGCAGGTCCGCCTCCACCACCTGGGCGATACCCGGGTTGCGCGAGGCCACCGCGGTGATGGTGTTGACGGTGAAGCATCCCGACCCGCGGCCGTTCTCCCGGTTGTCGGTCTCGTCCTCCACGATCACGGTCAGCAGCGAACCGATCCGGTCCAGCCCGCTGCCCTTGGTGGAGTCCAGCACGGACCCCTGACGCGCGGTCATGGTGGTGACGTAGTAGGAGAGCGCCCGTCGGAACAGGTGCTCCTTGGAGTGGAAGGTGTTGTAGAGGCTGCTGCGGGTCAGTCCGGTCGCCTGGCACAGGTCGGCCGTGGAGGTCCCGTCGAACCCCTTGGCCCAGAACTCGCGACAGGCCGCCCGGACCACCTGCTCCTCGTCGAACTGGCGTGGTCTCCCCATGATCCAGACGGTACCACTTTATGGATGGAACGTCACAAAAAATCGGGGATCCGTGAGAGGCGTGCGGGCCGCCGGCGGTCCCGGCGGCCCGCGCCCGGTCAGGCGTTGCGACCACCGTCCACACCCAGCCGGGCGCCCGTGGTGAACCCCGCAGACGGGGAGACCAGGTAGGCGACCGCATCGGCGACCTCCTCCGGCGTCGCGAACCTGCCCAGCGGCGACGCCTCCTTCTGGGGCGCGGAGTTGGGTCCGTCCTGCGGGTTCATGTCGGTGTCGGTGGCGCCCGGGGCCACCTCGTTCACCGTGATCCCGCGCGGCCCGAGGTCACGGGCCAGCGCCTTGGTCATACCGGTGATCGCGGCCTTGGAGGTGGCGTAGACCGTGTATCCGGCGCCCGGGACGCGCTCGCCCACACAGGAGCCGAGGTTGACGATCCGGCCGCCCTCGCCCAGGTGGCGCGCCGCCGCGCGGGAGGCCAGCAGGGGGCCGCGCACGTTGACGTCGAGCACGCGACCGGCGACCGCCGGGTCCAGGTCGTCGATCACGGCGGAGGAGGGGTCCAGTATCCCCGCGTTGTTGACCAGGATGTCCAGGCCGCCCAGCAGTTCGGCGGCCTCGTCCACGACCCGCTCCGCGTCCCGGGCGTCGCCCGTGTCGGCCTGCACGATCACCGCCTTGCCGCCGGTCCGCTCGGCGATGGCCGCGGCGGTGGCCGCGGCCGACTCGGCGTCGGAGTGGTAGCTGATCGCCACCGCCGCCCCGTCGCGGGCCAGACGCAGGGCGATGGCCGCCCCGATCCCGCGGCCTCCGCCGGTCACCAGTGCCCGCCTGCCATCGAGGACGCCGCTCATACCCTGCTCTCCCGCTCCGTGCCGGTGTGGTGGGTGAGGTCGGCGCGCGTGTCGGCGGCCTCCCCCCGTGTGAACTGGATCTGGATGGACCCGTACTTCTCGCCGACGTCGTTGATCCTGCCGTCGTCGGCCGGGTCGCGGGGCGGCGCCGGGCGCGCGGCCACGACCGGGGAGCCCGCCTCCAGGAAGAAGCGCTCGTAGCCCCCGGGGGTGAAGATCAGTAGCTGGCGAGCCGGGTGCGTGCCGGTGTTGCGGAACCCGTGGACGGTCCCGTGCGGGATGAACACGTAGTCCCCGGCCCGGGCACGGAAGGTGCGCTCACCGGCGTAGATCTCCAGCTCCCCGTCCAGGACGTAGAACGCCTCGTCCTCGACGTCGTGCGTGTGCAGCGGCGGCCCGCCCCCCGGCGGGACGGACGCCTCGATGAGCGTCATCGCGCCCCGCGACTCGTCCCCCGAGGCCTTGACCGTGTACACGTCGCCGTTGAGCCACACGGTCGTGCCCTCGCCGCGGGCGCGGAACACGACCCCCGGCTCGGGCGCGGGCGTGGTGAGCAGTTCCTCGGGCACGCTCATACCGGGGCCCCCTTGCGCTCCGGGGCTGCGGAGGCGGACAGCACCCGCCCGTCGCTGAGCACCCTTCCGGCCTGGGCGGGCGTCTCCTGCCCGTCCTGGTCGATGGTGAGCACGCGCAGCCAGGCGTCCCGGCAGCCCACGAACACCCCCTCGGGGGAGGTGCGCACCAGGCCGGGCACCGGAGGCCCGTCCGGGACGGGGCCGCCGCCGGTGACGGAGAGGATGGTGACCGTCTCGCCCTCGGGGGTCTGGGCGAACGCGCCCGGGTGCCGGTAGCCGGCGCGTACGTGGCAGGAGACCTTGTGCGCGGTGTAGGTGAAGTCCAGCCGGTACTGGTCGGCGCCCGGCCGGGTGAAGTAGGTCCGCTCCGAGGGGTCCTGCGGTACGCGGGTCAGCGTCCGCCGGGCCAGGCTCGGGATCAGGTCGAGCAGCATCAGGACGTTGGCCCGCTCCTGGATGGTGCGCAGCTCCAGGGCGGTCTCCCGGCCGGTCAGCGGGGTGGCGTGCTGGGCGAGGATGGCCCCGGTGTCCAGTCCCTCGGCCATCTCGATCGCGGTCACCGCGCCCTCGGTCTCGCCGTTGCGCACCATCCAGTAGAAGGGCGCCAGACCGGCGTAGCGGGGCAGCGGGCTGGGGTGGAAGTTGACCGAGGTGACGCGGGGGACCGACAGCAGGTCGGCCTTGAGCACCTGCTGGAAGTTGCCCACGATCAGGTAGTCGGGGGCCATCGCCCGCAGCGCCTCCACCGTGTCGGGGGAGTTCACGCTCCTGGGGCGCAGGACCGGGACGCCGAGGCGCTCGGCCCGGCCCTCCAGGTCCACCTGCTGGTCGTCGCTGACGAAGTAGTCGCACACCTTGCCCGGGGGACTGGTCACGACGGCGGCGAGGTCGATCAGGGGGTGGTGGTGGAGCATGTCGAGGAAGGGGGAACCGAGTTTGGAGTTGACCTCGGATAAGAGGACGACGCGTGCGGTCTCGGGCATCACTGCTCCTTGTGCGTGGGGGATGGTCCGTGGCGCGGGGCGGGGTCTCACAGGAAGGGCGAGGTCGACTCGCCGCCCAGCAGGATGTTCCCGGTGAGCTGGAGGATGGAGTCCTGGGCCACGGCGTGCTGGCACATGGTGTTGGCGTCGCGCAGCCAGCGGTCCATCGGGGACCGGTCGCGGTAGACCGACGCGCCGCCCACCAGGTCGAACAGCCGGTGCACGATCGAGCGCGCCGTGCGGAAGGCGTGGTATCGGGCCAGCGCGGTCTCCGCGCGGGCGTCGACGTCGCGCTCGCTTCCCAGCTCCAGGGCCTCCCACTGGCGTTCCAGGGTGGAGTACACGGACGCGCGGGCGGCGGTCAGCTCCATCTCCATCTGGGCCACGGCCTGCTGCACGCGGTGGTCCGCGGGCCAGGGGAGGCCGGTCTCGCGGTCGACGCGGCCCGGCGCCAGGCCGCGCACGTGGTCCAGGGCGGCACGGGCCAGGCCCAGTGGTACGCCGGACATCTTGCGCAGGATCGCGTCGGGGGCGTCGTGCAGCGGTCCGGTGCGCACCGGACGGTTGAAGGCGAAGGTGCGTTCCTCGGGCACGAACAGCTCCTCGACCGTGTAGTCCAGCGACCCCGAGCCGGCCAGGCCCGTGGTGTGCCAGGTGTCGACGATCTCGTACTCGTCGGGCGAGGCCAGCGCGATCCGCCACTCGGGCTTGCCGGTGCGGGGGTCGATGACGGGCTCGCCCTCGTCGTCGCGCACGGTGCACCCGGCGGCGAGCACGTCGCAGTGGGTGATCCCCGAGCCGAACCGCCACCGGCCCGAGACGAGGTAGCCGCCCTCGACCCGGCGCGCGTTGCCCTGCGGGAAGATCCAGCCGGACTGGGCCAGGTCCAGGGACGGGTAGACCCGCCGGGCCGTGTCCTGGTCGATGAAGCCCGAGTAGATGCCCGAGTCCATGCCGATCATGGCGCACCAGCCCACGGAGACGTCCCCGTAGGCCGCGGCCTCGACCACGCGGGCCTGCTCGACCGAGGTCAGGCCGGGGCCGCCCCAGGAGGCGGGCGCCGCGGCGCGGAAGACGCCGGCGCCGCGCAGCAGCTCCACGACGTCGGCGGGAAGCCTGCGGTGCTCCTCGATGCGGGCGGAGTGCTCCCTGAACAGGGGCTGGAGGGCCACGACCGCGGCGTGGATCTCCTCGAAGCTGTTGGGAACGGTTGTGTCGGCGGTGGCGGTGGGGGCCGTGCCCGTGGCCAGGGACGTGCTCATCAGGGGGTGTTCCTCTCCGTGGTCATCGTCGGTCAGGAGTAGCGGCCGCGCGCGATCACGTCGCGCGGGTCCAGGACGGTGCGGATCGTGCGGATCAGGGCACGGGAGGCGGGGTCGCCGAGGAAGTCGGTCCGGGACGCGTGGTCCACGTCGAGCCGGTAGGGCAGGTATCCCGCGGACGCGAAGGACTCGTGGAGCAGGTCCAGCCCGAGGTGGGCGCGCTCGGTCTCGTCCGGGTCGGACCGGTCGAAGCGCAGCGAGACCACCAGGTCCACCACGTCGGGGTCCAGGGCGTTGACGGTGGCTCCCGGGCGCAGCCCGGTGCGCGTGTGCACCCAGTCGAGCAGCGCGAGCGCGGCGGTCACGTCCCGGCCGGTGTAGGGGACCAGCGGCAGGAAGAAGATCCAGCCGCCGCCCCGGGTGTCCACGTCCGCCGCGCTCCGGCCCACGGCCGAGCGCAGCATCTCCTCGTGGTGGGAGACGTCGCCCGCGTACCCGGCCTCGACCACGCGCGAGACCACGTCGGAGGGCTCGGGCGGGTCCTGGTCGGAGCGCAGCACGGAGGTGAACAGCTTGGCGGCCCCGGCCTCGGCGGCCAGGACCGCGAGCAGGGCCTCCACGGACTCGGCGGTGCCTCCGACGCTCAGGTGCGCCAGGTATCCGGGGGAGGCGGCGGTGCCGTAGGAGGAGGCGGAGGTGGTGTCGTAGACCTTGAGGACCCCCTGGAAGAGGCCCTGGCCCTGCCAGCGGCGGAAGACGTCCACCGCCGCGCCGAGGTCGGCGGGCCCGAAGGTCAGGCGCAGTACCCGCTGGACCTCGGGGCGCACGGGGAGGCGCACCACCCCCGCGACGGCGACGCCGAGGTCGGACTGGGTGAACAGGTGCAGCGGGGAGGGTCCGAGCCCGTGGGGGTTGGGCGCGCCGCCCCCCTCGCCGGGCCACCAGCCCACGCGCGCCACCTCGCCCCCGGGCAGGACCACCTCCAGGCCGACGAGGTCGTGGACGCGCTGGCGGCGCAGCCCCACGCCCCGGTCCAGGGCGTTGCCCAGGACGCTGGTGTGCGCGGAGGAGGCGGTGACGTTGAGCATGCGGCCGGTACCGGCCAGCTGCTCCGACAACTGGCGCTGGGTCACTCCGGCCTCGATCACCGCCCAGCCCGCGTCGGTGTCGACGCGGCGGACGCGGTCCAGTCCGTGCAGTTCGAGGCGTACGGCGCCGTCCCCGACCGGCTCGCGCGAGCCCAGGCCCCAGTTGCGGCCGGTGGAGACCGCGTACAGGGAGGGGGCGTCGGCGTCGTCCAGGGCCCGCAGGAGTGCGGGGACCTGCTCGGCGCGGGTGGGGCGCAGCACGGCCAGTGTGTCGCGTGTGGCGAAGCCGGAGACGTTGGCGTGCCCGGGCGCGGGGCCCAGGACGTGGTCGGTGTCGGGTCCCAGCACGGAGCTGACCCGTCTGCGGAGGTCGGACAGGGCGTGGTCGGTCACAGCGGTCTCCCCGGCTGCGGTCGTCGGTGGGGGTGGGGGCGGTGGCGTCTCAGGGGCGGTCGCGTGTGGCGCCGTCGAGGTAGACGTGGCGGACCTCGTGTCCGGGCTCCACGCGCGCCAGCGCCATCACGCGGACGGTGCGGCGTGGTGCGCCGTCCCAGACGGGCTCGGCGGCGCACAGCGCCGGGACGTCGTCGAGCAGGCGGTGCTCGCGCAGGACCAGCGGCGGGACGTCCGCCGTCAGGTCGGGGGTCACGGTGAACCACAGGCACGCCACGTCGGCGGGGGAGAGCCCGTTGCGGTCGAGGACCCCGCGGACCATGGCCAGGGTCGCCGCGGCGATCGCCTCGCGGGTGTCACCGGCGACACCGGTGCCGCCGCGCACCGCGCGCAGCACGGGGTTCACGCCGTTACCATCCGCCCCTGGTGGAACAGGAGCGCGCCGTCCGCGGGGTCGCCCAGGTGGGTGGCGCTGACCCGCCCGGTGTACATGCGGTGGTCGCCCTCCTGGCGGACGGAGGTGGTCTCGCACGTGAGCCCGCCCAGGGCGCCCCGCAGGACGAGGCAGCCCGAGGGGGTGGTGGTGAAGTAGGGGCCCAGGGCCTCGCCGCGGGGTTTGTCGGAGGCGGCGAACAGCCGTGCGTGCGTCTCCTGGCCGCCGGAGAGCAGGCTCAGGCAGAAGCCTCCGGTGGCGTCCACGACCCTGCCGGCGCGGGAGGTCTCGTGAAGGGAGACCAGGACCGTGGGAGGGTCCAGGGTGACGGAGATCAGCGAGTTCACCGTGGTGGCCACGGCCTCGGCTCCGCTGCCCGAGGTCAGGACCGCCACGCCGGTGGGGAACAGGCGCATGACCGAGCGGAGGTCGGGCGGGTGCGCATGGGGGGTCTGCGTGTTCATCCGTGGTGCCCTTCGTCAGCTGGGTGGTGCTTGACGGACGCCTCCGGGGGCGGAGAAGGCGCGTGAGGGAGGGGCTCTGGTTTTAAACACCTCGTTCCAATACGGAGAATTTACCACGTCCCGCTCTTTTGTTTTAGGTGGTGTGCATCACATGAGAATGTGCGGGAACGGTTCCCCCGTTTTCCCTTTGGTTTAGGTGAATGTGCAGGTGGAAAACGGGTTGACTTGCCGCTTCATGGCTGCTCTAGTGTGCGCTCCGTGCCTTTTTCGGCCAGAAAGAGGGCCTTCCCTGTCGCGGTTCTCCGGTGGTAATGAGAGGGGTGGCGGCAGTGGCTCACCGTATTCGGTAATCGTTGTGGAAGCCGGGTAAAACCTTTTCCCGGTGACGGTGGGTCGACCATTCGCCGTCATCGGCCCATGCGGAGGGGGAGTCAGGGAATGGAACGCAGTCCCGGTACGCGGGTCCGGCTGGGCGGGTCCTCGGTGGAGCTCAGTCCCCTCGGGCTGGGCACCGCCCCGCTCGGCAACGGCGGCTACCGGGAGGTGGACGAGGAGGCCGCGGCCGCGACGGTCCTGGCGGCGTGGGAGGCGGGCGTGCGCTACTTCGACACCGCTCCCCACTACGGCCTGGGCCTGGCCGAGCGCCGCCTGGGCCGCGCCCTGGCCGGTCTGCCCCGCGAGCAGTACGCGGTCTCGACCAAGGTCGGCCGCCTGCTGGAGCCCACCCCGCACCGCGCCGGGCGGTGGGACGACCAGGGCTTCGCCGTTCCCGCCGCGTACGGGCGGCGGTGGGACTTCAGCGCCGACGGGGTGCGCCGCTCCCTGGAACAGAGCCTGGAGCGGCTGGGCCTGGACCGGGTGGACGTGGTGCTCCTGCACGACCCCGACCACCACTGGGAGCAGGCGGTCGGTGAGGCCTACCCGGCCCTGCACGAGCTGCGCGACCAGGGCGTGGTCGGCGCGATCGGCGCGGGCATGAACCAGGCGCGCATGCTGGAGCGCTTCGCCGTGGAGACCGACGTGGACGCCGTGCTGCTCGCGGGCAGGTACACGCTGCTGGACCAGGGGGCGGCGGCCACGATGCTCCCGGCCTGCCTGCGCGCGGGGGTGTCGGTGATCGCGGCCGGAGTGTTCAACAGCGGGATCCTGGCCGTGGACGAGCCCTCCGCCGACGCCACCTACGACTACGCGGCCGCCCCCGGGCCGCTGCGCGACCGGGCGCTGCGGATCGCCGCGGTGGCCCGCCGCCACGGGGTCGGTCTGCCCCAGGCGGCGATGGCCTTCTGCGCGCGCCACCCGGCGGTGGCCGGGGTCCTGGTGGGGGCCCGCTCGGCCGGGGAGATCACGCACGACGCCCGCCTCCTGTCCGCCCCTGTCCCCGAGGACCTGTGGGCGGACCTGGAGGCCGAGGGCCTGCTCGTCCCCGGAACCGCGCACTGACCCCCGCGGCCCGAGGCCGCCGCGCGGACGGACGCGAGACCACCTTCCGCGCGGACGGGCTTCGCGTCGTCGCGGCGACTGCCGACCCCGGCGTTCCGCACCGGCGCTGCGGGGTCTCCCGGAGTCGCGGGCCCGCGTCGTAGGGTGGCCGTGCGGCCCGCGGCCGCGGGCCGCACGGCGAACCGAGGGGAGCGCCACGTGCGCCTGGTCTGCGTACTCGACACCAACGACCTCCATGCCGCCGCCGACTTCTGGTGCGCCGCGCTGGGCTTCGAGCGCGAGGAGGGCCAGCACCCGGTCTACCTCGCGCTGAAGGACCCGGGCGGGCGCTGGCCCGACCTGGTCCTCCAGAAGGTGTCCGAGCCCCGCTCCGGCAAGAACCGGATGCACCTGGACCTGGTCGTCCACGACCTGGACGCGGAGGTCGAGCGGGTGCGCGCGCTGGGCGCGGAGGTGCTGCGCCCGGCCTACGAGGAGGACGGCCACCTGCTGGCGGTCCTGGCCGACCCCGAGGGCAACGAGTTCTGCGTGGTCGAGCGCCTCGACGGCACCCTGGGCGGGTAGCGCGCGCCCGGTCCGCGCCATGTGTGCGCCGAAGGCGCCGGGGTAGCGCTCACCACACGGCCGGCGCGCCGCCGAACCGCGCGGACGCGGGCCGTCGCGCCACGGGATCCAGACGACGCGACCGGGTGAGGTGGCACACGTGTTTCGGGACCGGCGAGAGGCGGGCGAGCGGCTCGCCCGCGCGGTGGCGGAGCGGGCGGGACCGCGCCCGCGCGTGCTGGCCCTGCCCCGGGGCGGCGTCCCCGTGGCCAGGCCCGTCGCCGACGCCCTCGGCGTGCCGCTGGACATCGTGGTCGCGCGCAAGATCCCCGCCCCCGGCAGCCCGGAGACGGCGATCGGGGCGACCACGGCCGAGGGCCCCGCGCTGTTCGACCAGAGGGCGCTGGACCTGCTGGGCATCCCCGAGGGACGCCTGGCCGAGATGGTCGGGGCCCAGCAGGCCGAGGCGCGGCGCAGGCTGCTGGCCTACCGGGGGGAGGACCCCGAGCCCGAGGTCACCGGATACGACGTCGTGGTGGTCGACGACGGCCTGGCCACCGGGATGAGCGCCAGGGCGGCGCTGACCTCGGTGCTCACCCGGCGCCCCGCGTCCCTGACGCTGGCCGTCCCCGTGGGCGCGCCCGAAGCCGTCCGCGCGCTCTCCGGCGTCTGCGACCGGGTCGTCTGCCTGGAGACACCGCCGGACTTCGGCGCGGTCAGCCTCTGGTACGCGAGGTTTCCCCAGGTCACCGATGACGAGGTGCGCGGCCTGCTGGTGAGGCTTCCCCGAGGGCCCGGAGAACCCGGCGGCCCGGGTTCCCACGGCTCCGGCGGTCCCGGAGACGGCCCTCCCGGCCGCCCCTGACCGTCACCGGCCGCCGCGCACGCGGCGGACGACACCGGGTCGGCGCACCGCACGGGAGGCCGACCCCCACGAAGGGAGAGGACCATGACCGCCGTCGACGTGACGGTACGCACGCCGGACGCGCTGCTCGACGGGCGGCTGGCCGTGTTCCCCGGGGCGACCGCGGTCGTGGCCTTCGCGCACGGCAGCGGGAGCTCACGCCACAGCCCGCGCAACCGGGCCGTCGCCGAGGAGCTCAACCGGGTCGGGGTCGCCACGCTCCTGCTGGACCTGCTCACCCCGGAGGAGGAGCGCGCCGACAGCGCGACCGGGCGGCAGCGCTTCGACATCGACCTGCTCACCCGGCGGCTCATCGGCACCGTGGACTGGCTGGCCGGACACGAGGACACCGCGGGGACGCCCATCGGCCTGTTCGGCGCCAGCACCGGCGCCGCCGCCGCGCTGAGGACCGCGGCCGAGCGCCCCGACCTGGTCGCCGCGGTGGTCTCGCGCGGCGGCCGCCCCGACCTCGCGGGCACCGAGGCGCTCCAGGTCGTGCGCGCCCCCACGCTGCTCATCGTCGGTGGCGCGGACACCGAGGTCCTGCGGCTCAACGAGGACGCGGCCGACCGGCTCAGCGCTCCGCACCGGATCCACGTCGTCCCCCGCGCCACCCACCTGTTCGAGGAACCGGGTGCGCTGGAGGAGGTGGCCGACGCCGCCTCCGGCTGGTTCGCGGGCATCCTGGGCGAGGCGGAGCGATGAGCCCCGGGACCGGCCCGGACGCCCTCCCGCGGCTGTCCGGCCCGAGGTCGCTGGACCCGCTCCTGGAGCGGATCGGCGACGCGCGCTACGTGCTGCTGGGCGAGGCCTCGCACGGCACCGCCGAGTTCTACCGCTGGCGGGCGGAACTGACCCGGCGGCTGATCGACGAGGCGGGCTTCTCCTTCGTCGCGGTGGAGGGCGACTGGCCCGACTTCCAGCAGCTGCACTGCGGCGTCGTGGGCGCGCCGGGGGCGCCCGAGGACCCCAGACGGATCCTGGAGGGCTTCCGCAGGTGGCCGCAGTGGATGTGGGCCAACACCGAGGTGCTGGAGTTCGCCCGGTGGCTGCGCGAACACAACCTGGGGCTCGCGCCGGAGCGGCGCGCCGGGTTCTTCGGCCTGGACGTCTACAGCCTGTGGGAGTCGCTGTACGCGGTGCTGGGGTGGCTGCGCGAGAACATGCCCGAGCAGGTGGAACCGGCTCTGAACGCCTACCGCTGCTTCCAGCCCTACGGAGAGGACCCCCAGGCCTACGCCCGCGCGACGCGGCTGGTGCCCGAGAGCTGCGAGGCGGAGGTCGTGCGCCTGCTGGCCGGGCTGCGCGAGCGGGCGGGGGAGGCCTCCTCCGCCGAGGACCTGGCCGAGTTCGCCGCGCGCCAGAACGCCGAGGTGCTCGCGGACGCCGAACAGTACTACCGGGCGCTGGTGCGCGGCGGCCCCGAGTCGTGGAACGTCCGCGACCACCACATGGCCGACACGCTCGACCGGCTCATGGAGTACCACGGGCCCGGAGCCAAGGCCGTGGTGTGGGAGCACAACACCCATGTCGGCGACGCGCGCGCCACCGACATGGCCGCCTCGGGCATGGTCAACGTGGGGCAGTTGGTGCGTGAGCGCCACGGCGACGAGGGCGTGGTCCTCGTCGGCTTCGGCACCTACGAGGGCCGGGTCATGGCCGCCCGGGCCTGGGGGGAGACCCCCGAACCGATGCCGGTGCCCGCGGCGCGCCACGGGAGCGTGGAGGCGCTGCTGCACCAGTCGTTCGAGGGGGAGACGGGCCTGCTGCTCCTGACCGGCGAGGGGGCGGTCGATCCGTTCGCGGGCGAGGTCCTGCCGCACCGCGCCGTCGGCGTCATCTACCACCCCGGACGCGACGGGCTGCGCAACTACGTGCCGACCGTGCTGGGGGAGCGCTACGACGCCTTCGTGTTCGTCGACCGCACCCGCGCGCTCACGCCCCTGCACGAGGTCGAGGAGGACTCGGGTGAGGAGGGGACCTGGCCCAGCGGCCAGTGACCCGGCCGGGCCGTCCCTGATCCGGACCGGATGCCTCCGCTGACGCGCGCGGATTCCGGTCGTGTGCAGGCTTTTCGTCCGCGTGCACGGATTCCGAGCGGGCGCATGGAACCGGGCGGGCACCGGGCGGGACCGGACGCCCCCGCCGTCCGGGTTCCGCCCGCTGCCCGGTTGTCCGCGGACACGACCGACGGTGCGGCCGTGCGGACACGGCGCCGCCGTCCCCGACGCGCGGCCCCGGGGCCGGGGGGAGCAGCGGACAGGGCAGGGGCGCCGGAGCGGAGGTCGCGCACACGGGCGAGGACGAGGAGACCCCGTCGATGGGCTGGTGCCCTGGGCGGGCCCTTCGCGTTCGGCGTCCGCGGCCCGGTAGCCGGTTCGAGAGCCCTGCCGGATGCGATACAGTTTCACCTGTTGGCGGCGCCGGGAACGGCGTTCGCGCAGCGGACGGGACGTAGCGCAGTTTGGCAGCGCACTTGACTGGGGGTCAAGGGGTCGTGGGTTCAAATCCCGCCGTCCCGACAGAGGAATAGCAGGTCAGCGAGGGGTCCACCATCAGGTGGGCCCCTTTCCGCGTTCCCGGTGGGGTGGGAGCGGGGCGAGTGGGACGTCGGTCCGCGCCGCGCGGCTTCTCGTCCGCCGCCCGTGCCGTTGACCGGACTGCCACCGGCCGTCCTCGGCCGCGCTGAGCACCGCCGCGGCCCGTTCCGGAGTCATCGGCACAGCCCGGCATCCGGGGTGGCCGCGCCGGTATAAGCGCTGCTTATGAGCCCCATGGAGACGGGCCCCTACCCGGCGGTACCGACTTCGTGTTGCATGGTCTGGTCTGTGGCGCGGACCACAGGGCGACGCGTCCATCCGCCGCCGCGCGGCGCGGCGCCGTTTTCGGCTCTCCACGGGAGAACGCGCCAGCGATACGGCCCTGTAGCACGCCGGGGCGGACCCGCTCACGCCGCTCCATCGCGGATGTGCGAGCGTTTCCGCCAAGGCGGCCGCGCTTCCGCGCGGCTTCAGGCGGTGGAGAGACCGGACCGGTCGCGGTCCGCCTCAGTGACACGAAGCCTGACACCGCCCCCCATCAGGTCTGAACGGAAAAGAGCCAGATGACTGACACCTTGGTCGTGGCGCACACGGCGATAGCGATTATCGGCGTGGTGCTGCTGATCCTGGCCGCCCGCGTCGAGCCGGTGATCGCACTCGTGATCGGGTCGATCTACCTGGGACTCGCGGCCGGGCTGGGGTTCGAGAAGACCATCTCGACCATCGCCCAGGGCTTCGGCGACATCATGACCGAAGTCGGGCTGCTCATCGGATTCGGCGTCCTGTTGGGATCGCTGCTGTTCCGCATGGGCGCCCTGCAGAAACTGGTGGAGCTGCTGCTGAGACTGCTCGGTCCCAGACGGCTCCCCTACGCGCTCGCCTCCGTGCTGAGCACGATCTTCCCGTCCATCTACGTGGACGTGCAGCTCGTGCTCGCCGCCCCGCTGGCCCGCTCCGCCGCGCCCGGCCTGGGCCGCAACGGCGTCGGCATGATGGGCGGCGCGCTCAGCACCGGCATCCTCGTCGGCTACGTGTTCGTGATCCCCGGTCTGGGAACCGTGTCGATCGCCGGTCTGCTGGGCGTCCCGCTCGGCACGATGCTGCTCTACGGCTTCGGTGTCGGACTGGCCACGGCGGTGCTCACCGTGTTCCTCTACGGCCTCCTGCTGAAGGTCGGGTTCTGGAACCCGGACAAGGACGAGGCCGCCCCGGTGGCGGTCGGCGCCCACGAGTCCGCCGGCGCCGCGCAACCCGTGGGCGCCGCGTCCGGCGGCAGCGGCGGCGTCAGTGACGGCGGCGACGACGGCACGGCGAAGGTCGCCGAGACGGCGCCGCGGACCCCGCCGCTCTACGTCTCCCTGCTGCCCATCCTCGTCCCGCTGGTCATGATCGCCGCCGGGGCGATCGCCGAGGCCGCGGGCGTGACGTCTCCCGTGATCGCCTTCTTCGGCGACCCGGTGCTGGCGCTCTTCGTCGGCCTGGTCGGCGCCTACCTGCTGTCGCGGGGCGTGCTGGGCAACGAGCGCACCAACGACGCGCTGGGCGAGGGACTCAACACCACCGGGCAGATCCTGCTGGTCACCGGCGTGGGCGGTTCGCTGGGCGCGGTGATCGGCGAGACGGCGCTCGAAGGGGTCCTGGGCGGCCTGTTCTCGGCCGACGCGGGCACACCGGCGCTCGTCGCGGTGCTGCTGGCCTGGCTGGTGGCGGCCGTGCTGCACGTGGCCATCGGCTCGATCTCCGTCGCCGCCATCGCGGCCGCGGGCATCCTCGCCCCGATCATGGGCAGCCTGGACCTGCCGCCCGCGGTCCTGGGGCTGTCCATCGGCGCGGGCGCCCTGTTCGCGCTCCACGTGAACAGCAACTTCTTCTGGATGTTCCAGTCGCTGCTCGGTGTGACCACCCGGGGCACGCTCAAGGCGCTGACCTTCGTGACCTCGCTGGCCTCGGTGGTCTCGCTGGTCATCGTCGTGGGCATCAGCCTCGTCGTCTAGCAGGGACACCGCCGCGAGCCGCGGCCACCGTCCCTCCGGGCCGTCGCGCACGCGGCGGCCGGGGGGACGCGGCTCCCGGCACCCCCCGCACCCGTGGCGCGCCCGACCCTCACACACACGCAGGAGAGAAACCATGCAGCCGCTTCGCGGTGTAACCGTCGTGTCCCTGGAGCAGGCCATCGCCGCTCCCTACGCCAGCCGCCACCTGGCCGACATGGGCGCCCGCGTCATCAAGGTCGAGCGCCCCGGCACGGGCGACTTCGCCCGCGGCTACGACTCCCGCGTCAACGGCATGAGCTCGCACTTCGTGTGGGTCAACCGCAACAAGGAGTCCCTGACGCTGGACATCAAGGACCCGCGCGGCAACGAGGTGCTGCGCCGGCTGCTGGCCCGCGCCGACGTCTTCATCCAGAACCTGGCGCCAGGGGCCGCGGCCCGCGCCGGGCTGGGCGCCGCCGAGCTGCACGCGCGGCACCCCGGGCTCATCGTCTGCGACATCTCCGGCTACGGTTCCCCCGGCCCCTACGAGACGATGAAGGCCTACGACCTGCTGGTGCAGAGTGAGTCGGGGCTGCTGTCGGTGACGGGCAGCGGCGAGGAGATGGCCAAGGTCGGCATCTCGGTCTCCGACATCGCCGCGGGCATGTACGCCTACAGTTCGATCCTGGGCGCGCTGCTCGAACGCGCGCGCACCGGGAAGGGCGCCCACCTGGACGTGTCGATGCTGGAGGCCACCGCCGAGTGGATGGGCTTCCCGCTCTACTACACCTACGACGGCCAGGAGCCGCCGGCGCGCGCCGGCGCGGCGCACGCCACGATCTACCCCTACGGCCCCTTCGTCGCGCGCGATGAGCAGGTGGTCCTGATGGCGATCCAGAACGAGCGCGAATGGCGCGCGTTCTGCGAGCGCTTCCTGGAGCGCCCCGCGTTCGCCGAGGACCCCGCCTACGCCACCAACGCCGCCCGCAGCGCCAACCGCGACACGCTCAAGGCCGTCATCGACCGGCGCTTCGCCGAGCTGGACGGCGACGAGGCCACCTCCCTGCTCGCCGACGTCCCGGTCGCCTACGCCCGGGTGAACAGCCTCGCCGACGTGTGGAACCACCCGCAGCTCGCCGCGCGCGGGCGCTGGCACGAGGTGGACACGCCGACGGGTCGGGTCCCGGCGCTCGCGCCGCCCGGCCCGCGCGACCCGGCCCCCCGCATGGACCCGGTCCCCGACCTCGGCGAGCACACCGACGCCATCCTCGGCGAACTGGGGATGACGGCCGAGGAGACCGGCGAGCTGCGGTCGGGCGGGGTGGTCTGATGGCGCCGCGGACTGACGCCGCCGCGCACGCGGACGCGCTCACGTCGGCCGTCACCTGGCTGTTCGTGCCCGCGTCCCGTCCCGACCGGTTCGCCAAGGCGGTGCGCAGCGGCGCCGACGCCGTCATCATCGACCTGGAGGACGCCGTCCCGGCCGACGGCAAGGACGCCGCGCGCGAAGCGCTGCGGGCCGGGTGGCCGAGCGTCGTCGATTCCCGTCCCCTCTCCGGCGGCGCGCCCGCCGTGGCCGTGCGCGTCAACGCGCGCACCACCGCGGAGTTCGCCGCCGACGCGCGGCTGTGCCGCGAGCTGGGGCCGGACGCCGTCGTCCTGCCCAAGGCCGAGTCCGGCGACGACGTGCGGGCCGCGGCCGAGGCGAGCGGGGCGCCGGTACTGCCGCTGATCGAGTCCGCCCGCGGTCTGGTGGGGCTCTCACGGATCGCGAGCCGTCCCGAGACGGTCCGGCTGCTGTTCGGCGGGATCGACCTGGCCCTGGACCTGGGCACCGCCGACGACGCCGCGCTCGACCCGTCGCGGAGCGACCTGGTGCGCTGGTCGGCGGCGTGCTCGCTGCCGCCGCCGGTCGAGGGCGTCACCACGGACGTGCGCGACGGCACGGCCGCGGCACGGGACGCCGCCCGCGCCCGCCGCTGGGGGTTCGGCGGCAAGCTGTGCGTGCACCCCGCCCAGGTCGCGCCCGTGGACGCCGCCTTCGCCCCCGACGCCGCCGAGCTGGAATGGGCGCGCGGGGTACTCGCCGCGGGAGACGGGGGCGCTGTTCAGCGCGGTGGTGAGATGATCGACCGACCGGTCGTGGAACGCGCCCGCCGACTGCTGCGGCGCGCCGAGGGGAGGGACCGGACCGTGTAGGCCGAGGGGACAGCCAGTGGACATCGCCCAGTTGCGGGACTTCATCGCGGTCATCGACAGCGGGAGCTTCACCCGCGCCGCTTCGGTGCTGTTCGTCTCGCAGCCGGCGGTCAGCCAGCGGATGAAGCAGCTGGAGAGCGAACTGGGCGTGCGGCTCGTGCAGCGCGGCCCCCGCGGGGTGGTGCCCACACCGGCGGGGCGGACCCTGTACCGGGACGCCCAGCAGCTCATCCGCCGGTTCGACCAGATCGCCGAGGACGTGGCCAAGGAGCCCCGGGCCATCCGCGGACCGGTGGCCGTCGGCCTGCCCACCGCGGCCGCCGTCCACCTCGCCCCGGCGCTGTTCTCCTGGACGAAACGGCACTACCCGGGGGTCCGCCTGCGGCTGTTCGAGTCGGTGAGCGGATACATCCAGGAGCTGCTCACGGTCGGGCGGATGGACCTGGCCGTCCTCTACCGCGACGACGCGGCGCCCCGGCCGGCCGAGACGCCGCTGTACTCCGAGGAGCTGTACCTGGTCGGGCGCTCGGACGCCGAGGAGCCACCCCGGGGCGGCCGGGCCGCCGGGTCCGCCGGGACGGGCGCGGCCGCCGCCGACACCGCGGCGTACGGGGACATCAGCCTGGCCGACATGCTCCGGGTGCCGCTGGTAGCCCCCGGGGCGCGCAGCAACCTGCGCGTGCTCATCGACCGCGTCTTCACCGAACACGGCGCGGCGCCCGTGATCGCCGCCGACGTGGAGTCCCTGGGCACGATGGTGCGCATCGCCGAGAGCGGCGAGGCCTGCGCCCTGCTCCCGCTGTCCAGCGTCGAGGCGCTGCGCAGTACCCCCGACCTCATGGTGCGGCGGGTCGTGGACCCCGTGATCGAACGCCACATCGCGGTGTGCGCCGGTTCGGACTACTACGAGCCGCGGGACGCGGTGTCCGTCGTCCGGCACGGCATCGTGCAGGTGACGACCCGGCTCGCCGAGCAGGGGGCCTGGCCGGGCATCCGCCCGGCGGCCCGGACCGAACCGCGTGCCGGCCGACCCTGACCGGGGGTGTGCGGGCCGCCGGTCCGCGTCGGCCGACCCGCCTCACTCCACGCGGGAGAGGGCGTCGCAGAGCAGGTCCACGGCCGCCTGGGTGCGGTCCGCCTCGTTGAGGGACTCCTCGGCCCCGGAGCCCGCGGGCAGCACCTCGACCTCCACGACGAGGTTGTCCAGGCGGTACAGGGCGTGCCCGGAGCCGTTCCGGGTCCCGCTGAGCGGGGCCCTGCCGTCCGGGCAGGTCGCGGTCCCGGAGCCGTCGGACTCCGGACGGTTGGAGTAGAAGTAGGTCCTGGCGGCCTCCTCGCCGTTCTCCTTGCGGATCCCGTCCACCCGACTGGTGAAGACGATGGTGCGCAGGTCCACCTCGTGCCCGGACGCGGCCCCGTACCCGGGGGAGACGACGCACTCCAGGCCCTCGGCGCCGTAGGCGTAGGAGTGGTCCGCCTCGTAGACCTCCAGGTCCTCGCCGTTCCCGGCGATCCCGCTCGCGGCTTCGGTGTCCAGGACGTCGCACGGGCTCTGGGGAGCGGAGTGGACGTCCTCCGGGCCGAACCAGCCGAGGTAGTACGCTCCGCCGAATCCGGCGCCCGCCACGGCCAGGAGGAGGAGCGTGCCGCAGCCGCAGCCGATCCAGGCGAGGGTCCGTCCGACGGAGCCCTTTTCGGCCGGAGGCCGCTGGACGGGCGTCTGGCCGGGGAGGGGGTGGGCCTGCCGCTGCCCGGCGGGAGGCTGGTGGCCGGGGGGAGGCGCCTGGTGACGGGGCTGCCGGGGAGGGCGGGGCCCTGGGGAGGCAAGGCGCCGTGTTCGTGCATGGTGCGTACTCTAGCCATGCCCGACGACGGCGCCGTGGGACGGTCCGACCCGGGGTCCGGCGCCTCGTACAGTGGGAACTCCGTTCCGGGCGGAGGCGATCCTCGACGGCCCGCGACCGAACACGAACACCGACCCCCGCCCCGGCGGGGACGCCCCGGAGGGGAACTCCTTGTACCTGTCCCGCATCAACCTCGACCCCAAGCGCAGCGCCCGGATGGACCAGTGGGCGGTCATGGGGCAGGCCGTGCGCAGAGCGGTCGATCCCGACCCCGAGTCCGACGCCCGCGTGCTGTGGGCGCGCACCTCGCCGAGCACGCTGGTGGTCAGCTCCGACACCGCCCCAGCCTGGGGCAAGGTCCCCGGCGCGACCTCCGCCGCGATCCACCCGATGCCGCGCTACTCCGAGGGCGAGACCGTCCGCTGGGAGCTCATCACGGCGCCCACCGCGCCGCGCGGAGCCGGGGCCGCCGGTGAGGGGGCGCGCCCGCGCGGCAAGCGGGCCCCCCTTCCGGAGGAGGAGTTCGAGGGCTGGCTGGACGTCAAGTTCTCGGGCGCGCTGGACGTCACCTCGGTGCGGTGGAAGCACCTGGGCGGCAGGCCCGCGCGGTACCACTTCACCGGCGAGGCCGTGGTGCGTGACAGCGAGGCGCTCCAGGAACTGTGCCTGGGCGGTGTCGGCGCGGGCACGGCCACGGGGGCCGGGCTGCTCCTCGCCAGCCCGCTGACACCGAGGTAGGCCCGGGCTCCCTAGGCGTCCCTCCCCCCGACTCCGCCGGGCCCGGGCGCCCGGAACCGGTGCCCCCGGGTCCCGCGGAACCCCGGTCCGCAGGCCCTTCCGGCGGCGCCCGCGACCCCGGTCCGCCGCCCACCCCGGTGCCGGGGCGGGCGCTCCGGGGCTCTCGCGCACGTGTCGGTTCGCGTCCGGAGCCCGGAACCGTGCGACTGTGTATCCGACCGACGCGGGTCCCCTCGGCGGGGGAGCCGGTCGTGGTGCCTCGGGAGCACCGGGAGAGGGGCCACGGGACGAAAAGGCGTCCCGTGTCGAAGTTGAGGCAATTTGTCGCTTTTTGCAAGATAATTGTCTTATTGTAGAAAAATTTGTATTCGCGGCTTTTGAAGCCGTTCCTGAGGGAACCTAGTCTGTGCATCGCGGCTGTCCCGCCAGCCACAGGGCCACCGGCCCCGCGGGTCGCGCGCGGGATCGCGCCGCCGGTGTCCTGCCCAGGCAGGTACATGAGCACACAGGACAGAGCACCGGGGGGTTTCCTCTTGTCCACGTCTCTCAACGAAACACACACGTCAACGACCGTCACCGACCGGTTGCCCGTGATCCCCAGACCGCGCAGGCCGGTCGAGGACACCGTCCCCGAGGACACGGGGACCGGAGAGGTCCGGGAGACCGGGGAGGTCCGCCCCGAGGAGCTGATCTCCCAGCTGCGTGAGCTCGCTGAAGACGACCCCAGGGCCGACGAGCTGCGCGAGCGGGTGGTCGTGCTCTACCAGCCGTTGATCAACAAGATCGCGCGCCGCTACGGGGGGCGCGGCGAGCCGCTGGAGGACCTGAAGCAGACCGCGATGGTGGGGTTGGTCAAGGCCGTGCGCGGTTACGACCCGGCCCGCGGCAAGCCCTTCATCTCCTACCTGCTGCCCACGGTGACGGGGGAGATCAAGCGGCACTTCCGCGACCACACCTGGGCGGTGCGGGTGCCGCGCCGCCACCAGGAGAACCGGGTGAAGCTGCGCCGGGTGACGGGGGAGTTCCAGCAGGCCCACGCGCGCACGCCCACGGTCCACGAACTCTCCGAGGAGATGGGGCTGCCCGAGGCCGAGGTCGGCGAGCTCATCCAGGTCTCGGAGTCCTACCGGTCGCTGTCCCTGGACGCGCCCGACTCCTCCGATTCCGAGGGGCAGGAGGGCACGCGCCTGGAGGACCACCTGGGCTGTGAGGACGCGGCGCTGGACCGGGTGGTGGAGCGCGAGTCGCTCAAGCCCGCGCTGGCGCGCCTGCCCGCCCGCGAGCGGGAGATCCTGCGGCTGCGGTTCTTCGGGGACCACACCCAGTCCGAGATCGCGGACCGGTTGGGGTACTCCCAGATGCACGTGTCCCGGCTGCTGTCGGGGGTGCTGGAACAGCTGCGCGAGGAGGTCGGCGGGCACGCGCCCGGCCACGGCTGAGTCCGTGACCGGGCTCCCTCCCGGAGGACGGCCCCCATGGCGTCCTCCGGGAGGGAGCCCCCGGCCCTCCGCCCCGCCCACGGCACGGCGCCCGCCGTGTGCCGAGCGTCCCGCCGCCCGCCCGGGCCGCGGGGTCAGCGGGCCGGGATGTCCTCGGGCAGCAGGGTGGTGAAGTCCTCCCGGGTGGCGTTCTGGACGCCGTTGACCAGGCGGCCCGCCTGACGGGTGATCATCCGCTCCAGCACCTGGCGCGCGTAGCGGGCGTTGCCGAAGTTGACGTCGCGGACCACCCCCGAGAAGTGCTCGCGCAGGGCCGCCGTCGTCTGCTCGCCGCAGGTGTAGCCCGACCCCTTCGCCATCCGCTCGACGATGGTGACCAGCTCGTCGTCGCTGTAGTCGGGGAACTCCACCTGGTGGTTGAACCGCGAGGCCAGACCGGGGTTGGAGTCCAGGAAGCGCTGCATCTCGTTGGTGTACCCGGCGACGATGACCACCGCCTCGTCGCGGTGGTCCTCCATGAGCTTGACCAGGGTGTCGATGGCCTCCTGTCCGAAGTCGTTGCCCGCTCCGCGCGGCGCCAGCGAGTAGGCCTCGTCCACGAACAGCACGCCGCCCTTGGCCCGCTCGAACACCTCGGCGGTCAGTTGGGCGGTGTGCCCGACGTAGCGCCCGACCAGGTCCGACCGGGCCGCCTCCACCACGTGGTCGCTGCGCAGCACCCCCAGGGCGTGCAGGAGCTTGCCGTACAGACGGGCCACGGTCGTCTTACCGGTACCGGGGGACCGGCGAACACCAGGTGGTGGCTCATCGGCGCCACCTGGAGCCCCATGGCGCGCCGCTGCTGCGACATCAGCAGCAGGTTGGCCAGGTCGTTGACGGTCTCCTTGACGCTGGCCAGGCCCACCATGGCGTTGAGCTCCCCGCGCAGGGCCGCGATCGCGTCCGCCGTGCCGCCGAGCTGCTCCTCCTCCGCCGCCTCCCCGAGGTCCTCGGGCAGCAGGAGGGTGAGCGAGTCCGGGCTGTCGGGGATGCTCCCGCCCAGCCGGAACGCCTGGCGGTCGATCATCTCCTCGAACAGCTTGCGGGCCTCGCGGCCGTTGCCGAACGCCGGGCCCTTGGGCACCCGCTCGAAGTGGGCGAGCAGGGCCGCCTCGGTCTCCTCGGCCATCCGGTAGCTGTGCGAGACGCACATGTTGCGCACGATCTGCGTCAGCTCCTCCGGCGAGTAGTTGGTGAACTCGATGGTCCGGCTGAACCGGGAGGCCAGGCCGGGGTTGGTGTCGAGGAAGCTCTGCATCTCCTCGGTGTAGCCCGCGACGATCACCACGACCTCGTCGCGGTGGTCCTCCATGAGCTTGACCAGGGTGTCGATGGCCTCCCGGCCGAAGTCGGGGCCGCTGCCGCCGCCCTCGCTGCCGTTGGCCAGCGTGTAGGCCTCGTCGACGAACAGCACGCCGCCCTTGGCCCGCTCGAACACCTCGGTGGTCTTGATCGCCGTGCCGCCCACGTACTGCGAGACCAGGTCGGCGCGGGCCACCTCCACCACGTGCCCGTAGCGCAGCACGTCCAGTTCGGCGAGGATCTGCCCGTACAGCCGCGCCACGGTGGTCTTGCCCGTACCGGGCGCGCCGCCGAAGACCAGGTGGCGGCTCATGGGCGGTGTGGGCAGACCCATCTCCGCCCGGCGCTGGGCCATCTGGTTGCGGGTGACGAGCGTCTTGACCTCGTGCTTGACCCCGGACAGACCCACCAGCCGGTCCAGCTCCATCATGGGGCCGACCTCCTCGGCCTCCTCGTCCCCCTCCTCGGGGAGGGGGGCCTCCGGCATCGGAACGGGCGCGCCCGCCAGGTCACCGAAGGCGTCCGGGGCCCCGTTGCCGCGGCTGAGCAGCTCCTCCGTGCGCATGCTCTGGCTGGCCACGGTCTGGCGCAGCCCGGAGCGGCCGTTGTCGCGCACCGAGCAGTCCTCCACCGCCACGTCCTCGGCGGAGTGCACGAGGATGCCGTCGGCGCCGTTGCCGAACACCTCGCACCGGCGCAGCGTGGCGCTCGCCTTGGCCGCCACCAGCACGCCGTTGCGGCGGCCGTTGTAGACCCGGGTGCGCAGCACCGTCGCCTTGCCCCCGGCCCGCACGGCGATGCCGTCGCCCGTGCACGCGGACACGTCGCAGTCGCGCACGTCGGCGGACCCGCCCGAACCCACCGAGATCCCGGCGTCGCGGCTCCCGGAGACCTGCACGCCGGTCAGCAGGGGCGCGCCGCCCTCCTCCACCGACACCGCGCTCTTGCCGGTGCGCTCCAGCGTCACGTCCTCCAGGCGTCCGCGCCCGCCCCTGCCGAACACCACGCCCTGGCTCCTGGTCCCGGTGATCGCGGTCGCGCGCAGGAACGGGGCGCACTGCTCGACGACCACGCCGGGACCGGCGGTCTCGCTGACCAGTCCGCGGTCGAACTCCACGACGCTGTCGCCGCCCAGGCTCAGCCCCTGTCCGCCGCGCACGACCAGGCCGAGGAAGGCGGTGGAGGCGCGCTCCTCGGCGAGCACGGCGTTACCCTCCGACTCCTCCACCTCGCACTCGGTGAAGGTCCCGCGCGCCCGGCCGGACAGGTGGATGGCCACGCCCTTGGTACGGGCCACGCGCACCCGCGCCACCTGCGGGTCCGACCCGTTGTGCACGACGACGCCGCGTCCGCCCACGTCCTCGAACACGCAGTCCTCGACCAGCGGGCGCGACCTGCTGGAGACCACCAGCCCGTCGCCCTCGACGTCGTGCACGCGCGCGCCCAGCAGCGAGGTGGCCGACCCCTCCTCCAGCGCCACCGCGGGCTTCTTGGTCCCCGAGATCTCGCAGTCGCGGATCGTGCCCCCGGACTGCCCGCTGGCGAACACCCCGTTGCCCCCGGCGTCGCGCAGCACGCAGGAGCGGATGGTGGGGCGGGCCTGCTCGCCGATGACCACGGCGCTGGTGTCGACCTCCTCGACCACGCAGTCCTCGATGACGCTCGGTCCCGAGGAGGTGATCACCACACCCGCCCCCGCCGAGCAGGTGACGCGGCTGTCGCGCATGGCGAGCGCGCCCTCGCCGCGCACCGACACCGCGGTCCACGAGGCGCCCTCCACCTCGCAGTCGGCCATCTCCAGCTGCCCGAGGGGGATGTCCACCGCGGGGTAGTCGGCGTGGCGGCCGCGCAGGACCAGACCCGACAGCTTGACCGCCTCGGCGCCCGAGACCACGGCACAGCCGCTGGCGGTGGTGATCTCCACGCTGCCCAGGCCGTCGCGGGCCATCAGGGTGACCACGTCGCGCAGGACGAGGCTCTCCTCGTAGCGACCGGGGGCGATGGTGATGAGGGCGCCGCTGTCAGCGGCCTCGACCGCCTCGGTGATCGTCGCGTGCCCGTCCTGAGCGTCGGCGTCGACGGTGAGGAGCTGCCTGGTCATCGGTGTCTTCCTAAGTCGGGGGAGGGGCGGTGGCGGGGCGGCCGGAGCCGCCCCGCCGGGGGTGGGGTCAGGAGCAGGACGCGCGCACCGCCGAGGCGGCCACGTGCGAGCTGGCGTGCTCCTGGTCCGCGAGGGCGTCGGTCCCCGCGTTGGTGAGCTGGACGGTGAACTCCTCCGTGGGGGAGGTGAACCCGGTCACCTGGACCCAGCCGCCCCGGATCCCCGCCTGGTCGATCCCGAAGACCGCCACGGGCGACCCCTCGGCCGCGGGACCGGAGAAGAGCTGGTACTTCGCCTCCCCGGGGGAGATCCACAGCGGGCTCTCGTCGTCGGGCACGTGGACGTAGAGCTCGCACGCGACCCCCGCCTCCCCGGGGGTGAAGGTCCAGGTGGCGTACTGCCCGTTGCCCTGTTCCGGGTCGCCCGAGACGGGAAGGGCCTCGTAGCCGCCGTCACAGCCCTCCTGAGCGTACCCGCCGGGCCGTGTGGCCCAACTGGCGGTGCCCTCCGCGCTGTCCCAGCGCCCCTCGTTGGTGTAGGAGGCGCCGGGGGAGGCCTGGCAGCCCGGCCCCGCGACGGCGAGGAAGGGTTCGGGCTCCGAGGCCGCCGTCAGCGCGCCCGAGTCCGCCAGGACCGAGCCCCCGCCCTCCGAGGCCGGAGCGTCGGCGGGCGCCGAGCCGCCGCCCGCGGTGTCGCCGTTCCCGGCGGCCCCGCTCTCACGGGCGGTGTCCCCGGTGCCGGTGGTGTCGGCGAGGGGGGCGTTCATCTCCTCCGGGGCTGTGCCGGTGTCGCCGGTGCCGGTGTCGCCGTTCCCGGCACTCTCCCCGGCCGCGGCTCCCTCGGTCTCCCCCTCCCCGGAGGTCCCGGCGCCCTCGTCTCCCGCGGCCGCCGTGTCCTCCCCGGCCGTCTGGTCCGCGCCTTCCTCGCCGGCGGAGGGACCGGCGGCCGTGTCACCGTCCCCGGCCGCGGCTCCCTCGGTCCCCGGCTCTCCGGCGGCGTTCCCGGCGTCCGGCTCCCCGGCGCTCTCCGCGCCGGGCTCCCCGGCTGCGGTCGCCTCGCCGGCGCCGCCCCCGGACTCCGGTGCACCGGCGGCCGCCGTGTCCGGGACCTCCTGCGCGGCGGGGGCGGTCTGCACGGGGTTCCCCCCGCCGGCGGCGGCGTTGCCCGGGTCGGGCATCGTCGGGGCCGAGGCCCCGTCCCCGACCACCTCGGGGACATAGCCGGTCTCCTGGGGCGCGCCGCCCTGCTGGGCCGCGGGCGCGGCGCCCGCGTCGGCCGGAGCCGCGACGGCCCCGGACTCGCCGCCGGCCGAGGCGCCCGACTCGGCGGTGCCCGAGGTCTGGCCGCCGGTGCCGTCCGCGCCGCCCGCGCCCGAGGCGAGCGGCGTCGTGTCCAGGGTGACCCCGGGAACCCCCGCCGTCATGGCGAAGGGGGCGGCGACCAGCAGCAGGCCCGCGATGGCCGCGCCCGCCAGGACGGGCTTGCCCGGACGGTCCAGGGCCACCTCGGGGGCCTGGGGAGCGGCGGGCTCGTGCAGGGCACCGCTGATCCGCGGGCCGGGCACCGCCCCGCCCGCCCCCGCCCCCTCGACCGCTCCGGACGGGGGCGCGGGCGCGACGCGCGCCGCGGAGCCCGCGGAACCGTCGGAGACCGTGCCGTCGGCTCCTCCGCCGAGCGCGGACCGGAAGTCGGGCGCCGGTGCGGGGCGGCCCTCGGCCTCGCCGCGAGCCTGCGCGCTCTCAGCCATCGGAACTCCTTCTCGGGGGGCCCGTGCGGCCGCGGGAGCGGCCGCACGGGGAGGCGGGGGTGGGGTCGGGGGTCACCGGCGTCCCCCGGTCCCGTTCGTGCCGTCTATGTCCGGGACGGTGTTGATGTTGTCCTCCTCGGAGCGGCCGAACTTCTCCTTGGTGCCGCCGAGGATGGCGCTGGTGTCCTCCGCCGCGATGACCAGGAACCCCAGGTACTCGTCGATGGAGGTCTTGAGCACGCCCAGGGACTTGTCCATGTCGTCGGCGAACTTGTCGCCCTCGCCCCAGAGGGGGCCCAGGGCGTCCAGCTCGCTGCTCAGCCACTGCTGGAGTTCACGGGCGTACTCGGCCGCGTCGTTGACGCTCCAGCTGTTCCTGTCCATGCCGTCGAGGTCGGCGAAGAAGTCGCCGCCGGTCGTCATGTCCGTCTCCTCTCGTGGTCCTCAACCGCGGGTGCGGCGCGGGGCGCCTAGTGCCGCGGGTTCTCGGAGGGGATGCCCAGCCGGTCGAGCAGCTTGAGCGGGTCCAGCTCGCCGCTCATGACCTCCTCCGCGCTCGTCACGTCCGGCATGAAGGGGCTGTAGGCCTTCGAGACGCGCTCGGCCATCTGGCTCCGCGCCTTGTTGACCACCTCGGTGATGGCGGCGGCCAGCTCGGTGGGGGCCATGTCCCGGTAGGCCTGGGTGTGGAACTTCAGCTCGACCAGCTCACCCGTCGCGTTCACCTTCGCGCCCACGAGCCTGTTCTTGGCCACGACCTCTTCGGTTGCCGCCTCCAGGTTTGCGCTTGCGTCCGCCAGCAGGCCCATCGTCTTGTGAAGCTGTGCCAGTTCCTCTTCCATCTGGCGTTGCATCTGCGAACTCATGCCGGGTGGCTCCCTTCTTGCTCTGACCGGGTACGGGGCGTCCCAGTGCGGATCTCTGCGCGTCGGCGGTGGTTCCCCAGACCTTCTCGTCCTCGGAGAGCCAGGTGGAGCGCTGGCGGTCGCGGTTGTTGTCGCCGCCGCCACCGCCACCGCCCATGCCGCCGCCCATCATGGGGGGCATCATCGGCATGCCGCCCATGCCTCCCATGCCGCCGACTCCGGCGCCCGCGCCGCCGGTGCCCGCGCCGGGCTGGCCGCCCAGCCCTCCCACGCCGCCGAGCCCGCCGGCGCCGCCCGGAGTGCCCGGTCCGCCGGAGGTCCCCTGGGGGCCGCCCGCCGGGTACTGGGTGCCGTCGGGGTTGGCGAACAGCGAGGAGCGGTCGGAGCTGTCCGGAGCGCCGGGTCCGTCGCTGGAGTAGGGGCTCGGGCTGAGACCGCCGTAGTTGAGGCCGCGGTCGTCGGGGGCCAGCGGCGGCGGCAGGACGTCCGGGGGCTCCTGTCCCGGGCCCGTGTAGTTGCTCCTGATCGGCTCCCCGGTCTCGGGGTTGATCGGGTAGGGCCGACCGGTCATGGGGTCGATGACGTAGGGCTCGCCGGTGATCGGGTTGATCGGTACGTCGCTGCCCGACCCCGGGCCGTTGAGGCCCAGGTCCTCCGGCAGCGGCGGCGGCCGCAGCCCGTAGTCGTAGTCGTCGGAGGTGCCTGGGCCGTTGAGGCCGAGGTCGGGCGGCGGCAGGGGCGGCTGCAACCCGTAGTCGTAGTCGGTGGGCAGCCCGGTGACCGGGTCGATACCGACCGGCTGCCCGGTGACGGGGTCGATGGGCAGGACCTGCCCGGTCTCGGGGTCGTAGTTGATGGGCAGTTCGGTCTCGGGGTTGTAGGGCAGTCCGGTCTCGGGGTCGACGGGGAAGGGTTGGCCGGTCTCGGGGTTGATCGGGAGCCCTGTGGCCGGGTCGAACTCCAGGGAGCTGCCCCTCTCCCCGATGGGGACCGGTTCTCCGGTGACGGGGTCGATGGGCAGGGCCTGCCCGGTCTGGGGGTCGTAGTTGATGGGCAGCCCGGTGACGGGGTCGATGGGCAGGGCCTGCCCGGTCTCGGGGTCGTAGTTGATGGGCAGCCCGGTGTCGGGGTTGTAGGGCAGTCCGGTCTCGGGGTCGACGGGGAAGGGTTGGCCGGTCTCGGGGTTGATCGGGAGCCCTGTGGCCGGGTCGAACTCCAGGGAGCTGCCCCTCTCCCCGATGGGGACCGGTTCTCCGGTGACGGGGTCGATGGGCAGGGCCCGCCCGGTCTCGGGGTCGTAGTTGATGGGCAGCCCGGTGTCGGGGTTGTAGGGCAGTCCGGTC
Organism: Nocardiopsis dassonvillei subsp. dassonvillei DSM 43111; assembly: GCF_000092985.1. Taxonomy (GTDB): domain Bacteria; phylum Actinomycetota; class Actinomycetes; order Streptosporangiales; family Streptosporangiaceae; genus Nocardiopsis; species Nocardiopsis dassonvillei. Next base: position 1,463,056 of record NC_014210.1, read on the forward strand.
TCGGGGTCGACGGGGAAGGGTTGGCCGGTCTCGGGGTTGATCGGGAGCCCCGTCGCCGGATCGCGTTCCAGGGAGCCGTTGTAGCCCCCGCGGCCGCTTCCCGGGCCGTTGAGGCCGAGGTTCGGAGGCGGAGGCGGCGGGATGAAGGGCCCGTTCGTGCCGGGGTCGTTGCCTCCGCCGCTGCCGAAGCCGGGGCCGTTGAGGCCGAGGTCGTTGGGGGGCGGTGGGGGCACGAAGGAACCGTTGTTGCCCCCCTGGCCCAAGCCGGGGCCGTTGAGGCCCAGGTCGTTGGGAGGCGGCGGGGGCACGAAGGAACCGTTGTTGCCCCCCTGGCCCAAGCCGGGGCCGTTGAGGCCCAGGTCGTTGGGAGGCGGCGGGGGCACGAGGCTGTTGTTGCCCAGCTGATCGAAGCCGGGCCCGTTGAGGCCCAGGTCCGGGGTGGGAGGTGGCGGACCGCCCAGGCCCTCGGGGTTGCCTGTGCCGGGCCCGTTGAGCCCGAGGTTCGGCGGAGGCGGCGGGGGCAGGAACTCTTCGTTTCCGGGGCCCTGACCACCGGTTCCGGGGCCGTTGTACGGGAGCTGCGGTGGCGGCGGGGGCGGTGGCGGCGGCGGGGGCGGACCGCCTCCCTCGTTGTCCCAGTCTCCGAAGGGGTTGTCGATTTCCCAGTCTCCGAAGGGGTTGTCAATCTCCCAGTCTCCGAAGGGGTTCTCGCCGCCGGGTCCGTTGCCGCCGCCACCGGTCTCGGGGGTCGGCGGCGGGAGCGGAGCGGGGTCCACGATGACCGGTATGGTGGCGTGCGCCTGCGTGTAGGTGTGCGCCATGAGGTCGCGCACCTGGTTGGCGGCCTCGTAGACGCCCTCGTAGTGGTTGCGGAACCTCTGGTAGAGCACGTTGTTGATGTTGTCCTGGGTCGGCGGATCGCCGGGGATACCGGTTAGTTTGTCCCCGCCGGTCTCCTCGGGATAGGCGATCGTGACCTGGAACTGGTCCCGCTCCGGGTTGAACTCCTCCGTCCCCGCGGAGGTGTAGAAGTACCAGTCGTCGAGTACCTCCTGGACGCGCCCTCCCCTGGTGTTGAGGGCCTGGTCCACCGTGTAGGCGAGGACGGCTGTGGCGAACGTCAGGACCGTCTTGACCCGCTCCAGCTCCGCCTTGAACTCGGGGAGCTCCATGTGCACGGAGGTCATCCGGTACGCCATGTCCTGGAGGCGGTACTTGTACGCCGCGGCGGCCGAGCCCTGCATGGCTCCGTCGGGGACGTCGATCTCCTGCCACAGCTTGTTCAGACTGCCTCCCTCACCGTCGATGTAGGGAGTCAGTGTGTCGTAGAGCGTGCCCAGGCTGTCGATGGTCTTCTGCAGCCGGGTGAGGTCCCAGTTCTCGGACGTCAGCTGGTTGTTCCCGTAGTCGGCCAGGTGCGCCAGGTTGCTCAGCTGCTGCCGGAACCCGTCCTGCGGGGGAGGGGTGTCGTCTGTGTGCAGGTCCTCCTTGCCGTCGCTGAGGGTCTTCTCGCCCCACAGGTGCTTCTGCATGGTGTAGCCGGCGTAGTCGATGCCGTAGGTCTCATAGGGGTAGCTGCCGCCGCCGTACCCGGTCGTGTACGCCGTGTAGTACTCCCTGTAACTCCACCAGCGGTCCATCTCGTGGCCGCCGTAGTTCCAGGAGAAGCCGGTGAAAGGATTGGTGGTCTCATGGAAGTGGTAGCGCCCGTCCGCGACCCAGGGGTCCTTGGTGACCGTGTCGATGCTCTCCATCGGTTTGTAGTCGCCGTCGGTGCCGGCGAAGATGTTCATGAGCTCGTGCAGCGGCTTGTCCGGCAGGTCTTCGTACTTGATCTCTGGTTCTGGCATGGTCCCCTCCCTCTGCGGATCGCGTTCGTGGACTAGGTTTCGCTGCTGTCCTCGTCCTGGCCGTTACCGTTACCGTTACCGGAACCACCCGAGCCGCCCGAGCCGCCCGAGCCGCCCGAGCCGCCCGAGCCACCCGAACCGCTCTGGCTCGAATAGATCAGGTTGTGGACTTCCTGGGCGGTGAGGTTCTGCTCGTCCTCCAGGTTGGCGAAGACGATGAGGTTCTCCGAGAGCCTGCGGTCGATCTCGATCAGTTCCTGGTTCAGGCCGTAGATGAAGTCGTAGATCCCGCTCATCGAACTGTCGATCTTGCTCGTGAGCCGCCCGGCCTCTTCGAGGATGCCGGGGTCTCCGAGCCGCTGGTAACCGCTTTCGGCCACCCCTTCGTACACGGAGAGTTCGGTGACCAGGATGTTGAGGTCCTTCTGGAGGGGCTCCACGATCTTCGAGCGGAAATCCCTGATCCGGTCGAGGTCGATCTTGGTGCCCTTGTCACCAGTGCCGGAGCCCGCACCCTCGTCGCCGCTTCCGCTGTCCCCGGTGCCGGTGTCCTCGCCGTCGCCCTCCTCGTCGTCCTCGTCTCCCTCGCCGTCCTCCTCGTCGTCCTCGTCGTCGTCCTCGTCGTCGTCCTCGTCGTCGTCCTCGTCGTCCTCGTCGTCCTCGTCGTCCTCGTCGTCCTCGGTGTCCTCGGTGTCCTCGGTGTCCTCGCCGTCCTCTTCGTCGTCTCCTTCGGAGTCCTCTTCGTCCCCGGCGGTGTCCTCGCCGTCCTCTTCGTCGTCGCCCTCGGTGTCCTCTTCGTCCCCGGCAGTGTCCTCCTCGTTGCCGGGTCCCTCTTCACCGCCGCTCCCGGAAGTGTCCTCACCGCCCCCGGTCTCCTCGTCGGGCGTTTCGGAGGTGTCCACGACCGAGGGGTCGAACGAGACGGTCGGATCCAGGTGCTCAGGACCGCTGTCGTCCCCGGCGGTGTCTGAGTCGTCGTCTCCGCCGGTGATGTGGTCGTCCCGGTGGGTCCCCGCCGCGACCGTGGGCGGGGGAGTGCCCCCGGGCACTCCCGGAGTCCCGCCGCTGCCCGGGTCGTTCGCGCCGGGGCGGTGGCTCTCCACGTGTTCGGGGGAGTCCTGCTCATCGTCTTGGCCGGGTTGGTCTGCGCCGGGGCGGTCGTGGTCGGAGGCCTGGTCCTGGCCGGGTCCGTCACCGCCGGGGCGGTCGTTCTCTTCGTCTTGGCCGGGTTGGTCTGCGCCGGGGCGGTCGTGGTCGGAGGCCTGGTCCTGGCCGGGTCCGTCGCTGCCGGGGCGGTCGTTCTCTTCGTCTTGGCCGGGTGTGCCGGGTCCGTTGCCTGTGGAGTGGTCGTCTTCGGAGGCTTCGTCCTGGCCGGTGTGGTCTCCGCCGGTGTGGTCGTGGTTGGAGGAGTCGTCTTGGCCGGGTGTGCCGGGTCCGTCGCCTGCGGACTGGTCGTCCTCTGAGGCCTCGTCCTCGCCGGGTCCGTCGCTGCCGGGGCGGTCGTTCTCTTCGTCTTGGCCGGGTTGGTCTGCGCCGGGGCGGTCGTGGTCGGAGGCTTGGTCCTGGCCGGGTCCGTCGCTGCCGGGGCGGTCGTTCTCCTCGTCTTGGCCGGGTTGGTCTGCGCCGGGGCGGTCGTGGTCGGAGGCTTGGTCCTGGCCGGGTCCGTCGCTGCCGGGGCGGTCGTTCTCTTCGTCTTGGCCGGGTTGGTCTGCGCCGGGGCGGTCGTCGCTGTCCTCGTCGCCGGAGCCCTCCTCGCCGTCGAGGTCCTCGGACACGGTGATCAGACCGGTCTCGGGATCGACCTCCACGTCCCCGCTGCCGGGGTCGAGGGAGACCTCGCCCGTCTCGGGGTCCAGGGTGAGCTTCAGGTCGCCGATCTCGATCGTGGTCGGCAGGTTCTCCCCGCCCTCACCGGAACCGCCCGTCTCGATCCCGACGGTCCCCTTGGCCGGGTCGATGGTCAGGCCCAGGTGTCCGGCCTCGACGGTGACCGGTGCCGCCTCGGGGTCGAGGGGAACGTTCCTGTCTCCGGGCTCGATGCTGATCGTGCCCTCGTCCGAGTCCAGGACGAACTTCAGCTCGCCCGCCTCGACGGTGGTGACCCCCGTCTCGGGGTCCAGGGTCACGACCGGAGCCCCGGGGATCTCGGAGCCGGTCTCGCCGAGAGCGGGGTCGTCTGCGTCGGCGGAGATGGGCTCCACGCCGGAGACCACCTTCGTGTTCTCGGTGTCCACGGGGGTCAGCGGCTCCAGCAGCTCACCCTGCTCGGCCTCCCTGCCCACCAGGGGCTCCGCCGCCTCCACCCGCTGGGCGGGCTCGGCGAGGATCGCCGGCTCGGCGGGGATCACCGGTTCCAGCGGCTGCATCGGTTCCATGCGCTGGAGCGGCTCCGCGACGAGCATGGGCTCCAGCGGTACGGGCTCCGTGGTCTCGCCCTCGGGGACCGGCTCCGCGTTGGCGGGCACCCCGACGGACCTGGCCGCCGGTTCGACCGGGAGCGCCGGTGTTCCCGGGTGCGCGGGTTCGAACCGGCTCTCCGTGTGGGGCTCCAGTCCGGAGACGTCCCCGGACTCGGGCGCGGACACCGTGACGACCCGCGCGACCCCCTGGTCGGCGAGTACGTGCGGGGAGCCGGTGTCCCCGGTCTGCTGCGTGCCGAACAGCATCACGCCGTCGTCGCCGACGCTCACCTCGGAGTCGCCCGGGTCGAGCACCGCCTCCCGGGTGGCGGTGTCCACCTCGACCGAGGAGCCGGCGTGCCGGAGCATGAGCAGGCCGCTGGTCAGGTCCACGCTGATCGGGGCGGACTCCGACCGGTTCGTGTTGGTGGTCTGCTCCTGGAGGGTGGTGGCCTCCTCGGTCTCGGTCGGATCCGGCTCCTCCCCGGAGAGGGCAGCACGGAAGTCGAAGAGGGGGGACTCCACGTCAGGACCTCCTCACCGCCCGTAGGGCGGCAGTTCGTCTGGGTTGTGTCGGGGTGGCGGGGGATGGGGTGAGGCGAAGCGGGGCGGGCGGCCGCGAGGGGAGTGGTGGGACGCCCGCCCCGGGGGGGAGGGGGAGCGGACTACAGCAGCGCCTGCCAGTTCATGGCCTCGCGACTGTCGGTGGAGGAGTACTCGTGGCTGATCTGCTTCAGGGCCATCTCGGCCTTGAGGAGCAGGGTGTTCATGTCGGCCACGTTGCTCTGCCAGGACCGGTACTTGTTCTGGTACTCCGTGAACATGGCACCCTCGAGCTGGCTCTGCAGGGACTGCATCGTCGTGTTGAGCTGCTCGAGCTGGTTCTCGACGTTCTTGGTCTGGGCGCGCAGTTCGTCGGTGGCCTCGTTGACGTAGGCGTAGGTGACGCTGAAACCGTTGATGCTCATGGTCTCGCCTTCCGGAAAGGGACGGGTGCGGGTGGAGGTGGCGGCCCGGACTCAGCCGGCCTGGTTCGGGTTGAGCTCGTTGATCCACCGCGAACCGGCGATGATGTTGGCGTCCTCCGTGCTGTGCATGGCCTGGACGGTGCCGCCGAAGGTGCCGATCATCCGGTTCATGTCGTTGGTGATGAGCCGCAGCTCCTCCAGCCAGGCGACGACCGCCTCGCTGTAGCTGTTGGAGGCCGCTCCCTGCCAGGAGGCGCGCAGCTTGTCACGCGTGGCGTCCACGCTGGTGTAGACCTCGTTGCACTTGGCATGGGCCTCGGTCATCGCCTCCTGCGCAAGCCGTTCGCCATCGTCCGTAGTCTGTGTCATCTGCGACATGGGATCTCCTCTGTTGGTTCCATCAGGGGCATCCGGCGTCCTCGAGCATCGACGAGGGCGCCAGCGGGAGGGCGGCAGCCTCCGGGTCGAGCACCGGCCCGGAGGGCAGCAGCCGCAGCAGGGAGGTCGGGACCGGGACGGCCTGGGCCGTCTGGTAGCCGAGGGAGGTCAGAGCGGTCTCGTCGAGCACCGGGTACTTCGCCACGCTGTCGGTGACGAGGTAGTGGGTGGTGGCGGTGCCTCCACCGCCCACGGGCTGGGCGGCGGCGAGCGAGCCCCGGCCGGAGGCGATGCCGACCAGGTCGGGGGTCGGGCACCCGGGGGCGATGCCGGGCCGCTCCTGGACCGGCCAGGCCTCCACCCCGGCGGGGTCGTCCATGCTCACCGACAGCGAGCCGTCGGGGGCCAGCCGCAGGCACGGCACGCCCGCGCCGGCACCCACCAGTTCCGGCGGGGCGGCGGGGTGGCGCTCCTCGCGCGGCCCCTGGCCGTCGGAGAGTCGGCTGTGCGCCTCGCCCGCCGGCAGCGGCAGCGCCTCGGCGGGGGCGTCGGGGTAGGCGGCGCCCGAGACGTCCGGGTCGGCCAGCAGCAGCAGCGCGTGCGTCACGGAGAGCGGCACCAGGCCGTCCCGGGTGAGCAGGTAGTGCTGGTCCTCCTGACCGGGGGTGGACACCGCGAACACCTGCCCCACGCGCCGGGGCTCGCCCGCCATCTCGCCCGCGTCCTCGCCGGCGCCCGGAACCTCGGGCGCGGTCAGGTCGGGGCCGGTGGGCACGGTGTTGAGGAAGGCGGAGGTGACGGGCGGGGCGTCGCTCGTGCCGTAGCCGAGGGCCTGGACGGCGCCGCCCTCCTCGTCCAGGCGCAGGCGGGTGCCGTTCCACAGCAGGTGCGGTGCGCCGTCCGGGCCGGAGACCAGGACCGCCTGTTCGGCGGAGGGCGGGTTCGGGACGGGGGCCGTGCCGACCACGAGGGCGGTGCGGCCCCGCTCGTCCTCCTCGCCCTCGGGCGGCAGGGCGCACACCCGCCAGACCGACTCCTCCAGCCCCTCGGTGGTCGGCAGTGCGTCGGGCGCGCCGGCGATGCCGACGGGGCCGCCCACGGGTACGCCCTCCAGCGAGTCGGCCGAGACCAGGCTCACGGCGGCGTCGGCGCCCTGGACCAGCCGGGCGGAGGCGCCGTTGGCCACGGGGCGCAGCGTCCCGGCCGAGTACAGGTAGGAGGCCCCGGTGCCGCGGTCCACGATCAGCCGCCCCTCCTGGCGCCAGCTGGTGGCGCCCCCGGGGAAGATCAGGCCGAACACGAGGAAGCCGACGCACAGCACCGCGCCGATGGCGACGCCGATGTAGGTGCCGGTGCGGGTGCGGCGCATGGGGGCGTCGACCGCGTCGGGGTCGCCCTCCAGCATGGCCGTGCCCAGGCGGCCCACCGTGAAGTTGTGGGCCATCACCCTGTCGCGACGTGACTGCATGTCAGCCGCCGATTCCGCGCAGGAGCGAGAACACGCCGAAGATCGCCAGGACCAGGGGCACGATGGCCACCGTCAGCAGCGACTGGATGATCTCGGCGGCCCGGCCCCAGTGGGGCAGCGGCCGCGTGCCCGGCAGGTTCCACGACACCACCGCCAGGATCGCGGAGGCGGCGAACAGGCCCACCATGGCGAGGGTGCGGGGCAGGGGGTCGGCCGTCCACACCAGGACCAGGACCAGCGCGGTCAGCCCGATCCAGGGCGGCGCGACCACGAAGGACCGCTGCCATGCGCTGGCCAGGCCGCGCGACTGGAGCAGCAGCACCAGCGACACGATGACGCACAGCGTGATCGGCACCCACCCGGGGGAGGCGGCGAGCACGACCAGGCAGACCGTCAGGACGGCGCCGGTGGAGGCGTACAGGGCGGTCTGGAACCGGTCGGCCAGCGCGGTGCGGTCCAGGACCCCGCGCGCGGGGTAGGGGTCGATGCCCTCCTGGAGCTGGTCGGGGTTGGAGGGCAGGGGCGGCAGTTTGAGGCCGGAGAGGCGGAAGGCCAGCTGGGGGGCGAACGTGCCCAGCAGCAACGCGATGAGCGCCGTCAGCGCCGCCACGGCCGGGACCGTGGCGCCGGGGATGAACATCAGGGACAGCGCGCCCAGCGCGCACAGCACCTCGGCGGTGAACAGGCCCGCGAAGAAGGGCACCGAGCCCGCCACGGCCGCCAGGCCGAGCACGCTGGCCCCGGCGGCGGTCACCGCGCCGGTCAGGACCCTCGCTCCGGTCAGCGCGGTGCCGGGGTCGCCCGAGGGCACGGAGGCTCCGGCCACCGCCATGTACAGGGTGGCCGCCGCGGCCAGGCCGGTGGCGGCGGCCAGGTCGCCCATGGCGCGCGAGGCCGCCCAGGCCGACAGCAGCATGAGGAGGGAGGAGCAGGCGGCGGACACCGCGGTCAGCAGGCCGGGGCCGCCGCTGACCAGGACCGCCAGACCGGTGAAGAGCACGACCAGCCCCAGCGCCTGGAGCAGGACGCGGGTGGCCTCGGGGCGCCACCGGTCGGCGCGCTCGCCCATGCCGGTGGCGACGCCGTCGGTGAGGTCGTCGAAGTGCACCGGCGGCAGCTGGTCGCGGCGGGGGCGCAGGTAGAGGGTCTCTCCGTGGCAGAGTCCGAGGGAGCGGAGGGTCTCGTCCTCCTCCAGGGGCTCGTCGCCCAGTTGCTGGAGGACCCAGCCGTCGTGCTCCAGCCCGCTCTCGTCCAGGTCCTCGCCGTTGTCACCCTCGGCGTAGAGCACCAGGGTGGGCAGGATCTCGGAGAGGGGGACCTCGGTGGGCGCTGCGATCTCGAAGGAGCGCCCGGGGGCGCGGATCAGCAGTCGGCACAGGTCCGGGGAGGCGACATCGTTCATCCGGTGGGGGCCCATCATGAGGCGGGGTCGTGACAGGGGTGGAAGTGACGGTAACACTCCGGCGACCCATTTTGGAGGTGTGTTGTTTTAAATTTTGGTGTCTGTCACTTTAGTTGGCAACAGTAGTGTTCTGCTGTCAGTCTTCGGTTCCGGACGCCGGTTACGGCCCCGTTCCGGTCCCGGCTTGCCGGACCGCTCCCCGTTGTTCCCTGCAAGGGAGGACCCCGCACCGTGAGTACGATCCTCGTCCGGCGCCCCCCGCGGCGCCCCGGGCCGGACCTGCCCTCGGGCGAGGTCAGCCTCCAGGAGCCCCCGGAGCTGCCCGAACCGCAGGCCAACGTTTCGTCGGTGTTCACCTACCTGCCGATGGCCCTGACGTCGATGGCGATGCTGCTGATGCTCGTCCGCCCCGGAAGGATGGGTGACGGCAGCAGCATCATGCCCTATTTGGCGGGCGGCATGATGCTCGTGGGTGCGGTGGTCATGATCGGCGGCCAGTACCTGCGCAGCATGCTGGAGCGCCGACGCCAGCTCAACGACGACCGTCGGGACTACCTGCGCTACCTCAAGCAGATGCGCACCCGCCTGCGGAGCGTGGTCACCGAGCAGCGCGACGCGATGCTCTGGCGGGCGCCCCACCCCGACGCCCTGTGGTCGATCGTGCGCACTTCCCGGCTGTGGGAGCGCAGGGGGACCGACGACGACTTCGCCGAGGCGCGCATGGCCGTGGGCGAACAGGCGCTGTCCATGACCATCTCCCCGGTCTCCTCCAAACCGGTGGAGGACCTCGAACCCCTCAGCGCCCACGCCCTGCGCCGCTTCATCCGCGCCTACGGCACCGTCGAGGACCAGCCGGTCCAGATCTACCTGCGCGGCTACTCCCGCATCACCATGCGCGGCGACCTGGACACCAGCCGGGGCCTGGTCCGCGCTCTCCTGGGCCAGCTCACCGTCTTCCACGCCCACGACGAGCTGCGCGTGGCCGTGTGCTGCTCCCAGGAGTCCCTGCCCCTGTGGTCGTGGACCAAGTGGCTGCCCCACAGCCAGCACCCCACCGCCCGCGACGGCGCGGGCCAGGCCCGGCTGCTGTGCACGGACGCGATGGAGCTCGAACAGCTCCTCCCGGACCTGGCCGACCGCCCCCGCTTCGACCCCACCGCCGCCCCCAGCCGCGAGGAGCCCTTCACCGTCGTCGTCGTGGACGGCGGGCGCATCCCCCCGGGGTCGCGCATACTGGGCGGCGGCTACCGCAACGCCGTCGTCATCGACGTCGCCGACCCGATGCCGCCCGAGGACGACCCCTACACCCTGGCCCTGCGGGTGGAGACCGAGCGCCTGGTGATGCTCTCCCGCGACAACAGCGGCCGCGACACCGAGGAGGTGCTGGGCCGGCCCGACACCCTGAGCCTGACCCGCGCCACCTCCCTGGGCCGCCTGCTCTCGCCCTACCGGATCGGCATGGTCGTCGAGGTCACCGAGCCGCTCACCACCGACTTCGAGCTGACCACGCTCCTGGGCATCCCCGACCTGCACCGGCACGACAGCGAGCGCATGTGGAGCGAGCTGCACGAGAAGGACCGGCTGCGCGTGCCCATCGGCATGAACTCCGACGGCGCGCCGCTGGAGCTGGACCTCAAGGAGTCCGCGCTGGGCGGCATGGGCCCGCACGGCATGCTCATCGGCGCCACCGGTTCGGGCAAGAGCGAGCTGCTGCGCACCCTGGTGCTCGGACTGGCCCTGACCCACTCGCCGGAGACCCTCAACTTCGTGCTCGTCGACTTCAAGGGCGGCGCGACCTTCATCGGCCTCGACAAGCTCCAGCACACCTCCGCGCTCATCACCAACCTCGCCGACGAGGCCATCCTGGTCGAGCGCATGCAGGACGCCCTGCACGGCGAGCTGGTCCGCCGCCAGGAGCAGCTCCGGGCGGCGGGCAACTTCAGCTCCGCGCTGGAGTACGAGAGGGCCCGCGAGACCAACCCCGACATGGAGCCGATGCCCACGCTGTTCGTGGTCGTCGACGAGTTCAGCGAGCTGTTGGCCGCCCACCGCGACTTCATGGACCTGTTCGTCATGATCGGGCGCCTGGGCCGCAGCCTCGGCGTCCACCTGCTGCTGGCCTCCCAGCGCCTGGACGAGGGCCGCATGCACCAGCTGGAGGGCCACCTGTCCTACCGGATCGCGCTGCGCACCTTCTCCGCCATCGAGAGCCGCGGTGTGCTCGGCGTGCCCGACGCCCACCAGCTCCCCTCCGCCCCCGGCAACGGCTACCTCAAGACCGACACCGAGACCCTCACCCGGTTCAAGGCCGCCTACGTCTCCGGTCCCTACCGCGTCAAGCGCCGCGCCACCCGCAGGAGCACGGTCGGCGGCGAGGTGGTGCTCTTCGCGGACACTGCCGTGGCCGCGGCCGTCCCCGAACCCGAGGAGCCCGAGGTCCAGGAGGAGGAGACCAGCGAGTCGCTCCTGGCGACCGCGCTGGCGCGGATGGACGACCTCGGCCCCGCGGCCCGCGAGGTGTGGCTGCCCCCGCTGGAGGTGCCGCTGCTGGTGGACGAGCTGCTCGCCATGGTCGGCACCCGCCTGCCCGAGGGCGGCCTGGCCTGGAGGAAGGAGACGACCCTGCGCGTGCCGCTGGGGATCATCGACCGCCCCTTCGAGCACAAGCGCCTGCCCCTGGTCGCCGACCTGACCGGAGCCGGGGGACACGTCGGCATCGCGGGCGGCCCCCAGAGCGGCAAGAGCACCATGCTGGCCTCGCTCATCCTCACCCTCGCGGTGTGCAACACCCCCGCCCAGGCCCAGTTCTACGGGATCGACTGCGGCGGCGGCGTGCTGACCTCGCTCAAGGACCTGCCGCACATGGGCAGCGTCGTCACGCGCACCGACGAGCGGCGCATCGTCCGCACCATCATGGAGATGAACGAGATCCTCACCAAGCGTGAGGTCTTCTTCGCCGAGAACGGCATCGACTCCATGGGCACCTACCGCAGGCGCCGCGCCGCCGGGGAGTTCGCCGACCAGCCCCACGGCGACGTCTTCCTCGTCATCGACGGCTGGGGCACCATCCGCCAGGACTACGCGGATCTGGTGGGCTCCATCGTCCAGATCGTGCAGCGCGGCCTCAACTACGGCGTGCACGTCGTGGTCGCCTCCCCGCGCTGGGCCGACTTCCACACCGGCGTCCGCGACCTCATGGGCACCCGCTTCGAACTGCGGATGGGCGACCCCGTGGACTCCATGGTCCACATGCGCGCCGCGCAGACCGTGCCCCGCGTGCCCGGGCGCGGCATCACCGACACCAAGCACCACTTCCTCACCGGTCTGCCCCGCGCCGACGGCGACCCCGACTCGGTCACGCTGTCCGAGGGCATGACCGAGCTGGTCGACCGCGTCCGCGCGGCCTGGGACGGGCCCTCCGCCCCGGCGGTGCGCACCCTGCCCGCGATCCTGCACGCCCGTGAACTGCCCGGGTCCGAACTCACCAAGGCGGGCGGCCTCAAGGTGCCCATGGGCCTGGAGAGCCGCCGGATGCAGCCGTTCTGGCACGACTTCGGCGTCACCCCGCACATGCTCGTGGTCGGCGACACCGAGACGGGCAAGACCACGCTGCTGCGCCACATCACCAACGCGATCCGCAGCCACTACGGGCCCACCACCGCCCGGGTCGTGCTGGCCGACCAGCGCCGCCAGCTCTACGACGCGGTGCCCAAGGAGATGCAGCTGGGCTACGCGGTGTCGGGCGAGAACGTCAAGGAGATGATGGCCGCCGCCGCGCAGGCGATGAAGGCGCGCCTGCCCGGGCCCGACATCACCCCCGACCGCATCCGCAAGCGCGACTGGTGGACGGGCCCCGAACTGTTCATCCTCATCGACGACTTCGAGATGGTCTCCGGAAGCGGGCCCAGCCCTCTGGCCCCCCTCCTGCCGATGCTCGGCCAGGGCGCGGAGATCGGCCTGCACGTGGTGCTCGTGCACGCCGCGGGCGGTTTCAGCCGGGCCTCCAGCGATCCCGTCATCCGGACGCTCATCGACTCCAACACGCCCAGCATCCTGCTGTCCGCCCCGCCCTCGGAGGGCATGATGTTCGGCAGCATCCGGGCGCGGACGATGCCCGCGGGGCGCGCCCTGTGGATCGCGCGCCGCGACCCGGTCGAGGTGCAGCTGGCCATCGCCGAGGGCGCCGAGGAGTGACACGCCGGGCCCGCCCGCGTGGCGCGGGCGGGCCCCGCGCGGGGTGTCCGGGCTCCCCGCCTCTTCAGGAGGGGAGCCCGGCCCCGGAACGTGTTCGGGGGCGTCCGGTACGCCGGACGCCCCCTCCCGTGTCTCGGTGTCAGCGCACCGGTTCGTCGGAGCGCATCGGCACCGGCTCGCCCGCGGCGGCGGGACGCCACCCGCGCGCGCGCCCGAGCTTGATCACCGCTCCGCCCAGGACGCACAGCACGATGAGCAGGAGCCCGACGGACACCACGACCGCCGTGGACGGCGCGTCCACCGAGCCCTCGGGGGAGGGGTCGGGGACGAACCCCTCGCCCACCACACCGGCGGGGGCGCCGCCCGGGGCGATGGCCATCGCCGCCAGCGGGTCCACCCTGCCGTGTCCCGACAGCGGGTCCGCGTCCCCCCGCGGCGAGGCGTAGGCCGTGGTGGTCAGCCGCTCGCGCACCTGCGCGGCGCTCAGGTCCGGCTCCCGCGCCATCAGCAGGGCCGCGGCCCCCGCCACGAAGGCCGCGGCCACGCCGTCGCCCGCCGTGGCCACGTGGCCGCCGCCCGGCCCGGTCCCCACCACCCGGTCGCCCGGCGCGGTCAGGTCCACGCGGGCCAGGTCCCCGCTGGGCAGGACCAGCGGTCGCTGGGCCACGGGGAGGCCCTCCACGTCGTGCGCGGCCACGCTCAGCACGGACGCGTGCTGGGCGGGCTGGCCCGGCAGCGGCCCCCGGGAGGTGGGGACCGTCGCGGGGGCCACGACCACGGCTCCGGCCTCCTCGGCGGCGGCCACCGCCGACTCCAGGGCCGAAGACGCCTCCCACGTGCCGGTGCCCACCAGGACCACGCGGGCCCCCGAGTCCACCGCGCTCCCGATCCCGGCGGCGATCTCCTGCGCCGAGGCCAGACCGGTCTGCGGACTGCCGGTGGCCACGGCCGTCACCGACGAGTCCGGAGCCACCCCGACCAGGCCGCTGTCCTCCACGGACCGGGCGGCGACCACTCCGGCCAGCGACGTGCCGAACCCCAGGCAGTCGGCGGACTGCCCGCCCTCCACGGCGTCGGCCAGCGCGGGGACGCCGCCGTCCACCTCCGGGGCCAGCAGCGCCACGCCCACCCCCTCGCCGGTGCTCAGGTCGTGGGCCCGCGACAGGCCCAGGAAGTGGTGCGTCCAGGGCCGCTGCTCCACGACGTCCCCGCCGGTGGCCGCGCACGGCTGGTTGTCGGCCTTGAAGGGGTGGACCTGCGCGAGCGAGACGGGGTCCTGGGGCGCCTCGGCCGCCGCCGGAGCAGCCGGGAGGGGGGCGAGGAGCCCGAGGGCCAGCGCCGCGGCGGCGGTGCGGCGGCGCCGGGACCGGGTGGTCCCCGGATCGGTGTGTGCGGTCACCTGACGTGTGCTCCAGACTCTCTGGGGGTGTCCTGGGGGCGCTTCGCGCCCGGTGGGGCGGCCCGACGGGGCGCGGGGCGCCGTCCCGTCGGAGGCCGCGCGGGGGAGCGGGACGGGGGCCCGACCCTACGCCGACCCTCCGCGGAACGCCGGACCGGGAGGCGTGCGCCGACGCGGGGCCTCTCCGCCGCCGCGAGGGGGTCCTTCCGCGCGCGGGGCGGGGCTGCGGCCGCCGCGGGGGCCGCGGTCCGTGCGGGCGGGGCCCCGGACGGGAGGGCCGACTGCGGTAGCGTACTCGGTTTCCCGTGTACGTTCCATGAGCGCCTGGTGACCGGCCCGCGTCGTTTCCCCCCGGAACGGGCTCCACGGAGGCGGGGGCGACGGCTTCGCGACCCCGGTGCGGGAGCGCGACCGCTCCTCAGAGCCAGGGGGCGGGGTGTTCCTGGCCGGTTCGGGAGTCGCGGGCCAGGTGTGTGGGGGGTCTGTGCTCCTCGTGGGCGATGTTTCCGGCCTGGTCGAGTTGGCGGACGATGACGCGGTTGCCCAGGGCGTCGTGGACGACTTCACGGAGGAGGCGGCCTTGTTCGTCCCATTGGTGCCAGGGGCCGACGGGGCCGTGGGGGTGGCGGGTGATGCCCTGGATGATGAGTTTTCCGCTGGGGGCCCAGGTCAGGGTGGGGCCGTCCTCGATGCCCTCGATGAAGGTGTGCATCTCGATCCGGTTCCGGCGGTCGAGGGTGACGGCCTCCCCGGTGAAGGGTTTGCCGTCGTGTAGGACCCGTCGGCCCCGGCCCTCGACGTCGGCGGTGGTGAGGTCCGCGGCGCTGACCGCGGGCAGGGAGTCCCCGTGTTCGGGGGCTCGCATGCCTGGAGCCAGTCGGATCGGCTGCCAGGGGATGAACACCCTCTCCCCCGTCGCGGTGTCGGTTCCGCCGAACTGTGCCTCGTGGTGTTCCTCGCTGATGAGGCGGCCCGAGGAGTCCCATCTGCGGGACAGACGGTGGTTCGCGTAGGCGTCGTCG
Source organism: Nocardiopsis dassonvillei subsp. dassonvillei DSM 43111 (assembly GCF_000092985.1). Classification (GTDB taxonomy): domain Bacteria; phylum Actinomycetota; class Actinomycetes; order Streptosporangiales; family Streptosporangiaceae; genus Nocardiopsis; species Nocardiopsis dassonvillei. The sequence continues at coordinate 1,478,136 of NC_014210.1, forward strand.
ATGTACTCGAAGACGAGGCGGCCCTCGGTGTTCCAGTAGTGGGCGGGTCCCACGGGCATTCCTCCGGTGGAGACGTTTTCCAGACCGGCGAGTTGTCCGTTGCCGTGCCAGGACATTCTGGGGCCGTTCTCCAGACCGTGCACGAAGGTCTGCGTGTAGGTCTTACCGCTGTCTCTTGTCGTCTCCCTCCCGGTGAAGTCCGTCGTCCTCGCCCGGTTTTCTCTTTCTGTCGTCGGGGTCGTGTGGCCCGCCGAAGGGGGTGTCGTATGTCGGGAATCCATGTTCGATGCCTCTGTCCGGGTCGATTTCCGCGTCGGCCCTTCTCGGGGTGTAGTACGTGATGTTCCTGATGTCGTCCGTGGTGTGCGTGTTCTTCCCGCTGCGCGGGGCGGCTGCTCCCTCGGTGATGCGGGCGCAGTTCGCGCAGGAGGGGCAGTAGGGGACCCACGGCGGCTTCAGTGTGAACTTGTTGTCGAGCTGGAAGTGGCTGATCTGTGCGTCTTCCGTGGCGTTCAGGAGACGGTTGACAGCCTTGACCTCGGCATGCCTGGCGGGTTTGTCGTAGTGGGGGTAGTTGCTGATCCTGCGGGTGGTGCCGTCCTTCTGGAGGATCTCGTACTTGCCCCGGAGGAACATGCCGTCGATGCGGTTCTTGATCTCGGGGTGCAGGAGTTCGGGCGCGATGACGGAGTGGCGGGGCCTGCCGTTGAGGCCTTCGGCGACGAGTCCGGTCCTGCGGTCGACGACGACGGAGTTGACGGCTCCGTTCTCGTGGCCCAGGTCCTCGGGGGTGAGGGGGATCTTGACGAAGTACTCCTCCCCGTCTTCCTCATGGGGGTAGCCGTCCGTGTTCCTCCCGGTCTCCGGGTCGAGGTTCGGCCTCGATTTCTTGGGCAGGCTCTTGTCCATCCTGCCGAGGTCGTGCCATTCGACGCGGACGGGCACCTTGTTTTTGACGAGGTAGGATATTTCCCTCGCCCGCATGTTGACGAGTTCGTGGACGAGTTCGTCGAGGGGTTTGTCCTTGACGTGGGTGATGAGTCCGTCCTGGTCGGTGGTCCTGTCGGCTTCGGGAATTCTTCCGAGGATTCTCCCGTCGGTGAGGTACTTGGGGAAAGCGGGGTCCCCTTCGGTTTCCTCGCCCTGGATGCCGAAGACTTCGGTGGCGGGTTTCCACTGGTCCGACTTCTCCTGGCCGCTGCCCTCCGCCCCGGTCCGCGAGTCGTCCTGACCGCTGTCGTCCTGTCCGGGCTGACGGTTCGACGGCCCACCGTTGTCGCCCATCACGGGGAAGGCCAGGATGTCGGTCACCGAACCGGGCAGCGGCTGGTCGAAGTCGGCCTTGGGGTTGAGCAGCCCCAGGAAGTCGTCGGGGAAGGGCTTGGAGCCGAGGGTGTCGGGCGAGCCGTTCTCCTTGTCCGAGGACTTCGGGTCCACGGAGTCGGAGGGGGAGCCGTCCTGGTCCGACGGCGGTCGGACCAGCGGTTCGTCGAACGTTGAGCCGCGGGGCCGCTGTACCAGTGTGTCGGGGAGGTCGTACAGGGACAGGTCGTCGTCGCTGTCGTAGCCGTCCGAGTCCGTGTCCGGGACCAGGTCCGGAACAGGGTCCGCGTCGGTGCCGGGGCGGGCCGGGCTCTCGCCGCGGCCGCGGTTCGTGCCGCCCTGGTGGGCTCCACGCGGGGAGCGGTCCTCCCCCTGCTTCCCGAGGTCCTTCCCCCCGGAACCGTCCCGGTTCCCGGAACGGTCGCCCGAACGGTCACCCTCACCGGTCCTGCCGCTGCCACCGCTGCCACCGCTGCCGCCCTGGTCGCCTTCGCCTCCGGAGCGGTCCTGGCCGGAGCCTCCGTTGCCGCCGGTCCGGTCCCCGCTGTTCCCCCCGGAACCGCCCTTGTCGGGGCCGCCGTCGTCGCCGCCTTCGTCCTTGCGCTGGTCCTTGGAGTCGGTGGGGGCGTCTTCGTTCTCCTCCTCGGTGTCCTCCTCCTTCTTCTCCTCGTCCTGTGTGTGCTCGGGCTCCTTCGCCGTTTCCCCGTCCTCGGGCTCGTGCTGTCTCCGGGACGGGTCGGACCCGGTCGCCTCGGGCGCTGTCCCGGGGGCCGAGGTCTCCTGGGCCCGGCCGTCGTTGACGGCCGGGGCGGGCCGGGTCGTCGTCCCCCCGCCGGAGGGTGCGTGCGCGGTGTCCTGCGCGGGGACGCCGCCTCCGGTGTTCGCGGGACCGTTCAGCTCCTGCTCGAAGAACGCGAACAGGTCGGACGCCGGGTCGGCGGCCGGGGGAGTCTGTTCCGCCGAGGGCACGCTCCCCTCCTGCCGGGAGGTGTCCGTGCGCTCCTGGGGCAGGGTGGAGGAACCCTCGTCGTCCCGGTTCCGGGTGAGGGGCTGGGGGACGGGGGCCTGTTCGGGCGCCGGTCGGGGCTGGGTACTGGAGGTCTCCTCGGGGGACGGCTGGGACCGGGTGCTGGAGGCCTCTTCAGGGGGCGGTTGGGTCGGTTGCGTGGTCGTGCGGTTCTGCTGCGGGCTGTCGGGGTCCGGGTTCGCCATGGCCGGGGTGGAGGAGCGCGGCCCCTCCCCTGCCGGGGCGGTCTCCGTCTGCGGGACGGGCCGGTTCCCAGGGGCGCGATCCGCCTCGGTCTGGCCAGGGGAGCGCTGGGGACCGTGGCCGTTCGTCGGGCCGGCGTCGTCCTGGGAGGTTCCGTTCTCGCTTGGCCGGGTCGTCGCCGGTAGCGACCACTTGGCCCTCCAGTCCTCTCGTAGACGCTGCCTCTCCTCCGGTGTCCGCGCCTCGTGCTCCCAGTTGGTCCGCCAGTCCTGGATGGCCTGGAGCCGGTTGTTCCACTCGTTCCGGTCCGGGTTCGCGGAGGGGACGCGCAGGACACGGGGCTGCGGACGGCGGAGGGCGGGCCGGTCCTCGGAAGCGGGGTTCGTCCCAGTTCGGTCGGGGGAGCGCTGTTCCTCCGGTGCGGGGTCGATCTCCGGCGGCTGGGGAGCGCGTTCGTCTCCGGGGTCGGTGGAGGCCGCCTCGGGGTGACGGTTCAGCTGGCTGACGTGTATCACGCTCTGCGGCGCCTCGGCGGACAGCGGCTGCTGTCCGTCCTGGTCCCTACGTGTACGGAGCCAGTCCTCCAGCCCCTGCGGCTCCGTCTGCGCGGGGGAGGGCTGTGGGCCGTGGTCGCCCGTCAGACCGGTGTCCTCGGGGGCCGGCCGGTCGCCCTCGGAGGGGGCCGGGTCCGACGACATCAGCCGCTCCAGTCGGAGCCGCATGTCCCTGAGCGTTTCCGAGTCCACTGAGGACGCCTCGGAGAGGGTGTCCTGGTCCGGCTGGGGGAGGGTGTCGTGATCGGTCCCGGTCCGCGTGTGGAGGGGGAGGCGCTGTCCGTCGAAGGTGGACACCGCGTCCTCGGCGGCCCGGGCCAGCGCGTCGTCCTCGGACGGTGCCGGCTGCGGCCGCTGGTCCTGGTCGTCGAGGGGGCGGTCCTGCTGCTGCGGTGCACTCGGGGTCGTGGAGGGCCCGGGCAGGGCGGTGGTGTCGGACTCCCAGGGGAAGCCCTGTGCTCCCTGGGTTTCGAGCCAGGCGGCGTCGACGGGCCCGCCCAGGTCCATGTCGTACCGGAACCCTTCGGGGACGGGCGGGCCCACCGCCATGGACCGTTCCATGAGCGACCGCATCAGCTCTGCGCGTTCCTCCTCGCTGAGCGAGGCCGCCTCCGGGTAGTGCCTGTCGAGCCAGCGGACGCGCGGCGCCTCCTCCTCGTCGCTGGACTCCTGGTCGGTGGCGTCGTACAGGTTCTCCTCGTCGTTCGCCGTGTACCCGTCGGCGGGGTCGTCGACGCGCTCCGGGGCGGGGCCGCGACCGGTTCCGGCCTGGTCGCCGGATAGGGCCGCATCGTGCTGGGACGGCCCGTTCCCGTCCTCCCCGGTCGGCGTCGTCCACGTCCTCGGCCTCCGGACCGTCGCGGACCCGGGCCGGGCGTGGGTTTCGGAGGACGGGCCCGAACGCTGGTCCGTGTGGCTGAGGGGCCCCTTCGTCTGGTTGCGTGAGTGGCGTTCCGGGCGGTTGTCGGTGGGGGCGGTCCCGTTCCGGGAGGAGCCCTCCTGGCCTTGGAGGGCCCTGCCCATCACCATGTCCCGCGCCAGTCTCTGCCGCGCCCGTTCGAGCACCTCGGCCGGGCTCGGCTCGGGTACTCTCCTCGGCACGTCCTCCTGCGGCCGGTCGTCGCGCTCGGGCGACTCGGTGGTCGCGGGGTCCGGGGTGTTCCGCTGCTGGGTCTGGGGAGGCGCTTCCCCCGGCACGGCCTCCCGAGGCCGGATGCTGAGGTCCGAGCCGAGGGTGTCCAGGAGGTTGGGTGCGGTGTCGCCCCGCTCGGGCCGCCGTCCCTCCTGCCCGGGCTGGCGGTTGTTCCGTTCGGGCAGCTCGATGGCCTCCGGATCGGCGGCGGGGTCATCGGCGTTCCGCTGCGGGGCCGGGGGAGGAGGCGGCTCCTCCTGGATGGTGTCGAGGTCCGGTGCGGTCGCGGTGCGCGGCCTGGGCAGGGACGAGGGGTCGCCCAGACCGTCGCGCAGCTCCTGGAGCGCCGTCACCCAGTCGCGCACAGCCCCCTCGAATTCCTGCCGCCGGTCCTCGTAGGCGCCCTCCAGGTCCTCGTAACGCTGCCGGACCCGCGGGTCGTCGGGTGCGGCGACGCGGTCGGAGGCCGCCTGGTCCAGGGGCCAGCGCGCTTCCAGGTAGGCCTTCTCCGCGTTTCCGAGCGCCTTCTGGATCCGGGCGAAACGCTCGGTCAGGGGGGCGATCCGGGTGGCGTGGTCGGGCGTGATGACACCCATCCGCACCGCGTCGCCGTGGGAGATCCACCGGGTCGTCTTGACGGTGGTCCGGCCCTGCTGCCACCGGGCGGGGCGGGTCGGGACGGGCGAGGGGGTGCGCCGGCCGCCGAAGGCGCCGCGCACCGCCCGGCCCGCGGACGCGGCCTTGTCCCCGACGTAGCGCGCCGAGCGCTTGTACCAGGGGCCGCTCAGCTCGGTCCTGGCCCCGATGAACACGTCGGTGTCCATCTCCACCAGGTAGCCGGGTCCGGTACGGACACGGTCGGAGTGGGGAGGCTCCTTCGGCCTGCTCCCCCGCGCGGTGTCGCCTCCGGACGTGGACGATCCCGTGTTGCTGGCCGAACCGTAGTGGGTGGCCGTCGTCGGAGGGCCCGTCCCGGTGCGTCCCGAGGGGCGCGCCTCGAAACCCATGGTCGTCGTGGACGACTCGTTGTGGAACGGGGAGAAGGTCCTGCTCGTCTCCGAGGAGTCGGTCAGGCGCACGCTCGGGTTGTAGTCCTTGATGAGCGCCGTCTCCGGGTGGGGTATGGCGCGCATCATCCACGTGGTCGGACCCAGCTCGGGCAGTTCGGCGCCCTTCTCCGAACTGGCCTCGGCGAAGGAGGCCTTGATGCCGAGCTCGGTGAGCGCGTGGTCGATGGCGTTGTTGCGGGAGTTCAGCTTGAGCTTGTCCGCCGCGTAGTCGGCCGCCTTCTCGACGGCCTGCGGGGTGTAATGCCCGTCGGCGACCGCGTTCGCGGGCGGGTTCCAGCCCAACGACTTCGCCAGGACGATCCGGCCGAGGTCGAGGATGTCCTTGCCCTTGTTCTCGACGGATTCGAGCAGGGTCACGGCGTCGTTGAAGGCGTCCCGGGTCCGCGGGTCCATGTCGCGTGTCAGGGAGCGCGCCATGTCGGTCAGCGAGGCGTGGTTGTCGTTGGAGGGGTTCTCCGGTGCGGTCCGGTTCCCGGTCCGCTGCCCGCCGGGCTGTCTGTCGTTGTCGCCCCGGTCGGTCGTCCGGGTGGTGTCGGCGGCCTCGGGTGTGGTGCGGGGGTGTTGTTTCCGTCGGTGGTCGTCCGGGTGGTGTCGCCACCCTCGGGCGTGGTGCTGGGGTTCTCGTTCCCGTCGGTGGAGGTGCGGGGGGTGTCGTTCCCCCCGGTCGTGCTCGCCTCGTTGCGCAGGTCGAGGGAGAAGGCCGGGTACAGCTCCTGCGCCCGGCCCGAGTTCCCCGTGCCGGTGAAGTCGCGCGTGCGCGAGCCCGGGGTCTCCCCCAGAAGGGAGTTGGCCGTGCCCTGCTTCTCCGAGATGTGCAGGTCCAGCGTCAGCTGGGTGTCCGACGACACCCGCGCGTAGGGCGTCTCCATGGTCAGCTGGGTGGAGCGCTTGTCCGTGTCCCGGACGACTTCGCCCCCGCCGCGCGCGTTCGTCGTGGTGCCGTCACCCTGCAGGCCCATCAGGTAGGGGCGGCTCGGCGGGGTGGTGCCCCCGGGCTGGTCGCCCCCCGACTGGGGCAGCGGTGTCAGGAGTGAGCCGTGGGCCCCCTGGAACGCGGAGCTCTCGTTGCCCTGCTGGAGCCGGTCCCCTTCCTCCGACCCCTGACGCTGGCGGTACTCCGTCTTGCCGCCCAGGTACTCGACCTTCGCGTTGCTCCTGTCGAGCCGCAGCTTCACGGTGGCGTCCAGGGACAGCGGCGCGGTCGTCGGGGCGTTGAGGTTCCCGATCGAGTGGTCGATGGGGCTGATCTTCAACGTCACCGGCACCCCGGTGTTGGGGTTGAGCCCGGTGTGGGAGTCGAGGGCCTTCAGGATGATCTCCCGGCTGCCCTTGGTCAGCTGCCAGCCCTGCGAGGCCAGGTCGTCGACGAGGCTCTGGATGGCCTCGTCGGGGTTGACCGGGTCGAGCATCATGCCGGAGTCCTCGAAGCCCGGGCGCGGTTTCACCGACCCGGGCGCCTCCGGCTCGGGCTGGGGGGCGCGGACCAGTTCACCGTCGACCTCCTCGACCTTGTCCTCGACCATGCCCGACGCGTGGGCGTCGCGGATGTGGATCAGCCCGGTCTCCAGGTTGTCGGAGTCGGCCTGCCAGCCCCGGTAGCGCGCGGAGCGGGGGAAGGTCGGCCCGATGCTCCAGCTCTTGACGAACTCCAGCGCCTGCGTGATGCGCCCCGAGGCGGAGTAGGAGTACGACATCGGGATCTTGGGGTGGAACTCGACCGACTCGTTGAACCTCGACGTGGGCTTGGTGATGGTGTAGCGGTCGAACAGGCTCTTGCCCGCGGAGGGGCCGAGCTGGATCAGGGGGGCGCTCGCGGAGTTGGGCGCGGGAGCGGTCCCGCCCGCGGGCTGCTCGGCGGGTTGGATCGGGTTGGGGTTGACCCGGCCTCCGCCCGTGGCCAGGAAGGTCAGGTCGGTCCGCCTCCCGTCCCTGGAGAACGTCTCCAGGGTGTTCTTGCTCTTGAAGACGACCGCGCCGTCGGACTGCTCGAAGCGGTCGACCGAGTCGATGTCGAACCGGGTGGACGACGTCGTGCGGAGGTGCATCGGGGAGAGCGGGCCCCCGCTCGTCTCCGTGCGGGTGCGCGCGCCGCCGGAGGAGCGCGCCGCCGGGTTGTCCGCGAGGTTCTCCGGGGAGAGCGCGTTCTCGTAGAACCGTCGGCTTCCCTCGCCCCGCCTCAGGAAGTGCCGCAGCTTGCGCTCGAAGCCGAGCCCTCTGGAGGGGCGCTGGCCGCCCGTGTCCCTCTCCCAGGGCGCGATGGAGGAGAAGCTCTCGTAGGTGGCTTCGAGCAGGCTGCTCACCCGGTTGCCGTCACCCGTGGTGAACCGGGTGTTGACGTTCTCGACGGTGGTGGGGGTGTCGCGGAGCTTCTCGGCCCGGCGCTGTTCGATCGGGCGGGTGTCGGGGGCGTTCTCCGCGGGGTTCCGCTGCCCGGTGGTGGTCTGCGCGGTCTCGGTGTCCGGTGCCGGGGTGGTGTCGGTGTTCTGCTGTCCGGTGGTGTCGCCGGTGGTCTCCGTCGCCGTCGGTGTCCGGACGCCGTCGTTCTGGGCTCCGGTGTCCTGCTGCCCGGTGGTGTCCGCAGCGGTGTCGGTGTTCTGTTGCCCGGTGGTGTCCTGCGCGGTTTCGGTGTTCGGCTGGTTGGTGTTGGTGTTGGTGTTGGTGTTGGTGTTGGTGTTGGTGTTGGTGTTGGTGTTGGTGTTAGGGGCGGGCGTCCGCTGGCCGTCACCGTTCTGGGAGCCGGTGTCCTGCTGCGCGTCGGTGTTCTGCTGGCCGGTGGTCCGCGCGGTCCCTGAGCCCGGTGCCGGGGCCGTACTCTCTTCGGCCGGGGGACGCTGGCTCCGCTCCCCGCCGAACAGCCTCTTGACACCGCCGGTCAGGTCGCGCGTCTTGCGGACCCTGTCCGGCGTCGGCCTCGTGGGGCCGTCGATCATCTCCTGGGCCTGGTCGACCGGTATCGGCCGGATCCGGGTGACCCTCGGGGCGGGGGCGGTCTCGTCCCGGCCCCCGCGTTCCCCGCCCGGAACCGCCTTGGCCGTGTCCATCGTGGCCATCGCCTCGATCGGGCGGCTGAGCAGGTCCTGTCCGCGCTCGGCCAGCGGTGTGTCACCGCCCAGGACCATGCCGAGGTCGTCGTCCTGGTAGAGCCTCGCCTTGAACCGGACCCCGGAGTTCCAAACGCTGGAGTCCTCCGCGTACTGGACGGTCCTCTCGCTCTGGGACCTCATTCCCAGGCCCCGGCTCTTCCCCTTGGTGTCGCTCAGCTGGAGGGAGACCGAGAACACGCCGCCGTCGCTCGGGTTGCCGGCCGCGTCGACGGCGTCGATCCGGCGGATGTAGCCGCCGGAGGAGAACCGGACCGTCTTGCGCTTCTGCGAGCCGTCCGCGGTGCTGATCTCGGACGAGCCCGCGTACTCGCCTCCGGTGCCCCTCGTGGTCTCTCCCGTGTGCCTGAGCGAGGAGAAGTCCGCGCTGACGCGTACCGCGACGAACGGCGAGCGCATCACTCTCTGGCCGGACTTGAAGAGCGCGCTGGGGTCGAACCTCCCGGTGTCGATCAGGTGGACGGGCTGGCCGTGCAGTGTCAGGCCGTCCGTGCCGCTCTTGAACTCGGACGCGGCGATCGCGTCGATGATCCTGTGCGTGTTGAAGACCGCGACCTCGTGGTCGCGCCGGAAGGGGCGGTGCTCGCGCGTGGAACCGGTGAACGGGCCGCTGTTCTCGTGGCCGGGGCGCCTGGCGAAGTTCTTCGGGTCGCGGGCCATGTCGGGCAGGACGATGCCGGGCAGCTTGTCGGCCAGCCCGGTCAGCACCTGGTGGGCGATGTGCTGGTAGATGCTGCGCTGCTGCCCGCCGACGTCGCGGTACTGGCTGCCGTCGGGCCAGGTGAAGTCGCGGGGCACGGCCCCGTGGAAGGTGACCGGGTTCTCCTCGGCCAGGTTCGGGCGGGGAGGCCGCAGGGCCTCGGGCCGTCCCTCCCCGTCGGGGCGTTCCTCGGTGGGCTGCTGCCCGGGCGGCCGTTCCTGTTCCGGGGCGTTCTCCCGCTGCCGACCGCGCTCCTCGGTCCCGGTGTCCGCGTTCCGGTCGTCGCCGTCCGGTGCGTTCCGGCTCCTGTCGGTCCCGGTCTCCCGGTTCCCGTCGGTTCCGGTCTGCTGGTCCCCGGTGGTGCCGGGCTGCCGGTTTCCGTCGGTCCCGGCCTGCTGGTCCCCGGTGGTGTCGGTCTGCCGGTTTCCGTCGGTTCCGGTTTGCTGGTTCCCCGTGGTGTCGGGAACGGTCCCGGGAGGGTTCACCGCCTCGGGCGCCGTACCGCTCCCCTCGGTCCGGACGGGAGCCGGAGGCGCGGGCACCTTGTCCGAGGGCTCGTCCCCGTTCAGGATGCGGGCCTCCTGGACGGTGAGGATCTCGACGGTGTCGCCCTGGAAGCGGTACACCTCGGTTTCGCCATCGAAGTGCACGTAGTAGTTGCGCTGCACGTCGTAGGCGGACGACTCGGTCTTGCCGTAGTTCATGCGGTTGACCGCCCCCGACGACAGCTGCGAACTCTCCGCGGTCGACCGGCCCCGCAGACCCCCCTCCACGGCTATCGCGTCCACACGGGCCCTGTGGGTGCCGCCCACGGCCCCCGCGTCGACGCTGACTCCCGCGCCCAGGGTGCCGCCGAGGAAGTCGCTGTGCCGGACGGAGCTCCCGCTCTCGCGTTCGGCCTTGTTGCCCTTGATGTACTTCGCGGGCTGGATGGTGTGGGGCTTGACGTCGTAGGCGGTGGGCACGGACTGGATGCTCACCAGCCGGGGCCTGCCCGAGGGGTCGGTGACCGTGAAGACCGCGGGCCCCGAGGTCATCTCGGGCAGGTTGTTGCGGATGGACTTCTTGGAGAAGGTCCCCCCGACCTGGTCGTGGAAGGCTTCCAGCTTCTGCTGCCTGCGCCTGTCGACGAACCCGGGCGTCACCTTGTCGACCGCGGACTTCCACCACCCGCGGTCCTGCTCCGGGGACCACAGGTGGTCGGCGATCCAGTCGGGGAAGGATCTGTCGGAGGACCCGTCGCTCAACCGGATGTCGCCGACCGACACGGGGTGGCCCTTGTCCGCGTGCGGTCCCACGGGCCTGTCGTCGTCGTTCCGGCCGCGCTGGTGGTCCTGGGTCGCGAAGGGGTCGCGCAGGCGGATCGTCTCCGGGCCGGTGTTGGCCGCGACCGCGCCCGGAAGGACCAGGACCACCCCGTTGGCGGACTCGGCCCGGGCGTTCACGGCCCGGTCCGGCGGGGTGGTGCCGTTCGCCGGTGCGTCGCCGTTCGGAGCGTTGTCGTTGGGAGCGGTGTTGTCAGCGGGAACGTTGTTGTTGTCGGTGGTGGTGTTGGGGGCGGTGCCGTCGACCGGGACGTTGCGGTTCGCCTGGGCGGTGCCGCTGCCCGGCGCCCGCGTCTGGGGGACGTGGACGGGCGTCAGCTCGAAGGACATGGTCAGGTCGGAGGCGTAGATCTCGGGCTTGCCCTTGATCTCGTAGCTGCTGTAGCCGTCGTGGAGGCTGACCGCCGTGTCCACGGACTGGCGCTGGCGCGTTCCCCCCGAGAAGCTGAACGTGAAGCGGGGGCCGATGTCGGCGCCGCCCACCGTTCCGAGGAGCAGGGGGGAGACCTGGAACCCCATGCCGATGAACTTGGTGCCGCCGTGGCTGCCGCTGCCCTCGGCCGGGTTGGCCTCCCCGGCCTCGTCCACCAGCTTCAGGTCCGTGGGGCCCGAGCCCTCCTTCGGCTGGGTGGGCGCGTGGTGGAAACCCTCACGGGAGGGGTTCAGCCGCAGTCTCGCCTGCCACCTGGAGCCGTCCGCTCCGTTGACCGTCGTGGAGAAACCCTCCGGCTGGAAGAACACGCCCGTCTGCTCGCGCGCCTGGGCGTCGATCTGTTCCCTGACCGTGTCGCGCACCGTGGCGTCGACGTGTCCGGCGTCGTTGGCGAGGGTGTCGTCCACGAACGAACGCAGGTGCTCGGCGTGGATCATGCTGGAGTTGACCAGGTTGGACGTCAGCAGGTAGCCGAGGTCGTAGGAGGTGCCGGTCCGCTCCGGCCGCACGGAACCCGGGTAGTCCCGGGGCGGCGGCTCCTCGCGTCGCCGAGTGTCGCCGGTGTCGGTCTGCGGGCGCTCCGTCTCCGTGCCGTCGGTGGTGGTGCGGGGGTCCTCCTCCGGAGGCGGGGGAGGGGGCGTGCGTTCCGCGTCCTCGGGGTTCGTCGTGTCCGCGGTGGTGCCGGTGTTCTCCTGCTGGGGCGGAGGAGGCTGTTCCGTGTCCTCGGTGTTCGTGGTGTCGGTGTTCTCCTGCGGGGACGGGGGAGGTTGCTCCGTGTCTTCGGGGTTCGTCGTGTCCGCGGTGGTGCCGGTGTTCTCCTGCTGGGGCGGCGCAGGTTGCTCCGTGCCCGTGGCGTCCACCGTCTCGACGGGGTCTGCGGTGGTGTCGTGCTCATGCTGCGGGGATGGCGGGGGCGCGTGCTCCGTGTTCGTGACGTCGGTGTCGACGGGCCGCACCGACGGCTTCGGTTCGGTGCCGTCGTTCTCGGTCGGAGCGGGCGGGGGAGGCGCGCCCTCCTCGTGTTCTCCGCTCCTGGTCCGTGTCTCCTCCGTGGGTACGCGCGTCTCGGCCCCGGGCGGCGCGGACGGGCGCACCGCCTCCGCCGTCGTATCCCCGGTCCCGGTGGTCAGCGGGCCCGGCGGTGTCGCCCGTTCCCGCGAAACGCCGTTCTCGGCAGGGGCATCCTCGGTGGTCTCGTCGCTCGTGTTCGGCTCGGGCGCAGACTGGGTCGGAACCGGCCGCGGGGACGGCGCGGCCCCGGGGTCGGAGGACTCCTCCCCGGTCACCGGTCCGCTCCGGCCGGGCGGGGTCTGCGTGTCGAGGGTGCTGTGGAAGTGTCCGGCAGCGGTCCGCCGGTCCGCCGGGGCGCTGGGGGGTGTGCCGGTCGCGGGCCCGGGCGCCTCCGACCGGGCTGACTCCGTGTCGTCGGTGCCGGTCAGCCCCAGCCCGTGGGCCAGGGAGTCGAGGTCGGCGCCGCTCGTTCCGGCGCCCTCCCCGTCGGGGTCCCGCACCTCTCCGGCGATGTCGGTCACGGCGAAGGCGAAGGGGTTGTTGGAGCCGAACGGGCTGGAGAACCCCGGCATGTTCATGCGCATGTCCAGCCTCGCGCGCGCGACGGAGCCCGGAGGGGTCAGCTCGGCGATGGACCGGGCCCGGTCCAGGGCGGCCGCCCGCGCGGCGGCGTCGCCGCGGGAGGAGGCCGCGTCGCCGAGCGCGATACCGACGGCGATGTTCGCGGCCACGTTGACGGTACGGGTCAGGCTCTCGTGCCGGTCGGCCGCGTCCTGGGCGGCCGTGATCGCGTCGCGGCGATGGGTGTCCGCCCTCTGGGCGGCGGCGCGGGCCTCCCCGACCCGGGCCCCGTCCCCGGCGGTGCGGGTGGCGGTGTCGGCGGCCTCGTAGGCGATGTGGGCGGCGCGTTCGGCGTCCTGGCGGGCGGTGTCGGCCTCCCCGGCCCGGGTCAGGGCCGTGTCGCGCTCGCGTGCGGCGTCGGTGATCCGGTCCGGGTTCTCGGGGTCGACCTCGGACGGTTCGGGGATCGCGTCGCGGGCCGCGGCCGCGTCGGCGCCAGCGCGCGCGGCCACGCTCTGCGCGGCGGCGGCCAGGTCCGCGGCCAGAGCGACCGCGGCGGTGACGGCTTCGGGGGCGGTGTCGGCGATCTCCCCGGCCCGGTCCGCCAGGTGCTCGGCCGCGTCTCGCAGCCCTTCGAGGCGGTCGATCGTCGCGGTCCGGTCGGGGCCGTCGGCATCCCGGAGAGTGGAGGCCAGGTCAGCGGTGAGGCGTTGCGCCGCCTGGTGTATCCCGGTCAGGGCCGCTGCCGTGTCATTCGCGTTCAGGGCCTGGTCGATGCGCTCCAGTGCCTGGCCCGTCCAGGTCGGGGGTGCTGTGGTGGGCCCGTCGTCGTGCGCGGGGGGCAGGATCTGGGCGTGGAAGAGGTAGCCGCGTCCCCAGGGTTCGACCGCGGTGATCTGGTAGCGGGTCCCCCGGGCGAGGATCACCTCGCGTTCGCGGGGGTGTTGGCTGCGGTCGCCGACCCACAGCCCGTGGGAGCCGTGCGGCACGGTCAGCCGCATCAGGTCGATGGAGGAGCCGCCCGCCGCGGACGGAACGGTACCGAGGGACGCCGAGAAATACCCCGGACTCACGTGCGTGGTCCCCGCGAGGGTGTAGGGATCGGTGTTGCCCTCGCCCAGCAGGTGCTGGTACTCGTACGTGCCGCGCACGGCTTCGAAGCCCTCGGGGAAGGGGTGGCCGGTGGCGCGGTCCAGGCGCCGGAACAGAGCCAGGACTTCCGGGGCGTCGGGGAAGTGCGCCGGTTCCCCGCCCAGGGCGAGGGATTCGGCGATTTCGCCCGCGCGTCCGGAGTGTACGCGGAGGTTCTCCAGCGCCGCCTCCGGATACCGGTTGTCGAGGACGCCCCGCACGATCCGCTGCTGCTCGGGGCTCAGCCCGCCCCGCTGCGCGGCTTCTCGTAGTTGCGTGAGGTCGGGCCATCGGCCGCCGCCGATCTCGTAGACCTGCCATCCGGGGTGGGACCGGCTCTCCTCGCGGATCCGGTCCAGTTCGGCCTGCACCGTCGCCTCGTTCAACGGGTGCAGCCGCGCGAAGTCGTTCAGCCAGGCGGACCAGGTGTAGGCGGAGACCGCGTCCTGGGTCGCGGTGGGGAGGGCGTCGAAGGTGTTGGGGTTGTAGGCGGGGTCGTGCAGGAGGTCGCCGTAGCGGTCGGTTTCGGCCCCGGTCGGTAGCCGGCGGATCGTCCCGGACCCGGACGCGGCGGGGTCGTTGTTGTCCGTCGCTGTGCGGTCCGGCGTCGACGATTCCCCGGATCGTCCTTGCGGGGCCGGTGCGTCTCCGTCGCCGTCCACCAGCGCCGTGTTGACGGTCGTCACCGGGGACGGTGCGCCGTAGGGGGAGGGGCCCCGGTCGGCTGGGTCCTGCATCGCGTAGCGGACGTAGTCCGTCGTGAGCCGCCCGCCGGGCAGCCAGAGCCGGGCGCGGACCGGGTCGTGGCGGTCCCGGAGGTGGCGGTCGATGCCACGGGACAGGGTCTCGGCGTCCCGGACGCGTTCGGGAGGGATGGACCCGCCGCTCAGCGGGACGCGCCTGTCGGAGGGGTCGGAGAGGACGTACACCAGTGCCTGCGCGAGGGTGTGCGCCTCGCGGATGGAGCGGTTCTCCGGGGCCGGACCGTCGACCGGTCGCAGTGATCTCCAGAATTCGGCGCCCAGCGCCCGCGCCCTGGGGATGTCCTTGTCCGCGAGGGCCCGGGTGAGTTCGGGCAGGCGGTCCAGGACCGACGCGGCGCGGGCGTCGGCCCTCGGGTCGATCCCGGAGACGGTGGGGTCGGTGCGCGTCTGTGCGGGGGTGGGGAGCCGCTGTCCGCCGCGCGCTCGGGTCCGGCGGCGGGCGGTGCCGCAGGCGCGTCCGTGTCCGTGCTCCGGGCGGGGGCCGGCGTGTCCTCGGCCGTGTCGGACGTCGTGGTCTCGGCGGCGCGCGCGGCGTCCCCAGAGCCCGCTACCGGCGCCCCGCTGTCCTCGTCGCGCTCGCCGGACTGTTCCGCGTCGCGTTCGGCACGGGGGTGCTCGGTGTCCTCCGTGTCCTGAGGGGGTCCGTTCTCCGACGTGGGACCGGTGTCGTGCTGGTCGCCACCGCTCTCGGTGACGGGCGGCGGAGGCGGTGCGTTCTCCGTGCTGAGGTCGGTGTCGCGCTGGCCGTCGCCGGTTTCGGCGACGGTCGGTGTGGACGGCGGGACGTCCTCCGGTGTGGTCCGCTGCTCAGCCGTGGGCGCGGTATCCGGTTGTGACGTGCTCTCGGCGGTGTGCGCGCCGTCGCCGATCGACCGCTGGGGGGAGGAGTCCGGTGTGCTGTCGTCGTTGGTGCGCTGGGGCGAACGTCCGTCGCTGTCGCCCCGCTCCTGGCCGTCCTCCGCGTCGGTGGACTCCTCCTCGTGCACGGACTCGGCGTCGTCGTCCGCGCGTTCGCCGTCCCTGTCCTTCTCGCCGTCGGATCCGTCGCCCCTCTCGTCCCCGGACCGGTCCCGGCCCTCGCCCGAGCCTTCCCGACCGTCTCCGGAGCGGTCGCCGCTCTCCTCGCCCGACCGCTGGCCGTCGCCGGACCGGTCACCGCTGTCGCCGGACTGGTCCTTGTCGCGGTCCTGGGAACGGTCGTCGTCGCGGGAGGTGTCCTCCTCGCGATCGTCGGGCCGTCCGCCGTCGCTTTCGGAGGGGGTGTGCCCGGTGTCCTCCGTGTCCTGGGGCGGTCCGCTCTCGGTGACGAGAGGAGGGGGCAGCGGGACGTCGGCCGGAGAGGGGGCGTCGGGGGCGGGTGCGGTGTGGGGGTTCGCGCGCTGTTCGTCCGTCGAGGTGACCTGGTCGTCCTGCCCGGTGGTGTCGCCGGTGGTCACGGTCTCCATAACGGGAGGCGCGCTCTCCGTGGCGACCTGGGGGCCGTTGCCGGTCGTCTGTCGGGTGGACGGGTCCTGGGCGCGGGTGTCACCGGTGCCCTGGGACGGACGTCCGCCGCCGCGCTCGGAGGACGCGGGGCGCTGGCCGGTGTCGGGGGCCGGGTTCTGCGGGGCGGGTGCGGGTGGTGGAGCCGCCTGGCCGACCGGGGGCGCCACAGCGACGGGAGCGGTGCCGTGCTGCTGTTCCGGTCCGTGGGCGGAGCGGTCGGTCGGGTCCGCGGTGTCGCGGTCGTCGGTGTTCCCCGTGTTCGGTGTGGTCTGCTCGGCGTCGGGGGGTGCGGCCGCCATGGGGTTGTCGGGGACGATGGCGTTGAGGAAGTCGGCGGCCAGGGGGCCGTTGTTCATGCCCTGCGGGAAGGGGGCGTCGCCGGTCCTGGGGTCGGGGGAGTTCGTTCCCAGCGGGACGTCGCGTGGTCCCGGGATGTGGGGGGTGTCGGGTCCGGGTTTCCCGTTCGGTTTCTCGGTGGTGGTGTCCTGCTGGGGGGTGGCCTCGTCGGTGTCGAACAGTGAGGCCTCGTCGTCGCTGTCGTAGGGCGAGGAGTTCTCGTCCCGGTCGAAGACGGAGGATGTGTCGCTGTCGGAGTCGCTGTCGTACAGGGATTGTTCGTCGTCCCGCGAGGGCGGGGCGGGTTCGCCGTCGCGGTCGTCCGTCGGCTGGCTCCGGTCGCCGGGTGCGGGGGAGTTGCCGCTGTTGCGTTCGGGGGTTCGGTCGCCGTTCTGGCCGGGGTCGTCGTCCCCGCGCCACCAGGGGTCGGTTTCGCTGGGGCCGGTGCGGTCGTCGGTGCGGTTGCCGGAACCTCTGCTCTCGGTCTGGGGCGGGGGTGTGTTGAGGTCGGGTTTGTCCTTGTCCTTGAACAGGTCGGCGCCGTGCAGGATGCCGTCGGTGGCGCCCTGCTGGATGCCCGCCTGGGTCGCACCGGATGTGGCGGACCAGACGGAGGCCTCCCAGCCGCGTCCGTCGGCCATGCTGCCCAGGCCCTCGCCGAGGTAGCCCTCCAGGGCTCCGGTGCCGATGCTGCCACCGGTCTGCTGGGCGTAGGTGCTGGTTTTGGAGAAGTAGTCGTTGAGGGGCTGTTGGAGGGTGACCGGTACATCGGAGAGGTGGTCGCGGGTGGTGGGGGGTAGGCGGTCGCCGATGGTGTCGCGCAGGTGCTGGCCCAGGTTGGGGTCGGTCCAGTTGCGGGCGAGGGTGTCGGCGTAGTCGCGTCCGAGGTCGCGTGCTGCGGCGTCTCCGATGTGGTCGCCGAAGTGGCGGGCGAACAGGTCGGCGAACTCGTTGCGCGCCGCGGCGGCTTTGGCGGCGTTGTCGAAGACGCCCGCGCCGATGGGGCTTGCGGGGTTGTAGGGGACCAGGAACTCGTCCTTGTGGCGGACGAAGACCTCGGCGAGATCCTTGTTGAGGGAGGGCGCGGGCAGGTCCGCGCCCGGTGTGCCCTTGGGTGCGGGGGAGTCCGGTCCCCGGTCGGGGTTCGTCGCTGGCGGGTCGTCCTTGACCGGTCCGGAGGGCGGCCCGTCCGGCCCGCCGCCGGGCGGTGGTGGCGTGTCGGTGTCGCGGTTGGGGTTGCCGGGAGGCGGGGTGTCCTTGACGGGCCCTCTGGGGTCGGGCGGGGGCCCGGTGGGCGGTCCGCTGGGCGGCCCGTCGGGGGTCTCCCGGATGGGCGGTCCGGTGGGGGGTCCACCGGGTCCGGGGGTGGGCTCGGTCCGGACCAGGGGCGGTGGGTCGGGGAGGTCGGTGATGCGGGCGACGCGGTCGTTGAACAGGTCGGTGAGTTGTTTGCTGAAGAGTCCGTCCATGCCCGCGGAGAAGACGGCGGACAGGGCGCCTTCGATGGTGGCGCCGATGTGGGCGCTGCGGGTGAGGTTGGGGTCTTTGTGGTGGCGGGTGCCTCTTCCGATCTGGATGCGTTGGATGATGCTGTCCATGCTGGCGAAGATCTGGCTGATGATCTGGTGGCCGGGCACGGTGATGAGCAGCCAGGTCAGGATGCGGCGGATGGCCAGGCTGCGGATGGCCTTGAAGATGGGGATCCACTTCAAGGAGGCGCCGAAGGTGAACTTGGCGGTGGCGATGGCCCAGGCGATCTCGGCCAGGAGTTGGACGAACTGGCCGATGACCATCATGTG
The DNA here is from genome assembly GCF_000092985.1 of Nocardiopsis dassonvillei subsp. dassonvillei DSM 43111. Lineage (GTDB taxonomy): Bacteria > Actinomycetota > Actinomycetes > Streptosporangiales > Streptosporangiaceae > Nocardiopsis > Nocardiopsis dassonvillei. The sequence continues at coordinate 1,496,071 of NC_014210.1, forward strand.
CATGTACTCGACGTTGGCGCGGGCCTTGAAGAGTTCGCTGGACATGGTGGCGGCGTTGGAGCGGGCGGAGCCGACGTAGTCGTTGTCGCCGGTGGTGAACTGGTCCAGGGAGTGTTCGTAGTTGCGGGCGGTGTTGCCGTTGAAGTGGCGTCGGGCGTGGACGCGGCTGAGGTCGAACAGGTCGTCCAGGACTTTGACGCGTTTTTCGAGGGCGGCGTAGACCTCCGAACCGCGACCCAGAGTGGCCAGGCTGGCTTTGGGGACCTCGATGCTGGTGAGGACTTTGATCGCGCCGCGTGTGGAGTCGGACATGTTGTGGTCCAACGGCATACGCGTCTCCCCCTCTACCCCCCTGGTGCCGCTGCGCGGCCACGAAGGTAACACCGGAGAAAACGCGCGAATCGGCGGTTCGTTACCCGCAGCCGAACCCCGGTCCAAGGGCTCCCTGGTGGATTTCCGGAGGTCACGGGCGCGCTATGGAGGTGGTGGAAGTTTTCTGCAACATGTTCCACCCGGTTGGCGCGCTGAGTATTTCCGCAACGGTTCTCCTGGAACCGGGTGGATATTCTTTTCCCGTTCCCCTCGCGTCGGGGCTCGTTCCGGGGGAGACCGCTCCGGTGCTCGGACGCGAGGGCTGGTGGGACCGGGCAAGGCCCGGCGCATCCGCCCACGAGCCGGTGCCGACCGACCCGGTTCACCGCGTTCGCGGGAGGACTTTCGTGCCCGGAAAAGGGTGGCGGCGGGCGGAGCGGATCACGCCAGGACATGGGTCCCCGATCGGCCCCGGGGAGAGGGGAATCCATTCCCTGTTCTGTGGGAATTCGCCTACTGGATTCGAGGAGTACACCCCGGCGTGCCGAAGCCGGGCCCGGTCACTCCGGTTCTTCGAAGTAGCGGACGTAGGCGTTGGACTGCGCGGCGCACTCGTCGAATATCCGCTCGCCGGACCAGCCGCGGGTGGCGCGCAGGCGCGGGATCGCGCCGGCCGTCTCCGGGTCGTGGGCGGTGAGGGTGCCGTCGTCGTGCAGCGTCAGGAACGGCCGTGTCCGCTGCGTGCGGCGGTCCTGGGCGTAGAGCACACGGGTCACCGGCCGCCCCCTGAGAACAGCCCGGTGGTTCCCCGCGCGTTGTGGGCCAGCTTGTCGAAGCGCTCCATCATCTCGTCGAACCAGTCGGACCGGCCCAGGCGGGCGAACTCGCCGGAGAGTCCGGCGAGCCGGGCCCGCAGGAACCGGATGTCGGCCCGGGTCAGCGGGTTGGCGATCCACGCGTTGGCGTCGAAGTCGTAGAAGGGCCGCATGCCGTTGGTGTAGGCCAGCCCCTCCAGGTCGGTGGGGTCCTCCGGCGTGTACTCGTACTTGAACCAGGCCTTGCCGTGGTCGATGCCCGCCACGCGCCCGTCGCCCTGGTCCAGCCAGTTGCCCGGGTTGCGGTCGCCGTTGGCGATCAGCAGGTCCAGCAGGCCCAGCACGTGTCCGTCCCGTGTGTTCAGGAGCGGGGATCGCGGGTTGTCCAGGTGGGCGAACCCGGATTCGCCGTTCATGAAGTGCATGAACACCTCGGTCTCACCGATGCGCAGGACACCGGGCACGTTGGCGCCGATGGCGCGGCCCACCAGCGAGGCGAGCTGTTCGGCGTCGGCGCGGTCGCGGGCGAAGGTGGCCCCTTCGGTGTCCTTGTAGACCGCCTGCGCGCCGTTGGCGAAGCGCATGAGCGTGGTACTGCCGTCGGAGCCGTCCTCGACGAGCCCCTGCTGGCTCACCACGTCGAATCCGGTGGTTTCGGCGAGGTCCTCGACACCGGCGAAGGTCCCGTTCCACAGCATGAGCGCCGCGATCCGCTCGTCCTGGTCACCGTCCCGGTCCTGCGCGGTCTCCTCGGTCGAAGCCGCGGGCTGCTCGCCGTACGCCGCCGCGGAGGGGTCATGGAACCCGGTGGTGTACTGGTCGTTCTCCCCGTCCGCGGATGTGTCCCCTCGCTGGCCCGGGGCCCCGGTCATGGGGTAGGCCACGATGTCGGTCAGCGAGCTGGGCAGGGGGCGGTCGCTTCCGAAACCGGAGTCCAGGAGGCCGAGGGGGGCGTCCAGGGATTTCGGGTCGAGGAAGCTGAGGGGACCGCTTCCGTAACCGGAGTGCTTGGGGTCCAGGGAGTCGAAGGCGTGGTCGTCCCGGGCCCACAGGGGCTTGAACTGGTGGTCGTCGTCGAACGGTGTGCGGAAGGGCCGGTCCTGGACCGGTGTGTCGGGGGAGTCGTACAGGGACAGGTCGTCGTCGGAGACCAGGTCCGGAACCGCGTCCAGGTCCGGGGCGGAGTCCGTGTCCGAATCGGTGTCCGAGTCCGAGTCGGGGAACGGGTCGCGCTGGTCCGCGGGCGCGCTGCCGCGGGGGCTCCGGCGGTCCTGGCCGTTCCCGCGCGAGGAACGGCCCTCGCCCCCGCCTCCGGAACCGCGCCCGGTGCCGGAGCCGCCCCCGCCGTCGGAACGGTCGTCGCCGCTGCCGGACCGGTCGCCCTCGCCGCGGGAGCGGCCGCCTCCGCCGCCTCCGGTCCGGTCCTTGCCAGAGCCCTCGCCGCCGGCGCCGTCCTCGTCCCCGCGTCCGTCCTTCGGGGGGCCGTCGTCGGAGGACGTCCTCCCCGGCTCCACGGCCGCGTCGATCCTCTCCAGCAGCCTCCGTACGCTGTCGGCGCGCTTGCGGGCGCTGTCGGCGATCTTCCCGGCGTCGTCGCGGGCCTCCCGCGCGGTCTCCGCGGCCTCCTCCGCGCGCTCGGCCGCGGTCTCCGCCTGCTGGGCGGCCTGCTGCGCGTACTCATGGGCGCGGCGGGCGTCGGCGGCGGCCGCGTCGGCGGTCCTCACGGCCGAGTCGGCTGCCCTCCGGGTCTCCTCGGCGATCCCGCGTGCCTCGTTCGCGCGGGCGGCGGCCTCCCGGGCCTCCCGCGCGGTGGTCTCCGCCCTGGTGCGCAGGTCCTGTGCCTGCCGGGTCAGCCGGTTCGCGTCCTCGGTGGCCCGGGCGGCGCGCTCCGCCGCGTCGCGGGCGGTCTGCCGGGCCTCCTGGGCTCTGGCCCGTGCGTCCTGTGCGGCCCGGCGGGCGTCGTCCTGCCGGGTGTCCGTCGTCCTCGCGCGGTCGTCGGCCGTGTTCGGCGCGGTTCGCGACCCCGTGTCGCCGGGGGCCGTGTTCGGCGCGTTCGTCGTCCCCCGGGTGCCGGTGCCGCCCGGCGCGGTACGCCCGCCGGAGGAGGTCCGGGAGGCGTCCGCCGCCTGGGCCGCGAGGTCCGCGGTGGTGCGGGCCGTGCGGGCGTCGGCCTCGGCCTGTGCGGCGTTCCCGGCCACCTCCGCGGCGTTCGCCCGCACCTCGTCGGCCCTGGCCGCCGCCTCGTTCGCGGCGGCGCGGGCCTCCCCGGCCGCGTCGGCGGCCCGCCGGGCCGTCTCATGGGCGTTGCGCGCGTCCTGTGCGGCCCGGTCCGCGCTGTCCCGGTGTTCGGACGCGCTGGTGCTGAGCCCCTCGGCCCAGGTTCGCAGGGCCTCGGCGTCCGCGGCCGTCCGGTCGGCCTTCGCCTTCGCGGCGTCGGCCTCCGACTTCGCCTTCGCGGCGTCGGTCCGCGCCGTCTCCGCCGCGTCCCGGGCGGTGTCGGCCCGCTCGGCGATGTCCTCCAGGTCGGAGACCAGGCTGTCGGCCTCCTCGCGGGCCTCCCGCGCGGCCCTGTCCCGGGCGTCCTGGGCGGCCGGGTCGCCGCCGACGGGCCGGTCCCGCCCGGACAGGCCCTCCACGGCGGTGCTGAGCGCCCGGTGCCGTGCCAGGGCCCCGTCGAGGTCGTTCCCGAGCCCGGCGACGGTGTCCCTGTGCTGGTCGGCGGTCTCCTGCGCGGTGGCGGCCGCGCTCTCGGCCGCCGTGGCGGCCGTCTCGGCCTGTTCGAGGGAGGCGTCCCCACGGGGTGCGGGTCTCGTGGTGAGGGCGTCGTCGCGGGCGGTGGTGAAGGCGTCGCGGGTGGTGGTGGCGTCGGTGTGCGCCGTGTCCGCCGCCGTGCGCGCGTCGCGTGCCCGCCGTTCGGCCCCCGGTGAGGGGGCGCCGTCGGTCCCGGACGCGGGCGCGCCTCCTTCCGTCCCGGCGGCGGGTGCTCCGCCCTCAGAGCCGGTGAGGACGCGGGTGCCCTGCCGGATGTCGGCCCTGCCGTGGTCCAGGGAGGTGGAGAGGCCGTTCGCGGCGTCGCGTGCGTCACGGGCCTCCCGGATCGCCGTGTCCGCGGTGTCGGAGGCCTGCTGGACCCGCGCGTCCACGGTGTCCGTGTTCTGCTCCTGTCCGTCCCGGAGGCCGCTGGAGCCGCCGGGGTCCCGGACGGGGGTGTCGGGCTCCGGCGCACGCAGGTTCAGCTCCGACATGAAGCGGTCGACCAGTGTCTGGCTTGCCCCCGAGGGCGCGGGCGACGGGTCCGGCGGGGTCACGGTGACGGTCGGCTGGGGCTCTCTCGCGGCCGTGGTGGTGCCATCGGTGTTGCCGGTGGTCGTCGTGGTTCCGGAGGTGACGCCCCTGTCGCCGGTGGTACCGGTGTTCCCCGTCCTGTTGCCGGTGCTCCCCTCGGTCCCCGTGGTCGTGTTCCCGGTGACCGGTGTGCGGGTGGCCGTCCCGTCGCCGCTGACCGCGTGCACGGGGGGAGCGGTGCCGCCGTCCGGCCCCTGACCGGCCTCCCCCAGCGTGGTGCGCGTGGTGTTCACGGTCTCGACCAGGGCGTCGATCTGGCGGTCGAAGTCGCGCAGCGCCTCCTTGTACTTGTCCTCCTGCTCCTTGTACGCGCTCTCGGCGCTCTCGTCGCCCGGCTCGGCGGCGAACCTCTCGGCCAGGCCCTCCAGCGGTGCCCGGGTGTCGGCGTACGCGGCCTCCGCCTTGCCGAACTCCTCCCGCGCCTGGTTGAGCCGGTCCATGGCGGGGGCCATGCCCTTCGCCTGGTCCGGCGTGAGGAAGCCCATCGCGATGGCGTCGGCCTCCGAGAACCAGCCGGCCATCCTGACCGTGACGTCGTCCACGCCCCAGCGGGTGGGCCGGGAGTAGAACGGGGTCGGCGCCAGGCTCGGGTCGTTCTGGTGGAAGGCGGCGGGCGCCTTGAGCTTGCTGCCCGCGGCGAACGCCCAGGTGGCGTCGTACTCCACCAGGTAGACGGGTCCCTGGCGGAGCTTGTCGGACTCCTGGTAGCCCTTGACCGCCTGGTTGGAACCCCTCTCGGAGCCGTGGGACGAGCTGGTGTTCACGGCCGCCGAACCGGTGTGGATGCCCTCGTGGCCGTCGTAGGGGACGCCGCCGGTGGTCAGCCCGGACGGGCGGAACTCCCCGCCGCGGCCCTGGCTCCCGCCGTGGGAGTCGCCGGCGCTGTTCGTCCTGGGCTGGACGCGGGAGTCGCTGAGCTGGCTGCCCGGCAGAGCGTCCAGGATCTTCGCCCCGCGGTTGCTCGGCACGACCTTGGCGCCCCACTCCGTGCGGCTGATGTCGGTGAACTGCACCCCCTCGGAGTTGCGCGAGGCCGACGGGTACACCGCCTTGAGGGCCTTGTCGCTGAGGCTGTGGTCGATCTCGTTGTACACCGGGTCCTGGCCGTAGGCGTCGGCGAGGTAGGCGCGCGCCGCGTCCGCCGCGGCCCGGGTGGGCTGCCCCCCCTCGGGGGTGCCGGGGGGCGGCTGCCAGCCCAGGGACTGCGCGATGACGACGTTGGCCTTGTCGCGCAGCGCCTGTCCGCCGTCCTGCACCATGGCCGGTTTGGTGATGGCGCTGTCGTTGCCGGGCCGGGGACCGGCGTCGTTCGTCCAGGCGCGCAGGGCCTCGGACACGGACGCGTGGACGGGGGCGGCGGGCCGCCGCGTCGTGCCGCCGTCCTCCGCGGTGGCGGGGGCTCGGTCGTTTCCGGTCGTGTCGGTTCCCGTCCGGTCGCCGGTGGCGTCCTCGCCCTCCGGGGCCGGAGCGGTGTTCCGGTCGGCGGGAGCGGTCCGCGTGGAGCCGGTGCCTTCCGTGGACGTGGTGACGGCGGGGGGAGGCGCCGACAGGTCGGCGCCGGTGCTCCGCGCGCCGTCCCCCGTGGTGGTCGCGGTGGTGGTCGTCGCCGGGGGGTCGAAGGTCATGTACGCGAACGGGTACAGCGTCTCGACCCGCCCGCTGTCGGCGGTGCCCGTGTACGTCGAACGCGGCGGGTTGCCGTTCTCCCCGCCCTTGGGCTCGCCGAGTTCGAGGGTGAGGGTCAGCCTCGTGTCCGCGCCGACCTTGGCGTACGGGGTGTTCAGGTGCAGCTCGGTGGTGCGGGCGTCGTCCTGTGACTGCCCGGAGGAGCGCCCGTCGTTGCCGGAGGAGGAGACCGCCCCGGCGGGGGCGCCGAACAGCGGGCGGTGCTCCGGCTGATCCTCCGAGCCCTGGTCGTCCTGGGCGTAGGGGAGGGGTTGCAGCAGCACGCCGTCCGCGCCCACCGTCGTCCCGGTCCCCCTGCTCCGGGAGTCCGCGTCGGTCGCCTTCCACGTGTGCGACTCGATGTAGTAGCCGGACTGGCCGACGTACGAGACCTCGGTGCGGCTCGGGTCCCTGGTCAGGTTCACGTAGACCTTCGCCGGGGTGGCCGAGCGCATGGCGTGCGGACGCGAGTCCGAGGTGGGCTCCGGCCCCAGCGCGCGGACCTTGACCGGCACCGGCACGGTGGAGTCCGGATTCTGGCCCAGGTGCGTGGTCAGTTTCTGGAGCAGGAGCTCCCGGCCGCCGCTCGTCAGCTCCAGTCCGTTCGAGGCGAGGTCGTTCACCAGCTCCTGGATGGCGGCCTCGGGGTCGGCGGGCTGGATCTGCCTGCCGTTGTCCTCGAACCCGGGACGCACCCGCGCGTTCTCGGGCTTCTTGGGGTTGGGCTGCGGGCTCAGGTCCACTCTGTCGCCGTCGCGCGTCGCCTGATCCAGCACCAGCCCCTCCTGCTGGGCGTCGCGGGAGTGCACGTAGCCCGCGAGCAGGTTCTGGACGGGGGCGGTCCACCCGTGGAACAGGGTCTTCCAGTTCAGGGGCGGGCCGATGGTCCAGTTCTTCGTGAACTCGATCGCCTGGGTGAGGCGGCCGGAGGCGCGGAAGGCGTACACCCTGGTGTTGTCCGGGATGAACAGCACCGACGACGTGAACGAGGTCGACTGGGTGTGCGAGGTGCCGCGGGAGAAGAACGTGCGGGAGAGGGAGGTCCCGAACACCGGGATCGGTCTGACGGCCTCGTTGGGCAGGGAGTCGTCGGAGGGGTGCGGGTTCGGGTTGCGGGTCCCGCTCCCCCCGAACCTGAGGCCGAGGCCGCCGGTCAGGGAGGAGGTGGTGGACAGGGTCACCTCGCTGCCGCCGTTCCACCGCATCTGGGCGCCGACGGGCCGGAAGTCGGTGACGGTGTCGATGTCGACCCTGGTGGCGACGGTGGCGCGGACGTCGTGCGGTGACCAGAGGCCGCCGCTCATCTCCTGGCGGATGCGGGAGCCCGACGGCGTGGTCACGCTCCTGCTCGCGGCCAGTTCCTCCGCCGACAGGTGGTTCTCGAACTGCCGGCCGCCCCCGGAGGAGTCGGAGAGGAACGACTCCAGCTTGCGCCGGTATCCGTCGTGGAGGCCGCTGCGCGTGTCGGAGAAGGTCCGGTAGGTCTCCTCCAGCAGCCCGCGCATGCCCCGGCTCCCGGCGTCGAAGTGGGTGTTCACGCGCTCGAAGGTGCCGCCGATGCGGCGGATCGCCTGGGCGCGGGCCTGGTCCAGGGTCAGTGGGCCCTGCTGGGGACGGTTGGACGGGACGTCGTCCCCGTCCCGGTCGCCTCCCGTCCGGGTGTCCTCCGGCGTCGTCCCGGTGCTGGTGTTCGTGGTGTTGCCGGGGGAAGCCGGTGTGGTCAGGGCGGCGGACCGGTCGGTGCCGGTGGTGTTCGCGGTGCCGCCGGGAGGAGGCGGTGAGGTGAGGGCGGCGGGCTGGTCGGTGCCCGTGACCGTGGTGGTGCCCGCGGGAGGCGCGGTGGTGGTCTGGGAAGCGGTGACGACCTCGGTGCCCCCGCCGAACAGGCGTCCCCAGGTCTGCACGACCCCGTCCCGTACGACGGTCCACCGGCCCGCGCGGTCGTCGCCCGCCGTGCCGTCGGCGCTGATCCGCGGGACGAAGCTCCGGACGATCATGTCCCGTGCCTGCTCGGGCGTGAGCGGTTGCCGGACGCCCGTCGTGGCGGGCGCCGTGTTCCCGGTGGTGTCCGTCTGGGCGGAGTCCCCCTCCCGTGCGGCGGTGGCGTCGGTGGCGGCGGTGGTCTCGGGGGCGTCGCGCGTCTCCCGCCCGTCGGAGGAGGTAGCGGTCTCGCCATCGCGGGTCGTGTCCGCGGGGCCGGACACGGTCTGCGCAGAGTCGGAGGCCGTCGGCGGAGTCTTGGGGGTGAGGAGGACCATCTGGGCGTCCATCCCCTTGCCCAGGAGCGGGATGCCGTGTTCGCGCTGGGGCCGGTCGTCGCGCGCCATCCCGATGTCGTCGTGCTCGAACAGCCGCGCGGTGAAGCGGGTGCGGGACGTCCACACGTCGGAGTCCCCGTTGAACAGCACCGTCTCCTCGGAGCTGTGCGAGAGGCCCTGGCTGGACCCCTTGCCGTCGTTCAGGGACGCGTTCAACGCGACCGAGGGGTTCCCCATCACCCGGGGGACGCCGCGTGCGTCGGCGCCCGCGTCGGTGCGCACGCTGGCGCCGACGTTGACACCGAGCGAGTGGCTGACGCTCGACCCCTTCGTGGTGGTGATCCCCGCCGAGCCCGCGAACCGCGCGCCCCCGCTGGCGGTCGTGTCGAACTGGTGCTCCAGGCGGTCGAAGTCGCCGTAGACGCGCACGGTCACCGTCTCGGGACGGCCGCCCCTGTCCTTGCGGATCATCTTCGGGTCGATGACCGCGGATTCCTTGAGGCGGACCGGGACGCCGTTGCCGGGCAGGTCGGGGGCACCGCTCCTGAGCCCGGACTCGGAGAGCGCGTTGATGACCTTCAGGGTGTTCTCCCGCGCCACGTCCACGTTGCGGCGCAGACCCCAGCGCTCGCGGAAGCTGCGGACCGCGTCCGACTCCATGTGGCTGGGGCGGACGGCGTAGTCCTTGCCGGTCCGCGCGAGGTCCGGGATGACCATCCCGGGGCGCTTCTCGGCGATGTCGCTGAGCACGCGGTAGGCCAGGTCGTCGTAGAACGGGCGCTGCGGTGAGGGAGGCGTTCGGGTGTCGCCGTCGGCGCCGTTGTTCCCGGTGCCTTCCGTCGTCCCGCCGTTGTCCGCCGGGACGGGTGAGGAGAGGTGGCCGAAGCCGCGTACGGTGGCCCCGCTCAGGTCCGTGGGGCGGTCCACCGCGAGGTTCGGGAACGGGGGGCGGGGCGGCGCGGCCGGTCCGTCGGCCGGGGACGGGGGCTTGGGGAGTTCGCCGTTGAGCTGGCGGGCGTCCTCGACGGTGAGCAGTTCGACGGAGTCGCCCTCGAAGCGGTGCGGTCGCGGCTCGCCCTGGATGTGGACGTAGAAGTCGCGCTTGACGTCGTAGGCCGCGTGGCCGGACGGGGCGTGTACGACGTGGCTGCTCGTCCCCGAGGTGTTGAGCGCGGTCCCCGTGCTCTTCTCGAAGGTCGCCGAGTACTCCACGAAGGGCAGGTCGAGCCGGACGCTCTTGCCGTTGGGCAGTTCGAGCCAGATGCCGAAGCCGCCGCCGATCGAGCCGGACGCCACGCTGGAGTGCTTCACGCTGGAGGAGTCGCTCTTGACCGCGGTGTTGCTGTGCACGAAGTCGGCCAGGCCGGGGGCGAAGTCCTTGCGGTCGTACTGGGTCGGCACCGACCACATCCGCATGATGCGGGGATGGCTGCCGGGGATCTCGATGCGGATGTGCGCGGAACTGTTGGACATCTGCGGCAGGTACTGCTGCAACCGGTCGTTGTCGAAGGTCGCCTCGATCCGCGCGCGGTACTCGTCGTTGCGCTTCTCCTTGCCGGAGGGGGTGCGGCCGCCGCCCCGGTTCCCCTCGGGCGGGGGGAGGAGGTGGTCGGCGAGCCAGGTGCCGAGGGTGCTCCCGCCCGGCCTGCCGCCGCCTCCCGTGGTGGCGGTGCCGCCGTGGCGGTCGCCTCCGCCCCTGCGGTCGGTCCCGTCCCCGCGGTCGCCTTCACCGCCGCGGCCGTCCTCTCCGCCGCGGCCGGTCCCGCCGTCGCCGGACGCGGTGCTCACACCGGTTCCGGTGCCGGACACCGCCGGGGCAGGGGAGAGGCGGGTGATCTCCAGCGGGTGGCCGGTACCCGTGAACGGCCGGTTCACCGGCTCGTGGTGACCGTTCGCGTCCTTCGGTCCGTTGTCGGGCACGATCCGCCGGGGGGCGTCGGAGGTCACCACCTCGCCGGGCAGGTTCATGGCCAGCCCGTTGTACGCGGTCCCCTCCTGGACGCGCGGCGCGGTGAGGCCGGGACCGGTGACCGACGCCCTCATGCCGAGGTCTCCGACGTAGACGTTCGGGGCGCCGAGCAGTTCGATGCCGCTCGCGGCGTTGGCGCTGGCCGAGGCCGATCCGGAGGTGCCCCGGACCCTCGCGCCGCCGCGCCCGCCGACGGCCGCGATCGGCCCGGCGTCGTTGCCGTCGACGCCGGTCACGTAGAAGGGGCTCATCGTGAACTTGCCGCCGACGGTCTTGCCCGCGCCGCGCGACCCGCCGTCGCTGGAGTCCACCCCGGGCCCCGCGTCGTTGAGCCGCAGGAACCTGGAGTCCCCGCCGCCGCTCAGGGCCTTGGCGTCGACGTGGTAGAAGTCGTCGCCGAGGGAGCGCAGGTCGATGTCGGCGCTCCAGGTCTGCCCGCCCTGGGTGGTGTTGACGGTGCGCCCGCCCTCGCGGAGGAAGGGCCGCGGCCCCTCCCTCGTGAGGATGTCGACCACGCCGTCCACGATTCCCTGCCGTGCGGTGTCGGGCATGCCCGGCGTGTTGGCCAGGACGTCGTCGACGAACCCGGGCAGGTGCTCGGCGAAGAGCATGTGCGGTCCGAGGAGGTTGGACGTGGTCAGGTAGCCCAGGTCGTAGCTCTGACCGCTCCGGTCCGGCACGAAGCCGCCGTCGTAGGTGAGGGCCGGAAGCGGCGGGGGCGGCGGTGCGCCCTCCGGAGGGGCCCCCTCCGGTGATGTGTCCCCCTGGCGGACGGGTGGGTCGGTGTCGGGGGGGCCGAGCGGGATGTCCCTGCTGGTCCCGCCCAGGGGGACGGGGCCGGTGTCGCCGCTCGGGCCCGCGGGGGGCGTCATGACGGTCATGACGGTGATCGGGTTCCCGGGGCGCAGCAGGTCGGCCTGCATCCGGGCGAAGTCGCGGTAGTTGAGGTAGGCCTCGTTGGCTTCGCGCTGCGTCTGGTAGGCGCGGGCGCGCAGGTCGGCGGCGTCGGGGCGGCCCCGGCTCTCGGCCTCCCGGCTCTGGCCGACCAGGTCCTGGGCGCGCTGGTAGCCGTTGAGCGCGTCCTTGATGCTGGCCGAGGCCATCTCCCCGAGCCGGATCGCGGTGGTGATCCCGTCCGACACGGCCTGGGGGGAGGGGCGGCCGCGGCCGCCGGTGTTCGCGGCGGCGGAGCGGTCCTGGTCGCCTCCGCCCCGGGAGCGGTTGCCGTGGTCCGGTTCCGTGCCGCGGCCCCTGTCGCCGCCCTCGGTGCCGGGACCGTGCTGGTCGTCGGAGCGGTCACGGTCCTGGCCGCTCCGGTCGCCGCCGTCGGCGCTGTTGCCGTTGTCGCCCGAACCGTCCTCGTCCCGGCCGCCGTCCTTGTCGTCGTCCTTCTCCCGGCCGTCGTCGGAGGACGTCCTCTCCGGCTCCACGGCCGCGTCGATCCTCTCCAGCAGCCTCCGTACGCTGTCGGCGCGCTTGCGGGCGCTGTCGGCGATCTTCCCGGCGTCGTCGCGGGCCTCCCGCGCGGTCTCCGCGGCCTCCTCCGCGCGCTCGGCCGCGGTCTCCGCCTGCTGGGCGGCCTGCTGCGCGGACTCGTGTGCGCGGCGGGCGTCGGCGGCGGCCGCGTCGGCGGTCCTCACGGCCGAGTCGGCTGCCCTCCGGGTCTCCTCGGCGATCCCGCGTGCCTCGTTCGCGCGGGCGGCGGCCTCCCGGGCCTCCCGCGCGGTGGTCTCCGCCCTGGTGCGCAGGTCCTGTGCCTGCCGGGTCAGCCGGTTCGCGTCCTCGGTGGCCCGGGCGGCGCGCTCCGCCGCGTCGCGGGCGGTCTGCCGGGCCTCCTGGGCTCTGGCCCGTGCGTCCTGTGCGGCCCGGCGGGCGTCGTCCTGCCGGGTGTCCGTCGTCCTCGCGCGGTCGTCGGCCGTGTTCGGCGCGGTTCGCGACCCCGTGTCGCCGGGGGCCGTGTTCGGCGCGTTCGTCGTCCCCCGGGTGCCGGTGCCGCCCGGCGCGGTACGCCCGCCGGAGGAGGTCCGGGAGGCGTCCGCCGCCTGGGCCGCGAGGTCCGCGGTGGTGCGGGCCGTGCGGGCGTCGGCCTCGGCCTGTGCGGCGTTCCCGGCCACCTCCGCGGCGTTCGCCCGCACCTCGTCGGCCCTGGCCGCCGCCTCGTTCGCGGCGGCGCGGGCCTCCCCGGCCGCGTCGGCGGCCCGCCGGGCCGTCTCATGGGCGTTGCGCGCGTCCTGTGCGGCCCGGTCCGCGCTGTCCCGGTGTTCGGACGCGCTGGTGTTGAGCCCCTCGGCCCAGGTTCGCAGGGCCTCGGCGTCCGCGGCCGTCCGGTCGGCGTTCGCCTTCGCGGCGTCGGCCTCCGACTTCGCCTTCGCGGCGTCGGTCCGCGCCGTCTCCGCCGCGTCCCGGGCGGTGTCGGCCCGCTCGGCGATGTCCTCCAGGTCGGAGACCAGGCTGTCGGCCTCCTCGCGGGCCTCCCGCGCGGCCCTGTCCCGGGCGTCCTGGGCGGCCGGGTCGCCGCCGACGGGCCGGTCCCGCCCGGACAGACCGTCCACGGCGGTGCTGAGCGTCTGGTGCCGTGCCAGGGCCCCGTCGAGGTCGTTCCCGAGCCCGGCGACGGTGTCCCTGTGCTGGTCGGCGGTCTCCTGCGCGGTGGCGGCCGCGCTCTCGGCCGCCGTGGCGGCCGTCTCGGCCTGTTCGAGGGAGGCGTCCCCACGGGGTGCGGGTCTCGTGGTGAGGGCGTCGTCGCGGGCGGTGGTGAAGGCGTCGCGGGTGGTGGTGGCGTCGGTGTGCGCCGTGTCCGCCGCCGTGCGCGCGTCGCGTGCCCGCCGTTCGGCCCCAGGTGAGGGGGCGCCGTCGGTCCCGGACGCGGGCGCGCCTCCTTCCGTCCCGGCGGCGGGTGCTCCGCCCTCGGAGCCCGTGAGGATGCTGTTGCCGTTCCCCAGCTCGGTCGTGCCGTTCCCCAGGGCGGTGGAGAGGTCGTTCGCGGCATCGCTTGCGGCACGGGCCTCCCGGTCAGCGGTGTCCGCGGCGTCGGAGGCGCGCTGGACCCGCGCGTCCACGGTGTCCGTGTCCCGGACGGAGGTGTCGGGCTCCGGGGCGACGAGGTTCAGTTCCGCACGGAAGCGGTCGGCCAGTGCCTGGCTCGGTCCCGTGGGCGCGGGCGCCGGGTCCGGTGGCGGGGTCACGGTGATGGTCGGCTGGGGCGCGCTGGTGGTCGTGGTGGCGCCATCGGTGTTGTCGATGGTCGTGGTGTTTTCGGAAGTGACCCCTGTGACGACGGCAGTGCTGTCGGTGCCGGTGGTCGTGTCTCCGGTCGTGCTGGTGGTCGAGGTGGTGTTGGCGGGGGTCGGCGCACGGGTCGTCGTCCCCCCGCTCGTGTCACCGCTCGACGGGCGCCCGGGGGGAACGGTGCCGCCGTTCGTCCCCTGGCCGAGGCCCCCCAGAGCGGTGCGCGTGTCGTTCAGGGTCTGGATCAGGGCCTTGATCTTCTGGTTGAAGCTGGCCAGCGCCTTCGTGTACTCCTTCTCCTGGTCCTCGTAGGCCTTCCTGGCGCTCTGCTCGTCCGGCTTGTCGGCGTACTTCTGGGCCAGGCCCTCCATCGGGGCCCGGGTGTCGGCGTACTCGGCCTCCGCCTTGCTGAACTCCTCCTGCGCCTTGTGGATGCCGTCCTTGACGGGGCCCAGGCCCTTGACCTGGTCCGGAGTGAGGAAGCCCATCGCGATCGCGTCGGCCTCCGAGTACCACTTGGCCATCCGGATCGTGGTCTGGTCCACGATCCATCGGGTGGGCCGGGAGTGGAGCGGGGTCTGCGGAAGGCTCGGGTCGTTCAGGTGGAAGGCGGCGGGCGCCGTGAGCTTGCTGCCCGCGGCGAACGCCCAGGTGACGTCGTGCTCCACGAGGTAGAAGGGCCCCTGGCGGAGCTGGTCCGACTCCTGGTAGCCCTTGACGGTCTGGTTGGAGCCCGACGAGGCCCCGTGGGACGAGCCGGTGTTCGCGGCCGCCGCGCCGGTGTAGATGCCCTCGTGGCGGTCGTAGACGGGACTCTCGGTGCTTATCCCCGCGGGGCGGAACCCGCCGCCGAAGCCCTGGCCTCCGCCGTGGGAGCTGCCGGAGCTGTCCGTCCGGGGCCGGACGCGGGAGTCGCTGAGCTGGCCGTCCGGCCGCGCGTCCAGGATCTTCGCACCGCGGGTGCTCGGCAGGGCCTTGGCGCCCCACTCGGTGTGGTTGCTCCGCACCACCCTGTCGATCCACCCGGGGAGTTCGATGTCCTTGAAACTCACCCCCTCGGGATCGAGCGAGGCCGACGGGTCCATCGCCTTGATGGCCTCGTCGCTGAGGCTGGCGTCGATCTCGTTGTAGACCGGGTCCAGTCCGTAGACGTCGGCGAGGTGGGCCCGCGCCGCGTTCGCCGTCTCCTCGGTCGACTTCCCCTCGGGCGGCTTCCAGCCGGCGGACCGCGCGACGACGATGTTGGCCTGCTCGCGCAGCGCCTTTCCGTAGTCCTGCACCATGGTCGTCAGTGCGAGGGCGGAGTCGGTGCCGGGACGTGGACCCGCCTCACGGGTCCACGTGCGCAACGCGTCGGCCTGGGAGGCGTAGATGGGTGCTCCGGACCGCCGCGTCGTGCCGCTCCCGGTCCGGTCGTCGGCGGTGCCGGTGGTGTCGCCGCCTTCCGGTGCCGGAGCGGTGTTCCGGTCGGGCGGAGCGGTCCCGGTGGAGCCGGTGCCGTCCGTGGACGTGGTGACGGCGGGGGCCGGCGGAGGCGACAGCGTGTCGGTTCCGGTTCCCTGCGTGCCGCCTTCCGGGGTGTCCGCCGCCGGGGGGTCGAAGGTCATGTACGCGAGCGAGTACAGCGTGTCGACGCGTCCGCTGTCAGCGGTGACCTCGTAGGTCGATTTCGGCTTCCTGCCGCTCTCCCCGCCCTTGGGTTCGTCGAACTGGAGTTTGAGTTTGAGGGTCGTGTCCGTGCTGACCTTCGCGTACGGGGTTTTCAGGTGCAGCTCGATGGTGCGGGCGTCGTCCTGGGACTGCCCGGAGGAGCGCCCGTCGTTGCTGGACCCGGAGATCTCCCCGGCGGGGGTGGTGAACAGGGCGCGGTGTCCCGGCTGTCCGTCCGGCCCCTGGTCGTCCTGGGGATAGGGCGGAGGTATCAGCAGCGCGCCGTCCGAGCTCACCGTCCTGCTGGTCTCGTCGCTCCGCGAGTGCGCGTCGGTCGCCTTCACCGTGTGCGACTCGATGTAGTAGTCGGCCTGGTCGACGTGCGAGACCTTGGTGCTCTTCGGGTCCCTGATCAGTTCCACGTAGAGCTTCCCCGTGAAGCTCGAACGCTGCGGCCGCGGCTTCGAGTCCGGGGTGGGCTCCGGGCCCAGCGCGCGGACGTTGAGCGGCAGCGGGGCGGTGGGGTCCGGGTTCTGGGCCAGGTGCGTGGTCAGCTGCTTCAGCAGGGCCTCCCGGCCGCCGCCGAGCGTCAGCTCCAGTCCGTTCGAGGCGAGGGAGTCCACCAGGGCCTGGGCGGCGGCCTCGGGGTCGGCGGGCTGGATCTGCCTGCCGTTGTTCTCGAACCCGGGACGCACCCGCGCGTTCTCGGGCTTGTCCGGGTTGTCGTGGGGGCTCAGGTCCACGCTGTCGCCGTCGCGGGTCGCCCGGTCCTGGACCATCCCTTCTTCCTGGGCGTCGCGGGAGTGCACGTAACCCGAGGCCAGATCCGATACCGGACGGGTCCACCCGCGGAACAGGGTCTTCCAGTCCAGGGTCGGGCCGATGCTCCAGTTCTTCAGGGACTCGGTGAGGAGGGTGATGCGGCCGGAGGCACGGAAGGCGTAGGCCTTGGTGTTGTTCGGGATGAACAGCACCGACGACGAGAACGTGGACGACTGGTTGTGCGACCTGCCGCGGGAGAAGAACGTGCGGGAGAGGGAGGTTCCGAACACCGGGATCGGCCTGACGGCCTGGTTCGGCAGGGAGTCGTCGGAACCGGGCGGGTTCGGGTTGCGGGCTCCGCCCCCGCCGAACCTGAGTCCGAGGTTGCCGCTCCGGGAGGAGACCGCGGACAGGGCCGTCTCGCTGCCGCCGCCCCACCGCATCTGGGCGTCGACAGGGCGGAAGTCGGTGACGGCGCCCATCTCGGACCTGGTGACGTTGGTGACCCGGACCTTGTGCGGTGACCAGAGACGGCTGCTCATCTCGTGGCGGGAGCGGGAGCCGAACCGGCTGGTCGTGCTCTTGTCCGTGGCGAGTACCTCCGACGACAGGGACTGCTCGATCCGCTGACCGTTCCCGGGCGACCGGGAGAGGTACGACACGCGCTTGCGCGTGAATCCGTTCTCGGAGAGGGCCCGGTACACCTGCTCCCGCAGTCCGGGGGTCTGGTCCCTGTCGCCGAAATGGGTTCTCACGTGCTCGAAGAAGGCACCGGCGCGGTGGAGAGCCTGGGCGCGGCGCTGCCCCAGGGTCGGCGGGTCCTGCGGCGGCCGGTCGTTCGGGGAGTCGTCCCCGCCCCTCTCGCCTCCGGGGGGAGCGGTCTCCGGCGTCGTACCGGTGGTGGTGTCCGTCGTCCCTCCGGGGGGAGGCGGCGGGGCGGGGAGGACCGTCTGGTTGCCGTCGGCGCCCGTGACCGTGGTGGTGCCCGCGGGAGGCGCGGCGGGGTTCTGTGAGGGTGCGGCGGTATCGGCGCCTCCGCCCAACAGGCGTCCCCAGGTGTGCACCGCCCCGTCCCGGACGGCGGTCCACAGGCCGCCCCGCCCGGCGCCCGTCGGGGTGGGCCTCAGGGTGAGCATGTCCTTCACCCGCTCGGGCGGGAGTGCCTGCCAGTCGTCGGTCGTGTCGGTGCCGGTCGTGTCGGTCTCGGTCCGTGCGGGGTCCGGGGCGGTCGGGGACGTCTTGGGCGTGAGGAGGACCACCTGCGTGTCCATCCCCCCGTCTTTCAGGAGCGGTGTCCCGTGTTCGTGCTGGGACCTGCCGTCGCGTGTCATCCCGAGGTCGTCGTTCTCGAACAACCGGGCGGTGAAGCGGGTGCGGGACGTCCACACGTCGGAGTCCCCGTTGAACAGGACCGTTTCCTCGACGCTGCGGGAGATGCTCTGGGCGGAGTCCCTTCCGAAGCCCAAGGAGGTGAACAGCGCGACCATCGGGTTCCCCAGCGTGCCGGGAACACCGCGTGCGTCGCCCCTGGCGTCGTCGCGCACACTGCCGCCGACGGTGAAACTCAGCGAGTGGTTGAGGTTCGACCCCTTCGTGACGGTGACGCCGGACGAGCCGGTGAACCGGCCGCCCCCGCTGGCCGTCGTCTCGAACTGGTGTTCGAGTTTTCCGAATTCGCCGTAGACGCGCAGGGTCACGTGGTCGGGGCGCAGACCCCTGTCCGGGAGGACCGTCTTCCCGTCGATCACGGCGGTTTCCCTGAGGCGGACCGGGATGCCGTCGTAGGGCAGGTCGGACTTGCTGCTCTTGATGCGGGACTCGGAGAGCGCCTCCCTGACCTTCTGGGTGTTCTCCCGCGCCACGTCCGCGTTGCGGCGCAGACCCCAGCGCTCGCGGAAGCTGCGGACCGCGTCCGACTCCATGTGGCTGGGGCGGACGGCGTAGTCCTTCCTGGTCCGCGCGAGGTCCGGGATGACCATCCCGGGGTGCTTCTCGGCGATGCCTTTGAGTACTTCGTACGCCAGGTCGTCGTAGAACGAGCTCTCCGGTGAGTTGTACGTCTTGGTGTCGCCGTCGGTGCCGTCGTTCCCGGTCCTGTCCGTCGTCGTGTTCGCGGTCCCGGTGTCGTTGGTCCCTGTGTTCCCTGTGGTGCTGCTTGTGGTGTTGGCGTTTCCGGTGGTGCCAGTGGTTCCACTGTTGTTTTCCGGAGCGGGCGGGGGGACGTGGCCGAACCCGAGCACGGTGGACCCGCTCAGATTCGTGGGGCGGTCCACCGCGAGGTTCGGGAACGGGGGCCTGGGCGGCGCGACCGGTCCGTCGGTCGAGGACGGGGGCTTGGGGAGTTCGCCGTTGAGCAGGCGGGCGTCCTCGACGCTGAGCAGTTCGACGGAGTCGCCCTCGAAGCGGTGCGGTCGCGGCTCGCCCTGGATGTGGACGTAGAAGTCGCGCTTGACGTCGTAGGCCGCGTGGCCCGACGGGGCGTGCACGATATCGCTGATCGCCCCCGAGGTGTTCAGGGTGGTGCCCGTGCTCTTCCTGAGCGTCGCCGAGTACTCCACGGCGGGTGCTTCGAGCCGGATGTTCTTGCCGTCCGGCAGTTCGAGCCAGATGCCGAAGCCGGTGCCGATCGAACCGGACACCGTGGTGGAGCGCTGCACGTCGGAGGAGACGCTCTTGACCGTGGTGTTGCTGTGCACGAAGTCGACCAGGCCGGGGGCGAAGTCCTTGCGGTCGTACTGGGTCGACACCGACCACATCCGCATGTACCGGGAAGGGCTCCCGGGGATGTCGATGCGGATGTGCGCGGAACCGTTGGACATCTGCGGCAGGTACTGCTGTACCTGGTCGTTGTCGAAGGCGGCCTCGATCCGCGCGCGGTACTCGTCGTTGCGCTTCTCCTTGCCGGAGGGGGTGTGGTCGCCGCCCCGCTTCCCCTTGGGAGGGGGGAGGAGGTGGTCGGCCAGCCAGGTGCCGAGGCTGTTCTGCCCCGGTCTGCCGCCGCCGCCCGCCGTCGCGGTGTCGGTGCTGTCACCGCGGTCGCCGGAGGCGGTGTCCCCACCGGTTCCGCCGTCGGATGCCGGTGGGGCCGGGGAGAAGCGGGTGATCTCCAGCGGGTGGCCGGCACCTATGAACGGGCGGTTCACCGGCTTGTGGTGCCCGTTCGCGTCCGTCTTCCCGTTGTCGGGCGTGATCTGCCGGGGACCGTCGGAGGAGACCGCCTCTCCCGGCAGGTTCATGATCAGCCCGTCGTACGAGGTCCCCTCCCGCACACGCGGCGAGGTGAGGCCGGGTCCGGTGACGGACGCCTTCATGCGCAGGTCGCTGACGTAGACGTTCGGGGTGCCGAGCAGCTCGATGCCGGTACCGGAGTTGGCGCTGACCGAGGCCGTTCCGCCGGTGCTCCGGACCTGGGAGCCGCCGCGTACGCCGATGGAGAAGATCGGCCCGGCGTCGCTGCCGCTGACGTTGGCCAGGTAGATGGGGCTTCCCGTGAACTTGACGCCGACGGAGCCGCTCCCGTTCTGGGAACCGGATTCGCTGGAGGACACCCCGGGTCCGGCGTTGTGGAGCCTCAGGTGCCTGGAGTCCTCGCCGCTCAGGGACTCGGTCTTGAAGTGGTAGAAATCGCCGTCGAGTGAGCGCAGGTCGATGTCGGCGCTCCACGTTTGCCCGTCGTGGGTGGTGCTGACGGTGTGCCCGCCCTCGCGGAGGAAGGGGCGCGGCCCCTCCTTCGTGAGGGTGGCGGCCACGCCGTCCAGGATCTGCTGGCGTGCGGCTTCGGGCATGTCCGGCGTGTTGGTCAGGACGTCGTCGACGAACCCGTGCAGGTGCTCGGCGAAGAGCATGTTCGGACCGAGGAGGTTGGACGTGGTCAGGTAGCCCAGGTCGTACGGCTTGTCCCGGTCCGGGGTGAAGGTGCCGTTGTAGGTGGGGGCCGGGGGCCCCTGCGGCGGTGTGCCCTCCGGTGCGGTCCCCTCCGGTGGTGTGCCCTCCGGTGCGGTCTCCTCCTGGTGAACGGGGGAGTCGGTGTCGCGCGGGCCGAGCGGGATGTCCCCGTCGGTACCGCCGAGGGGGACGGGTCCGGCGTCGTCGCTCGGGCTCGCGGGAGTCTCCAGGACGGTCATCACGGTGACCGGCTGGTCGGTGCGCAGCAGATCGGCCTGCATCCGGGCGAGGAAGTCGTAGGTCCGGTAGGCCTCGTTGGCCTGGCGCTGTGCCTCGTAGGCATGGGAGCGCAGGTCGGCGGCGTCGGGGCGGCCCTGACTCTCGGCCTCCCGGGTCTGGCTGACCAGGTCCTGGGCGCGCTGGTAGCCGCTGATCGCGTCCTTGATGCTGGCCGAGGCCATCTCTCCGAGCCGGATCGCGGTGGTGATCCTGTCCGGCGGGGTCTGGGGGGAGGGGGTCCTCTGTCCGTTGGCGGCCGCGGGAGCGGGGGCGGACGGATCGGCCTGAACGGGCGGGGGCGCCATGGCGGGCGGCGGGACGGGCGCGGCGGGAGGAGTGCCGTCCTGCTCCTCCGCACGGGGCGGCGGAACGGCGTCCCGGTCGTCCCGGGAGTCGGTCGGAGGGGCGGGCTCGGGGGAGCGGTCGTCCAGCGTCCCGGGGAGGGGGTTGTTGTCCTCGGTCTGCGGCGGCGGCCCGCTCTCCGTCCTGACGGTGGTATCGCTGTGGTCGGCGCGTTCGTCGGCGCGTTCGTCGGCGGCGGGCGGCGAGGGCGGCGGACCGTCCTCCGACTCCGTCCGCTGCTCGGAAACGCTCACGGTGTCGGGGTTCGCGTGCTGTTCGTTCGTCGGGCTGCCGTGGTCGTCCTGCCCGGTGGTGTTTCCGGTGGTCTGGGTCTGGGGTGTGGGGTCTGGGGTGGGGGTCTGGAGGTCGTCGCCGGTGGTCTGTTGTGCGGTGGTGTCGGGGGTGGTGGTGTCGTTGGTGCGTTGGGGTGAGCGTTCACCGCCGCCGCGCTCGGAGGACGCGGGGCGCTGGCCGGTGTCGGGGGCCGGGTTCTGCGGGGCGGGTGAGGGTGGTGGAGCCGCCTGGCCGACCGGGGGCGCGACGGCGACGGGGGCGGTGTTCTGCTGCTGCTCCTGTTCGGGGGCGGAGCGGTCGCCGGTGTTCCCCGTGTTGGGCGCGGTCTGCTCGGTGTCGGGGGGTGCGGCCGCCATGGGGTTGTCGGGGACGATGGCGTTGAGGAAGTCGGCGGCCAGGGGGCCGTTGTCCGTGCCCGTCCGGAAGGGGTCGTGGCCGGACCCGGGGTGGGGGGAGTCCACCCCGAGCGGCTCGTTCCGCGGCCCCGGGATGGAGGGCGCGTCGGGGCCGGGCCCCTTGTCCGTCTTGGTGTTGGTGGTGTCCTGCTGGGGGGTGGCCTCGTCGGTGTCGAACAGTGAGGCCTCGTCGTCGCTGTCGTAGGGCGAGGAGTTCTCGTCCCGATCGAAGACGGAGGATGTGTCGCTGTCGTAGTCGCTGTCGTACAGGGATTGTTCGTCGTCCCGCGAGGGCGGGGCGGGTTCGCCGTCGCGGTCGTCCGTTTGCTGGGTTCCGTCGCCGGGTGCGGGTGCGGGGGAGTTGCCGCTGTTGCGTTCGGGGGTTCGGTCGCCGTTCTGGCCGGGGTCGTCGTCCCCGCGCCACCAGGGGTCGGTTTCGCCGGGGTCGGTGCGGTCGTCGGTCCGGTTGTCGGAACCGTTGCTCTCGGTCTGGGGCGGGGGTGTGTTGAGGTCGGGTTTGTCCTTGTCCTTGAACAGGTCGGCGCCGTGCAGGATGCCGTCGGTGGCGCCCTGCTGGATGCCCGCCTGGGTGGCGCCCGCGGTCGCGGAGTAGCCGGAGGCCTCCCAGCCTTTGCCGTCGGCCATGCTGCCCAGGCCCTCGCCGAGGTAGCCCTCCAGGGCTCCGGTGCCGATGCTGCCACCGGTCTGTTGGGCGTAGGTGCTGGTTTTGGAGAAGTAGTCGTTGAGGGGCTGTTGGAGGGTGACCGGTACATCGGAGAGGTGGTCGCGTGTGGAGGGGGGTAGGCGGTCGCCGATGGTGTCGCGCAGGTGCTGGCCCAGGTTGGGGTCGGTCCAGTTGCGGGCGAGGGTGTCGGCGTAGTCGCGTCCGAGGTCGCGTGCTGCGGCGTCTCCGATGTGGTCGCCGAAGTGGCGGGCGAACAGGTCGGCGAATTCGTTGCGCGCCGCGGCGGCTTTGGCGGCGTTGTCGAAGACGCCCGCGCCGATGGGGCTGGCGGGGTTGTAGGGGACCAGGAACTCGTCCTTGTGGCGGACGAAGACCTCGGCGAGATCCTTGTTCAACGAGGGCGGGGGCAGCGGCCCGTCCTTGGGGGCGGGTGTGGTTTCGGGTGTGGTTTTGGGCGCGGGGGAGTCCGGTCCCCGGTCGGGGTTCGTCGCTGGCGGGTCGTCCTTGACCGGGCCGGAGGGCGGCCCGTCCGGCCCGCCGCCGGGCGGTGGTGGCGTGTCGGTGTCGCGGTTGGGGTTGCCGGGAGGCGGGGTGTCCTTGACGGGCCCTCTGGGGTCGGGCGGGGGCCCGGTGGGCGGTCCGCTGGGCGGCCCGTCGGGGGTCTCCCGGATGGGCGGTCCGGTGGGGGGTCCACCGGGTCCGGGGGTGGGCTCGGTCCGGACCAGGGGCGGTGGGTCGGGGAGGTCGGTGATGCGGGCGACGCGGTCGTTGAACAGGTCGGTGAGTTGTTTGCTGAAGAGTCCGTCCATGCCCGCGGAGAAGACGGCGGACAGGGCGCCTTCGATGGTGGCGCCGATGTGGGCGCTGCGGGTGAGGTTGGGGTCTTTGTGGTGGCGGGTGCCTCTTCCGATCTGGATGCGTTGGATGATGCTGTCCATGCTGGCGAAGATCTGGCTGATGATCTGGTGGCCGGGCACGGTGATGAGCAGCCAGGTCAGGATGCGGCGGATGGCCAGGCTGCGGATGGCCTTGAAGATGGGGATCCACTTCAAGGAGGCGCCGAAGGTGAACTTGGCGGTGGCGATGGCCCAGGCGATCTCGGCCAGGAGTTGGACGAACTGGCCGATGACCATCATGTGCATGTACTCGACGTTGGCGCGGGCCTTGAAGAGTTCGCTGGACATGGTGGCGGCGTTGGAGCGGGCGGAGCCGACGTAGTCGTTGTCGCCGGTGGTGAACTGGTCCAGGGAGTGTTCGTAGTTGCGGGCGGTGTTGCCGTTGAAGTGGCGTCGGGCGTGGACGCGGCTGAGGTCGAACAGGTCGTCCAGGACTTTGACGCGTTTTTCGAGGGCGGCGTAGACCTCCGAACCGCGACCCAGGGTGTTGATGCTCGCCTTGGGGATGGGGATGCCGGTGAGGACCTCGATCGCCTTGCGTTGGGAGGCGCTCATGTTCTCGTCGAACGGCATGCGAGCCCTCCCCCCTCCACGACCGCTCCCCCGGGAGAGATGAAAATAACACTATTGCAGCCAGATGTGGAACCAGTTGCACTTATGTTTCCGTTCCCGTCCGTGTGCGTTGCCTTGTGTCCCCTTCTGCTGTGGTAGAAGACCCTGCCGAGGATTTCCCTCCCTCGCGCCGCCGCTCCGCCACCGCCGAGGTGCCCGACCCGCAGGTCGGCGGCTCCCGTACGAGGCCCGCACCCAGGGTGACGTTGCCATTTCGCAACGGTTTTCCCCGAACAGCGGGGGTATTCGCATACCGTTCCCCTTCGGCCGGGATGCTCTCTTCGTGAGGAAGCAGAGGACCCGATCGCATTCATTCGCCGGGCCGGGGCCCGTCGCCCCCTCGGCCGAGGGGTTGACCATCGACGGATCGGAGGACCTTGTGAGTGGTCTCAGCGGTGGCGCCACGGTTGTCAGGCAGGCAGCTGGAGCGAGCGCCACGACGACACCGTCCGGAACGGGGCGGCTCTCGGTCGCCGAGGGCAGGATCGCCAGGGCCGCCCTGGAGGAACTGCCGAAGGACGGGGTGATCATGCTCGACGCCGGGCCGATGGCGGAGCGGATCGCGTGGTTGCTGCCCGCCGGGTGCGGGCTGAGCGTCCTGACCAACTCGGTCCCGGCCGCGCTGGGGCTGGCCTCGCGCCGCGACCTCTCCGTGCACCTCCTGGGGGGCCGGGTGAGCGCGGCGGCCGGGACCACGCTGGCCTCCGTGCGCCTGCTGGAGCAGCTCCACGTCGACGTGGCCTTCATCGTCGCCGACGGCGTGTCCCCCGGGCGGGGCCTGACCTGTGCCGATCCCGCGGAGGTGATGACCAGGCAGGCCATGGTGCGGGCCTCGTCCAGGACCGTGCTGCTGGCCGACCACACCAGGATCGGCGGCGACCGCATCTCCCGCTTCGCGCGCCTGCACGAGGTGGACTGCCTCATCACCGACAGCGGCACCGATCCCGAGGACGTCCGGAGGCTGCGCGGACGCGGACCGCGCGTACGCGTGGTCTGATCCCGCCCGGCGCCGGACACGCCCGGTGACGAACGGGTCGGCCGCCGGACGCGTCCGGCGGCCGACGGATGTGTCGCGCTCCACACCGCGGCGCCCTCCCCGCCCCGTCTCCGACCAGTCCCGCGGGTCGGAGACGGGGCAACCGGCTCCAACGGCGGTGTCGTTCAGATGTTGTTTTGCGTGTGTTTGTCGCAGGGCCGCGGATGCGTGTTCTTCTCGGGGTGCCGTGAGGCTGATGTCCGGAAGCTCCGCCGGTCCACAGTCACAGAAGGGGCACGGGGGTTGTTACGACAGGCGACTTCTCTATAAGCTCACGCAAGGACAGATAAAACCCAACCAATACCACGTGGTTTCGGTCAGTCCTCGGGCTCCGCCCCGCGCGACTCGGGTCACGCCGACCCGCGGCGGACCGAACCCGGGCGAGGGGGTCCCCTCCTCCGCCCGTTCCGCTCAACGGCCTCCGCGTCCGGTCCCGTGACCTCCCGGCGCAGGAGACCGCCCCCGCCCCTCGTCGGAAGGGAAAGGGCCCGTTCACCGGGTCGGTTCCGCCATGCTGCACCACCCCTCCCCTTCCCCGGCAGTGGAGAACGCACCGATGACGACAGCCGTGAGAAGAACCGGCGCCGTCCCGCGCGCGGCCGCGATCGCGGGATGCTGTGCGGTCCTCGCCCTGGCGGCGGGCTGCTCATCCTCCGAAAGCGGGGTCTCCGAGGGCGCGGTCTCCGGGGCGGAGGCCGCACCGAGTTCCCCGGCCGCCCCGTCCGGCGACGAGGAGGCCGCGGCGCTCGCCGCCTACACCGGCATGTGGGACACGGTCGTGGCCGCCTCCCACGAGGGCGGCGAGGTTCCCCCCGAACTCCGGGACTACGCCGTGGGCGGCGCCTACGCCCTCATGAGCGCGGCCCTGGAGGGGGCCCGTACCGCCGGTGCCCAGGTCACCGGCGAACCCGTCCTCGACCCCGTCGCCGCGGTCGAGGGACCCGACAGCGCGACGGTCGACGACTGCCTCGACGACTCCGGCTGGAACCTCGGCATGGGCGCCTCCTCCGGGCAGGGCCCGCGCCTCGTCGAGGCCACACTCATTCACGACGGACTCGCCTGGCGCGTGTCCGACCTCAGGATCTGGGAAGCGGGATCATGCTGAGACTCGTACGACCCACGGCCACGGCCGCGGTACTGACCCTGCTGGCGGCCGGAGCCGCCACCGCCCCCGCGCACGCCGACGACGGCTCCTTCCTCGGCCAGATCGAGTGCGGCAGCTCGGGCGGGAACGGCTGCTCCATCCTGCTGCGCTGGTGGCAGAGCCAGGCGGGCCAGCAGGGCTCCGGCGGTTCGGGCGGCTCGGGGGGCTCCGGCGGCTCCGGAGCCCAGGACGACCCCTACGCCCACGTCGACTGGGACGCGATCGACTGGTCCCAGGTGGACTGGAGCGCCATCGACTGGGAGTCCATCGACTACGAGCAGGACGGGGAGGAGGGGCAGGAGGGCACCGACATGGTCACCGCCCTCCAGGAGGCCATGGCCTCCTTCGAACTGCCCCCGCCCCGGATCGAGACCTCCCCGGGCAGCGACTCCCTGGTCCTGGTCAACACCCCCGTGTGGCTGTGGGTGGAGTCCCAGGACTGGGAGGCCACCGAGGCCTCCGCCGAGCTCCAGGACTCCTCCTTCACGGTCAGCGCCAGCCCCGTCTCCACCGTCTGGACGCTGGGCGACGGCACGCAGATCAGCTGCGAGGGCCCCGGGACGCCCTTCGACCCGGCCGTGCACGACCCCGAGTCGGCCTCCCCCGACTGCGGGCACGTCTACACCCTGCCCTCCGACGGCCAGCCCGGCGGCGCCTACCCCGTCACCGTCCAGGTCGGATGGAACGTGGGCTGGGAGATCACCGAGGGCGAGTTCGCCGAGGGCGCGACGGGCGAGTTCGACCCGCTCACCACGACCTCGCAGGTCGAACTCCAGGTGGCCGAATCCCAGGGCCTGGTCACCGGCACCGGCAACCGCTAACACCGAAAGAAGACGACAGACGTGGTGGACACGAAGACGGCACCGGCCCCCGCGGCCTCCCCGCGGCAGGGGGAGACCCCTCCGGTGCGGCTCCTGGGCAGCGGACCCCGCCGCTGGCGGTGGCTGGTCCTGGCCCTGGGCATGATGACCGCGGGCGGCCTGACCGGTGTTGTGGCCCTTGAGCAGATGGACGACCGGCAGGGCGTGCTCGTCGCCGACACCGACCTGCCCGCGGGCCACGTGGTGACCGCGGAGGACCTGCGGGTCGCGCGGATCTCCGTCGCCGACGGGGTCTCCTTCGTCGGCGCCGACCGCCTGGAGGCGACCGTCGGCCAGACCCTCACCGTGCCCGTCACCGAGGGCGGCCTCCTCCCCGAGGCCGCCCTGGGCACCGAGGCCGCCTTCCCCGAGCGGGACCGCGCCGTGCTCGGTGTGGCCCTGCGCGTGGGCCGCTTCCCCGCCTCGATCGGCCCCGGCGCCGCGGTCTCCGTGGTGGTCCACCCCGAGGAGGGCGCCACGGGCGGCGGCGTCGAGGCCTACCGCGCGCTCGTGCGCGACGTCCAGCCCTCCGCCGCCGAGGACGGCTCGGTGGAACTCGAACTCGTCGCGTCCTCCGCCGACGCCGCCGCCATCGCCTCGGCCGCCGCCGTCGAGCGGGTCAGCGTCGTCCAGGTCAACCCGCGGGGAGGCGCGTGATGCCCCGGACCGTGGCGCTCTTCTCCCTGGGCGGAGCACCCGGCGTCACCTGCGCGGCCATGGCACTGGCCGCGGTCTGGCCAGGCGAGGCCGGAGCCGTCCTGGTGGAGACCGACGCCTCCGGCGGCGACGTCGCCACCTGGCGCCGCCTCCAGCCGGACCCCGGCCTGACCGGCCTGGCCGCCGCCGCCCGGCACGGCGGGGCCTCCGCCGACCTGGCCGCGCACACCCAGATCCTCCCCGGAGGGCTGTCGGTGTGCCACGCGCCCGTCACCGCCGACCGCGCCGAGGGCGCCGTGCGCCTGCTCGCCCAGAACCCCGGCGTGCTCGTCTCCGCAGACGGGCCCGCGGTCGTCCTGGACCTGGGCCGCCTGACCCCCGGCGCGTCCGCCGCCGCACTGGCCACGTGGGCCGACGAGGCACTGCTGCTCGTCGCCGACGACCTGGCGCAGCTGCGCCGGGCCAAGGAGGCCTCCGAGGCCCTGACCCGCAGCCTGCCGCGCCTGCGCACCGTCGTCGTCGGCGGCTCCGGCAACGTCCGCGAGATCGAGGGCGCGCTGGGCCCGGGCGTGTGGGGGCGGCTCCCCGACGACGCGCGCTCCGCGGCCTTCCTGCGCGGGGAGGCCAACCCGCGCAAGCCGCAGCGCAGGCCCCTGCTGAAGGCGGCGGCGCGTCTGGCGAAGGACCTCGCCGAGGGCGTCCGCCCCGCTGAGCCGGCCGACGGCGGCGGAGCCCCGGCGCCCGCGCCCGAGGCGACGGGGGTCCACGCATGAGCAGCGGACACGACGCCGGATACGACATCACCGACGGCTACTTCCTGGACACCGACCGGGCCCGCACCGTGGCCGACCGCGTGGAGCGGACCGTCACCGAGGCCACCCGGCGGCTCAGCGAGGAGACCCGCGGCCAACCCGAGGACACGCCCGAGGAGTACCGCGCCCGCGCCGAACGCGTCATCGCCCAGATCCTCGACGAGGACGCGAGCCGCGCCCTGTCCGAGGGCAGGCAGGTGCTCGACGCCACTACCGAGGCCTCCGTCGCCGCTGGCGCCCTGGCCCGGGTGTGCGGGCTCGGACCCCTCCAGCCGCTCCTGGACGATCCCGGGATCGAGAACATCAACATCAACGGCGTGCACGTGTGGGTGCGCCGCGCCGACGGAAGCCGCGAGCGGCACGACTCCCTCTTCGACGACCCCGACGAGGTCGTCGCCCTGGTCCGGCGCCTGGCGTCGGAGTCCGCCACGGGGGAGCGCCGCTTCGACCCGGGCGCGCCCATCCTCGACATGCAGCTGCCCGGCGGCGAGCGCCTCAACGCGGTCATGGAGGTCGCCCGGCAGCCCTCGGTGTCCATCCGCCGCCACCGCTACGGCCGCACCACCCTCGAACAGCTCCACGGACTGGGCACGATCGACGACACCCTGGTCGCCCTGCTGCGCGCGGGGGTGCGCTCCCGCCGCAACATGGTCATCACCGGCGGCACCGGCGCGGGCAAGACCACCCTGCTGCGGGCCCTGGCCGCCGAGATCCCCGTGGACGAACGCCTCGTCACCATCGAGGACGTCTTCGAACTCGGGCTGGACCGCGACCGCGACGCCCACCCCGACTGCGTCGCCCTCCAGGCCCGACCGGCCAACGTCGAGGGCGTCGGCGAGATCACCATCGCCGACCTGGTGCGCACGGCCCTGCGCATGTCGCCGGACCGGGTCATCGTCGGTGAGACGCGCGGCCACGAGACCGTCCCGCTGCTCAACGCCATGAGCCAGGGCAACGACGGCAGCCTCACCACCCTGCACGCCGCCAACTCCGCGGGCGCCTTCACCAAGCTGGGCGCCTACGCCGCCCAGTCCGCCGAGCGCCTGCCCCTGGACGCCACCGCGTCCCTGGTGGCCGCCGCCGTGCACCTGGTCGTGCACGTGTCGGCGCTGCCCACGGGCGGGCGCATGGTCACGAGCGTGCGCGAGGTGGTGGGGGCCGAGGGGCAGAACGTGGTCTCCAACGAGATCTACCGGCGCGACCGCAACGGGCCCCTGCCCGCGGCGCCGCCCAGCCCCAACACGCTCGACGCCCTGGCCGAGGCCGGGTTCGACCCGGCGATGCTGAGCCCGGACACAGTGGGGTGGGCACGGTGACGACTCCTGTTCTGCTCGTCGCCGCCGCGGGCGTCCTGCTCGGCGCGGGGCTGTGGCTGGCCCTGGCGTCGCTGGCGGCGTCCGGTGGTAACTCGCGTACCTCGCGGGTTCCGCAGTGGCGGGCGCTCCTGTTCGGCCGCCAGCGCCCGTTGAGGTTGGTCGCTGCGGTCGTCGGCGGCCTGCTGGTCTGGTTCGTCACCGGGTGGCCGGTGGCCGGTGTGCTCGCCGCCGCGGGCTGCTGGTGGGGCCCGGCGGTGCTGGGTCCCGACCGCGGTCATGAGAAACAGGTGGCGGGGGTCGAGGCCGTCGCGGCCTGGACCGAGATGCTGCGCGACCTGATGGCCGGTGCGGCCGGTCTGCACCAGGCCGTGGCCGCCACGGTGCCCATCGCGCCCGAGCCGGTGAGGGAACCGGTCGCCAGGCTGGCGGAGCGGCTGCGGGCCGGTCAGCCCACGCAGGGTGCGTTGCGGGCCTTCGCGGACGAGGTGGACAACCCCACCGCTGATCTGGTTGCTGCCGCTCTGAGCACGGCCGCCACTAGGCACGCCACCGACCTGGGCACGCTGCTCGGAAGCCTGGCGGAGGCCGCACGTGAACAGGCGGCGATGTTGGTGAGGGTGGCGGCGAGCCGTGCCAGGCTGCGCACCTCCACCCGGATCATCGTCGGTACGACCGTGGGTATGGCCGCGCTCTTAATGGCATTCAATCCCGGTTACCTAGAGCCTTTTGATGGCTTCCTAGGACAGGTGGTCCTCGCGGGTATCGGGGGCCTGTGGGCGGGTGCTTTGGTCTGGCTGTCCAGAATGTCCCGCTTCGATTTGGGGCCGAGAGTGCTTTCTCCTGGATCCTCGTCCCCTTACGCCTCGGAGGCTCTCCGATGACTCCCAACTTGGCCGCTGCTCTTGCGGGTGCCGCCATCGGGCTGGCCCTGTGGGCACTTTTCGCCGCCCGCTGGGCACGCCCGACACTCGCTGAACGCTTGGCCGCTCCGCCTCCTCCCAGGCCTGTCATGGTCACGGACCAGGATGCCGGAGTACTGATTCGCCTGGGAAAGATCGGTGTTCCGATCATGGAAGGCTTCGGTATGCCAGGGCGCCGCACCCGGCGAAACTTGATGGTGTGCGAACGCTCACCAGAGTCCTACCTCGCCGAGAAGTTCACTAGTCTGCTTCTGGGCTTGGCCTTGCCACCGTTGTTGGGGAGCATATTTGCCTTGGCCGGAATCCGGCCGTCCGCGACTGTCGCAGCGGTCGTGTGGGTGTTGTTCGTTCTTGGCACCTGGTCCGCACCCGATATGTCCCTGCGGGATGAAGCGAATAAGCGTCGGGAACAAATGCGCCGTGCCTTGGCAAGCTTTGCTGATCTGGTCGTAGTGTCTCTGGCCGGGGGAGCGGGCGTCAACGGTGCTCTCGCTGACGCCGGAGCGGCGGGCAACGGATGGGCCATGGCCCGTATCCGGGAGAGCCTGCGCCAGGCAACGCTCATGCGCCAATCCCCTTGGACCGCGTTGCGCGACCTTGGTGAACGTTACGACACCCCAGAGTTTGCCGAACTGGCGGCCAGTCTCCAGCTTGCCGGTGCTGACGGTGCCCGCATTCGCAGTTCCCTGGCTGCCAAAGCTAAGACACTGCGCACTCAGTTCCTTGCCGAAATGGACGCCGAGGCTCAGTCCGCCACAGAGCGGATGAGCCTGCCGGTGATCCTGCTTTTTGCCGGGTTCTTAGCTTTGCTGGGTTATCCGGCAATGAGCAACATCATGTTCAGCGCATGAGCATCCAACACATTATGGAGATCCCAGATGCAACGCATCACCGCCTACCTCAGTTCCCTCTTGCTCAGCCGGAGGGACGATGGTTACTCCACCGAAACGGTGATCATCACGGCAGCCCTCGTTCTTGCCGCGGTTGGGATCGCTGGTGCCATCACTGCCCGCGTGGCGTCCGAGATCGGCTCGATCTCCGGCGGCTGACTTTGACCCTTTCACGAGACGATCGTGGCAGTGCGGAAATGGCCGTAGCTACGCCCATGCTGCTGCTCCTGGTCCTGCTGGTCATCCAGACGGCTCTGTGGATGCATGGTGACAACGTCGTCGCCGACATCGCTCGGAGGACTGCTGAGCAGTCGCGTACGGCCGGTGGTGGCACGTCGGTGGTCGAGGTAGGAGGAAGCTCCTTCCTCTCCGGCCTCGACGTGTCCGTCAACCGCAGCGCGCAGGAGGTACGCGTGGTGGTGGACGCTGAGGTGCCCACTCTCATCCCCGGCTTTAGCTGGCCGGTGGGACACGAGGTCACCGCGCCCGTGGAGCGCTTCGTTCCCTTGGAGGCAGCTCCGTGAGCCCTCGACAGCTCGCTGACATGGGACAGGGAGACCGCGGCTCGGCCTCGGTGGAACTGGCGCTCCTCACCCCCGCCCTCCTGGCGTTCGCACTCCTCATGGTGCTCGCCGGGAGGGTGGCGGACGCCAACTCCACCGCCGACCAGGTGGCGCACTCCGCCGCTCGGGCGGCCTCCCTCGAACGCAGCGTCGCCGCCGCAGAGGGAGCGGCCTCAAGTACCGCGGCGAGTTCCCTCGCCGAGAACGGCCTGGTCTGCGGCGACCACTCCGTCACCCTCGACCACGGCGGTCTGACCCCCGGAGGGGCGGTCACCGCCGTGGTCGAGTGCCGCGTCGGACTGAGCGGCCTGACCGGGCTGGGCGTCCCCGGAACCATGACGATCACCGGGGACGCCACCGTCGTCGTCGACACCTTCAGGGGGCAGCCGTGAGACGCACGGACGACAGGGGCCAGACCACGGCGTTCGTCGCCATCCTGGCCTCGGCCTTCCTCCTCTGCCTGGGCCTGGTCACCGACGGCGGCGGTCTGATGCGCGCCCGCAACGAGGCCGCCACCCTGGCCCAGGAGGCCGCGCGTGCGGGCGTCCAGCAGCTCGACTGGTCCTCCTACCGCGAGGGCACGAACGAGGTCGCCCTCGACCCCTCGGCGGCCTCCGCCGCCGCGCAGTCCTTCCTCAACGCCGCCGGTGCCACCGGTACGGTCGCGGTCAGCGGCGACACCGTGACCGTGACCTGCTCGGTGGACTACTCCTTCACCCTCCTACCGATGGGCTCGACCACCGTCGACGCCACGGCCACCGCACGTCCCCACACCCAGCCGACTCCCTAGCTCCAGTGAGGCGGACATGACCCAGATCCGACGGCTGAGCGCCCTCCTGCTCGCAGCGGCGATCCTGCTCGGCATCCCCTACCTGCTCCTGTGGCATCTGCCCTGGCCGGAGCTGCCGGACTCCTGGGCCGTGGCCGCGGCCCACCTGCGCGGCTGGCGTCTGCCGCCGGGTGTGTTCACCGCCCTGCTCATCACCGTGCTGTGGGCCCTGTGGGGTCTGTACGCGGCCGGACTGGTCGTGGAGACCTTCGCCCGCCTGCGCGGCATGCCCCGCAGGCTGCGCCCCCTCGGGCCGCTCCAGGTGGTGGCGGCGGCCGCCGTGGGAACCGTGGCGGTCGCCCCGGCCACCGCGTTCGCCGACACCGTCACCACGCAGGAGGACCGCGAGGCGGACGGGCAGCAGGACGCCGACGCGCCCCCCGCCCCCGAGGAGGCCCCGTCCGCGCAGCCCGTCGAGCGGGTGCGCACCGTCTCCGGTTTCGGCGTCGGCTCGGCCGAGCTCACCGAGCAGATGCGCGACGACCTCGCACCGGTCGCGGAGATGATCGACTCCTACGGCGACACCGAGACGCCCGTGCGCATCACCGGCCACACCGACCCCAGCGGGAACGCCCAGACCAACCAGGAGCTGTCCGAGCGCCGGGCCCAGGCGGTCGCCGACCACCTCGACGAGGTCCTGGGCGAGGAGGCCCCGGAGATGGAGGTGGAGGGCGTCGGCTCCGAGCAGCCCCGCGAGGGCGGCGCCGCCGCCCAGCGCAGGGCCGAGGTCGCCTACACCGTCGTTCCGCAGCCGACCTCCCTCCAGTCGCGTGTGATGGCCGCCGAGACGCCGGACCCCGGTGCCGGTGCCGGGGAGACCGCTGCCCCCGTCGAGGAGGACGACCCCGTGGAGGCGGCGGCCGCTGCCGCCGCCGAGGCCGCCGGGGACGGCGAGAACGTGCTGGTCGTGGAGATCCCCGACGGCGCCGTCACCGGAGCGGTGGCGTTCGCGGGCCTGGCCGGGGGATACCTGCTGGGCAAGCGGGGCGTCCGGATGCCCGGCGTCAGCCTGAGCCTGCCCCGCCTGCCGAGGGCGCCCCGCCGCCTGGCCCTGACCGCCCCGCCGCCCCGCCCCACCCCCGGGGACGAGATCGACGAGCGGGTGACGGTGGAACTCGACCACGTGCCCGGCCTCGGCATCACCGGGCCGGGTGCGGCGGGGGCCGCCCGGCGCCTCATCGTCAACGCGCTCGACCGCCTCAACGGCGACGCCGTGCGCGTGCTGCTCACCGAGGCCGAGGCCGCCCGCCTGGTGGGCGACCGGGGCCGCGACCTGCTGCGCGCGCATCCCTGCGAGCCCGTGCGGATGGTCGGCACGATGGAGGAGGCCCTGACCGTCCTCCAGCGCGAGCTGCACCAGATCGTCGAGGAACCGGGGGAGCGGCCGCACACGCCCCTGGCCCTGGTGACCTCGCCCACCTCCGAGCACGAGACCGCGCTGTCGGGTCTGCTGCTGCACGGGCAGCAGCAGGGCATCACGGCCGTGGTCCTGGGCCGCTGGCCGCTCGGGGGCAGCTGCGTCATCGAGGAGGACGGTCTCATCACCGAGACCAGCCCTCCGCTCAACCCGGTCTTCCACTGCTCCTGGCCCGGCGCGACCGCCGAGGAGGTCATGGACGCCGTCCGCGCCTACCGCCACTCCTCGCCCGCCCTGGAGGAGACCGGTGACCGGGTGCCGAGCCCGGAGGCCGCCGCGGAGACCGTCCCGGACGTCGCGCTGGAGGAGGCCGGTTCCTTCGCGGAGCCGTTCCTCGGCGCCCTGGGGGAGCAGACCGCTGTTGAGACGGCGGAGGCGAACGAGCCGGTAGAGACGGCTGAGTCGACCGAGTCGACCGAGTCGACCGAGTCAGTCGATGCGGTTGATGCCGCTGTGGGCGAGAAGGACCAGAAGAGGGCCGAGGCGGCCGCGAAGCCCAGGAGGACCAAGGGGATCAGGAAGGCCAAGGCGGCCGACGCCTCGGAGGAGGGCTTCTGGGACGCCGACGTCTGGAACACCGACTTCTGGGAGACCGACGCGCCCGCGGCCGGGAAGGCCGACACCGACCGGTCCGAGACCGAGTCGGCCGAGGCCGCGCCGTCCGTGCCCGAGCGGCCAGGTGCACTGTGGTCCGAGGCCGAGCCGGACGACACGGCCCGCTTCGGGGCCGCGTCGGAGGTCTCCACGCGGCCGGACACCCGGTCGGACGGTTCCGTCATCGGGCGGCCCGCCGTGGAGGAGAGCACGACGCGGCCTTCCTCGTCCGCACCCTCCGTTTCCGAGGAGGCGGTTTCCGGATCGTCCGCGGACGCGGAACCCGCGGGCACCGGAGCGGACCGCTCCGCCCCCGAGCCGTCCGCCGCCGAGGAGGCCGAGCCCCGGCCGTCCGCGTTCGAACAGCTCGCCGCCGAGGAACAGGTGTCCCGGGAGACCGTGACGGGACCGTCCGAGTCCGCGCGGCCCACCGCCTCCGCACCCGCTCCGGAGAAGGCCGCCGCCGAGGAGTCCGCGCCCGAGCAGAGTGCGTCGGAGCGGTCCGCCCGGGAGGAGGGCGCCCCCGTGGCCTCCCCGTCCGAACGGCCCTCCGCCGAACAGTACGCCGCCGAGCTGTCCGCGCCCGCGCCGTCCGCGACCCGGGAACAGCGCGCGCCCGAGGAGACCGCGTCCGAGCCCGCCGAGCCCCGGGAGAACGCGTCCGCCCAGGTCACCGCTCCGGCACGGACGGAACAGCCGAAGGAGAACGCACCCGCGGAGCCCCCAGCCCAGCGCCCCACGTCCGAGGAGGCCGTCCCCGCCAGGCCCGCCGCCGAGCGGCGTGAGCCGGAGCCCGAGCCCGCCAGGCCCGCCCCCGGGCGTCCGAGCACCGGCACGGTTCCGTCGGTGGTCGCCTCTCCAGCCCGCGCCCAACGCCCGTCCCAGCAGACGCGCACGGCGCCCGCCC
Source organism: Nocardiopsis dassonvillei subsp. dassonvillei DSM 43111 (assembly GCF_000092985.1). Classification (GTDB taxonomy): domain Bacteria; phylum Actinomycetota; class Actinomycetes; order Streptosporangiales; family Streptosporangiaceae; genus Nocardiopsis; species Nocardiopsis dassonvillei. The sequence continues at coordinate 1,531,408 of NC_014210.1, forward strand.
AGCAGGAGACGGCCTCCGAGGAAGAGACCGCCCCCGTCCGCAAGGCCGCCAAACGCGCCGTGCGCTCCCGCCTCCCGAAGCCGAGCGGGACCGCGTCCGCTCCGGCGGCCCAGGCGTCCCCGTCCGCCCCGGCGGCGCGGTCCGAGCAGCTCCCGCTCCCGGACCAGCCCGCCCGCCCCGAGCGGGCCCGCGCCCGCGCCCAGAACGCGGCCGCGTCCGGCGCCGAGCCCCTCACCAGCCGCGCGGAGCGCATGGAGAGGCGCACCAGGGCCGAACGCAGGAACGCCACCGCCCCCGCCGGAGCCGTCGCCGAGCACCCCGTGCCGGACACCGAGGGCGGGGAGTCGGACGGGTCCCAGCCGTCCCGGCCCCTGCTCCGCAAGCCCAAGAAGGCGGGACGCGGAAGGAGCTGGCGCCCCAGGGACAACTCCTGACCCGGGGCCCGCACCCAGGTGTCGTGGCGCGGACGGCCGGAGCCGACTCCGTACACTGCACGGACAGTGTGCGCGGCTCCGGCCGCGTCCCGCCAGCGTGACGAGGGGGTCGCAGATGAGGGCCAACCAGATGCCCACCGAGGAGATCACCCGCGACCCGGCGGCCTTCGCCGACCGGGTCACCGCAGACGGCCGCTTCGGCCGCCGCGCCGAGCCGGGCCGTTACCGCCTGGTCGTCAGCCGCGCCTGTCCCTGGGCGCACCGGGTCGTCATCACCCGTCGGCTCATGGGTCTGGAACAGGCCGTCTCCCTGGCCGTCACCGACCCCCGCCAGGAGGTCATCGAGGGCGACCCGCACTGGGTGTTCACCGAGGCGACCGGCAGCCCCGGCGACAGGGACCCCGTCCTGGGCATCCACGCCCTGCGCGAGGCCTACCTGGCGCGCGACCCCTCCTACGACGGCGGGGTCAGCGTCCCCGGCCTGGTCGACGTGGAGAGCGGCCACCTGGTGACCAACGACTTCGACCAGCTGGTCCGGGACATGGACACCGAGTGGGGCGGCCTGGTCAGGGACGGCGCCCCGGACCTGTACCCGTCCGCGCTGCGCGACGAGATCGACGCCCTGTCCCGGGAGGTCTACACCGACCTCAACAACGGCGTGTACCGGGCCGGGTTCGCCCCCGACCAGAGGCGCTACGACGCCGCGGTCGCCGCCGTCTTCGCCAGGCTGGACGCGCTGGAGGAGCGCCTCTCCGGTCGGCGCTACCTGGTCGGGGACTCGATCACCGAGGCCGACATCAAGCTCTTCCCGACCCTGGTGCGCTTCGACGCGGCCTACCACGGCCACTTCAAGTGCAACGTCCGCAAGCTGTCGGAGTACCCGGCGCTGTGGGCCTACGCCCGCGACCTGTTCCAGACGCCGGGGTTCGGCGACACCACCGACCTCGACCACGTCCGGATCCACTACTACTGGGTCCACACGGGGATCAACCCCACGCGGATCATCGCCGCAGGACCCGATCCGCGCGGCTGGCTCACCCCGCACCACCGCGAGGAGCTGGGCGGCAGCCCCTTCGGCGCCGGGACCTCCCCGGGGCCGGTTCCGAGGGGCGAGCGCGTCCCCGACATCTCCTGACCCTCGCGCCCCGGCCGCACCCCTCCTGGCGCGTCTCCGATCCGCTGGTGGACGTACCGGAACCGTGGCCGGTGTGACGCCAGTGGCCCTGAACCGCGATGGCGGGTTTGCCGCCGCTAACGGGCCGCGCGCGCGGGGCCGCGGCGGGCGAACCCTGGTATGTGCTCGGGGCGCAGGCCCTTGCCGATGAGGTAGGCGGGCACGAACGACAACCAGGGCATGCGGTCCAGGGCCGCCAGCACGGGCTTGGGCGGACCCTGCCGCTCGCCCCTGATGATCGGTTCGGCCAGCCCCCGGTGCATGAGGCGCTGGAGCGTCTGGACCGCGACCGTCGGCACGATCCGCCGCCTGCGCACCGCGGCCAGGTCGCGGGAGGCGAGCGAGCGCCCCTTCAACGGCCGGGCCAGCAGTGTCGCGGCGGCCACGGCGTCCTGCACGGCGAGGTTGATCCCCACGCCCCCGAGGGGGGACATCGCGTGGGCCGCGTCGCCGATGCACAGCAGGCCCTCCACGTGCCAGCGGCGCAGCCGGTTGACCCGCACGTCCAGGTGCTTGACCTCGTCCATGGACCGCAGGGCCCCCACCCGGTCGGCCAGCTCCGGCATGAGTTCGGCGAGGTCGCGCCGGAAGGCCCCGATCCCGCGTGCGCGCAGTTCCCGGTCGGTGCCCTTGGGGCCGATGTAGGCGATCTGGAGGTAGCCCTCACGCGGGATGACCACGGCGAACCTGCCCGGGGCCGCACGCGGGGTCAGGGTCGCGCGGTCACCCGACTCACGGGGCAGGCGGAACCACCACGCGTCGATCCCCACCGGGAACTCCCGGGACACCAGACCCGTCTCGCGGCGGGCCAGCGACCACCGCCCGTCACAGGCCACCGTCAGGTCGGCGCGGATCTCCCCGTCGCCGTCGAGGTCCCGGTAGCGCACGCCCGCCACCCGGCCGGACTCGTGCAGCAGCCCCGTCACCTCGGTGTCCATCCGCAGGGTGAAGGCCGCCTCCTCGCCGCCCGCCTCGGCGATGAGGTTGAGGAAGTCCCACTGCGGGACCATCGCGATGTAGGGGTGGGCGAGCCCCCGCAGCCTGCGGAAGTCGGCGACGGTCACGGTGCGGCACCCGCCCAGCGGGAAGGCCACCTCGTCCAGCCTGCTCTGCGGCAGCCGGGCGAACCGCTCGTACAGGCCCAGCTCCTCCAGCAGCTCCAGGGTGGAGGGGTGCACGGTGTCCCCGCGGAAGTCCCGCAGGAAGTCGGCGTGCTTCTCCAGCACGGTGACCTCGACACCGGCCCGGGCCAGCAGCAGGCCCAGAACCATTCCGGCGGGGCCGCCGCCGACGACCACGCAGGTCGTACGCTCGCTCGTGCGTTCACTCATGGCGACTCCGCTCGTTCAGGGCGATTGTGGTGACGTGTCGGCGGTGTTCGGATCGGTCGCGACGGCGCGCAGGAAGGACTCGGCGAACACCGCGCTGACCTCCTCGATCCCGGGGAACTCCACACCCTCCACTCTGTCCAGGGCCGGGCGCAGCATGCAGTGCACGGCGATCGGGGCGAGCATCTGCTGGATCAGCAGGGGGACCGTCAGGTCGCGGACGCGGCCCGCGGCCACCTCCCCGGCCAGCCACCCGCCCAGTCCGGCGAGCAGGCGGGGGAAGAAGAACCGGACGAGCAGGTCGGAGGTGGGTCCCTCGGGGCGGGCGAACACGTCGGCGAGCATGGCGGGCAGCACCCGGGGCTCGCGGCTGAAGGCCTTGCCCAACAGGCGGTAGATCGCCCGGACCCGGTCGGCCAGGTCACCCGCCGGTCCGCTGAGCACCGCCTCCAGGTCCAGGATCGGGCCGTAGCGCTCGAAGACCGCGCGCAGCAGCTCGTCCCGTCCGCCGAAGGTCGCGTAGAGGCTGTGCACCGAGCACCCGGCGGAGGCGGCGACCGCCTCCAGGGTCGCCGCGGCCAGTCCCTGTTCGCTGATGAGGCCGCCCGCCGCCTCGACCGCGCGTTCCCGGACGGGGCGCTGCCCGCCCGGGTCCACGCCCGAGGCGCGCACCGCCTCGTCCAGGGCCCGGCGCGAACCCCCCACACGGCGCAGGAGGGTGCTGCGGGAGATCCCCGCCTCCTCCGCGATGGCGATCAGGGGCACGTCGGCCACGTCCTTCCCCAGGTTCTCCGAGGCGCGGACCGCCGCGCTCACGAGGCCGGTCGGGATCCGTGGACTGTTGAGCTCTGACATCATGGCAAAGGTAACACGTAGGCGAGTATCAGGGAAGGGTGGAAACCCCTCGCCCTCGAAGCGCCGGAGCCGGTCCGAGCCGGTCCGGTCCGCGCTCCCGGCGGGCCCGGGCCCCGGCTGAGGGGCCGACCGGAACTGTTGCCCCTGTGCTCCGCGAGCCCAGAGCCGCGGTGCGGCCCCGGGCTCGTGCGGCGGGTCCGGGGCCGTCCGCCTTCCCGCCCGCGGCCGTGAACGGCCACCGCACGGACACGCCGCCGGAGAGCCGCGTGTGCGACGGGGCCCTGCGCGCGGGCAAGGACGCGTCGCCGGACCCCCTCGGGCGGACGTGCCCTAGTGTTGGCCGCTGGGGGGAGGGTCCCGTGCGCGAGGGCCGGTGCGGGCACCGGCTACCGCCGCCCTCGCCCCGCCGGTCGAGCGGCCGGTCCGACGCCGACAGGGAGACAGAGGGAAGTGAGCGGCCGGTGCTGAGACTGCGCGGTCGGGAGTACGACGCGGACACGACGCTGGTCATGGCGATCGTCAACCGCACCCCCGACTCCTTCTACGACAGCGGTGCCACCTGGGACGACGGTCCCGCCTTCGAACGCGTGCGCAGGGTCGTGGCCGAGGGCGCCGACATCGTGGACATCGGCGGCGTCACCGCGGGCTATGGTCAGCCGGTCGACGCCGACGAGGAGAAGCGCCGCGTGGTCGACTTCGTGGCTGCCGTCCGCGCCGAGTTCCCCCAGCTGGTGATCAGTGTGGACACCTGGCGCGCGTCCGTGGGCCGGGCGGTGTGCGAGGCGGGCGCGGACCTGCTCAACGACGCCTGGGGCGGGTACGACCCGGAGCTGGCCGAGGTCGCCGCCGAGTTCGACGCCGCCCTGGTGTGCACCCACACCGGCGGCGTGGCCCCGCGCACCCCGCCGCACCGCACGCGCTACGAGGACGTGGTGCGCTCGGCCGTCGAGGACACGGTCGCCCTGGCCGAGCGCGCGGTCTCCCTCGGCGTGCACCCGGCGTCGGCGATCATCGACCCCGCGCACGACTTCGGCAAGAACACCTGGCACTCCCTGGAGCTGACCCGGCGCCTGGACGAGATGACCGCCACCGGCCGACCGGTCCTGGTGTCGCTGTCCAACAAGAACTTCGTCGGCGAGACCCTGGACCTTCCCGTCGGCGAGCGCCTGACCGGCACACTCGCCGCGACCGCCGTGTGCGCCTGGCACGGGGCGCAGGTCTACCGCGTGCACGAGGTGGCCCAGACGCGGCAGACGCTGGACATGGTCGCCAGCATCCGCGGGGTCCGTCCCCCCGCGCGGGCCGTGCGGGGACTGGTGTGAGGGAGGGGAGAGCGTGATCGTCGCGACCGCCGTCTGTCCGCATCCGCCGCTGCTCCTGCGCGAGCTCGGCGGCGGCCTGGACCCGCTCGCCGAACTGCGCGAGGAGTGCGAGTCCGCGGTGAAGGCCCTGGCCGCGGCCGAACCGGACCTCCTCGTCGTCGTCGGCGGGCACGACGTCTCGGCCGAGCACGCCGAGGCGCTCGTGCCGGTCCGCGAGTTCGGCGGAACGGGGAGGCGGGTGCCCCGGGAACGGACGCTGCCGCCGAGCCTGGGCGTGGCGCGGCGCCTGCTCGACACCGTCGGCTACCGCGGACGCGTGGAGATGCTCACCGTGGCCTGGGGCGCCTCCGCCGCCGAGGTGGAGGAGCTGGGGCGGCGGATCGCCGCCCGCACCGGACGGATCGGCCTGCTCGTCATGGGCGACGGCAGCGCCCGGCGCGGCGACAGGGCCCTCGTGCGACCGGACGAGCGCGCCTTCGCCTTCGACGAGGAGGTCCGCCGCCGCCTGTCCGAGGGCGACTGGGAGGGGCTGGCCCGGCTGGACCCGGCCCCGGCCGCCGAGCTGATGGCGCAGGGCCGGGCCGCGCTCCAGGTCATGGCGCACGCGCTCGCCGCCGACGCCGACGACGGCCGGGGCGGCGAACCGGCGCGGCCGCGGGTGCTCTACGCCGACGACCCCTTCGGGGTCATGTACTTCGTGGCGGTGTGGCCGTGCGGCTGCTGATGAACGACGCCGCCCCCGGCGCGGCCTCCCCGGGCCAGACCCTGGACGCCTCCGCCCTGGAACGGCTCTACGCCTACCCCGACCGGCCGTGGCTGCGCGCCAACATGGTCGCCAGCCTGGACGGTGCGGCGGCCGGGAACGACGGCCGCACCGAAGCCCTCAACACCCCCGCCGACCTGGTGGTGTTCACGCTCCTGCGCGACCTGGCCGACGTGGTCCTGGTCGGCGCCGGAACCGCGCGCGAGGCGGGCTACCGCAGGACGGGCCCGCGTACCGGCGACCGGGCGGCCCGCGCCGTCGCCGAGGGCCGCGCCGACCGGCCCGAGATCGCCGTGGTCAGCGGCAGCGGACGGGTTCCGCCGCTGCTGGCCGAGCCGGCCGGGGAGGGCGGCGGGGTGCTGCTGGTGACCTGCGGGGCGGCCGGGAACGAGGCCCTGGACCGGGCGCGCCGCACCCTGGGCGAGGACCGCGTGCTGGTGTGCGGGCGCGAGCGCGTGGACCTGCGCGCGGCGGTCGGGGCCCTGGTACGGCGCGGACTGCCCCGGATCCTGTGCGAGGGCGGGCCCCGGCTGCTGGCCGACGTGGCCGCGGCCGGTCTGCTGGACGAGATGTGCCTGACGGTCGTCCCGCTGATGGCCGGGGGAGTCCAGCAGCGCGTCGCGGTCGGCACGGCGGCCGACGCGCCGCTCGTGCCCGGTGTGCTCATCGAGTCCGAGGGCACCCTGCTCCAGCGCTGGCTGCGCCCGCCGAGCTGACCGCCGGGCCCGCGCGCGGAGCGCCTTCCACGGGCCCCGGCGGGAGCGATCGCCGACCGCTCGGCGGGCCCGGTACCCGTGGCGGACCCCGGGCGGCCCTTCCGCGGGGTCGGCCCCTCCACGGGGCGGGACCGGTCGCGCCGGGACTCCTCCGCGGTCGGCGGACCCGGTTCCGGAGCGGTGCCGAGACCCCGTGCGGTCACCGGCGCTCCTCGCGGTCGGCGGGCCGGAGCGCAGCCGCTCGGCTACCGGCGCCCTTAGCGGTCGGCCGCTCCCGTCCCGACCCCGTCCACCAGCGGGGCCAGCACGAAGTCGGCCAGCGGGAACGCGTGCTCGTCCACGTGCTCGCGGGCGCGTTCGCGCTGGCCGGGGCCCATGGTCAGCGCGTGCACCAGGACCGTCCCGTACAGCGCCTCGGTGAAGGGGGCGGTGTCGGCGCCCGGCGGCAGCTCGCCGCGTTCGACGGCCCTGCGCACCATGTCCGCCATCCCGTCGCGGTGCACGCGCACCAGCCGTTCCTGGAGTCCCACGAAGGTCTCCATCCCCGTGGTGGCGTCCACGGCCACGCGCAGGGTGACCCAGCCCGACGGGGCCAGGAAGTGGTCCAGCAGGGCCGAGGCCAGCGCGCGGGTGTCGCCGCGCAGGCTGCCGGTGTCGGCCGCGGCGGGCGGCCGGGTGTGCTGCTCGATGGCGTCGGCGAGCAGGCGTTCCTTGGTCGGCCAGCGCCGGTACAGGGCGGCCTTGCCCACCCCCGCCCGGCGGGCCACCCCGTCCAGGGTGAACGCGGCCCAACCCGCCCTGCCGTACTCGGCCAGCGCCGCCGCCATCGCCCGCGGAGTGAGGCTGGGGTCGCGCGTGCGCCCCCGCCCCGTCCTCGGCGGTGTCGTCCCCGTGCCCCTCCGTGCTCGCTCACCCATGGGGCACGTTATGCCCAGGTAACGGCCGATGAAAATCCGCGGTCGCCTCCATCCGGGCGTTCGCGGGCCGGGACCGGTGCCGTCCGCGCGTCCCACGGCCCGCCCGCCGTCCGGTCGGCCCGCTGCCCGCTGTCCGTTCCGCTCGCCGTCCGGTCGGTCCGCGCCCGCCGGTCACGGCGTCCGGCGCACCGCCCGGTCCTCGGCGATCGCCAGCATCTGCTCCTGACGCCTCTCCACGGCGGGCCGCTCCGGTTCCGCCACGCGGCTCAGCTCCCCGACGCGGCCGCGCCGGTTGGCCAGGGCCACCGCCGCCGACCGCCGCATGCCCAGAGCCCCGCCCTCGGAGGCCAGCGTCGCGCGCACCCGGCGCCGGTAGGCGTGCCGGACGGTGAAGTACACGGCCATCGTGGTCAGGAAGACCGCCGCGACCTTGAACACGACACCACCGACCCCGGCGAACAGCGGCGAGTCCAGCAGCCAGTGCAGCGCCATCGCCAGGAGCACCAGCAGGGCGGCGGCCCCGGCCCTGTGACTGCCGGGCCGCCACGCCACCGCCGCCAGCAGGCCCACGGCGGTGCCCGCGACCGCCGACATCGCCCAGTGCGAGCCCAACCCCGTCAGGACCAGCCGCACCACGGTCGTCTGCGCCACCGGCACCAGTCCGCCGGTGCCGCCCGACTGGACGATCGCGTTCATCGAGTAGACGAAGTTCTCCGTCACCTCGAAGCCCAGACCCACCAGGGACCCGATCACGAACCCGTCCACCGGACCGCGCACGGCGGCGGGGAAGGCCACCGCCACCAGCACGATCCCGGCGAGCTTGAGCACCTCCTCGTTGAGGGGGGCGGTCATGGCCGCCCCCCAGACCCCGGAGAAGGGCAGCCCCAGGCTTTTGGCCCAGATCGAGCCCAGGCCCGCGTTGGCGACGACCCCGCCCGCCGGCGCGGCGGTCAGACCCCAGAGCACCGCGACCACGGAGGCGTCCAGGGCGGGGTCGCGCACCGGACGGATGCGGCGCAGTACCCAGAACCCGAAGGCCAGCGTCACCAGCCCCAGGAACACCGCCAGCGCCGCCTCGGAGAAGAAGACGCGCACCAGCCCGGTGAACCGCACCGCCAGGTAGCCCAGGCCCACCGCGCACAGCACCCCGATCAGGACGAGCGCGGCCAGCGCGGGCAGCCGCTGCCCGCGGGCGCGCCCGCCCCCGGTCGGCCGCTCCCAGGCGTGCCGGGGACCGGAGTCCTCCTGGCGGGCGCGGCGCGGCGAGGGCACGGAGCGCCGGTCGGTCGCGGCCGGACGGTTCTCGGGTTCGGGGTTCACGAGCCCTCCCGGGTGAAGGAGACCGAGCGCACGACGTCGGCGACCGCGCTGAGGTCGGCCGGGGTGGCCTCGCGCCCGGCCAGGGTCATCTCCACGGCCAGCTGTCCGTCGGGGGAGGGGTAGACCACCGCGGAGCCGTCCCCCTCCCGGCTCTCCAGGGCCCCGGCGAGCCCCTCGACGCCGCTCCGGGTGGAGATGGCCTCCGGGGCGCCCAGCCTCGCCGTCGCCTCGCCGGCGCGCACGACCCGTCGCAGGCCCGCCCACAGCTCCTCCAGGCTGGGCGGCGGCGAGGTCACGGGGGTGATCGAACTGAGCGTCAGCTCCACGGGCCCCCGGGTGAAGCGGTAGATCTGCCCGGCCTGGCTGGAGCCGGTGTTGAGGTGCCAGCCCTCCTGGGGGAAGGTGAGGGAGGCCCGGTAGTCACCCGCGGACCCCACGGGCACCGGTTCGCCGGAGGGGACGGACTCCGAGCCGGGCAGGAGCGCGTTGACCAGCGGCCAGGCCACCACCAGCAGCGCGATCGCCGCCGCGGCCACGCCCAGTGGCACCCAGTTGCTGCGGGGGCCGCGCCGCTGTGTGCGCGCGTCCTCCCCGGTCGCCTCCGCCATGGCGTTCCCCCTCGTCACCCGCGGTGATGCCCTGTCACGGCAAGCGAAACATTCGGGAGTGTGTGCTTTGGTGGCACGGCGCCGACTTGGCACACGTTTACGGTGATTTCACCAATGCGGGGGATCGGCGCGGGGGCGCGGTGACCGGCCGGGAACGCTCAGAGGCCGGTGGGCATCGGGCCCCCGTTCCACTCGACGGTGTCGGACAGCGCCGCCGCGAGGTCCATGTCGGTACCGGTGAGGTCGGCGTGGGCGCGGTGCAGGTTGAGCACGATGCGCTCGGCGTCGGCCCAGTCGCGGAATCCGCCCAGGTCGCAGTCCCTGGCGTTCTCCAGCGGGGTGAGCCCCCGGGCGACCCCGTCCCGGGCGGTCTCCAGCACGAACCGGTAGTAGCGCTCGTGCTCACCCAGCACCGCGTCCAGCCCGGCGGCGCCCAGCAGCGGGCCGTGCCCGGGGACCACGTGTTCGGGGCCGAACGCGTACAGCCACTCCAGCGAGCGCAGCGCGCCCTCCAGCGAACCCATGAACACCAGCGGCGTCAGCCCGTGGAAGACCAGGTCGCCGGTGAACAGCACCCGCTCCTCGGGCAGCCAGGCCACCACGTCGCCGGGGGTGTGCGCCGTGTGGCCGGGGTGGCGCAGCTCCACCCGCCGCCCGCCGGTGTGGACGGTCAGCTCCCGGTCGAACACGATCGACGGCAGGCGCCGGGTGACGCCGCCCCAGTCCGGAAGGGGCGACCAGAACGGAGGGCAGGCGTCCAGGATCGGGTCCTGCGCGAGCGCCTCGCGCATGGCGGCCTGCCCGATGAGCGCGGCGGACTCGGGCAGCAAGCTGTTGCCGTAGGTGTGGTCGCCGTGGTGGTGGGTGTTGACCGCCCACCGGACGGGCGCGCCGCCGGTGGCGCGCGCCAGGGCGCCGAGGAACGCGCGGGTGCGTGCCTCGGACGCACAGGTGTCCACCACCAGGAGCCCGTCGCCCCCGGCGACGGCTCCCGCGTTGTTGACCCACCAGGTGCCGTCCGGCTGCACCCAGGCGTACACGCCGTCCACGACCTCTGTCAGGCTCGCCGCATCCGGCCCTGTCCGTGCGGTCCGGTCCATGGGGTCCTCCCTCGCGCTCGCCGACTTCGGGGAAAGAAGGAAGAGGCTACAACAGCGCCCCCGCGGAGCCCACCGTGGCCGGTACCGGCCGAAGAGGGAAACGGCCCCCATACGCGCTGTTATCGTGACGACCGCATATCCGGTTCGTGCGTCCGTGGGCGCACGCGCACGCCCTCGGACGGGCCAGGGAGCAGGGACACACGTGAACAGCGAGGCGGGTATTCCCGCGGGCTTCTCCCGGGAGGGGAACGCCCACGGAGCCGGAACCGAGCACCGGGACGCGAGCGGTTCCGAGGAGGGACCGGAGCACCGGGAGGGCCCGCAGCGCCGCGATGACGAGGCGCTCCCCCGGTCCGGAGACCAGCCGGGACCGCTCCGCGCGGCCTGGCCCCTCCTCTCCGCCCTCCTCGCCTGGGCCGGAACGGGTCTTGTCGCCAGCGCCCTCCTGCTGTCGGTGGTTTCGCTGTTCCCGGGGGACCCGCCGCAGGACTTGGGGCTCGGCCCCTCCCTGCTCGTGGCGTTCTCCGCCGGACTGGCGCTGCTGGTCCTGGTCCTGCGCCACGCGGCGTCGCGGGAGACCGGCCCGGACCACGACCGCAGGGGGCTGATCCGCCTCACGGCGCTGGCTGCTGGGGCCGCGCTGCTGTCGTACCTGGCCTACCGCTCCTTCCCGCTCGACGCCTTCGCCCGGCTCACGGAGAGCAGGGACACCTGGGCCCCGTCGGTCCCGGGCAGCCTCCAGTGGGTTGTGCTGTGCGCGTTCGCCCTGGGCTTCCTGGCGCTGCTCCTCGCCGTCCACAGTCCACGGTCCCAGCCGGGCGGGCGTGCCTGGACGGGCTTCGCCGCCGGTGTCCTGGCCGTGGTCACGGCCGGGTGGGCGGCCGTCTCCGAGACTACCCACCAGCCGCTGGAGCACGCGGTCGCCGCCCCCGGAGCCGCCCCGGGCATGCCGACCACGGTCACCCGGGTGGGCTGGGCCTGGGAGAAACCCGAGGACGCCAGAATCGAGCGGGTCGTGGCCGGACCGCGCGGGCCGGTCGTGCTGCTCGGGGACGGGCTGGTCGGCCTGGACGGTGCGAGTGGTGAGGAGCTGTGGACCTACCGGCTCCCCTTCGGCTGGTACACGAGCACAGACGCGTCCCTGGGGGGCGACCTGGCGTACGTGAGCTACCGACAGGTCCCCGACGACATCGAGAGCGGGCGGATGACCGCGGTCGACACGGCCACCGGCGAGATCACCAGGGAGGTGCCGGCACCGCCTGAGGAGCGGTCCGTTACCGGGGACGACCACTTCATCGGTGTCCTTCCCACGGGCAGTCTCTACACGGGCTCCGACGAGGAGCCGGGAACTCTGATCGCGTACGGCGATACCGGAGAGGACGAGCTGTGGACCTTCACTCCCACTCCCCAGGAACCGGAGACCATCTGTGATACGGAACGGCGGGTCCTTCTCCATGAGGACCTGATCCTGGCGGCGTACCTGTGCCGGGGGGAGTCGGATGTCCGGCCTCTCGTCGTTCTCGGCCTGGACGCGCGTACCGGGGAGCAGAGGTGGCGCACGCAGATCGGGGACCCGTACCCGAGCGGCTCCATGCGGATCTTCTGGGAGGGGCGCGTCGTGTCGGAGGGGGAGCACCCCGTGGTGGGAGTCGGTTCCGACTCCGGTCCCGTCACTCTGCTGGATCCGCGCACGGGCGCGGTGGCGGGCGAGTTCCCGGAGTTCCTGATGGAGGATGACGACGAGGCCAGCCAGGAATACCGGGCGATCCGTTCGGGATACCGGGGACGCGTCCACGCCGACACCGGAGGCGCGGTCTACGTCGAGCGGGACGGGAACGACGGGCACCTCGTCCACCGCGTCGACCCCTCCGGCACGCTGGTCCGCACCACCATGGTCCCCGAACCGCCTTCGGGGGATGACGAGATCAGCGACGCCCTCGTCGTGGGGGACACCCTCCTGGTACCGCACCAGGAGCAGCCGGTGTGGGGCGGCGAGGTGGCGGCGTCCGTGCGTGTGATCCCGCTCGGGGAGGGACCGGACGAACCGGAGGACGGCGGCACGGTGATCGGGATCGACTCCGCCGTGAACCTCCGACTGCTGCCCGTCCCCGGGGCCGTCACCGCCTACGACTGGGACGAGGGCACCACCGTGTACGGCCTGGTGCCCTGACCCGGCACCTCCACAACCCCCTCCGGATCTTCGTCGGAGCCGGGCCCACTCGTCTCCTCGGGGAGCCCCCGAAAGCACGCCTGGGACGCCCGCAACGCCGTGGGACGGGCGCTCGAGCTGCCCGCGGACCTGGTCGCCGACGGGGTCGACGAGTTCCTGGCGTTCATGCTGGCCCTGGGCAGCGGGCCGCCCGAGGGCTTCGAAGCGGTGGTGTGCCTGCGGACCGCCGACTTCGGGCGGGCCTGGACCGTGGTCCCCTCAGCGGGAACCTGGCGGACGCGGCCCGTCGCCGAAGACGGTGCGACGACCACGGTCGAGGGCACCGCCTCCGACCTGATGCTCCTTCTGCGGGGGCGCACCGGCACCTCCCGGGTGCGTGTCGACGGGGACGCCCTCGCGGCCCTCCTCTCCGCCGCCGGAACCGAGTAGGCCGAGCGGTCCGAGGGCGCCGCGCCCGGACGGAAACGCGGTGCTCCCCGCCCATCGTTCCTCCGTCCGCGCCGATGAGTGAGCGCGGCGCCCCGCGCTCACTCCTCCGCGGTGCCGGGCCCGGGCTGGATGACGTGCCCCGCCGCCTCCAGGCCCGCCGTGGCCGCCGCCACGAACACCGCCACGCTCGCGTGCCTGCGGCGGGGCGGCCACACCACCGACGTGCGCCACGCCAGCGGGCTGCCCTCCAGCGGTGACCACACCAGTCCCTCGGGCAGGCCGCCCAGCGGGTGCTCGTTGAGGTGCACGCCCCGCCCGGCCAGCACCAGCCCGTTGACGAAGTGCGGGTTGCGCGCGTGCCGGATCGCGCCCGGCCGGAACCCCTCCGACCTGCACGCCGACATGATCTGGTCGTAGAGCATCGGCGCCATCGCGCGCGGGAAGACCACCAGCGGCATCCCGTTGAGGTCGCGCAGCCGCACCGGCCCGCCCGCCGCCAGACGGTGCTCGGCGGGCAGCAGCACCCCCAGCCTGCGGCTGGCCACCGGGCCCGACTCCAGCCCGGTGGTGTCGGAGGGGTGGCGCACCATCCCCACGTCCAGTTCGCCCTCGCGCAGCGCGGCCAACTGCTCGTCCGTGGTCAGCTCGTGCAGGTCCATCAGGACGTCGGGCGCCAGGCGGGCCAGTTCGGCGGTCAGCGTGCGCAGCGTGACCGCCATGGTGTCCGGCGGAATCCCGGCGCGCAGTATCCCGCTCCGCCCGGGGCGGATGCGCCGCATGGCCTCGCGGGCGGACTCGGCGCTCTCCAGCACCGGCCGCGCGTGCTCCAGCAGCAGCGCCCCGGCCTCGGTCAGCCGCACCTGGTTGCGCCCCCGGTCGAACAGCCGCACCCCCAGCTCCCGCTCCAGGTCGCGGATGCGCTGGGACAGCGGGGGCTGGGCCATGTGCAGGCGGGCGGCGGCCCGGCCGAAGTGCAGTTCCTCGGCCAGCACCGTGAAGTAGCGCAGGTGGCGCAGTTCCATGCGGCGACCCTACCGGCCATATCACTGTGATATCGCGTGAGGTCGCAACTGGTGTTGGACGCCGGAGCCGACGGGCTGTTCTCATGGCGTTCACCGGAAGGACGAACCGGCTTCCTCCCCGCCCCCGGCGCGGCGGCCCCCTCGTCCCCGGCACCCCGGCGAACACGACGGTGTACGTCGACCACCCTTGCTTGTGAACATGTGAAAGGACTCCACGTGTCCGACGAACTCGTCCTGGCGCACCGCGAACCCCTCACCGAGGGCCACACGACCGTCATCACCCTCAACCGCCCCGCCAAGCTCAACGCCTGGACCTCCGCCATGCGGGCCCGCATCGTCGAGCTCCTCACCGAGGCCGGAGCCGACCCCGACTGCCGCGCCGTCGTCCTCACCGGCACCGGAGACGCCTTCTGCGCCGGTCAGGACCTCGCCGAGACCCGGGCCATCGACCCCGGGGACCACGCCGCCGCCGAGGCCTGGATCGACGAGTTCGACGTCCTCTACCGGGCCCTGCGCGGCGTCGACAAGCCCACCGTGGCCGCCGTCAACGGCGTCGCCGCCGGGTCGGGCTTCCAGCTCGCGCTCCTGGCCGACCTGCGCGTGGGCCACCCCGGCGTCCGCATGGGCCAGCCCGAGGTCCGCTCCGGCATCCCCAGCGTCACCGGCATCTGGGCCATGTGGGACATCCTCGGCAAGGCCCGCACCATCGAGTTCACCCTCACCGGCGACCTGGTCGACGGCACCGAGGCGCACCGCCTGGGCCTGCTCACCCGCCTCGTCCCCGAACGCGGGGACGTGCTCGCCGCGGCCCTCGACCTCGCCGCCTCCCTGGCCTCCCTGCCCCCCGGCGCCGTCGCGCTCACCAAGGCCCGCCTGCGCGAGATCGACGACGCCGCCCTCACCGACGCCGTCACCGCCGCCAAGGACGTCCACGCCCGGGCCTACGCCAGCGGCGAGCCCCAGCGCGAGATGGAGCGGTTCCTGGCCAAGCGCCGCTGAACCGCCGCTCCACCGCCAAACCACAGCAGGAACAGGGGAAACCACCCGATGACCACCACCGGAACCGAGGCCGCCGCCTTCGAGACCCCCGGCCCGGACGCACTCGCCGAGGGGGAGCGCCTCTACCGCCGACTGCGCTCCGAGCAGCGCTGGGAGGTGCCCGAGCGGTACAACATGGCCGTCGACGTCGCCGACCACCACCCCGGGGACCGGGTCGCCCTCGTCTTCGAGGACCACACCGGGCACCGCGACGAGGTCACCTGGGACCGCGTCCGCGACCGGGCGGCCCGCGTCGCCGCCCACCTGCACGCCCTGGGCGTGCGCGAGGGCGACCGCGTCGCGGTCCTGCTGCCCCAGCGCCCCGACACCCCCGCCACCTACCTGGGCGTGCTGCGCACCGGTGCCGTCCTGGTCACCATGTCCCTGCTGTGGGCCGACGACCCCATCGCCTACCGGCTCGCCGACTCCGGCAGCACCGTCCTGATCACCGAGGACGCCGCCCTGGAACGCGCCGCGGGAGCCGTCCGCGCCGCCCGCGCCTCCCACGGGCTCGACGCCGACGTCCGCGTCGTGAGCGTGGACGACCCGGCCGTGGCCGCCCGCGAGCCCCGCCACGAGGCCGCCGACACCGCCGCCGACGACCCCGCGCTCATCTTCTACACCTCGGGGACCACCGGCGCGGCCAAGGGCATCGTGCACGCCCACCGCACCCTGCTGGGCCACAACGAGTTCCGCTACTGCCACGACCTGCGCCCCGGCGACGTGTTCTACGGGGCGGGCGACTGGGCCTGGTCCATGGCCAAGCTCATGGGCCCGCTGCGAGCCGGGGCCACCCACCTGGTCCACCGCCCCCGCGCGGGCTTCGATCCCGAGGGGCTGCTCGCCGCGATGGCGCGCAACCGGGTCACCACCGCCCTGGTCAACCCCACCCTGCTGCGCAAGCTCCGCGCCGGGGTGCCCGACGCCGGACGCCGCCACCCCCAGTCCCTGCGCGTGGTGTGCTGCTCCAACGAGCCGCTGACCACCGACCTCATCACCTGGTTCCGGGAGCAGTTCGGCGTCACCCCGTTCGACTACTACGGGTCCACCGAGTCCTACCCCCTGCTCGGGAACATGCCCGGAATCCCGGTCAAGCCCGGCTCGGTGGGCCGCCCGCTGCCCGGCTGGGACGTCGTCCTGCTGGACGCACAGGACCGCGAGGTCCCCGACGGGGAACCCGGCGAGATCTGCCTGCGCGCCCGCAGCAACCCGCAGTTCCCGCTGGGCTACTGGAACCGGCCCGAGGCCTCCGCCGAGACCTTCGGCGGCACCTGGTACCGCACCAAGGACCAGGCCACCCGCGACGCCGACGGCTACTTCTGGTTCCTGGGCCGCACCGACGACGTCATCAAGACCTCCGGCTACCGGGTCGGACCCTACGAGGTCGAGGCGGCCCTGCGCGAGCACCCGGCCGTCGCCGACGCCGGGGTCGTGGGCCTGCCCGACCCGCTGCGCGGACAGGTCGTCAAGGCATGGATCGAACTGGCCGACGGGTACGAGCCGAGCGAGGAGCTCGCCGACCGGATCCGCGCCTTCGCCCGCGAGCACCACTCCCTCTTCGCCTACCCGCGCCTGATCGCCTTCGAGGAGCGCCTGCCCCGCTCCGCCACCGGCAAGGTCCAACGCGCCGAGCTGCGCCGACGCGACACGGCCTGAGATCCGTGCGGTGGCGGCGGGGGCCGCCACCGCACCCGGCCGCGCCCGGCCACCCCGGCGGGCCGCCCCCTCTCTTGTCCCCCCTACCATCGAATCCGGGCCAGGCCCGGACCAGTGAGAAAGAGGAGTTCGGGTACGGTGCTCAACGACCCCAAAGCCCCCGCGACCCCGCCGGAGGACATCGGCCGCGTCCGCCGCCGCGTCACCGTCGCCACCGCCATCGGCAACTTCGTGGAGTGGTTCGACTCCGGCGCCTACGCCGTCATGTCGGCCACCATCGCGGTGCTGTTCTTCCCCAACTACGACCCCGCCGCCGCGCTGCTGGCGACCTGGGCGATCTTCGCCGCGGGGTTCATCGCCCGCCCCCTGGGCGCCCTGTTCTTCGGCCACTACGGCGACCGCATCGGCCGCAACCGCGCCCTGGCGCTGAGCGTGCTGTGCATGAGCGGGGCCACCCTCGCCATCGGCCTGCTGCCCACCTACGCCGCGATCGGCCTGGCCGCGCCCCTGCTGCTCCTGCTCATGCGCGCCGTCCAGGGCTTCTCCACCGGCGGCGAGTACACCGGCGCCTCCTCCTTCATCATGGAGTACGCCCCCGAGGGCCGCCGCGCCCGCTACGCCAGCGCCGTCCCCATCACCGTGGGCGTGGCCGCCGTCGTCGGCTCGGGCGTGGGCGTGCTGCTCACCGGCACCCTCAGCGAGGAGGCCCTGATGTCGTGGGGCTGGCGGGTGCCGTTCCTGATCGCCGGGCCGCTGGGCGCCATCGGCCTGTACCTGCGCTCCCGGCTCGACGACACCCCCGTCTTCCGCGAGATGGCCCGGGAGGACAACACCACCCGCAGCCCGCTGCGCGAGGCCTTCCGGGTCTCCGGCCGCCAGATGTTCACGCTCTTCGGCTACAGCATCACCAACGCCGTCGGCTACTACTTCATGAGCAGCTACATGATCAGCTACATGTCGGAGTCGCTGGACTACACCAAGACCCAGGCGCTCACCACCAGCGTGGTCGCGATGCTGGCGTACACGCTGATGTGCCCGCTCATGGCCAGGGCCAGCGACCGGTTCGGGCGCCGCCCCATGCTGATGACCGCCTGCGCCGGGTTCGTGCTGCTGACCTACCCCGCGTTCCAGCTCATGGGCACCGGGCTGGCCGGGGCGATGCTGGGCACCTCGGCGCTGGCCGCGCTCGTGGCGGTGATCGGCACCTCCAACGTGCCGATGATGGTGGAGATGTTCCCGGCCCACCTGCGCGCCAGCGGGTCGGCGGTCGGCTACACCACCGCCTACGTGCTCTTCGGAGGCACGGCGCCGTTCGTGGCCACCTGGCTGGTCGCCACCTCCGGCAGCGCCCTGACCCCGGCGTTCTACCTCGTCGGCGTCGCCGCGCTCAGCCTCCTGGTGGTGCTCACCCTGGTCCGCGAGACCCGGGACCTGTCCCTGCACCGCACCACGCTGGACTGATCCGCCCCGGGGACGCCTCCGAAGCCACACGGGCGTCCCCGGGGAGCAAATTCCCGGCCGCGGCGCGGACCGGCTGGTAGTTTCGCCGCATGCGCGAACGGCTGACGAACCTGGAACCACGCCTGCACGACGCGCTGGCGGCGTGGGGCGTCCACGCGACCTCGATCGACCACGTCCCCCTGGGTTTCGGCGACCACCACTGGAGCGTCACCGACACCGCGGGCCGCCGCTGGTTCACCACCGTGGCCGACCTCGCCCGCAAGTCCTTCCTCGGCCCGGACCCGGCCGCCGTGCGGCGGCGCCTCACCCGGGCCATGGACACCGCCGCCCGGCTGCACGACGACGAGGGGCTCGGCTTCGTCGTCGCGCCCCTGCGCACCCCGGGCGGGGACACCGTCGTCCCGGTCGGCGACGGGTACGCGCTCAGCGTCTTCCCCCGCGTGGGAGGGCGAGTCCGGAGACTTCGGCCAGGAGCTGTCCGCCGACCGGCGGGCCCGGCTCCTGGACACCCTCGCCCAGCTGCACCGCAGCGCACCGGGCGACGCGCCCGCCGTGGAGACCCGCCTCCCCGGCCAGGACCGGCTCGCCGCGCTGCTGGACCGCCCCGCCCGCCGTCGGCGACGCGGGGGCCCCCACGCCGGGCCCACCGCCGACCTGCTCGCCGAGCACGCCCCCGGCGCTGCGCGAGCGCCTGGCCGAGTCCGACCGCGGCGCGGCCGCCCTGGAGGACGCGGCGGCGGTCCTCACCCACGGCGAACCCCACCCCGGCAACCTGCTGTGGCGCGGCGACCGCCCGCTGCTGGTCGACTGGGACACCGTCGGCCTGGCCGCCCCCGAGCGCGACCTATGGCTGGTCACCGACGACCCCGCCGAACTGGAACGCTACGCCGAGGTCAGCGGGCACGAGCCCGACCGCGCACTGCTGGACCTGTACCGGCTGCGCTGGGACCTGCGCGACGTCGTCGAGTTCGTCGACTGGTTCCGCGCGCCCCACGAGGGAGGCCCCGACACCTCCCAGGCCTGGCGGGACCTGGTCCGCATCGTCGAACGCCTCGGCGCCGGGGAGCGGTCCGGCGCCCGCTGACGCTGCCCGGATCCGGCGGCCCGGCGGGTCGCGGCCCGCTCGCGCTGTTCGCGGTCGGTAACATCTCCCTGACTCTTGGCGACCGGAAAAGACCTGTTGTCGGTGCGGCCGGGCCGGAACCGGCCGACCGGGCACGCCACGGACCCGACCAGCTGTTGGAGCGACATGAACCTGCCCCTGAGCACCCGCGACCTGCCGCTGCGCGTCATCACGGGGGCGTTCGTCCTCAACTCCGGGCTGGAGAAGCGCGGCGCCGACGAGGAGGCCGCGCAGGGCCTGCACGGGATGGCGGCGGGGACCTACCCCTTCCTCAAGGACGTGGACCCCGTCACCTTCGCCCGGCTGCTGTCGGCCGGTGAGATCGCCCTGGGCGCCGCCCTGCTGATCCCCGTCGTCCCGAGCCGTGTCGCGGGCGCGGGCCTGACCGCGTTCGCCGCCGGGCTGCTCGGCCTGTACCTGCGCACCCCGGGCATGCGGCGCCCCCAGAGCCTGCGCCCGACCGAACAGGGGCTGCCCCTGTCCAAGGACGCGTGGCTGCTGGGGGCGGGGCTCAGCCTCCTGCTGGGCGGCGACACCGGTAGGGACCACTCCCGCGGCCCGCGGCGGTGCCGCCGCTGACGGTCGTGCCGACGCCGCTCGCGGTGTTCACCGGTCGGTCTCGACGGCGGGCACGAACACCCGCAGGGCCGCGTGCCGCTTGGTGAAGACCACCGTGCGCGAGCCCTCCACGACCTCGCCGTCCACGGCGAGCAGCCTGGGCTCGCCCGGGATGGTCAGCGTCAGCCCCGTGGTCAGCCGCTCGGAGTACCCCTCGCCGTGCGCGAACTTGCCCAGCAGCACGTCCGCGACGGCGCGCAGCCTCGGGAAGGGCGCCCGCGCGGTGAGCACCCGCACGTCCAGCCGCCCGTCGTCCAGCTGCTCGCGCAGCGCGGGCACCCGGCCGTGCGTGCGGTACTGGCAGTTGCCCACGAACGCCCACCACACCTTGGCGGGCTCGCCGTCCACGACCGCGGAGATCGGGCTCACCTCCCGCAGGTCCTGCCACAGGGCCAGCGCGAACGCGGGCCACTTGCCGATCCGCTCGGCCCACTTGTCGCGCCGGTCCACCATGCGCGGGTAGGAGCCGAAGGAGGACGTGTTGAGGAAGATCCGGCCGTCCACCTCGCCCACGTCCACCCGGGCCAGCCGCCCGTCGTCGAAGGCCCGCAGCGCGATGTCCACCGAGGACAGCCCCAGGGTGCGGGCGAAGTTGTTGAGGGTGCCGTCCGGCAGCACCAGCAGCGGGCGGTCGTGGTCGAGCGCCGCCTGCGCCCCGGCGTTGACGGTGCCGTCGCCGCCCGCCACCGCCAGCACCTCGCTGGTGCGCGCGGCCTGGTCCATGACCCCGACCACGTCGTCGTCGGCCGACAGCGGGATGATCCGCGCCTTGGGCAGCGCCCGCGCCACCCTGCTCGTGACGTCGGCCGCGGTCAGCCCGGGCACCGTGCCCGAGGCCGAGCGCGGGTTGACCACCACCGTCACCCCGCCGCCCTCGCGGTCCACGTCGGTCTCCCCGTCGGCGACGGTGCGCGCGCCGAAGACCAGTTCGGGCCGGGGCGGCACCACCGTTCCGGCGAGCAGGGCCGCGCCGCACCCGATGGCCACTCCGGCGAGCACGTCGCCGGGGTAGTGGACGCCGCTGTGCACGCGGGAGAACGCCACCCCGCCCGCCAGGAGGGCGACCAGCCCGGCCAGCGGCTTGGGCGCGTCGGTCATGACCCCGGCCGCGTAGGCCGCGGCCGCGGCGGTGTGCCCGGAGGGGAAGGAGGTGCTCGGGTAGGAGCGGTAGGGGCTGCGCGCGGCCGGGACGGCCGAGTTGTCCGGGCGGGTGCGCCCCGAGATCTGCTTGATCCCCGCCGAGACCAGGTTGGCGGTGCCCGCGGCCAGGATGGCGCGCAGGGCGGTGCGCCGCAGCCTGGGGCCGCCGGTGGCGGCGAGGGTGGCCGACATGAGGAACCACGGCGCCATGTTGTCCGTCGCCTGCACGAACTTGGGGGTGTAGGCGTCCAGGGACGCGGGTCCCAACCCCGTCACGTGGTCGTAGACCTTCTTGTCAGCCCGTTGGAGTCGACTCATAAGGCTCATTGCCCCAGATTGGGCAAAGCGCCGTCAGATGTCCATAAGGGCGCGCCCGCAGGAGAGCCTTCAGTGTGTTGATGACATCACACACGATGTTGGTTTCGGTGGGACGCGGTCGCCGGAAGCGCGATCCGCGCGGTGCCGTACGGCGCGACCGTCCCCGCCCCGGCTCCTTCGCTTTCGAGACCTTTTCGTGATGATGCGGACCAATCCGCCTGGTTCCCGGTACCGAATCACTTCCGCCACACAGACCCCGGAAGTGAAGAGGACGCATTGGGTACAGGGCAGCACACCCTCCACCGGCGCAGGGTCGCGGTCATCGGCTCCGGCGTCTCCGGACTGACGGCGGCGCACGTCCTGCACCGGGACGACGACGTCACCCTGTTCGAGGCCGACGACCGCCTGGGCGGGCACGCCCACACCCACCGGATCGACGGCGGACCGGGCGGCGAGATGCGGGTCGACAGCGGCTTCATCGTGCACAACAGGCGCACCTACCCCCACCTGCTGCGCCTGTTCGACGAACTCGGCGTGTCCACCCAGCCCACCGAGATGAGCATGTCGGTCAGCTGCCGGGGCTGCGGCCTGGAGTACGCGGGCGCGCGCGGCGTGCGGGCCATGCTCCCCAACCGGTCCCGGCGCAGCCCCGCCTACCTGCGCATGCTCACCGAGATCCCCCGCTTCCACCGGGCCGCCCGGCGCCTGCTCGCCGCGACCCCGCCCCCCGGCGCGGCCGAGCCCACCCTCGGAGCCTTCGTCCGCCACCACCGGTTCACGCCCTACACGGTCGCGCACTTCCTGCTCCCGCTGGTGTCGGCGGTGTGGTCCTGCCCGCCCGGCACCGCCACCGACTACCCCGCCCGCTACCTGTTCTCCTTCCTGGCCAACCACGGCATGCTCAGCGTGTGGGGCTCGCCCCGCTGGCGCACCGTCACCGGCGGCTCGCACTCCTACGTCGAGCGCGTCGCCAAGAACCTGCACGCGGTGCGCACCGCAACCCCGGTCACCTCGCTGGCCCGTACGGCACAGGGGGTGCGCCTGCGCGCCGGGGGAGAGGCCCTGGACTTCGACGCCGCGGTCGTGGCCACCCACGCCGACCAGGCCCTCGCCCTGCTCGCCGACCCCACCGACGCCGAGCGCGAGGTCCTCGGCGCCTTCGGCTACTCGCGCAACCGCACCCTGCTGCACACCGACGCCTCCGTCCTGCCCGCCGACCGCGACGTCTGGGCCAGCTGGAACCACCGCCTGGCCTCCTGCGAGCCCGACACCGGGCCCGTGCGCGTGAGCTACCACATGAACCGCCTCCAGCGCCTGGACGCCGACGAGCAGTACGTGGTCACCCTCAACGGAGCCGACGAGGTCGACCCCGACCGGGTCGTGGCCGCCATGGACTACGCGCACCCCGTCTACACCCCCGCCTCCCTGGCCGCGCAGCGGCGGCTGCCCGAACTCAGCGACCGGGTCGTCGCCTTCGCCGGGGCCCACCACGGGTGGGGCTTCCACGAGGACGGGTGCCGCTCGGGCGTCCGGGCCGCCGCGAGCCTGGGGGTGCACTGGTGACGCCCTCCCCGGCGCCCGCGCTGTACGAGGCCACCGTCCGCCACGTCCGCTCCGAACCCGTCCGCAACGCCTTCGCCTACGGCACCTACTACTGGCTGGTGGACCTGGACGACCCGCCGCGCCCGCGCTGGCCGCTGAGCGTCCTGGCCGGGTTCCGCGCGAAGGACCACGCCGTGGACGGCGACCGCGCACCGGTCGTCACCCGCGCCTCCGCTGAAGCCGGTGCCCCGACCGTCACCTGCGTCCCAGCCGGCACCGGCACCGGCACCGGTGCCGCGCGCCGCGACCGCGCCGGCGCCTGGGCGCGGGAGCTGCGCGCCGACATCGACGCCCTCCTCGCCGAGCACGGCGTGGACCTCGACGGCGGCCGGGTGCTCATGCTCGCCCACGCCCGCGTCCTGGGCCACGTGTTCAACCCCCTGACCGTCTACTGGTGCCACCACCGCGACGGCCGCCTCAGCCGCGTCGTCGCCGAGGTCCACAACACCTACGGCCAACGCCACCGCTACGTCCTGGACGTGGACGGCCGCGGCCGGGCCGAGGCGGACAAGGCCATGTACGTCTCCCCGTTCAACGCGGTGGACGGCCGCTACCGCCTCAGCCTCCCCGAGCCCGGTGAACGCCTCGCGCTCACCGTCGCCCTGCACCGCGACGGGCGCCCGCCCCTCACCGCCTCGGTGCACGGCGTCCGACGCCCCGCCACCACCGCGTCCCTGCTGATCAGGGCGCTGCGCCACCCCCTCGCGCCGCTGGTCGGCGCGCTGCGCATCCGGCGCCAGGGCATCGGCCTCTACCTGCGCGGACTGCCCGTCCAGCCGCGCGGGCGCACCCACACACCAGCGACCGAACGGAAGACCGGAACACGGCCATGACCACGACCAGCCCCCACACCCACCCGCCCCTGGACGCACGCCGCTGGCCCGACGTGGCCCGGGTGCCCGGCGGACGCCTGCGCGCGGCCGTCGCCCGCGCCATCGTCCGCCACGCCACCGCGCGCTCGGGCGTGCGCGTGCGCACCGGCTCCGCCGCGCCCGCCGCCGACGACGGCGCGCCCGTCCTGGAGCTGCGCGACCCCGACGCCTTCCACCGCCGTCTGGCCGCGGGCGGCCTCATCGGCTTCGGTGAGTCCTACATGGCCGGGGAGTGGGACTCGCCCGACCTGGTCGCACTGCTCACCCGCCTGGCCGCTGACTACGACAACCTCGTGCCGCGCCCCCTCCAGCCCCTGCGCCACGTCACCCTGCCCCGCAGACCCGCCTCGGACCGCAACACCCGCGCCGGGTCCAGACGCCACATCAGCCACCACTACGACCTGTCCAACGACCTCTTCGGCCTCTTCCTCGACCGGACGATGACCTACTCCTCCGCGCTGTTCGAGGACGGCGAGGCCCGCGACCGCGACACCCTGCCCCGCGCCCAGGAGCGCAAGACCGACCGCCTCCTGGACGCCGTGGGCGTGGCCGAGGGCGTCGAGCTGCTGGAGATCGGCACCGGCTGGGGCGAGCTGGCCGTGCGCGCCGCCCGCCGCGGCGCCCGCGTCACCACCGTCACCCTCTCCGCCGAACAGCGCGACCTGGCCGTCGAACGCGTCGCCGCAGCCGGGCTCTCCGACCTGGTCGACATCCGCCTGTGCGACTACCGCGACGTCACCGGAACCTACGACGCCGTGGTCAGCGTGGAGATGATCGAGGCCGTCGGCGAGCGCTACTGGCCCGTCTACTTCGCCGCCCTGGACCGGCTCGTGCGCCCCGGCGGACGCGTGGGCCTCCAGAGCATCACCATGGAGCACGCCCTGATGCGCGCCTCGCGCGGCTCCTACACCTGGATGCACAAGTACGTCTTCCCCGGCGGACTCATCCCCTCGGTCACCGCCGTCGAGGAGCGACTGCGGGCGGGCACCTCCCTGCGCATCACCGACCGGCTCTCCTTCGGCCGCGACTACGCCGACACCCTGCGCGTGTGGCGCGAGAACTTCACCGACGCCGCCGAACAGGTGGAGGCCCTCGGCTTCGACGCCACCTTCCGCCGCATGTGGTCCTTCTACCTCGCCTACTGCGAGGCCGGTTTCCTGTCCGGAATCATCGACGTCGAGCAGATCACCATGGAGAAGGCCCGATGAGCACCACCGCGACCCCCGCCCCGCCCCGCGGAGCCGCCCACTTCCTCGCGCCCCTGGCCGCCGGGCTGTTCAACGGCGTGCTCCCCGTCCGGCTGCGCGCCTGGGACGGCAGCGAGGCCGGTCCCGCCGACGCCCCGCTGGCCGTGCTGCGCGACCGCGACGCCCTGCGCCACATCCTGGCCCGCCCCGGCGAGCTGGGCCTGGCCCGCGCCTACGTCACCGGATCGCTGGACGTGGAGGGCGACCTCACCGACGCCCTGAGCCGGGTGTGGGCGAGCGTGCGCGAGAACGGCACCTCGCTGCCCGGCCCCGCCGAGTGGGCCCGCGCGGCCCGCACCCTCCTGGCCCTGGGCGTGGTGGGCTCCCCGCCGCCCGTCCCTCCGGCCGAGGCGCGCCTGCGCGGACGCCCGCACCCCAGCGAGCGCGACGCCGCGGCCGTCTCCCACCACTACGACGCCGGGAACGACCTCTACGAGCTGCTCCTGGACGAGTCCATGGCCTACTCGTGCGCCTACTGGACCAGCGACGACCCCGGCTACACCCTCGCCGACGCCCAGCGCGACAAGCTCGACCTCGTCTGCCGCGGACTGCGCCTGGGCGAGGGCGACCGCCTGCTCGACGTGGGGTGCGGCTGGGGATCGCTCACCCTGCACGCCGCCCGCCACCACGGAGCGCGCGTCACCGCCGTCACCCTCTCCGCGCGCCAGCGCGACCACGTCGCGGCCCGCGTCCGCGAGGAGGGCCTGTCCGACCTGGTCGAGGTGCGCCTCCAGCACTACCGCGACGTCACCGACGACGGCTTCGACGCCGTGGCCGCCATCGAGATGGGCGAGCACGTGGGCCGGGACGAGTACGCGCCCTTCGCCCGCCGCCTGCACGACCGGCTGCGCCCCGGCGGGCGCCTGCTGGTCCAGCAGATGTCGCGGCGCGGCGCCCAACCCGGCGGCGGCCCGTTCATCGAGCGCTACATCGCCCCCGACATGCACATGCGCCCCCTGGGTGAGACGGTCGGGCTGCTGGAGGGGGCCGGACTGGAGGTGCGCGGCGTGCGGGCCATGCGCGAGCACTACGTGCGCACCGCCCGCGCCTGGCTGGAGGTGCTGGAGCGCCGCTTCGACGAGCTGGTGGCCCTGGCCGGACCCGAGACCGCCCGCGTGTGGCGGCTCTACCTGGCCGGGGGCGCGCTCGCCTTCGAGGAGGGGCGCATGGGAGTGGACCAGATCCTGGCCGTGCGCCCGGACCGCGCCGGGAGCCGCTGATGGACGTCTCCGCGCTCCCCCTCACCCTGGGGCTGTCCGCCCCGGCCGTGCTGGCGCTCATGCTCGCGACCTTCGCCCTCGCGCTGCGCCTGGGCAGGCACAGCGTGGTGGACGCGGCCTGGGGGCTCGGGTTCACCGCCGTGGCGGCGGTCGGCGTCCTGACCGCCTCGGGCGACCCCGCCCGCTCCTGGCTGCTGGCCGGGCTCACCGCCGTGTGGGGGGTGCGCCTGGCCGTGCACATCGGCCTGCGGAGCCGGGGCAGGGGCGAGGACCCCCGCTACGAGCGCCTGCTGGACCGGGCTCCCGGCAACCGGAACGCCTACGCCCTGCGCGTGGTCTACCTGCTCCAGGGGTTCCTGGTGTGGCTCGTCGCCATGCCGGTCCAGGCGGCGGTGCACACCGGGGCGCCCCTCCTCGGGTCCCCTCAGGTGTGGCTTGCCGTCGCCGGTGCGGCCGTGTGGCTGCTGGGGTTCGTGTTCGAGACGGTGGGAGACGCCCAGCTGGCCCGGTTCAGGCGCGACCCCGCCAACAGCGGGCGGATCATGGACCGCGGCCTGTGGGCGTGGACCCGCCACCCCAACTACTTCGGCGACGCGTGCGTGTGGTGGGGGCTGTTCCTGGTCGCGCTGTCGGGGTCGTGGTGGGTGCTGCTCACCCTGCCCGCGCCCGTGGTGATGACCTACCTGCTGACCCGGGGTTCGGGCCAGCGGCTGCTGGACGAGCACATGGCCGGTCGTCCCGGGTGGGCGGAGTACGCCCGGCGCACGAGCGCGTTCGTGCCGACGCCGCCCGGCCGGGGCTGAGCCCCCGGGAAACGGACCCCCGTCCCGGTGCCCTCACGGAAGGGGGGAGGGCACCGGGACGGGCCGCCGGGGCGCGGCAGCCCGGTAGCCCGGCGCCTCGGTACCCCGGAACGCCCCCCGGACCCCCGGGAGCGCCCGGGGCGGTCAGCTCTGGTGCGGGACCACCACGGCGCGGCCGAAGACCTCCCCGGCCTCCAGCCTCCGGTAGGCCTCCAGGGCGTCGTCCAGGGTGAACCGCTCGACCTCCGGCCGGATCTGCCCCGCCCGGTACATGTCCACCACCTCCCACAGTTCTCCCACCGTCCCCCAGTAGGTGTTGGTGATGTAGGACTCGTAGGCGTTGGTGAAGAACGAGAACTCGTGCGTGCCGCCCGCGATCCCCACCACGGTCAGGCGCCCGCCCTGGGCCATCGACGCCGCCGCGGTCGCGATGGTCGGCGTGATGCCCACGAAGTCGAAGGCCGCGTCCACGCCCCGGCCCCCGGTGATCTCGCGGATCTCCTCGACCTGGCGTTCGCCCGCCCCCACGGTGACCGCGCCGTTGCGCTCGGCCCAGGCGCGCGGCTCGGCCTTGACGTCGGTGGCGATCACCGTCGCACCGGTCAGCGCCCGCAGGATCTGCACGCCGATCTGCCCCAGCCCGCCCAGGCCGATCACCAGGGCGTGCCGGCCGCCGCCCTCCAGGTGCGGCAGCGCCTGCTTGATGGCGTGGTACGGGGTCAGACCCGCGTCCGACAGCGGCGCGGCGTCGACGGGATCGGCGTCGCCCAGGGGGACCAGGTGGTGGGCGGGCACGGTCACGTACTCGGCCATCCCGCCGTCGCGCCCCAGCCCCACCGCCGCGTAGGGCATGGTCGCGGCGTTCTCACAGTAGGTGTCCTTCCCCTGCGCGCACATGCGGCAGTGCCCGCAGCCGATCGGTCCGTAGACCATGTAGGCCTCGCCGATCCGCACGCGCTCGCTCACACCGGGGCCGAGCGCCTCCACCCATCCGGAGTTCTCGTGCCCCAGGACGAACGGCGGTTTCTGCGCCCCCACCTGCCCCTCCTTGAAATGGCGGTACACGCTGACGTCGGAGTGGCAGGCGCCCGCTCCCGCCACCCGCAGGAGCACCTCGCCCGGACCCGGCTCGGGCTTGGGAACGTCGGTGAGTGACGGGAACCGCTCGTAGTTCTCGAAGACCACGGCTCGCATGGAGTACCTCCAGGCTCTCGCGGAGAGCGGACACCGGCGCGCACGACGACGGCACTCCCGGTGTCCGTATGGCCGCTCGACGCTGTCCGTCCAGTTCACGGCTGTCTGCCCACGCATCTACCCGAAAGCGTTCAGTCTTATTTGTCGGTTACATCCGGATTCTGTCGTGCACTGTACGGCTGGGAGTAGTGCCACCACCACGGAGCCGGGTGGTCGACGCCAGACCCGGTTCGGGGGGACAGCGCCATGGAGGCCGACCCCGTCGCGGACCTAGCGTGAGGAGCACCGTCCCCCACCTGTCGGCACCCGAACTTCCCCTGGAGAGTCATGATCGCGGCGGGCCCACGTCACGCTTCGCCTTCCACACCCCTGCGCTACGAGGAACGCGAGTGGCACGGCCTGCGGCTCCTGGCCCACGACGAGACCGGAGACGGGCGCATCGTCGAGGCGCTGGGGGACGTGGCGGCCGCCGACCACATCGTGGTCCTGGTCCCGGGCAACGACAACTACCTGGGCAACTACTTCGACGCCAACCGCCCCACCCGGCCCCGGGTCAACGGGGGGACGGTCCTGCGCACCATGCAGGCCCTCGCCCCCGGCGAGCGCTCCGCCGTCGTGGTCTGGGTCGGCTACGACACCCCGCGCGGCTTCGCGGAGGCCGCCTTCCGGGGCCCCGCCGAACGCGGAGCCGAGGACCTGGCCCGCCTGACGTCCTTCCTGCCCCGCACCGCCCGCATCACGCTGGTGGGCCACAGCTACGGCACCGTCGTGTGCGGACTGGCCCTGCGGCACGGGCGCGTGGACGACTGCGTGGCCCTGGGCAGCCCCGGCATGGGCGGGAACTCCGTCGCCGACCTGGGCTTCACCGGGAACCTGTGGGCGGCGCTGGGCCCCGCGGACTGGATCCGCTTCTTCCCCCGGGGCCGCTGGCGGGACCTGGGCCACGGGCCCTCGCCGCTGCGCCCCGGGTTCGGCGCCACCGCCTTCGCCACCGGCCCCATCCCCGGCCACTGCTCCTACTACACCGAGGGCAGCGAGTCGGTGCGCAACATCGCCCGTATCGGCCTGGGCCGCCACGCCGAGGTCACCCGGCCGGACGTGCCCGCCCAGCGGACCCGCCCGGGCCCGCGCCCGGCGCCCGGGGCCCCGGTCACGGAGGCCGCGTCGTGAGACCCGCCCGCACCCCCGCCGTCGGCGACCGCCCCGTCGACGGTCGCGTCACCGGTCACCGCGTCGCTGACGACCATGCCGACGGTGCCGTCCGCCGTGACCCCGCGCTCCCCGGCGCCGACCCCCGTGCCGCTGACGCCGGTGCCGTCCGCCGTGCCCCCGGGCGCCCCGCGGACGAGGACCCCGCCGAGGACCGGCGCGCCGTCCGCGGGCCCTCCCCCGAGCAGGGCGCCGTCCGCGGACTCTCCCCCGGCCACCGCGCCGCCGACCCGGTGATCCTGGCCCGGGACGTGCGCAAGTCCTATCCCGGAGCCCGCGGACGCGCCGCCCTGGACGGCTTCGACCTGGAGGTGCCCCCCGGCGCGGTGCACGCGCTGCTGGGGCCCAACGGCGCGGGCAAGACCACCGCCGTACGGGTCATGGCCACCCTGCTGCGCTTCGACTCCGGGCAGGTGCGCGTCGCCGGGTTCGACGTGGCGCGCCAGAGCGCGCGGGTGCGCTCGCGCATCGGCTTCGCCGGTCAGTACGCGGCCCTGGACGAGGTCCTCGACGGGCGGCGCAACCTGGAGATGTTCGCCCGCCTGCACCACCTGCGCGCGCGGGCGGCGCGGGCCCGGGCCGCCGAACTCCTGGAGCGGTTCGGCCTCACCGACGCCGCCCGCCGCCCGGTGCGCGAGTACTCCGGCGGCATGCGCCGCCGCCTGGACCTGGCCGCGAGCCTGATCCCCGACCCCGCCGTGCTGTTCCTGGACGAGCCCACCACGGGCCTGGACCCGCGCAGCCGCGCCGAGGTCTGGCGGGCCGTGCGCGACCTGGCCGAGGGCGGCACGACCGTGCTGCTGACCACCCAGTACCTGGAGGAGGCCGACCGCCTGGCCGACCGGATCTCGGTGGTCGACGCCGGAAGGATCATCGCCGAGGGCACCCCCGAGGAGCTCAAGTCCCGGGTCGGGGGCGGCCGGGTGGAGGCCGTGGTCGCCGACGCGGACGCGCTCTCGCCCGTCGGGGAGGTCCTGGGCCGCGTGGCCGGGGCCCTGCCCGAGGTGGACGCCGACGCCCTGCGGGTGTCGGTGCCCTTCGACGGCCGGGGCGCGGGACTGGCCAAGGTGGTGCGCGCCCTGGACGAGGCCGGTTTGGACGTGGAGGACATCGCCCTGCGCCGCCCGACCCTGGACGACGTCTTCCTGGGGCTGACGGGCCGTCAGGGCACGCGCGGGGAGGGTTCATGATGTCCGTGACCGAGGCGGGGCCGCCGGCCCCGGAGGAGGGAGGCGTCATGGCGTCCGTGACCGAGGTGGAACGTCCGGTTCCGGAGGAGCCCGGACCCCTGGCGCGGACGCGCTGGGCGGTGGCCGACACCTGGGTGGTGGCGCGCCGCTACCTGCTGCACCTGGTGTACAAGCCCGACGAACTCGTCGGCACGCTGATGGTCCCCGTCCTGGCCGTGCTGCTGTTCGGCTTCGTCTTCGGCGAGGCCATGGGCGCGGTCATGGACGCGCCCGGCGAGGAGTACCGCGAGTTCCTGATGCCGGGGCTGTTCGCGCTGACCATGGCCTTCGGGATCGGCAACACCACGATCGCGGTGGTCACCGACGCCGGGCGCGGCGTGGTCGACCGGTTCCGCACGCTGCCGATGGCCCCCGCCTCCCTCCTGGCCGGGCGCAGCCTGGCCGACGTGCTCTCCGCGGTGGTGGACCTGGCCGTGCTGGCCGGAATGGGGCTGCTGGTCGGCTGGCGGTGGCACGAGGGCCCGCTCTCCGCGCTGGCGGCCCTGGGGCTGCTGTTGCTGCTGCGCCTGGCCTTCACCTGGATCGGCATCTACCTGGGGCTGGTGGTGCGCAGTCCGGAGGCGGCGATGAAGTTCTTCTCGCTGGTCTTCCCGCTGGCCATGGTCGCGGACACCTTCGTGCCCACCGACACCATGCCGGACTGGCTGGTGCCGGTGGCCGAGTGGAACCCGTTGTCGGCGACGGTGATCGCGGCCCGCGACCTGTTCGGCAACCCGGTGGCGGCCAACGACTCCTGGATCGCGCAGAACGCGCTGCTCATGGCAGTGGTGTGGCCGCTGGTGCTGATGATGGTCTTCGTGCCGCTGGCGCTGCGGCGCTTCCGGCGGCTGAGCCGCTGAGGCACTGACACGGCGCTACCCGGAACGTCTCCGGTCCAGGCCGATGAGTTCTCTCAGCCTTCGGAGTCCGTACACACGAACGAACCGCACCGTGCGGATCCGACGGACGAGGACGACCACGATGAACGGCGCGAAGCCGACCCCCGCACGCGCGGGAGGGCGCGAGTGGCTCGGGCTCGGGGTGCTGGCCCTGCCCACCCTGCTGCTCTCACTGGACATGAGCGTGCTCTACCTGGCGCTGCCCCACCTGGCCGCCGACCTGCGGCCCTCCGGCAGCCAGCTGCTGTGGATCATGGACGTCTACGGCTTCATGATCGCCGGGTTCCTCATCACCATGGGCACCCTCGGCGACCGCATCGGCCGCAGGCGCCTGCTCATGATCGGCGCCGCCGTCTTCGGCCTGGCCTCCGTGGCCGCGGCCTTCGCGCCCAGCTCCGCCGCGCTCATCGCCACCCGCGCTCTCATGGGCGTGGCCGGAGCCACCCTCATGCCCTCCACCCTGGCCCTGATCAGCAACATGTTCACCGACCCGCGCCAGCGCGCGGTGGCCATCTCGGTGTGGACGAGCTGTTTCATGGGCGGCACCGCCATCGGACCGGTCGTGGGCGGACTCCTCCTGGAGTGGTTCTGGTGGGGGTCGGTGTTCCTGCTCGGCGTCCCCGTCATGCTGCTGCTCCTGGTGTGCGCGCCCCTGCTGCTCCCCGAGCACCGCGCGCCCGAACCCGGTCGGCTGGACCCGGTCAGCGTCGCCCTGTCCCTGGCCGCCATCCTGCCGGTCGTCTACGGCCTCAAGGCCGTTGCCGAGGGCGGGCCGCTCCTCGGACCGCTCGCCTCCCTCGCCTTCGGGCTGGTCATGGGCGCGGTGTTCGCCCGCCGCCAACTGCGCCTGCCCGACCCGCTGCTGGACCTCGCCCTGTTCCGCCAGCCCTCCTTCGGGGTCGCGCTGGGCGTGATGATGGCGGGCGCGGTCACCATGGGCGGCACGTTCCTGCTGATCAGCCAGTACCTCCAGATGGTCGCCGGGCACTCCTCGCTGGTCGCGGGGATGTGGCAGGTGCCCCCGGCGCTGGCGATGATCGCCGCCACCATGGCCGGAGGGCCGCTGGCCGCGCGCGTGGGCCGGGCCAACGTCATCGGCGGCGGCATGCTGGTGACCGCGTCGGGGTTCGCCCTGCTGTTCCTGGTCCCCGTCGAGGGCGGAACAGCGCTCGTGGTCGCCGGGCTGCTGCTGGCCTCGGTGGGGCTGGGGCCCGGCGCCGCCCTGGTCACCGACATCGTGGTGGGCTCCGCGCCCAGGGAGAGGGCCGGGGCCGCCGCGTCGATGTCCGAGACCAGCGGGGAGTTCGGCGTCGCCATGGGCGTGGCCCTGCTGGGCAGCCTGGCCTCGGCGGTCTACCGCGCCGAGGCCAGCGTTCCCGAGGGCCTGCCCGAGGAGGCGGGCCAGACCCTGCCCGCCGCCGTGGCCGTGGCCGCGGAGCTGCCCGCGGGCCTGGCCGAGAGCCTGCTCGGTCCGGCGCGCGAGGCCTTCACCTCCGGCATCAACCTGGTCGGGGTGATCGGCTGCCTGGCCATGGCCGTGTTCGGAGTGGCCGCCGTGGTCCTGCTGCGCCCCGCGCCGTCGGGGACACCGCCGGAGCGCGAACCGGCGGAGGCACCGGTGGACGCCGAGGGGGAGAGCGCCGCGGACACGCCCGAGGCCGGGGCCGCGAGCGCCCCGGCGCCCGGACCGGCGGGCGGCTGACGGGAGGGGAACCGGTGGCGGTGGGCCCCGCCCGAAAAACGGTGGCGGCAGAACCGCCGCGGGCCGATGAGTCCGCGCACCCCGGCGAGTCAGTACGGGTGAGCGGCACCGAGCACCGGATCTGGACCCGCCCGGGACCGAAGGCCCCCGGCAGGGGTCCCGGACCCGGCGGGCCCGGGACCGGCGGTGCCGACCGGCACTGCGGCCCGCACCCGATGACGCGGACCCGGACACCACCCGGAGGACATCATGGAACGCCCCAACCTCGACGGCATGCTGCTCGCCACCACCGACCCCGACCGCCTGCACGACTGGTACGCCGACGTCCTCTCCCCCCAGGACGACATCGACATGGACGGCTACCGCGTCCTGCGCCTGGGCACCTTCCACCTGCTCATCGACCGCCGGGACGACGTCGCGCCCAGGGCGGGGGACCCGACCCGCATGATCCTCAACGTCGACGTGGACGACGCCCGCGCCGTCGCCGCCCGCGTGGACGCCCGGGGCACCGGGTGGCTCGCGCCCCTGGAGGACCGCGACGGCAGCCTGTTCGGCACCGCCGTCGACCCCGACGGCAACCACGTCCAGATCATCCAGCTCAGCGACGAGCACCGCGCCGCCATGGCGCGCGAGAGTTAGGAGAGGACCGTGTTCGACACCACCAGGGCCTTCGGCTCCTTCGCCGTCCGCGACCCCGACCGGGCCAGGGAGTTCTACGGAACCACCCTCGGGCTCACGGTCGGGCCCGTGGAGGGCATGGAGGAGCACGGCCTGCTCAGCATCGACCTGGGGGAGGGGCGGGCGGTCCTCGTCTACCCCAAGCCCGACCACGAGCCCGCGGGCTTCACCGTGCTCAACCTCCCCGTGGACGACATCGACGCCGTCGTGGACGAGCTCGCCCGCCGCGGCGTCGGAACGCTCCGCTACGAGGGCTTCGACCAGGACGGCAAGGGGATCTCGCGGGGCGTCCCGACGGTGGCGTGGTTCGCCGACCCGTTCGGGAACGTGTGTTCTGTCATACAGGAGGCGTAACGTGACGGTCGTGGTGGAACACGCGTCCGACCAGGACTTCATGAGTGCCGCCGATCCCTACCGGCGGGAGCTGTTCGCGCACTGCTACCGCATGCTGGGGTCGGTGCACGACGCCGAGGACCTGGTGCAGGAGACCTACCTGCGCGCCTGGAAGGCCTACGACCGGTTCGAGGGCCGCTCCAGCCTGCGCACCTGGCTCCACCGGATCGCCACCACGGCCTGTCTGACCGCCCTGGACAGGCGCCGACGGCGGCCCCTGCCCACCGGGCTCGGCGGGCCCGCCGCCGAGCCCGAGGGCGAACTGGCCGACCGCCCGGAGCTGCCCTGGCTGGAGCCGGTGCCCGACGCCCTGGTCGGCGCGGACGACCCCGGCACGGTCGTGGCCGCGCGGGAGAGCGTGCGCCTGGCCCTGGTCGCCGCGCTCCAGCACCTGCGACCCAGGCAGCGGGCGGTGCTGATCCTGCGCGACGTGCTGCGCTACAGCGCGGCCGAGGTCGCCGACACCCTCGGCGTCTCCGTCCCCGCGGTCAACAGCCTGCTCCAGCGGGCCCGCGCCCAGCTGGCCCGGGTCACCCCCGCCGAGGAGGAGGTGGCCGAGCCCCGGCCGGAGCAGCGCGAGGTCCTGGACCGGTACGTCGACGCGTTCGAGTCCTACGACATCTCGGCGATCACCGAGGTGTTCACCGCCGACGCCGTGTTCGAGATGCCGCCCTTCGCCACGTGGGTGCGCGGCGCCGGGCACATCGGCCGCCTCATCGCCGCCCACTGCCCGGCCAGCGGGCCGGGCGACATGGCGCTGGTGCCGACCGGGGCCAACGGGCAGCCCGCCTTCGCGCTGTACATGCGGGGCGGCGACGGCGTCCACCGGGCGTTCGGGATCCAGGTGCTGGAGCTGGCACCCGGGGGAGACGCGGTCGCCCACGCGGTGATGTTCTTCGACACCTCGCTCTTCCGGCACTTCGGGCTGCCCGCCGTGCTGTCCCCGCGCCGCTGAGGCGGCGGGACGCGCGGGCGGCCGTCGGCGGTCGCGGGAAGCCGGGGCCAACGCGTTCTCCGGGCGGATCGTTACCACGTTTCTCCGTGC
Source organism: Nocardiopsis dassonvillei subsp. dassonvillei DSM 43111 (assembly GCF_000092985.1). GTDB lineage: Bacteria > Actinomycetota > Actinomycetes > Streptosporangiales > Streptosporangiaceae > Nocardiopsis > Nocardiopsis dassonvillei. The sequence continues at coordinate 1,567,013 of NC_014210.1, forward strand.
CATGTGACACACGGTATTTCTGTGGCACGGGAGAGAAGGTGTGCTAGATTCAGTGAAGTTGCAGTCGTGATTCCCGTTGGATGTACATCTTTTTCGGGTTATTGCCGCAGTGACGGGAAAATCGTCAGACCGCGGTTTTCTTCATACTCCCGAACGAGAGGAACACCCATGGCGACCGGCAAGGTCAAGTGGTTCAACGGCGAAAAGGGCTTCGGCTTCATCGAGCAGGACGGCGGCGGCCCCGACGTCTTCGCCCACTACTCCGCGATCCAGGCCAACGGCTACCGTGAGCTCGCGGAGGGCCAGAACGTCGAGTTCGACGTCACCCAGGGTGCCAAGGGCCTCCAGGCCGACAACATCACCCTGATCTGACCGATCTGAGACTCCTTCCGGGGCAGGGGCCCGCCCTCGCGGCGGCGGCCCCTCCCCGGTTTTGTTTTTCCCGGACCGCTCTTCTGGCCGTCGTTCTCCGACAGGCGCTGGTCCGGTCCTCTGCCACGACCCCGGGTTCTCCGTGCAGGCCGTGGATCCCAAGACTCTTTCCGGCGCACACCCGGTGTCACACGCCGAAGCCCCCGAGGGCTTCCCGCCAGGCACGCGTCGGCGGCGAAAGGCCCCATATGAACCAACCCCGCACCAACACGCGTCGTGGCCGCCCCTCCGGTGGCTACGGCCGTCAGCGCCCCCACCAGTCCGGCGGCCGCCCCCAGCGCGGCGGCTTCGGCGGACGTTCGGCGGGACGCTCCTCCGGGGAGTTCGCGCTCCCCGTCTCCACCACCCCCGCACTCGACCCGGTCCACGCCTTCGAGGACCTGGAGATGCCCGCGCAGCTGAAGTCGACGCTGGCCCGCCAGGGCCTGACCACCCCGTCGGCCATCCAGGCGGCGACGCTGCCCAACTCGCTGGCCGGACGCGACGTCCTGGGCCGCAGCCAGACCGGTTCGGGCAAGACCCTGGCCTTCGGTCTGGCGCTGCTGGCCCGCCTGGAGGGCCGCGTGGCCGAGCCCCGCCGCCCCCTGGCCGTGGTGCTCGCGCCGACCCGCGAACTCGCCCAGCAGGTGAACGACTCGCTCGCCCCCTACGCCCGTTCGCTGCGCGTGCGCACGACGACCGTGGTGGGCGGCATGCCCATCAGCCGCCAGTCCCGCGCCCTGCGCCAGGGCGTGGAACTGGTCGTGGCCACCCCGGGCCGCCTGCGCGACCTGATGGAGCGCGACGACTGCGTTCTGGACCAGGTGGACGTCACCGTCCTGGACGAGGCCGACCAGATGACCGACATGGGCTTCATGCCGCAGGTCACCGCGATCCTGACGGAGGTGCCGACCGGGGGCCAGCGCATGCTGTTCTCGGCCACCCTGGACCGCAACGTCGACACCCTGGTCCGCCGCTTCCTGAACGACCCGGTGGTCCACTCGGTGGACCCGTCCGAGGGCGCCGTCTCCACCATGGAGCACCACGTCCTGCACGTGTCGCACGCCGACAAGCAGGACGCCGCCACCCGCATCGCGGCCCGCGACGGGCAGGTCATCCTGTTCCTGGACACCAAGCACGCCGTGGACCGGATGGCCAAGCACCTGCTCAACAGCGGAGTCCGGGCGGCACCGCTGCACGGCGGGCGGTCCCAGCCCCAGCGCACCCGCACCCTCAAGCAGTTCAAGGAGGGCACGGTGACCGCGCTGGTCGCCACCAACGTCGCCGCGCGCGGCATCCACGTGGACGGGCTGGACCTGGTGGTCAACATCGACCCGCCCACCGACCACAAGGACTACCTGCACCGGGGCGGACGCACCGCGCGCGCGGGTCAGACGGGCAGCGTGGTCACGCTCGTGCTGCCCAGCGAGCGGCGGGACATGGACAGGCTGATGCGGCTGGCCCGGATCGACGCGCACGTCGCCCAGGTGAGCGCCAGCGACCCCGAGCTGGCCCGGGTGACCGGCGCCCGGGAGCCCTCCGGGGTCCCGGTGTCCCTGCCCAGCGGCCCGCGGGAGGAGCCGCGCCGCCAGGGCGGCCGCGGATCGGCCTCGCGCGGCGGTTCGGCCTCGCGCGGCGGGTCGGCCTCGCGCCGCCGCGGCCCCCGCCGCCCGGCCTAGCCCGTATTCCTCGGAAACGCCCCGGGCACCGGTTCCCGGTGCCCGGTCCCCGTGTGCCCGGTCGTGGATCTCCACGGCCGGGCACACGGCTCTCTGCCCGTACCGGCCGGGCACGCCGCCCGGTTCACAGCGATCGGGCGAGCCGGAACCCCAGGTCGTCGACGCGCAGGGTCGGGTGGCTCCTGCGGCGGCACGGCGTCCAGCGGCCCCTTCGGGGGGCACCCTCCGCCGCGGGACGCGCGGTGCGGTCCGGGGACCGCGGAGCCTGCACTAGCGTTCCGGGTGGAGCAACGGTCGCCAGACCATGAGCGCGGAGGGGGCCGTCATGGCGTGGAGCACCCGTCAACTGGCCGAGTTGGCCGGAACGACCCTGCGCACGGTGCGGCACTACCACGACGTCGGCCTGCTGGCCGAGCCCGAGCGCGGCGCCAACGGCTACAAGCGCTACAAGGTCGAGCACCTGGTGCGGGTCATGCGCGTCAAACGCCTCTCGGACCTGGGGTTCTCCCTGGTGCAGATCGCCCAGATGGGCGAGGCCGACGCCTACCCCGAACAGGAGCTGCGGGCCCTGGACGGCGAACTCGCCCAGGCCATCGAGCGCCTGGAGGGGATGCGCGCGGAGCTGGCCCTGGCCCTGCGCGCGCCCGGGCCGACCGAACTGCCGCCCGACGTGGCCCAGGCCGCCGCCGAGACCGCGATGACCGAGGCCGACCGTTCCCTGACCGCGGTCATAACGCGCCTGTTCACACCGCAGACCCAGCGGGCCTTCGCCGAGCTGGTGCGGGCCCACGGTTCCTGCCCCGCCGACGAGGAGTTCAACGACCTGCCCGCCGACGCCGACGAGCGGACACGCCGCGAGCTCACCGAACGGCTGTCGCGCACCTCCCGCGCCCTGCTGTCCGACCGCCCGGAGCTGCGCATCACCCAGGCCCCGACGGCCATCGACCGGCACAAGGCCGCCCAGGCCTTCGCCACAGCGCTGAACGAGTTGTACAACCCCGCCCAGCTCGACGTCCTCAACCGCCTCTCCCGCGCGGCGGTGGCGGATCTGGAGACCGACCAGCAGGCCGACCAGCGGCCCTGAACGGCCGGGTGGCCCGCCGGGGCCCGCGGTCACCGGTCCCGCCCGGCCGGGAGGCGCGGTGAGGCGCTGGGCCGAGGCCGCTCCCGTGCGGCCGCGACCCAGCGGGGCTCAGTCCCGGCGTTCGTCGAGGTGGCGGGCGAGGAAGCGCTCGGCCGCGCGGTGGAGGTCGAGCTGGTTCTCCGGGTTGACGAACCCGTGTCCCTCGTCCTCCTTGAGCAGGTACTCCACGTCCACGCCGCGCTCGCGCAGAGCGGCGACGATGTTGTCGGACTCGGCCTTGACGACGCGGGCGTCGTTGGCCCCCTGCGCCACGAACAAGGGCGCGGTGATCCGGTCCACCCGGCTGATCGGCGAGCGGGCCAGCATGTCGGCCTCCTGTTCGGGGATGTCCGGGTCGCCGACGTAGCGGTACCAGTTGTTGGCCAGCGCGGGCCGCACGAAGACGGGTTGGTTGCGCATGAAGTTGGCCAGGTCGGAGATGCCGACGTAGTCGACGGCGGCGGCGAAGCGGTCGGGGGTGAAGGTGACCCCCACGAGCGCGGCGTAGCCGCCGTAGGAACCTCCGAAGATCGCGACCCGGTCCGGGTCGGCGTAGCCCCGCTCCACCGCCCAGTCCACGGCGTCGATGAGGTCGTCGTGCATCTTCCCGGCGAACTCGCCGATCGCGGCCTTCATGTGGGCCTTGCCGAACCCGGTGGAGCCGCGGAAGTTGACCTGGAGCACCGCGTAGCCCCGGTTGGCCAGCAGCTGCACGGTCGGATCGAAGCCCCAGGCGTCCCGCGCCCACGGGCCGCCGTGCACCAGCAGCACCATCGGCAGGTTCCTCGGCTCGACGCCCACCGGCAGGGTCAGGTAGGAGGGCAGCTCCAGCCCGTCGCGCGCGGTGATGGTGACCGGCCGCATCGGGGCCATGGCGTCGGGGTCCAGGTGCGGGTGGGGGCGGAACAGCAGCCGGGACTCCCCGGTGGAGTGGTCGTAGAACCAGGTCGCGCCCGGGGCGCGGTCGTGGGTGAAGCCCACGACCCATCGCTGCCCGCTGTCGTCACAGGAGACCGCGGCCAGGTCGCCCTCGGACAGCTTCTCCAGGTTGGCCAGCACCTCGGCGAAGTCCGGGTCCAGGGCGTGGACGACCTGGCGCTCACCCAGGTAGCGCACCCCCAGCAGCTCGCCCCGCCGGTCCCGGATCAGCGGTGAGGGAAAGGTGGGGAAGACCTGCGCGCGCGTATCGATGTCGAAGGTCGCGTGGCTGTCGACCTCGGTCTCCTCACCCGTGGACAGGTCCACGCGCACCAGGCGGGTGCGGTCGGTGCCCCGGCTGGAGCCGATCCACATCCCGGTGCCGTCCGGTGTGACCTGCGCAGGGAAGACGCCCAGCGGGTAGTCGGCGCCCTCGTACACCAGGACGGTGCTCGTGGTGTCCGTCTCGGAGTCGTGGCGGGAGATCTCGAAGTCGTTGTCGGCGTTGAGCGCGGTGGCGATCAGTTCGCCCTCCCGGCCCTGTGCCCAGACCTTTGCGGCTCCGGGGCTCTCGGCCAGCACGGTGAGCTCGCCGGTGGCCACGTCGAGTTCGTGCAGGTCGAACGCGGCGGCGTCGCGGGCGTTGAGCGAGACGGCCAGCTTCCCCGGCCGACCCCGGGACGGTTCGAAGCTGACGACCCGGGCGCCGGGGAAGGGTGTCAGGTCCACCGCGGTGGGCTCGGCGGCGTCCAGGTCGACCCGGAACAGGTGCCAGTTCTCGTCGCCGCCGCTGTCCTGGAGGTAGAGCAGCCAGCGCGGATCGTCGGTCCACTGGTAGCTCTGCACGCTGCGGGCCTGGTCCGCGGTCACGCAGCGCGGTTCGCCGTCGAGGTCTCCGGAGGGGTCGAGGCCCTGGACCCAGACGTTGAGCCGGTCCCTCCACGGCGCCAGGTAGGCGATGCGGGTGCCGTCCGGCGAGATCGTCGCACCGGCGCGCTCCGGTGGGCTGAAGAAGTCCTCGACCGGGATCAGGTCGGGCAGTGCCATGTCGTTCCTCTCGTTCGTGCTCGGTGAGACAGGCGAGCTGCGAACCAGGAGAAACCATGCCGACACGGCACACTCAAGGATCCGCGCGTGTGACGGGAGACACCTTTCCGGGTTGGGGGGAGGACGCCCGGTGTTCGTCGGGGGACAAAGTCAGTGCCAGCCGACAGTCAGGGTGATGGCGGCGGTGACGAGCCCCTGCGTGGGGCGTGACCGTTCACCGCGTGCCCGGCCGTGGGACTTCTGGTCGGGCACGCGGATCCCGGCCTGCACCGACCGGGCACGCCGCCCGGTTCACAGCGAGCGGGCGAGCCGGAACCCCAGGTCGTCTACGCGCAGGGTCGGGTGGCTCTTGCGGCGGCACGACGCCCGGCAGCCCCGGGGGTGGTCGTTCCACCCCCCGCCGCGGAACACGCGGTACGGGCCGTAGACCGCCGGGTCGTAGACGTCCCAGCACCACTCCCACACGTTGCCGATCGTGTCGTACAGCCCCCAGGCGTTGGGCGCCCGCGTCGCGACGTCACGCGCCCCGTCGCCGGAGTTGGCCCGGTGCCAACCGATGTCGTCGAGTTCTCCGTAGCGCACGCCGGAGCTCCCCGCCCGGCACGCGTACTCCCACTCCGCCTCGGACGGCAGGCGGTAGCCCCCGGCGTCCCAGTCGCAGGCCACGTCCAGCGCGTCGGGGTCGTCGCCACCGGAGTAGCAGGGTTGGAGCCCCTCCGTCCGCGAGAGCAGGTTGCAGAACCGGACGGCGTCCAGCCAGGAGACCTCGGTCACCGGTGTCCTCGGACCGGCGGCGTCCTCGGTGTCCGCCTCGTGCGCGACACCCGACCCGCCCGCGGCACCAGCCGCACCTGCGACACCCGCCACGCCCGCTGTGCCCACGGCACCAGCCGCACCAGCCGCACCTGCGACACCCGCGGACGCTCCATCGACCTCACGCGTCCCGCCAACCCCAGCGCTCCCGAGCACCCCTCCTACGACAGCGGCGTACAGATCGCGGGTCACGGGACAGGGCGCCAGCCGGAAGGCGCCGACCCCGACCCTCCAGTCCGTCCTCGTTCCCTCGTCCCGCAAGGCGATCTCTCCGGCGGGGATCTCGATCATGCGCTCCGCGAACGCGCGGTGGGGGGCGGCCCCGGGATTCGTCACGAGGTCCTTCCTACACGATCGCCGTGCGTCGGCGGCCAGCAGGTGCGTAAGGGGCCGGCGGGTACGCAAGGGGCGACGGACAGGCCCGACCGACCCTTCCCCGGTCAGGCCCTCCGGGCCGGCGCTCGTTCCCGCTCCGACACCGGACCGGTCCGCGACCGCGCCCCGGTCCTTCGCCGGGACCCGTCCTCCGGACCGCTTCCGGCCCTGCCGCTCCTGTCCCGGCCCCGGGCCCAGCTCCAACCCGGGGCCCGAACCCTCCTACGCCGCCACCCTGCGCGGGCTCCACCGCGGCGCGAGGTCGAACTCCGCCCAGATCACGCGGCCCCGGCCCTCGCCCGGCGCACCGACCCGACGGGTTCCCCAGCGCGCGGAGAAGTGGCCGATGAGCAGCAGCCCCTGACCCAGCGCGAGCTCCCGCCAGTCCTGGCCGGTCTTCGCCGGGTCCGGCACGCACGCCAGGGCGCCCGGGACCCACCGGTCCGCCACCGACAGCCGCAGGACGCGGCGGCCGCCGGGGTCGTGGCGCAGGACGAGCGTGCGCACCACCTCCGCCCCGCTTCCGCAGGGCTGGGCCCGGTCCATGGTGTTGGCCAGCATCTCGCTGGCGCACAGCACCACGGCCGCGACCAGTTCCTCGTCGGCGCCCGAGATCCGCGACAGGTCGGCGCGCAGGTCGGCCCGGGCTCTGCGGATGGCGGCCAGGCTCGCGGGGTAGCTGCGGCGCTTCCAGCGCCTGTCCAGGTCGATCGGTCGACGCGGACGTGGCAGGACGGTCATCTGTCTTCTCCTCGGTTCGTGCGACGGCCGCACGGGCGGTTCCCACCGGAACGGCCTCCGCGGTTCGTCGGGTCCTCGTGTTCTCTCGTGTCCGCGTGCCTTCGTGTCCTCGTGGGGCGAAGACCCCGGAGACCGTGGTCCCGGCCGCCCGGCGCTCCGCCCGCCCCGTCACCTCGTGGCGGCGAAGATCGTGGCCTCGTCGTCCAGCCACACCAGCTGGTGTTCGGCCGACACCGTCAGTCCGAACCGGGTGTGCGCGGGACGCCCCGCCTCCACCCACAGCAGGTGGGCCGCCTCCAATTCGTTGAACAGCCTCCGGGGGCCGTGCTGGCGCACCTCGTAGCCCCGGTCCCGGTGCCCGGGGTCGATGTGCCAGGAGGCCCACGACCAGGTCGAGGAGTCCAGCAGGTACACCGTGAACCGCGGGTCCTCGGGTCCGCCCCCGAGCCGGACGATCCGGTGCACGTCGGGCATCTGCAACCCCACCGCGAAGGCCCCGTCGGAGTCGCCGACCACCTCTCCCGGGTGCAGCCGGGAGCACGTCGTGGTGTGCTCGTCGTCGTCCGGACGGACGTAGGTCTCCAGCAGGTGGCGCGGGGTCCGGTCCGCGCGCGCCCACATGCGGTCGGTGTGCCCGGTGAACCTCCCGTGCGCGGTCCCGTGCGGGCCGACCACGAGGTCGGCCGTCACCCCGTGGTGGAAGGCGGTGCCCCACGGCGTCAGGACGCGTCCGCCGGGCTGGCACTGCGCCACCCAGGCGTAGGGGACACGCTGCACGGTCACCGCGCTGACCACCCGGTCGTAGGGCGCGCGCCCGGCCCAGCCGCGCATGCCGTCCCCGCTGACCACCAGAGGTGTGAGCCCCGCGCTCATCAGCCGCACCCGCGCCTGTTCGGCCAGCTCGAAGTCGATCTCCACCGAGGTGACGGCGTCGTCGCCCAGGAACCGCGCGAGCAGGGCGGCGGTGTACCCGCTGCCGGTGCCCACCTCCAGCACCCGCATGCCCGGCGCCAGCCGCAGCCGCTGCACCGTCTCGGCCACCGAGGACGGCGCCGGGGACGAGGACGTGGGCTCGCCGGGGCCGTAGCGGGCGCCGTCGTCGACCTGGGTGACGACGGGAACGTCGGCGTAGGCCGCCTCCAGCCACCGCAGTTCGCCGCGGTAGCGGTCCACGGGCACGCCCGTGTCGGGGTCGGCGATCTCGTCGGGCAGGAACAGGTGCCGCGGCACCGCCGCGAAGGCCCCGCGCCACTCCGCGGCCAGAGCGCCCTCCTCGACGAGGCGTTCGACCATCCTCTCGTGCGGGGGGATCATCTGCCGCACCTCCCGCACCGTCTGACGCACTGTGCGCTGACGCCCCGGGCACGCCGGGCGTGCCCGACGTGTCCGCCGTACTCGATGCGCTCGCTGTAGCCGTCAGGTCCGGAGTGTCCGGCGGACGGAGCACGCCCGGCGTGCCCGGGAGGCTCGACGCGTCCGATGTGTCCGGGGCGCCCGCTCAGGTCGTGCCTTCCGCGCCGACGGACGGGCGCGTCACTCGTGTGAACAGCACCGACACCGGCTCCGGGCCCGTGGCCCGCGCCGCCGCCGTGCCCTGCCTGTGGGGTGGAGGTCACCGCTCTTCTCCTCGGGGGGTCCCCGGCATGGACGAACCAGGGTCTTGCGTCCATTACGGGGACGGGAGTTTCCGGGTAAGGATTACTACGGAAGATGTAACGCCGTTCGTCCACGAGGACGGAATTCCGTGCCGATATACACCGGCGGTATGCATGACGAAATCCCAGGTCGGTCCACGTCTTTCCCCGTCACGGGCTTTCTGGGCCCGTGCCGACGTCCTGCGGTCGCTGGCCGAGCACGACGCCGGAGCCCTGTTCGGGCTCGTCCGACAGCACACCGGCGCCAGCCAGCAGACGATCGGCTCCGCCGTCGACATGGCCCAGCCACACGTGAGTGCGATCATGGCGGGAAGGCGCCTGGTCACCGCGCTCAGCACGTGGCAGCGCATCGCCGACGGCCTGGCCATGCCTTCCGAGGCCCGCCGGACCCTGGGCCTCGCTGATTCGGGTGACGAGTATTCGAAGGGCGTTTCCTGGACAGAATCCTCTCTGCAAGAAGGCGATTTATGGTCCGCGTCCAGAACGGCGCAGGACATCGTCGACATCACGCTGAAGGACCTGATGAAACGCAGAGACGCATTCGCGGTCGGCGGCGCGCTCCTGATGGGCGCCGCGCTGACGGAGACGCTGGAACACTGGCTGCTGCCCGGCCCGGCCGCCCCCGGCCTGGTCCGCGGCACCATCGGAGAGGCCGAACTGGGGCGCATCGAGGCCGCCACCGTGGCGCTGCGGCACTGGAACGACCGGTGGCGCCTGGGCGTGCGCCGCAAGGCCGTCGTCGGACAGCTCTCGGAGGTGTCCGAACTCGTGGAGACCCCCCAGCCCGCCTCCGTGCAGAACCGGCTGTTCGCGGTGATGGCCGAACTGTCCAAGACCGTCGCCTCGATGTCCTTCGACGCCGGCGACCACCCCACCGCGCAGCGGTACTACACCCTCTCCCTGCGCGCGCTCCACCAGGCCGGACCCGAGCACCGCCCCTACGGCGTCGGGGTCCTGGCCGACATGGCCCGGCAGATGCTCGACCTGCACCGGCCCGAGGACGCCCTGGACATCTCCCGCCTCGCGCTCGACAGCGCGGACTCCACCGGCGCGCCCGCGCTCGTCCGGGCGATGCTGCGCACGCGCGAGGGCTGGTCCTACGCGCGGATGGGCAGGTCGGAGGCCTACCGCCGCACCGTCATCCAGGCCGAGGACCTCCTGGAGGGCGCCAACGGCGAGGAGGTGCCCGACTGGGTGGGCGGCTTCGACCACGCCGAGCTGGCCGGGGTGGTCGGCGCCCGCTACCGCGACCTCGCGGTGCTCCAGGAGGACCCGGGCGCGCGCCGCAGGCACGCCGAGTCCTCCGCCGCCTACATCACCAAGGCGCTCCAGCTGCGCGCGCCCTCCGGCAAGCGCGGCCGCGCCTTCGACCTCATCGGGCTGGGCCGCACCTACCTGCTGCTCGACGAGCCCGCCGAGGCCGCCCGGGTGGTGCGCCAGGCCGCGGCCCTCGAACCCTCCCTGGGTTCGGGCAGGGTCCGCAGACGCCTGCGCGACTGGTACACCGAGTCCGCCACGCACCACCGCGACCCGCACGTGGCCGCGGTCCGCGATGAGTTATCACATACGCTGCTGCACCATCAGCGAAATGTGAAAGGGATGACGTGACTCGTATCGGAATCACCGGTCATTCGAATCTTTCCGGCGACAGCGTCACTTTGGTGCGCAAAGCGCTGGTGGCGGCACTCGACCCCCACGCCGACGACAGGCTCGTCGGCGTCTCCTGCCTGGCGCGCGGCGCCGACCAGCTCTTCGCCGAGGCCGTGCTGGACGTCGGGGGCAGACTGGAGGTGGTGCTGCCCTCGGCCGACTACCGCGAGGCCAAGGTCAAACCCGCCAACCTCGACCGCTTCGACGACCTGCTCGTGCGCTCCTCACTGGTGCGCTACATGCCGCACCGGCGGGCGGGCCGCGCCGCCTACGAGGACGCCAACGAGGCCGTCCTGGACTGGGTGGAGCTGATGTTCGCGGTCTGGGACGGCCAGCCCGCCGACGGCAGGGGCGGGACCGCCGACGCGGTCGAGGCGGCGCGGGTGAGGGGCGTGCCGGTGGAGGTCATCTGGCCGGAGGGAGTCCGGCGGGACTGAGGGCCGCCGGGGGCCGGACCCGGATCAGGACAGGGCGAGCAGGGAGCGGACCAACTCCGCGGCCGCGTCCTCCTCGCCCATGAGGACCCCGTGCATCTGCGCGTCCGCCGTGTGGACCAGGAGCGCCGCGGTCCGTTCCGGGTCCGTGCCCCCGCGTCCGCAGCGCCGCAGGTGCCAGACCAGCTCGGCGGCCAGGTACGAGCGCAGGGCCTCCACGGCGGTCACGCCCGCGGGGACGCGCGGCGCGTGCGCGTGCATCAGGGAGTGCAGCCGGGGGCGGTCGCCGTGCGCATCGGCCACAGCGGCCGCCAGCCGGCGCACCGTGTCCTCCCAGGAGGGTTCGTCCCGGCGCAGGACCTCGGCCAGCTCCTCCAGCGTGCGCCGGGTCTCCTCCACGTGCCGCTCAGCGAGGGAGTGGAGCAGGGCACGCTTGTTGGGGAAGTACTGGTACAGGGTTCCGATCGAGTACCCGGCGCGTTCGGCGACGCGGTTGGTGGTCGCCTCCAGCCCCTCCCGTTCGAAAACCTGAGCAGCCGCCTCCAGGATGACCTCCACCGTCTCCCGGGAGCGCTGCTGGCGGGGCCTTCTGCGCGGGGTATCGGGGGAGCCCCCGACGCGAGTTGTCGCGGCCGTTCGTGGAGCCGAGGATCGTGCCATGGACAATCCTTACACGGCATGGATGCCCGTCGGCCTGCGCCCGGACCCGCCGCCCCGGTGTGAGTCCACCTGGCGCCGCTTCCCGGACGCCGACGTCCACGTCGAACGGGTCGGGGAGCCGGACGCCGCACGCAGGGCCGTCCTCCTGCACGGAGCAGGAGGGCACGCCGGTCTGCTGCGGCCCTACGCCGCGGCCCTGGCCCACCGCGGGTTCCACGTGGTGGTCCCCGACCTGCCCGGCTACGGGCGCACCCGTGTGCGCCGCCGGGGAGCCGTCCGCTACGCCGACTGGGTCCGTGTGGCCGTCGGCATCTCCTCGGCCGAGCGCCAGGCGCACCAGGGGCCGCTGACGCTGGTGGGCGCGAGCATGGGCGGGCTGCTCGCCTACGACGCGGCCACCCGGACCGGGGCCGCGGACGCGGTGGTCGCGACCTGCCTGCTGGATCCGCGCGATCCGCGGGCGCGCCGCCGGATCTCCAGGTACGCCTGGCTCGGCGACGCGGCGCCTCCCCTCCTGCGGGTGGCCGCCGGTCCGCTGGCCGCGACGCGCGTTCCCGTGCGCTGGCTGGCGAACATGTGGGCGATCAGCAACCAGCCGGAGCTGACCGAGGCCGTCGTCGGCGACCCCCTCGGCGGCGGGAACAGCGTTCCCCTGGGCTTCCTGCGGAGCTTCCTGGAGTCGGCGCCCGCCGTGGAGCCGGAACGGGCTGCGGACACCACCGTCGTGCTGGCCCACCCGGCCGAGGACAGGTGGACCCCGGTCGAGGTCAGCCTGCCGTTCTTCGAGAGGCTCGCGGGGCCCAAACGACTGGTGATGCTGGACGGGGCCGGGCACCTGCCCGTGGAGGAACCCGGAGTCGGCCAGCTTCTCGACGCGGTCGTGGAGGCGTCGTCCGGCTAGGGCCTGTCGGGAAGCCCAGGGGCAGCTGGGGCCCGCCTGGGTTCTCGCGGATGCCTGCGAAAGCGCCGAAACGGCGACCGTGGGCGCCTGCGGCGCAGAAGCGTGTGGTCGGGACCGCGGGCGGTCCCGACCACTTCTGTTCAGCGCTGCTCGGGTGCGCCGTTCAGGCGGTCAGCGCTGCTTCGGTGCGCCGTCCAGTGCGCCGTGCAGGGCTTCGGCGAAGGCGCGGGGATGGGTCCCGAAGCCCACGTGGTCACCCGGGAAGGCGACCGGCTCCGTGCCCAGGCGCCGGACCAGCGCGAGCCCGATGTCGTGGATGGGCTGCCCGGCGGAGGCGTCGCCCAGGCCCACCGTCACCGGGACACGGCCCTCCCGCAACGCCTCCACGTCGGGCTGGTACAGCGACAGCGGCATCAGCCCGTGGGCCAGGAAGTACGCGAAGTTGCCGCTGACCCGCTCGAAGGTCTCGGGGTCCTCGTGCATGGGTCCCTCCGTCGCCGCGCCCTCCGGTTCCCGCCCGCCCTCCTCCTGCGTTCCCCCGGCCTCCTCGCCCAGGCCGTTCATCGCCATGAACTTGCCGATCGCCGCCTCCACGCCCTCGCGCTGGTAGGTGTCGTAGACGTCCTGGTCGCGGGCGAGCACCTCGGAGGGGTCGTCGAGCAGCATGAGGCAGGGCGGCTCGTGCGCGAGCAGCGCGCGCACCGACCCGGGGTGGCGCACGGCCATGTCGAGCCCGATCTGGGCGCCCGCGCTGTTGCCGAACACGTAGGCCGGGCCCGCGCCCATTTCTGCGATCAGGCGCGCGGCGTCGTCGCTGTGCACCTCCACCCGCTGGTCCTCGGGCTCGCCGTCCAGCGTGCTGCGCGAGTTGCCGCGGGGGTCGTAGGCCACCGTCGTGTAGCGGTCGGACAGGTGCTCGGCCAGGGCGGTGTAGACGCCCGCGTCCTGTGGGCCGCCGGGGATCATCAACAGCACGGGGCCCGAACCGCGGACCTCGTAGTGGATCCTCGCGCCCGGAACCTTCAGCGTGTGCGCTCCCGGTGAGTGGTGCGAGTGGTGCGACATGTCTGCGTCTCCCTGCCTTTTCCGTGTCCGGCGGTCAGCTGTCGCTGAGCACCATGCGGTTGCCCTCGCTGTCGCGGAACTCGGCGGCCGTGACCCCCGGCTGCCACATCGCCTCCTGCGGTTCGGTGACGATCTCCACGCCCTCGGCGCGCAGGGCCTCGACCGTGCCCTCGACGTCCTCCGTCACCAGGACCATGACCGGCTCGGCGGACGGGTCCTCGTCCGCGCGGCGCTGGAAGTGCAGGTGGGTCCGCGAGCCGGGGAAGCCGAGCTCGATCCACCGCCACCCGTCGTCGGACATGGGCGCGTCGGTCACCACGGTGCAGCCGAGGCGGTCGGTGTAGAAGGCCTTGGCCCGCTCCTGGTCGAAGACGGGGAGTTCGGCGAACTTGACGTACATGTGGCTTCTCGTTCCCTCTGACGCGCTACCGCGTTCGGACCGGTTTCAAACTGGACCGTCCAGTACCGCATTTGCTGTGAAACTAGACCGTACAGTACCCATAAGACAAAAGGGCCGAAACGAAGCCCGGGACGACGAAGACGAGGTGTTGAACAGCGTGAACCCGCCAGCGGAGGAGGGGCTGAGCCGATCGGCCCGCAAGCGCCGGGCCATCCTGGGCGCTGCGGAGGAGGTCTTCCTCAGGGGCGGTTACCTCGGGACGAACATGGACGAGATCGCCGCGCTGTCGGAGGTGTCGAAGCAGACGGTCTACAAGCACTTCGGCAGCAAGGAGGGGCTGTTCGTCGAGATCGTCACCAGCATGACCTCGGGTGCGGGGGACGTGGTGCGCGACGAGACGCCCGAGCCCGACCGGGTCGAGGACGTGGAGGCCTACCTGCGGGACTACGCGCGCCGCCAGCTCACGGTGGTGCTCACGCCGCGGTTGATGCGGTTGAGGCGGATGGTGATCGGTGAGGTCGCGCGGTTCCCGGAGCTGGCGCGGGTGCTGTACGAGTGCGGGCCGCAGAGGGCGATCGCCGGGCTCGCTGAGAGCTTCGCCCGGTTGGGGGAGAGGGGGCTGCTGGCGGTGGGGGACCCCCTGCGGGCGGCGTCCCACTTCAACTGGCTGGTGATGTCGGAGCCGGTGAACCGGGCGATGCTGCTGGGGGACGAGGCCATTCCGGCGGAGGCGGAATTGTGCCAGCATGCGGAGGAGGGAGTGCGGGTGTTCCTCGCGGCGTATGGGGTTGACGGTCGTTAGGGGAGTTGTGGGGCGTTTGGGTTTTATGGGGTCGGTGTCTGTTTTTCGGGAAGTTGGAAAAACAGGCGCTTGCCACTGGTAAGTTCGCAGGTGGTTGACTGTGCTCCCCGCGCACGCGGGGATGGTCCCTCCGCGAACGAGATGCTCATGGGCGGCGGGATGTGCTCCCCGCGCACGCGGGGATGGTCCCCTCCAAGCTCTGACCCAGCTCACGCCTGAAGTGCTCCCCGCGCACGCGGGGATGGTCCCGACGACGGGGTCGCTGCTGCTGGCCAGGGTGGGTGCTCCCCGCGCACGCGGGGATGGTCCGATCCTCCTGCCGCCGCCCTGGGACGCGATGAGGTGCTCCCCGCGCACGCGGGGATGGTCCCTCTTCTCGGGTCATTGCACTTTCTCCTGTTCTGTGCTCCCCGCGCACGCGGGGATGGTCCCAGGACGGAGCGCGGGTGCGCCTGGTGTGCGGGGTGCTCCCCGCGCACGCGGGGATGGCCCCCGATCGCACCAGCGGCAGCTACCTCCTTCGTCACCCCAGGCCCGGCACACCCGCTCACATCCGGTCAGACGAAGTACCGCGCCTGGAGGCGAAACAGCTCGGCGTAGAGCCCACCGGCCCGGCTCAACGTGTCGTGGGTGCCGGTCTCCACGACCCGGCCGCCGTCCAGGACCACGATGAGATCAGCCGCCCGGGCGGTCGTGAAGCGGTGCGTGACAAGGACGGTCACACCGCCCTCCTGGCGGCCCAGGTCGGCGTACTGCTGGAACAGCCGCTCCTCAGCCCGTGCGTCGAGGCTGGCGGTGGGCTCGTCCATGATCCGCAGCAGCGGCGCCCGCCGCATCGCCGCACGGGCGTTGGCGACCGTCTGCCACTGGCCCCCGGACAGCCCCTCGCCGTCCCACGACCCGCGCCCGAGCCGGGTGTCCAGGCCCCCGGGCAGCGAGGCGAGGAGCCCGTCCCCGCCGACCGTCCGCAGCGCCTCGATGACCCGCTCAGGGTCGTCGCGATGCTCGATCCGCCCCAGCCCGACCGCGTCCCGCAGGGACATCTCGATGCGCACCGGGTCCTGGAAGGCCGCCGTGATCCGGGCGCGCCACTCTTCCGGGGCGAACCGCGCGAGATCGGTCCCGTCCACCAGGACGCGCCCCTCACCGGGCTGGTAGAGGCCGCTGAGCATCTTGACCAGCGTCGACTTGCCCGCGCCGTTCTCGCCGACCAGCGCCACCACGGTGCCAGCCGGGAGTTCGAGGTCGATGCCGCTCAGCGCGGGCTGATCGCGGTTCCAGTACCGGAAACCCAGACCCTCCACCCTGATGCCGCTCTCCAGCCGGGCGGGCACCGCCACCGGCGTGGTCGGCATGAGGGCCGCCCGCTCCGCGGTGCCCTCCTCCACCACGTCGAGGAACGCCCGGGTCGCCCGAAGCGACTCCAGCGACCAGAAGGACAGGTTCAGCAGGCTCTGCACCTGGCCGGTGATCTGGCTGCTGACGGCGACGGCCGCGACGATGAGGCCGAGCGGGGCGTCGCCGGACAGCCCGGCCCGCACCATCAGGGCGACGGCGGTCGCGTACGCCAGCACGAAGAGCAGCCAGGCCAGCGCGACCGGTACCCGGGCCAGCCGATCGGTCCGGGTGATGTCCCGGCCTCCGGCGTCCCACTCCTCGCGGTGCCTGCGCCGCAGTTCACCCGCCAGCCCGAAGAGGCGGGTCTCGCGGCCGGGTGCGGCCGTCGTGGCGAGCGTGAACAGGTGACCGGCCAACCGGGTCCGGGGCGTGGCACGCTCCACGGCCCGACCGCGCTTCCTGTCCGCCGCTCGGGTGGCCAGCACCGCGGGGACGGCGAAAAGCGGCAGCAGGGCCAGGACGGGGACGACCGAGGCCATCAGGGCGGCCGAGGTGATCAGGGCCAGCGCGGCTCCGGCCAGCCACATCAGCCGGTCGAAGCCCGGGCCGATCTCGCCCCGTGCACCGCGGACCACCGCCGCCCTGTCGGAGCGGCTCGAACGCTCGTGGACCTCCAACGTCGGCGTCGTGCCGACCACGTCGATGAACCGGCGCTCGACCTCGTTCTGGATCTCCTCCTGTAGGCGCAGGCGGGTGAAGTAACCGGCGATGAAGGTGCCCTGGGTGAGCATGACGAAGACCGCCACACATAGCGCGAGCACCACCAGGCCGCTGGCCGAGCCTCCGCTCGCCACTTCGCTGAACAGTCCGATCGCCACCGCGAGGCCGATCCCGGTGGCCTGTTCGAGAAGCGCCACCGCCACCACGATCAGGGAACGGAACCGGTCGGTGCGGTATCCGGTCGTGAGGACGAAGCGCAGGGCGCTGATCACGATGACGCCTCCTCGAAACGCTTCGCCTGCAGGTGGAACAGCTCGGCGTAGCGGCCGCCGGCACTGATCAGGTCCTCGTGCCTGCCGTCCTCGACGATCCGGCCCTGATCGAGCACGACCACCCGCTCCGCCTTGCGCACGGTCGCGAACCGGTGGGAGATCGCGACGGTCGTGGCCCCCGCGGTGAGCTCGTGGAACGTGTCGTAGAGCCGGGCCTCGGCGCGGGCGTCCAGGCTCGCGGCCGGCTCGTCCATGATCAGGAGCCGTGCGCCGTGCCGCAGGCCGAACAGCGCCCGGGCGATGGCGATGCGCTGCCACTCGCCGCCCGACGCGTCGACCCCGCCCGTGTACCCGCTGGACATCACCGTGTCCCAGCCGTGCGGAAGCCCCTCGACGAACTCCAGCAGTCCGGCCTGCCGCGCCACTTCCCGCAGGCCCTCCTCGTCGTCCGCGTGAGCCAGGGAGCCGAAGGCGATGTTGTCCCGCACGGTCAGCTCGTAGCGGCCGAAGTCCTGGAAGACGGCGACCACCTGACGCTGCCAGCTCCGGCGGTTGGCGTCCTCGACCGTGGTCCCACCGACGCGCAGACGACCCCCGCTCGGAGCGTCCAGACCGGCGAGGAGCCGGGCCAGCGTCGTCTTGCCGGCTCCGTTGAGGCCGACGACGGCGAGCGACTGACCCGCGGGAATGTCGAGGTCGATGCCGTGCAGCACGTCGCCCGCGGCTCCGCCGTAGCGGAAGCGCAGCCCCTCACAGGAGACGGTCGCGACCGGCTCCGCCCAGCGAGCGGTGTCCGGCCCGCCCGGCGGTGCCACGACCGGGAAGGCCAACGCCTCGGCGGCCGCCTTGGAGCCGAAGCTGGTGCGCAGGTCGTCCTCGTCCGTCCGGAGCACCTGGAGAAGGGCCAGGAGGGCGAGGCCGCCGAGCGCCAGGTCGCCCACCGTCGTGCCTCCGGTGGCGGCCCGGTACGCCAGGTAGTAGAGGACCGAGGCGACCGTGAGGCCGGTGACCACGACGATCACGACGACGAACACGCGGTGCTCGCGCCGCCGCCTCCAGACCTCCGCCATGTTCACGCGCCACTCCGAGTGGTAGGCGTCGCGGAAGAAGGCCGTGAGGCCGAAGAGGCGCACTTCCCGGGCCGCGCCCGGCGTGGTCGGCACGTCCCGCAGGTAGGAGGTGCGGCGCAGCTTCTCCGTCTGGTTCGCAGTCTCGATGACAGCGATCCGGTAGTTGCGGACCAGCCGGGAGTGGAGCACGACGAAGACGGCGAAGACGATGAGCCCCAACCCCCAGGTGACCTGGGTGAGCAGAACCGCGGATCCCACACCGGTCACCCACAGCGAGGCCTTGGCCGAGAGGCCGAAGACCGCCGCCCCGGGCGGCATGTCGATGGTCCCCTCGCCCCGCGCACGCCCGATCCGGTCGAGGTAGGCCGGGTCCTCCAGGTGGCCGATGGTCGTCGGCTCCGAGGCGGCCGCCATCACGCGCTCCCTCAGTCGGCCGGTGACCCGGCGGCCCAGGGCCCGTCCCAGAGCCGTGCGCGCCGACTCGGCGATGTGGGTGAGGAGGAACAGTACGACGATGAGGGCGACCCAGCGGTAGCACTCCCGTGCCGCCGGGGTGTCCAACCCCTGGCCGATGGCCGAGGTGAGCCCGTCCACCAGTCCGCCGATGCCGATGGTGATGCCGACCGGGGCCGCACCGGCGAGGACGGCCAGCGCTGTGGTCAGGGTGGCCGTGCCCGGTGCGACGGAGAAGGAGTACCGGACCAGGGAGGGAAGCACCCACCGCGTCGCCGGGGGAGGCAGCGCCGTCGGGGGAGACAGGCGGCTCGTGTCGGCGCTCACGCCTGCTCCCCGTCGTCGGGGTTACGGGCGATCGTGCCCCGGACCTGGGTGCCTGCCATCTTTCCTCCTGGTCGACCGCGGGTACCTCTTTCGGAGCCGCTCCCGGGAAACTCACGGCCCGCGAGCGGCGGAAATCCTGTCGCCGACCCTGCGGGCTCCTCGCGTTTCCCGCCCGGACCCGGGAGAGCTGTGACAGCCCCCGCCGGAATACCGGTCCGGCTCGGCGAGGAGCACGCTACGGGGGAAACCGCTCGGGGCGCGACGGGTTTTTCCCGGCGGTTGTCCGGAGCGTGGTGTGCCGGCGTTTTCCACCTCGCTCGGCGCCTTCGACGACCCGGGTTTTGCTGTTCCAGCAAAGTTTCGTGACGCTCCCCTTGGTGCGAGTGCACCATCGCGGTACGCACCCCTGCGACGTGGTGATCACCGGTGACGGCCCGGCGGAGCTGGGCGCGGGGCTGACCCTGTGCCGTGCACCCGTGCACCCGTGCACCCGTGCACCCGTTCACCCCGAGCCGGAGGCGCAAGCCGCCGAGCACGTGCTCGGTGAACACCGACACGGCTCCACGCCCTGAAGAGACGTGAACCCGGACATGCCGATGAGCCCGCGATCCGACCCGGAGCGCGGACAGGAAGGAGCCCCGTGACCGAGCATCGCCCGCAACTCACGGAGGAAGAAGCAGCCGCCATGTTCGAGCCCGAGGGCTGGGACGAGAGGTACGCCGGTCAGGAGAGGTTCTGGACCGGAAACCCCAACCCGCAGCTCGTCGCGGCGGCGACCGGGCTGACCCCCGGTACCGCGCTCGACGTCGGCTGCGGTGAGGGCGGCGACGTGGTCTGGCTGGCCCGACAGGGATGGACGGTCACCGGAGCGGACTTCTCCGCCAACGGTCTGGCGCGGGCCGCCCGGCGCGCGGAGCAGGCCGGAGTCGCCGACCGGGTCGAGTGGTGGAGGGTCGACGCACGGACCATCGCGGCGGACGGGCGGTCGTACGACCTGGTGACCAGCCACTACCTGCACGCGCCGGACGGCGGGATGGTGGACGTGACCCGCCTGCTGGCTCACGCCGTCGCGCCCGGCGGACACCTCCTCGTCGTCGGCCACACGCCGTCCGAGGAGTTCGCCCATATGACCGAGAAGCAGCGCAGGGCCATGTTCCTCGCCGAAGAGCTCCTGCCCGGTCTGCCGGACGACTTCGAGGCCCTCGTGGTGGAACAGCGGCCCCGGAAGCTGACCCGTGAGGGAACCGCCGTGGACGCCCACGACTCCACGCTGTTCGCCCGCCGTCGACGCTGAGAGCGACCGGCACGAGGCGTCTTGATGGGGGCCGACGGTCCCGGGAGCACCTTTGACGGGGCGTTTTCGGGACCTGTTGTCTGCGGGAGCTTCGGGACCGCGGTATCCCCTTCTGTTGGTTGGTGATGTCGGAACCGATGAGCCGGGTTATGTTGCTGTGGGACAAGGTGGTCTCGGGGCGTGTGGCCTGGTGGCGATTGAGGGGTTTTGTTGCTTATGGGGTTTTGGTGGTGCATGTCTGTTTTTCAGGAAGTTGGAAATTCGACTGCTTGCCATTGGTAAGTTCGCAGGTCGTTGACTGTGCTCCCCGCGCACGCGGGGATGGTCCCAAGGCCACCCACTGCTGGCAGGACCCGCGCACGTGCTCCCCGCGCACGCGGGGATGGTCCCCAGTCCAACAACGTCACGGACGCCCCGTACTTGTGCTCCCCGCGCACGCGGGGATGGTCCCGCCATCAACGCCGCCGCCCGCTCCGGTGGTATGTGCTCCCCGCGCACGCGGGGATGGTCCCAAGAAGTTGCGCGGGCGCTGGTCCGGACTGGTGTGCTCCCCGCGCACGCGGGGATGGTCCCCGGTGCGTGACCGGTGCGCCCAGATGGTCGACGTGCTCCCCGCGCACGCGGGGATGGTCCCGGTCACCCTCGGCCCGGCATTACGGGCCATCCGTGCTCCCCGCGCACGCGGGGATGGTCCCCCAGGCCGCCGACCCTCGCGCGGCCCGCCACGGTGCTCCCCGCGCACGCGGGGATGGTCCTCACCACCCGAGACCGCTTGGCCATCGGGACCGGTGCTCCCCGCGCACGCGGGGATGGTCCGCGGGTCCGAGGTCGGCGGGCGGGCGGTCCTCGGTGCTCCCCGCGCACGCGAGGATGGTCCCGGCACGGCACCCTGGACCGCCGCTGCGTCATCGTGCTCCCCGCGCACGCGGGGATGGTCCCGGGAAGCCCACCGGCACCGTCCGCAAGGTCGCGTGCTCCCCGCGCACGCGGGGATGGTCCCTACTTCCCCACCGGCACCGCGCCGCCGCCCGCCTCCGCGCGGGCCCTGGCGGCCTCCGCGCTCCGGCTGCCCTACCAGTTCACCTTCCCCAAGGAACTGGACCGCGCCATCACCGAACTCGAAACCGACCTCGTCCTCGCCTGGCAGACCAAGGACGCCCACTGGATCGCCGAGGAACTCATCCTCTTCCTGGACGAGGACGACCGCGCCGAACTCACCGGATTCCGACTGCACTACACCCCGACCGACGGACTGGAGGTCCACCGTGCCGACTGACGCCTCCGGGCCAACACCACCCCCACCGCGACCCGCGCCCCCGCCGACGCTCCCGCCCTCCTTCGACCTGACCAGCCGACCCTGGGTTCCCGTCCAGCGGCTCGACGGGACGGAGGCCGAACTCTCCCTGACCGGGGTCTTCGAGCAGGCCGCGCGGATCCGGCGCCTGGTCGGGGACGTGCCCACCCAGGACTTCGCCCTCCTGCGGCTGCTCCTGGCGATCCTGCACGACGCGATCGACGGCCCGGAGGACATCGAGGACTGGGCGGACCTGTGGGACGAGGGTCGGGGAGAACTCCCCGCGGACCGCGTCCGCGACTACCTCGGCGAGCACCGCGACCGCCTCGACCTGCTGCACCCGACCGCGCCCTTCCTCCAGGTGGCGGACCTGCGCACGGCCAAGGGCGAGTACTCCTCCCTCGACCCGATCGTGGCCGACGTCCCCAACAACGCACGCTTCTTCACCATGCGCGCGCACGGGGCCGAAAGTCTGGGCTTCGCCGAGGCCGCCCGCTGGCTCCTGCACGCCCACGCCTACGACACCTCCGGGATCAAGTCCGGAGTGGTCGGCGACCCCCGGGTCAAGGGCGGCAAGGTCTACCCGCAGGGGGTGGGGTGGTCCGGGAACCTCGGCGGGATCCACATGGAGGGCGACGACCTGCGCGCGACCCTCCTGCTCAACCTGCTGCCCCGCGACACCGACAACCTGCGTTCGCGCCCCGACGACCGCCCGGCCTGGCGCCGGGCCCCGGCCACCGCCGAGGCACTCGGGGGAGCGGAGGCCCAGACCCGCCCCCACGGCCTGCGCGACCTCTACACCTGGCAGAGCCGACGCGTTCGGCTGCACCACGACGGTGAAAGCGTCCACGGGGTCCTGCTCGCCTACGGTGACCCGCTCACCCCGCGCAACAAGCACGACCGCGAGCCCATGACCGCCTGGCGGCGCAGTCCCGCACAGGAGAAGAAGCTCGGTGAGGAGCAGGTCTACCTGCCCCGGGACCACGACCCCGCCCGCAGCGCCTGGCGCGGCCTCGCCGCCCTGGTCACCGGCCGCGTCCGGGGCGCCGAACAGCGCCGTGAGGCCGCGAAGATCGTGCGCCCCCGGGTACTGGACTGGATCGCGCGCCTGACCGTGGAGGAGTACCTGGACAAGGGCTTCCTTCTCCGCGCGCGCCTGGTCGGCGCCGTCTACGGCACTCAGCAGTCCGTCATCGACGAGATCGTGGACGACACCGTCGCCATGCCCGTGGTCCTGCTGCACGATCAGGACCGCGCCCTGGGCCAGACCGCGGTCGACGCGGTCAACGACGCCGAGGAGGCGGTCATGGTCCTCGGGGACCTGGCCACCGCCCTGGCCGAGGCGGCGGGCGCGGAGACCGAGGCCCCCCGGGCCGCCGCCCGCGACCGGGGCTTCGCGGAGCTGGACGAGCCCTTCCGCAAGTGGCTGCGCGACCTGCGCCCCTCAGAGGACCCCCTCTACCCGGACGAGCAGCGCCGCGTCTGGCAGCTCAGGGCACACCGGATCGTGTCCCAGCTCGGCGCCGAACTCATGGACACGGCAGGGGAGGCCGCCTGGACGGGCCGGGTCGTGGCCACCAAGAACGGCTCGGTCTGGCTCACCGCCTCCCGGGCCGACCTGCGCTTCCGCTCCGCCCTGCGCAGGGCGCTCCCGCTCACCAACACCGACCACTCCACGGAGGAAGAGCAGTGACCACCACGAGCACCGCCGAGTTCGTGCCCGGGCTCAAGGACGTCGGTGCGCTGGTCGACGAACGCGTCCGCCAGCTCCAGGGCGGCTACCTCAAGGACCTCCCCGAAGCCGTCGCCACCCTGGCCAAGCTGCGCCGGGGCGCGGGCAAGCCCATCGAGGCCGTACCGGAGCTGGTGGGGCTGACGCTGGACCACCGCTTCTACGAGCGCTTCTCCGTCGCCGACCCCCGCATCGAGGACGCCGAGGCCGCCGCGCACGAGGCGCTGACCCTCTACGCCCTGCACCAGCAGTCCAAGCGCGAGAGGGGCATGCACCGGCGCGGACGCGACCTCGGCGGGGCCGTCCGCCGACTCATGCCCACCGGGGACATCGACGAGCCGTTGCGCAGGAGGTTCGTGCAGGCGGGGAGCGCCGTGCACCACGCCACCCGCCTCGACCGGCTCCGGGGGATCGTCCAGCTCCTGCGCGCCGAGGACGTCCCGCTCGACTACGGACTCCTGGCCGACCAGCTCCACGACGCCCGCACCCGCCCCGGGGCCGAACACGTGCGCCGGGCCTGGGGGCGCGGCTTCCAGGCCTACCGGCACTCGGAGGGCACCGACGCGGGCGGTATCGACACGGGCGGCACCGAGGCCGACGACGCCACCGGCCACCAGGGCCGCCAGGGCACGGAGACCGCGACCGGCGCCTCCGACTGACAAGGCCCCCACCGCCACCGGAGCCCTTTCCGGGGCCCGGCACCACCAGCCCGCTTCGTCCCCGCCCTGCCCGGGTGCGCCCGCGGGCGGGCACCGACAAGACAAGGACACACCATGAGCCGCACCATTCTCGACGTGCACGTGTTGCAGACCGTGCCGCCCAGCAACCTCAACCGCGACGACACCGGCGCACCCAAGACGGCCGTCTACGGCGGCGTGCGCCGCTCCCGGGTCTCCAGCCAGGCCTGGAAGCGCGCCACCCGCCTGGCCTTCGACGCCCTGCTCGACCCCCGGGAGCTGGGCACCCGCACCAAGCGCGTCGCCGAGCTGGTCGCCTCCCGCATCCGTGACCTGGACACCTCCATCGAGGAGGCCGAGGCGCTGACCCTGGCCGCCGAGACCGTCCAGGTCGCCACCGGCTCCAGGATCGAGGTGCCCAAGCGCAAGGCCGACGCGGCCAAGAAGAACGGCACCAAGGAACCCGCTCCCGAGTCCGCCTACCTGATGTTCCTCAGCGCCCGCCAGCGCGACGGACTGGCCGCACTCGCCGTGGAGGGCCGTGAGGACATCAAGGCCTTCCTCAAGGAGAAGGAGAACAAGGCGCGCGCCAAGGCGGTCGCCGACACCCGCCACTCGGTGGACATCGCCCTGTTCGGCCGCATGGTCGCCGACGGCGCCGACGTCAACGTGGACGCCGCCGCCCAGGTCGCGCACGCCCTCAGCGTGCACGCCGTGGAGAACGAGTCCGACTACTACACGGCCGTGGACGACCGCAACCCCGAGGAGGAGACCGGCGCGGGCATGATCGGCACCGTCGAGTTCAACTCCGCCACCCTGTACCGCTACGCCGCCGTGGACGTGGACCTGCTCCGCAGGAACCTGGGGGAGGGGCTGCGCGAGGACGAGCCGGTCACCGAACCGCTGCGCCGGGCCGTGGAGGCGTTCGTGCGCGGGTTCGTGGAGTCGATGCCCACCGGCAAGGTGAACACCTTCGGCAACCACACCCTGCCCGACGCGGTCGTGGTCAAGCTGCGCGGCGCGCGCCCGATCAGCTTCGTGGGGGCCTTCGAGGAGCCGGTGGAGGCGGGCGCGGGGCACGTGGCCCAGGCCAGCGCGCGCCTGGCCGAGTACGTGCCGCAGGTGGAGCGGGCGTTCGGGGCGGCCGACGACGTCGACACCTGGGTGGTGCGGGTGGGGGAGCGCACCGCCAAGCTCTCCGGCCTGGGCGAGGAGGTCACCCTCCCCGAACTGGTCGAGCGGGTCGGCGCGGCCGTCGCCCAGCGCCAGGCGCCGCGGGCATGAGTGCGGTGAGCGTCCTGCCCCTGGTTCTGGCGGGCCCGCTCCAGGCCTGGGGCTCCGCCTCCCGGTTCGCCCGCCGGGGCACGGAGAACGCCCCCACCAAGAGCGGTGTGCTCGGGCTGCTCGCCGCCGCCCTGGGCCGGGACCGCACCGCCGACCTGTCCGACCTGGCGGCGCTGCGCTTCGGCGTGCGGGTGGACCAGCCCGGAATCCGCGTGCGCGACTACCAGACCGCCAAGCACCTGGACACGGACACGTCCATGCCGGTGTCGGAGCGCTTCTACCTGTCCGACGCCGTGTTCGTCGCGGCCGTGGAGGGCCCCGAGGGCCTGGTCGCCGAGCTGTACCGGGCGGTCCGCGACCCCGTCTACCTGCCCTACCTCGGCAGGCGTTCGTGCCCGCCCTCCCGCCCCGTCGACCTGGGCGAACCCGTGGCGGGCACCGTTGAGGAGGTGCTGGGTGACCAGCCCTGGCAGGCGGCCCCCTGGTACTGGCGGCGCACGGGGCGCCGCCAGGACGCACAGATCCCGCTGACCACGCTGGTGGACGCGGCGCCCGGGGACGGCCGGGCGGACTCGCTGCGCGACCTGCCGCTGAGCTTCGATCCGGCGCACCGCCGCTACGCCCTGCGCGCGGTGCGCTCCGGTTCGGTCGACGCGCCGAATCCGTTCGCGCGGCGCCGGCCGGTCCCCGACCACGACCCCATGGCCGCCCTGGGAGGAAGCTGATGTACCTCACCCGATTCCGGTTCAACACCCACCGCCCCGGAGCGAGGAAGCTGCTGTCCTCGCCGCAGGCCCTGCACGCGGCCGTGATGGGCTCCTACGCCGACCTGCTGCCCAGCGATACCGGCGGCCCCCGGGTGCTGTGGCGGGTGGACCGCAACGCCCGCGCGGAGGTGTTCCTGTACGTGGTGGGCCCGAACCGGCCCGACCTGACCCACGTGGTGGAACAGGCGGGGTGGCCGACCGATCCCGCGAACACGTGGCAGACGCACGAGTACAGCGGGTTCCTGAAGAGGCTGGAGGCCGGGCAGACGTGGGCGTTCCGGCTCACCGCCAACCCCGTGCACAGCATCCGCCGCAAGGACGGCGAGCCCACCAAGCTCACCGCGCACGTCACCCCACGCCACCAGGCGGGATGGCTGCTCCAGCGGCAGGAGCGGTGCGGCTTCGAGATCGTGCGCAAGGACGCTGAGCAGCAGCTCCTTCCGGGCCAGGACGAGCACGAACTGGTCGTGCACGACCGCGACGCGCGCGGCTTCGACAAGGCGGATCCGCGTCCGGACCGGCGGGGCAAGCGGATGAAGGTGCCTGTGGTCACCGCGACCTTCGACGGCAGGCTGACCGTCACCGATCCCGACGCGCTGCGCCGCACGCTGTGCGCCGGACTGGGCCGGGCCAAGGCCTACGGCTGCGGGCTGATGACCCTGGCGCCGGTGGGCTGAACCGTGGGGACCGTGGGAAGGCGCAGGACCTCGGGGCCGCGTGAGCTGACGAGGGTGGGTGAGCGGCTGTCGTTCCTGTACTTGGAGCGGTGCGTCGTGCACCGCGACTCCAACGCCATCACCGCCGAGGACGGGGACGGGACGCGCTACCTGCCGTCCGCGACCATCGGCACGCTGCTGCTGGGCCCGGGGACGAACGTGACCCACTCGGCGATGAGCCTGCTCGGCGAGTGCGGGGCGACGGTGGTGTGGGTGGGGGAGCACGGGGTGCGCTACTACGCGGCCGGGCGCGCGCTGACGCGGTCCTCCCGGTTGGTGGAGGCGCAGGCGACGGCGTGGGCGAACCGGCGGAGCAGGCTCGACGTGGCGCGGGCGATGTACCGGATGCGCTTCCCGGACCTGGACGTGGAGGCGCTGAGCCGTCAGGCGCTGCTGGGCAAGGAGGGCGACCGGGTCAAGGCGTGTTACCGGGAGCAGGCGGCGCGGACCGGTGTGACCTGGCGCGGGAGGAGGTACGTGCCGGGCGACCACGACGTCTCGGACCCGCCGAACAAGGCCATCACCGCGGCGGCGCAGTGCTTCTACGGGGTCGCGCACGCGGTGACGGCCGCGCTCGGGTGCAGTCCGGGACTGGGGTTCGTGCACTCGGGGCACGAGCGCGGATTCGTGATGGACGTGGCCGATCTGTACAAGGTGGAGATCGGGATCCCCGTGGCCTTCGACGCGGCGGCGCAGGGGGACGAGGACGTGGACGGGGTGACGCGCAGGCTGCTGCGGGACCGGATCAACGAGGAGGGGCTGCTGGAGCGGTGCGTGCGCGACATCAAGGCTCTGTTGCTCGGTGAAGGATCGGTTGGGGCTCAGGGCGAGGCCGAGGATGCGGGCGAGAGCGCGAACGACGACGTGGCGGACACGGTCGGCCTGGTGGGCGACCGGGGTGAGCTGCTGGAGTCGGGTTACAGCTATGCCGACGAGGTGGTCTGGTGACGGTCGTCGTGCTCACGAACTGTCCGGCCGGGCTGCGCGGGTTCCTGACCCGGTGGCTCATGGAGATATCGGCGGGGGTGTTCATCGGCAAC
The DNA here is from genome assembly GCF_000092985.1 of Nocardiopsis dassonvillei subsp. dassonvillei DSM 43111. Taxonomy (GTDB): domain Bacteria; phylum Actinomycetota; class Actinomycetes; order Streptosporangiales; family Streptosporangiaceae; genus Nocardiopsis; species Nocardiopsis dassonvillei. The sequence continues at coordinate 1,594,671 of NC_014210.1, forward strand.
CCTTCGCGCCGGATCCGGGAGGCGCTGTGGGCGGAGGTGAAGGAGTACGCGGGGAACGGGAGGGCGTTGCTGGCGTACAGCGACGACTCCGAGCAGGGCTTCACCTTCCAGACCTTCGAGCGTCACTGGGAGCCGGTGGACCATGAAGGGCTCACCTTGATGCATCGCCCCAAGAAGGTGCAGGAGGAGAACAGAAGGCCTCCGAAGAGCGGGTGGAGCAAGGCGTCGAAGAGGCGGCGCTTTGGTGGGAGGTGAGTTGTTTTGGGTGCTTTGATGGATTGTGGTGCGGGTGTCCGTCTCTGAAGAAGTTGGAAAAACGGCCGCTTGCCACTGGTAAGTTCGCAGGTCGTTGACTGTGCTCCCCGCGCACGCGGGGATGGTCCCCCCTCGGGGGCGCTCTCCAGCTTCGCCACGCGCGCGGTGCTCCCCGCGCACGCGGGGATGGTCCCAAAACCCTTACTCAGCAGGGGTTTAGGCGTACAGTGCTCCCCGCGCACGCGGGGATGGTCCCCAGCGTCGTCGACCCCAGGCTGACGGAGGTCTGTGCTCCCCGCGCACGCGGGGATGGTCCCCCTGCGGTTGCGGGGTTGTCCGCGAGCGGGAGGTGCTCCCCGCGCACGCGGGGATGGTCCCCCGGACCGCCACGTTATCCCGTGGGCCGAGCTGTGCTCCCCGCGCACGCGGGGATGGTCCCTGGCCGTTCGAGGGTGAGCGCGTTTACCTCGGGTGCTCCCCGCGCATGCGGGGATGGTCCCGCGGACCGGCCCACCCGGCTGGCGACCGTCGCGTGCTCCCCGCGCACGCGGGGATGGTCCCGCCGTCGCCGCCTACGCGACCGCCCTCGGGCTGTGCTCCCCGCGCACGCGGGGATGGTCCCCATGCGGCAATCCACCCCACAGAGAAGCCCGTGGTGCTCCCCGCGCACGCGGGGATGGTCCCTCGATGACCGAGGTCGACGGCACCGGGTCGGAGTGCTCCCCGCGCACGCGGGGATGGTCTCCGAGCGCGAACGGGCAGCCCATGGTCAGGTGATGGCGTCGATCGGTAACAGGAACGCTTGTTCCCGGGTTCGAGCAACACCATCAGCCTTCTCGTCACCGAAATGTCGATGAGGTTCAGCAACGGCGCCACGGGCGAGAGTGTTGGCGGCTTCGGAAATGCCAGTGGATCGGCCACCAACTCGTCAGTGAGCATCGGCCGCGGTCAGCGGGCACACGGTGAGCGTCACCGCCAACGCCGCGGGCAAGGGGCGCCAACGGTGCTGGCCCTGCCATGGCGTCTGGTCGAAGGCCGACGAGGGCCGTTTCAAGGCCGAGGGGTGCCGCGGCACTCGGCTTCGCCGGTCGGGCCCGCAGGTGTGACGCCGATCAGCGACGCACCATCCGGACCAGGGCGGCGGTGTCGTGTCGGCGGAACCAGGCCGCGACACAGACCAGGACCAGGGTGACCGCCGGGATGGCGACCAGGTCCGGGGTCACGATGGCGCTCAGGGCCGTCGCGCCGATCATCAGCGGGATCTGGCAGAGCAAGGCGAGGCCGCACAGCCGGGGAACGAGCAGCGCGATCGCCCCGGCGAGCTCCAGCCAGCCGACGACGACCATGCCGGGGATGCCGAGCCCGATCAGCTCGAACGGCGCGACGGAGATGGGGTCGCCCATCGCCTTCGGGAAGGCGATGACCGCGAACACGACGGCCAGCAGCACCTGCAACGCCCAGAGGGCGACGGTGCCGGCGACGGGTCGGGGTCGGGTTGAGGGTGTCGTCGTGGGCATGTCGATTCCTGTCGTCGTGGTCGACCGTTTCCCGGTCGGAGTAGGTGGAGGCAGGCGTTGTCCCGGCTCGCCGGGCGAGCCCGACGTTCGAGCCTGCGGGGCGCCCCCCGGCCACGAGGTCGATGACGGCACGGCGTTCTTCCTCCGACGGCCCGCACGAACCCCATGTCTGAGGCGGCGCGACAAATTAGAATCCGTGCCGCTGCGGCATACTCAAGCCGCGCACCCCAGTTCGTGGCGCAGATCACGTGCCATTCCTGCGGTTCCAGTCGGGCGGCGCTGGCGCTGGGCCGAAGACCCTTGTGCAGGTGTGGCGCTGTTCGCGGAGGGCGTCCAGGACAGCGCGCGGCATCGCGTCGATCAGCGGTTTGCAGGCGTCGAGCCGGGACGGGCGCGGAGGCAGCTTCTTGCCTGGCTCGGGCCGGGCCGAGGCGAGCGCTTTGGTGACGGTGGGGGAGACGCCGTGCTTGCGCATCACGCCGCGGACGGTCATGCCCGTTCGCACGTCGCGTCGGATGGTTGCGTACAGCCCGGTCTTGGACTGCGACGGCCTCGGGTCCCCTTCCCGGCGGGCGGCACATCGATGCTCCCACCGCAGGGCCTGGTGTCGCTGGAACTCATCGACACGTTAGGGCGATGAGCAGGGGTGTCGCCCAAACTCATCGACAAACGTTGCTACTGGACACGAAGAGAACCAGTCAGGGTGCGGTGAGAACGGGACGCCCCTCGTGGTCCAGCCATGCGTTCTGCCGTTCTGCTGAAACGGTGAGTCCGAACCGCGTGTGCTCGGGCGGTCCCTCCTCCTGCCACCACGTGTAGGCGGCCTCCAGTTCGGAGAACAGGCGCCGAGGCCCGTGCTGGTGGACTTCGTAACCGGTCTCCCCGCGGTCGGGGTCGACGTGCCAGGACGCCCAGGAGCCGGTGCCCGGATCCACCAGGTGAACCGTGAAACGCTGTTCCTCGTCGGTGTACTCGACCCGGTTCAGAACGGTGGGCATGTGCAACCCGATGGCGAAGCTCGCGCTGAAGTCGCTGATCGGCTCGTAGGGGTGTAGTCCGGTGCGGCTGCGCGTGAACTCCTGCTCCTCGGGGCGGACGTGGGTCTCGACGACACGCCTGGGTATTCGCTGGTCGCGCACCCACATGAACGCCACGTCCCCTGCGAAGTGACCCCGCGCGGAGCCGTCCGGCCCCACCCGCAGCTCAGCCAGGGCCCCGTTGTGGAAGGCGGTTCCCCAGGGGGTGAGGATCCGCCCGCCGGGCCTGCTCTGGGCGACCCAGGCATAGGGCACCCGCTGGACCGCCGCGGTGCTGAGCACCCGGTCATAGGGTGCTCGCTTCGGCCATCCCCGTGTGCCGTCGCCGGTGACGACGTGTGCCGCGAAACCCGCGTCGAGCAGTCGTACACGGGCTTGTTCGGCGAGGTCGGCGTCGATCTCGACGGTGGTGACGTTCTCACCGCCCAACCGGTGGGAGAGCAGCCCCGCGTTGTACCCCGTGCCGGTTCCGACCTCCAACACGCGCATCCCCGGGAACACGTCCAGCCGGTGAAGCATGTCGGCGACGATCGAGGGTTGCGAGGCGGAGCTGGCCGGGTACCCGGATCCCTCCCCGGTACCGTCGTCCACCTGCGTGATGACCGGGATGTCGTCATAGGCCAGTTCGAGCCACCGTTCCCGATCGCCGTCGTGGTCACCGTCCCGGTCCACGGTGGTGCCGTCGGGAGCGGTGATGCGGCCGGGCAGGAAGCGGTGGCGCTCCACCGCCGCGAAGGCACCGTGCCAATGCTGGTCCAGGTTGCCCGCCTGGGTGAGGCGGGAGACCAGCTTCTCGTGCTGGGGGAGCACTACTTGCCATCCCGTTCGTGTTTGCCGCCGCCGGACCCGCCGTCGTTGGGCGTCGGCGGTGGCACGGGCCGGTCGGGCTTGTGCCCGTCATGAGTGGAGTTGTCCTCGTGCTTGGCATGGAGGTCGGTGGATCGCATGGGTTCGCTCCTCGGGGCGGGGAGTGCTCTGGCGATGGTGCCAACAGCATCTATTCCATTGGTACTGGAATAAGCGTGGCGTGACAAGGGGGTGACAGTATGAATTATTCCTGTCATGATGGAATCACTTCGACCCCCTGGAGGAAGCACATGAAGCTGACCCGGATCGCTGGTGAGTGCAACAACCGGCGTACCTGCCCCACTGTCTACGCCAGCGACCGCGGGACGGTCGTCGTGCAGGGTTACACCCTCGCGGCTGGCGACCTCACCCAGATCACCCTCCCCGAGGGGGAGAGCGCCGTGGAGATCCCCCTGTCTCTGTTGAAGGAGGCCGCGCGTGTTCACGGAGACTGAGCTGGAGGCGTTCTTCGACGAACACCTGACCACATCGGCCTTCCGCCTTGAGGCCCTGGACCACTACGAAGTCGATTCCGACGGGGACGACTTCGCCCGGTTCAAGGCGGGTGAGGCCGAACCCGACTGGGAACGCAAGAACGCCTGGCTGGAAGTACTGCGGGCGGAGAGGGAAGCCGGTATCCGCGAGTACCGCGTCCGGGTCCTCAGGACTCCCCTGAACGACTACCTCCGGTACGAGTGCGAGTGGGGTTACGTGCTCAATGCCGAGGCGGGTGAGGAGATCCACGTCCTGGACCTTGCCGAGTGTGAGCTTCCGGCGGAGGTGGTGGACCACGACTTCTGGCTGATCGACGACAAGTACCCGTTGCGCATGCACTACGGCGAGGCGGGCGAATTCATCGGGGCCGAACTCGTCGGTAGCCTGGACCGATACCAGAAGGCCAGGGACGCCGCTCTGGCCGCCGCCGAACCCTTCGGGCGGTGGTGGGCGCGTCATCCCGAGGAATGGAGAGCGAACCGGCCTGTATGACGGTTCCGCAGAACAGTCCTGTCGGTCGCGGTGCCGAAGGCCGCGACCGGCTCGCCCGTGCGCTGCGCGAAGGCCGGGCCCGTGCTGCTATCAGCGGCGTTCGGGCAGGCCGGGCAGCGGGCATGTCCCAGTCGAAGATCTCCAAGATCGAACGCGGACTGTTGCTGCCCTCGGTGGACGACGTGGCGGCGCTGTGTCGGGTGTACGAGCTTCCTGCTGATAAGCGTGCGGAACTGCTCGCCCAGGCCGAGGCCCTGCGTGAGGAGGCTTCCAGCCGGGTGATCATGGCCCGGGGCGTCTCGCAGTTCCAACGCCGGGCCACGCGGATGGAAGCTGCTGCTTCCCTGGTCCGGTCGTTCGAGCCAGCCCTCGTCCTTGGGGCGTTGCAAACCCGGGAGTACGCACGCTGCGTCTTCGACGACCCCCGAGACAAGGTGTCCGAGGAGGAAGCCGCGGCGTCCGTTGAGGCCAGACAGGAACGGCACAGGGCTCTGACCGAAGGCACGACCCGCTACGAACTGATCATGCCCGAAGGTGCTCTGCGTTGGCAGGTGGGTTCGGCTTCGATCATGGTGGACCAGGTCGAGGAGATCGCCGCGATCGCAGCCAGGGGAGGGAACGCCGTGGTCGGCCTTGTCCCCTGGACGACCCCGGTCCATGTTTTCCCAGGCCATGCTTTTGACATCTACGACGAGGACGCTGTTGTGGTGGCGACCGAGACCGCCACGGCCACTCTCACCGGCGCCGCCGACATCGCGACGTACGTGGAGCTGTTCGGGGAGTTGGAGAAACTGGCCTGCTTCGGGGAAGAGGCGGGCGGACACCTGGAACGCATCGCGGGGGAGTACCGCAGCCTGGCCCGCAGATGATTCGGCGCCCCGGCCTGGGTGGTGTGGACGGGACGCCGAGGATGAGAAGAGGTGCTGTGAGGGCTACGGGTGTCCGGTGCGGGCGATGGTGAGGAAGGCGTCCCACTCGGTGGCGGGGAAGGGGAGGTGGCCGTGGGTGGGGTGCTTGGAGTCCCGGACGGCCGTGCCGCAGGGCAGGTCGGCGACCTCGACGCAGTTCGGCTCCTGGCCGCTGTAGCTGCTCTTACGGAAGCCCGTGGGGATGTGAGCCACCTCTACACAGTTCTGATCGTGGCCGCTGTAGCTGCTCTTCCGGAACTTCAGGTAAGTCAATGGTCACTCTCTCAGTGAGTCCGCTGCCGTTTTGATGAGAGCGGCAGACTGTTTGGTGCTCAATGCGGACCCCTGTAGGTCCCCGTAGGTCACGTTATAGCGCTCTACTTCGTCTTCTTGCTCGAAGAAGACAGAACCGGCGATCGTCCCAACGTAGACGATGGAGCTGTCTCGTGGATCTGGGAAGTCCAGGATTGCGAATGGGGCCGTGAGGCCTGCGTGGGAGCCATCTTGGAACGGAATGACCTGCACGTCGACGTGTGGCATCTCTGCCATGTGCAACAGGTGCATGAGTTGCGCATGCATGACATCCGGTCCGCCGATGACCCGTCGCAGGGCTGCCTCATCGAGTACGGCACGGAAATGCGCAGGTCGTACTCGGGTCAGGATTTCCCTTCGAGCCATCCGGAAGGCGACTCTCCGTTCGATCGCGGGCAGAGAGGTGTACCGCCCACCCTCGAACAGCGCATGAGCGTACTCGGGTGTCTGTAGTAGACCCGGGATGCACAGAGCCTCGAAGGTCCGGATGGTGGAGGCCTCCGCTTCGAAGTCAGGAAGCGCACGGTCGTCGTCGAAGAGCCCCTTGTACTTCGACCACCAGCCACGTTGCTTGGCGTCTTGGGCGAGTGCGTGCATGGCCTCTCGCGTCTGCGTTTCGTGCACGTTGTAGAGGTCCAACAGCTTGTCCAGGGCCGCTGTGGGGACGGTCCTGGACTCAGCCTGTTCCATCTTGCCGAGGTTCGATCGGCCCAGGCCAGCCTGCTTGGCGGCTTCGGCCAGCGTGAAGCCTGCTTCAGTGCGAAGCCGACGGAGTTCGGACGAGAGACGACGCCGTCGGATGCTGGGGCTGTATGGCGTTGGCATGCGGGAAGCCTAGCTGAGATTTTTTGTGGATACCACTTTTTTGGGTTGACACTGGTGGATGCGCGATCCACTATGGATCCGTAGGCAGTGATCGTCATCTCACAGAGAGTGTTGTCGATCAGGCTACGCCGTGCCCCATCCCTCATCTGGGGAAACGCGAAGGTCTCACACCTGCGGGCACGCCGACCACTGTTGTTGCTCCACACGTGCAAGGAGTCTGTTCGTCATGCCCGTAACCGCACCCATGCCCGCCCTGCCCGAGGTGACTGTGCCTCTTGCCGAGCTGGTTCCGCCCCGGTGCCGCCATTACTTCACCGGCCGCTCCGACCGCGCCCACTACAAGATGCGCCGCTACGACTTCGGCGGCTCGACCCAGTTCATGCCGCTGGTGCGCGCGTTCCTGGACACCTGTGCCGCCGAACGCGACCGCGACTACCGCTACCTGTTCACCCTTTTGGGTAGCGAGCTGGCCAACAACGCCCTGCGCCACTCGCGTTCCGGACAGCCTTTCGGGGTCTACACCCTCACCTGCCAGCGCACCCGCGCCGGTCTGCGCCTGACCTGCCGCGATCAGGGCTCGCGCGACGGTAGGAAGGCCGTTCTCGGCCAGTGCTGCCACCTGGTACCCAACCCCAAGGGGCTGGACCTGGCTGCTGAGTCCGGGCGCGGTCTGGCCATGATCGACGCCTTCGCCTCCTCCTGGGGCGACAACGGCATCTGCGACTACCGCCAGGTCTGGTTCTTCCTGGCCTACGACCTGACCGGCAGCCTCTGGAACACCCAGCAGTAGGCATCGCGCCTCAGGCGCGAAACGGGCCCAGAAAGCGCGCCAACGCTTTCCGGGCCCTCAGATCCCAAAATCCACACACTTCCACATGTTCAGAAAGCAGGATCAGTGACGCATCCTATCCCTGTGCCCCGGCCTTCCAGCGACCTGCTGCACCGACCGCTTCCGCCGCTGCCTCGTCGTCGCCCGCTGGTCGGCCCGTTCTGCCCGGCCTGCGAGCACCCTTCGTGCCGTCGGCGTCGGGCCGCGCGCCTGCCCCGCCTGGGCGGCCACCGCTCTGAGTTCACTCGCGAGCACGCCCGGGCCGCAGTTCTCCAGCGGCATCACCCGCACCTGCTCATCTGGTTCGGTGAGCAGACTCTGTCCTACTGGGTGGCCTCGCCTGTCGGACTGACTGAGGTTTCCGAATCCGAGGTGCTGTTGCTCCTCGCGGAGCCGGTTTCCGTGAACTGAGGGGTTACCGGCAGGGGCGTGATGCGCTCCTGCCGGTATTCTGCGGACATGGTCTTCCCAGGGCTGAGTGCGTCGTCCGTTTTGTCTGCTTCTGAAGAAGTTGGAAAAACGGCTGCTTGCCACTGGTAAGTTCGCAGGTCGTTGACTGTGCTCCCCGCGCACGCGGGGATGGTCCCTGAGAAACCGCTCATGAACTGGAGAAACACATGTGCTCCCCGCGCACGCGGGGATGGTCCCCGGGGCCGTGGTGTTGGACGCCGCGGATGTGGGTGCTCCCCGCGCACGCGGGGATGGTCCCTCGGACGCGGGCGATGACTTCTTCTGCGTCTTGTGCTCCCCGCGCACGCGGGGATGGTCCCTCGTCGGCCTTGACCATCATCTGCACCCCGCGGTGCTCCCCGCGCACGCGGGGATGGTCCCCGGCCGCCGGGCCGCCGCGGTGGCCAGCTCCTGTGCTCCCCGCGCACGCGGGGATGGTCCCGAGGCGGCGCGCGCGGACCCGTCGTCGCTGTCGTGCTCCCCGCGCACGCGGGGATGGTCCCATCCCGCGTGGCGCTGCCCTCTACCTGCGCGGGTGCTCCCCGCGCACGCGGGGATAGTCCCTACTGGCGAACCTGCTGGAGGACCTGTCCGACGTGCTCCCCGCGCACGCGGGGATGGTCCCTGCGCGGCCGCCGCCTTGTTTGCCCACGTCCCGTGCTCCCCGCGCACGCGGGGATGGTCCCGGCAGTGGTGAGGGGCTCGCCCTTCAGGCCAAGTGCTCCCCGCGCACGCGGGGATGGTCCCCCTCCGTCCGTAGGTGGCCAACCACAGGAGCAGTGCTCCCCGCGCACACGGGGATAGGCCCTGGGAGTACGGCTGATGCCCTCCCAAGGCCTTCAGGGACAGGAGTCGTAATCCACGGACGCGCTTCCGGCTGCGGCGTCGTAGCACTGGCTGACCGGCGGTATCCCGGAGACACCCGGCACGAAGTCGGGGTCTCCGAAGGTGAGCGGGCCCCGCTCGGGAGCACCCGGGAAGGTGAGGACGAGCCTGTCGCCGACCGAGACCGGTCCGGGGGCCTCCTCCGGCTCGATCGGGCCCTCAGGAGTGGGCACCGTGAACAGCTCAGGCACGGAGGCGCTGTGGCCCTCGACCAGGTTCCCGACGAGCACGGTGAAGCGCACCCCCTCGGGGACCTCCTCCACGGAGCTCACGGAGAGGTGGAAGAGCGTCTCGTACGAGTCAGGGGTGGCCTGGAAGGTCGGCATGCCGTTCGGCGAGGTGATCACCTCCGCCAGCCATTCGGCGTTGGTGCCGAAGGGCGTCGGTTCCGGCATCACCCATTCCGTGTCGGGTCCCTCCGTACCTTCCTCTCCCGAACCCCTTACCTCCTGCGGCCCTCCCGCCCCTGAACCCTCTTCCGTCCCCTCCGCGGCTGTACCCTCACCGGTTCCCTCGCTCTCACCGCCGTCTGGCGAGAGCACCTGGGCCGCCAGGAACCCACCGCCCACCGTGCCCAGCAGCAGGACGGCGGCGCTGGCCACCACCAGGGCCTTGGGCACCCGGCGAGGCGGAGCGGGCGGCCGCACGGCACGCACACCCCGCCACTCCCGGTCCAGGAGGGCCCCCACCGCGTTCGACAGCCCTGACCCGTCCAGCGGAACGCCCTGCTTCTGCCGCCCCGCCCCCTGCCCCTGTTCCCGCCCCTGTCCCTGGCCCAGGGCGACCAAGGCGCGGGCGGCCTGGGCCGCCGTGGGGCGCTGGCGCGGGTCAGGGTTCAACGCGGCGGTCACCAGCGGCAGCAGTGGTCCGGGCACTCCGGCCAGGTCCGGCGGCTGGTCGAGCATCTGGGAGGGGAGGGAGTCCGTGGAACCCGAACCGAAGGGCGCGCGGCCGGTGGCGGCGTAGGCCATCAGAGCGCCCCAGGCGAACAGGTCGGCGGGTGGCGCGGCCGGTGCTCCGCGCAGTACCTCCGGGGCGATCCATCCGGGGGTGCCCACCAGGCTGCCGGTGCGGGTCAGCGCGGTTTCGTCGACGGCGCGGGCGATACCGAAGTCCAGCACCTTGGGGCCCTCGGGGGCGAGCATGACGTTGCCGGGTTTGAGGTCGCGGTGCACGATCCCGGCCGTGTGCACGGCGTTCAGGGCCTCGGCGACCCCGGCGGCCAGCCCGAGGAGAAGGTTGGGCGGGAGTGGCCCGTGCTGTCTGACGTGCGCGGACAACGACAACCCGGGCACGAACTCGGTGACCAGCCACGGCCCGTGCGCGTCCTGGCCGGAGCCCAGGAACTCCGGGACCGACCGGCTGCGGACCCGGCTGAGGAGGCGGATCTCGCGGGTGAACCGGGCGCGGAAGTCCGGATCCTCGGTGAGTTCCTCCCGGATGACCTTGACCGCCGCGTAGCCGCTTCGTGCGCGTCCGCCGGGACGCAGCCGCAACCCCGCGTACACGGTGCCCATGCCGCCGGTGCCGACTCTGCCGACGATGCGGAACCCGCCCAGGGTCTCGGGGTCGTCCGGACGCAGCGGAGCGAACCCGGGACGCGTTCCCGGCCCCGGCCCGGAGCGGGAGCCCGGTCCCGAGCCCGGTCCCGAACCCGGTCCCGAACTCGGTGTCGAACCGGGTGCCGTCTCCGGCCCCGTTCCCGGTGCCCGTCCTGTTTCCGGGCGCGGGCCCGAACCCGGCGCCGGACCCGAGCCGGTGGGTCTCCCGTCGCGTGGGTGCGGTCCGTCGCCAGAACCCGAGCCGGGCCCTGGTCCGTGGCCGCGGTGCTCACTCATTCGGGCGCTCCTCCGGGCAGGGCACGAACTCCTCGTCGGTCATGTCGACCGGCGGGTACGGGTGCCAGTTCATGTAACACGCGTAGGCGCCGCGCGCGGTGTCCGCGTTCCCGCCGAGCGCCGTGGGGGCGGGCAGGTAGGCGAGCAGCCCGCTCTCGGGCGCTTCCGGGAAACGCACCTCGAACTCCGCGCCGGGCGTCTCCCGGCTGACGGTGGCCAGCACCTCGTCGGGAACCGCGACGTGGGCGGGCCGTCCGTCGGCGGTGGGGTCCCTGGGGAGCGGGTCCAGCCCCTCGCCGACCTCAAGGAGGGTGATGTCGCCCGATCGCAGCGTGAACTCACCGGTGTCCGCCACGTACTCGACCTCGCCGAACACCATGATCCCGGTCTGGGCGGCGGTGTCGGAGTAGACGGTCTCCACCCGGACGGTCGCCACCGCGTACTCGGCGCGTTCGACATCTTCGGGCAGAGCGGGGCTGGCCCCGTCGAAACCGGGGGTGATCCCGAGCCCTCCGGAGCCGTCCGCGTGCACGGTGAACAGGCCGTTCCCGGAGATCTCCACCGCGATCTCGCCGCCGGCGCCAGCGTTCGAGACCCCGCCCGAACCCTCTCCGGGGCCGTCCCCGTTCTCGCCGCTCCCGCTGCCGGACCCTTCCGTTCCCCCGGCGGCATCGGTTCTGTCAGCACCCGGGCCGGTGCCGCCCGGGCCGAACCGGACGCCCACGAACCAGCCGCCTCCGGCCACCAGCAGTACGGCGGCGGCCGCCGCCGCGACCAGCGTCCAGCGGCGCTTCCCCGGCTCCCGCGCGGCCGACCGGTCCAAGGGCTGACCTGTTCCCGGAGACGGGTCGAGGGAGCGGGGCGGGGTGGTCGTGGTGGGCGGCGGCGGTGCCTCCCAGCCGTCCCGGAGCACCCGGGTGACCAGGGCGGTCGCCTCTTCGGCCGGACTCGTGCCGCCTGTTCCCGTGAGCCGCGCCCCGAGCAGCTCGGACAGCGCCTGCTCCACGGTCGGCCGCCGTGCGGGGTCGCTCCCGGTCGCGGCGGTGACCAGCGGCAACAGGTCATCGGGGACCCCGGCCAGGTCCGGTCGGCCGTCCAGTACCCGCACGGCCACGGTCTCGGCGGAACCGGTGCCGAACGGGTTTCTTCCGGTGGCGGCGAAGGCGACCAGGGCGCCCCAGGCGAACACGTCGGCCGCCGGGCTCGGCTGGCCGCCGCGCAGCAGCTCCGGGGCCACCCAGCCGGGGGTGCCGAACAGCCCTCCGGTGCGGGTGATGGCGGTCTCCGCGAGGGCGCGGGCGATGCCGAAGTCGAGGACCTTGGGACCGTCCGCCGCGAGTACCACGTTGCCGGGTTTGAGGTCGCGGTGCACGATCCCGGCCGTGTGGATCGCCCGCAGCGCCTCGCTCACCCCCGTGGCGAAGGCCCGCAGGTTGGTGCCGGTCAGCGGGCCGTGTTCGCGCACGTGCTGGCGCAGGGTGGGCCCGGCGACGTACTCGGTGGCCAGCCAGGGTTGGGCGGCGTCGGTGTCGCTGTCCAGGAAGCGCGGCACGCAGGGGCTGGACACGCGCCGGACGAGGTCGGCCTCGCGGCGGAACCGGGCACGGAAGTCGGGGTCGGCGGAGAGGTCACCGTGGACGAGCTTGATCGCCACCAGGCCGCCGGAGGGGTCCCGGCCGGCGTAGACGGTGCCCATGCCGCCCGCGCCGAGGCGGCCCACGGTCCGGTACCGGCCGACGGATCCGGGGTCGCGGGGCCGTAGGGGTTGGAAGGTCTGGGAAGACCGGGAGGGGCGGGAGGGCGGTTCAGGAGAGGTCACGTGCGCTCCGAGTGCCGCAGGGGGGTTCAGGATCGCAGGTGGGGGGACACATGCGGTCGGTTCTGACCATAACCGGTCACGTCGACGGCGGGCCGGGCCGCCTCACCGGCCGCCAGCGGCGCCCGCGGCCTGGGGCACGCGGGCCGGACGCACAGCGCCCCCGAAGGGCATGGGTGCCCTTCGGGGGCGCTGTGCGTGTGCGGCTGTCGCAGGAACGGCCCGGAGGGTCAGCGCTGTGCGCTGCCGGAGGTGTCACCGCCGGGCGGAGCCCACACGGAGCCCCGCGGCGTCTTCGCGGACGTGCCTGTTCGGGATCCCCTCGGAGGTTCGGGCCGAGCCCCGGGCTAGGAGATCGGACCCGGCTGCGGGCCGGGGCCGGCGGGCTGCGGCGCGCCGAAGGTCTGCATCCGCTCCCGGACCAGCCGGGTGCGGTGCGAGGCGCGCCGGACCCCGGTGACGATGAGGACGACCACCCCGGCGATGAAGCTCAACGGGCCGAGGACGACCAGGACCAGGGTGCCGGTAACGAGCTTGGCCTCGGAGGACGCGGTCTGTTCGAGCGTGCCGATCCCGTAGGTGCCCGAGTGGATGTCGTCGCAGCGAAGGACGTACTCACCGGGTTCGGGCGTGGACAGCTCGGCGGTGAGCCGCCAGCTGTCGTAGGCCGTGCCGCTGTAGGAGTGCGGCGCCGTGTCCAGGTTGTCGTTCCCGGACCCGGGGCCCGCGGGCGTGTCGAGTTCGCAGGCGAAACGGTTGGCGTCGCCCTCGACGTACAGCCCCCAGTGGCCCTCCTGCCCCTCCTCGACCTGGAAGGTGGCGCTGCTGCCGCCCTCGAACTCGGCGATGAACTCGGGCTCCGCGGTCGCGGAGAGGAGAAGACTGAGGAAGACGAGGAAGGAGGCCAGCGCGCCGATCGGGATGGTGAGCCCGCCGATCCAGTACCAGCGTGCGCGGGGGCGCAGTTCCTTCCCGTCGATGACGGGTGGAGGCGGGACCTGCGGGTACTGGAACTGGGCCTGAGGGTACGGAGCCTGAGGATACGGAGCTTGCGGGTACGGGTCCTGGGGGTGCACGGGGGCCTGCGTGCCGGGGGTCTGGGGGTACGGATACGGGGTGCCGGGGACGGGCTGAGGAGCCTGGTCCGCCTGTGCGGAGGGATCGTTCCGGGCGGGCTCGTGTGGCGGGGGAGAGGGAAGTGGCATGGCTGACATTTTGTCAGTTCTACGTAGCTGCCGGTGACAGGATTCCAGCTCCGGTGCTGGGACGTTCAGGCGGGTTCCGGGTGGGTGGAGGCGTTCCCGGCCCACACCAGGGTCCGACCACGAACCCGGTGGTCAAACCTCAGCGGGTCGTCGCCTTGTCAGCGGTAGGCGTACCGGCTGCGGATGCGTGCGCAGATCGTCCTGCAGGCCGCACGCGGACGCTCCAACACGCGCATCGCCCGGGAGAGCGGCCTGCGCCTGGACACGGTCCGGTGCTGGCGCGGCCGGTTCGCCGACCAGGGCCATCAGTGTTTCGAGTTCGGTGCTGTTGCGGGGGTGAGTGCGGTTGCCAGGGCGGCGAGGCGGTCATGTTCCTCGGGTGTGAGACGGCTGAACCGGTCGGCGACCGATTCGGCGAAGCGCTCCCGTAGGCGCACAATCAGCTGTTCGCCCTCCTGGGTGGCCGTTACGCGATTCACCCTGCGGTCCTCGCTGTCGCGCTCCCTCGCCAACAGCCCCCGTTTCTCCAGCCGGTCGATCATGCCGGTGACATTGGTCCTGTCGCAGCCGAGAGTGGTGGCCAGTTCACTGAAGGACGGCCGATCGGAAGTCAGGACGCACAGCAGCTGGGCCTGCTGAGCGGTCAGGCCGAACTCGCGTCCGAGGAGCGCGTAGAGGGCGGCGGCCTCGCGGTGCAGCGTGGTCACGGCGGCGGCAAGGGCATGCGAGGTCATGAGAGAGAGTCTAGATGATTGACCTCATCGACAATTTAGGGGAGTATCTCACCTATCGACATCATCACCTTTCGAGAGACTCAGGCATACACATGAACAGCAAGGTCGCAGTCGTGACGGGAGCGTCCCGGGGGATCGGGCGCGCTGTCGCCGAACGGTTGGGGGCGGATGGAGCGCGGGTGATCGTCAACTACCACTCGGACGCGGTCGCGGCGAAGGACGCCGTGGCCGCCGTCGAGCGTGCGGGCGGACGGGCCACCGCAGTGCGAGCCGATGTGCGCGACGCGACGCAGCTGAGCTCCCTGGTCGAGGCGGCCGTCGCGGAGTACGGCGGGCTGGATGTCCTCGTCAGCAACACGGGGATGGCGCGCCCCACATCCCTGGCGGATGCCACGGACGAGGACTTGGAGCTGCACCTCGCCATCAACACCCGGCCCGTCTTCAGAGCCCTGAAGGAGACCGCACTCCACATGCGCCACGGTGGGCGGGTCGTCGTGATCTCCAGCGGCTCGACCGTCGTGGCGCATCCCGGCGCGGGCCTCTACGCCGCGAGTAAAGCGGCAGCTGAGCAACTGGCCCGGACGGCGGCACACGAGCTCGGACCGCGCGGGATCACGGTGAACAGCGTGTTGCCCGGCGCTACCCGCACCGAGGCCCTGCAAGCTCAGATGCCGGCTGACGTGGCCGCGTCCATCCGTAGCCAGACGCCCCTCGGCCGCCTGGGCGAGCCGGCCGACATCGCATCGGTGGTCGCGTTCCTGGTCTCGGACGAAGGCGCATGGATCAACGGCCAGACCATCCACGCAAGCGGTGGCCTCTTCTGAGGTGCCCTGGCAGTTGTTGCCCTTGCATGCCTGATGACGGTGTCTTCGCCGGTCAGGCACAGAGTCGCTGAACCGTGGAAGTCGTGGCCTGTGCGGCCTGACGGCGCAGCAGCACGTTCCCGCGCTCCGACTCGCCGACCCGCCCGCTGGAGTACTCCCCACCATCAAGGAGAGGCATGTCCGACCCCCCTGGCCGGAAGCCCGACCGAAGCGACCGCGTCGGCCCCTGAACAGCCGATGCCCAGGGCAACGGGCTGCCCATTCGACCCGCCCCCGGCACTCGAAGCGAGGCAGCGGAAAGGCCCCCTCACTCGGTGAACCGGCCGCGCCAGCACCGGACCGTGTCCAGGCGCAGGCCGCTCTCCCGGGCGATGCGAGTGTTGGAGCGTCCGCGTGCGGCCTGCAGGACGGTCTGCGCGCGCATCCGCAGCCGGTACCCAGTCTTGTGGCCGTAGGCCCTCAGTTTCAGCCGCTCGTGCTCGGCGGCACGCGAGGTGATTGGACGGGCAGCGGCAACAGGCAAGGCAGACAGGCCGGTCGAGAGAAGCCCCTTCCCGATGTCCAACCTCGCGAAGCCACGGAAGGAGTCGGACCGAATGGAGGAAGCCGAAACCCGGTACCGACGAGCCCTTGAGGACGGGGAAGCCGAGTGCCCGTGCCCTGGAGCCGCTCACCACCGACCGGTGAACAGGTGCGGGTTCCTTCGCGCCGGACCCCCTCCGATGTTCTCCGACCCCCGCCTCGCAGACACCAGGGGTCAGGGCGCCAACCGCTCGACCAGCGCCCGCGCCCGATCCATCCTGACCTTCTTCGCCTGGGCGAACAGCGCGAAATCCCCGGCGTGCTCCTCGATCAGATCGTTCTGTGCCGCCGCCTCCGCGCCGTGCCAAACCCGGACCACCGAGGCCGTCTCCTTGCACGCCACGTCCGCGCTCGCCACCGCGGTCTCCTCCGCCGAGGCGACGTTGTCCTGCCAGCGCGGGTCCTGCGACGCCTCGGTGGGAGTGGAGTAGGCAAAACCCCGGTCCGCCATGCACGCGCTCCAGGCGGCGAACGCGTCCACCACGGCGGGGTCGCGCAACGAGGTGTCGAAGCCCGTGCTGATGTAGGAGTTCAGCAGGCTGTCGTCCGTGGCGGGAACCTCCGCCGACATCTCCTGCTGCGCCTGGCGCAGGCATCCGGTTCCGCTCTCGTCCCCGTGGGCCGCCCGGTACTCGGTGACCGGGAGGCTCTGACGCTCCTCCCGCACCCGCTCCACCCTCTCCTCGTGCTCGGACGCGGGCGGCGCCTGGTAGCCGTACAGTTCGGCCACGCCCGTCTCGATCACGCCGTAGCGACGCCGGTGCGCGGAGTCGATCCCCTCCTCCTCGGGCGCGGGGACGACCCGCCAGTCCATGCCGTTCTCCCTCATGCACTCGCGCACGAGCAGGTCCTCGGCGTAGCGCAGCGTGCGCATCTCGAAGGGGGAGAGCGTGTGCTCGTCGAAGGGGAGCGACAGGGCTCGGGCCTGCTCCTCCTCGGCAAGGAAACCGTTCCCGTCGTCGCCGCGGGCACCGCAGGCGGCCAGGCCGAGGACCAGACCCAGTGCCGCCGCGGCGCCCGGAAGGCGCCGTCTGTTCATCGGCTGCTCCACTTCCCAGGGTCGAAGCCGGGGAGGCCGTGCACCGCTGCGCCCGATCTCCCCGGCCCAGGGGCTCACCAGATACGGATCGAGCTGATCCGGTTGTCGAAACCGTTGTTGGTCAGGTCGCTGTCGACCGAATTCGCCTGGGCGTAGTAGGACGGGCCCTCGCCATTCGCGTGTGCGTAGAAGGACGCGTCGTTGGGCTTCCGGTTCTTCATGGAGCTGGCGTTGTCGTTGACGTCGCGGCAACCCGAGCCGCTCCAGCAGCGGCCCTGCAGGTTGTAGACGTGTCCGGAGGTCCGGAAGGACCCGCCCGCGTAGTCGTCGTGTTCGTAGAGGTAGATGTAGGTGGCCTGCGCCTCGACGGCGGGGATGCTCGCGGCCGAGGCCGTCGAGGCCGTGCCGAGCACGCCGGCCAGGGTGATGGAGCCGAGCGCGCCGACGATGGCGAACATACGCCTCTTGCTGGACAAGGGGTTCTCCTTTTGGGCATCAGTGGCCAGAGGGAGCCATCCATGAATTCTCGCTCATGGAATTTCTTCCTTCATCGAATATAACCAACGAGGCGCGGGCGCGAAAGGAGGTGTCATGGCCGCATCAGGCCGTCGCAAGTTTCTTCACCTAAACTCACAGTCGAATTCGGTTATTTTGGCGTCTTTTGGGAGGGCGTGAATTCCGGGTGTGGCGGTGCAGCGGGGGTGGGTGGGGGAGTAGCGCGGCGGATCATCGCCGCCGGACGCCCCTGGGCTGACCGGACACGATCGGGACAAGGCACGCGCCGGGTGCCCTCAACCGTGCCGCGTGGCCACTGTGGGACCGCCTCCGAGCCCTGGCCCCTTCGTCGCGCGGGACGACCAGCACGACCCCAGGCCTGCGCAGTCGCGCGGGCCCGTGGTCCGCCGTGAGGAGGGCTTCGTCATCTCGGCGTGCACCCGGCGCACCGTGCCGGTGCACCCCGCTGACGCCGCCGAACTCCAGCCCCGGCCACCGGTCCCTAGACTGCCTGAGCCGACGACGGACGGAACAGGACAAGGGGTGGGACAGCGGTGCGACGACGTGTGGGGGACGTGCTCGGCTGGAGCGGGGTCACGGTGCTCGTGGGCGCCCTGATCCTGACCACGCCCCACGTCTCGAATTTCAGCGAGCGGGCCGCGCCGGGCAGCCAGGGCCCGGCGCTCCTGGTCGGCCTGACGCTGCTGCTGGCCGCCGCGGTGCTGGGGTGGGTGTCCCTGACCGCCACCCGCGACCCCGACCGGCTCGCCGCGCGCCCGACCCTGGGCAGCGCGCTGGGCCGCGGTGCCGTGGTCCTGGTGGTGCTCGCGGTGGTGTGGGCGGCCTTCCCCACCCGTCACCTGGCCGCGATCGTGGACAACGACGGTTATCGGATGTTCTCCGACCACGTCCTGGCCCTGTGGGTCGGGGTGTGCCTGGTGGCCCTGGGCACGGCCCTGGCGCTGGGAGCGGCCACGGCCCTGCCCTGGCACCGGTGGAAGCGGGTGCTGACCGGGGCGGCGGCGGGCACCCTGGTCGTGGCGTTGGTCTGGACGTTGGTGCCCGCGGCCCTGACCCGGGCCTTCATGGTCGAGCACACCGTGGCCGCCGCCGACGGCGGGCAGGCGGCGCCGGTCCCGGCCACGATCAGCCGGGTGGGGTGGACCTGGGAGCCCGAGCACCCGGTGCTGGACCCGGTGCTGGGCGTGGAGCGGGGTCCGCGCGGGCCCCTGGTGCTCTACGACGACGGGTTCGTGGCCCTGGACGGGGCCACCGGCGAGGAGTTGTGGACCTACCGGTTGCCCTTCTCCCGTCAGGCGCAGGCCGGGGTGTTCGCGGGCCAGGACCGCTACGCCTACCTGTCGCACGTCACCGAAGCCACGCCTGAGTCTGAGCCGCAGACCCACGCGATGGTGGTGCTGGACGCCGCCACCGGCGAGGTGGTGCGCGAGACGCCCATGCCCGCCCTGACCTGGCAGGGACAGGAGAAGTCCCCACCGCTGCGCTACCTCACCCCCGACGTGCGCGTCTTTCGCGTCCACGAGGACGGGCGGTCCCTGGTCGTGGCCTACGCCACCGACTCCACCGAGCGCCTGTGGGAGGTCGAACTCCGGGAGGGGGCCGGTGAACGCTGGTGCCAGTGGGCTGATGACGGTGGGATCCGCGGTCACGGCGACCGGGTGCTGGTGGCGCGCCTGTGCCTGGACCAGGAGCACCTCCCCGAGGAGGATGTTGAATCGACCCTGTACAGGATGGACGTGCCCGAGGACGCGGTGGAGAGCGTGACCGCGCTGGACGTGTCCACGGGTGAGCGGGTGTGGCGCCAGGAGTGGACACCCGACAATCTGTCTTACACGCAAGTGCCCATCATCGGCGCCGTGCGCGAGGGGCGCGGGGGTGAGGCGGTGGCCCGCACTCCGGGCGGGGCGTTCGCCGTGGACGACGGCGCTTCCGCTCAGGTGTTCCCTCCGGCACCGGACCCCATGTATGAGTACGCCGTGGGTGTGGACACCCGGGGCGCGGTGGTGCTGCGCGACCGGGGCGGAGATGAGCCTGGTCTGCTGCTGGTCACCGACGCCAGCGGGGAGGTCGTCCAGCGCAGCGAGGTCGAGGTGGACGCGGACCTGTGGGCACCGGTGAACCAGGCCCGCGTCCTGGAGTCGGTGCTGGTCGTGCCGCACCTGGCCTGGGACGACGCCGACCGTCGGGTCCTCACCGTCTCCGTCCTGCCCTGGGAGGGCGAGGCCGCTCAGCAGGGCTGGACGCAGATCCTGCTGGAGGACGGCGAGGGTCCTGTCGAAGCGCCGGACCTGCTGGGCGTTGGCGACTACGGCGTTCTTCCGGTTCCCGGGGCGGTGGTCTCCCACGTGGAGGACCGCCTGTACGGGCTGGTGCCCTAGGCCTTCTTCTGGTGGTTCCGAGTACGCATGCTCATGCGGGCGAAGGAGGCGCCGCCCAGGCTGAACAGCATGACGAATTCGGCAGCCCCCCGACGGCTTCCTCTACCGCCATCCCCGGCTCGCGGTCCTGCTGCGGGTCGTCGGGGTGGCCGTCGCGTTCGCAGCGGTCGGCGCATCAGTCAGCCTGGAGCCGGTGTGGCCAGACACGAAGAAGGGTGCCTGGGCCGCTGAACGCCCAGTCCGGTGGTTCGCTAGATTGCGGTGCATGCGCATCCCTCTCCGTTCCGCCGCCGCAGCCGCCGTCGTCGTGGCGGCCAGCGCGTGCACGGTGGCCCCCGGCCCTGGCGAACCCGCCCCGGACAACGCCGTGGTGCGCCTGCAGGAGGCCGGGTACGTGCCGGTGACCTCCGGCATCAGCCCGCGCGAGCACCTGCTGTGCACCCCCGACGGGGAGCGGGCTCCCGCCTGCACGGAACAGGGACAGGTGCGCTGGTCACTACCGCTGGAGGGCGAGTATCGCCTGACCGGTAGCCTCACCCTGCACCACCTGGACACCGGTGCACGCCCACGCGACTCCTCCAACCCCTTCAAGGCCGTGGACGCCGGTGAGAACGGCGTGCTCTACGCCGAGAACGCCCTGCTGCGCATGGTGGACGCCGACACCGGTGAACTGCTGTGGACCACGGATCTGCGTGAGAGGTCCGACATCGACTTCCTGCACTCGGGGCTGTGGTCACTGCACGCCGACGACGACCGGATCGTGCTGCGCTTCGGAGGCGGATTCGTGCAGGTCGACGCCGCGGACGGCAGCGTGTCCAGCGTCGCGCCCCGAGCGGAGTGCGCCGGTGACCTGGTGGCCATCAACGGCAACGAGGCCGTCCTGGAGCACTGCGGTGGGCAAGAGGGCTTCTACCTGGCCCTGGACCTGTCCACGGGCGAGGTCCTGTGGGAGTTCCGCAGGGCCGACCCGGAGGAGATGGCCGGTGACCTGCTGCGCACCGGTACCTCCTGGGTATGGGTCAGTGACGTCGATGACGGTCCGGCCACCGCGGTGGAGACCAGCGGCGGCAGTCTGGGGCCCGCTGGCCTTGGCACGATCGGCCTGAACCAGATCGGCGACATCGCGGTGGCCTGTCTCGTGCCGGGTTCTTTAGAGGCTCGGAACCAACGCTTCGGTATCTGATGACACCGATTCCTGCTGGTAGAAGTTGTCCTTGGACTCCGCCGGCGGGATCAGACCGATCTCGCCGTGCAGGCGGCGGTGGTTGAACCAGTTCACGTACTTTGGCCACTGCGATCCCCCTCATCCAGCTGCTCCCAGTTCCTGTGGTTGCGGGTCAATTCGGCCACAGCTAGGAGATAGGCCGGTGAGAGAGCCGGTGGACGCCACACACCCAGAATCATTGGAAACCCCCACGCGTGGGAGCACGGCTGGTTAGCCTGCCAGCGTGACGACCTCCGACACCTCCACCTCTACTCCGGGTACCGACCGTATTGATGAGCTGCGCGAACGCATGATCATTCGCCTGCGAGCCGTCAACGCCCTGCACTCCGAACCAGTCACCAGAGCGGTGCGCACCGTGCCCCGCCACGCCTTCGCTCCGGAGTTCCCTCTGGAGGAGGTCTACGACCCGGAGACGGTGCTGCGCACTCGCTTCGCCGACGACGGCACCGCCACCAGCTCGGTCTCAGCGACCTGGGTGCAGACCCTGATGCTGGAACGCGCCCGACTCCGCCCCGGCATGCGGGTGCTGGAGGTCGGGTCGGGCGGCTACAACGCCGCACTGGCCGCTGAGGTCGTCGGACCCGCCGGATCGGTGACCTCCCTCGACATCGACCCCGCGGTCATCGACCGCGCCCGCACCCACCTGACCCAGGCCGGATACGCCGACCGGGTGGAGCTGGTCGTCGGCGACGCCGAACACGGCCACCCCAGCAGCGCACCCTACGACCGGATCATCGTCACGGCCGCCGCCACCGACCTGCCTCCGACCTGGACTCATCAGCTCGTCGACGGTGGACGCCTCGTGCTCCCGTTGGGGGTGCGGGGTTTCCAGCGCGTCTACGCCTTCACTCGCCACGGCGCACTGCTGCTGGGCGAGACCGGCAACCACGCGGGGTTCGTCCCCATGCAGGGCCTGGGCGCTTCCGCCTCCACCACCGTGCCGGTCACCGACACGGTCGAGCTGACCACCGACGCCGACCCTACGCCCGCCCCCGAAGCCCTGTCCGCAGTGTTCGCTCTCCCCGCTCAGGAGCAGTTCACCGGGGTCCGTATCGCTGGCATGGAACCCTTCAGCGCCCTGCAGATGTGGATGGCCACCGGGCTACCCCACTTCGCCACCCTGACCGGCACCGCCGACGATTTCCGCTACCGACCTATGACCCATGCCCTGATCCCGGCGATGTGGGACGGGACCTCACTGGCCTACCTGCTGCTCCCCGCGGTACCCGATGCCTCCGCCACATACGAGTTCGTGGCCTGCGGTCACGGGCCCGACGCCGCCGACGTAGTCGCCACCATGGCCGACCACGTCCGTCGCTGGGACCGCGACCACCGCGGCGGGCCCGGTCCCCGGTTCCTGGCCCATCCTGACTTCCCACCTGGGGACGGGATCATTCGCACCCGCCACACCCGTCTGCTGGCCCTGTGGGACCAGGCCGAGGAGGACCACGGTTTGGACTGGCCCGCCGACCCCGGCAGGTGAGCTTCGTGCGGGTGGGCGCACGGTTTTTCGGATAGGGAAGGGACCCGCCCCTGACTCCACGCACGCGGGGGCACGGTGGTGGCTGGACGCATGGTCACGTGACATGGCGAAGGGCCCGCCTCCGATCCCGGTGCGCTGGATGCTTACTGGACAGCGGGACGGGCCCGCCGCGTCAGAACTCCTGGAGGTTCTTCCTCCGTGGTTGGTGGTCTCGCGGCTGGCCTCGGCCCGTCAGGTGTTGAGCCGCTCCAGCGCCGCACGCAGTCGCTCCAGGATGCGCTCGCGGCCCAGCAACTCCAGCGACTCGAACAGCGACAGCCCGACCGCGCGGCCGGTGACCGCGGCCCGCACCGGCGCCTGAGCCTTGCCGAGCTTGAGCCCTTGAGCGGCCCCGGCCTGCTCAAGGGCTCCCTTCAAGGATTCGGCGTCCCAGGTCAGGGACTCATCGGAGAAGGCGGCGATCGAGGCGGTGAGCATTTCCGCGCCGATCCCGGGCTTCATGGCCTTGGCCCAGCTCTTGTCATCGAAGACGGGCGCGTCCAGGATGCGCGGAGGCGAAATGCCCGGCGATGCGGATATTCATTCCGACCCATCCGGGCGGCGGAGCCCCCTACGTGCCATCGGAGACCACCCAGTGTCACCGTGCCCTGGAACAGCCGAGCAATCACCGAGCATTCCCATGGCTATCAAGGCACGGATCAAATCCGTTAGTGCCTAGAGCTGTCCTCACAGTAGACAGCAGTCCAGGTACTTGAGTTCGGTGAGTGAACCTTACCGGTGGTTAGAACAGAACTTGCTGCAGAAGTGGGGCCGTGACGTGCCTACGGCATGCCGCACCTACGTCACCGATTCCATAATCGTTCCGTGATGTCCTGTCTCAAACAACCCGCCACCGTCTCACTGAAGACGCAACCGTTCGTCGAGAATCTCGTTCAATCCACGCGCCACGGGCCGCGCGGAGGGGCGCGCACCGACAGAACGGGCCCCGGGCGAGGGCCTGCTCTCAGGTGCGGGTGCAACAGCTTGACCGCACGCACCGGTCCCGCGCCCTCGACCCGGCCCGCTCCTTCGATCAGCGGGGACGTCGGAAGGCCGAGCCCAGGTGCTCGCCTATCAGGGAGATGGCGGCGCGGGCGGGTCCGGCCGGCCGGTGGTAGATGAATCCGTGGTCGACGCCCTCGAACACGCGGTGCACGACTTCGACGCCTGCGCGTTCGAGGGCGCCCGCGAACCGGTCCGCCTCGTCCCTGAGGGTGTCGTGCTCGGCGGTGATGACCAGGGTCGGGGGAAGCCGGTCGAGTGCCGGGTGCAGTGCGGGTGAGACCAGCGGGAGGCTGGTGTCCGCTCCGGCGAAGTAGGTGTTCATGACGAGGTCCATCAACGCCTTTCCCACGACGGGCCGGGACCGGGGCGATGTCCGCTGCGCATTCGGCAGCGTCAGGTCGACCGGGGCGAACTCCACGGACAGGGCCGCAGGGGAGGGGGCCCCGCGCTCGATGGCCGTCAGGGCCACGCCCAGGGAGAGGTGCCCGCCGGCGCTGGGCCCGCCGACGGAGACCCGGTCGCCGTCCCAGCCGTGGGCCGTGCCGCTGCCGCGGACCCAGAGGTAGGCGTCGTAGCACTCCTCTCCGGCCACCGGATGGCAGACCTGGGGGGCGGCACGGTAGTCGGGCATGACGACGTAGCAGCCCAGTTCGGAGGCGAGATAGCGCGCGACGTTGCCTTCACCGAGCGGATAGCGCGTGATGAACCCCCCGCCGTGGATCAACATGTGCACCGGAGGGCTGCGACCGTCGGCGAGCTGTGACTCGATGTCCTCGGAGGTGGGGCTGAAGACCAGGGCGCCGATATCACCGTGGCGGGTCGGGATCCGCACGGTCGCAGGCGCGGCGACCGGCTTGGTCGCGAACTCCACCTCCGGCGGGAGCAGTAGAAAGCGGTTCATCGCGGGGTAGGTCAGTTGGAGCGCCCGTGCGGCGAGTGCGGGCCGCCAGGCGATACGGGGATCCCTCTTCATGCGCTTGGTCCTTTCGGGTAGCGAGGTTGAGGAACCCGAGCGTAAACCCACGCTAAGCGCCGGATCCTGTTCCGGTGTTCCTCGACCCCCTGACCGTGGCCACCTGGCTGGGCTGGACCCCCGCGACCTGTCCCGTCCCCGGCCACAAAAAGGCCGACACCCTTTCGGGTGCTGACCTCCGTCGGTCTCGCCTCTTCTCGCCCCGGCTTACCTTGCGGCTCGCCGTAGCTTCGGGAGAACCGGACCAAATCCTATAGCGATCCTCCTCGACTCCCGGGTCCTCCAATCGGTCGCACGATCGAGCCGCACGGAGGACACGGGGGGCGAGGATGATTACTACAGGATCTAGTGGTAGAGCCGTGAACTGGCTCTTTAGGCCATAGCCGAAAGCTGTTGCCGGATCGTGCGCGGTGACCGAAAGCTGTAAATGGCATGCCCTAACAGAACCTGGAGTCCTCTTGCGCTTGAAGACCTTCCTCACCCCAGCCCTTGTCGCCCTCATGTCCACCGGCCTGTTCGCGACCGCCGCCCCCGCCTTCGCTGCCACGGCGCCGCTCGCTAGCAGTGCTGTTTCCGCGAACTCGGCCATCGCCGGGCAAATGCTGTACGTGACCCCGGGAGCCAACATGTACACCTTCGCTTTGGGCGGCGAGTACATCGGGACGATCGGCGGTGCCAGCTACCTGGTCGAATGCAAGAAGTACGCTGGCTCGGGCACGATGGCCTGGGTCTACTCCAGCAAGGTCGTCGCCGGAGGGGCCTGGGGTTACATCGACATCAATCACGTCACGAGGTCCGGTTCGGTCCCCAACTGCTGAGGGGTTCGGGGGTTCTCCGGGCCTGGAGGCCGACCAGGTGCAGGAGAGTGCAGTCGGCGGCCGCGGCGCCCCGAAACTGCGGATCACCGCAGCCCCCGTACAGACTGCGGTGATCCGCAGTTTCGCGGTCGCGCAGGTCAGCGCGTCGCTGTCGTCGGCTCCGCCGTGGCCACCGCCCGACCGGACGCGGGCACAAAAGACCGGCCCCCGCGCAACGATGCGTTGCGCGGGGGCCGGTTTCAGATTCTCGCCCTCGACCGAGGGGGCTCGTGGGGGGCGAACCAAGTACACCGGAAAGACATCCGATGGGTGCAAGGTGTCAAGCCACGACCCGCAGCCCGGGTTCGAGCGGGTTCGGGAAGGCGGTGGTCTCGTCGTAGGGGACGCCGTGCTGGAGGCAGTGGAACAGGCAGCTCAGGAACCGGTTGAAGAGGTTGCGTAGGGCGCTGGCATGGCGGTCCCCGGCCTCTCGGCGCCGGTCGTAATGGGCGCGGGGACCGGAGCGTTGGAGGCTGGCGAAGGTCCAGACGTAACCCGCAGCGGCCAGCCGCTGGTTCTTGACGCGGCGGTGCATGACCTGGGCCTGCTCGGAGCCCGCGGGGAGGGGCCGGTGGCGATGCAGGTCGGTGCGCAGCACGTTCGCCAAGGTCATCGCGTCGGCGTGGTCGGACTTGGCGCGGGCGACGGAGTGGCGCTCGCGGTAGCGGGCCACCGCGAGCGGGTTGATGCAGTAGACGGTGCGGCCCGAGGCGCGCAGGCTGGCGACCAGCAGGCCGCGGCTGGTCTCGATAGCGACCGGAAGCGGATCCTCGGGGCTCTCGTGTTCGGCGAGCAACTCCAGGAGCAGGGCCAGGCCCTGGGCGTCGTCGGTGATGCGCTGCTTGGCCAGCAGGTGGCCGTCTGCGTCGATGAGGGCGGTGTCGTGATGGTCTTCTGCCCAGTCGATCCCGCAACAGACCGGGGGCCGGTCGGTGGTGGTCAAGGGAGACTTCACCTCTTCCGGTGTGCTGTTGTCGCAGGTGCGAGCCTGGTTGGAGCCGCGCGCCGCCCTGATAGAAGGACTCGGTGGTCCGACATCCGATAAGCCGTTCGCGGTTCCAGCGACCGGCGGGGGCTCCGTCTTGCGCGAGGGCTCATCGGCCCGTGATCTGTGAAGAGGTGACCCTGTCCGGCGGCTCGGACCACGACCATTCAAACCCGGCTGTGACCTGCGTGTACGGCGTTTTCATGAAGTCGCGAACGGGCCGGGCGTGACGCTCTTTCCGTAGAGGTCGGGCCTCGGGGGCAATGTGGTCATCGCCCGGCCCGGTCGCTCCCCGTCCCACACGGTCAGGTGGAACGGCCCCTGAGGTGTGTCTGTCTACGGGGAGAACTCCGCAGGTTCGAGTCCGAGATGGACATCGCCCCGGGGCCGTTGTGCAGCTATTAGGGGTAATGGCCTCTTCCGGTCATGGTCCGATCCGGCCGCACCAGCCGGGCCACCGCCTGTGCGGCCCCGTGCTCCTGAAGCTACGGTGAGGGGCAAGGACGAAGGCGCGTGCATAACGTGGCTGACATGACTGCTCATCTGTCCCACGGCGAACGACTCCTCGCGGTCAACGGCGTCGAGCTGTGCGTCGAGACCTTCGGAGACCACACGGACCAGGTGATCGTGCTGGTCGCCGGGGCCTCTGCCTCGATGCTGTGGTGGGACGCCGAACTGTGCGGGCGGATCGCCGCCCGCGGCCGGTTCGTGATCCGCTTCGATCACCGCGACACCGGCCGCTCGACCTGCTACCCGCCGGGCCAGCCGGCGTACTCCTGCACCGACCTGGCCCAGGACGTGCTCGGCATCCAGGACGCCCTGGGCATCGAACGCGCCCATGTGGTCTGTCAGTCGATGTTCGGCCAGAGCGGCCTCATCCTCGGCGTGGACCACCCCCACCGGGTCGCGTCGCTGACGTTCGTCTCGAGCTCGACCGGGGCCGACGACCTGCCACCGCCCTCCAGCGACCTGGCCATGCCCGCCCAACCGCGTTCCTCCGACACGGCCGCGGTCGTGGAGTACGTGATCGCCGACGCGCGGGCCTGCGCCGGCGACTCGCCGTACTTCGACGAGGCCGCGGTCCGGACGCTGGTCGAACGCGACGTGGCGCGCGCCAGGAACTACGCGTCCACGCTGGTCAACCACTACGCCATCGACCTCGACGGACCGGCCCGCGGCGGCTTCGGCGACATCGCGGCGCCCACGCTCGTGGTCCACGGTGACCGAGACCCGCTCCTGCCGCCGGCGCACGGCGAGGCGTTGCGTGCGGCGATCCCCGGGGCCGAGCTGTTGGTCCTGCGGGGGGCCGGTCACGACCTGCCCGGGCCGGTGTGGGACGACTTCGTGTCGGCCCTGGTCCGGCACACGGGAGGCGGCCGCCCGTGAACCGGTTGCGGTCGGCGCTGTGGCCGCCGCTCTTCGACGGCCTCGCCGACCCGGGGCGATGGCACGCCTGGCCGCCGAGGCGGAGGAGGCCGGGCGGGACGGCTGCTTCGTGTGGGACCACCCGGGTGCAGACAAGGCCCAGTTCTCCCGAAGCTACGGCGAGCCGCAAGGTAGCTGGCCCTGCGCAGGACCGGCCCGGGGCGTGAGACTGGTAAGAGCCGTTGATCCAGTGGTCTGTATTCTCCGTGGTTCCCGCCGCTTCGGTCACTTTGTGTGGTCGTTCGAGGTGTAGCGGTTCCAGGTACCACACTCTTGAGGAGCGCTCCGGGCTGACAGCCTTCTCATGGGGGGCGAACCAGGTACACCGGAAAGCGGCAACGGGGCTTTCCAGCGAAGCCCGGAAGTGGCCTGACCGCACTGATAAGAGCGGTTACCGGAGCCCAGAACCAGGTGGTACCGGGACCAACCACGCCGGTCCGCTAGACCACTCCGAACGCGTGGATTGGTCTACCTCCTGACCTGTGGAAACGCTAGGTCATTGCCGCTTCCCGGCGTACCTGGTCCGCCCCCGGAGTAACCTGAACCGCGCGGGTTGGGGCTCCACGAAGATGGGAGGGGCCCCGACGAACCAACGGACCATGACCTTGAGCAAGGTGAGCTTGGGAGTTCAGGGTTTGTCCGAAGGGCGGTCGCTCCTCACCACCAGGACGAGGATCCCCAGGGAGGCTCCAGCGGCGGCGCCCGCTGCCAGCAAGGAATCAGGCCACGACGCTCCCGCTGCTGGTGGTGGACGAGGTCGGCTACATCCCGTTCGAGCCGGAGGCGGCCAACCTGTTCTTCCAGTTGGTCTCCAACCGCTATGAGCGGGCGTCGTTGATCGTGACGTCGAACAAGGCGTTCGGGCGGTGGGGAGAGGTGTTCGGCGATGCCACGGTGGCCGCGGCCATGATCGACCGTCTGGTGCACCATGCGGAGGTGGTCCCGCTCAAGGGCGACAGCTACCGGTTGAAGGACCGGGATCTGGGTCGGGTTCCGCCATCGGCCGGGACGGCTCGTTAGCAGGTCACACGCGAAGGGAGGGGGTCAACTTTCAGGCGCCGCGAGGGGGTCACTTTTCAGCCGTCGTTGACAGCCATCCCGTACTAGACCGAGGAGTACGTGCGCGCAACAGGTTCGGCGAGGAGGAAGATCCCTTCTCCGCGATGGGAAGCACCGACGCCACTGGCGTGTAGGCATGTCCATCGCGCGTCGTACCCGTCTTGGGCCAGGACGCTGAGTACTCGGTGTAGCCCTAGCCCTCGCCCTCGCTTTCGCCAGCGCAGGGCTTCCACGTTCTCCACGAAGACGTACCTGCATTCCAGCTGGCGAATAGTGCTTCTGCCCGGGAGCGCTGCGCCGGAACGGCGGGCTGCATGATGCTGCCCGCCGTTCGCATCGTCAGCGGCCGATGCTGTCCAGCTCGATGACGTCCTTTTCTGAGAGCGAGAGGGCTGCACCGGCGATGTTCTCGCGCAGGTGCGCCACCTTGGAGGTGCCCGGGATGAGGAGGACGTTCTCCGAACGCTGCAACAGCCACGCGAGAGCGATGGCCATCGGCTTGGTGTCCAGCCGCGCGGCGACGTTCGACAGGGCGTCTGCCTGCAGAGGTGTGAACCCTCCGAGGGGGAAGAACGGGACGTAGGCGATACCGTCGGCGGCGAGGTCGTCGATCAGCGGGTCGTCCCCCCGGTTGGCGAGGTTGTACATGTTCTGCACACACACGATCGGCGCGACCTTGCGGGCTTCGGCGACCTGCTCGGTGGTGACGTTGCTGACCCCGAGCTGACGGATCAGTCCTTGCTGCTGGAGTTCGACAAGGGTCTCCATGGCTTCGGTGATCGAGCCGGGCTGCGGTCCCGTCGCGTCCCCCATACGCATGTTCACCAGGTCGAGGGTCTCTACGCCGAGGGTTTCGAGGTTCTCTCGTACCTGCTTGCGCAGGTCGTCGGGAGTGCGTGCGGTGGGCCACCCGCCCTCCGCGTCGCGGTTCGCTCCGACCTTGGTCGAGATCAGCACCGAGTCCGGGTAGGGGTGCAGCGCCTCACGGATCAGCTCGTTGGTGACGTGCGGGCCGTAAGCGCCGCTGGTGTCGATATGGGTGATCCCCTGCTCGACGGCGTCGCGCAACACCGCGATCGCACCGTCGTGATCGGCGGGAGGACCCATCACCCAGGGGCCGGCGAGCTGCATCGCCCCGTATCCGAACCGGGTGACGGTGCGGTCGCCGAGGTTCCAGGTGCCGCCGGGGAGCGTGGTCGGGGTCGTGGTCATCTCGTTGTGCCTTTCCGGTGTCTGCAGTCGGGGGTGGTGCCTCACACCCGCATGCATCAGTATTGGAGAGCAACTCTCTTCTAGGAAGTACGCACCTCAAAGTGCGTTACCTCCCCGCGTGAAGGATGATCGTCGTGGCGACAACGACCGCAGCCCAAAGACGGGACCAGGACAGGAACGCCTACAACGCGTTCCTCGCCGTGTGTCCGAGCCGTCAGCTCCTGGATCGGCTCTCCGACAAGTGGGTCGTGCTGATCCTGTGTGCCCTCGGCGGCGACAGCCCCGGCGGCGACGGAGAGCCCGGGTCCCTTCGGTACTCGGAGCTGTCCCGCCTCATCGCGGGGGTCAGCCAGAAGATGCTCACCCAAACCCTCCGCTCGTTGGAGCGGGACGG
The DNA here is from genome assembly GCF_000092985.1 of Nocardiopsis dassonvillei subsp. dassonvillei DSM 43111. GTDB lineage: Bacteria > Actinomycetota > Actinomycetes > Streptosporangiales > Streptosporangiaceae > Nocardiopsis > Nocardiopsis dassonvillei. The sequence goes on from NC_014210.1 coordinate 1,625,111, forward strand.
GTTGATCACCCGCACTGTCACCCCCACCGTCCCGGTCACGGTCGACTACGCGTTGACCGACCTCGGCCTCTCGCTCCACCAGACCACGCGCCAGCTCAGAACCTGGGCACAGGGGAACATGGACGCCGTCCAGGCCAACCGCGACCAGTACGACGCGCACAGCTGAAACCCGCCCAGAGCTCGTCCCAGGCCCCGCGACGCGGCGCTAAGCCCGGCGTGATCACGTGCTGTGAACGGTGTGCTGCCCGATGAGCTCTGGGAGATCGTCCAGCCCTGCTGCCGTCGGCGCCGAAGATCGGCCGCCCTCGCGCCGACGACGAGCCCGCCTCATCTGGTGATCCGGCGGTAGCGGATCAGCGTGCGGGCGATGCCGGCGAAAGCCCGGAAGCGGTCGGCTTCGCGCTCGTAGCGGCGGTGCGGGCGGCGACATCCGGCCGGCCCGGCCGTGGGGCGCTCGCCCCGCCACCGGTGCCGTCCCAACCGCTGTGAGGACTCCACTCCCTTGCGGGCCGGGCGGTGGACGATCCCCGCTGGCGGAGACGTCGACGCAGGTGGGCGTAGTCGTATCCCTTGTCGCCGTGCGGCTTGCCCGGTGTGCGCCTGCGGGGTGGCCGGTGGAGTGAGCCCCGCGTACGTGGGGAAGGCCCCCAGGACGACGACCTCGCCTCCGCCCCGGGGGGAGTGATCCGGACAGGACCTCTCAGATTCCGGGTGGCTCGCCCCTTGCCCGCTCCGTTCCCGCCGACGACCCCCACCAGTTCTCCGGGCGCGGCCCGCAGGCTCACCCCGCGCAGGACGCGCGCCTCGTCCCGAAGGCCTTGTGCGCGTCCGCCACGTGCAGCGTCAGGCGCTCTTCTCGTTCAGGGTGCCGCCGAAGCTCCTGCGCCGTTCCGCGTAGGCGTTCACGGCACGCACCAGGTGGGAGCGGTCGAAGTCGGGCCAGAGAGCGTCATCGAAGACGATCTCGGCGTAGGCGGTGTGCCAGGGCAGGAAGTTGCTGGTGCGCTGCTCGCCAGCGGTCCTGATCAGGAGGTCCACGTCGGGCAGGGTGGGATCGTAGAGGTACCCGGCGAGGTCGGACTCCGCCATGCGCGTCGGGTCCAGCCGCCCCGAGAACGCCTCGGCCGCCGCGTGTTTGACCGCGTCCACCATCTCCTGGCGGCCTCCGTAGTCCAGGCAGAACGTGAACGTCACCCCGCTGTTGCCCGACGTCAGCTCCTCGGCCCACTCCAGCCGTTCGCGGAGCGCCGCCTCGATCCTGGTGCGGCGGCCGTACCAGCGCATCCGGACGCCCCGGGCGTGCAGGCGCCCGGTGACCCCCGTGACGCGCCGGGCGAACACCTTGAACAAGGAGGACACTTCTTCGGGAGAGCGCGACCAGTTCTCGGTGGAGAAGGCGAAGGTGGTCACGTACTTGATGCCCAGGTCCCCGGCGGCGTCCACCAGACGGTACATCGCCTCCTCTCCGGCCATGTGCCCTTCCACCGCGGCCAGTCCGAGTGCTAAGGCCCACCGCCGGTTACCGTCCATGATCACGGCCACGTGCTCGGGGACCGCGGCGGGAGGGTCCTCGGAGTCCGGGGACGGGACGGGCGACCGCTGTTGCCGCGGCACGGAGTCGACGGGCAGGACTTCGGCGGGTGTCTCCCGGGTTTGCGACAACCGGGCGGGAACGGCTGTTCGCGGCGGAGCGTCCGGCCGGTTCGCCGGAAGGTACTCGCACTCGTCCAGGCCCGTCCGCAGCCCGGCCAGCAAGGAGGCGAGGAAGGGGCGGCTGGAGGGGTGCACGGCATCGACCACCTCCTGCCCCCGGTCCAGCAGTCCGCGTGCCCGTCGCACCTGCAGGGCGATCAGTTCCCGACAGGCGTCCGTGCCGAGCGCGCCGTTCAGGCCGTCCGCGTCCAGGCCGAACCGCTCCAGGTCCTGGCGGGGCAGGTAGCAGCGGCCCTGTTCGAGGTCCTCGGGCAGGTCGGTGAGGATATCGATGTACTGGAGGACTTCGCCCAGCAGCGACATGAGTTCCGGGGTGTCCTCCCGGACCGGCTCCAAGACGGTGCCGAGCAGCTCCGCGACGGTGCCGCTCATACCGCGCAGATAGCCGCGCAGGTCGGCGAAGCCGGGAAAGTCGGGCGTTCGGCGGCTGTCCTGTTCGAGCGTGGTGAGGAGCTCCTCCAGCACCGGTACGGGCATGTCCCACGCCCGCACCGTGTGGGCCATGGCGCGCTGGACCGGCGGCAGGCGGACGGGCGCGCCGGGTCCGTCGGCCAGCGCGGCCAGGGTCTCGGCGCGGAACCGGGCCAGGGCCGGCCCGCGCTCGGAGACCTCCCCCTCGTCGGCCAGCCGATCGGCCCATATCCCGAAGGCGACCAGTGCGTGCGCGTAGGGGCGCTTGTGGGCGGGCAGCAGATCGACCACCCGGGGGGAGACGTGGTCCGCACCCGTGTGGATCCTGCGGCAGACCTCGAAGGCGCGCGCCAGGCCGGTGTCGGCGCCCCGCTCCGCGATCAGCGGGGGACCCGTCCTCGTGTAACCGCTCATCGCTGTTCCTCCGCGGTGACCGCGGGAGTGCGCCCCCGCACCCGTGAAACGTTTCCAGTGAGGGGGTCCGCCTGTGTCCACACCCCGGCAGACACTGAGAGGCTCTGAATAGTCACACTGGGTACCATAGTGGTTTTCGTGTCTGCTGTGAACTGCGGGCGGCGGCCCTCAGAGCTGCTCACCACCGCGGACCGGGCCGGGATGTGCGCCGATCTCGCGCTCGCCCTGGACCCCGGGGAGCCCGAGGAGATCGCCCACAGCGACCGGAGTGCGAGCGGCGGGTGGGCGAGGAAGGCGGCGGGCTACTGACATCTTCGTGGCTGGAGACCACTGACGAGTTGGTGGCCGATCCACTGGCATCCCGTGGCCGTCAACCTCTTTGAGGTGAACCGGCAACTACTGGCCGGGATGGTCACCGTGTCCGAGGCCGACACCGCGACCGCGATGCGGTGGTGCTCCGAGCACCTGCGCCCGGTGGTCGAGCCGTCCGGGGGGATCGCTCTGGCCGCGCTGTCCGCCCGGCGGGGAGGGATCGGCGAGGGTCCGGCCGGGGCGGTGCTCTCGGGCGGTAACGTCTCCCGCGACACGTTCACTCACCTGCTGGGAGAAGACCCGTGAGCCGGTGCGGGGCCTGCGCGAACACGAGCACGCTGCACGAACCGGTGGAGGCCATCACCCAGTACGCCTCTCCCGAACTGATCAGCGCCATCGCCTATGAGGGACACGACCCCGGCGCCGACCCCGCGTGGGCGGTGTCGGGGGCGGCCTCCCGCGAGGAGTACAGCACGTGGTGCCGTCACGCCTGCGGGACGGCGTGCCTGCGCATGGTGCTCACCCACCGCGACGGCCACGCCCCTCCGCTGCTCGAACTCCTCCACGGGGTCCGCAAGGCGGGCGGGTACGTCGAACAGCCCGACGGATCGGTGAAGGGACTGATCTACGCGCCGTTCGTGGAGTACGTGCGCGACACCCACCGCCTGGACGCCCGGGTGCGCACCGGCATGGACACCACCGCTCTGCTCCAGGAGCTGGGCCAGGGGCGGATGGTCCTGGCCTCGGTGCACAAGGAGATCCGCCGACCGGACCGTCCGGCACCGGGCCGGGGCGGACACCTGGTGCTCGTCATCGGCCACCACGACGGGACGGTGCACTTCCGCAACCCGTCCGGGCACCGGCCGGACACCGTCTCCGCGACGCTCCCGGCCGAGCGTTTCGGGGAGTTCTTCGCCGGGCGGGGTGTGGTCGTGGACCCCGCCCGGCGGTGATTCACCGGGCCGCGAGCGCGTCCGCGAGTTCCCCCAGCCCGAGCGCGTTGGAACCCTTGACGAGCACCACGTCCCCCGCCCGGAAGTTGTACCGGCTCAGCCACTCCCCAGCAGCTGCCTTCGTCGCTTCCACCCGCCCGTCGGGCCCGTACTCAGTGGCCAGCACACGCGCGTCGCCCTCGCCCACCGCGACGAGCACGTCGATGCCCAGGACCGCTGCGAGGGCTCCGATCCTGCGGTGCTCCTCTGCTGAGCTGGCCCCGAGCTCGCGCATCTCCCCGAGCAGGGCGATCGTGCGCCCCGCGCGCTCCCGTCCCAGATGGGCCAGGGCGCGCAGGGCCGCCGCTGTGGAGTCGGCGTTGGCGTTGTAGGCGTCGTTGACCACCGTCACCCCGTCGGGGCGTTCGGTGACGCGCATCCGCCCTTCCGACAACGACTCCGCTGCGGTGAGCGCCTTACCGATCTGGGCCGCGTCCATCCCCGCCGCCTCGGCCACCGCGGCGGCGGCGAGCGCGTTGGGCACCTGGTGCTCTCCGACCACCTGGAGGCGCACCGGAGCGTCCCCGGTCGGGGTGTGCAGGGTGAAGGACGCCCTGCCCTGCCCGTCGAGGGTGACGTCGGTGGCGTACACGTCCGCGCTCCGTTCCACCCCGAAGGTGACCACCCGGGCCTTGGTGCGCGCGGACATCGCGGCCACCCGCGCGTCGTCGGCGTTGAGCACCGCCACCCCGCCCTCCGCCTCCGACGGCAGCGCCTCGACCAGCTCGCCCTTGGCCTTCGCGGTCATCTCCGGGCCGCCGAACTCCCCGGCGTGCGCGGTGCCGACGTTGAGCACGGCCCCGATGCGGGGCGGGGTGATCTGGGTCAGGTAGGCGATGTGCCCCTGCCCGCGCGCGCCCATCTCCACCACCAGGTGACGGGTGTCCGCGGTGGCCTCCAGAGCGGTGATCGGCAGACCGATCTCGTTGTTGAACGACCCCTGCGTGAACACGGTCGCCCCGGCGCGCTGGAGGACCTGGGCGATGAGGTCCTTGGTGGAGGTCTTGCCGGACGAGCCCGTGAGCGCGACCACGTCCAGCTCCGACAGCGCCTCGACGTGGGCGCGGGCCCAACCGCCCAGCGCGGTGAGGGGGTCGTCCACCATGATGGCGGGCACGTCGAGCGGACGGGCGGCGAGCACCGCGACCGCCCCGGCCCTGACGGCGGACGGAGCGAAGTCGTGCCCGTCCCGGCCCTCCTCGCCCCGGAGCGCGACGAACAGGTCCCCGGGGCTCACCTTGCGGGAGTCGAACGCGACCCCCGTCACCTGGGTCTGCGGGTCGGCGTCGGAGACCTGGCCGCCTGCGGCGGCGGCGATCTGGGCGAGGGACAAGGGCTGCATGACGGCCTCCGGTGTGCACTCGGCGTGAGGATTCGACCGTACCGAGGAAGCCCGTCCGAACGGGTGATTTCAGGGACGCCTCGTGACCGGGGCCCTGTGCCTTCACGCAACACACGCTCTTCTGCTTCCCACACGTCGTGCGATATCTGCGGGGGCGGCCCCGGCCGCGGCCGGGGCCGTCGGAGTACGCCGCCGGTCTACGCGTGGACTCGGGGCAGAGGCTCGCTCAGGACCCGGTCGAGCGCCGCCCGTCCCGCCGGACCCCACGCCGGCTTGCCGCCGGGCAGGCCGCGGTCCCCGTTCTGGCCCATCAGCATCAGGAAGAGGCTCTTGAGCGCGGCCAGCCCGCGGGCGCGCCGGACCGTCGCCTCGTCAGCCTCCGCGTACGCGGCGAAGAAGCGTGCGGCTGCGCCCATCGGCAGCAGTACCCAGGCGGCCGCCAGGTCCGAGGCCGGGTCGCCGACGAACAGGTCGCCGAAGTCGACGACACCCGCCAGCGTCCCGTCCGCGACGACGACGTTCGCGGGATGCAGGTCGCCGTGCACCCACACCGGCGGACCCTCCCACGCGGGGGCCGCGACGGCGTCGTCCCACACGGCCCGGACGTCGGCGGCGTCGGCGCCGATCGCGTCAGCGTCGAGGGAGTCGAAGAACTGGTCGAAGCCGTCCGCGCAGTCCTTGGGATGTGCGCCCCGGCCCGTGTCGACCGGTGCGTCGGCGGGCGCTGGCACGTGCAGCGCCCGGAGGAAGGCCGCCAGGGTGTGGGCCGCGTGCTCTCCGCGGGTGATCGCCCCGCGGTCCAGCGGCAGGCCCGGCACCCACGTCATGACCGTCCACATCTTGGGGAATCGCTCGGAGGGGGCACCATCGCGTACCGGGACGGGGACGGGCAGCGGCAGGTGCGGGGCGAGCAGCGGCAGCCACCGGCGCTCCTTGAGCTGGGGGACGGGGTCGGTGTCCATGCGCTGGATCCGCACGGCAAGCTCGTCCCCGAGGCGCCACATCTGGTTGCCCCAGCCGCCCTCCACCTCGCGCAGGGGCAGTTCGGCCAGGTCCGGGTGCTGGTCCCGCAGCAGGGCGCGGATGAGACCCGCGGTGATCTCGATCTCGGTCATGCGGAGCAACCCTACGGGGTCCGATCACGACAACGCCGTCCGATCACGACAACGCTGTCCGACTGTCACGGTGGTCGCGGCGTTCGGGCCCCCAGCGTGGACCCGAAGGCGGGTGACCTCGGCTGATCAGGGGCGATAGCCGACGACGAAGCCTCGCCAGGCGGTCATGCGCCGACACTTCGGCGCGGGCACGGCGTCTCCGGGTCAGGCGCGCCTGTGGGCGGGGTGCTCGGGAATGTCGCGGAGGAATTCCTGGATTATCCGTCGCAGCGTGTCGGTTCGTTCGAGGTGGACGTCGTGTCCTGTGCCGGGGATGCTCACGGCTGTCGTATCCGGTCGCAGGCGGAACATGTCGTCGATCTCCCGCGGGGGGTGATGCCGGACCGGCCGAGGACGACCAGGGTCGGGCATGCGATCTTCGTCCACTCGTCCCAGAAGGAGCGCCGGGCGTTCTCGGCCAGTGAGTCGACCATGACGTCGCGGTCGAAACGCGGCCATCAGCCGCCGTCACGCTCCTCCAGCCCGGCTGCCCAGCCTTCGCCGACTGCCCCGCCGCCGAGGAAGTCGACGGCGGCCTGCCGTGACGGAAAGGGGTTGGTCGGGGCTGGGGATTTCGGCGGGTCAGCGGTAGGCGGTAAAGAAGGCGCGGATGTCGGCGGCGGCTAGAAACGAGGCTGTCCATGACCGGGTGCGAACAGCGAGGCTCGCCGGTGATGCGCAGGTATGCGCTGGTCATGCCTGCGCATCACCGGCTCGCACAGCGTCGGGCGGACGGCTAGATGAAGGACGTTGGCGCGTCACACAGACTTGATCGCGCCCCCGTCGATGATGTGGTCCGCCCCAGTGGTGCTGCCTGCGAGCGGTGAAGCGAGGTACGCAACAAGGTCAGCGACCTCCGCAGGCTTCACGAGCCTGCCGGTGACCATCCCCATGGCCGCGGGGAGGTTGTTCATCAGTTGCTCCCGACTCAGGCCCAGGGACTCGGCGAGCTCAGCTCCATAGCCGTCCGAGGATTCCCACATGTGAGTCCGGACAGGGCCAGGCGAGACTGTGTTGATGCGCACTCCTTGCGGGCCGAACTCTTCCGCTACTGCCTTCCCGAAGGCGGTAAGCGCAGCCTTGGCGGTGGTGTAGGTGATCGGGCCGGCATGCGGGGTTCGGGCACCGTTGGATGAGATATTGACGATCGCGCCGCGGCTTTCCAGAAGATGCGGCAGTGCGGCCCGCGTGGTGCGGACTGCCGCCAGGAAGTTCAAGTCGAACGCGCTGCTCCACTGCTGATCGGTGAAGGCGAGGAAGCCGCCGGTCTGGCCACCGCCGTCACCGCCCCCGACGTTGTTGACCAGCACATCGAGCCGCCCGAGCTCTGCCTCCGCCCGTTCGATGAGCTGAGCAGGGCCGTCGGGAGTGGACAGGTCGACGGACACACTGAGCGCCCCCGTGGCCTGGAGCTCGGGTGTGATCGTCCGTGCTGCTGCCAGCACCCGCATTCCTTCGCCGATCAAGGCCGAAACCGTGGCCAACCCGATTCCTCGGCTTGCGCCGGTCACGACAGCGACCTTGCCGTCCATCTGCAGATCCATGAGGCCTCCAAGTTCAATTGCATCATCAGTGATGCGACTAAGCTAAGAGCTGCGACAGTGATGTTGCAAGTTGCGTGGGAGTGGCGACTGTCACGTAGCCTGGAGGGAGCATGAGGAGGAGGTCACATGGAGCAGGAGAGGCGAGTACGGCCTATGCGCGCAGACGCCGAGCGGACAGCGAAGGCGATCCTCGAGGCCGCGGAACGCGTGCTGAGCGCCAATCCCGCAGCCACCATGGAACAGATCGCGGAGGCTGCGGGCGTCGCTCGGACGACCGTGCATCGCCGGTTCACCAGCCGCGAGGCCCTCGTCGATGCCATGACAGCCTGGGCCACTCAGCAGTTCCACGACGCCGTCACCAGCGCCCGGCCCGAGACCGCTCCGCCGCTGGTCGCGCTGTATCAGGTGACCGCAAATGTGCTCCGGGTCAAGATCGGCTGGGGGTTCGCCATGAACGCCATCAAGCCTGAGGACTCCGAGGCTGCACGCGTACATGCGGACGTGCTCGACCAGTGCGACCGCCTCTTCCGGCGGCTGCAGCACACAGGCGCCATACGGCCCGACACCGACCTGACATGGGCTCGGCGCACGTACTACGCGCTGATCCACGAAGCCGCACAGACCCAGCCCACCGACGCCCGAGAGGTGGATGAACTGGCAACGCTCGTAGTGGACACACTGCTGACCGGCGTTGGCCAGCAGTCGCTGAAGCCCAACGTCTAAAAGAGCACCCGGAGTGGTCGCCCACGGTTACGGGAAACGCTCATCGGATCGTTGGCGACCGTCAACAACGTGCTGGCCCGCAACAGCGAACAACCCCACCGACCGAGTTCCGCGCACACGGAGGTCAACCGGCGATACGGAATTCGCCTGCTTTCTTGGTCGAGCCTGTTCGTCAGGGTGTTCGGCTAAGCGTGCGAACAGGGTGAAGGGCGCTGACAGGGCAGGTCAGAGCGGGTCCAGCATGTTCGTTCCGATGCCCCGACTCATAGCGTCTTGCTACTCGTTTGCCTGGGTGGGGGAGGGCCAGGGCGAGAGGTTCCTGCTGCTGGGGTGTCCAATCCGGTGGGTGGGGGTGGCTTCTTTGGAGGGTGAAGGGGACTTCATCCGAGGAAGGGGCGTGCCCATGTGGGCGTGGGACGAGGACAACGGCTGGTGTCGGGGCGGGGAGCGCTGGTGCTCGGCGAAGGCGGGCCAGGGCCGAGGCCGGTGCCGTCGGGTGAGGGAGCCCGTGGTGCCGGTGGCGGGCCAACGGGAGCGTCAGACGCTGCTGGCCGACCTGCGGGCGCTGGTGGCCTACCTGGAAGCCCACCCGCAGCTGCCGGTGGGGGAGATGACCCGGGTGGAGATCACCTACTTCCCCGAGGGATGCGACGGTCACCAACAGGACCAGGTCGTGCGCCTGGCCGAGGCGCTCGGGACGCGGCCGCGGCGGGAGGGAGAGCACTTCTCGTGCGGCAGGTGGTTCGGGCAGGCCGGATACCGCGTGGTGTCCATCCCTGAACGCGCGAGGAAGGGCGGGCTGGCCGAGGCGGTCCCGTTGGGCGGGTCCAGGCGGAGGGCGTGAGCTGTTTCGACGGAGCGGCCCTGGTGTGTGCCAGGGCCGTTCTTCGTGTCCGAAGGGCTGCCCACAGGATCCGCGGAGTCGGTACTGGAGAAGGAGGACAGCCCGTGGCGTTGGACTCCCTGGAAGTTGTCGCTTCACGGGTTCCATCCGAAAGTTCGCGAGCCTTTCCGCAGGTGAATGGAGCCCTCTGGGTTATCGCCGTGTCAGCGGTAGACGAGGGGCTCAAATCCTCCAGGCCATGGAGCGCTGCGCCTGAGCCCAGGCGTGCGGAGGGCGTCAGGCCAGGGCCGGGGGAAACCGCCATGGCCAGGCATACGGGGTGCTGACAGTGGTGGTCGGTGCTGCTGCCAGCGCTTCCGTCAGCGCTCTTCGAAGCTTGTGAGGTGTGGGGTGTCCCAGGCGCTTGTCGTGCGTTCGTTGTGTGGGGACGGACTTTCGGCGGCCCGGGGCCGAAGCCCGAAGCCCGACGCCGGTTCGCCGTTCCGGGCCCTTCTGTCACCTTGTGCTCACGATCCGTCGTACTGGTCTTGACAGGTCTAGACCAGCCTTGTTTAGGTGACGGCACCCCCTGCGGCGCGCGGTCGGACGTCGCGCCGCACCCTAGGAGTGTGATCACGTGATCCGACGTCTCCTGAGTCAGCTGGCCGCGCTCGGCGCGCTCGCGGCTGTGCTCATCGTCCTTCCCGCGACCGTCGCGCAGGCCGCCACCTGCGCGGCGGCCTGGAGCGCCTCCGCCGTCTACACCGGCGGCGGCCAGGTCTCCTACGACGGCCGCAACTACACCGCCAAGTGGTGGACGCAGAACGAGCGTCCCGGCACCTCGGACGTGTGGACCGACCAGGGCGCCTGCGGCAACGACGGAGGCGGCGAGGAGCCCAACCCCACCGGGTTCGTCGTCACCGAGGCCCAGTTCAACCAGATGTTCCCGAACCGGAATCCCTTCTACACCTACAGCGGCCTCACCGCCGCCCTCAGCTCCTACCCGGCCTTCACCAACACCGGCAGCACCGAGGTGAGGAGGCGGGAGGCGGCCGCCTTCCTCGCCAACGTCAGCCACGAGACCGGCGGGCTGGTGCACATCAGGGAGACCAACGAGGCCAACTACCCGCACTACTGCGACGGGAACCAGCCCTTCGGCTGCCCGGCCGGTCAGGCCGCCTACTACGGACGCGGTCCGATCCAGCTCAGCTGGAACTACAACTACAAGGCCGCTGGTGACGCCCTCGGCATCGACCTGCTGAACAACCCCTACCTGGTCGAGCAGAACGCCTCGGTCGCCTGGCGGACCGGCCTCTGGTACTGGAACACCCAGACCGGACCCGGCACGATCACGTCGCACAACGCCATCGTCAACGGCCACGGTTTCGGCGAGACCATCCGTTCGATCAACGGCGCCCACGAGTGCGACGGCGGCAACCCGGCCCAGGTCCAGAGCCGCATCAACAAGTTCACGCAGTTCGCCCAGATCCTCGGCACCACCACCGGATCGAACCTGAGCTGCTGATCCCCGGGCGTGGTGGAGCGCCCGCGGAGTGCATCCGAGCGGGGGTGCGCCCGGCGACCGCGGCCGGGTGCGCCTCCGCCGGCGGGAAGCCCCGGGGACCGTCGGGCTCGCCGACGACCTCGTCCCCTTCCCTTTGGGCGGCGACACTTTCTGTTCCACTCAGACCATGACCGGGGGCCCGCCCAGCGGATCATGTGAACAGTAGGCTCCAGCGATGGACCGAGTGACCGATGTGCCCCAGACTCCCGCCCAGCCCACAGATCCGGCCCGGGCGAACGACTACGACGGCTTCGCCGAGGCGTACGCGGCGGACAACGAGAACAACATCCAGAACGCCTACTACGAACGGCCCGCGATGGTGGCGCTCGCCGGGGACGTGACCGGCCGCCGCATCCTGGACGCCGGATGCGGCGCGGGCCCCCTGTCCGCCGCTCTGCGCGACCGCGGCGCCGACGTCACCGGCATCGACGCCAGCGCCGGGATGCTGGCGCTGGCCAGGCGGCGGCTCGGGGACGACGCGGACCTGCGCGTGGTCGACCTGAGCGACCCCCTCCCGTTCGACGACGGTGCGTTCGACGACGTGGTCGCGTCGCTGGTGCTGCACTACCTGGAGGACTGGGGGCCGACGCTGGCCGAGATGCGGCGCGTGCTCAGGCCCGGCGGTCGGCTGATCGCGTCGGTGCAGCACCCGTTCGTGGACTACGCGATACAGGACCCCCGACCCGACTACTTCGCGACCACCAGCTATTCCGACGAGTTCACGTTCGGCGGGCAGCCCGTCCAGCTGAGGTTCTGGCGCAGGCCGTTGCACGCGATGACCGACGCCTTCAGCGCCGCCGGATTCCGCCTTCGCACCATCAGCGAGCCGCAGCCCGACCCGGCCGCCCGTGAACTGTTCCCCGACGAGTTCCATGCCCTTTCGACCAGGATCGGCTTCCTCTTCTTCGTCCTTGAGGCACCGCTCCGTCCTTGAGGCGCCGCCGTCGCCCGCCGGTGTGTGACGACCGCGATCACCGCACGGGCGGAGTGAGGGACAACCCGCATCAGGTATGCGGACGGGGCGGGGAGGTCTTCGGCTCCACGCGTTCCGAGTAGGACGGGCACAGGCGAGCACAGGTCGAACGAGCCGCGACAGGGCTCCGACGGCGGGCATGAAGGAAGCTCCGGGCCGCTCCGACGTCCCACACACGTCCGCGATGACGTCGGCGGAAAACGGGGGATTGGCGTGCCTACGGCACCGCCCGGCGAGAGAGACCACGGAACCGGATCGGCGGTAAGGGCCACTCGCCGGGCGTCCGGGAGAACCGGGCTCTATTCTCTGGTTGCACATCCCCAGATCGGAGCACCATGCACCCCATCCGTCTCACCTCAGCCTTCCTCCTTGTCGCTCTGGCCGCCACCGGGTGCGGCAGCTCCGAGCCCACGGACGAAAGCGAGACGCAGGCGGCCGGGGCCATGTGCGAGGACCACGTCGAGCGCCAGCTGGAGGTCTCCGCCACCACGGAGTCCGTCACCTTTGTCAGGGCCACCGCCGACGACGACGGAGAGTGGTGGACGTACGAGGCCGTGGGCAGCTACGACACGGAGGACGGCTCCCACACCGACTACACGTGCACCGTCGTCAACGACTCCGGGGACTGGGTCGTGGTGGACCTGCGGAGTGCCGAGCAGTAGCCGGACACGACCAGGAACCGTCCCCCGCAGCGGCGGAGTGTTCCTCCGCCGTGCGTGGGTGGGGCCGACCGAGCGAAAGGTCGCGCGATGGCGAACCTTGAGGCACTGCTTGATGCCGCCGCCCGCGTACTTGTCGGTCCAGGGTGTGCTGCTGGCGCTCGTCAACACCCATGAGCGTGTTTTCACCCGCGAACAGGAGGAGACCAAACGGCTCCAGTTGTGTCTGGATGCGCAGGAACGGACTCAGAAACGCGCCGATCGTGCCTACTTCGGCACCGTGGACCGCCACACCAGCCCTTTTTGCCCGATTCGAAGGATGGTCCCGAGAACGGGAAGAACGGTGGCTCCTGATCACACCCGTTCCGAACCCATGCGATACCGCCCTGAGCTGTTCGAGGGATGCCTGGTTGGGGCTGGCCCGTCCCTGGAACCGTAATCCCACAAATCAAAGTTCGGTGATGGATTACCGGCAGGGGAGTGCTGTGCTCCTGCCGGTATTCTGCGGGCATGGTCTTCCTGGGGCTGAGCGCGCCGTCCGTTTTGTCTGTTTCTGAAGAAGTTGGAAAAACGGCTGCTTGCCACTGGTAAGTTCGCAGGTCGTTGACTGTGCTCCCCGCGCACGCGGGGATGGTCCCTACGCATCCACGGCAAGCCGCCGCTGCGCGAAGTGCTCCCCGCGCACGCGGGGATGGTCCCCGCCGTCGGTCTTCTCAGTCAGGTCCGCGTAGGTGCTCCCCGCGCACGCGGGGATGGTCCCAGCTGTCCGTGGCCAGTGTCGGTTCCGGGCGGTGCTCCCCGCGCACGCGGGGATGGTCCCTTCTTGGCGTTCATCGCTTCAGCTCCGGCAGGGTGCTCCCCGCGCACGCGGGGATGGTCCCAGGGTGAGCGGGTCCACGGCGCCGGTGACGATGTGCTCCCCGCGCACGCGGGGATGGCCCCAGACCAGGCACCATGCGCGACATCAGCTGAGCGTCTGCGTCCCGATGACCGACAGCACCTGGAGCTTCTCGTAGCTCTCGGTGCCGGGGACGGCGGTGTAGACCATCAGCGAGTGCGCCTGCCCCGGGTCGACCAGCCTCTGGCAGGTCAGCTCCAGCGCGCCGACCTCGGGGTGGACGAAGTGCTTGACCTCGTGGGGACGTATCCCGATCTCGTGGTCGCTCCACACCCGCCGGAACTCCTCGCTGCGGGCCAGCAGCAGCTCGGCCAGCTGGGCGGCGGGGGACTCCGGGCCGCGGAGGGTGACGAGCTCACGCAGCCCCGCGGCGTACATCCGGGTCAGGAACGGGTGCTCCTCCGGCGCGTAGATCCGCCGGGATTCGGGATCGGTGAACCACCGGTACCCCGCGCTACGGGCAGGCCCCGTGTACCGCGTCGCGTCCCCGGTCAGCGCGACGCCCATCGGGGACTGCCGCAGGGTCTCGCCGAGCTCGGTGACGATCTCGGCGGGTGTGTCGTCCAGGCGGTCGAGCACACGCAGGAGCCCGGGGCTGACGTGCTCGTTGGACGTGCCCCTGGGCGGCGGATTGTGTCCGGCCAGGCGGAACAGGTGGTCGCGCTCGTCGAGTGACAGGTGCAGCCCCTGGGCGATCGAGGCGAGCATCCGGTGCGACGGCTGGGGACCGCGTTCCCGCTCCAGGCGGGAGTAGTAGTCGGCCGACATGTGGCACAACGACGCGACCTCCTCGCGCCGCAGGCCGTTGGTCCTGCGGCGCTGCCCGCGCGGCAGGCCGACGTCCTCTGGCTGCAGTGCCTGACGCCGGTTGCGCAGGAACTCCGCCAGTCCGATGCGATCGATCACGACGTCCCTCTTCTCAGGTTCTGCCCGGTGTGTACGGCCTGTCTACCGCCCGCGGACGGCGGTAGCCACGACCCGCCGATCCCCCCATGCGGAGCGCAGAGGCGGCCCGGTGAGCCTGTGATCGGCAGGTCCTGGATAGGTCCGCGCCGTCCGCCCAGGATCGGTGTCAGGGCCCGAGCGGGGCCCGGGGAGGCGAGCGGACGTGTGGTCGCCGACCGCCCCGGACCGCTCACGGGAGACCGCCGCGATCGAGGCCTTCGGCGGTCTCGACGGCGCCGTCGCCCGCGTCGGAACCATCCGCGCGGACCGGGGGTTCCGGAACGCCCCGGCGACGGGAACCCGACGCCGGACCTCCAGCCACGACACGAGGGAGCACAACCATGCCACGTCGACCCATCGACATCACCGTGCCCGACCTGACCGGAAAGCGCGCCGTCGTCACCGGCGCCAGCGACGGGATGGGCCTGGCGATGGCCAGGCGGCTGGCCGCCGCGGGCGCCGAGGTGATCATGCCCGTCCGCAACCCGCGCAAGGGCGAGGACGCGATCGCCAGGATCCGGCAGACGGTGCCCCGCGCGAACGTCTCGCTGCGCGGCCTCGACCTGTCCTCGCTCGCCTCGGTCGCCGCCCTCGGCGACACCCTGCGTGAGGAGGGCCTGCCGATCCACATCCTCATCAACAACGCCGGTGTGATGAGGCCCCCGAACCAGCAGACCACGACCGACGGTCACGAGCTCCAGTTCGGGACCAACCACCTCGGCCACTTCGCCCTGGTCGGCCACATCCTCCCGCTGCTGCGCGCGGGCCGGGCGCGGGTGACTTCGCAGATCAGCGTCTCCGCGCGCCGCGGCTCCATCAACTGGGAGGACCTGAACTGGGAGCGCTCCTACAACGAGATGCGCGCGTACAGCCAGTCCAAAATCGCGTTCGGGCTGTTCGGCCTCGAACTGGACCGCCGCAGCACGGCTCACGGGTGGGGCATCACCAGCAACCTCTCCCACCCCGGGGTGGCCCCGACCAGTCTCCTGGCCGCCCGCCCCGAGATCGGCCGCAGCGAGGACACCCCGTACATCCGCCGGATCCGGGCCCTGTCGGCCCGCGGGATCCTGCTGGGCACCCTTGAGACGTCGAAGCTGCCCGCGCTCATGGCCGCGACCGACCCGGCCGCCAAGCGCGGCGCGCTCTACAGCCCCAGCGGCTTCGGAAGGCTGGGCGGCCCGCCGTCCGAGCAGCGGCTGTACCCGCCGCTGCGCAGCGCGCAGGAGGCCGCGCGCGTCTGGCAGGTCTCCGAGGAACTGACCAGGGTCTCCTTCCCCGCCGCCGTCTGACCACCGCCGTCTGACCGTCGCCGTCCGACTGCCGCCGTCCGACCGCAGCCGTCCGCACGACCGCCCCACAACCCACGGAGACCGCATGAGTACAGTCGCCCCCCGCACGCCCAGACCCAGGAGCCCCTGGTGGGTGCTCGTCGGCAGCGGCACCGCCAACGCCGTCGGCCCCCAGATGTACCTGGCCACCATCGGCCTGTTCGTACTGCCGATCGTCGAGGACACCGGCTTCAGCCGCACGACCGTCACCGGGGCCTTCTCGGTCGCGGCGGTCGGGATGGCGATCGGCCTGGTCATCGTCGCCCAGCTCGTGGACCGCTTCGCCGCGCGGTACATCCTCGTGCCGGGGTTCGTGCTGTTCGCGGCCTCGATGGCGCTGATCGGGCTGGTGCCGCCGGTCGAGTGGGTCTACCTCGTCCCGTGCTTCTTCGTGGGCTTCTTCGGGGCGGGGACGGCCGTGCCCGCCACCAGGGCGGTGGTGAGCTGGTTCGACAACAACCGCGCCCTCGCCGTCGGAGTGGTGACGGGCATCATCGGCCTGGGAACGGCCCTTGCCCCCATCCTGGCCGGAGCGCTCATCGAAGGCGTCGGATGGCGGGGGGCCTACGGCCTCATGGCGCTGATCTCGGTCCTGGTGTCGGTCACGATGGTCACCCTGTTCGTGCGCGCCCGCGCCGAGCGGCACGTCCGCGGACGACTCGTCCAGGAGACCCGGGTGGAGGGCCGTGAGGTCAGCCTCGAACTCCCCGGCCTGACGGTCGGCGAGGCGGTCCGCACCCGGCAGTTCTGGGCCATCGCGCTCGGACTGGGACTGGTAGGGGTCGTCGTCTACGGCCTCCAGGTCCACCTCGTGCCGATGATGACCGACCGGGGGCTGAGCGCCGACCAGGCCGCCACCCTGCTGGTCGTCTTCGGTCTCGCCTCGCTGGTGGGCCGGGTGGCGGGCGGCCTCATCCTCGACCGGGTGCACGCGTGCGTCATCGGTCCGATCGTGATGATCGCCCCCATCGCCGGGATGTTCTTCCTGGAGCCGCCGTTCGGCGGCGCCGTCGTCGCGGTCGCCTTCATCGGCGTCGCCTTCGGCATCGAGGGCGACCTGCTCGCCCTGCTCATCACCCGCTACCTGGGCACGCGCTACTTCGGTCGGATCCTGGGCCTGGTCCAGGCCGCGTTCCTCCTGGGCAGCGCGCTGGGGCCGCTGCTCCTCGGACTGGGGTACGACCTGCTGGGCTCCTACGACCCCGTCATGCCCGTCCTGATGGGCGTCCTCGTCGTCGGCGCGGTCCTCATCGCGACCCTGGGCCGCTACGTCTACCCCGCCGTCAACGGCTTCGACCGTCTCGCCGCCCGCGACGAACTCGCCGCCGCCGAGGTGCTGAGCGACATCGCCGGGACCGGCGACGCCCACGGCTCCCCGGACAGGCCGCGGGCCGAGGCCCACGGCTGACCGGCCAGGGCCGGTACACCACCGGGCCGCCACAGGCCCAGGGGCCGCGGTCCCGCCCCGTCCGCCCGGGTCAGGATCCGTGGGCACACCCCTGACCCGGGCGGACGGCCACCACCAGTCCTCCAAGGAGAGATCATGACCGAGCAGAGCCCGTGGCCGACGCAGCGGGCGGGGCGGTCGACCGTCCTGGCCCAGTTCGGCCACACCCGAGCCGACCTGATGCAGTGGGCGCTGACCACCGGCGACGTGCTCGCCGACGCGGTCGTCGCCGAGATGCACCAGATCGGGATGCGTCAGGCCAGGCCCGTGGTGAACAAGGGAATCCGGGAGGGCCTGGCCTCCCTCACCGACCCGCCTCCGGCACTGGAGGCGCTGCTGCGGCAGACCGAGAGCCCGCCCGACTACGTGGACGACTCCCTGCTCGACCAGGGCCCCATGCCGTTCTACACCTCGCCGCCGCCGGTGCACATCATCGCGCTCAACGCGGGCTCCCTGATCCGGGTCTACGAGTCGCCGTCGATCTCCAAGGTGCTGACGACGACGGGTCGGCTGGTCGAATCCGCGCAGCGGCGCATCCAGGAGACCGGGGCGTGGCTCACCCGGACCATGCTGCCCGGCAGCCTCCGCGTCGGACAGCCGGGCTACGTGGCGACCCTGGAGGTGCGGATGCTGCACGCGCACATGCGGAGGCTCGCGCTGGACCGCGGCTACGACAGCTCGGCGGACGGCTGCCCGATCAACCAGGTCGACCTGGGGCGGACCTGGATGGACTTCACCCTGACCGCCTACACGGCCGAGGGGCTCCTCGGGTTCGGGCTGAGCAGCCGCGAGCAGGCCGGGCTGTACCGCTACTGGTGGTACGTCGCCCACCTGCTGGGGATCGACGCGCGCCTGGTCGAGGGGATCACTGGCAACGAGGCCGCCGCACGCCTGGACGCCGTGTTCCAGACCGTGACCGGACCGGCCACGGAGGAGTCGGCCGTGCTGGCGGACGCGACGCTGGCCTCGGCGACCTCCGCGCTGCACACGATGCTCAAGGTCCCCGGCGAGCTGGCCCGACCGGCGCTGAACGCGATCGCCCGCCGGATCCACGGCGACGGCGTGTGCCAGGACCTGCGGATCCCTCCGGCCCCCATCGCCGACGCGTGGCTGGGCCCGGTGCTGTCCGGGCTCGCGCTGGCGCGCGAACGCCGCCGCCGGGACCCGAGGCGATGGCAGGCCGCGATCGACCAGAACCTGGCGGCCGCCCGGGACCTGGTGGCCAGGCCCGGCCAGCCGACCGCCTACCAGCGCGGCGCCACCGGCGCCGAGGACTGAGGGAGCGGGGCCGCGCCCGCGCACCGGCACGGCCGGAACCGGCGCGCGGGCCCGCCCGTGCGGCCGACCCGTCAGACCAGCCAAGCGGTGGAAGGAACCCGATGCAGACCAACGACTACACGAACATGTTCTACGTGAACGGGCGCTGGATCCGCTCGCACGGTACGCGGCAGGTCGTGGTGACCAACCCGGCCACCGAGGAGAGCCTGGGCCGGGTGACTCTGGGCGACGTCACCGACGTCGAGGCGGTGGTCGACGCCGCCCGCCGGGCCGCGCCCGGCTGGGCCGGGACGCCCGTGTCCGAGCGCGCGGCGCTGCTGCGCGCCGTCGCGGCCGAGCTGGCCCTGCGCCAGGAGGAGATCGCGCGGTTGGAGACGGCGGAGGTCGGTTCCCCGATCACCCTGTCCCGCCGGGCGCACGCGCAGAGCCCGATCCACCTCTTCGCCTCGGCCGCCGACCTGGTCGAGCGGTCCGAGCCGGACGAGACGATCCCCGGCGCGACGGTGCTGCGCGAACCGTACGGTGTGGTCGGCGCGATCACCCCGTGGAACTACCCGCTGCACCAGAGCGCGGCCAAGATAGCCCCGGCGCTGGCGGCCGGGAACACCGTCGTGCACAAGCCCAGTGAGACCACGCCGCTGGGGGCCTACGCCCTGGCCGAGGCGATCGAATCGGCGGGGCTGCCGCCCGGCGTGTTCAACATGGTCATGGGTGACGGGGCGACCGTCGGAGCGCGCGTCGCCGGTCACCCCGACGTCGACCTCGTCTCGTTCACCGGTTCCACCCGGGCCGGGGTCCGGGTGGCGGCTGAGGCGGCGGCCACCGTCAAGAAGGTCTCCCTGGAACTGGGCGGCAAGAGCCCCGCCGTCATCCTGCCGGGCGCGCCGCTGCGCCCGGCCGTGCGGCGGGCACTGCGCTCGGGTTTCCTCAACTCCGGCCAGACGTGCATGGCCCTGACCCGGATCCTCGTCGACCGGGCGCGCCTGGCCGAGGCCGAGGAGATCGTCCGCGACGCGGTCGCCGACTACGTCGTGGGCGACCCGACCGACCCGGACACCGAGTACGGTCCGCTCGTCTCGAAGGCGCAGCGGGACCGCGTGCGCGACTACGTCCGCAGGGGGCAGCGGGAGGGCCTGCGCCTGATCACCGGTGGTCCCGACCGCCCGGCCGCGTTGAGCCGCGGCTACTACCTGCCGCTGACGGTCTTCTCCGACGTCCCGCCCACCTCGGCGCTGGTGACCGACGAGATCTTCGGGCCCGTGCTGGTGATCCAGGTCTACGACTCGGTGGGCGAGGCCGTCGATCTGGCCAACCGCACGCCCTACGGCCTGTGCGCCGGGGTGTGGGGCGCCGACCGCGCCGAGGCCGTCGAGGTGGCGGGGCGGTTGCAGGTCGGCCAGGTCTTCGTCAACGGCGCCGGGTTCAATCCGGACGTCCCGTTCGGCGGCTTCAAGCGGTCGGGGATCGGCCGCGAGTACGGGCGCTACGGGCTGGAGGAGTTCCAGCAGACCAAGGGGCTGGTGTTCGGCGCCGACGCTGTCGGCTGTGGTGGATACCGCTGACGGAAGCGGTGCGGGCGGGTGGCCGCTACCGGGAGACGATCGAAGGGGCGCACTTCTCGGCCGGTATTCTGCGGCCATGTTGTTTCCAGGGCTGGGCGCTTTGTCTGTTTTCCAGGAAGTTGGAGAAACGGCTGCTTGCCACTGGTAAGTTCGCAGGTTGTTGACTGTGCTCCCCGCGCACGCGGGGATGGCCCCGGGACGGAACGGGACCGCGACGGTCACCCTGGGTGCTCCCCGCGCACGCGGGGATGGCCCCGGGACGGAACGGGACCGCGACGGTCACCCTGGGTGCTCCCCGCGCACGCGGGGATGGCCCCTGGCCCTTGAACTTGACGGTGGTCACGGTGACGTGCTCCCCGCGCACGCGGGGATGGCCCCGACGGCGTCACCGTGCTCCTGGTCGATGCCGCGTGCTCCCCGCGCGCGCAGGGGTCACCTCGCAGCCGCCGCCGGTGGGGAGGGAGGCGTTTCCAGTCCGGCTTCCTCCCCTCGGTCCGGACCGGGCTCGGCGGTCCCGGGGCCGGGAGTGGGGCTCGCAGTGCCGGAACGGTAGCGCTCGTCCTCGCGGAGCCAGCGCACCAGGGAGGCGGCGACCAGGCTCAGGATGAAGATCAGCGGGAAGGCGGTCACGACCGACAGGGTCTGCAACGCGTCGGTGCCTCCGGCCGACATCACCGAGACCGACACCGCGGCCAGGACGATCGCCCAGAGCACGCGGTTGGCCCGGGAGGGCTCGACCTCGTTGGGCAGGTCACGGGAGGTGGCAGAGCCCATGATGTAGGACGCGGAGTCCAGCGTGGTGGCCAGGAAGACCAGCAACAGCAGCAGGAACAGCGGGGTGATGATCCAGCTGAGCGGGAACGCCTCCAGCGTGGCGAAGATGGCCGGGACCGCGCCCTCGGCCTCCAGGGTGTCGACGATGGGCGCCTGTCCGCTCAGCTCGAAGGCCATGCTGGAGTTGCCGAGCAGCGCGAACGAGAGCCAGCAGCCCAGGCTGCCGAAGCCGCACATGCCGACGATGATCTGCCGGACGGTGCGCCCCTTGGAGATCTTGGCGCAGAACATGCCGACGAAGGGTCCGTAGGAGATCCACCAGCCCCAGTAGAAGACCGTCCAGATCTCCTCGAAGCCGGACCCGCCGACCGGATCGGTGTAGGTGCTCATCCGCACGATGTTCTGGGCGAGCATGCCGACGCTGTTGGTGAAGGTGTCGATGACGAAGACCGCCGGGCCCAGCACCAGGACCAGGACGCCCAGGGCGGCGGCCAGGTAGAGGTTGAGGTTGGCCAGGCGCTTGAGGCCGCGGTGCAGGCCCAGGGCTACGCTGCCCCCGAACAGCACGGTCCACAGGCCGATGACGATGGTGTTGAGGGTGGGGCCCGGCTCGAAGCCCAGCATGCGGGAGGCGCCCTCGGCGACGGTGGGCACGGCCAGGGCCAGCGAGGTCCCCGCCGCCCCGATCATCCCGAGGATGAAGAAGACGTCGATCAGGCGCCCCGGCCAGCGGTCGACGCGGTCGCCGAGCACCCCGCGGCAGGCCTCGCTCAGGCGCAGGCGGCGGATTCTACGCACGTGGTAGGCGTAGGCCAGGGCCAGGGTCGGTACGCAGAAGACCGCCCAGGCGGTGGGACCCCAGTGGAAGAGGGGGTAGGTGGCCGACCACTCGGCGGCCTCTGCGCTGTGCGGTTCGAGTTGGAACGGGGGATCCACGTGGTAGTGCGCCCACTCGATGATCCCCCAGTACATGAGGCCGCCGCCGATCGCGGCGGTGAAGATCATCGCGAGCCAGGTGGGGGTGGAGAACTCGGGGCGGTCGTCGGGGCCGCCCATCCTGATGCGGCCGTACCTGCTGAAGAGCAGCCAGACGAGCAGTACCGCGAGTGCGGCGACGAACCACATGTACACCCAGCCCAGGTCGGACTGGAGCCGGGACAGGACCTCGCCGAGCAGGCGTTCACCCGTCTGCGGCGCGATCACGAACGGCGCGCTGAAGCCGATCACCATGATCAGCGCGGGCCAGAAGACTGTTTTGTCGATGTTCCAGCGGATAGCTCGGGTCACCTCCGGGGTCGAGGGCGTGGGCTATCCAGTTACTACTGTGTTGCGCTTGACTAATCAACCAGTCAGAATCGCCTCACCGCTGTTCTCGGTCCACCGCTGTGCGCTGCCGTTATGAGGAAAAGCGTTTGGTGGCAAGGGTTTCCTGGGTAGTGGGGCGCTCGGGCCGATGCCTCTGTAACGAAGTGACAACCACGTCCGCGTTGCGAAAATCGCCATCGTGCTGTTACGTTCCCACCGTGAGCGACAACGTGGCCGACGACGTGCGCGGCAGGGCCCGCGAGGCGATCCGCCGATCCGGCCTCTCCCAGCGCCAGTTCGCGACCAGACTCGGCATCGACCCCAGCAAACTCTCCAAGTCCCTGACCGGCACCCGGCGCTTCACCGCCCTGGAACTGGCCGGTATCGCCGACGAGACCGGGGTGACGGTCAACTGGCTGCTCAACGGCAAGGACGACGCGGAGACGGTCTCGGCGGTACCGCGCGACTCGTCGGCGGTACGGCCGACCTCCGCGAGCCTGGCGGGCCACCCCGCGGCCGCCCGGGAGCACAGCCGCAGGCTCCAGATCATCGAGGCCGCGTGGACCCTCATCGCCGAACGCGGCCTCCACTCGGTCCGCGTCGCCCAGATCGCCCAGGCCTGCGGGACGTCCAGCGCCACCGTCCACTACTACTTCCCGACCCTCAACGACCTGCTGGTGGAGGCGCTGCGCCACTCGGTGAAGCAGGCCTTCGACCGCCAGGTCGCGGGGCTGCACACCATCGAGGACCCCTACGAACGCCTCCTGCGGCTCATCGAACTCCAGCTCCCCGACTCCGAGCGCCTGCGGCTGGAGTGGTCGATCTGGCTCCAGGTGTGGACGGCGGCGGCGCTGGACCCGCGGATGCGCGGGCTGCACACCGACTCCTACCTGCGCTGGCACGAGACCATCGCCCGCACCCTGCGCGAGGGCAGGGAGAGCGGGGTCTTCGCCGACTTCGACGTCGAGGAGATGACCAGACGCCTCACCGCCCTCATCGACGGCATGGGCATCCAGGTCATGACCGGGATGCCCGGGCGGTCGGTCGCCCACATGCGTGACACCCTGCGCTCGGTCATCGACAGCGACGTCCTGGGCCGTCGCGGCGCCCCGGGGGACGGCGATATCCCGGGCGGCAGTGGCGCCCCGGGGGACTGAGCCAGCCCGCATTCGACCCGGCCCGTACCCGCCCCGGCCCCCTCCGGAGCCCTCACCTCGGTTCCGCGCGCCCGAAAACGCCCCCTCCGGCCCCGAGGGCCGCCCGTCCACAGCATCCGCAACACCGCACACACACGGAGACGGAGCACCGCCATGAGCGACACCATGAACCCCAAACCCATCCTGACCTGCGCCCTCACCGGCGCCGGGGACACCGTCGGCCGCAGCGAGCACGTGCCGGTGACGCCCGAGCAGATCGCCGCCGCCGCGGTCGAGGCCGCCGAGGCCGGTGCCAGCGTGGTGCACATCCACGTCCGCGACCCCGAGACGGGCGCCCCCTCCCGCGACAGCGCCCTCTACCGGGAGGTCGTCGACCGCATCCGCCAGACCGGCGTGGACATCGTCATCAACCTCACCGCGGGCATGGGCGGCGACCTGGTGATCGGCCAGGAGGACCCGCTCGAGTTCGAGGAGGGCACCGACCTCGTCAACGGCCTGGACCGCCTGCCGCACGTGGAGGAACTGCTGCCCGACATCTGCACCCTGGACTGCGGCAGCCTGAACTTCGGTGACGGGAGCCAGGTGTACATCTCCACCCCGGACATGCTGCGCGCGGGCGCCAGGCGCATCCAGGAACTCGGGGTCCGCCCGGAGCTGGAGATCTTCGACACCGGCCAGCTGTGGTTCGCCAAGACCATGCACGCCGAGGGCCTCATCGACGACCCGTCGCTGTTCCAGCTGTGCACCGGCATCCCCTACGGGGCGCCCTCCGACCCGGGCGTCCTCCAGTCGATGGTGAACCTGCTCCCCGAGGGCGCGCAGTGGGCGAGCTTCTCCATCGGCCGCAAGCAGATGCCGTGGGTGGCGCAGTCGGTGCTGCTCGGCGGGCACGCCCGGGTGGGGCTGGAGGACAACCTCTACCTCAGCCGCGGGGTGAAGGCCACCAACGGCCAGCTCACCGAGAAGGCCGTCAACATCATCGAGCAGCTCGGCGCCCGGGTGGCCACACCGGACGAGACCCGCGCCATGCTCGGGCTCCGCCGCGCCGCCTGACCACCGCCCCACACGAACCGCCGACCACACGAGGAGCACGATGACGGAGAACGCGAGAACCACCCCCGAGGCCGTGCGCACGGTCGCCTGCGTCGGAGCGGGTGTCATCGGGGGCGGCTGGGTGGCCCACTTCCTGGGCCGCGGCTACCGGGTGGTCGCCTGGGACCCCGCCCCGGACGCCGAGAGCAGGCTGCGCGGGCTGGTCTCCTCGGCCTGGCCCGCCCTGGAGGAGCTGGGCCCGGCCGAGGGGGCCTCCATGGCGAACCTGCGGGTCGTGGACACGCTGGCTGAGGCCGTGGCCGACGCGGACTTCGTCCAGGAGAGCGCCCCGGAGCGCCTGGACCTGAAGATCGACCTGCTGGCCGAGATCGACGCCGCCACCCCCGAGGGCGTGGTCATCGCCTCGTCCACCTCCGGCTACAGCATGAGCGAGATGCAGGTGGGGGCCCGCACACCGGGGCGGCTCGTGGTCGGACACCCGTTCAACCCGCCCTACCTGGTGCCCCTGGTCGAGGTGGTCGGCGGCGAGCGCAGCGAGCGGTGGGCCGTCGACTGGGCCTCGGACTTCTACCGCGCCGCGGGCAAGTCGGTGATCACCATGGAGCGGGAGCTGCCGGGGTTCATCGGCAACCGGATCCAGGAGGCCGCCTGGCGCGAGGCCCTGCACATGGTCGCCGAGGGGGAGGCCACCGTCGAGCAGATCGACCTGGCGATGACCAGCGGCCCCGGGCTGCGCTGGGCCTTCTTCGGCCCCTGCCTGACCTTCCACCTGGCCGGGGGAGAGGGCGGCATGGCGCACATGCTCGACCACTTCGGCCCGTCCCTGAAGTCCCCGTGGACCCGCCTGGAGGCGCCCGAACTCACCGCCGGACTGCGCGACCGCATGGTCGCGGGCACGGACGAGGTCGTGGCCGGGCGCTCCACCGCCGAACTGATCGCCCAGCGCGACCGCCGCCTGATCGCGGTGGCCCGCGCGCTGGAGGAGGTCGAACGAGCCGAGGCCGCCGAGCGGGCGGGGGCGGACGCGTGAGCGCGACGCTCACCCAGCGGCTGCGGCCCGAGTGGATCGACTACAACGGCCACCTCAGCGAGGCCTACTACGTCCTGGTCTTCGGGTTCGCGACGGACGCGCTGATGGACCGGGTCGGCTTGGACGCCGCCTACCGCGAGCGGTCCGGCCGCTCGCTGTACACGGTGGAGGCGCACGTGCGTTACCTGCGCGAGGTCGCCGCGGACGACGAGGTCGAGGTCCGCACCCGGGTGGTCGGTCCGGGCCCGGACCGACCCGGCGCCAGGAAGGTGCGGATCTGCCACGAGATGCGGGTCGGCGACGCCTTGGTGGCGACCGAGGAGCTGATGGCGCTCCATGTTGACCAGGCGCTGGGCCGGGCGGTCCCCTTCCCGGAGGAGGCCGCCGCACGCCTGGCCGCCCTCGCCGAACCCGCGCCCGACTACGCGGGCCGCGCCGTCGGGGGGTAGCCCGCCGTCGGCCCGCGGGCGTCGAGTCCGACGACCATGCCGCGTCCGGCGAAGAACCCCCCGAAGGTCTGCGGCGCCAGGGCCGCGGACCGGGAGGCGGGGGTGTGGCCCGGGCGTCCCCCGCGTCGGTGGGGACCGGCTCGGCGTCAGCGCCGACGCGCGGGCACCCGGTCGTCGTGGGCGGCCGGGTGCTCCGCTGGCGGTCCCCCGTCCGGGATCAGCCCGTGAGCATGCGGGGGACGATGTAGACGAGTTCGAAGGCCTCGTAGGCCGCGCCGACGACGAACAGCGCCAGCGCGGGCAGACCCAACCAGCCGGCCTGCCGGAGGCCGTGGAGGTAGCCGCGGCGGCGGTCGGGGGCGCCGACCGCCGCGGGGCGCAGCCAGGCCCTCCCGAGGAGGTAGGCGCCGAGCATGAGCAGGGCGTAGGCCTGGAACTCGATGACGAGTGTGAGCGAGTGCGGGATCATCAGCGTGGCCGTGGTCGCGTCGAGGGGTGCGAGGATCACGCCGGTCTCGTACGCCTTGTAGGCGAAGAGGGGGATTCCGGCGAAGGGCACGATCATCGAGGGCAGCATGATCCTCAGCAGGGCGACGGTCAGCACGTTGACCCCGAAGATGGTCAGACCGAACAGCCAGGGGTTCGCGAACAGCTCCCCCACCAGGTCGGCCGTCCCGTCCTCCTGCTGGGAGCCGACCTGGGCGGCGTTCAGTTCGGGGAAGGCCAGGGCCGCCCCCACGCCGACGAGGAAGACGCCGTAGGCGATCGCGTTCATCACGAGGTAGGCGCCGAGGTTCGCGCGGATGATCCGGAAGGGCTCGCGAAGGCTTCGCATGTGTCTGGCTCCGTGTTCGATGGGGCTGGTTCGATGGGGTCGGGTGAGCCGCCGGGGCTCGCGGTACTCGGTGCCGCGCCGCGCGAACGCGCGCCCCGCGGCGTCGGCGTTCAGCCGCTGCCGTCCAGCAGCGCGTTCCAGCGCAGCCGGGTGGCCCGCTCCACGCTGGAGGCCGAGGCGCACAGCCCGAGCGCGACGTTGAGCCACAGCGGCAGGTCGACGGGTGAGGTGAAGGCGCCGAAGCGCTCGGCCACCGGCGGCACCCGCGAGACCGCCTCGACGACTTGGGGGACGACGAGAAGGATCGGCACGACCAGCAGGACCAGAGACACCGCCCTGACCAGGCGGCCCAACGCCGGGCGCTCGCGGTCGAGGCGGGCGCGGCGGCCCTCCGCCGAGCGTTCGTCCGGAACGAGCTGGCGCTCGTCGCCCCCGGCGGTCACGTGGTGGCAGCGTTTGAGCCCGAAGGCCGTCGACTCCACCTCGACCACCCCTCCCGGCACCGGGAAGACCGCCGGGAGCGTGGACTCCAGGTGGTGCCTGCCGTCCAGGTAGAGGTGGGCCCTGCCCTTGCCGTCCTCGGTCATGACCCGCTGCCAGTAGGGCACGTCGACGGAGTAGACCGCGCGCTGTCCGCCTCCGTCGGTCAGGGGCAGGTGGAACAGGGCGCGCGAGAGCGGCTGCCACCAGCGGAAGCGTTTGAGCGGACGGCCGTCGCCGTCCCTGATCCGCTTGGCCGCCTCGCGCCGTCTGCGTTCCTTGATCACTTCGGGCTCCCTGTCCGCTCGTGAGGGCCGGTGGCCGACCCGACGCGGTATCGCGACCGCCGCGTGCCCGTCGCCGCTGGGGCGCACCTGGCATGCCCGGTCGCGAACCGGTCACGATCGGCACTCGTGCCCATTCCAGAGGCTGCCCTCGGGGCAGGGTCAAGCCCGGGAGCCGTCCCGCGTCGAAGACGCGGGGCGAACGGGGGCGAACGAGGGGGCGCCGCTTGACCCTGCCCCCGGGGCAGGGTGTGGACTGTGTGTCCGCGTGGGGCGTGACGCCGCCCGCGGTCGCGGCGGAGGAGGAGGCATCGCGTGGCCTGGAGTACTCAGCAGCTCGCCGAGCTCGCCAACACGACGGTCAAGGCCGTCCGGTACTACCACGAGGTCGGCCTGCTGGACGTGCCGGAGCGGACGGCGAACGGATACAAGCAGTACCAGGTCTCCCACCTGGTCCGTCTGCTCCAGATCAAGCGGTTGAGCGATCTGGGCGTCCCGTTGTCGGAGGTGGCGTCGATGGGACGGGCGGACGAGGACCCGGACGAGGCGATCCGCGTGCTGGACAAGGAGCTGGAGGCGACGGTCGACCGGCTCAACCGCGTGCGGGCGGAGCTGGCCGTCATCCTGCGCCACCGCGCACCGGCCTACGTTCCCCCCGCGTTCGCGCCGGTCTCCCACGAGCTCTCCGACCGGCAGCGATCACTGCTGATGGTCTACTCGACCGTTCTCAGCGAGAGGTCCGTCGAGAAGTTCCGCGAGCTGATCAGCGACCCCGACGAGACGGACGAGGAGTTCGAGGCCCTGCCCGAGGACGCGGACGACGCCGCGATCGACCGCCTCGCCGCGCGCATGCTGCCGGTCGTGCGCAGACGGAGTGAGGAGAACCCGTGGTCGGCCGACCCCGCCGCCGACGCGCCGGGCGGCGCGGAGCGCGCCGAACGCACGATGGCCGAGGCCATGGCGCAGTTGTACAACCCCGCGCAGCTGCGGGTGCTCAAGCGTCTGAGCGCCCTCCTTCGGGAGGGGGTTCCGGACGGGGGCGGCGACGCGCCCTGACGCGGCGCCGAGGAGCCGGAGTCCGAGGGGTCAGCGCTCGCGCCCGTGCCCCTGGCGGGTCCGGGCCGGAGCGGACCCGCTCGCGGCGGGAGGCCGTACCCTCACCAGCTGCGCGAGCAGGGCCAGCACGGGCAGTTCCACCAGCGGTCCCACGACCAGCGCCACCGCGATCAGGGGCCGGTCGGGGAAGGCCGCGACCGCGACGGCCAGCGCGATGGGCGAGTTGCGGGCCGTGGTGGTCATGACCAGGGTGACCCCCTGGTCCGCCGGGAGGCGCAGCATCCGGGACAGGCCGGTGGCGATCAGGGGCAGCGCCACGAAGAAGACCGCCAGCGGCGGCAGCAGGGCGAGCAGGTCGGCGCCGTGCTCCAGGACGGTGCGGGCCTGCCAGGCGAACATCGCCAGCACGGCCGCGTACAGCAGCGGCAGGACCAGGCGCGAGGCCGGACCGGTGACGTACCGCTCGCGCCAGGCGGCCCCCTTGAACCGGTATGAGGCCCACCGCAGCACCGAGGCCAGGGCCAGCGGGACGACGAGGACGAGCAGCACCGACTCGGCCAGGGTGGCGGCGTCGACCATCGCGGCCCGGCCGCCCAGCAGCAGCACGTACACCGGCAGCAGCGCGAGCTGGAGGACGAGGTTGACCGGCAGCAGGGCGGCGGCGATGCCGGTGTGCCCGCGCGCCACGGCGGTGAAGACCAGGTACCAGTCCGTGCACGGGGTCACCAGCAGCAACAGCAGACCGATGCGCAGGTCCGGTTCGCCCCCGAGCAGCCCCGCTCCCAGGGCCCAGGCCAGGGCCGGGGTGAACACGAAGTTGAGCGCCAGGCTGACGGCGACCAGGGTCCTGGCGCGCCCGACCTCGCCCACGTGGGCGGCGTCCATCTGCGCGAACACGGCGGTGAGCATCGCCAGCAGGGCGGGCAGCACCACGTGCTCGGCCGCCGGACCGACGGGCAGCAGCAGGCCCGCGGCCAGCCCCGCCACGGCGGCCAGGGCCACGAACAGGCTCTGGAGGCGTTCGGCCAGCGACATCTGTTCAGTGCTCCTCGGCGGTTTCGAAGACCCGTATCAACACCATGCGCCCACGGTAGGCCTTCGCGCCGACCCGAGGACCGGGCCCGGCACGCGCCGCGGCCGGGGCCCTCGCGCGCACGCCCATGTGCGCGGCCCCGCGGAGCCCGCCGATCCGAGCGCCCACGGTCGGGACCGGCGTCGGGGTACGGCGGCGCGCTGGTGCGCACGGTGCGCCGCGCCGGTGCCGCCCGCCGGTCAGCGCGCTCACGCTCCTCCGCCGGTGGTCTCGGAGCGCGTGCCTCGGGCAGACCCCTCCTGAGCGGGGTCCCTCCCCTCGGAGCCCTTCGGCCCGCGCGCCCGGCTCCACTGCCAGACGCCCGCCGCGAGCAGGGCGATCCCGGCCGCGGCGAGGACGAACACGTCGATCCCCGCCCCGCCGACGGCGAAGAGCCACTCCTGGACCCGGTAGCTCTGGTCGTCGAACGCCCCGACGCCGCCGAAGAGGGACGCCGTTCCGTCATAGCGCAGGAACACCACGCCGATGGCGACGAACAACAGGCCCGACAGCGTGCTCGTGGTGTGGACGCGCACGGGGCCGAGGGAGACGGTGCGTCCGCGCAGCCAGCGCTTCTCTCCCAGGTCGTAGCGGTCCCACAGCAGCGCCAGCACGAACAGAGGGCCAGCCATCCCCAGAGCGTAGACCGCCAGGAGCAGGGCACCGCGCAGGGGACCGCCGGTGGCCGCGACGGTCAGGACCGCGCCGAGGATCGGCCCGGAGCAGAAACCGGCGAATCCGTACACCGCGCCCAGCCCGAAGACCGAGACGGTGTTCGTGCGTCCGGAGAAGCGCCCCTGGAGACGCCGGGCCAGCCGCGAGGAGAACCCGAAGCCCACGATCTGCGCCACGCCGAAGGCGATGACGAGCGAGCCCGCGACGGTGATGAGGAGTTCGCGCTCTCCGTAGAACAGGCGGCTGACCGCGGCCGATCCCGCGCCGAGTGGAACCAGCGTGGTGCACAGGCCCAGGTAGAACACGCCGGTGCGGCCCAGGAGGCGGCGCGGGTCGCGGAACGCGTACCCGAAGAACGAGGGGAGCAGCAGGGCGCTGCACGGGCTGAACAGGGCGAGCACGCCGCCCGCCAGGGCCGCGACGAGACCGACGTCAGCCATCGCCGTCCCTCCCGGCGTCCGCCAGCGCGTCCTCGATCGCCGACACGAACACGGAGAGCGGTTGGGCACCCATGAGGGGCTGGCCGTTGACGAGGAAGGCGGGGGTGGAGGTGACCCCGATCCCCTGCGCCTCCGCGAAGTCGCGGCTCACCATCGAGGCGACCTCGTCGCCGTGCCGGTCCTCCTCGAAGCGCTCGGGGTCCATGCCCAGCTCCGCGACGATCCCGTCCAGCACCTCTTCGAGGGCCTCGCCCTCGAACTTCTCCCCGTGGGTGAAGTAGGCCTCGTGGAACTCCCAGAACCCGCCCTGCATCCCGGCGGCCCGGGCGGCGTGGGAGACCGTCTCCGAGGAACCGGTGATGATGGGGAAGTCGCGCCACTCGATGCGCAGGTCCCCCCGTTCGACGTAGTGCATCAGCTCGGGTTGGGTCTCCCGGGCCCAGCGGCCGCAGTAGGGGCAGTTGTAGTCGGAGTAGGCCACCATGACCACTGGGGCGTCGACCTCGCCCATCGCGGCGGGGTCCTCGGGGTCCCGGCGGGCCAGCAGGGCCCCGAACTCACGCTGGTCGGGGGTCTGGTCGTCGGCTCCGGCGGAGTGGGGAGCGGAGTCGGCCGCCGGCTCCCGCGCCGCGGGTTCCTGCGCCCGGTCGTCCACGGCGCGGTTGGCCACGAGCAGACCCGCGACGACCAGCAGGGCGAGGCCGGCGAACAGGAGGCCCCGCCACGAACCGCCGCCCCCGTCCGGGGTACGCCCCCGCCCGCGCTCCGCGCCCGGCGAGGGCCGGGCGTTCACCTGCTTCTTCCCGCGGCCGGGTCCGGACCCGGATGAGCTGGACATGTGGGTGCCCCTCGGTCGACTCACGCTGTTTCTATCCAGCTTAGTACAGTTTCTACGTCAGATAGAAGAAGCGTTCGGAGGACGGTGAGCGGTGTCTCCTCCGGGACGGGACCGCGGGCGAGCCGCCCCCGGCGAGCCGCGCGCGGGGACGGGCACGGCGCACCGGGCGCGCCCCGGCGGGGGCGGTCGGGGTGGCCGGGGCGCCTTCCGGCGCGGACCGCGGACGGAGGAGTCAGTAGGCCGCGCAGTCGCAGTACGGGAGGAGGACCCCGGCCAGCGCCGAGGCGACCGTGATCAGCAGGGGAGCCGAGACCAGGGCGGCGACCAGCGCGGTGCGCGTACGCGTCCTCCACCGTCGGCATCCGGCGAGCGGTGCGACCTGGCGCCGGACCCGGTCGACCGGGCGGGCGCCGTCGATGGACAGGACCTGCGGGGAACGGCTCCGACCGGCCTCCGCCAGGGCTCCCAGGGCGTGCACCAGCGGGCGCACGCCGACCTCGCGCACGGCCCGGTCGTCGGCGGCCCACTCCACGAGGACGGGCACCTCGGACGCCGCCGCGCGGAAGAGGGGGACCCGGGGGAAGGCGGAGTCGAGCAGGCGCACCCACCCGACCACGAGGTGGTGGCGTTGGCTCAGGTGGGCCTTCTCGTGGGCCAGGACGGCGCGTACCTGGGGCCCGCTCAGCACCTCCAGAGCACCCCGGGTGATGACCACGCCCCCCTGCGCGCCGGGCACGCAGTAGGCCCCGCTCTCGGCGGAGTCGACCAGCCACACCCGCTGACCGTGCAGGAGGCGGCGCCGCGCGCGGGAGAGCAGGTCACGGTGGTGGGAACGCCTCCAGGAACTGCCCGCCCTCCCGCGCCGCACCCCCGTCCACAGCAGGCGCAGCGCCGCCGCCAGGACCAGCGCGGCGCTGACGCCCACGCCCCACCCGGCGTTGTCGCGCTCCAGGGCCTGCAACACGCTCAGGCACGCGGCCAGGACCGCCTTGACCGAGGGCCCCAGGAGTTCGGCGGCGAACACGGCTGCCAGAGCCGCACAGGAGGCCGACCAGACCGCGGTCGCCAGGGTCCACAGCGCCAGCATCGTCCTCGGCCCGGGGCCGCAGGAGCGCGAGGCGCGGCGCAGGAGGTCCGGCCCCCTGACACCGAGCGCGACGACCGCGCAGACGGCGGCCAACGGCCAGATCACGCCTCCTCCTCGGGAGGGAGGCCGTCGAGCAGGGTGCGCAGGGCGCGCACGTCCTGGGGGCTCATGCCGTCCACGAACCGCAGCAGTGTGGCCTCGGAGTCACGGCTGCCGGTCAGCGCCTCGTGCATCACGTCGGCGGCGTGCGCCGAACGGTCCCGCACGGGGCGGTAGAACCACACGCGGCCGAGCTGTTCGCGGTCGACCCACCCCTTGCGCCTGAGGTTCTCCAGAACGGTGGAGATGGTGGTGTAGGCGGTCGCGTGGTCGGTGAGGCGCTCGCGCACCTGCCGCACCGCCAGGGGTTCGGACGCCTCCCACAGGACCTCCATGACCGCCGCCTCCAACGGTCCGAGTCCAGGAATCATGACGCCCGTGTCCCACCTTTCGCCGCGTGGATCGGGTTCAGCATAGTGGTGCCCCTCTCAGTCCCGTTCGGGCCCGGAGCGGGCCACGGCGACGTAGGAGCCGTCGCCGTCGCCCGCCTCCACCAGTACCGGGCCGCGCTCCGGCCCCGCCACGGGGATCTCCCACGTCCCCTCCTCCAGGGTCCGCCCGTCGGCCGTGGACAGGACGCGGTTCCCGTCGTCGGCGGCGGTGTACAGCAGGCCGCCGACGACGCGCACGGGGCGTTCGCCGGGACGGGCCTCCACCGACCAGAGCCCGTCCCGGGATGGTCCCCCGCGGCCCAGGAGCACGGGCGCGCCCGTCGCCGCGGAGACGCCCGCGACCGCCGCGCGCCCGGATCCGTCCGCGACCGTGACGGGTTCGGCGCGCGAGGACAGTTCAGCCAGGGGACGGCCGTCGCGTACGTCGTGCACGGTGTACACCGCCGCCCCGCCGCGTTCCCAGCGCAGGGTCACGAGCCCGGCGGAGTCGCTCGCGGGACGGTGGCCGTAGGTCAGGGTGGTCTCCCCCGTCCCGCGGGCCAGGGAGTCGGGGACGGGGAGTTCGGAACCCCGCCACAGCTGTTCGCCCGAGGAGGTGTCGATCGCGCGGAGTCCGCCGTCTCGATGGACCAGGAGGGTTCCCTGGTACTCGTGGAGCACCGCGTCACCGTCCTCCTCGTCGGCCGCCACCGCCCCGGTGTCCGCTGCCAGGGCGACCCTGGGGCCGGTCTCCTCGCTCATGACCGTGTGCGAGACCCGTGCGAAGACCAGGCCGGGGCCCACCCACGTGCCCGGTACCTCGGTCGGCCCCCAGACCCTGCGCCCGGTGGAGGGGTCGTAGGCCGCCGCGGTGACCGTGGCGGCCAGCAGGCCGCGTTCGGGCGCGGCGTCGCTGTCCAGGAGCACGACCAGCTCCCCGCCCCGGCCGCCGCGGGTCGTGGTGAACCCCGTGCAGCTCGGGTTGCGCGGCGTCGACCAGCGGGTGCGCCCTCGGGCGTCCACCCCGAGGAAGCGCAGGTCCCCGCCCCCGTCGTCGGCGACCAGACCGACGAAACCGTCGTCGGTGGCCTTGGGCTCGGAGGAGTAGGGGGAGGTCCACAGCCCACGGTCGCCGAGCACGCCGGGGACGCGCGCGGCGTCCACGGCCACCGGGGGAACGGGCGGTTCGTCCAGGGGCCGTGCGTCCCGGGGAGCGGCGAGTCCGGGCCTGCCGCAGGCGGTGAGCACCAGCAGCAGGCACGCCGCGGCGGCCGTGCGCACCGGGTTGCGTGCCCGTCGCGTACGGCCCGGCCCGGGGGCGTTCCGGCGGGGCAGGGGCCGTCCGGGGGACTGAAGGGGAGTCATGGTCACCGCCCGGCCGCGCGCAGCGCCGCGTCGATGCTGTCGGTGAAGGCCTCCAGGGGCTGGGCGCCCAGCACGGGGTCGCCGTTGACGAGGAAGGCCGGTGCGCCGCTCATCCCCATGTCCTGTCCCTCGGTGAAGTCCCGTTCCACGGCCGCCCCGGCCTCGGCGGCGTCCAGGTCGCGGGCGAAGGCGTCGGTGTCCAGGCCGATCTCCTCGGCGGCGTCGCGCATGCTCGCGCGCACCTCGTCCGCGTCGCCGGTGAAGTCCTCAGGGGCGGCGTAGACGCGGGCGTGGTACTCCCAGAAGCGGTCCTGGTTCCCGGCGGCGACCGCCCCCCGGGCGAGCAGGCGGGAGCCCTCTCCGAGGTAAGGGAACTCGCGCCATTCGATCCGGACCAGCCCCGGGGCGACGTAGGCCTCGACCAGTTCGGGCTGGGTCCGGTGGACCCAGTCGGCGCAGAACGGGCAGAGGTAGTCGGAGTAGACGATGAGCACCACCGGGGCGTCGGCGGTCCCCATCGCGTGGGGGTCGGCCGGGTCCCGGCGGGCCAGTTCCTCTCCCGCGGCCCGTGTCTCCTCGCTGACCGTGTCGGCGGCGGTCCCGCCGGGGGAGCCCGCGGCCCCGGAGTCCTCGGCGTTCACGAAGAGGGCCGTGAGCAGCAACAGCGCACAGGCGCTTCCGGCCAGCAGGAGGGCCGGGGCTCTGTTGCGTCGGGATGGCTCGGACATGGTCGGGGGCCTCGCACGCGGTAGCTTCTATGGACGATAGTTTTTATTCTATCCAGGATAGAACAACGTCCGTCGGCAGGCCGGGCTCCGGTACACGCCGAGCCGCGGGCGGGGCGGGGACCGGTCGCCGGGGACGCCGACGCCCGGGGCGCTTCGGCCCGCGCCCGTTCCGGTCCGGGGTGGGCCCGCCCGGGCGGGGCTTCCCCGTCGTCGTGACCGTCGTGGACGGGGAAGCCCTCCAGTCGTGCGCGTTCGGAACGCCCCTATGGACGTCAGGCGTCGTCGAGGTCGACGGTGGGCAGGGGCTTGACCGCCGGACCGTTGAGCACGCTGCCGTCGGTGTCGTACCGGGAGCCGTGGCAGGGGCAGTCCCAGCTGGTCTCCGCCGCGTTCCAGGCCAGTCGGCAGCCCAGGTGGGTGCAGTTCAGGCTGACGGCGTGGAGCCCGCCCCGCTCGTCGCGGTACGCGCCGACGGAGTCGCCGTCGACCTCGACGACGCCGCCCTGACCCCGGTCCAGGTGGCGGGCGTGGTGGGGGTACAGCCGCCCCAGGTGTCCGCCGACCATGTCCGCGCCGACCTTGAGGTTGTCCTTGATCAGCCGCCCCACGGCCTTGGCGTCACCGACGCGGGTCGCGTCGAACATCGCCAGCCAGGGGTTGTCGCGGCCCTGGAGGAGGTCGCTCAGGATGACGGCGGCGGCGGTGCCGTTGCTCAGGCCCCACTTGTTGAACCCCGTCGCCACCAGGATCCGGTCGTTCATCGACGAACGACCGATGTAGGGCACCTGGTCGGCCGTGGTGTAGTCCTGACCCGACCAGCGGTACTCCACCGCGTCCACGTCGAAGGTGGACCTGGTCCACTGTTCCAGGTCGTCCCACAACGCCTGGGTGTCCTGCCCGGTGCCGGTCTCGTGACCGCCGCCCACCACGATCAGCCCGTTGGGGCCGCGGTCCGGCCACGGCCGCGTGGACCTGCTGGGCGAGTCGATGGAGATCGCCATCTCCTGGGGTGCCGGACCGTGGAGCCGGGCCGCCAGCCCGAAGGACCGGAAGGGGCGCGTCCTGGCGAAGTACCCCCCGATCATGTTGATCGGCAGCAGCGTCGCCACCACCACGGAGCTGGCGCGGACCGTCGCGTCGTCGGTGCGCACCCGCACGGTGCCGTCCCGCTCCTCCTCCACCTCCAGCACGCGGGTGTGCTCGAACACCTGCCCGCCGGCCGCCGACAGCGCCTCGGCCAGACCGGCGACGTAGCGGCCCGAGTGGAAGTGCAGCTGCTGGTCGAACCGTACCGCCGCCTCGATCCCGAAGGGCAGGTCGGTCGTCTCCACCAGCGACGCCGGAAGGCGCAGGCGCTGGGCCGCGGCCGCCTCCTCCTCCAGGGTCCGGCGCTGCGCGGGGTCGCGGGTGTAGGCCACGGCGGGTGCGCGGGTGAGGTCGCAGTCGATGCCGTACTCACCGGCGAGTTCGGCGACCAGTTCCACCCCGGCCTGGTTGGCGTCGGCGTACACGCGGGCCAGGTCCTGGCCGTACCGGTCGATCAGCCCCGCGTAGACCAGCCCGTGCTGGGAGGTGACCTTGCCGGTGGTGTGCCCCGTCGTGCCCTGGCCCAGGCGCCCCGCCTCCAGCACCGCGACGCTGCCCGCACCGGCCCGCCGCGCCAGCAGCGCGGTGGTCAGCCCGACGATGCCGCCTCCCACCACCGCGACGTCGACCTCCACGTCCTGGCTCAGACGGGGAAACTCCGG
Source organism: Nocardiopsis dassonvillei subsp. dassonvillei DSM 43111 (assembly GCF_000092985.1). Lineage (GTDB taxonomy): Bacteria > Actinomycetota > Actinomycetes > Streptosporangiales > Streptosporangiaceae > Nocardiopsis > Nocardiopsis dassonvillei. The sequence continues at coordinate 1,662,039 of NC_014210.1, forward strand.
TCGGTTCTCCACGACCGTCCACACGCTCCTGTGCTGCATCCTCTGCCCCTCCCGATCAGGTCCAGACGCCGTCGGCCCCCGTGCGACGGACAGCGCCTACACCAGCTACCCAGCGTTCCCGGTCGCTACCGCCGGAGCCTCGGGTCGGGGCATGGACCCGCGCCGCTTCCAGAGCCGGGGGAGGGGTGCGTGGCGAACACGGGCTGGGCGAAAGGAGAGTGGTGGTGTGCGGTGGTTCCCCGGCAGAGGGGGATAGCGGTCTGTAGGTTGGGTCTTCTGGAGCTACAGCGTTTTGGTGGTTGGTGAGTTTTTGGTTCTCTTGGGGCCTGTGGTGCGTGTGTCTGTTTCTGAAGAAGTTGGAAATTCGGCTGCTTGCCGCTGGTAAGTTCGCAGGTCATTGACTGTGCTCCCCGCGCACGCGGGGATGGTCCCTCCACGTCCTGCCCCGGCAGCAAGAACTACTCGTGCTCCCCGCGCACGCGGGGATGGTCCCACCAGAACGTGATCCGCGGCGGCGGCATCGTCGTGCTCCCCGCGCACGCGGGGATGGTCCCCGCTCCAGCCCGAAACCCTGGCTCGCGCCGACGTGCTCCCCGCGCACGCGGGGATGGTCCCTCACCGGTGGCCGACCCTTCCTGCACGCCATCGTGCTCCCCGCGCACGCGGGGATGGTCCCGGCGCCGACGGCGACGACTGGTCGCTCTCCAAGTGCTCCCCGCGCACGCGGGGATGGTCCCGTGGGTGGGGCCGGGCGGGGGAAGTGGAAGCGGTGCTCCCCGCGCACGCGGGGATGGGGCCCGATCCCCACTGACTTCCGCGTTCGTCGTCCCCGGAAAACCGCTCGACGGCTTCGGGGCGACCTGACACAGTGGCGCACCATGACGGGTTCCGAACTTGTGACCGCCGCGGACGTGCGGCTCATGCAGGGGCTGGCGCAGCGCGTCACCGCGATCCGCCCCGACCTGGTGAACAGCGACGCCTCGTTCGGCGAGCTGGCCTGGAACTGGGGCCGGGGGCACGCCAGCGACGGCGCGACCTGGCCGCGTCGGCTGTGGTTCTCCGGCGGGGAACTGGTCGCGTGGGGCTGGCTCCGCCTTCCGCGCCGGGTGAGGCTGAGCGACGGCTCGGTCAGGGACGTCACCGGCGCCTACCTGATGCACCAGGTCCACCCCGACCACGCCGGGCTGGTCGACGAGGTGATCGCCTGGTACGACGCCACGGCGGCGGGCCTCGAACGCACGGTGCTGCCCAGCGCCGCCGACGGGTTCGCCCTGGAACGGTGGGCGGCGCACGGCTACGGGACCGACCCCGAATCGCTCGGCGACGACGGGACCTGGACCCAGCTCAACGAGCGCGACCTCACCGACGTGGAACAGCCGGTGCTGCCGACCGGGTTCCGGTTCCGCACCGCCGACGAGGCCGGGCCGGAGGCCGCGGTCCGGGCACATCTGGGCGCCTGGGCACCCTCGGCGTACACGGCCGAGGCCTACCGGGGCGTCCGGCGGACGGCGGGTTACCGCGGCGACCTGCACGTCCTGGTGGAGGCGCCGGACGGGACGATGGCGTCCTCGACGATCATGTGGCTCGACGAGGCCAACGGAACCGTCGAGTTCGAGCCGGTCGGCACCCATCCGGACTACCGGCGCCGGGGGCTGGGCAGGGCGATGCTGCTGCACGGAATGCGCCTGGCGAGGGCGGCCGGGGCCACGCACGCGACGGTCGCCTGCCTGGGCGCGCCGGGACACCCCGAGGCGCGCGGGCTGTACTACGGCGTCGGGTTCCGGATGCTCGTGCGGGACGCGCCGCTCGTCAAGCCGGCGACCGCGGAGTGAGATCCATGTGACTCCTGATGCGTGAGGTGCGCGTGTGGTCTCCGGCGACCTCGGGTAGGGGCGGGCCAGTCACCCGACAGGGAGGAGAACCGGACATGAGCGTTCCGGAGGAGTCCAGGCCCAAGACCACGGACACCGACCAGGTCGTCGACGCCGACCACAGCGACGACGCCCGCGAGCCGGACACCCGAGGAGAACTGGAGGCCGAGCTCCAGGACAGGATGGAGGAGCAGGACCTCAGCCGCGAGGACTTCGGCACGGAGTGAACCGGCCGCGGTCCCGGGGCCGCACCGACCGACGGCGGCTCCGGGACCGGCCTGTCCGCGCGGCAGACGGATAGGCTCCCCGCATGAGCGACCCCTCCGCGCACGCCGCTCCCGGGCCTCGGGACCCCCTCACCCGTCTCCGCCTCCGTGCCAACCGGAGCGAACGCAGCAGGAAGGTCTTCTACGGTCTCCACCAGGGCCTTTCCCTCGGCTGCGTCATGGGCTTCGCCCAGTTCCTGCTGCTCGGGTCCGACCCGTGGACCTCGCTCCTGTACGGCATCGTCGCCGGAGTGGTCTTCAGCTCGTTCATGGCCCTGTTCGTCACTCCGCCGCGTCCGCGGGTGTCCCAGGACCCGGCGGTGCAGGCCGCCGTCTCCCCGGAAACCCTGCGTGCCGCCACGGACCGGCTGATCCTCGGCCGACCCGGCGCCGACCCCGAAACCAACCGTGTGGCCGCCCTCCAGGCCGAGCAGGTGCTCGACGCCCCCTCCGTGAGGATCCCGGTGGCGGTGGCGGCCCTCGTCGCGGCCGCCTGCGCCCTGGGCGCCCTCGCACTGCCCTCCGATGAGGCACTGGACTTTCCGCGCGCCCTGCTGGGGACGGTCACCCTCGCCTGTGTCCTGACCCCGTGCCTCATGCTCCCGGTGTGGCTCCTGCGCAGGCGGCGCAGCAGGGAGCTCCTGGCACTCCACACCCCGTCCGACCGGGACCGCTCCGACTCCGGCCGCGACTGAACCGAGGCCCCGCCCGGGACCGCGCGTCGGCCCCGCCCGGCCCCGCCCACAGGCGGATACGCTGTCCCGGTCCGCGCGAGGCGCGCGCGGACCCGCGAACAGCGAAAGCGAGAAGATGAGCCCTTCGATCGCCACCAACACCCGTGTCGACCTCGACGGCCTGCTGGAGTTCGTGCGCCCCCGCCACCACGCGCTCCTCATCACTCGCCGCGCGGACGGCGGGCCCCAGGCCTCCCCGGTGACCTGCGGCGTCGACACCCAGGGCCGGATCGTGGTCTCCACCTACCCCGAGCGCGCCAAGACCCGCAACGCCCGGCGCGACCCCCGGGTCAGCGTCGTGGTCCTGTCCGACGACTTCGACGGCGCCTGGGTCCAGGTCGACGGGGAGGCCGAGGTCATCGACGGGGAGGACGCGGTCGAGCCCCTGGTCGAGTACTTCCGGGTGATCTCCGGCGAGCACCCGGACTGGGACGAGTACCGCGAGGCCATGCGCCGTCAGGGCAAGTCCCTCGTCCGCGTCACCCCGAAGCGGTGGGGTCCGGTCGCCACCGGCGGCTTCCCGGCCGACCGGGTCTGAGCCCGGCCGCCGGTCGCGGCCTCGGCCCAGGGCTTCGCCGACCGGGTCCGGGACCACACGCCCAGCCGCCGCGGAGCCCGGGTCACCGCCCCGCGGGCGGCGGTCGCCAGTCGTCGTCCGGAGGCGCGGCCCCCCGGTCGGGCGGGTCCCCGCCCTCGGGCGGCGGCTTCCAGTCCTCGCCGGACGAGGTCCCCGCGGTCCCCTCCCCGGGCCGGGCGGTCCCGAGCCCCGGCATGCTGTCCCTGTCCCAGCCGGTCGGGTACCGCCTGCCCTCGGGCCGCTCCTTCCAGTAGTCCGGCGAGCGCACGGCCTCCTGCTTGCGGATCGTGTCCCGGCGGATGATCCACAGCACCAGGAAGATCACCCCGATCGGGATGACGAGGGCCATCAGGATCCCGAACAGCGCGCCGGGTGTCGCCCACTCCATCGCCTTCCTCCTTCGGGTGGGGGCGCGGTCCTCACAGGGCCGCGAGAAGCTCACGGCACGCGCACTCGCAGCGGCGGCACGCCTCGGCGCACACCCAGCAGTGCTCGTGCCGGGCGGCGTGGCGGTCGCACTCCTCGCCGCACAGGCGGCAGGCCTCCGCGCACGCCTTGACCAGTGTCCGGACGAGGGTGTCGTCCTCCCCGGTCCGGCGCGAGAGCACCCGCTGGGTGGACTCGCACACGTCGGCGCAGTCCAGGTCCAGGCGCACGCACGCGACCAGTTCGGCCACCGCCCGTTCGCCCAGGCAGGAGTCCGCGCACAGCACGCACGCCTGTGCGCACGCGCCGCAGGCCTCGATGCAGGCCCGCACCCTCTCCTCGATCCCGTCGCCCCGGCGGTCGGAGCGGGTGTCCAGCATCTGTTCGACGACGCTCATGACTCCTCCTCGAACGTTTCCGGTCCGGACCCGGGGCGGGCCCGGACAGGGGCTTTCACAGCGAGAACCGCAGCGCGAAGTGGTTCAGCGAGGCGGGGAGCCCCGACGCGGGCAGCGGCCCGCCCGCGTCCACGCGGGTCAGGTTCCGGCCCCGGAGCAGGGCGCGCAGGAACAGCGACACCGTCAGCGGAACCAGGTCGCGCGCCGCGCACCCGGCGGGGCCGTAGCTGAAGGGCACGATCCCCGGCTCCGCCTCGGCGCGCCCGTCGAGCCAGACCTCCGGCTCGAACGCGTCCGCGTACGGAAGCCGGGAGGAGTCCCGGTGGAAGTAGGAACTCACGACCAGGAAGGCCGTTCCCGCCTCGAACACCTCCTCCCGCCAGGCCGTCTCCCGCGTGCTCTCCCGGATCACCATGAGCGTGGTCGGCCACAGCCGCACCGACTCGCGCACCGTCGCCCGCAGCAGCGGCAGGTCGAGCCCCTCGCGGCCGTCCGCCTCCTCGCGGGCCGCGTGGGCGCCGGGGCTGAGCGAGGTCAGCAGCGCCAGGGAGCGGAACGCGGCGACGGCGGCCGCGTCGAAGGCGAACAGCCAGTGCGCCACCTGGTCCTCCGGGTGTACGTCCGCGCCCTGGCCGTCCCCGCCGTGGGGGCACCCGGCGGCCGACTTCGCGGCGGCCGACCCCGCGACCAGGCGGGCGGCGAGGCTGCCCGGTTCGGCGCGTTCGATGTTGGCGCGCACCCGCCCGAGGAACTCCTCCCTCGCCGCGTGGTCGGCCGGGGCCGCGTAGGCCCAGTTCGCGCGCGAGCGCAGAGTGTGCAGGAGTTCGGTCGTGCGGCGGTCCTGCGCGGCGAACGAGCCGAAGACCACGCGCCGGGCCATGGCGTGGAAGGAGTCGGCGAACCTGCGCCAGTCCAGGACCTCCCCGCTCCGCAGTGCCAGTCTGAGCGCCAGCGCCTCGTCGTCCGCCTGTCCGGCGACGACGTCCCCGTCGGGGTGGATCGTCTGGCCCGGCACCAGGGCGGCGACGTTGGCCGCGCGGCGCCCGGGCCGTGCGTCGTGGTCGGAGATCAGCACTCCGTGCGGCTGGAAGTGGGAGAGCGCACCGCGCTTCTCCATGCCGCCGGGGGAGAAGGGTTCGGGCGTCTCCCGCAAGAGCCGGCCCACGTCCTCCGGGGACAGGACCAGGGCGAGCCGCCGTCCCGCCAGGCGCAGCGGCAGGGGGTCGTCGCCGTGGCGTTCGCGCAGGCCGCGCAGGAGGGAGACCGCCCTGCGGTCGGCGTCCAGGCCGGCGACCAGGCCCGTCATCAGCGGGCGGCGTACGATCACGCCCCGCGCCAGGTTGGGCAGCAGAACCGAGGACAGCACGCGCGCCGCCTCCGCGGCGGTGGGGCGGCGCGCCCCCCGCCGGAGTTCCGTCTCCGTTCGGGAGCCCGCGTCCTGTGGCGGATGCGCTCCCCGGCGCCGGTGTGCCTCCTGGTGTTCTGTGGGCATCGAGACCGTCCCCTCGATCGGTTCGCTGCGGTGGATTGCTGTTGTCGGCCTTGGGTCCCTACGGCTGCCGGTCCTGGCCCCCGCACCGGGTTCTCGCAGCTCTCACGGCTCCCGTAGATCCCACGGCCCTCATGAGTGCCGGTGAGCTGGTTCCCTTGTTCCCAGGCCGGGTGAGGTGCGGGCCTGCCGGACCCGGTTCTCCCGGCCTTGACCGCTCACGTGCCGGTTCCAGGTTTCTACTCCGTCCCCTGCCCCGGTCCGGGCGTGTCCGAACAGGGACGCACGGGACTTCTGCGACTTGCGGGGTCACCGTGCGCCGCCCGGCCTCCGCGCACACGGCCTTCGCGCACCCGGCCGCTTCGGATCCGGGGCCTCGCGGTCGCCCGCCGGGGGTTTCGTGCCCCTCCCCGCCCCGACGGGCCGGGGCTCGCGAGGTGCCCGAACCCCTCGAAGCCGCGGTCCGGCGCTCCCCGCCTCGATGGGGCCGGGGTGTCTTTCGCGCACGTGCGCCCCGCCTCCGCGGGACCGGAGCGTCCCCGCGCACACGCGGGCGCCCCGGTCCGGTGAGGACCGGGGCGCCCGCCGTTCCCCGGCCGCGAACGGCCGCGGGTCACCGGCAGCGGATCACAGGTGGTCCCGGGGCAGCGTCTCGGTCCACTGCCGGGAGAAGACCCGCTCGTCGTTCTCGAACGCGTCCAGAGTCGCGTACACCCGGAACTCGGTCTCGGTGCACTCCAGCGACGTGTGGGTCTCGGTCCGGGTCCGCCACCCGTCCCGCGCGAAGCGCATCGTCCACGTCGACTCACCGCGCGCGGACGTGAAGTCGCCCGCCACGGACTCGTAGTACTCGTAGGCGCGCCGACCGACGTCCAGGTCGATGTCGTCGAAGTGCAGGATGCCGCCGTCCTTGACGATCTCCAGGGCCGACCGGGTGTCCACCAGGTCCCTGTAGACGGTCCAGCTGTGCTCCGGCTTCTCCCGGCGCGTGGTGGAGATCTCCGGCGCCGCCTCCGGCTCCCCGAAGGGCTCCGGGTGCGGCTCGTCCGCCTCGGAGTGAGGACGCACCGGCAGCAGCAGCCTGCTGTTCTCCGGGTGCACGGTCAGCAGGGCGGGCTTGGGCGGCGGCCAGGCCAGCGGCCAGTAGGAGGTGGACAGCGACAGCCGGATGCGGTGCCCCACCGGGAACGCCTGCGCGACACCGTTCATCGTGACCTTCACCCGGTAGATCTCACCGGGTTCGAGCTTCTCGGGGTGCTCGTGGCCGTCGCGGTGGGTGAGGTTGAGCAGCCCGTAGGTCACCCGCGTGGCGCTGCCGTCCGGCGCGACGTCCACCAGCCGCGCGGCGACCATGGCCACCGGCTCGGTGACCGACACGTCCAGCTCCACCTCGGCGGCGCCCAGGATCTCCACGTCCTCCGACAGCACGTCGCTGTCGAAGACCAGGGAACCGCCGTCCTCCTCGCGCTGGTCGTAGGGCAGGTCCGGCGGGGCGTTGTAGGAGGCCCACTTGCCCGCGAACTGGCCCACGGTCAGCGGCGACCGCACGGTCAGCGACTCCGAGTGCACCTCCTCTCCGGGGCGGCCGATCCGGTACCTGGCCAGCGGGTAGCCGCGGTACTCCACGCTCGGCGAGGGCCACACGTCCTCGCGCACCCACCGGCCGGGGCGCTCGGTGTAGGCGGTGGAGGGGAGCACGCTGTCCTGCATCCACGCCCACAGGGACGGGCCCTCGTCGACACCGTTCTCCCTGTCCTTGAGCCAGCGGTCCAGCCAGCGCACGACCTCCTGGAGGTAGCCGATCGCCGGGCCGGGGCTGCCCATGTGCGGGTAGCGGTGCGACCACGGGCCGATCAGCCCCCGCCTGGGCGCCTCCAGGTTCTCCAGCAGCCGGAAGACGGCGTTGGAGTAGCCGTCCGCCCACCCGCTGGAGGCCAGCACCGGGCAGCGCACCTTCGAGTAGTCCTCGCTCACCGACGCGTGCCGCCAGTAGTCGTCGCGCCGCTGGTGGCGCAGCCACTCCAGGACCCACGGTTCGGTGGCCTCCAGCCGCTCGTGCCACATCCGCCGCCAGTCGTCGCCGACGGTCACCGGGTCCGGCGGGCAGGTGCCCGCGGAGAACATCGTCCCCGCCTCGGCGAGGTTGTCCGACAGCAGACAACCGCCCATGTAGTGGAAGTCGTCGCCGTACCGGTCGTCGGTGAAGGAGCTGATGACGATCGCGCCCAGGCTCGGGGGCTGGCGGGCCGCCACCTGGAGCGCGGCGAACCCTCCCCAGGACAGCCCCATCATGCTGGTCTTCCCGTTGCACCAGGGCTGCTCGGCCAGCCAGGCCAGCACCTCCTCGGCGTCCAGCTGCTCGCGCTCCAGGTACTCGTCGGTGAGCACGCCCTCCGAGTCACCGGTACCCCGCAGGTCCACGCGGACGCAGGCGTAGCCGTGCCCGGCGATGTAGGGGTGGTGCATGGAGTCGCGCACCGACGTCAGGTCGCGCCTGCGGTAGGGGAGGTACTCCAGGACCGCCGGGACGGGGGACACGTCGGAGGAGGTCGCCCGCCACACCCTGGCGGCCAGGTGCACACCGTCCGACATCGGTATCCACAGGTGCTCGTCCTCCTGGACGGCGTTGGGCAGGTTGTTGACCACGTGCATGGACCGGGGACCCTCCTAGTGTTCGGCCAGCTTGTCCTTCGTCCCGTGCTCGTCCTCGAACTCGAAGACCAGCTCGTCGACGCAACGCTCGTACTTGGCGCGCATCGCGGTCTCGTCCTCGGCGCCGATGGTGATCTTGGCGAGTTCGAAGCTGTAGCTGTCCTGGGCGGTCATGTCCGAGAGCCGCTGCCCCTGCTTGGGCACGATCTCGATCGTCACGCCGGGCAGGGACTCCTCCAGCGCGGACACCTCCTCGGGGGTGGGCACGCGCGCGGCGACGCCGTCCTCGAAGCGGCGGTGGTACCACTCCGCGGCCACCCGGTACTCGCCCCGGGCGTCCTCGTCCAGGGCGGGGTCCTGCCCGAAGCCCAGCCGCAGCATGCGCTCGTGGTTGGCGACCCCGTCCACCAGCTCGAAGAGTTCGGCGTGGGACTGGGAGTGGCGCGTGTTCACCTCCAGCAGGCCCAGCTTCTCCTCCACGGGGTCGTAGAAGAACTCGACGCTGAACGTGGAGTTGTCCATCCCCACCCGCTCGATGACCTTGGTGGCGACCTCGGACATCCAGCGGCACACGTTCTCGGGGAGGCCGGAGGGGTACTGGTGGCGCAGGAACACCGAGCTGCCCGGGTAGTCGACCGAGTCCAGGGCGCCGTAGACCACGACCTCGCCCTTGTACACGTAGCCCTCGACGGCCGCCTGCACGCCCTGCATCGCGGCCTCGGCGAGGGCCGTGCGCCCGCCAACGGAGGAGATCTCGGGAGGCAGGTCCACCATCTCCAGGATCTGCTCGAAGGGGCGGCCGATGCGGTCGACCCCGTCGCGGAGGAGGGACACCGCCTGCTGGAAGGCCTCGTCGTCGCCGACCTTGTAGGCCAGCTCGGAGGAGGCCGACTTCACCGGCTTGAGCCACATCGGGTAGGCCGGGCTCTCGGGGGGCGCGGGGTTCTCCTCGGACAGCTCGACCAGGCCGAAGGCCGGGTACTCGTCGATGACCTTCTGCTGCTCCAGTCTGCTCCAGTACTTGTGCTCACACTTGACGAAGGACTCCAGGGAGGACGAGGGGAGGCCGCGGCGGGAGCAGAGGATGGGCACGAACAGGGTCACCGGGAAGTCCCAGTAGCCCACGATCGCGTCGACGCTCCCGTCGAAGTCGTCCAGGATCCTCTCCGCCTTGGCCAGGAGTTCCTGGATGTCGATCTCGCCGACCTGGAGCTCGTCCAGGTTCAGCAGCTGGTGGAACTCGCAGTGCTGACCTGTGGGGGTCCTGCGCAGGATCTCCAGGTTGTGCTCGTCCAGGCCGACCACGAACACGTTCTTCACGGTTACCTGCACCGCCTTCCTCTTCTGGGCTCCTCGGAGCGGGGATGCATACGCATGCGCCTAACCCGTGCCGGGTGCTCCAAACGCGGGCGTGTCGCGCCTCACGCCGCGGAAGCGCTGGTCGTCGCGCCGCGACGCGCGCGGCGCGCACGCGCGGGCCCCGCCGCGGACGGTCGCGGGTCCGCGGCGGGGCCGGTGGGGTGGCAGAGGACGTTGGTGCGGAAGGGGACAGCCGGGCGGTAGGGACGTCAGCGCGCGGAGGCGTACCCCCGCGCGCCCTCGTGGAGTGCGAGGTCCTGACCCACCCGCTCAGCGCGGGGGTACACCTCGCGGCGGGTGCCGATGTCGGCCAGGTCCGCCACCCGCCCAGCGCGCGGGGGCACCTGTCCACCGCCCTGGCCAGGAACGGGCGGACCACCCGCTCAGCGCGCGCGGGGAGCGTACCGGTCGATCTCGGCCAGCTCCCCGGCGTCGAACTCCAGGTCGGCCACCGCGGCCACGTTGTCCTCCAGCTGCTCGACGCTGCTCGCGCCGATCACCGCCGAGGTCACCCGGCCGCCGCGCAGCACCCAGGCCAGCGCCATCTGCGCCAGCGACTGCCCGCGCCGCCGGGCGATCCCGTCGAGCCCGCGCACCCGCTCCAGCACCTCCTCGGTGATGCCCTCGGCGTTCAGGAAGGGGCTGCTCCCGGCCGCCCGCGAACCCTCCGGCACACCGTGGAGGTAGCGGTCGGTCAGCAGCCCCTGTGCCAGCGGGGAGTAGGCGATGGAGCCCGCGCCGACCTCGTCGAGCACGTCGAGCAGCCCGTCCTCCACCCACCGGTTGAACATCGAGTAGGAGGGCTGGTGGATGAGCATCGGCGTGCCCAGGTCGCGCAGGATCGCCGCGGCCTCGCGCGTCTGCTCGGGGGAGTAGTTGGACACGCCCGCGTACAGGGCCTTGCCCTGGCGCACGGCCGTGTCCAGCGCGCCCATGGACTCCTCCAGCGGGGTGTCGGGGTCGGGCCGGTGGTGGTAGAACACGTCCACGTACTCCAGGCCCATGCGCTCCAGGCTCTGGTCCAGGCTGGACAGCAGGTACTTGCGCGAGCCCCACTCGCCGTAGGGGCCGGGCCACATCAGGTACCCGGCCTTTGTCGAGACCACGATCTCGTCGCGGTAGCGGCGCAGGTCCCGGGTCATGACCCGCCCGAAGTTCTCCTCCGCGGAGCCGGGCGGGGGGCCGTAGTTGTTGGCCAGGTCGAAGTGGGTCACGCCCAGGTCGAACGCGCGCAGCAGGACGGCTCTCTGGTCCTCGATACCGCGCTCGTGGCCGAAGTTGTGCCACAGCCCCAGGGACAGGGCGGGCAGCCGCAGGCCGCTGCGGCCGCACCGCCGGTAGGGCATCGTCTCGTACCGCTCGGGGGCGGCGACGTAGGTCATGGCATCTCTCCCTCGTGTGGCTGTGCGCCGGGTCCCCGCGCGCGGGCGGGCGGACCGGCGTGCGGAGAGTACAGCGCGCGGGACAGGCGCACCAACAGCGCCCCCGCGTCGGCGGTTCGGGGCATCCGGAACCGTGCCGGCCACGGCCGCCCCGTCGCTCCCGCCCGTGCCGAGGAGTCCCGCCGCCGGGGGGCCGGAACCCGTCCCCGCCACGGCCACCTGCGGTTTCGTGCGGGGGCTCACGGGTAGCCCGTACGCCTGTCACCCCGGTTCCGTACAGACAGAAGAGGGAGTGAACGTCGATGCATCACGAGACCCAGCCCCCGATCGAGGGCTACGAGGGCCTTCCGCTGGGGACGCTCCAGCACCGTGTCCGCTCGCTCGACGCCGACCAGATGCGCCAGCTCATCCACTACGAGTCCGAACACGCCAACCGGATCAACGTCCTGGAGATCCTGGAGCACCGCCTGACGGAGCTGGAGCAGGGCGCCGAACCCTCCGGGGGCTCGCAGGACTTCCAGCCCGAGCGCCCGGGGCCGCCCGCCGGCGGCTCACCGGTGAGCGAGGACACCGCAGCTCCCGCGTTCAGCCCGCCGCCGCAGGGCGTCCCCAACCAGCCCGCCAAGCCCAAGGGCGACTACCGGCCCGGCGGCCAGTGAGGCGGTCCCCGGCCCCGCCGGGACACGGGGGCGCGGAACACCGCTCCCGTGTTCGCGGCGGTGTCCGCGGTCCCCGCCGCCGCTGACGGGAACCCGGCCCGGGGACGCGGACCGGAGCGCGGCCACCGGTCGTTTTCGCTCCGCCGCCTCGGGTAGCCGTACACCCACATCCCCCTGGAACGCTCTTCTCCGACGCACAGGGAGTGACATGGCGCTGGCATTCACCGCGGGCCCGGCCCGCGGCCACGGCGGACGGGGCGGCCGGTGATCCGCGGCAGGGCGCCCCTGGTCCTGGCCGGTGCGGGCTGGGCGGCGTCCCGAATCCGGGACAGGCGTGACCGGTGGGACGAACCCGAACCGCGGCGGCGCCGCCGACGCGGCGGGACGGTCCCCTGGATGGTGGCGGGTGCCGCCCTGGGCCTGGGAGCCGCGGCGCTGGCCGGTCCGCGACGGCCCGCCCTGCTGGACGGCAGGGTCGCGCTCATCACCGGCGGCTCCCGCGGGCTCGGACTCCAGCTGGCCCGCGAGTTCGGCCGGCGCGGCGCGTCCGTCGTGATCTGCGCCCGCGACCAGGACGAACTCGACCGTGCGGTGGCCGACCTGGAGCAGCGGGGCGTGCGGGCGCGCGGCGTCCGGTGCGACGTCCGCGACCCCGAGTGCGCCCAGGAGCTGGTCGAGGAGGCCACCGCGGCCTTCGGCCACCTGGACTTCGTCGTCAACAACGCGGGCATCATCCAGGTGGGGCCGCAGGAGACGCTCTCGGAGAGCCACTTCCGCGACGCCATGGAGACCATGTTCTGGGCGCCGCTGCGCATCTCCCGGGCCGCCATCGGCCCGCTGGAGCGCACCCGCGGCTCCCTGGTCACCATCACCTCCATCGGCGGCCACCTGAGCGTGCCGCACCTGCTGCCCTACTCCTGCGCCAAGTTCGCCGAGGTCGGCCTCTCCGAGGGACTGGGAGCCGAGGTCGCCCGCCGTGGCGTGCGGACCACCACGGTGGTCCCGGGGCTGATGCGCACCGGTTCCCACAAGGCCGCCGTCTTCTCCGGAGACCCCGAACACGAGTACACCTGGTTCTCCCTGGGCGCCGGGCTGCCCCTGGTCTCGGTGAGCGGGGAGCGCGCGGCGCGCCGGATCGTGGAGGCGGCCGCGCGGGGGCGCAGCTACCTGGTGCTCACGCCACTGGCCCGGGCGGCCATCGTCGCGCGGGGGCTGTGCCCCTCCTTCGTCCAGGGCGCCATGCGCGTCATGGACCGGGTCCTGCCGGATCCGGGCGGATCCGTGGAGCGCAGGCCCGGGCGCGAGGCGGACGACACCGTGGTCAACCGGGTGCTGAAGCTGCCCACGGCGCTCAACGAGCGCGCGAGCAGGCGCCTCAACCAGAGGGACGACGAGGGCGGCGGCACCTCCGGGGACCGGGGGCCGGACGCCGACGGACCGGAAGGGTCCGGGCCGGGACCGGGCGGGCCCGGCCGCTGACCGGAGGCCGCCGCGGTGAACGGCGACCGGCGACCGCGAATCGGGGGAGCACGACGTGACGCGTTTCGGATACTTTCTCGCCAGCGAGGAGCACGGGCCCCGGGAACTGGTCCGCCAGGCGCGGGCCGCAGAGGAGGCCGGGTTCGACTCCCTGTGGATCTCCGACCACTACCACCCCTGGCTGGACGCGCAGGGGCAGAGCCCCTTCGTGTGGTCGGTGGTCGGCGCCATCGGGCAGGTGACGTCCCTGCCGGTCACCACGGCGGTGACCTGCCCCACCACGCGTGTGCACCCGGCGGTGGTCGCGCAGGCCGCGGCGACCGCCGCGTCGATGGTCCGGGGCGGGTTCACCCTGGGCGTGGGCACCGGCGAGGCGCTCAACGAGCACATCCTCGGCCAGCCCTGGCCGCCCGCGGCCCGGCGCCTGGAGATGCTGGAGGAGGCCATGGAGGTGATGCGCAAGCTGTGGACCGGCAAGCTCGTCACCCACCGGGGCCGCCACTACGAGGTGGACACCGCGCGCCTGTACACGCTGCCGGAGGAGCCGCCGGGGATCTACATGTCGGCGTTCGGCCCCAAGGCCACGGGGCTGGCGGCCAGGGAGGCCGACGGCCTGATCCAGGTGGCACCCAGCGACGAGACGGTCGAGAACTTCCGCGCCTGGGGCGGCGACGGCAAACCCGTCCAGGGCGGGCTCAAGGTCTGCTGGGCGCCGAGCGAGGCCGAGGCCCGGCGGGTGGCGCACGAGCGCTGGCCCAACGAGGCGCTGGCGGGGGAGGCGCCCCAACTGCTGCCGCTGCCCCGACACTTCGAACAGCTCACCCAGGGGCTGGTCACGGAGGACATGGTGGCGGAGGAGATCGCCTGCGGACCCGACCCGGAGGTGCACGTGGCGGCGATCCGCCCGTACCTGGAGGCCGGTGTGGACGAGGTCTACGTCTGCCAGGTGGGCGACGACCAGGACGGCTTCTTCGCGTTCTACGCGGAGGAGGTTCTGCCCCGGCTGCGGGCCGGGGCCTGACGAGCGGTGCGGCGCGCGGGCGGCAGAGTCCGCGGGCCGCGCCCGTGAGGAGGACAGATGCACACCCGTACCCGTGACGGCACCCTGCGCGAACCGGGGCCGATGCCGCCGGATCCGTTCCCTCCGACCCCGATGCCGCCTCCCTCCCCGCCCGAGCCCGTGCCCGAGCCGGAACCGCCCGGCCCGGGACCGCTCCCCGAACCGCCGGGACCGGAGCCCCAGCCCGAACCCGCCTGAGACACCCGCCGGACCTTCGCGCGGGTGGGACCGCGGGGCGCGCACCGCTGGTGACCCGCGCGCCCCGCGGTCCGCCGTGCGCGGGGAGGCTCCGTCCGGCCCGCGTGTCGCCGGACGGGGCCGCTGAGCGGGGGGAGCGCCGACCGGACGCCCGGCGCGGGCGTGCACGAAAGTGAATCCGTCGCGTCAGGGGGATTGTCCCGTGCGTGACGATCGGCCTAGGTTGCACGGGAAAGACTCCTTCCGGTTCGGACCGCCCGCCCGGGCGGCACCGGGCCGCCACCTGCTGGAGGAACCACAGTGGCGCAACCCCCCGCCCCCGCCCGACGGCGTCCCGCCCCCGTCCGCGCCGCCCTCGCCGGCGCGCTCCTGCTCGCACCCCTCGCGCTCGTCGCCGCGCAGGGCACGGCCGCGGCCGCCCCCGCCTCCTCGGCGGCCGAGGCGCCGGTCCGGGCCGCCGCCAGCCCCGTCGAGACCCACGGCCAGCTGCGGGTCTGCGGCCTCAAACTCTGCGACGAGAGCGGAGAGACTGTCCAGCTCACCGGGATGAGCTCCCACGGCCTGCAGTGGTACAGCGACTGCCTCACCGACGGCTCCCTGGACGCGCTCGCCCACGACTGGAACGCCGACGTCCTGCGCGTGTCCATGTACATCCAGGAGGGCGGCTACGAGACCGACCCGCGCGGCTTCACCGACCGGGTCCACGAACTGATCGAGGAGGGCACCGCACGCGGCATGTACGTCATCGTCGACTGGCACATGCTCACGCCCGGCGACCCGAACCACAACACCGACATGGCGCGCACCTTCTTCTCCGAGATCGCCTCCGTCCACGCCGGCAAGGACAACGTCCTGTACGAGATCGCCAACGAGCCCCACGGGGTCTCCTGGGACGCGATCCGCGGCTACGCGGAGGAGATCATCCCGGTCGTGCGCGCCGAGGACCCCGAGGCCGTCGTGCTCGTCGGCACCCGCGGCTGGTCCTCCCTCGGCCTGTCCGAGGGCTCCGACCACACCGAGATCACCGCCGACCCGGTGGACGCCGACAACATCATGTACGTCTTCCACTTCTACGCCGCCACGCACGGCGACTTCCACCGGGAGGGCCTGCGGGCCGCGGCGCGGGACCTGCCGCTGTTCGTCACCGAGTTCGGCACCCAGGAGGCCACCGGCGACGGGCCCAACGACTTCGCATCGGCCCAGGCCTACCTCGACCTCCTGGCCGAGGAGCAGATCAGCTGGGTGAACTGGAACTTCTCCGACGACTTCCGCTCCGGCGCGGTGTTCGAGACGGGCACCTGCGCCGCCGACGGCCCCTGGACCGGAACCGAGTCGCTCAAGCCCGCGGGGGAGTGGATCCGCGACCGCATCCGCGAGAGCGGGGTCGTCCCGACCGACCCCACCGATCCCACCGACCCGGACGCGTGCGAGACCCCGGCCTGGTCCTCGGGAGAGGTGTACACCGGCGGCGACCAGGTCAGCCACGGCGGGCGCCTGTACCGGGCCCAGTGGTGGACACGGGGGGAGGAGCCCGGGACCACGGGTGAGTGGGGCGTCTGGCGGGACCTCGGCGCCTGCTGACCGACCCGGGCCAGGCGGTCGGGCCCGGGCCCTGAAGCGGAGGCCCTACCAGCCCGGCCGGGGCCGCGGCCACCCGCCCACGGTCGGGGCCGCGGTCCCGGCACCGGGGGCCCGGCCCATTCACGGAGGACACGGGGTGCCGCCCACGCCGAGCGCGGGCGGCACCCCGTCGTCTCCGGGGGAAGCCCTCACCGGAACCCGGTCGCGGGCGGATCCGCTCCCCGGGGTCGTCGTCCGGTTTCGCGGAGCCCGCTCCGTCCTGCCCCGCCGGGCGCGGCGGTCCGTCCCTCAGTACGACTGCACGGTGGAGATGCGCAGCTCACCCTGCTCGTCCACGTCCACCAGGACGTGGTCGCCCGCCACGAGCTGCTGGTCCAGCACCATGCGCGAGAGCCTGTTGCCGACGTTGCGCTGGATGGTGCGCGCCAGCGGCCGGGCGCCGTAGGCGGGCTGGTAGCCGCGCTCGGACAGCCACCCCACCGCCTCGTCGGTGAACCGCACGGTGATGTCCTGCGCCTTGAGCCGCTCCTCGGTGCGCTCCAGCAGCAGCCGGGTGATCCGGCCCAGCTGCTCCTCGCCGAGCTGCTTGAAGACGATGACCTCGTCGATGCGGTTGATGAACTCGGGGCGGAACTCCTCGCGCAGCCGCCGCATCACCCGCTGCTCGGTGTCGGGGTCCATCTGGCCGTCGGCGGTGAAGCCCATCGGCGCGCCGCCGGTGATCGCCTCCGACCCCAGGTTGCTGGTCATGATGACCACCGTGTTGCGAAAGTCCACGGTCCGCCCCTGCCCGTCGGTCAGGCGGCCGTCGTCCAGCAGCTGGAGCAGCAGGTTGAACACGTCCGGGTGGGCCTTCTCCACCTCGTCCAGCAGCAGCACCGAGTACGGGTGGCGGCGCACCGCCTCGGTGAGCTGGCCCGCCTCCTCGTAGCCCACGAACCCCGGGGGCGCCCCGGTCAGGCGGCTGGCGGTGTGCCTTTCCTGGAACTCGCTCATGTCGATGCGGACCATGGAGTCCTCCGACCCGAACAGGGCCTCGGCCAGCGCCCGCGCCAGCTCGGTCTTGCCCACACCGGTCGGGCCCAGGAACAGGAAGCTGCCCACCGGCCGGTCGGGGTCGCCCAGACCGGCCCGCGAGCGGCGGATCGCCTCCGAGACGGCCGTGACCGCCTCGTCCTGGCCGATCACCCGCTCGTGCAGCACCTCCTCCAGGTTGACCAGCCGGTCCCGCTCCTCCTGGGTCAGCTGGGAGACCGGGATGCCGGTGCTGCGGGAGACCACCTCGGCGATGTCGGCGCTGGTCACCTCGGGGACCGACGAACCGGTTCCGCGCGCCTGGTGGATCGAGCTCCTGGCGGCGGCGATCTCGTCGCGCAGCGCCGAGGCGCGCTCGTAGTCCTCCTGCTGGACCGCCTTCTCCTTCGCCTCCTCCAGGTTCTTGAGCCTGCCCTCCAGCTCGCGCAGCCCGGAGCTGGAGGACTTCAGGCGCAGGCGCACCCGCGCGCCCGCCTGGTCGATGAGGTCGATGGCCTTGTCGGGCAGGAAGCGGTCGGTGACGTAGCGGTCCGACAGCTCGGCCGCCGCCACCAGGCTCTCGTCGGCGAACCGCACCTGGTGGTGGGCCTCGTAGCGGTCGCGCAGCCCGCGCAGGATCTCGACGGTGTCCTCCACCGACGGCTCGGGCACCTGGATCGGCTGGAAGCGGCGCTCCAGGGCCGCGTCCTTCTCGATGTTCTTGCGGTACTCGTCTACGGTCGTCGCGCCGATGATGTGCAGTTCGCCGCGGGCCAGCGCGGGCTTGAGCATGTTCCCGGCGTTCATGGACCCCTCGGCGGCACCGGCGCCGACGATGGTGTGGATCTCGTCGATGAAGACGAGCAGCTGGTCGGACTGGGCGCGGATCTCGTCCACGATGGCGTTCAGGCGCTCCTCGAAGTCGCCCCGGTAGCGCGTGCCCGCCACCACCCCGGCCAGGTCGAGCTGGACCAGGCGGCGTCCGAGCAGGGTCTCGGGGACGTCCTCGTCGAAGATGCGCTGGGCGATGCCCTCCACGATCGCGGTCTTGCCCACGCCCGGGTCGCCGATGAGCACCGGGTTGTTCTTGCGCCGCCGGGCGAGCACCTCGATGCACTGCTCGACCTCGTCGTCGCGGCCGACCACCGGGTCCAGGCGGCCCTCGCGGGCCAGCCCGGTCATGTCGGTGCCGTACTCGTCCAGGGTCGGGGTGGCGGAGGGCTCGCCCTCGCCGTGGTCGGCGGCGGGAGGCGCCCCGGCGGCCTTCTGGAGCGACTGCGGGGTGATCCCCGAGCTGCGCAGGAGCTGGCCGACGGCGCTGTCGGTGTTGACCGCCAGCGCGAAGAGCAGGTGCTCGGGGGTGATGCTGGAGCTGCCCGTGGCGCGGGCGATCTGGAGGGCGTCGAGGAGGGCGCGCTTGGCGACGGGGGTGAGCCGGGCGGACCCGCGCACCGACCTCGGGGTCTGCGACACCGCCTGGTCGATCACGTCGATGACCGGCTGGGCGTCGGAGCCGCTGTTCTGCACCATCTCCCGTGTGGGCGGGTAGCGCAGCAGGGCCCACAGCAGGTGGACCGCGTCGACGTCGGCGCTGCCGGCCTCCAGGGCGCGGCGCACCGCGGCGTCGGCCACCTGCTGGGCCTCGGGGCTCATCAGCTTGGACAGGTCCACGCGGCGGACCGGTCCCCGGGCCCCCAGGAAGCGCGCCAGGAACTCGTCGAAGGAACCCGGGTCGCTGCCGCGGTCGTCGGGAAGGTCGTGTGTCATGGCGTCTTCGTCCCCCGTGCGTGCGGTAGTGGCTTGATCACTCTAGGTGAGTATCCGGAGTTTGTTCGGTAGCGGTCGTCGGCGTGGGGACCGAACGCGCGGGGGCGGCCGGTCCGTCCTCCCGCCGCGCCGGACGTTCCCGCCGAGGGCCGCGCCGGGCCGGGTCGTCCTCCGTCCCGGCCCGCTACCCGACCCGGCGCGGGGATAACACCCGGCGAGGGGACGCGGGAGGCCCGTCACATCCGGTGAGCGGTCCGCCCCGGCCGACCGCACGTCGGTCCCGGCACGGGGCCGTTCGGTGCGACTGGACGCGGGCCCCGGCACGTGTGCGCGCCGGGGCCGCGCACGGGCTCCGGCGTGCACACCTGCTGTCCTGCGGTCAGTCGGGGCGGTGCCGCCACAGCCGTACCGACACCACGACGATCGTGCAGGCCAGCGCCACCGCGCCGACCACGGAGACGGTCTGGAGCGCGGTGCCCAGTGCCGTCTCGGCGGCCCCGCGCAGCGCGGCCCCCACCGCGCCGCCCAGGTCACCGGCGACGGCCGCGGCGGCGCCGACGCCCTCACCGGCGGTCTCGGCCGCGTCCGAGGGGACACCGGCGGGCACGGAACCCTCCAGGACGCCCCGGTACACCGCGAGCCCCAGCCCGCCCAGCAGCGCCAGGCTCAGCGTCTGCCCCATGCCCGAGGCCACGTCCACCACCGCCGAGGCCGTCCCCGTCCGCTCCCGCGGCGCGGCGGACAGCGCCAGCTGGCTGCCCAGCGTCATCGCCGGGCCGCCGCCGAGGGAGAGCAGGACGGTACCGGTGACCAGCCCCCACAGGGACCCGGGACCGGCGGACGCCGCCATGGACACCAGCCCGACGAGGGCGACGGGCATCGACAGCGCCAGCACCTGCCCCGCGGTCGCCCACCGCAGCAGCAGCGGGGTGAGCATGGTGCCCGCCAGGCCCGCCACGGCGGGAAGGACCAGCAGCAGGCCCACCAGGCCCGGCGGCACCTCCAGGGCGGACTGGAGGAACTGCACGAGGAACAGGTTCGGGCCGCCCGCGACCAGCAGCATCAGCAGGGTCAGGGACACCGCCGCCCCGAAGCCCCGAGCGGAGAACAGCCCCGGGGGCAGCAGCGGGTCGTCCAGCCGCCGCTGGCGGCGCCAGAACAGCCAGCCCAGCGCCAGGCCCCCGGCCACGGCGGCCAGCAGCGGCGGCTCCGGCCCCCGCGACACGGCCTCCTGGAGGCCGAACACGACCAGGACCAGGGCGGCCGTGGACAGCAGGACGCTCGCGGGGTCCAGCCGCCCCGCACCGGGGTCGCGGAACTCCGGCAGCAGGAACGGCAGGGTCACCAGCGCGAACAGGGCCACGGGCACGTTCACCAGGAACACCGACCCCCACCAGAGGAACTCCAGCAACAGGCCGCCCAGCGGCGGACCCAGCGCCATCCCCACCGAGAACGCGCTCAGGTACAGCGCCACGGCGGTGGCGAACTGCCGGGAGTCGGGGAACATCTGCCGCAGCAGCGCCAGCGCGGACGGCGAGATCACCGCCACGGACGCGCCCAGCACGGCGCGGGCCGCGATGAGCGTCACGGGGTCGGGGGCGAAGGCTGCCGCCGCCGAGGCGGCCGCGTACACGGCCAGGCCGGTCAGGAGCAGCAGGCGCCGCCCCACCCGGTCGCCCAGGCGGCCCATGGTCAGCACCAGCCCGGCGCCCAGCAGCTCGCCCACGTGCAGGATCCACAGCGACTGGGCGGCCGAGGGCAGCAGGTCGGCGCCGATCCGGGGCAGCGCCAGGTAGAGCACCGACACGTCGTTGGCCATCATGAACACGGGCAGGGTCAGGATCGTCAGTCCGAGCCACTCGCGCCACGTCGCGCGGCGGTGCGGGGCCTGGATGGTCATCGGTTCTCCGTGGGTCGTCGGGCGGCTCGGAGGGGTCGGCCGCGGGTCATGGGGTTGTCCGCCCCCGGCGGCGGGGGAGCGGCCGCTCGGGCCGGGGGCTGCGGGACGGGTGTCAGGCCGGGTAGGGGACGGCCGCGCGGTGGGAGCGCAGCGCCCGCGCCCACCAGGTGAGCTCGTCGAGCATGCGCGCGGCGGCCTCCTCAGCGGCCTCGGGCTCGGAGGGCCAGCCGCCTTCGGCGTCGAACCGGTCCCAGAAGTCGGCGAAGGACACCGAGTCGCGCACCGTGACGGCGCGCAGCTCGGCGAAGACCTGGCGCAGCTGCTCCACCGCGCGCAGGCCGCCGGAGACGCCGCCGTAGGACACGAAGCCGACCGGCTTGGCCCGCCACTCGTCGACGAACCAGTCGATGGCGGTCTTGAGCGGGGCCGGGAAGCTGTGGTTGTACTCGGGGGTGACGACGACGAACGCGTCGGCGGCGGCCAGGCGCGGCGCCAGCGCCGCCACGGCGGCCGGGGGCTCGCCCTCCGTCAGGCGTTCGGGCAGGCGGGTCCCGGCCAGGTCGACCGGGTCCACCGCGACACCGCCGTGCCCGCGGGCCCGCTCCCGGAACCACGCGGCGGCGGTCGGACCGAAGCGGCCCTCCCGGGTGCTGGCGACGATGACGCACACGCGGACGGGCGCGTCACCGGACGCGGCGGCGGAGGCCCTGGCGGTGGTGTCGGTGGACACGGGGATCACTCTCCCTCGGGGGCGGTGTGTCGTCGGCGCCCACGCTCGCCGCCCCCGCACTCGGTCCGGCCCCGGTCCGCACTCGGTCCGGCCCCGGTCCGCACTCGGTCCGGCCCCGGGCGGCCCCGGTCAAGGCGCTCGCGCATGCGGCGCGTGTCCGACCGGGGGCCTCGCGTTCGGTCCGCACCGGGCCGGGGGTCTCCGCACCGGGCCGGGATTCGCGCGCCCGGCCCGCACCGGGTCGGCGTCCCCGCCCTCGGCTACGGTGAGGCCATGCGCTTCGGTGTCCTGGGTCCCGTCCGCGCGTTCACGGACGGCGGCCGGGCCGTGCCGATCCCCGAACGCAAGGCCCGCGTCCTGCTGGCGGCCCTGCTCGCCCACCGGGGCTGGCCGGTGTCGGCGGACCGGCTCGTGGAGTGGCTGTGGGCGGACGGGCCCCGGCCCGGCAGCCCCGAACGCGCCCTGCAACGCAAGGTGTGGGCCCTGCGCCGGGCGCTGGAGGAGGCCGAACCCGGCGCCCGCGACCTGGTCCGCCACCGCCCGCCCGGCTACCTCCTCGACGTGCCTCCCGCCTCCGTGGACGCCGAGCGCTTCCACCTGCTGGCGGACGCGGCCCAGGACGCCGCCGGTCCCCGCGAACGGGCCCGGCTGCTCACCGAGGCCCTGGAACTGTGGCGGGGCCCCGCCTACGCCGACGTGGCCGACGAGGAGTTCGCCCGGCCGACGGCCGCCCGGCTGGAGGAGCGCCGCCTGGGCGCGCTGGAGGAACACGCCCTCACCCGGCTCGACCTGGGCGAGCACCGCGGGGTGACCGGTCCGCTGGGCGCCCTCGTGGCCGAGCACCCCCTGCGCGAGCGGCTGGTGGCCGCGTACATGCGCGCCCTGTACGAGGGCGGACGCCAGGCCGAGGCACTGGCCGCGCACACGGCCCTGGCCGGGCGCCTGCGGGAGGAGCTGGGGGTGGACCCCGGCCCCGAGGTGGCCGAGCTGCACGGCCGCATCCTGCGGCACCAGCCGACCTCACCGGTTTCCGGGGGCGTCTCCGAGTCCGGAACACCGGCGGAAATCGTGCCCGCGACGGCACGCGCCTCCCGAGTTCCGACGGAACCCGCGCCGCGCGCGGGGGCCGTCCGCGCGACGCCGGGAGCGCCTGTGCCGGGGCCGGGAGGCGCCGCCGTGGCACCCGGGGATCCGTTCCCGCAGGCAGGGAGCTTCCACGGGACGCCGGAGGAGCCCTTTTCCGCGCCGGGGACCGCGTCCGGACCGCCGGGGGAGCCGGTGCCGCAGGTGGAGGGCGTCCACGGGGCGCCGGAGGCACCTGCCTCCGGTACGGGGAACACGCCCGGAACGGACTCGAACGTTCCTCCCCGGGCGGGGGACGCCCGTGGAACACCGGAGGCGCCCGCTCCCGGACCGGGGACCCCGCCCGGAACCCGGGCCGCGCCCTCCGCCGGCGCCACCCCGGCGCACGCGCTCACCGGCCGCGCCTTCCCGCCCCTGCCGCTCACCGCGCTCGTGGGCCGCGGGGAGGAGCAGCGGCGGGTGGCACGGCTGCTGGCGGAGGTCCGCCTGGTCACCCTCACCGGGATCGGCGGGGTCGGCAAGACCCGCCTGGCCCTCGCGATCGCGCACGAGCTCGCCCCCGGCTTCGGCGGCGGGGCGCACATGGTCGAGTTCGCGGCCCAGCGGGCCGCGCCGGGCTCCCCCGCGTCCGAACCGGACCCGGTCACGGCCCTGGCCCGGGCACTCGGGGTCCGCGACGGCGGCGGGACGGACCCCCTGCGCCACGTGCTGGGCGCGCTGGAGGGCAGGCACGCCCTGCTCGTCCTGGACAACTGCGAGCACCTCGCGGGCGAGGTCGCCGACCTGGTCTCGGCCCTGCTCGGCCGCCTGCCGGACCTGCGCGTCCTGACCACCAGCCGCGAACCCCTCGGCGTGCCCGGAGAGGTCCTGTTCGGCGTCGAACCCCTGCCCGTGCCCTCCGCCGACACACCGGCCGACCGCGTCGGCGACTCCGGCGCGGTGCGCCTGTTCGCCGAACGCGCCGCCGCCTCCGCCCCCGGGTTCGCCCTGACCCCGGACAACGCCGCCGACGTCGCCCTGCTGTGCCGCCGCCTCGACGGCATCCCCCTGGCCCTGGAGCTGGCCGCCACCCGCGTGCGCGCCCTCGGCGTCACCGGTGTGCTCTCGCGCCTGGACGACCGCTTCCGGCTGCTGGCCACCGCCCGCCGCCACCTGCCCCCGCGCCAGCGCACCCTGCGCGCCATGGTCGACTGGAGCTGGGAACTGCTCGACGAGCGCGAGCGCGTCCTGCTGCGCCGCCTCGCCGTGTTCACCGGCGGGTGCGCCCCCGAGGACGCCGAGGCCGTCTGCTCGGGCGGGGGCATCGACGCCGCCGACGTCGTGGACCTGCTCACGAGCCTGGTCGACCGCTCCCTCGTCGCGGCCGTGGACGACCCCCTCACCGGCCGCCGCCACCGGCTCCTGGAGTCCGTCGCCGACTACGCCTGCCAGCGCCTGTCCGAGGCCGGTGAGGCGCACGTCCTGCGCGGGCGCCACCTGGACCACTACACCGCCCTCGCCCGCCGGTACGCGGGACGGATACTGGGCCCCTCCCAGGGGGAGGCGCTCCGGCGCCTGGACGCGGAGGCGTCCAACCTGCGCGCGGCCCTGGACGAGGCGGTGGTGCGCGGAGCCGGAGGGCACGCCGCACGCCTCGTCAACTCCCTGGGCTGGTACTGGTACATGCGCGGCCGCTACCGGGAGGGCCGCAGCCTGACCCGGCGCGTCCGCGACGCGGTGCGCGGGTCCGCCTCCACGGAGGCGGCCATGGCCGGGGCGACCGCCGCGGTGTTCGAGATCCTGGCCGGGGACGGGGGTGACCACACCGCCCCGGCCCGCACCGCGCTCGGGGCCTTCGACGGCCTGCCCGGGGCGTCCGGCGACGCCGTGCTCGAACGCGCCCGCGCCGCCTGGATGCTCGGGTTCGTGCTGTACAGCCGGGGGGACCGGGCCGTCAGCGAGGACCTGGTCACCCGGGCGCTGGCCGTCTTCCGCGAGCGCGACGACCGCTGGGGGCTGGCCGCCGCCCTGACCGCACGGGCCTCGCACGCCCTGGGACGCGGGGACCTGGACGCGGCGGGCGTCCGCGGGCGTGAGGCGCTGGAACTCTTCCGCGGACTCGGGGACCGCTGGGGCCAGCTGAACGCCCTGACCGTCCTGGCGACGCCGGCCGAGGTCACCGGCCGCCTCGCCGACGCGGCCCGCTTCCGCCGGGAGGCCCTGGGCATGGCCGAGGAGCTGGAGCTGTGGTCCGAGGCCGCCGGGGCCACGGCCGGGCTGGGCCGGATCGCCCTGCTGGAGGGGGACCTCGACCGCGCCGACGAACTCCACCGCAGGGCGCTGGACCTGGTGCGGGGGCAGGGGGACGTGCCGGGGGAGCAGTACGCCCGGCTCGGTCTGGGGCTCAGCGCGCGGCGCCGGGGAAGACTGGAGGAGGCCGAGCGGTACGTGCGCCCGATCGCGGAGTGGTCGGCCCGGGTGGGCTGGCTGCCGGGCGCCGCCCTGGCCCTGGCCGAACTGGGCTTCTCGGCGGAACTGCGGGGCGACGCGGCCGAGGCGCTGCGCCTGCACCGGGAGGGGCTGGCCGCGGCCCGCCTCAGCGGCGACCCGCGCGCGCTGGCGCTGGCGCTGGAGGGCGTGGCCGCCGCGCACACGCTCACCGGCCGCCACGGCGAGGCCGCCGGGCTCCTGGGCGCCGCCGAGGCCCTGCGCGAGGGCGCGGGCGCGCCGGCGCCCGCCGCTGAACGGGGCGACGTGGACCGCGCGACGGCGCGCGCACGGGCGGCCCTGGGCGAGGCGGAGTTCGCGCGGGCGTTCGCCTGGGGGCGGACGCGCCCGCCCGCGGACCTCGCGGACCTCCTCGACGGCGGGGAGCAGCGCCCCGACCCGGCCTGAGGGCACGAACACGCGTGCGGCGGGGAGGACCCGAGGGCCGGTTCCCGTGCCCCGGGGCGGTGCGCGGGTCCCCTGACCAGCCCGCTCCCGCGCGGCCGCGCCCGTCTGCGCGCCGACCTCCTCCGCGCCCGCTTCCGCGACCTCCTCCGCGCTCCCTCCACCCCGCCGCGCCACCGCCTGCGCGGTCCGACCCGGGCCTCCCTCCGCGTGCCGCCGTGCCCGCCTCCAGGCAGCCGCGACGCCGTGTCCGCAAGGGTTGCGGTATGCCCTGCGCCACCCGAAAATAATTAATTACTATTTATTCTTGACGTTACCTGAGTCACTCTGGCATGCTCTCCTGCAGTTGAGGAAGGCGTCCGCGCAGGTGAGCGCGTACGCCCTACGCCAAGGAGGACCCCATGGGCAGACGACCGCCGCGCCCCCCGGGCCGCGCGCTCGCCGCTCTCACCGCCGCCCTGTGCGTGCTGCTGCTCGCCGGATGCGGCGCCAGGCTCGGCGAGGACGGCCGCATCGGCGTCGTCTACATGGACGCGCAGGGCTTCTACGCGGGAGTCCGCGAGGGCATGCAGAACTACGCCGACGACTCCGGACGCGAGCTCCAGCTCCTGGAGCTCAACGCCCGCGGAGACGCCTCGGAGGAGAGCACCTTCGTGGACGTCGTCTCCTCGGCCGACGTCGACGCCCTGGTGCTGTCCCCCGTCTCGGCCACCGCCTCGGTGCCCGCCGTGCGCCTGGCGCACGAGAGCGGGATCCCGGTGATCTGCTACAACACCTGCATCGAGGACGAGGCCGCCAAGGAGTACGTGACCTCCTACATCCTGGGCGACCCCCACGAGTTCGGGCGCCTGCTGGGTGACGCCGCCGCGGACCACTTCGAGGACGAGGGAGTGGAGGACCCCCAGATCGGCGTCCTCAACTGCGAGTTCGTCGAGGTCTGCGTGCAGCGCCGCGAGGGCTTCGAGGAGGCGCTCTTCGCCCGCCTGCCCGACGCCCGGATCGTCGCCAACCAGGAGGGCGCCACCATCGACGAGGCCGTCAACGTGGGCGAGCGCCTGCTCACCGCCCACCCCGACCTCGACGCCTTCTACGGGGAGGCGGGCGGCGCCACCATGGGCGCGGTCCGCGCCGTCACCAACCGCGGCCTGGCCGGGGAGGTCGTGGTCTTCGGCAGCGACATGTCCACCGACGCGGCCCGCGCGCTGTCCGACCACCGCATCCTCAAGGCCAACGTCGACATCTCCGGAATCGCGGTCGGCCTGCTGGCCGGGGAGACGGTCGAGCGCATCATCGCGGGCGAGGCGCCCGAGGAGTTCGTCACCGAGGCGCCCATCGACCTCTACACCACGCCCGAGGACGGCGAGGAGTGGCTGGAGGAGCACCCGGACGGCGTCCCCTAGACCGGCCGTCCGAGCACGTCCGCCCCCTTCGTCCCACCTGTGGAGTACCCATGAGCGACACCTCCGCCGCGCCCCCGGCCGACACCGACGTCGTGGCCCGTGTCCGCGGCGCGACCAAGAGCTACCCCGGCGTCCGGGCGCTGGACCGCGCCGACTTCGAGATCAGTGCCGGAGAGGTCCGCGCGCTGCTCGGACGCAACGGCGCCGGAAAGTCCACCCTGATCCGCCTGCTGTCCGGCGTGGAGACACCCGACGAGGGCGAGATCGAGATCGGCGGCCAGCCGCTCGGCCAGGGCGGCATCCGCCGGGCGGCCAAGCTCGGCGTGGGCACCGTCTACCAGGAGCTCAGCCTGGTCCCGGAGCTGTCGGCGGCCGAGAACCTCTACCTCGGCACGTGGCCCAAGGCCGCCGGGCGCATCGACTACGGCCGCATCAGGGCCGGGGCCGAGGAGGTCTTCGCCGAACTCGGCGTCGACATCGCCCCCGACACCCGGGTCGGCGAACTGCCCCTGGCCCAGCAGCAGCTCGTGGAGATCGCGCGGGCCTTCCGCGCCCGGCCGCGCCTGCTCATCCTCGACGAGCCCACCAGCGCGCTCGCCGCCGGTGAGGCCGAGACCGTCCTCAAGGCCGTCGAGCGCGTCGCCTCCCGCGGCGTCGGCGTCATCTACGTCAGCCACCGCCTGGACGAGATCCGCCGGGTCGCCGACACGGTCACCGTCATGCGCGACGGCGCCGTCGTGGAGACCACGCCGGTCCGCGGCGCCACCACCCGGCACATCGTCTCCCTCATGCTCGGAGGCGAGACCAAGGAGGAGAACAGGCCGGTGCGCCGCGCCGCCGCCTCCGGAACACCGCTCCTGTCGGTCCGCGACCTGGCGGTACCGCCCAAGGTCGACGGCGTCTCCTTCGACCTGCACCCCGGCGAGGTCCTGGGCCTGGGCGGCCTCATGGGCTCGGGGCGGACCGAGATCCTGCGCGCGCTCGCGGGCTTCACCCCCTCACGGGGGACCGTGGAGGTGGACGGCTCGCCGGTGGCCCGCCCCACCCCCCGCGCGATGAAGCGCCTGGGCGTGGGCATCACCCCCGAGGACCGCAAGGGAGAGGGCGTCGTCCCCCTCCTGGGCGTCTCCGAGAACATGGTCATGACCTGGTTCGGCGGAGCCTCCAAGGCGGGGACCGTGCTCCCCTCCCGCGTCTCGGGGATCGGCCGGGGCCTCATCGACCGGCTCTCGATCAAGGCCGCCGCGACCGACACCCCCATCGTCAACCTCAGCGGCGGCAACCAGCAGAAGGCCGTCATCGGCCGCTGGCTGCACGCCGGGAGCCGCATCCTGCTGCTGGACGAGCCCACCCGCGGCGTGGACGTCGAGGCCAAGGCCCAGATCTACGCCATCGTGCGCGAGCTGGCCGGACAGGGGGCCGCGGTCCTCTTCGTCTCCAGCGAACTGGAGGAGCTCCCGCTCGTGTGCGACCGCGTGCTCGCCCTGCGCGGAGGACGGCTGCAAGGCGAGTTCACCGGCGACGACATCACCCTGGACAACATCATGGCCGCCGCGATGGCGGCGTGAACGGCGAGGTAGACCAATGACCACCACCACCAAGGTCACCGGCGAGGCGGTCTCCGCCCGCGGCGACCTCATCGGCCGCTACGGCCACCGCCTCAACGAGATCGGCCTCCTGGCCGCCATCCTGATCCTCTACGTCGTCCTCGGGCTCTCCGCCTCCGGGTTCCTGAGCCTGGACAACCAGCTCGGCCTGCTGCGCAACGCCGCCACGATCGGCATCGCGGCCTGGGGCGTCACCCTGGTGATCATCGCCGGGGAGATCGACATCAGCATCGGCCCGGCCGTCGCCTTCGCCTCGGTCATCGTGGCCAAGGGCGCCACCGAGTGGAACCTGGGCGTGATCGGCGCCATCGTGCTCACCCTGGCCATGGGCGTGCTGTGGGGCGCCCTCGCCGGGTGGCTCCGGGCCCGGTTCAACGTGCCCTCCTTCATCACCACGCTGGGGCTGTGGAGCGTCCTGGGCGGTATGGCGCTGTACATGACCGACGCGCTCCCCGTGCCGCTGCCCGAGAGCGGCCTGCTCGACGTGCTCGGCGGCTCCGTCCTGGGCGTCCCGACCGCCGCGCTGGTCATGCTCGTGCTCTTCGCGGTCTTCGCCTACGTCGCCAAGTACACCGCCTACGGCCGCTCCGTCTACGCCACCGGCGGCAACGCCGCCGCCGCGCAGCTGGCCGGGCTCAACGTGGCCCGGGTGCGCGTCCTGCTGTTCGCCACCACCGGCCTGCTCTCGGCCATCACCGGCGTGCTGCTCGCCGCCCGCCTGGGCTCGGGCAACGGCGGCGCCGCCGCGGGGCTGGAGTTCGACGTGATCGCCGCCGTGGTCATCGGCGGTACCGCCCTGGCCGGCGGACGCGGCTCGCTCGGCGGTACCTTCCTCGGGGTCGTCTTCATCACGGTCATCGCCAACGGCCTGGTGCTGCTCGGCGTCAACTCCTTCTTCCAGGACGTGGTGCGCGGCCTCATCATCGTGGGCGCCGTCCTGATCAACGTCGTCATCAGCAGGCGCAGCGCGGCCAACCGCCTCGCCTAGCCGCTCCGAACGGGGGAAACACAGTCATGAACACCACGGCCGCCGCCACCGCACTCCCCGAGACCATGCGCGGGGTGCGCCTGCCCGGGGACTCGACCGCGGTCCTGGACACCCTGCCCGTGCCCGAGCCGGGCCCCGGACAGGTGCTGATCCGGGTCGGCGCGTCGGGCATCTGCGGCAGCGACATCGGCTTCATCTACCACGAGCACAAGACGCACCGGGGGGTCGAGGGCCCCGCCTACCAGGGCGTCGTCGCGGGCCACGAGCCCTCGGGCACGGTCGTGCAGGCCGGGCCGGGGTGCCGCAGGTTCGGCCCGGGCGACCGCGTCATCGTGTACCACATCGCCGGGTGCGGGCTGTGCGACAACTGCCGCCGCGGCTTCATGATCAGCTGCACGGACCCCTCCCGGGCGGCCTACGGTTGGCAGCGCGACGGGGGCCACGCCGAGTACCTGCTGGCGGAGGAGTCCACCTGCGTCCCCCTGCCCGACGAGCTGTCCTTCGTGGACGGCGCGCTCATCGCCTGCGGGTTCGGCACCGCCTACGAGGGGCTGCGGCGCATCGGGGTCAACGGCGACGGCGACCTGCTCGTCGTGGGCCTGGGCCCGGTGGGGCTGGCGGCCGGGATGATCGGCCGGGGCATGGGCGCGGCCCGCGTGATCGGGGTGGAGCCCAACCAGCGCCGCCGCGAGTGGGCCGCCGGCCTGGACGTCTTCGACGCCCTGGCCTCGCCCGAGGAGGCGGCCGACGAGATCGCCCGCGTCACCTCCGGCCGGGGCGCGGCCACGGCCATCGACTGCTCCGGGTCGCGCCCGGGCCGCTCCCTGGCCCTGGAGAACGCCGCCGAGTGGGGCCGCGTCTCCCTCGTCGGCGAGGGCGGCGCCCTGGAGACCGAGGTGTCGGACACCCTCCTGCACAAGCAGCTCACCCTGTACGCCTCCTGGGTGACCTCGCTGCCCGCCATGGCGGAGCTGTCGGTGAACCTGGTGCGCTGGGGCCTGTCCCCGGAGCGGGTGGTCTCCGACCGCTTCGACCTCGCCGACGCCGACGCCGCCTACCGCCTGGCCGCGGGCGAGAGCCGCGGCAAGGTGTGCCTGGTCAACGGAGCCGAGAGGTGAGCCGCCCCGTCGAGGTGCGGCGCGACGCCTCCGGGGCGCACGAACTCGTGGTCCTGGACAACGGCGTGCTGCGGTTGACCGCCGCCCCCGCGCTGGGCGGGCGGCTCCTGTCGGTGCGCCACCGCGGCCGCGAGCACCTGTACCGCAACCCCCGCCTGCTGGGCGAGGACCTCCAGCCGGTGGAGGGCGTGGTGCTCGGGCCGGTGGACGGGCCCATGAGCGCGTGGAACAACGTCGGCGGCGACAAGACCTGGCCCGCTCCCCAGGGGTGGGACGGGCCCGACGAGTGGGCGGGGCCGCCCGACTCCGTGCTGGACTCGGGCCCCTACACCGCCGAGACCTCGACCGCCCCCGACGGCTCCGCCGTGCTCACCCTCACCAGCGGGGACGACCCGCGCTCGGGGCTGCGGCTCGTCCGCCGCCTGACCCTGGCGCCCGACAGCGCCGCCTACCGGCTGGACCTGGAGGCGGTCAACGTCTCCGGCACCACGCGCAGGTGGGCGCTGTGGAACGTCACCCAGCTCGACGGCGGTCCCGGCGGCTCCGGTGGCTCTCGTGGGACCGACGGGCCGAGCGGGTCCGACGGGCAGCAGGACGGGCCCGGCGGACCGGACGGCGCACGCGGGGTCTACGTGGGCGTGAGCGGCCCGGGCCCGCACACGGTTCCGCTCGTCGCGGGCAACGGCCGCCCCCGGGTGGTGGAGCACACGCCCTCCGTGGTGCGGGTCCCCCTCCAGGACGTGGTCGGCAAGGTCGGCTTCCCCACGGCCTCCGGATGGCTGGCCGACGTGGGCGCCGAGGGCACCCTCACCCAGCGCTTCGCCGTGCGGGAGGGGGCCGAGTACCCGGACGGCGGCTCCAGGGCCGAGGTGTGGCTCGAATGCCCCGTGGACCGGCCCCTGGAGCACCTGGGCGGGCTGTGCCCGGTGGACCGCGTCACCGAGGTCGAGGCGCTGGGTCCGCTCACCGAGCTCGAACCGGGGCAGTCCACCTCCCTCGCCGTCGAGTTCGGCTTCGGCACCGGCACGGGGCCGGTGACCGAGGTGACCCCCGACGGCTTCTGGAGCGAGGAGCCCCGCTGGGGCGCCCCCGAGCCGGGAGGGCGGCGCCTGGGCGGGGTCTTCACGTCCTCGCGCGCGGGCGCGCTGGTCCACCGGGCGTCCGGCCGCACGGTCGCGCACACCCGGCCGGGCGAGCCGGCGCGCTTCGACGCCGTGGTCCCCGAACCCGACACCGACACCGCGCCCGCCGTCGTGTTCGCGCCCGACCGGGCCTGAGCACCGCGGCGCAGCAGAGCAACGACCGCTCCCGGCCCGGCCGGGGACGCAGCAGAGGACGGAGCGACATGACACACACCAGGCACCGCGGAGTCACCGCCGTGGTCACCGGCGCGGCCCGCGGCATCGGGGAGGCCACCGCCCGCCGCCTGGCCGCCGAGGGCGCCTCGGTGGTGCTGACCGACCTGTCCCCGAGCCTGGAGGAGACCGCCGAACGCATCCGCGCCGAGGGCGGGCGCGCCCTGGCGGTGCGTGCCGACGTGAGCGACGAGGCCTCCTGGGACGGGGTCGTGGCGGCGGCCCGGGACGCCTTCGGGCCGGTGGGCGTCCTGGTCTCCAACGCCTACACCTTCGAGCAGGCGCCCGCCCACGAGACCACACTCGTGTCCTGGGAGCGCCAGCTCGCCGTCAACCTCACGGGCGCGTTCCTGGGGGTGCGCGCCTGCCTGGACGACCTCTCCGCCAGCGGCGGCAGCGTCGTCATCACCTCCTCGGTCCACGCCTGGTTCGGGCTCCCCGGCCGACCGGCCTACGCCACCACCAAGGGCGGGCTCACCGCCCTGACCCGCCAGCTCGCCGTCGAGTACGGGCCGCGGGTGCGCGTCAACTGCGTGCTGCCCGGCCCCATCCTCACCGCCGCCTGGGAGGGCGTGGGCGAGGAGGACCGCCGCGACAGCGTCGCGCAGACCGCCGCGGGCCGCTTCGGCGACCCCGACGAGGTGGCCTCCGTCATCTCCTTCCTCGCCTCCGCGGAGGCCTCCTACGTCACCGGGACGAGCCTGCCGGTCGACGGAGGGTGGAGTATCTACAAGGCGTCGTCGTGACGGGACGCCCGGAACGGAGGAAGTGATGGCGGCCTACTCGGGGCGCGGTGTGCACGGCCAGACGGTGCGGTTGCTGGGGGAGCGCGTGCTCTCCGGACGGATCGGCGAGGGGGAGACGATCGACCTGGCCGCGCTCAGCGGCGAGCTCGACCTGAGCCTGACCGCGATCCGCGAGGCGATCAAGGTCCTGGCGGCCAAGGGCCTGGTCGGCTCCCGGCAGAAGAAGGGGACGTTCGTGCGCCCCCGCGGCGACTGGAACCTGCTCGACCCGGACGTGGTCCGGTGGCGGATCGCCGCGGGCGCGGGGGACGTCTTCTTCGGCGAGCTGGCCGAACTGCGCGACGCCCTCGAACCCGCCGCGGCGCGCCTGGCCGCGCTGCGCCGCACCGACGCCGACGTCACCGAACTGCGCGCGGCGCTCACCGACATCGCCGACACCGGCCGCGGCCCGGCGGAGGAGGCCGCGCGGGCCGACCTGCGCTGGCACCGCGCGCTGCTGGCGGCCACGCACAACGAGCTGTTCACCCGCACCGACGTCTTCTTCGCCGCGGGGCTCTCCGAACGCGACCGCCTGGTCCACGGGGGCGCCCACGACGACCCGGTGCCCACCCACGGCGCGGTTACCGATGCCGTCGCCGCGGGCGACCCGCGCGCCGCCGAGTCCGCCATGCGCTCCCTGCTGGAGCAGGCCAGGGAAGACCTCCTCCGCGTCACCGAGGACGACGCGGCCGTAGACGATCTGGAGACACCTCAGTGAGAATCACCCGTATCGAGACCTTCCTGGTCCCGCCCCGGTGGCTGATGTGCCGGGTGGAGACCGACGACGGCGTCGTGGGCTGGGGCGAGCCCGTGGTGGAGGGGCGCGCGGAGACCGTGCGCGCCGCGGTCGAGGAGCTGTCCGAACTCCTCCTGGGCCAGGACCCCGCGCCCATCGAGTACCACTGGCAGCGCCTCACCAAGGCCGCTTTCTACCGGGGCGGGCCCATCCTGTCCAGCGCCGTCGCGGGGCTCGACCAGGCGCTGTGGGACATCGCGGGCAAGCGGCTGGGCGTCCCCGTCCACCGGCTCCTCGGCGGCCCCGTCCGCGACCGGGTGCGCGTGTACGGCTGGGTCGGCGGCGACGACCCGGCCGAGCTGGCGGAGGCGGTCGCGGCCCGCGTGGAGTCCGGTCTCACCGCCGTGAAGATGAACGCGTCCGGGGTGATGGGGCGCTCGGCCACCGTGCGCGAGATCGACGGCGTCGTGGAGCGACTGGCCGGGGTGCGCGACGTGCTCGGCCCGGACCGGGACGTGGCGGTGGACTTCCACGGCCGCTTCAACGCGGCCACCGCCCGCCGGGTCCTGCCCCTGCTGGAGCCCCTGCGCCCCATGTTCGCGGAGGAGCCGGTCCTGCCCGAGTACGGGCACCTGCTCGGCGACGTCGTGCGGTCCAGCCCGGTGCCCATCGCCACCGGCGAGCGCCTGTTCGGCCGGACCGAGTTCCTGCCCGCGCTCCAGGCGGGGGTCGCGGTCGTCCAGCCCGACCTCTCCCACGCGGGCGGGGTCTCCGAGGTGCGCCGGATCGCCTCCCTGGCCGAGACCTACGACGCCCTGCTGGCCCCGCACTGCCCGCTCGGCCCCGTGGCCCTGGCCGCGAGCCTGCAGGTCGCCTTCGCCACGCCCAACTTCCTCATCCAGGAACAGAGCATGGGCATCCACTACAACCGCGACGCCGAACTGCTCGACTACGTCCTGGACACCGAGGTCTTCGCCTTCCCCGACGGGCACATCCACCGCTCCGAGGCCCCGGGGCTGGGCGTGAGCGTGGACGAGGACGCCGTGCGCGCGGCGGACCGGATCGGCCACCGCTGGAGGCCGCCGGTGTGGAGCCACCAGGACGGGTCCTTCGCGGAGTGGTGAGGAAGGGAGTGACGCGCATGCTGTGCGAACCGTGGAGCACCGACCGCTTCGAACTGGGGGAGGGGCTGCGCCTGCGGGGCCGGGACCTGTTCATGGTGGACATCCTCACCGGCCGCCTCCTGCGGCTCGACCCCCGCACGCCGGGCCCGGCCGAGGTGGTCGCCGCCCTCGACGTCCCCCTGGGGGCGGTCGCCCCCGTCCGGGGCGAACCGGGGAGGTTCGTCGCGGCGGCGGGCACGGGCGTGGCGCTGCTGTCCGAGGGCGGCGCACCGGAGTGGCTGGCCAGGCCCGAGGACGGCGCGGCCACGCCGATGCGGATGAACGACGGCTGCTGCGACCCGAGCGGGAGGTTCTGGGCCGGGTCGATGGCCTACGACGGCACCCCCGGGGCCGGTTCGCTCTACCGCGCCGACCCCGACGGCCGGGTCACCCGGGTCCTGGAGGGCTACACCGTCCCCAACGGTCCCGCCTTCACCGCCGACGGCGCCCGCATGTACCTCGCCGACAGCGCCGAGGGCCGCATCGACGCCTACGAGATCTCCCCGGACGGCGCCCCCGGTGCGCGGACCGTCTTCGCCCGGGTCGGGGACGGCAGCCCCGACGGGATGCAGGTCGACGCCGAGGGGCACCTGTGGGTCGCGGTCTGGGGCGCGGGGAGGGCGCACCGCTACGACCCCGACGGAACCCTGGAGCGCGTGGTGGACCTGCCCGCCGCCCAGCCCACCAGCGTGTGCGTCGTCGACGCCCCCGACCCCCGGCTGTTCGTCACCTCAGCCGCGACCGGCCTCGACCGCCCCGGGCCCGGCGACGGCGCCCTCTTCTCGGTTCCCGTGGACGTGTCCGCCCCCGCGGCCCAGCCCTTCGGAGGAAACCCGTGACGCCCCAGGTCACCTGTGTCGGCGAGACCATGCTGCTGCTCACCGCGGCCGAACCGGTCCCCCTGGACGGCGCCCCTCTCCTGTCCATGGGCACCGCGGGCGCGGAGTCCAACGTCGCGTGCGCCCTGGCCGCCCTCGGGCACCGGGCCGCCTGGCTCAGCGGCGTGGGGGACGACCCCTTCGGGCGGGTGGTCACCCGGAGCCTGCGCGAACGCGGCGTGGACGTGTCCGGCGTGCGGACCGACCCCGACCGGCCCACCGGCCTGCTGGTCAAGGACCCCTCACCCTCGGGCAGCGCGGTCCACTACTACCGCGCGGGGTCGGCCGCCTCAGCCATGGGCCCCGAACTGGCCGAGCACCCCCTCGTCCGGACGGCGGGGGCGGTGCACCTGTCGGGCGTCACCCCGGCGCTCTCGCCCGGCTGCGACGCCCTGGCCGAGCGCCTGCTGGCCGACCCCGGCCTGACGGTGAGCTTCGACGTCAACCACCGGCCCCGCCTGTGGAAGGAGGGGCAGGCGGCCCCCCGCCTGCTGGAGCTGGCCCGGCTCGCCGACGTCGTCCTCGTCGGCAGGGACGAGGCCGAGGAGCTGTGGGGCACCCCCACCGCCCGTGACGTCCGCGCGCTCCTGCCCGACGTGGACCGCCTTGTGGTCAAGGACGCCGAGCACGGCGCCACCGAGTTCCACAGCGAGGACGAGGAGTACGTGCCCGCTCCGGCGGTGGAGGTGGTCGATCCGGTGGGAGCCGGTGACGCCTTCGCCGCCGGGTACCTGGCGGGAGGGCTGCGCGGCCTCGACGCGCGGGGCCGCCTGCGGCTGGGGCACCTGTGCGCCGGGCGCGTCCTGCGCGTGGTGGGCGACCTGGCCGACCCGCCCCCGGTGGGGTCGGTGGACGAACTGCTCGCGGTCCCCGACGACCGGTGGACCGACCAGGCTTCGGCGGCCGTGGCCGCGGTGAGAGGAGAAGGACATGAGTGACCAGGGACTGGACGGGCTGTTCGGGGGACACCGCGTACTGGCGATCCTGCGGGGCATGCCGGTGGACACCACGGTCGAACTGGCCGAGCGCGCGTGGGACCTGGGCGTCACCGCGGTCGAGGTGCCCGCCCGCGACGCCCAGGGCCTGGAGGCGCTGCGCGCGACCGTCAGGGCCGGGGCCGAGCGCGGCCACCCCGTGGGCGCGGGCACGGTGATCACCCCCGAGCAGGTGCGCGACGTGGCCGACGCCGGTGCCGCCTTCACCGTCGCGCCGGGCTTCGACGCGGAGGTCATGGCCGCCTCGGAGGCGGCGGGGATGCCCCACCTGCCCGGTGTGGCCACCCCCAGCGACATCCAGGGCGTGATCAGGGCGGGCGGCCGCTGGGTGAAGGCCTTCCCCGCCACGTCGCTCGGCACGGCGTGGTTCCGCGCCATGCACGGGCCCTTCCCCGAGCTGCGGATCGTGGCCACCGGCGGCATGGACGCCCGCAACGCGCGCGAGTACCTCGACGCGGGGGCGCGGATGGTGGCGGTCGGCTCGGCCCTGGCCGACCCCGAGCAGATCCCCCTGCTGGCCGAACTCGTCTGAACGCGCCCGGCGCCCCGGGGCCCGGGGGCTTCCCGAGACCGGGGCGCCTCCTGGGCTCGGGGAATCCTGGGCCTCTGGGACCTCTCCGCGACCCCGGGGCCCGGGCGCCCAGTCCTCGGGACTCACGCGGGGCCTGCGCGGCCCGGGGAGCCTGCAACCCCGGCCCGCCGGGCCGGGGCTTGCGGAGTCCGGGGCCTCAGGCGTCCTCGGGCGGTTCCGGGTCGGTGGCCCTGGTCAACAGGGCCGCGGACTCCTCGTCCAACCGCAGGTGGTTGGCGGGCAGGAGGTCGGCCAGCTGGCCGGTGTCGCGGGCGCTGGCCAGCACCGAAGCCACGGACGGCCGGTCCGCCAGCCACGCCAGCGCCACGGCCGCCTGGGAGGCCCCGCACCGCTCGGCGACCGTGTCCAGGGCCTCCAGCACCCGCCGACCGCGCGGTTCGTCCAGGTAGGCGCGGGCCTTCCCGGCGCGCGGGCTGTCCACGTCGGCCGAACCCGGCCGGTACTTGCCGGTGAGGAACCCCCGGGCCAGGCCGAAGTAGGGCAGCAGCGCCAGACCGCGTTCGCGCGCCAGCGGCACCAGGTCGGCCTCGATCCCGCGTTCCACCAGGTTGTACAGGGGCTGCACGCACACCGGGGCGTGCAGGCCCCGCTCCTCGCACACCTCCAGCCACGCCCGGATGCGGCCGGGCTTGTGGTTGGACAGCCCCACGTGGCGCACCACGCCCTCGTCCACCAGCTCGGAGAAGGCCTCGGCGCTCTCGGCCAGCGGGGTCTCGGCGTCGTCGAAGTGCGCGTAGTACAGGTCGATGGTCTCCACGCCCAGCCGTTCGAGCGAGGCCTTCGCGGCGGCCTTGACGTTGGACGCGGACAGGCCGCGGAAGTCGGGGTGCTCGCTGACCTTC
Source organism: Nocardiopsis dassonvillei subsp. dassonvillei DSM 43111 (assembly GCF_000092985.1). Lineage (GTDB taxonomy): Bacteria > Actinomycetota > Actinomycetes > Streptosporangiales > Streptosporangiaceae > Nocardiopsis > Nocardiopsis dassonvillei. Next base: position 1,699,994 of record NC_014210.1, read on the forward strand.
GTGGCGATCACCATGTCGGCGGGGCGTCCGCGCGAGGCGAGCCAGCGGCCGATGACCGTCTCGGACTCGCCGCCCCGGTGGCCCCCGACCCACGCGGAGTAGGAGTCGGCGGTGTCGAGGAAGTTCCCGCCCGCCGCGGTGTAGGCGTCCAGGATCTGGAAGGAGGCGTGCTCGTCCGCGGTCCAGCCGAAGACGTTCCCGCCCAGGCACAGGGGGGACACGCGCAGGGATGACCCTCCCAGTTGGCGAAGCCGTACGTGGTTCATGTTCGCCCCGCTTTCGTCGAATGGTGGATGCGCCGACAGGCTAGGCCAGCATGTGCCGGGAAACCGGTGTTTCCTCCCTTCTCGGGGTGTCACACCGGGTGGCCGTGGCCGGAAGCGGTCACCTTCCGGCCGCGCGGCCGGAAGGTGAGGGCCTCCGGTCCCCGCGCCGGAACGGGACCGGTGCGCCTCAGGGGGGCTCCCGCGCCACCCGGACCCGGACGGAGCGGTCGCCCACCAGCACGGTGAACACGAGGCCTTCGGCGGGACCGGTTCCGGCGGCCTGGACACCGGGGTCGCGCCGCAGCCGCCAGAACGCCGAGGCGAACACCGCCGGGTCCACGTCCCGCGCCCCCTCCTCGGGGGAGAGCCGGTGGCGCAGGGCCGCGCGGTCGCCGACCAGGCAGTCGTCGCCGTCCACGGCGGCGGCCAGCAGGCGGGCGCCGGGGTGTGCCTCCAGCGCCTCGGCGATCCGCCGCCACGGATCACCGCGGTCCGGTCCGCACACCACGACGTCCGCGGCGTCGCGCCAGCGGGTCTGGGGTTCGTCGGCGTGCGTGACCGTGTGCGGTCGGCGCAGGGACAGCCGTCCCGTGACCGCCGGTTCGGCCGGGTGACGGGTCACCCGGATGCCGCCGTCCTCCTCCTCGGCGGTGGCCAGGAGCGGGGCGCAGCCGGCCGTGTCGGGCCATCCGCGCCGGTGGGGGACCGGCGGGTCGGGCGGGGTCACCCGCACCTCGTGGGCGGGTTCGGGCAGGTCGAGAATGCGGTAGAACGCGGACCGCAGAAGGGCGCCGGACTTCCCCGGAACGGAGGTGAGCATTCGCGTGGTCTCCGCGAACCTTCCCGCGGTGTGTTCCTCCGAGTCCTCCACGATCTGGGAAAGCAGTGGTGCGTCCGGGCGCAGGAGGGCGGCGGTTCTGCCGAAGGCGGCGATGGGGGAGTCGCTGGCCATTTCGTGGTGGGGAAACGCGCCGAGGATCGTGTGGGTGCCCAGCGCGGCGCCGTAGAAGGTGACCGAGCCGTGGTCGCCGACGACGTGGTCGGCCGCGACGAGGGCCGCCTGCCAGCCCTGCCGGGGCGGCAGGACGCGCAGCTCGGCGCGCTCGGCGTCGGCGAGCCAGGCGCGCACCTGCCAGGGCCCGTGGCCGTGCCAGACGTTGGGGTGCAGGACCAGCGCCACCCGGTACTCGTCCACCGGGAGTTCCTCCACGAGGCGGACGGGCAGGTCGGGCCAGCGGCCGAGCAGGGAGGTCGGGCCCCAAGTGGAGCTGATCAGGACGAGCCTGCGCCGTCCGGTCTCCAGGTGGTCGCGGTAGCGCTCACGCCAGGGGAGTCCGGCCAGGACGCGGTCGTAGGTGGGGTCCCCGGCGACGAGGGCCGCGTCCACAGCCTCGGGGCAGGCGGCGTTCAGCCGGTCGAGCTGCTCGGAGTGGGAGAGCACCAGGGTCTGCGGGACGAGCGCGCCGTCGCGGAGAAGGGTCTGGCGGGAGAGGCCGAAGACCGCCTCGTCCTTGTGCGGGAGTTCGGCCGCGGGCGCGCCCGCGGTTTCCGGTTTCGCCAACTTGTTGTATCCGGCGCCGTGGGAGAACACCACCATGGGCGCTTTGATCCGGTGCAGATCGTCGCCGTAACTCGCGGAGAGGGCGAGGTCGAACTCCTCCTCCACCGCCTGTTCCCACGGCGCGACGACGGCGCCGATGTCACCGAGGAACTCGGTGACGCCCTCGCGGAAGTTGGAGGTCCGCGCCCGGGTGAACACGACCTGCACGCGGGGGTCGGACTCCAGCAGGGGGAGGATGTCGAGCAGCCGGGTCAGCGCGGTCACGGTGTGCGCCACCACGAGGACCCGTCGGCTGCCGGGAGCGGTGGACCAGGCCGGGGCCGACCCGATGGGCACCCGCAGCCGCTCCTCGACCGACATGCGCCCTCCCGCCACCGCTCTGCGTCCGTTCCGCCCCGCCCGGCGACGGGACAGCGCACCCAAGGGCCCCGCCCGCCCCGCGCCCCGGCACCGTCCGCCGGGGGTGGTCTCGGGGACGGTCCTGCCACCGGTGCCACCGCCGGTCCACAGCGGCACCGGCGGCGGGACCACCGGTGGGGGTACCCCGTGCGTCACACCGTCAACGGTTCCGGTCAGTGCGCCGGAGCGACGGCGGCGGGCACGCGCCTACCGCGGCCCGCTCCTGCCGCCCGGTGTTCGTCGTCCGCTCCTCCTGCCCGTCGCCCGTTCGCCGGGGCGATGCGCGCGACCCCGGCGATCCCTGTCCGGAAGCGGACGCGGCGCCTAGAGGCCGTGGGCGGAACGGCGCGCCTCGGCGTAGCGCTCGCGCACGTGCGGCGCGTCCACGGGCTCCGCGGCGGCCTCCGGCTCGCCCGGGTCCCAGTTCGGCGCCTCGGCGGTCCCCGCCAGCGTCCAGGCCGCCTGCCGGGCGGCGCCCACGGCCACGTACTCGGCGGGCCTCGGCACGACCACCCGCGCGCCCAGGACGGTCGGCGCGACCGCGCGCACGGCGGCCGACCGGGCCGCCCCGCCCACGAGCAGCACCCGGCTGACCGGGATCCCGGTGTCGGTCATCGCGGACAGCCCGTCGGCCAGCCCGCACAGCATGCCCTCCACCGCGGCGCGGGCGATGTTCTCCGGGCGCATGTTGGACCGGCGCAGCCCGTGCAGCGAACCCGCGGCGTCGGGCAGTACCGGCGTGCGCTCGCCGTCCAGGTAGGGCAGCAGCACGACGCCCTCGGCGCCCGGCTCGGCGGCCAGTGCCAGCTCGTCCAGGCCCGCCAGGTCCACGCCCAGCATCGCGGCGGTGGCGCCGAGCACCCGGGCCGCGTTGAGGGTGCACACCAGCGGCAGGTACCGGCCCGTCGCGTCGGCGTACCCGCAGATGATGCCGCTGGGGTCCTGGGTGGGGCCCTCGCTCACGGCGAACACGGTGCCGCTGGTGCCCAGGGAGACCACCGCGTCCCCCGGGCGCAGTCCCAGGCCCAGGGCGCTGCCCATGTTGTCCCCGGTGCCCGGGGCCACCAGCGCGCCCGAGGGGGTGCGCCCCACGGCCTCGGCCGGTCCGGCCACGCGCGGCACCCGGATCTCGCGTCCGAAGGCCCGCGCCAGCAGGTCGGGGCGGTAGGCGTCGTCGGTCGCCGACCAGTAACCGGTGCCGGAGGCGTCGCCGCGGTCGGTGGTGGGCTCGGATCCGGCTCCGGTCAGCCGCCAGGTGAGCCAGTCGTGGGGGAGCATCACCGCGGTCGTGCGGTCGGCGTGCTCCGGCTCGTGCCGGGCCAGCCAGCGCAGCTTGCTCACGGTCAGGCTGGCGTTGGGCACGTTGTCCACGGCCTTGGCCCACTCGGCGGGGCCGCCCAGCTCCTCGATCAGGTCCAGGGCCGTCCCGGACGAACGGGTGTCGTTCCACAGCAGCGCCGGGCGGACCACCGCGCCGACCTCGTCCACGGCGACCATGCCGTGCTGCTGTCCGGCGACGGAGACGGCGGCCACGTCGTCGAGCAGGCCGGAGGAGGCCTGTTCCAGGGCCGACCACCAGGCGTCGGGGTGGACCTCGGTCCCGTCGGGGTGCGGGGCGCGGGCCTCGCGCACCACCGCGCCGCTGTCGGCGTCGCAGACCACGACCTTGCAGGACTGGGTCGAGCTGTCGATTCCGGCGACCAGGGGCATGGTTCTCGCTCCGTGAGGGCAGGGTGGGGGTGGCAACCCCCACAACCTAGAGGATCGGGGCGGGTGCTGGAAAGCGTTGTCACTGTCCGTTGTCCCGTTGTGACCGTTTTCCATCACGGTGCTCCCCGGCTCGGCGGCCTTTAGGCAACTAAACCGATAGGGAATGTGGTTAACTGCGCTCATGGCAGTCAGCGCACCACCACCGCACCCGCGGGCGACCGTCTTCGACGAGCGGTGTCAGCGGCCCGTGTGACCGACAAGGACCGCTCACGACCTTCCGAAGGACCACGCCATGACCGACACCGCAGCAGCGCCCGCCGCGGCGCCCACCCCGCTCACCCTGGACCGCCTGTCCGAGCTGACCGCCGAGGTCGCCCGGGAGGTCCGGGAGGGGCTCCACGAGGTCCGCTTCGACGCACGGAACCGCTGGTCGGTCCGGCTGCGCGCCGACGACCACACCGACGTCTGGCTGATCTCCTGGACCCCCGACCAGTCCACCCGCCTGCACGACCACGCCGGTTCGCTCGGCGCGCTCACGGTCGTCGCCGGGGACCTGGTCGAGCGGTACTGGGACGCCGGGCTGCGCGAGCGCGCCCTGCCCGACGGCGGGGGAGGCCGCTTCCCGCTCGGCCACGTGCACGACGTCGTCAACGCCTCCGACTCGCCCGCCGTGAGCGTGCACGCCTACTCGCCGCCGCTGACCGCCATGCACTACTACGAGGTCGGCGGCGACGGGGCGCTGCGCCGCACCCGGAGCGTCCTGACCACCGACCCCGAACCGGACGCCCCCGTCCTGGAGGACGTGCCCGCCAGGGGAGGCCGCCGGTGAGCGCCGTCGAACGGCTCCTGGAGAGCGGGCGCGCACGTCTGGACCGGCTCTCGCCCGCCGAGGCGCTGGCGGCCCAGCGGGCGGGCGCCCTGCTGGTCGACACCCGCCCCGCCGTCAACCGCGAGGCCGAGGGGGAGATCCCCGGTGCGCTGGTGATCGACCGCAACGTGCTGGAGTGGCGGCTCGACCCCACCAGCCCGGACCGGATCCCCGAGGCCGACTCCGCGGACCGGCTCGTCGTGCTGTTCTGCAACGAGGGCTACGCCTCCAGCCTGGCCGCCGTCCAGCTCCAGGAGCTGGGCCTGACCCGGGCCACCGACATGGTCGGCGGCTACCGCTCCTGGCGGGCCCGGGGGCTGCCCGTCACCGGGCCCGCGCTCGGCGGCTGACACCCCCGGACCCCGACCCGGTGCCCTCCGCGCGGCCCCGCTCCCGGGGCCGCGCGCGGGCTTCTCAGGCCCCGACGGCGGACACCGACGCCGGAGGCCCCTCGTAGACGTAGCCGACCCTGCGCACGGTGGTGATGAGGCCCCCGGCGGGGCCGAGCTTGCGGCGCAGCCGGTGGACGTGCACGTCGATCGTGCGCGAGCTCTGTCCCCTCCGCGCGCTCCACACCCGCTCCAACAGCTCCTCGCGGGGGATGGCGCGTCCGGGCGAGGCGGTCAGGCAGTCCAGCAGCTCGTACTCCTGGTAGGTCAGCTCGACCTCCCTGCCGCCCGACCAGACCCGGCGGGCGCCGCGGTCCACGAGCAGCCCGGCGCGAACGCGGGGCGGCGGCCGGTCGGGTGTGCGCGGCTCGTCCACGACGACGCCGTAGACCAGCATGTACCTGTCGCCGCCGGGCAGCGGCAGCACGCCGAGGAGCGAGTGCTCGGAGCCGGGTCCACCGGCCGTGGGCGGCGGGTTCCGGGGCGGTGCGGGGGCGGGTGGTGCGCCGAGAGGGCTGTGTGCGCTGGGCATGCTCCCCATGATGCGCGCATAACCCTATAATTTCTACCGCTTTAGTAGGGAATATGATCCGTGTGGCCGATGCCACGTGCTCGGAGTCCGAGAAGTGATAATTCCTACCAATTCGGTGGATTAGGCTCTGATCAGCCCCGCGGTACCCCACACGGTCCGCGGAGCCGCACCCTCGCCGGCACCCGTACCGGCCGCCGCGGGGCCCGTCCCCGCGATCCTCCATCCACGATCACGAAGGAGCGCACCATGCGCACGACTCCAGCCGCACTCGGAGCAGCCGCCCTCACCCTGGCGCTCGCCGCCTGCGGCGCGCCCAGCGAGCAGGCCGCCGAGTCCGGCGGCGAGGGGGACGTGCTGCGGGTGGGCGTCAGCCCGGTGCCGCACGGCGACATCCTCGCCTTCATCGAGGAGAACCTCGCCGAGGAGGCCGGGCTGAACCTGGAGATCGAGGAGATCTCCGACTACAACGTCCCCAACACCGCCCTGGTCGAGGGAGAGCTGGACGCCAACTACTTCCAGCACCGCGCCTTCCTCAACGAGTGGACGGCCAACGGGCCCGACGCCGAGCTCACCTACCTGACCGACGTCCACATCGAGCGGCTCGGCCTGTACTCCGAGAGCGTCGAGAGCATCGACGACCTGCCCGACGGCGCCGAGATCGCGGTCCCCAACGACCCGGCCAACCTCGCCCGCGCCCTGGGCATCCTGGAGGCCGAGGGCCTGGTGACCGTCGACCCCGAGGCCGGGGAGTCCGCCACCGAGAAGGACATCGTCGACAACCCGCGCGACATCACGGTGACCCCGCTGGAGGCCGCGCAGCTGCCCCGCTCGATCTCCGACGTGGACGCCGCGGTGGTCAACGGCAACTACGCCATCGAGACCGATCTGCCCGAGCAGTCCAACGTCCTGGCCTGGGAGCCCGAGGGCGACGACTACGTCGAGTCCTACGCCAACGGCCTGGTGACCCTGGCCGAGAACGCCGAGGACGAGCGCATCCAGCTGCTCGCCGAGCTGCTGCACGACGAGCGGGTCCTGGAGTTCATCCAGGAGTCCTGGCAGGGCGTGGTCCTGGCCGTGGACGCCGAGGGCGACATCGTCGAGACCGCTGCCGGCGACGACGCCTCCGAGAGCCCCGAGGCCAGCGCCGACGACGCCACCGAGAGCCCCGAGGCCGACCAGGAGTAGCCGGGGGTTCACAGGTACGGGTCGGCGCCCCGGCAGGGACCGCCGCCCGCACACCCCGTCCGTTCGCGAGGGCGGTGGAGCGGTCGGCTCCACCGCCCTTCGCCGTGTCCGGAGGTCGGGGCCGGACGGGTCGCGCGGCGGGAACGAGTCCGGAGCCCCCTGGCGCGCGACGCGCCCATCAGGCGGAGCCCGACCCCGGACGCGCCCGCACGGCGGACCGGATCAGCGTGCCCGGGTGGCGGACTCCGGGCGCCCCGTGCGCTCCCGCGCCGGGTTCCACCCGTCGTCCCCGGCCAGGTAGGCCTCAATGGTGTGCCGGGCGGCCTCGGTCGGGTCCATCTGCGGTCGGTCCGCGGTGACCAGCGCGCCGGGACCGGAGTTGCGGTACTCCAGCATCCGGAACCGGCGCCAGTCGTGGCCGGAGGCCATCGCGATCCAGCCCTCCCCGCGGAAGTGGCGGCCCATCCAGGAGTCGCGCACCAGCACCCGCGGCTCGGCGTCCGGATGCGAGCTGGGCACCCACGGGCGGCCCAGGTAGACGGTCCCGGCGGGGGCGTCACCGGTGAAGCGGCCGCGGGTGACCAGGAAGCCGAACTCCCGGCCGGGCCGGGTGCTCGGCGCGGTCACGTAGCCGTTGTCGGTGTCGCTGCCCCGGCCCAGGGAGTGGAACACGCACCCGTCGAACACGGCCGTGGCCCGGCCGAAGACGAAGTCCACGTCGCCCTCGACGTAGCAGCCGCGGTAGTACTGCCGCGCGGGGGTGTCCGCGTCCGGCGAGTCCGCGTACAGCGTGTCCTGGTGGCCCAGGAAGCGCACGTTGTCGAAGACCAGCCGGTCCCCGGTGGCGCGCAGCGCGACCGCCTGGGTTCCGGTGACGCCGGGGTGCTCCTCGCGCAGCCAGGAGTTCGCGAAGGTCAGGTCGCGGGCGTGCGTGCCGTCCCCGGAGATGAGGACGCTGGCGCTGCCGGACGTGCCGTGGACGCCCCCGCCGGGCCCGGGGGTGCCCGCCGCACGGTCGTAGGTGAGGACCACGTCCCGGGGGTCGCCGGTCGCGCCGAGCAGGGTGATCCCGGGTTTGTCCGCGGGAACCACCACCGGCTCGCGGTAGACGCCCGCCCCGACGCGGATGGTGACGCGTTCGTCGCCGCCCGCGGGCACGGCGTCGATCGCGGCCTGGACCCCGGTGTGGTCGCCGGAACCGTCGGCGGCCACGGTGATCACCCGGCCCTCCGCTCCGGGGGCGGCGGGGGAACTGCGGCGGACCATGGGCAGGCCCCTCTCCTGGGGTGAGCGCTTTCGCCAAGGGCGGTGCCGGTACTGCAACCGATTGCAGAACTGTCCCCGACGCGGCCGCGCCCCGTCAACCCCCGAGCGCGTCGAGGGGCCCGGCGCGACCGCCGGGCCCCTCGTCACGTGTGTCCGGGTCTAGGTGCGCACCAGCGGGGTGTCCACCAGGTGCTCGGCCACGAACCAGGCCTGGAGCTCGTTGGTGCGGATCACGTCCGACACCAGCAGGTCGTTGGTGCCGTCGTCCCCCAGCTCCTGTGTGCGCGCGGCGGCGTCGTGGCAGTCCTCCAGGATCGTCTCGTGCGCCTCCAGCAGGCGGGAGAGCATCGCGGGCACCTCCTCGGCGCCGTTGGGCGGGCGCGGGATGTTGGTGATCTCCGCGACGTGCCGGGGGTCGCCGACCGCCACCCCGCCGAGGGTCTGCACGCGCTCGGCCAGGTCGTCGATCAGCGCGGTCTGCTCGCCGGCGTGCTTGTCCATCAGCAGGTGCAGCTGGTAGAAGGTGTGCCCGCGCATGAGCCAGTGGTGCTTCTTGTACAGGTCGTGCAGGATGCGCGTGTCGCACAGCACCTGGTTGAGCCGCTGGCACGAGTACATCCGGGTGTCGTAGGACAGCCCGACCGGGAACTGGCGGACCGTCCCGAACTCCTGGATCTCCTCGCCGCTCTGGTGCAGCCACGGCTGGCTGCTCCTGGGCTTGGGTGCTCCGGTCTTGCGCTCTGCGGTCGTCACTCTGGTCCCCCTCCAGTCGGTGTGACTCGTGTCGCGGGGAGCGCGCACGGTGGCCGCGCTCCGCCTGCCAGTCTCGGCTACCCACCGCTTCCGGGGGTCTAACCCCGCGCCAACCGAGGGTAAGTTTCGTGTGCTTTCACTGGTCGGAGCGGTCCGCCGGGGCCGGGGCGGGGTGTGCCGGGCCGCGGCGCACCGGGACCGTCGCAGGCGGACGCTAGTGTCCGGCCGGAGCATCCCCGTGAGAGAGGAGTCCCATGAGCTGGGACGTACTGCTGACGTCGGCGCCCGCGGAAGCGAGGTCCGTCGACGACCTCCCCGAGGACCTCGGGACCGAGTCCATCGCGCCGCTGCCGCGGCTCCTGGCGACGCTGCGCGAGGCCTTCCCCGAGGCGGACCTGTCCGATCCGGCCTGGGGCCACCTCCGGGACGAGGAGCAGGGGTGGAGCGTGGAGCTCAACATCGGCGCGGAGGATCCGGTCAGGACCGTGATGCTCCACGTCCGCGGCGGCGACGCCGTGCCCGCCATCCTCCGCATGGCCCAGGTGCTCGGCTGCCGCGCCCTCGACTGCTCGAGCGGCGACTTCCTGTGCGAGGACGGCGACGGCGGATGGGAGTCCTTCCGGGAGTACCGCGACCAGGTCCTCCAGCAGACGCCACCGGAGGGGACCGGGCCGTCCACGGCGCCCTGATCCGCGCCGGAACCGGTCAGGGCGCGATCGCGCAGGCGGTCTCCAGCACGAACCGCTGCCAGGGCCGGTGCGGGTCGTGCCCGGTCAGCTCCCGCACCCGGCGCAGCCGGTAGCGCAGCGTCTGGGCGTGCACGTGCAGCGCCTGCGCGGCCGTGGTCGCCGCGCCCTCGCGCAAGTAGGCCCGCAGCGTCTCCAGCAGGTGGGCGTTGCCCTCGGCCAGCAGCGGCCCCAGCACCGTGCGGCGGACCGCGGCCGGGGCGACCGGGCCGCCGTTGAGCAGTGCCAGCACGCACGCGTCGGAGGTCCCGAGCAGCCCCCGGGAGTCGAAGGCGTGCGCGGGTGCGGTCTCCAGGGCGCCGTCGGCCAGCCGGTAGGCGGCCGACATGTCCGTCAGCGCGCGCGGCTCCAGCACGCACCCGCGCCAGGGGCGTCCGCCGAGCACGGCGGCCACCCGGTCGGCGTCGTCGGGGCGGACCAGCAGCACCACGCGTCCCGAGCGCGTGGTCACCAGCGGGTCGGCGCCCGCCGGTTCCACCAGGCCCAGCAGTTCCATCCCGGCGGCGAGCGCGGCCGACCGCGGCGCCCCGTCGCAGGGGCCGCCGTCGGCCTCGGCCACCACCAGCACCGCCGGGTCGGGCGGGGCGATGCCCAGGGTCCGCGCCCGGTCGCGGATGGCCCCGCGCGAGGCCTGCCGTCCGATCAGCAGGTCGTCCAGGAAGGCCCGGCGGGCCCGCTCCAGGTCCGCGTCCAGGCGGCGCGCGGCCTCGGCGTGGCCCGCGGACAGGCTCTCGGAGATCTGGTCGATCGAGGTCAGCCACAGTTCGCCCAGGGCGAACACGTCGGCGGCGTCGAGCCGGTCGGAGGCGAGTTCGGCGACCAGGCGCACCGCCGCCGCCGAGCCCACCCGGTGCGCGCGCACCACCGCGCCGATCGAACGCCCGTCGGCCGCCCGGGACCGGCCGATGCCGCGCAGCCGCTCCACGTCCTCCGGCGGCAGCCGCGTCGCCCCGGCCGCCCACAGCTCCAGTGAGCGGCCCATCAGCCACCCGGTGATCGCCCGGACCTCGGTGAGCTGGGACCCGTGCAGCGCGCGGTAGGCCGGGACCTCGGCGTGCACCTCGGCGACGATGCGCTCGACCAGCCCGGCCCGCTCCCGCGCCAGCTCGGCGCCGACCCGGGCACGCTGTTCGTGTCCCATCGCCCCACCTCCAGAACGGCCAGGGAAGCCTATCGGCAAGCCCTCGTGCGCAGGGGAGGGAAGAGCGTGCGGGCAGGACCGGCCCCACCGGGGTAGGGGGAGAGAGGAGAGAACACAGTGACGAGTGGGAGGCGCCGCCGGGGCGGAGGACGGCACCGGGGGAACCCCGTGCCGCTCCCACCGGCGGCTCCCTCCGCCCGCGCGGAGAACTCGGTGTCCGGGATGTCCCCACACGTCGGCTGTCACCGGGCGTGAACGGTAAAAAGCCCGCACAGCCACGGCGCATCTGGGACCGCGACCCGCCCGGACGTGGCAGTATGCGACTGCGGTAGGGGGAAGACCGCATGTTGGAAGAGCAAGGCAGACCGTTCGGAGCCGACGGGGGATGAGACAGATGCAGCAGACGACCGTTCCAGAACTCACTCTGGGTAATGGCCTGCGCATTCCGCAGCTGGGCTTCGGCGTGTGGCAGGTGTCCCAGGAGGAGGTCGTGGCGGCCGTCTCCACCGCGCTGGAGGCGGGCTACCGCAGCATCGACACCGCGGCCGCCTACGGCAACGAGGAGGGGGTGGGCGAGGCGCTGCGCCGCTCGGGCCTGGAGCGCGGCGAGCTGTTCGTGACGACCAAGCTGGCCAACCCCGACCAGGGCTACGACGCCACCCTGCGCGCCTTCGAGGCCAGCCTGGGACGCCTGAACCTGGACACCGTCGACCTGTACCTCGTGCACTGGCCCATGCCCCGCCGGAACCTGTACGTGCCGACCTGGAAGGCGCTGGAGCGCCTCTACGCCGAGGGCCGCGTCCGGGCCATCGGCGTGTCCAACTTCCAGCGCCCGCACCTGGAGCGGGTCATGGAGGAGGGCGGTATCACGCCCATGGTCAACCAGATCGAGCTGCACCCGCTGCTCACCCAGGCGGACATGCGCTCCTTCGACGCCAAGCACGGCATCGTCACCGAGGCGTGGAGCCCCCTGGGGCAGGGCAAGCTGCTCGGCCACCCGACCGTCGTCGCGGTCGCCGAGGCGCACGGGCGCACGCCCGCGCAGGTGCTGCTGCGCTGGCACATCCAGCTCGGCAACGTGGTGATCCCCAAGTCGGTGACCCCCGAGCGCATCCGCTCCAACTTCCAGGTCTTCGACTTCGAGCTCTCCCGCGCGGAGATGGACCGCATCAGCGGGCTCAACACCGACAGCAGGTTCGGCCCCGACCCCGACGACTTCGACGGCGCCTGAACCTCCCCGCCGCCCGCCGGGGCTAGGAGGGGCCCTCCTAGCCGCGCAGCTCCCGGTGCCTGCGGGCCCCGGCCAGGACGGCCTCGGTGCCGTTGCGGCGCATGCGGCCGACGTAGACGGCGCCGCCGACGAAGATGGCGGCGAAGACCCCCAGCACGGCGACGAGGGCGAGGGCGGACAGCAGCACAGTGATCGACATGCGCTCATCGTAGCCGCACGTGCGGCGGGTTCCCAAAGGGCCCGTCCGTGACGGTCGGCGGGCGCGACACGGGCAGGAGGGGCCGCCGATGGGCCGGACACCGCACGAGATCGTCAACCCGCTCACCCTCGCCGAGCCGACGGGGTCCTCCCACGCGCTCGTGGTCAGCCCCGGGCGGGTGGTCCACGTCGGCGGGCAGCGCGCGCACCGCCCCGACGGCAGGATCGTCGGGGAGGGCCTGGCGGAGCAGTTCGACCGCGCGCTCGCCAACGCGGTGGAGGCGCTGCGCGCTGCGGGAGCCGAGCCCGCCCACGTGGTGGACATGCGCGTCTTCACCACGTCCATGGCGGCCTACCGTGCCCACGGCCAGAGCATGGGCGCGGTCTACCGGCGGCACATGGGCCGCTTCCACCCGCCGACGACGGTCCTGGGGGTGGTGGACCTCCTGGACCCCGACGCCGTGGTGGAGGTGGCGTGCACCGCCGTGGTCCCCGACGCGGCCGGGAGCGGACCCCTGCGCGCGGAGCAGGTGTGGAGACCGGTCGAGGAGGCCGGACGGCCCGGGGTCACCGTCTCCTCGGACGGGGTCGGTCCGCTTCCGGCCCGGGAGTGTCCGTAGCGCCCCCGGTGCCGCGTTCCGGGGCCCGGGCGGGAGCAGCGGCGGCGGCCTCGGCCCGTCGCCCCGGTAGCCGGTCGGGGGTGCTCGTGGTGGAACCGGCCGTGCGTTTCGGTTCCCGGTCGGGAGCGCCGGTAGCCTTCGCGTCCGTCCGGGCGGCCCGGCTCCCGGTTCCCCCGGTGCTCACCAGCACCACGGCCACCGCGCACACCGCCATCCCCGCCAGGGCGGCTGGCCCCACGGGATCGCCGAACATCAGCCACGACCACACCAGCGTGGTGGGCGGGGTCAGGTACAGCAGGGCCGACACCCGGGCCACGCCCGAGCGGGCCAGGACGGCCCAGTACAGGCCGTAGCCGCCCAGGGTGGACAGCACCACCACCCACACCACCGCCGCCCAGAACCCGGGGTCGGCGGGCGGCGCCAGCGTCCCGGTGACCGCGGCCAGCCCCGTGAACAGCACCGCGCTCACCGCGCACTGCACCGCCAGGGCCTGCACCACCGAGCCCCCGGGCCGCGCGCGGCGCTCCAGCAGGGTCGCGGCCACCAGGGACAGCATCGCCCCGAACGGCAGCAGGTAGCCCCACCACGGCGCCGCGCCCGGCCGGAACAGGTCCGCGCCCACCACCAGGCCGACCCCGCCCAGCCCCAGCGCGAGGCCCGCCAGCTGGCGCGGCCGCACCCGTTCGCCCAGCAGCGGGACGGCCAGGGCGGTCGCCACCAGGGGCTGGAGGGCGGCCACCAGCGCGCTCGTCCCGGCGGCCACGCCCGCCTGCGCGGCGGCGAACACCCCGTACAGGTACCCGGACTGGGCCAGCAGGCCCAGCACGGCGTGCGCCGCCAGGTCCCGCCGGGACATCCGCGGGCCCCGCCACAGCCACCACCCCGCCAGCAGGGCGGCCACGACCAGGAAACGCCAGGCCAGCAACGTGGTCGCGGGCGCGTACCGGGTGCCCAGATCCGCGCCGACGAAGCCGGAGCTCCACATCACCACCAGTCCGGCGGCGAGCAGGAGGGGCGGTACGGAGCGGCGGGGACGTGTCTCGGTGTGTTCCATGCGGGCAGGTAAACACACCGGTCGGTATACTCACAATGTAGTCCGAACGAGGCGCCCCGGCGGCGGGGCGCGAGGGAGGGAGTGGACACCGTGCCCGGTACCGCGACGACACCGCTGACCCCGGCCGCGCGCCGCGTCCTGGACGTGGCGACCGAGCTGTTCTACACCCGCGGGATCAACACCGTGGGCATGGAGCTGGTCGCCGAGCGGGCGGGGGTCACCAAGAAGACCATCTACGACCGCTTCGGCTCCAAGCAGCAGCTCGTCGTCCACTACCTGCGCGCACGCGACGCCCGCTGGCGCGCGTACCTGGACGGCTACCTGGAGCGGGCCCGGACCCCGAGGGAGCTGGTGGCCGCCACGTTCGACGCCCTGGACGACTGGACGGGCGAGGAGAACCCGCGCGGCTGCGCCATGGTCAACGCCTACGCCGAGCTCTCCGACCCCGAACACCCCGGCCGCGCCGTCGCCGAGGAACAGAAACGGTGGCTGCGCGGCCTCTACACCGACCTCGCCGAGCGGTCGGGCGCCAGGGACCCCGGGGCGCTCGGCGACGCGCTGGCCATGCTGCACGAGGGCGCCGTGGTGGCCCGCAACGTCACCGGGGTCGCCGACGCCGCGCGCACCGCCCGCGCCGCGGCGGACGCCCTGATGACCGTGCACGGCGCGGACTGAGGGCGCCGGAGCCGGGGCGTGTCCGGCCGTTCCGGGCGGGGGAGCGGGGATCGGGGCCCGAGGGGTGGGGCCGGAGCCCGTCCGGGCCCGCGAACAGGGGACCGGGGCCGCGACGGGCGCGCTCCGGTCCCGCCGGGGCTCAGGTGTAGCCGAGCCGGGACAGCTCCGTGCCCGCCACCTGGCGCACGTCGCCGTACTGGTCGCGCGTCAGGCGCTCGCGCCACGACCCCACGCCCCAGGACTCCGCGGTCAGCAGCTCCGAGGCCGACACCCGCGCCCCGGTGAACTCCCGCAGCCGCTCGGCCGCCTCCACCTCGCCGCCGTGCACGTCCTCGTAACGCAGGGTCATCAGCTGCTCGGCGCCGATGGAGCGGCGCAGCAGGGCCGACATGCGGATCGCCCCGCGCCAGCGCATCGCGCACTTGGCGGCGGTGGAGCCCTCCGTGAACGCGGACAGGTCCGACTCCTCCTCCAGGCCGAAGAAGTGGTTGGGGAACTCGTGGTCGAGCTTCATGAAGCTCGGCTTGAGCCAGGCCAGCGAGCGCTCGTCCTCCATCATGTCCGCGATGACGTCGCGGCCGTCCCGGATGACCTGGACGAACAGGGCGTCGGGGAAGGCCGCGTGCAGGGCGGTGGCGCAGAACAGCAGGTCGGGGCTGGCGTCGCCGTAGCGGCGCACCTCCGCGCTGTGCTCGCACGGCTCGGCGGCGGCGTTGGCGGGCACGCGCGCCCACGGCCCCGGACAGCGCGGGCAGGTCAGGGGCGTGAGCTGCCAGGCCTCGGCGTAGGCCTCGCGCAGCAGGCTCGCCGTCCCGGCGACCTTCTCCAACGCGAGGGAGGGGCGTCTGGCCACGGCGTAGACGGCGTTGAGCACGCCCGACGAGCCCGCGCCCAGGTGCAGGCCGGGCACGCGCGACAGGGCACGGGCGACCTCGGCGACTCCCGAGTGGGGAGCGCCCAGGACGAACACCGGGCGCTCGACCTTGGTCCCGTTGACCACGAGGATGTAGGACGGCTGCTTCATGACGGTGTCGATTTTCGCACCCTTTGCCCACCTCGTGTGCATCGGCAGGGGATGTGGCCTCCGTGCCCTTCCTGTGCCCCCGAGATTACGCTCCGGTTCGGACCGGCGCCGCGCACCGCCGCGGCCCGGGGCGGTGCGCCGGAGCGTCGCGGGGCGCGCCGTGCGCGGCGGCGGGCGCGGTGGGGCGAACGGTGCCCCGCCCGCGTAAGAATGGGGGGTATGGCCTCGACGACCACCGAATCAGCGCCCTTCTCCGACCCAGGGGAGTTCGAACGGGCCGCCGAACTCCTGGAGTCCGCCGAACGCGTCACGGTCCTCACCGGGGCGGGCGTGTCCACCGACTCCGGCATCCCCGACTTCCGCGGACCGCACGGGGTGTGGACCACCGACCCGGACGCGCAGGCCCTCTCCGACATCGACATCTACATGGGCGACGCGGACGTGCGCCGCAGGGTGTGGGCCCAGCGCCGCACCCACCCGGTGTGGCGGGCCCGCCCCAACGCCGCGCACCGCGCCCTGGCCGACCTGGAGGCCACCGGGCGGCTGCGGGCCCTGATCACCCAGAACATCGACGGCCTGCACCAGCGGGGCGGGACGTCCGAGGACGCGGTCATCGAGGTGCACGGCACCATGCTGCGGGTGGTGTGCATGGCGTGCGGCCTGCGCACGCCGAGCGAGACGGTGCTGGCGCGACTGGACGAGGAGTCCGACCCCCGCTGCCCGGAGTGCGGCGGCATCCAGAAGTCCGACACCATCTCCTTCGGGCAGCGGCTCGACGCGGACGTCGTCGACGCGGCCAGCCGGGCCGCCCGCGAGTGCGACGTGTTCCTGGCCGTGGGCACGTCGCTGACGGTCCACCCGGTGGCGGGGCTGTGCGACGTGGCCATGATGGCGCGGGCCAGCCTGGTGGTCGTCAACGCCGAGCCCACGCCCTACGACGACTTCGCCGGCGCCGTGGTCCGCGACCCCATCGGCACGGCGCTCCCCGCCCTGGTGGAGCGGGTGCGCGCGGCAGGGTAGGGGCGGCGAAGACCGTCTCGGCCGTGCCGGGTTCCGGCACGGCCGGTTGCCGGGGCGGCGCGCTCAGCCCCCGCTGCTGCTGTACCGGCCCGTCGGGGAAGGCGTTCGGCGCAGCCCGGGGACGGTGTCGGCGGCCTGTTCTCCGATCCGCCCGACACCGCCGACGGCACGGGGGCCGTGTTCCGACGCCCACGAGGCCCGGGCGAGTCCGAGGACCCGCTCGAAGACGTCCTCGTGCGTGTACGGGGCCAGGACCCGCAGGACCGGGACGACCGTCTCCTCCCGGAGCTGGGGCCCGACCACGACCGTCCGCACACCGTTGAGGTAGAGGTTGACGACATCCACGAGTTCGGTAGCGAACGCGGACGCCTCGGACACCAGGGCCAGGTCCTCCGCCGCCTGCCTGAGCACCACCAGTTCGAGGCGTCCGAGGGCCCGCTGCGCGAGCAGGCGCCGGTAGGTGCGCAGGCGCTCCCCGGGGTTTTCGGCGGCGGGCTCCAGCCGCAGCCGCATGAGCTCGTGGGCCTCCGTCCACGTCGCCTCGGAGTGGACGTCCGAGTACCAGGTGCCCAGGTCCTCCGACACGTGGCCCAGGTAGGGCAGAAGCCCGAACATGAAGCGCGCGGCCGTGCCGTTGACGCGCATAGCCATCGACCGGAGCAGACGGGAGGCGACCGTGTCGTAGGACACGGAGATGCCGTAGGGGTCGGTCACGGAGGGCGCGGCGTCGTTGTTCTTGCGCAGTTCGAACCCCATGCACTCCCCGACGTTGACCGGTGCGCCGTCCTCCCTGCCGATGACCGTCACGGGGCCGTCGGCCTCCCAGCCATCCAGGTGGCGGACGCGGAGCACGGACACGATGCTGAACCACTCGGCGCCGGGCAGGGTGCGCCACATCGTGGTGGTGCCCTGGAGGGTCTGGTCGGGCTCGTGCGCCTCCGGGAAGAGCTCGCGCGCGTCCACCGGCTCCTCCCGCACCAGGCACAGCAGGATCATGAGGTTGCTGGTGTAGTTGGCCTCGCGCTGGGTCACCGGCAGCCGCGTGGGCTCGTAGGCACCGTACGAGCGGTTGGGGGCGGGGAAGGGCGCCTCCTGGAACAGCTCCACGAGCAGCCGCGCGTAGTCCTCGCGGGCCTCCGGCTCCTCGGTGAACCGCCGTTCCAGGAGTTCGGAGAGGAAGTCCACGACCTTCTCCCTGCCCGCGTAGCTGGCGAAGGAGGACAGGGCGTACAGCTCGCCGTCGTCGGGACGCGTACTCCGCGCCCGGCGCCGTGAGGAGCGCGCGCGTGAGGCGTCCAGCTCGTCCAGGGCGACGATCACCGCCCTGGCCACCAGGTACTCGCCGAAGGTGGCGTGCAGGAACTCGAACACGCTCGCGGTGCCCTCGCCGCGCCTGGCCCGGGACTCGTGGACGAAGAAGAACCTGCCCAGCACCTGGTGGGCGGGGTCGATCCGCCCGTGCAGGTCGGTCTCGGCCGCGCGCACCGCGGCGTCGGGCATGAGGACCGCGAGGTCCCGGTCCAGCTCGTCGGCGCTCACACTCTGCTTGCGCCGGGTGAACATCGCCAGCGCGGCGATCTCCAGACGGCGCAGCTCCTCCTCGACCGCGTCGTCGAAGTCGTTCCTGCCCAGACCGGAGTGGTGCTTGTCCACCTCGCGCCTGGCGAACATCGTCAGCAGCCGTTCGTACAGCTCCCCGTGGGACAGGGCGTGCGAGGCGCGCCGCAGACCGTTGTCCCCGGCGTCGTAGATGAGCAGCATGAGCAGCAGCAGGGGCTGCTCGGCCAGTTCGCGGTAGGGCAGGAGGGAGTCGACGGACAGCGGTTCGAGGCCCCGGGAGGCCAGGGCCCGCGCGTTCGCCTCGTTCCACACCCGGACCATCTGTCCGATCTGGGCCTCGGTGAAGGGTTCCAGCCGGACCACGGTGGTGCCCAGGGGGAAGCGCGTCCGGTCCGCCACGACCGTGCGGCTGGTGACGATGACCGCCACGGGCTGCCCCAGAGCCTCCTGCTTGTGCTGGAACTCCTCCACCCGCTCCAGGTAGTCGGAGCGGTCCACACCGGTCGCCTGGAGGAGTTCGTCGAAGCCGTCCAGGATGATGACGGGCAGCGCGCCGTCCGCCGACTCGGCGAGTTCGCGCCAGGACACGCGGGTGTGGAGCGTCTCGGCGAGTCCTTCCTCGATCTGCGCGTGGATGGGCGCGTTCGGCTGGACCGAGCGAAGCTCCACCCGGATGGGGAGGAAGTCGGCGGCGGGCAGGTGGGCCGCGAGCATCTCGGTGAACTTGGACTTGCCCGCGCCCGGGTGGCCCAGGACGACCGTGGGGGTCTCGACGGAGTCCGCATGGATCAGGTGCAGCGCGAAGAAGCGCCGGAGGTCGTCCACGAGTGCGGCCTCCTGCCACGCCTCCTCCGTGGAGGGGGAGCCGTTGGTGTCGGCCCTCAGCACACGGCCGCACGGCGGCACGTAGGCGTCCTCCAGGGCGGGCAGGACCAGCCCCGACGACGCCTCGTCCGAGCGCAGCACGGGCTGGCGCAGCACCGCCCGGTAGGAGGCGGCGAGTTCCCGCCTGCGCTGGTCCACCGGTCGGCCGGAGCCCGCCAGCTCCAGCAGTCTGCCCAGCTCCCCGAACCCGTGGGCGAGGACCTGGCGGGTGTGGTCGTGCTCGTAGAGGTGCACCCACATGCCGAACTCGGGGACCTCGGCGGCGAGCTGGCGCAGGTACTCGGTGAGCCGCCGGGCGGCGTCCTCGGGGACCTCGTCGATCAGCCGTGCCATGAGGGGGTGGTCGTGGTCCACAGCGTGTGCGACGGCCTCGGGGTGGCCCACCAGGATGTCGCTGAAGCTGCCCGTGAGGAGGTGGAAGACCTGGAGGATCTCGTAGGGTTCCACGTCCTCGGTGTGCACGTCGGCGGGGGCGGGGAGCGCCCCCAGGTCCTGGAGGGCCGAGTCGAAGGACGTGAACGGTGCGGCGTCGCCGAGCCTGAGCGCGTCCAGGGAGAAGGGAGCTTCGGCCCTGTCGAGGCACTCCTCCACCGCCTCGAAGAACGAGATGACGACCAGTACCTTGTGGGCCGCCTCGATCTTCTCCGTCCGGGACAGGCGGCTCTCACCGCTGATCTTGTCCCGGATGCCCTCGATGGCCTGGCGGCCCTTGCTCACCAGGAAACCGCGCAGGCCGAAGAGGTCGGGCACCCCCACCAGCCCCAGCCCGCCGTCCGCGAGTTTCTCGGCGAGGTTCATCACCTCCGAGTCGTTCTGGCCGAGGACCTTGAGCGCGTCCGCGTAGGTGAGCCGTTTCGCCATCGGGGTGCCTCTTCCGGCTTCGAGGGAGGTGGGGGGAACACGGTCGGACCCGGCACCGGGGGTGGTGCCGAGTCCGCAGGTCAGCATGGGTTTCGGGGGTGAGGGGGAACGAGAGCGGTCCCGTGGTGGGATCCGCTAGGGCAGCTCCCAGTTCACCAGGTCGGAGTTCTGCTCCTTGAGCATCTCGTTGGCGCGGCTGAACGGCTTCGAGCCGAAGAACCCGTTCCGTGCCGACAGCGGGCTCGGGTGCGCGGACTCCACGCACGGCACGCCCGGCATCAGCGGGCGCAGGTTGCGGGCGTCGCGCCCCCACAGGATCGCCACCAGCGGCTTGTCGCGCTCGGCGAGCGCCCGGATGGCCTGCTCGGTGACGGCCTCCCAGCCCTTGCCCCGGTGCGAACCGGCCTTGCCCGGCTCCACCGACAGCACCCTGTTGAGCAGCAGCACGCCCTGCCGGGTCCACGGGGTCAGGTCGCCGTTGGAGGGCATGGGCACGCCCAGGTCGTCGACCATCTCCTTGTAGATGTTGCGCAGGCTCGCGGGCAGGCGCACGTCCGGGGCGACCGAGAAGCTCAGACCCACCGCGTTGCCCGGGGTCGGGTAGGGGTCCTGGCCCACGATGAGCACGCGCACGTCCTCGAAGGGCTGCTTGAAGGCGCGCAGGACGTTCTCACCGGCGGGGAGGTAGGTGCGGCCCTCCGCGACCTCCTGGCGCAGGAAGTCGCCCATCGCGGCGATCTGCGGCGCGACCGGCTCCAGGGCCTCGGCCCAACCGCTGTCCATGATTTCTTTCAGGTCCTTCGGCATGGCCAGAACACTAGCGGCAGCGGGCGACATCCACGTCCGCTTCGGGCCCGCCCCGTTCCCGGGAGCGCGCTTTCTCACCCGAGGACGCGGAGCCGGGAGCCGGTCTCGTCCACCCGGCCGGTCGTTCGCCCACACGGTGGCGCGGGTGGCGGGGAGGTCCGGAGCGCGCTGGCCTCACGCGTCGGGGACGAGCACGACCTTCCCGACGACCGTGCGGGACTCGGCGAGGGCCAGCGCGCGGGAGGCCTCCGAGAGCGGGACGCGGGCGGCCACCTGCGGTGTCAGGACCCCGTCGGCGAGCAGCCGCAGCACCTCGGTCAGGTCCTCGCGCAGCCGGGCGCGGAAGGCGTCGGCGCGGCGGGCGCGTCCGGCCCAGAAGTTGTAGAAGTGGGCGCTCCGGCCGTTGGGCAGGGCGTTCCACACCAGGAGCCGGCCGAAGAGCGCGAGCACGGGCAGCCGGGAGTCGCCCTCGACGTCCTTCGTCGACGCCGTGCCGTAGGAGACGAGTGTGCCGCCGCGCCGCAGCAGGCGCCACGACCGGACCAGGTTCCCGCCGCCGACGTGGTCGAACACCGCGTCCACGCCCTCGGGCGCCAGGTCCCGGATCCTGTCGTACACGTGCGGGTCGCGGTAGTCGACGGGGGTCGCGCCGAGCGCGCGCACGGCCTCGTGGTGGCGCGGCGCGGCCGTGCCGATCACGGTGATCCCGGCGTGCAGGGCGAGCTGGACCAGGACCGTGCCCACGCCGCCGTTGGCGCCCAGTACGACGACGGTGCCGCCCCGTCGCACGCGGGCCGTGCGGTGCAGCATCTGCCAGGCGGTGATGCCGTTGACGAGCAGCGTCTCGACCTGCGCCGGGTCCGTCCCCTCCGGCACCGCCACGAGATCGCGTGCGTCCAGGACCAGGTGGCTGGCCCAGGCGCCGGTCTTGGTGACGGCGGCGAAGCGGCGCCCGACGAGGGAGGCGTTCACGCCCGGACCGGCGGCCTCGACGGTGCCGACGACGTCGTAGCCCGGGACGAACGGGAACGGGGGCTGGTCGAAGTACTTGCCCCGGCGCATCTGCTGCTCGGCGAACGATACCCCGGTCGCCTCCATGCGCAGCAGGACGTGTCCGGCTCCGGGAGCGGACAGTGCTCGGGGCCGAACCTGGAGGCCGGAGGGTTCGACTCGGCCGGGCAGCAGGACCTGGGTGGCGGTGGTGGCGGCGACGGCGTTCATGGGGCCTCCTGTCGGAACAGTCTTGCTAACGCTCGTAAACTTACATGCGTAAACTCAAGGGTGCAAGACGGGCCCGACGACTTCCAGCCGTAAGGTGACACCATGGACACGAAGGAAGCCTCCGCGCCGCGCACCCGTAACCGCCGGGGCCAGGGCGGTCGCCTGCGCGAGGAGATCGTCGACGCCGCGGTGGAGATGCTCGACGAGACGGGGGACGAGCGCGCCATCACCCTGCGGTCCCTCGCGCGCCGCGTCGGGATCGCGGCGCCGTCGATCTACCCGCACTTCGCGGACCAGCCCGCCATCATGCTGGCCGTGGTCCGCCGTGCCTTCGACGAGCTGGAGGAGGCGCTGAACGCGGCGGTGGCCCGGGCGGGCGGCGACCCCCGCGCACGCCTGTACGCCGCGTGCCACGCCTACCTCGGCTTCGCCCGCTCACGCCCCGAGCGGTACCGCACCATGTTCGGCGGCCTGTGGATGCCCACGCTCGGGGACTCGTCGGTGACCGAGCAGGACCTCGTCAGCCTCGGGGACGCGAGCCTGCGCGTCCTCGGCGAGGCGCTCGCCGCCTGCGTCGAGGCCGGGATCTCCACCAGCACCGACCCCGGGGCCGACGCGGTCGGGCTGTGGCTGGGCCTGCACGGGCTCGCCCACCAGCGCGCCGTGACCCGGGTCTTCCCCGGCCCGGAGGACATCGGCGAGCGGATGATCCCGGCGCTGGCCCGCCTCCGCCGGGACTGAGCCCCCGCGCCGCTTCGGAGCCCTGACCTGGCGGAGCCGCTCCCACGTCCGGTGCGCCCTGCGGTCGCCCAGCATGGGCGTCAGGCGACCACGGCCGTGTCCCGGACACGGCGACGCCCCGCGCCCCGGTCCCGGGGACTCGGGGCCGGGGCGCGGGGGCGCGCGTCCGCTCTGGTGCACGCCCGCTCCGGTGGGGGACGGAAAGCGGGCGGGGGAGGGGGCGGGGGAGACGGATCGGTGCGGGGGCGGCCGGGCGGCGCGGCCTACTCGGCGCGCCATCCCCCCTGGCGGGTGGACAGGTTGAGCGCGGTGGTCACCAGCGGCACGTGGCTGAACGCCTGGGGGAAGTTGCCGACCTGGCGGTTCTCGCGCGGGTCCCACTCCTCGGCCAGCAGGCCCACGTCGTTGCGCAGGGACAGCAGCCGCTCGAACAGCTCGCGGGCCTCGTCCTGGCGGCCGATCGACAGCAGCGCGTTGGCCATCCAGAAGCTGCACGCCAGGAACGCGCCCTCGTTGCCGGGCAGCTGGTCGGCGGAGTCGTCCAGGTCGGTGCGGTAGCGCAGCACGAACCCGTCCACCATCAGGTCCTTGCGCACCGCCTCGATGGTGCCGACCACGCGCGGGTCGTCGTAGGGCAGGAAACCCACCTCGGGGATCAGCAGGAGCGCCGCGTCCAGCTCCTTGCTGCCGTAGTACTGGGTGAACGTGTTGCGCTGGGGGTCGTAGCCGTACTCGCACACCTCGGCGTGGATGGTGTCGCGCAGGGCCCTCCAGCGTTCGATGGGCCCCTCCTTGCCGAACTCCTCGATGCTGCGCACCGCGCGGTCGGCCGCCACCCAGGCCATCACCTTGGAGTGCACGAAGTGCTGGCGGGGCCCGCGCACCTCCCACAGGCCCTCGTCCGGCTCGTCCCAGCACCACTCCAGGTAGTTGACCAGCGAGCGCTGGAGGCCCCACAGGTAGTCGCCGCCGCGGATGTTGTGGCGGCGGGCCAGGTGCAGCACGTCCATGACCTCGCCGTAGACGTCGAGCTGGTACTGGCCCACGGCGGCGTTGCCGATCCGGACCGGACGGGAGGCCTCGTAGCCCGGCAGCCACTCGGCCTCCCACTCGGTGAGTCTGCGCTCGCCCCGGATGCCGTACATGATCTGCATGAGCTGGGGTTCGCCCGCGATCGCCCGCACCAGCCACTCGCGCCAGGCCAGCGCCTCGTCCTTGTAGCCGGAGCGGATCATCGCCTCCAGCGTGATGGTGGCGTCGCGCAGCCAGCAGTAGCGGTAGTCCCAGTTGCGCACCCCGCCGATCTCCTCGGGCAGGGAGGTGGTGGGGGCGGCGACGATCCCGCCGGTGGGGCGGTAGGTCAGGGCCTTGAGCACGATGAGGGAGCGGATCACCGCCTCGCGGTAGGGGCCCTCGTAGGTGCACTGGTTGACCCACTTCTCCCAGAAGCGCTCGGTGCGCGAGAGCGCCTTCTCCGCGTCCAGGTGGTCGGACTCCTCCACCTGGGAGGGGTGCCAGGTCATCACGAAGGGCACCCGCTGGCCCGCGGTGACGGTGAAGGTGGCGTCGTGGGTGAAGTTGTGGCCCTGGAGGGAGATGGGGGTGCTGAGCCAGATGGCGTCGGGTCCGGCGATGGCCACCAGTTCGGCCCCGGTCCGGTGCACCCACGGCACGACGTGGCCGTAGTCGAAGCGGATGCGCATGGTCGTCTCCATGCGCACGGAGCCGCTCAGCCCCTCGACGATGCGCACGATGTGCGGGGCGCCGCCGCGCGGCGGCATGAAGTCGATGACCCGGACCGACCCGGAGGGGGTGTCCCACTCCGACTCCAGGATGAGCGTGTCGCCCCGGTAGCGGCGGCGGGTGGCGCGCGGTTCGCCCTCGGCGGGGCGCAGGGTCCAGCAGCCGTTCTGCTCGTCGCCCAGCAGCGCGGCGAAACAGGCCGAGGAGTCGAAGTCGGGAAGGCACGCCCAGTCGATGGACCCGTCGCGCCCGACCAGCGCGGCGGTCTGCATGTCGCCGATCATTGCGTAGTCCTCGATCCAGCCTGGCACGCGGCTCACCCCCATCAGGTCGTCATGGTCTCTGCGGTCGGCGCCTCGTGGGGTGCGCGGTGCCCTGCGACGGCCGCCCGCGCGCGCACCCGTGTGCGCGTCCCGCCGGGGTCCCGTCTCCTGCCCGCCATGGGGGGCGGCACCGCCGCCAGGCGCCGTTCGGGCCACGTTCCGCCTCCGCACCAGCCGCCGCTCGCCTTCCACCCGGTAATGTGCCCAGGTGGAGGCAGCCGAAAAGGCCGGTGCCCAGGAACCGTCCCGAACACGGTCCTTTCCGTTCACCGCGGTCCCCATCTTCCCCCCTCCTCCGGAGGGGCGCCACCCGCAGTTGCACGTGCACCGGCAGGTGCAGCGAAGTATGTGGCGGAATGGGGGAGTTTGTTGGACCAGAAGTTATGACGCGGTGATCAAGATCCGGTGACGGGAAGGCCAAGGCCAGCCGGAATGGGCGTACTCGGCGCGTCCGCAACCCCGCCGGGCCTCCGGAGCCGAGCACCCGCGGCGATACGGGGCGCCCGCCGCGCACAGGGCGCCCCGTGCGCCGGGAGTCCGCCACGAGCGGCCGCGTCCGCGGCCGTACGCGTGGCGGTACCGCTCGGTGCCGACGCCCCTCCGCACGGGTTCGCTCCGGGACGGCTCACTCCGGGTGCACGGGCCCCGGCGCACTCCCGCGCTCGGCTCCCCGGGACCGGCGGGGACCGGACCGCCCGGCGACCGGATCGGGCACGCGCATCAGGGGCAGGAAGACCTGGGCCAGCGGCCCGATCGCCACCGCGAACACCAGAGTGCCCACCCCCACGGTCCCGCCCAGGAGGAAGCCGGTGACCACGACGGTCACCTCGATCACGGTCCTGGCCAGGCGCACCGACCACCCCCGGCCCGCCAGGCCGGTCATCAGCCCGTCCCGGGGACCCGGCCCCAGTTGGGCGCCGATGTAGCACCCGGTCGCGACCGCGCACACCACCACCCCGAGCCCCAGCAGCAGCACCCGCACCACCAGCGAATCCGCCTCGGGCAGCAGCCACAGGAACAGGTCCACCGTCATCCCCACGACGACCACGTTGCTCAGCGTGCCCAGACCCGGCTTCTGGCGCAGCGGAATCCACAGCAGCATCAGCATCGCGCCCACCAGCACGCTCCACGTGCCGATGGACAGCCCCGTCTGTCGGGACAACCCCTGGTGCAGCACGTCCCAGGGCATCGCGCCCAGCCCCGCGTGCACCAGCAGCGCGCCGCTCAGCCCGTAGAGGACCAGGCCCGCGTACAGCTGCGCCAGGCGGCGCAGCCGGGGCCGGGGCAGGGCGGGGGTGACCAGCACCCGGCCCAGCAGAGCGGCGGCCGCGTCACGGGCGGGGCGGGGCTGTGCGGTCACGGAAACACCTGTCTTTCCTGGGATCATCGGATGAGAACCCGCGCGGGAACACGGGCACGCGGGGCCGGTGGCGGCGGCCCGGGGCGGCGATCGGACGGGGTTCGGGGCACACGCGGCGACCGGCCGCCGTTCGCCGTCCCCGTTGGCTCCCCCGCCGGGCCCGGGTCCAGTAAGGGGGCCACCTGGGTATCGTGGCGGATGCGGCGCCTGGAATGAAGAGCCAATCCAGGTAACTGGCCCTTTCAACGCGGCGGCAGGGGACGGCATGGC
The DNA here is from genome assembly GCF_000092985.1 of Nocardiopsis dassonvillei subsp. dassonvillei DSM 43111. GTDB lineage: Bacteria > Actinomycetota > Actinomycetes > Streptosporangiales > Streptosporangiaceae > Nocardiopsis > Nocardiopsis dassonvillei. Next base: position 1,726,403 of record NC_014210.1, read on the forward strand.
GAGACAGGGCGCTCACCGCGCGGCGGAGCGTTCCGGGGGCGGCACCCGGCGGATCAACGGGCGCCTGCTGGCGCGCCTCATCGGCGAGGCGCCCGTGGAGCGCCCCTTCTACCTGGCCATCGCCCGCGCCGTCAGCGGACTGGTCCTGGACGGCCGCGTGCCCACCAACACCCGCCTCCCGGCCGAACGCGACCTCGCCGCCGCCCTCGGGGTCAGCCGCAACACCGTCACCGCCGCCTACGCCTGGCTGCGCGACAACCGCTTCCTGGAGAGCAGGCAGGGCGCGGGCAGCTGGACCGTCCTGCCCGACTCCGCGACCAGCGAGCCCTCGCCCTTCGTCCCCACCGCCGAGCACATCGACCTGGGGGTGGCCGCGCCCCCGGCGGTGGAGGGGCTGCGCGCCGCCGCGTTCCGGGCCGCCGAACAGCTCGCCGCGCACGTGGGAGGGCTCGGCTACTACCCCTACGGGCTGCCCGAGCTGCGGCACGCCATCGCCCGGCGCTACGTCGAGCGCGGGCTGCCCACCACCCCGGAGCAGATCTTCGTCACCAACGGCGCCCAGCAGGGCGTCGCGCTGGCCGTGGACATGCTCGTGCAGTCCGGCGACGAGGTCCTGGTGGAGTCGCCCACCTACCCGCACGCGCTGGACGCCATCCGGCGGGCCGGGGCGCGGGTGCGCACGGTCGGGGTGACCCCGCAGGGCTGGGACATGGAGTACCTGGTCGACGCGTTCCGCCAGTGGAAACCCCGACTGGCCTACCTGATCCCCGACTTCCACAACCCCACCGGCGCCCTGATGGACGACGAGGAGCGCCGGGTCCTGGTGCGCGAGGCGCGCCGGGCGGGGACCCACCTGATCGTCGACGAGACCGTCGCCGAACTGGCCATCGACTCCGGCGACCTGCCCGCGCCGGTGGCCGCCCACGACACCGACGGCCGGGTGCTGACGGTGGGGTCGGTGGCCAAGCTGCTGTGGGGCGGACTGCGGGTGGGGTGGGTGCGCACCACACCGCCGATGGTGGCCCGGCTCATGGCCACCCGCCAGCGCTTCGACCTGGCCGGGGCGGTGCTGGACCAGCTCACCGCCACCCATCTGCTCTCCGACGTGCTGCGCATCCGGGCCGAGCGCAGCCGCCAGCTGCGCCGCAACCGCGACGCGCTGCTGCACGCGCTGCGCGAGCGCCTCCCCGACTGGCGGCCCAGCGTGCCCGGGGGCGGGCTGGTGCTGTGGGCGACCCTGCCCCACCCGGTGGCCAGCGCGCTGGCCACGGCCGCGATCCGGCACGGGGTGCACCCGGCCGCCGGGCCGGTGTTCGGCGCCGACGGAACCCTGGAGCGCTATCTGCGCCTGGCCTACACCCAGCCGCCGGACGTGCTCGTGGACGCCGTGGAGCGCCTGGCCGCCGCCTACACCGAGACCCTGGTCCACCCGGCGCAGCCCCGGGGACAGCTCTACGTGTGAGGGCACGCCGAAGGGAGGGGAAGGACCGAGGTCCCCTTGCCAACAGCTCACCACGCCCGGCCGCCCCGGCACCACCCCGGATCCGCGCCTGTGGACACGTCGGCGCCGGGCCGGCGGCCGCTCCGGCACGCCCCTCAGACGCCGCCCGCGGGCACGGCGAAGCGCTGGGCGAAGCGGACCACCTCACCCAGCACCTCGTCGCGGTTGGTCTCGTTGAACACCTCATGCCGGGCGCCGGGGAAGACCCGCGCGGTGAAGTCCTCGCCCATGATCGCCATCACGCCCACCCGCGTGCCCTCCAGCGGTACCAGCCGGTCGTCGGAGCCGTGCACCCACAGCAGCGGCAGCGGTCCCACGCTCCCGGCGGCCAGACCCCGCTCGATCTCGGTGAGCATGGCGTTCACCGTGGCGCGTTTGAAGGGTCCGTGCCAGACCAGCTCGTCGGCCACGTACGCCTCGCCCACGGCCGGGTCCCGCGAGAGCGTGGACGGGTCGATGGGGGCGTCGGGGATCTCCTCGGCGGCGGCGATCCGCTCCAGGGCCTCCCACCGGCCCAGCACCGGCCCGGACAGCACCAGCGCGCTCAGCCGCTCGGGGTGGGTCTGGGCGTAGCGGGAGGCGATGAGCCCGCCCATGGAGTGGCCGATGAGCACGAGCGGCAGCGTCCGGTAGGCGGTGCGCGCCTGGGTGACGAGCCGGTGCACGTCCTCGACCACGCCCGCGTAGTCGTCGATCAGCACCCGCTCACCGGAGGAGCCCCCGTGCCCGCGGTGGTCGGCGCCGTAGACCACCGCGCCCGCTCTGACCAGGTCCTCGGCCACCGCGTGGTATCTGCCCAGGTGTTCGCCGTAGCCGTGCACCAGCACCGCGAGCCAGGTCGGCTCGCCCTCGGCCGGGGCCCACGCCCGCGCCGCCAGCTTCCCGGAACCGTCCGGTCCGCCCGCCAGGGCCCACTCGCGTGTGGTGATCACCGTGTCCCGCCTCCTCGCCCGAGCCTTCGTCTGCGACGATCGAAGCCGTGTACGACCGTCGGATGGTCACCCTACGGCGCGGCGGGGCCGGTGCGCAGCAGGGCGGGGCGGGACCGCGCGGCCCGTGGCTCCGGGGGGTGTGGGATCACCCGATACGCCGACCGGTGTCTCGTGTTGGCCCACGAAAAACGGCATATGGCACGATCAGGACTGCCCGCCGTTTAAAGGGATCTTCTACGCTTATCTATGGGTACCCCTCGGGCCGGGTACACCTTCGTACACGGACCGCCCGACAACCCGGACTGGAGAGGGTGACGCCCGTGCTGGCCGACTCCTACGGACGAGTGGCGACCGACCTGCGGGTCTCGCTCACCGATCGCTGCAACCTCAGGTGCACCTACTGCATGCCACCGGAGGGCTTGGAGTGGTTGCCCAAGCCGGAACTGCTCACCGACGACGAACTCCTGCGTCTCATCCGCATCGGTGTCACCCGCCTCGGCATCACCGAGGTGCGCTTCACCGGCGGAGAACCCCTGCTCCGCCGAGGCCTGCCCGGCCTCGTCGCCGGAACCACCGCGCTGGAGCCCCGCCCCCACACCGCCCTGACCACCAACGGCATCGGACTGGCCCGCATGGCCCCCGCCCTCGCCGAGGCCGGGCTCGACCGCGTCAACGTCTCCCTCGACACCCTGCGCCCCGACGTGTTCGAGACCCTCGCCCGCCGCCGCAGGCTCGGCGACGTCCTCGACGGCCTGGCGGGCGCCGCCCGGGCCGGGCTCACCCCCGTCAAGGTCAACGCGGTGCTCATGCGCGGAGTCAACGACGACGACGCCCCCGACCTGCTGCGCTTCTGCATTGAGCACGGCTACGAGCTGCGGTTCATCGAGCAGATGCCGCTGGACGCCCAGCACGGCTGGCGGCGCGACACCATGATCACCGCCGAGGAGATCCTCGCCACCCTCGAAACCGAGTTCACGCTCGACGCGGCCGACGCCGACACGCGAGGCAGCGCCCCCGCCGAGCTCTTCCACGTGCGCGGAGCCCGCTTCCCCAACGGGGAGCAGGCCACCGTCGGCGTCATCGGATCGGTCACCCGGCCCTTCTGCGGCGCCTGCGACCGCGTCCGCCTCACCGCCGACGGACAGGTGCGCAACTGCCTGTTCGCCCGCGAGGAGTCCGACCTGCGCTCCCTGCTGCGGGGCGGCGCCACCGACGAGGAGATCGCCCGGAGCTGGACCGCCGCGGTGTCCGCCAAGCTGCCCGGACACGGCATCAACGACCCCAGCTTCCTCCAGCCGTCCCGGCCGATGTCGGCCATCGGCGGCTGAGCCCCGCCCGCGGCACGCCACCGGTGCGCCCGGACCCCGCGCCCGCCCCGCCCTAAAATCCGTTGCCTCCTCAGACCGGCTCTGGCTTGATGTCCCAGGGGCGCGACCGCGTACGCGCCCCGTACGAACGACCGCACAGGCCGTGCCGGGAAGGGGAGGTGGCCTGAACATGCCCTACACCGAGGTTTCCGGGGAACGCGTCCCCATCCGCATGTGGGCCGCGCCCGACGAGGTCGAGGCCGCGGCCATGGAGCAGCTGCGCAACGTCACCCGCGTGCCGTGGGTGCACGGACTGGCCGTCATGCCCGACGTGCACTACGGCAAGGGCGCCACCGTCGGATCGGTCATCGCCATGCGCGACGCGGTCAGCCCCGCCGCCGTCGGCGTGGACATCGGCTGCGGCATGACCGCCGTGCGCACCGACCTGACCGCCGAGCGCCTGCCCGACGACCTCCGGCGGCTGCGCTCCGCCCTGGAGGCCGTGATCCCGGTCGGCTACCACGCCCACGACGAACCGGTCGACCCCGCCGCCGTCCCCACCCTGCGCGAGGCCGACTGGTCCGGCTTCTGGGCGGGGTTCGACGCCCTGGCCGACGCCGTGCGCCCCCGCCGCGAGCGCGCCCTGCGCCAGATGGGCACCCTCGGCGGCGGCAACCACTTCCTGGAGGTGTGCCTGGACGACGGCGGCGCCGTGTGGCTGGTGCTGCACTCCGGGTCGCGCAACATCGGCAAGGAGCTGGCCTCCCACCACATCGAGCGGGCCCAGGCGCTGCCGCACAACCAGGACCTGCCCGACCGCGACCTGGCGGTGTTCGTCACCGGCACGCCCGAGATGGACGACTACCGCCGGGACCTGTTCTGGGCCCAGGAGTACGCGCGGCGCAACCGCGACGTCATGATGGGCCTGGCCTGCCGCACCCTGGCCGAGCAGGTCCCGGGCACCCGCTTCGAGCAGTGGATCTCATGCCACCACAACTACGTGGCCGAGGAGACCTACGACGGGGTGGACGTGCTCGTCACCCGCAAGGGCGCCATCCGCGCCGGTAAGGGCGACCTCGGGATCATCCCGGGATCCATGGCGACGGGCACCTACATCGTGCGCGGACTGGGCAACCCGGCCTCGTTCAACTCCGCCTCGCACGGGGCGGGACGGCGGATGAGCCGGAACAAGGCCCGTAGGACCTTCACCGAAGCCGACCTGGTCGAGCAGACCAGGGGAGTGGAGTGCCGCAAGGACCGGGGCGTCGTGGACGAGATCCCCGCCGCCTACAAGGACCTGGAGTCGGTGATCGAGGCCCAGGCCGACCTGGTCGAGGTGGTCGCCCACCTGCGCCAGGTGGTGTGCGTCAAGGGCTGAGGCGGTGCGCGGGTCCGGCCCCCGAGGCGTCCGCTTCCGGAGCGCTCCGTCCGCGCGGACGGCGTCCCGGGAGCGGCGTACCCTTCCCTGCATGGGACACCGACACCCGAGCAAACTCAAGAACTCCGAGGTGAGCCACGCCCGCGCCCGCTGGCTGCTGCGGGCGGAACTGGACGGCTGCGACGAGTGCCGCCGGGAGGGGGACCGCGAGGCCCTGGCCGACCTGGCCACCGGCGGCGTGTTCGACTCGCTCCTCACCGGGTTCGTGCTGTCCCGCACCCAGCACTGGTACTCCCCGAGCAGGCCGGTCACGTACCCGGCCACGGTGTACCGCATCGCCCCCGTCGAGGAGCGCGACTTCTGGCGCCAGCCCACCCAGCACTGCATGCGGGTGTGCACGGTGCGGGGCTCGGAGGGCACCAGCGTGGACACCGTGCCCGCGCTCAAGGAGCTGCGGCTGATGTCGATGGACCACCGCCGGACCGTCCTGGACGACGTGATGGACGGGCTCGCCGAGACGGAGGGGTGAGCGCGCCGCCGACGCCGTGGGCCATGCTGGAACCATGAACGAGACCCTGGACGCCGTCGTCCTCGCCGGGGGCGCGGCCCGCCGCATGGGCGGCGCCGACAAGCCCGGGCTGTCCGTGGCCGGACGCACCCTGCTGGAGCGGGTCACCGACGCCGTCCGCGCCCACAACGCCGGGACGCGGGACGGGGGACGGGTGATCGTGGTCGGTCCGCCCCGCGAGAGCCCGCGCGCGCTCTACGTCCGCGAGGACCCGCCCGGCTCCGGCCCCGTGCCCGCGCTGCGCGCCGGACTGCCGCACGTGCGCACGCCCCGGTTCGCGCTGCTGGCCGCCGACCTGCCCCACCTGGAGCCCGGACACCTGGCCGCCCTGCGCGCCGCCGCCGACCAGGACGCCGACGGCGCGGGCGCGGTGTTCGCGGACTCGGCCGGACGCGAGCAGTGGCTCACCGGGGTGTGGCGCACCGGGACCGTGCGCGCCGCCCTCGCCGACTACCGGGGGCGCTCCCTGTACGGGCTGTTCGGCCCCCTCGCCCCCCGCGCGGTGGCCCTGGCCGACGACCTGGCCGTGGCCGACTGCGACACCCCCGACGACCTCGACCGGGCCCGCCGGATCCTGGAGCCGCCGACCGGCTGAGCGCCGCCCCGGGGTTGCGCGGGCTCGTCACGGTGGTCCATGATGTGCGCCATGACGATCAGGAAGGGCGGATCCCGCCCGGGCCGTTGAGCCCCACCGCGCCGACGTACGGGTCGGCCACCTCACTCCTCCGCTCCGTGGAGGACCGCGCCGTCTCCGTGCGCATGCGCGCCCTGGCGCTCCACGCCCGCGACCACGCGGGCACACCCCACCTCACCGGGATCCTCCGGCAGCTCGAAACCGCTGGTCACGGACGCCTCGCCGTGCACATGGCCGCGGCCGCGCGCGACACCGACACCCTGGCCCTGCATCTGGCCGGACCCGACCCCGAACTCCGCCGGGCCGCACTGCGCGCCCTTCGCGAGTCCTCCCTGCCCGACGAGGCCGTGCCGCCCGTTCTGGACGACGCGCCCACCGGTCTGCGCCGGGCCCTCTACCGCGCCCTGTACCACGCACGGCGCACCAGCCTCGCCGACTCCCTCCTGTCCCGCGTGCGCGCGGAGTACGGCGACGCCGAAGCCGCCGCCCTCCTGCCCGCGTGCTCACCCGAACGGGTCGCCGAAGACCTGCTCGGCCTCCGCCACGCCGTGCGTTCCTGGCGGCGGCTTGCCCGGCGCCACCCCGACGCCCTCCTGGACCTGCTCCGGAAGACGCACTCCCGGGGCGGCTGGACGTTCGAGCGCTTCACCGGCCTGAGGCGCGTCCTCCAGGCGCTCGACCCCGTCCGACCGGCCGGACTCGCCACCCTGCTCGGGGAACTCGGCGAGAAACGCCGCGACCTCGCGCTCCTCGCACCCCGCACCCACCGGCTGCTCCACCGCGACGGCGACCAACGCCACTACTCCACCCGCTATCCCGCCGGTCCCGGCGGCACCCGTGACATCCGCGGTCTGCTCAGGTACGCCAGGCACACCCCCGCGCAGGTCCTGCCCGTCCTGCGGGCCATGCCCCTGCCCGTGCGCACCGCCCACCTGGACCGGATCGCCCGGCGCGGGGACGGCCGCGGGGCGCTGCTCCTGCTGCCCTACCTCGACCTGCTTCCCCGAGACCGCGCCGAGGCCGAGGCCCGCCGCGCACTGGCGGAGACCACCGCCTTCCAGAGCCGCAGCACCCGCTACGGCGACCCCGACCAGGACTTGGACGCGATCGCCCACCTGCCCTACGGGGAGGCGGCAGGACCGCTGGAGGAGGCCGCCTCGGCCGGAGACCCCGCCCGCCGTGCGCGCGGCCTGGCCCGGCTGGTGGAGGCCACCGCCCGCACCGGCGACCCGGACCTGCTGGCCCGCGTGCTCGCCGAGCGGGCCGAGCGCTCCCGGGCCGAACGCGACCCGGTCCGCCGCTCCCTGCTGTGCGCCCTCTCGCGGGTCGCCCCCGCGCTGCTCGCACGGGCGTCCCTGCCCGCCCTGCACCGCGTGCTCGCCGACACCCTGGGCTCGCGCGACACCTCGGCCGACACCCGCCGGGCCCTGCGCGACCTGGCCGCCGCCCTGCTGCGCCACCCTCTGACCAGGCAGGACGCGGAGGCGGTGGACTGGGCGCTGGAGGCCTACGCCGGCCTGGTCGCGCGCTTCGGCGCGCGGGGGCTGGGCGAGCGGGGCCGTCCGCGCTCGCGCCCCCCGTGGTGGAGCGCGCCGGGCCGCCGGGCCGCCCGGATCGACCTGGACCCCGCCCTGGACCAAGTGCTGCCCCGGGGGCTGGAGCGGGAACTGTACCGGCGTCTGGCCCCGGCGCTCGACGACGCCCGCGCCCGGGGCGACCTCGGTCCCGCCGTCGCCCTGGCCCGCGAACTCGGCCGCCGCGTGCACGGGGTTCCGGAACTGCGCGAGCACCTGGCGGCCGCCCTCGGCCACGACGCGTCCGCTACGGGTTCCACAGACACCACGGACCCTTCTGGTATCGGGGGTGCCGTGGTTCCCACCGGAACCGGGAGTACCACCGGTCCCTCCAGCCTCCGGTACACCGGCGTCCCCACCACCGCGGAGGCCGCGGCCACCGCGCGCGAGGCGGCGCGGCTGTACCTGACCGGCCCCGGCGCCCGCGCCGACGCACGGGCGCTGTTCGACGCCGACCCCTCAACGGCCCGAGTTCCCCGGGTGTGGAGCCTCCTCGTCCGCCACGCCGAGCCGTCCGCGCTCCGCACCGCCTTCGACGCTGGCGGGCAGGGCCCCGCTCCCGACGCGGGCGCCTGGGTGCCCGACCTCGACCGGCGGACGGTCCGGGACTGGCCGGAGACACTGCGGGCCCGGGCCGCCGACCACCTGGCGGGGATCGCCGCCGACCCCTCCCAGGCGATCGACGACCGCGAGCGCGCCCTGCGGGGTCTGGGCGCGCTGCCCGGCGCGGCCGACCGGCTGGCCCCCTACCTCGACGGTCCCGACACGGTCCTGCGCGAGGCCGCCCTGAGCGCCCTCGGCCGCTGCGACGAGCTCGAACGCGCTCTGGGCCTGGTCCTGGCGCACGCCCACGGCCCCCGGTCCCGGGCCGCCGGTCCGGCGATGTCGCGCTGCGCGACGGGTGTCGCCCCCTCCCGCCTCGGTCCGGCGCTGTGCCGTGTCCTGGACGGTCCGGCCAAGGTCACCGTCCGCAAGACGGCCGCCCGGCTGCTGGAGCACCACCGCCCGCCCGGCGGGATCGAGCACCTCGCCCGTGTCCTGGACACCGGCGACGGACCGCACCGGGACGTGCGCGCGGCCGTGGCGGGCGCGCTCATGCGCGCCCTGGACCACCCCGCCGCGCTGCCCGTCCTGACCCGAGGCGCGCCCGGGTTCACGCCGGTGGAGATCCAGTTCGCCGTGTTGCGGGTCTCTCCGCTGACCTGTCCGCCGTCGCGGAGGAAGGGTGCCGCCCTGGTGGTGGCCTCGCTGCCGGAGCCCTCCCGCGACCACTGGCGGTTCCCCGGCTGGACCAGCCGCTGGGCGCCCTGGACCGACCACGACCCGGACGCGCTGGCCGAGGCCGTGTGCGACATGGACCGGGACGGCGAGCGGGCGGTCCGCGCCTTCGAACAGCTGCTCCTGGACGGACGCGGGACCGACCGGATCAGCGGGATGCTGGCCCGGCTCCTGAGGGCCGTTCCCGGACCCGGGCACGGGGTGCCCGCACGCGGGCCCCGCCGGGAGGCGGAGGACTCCGCCCACCGGAGGGTGAAGAGGCTGGTCGGGCTCCTCCAGAGCCGGATGTCGAAGGACGGGGAGCGGGATCCCGTGCTGGAGGAGCAGGCGGACGCTGTGCTCGGCATGCTCGGGATCCGGAGGGAGTACGCCCCCGAGGCGCTCCTCCTCGTCCAGCGCAGGCTCGCGACCGAGTGCGACGCCCCGGACGGCGCTCCCCGGGCGCGGCGGCTCGTGGACCTGCTCCTGGCCGGTGCCCACCTGCTGGCCCGGGGGCCCGTCGGCCGGTGGGAGCTGGACCGGCTCCTGACGCCGCTCCAGCCCTCCTACGGCGCGTCGGAGGTCGAACCGCGGACGCGGGAGGAGGTGGTGCGCCGCCTGTTCGCCGCGGCCTCGGCGACACGGGGCGCGCCGGGGGAGACGGCGGCCCTCCTGGGACTGCGCCTGGTGGAGCGGGCGGGCGCCGAGACCGGCTGGGCCGGGCCCTGGCCGCAGCTGCTCTCCCGCGCGGGCGACCTCGGCCATGAGAGGGTGCGCGACGCGGCCTGGCGGATGGTGGTGTAGCGGAGTCCTTCCGGGCGGGGCGGGCGCGGACCGCGCCCGCCCCGCCCGGAAGGGGCGGACCGTCGCGGAGTCCCACGCCGATCCCGTTACCCGGAGGGCGCGACGGCGGGTCCCGCCAGCCGATCAGCCCTCGAACTCGTCCATGGGGACGGTCTCGCGCAGGAACCCCCGCATGTCCAGGAAGGAGGACAGGTACTCGCGGTGCTCGTCGCAGGCCGTCCACACCTTGCGCCGGTCGGGGGTGTGCAGCTTGGGGTTGTTCCACACCAGCGCCCACGTCGCCTCGGCGCGGCACCCGCGCCGCGAGCACTGCGTCTCCGCCGGTTTACCCAATGCTGACCCCCAAGCCGGGAAACTGCCTCCATGGTCAAGCCACGGGCACGTTCGGGTCTTCGCCTCCGGCCGCCCGCGCGGGCGGCCCGGGGCCGGACACAAGGCGACGCCGGGTGGTTACGGGGGCAAACCACCCGGCGTCGCAAGCGGTGCTCCAACGGGGGCTCGGAACACCGCTCCCGCGCTCCGACGGGGGACCGAAGCGCTAGGACCCAATGTACACCGATGCCCCCCGGTGTACGTCAAGAGTCAGTTACGACGTTGTCTCGGGAGAGTCCCGCCGATACAGGGTCTTAAGTCCCATACCGTCAACTACCTGGCATTTCGCTTATATCGCCTGGTATGCGGGGTGCGATCACGGGTCAAGCCAGCCCCAACAGCGTTCCCCGGAAGCCCCCGCCAACGGCAAAGCGCCCGGCCCCTCCGCGTCGGCGCGAGGCGGGTGCGCCGGGAGGGCTCCGTGTGGTTCCGGGGGATTGGGGGGAGGCAGGAGGCGGGGGGTCGCGCTCCGCGCGGCCGAGAATCGACCACGCAGGGGGTCCCACATGTCCCACAACACCTACCGCGTCACGGAGATCGTCGGAACCTCGCCGCAGGGGATCGACCAGGCCATCCGCAACGGCATCGACCGCGCCTCGGCCACGCTGCGCGGCCTCGACTGGTTCGAGGTCACCGAGATACGCGGCCACATCGAGGAGGGCGACGTCGCCCACTTCCAGGTCGGCCTCAAGGTGGGCTTCCGCCTGGAGGAATGAGGACGGGCGGCCGCGGTCACGGCCCGTGTCCGCCGTGACCGCGACCGCCTCACCCCTCGTGCCCGCGGCGGTCCCCCGGTCTTCTGTCCCCGCGGCCGCTCCCGTGCCCGCACCCGCGCGCTCCGTCGTGGCCCCGGCTGCCTTCCCCGGCGCCCGCCGCGGCTTTCCGGCCGTCGTCGCTCCGTGCGCGGCCTCCCGCCCGCGCCGTCGCGTGCGACCCGTGGACGGGGGGCCGGGCCCGGCCCCCTCACCCGCCCTCGGGGGCCTCCTGCCCGCGCTGCACGTCCACGTGCACGTGGTCCAGGTGGCGCAGGATCTCGTTGTCGGGGTCGGCCTCGTAGTCGCGCCACCCCAGCGACGGGAAGCTCGTGCTCCAGATCCGGTCGTCGAAGATGATCACGTCGATCTCGTAGTTCGGGGCGTGCGCGATCAGCCAGTGCGCCATCACCCAGCCCGCGCGGCGGTTGTCCTCGTTGACCGGCCGGTAGAAGACGTCGATCGCGCGGCCGTCGTAGTGCGCCGAGTCGTCGCCGTGGCCGGTGTCGAAGCCGCCCGGCTCGTAGCCGCCCAGGCTCAGGCCGGAGAAGTGCGCCTCCATGCCCTCCAGCAGGTGCTGGGCGCGCGGCTTCAGGCCCGAGGGCTCCAGCCCCTCCTGTACCTCCAGGTCCGGGTTCTTGGTGGAACGACAGGTCAGCGAGGGTCCGGCGTCCTCCTCCGGGCCCTCCTCCAGCAGCGTCATCACCGTCTCGGGGATGTCGCTGGTGTCGGGCGCCCCGATCGGGGCGCTGTCGCCCTGCACGGCGACGGCGGCCGCGGTGGTCGCCCGCCGGGCCTGGTCCCGGTCCAGGCGGACGTGCACCTCGCCCGTCCACACCGAGCACTCCGGTCCCCAGGGCGTCGAGGCGGGGAACAGGTCGGTGTTGCGCGCCACCCAGCGCGCGCTCACGACGGCGACGACGGCCAGCACCAACAGAACGGCCACGGCCATGAGCACGCCGGTCCACCGGCGTTCGGGCCGCGAGCTGCTGTGTGTCATGCCCCGCTCCTCCGTGTTCGTGCCGGGCGGTGCCCTCACCGCCGGCGCGTTTCCAGAGAGACAACTCCCGGGAGGACCCCCGGGTTTCCGGCACCGCGGACATTTTTCCCCCGTCGGGGCGGCTCTACCGTCCCCGGAGGCCGCCGTCGCGGGTCACCGGATCGACCACAGGACGAACAGCCCGCCCAGGACCAGGGTCAGCGCCCAGATCCGGTCCATGGTCACACCGCGCCAGCGCAGCGCGTGCACCCCCAGGAAGTCGTGCGCGAGCAGCGCCGCGACCCCCGCCGCGCCCAGCATCGCCAGTGTGTGCACGCCGGTCGCGGCCAGGCCGACCAGGGTCGCGTCCCAGAGGGTCCAGGCCCCCTCGGCCACCGCCCCGCCCGCCGTCTCCGCGCCAGTGCCTCCGGCCGTCTCCGCCGCCGGGCCCTCTCCTCCGCCGTCTCCGCCCGCCAGGGCCGGTTCCCGCGCCCCGCCGCCCGGGGCCGCGTCCTCCTCCGCGGGGGCGCCGTGCCCGCCGTGTCCGCCGGAGTGCGTGTGCGCGAGTCGGCCCGCCAGCACCGGCATCACCATCAGCCCCGCGCCGTGCGCCGACGACATCAGGAACGACCACGCCGACAGCTGCCACAGCGGCAGCCGCACCTCGCGCCAGTGGAAGTGCCGACGCGACAGCAGCATCACCAGCCCCACCAGAACGATCAGTGTGCCGCCCGCCACCGGAAAGAGCACCGACGCGGTGACCGAGCCGGTGGCGGTGATGGCCACGGCCGCCACCGCCACGCTCGCGGCGTGCCCGGCGGCGATGGCGGGCAGCGACCGCAGCACCTCCGCGCGACCGCCCTCCTGGAGGCCGCGGCTCACGGCCAGCAGCCAGCCCATGCCCGGGTGCAGGCCGTGGAAGGCGCCCAACGCGACGAGGGTCCAGATCTGCGCGGGGGTCACCGCGTCAGGGTCACACGGCGGTGAGCGGCCCGCAACGGTCCGCGTTCCTCTGACCGACACCGGTCACGCGGGGTTGCGCGCGGCCCCCGCTGGGGAGCGGGGGCCGCGCACCGGGTTCAGCGCCCGGTCAGGGGCACAGGGCCTCCAGGTTGCTGGGCTCCTCGCCCACCTGGCGGCCCGGATCGGCGGGCTCCTCCTCGTCGAGGCCCGTGTACTCCTGCCACTCGGTCAGCCCGTCGTCCTCCGTGGGCTCGGCCGGCTCGGAGGGCGCGGCGGACTCCTCCCCGGAGGGGGCGCCGGAGGGCTCGGCGGCCACGTCGTCGCCCTCGGGCCCGCCACCGGTGATGGCCTCGGCGACCAGTGCCTTGACCTGCTCCCAGTCCGGGTTGGCCGTGTTGACCTGGGGAGGCGACAGCTGGAACGTGCTCATGCTCCCGGTGTCGGTGACCCTGTCGGCGAGTTCGACGAACGCGGGCACCTTGGCCTGGGGGATGTCCGTGCTCAGGGTGCGCTCGGTGGCGCCCGCGAGCCTGCGGTAGCTCGTCAGGACGGTCATCGGGTCCACCTGCTCGGCCACGTACTTGATCAGGCAGCCCTGGCGGCCCATCCGGCCGTAGTCGTCGCTGTTGGTCCGCGAGCGGCCGTACCAGAGCGCGTCGTGGCCGTCGAGGCGGCGCAGGCCCGGCTCCAGCACCCCGCCGTGCACGCCGTAGGGGATCGGCTCCTCGATGAGCACCTCCACGCCGCCGATCGCGTCGATCAGGTCGCGGAAGCCCATCATGTCGACCATCGCGTAGTAGCCGATCTCCAGGTCGAGGTTGTACCCGATGACCTTCTTGAGGGTGTCGGCGGAGGGGTTGGCCGCGTCCGGGTTGAGCGCCAGCTCCTCGGGCTCCTCGGCCACCGTCTGGTACACGTCGTTGAGCAGCAGGTCGAAGCCGTAGGGCTCGGGGTAGCGCTCGGCCAGGGCGCTGTCCTCCGGGAAGTGCACGTTCTCCAGGTTGCGCGGCAGTCCCACCAGCACGGTGTCGCCGGTCGCGGTGTCCATGCTGGCCACCATCATGCTGTCGGTGCGCACCCCGTAGCGGTTGTCCGCGGAGTCCGCGCCGATCAGCAGCACGTTGACCCGCTCCTGGCCGTTCCAGGGGTCGGCCTCGTCGTGCGGGGGCATGAGGGGGTCCTCCTCGGCGTGGAAGACGCTGTTCAGCGTCTGGTAGGCCGTGTAGCCGCCGTGCAGCGCCAGCGCCGAGGGCGCCGCGACGGTCAGGCACAGCAGCAGCACCACGGCCGCGCCGAGCACCCGCGAGCTCCGGGGCGCCCCGGCGGGCCGGGTGATCACCCACGAGTGCACGATGACCGTCAGCCACAGCACCGCCACGACGAACACCACGCCCATGGCTCCCAGCAGCCACTGATCCTGGAGCGCCATGGTGGCCAGCCGCGCCATGGTGTTCGCCTCGTCGGCGCCCAGCCGCCACGCCCACACGACCAGCCCCAGGATCCCGGCCAGGTAGACCCCCAGGATCACCGCGCCCGCGACCCTGCGGCGCATCCGCAGGTGGGCCAGCCCGGGGAGGGGAACCGACGCCGCGGTCCACAGCAGCGCCCGGCCCGTACCCGGGCGCGCGGGCGCCTCGTCCCGCTGATCGTCCTCCGCTGTCACCGGTGGTTCCTCTCCAGCCGCGGGGCGGACCGCCCCGTTGTCTTCACCGTGCCCGCCGCGGTCGCCGTGCGGTGCCACGCCGCGGGCACGGACTCGTGTCCGAAACCTTTGTTATGTACACGCCGGAGAAGGGTCGTCCGATTCCCCTACGGGCCTACCCGTGCTTTTCGGACGTACCGTGCGGGCCGTCCTCCTCCGGGCGTGGAGAGCCCGCGGGGTGCGTGTGCGGGCCCGACAGTTCTCAGTGTGGCGCTTTGCGCGGGTTTGTGTGCACCGCTACTCAGTCATGAGGGATGTTCTATACAAGTCTGTTATGTGTCTCGCACGCGGTGGATGGGGCGTTGGCCGACCCCTCCGGCACCGCCAAAGGGGGAGATCAACCGATTTCTTTGGCGATCAGTAGTGCGCGCTCGCCGCAGCTGCGATGATCTGGCCGCAGGAGGGGGCGCCGTCCGGGGGAAGGGCGGCGTCATGGGAACGAAAGGCAAGCCATCGTGCTCGATGCGGTTGACACCGCGCTCATGCGCGCGCTGCAAGGGGACGGCCGAGCGACGTTCCAGGCACTGGCCGACGGGGTCGGCCTGTCGAGGACCGCGGTACGCGCCAGAGTGCGCCAGCTCGTGCAGTCCGGGGCGATCAGGATCGTCGGGGTGCTGCACGCCGGGGTCGTGGGAATGGAGGTCCTCAGCCACGTGTCGTTCCGCGTCAGCGGCCCCGTGGGGCCGATGCTGGACGCGCTGGGGGAGAGGGAGGCGGTGACCTTCGCCGCGCACTCGGCCGGGCGGTTCCCGGCCGTGGCGCAGGTACGCGTCGCCGACGACGCCGCCCTGACCAAGGAGCTCTCGGAGCTGCGCGCGCTGCCGGGGGTGGACGGCGCGGAGGTCTTCCGCGCCAACTCGGTGTTCAAGGACGCCCACAGCAGTGTGCGGGAGCTGCGCGACATCGAACTGGACGCCCTGGACTGGCGCCTGGTGCGGCAGCTGCTCAGGGACGGCAGGTCCTCCTACGCGGACCTCGCCCGCCAGGTGGGGCTGTCGCAGGCCGCGGCCCGCTCGCGGGTGGTGCGGCTGCTCGACTCGGGCGTGGTGCACGTGACCGCGCTGGTGGAGCCCACGGCGGTGGGGGCCAACGAGCGGCTCGGTTTCGGCCTGCGCTGCCGGGGCGACGCCGAACTGCTGGGGGCCGCGCTGGCGAACATGCCCAGGATCTCCTTCCTGGCCAGCGGTTTCGGGCGCTACGACGTCATCGGCACCCTCACCGCGCCCGACCGCTGCCAGCTGGTGGAGGCCCTGGAGGGGGTGCGCGCCACCCCGGGGGTCGGCTACGTGGAGTCCTGGGACCACCTGTCGGTGCGCAAGGAGCGCAAGGGGGGCGACCGTCCCCTGGAGTGGGTCGCGCCCTAGGGGTCGACGATCCGCGGCGCGACGCGCGGAGAGGGGCGCGCCGCGGGCCGGTGCCCCGGCGGCGGGCACGCTGGGTAGGCGCGGGCGGCCTCTTCCGTCCGTATCTGTAACCAGCGGTAGCATTTTTACGTGTTTCCGGCGTGCATGGCTTGCGTCACGCTTAAGTTACCGGTGAGTATGGGAAGGGGTCGGTCCGTACCGGCCGCACCGGGCGCGGGTGTAGTGGGAGGCTGACGTGGCATTGGCGGAAACGTTGACGGCTGTGGGCACGGTGGCGCTCGCGCGGTGCGGCGGCCGGCCGTTCGGGACGCACCTGTTCTCCGTCTGGCCGGGGGCCGCCTTCGCGGCGACCGCCTTCCCGGTCCGCTGCACCCCGGGGGACAACCTCGCCATCCACGTCGCGGTGGCCCAGGCCCCGCCCGGCTCCGCCCTCGTGGTGGACGTCGCGGGGGAGGCCGAGTACGGCTACGTGGACGAGATCCTGGCCGTGGCCGCGAGCACCCGCGGGGTCGCGGGCATCGTCCTGGACGGCTGCGTCCGCGACATCGCGGCCATCGCCCGGTGCGCCCTGCCGGTCTTCGGGGCCGGGGTCGCGGTCCGTGAGGCCGCGCACGAGGCGGGCGGCTCGGTGGGCCGCCAGATCAGCATGACGCCGGGCGGCCCCGCGCCCCTGCCGGTGCGCCGGGGCGACTGGATCGTCGCCGACGACGACGGCGTGGTGTGCCTGCCCCGGGGGCAGGTCGGCTCCATCATCGCCGCGACCGTGGACAGCGTCTCGCGCGAACGCGAGATCATCGACGCCGTCTACGCGGGGGAGAGCACCCTGGACCTGCTCGGCCTGGACCCCTCGCGGGTCGCGGGCTGGGAGGACCGCTCCGAGCACCGCTCGCGGCGCCCGGGGCGTCCGCGGACCCTGGGCGCCCTGCGCGACACCGCCGCGCGCGGCGCCGAGGGGCATCCTGCGGCCCGTTCGCGGTTCTCGCCGCGCTCCGCCGTGGGCGACCCCCGGGAGTGAGCCGCAAGGCCCCTCAGCGGCGGCCGGGGGCCGAGCCGGAAGGCGTTCCCCGGCCCCGGGACGCCCACGGCCGCGCGGCGCGCCCGCCGGGCCCGCACGGGCCTTCTGGGGCGGACGGAACCCGGTGCGGACGCACCGGCCCGGAAGCGCGTGGGAACGCTCCCAGGCCTTGGGGGCGCCGCCCGGCCGGACGGGGGCCGACGCGGGCCGCTCAGTCCTCGGTGAACGAGAGCAGCTCGTCGATGTAGCAGGTGGCCTCCCGCGCGGCCCCGGCCGCGTCGGCGTCGCGGATCGCCTCGGTCAGCTTGGAGTGGTCCACGCCGTCGGTGGCCGAGGAGGGCCGGTCGGTCGCCTCGGCGCCCTGCTCGTAGGCCGTGTGCGCGATGCTCGCGTACACCACCTGCGCGATGTCGTCGTACAGGTCGATGAGCAGGGTGTTGTGGGTGGCGTTGACCACCGCGCGGTGGAACGTGAAGTCCGCCTCCACGAACGCGCCCATGTCGCGCTCGCGCCAGGCGGCCTCCCGCAGCGCCATGGCGCGGTCGATGTCGGCCATGTCCTCCTCGCTGTGGCGCAGCGCGGCCAGCCGGGCCGCCTCCACCTCCAGCGCGCGGCGCACCTCCAGGTTCTCCCGCAGGCGGGAGCGCTCCAGACGGCGCCGCAGGGCGCCGCCGAGTTCGCTGGAGGCCCGCACGAAGGTGCCCGCCCCCTGGCGGATCTCCAGCAGCCCGGCGTGGGCCAGGGCGCGCACCGCCTCGCGGACGGTGTTGCGGCCCACCTCCAGCTGGTCGGAGAGCTCCGACTCGGTGGGGATGCGGTCGCCCACACCCCACTCGCCCGAGTCGATCTGTGCTCGTAACTGACTGATGACCTGGTCGACGAGACCGGTCCGGCGTGTCGAGGCGAGGGGCACGCGTATACCTCCTAGGGGCGGGTCGCCGGATGACTGGGCCAGCGCACAGGTACGGAACGGTTAAGGCCGGAGCTTAGACCAGTTGCGGTCGGGAATTGGCTTCGAACGATAATGCGTTATCCTCATGAAGTACATCGGGTCATCCTATGAATTTCTGCGAGTCGCCTCCATGAGCGCCGGACCAGCCCCCCGCACCCCCGTGACGAGCGGCCCCGCCGCAGGCCGGACCGCCCCGAGCCGTCCACCGCGCGCGGCACTGCTGCTGCTCGCCGCCGGAATCGCCCTGGCGGCCCTGAACCTGCGCACCGCCATCACCAGCGTCGGCCCCGTGCTCGACGAGGTCACCGCCGGGCTGGGCATGACCGCCGTCGGCGCGGGGATCCTCACCACCCTGCCCGTGCTGTGCTTCGCGCTCTTCGGCGGCCTGACCCCCGTCCTGGGCCGCCGCCTGGGCGAGCACCACCTGCTGGTCTACGCGCTCATCGCCCTCACCGTCGGCCTCGCCGCCCGGGCCGCGGCCCCCGAGCCGTGGATGTTCCTGGCCCTGAGCGTGGTGGCCCTGTCCGGCGGCGCGGTCGGCAACGTCATCCTGCCCGCCCTGGTCAAGGAGCACTTCCCCGACCGCGTGGGCCTCATGACCACCGTGTACACCACCGGCCTGGCGCTGGGCACCACCATCGCCGCCGCGGCCACCGTGCCCCTGGAGCAGTCCACCGGCGAGTGGCGCGCGGCCCTGGGCGCCTACGCCCTCTTCGGCGTCGTGGCCGCCGTCCCCTGGCTGCTGGTGCTGCGCCACGAGCCCGCGCGCGGCGACGCCTCCCAGGCACTGGGCTTCGGCCAGGTGCTGCGCACCGGCCTGGGCTGGCAGTCCGTCCTCTACTTCGGCACCCAGTCCTCGGTCGCCTACATCATGTTCGGCTGGTACGCGCAGATGCTGCGCGACCAGGGCATGGACGCCCAGACCGCGGGCCTGGCGCTGTCCTACCTCACCGTCCTGGGCATCCCCATGTCCCTGGTACTGCCCACGCTGCTGACCCGGACCAGCGACCAGCGCCCCTTCGTGCTGGCCTTCTCCGCCGCCTACCTCGTGGGCCTGGTCGGGCTGTGGTTCGCCCCGCTGTCGGGGGTGTGGGCCTGGACCACACTCGTGGGGATCGGCATGGGCAGCTTCGTCTTCGCGCTGACCGCCTTCGCGCTGCGCACCCGCACCGGGGCGGGGACGGCGGCGCTCTCGGCCGTCAGCCAGAGCCTGGGCTACCTCATGGGCGGGGCGGGGCCCTTCCTGTTCGGACTGCTGCGCGAGGTCAGCGGCGGCTGGCACGCGCCCCTGCTCCTGCTGGCGGTGCTGGTCGTGGTCAACCTGGCCACGGGCCTGTTCCTGGGCCGTCCCCGCTACCTGGAGGACGCCATCGCCGCCCGCGGCCTCACGAGGGCAGCCAGTCCAGACGGCCGATGAGGTAGACCGAGCCGACGAAGGCCACGACGTCGATGACCGTGTGCGCCACCACCAGGGGCATCACGCGTCCGTAACGCAGGTAGAACCAGCCGAAGACCAGCCCCATCACCAGGTTGCCGAAGAACATCCCGACGCCCTGGTAGAGGTGGTAGAAGGCGCGCAGCACCGAGCTGGCCAGCACCGCCTTCCACGGCGTCCACCCCAGCTGCCCCAGCCGGTGCAGCAGGTAGCCGACCACGATCACCTCCTCCAGGATCCCGTTCTTGGCCGCCTGGAGCACCAGGACGGGCACGTCCCACCAGTTCCCGGCCAGGGTGCTGGGCCTGATCGTGACCGTCAGCCCCAGCTGCCAGGAGACCACGTACAGCGCGAGGCCGCTCAGGCCGATCAGCGCGGCCAGCAGGGCGCCGGTGCCCAGGTCGAAGCCGGGGCGGCGCACGTCGAAGCCGATCGTGGCCGAGGAGTCGCCCGAGCGGCGCAGGAGGTAGGCCACCAGCAGCACCGGGACCAGGGCGTTGGCCAGCGCGAACAGCTGCCACGACAGGTCCAGCCAGGGGCGCTCCCGGTCCGCCCGGGGGCGCACCAGGCTGGCGGTCTGCTCGGCCAGTGACTGGGGCTCGGTGAGCACGCCGAGGAAGGAGATGGTCGCCGAGACCGCCGCGGCGCCCAGCGACAGGGCGAGCACGCACAGGATCTCCCAACGCAGCAGGCCGCGCTCGACGGGGGCGGCGGGGGCGGGCGGCGCCCCCGCGGGCAGTTCGGCGTCCGGGGTGTGGGTCTTGTCGGTCACGCGTTGCAATGTACGCGCTGTCGGCGGGGGCCGGTGACCTGGGGGAGCGGGGCGGACCGAGGACGCGCCGGGGCGCGGCCCGGGGGCCCGCCCCGGCGCGTGCGGCCGCTGCGCGGGGGGCGGTCAGCCGTTGTCGTTGTTCTCCATGTCGCCCTCGCCGCCGTTGTCCTCGTTCCCGCCGTCGTCGTCCTCTCCGCCGTCCTGGTTGTTCTCCTGGCCGCCGTCGTCCTCGTCGCCCTGGTCGTCGCCCGGCGTGTCCACGGTCGGGGCGTCGGCCCCCTCGGGGTCCTCACAGGCCGCGACGCCGAACACGGCCACGGCGGCGATCGCCGAGCCCGCCAGCGCCCGGCGCAGGGCGGTCAGGGTCCGGCTGCTGATGTCCTCGAAGCTCATCGCTGACTCCCTCGGGTCGCGGCTCGTGCCGCGGGTCCGCCCGGGCCTGGGCGGCGGGCACGAGCCGGGTGTTATCCGTCCGTGACCCACACTAGGGCGTGTTCCGTGTCCGTGGCCAGGAAAGCGCGGAGAGTGACAGGCCGCGGTGTGGCGGGGCCGCGCCGTCCGGCGGACGGGGGGAGGGGTCCGAACGGGCGGGGGAGAGGGCCCCGTCCGGGTGCGGACCCCGGCCGAGGGGCCCTGAACTTGTGGAGGAGGGGGAGGCCGACCCGCGCCGCCGCCCGAGCGCGCCCGGGCGGCGGCGCGGGTCAACGGAGCGCGGGCTCAGTCGTCACCGTCATCGCCGTCGTCTTCGTCATCGTTGTCGCCGTCGTCGTCCCCGTCATCACCGCCGCCGTCTCCGCCGTCCCCGCCGTCATCTCCACCGTCGTCTCCGTCGTCGCCCTGTTCGACGTCCACGTTGGGCATGAGATCGTCGCAGGCCGCGGTGCCCAGGACCACGACGGTGGCCAGGGCGCCCACGGCGAGCACCCGGCGCAGTGCGGTCAGGGCGGTGAGGAGCGGTTCGAACGCCTTCAACATCTTCTAGCGAGGAACCCCGGCTGTTCATGGCCGGGAGGAATCGCTTCCCTCACCCGAACGGGCGGTTAGTCTGGGCGTTTTTGCTGGTCGATGTACTCCGCGATCACCGACAGCGGCGCGTCCCCACACGAGGCGGCGAAGTAGGACGGCGACCACAAGTGGTTGCCCCACAGGAACTGTCGCACGTGGTCGGGGAACTGCTTGCGCAGGTAGTGCGCCGAGGTGCCCTTGAGCCGGTTGACCAGTGTCGAGACAGGGAGTTTGGGCGGGTAGTGCACGAGCAGGTGGACGTGGTCATCCTCGCCGTTGAACTCGCGCAACTCAGCTCCCATGGTCTCGCACACCTGGTGCATGACCTGTTCGCAGTGGTTCAGCATCTGGTCGGTGAGGACACCACGCCGGTACTTGGTGACGAAGACAAGATGAGCTTGAAGGTCGGATACGACGCTTCTTCCACGCCTGACATTGGGATCTGGTTTCCACCTTGGTGACATGGATAAGACGGTAACCTGTGGGTGTGAAGATCGTTGTGCAGGTGAAGCTGCTCCCCGACTCCGCTCAGGAGGCGACGCTGTGGGAGACGCTGAAGTTGTGCAACCAGGCGGCCAACCGGGCCTCGCGGAGTGCGCACGAGTCCGGGGTGAAGGCGAAGACACCGTTGCAGCGGCTGGTCTACGACGACCTCAAAGCGATGGGGTTGTCCGCGCAACCGGCGATCCACTGCGCACGCAAGGTCGCCGGGGCCTATGCCACGCTGAAGGCCAACCTCAAGGCCGGAAACCACGGCTGTGAGGGGTCCAAGCGGCGTACCCGGGTGGAGAACACGCCGGTTCGGTTCCGAAAAGACGCCGCGCAGCCCTTCGACGACCGGTGCCTGTCCTGGCAGATAGACGCGCGCACGGTGTCGATCTGGACCGTGCACGGCCGGGTGAAGGGCATGGCGTTCGCGTGTTCACCGGACCAGGCCAAGGTGCTCACCGAGTTCCGCAAGGGCGAATCCGACCTGGTCAAGCGCGGCGACAACTGGTACCTGTACGCCACCTGCGAGGTTCCCGAGGCCGACGAGTACACCCCCGAAGGTTTCGTGGGTGTGGACCTCGGCATCGCGAACATCGCCACCACCAGCGACGGCACCGTTCACTCGGGCAAACAGGTCAACCAGGTCCGCCACCGCAACCGCCACCTCAGGCGCCGTCTCCAGAAGAAGGGAACCAAGTCCGCCAAGCGTGTCCTGCGCCGCCTCTCGGGCCGCGAGGCGCGGTTCGCGGCCGATACCAACCACCGCATCGCCAAGCAGATCGTGACCGAGGCTCAACGCACCTCACGGGGTGTCGCCCTGGAAGACCTGGGCGGCATCCGCAAGAGGGTACGGCTACGCAAGCCCCAGCGGGTCACGCTGCACTCCTGGTCCTTCGCTCAACTGGGCGCTTACATCGCCTACAAGGCGAAACGGGTCGGAGTGCCGGTGGTGTACGTGGACCCGGCCTACACCTCCCAGGGGTGTAGCGCGTGTGGCCACGTCGACAAGAGGAACCGGCCGAGCCAGGCCACTTTCCGATGCACGTCGTGCGGTTTCGCTGGGCACGCCGATGTGAACGCGGCCCGCAACATCTCCTCCAGGGGTGTGGCGGGCTGGGCAGTGAGTCACGCTGCCGACGACGCGGCCTGAAGCACACCTGCCAGGTGTGTGGAAGAGCTGCAAGCTCGGTCCTTCAAGGCCGAGAAGCTGACGCCAGACCTCCGGATCTGCGGGCGGGCCGCGGGGCGCGGCCCCGTGCAGCGGCCAGCCTAGGACCTGGTCGCGCGGGCGGTCGGGGCGCCCCCGTCCCCGCGGGGCCGGGCCCGCGCCCGGGGAGACCGGCAACGGACACGGCGGACGCCGCGCACAGGACAAGCCGCCGGCCATGCGCGTGTGACACGGAGCGCGCATGGCCGACGGCTAGGGGGCGGAGGCCGCCCGCCCCGCCCCAGCCACGAAAGCGGGGAGGGACGGCCTCCTGGGAACGAAGACCAGTGTCAGTGAGCCGCTGAGAACTGGTCTTCCTCGGTGGAGCCGGTGAGAGCCGTGGTGCTGGCCTCGGGGGAGATGGTCGTGCTGATGGAGTCGAAGTAGCCGGTGCCGACCTCGCGCTGGTGGCGGGTGGCGGTGTAGCCCTGCGACTCGGCCGCGAACTCGGCCTCCTGGAGCTCGACGTACGAGGTCATCCCGTTCTGGGCGTAGCCCTTGGCCAGGTTGAACATCGAGTAGTTGAGCGAGTGGAAGCCCGCCAGGGTGATGAACTGGAACTTGTAGCCCATGTGGCCCAGCTCGCGCTGGAACTTGGCGATGGTCGCGTCGTCCAGGTGGCGCTTCCAGTTGAAGGACGGCGAGCAGTTGTAGGCCAGCATCTGGTCCGGGTACTCGGCCTTGATCCGCTCGGCGAAGTCGCGGGCCACCTCCAGGTCGGGGGTGGCGGTCTCCATCCACAGCAGGTCCGAGTGCGGGGCGTAGGCCAGGCCGCGCGCCACGCAGGCCTCGACGCCGTTGCGGAAGCGGTAGAAGCCCTCGGCGGTGCGCTCGCCCGTGATGAAGGGCTGGTCGCGCTCGTCGACGTCGCTGGTGATCAGGGTCGCGGCCTGGGCGTCGGTCCGCGCGATGACCAGGGACGGGACACCGGCGACGTCCGCGGCCAGGCGGGCGGCGTTGAGCGTCTTGACGTGCTGCCCGGTGGGGATGAGGACCTTGCCGCCCAGGTGGCCGCACTTCTTCTCGGAGGCCAGCTGGTCCTCCCAGTGCACGCCCGCCGCGCCGGAGGCGATCATGCCCCGCATCAGCTCGTAGGCGTTGAGGACGCCGCCGAACCCGGCCTCGGCGTCGGCCACGATCGGGGCGAGCCACTCGGGCGCGCTGTCGTCGCCCTCGGCCCAGGTGATCTGGTCGGCGCGCATCAGCGCGTTGTTGATGCGGCGGACCACGGCCGGGACCGAGTTGGCCGGGTACAGGCTCTGGTCGGGGTAGGTGTTGCCCGAGAGGTTGGCGTCGGCCGCGACCTGCCAGCCGGAGAGGTAGATGGCCTTCAGCCCGGCACGGACCTGCTGGACCGCCTGGTTGCCGGTGAGGGCGCCGAGGGTGTTGACGTAGTCCTCGGTGCGGAGCAGGTCCCACAGGCGCTCCGCGCCGCGGCGGGCCAGGGTGTGCTCCTCGGTGACCGAACCGCGGAGCTTGACCACGTCGTCGGCGGAGTAGGTGCGCTCGATACCGGCCCACCGGGGGTTGGTCTCCCAGTCGCGCTGGAGTGCGGCGCTGGCTTCCTGTCGTCGAGCGCTGGTGCCCATGTTCGATCCCGCCTTACGTGTAGTCCCCAAGTGTTCGCACCGGTCGAGAAGGCCGGGTCAGAGCCAGGGGGTGAGCCCTGAGCGGTAAGTTCCCCGCCGGTAACTAGATTCTTGGGCAACTTCCGAGGCTTTTCCATGGGAAATCTTGCGAAGATCGACGTTTCTTTCCGTACTATGAAGCCATGGCGTACTTTGGTGCTGAAGAAATACCGTCTTTGACAGGTGACCTGGATCTCGTCACCTTTGGTCAGCGGCTCCGCCACCTACGGCGGGCGCGCGGCCTCACCCTCTCCGACCTGGGCGAACGCGTCGGCCGGGCCCCCTCCCAGCTCTCCCTGCTGGAGAACGGCAAGCGCGAGCCCAAGCTCTCCCTCCTCACCTCCCTGGCCTCGGCACTGGGCGTCTCGGTGGAGGAGCTGCTGTCCAAGCAGCCCCCGAGCCGCCGCGCGCAGCTGGAGATCGCGGTCGAGGAGGCCCAGCGCGACACGCTCTACCAGGACCTGAACCTGCCGCACCTGAGGATCGGCAAGCGGGTCCCCAACGACGTGCTCGAACACATCGTGGGCCTGTACGGGGAGCTCCGGCGGCGCAGCGCCAAGCCGACGGCCACCCCCGAGGAGGCCCGCCGGGCCAACGCCGACCTGCGCCGCCAGATGCGCGAGCGCGGCAACTACTTCGAGCACATCGAGAAGGCGGCGGCCCAGACCCTCGACGCCGTCAACTACACCGCGGGGGCCCTGTCACAGGGGCAGATCCTCGCCATCGCCACCCACCACGGGTTCTCCCTCAAGTACGTGCAGGACCTGCCCCGCTCGGTGCGCTCCCTCACCGACCACGTCAACCGGCGCATCTACCTCAAGCGCGAGACCACGCTGGGCATGCACAGCCCGCGCACGATCCTGCTCCAGACCCTGGGCCACGTCGTGCTGGGCCACGGCAGGCCGCGCGACTTCGGCGACTTCCTGCGCCAGCGGGTGGAGGCCAACTACTTCGCCGCCGCGGTCCTCATCCCCGAGTCCACCGCGGTGCGCTACCTGCAGGAGGCCAAGCAGGCCCGCGACCTGTCGGTGGAGGACCTGCGCGACGTGTACTCGGTCTCCTACGAGATGGCCGCGCACCGGTTCACCAACCTGGCCCACCGCCACCTGGACCTGGTCTGCCACTTCATCCGCAACGACGAGACCGGCATCATCTACAAGGCCTACGAGAACGACGGCCTCGTCTTCCCCACCGACGACACCGGGGCCATCGAGGGCCAGCGCATGTGCCGCCAGTGGTCGGGGCGCCAGGTCTTCGCCTCGCCGGACCGCTACTCGATCTACTACCAGTACACGGACAAGCCCAACGGCACCCACTGGTGCGTGGCGCACGTGGACCCCAGCCGCGAGCGCAACTTCGCCATCACCCTGGGCGTTCCCTACAAGGAGTCGCGCTGGTTCCGCGGGCGCGAGACCACCAACCGCACCAAGTCCAACTGTCCCAACGGCGAGTGCTGCGTGCACCCGCCCGCGGACCTGGCCGCGCGCTGGGAGGGCAACGTGTGGCCGTCGGCCCGCGCACACTCCCACGTGCTCTCGGCGCTGCCCTCGGGGACCTTCCCGGGCGTGGACGAGCACGACGTCTACACCTTCCTGGAGAAGCACAGCGTCGACTGAGCGACGGGCCCGGCGGGGGACGCGGAAAAAGGGGGGTCGGCGCGCGCCGACCCCCCTTTTCCGTGCGGGCACGGCGTTGTGGCAGGCGAAGCCAACTGTTACCGTTGGTAACACATACTGACTCCCTCCCCCCGGAGGGCCCCCGACAAAGGATGTGAGCGCATGAGTGAGGCCACCGCGCCCGGCTTCAGCCTGGAACTGAGCGAGGACGTCCGCGAGGTCCGGGACTGGACCCACGGGTTCGCCGCCGACGTCATCCGCCCCGCCGCCGCCGAGTGGGACGAACGGGAGGAGACCCCCTGGCCGATCATCCAGGAGGCCGCCAAGATCGGCCTGTACTCCCTCGACTTCTTCGCCAACCAGTGGCTGGAGCCCAGCGGCGTCGGCATCCCCGTGGCCTTCGAGGAGCTGTACTGGGGTGATCCGGGCATCGCCCTGGCCATCACCGGCACCGGCCTGGCCGCGGTGTCCGTCGCCGCCAACGGCACCCAGGAGCAGCTCTTCGAGTGGACGCCGCAGATGTTCGGCACCCCAGACGACATCCGGCTCGCCGCGTTCTGCTCCTCCGAGCCCGACGCGGGCAGCGACGTCTCGGCCATCCGGACCCGCGCCGTCCACGACCAGGCCAAGGACGAGTGGGTGCTCAACGGCACCAAGACCTGGGCGACCAACGGCGGTATCGCCGACATCCACGTCGTGGTCGCCTCGGTGGAGCCCGAACTCGGCTCGCGCGGACAGGCCACGTTCATCGTGCCACCCAACACGCCCGGGCTCAGCCAGGGGCAGAAGTTCGCCAAGCACGGCATCCGCGCCTCGCACACCGCCGAGGTGGTCCTGGACGACGTACGCGTGCCCGGCTCGTGCCTGCTGGGCGGCAAGGAAAAGCTCGACGAGCGCCTGGCCCGCGCCCGCGAGGGCAGGGGCTCCAAGGGCCAGGCCGCCATGAAGACCTTCGAGGCCTCCCGCCCGACGGTCGGCGCGATGGCGGTGGGCTGCGCCCGCGCCGCCTACGAGTACGCCCGCGACTACTCCACCCAGCGCGAGCAGTTCGGCCGTCCGATCGGCGAGAACCAGGGCGTGGCCTTCACCCTGGCCGAGATGGCCACCCGCATCGACGCGGCCCGCCTGCTGGTGTGGCGCGCGGCGTGGATGGCGCGCAACGACAAGGACTTCGACAGCGCGCAGGGATCGATGAGCAAGCTCTACGCGAGTGAGACCGCCACGTTCGTCACCCAGAACGCCGTGCGCATCCTCGGTGGCAATGGGTACACGCGTGATTACCCTGTGGAGCGTTGGCACCGCGACTCCACGATCTTCACGATTTTCGAAGGGGCCAGCGAGATCCAGAAGCTCATCATCGGCCGCGCCGTCACCGGCCTGCCGGTGCGCTGACGCCGGTGGGTCCGCGTGGTGAACCGGTGACGGGCTGAGGCCGCCGCTTCTATGCTGACGCCATGAACCTCCCGCACCCGCGTCTTGCCGCGTTCTTACTGCCGCTCGCCGCCCTGACCGCCTGCTCCTCCCCGGACCAGCAGGAACAGGACGCCTCCCCCTCCGCCGAGACCCCGGCCGCCGCGTCGCCCTCCGCTCCGGCCTCCCCGAGCCCCTCGCCCTCCGCCTCCGCCGGCCCGCCCACCCTGGCGGACCTGCCGGAGGAGGGCAGGGACCTCGCTTCCTGTGAGGACGGCCAGTGCCGGGTCACCGTCCAGCCCGGCGACCGGATCCCGGTTCCGGAGGAGGCGGGCGGCACGGAGATCGTGATCGGGTCGATCTCCGGGGGAGAGGTGACGTTCCAGCAGAACCGCTCCGATGGCGGCTCGACCACGGTCACGCTCAAAGAGGCCGGTCAGGGCAGCGGCATGCTCGCGGACGGGAACCGGTTCACCCTGGCCTTCCCCGAGATCGGCGACGGCGAGGCCGTCATGCAGGTCGACGTCTGACTCCGGCCCCGGCGGCGGGGGCTTCCCGGTCCGCCCGTTCGCCACGCGGGCGCGGCCTCTAACCTGGCTCGCATGAACGCCACCGCGGGCAACGGCGCCCCCACCCTCACCATCCCCATCGGATACAACGGCCCCGACGGTTCGGGCAACGGCGGCTACACCGCCGGACTGCTCGCCGCGCGGCTCACCTCCGTCGGCGGACCGGCCGTGCGGGTCACCCTGCGCACCCCGCCGCCCCTGGGCCGCCCGCTGACGGTGGAGAGCGGCCCCGAGGGCGCCCTGCACCTGACCGACCCCGGCGCCGGGGAGGACGCCCGCCTGGTGGCCGAGGCGGTGACCGCCGACCTCCCCCGTGACTCCGCCATTCCCGGCGGCCCCGTCACCGTGCCCGAGGCCCGCGAGGCCGAGGAGCGCTACGCGGGCCTGACCGACCACCCCTTCCCGCGCTGCTACAGCTGCGGCCCCGAACGCGCCGAGGGCGAGGGCCTGCGCCTGTTCGCCGGTTCCGTGCGCCCGGGCACCGGCCCCGACGGGGTCGGCAACACCGTCGCCTGCGCCTGGACCCCGCACCCGTCCCTGGACGAGGGCTCCGACGCGGTCGGCCCCGCCCAGGTGTGGGCCGCACTGGACTGCCCCGGCGGCTGGTCCAGCGCCATCTCCGGCCGCCCCGCCCTCCTGGGCCGCATCACCGTCCGCGTGGACGAGCTGCCCAGGACCGGTGAGGCCCACGTGGTGATGGGGTACCTGGAGGCGGTCGACGGCCGCAAGATCACCACCGCCAGCGCCCTCCACGACGGCGAGGGCCGCCTCCTGGCCCTGGCGAGGGCCACCTGGATCGCGCTCCGGGCCTGATCCGGGGCTCCGCGAGCCGCTACGGTGAACCCTTGTGGCACTCGAACGCGCGCGGCCGGCCGCGCTGACCGACAGCAGTGACGCCTCCGGCGCGCCCGCGCCGCAGGCCTCGGCCCCGCGCGGAGGGCGGGGCGCGCGCGGACGCGACCCCGAGCGGCGCCGCGCCATCCTGGACGCGGCCGACCGGGTGATCCAGCGCGACGGCCCGGACGCGTCGATGGTGGTCATCGCGGCCGAGGCCGGGATCAGCAAACCGATCCTGTACCGGCACTTCGGTGACAAGGGCGGCCTGTACCGGGCACTCGCCCGGCGCCACGTGGACCCGCTCATCGAGCGCATCCGCGAGGAGCTGCACCAGCACACCGAGTTCGAGGTCCGGGCCCGCGCCACGGTCGGCGCCTACCTGTCGATGATCTCCCAGAACCTCAACCTCTACCGGTTCCTGATGGACCGGGCCACCTCCGAGGACTCCCGGACCCGCGGCGACCTGGGCATGATGGTCCGCCGCCTGGGCGAGGAGCTCGCCGACCAGCTCGTCGCCGAACGGCGCGTCGGCGACCGCCCGCGCTCCCAGATCGTCGCGCACGCCGTCGTGGGCATGGTGCAGGCGGCGGGGGAGTGGTGGCTGGAGCACCCCGAGGTCGGCGAGGAGGAGATCATCGACGACCTCACCGCCGCGGTGGTCGGCGCCATCCGCGCCGGCGAGACCTAGACGGTTTTTTCGTTCCCTCCCTTGACCTGGAGTGCGCTCCAGGTCCCATGCTTTCTGTTCATGAGGGACTACTACACGCCGGGCCAGGTCGCGCAGCGCTTCGACCTCACCCTGGACACCCTGCGCTACTACGAGAAGGCGGGGCTGCTGCGCCGGGTCGAGCGCTCTCCCAGCGGGCACCGCCGCTACCGGGCCGACGACGTCGAACTGCTCGACATGATCCGGTGCCTGCGCGAGACCGACATGCCCATCGTCCGGCTGCGCGAGTTCGCCGAGCTCATCCGCGAGGGCGAGCACACCGTTCCCGACCGCCTGGACCTGCTCCAGGGCCACCAGGAGCGGCTGGACGAGCGCATGGAGGAGATGCGCCGGTGCCAGACGGTGATCCAGCACAAGATCGACTACTACCGCGGCGTGCTCGCCGCCCGCGCCCCCGAACCCCTCAAGGAGACCTCCTGATGCGCTACACCACCATCGGCGACCGCCGCGTCAGCGCCCTGTGCCTGGGCGCGATGAAGTTCGGCAGCGAGACCGACGACGCCACCTCCGCCGCGCTGCTCGACCGCTTCGTGGCGGCCGGGGGCACCTTCGTGGACACCGCGGACTGCTACCAGTACTGGGTGGAGGGCTTCGAGGGGCACGAGAGCGAGACCTTCCTGGGCCGCTGGCGGCGCGAGCGCGGCGTCACCGACGAGGTGGTCATCGCCACCAAGCTCGGCGCGCAGCCCACCGTGCCCGGCACCGGCGCGGAGACCAAGGAGGGGCTGTCGGCGCGGGCCGTGGCGACGGCCGCCGAGCGCAGCCGCGAGCGCCTGGGCATGGACCGCCTGGACGTGCTCTACGCCCACAACGAGGACCCCAGAACCCCGCTCCCGGAGACCCTGGAGGCCTTCGCCGCCCTGGTCGGCGAGGGCGCCGTCTCCCACCTGGGGCTGAGCAACCACCGCGCCTGGAAGCTGGAGAGGGCCCGCGCCGTCACCGAGGCCCGGGGGTGGCCGCGCCCCCGCGTGCTCCAGTACCGGTACAGCTACCTCCAGCCCCGCCTCGACCTGCCGCTGCGGTCCGCGGGCCACATGCACGCCACGCCCGAACTCCTGGACTTCGTCCGCGCCGAGGCCGCAGAGGGCCGCGAGTACACGCTGGTCGCCTACACCTCGCTGCTGTGGGGCGCCTACACCCGTCCGGAGAAGGCCGCCGAGCTGGACCGGGCCTACGACCACCCGGGGACCCCCGCCCGCCTGGCCGTCCTGGACGAGGTCGCCCGCGAGACCGGAGCCACCCGCAACCAGGTCGTGCTCGCCTGGCTCATGGGCAGTGACCCGAAGGTGGTGCCGCTGGTGGGGGTGAGCTCCCTGGAACAGCTGGACGAGGCGATCGAGGCCACCGACCTGGTGCTCAGCGACGAGCAGTGGAGGCGCATGGCCGAGGCGGGGTAGCCGGTGGCCGACGGAGAGGGCCGGGCCGCCGCGTCGTCCGCAGGGTGAGGGCCCGACCCGGCGGGCGGGAGGGCGGCCGGTCACACTGGAACCGGGGGCACACACGGTGCCCACAGGCGAGGCGCAGCGCCCCCGGATCAAGGTCAGGCCGTCTCCGCCGGGCGGCGCCAGCCAGCCCCTCACCCTGTGGACGACCCGGCCCCGCCTGCTGGCTGCCGTCTGTCGCCTGCCCGGAAGGACGGGCATGGCCGGGGCCGGTCACCAATCCCAGACAAACCACGTGTAACACCTCATAAGTATTCATGCGCGGTTTTCGCCATCCTTTGACCGGATACCTTCCCTAGTGGCGGCGGAGCGGCCGCGCCGCCTCGGTCCGCGAACCCGTGGGAGGGGCGACTTGCCCGACAGCACGTACCACCAGATCCACTTCGCCTGGGCCGAACCCACCCTCCTCGGCCGGTTCGGACCCGGACCGGCCGCCTCCTCCCTCCCCGAGGCCGAGCAGCCCGTCCTGCGCTCCTGGCGCGACCGTCTCGTCCCCGCGCTCACCGCCGACTACCGCTCCGCGCTGCCCGACACCGACCCGGGGGAGTACCCCGAGACCCTCTGGGCGCGCGCCTACCCCGACGGGCAGGCCGCGCTGGTCTACCGCTGGCCCGGCGACGCCCGGTCCGCGCACGCCTGGGCGATCGTGGGGCCCGCGCACGGCCTGACCCTGCCGCGGCTGCTCTCCCTGCACGAGAACCCCCACACCCGCCCGGCCCCGCGCCGCCCGCCGGAGCCGGGCTGGGCGACCATGGACACCCTGCCCACGCCCGAGCCCTGGGAGCGCACCGCCGCACCCGGGGCCGTGCGCACCCGGGACCGGCGCGCCGCCGAGACCACCGTCGGGGACGAACCCCTCCTGGTGGGCGCGGTGGCCGCCGCCCTGTACCGGCCCGAAGCACCGATCCACATCGCCCTGGCTCCCGAGCGGGCCGACCTGTGGCAGGCGGTGCAGCTGCGCTTCCTGTGGGGCATGCACCGGATGCTGCACGACGTGCTCACCCCGCCCCGCGCCATCCCCGCGGCCGGGTGGAGCTGGTCGTTCTCCACCTACGACCCGGTGCTGGGCACCCCGGACGGCCAGCACCTGGCCTTCGGCCCGCCGGTCGCCGACGCGCCCGGGCCCTTCCTGCGTCCCCCGGCCCCCGACTACCGCGCGGTCGCGGAGGGTCTCGTGTCGGTCCTGCGGGAGGAGGGCGGGGACGCGCTCGCCCGCCACCTGGCCGAACGCGGCGTCGCCGAGGCCCCGACCTTCGCCGACCGGCGCGCGCTGCTGCGCGACTGGCTCGACCCGCGGCCCCGGCGGTTCGACGACGTCCCCGTCCCCGAACGGCTGCCGGACGGGGACGCCGTGTACGGCGGTGCGCCCCTGCCCGACCTGCCCGAGGTCGAGGCCCCGGGGGAGGAGGAGACCGGTCCGTGGCCGCTCCCCGTATCCCGCGTCCCGGTGGGCCGCCCCGGCCTGGAGACGGACGCGGTCCCGGGTGTACCCGGCGGCCAGCGCTCCCTGAAGGGGATCACCGAGGAGGACGTGGAGCCCTCCTCCGCCGGGGCGGTCACCGGACGGCGCGGGGACGACCGAGCGGACCCCGCCGCGCACGGGGCCGAGGGAACCCGCGGAGGCGACGAGGCCCACCGGGAGCACGGGACGCGCGAGGGCGGTGAGCCGCACAGGGACAAGGAGGCCCACGGACAGAGCGGGAAGCGCGGGGGCGGTGAGACGGACGGGGACAACGAGGCGCTCTGGCCCGAACCCGCGTCCGAACGCCTGTTCGAGGAACCGGGGACCGACGACCCCGGCGACGCCCCGCCGCGCCCGCACCCGCGCATCGCACCCGCCCGGGGGCAGGCGGCCGCGGCCCCGGAGGGCGTCTCCGCGCGGTCCGGCGTCTTCGGGGCGCCCGAACCCCACCGCAGGCCGCGTCTGGTCCCGGACACCGGCGGCGAACCGGTCTCCGACCGGGCCTTCGAGCCCCGTGAGCCCGCATCCGGGGCCGAGGAGGCGGAGCGGAGCGGGTCGTGGTCCGCCGGTGCGCCGATGCCGGACGGACCGGAGGAGCAAACGTTCCGGGAGGGCGGATCGCGGACCCTCCGGAGCGGCCGGGAGACCCTCCGGTTCCTCGGCCGCGGCAGACGCGCCGTTCCGGAACCGGACGAGTCCGCGATCCGGGGCGGACCGCCAGG
This sequence comes from Nocardiopsis dassonvillei subsp. dassonvillei DSM 43111, assembly GCF_000092985.1. GTDB lineage: Bacteria > Actinomycetota > Actinomycetes > Streptosporangiales > Streptosporangiaceae > Nocardiopsis > Nocardiopsis dassonvillei. Next base: position 1,759,778 of record NC_014210.1, read on the forward strand.
GGACGAGGCCGCGCCCGCCCGCGGAGCGCAGGAAGGCGGGGCTGGATCCGCGCCCGGATCCCCGGACAAGGCGTTCTCGGACGCGTCCGACCCACGGACCGGAGCCCTGCGCGAGGAGACCGCGGAGCCGTCACCGGCCCCGGCCCAGGACACCTTCGGAACGGGCGGGACGGTAAGCCTGGCCCGCGAGTCCGCACCGCCCCCCGAATCCCTCCACCAGCCCCCCGCTCCCACGGACGAGTGGACCATCGCCGCCTCCCCCAGAACACGGGGGCCGTCGCCGGACCGCGGGACCGCGGATCCCGACCCGGCCCCGGGGCCCGGCCTCACGGACGGCCCCGAGGACCGCGCACCCGCCGACGCGCCGCCCCTGCCCGTGGTCCCCGACCAGGAGACCGACCCCCCGCAGTCGGCGCCGCTGGACTACGCGGCCGAGACCGAACCCGACCTGGAACACTTCCCCGACGACGAGGTCCCCGAGGACAACTGGCCCACCCAGTACGCCGACCTCCCCCTGGCCCGGCTGGAGCGCTGGCACTCCCGGCACGGACCCGAGGGCGCCCGCATCGACATCGTCGACGCCCGCGCCGCCGTCCGGGCCGAACGCGCCGAACTCCAGCGCGTCCGCGAGGAGCGCGATTACTACCACGCGGAGGTCCAGGACCTGCGCCGCGAGGTCGCCCGCCTGGACCGGCCCTGGCTGGACCGGGCGGACGAGGAGGAGGACGCCCCCGAGGCGCCCCGCCCCCGCCGCTGGCCCTCCCGCGCTCTGGCCCTGATCCTCCTGGCGGCCTTCCTGGCCACCGGCCTGGAGGCGGGAGCCCGGTTCGGCCTGGGCGCCCTGGACCTGTTCGGGTTGCTGGGCGCCGCGATCACCGGCGCCTCCTGGTGGCCCCTCTGACCGGCGGCACCGGAACCCGCCCCACCGGCCGGGCCCCCGCCTGCCCGCCACCGTGCGCGATTCCGTCCCGGCGTACCCGCCGCCGGGTGCGGACCGCCCGGTCTCACCCCTGGGCGGCCCCGGCCAGGCGTCCCAGCACCCGAGGCAGCTCCCCGGTGTGGGCCACCGCCAGCCGCCGCGTGGCCCGGGTGACCGCCACGTACAGGTCGTTGCCGCCGCGCGGCTGCGCCAGCACCGCCCCCGGTTCCACGACCACCACCGCGTCGAACTCCAGCCCCTTGGACTCGGTCGCGGTCAGCACCACCACCGCCTCCTCCAGGGGGTCGCGCACCCGCCCCGGGGCCGCCGTCCCCGGCCGCGCGGCCCCCGGCAGCGCCGCCGCCACCTCGTCCGCGTGCCGGTCCGCGGTGACCACCGCGACCCGGCCCTCACCGATCGCGGTCGCCTCCTCGGCCACCAGCGCGGGCAGCTCCGCCAGCGACGCCAGCCGCACCGCGCGCGGCGGGTCGCCCTCCTCGCGCACCGACTCCGGCACCTCCTCGCCCGGAGCGACCATCCGCAGCACGTCGGCGGCCACCGCCATGATCGGCTCCGGCGTCCGGTAGTTCACCCGCAGCCGCTCCACGTGCACCTTGCCGGGCGCGTAGGGTTCCAGCGCCTCCAGCCACGAACGCGCCCCCGCCGCGCTGCCGGTCTGCGCCACGTCCCCCACCACGGTCAACGACCGGGTCGGCACGCGCCGCATCACCGTGCGCCAGGCCATCGGCGACAGCTCCTGGGCCTCGTCCACGATCACGTGTCCGTACGTCCACTCCCGGTCCGCGCCCGCCCGGTCCGCGGTGGTGCGCGCGGCCCCGGCGTCCCGGTGGCGCGCCGCCAGCGCCGCCGCGTCCATCATCCTGTCCTCGAACAGGCCGGTGAACTCCAGCACCCCCTGCGCGTACCGCTCCTCCTCGGCCCGCTCGGCGTCCTCGCGGCGCTCCAGCGCCCGCGCGGCGCCCCCGTCCTCCCCGAGCAGCTCCGCGGCCTCGTCCAGCAGCGGCACGTCCTCCACGGTCCACGGCTCCCCGACGGAGCGCGCCAGGAGCGCGCACGCGTCCCCGCCGAACCCGGCCCGCGCACCCACCCGCTCCAGCGCGGCCGGGTCGGCGAACAGCTCCCGCAGCAGCCGCTGCGGGGTCAGGTGCGGCCACAGGGCCTCCAGAGCCTCCCGCACCGGATCCTCCGACCACAGCCGTGCGCCCGCGAACTCCAGGTCCTCCTCGTCCGCGGGCCGTCCGAGCAGGCGCGACTCGGCCCGGGCCAGCTCCGTGAGCAGGGAACCGACCACGTACTTGCGCGCGGTGTTGTGCGGCAGGCGCAGTCCCCGCGCGGTCCGCAGCACCCGTTCGCACAGCGCCCCCGGCACGGTGAGCGCACCCGCGTCGGTCTCCACGACCAGGTCCGCGCCGCCGAAAGCCTCCAGCGGCGTGCGCTGGCGGTCGGCCACGGCCGCGTGCACCAGGTCGGCCATCGCCAGGCAGCCCTTCACCGCCGCCGCGGCGTGCGCGTCGCGGCGGGAGGCCGCCACCCCCGGGAACAGCTCCCCGACCGTGCGCATCACCGCGTCGGTCTCCCCCAGGGAGGGCAGTACGTCGCCCACGTAGCGCAGGAACGCCGGGTTGGGACCCACCACCAGCACCCCGCGCCGCTCTAGCACGGCGCGGTGGGTGTAGAGCAGGTAGGCGGCGCGGTGCAGCGCCGCCACGGTCTTGCCGGTGCCGGGCCCGCCCTGGACCACCAGCACCCCGGCCAGCCGGGCGCGGATGACGCGGTCCTGCTCGGCCTGGATGGTGGCCACGATGTCGCCCATCCGCCCGGTCCGGCCCCGGCGCAGCGACGCCAGGAGCGCGGCCTCCCCGACCAGCTGGCGGCGGTCGGCGTCGGTCAGCCCGTCGGGGTCGAACACCTCGTCGTCGAGTCCGAGCACCCTGCGGCGGCGCACCCGCAGGTGGCGGCGGCGGGTGACCCCGTGCGGGTCCCCGGGGGTGGCCGCGTAGAAGGGGCGTGCGGCCGGCGCCCGCCAGTCCACCAGGATGGTCTCGTAGTCGGCGTCGCGCAGCCCGATCCGGCCCACGTACCGTGTCTCGGGTCCGCCGCCCCCGTGGGAGAGGTCGACGCGGCCGAAGCACAGACCCTCCTCGACCGCCCCCAGCTGGGCGCGGCGGCGCGCCTGCTCGTAGGAGCGGGTCTCGCGCTCCACGAGAGCCGCGTACCCCCCGCGTTCCTGGAGGTGGGCGGAGGCGAGCTGTTCGGAGGTGTGGGCGCGCAGGGCGTCCAGGCGCTCGTACATCGTGCTGATCCTGGCCTGTTCCACGGTCAGGGCCGACGAGGCGCCCTCGTCGGCGCCGGTTTGACAGAACTCCATCGGCTTGCTATGCTCCGTACATTGGGACTTTTGTGAGTGAGGTCCAAAAGCGACAGCGGGTTACGCACCCTAGCACAGCGCCGCGCGTCCGCGCGAGAGCGCTTTCGTGCTCTCCCCTCGACGCTCCGCCGCACGCCCCACCCTCTGCTCCGGGCGAGTTCCCCGCACGTCGCGGCCGGAAAACCTCCGCGTCGGTCTCCCCAGCGCACACCGCACCCGCTACACTCGTGCCCATGCGACAGACGAACACCCAGGCTCAGTGGTGGCGCCGCCCCTAGGCGGTGCTCCGAGTTCGCATACCCATGCAGCGACCGCCCCGGACCGGCGGTCGTTTCGTGTTCCACGGCCCCGGACGGTGCGGCCCATCCGACCGCGCAGCCAAAAGGACCGGCCGTGAACCCCAGCGACGCACAGACCAGCACGTACCTCACCGAGGGCGGCGTCACCGTCCACCGCAGCGCCACCCCCTGCGATCCCGAGATCCTCACCGAGCTCGTCCGCTCGGTCGAGCTGCGCCGCGGCGGAGTGCTCTCCTCCGGCATGGAGTACCCGGGCCGGTACGACCGCTGGCACCTGGGCTACGTCGACCCGTGCCTGGAGATCACCACGCGCGGGCGCCGCGTCACCGCCACCGCCCTCAACGCCCGCGGCCGCGTCCTGCTGCCCGTCCTGGCCGGGGCCCTGTACTCCGTCGGCCTCCCCGACCCCGACAGCACCCTGGCCGACCTCCAACACGGCAGCGTCGCCGTCACCGTCCCCGAACCCGATCCGGGGGAGTTCTTCACCGAGGAGGAGCGCAGCCGCCGCCCCAGCGTCTTCACCGCGCTGCGCGCCGTCATGGCCGCCCTGCGCAGCCCCGAGGACGCCAACCTGGGCCTGTACGGCGCCTTCGGCTACGACCTGGCCTTCCAGTTCGAGCCCATCGAGCAGCACATCGCCCGCGACCCCGGCGACCGCGACCTGGTCCTGCACCTGCCCGACGCCGTCATCGTCCGCGACCGCAAGCGCGAGACCTGCGTGCGCTACACCTACGACTTCACCGTCCCCGCCGACGGCGACCGCGCCGAGGCCACCACGCGCGGCCTGCCGCGCGAGACCGAGCCCACCCCGCCCGTGGTCGCCGCCGAGGTGCCCGAGGGCCCCGAACCCGGCTCCTACGCCCGCGTCGTGGCCGAGGCCAAGGAGAAGTTCCGGCGCGGCGACCTGTTCGAGGTCGTCCCGGGGCACCGCACCTACGCCCGCTGCTCCTCGCCCGCCCGCTTCTACGAGCTGCTGCGCGAGCGCAACCCCGCCCCCTACGAGTTCTTCTTCAACCTCGGCGAGGGCGAGTACCTGGTCGGCGCCTCCCCGGAGATGTTCGTCCGCGTCACCGGCGAGCCCGGCACCGGACAGCGCGTGGAGACCTGCCCCATCTCGGGCACCATCCGCCGCGGCGAGGACGCCCTGGGCGACGCCGAGAACATCCAGGAACTGCTCTCCTCGGTCAAGGAGAAGTCCGAGCTCACCATGTGCACGGACGTGGACCGCAACGACAAGTCGCGCGTGTGCGAGCCGGGCAGCGTCCGCGTGATCGGCCGCCGCCAGATCGAGATGTACTCGCGCCTGATCCACACCGTCGACCACATCGAGGGCACCCTGCGCCGCGACTTCGACGCCCTGGACGCCTTCCTCACCCACATGTGGGCGGTCACCGTCACCGGCGCGCCCAAGACCTGGGCGATGCGGTTCATCGAGCAGCACGAGACCAGCCCCCGACGCTGGTACGGCGGCGCCGTCGGCGTGCTCAACTTCGACGGCTCCATGAACACCGGCCTGACCCTGCGCACCGCGCACATCCGCGACGGCGTGGCCGCCGTGCGCGCGGGCGCCACCCTGCTCTACGACTCCGACCCCGAGGCCGAGGAGCGCGAGACCTTCCTCAAGGCGCGCGCCCTGCTGGAGACCCTCGCCCTGGGCGAGCGGGAGGACTCCCCGGCGCAGGAGGACAGTGGGACCGAGGCCGGGTCAGCCGAACTCCCGGGGGAGGGCATGCGGGTGCTCCTGGTCGACCACGAGGACTCCTTCGTCAACACCCTCGCCGACTACGTGCGCCGCCACGGGGCCGAGGTGACCACGGTCCGCTACGGGTTCGACCCCTCCCTGCTCGACCGGCTCGCCCCCGACCTGGTCGTGCTCTCGCCCGGCCCCGGCCTGCCCGAGGACTTCGGGATGTCGGCCCTGCTGGACGCGCTCGCCGCCCGCAGCCTGCCGGTGTTCGGGGTGTGCCTGGGGCTCCAGGGGATGGTGGAGCACGCCGGGGGAGAACTGCGCACCCTGGACGCGCCGGTGCACGGCAAGCCCGGCCGCGTGCGGGTCCACGGCGGGCGGCTCCTCACCGGCCTGGGAGGGGCGGACGCCTTCCCGGCCGCCCGCTACCACTCCACCTACACCCTCCCCGAGCTGGTCAAGCACTTCGAGGTCACCGCCGTCCTGGAGGGCGGGGCGGATGAGGAACCCGTCGTCATGGCCGTGGAGGACCCGGCCGCGCGGTGGTACGCGGTCCAGTTCCACCCCGAGTCGATCCTCACCGCGACGGTCGGCGAGGGCATCGTGGCGCGGGCCCTGCGCCTGGCCCGCGGCTGAGGGCCGCGGCGGCGCCCCGGGGAGCGTCCCCGGGGCCGCGGACCCCCGCGCGCAGGGCGTGCGCGGAGGGTCACGCGGGCGTTCCGGGGAGTGCGGCGATATCCGGTGCGGGGGCGCTCACCTGCACCAAGACGCCTTTCCCAAATCACATCCAACCGAAAAGTTTGATCAACCCGTTACGGGACAGTGGTTGTGTATGGGTATTCTACTGACAATCCTCGGAATCATTCTCATCGTCGCCGGTGTTCTCGGGGTGCTGCGCGGGCAGCTCCTGTGGGGCATCATCGCCATCGTCGTCGGGCTCTTCGTGGCCCCCGGCTACTTCTACGGCTTCTAGCGAGTTGTCCCTCCTCTCCACGACAGGACCGCACGACCAGGAAGCACGCACAGCACCGATCGCGGGCCGGGTGCCTGACCGGGAGAACCCGGCGGGCACCCGGCCCGCGCCCTGCCCCCGGCCGACCCCCGCCGACCCCGTGTACCCTCGGGGAGGGCTGGTCAGCCCCCGCCCCCGTCACGCCCTCCGCACCCCGCGCCGCCCGTCGGCCGCGGTGCTCAGGCGTGCGCACGGGGAGCCGGGAACACGAACGGGAGGCATGCTGTGAAGAGGGTCGAGCCGCAGGTCCGTCTGGTGGCGCGTCCGCAGGTGGACTACGACGCCATCGCCGACTACCTCAAGGAGGTCGGCGGGGAGGCGTGGCTGGAGCGGTTCGACCGCGGTGAGCTCGACGCCCACCTCAACGACCCCCAGAACCTCGCCGAGTTCGCCGGGCGGCTGTGCTACCGCTCCTGGGAGCCGGGCCTGAACCCCAACGTGACCCGGGTGCGCACCGACCAGGACGCCTACCTCGGCAACATCCTGGCCAGCATGCACGGCTCCGTCCTGGAGCACATCAGCTTCAGCTTCGTCCTGCACAACGTCTCGCGGGTGCTCACCCACGAGCTGATCCGGCACCGTCCGGGCGTGGCCGTCTCCCAGGAGTCCCTGCGCTTCGTGCGCCTGTCCGACCTGCCGTTCTGGTTCCCCGACTGGGCCGAGGACGACCCCGAGCTGATGGAGCGCGCCACCGCGATGCTCCGCCAGATGGAGGAGTTCCAGCTCTGGATGGCCGACCACTTCGGCCTGGACGACGAGGGCGTCAAGTTCGCGGAGAAGAAGCACAAGACCTCCTTCATGCGCCGCTTCGCCCCCGAGGGCGTGGCCACCGGCCTGGTGTGGACCGCCAACGTGCGCACCCTGCGCCACACCCTGGAGGCGCGCACCGCCCCCGGCGCGGAGGAGGAGATCCGCCTGCTGTTCGACCTCATCGGTCGGACCCTCCAGGAGGAGGCCCCTGCGCTCTTCGGCGACTACGAGGTCCGGGACGGCGCCTGGGTACCCAGGTACCGCAAGGTCTGAGCGCCCATCGGACACGGCGGCCCGCCCCTCGGGGCGGGCTTTTTTGTGCGCGCAGGAAACCGGGACTTCCTCCCTCCTGGCGGGTGCGCGGCCCGTTGCGCCCGGTGCGGGGCGGGGGAGCGTCCGGGCCGCCGGCTCCACGCGCGAGTCGCCGTCACAGGAGCTTCCCCAGCCCTTTACGCCCCCTACACGCCCCGGAAAACCCGCCCGTTTCGGGCCCCTTCCTCACGGAGAGCGCACCTTTCCGGCGATAAAGCCACCTAAGGTGCGAGCGGCGCATACCTCAGCGAAGGCATGGAAAGTATTCTTTTCTGTATTTTTCTTTCCCCGGTGCTTTCCCTCCGATTCGGCTCCGGGTAGCGGTTGCCCGAAATCCTCCGCTGAGTCACACCGGCTCTGGTCTTTGTGGTGCCGAAGGGACAGGATGTCCGGGTCGGCTTCGCCGTATCGGTGATATGTGCGGGCCGATCCTTCGGAAAAAGTGCGGAACGAAAATGGAGGCAATCGGAATGAGGGCTCTCGTGTCCGCCGCGGCGGCACTCGCGTTCGCGGTGGGCGGATCCGTGGCGGGCGCCGCTCCGGCCCACGCCGCGACCGGTGAGGTCGTGGTCTTCACGACCGAGTTCGAGGAGCTGCGCCGCTACCCCGAACCCCCGGCGGGCTCCTGCCAGCGGCTCCCCGAGACCGCGCACGTGCTGGTCAACCTCACCGACGCGGACGTGCGCATGCACGCCGGCACGACCTGCTTCGGGCCGTCGGTCCTGGTCTCGCCGAACCACGGCTGGCACGCTCCGCCCAGCGGGCTGTTCAGCTTCTCAGTGGCCTGACCCCGACCGGTCCCGCGACCTCCGCCCGGCGGTCGCGGGACCGCGCGGCGCTCCGGTGGAGGTGCGCCCGCAGGGGAGAAAACGCCACGAAAATACGCATTTCCTTCTTGCTCTACGGGTGGAAACATGTCCGTTTCCGAGTTTTCGGACGCAGGAACCCGTTCTCCGTTTTGACGCTTTCGGTGCGATGTCCGAGTGTGGTGGGGGAAGCGTGTGGCCGCTGCGTTCCGGGATCGGGCAGCGCACCGCCGTGGAAGCAGAAGGGAAAGGTGCCCGTACGTTATGCTGCACACCCTCATCGTCGGTCTGGGCAGATCGGGAGAAGGGCTGCACCTGCCGTCGCTGGCCAAAGCGCGGGCACAGGCCCCCGCCCTGTTCGCCGCGGGGCCGGTGGTGGGATTCGACCCGTTCCGGGGCCCCGTCGAGGGGGTCCTCACCGCCGACTCCCTGGAGGAGGCGGCCCGTTGCGCGCCGCCCTCGCGCACCGTGGTCCACCTGTGCACGCCGCCGCACCTGCGCTCCGGTCCGCTGGAGCACCTGGCCCGCCTCGGCTACCGCATGGTCGTCGTGGAGAAGCCGCTGGCCCTGGACCTGGTGGACCTGGCCGCCGTCGCCCGGCTGCGGCGGCGCTGGGGCCTGGACCTGACCGTCACCACCCAGTGGCTGGACAGCGCGCTCACGCGGCGACTGCGCGCCGCGGTGCGGGGCCGCGTCTTCGGCGACCTGCGCGCCGTCACGGTCGTGCAGAACAAGCCCCGCTTCACCCGCACCGCGCAGACGCCGGGCCACCCCACCGCCTTCGACGTGGAGGTCCCGCACGCGCTGGCCGTGGTGATCAGCCTGGCCGGGGGAGCGGACGTCACCGCGGCCTCCCTGGAGGACATGGTCACCGAGCAGTCCCGGCTGCCCGGACTGGGCCGCGCCCGCCTCGACCTGGCGCACCACGGCGGGGTGCGCAGCCGGATCGACTCCGACCTGACCTCCCCCGTCCGCGAGCGCCGCATCACGCTGGAGTTCGACCGCGCCGTGCTCACCGGCCACTACCCGTGCAGCGCGGCCGACCACACCGCCCAGCTGTCGGTGGACGCCACCGGGCACCGGGCCTCCCACTCGGTCTTCGCCGACGACGCCCTCCCCGCCTTCCTCCGCGCCGCCTACGCCCGCTACGCCCGCTCCTTCCGCGGCCCCGGCACGCTCCCGGTCCAGGTCGAGGCGGTCCGGTTGCTCACCGAGGCCAAGGGGCTGTGCGCGGCCCACGGCCGCAGGCAGGAGGTGGGCAGTGCCGTCGGCGCCTGAACACACCGCTCCGCCGCTCGCCGGGATCGGCGACGAGGCGGCGCCCGACCTCGACGGACAGCTCGCCGCCCTCGCCGAACTCGGCTGGAACCGCCTGGAACTGCGCACCGTGGACGGGACCGCCCTGGCCGCCCTGGACGAGCGGGCCTTCGACCGCGCCGCCGGACGGATCCGCGAGGCCGGGACCGACGTGGTCGCCGTCGCCTCCCGCATCGCCGACTGGTCCAGGCCCGCCACCGGGGACTTCGCCCCCGACCTGGCCGAACTGGACGTCCTGGCCCGGCGCTGCGCGGTGCTGGGCACCCGGCTGGTCCGGGTCATGTCCTACCCCCGCGACGGGCTCCCCGAGGCCGAGTGGGGGCGGCGCGTCCGCGTCCGCCTGCGCGAACTGGCCCGCCGTGCCGAGGACGCGGGCCTGGTGCTCGTGCACGAGAACTGCGCGGGCTGGGCGGGGGACCGCGCCGACCGCGCCCTGGAACTGCTGGCCGAGGTGGACAGCCCGGCCCTGCGGCTGCTGTTCGACACCGGCAACGGCGTCGCCCACGGCTACCGCGCCCCGGAGATGCTGCGCGAGCTCCTCGACCACGTGGCGCACGTGCACGTCAAGGACGCCGTCACCGCGCCCGACGGCGGGGTCGACTACGTCCCGCCCGGCCGGGGGGAGGCCGGAACCGTCGAGTGCCTGCGGCTGCTGGCCGCGCACGGCTACACCGGAACGCTGTCCATCGAGCCCCACCTGCACCTGCGCCCGCACCTGCGGGTCTCGGGCGCCGACCCCGGCCGCGGCGACCGGCCCGCCTTCGTCGCCTACGGGCGCGCCCTGGAGGACCTCGTGGCCCGCACCTGGCACACCGGAGGCGGCCCCGCCAGGGGCACGGGCCACCATGGCGGGGACGCGGACCCTCACGCCGCGACCGGGGCCGCCCGTACCGCCGACGGCCTCCACCGCACCGAGGGGGTCCGGTGACCGCCGCGCTCACCCCCGACGACCACGACCTGCTGCTGCGGCTGCTCGAACTGCCCACCGCGGGCCCGCTGGAGACCGGCCCCGACGGGCCCCCGCCGCTCCTGCGCGAGGCCCAGCTCCTCTACGCCCGCGCCGCCGCCGGAGCCGGGTTCGACGTCGTGCACCACGCCCCGGTCCGGCCCGCCGACATGGACCGACCGGACGTCCCGGCCCCGGTCCGCGAGGCCCTGGCCCGCCCCGGCTTCCTCGACTGCCAGCCCAGCCTCGTGCTGCGGCTGGGCCCCGACCTGCCCGCCGAGCGCACCGTGATGTTCAACGTGCACCTGGACACGGTCGCCGGGCGGCAGCCGGTCGGCTTCGACGGCGAACGCTTCCACGGGCGCGGCGCCATCGACGCCAAGGGCCCGGCGGTGGCGCTGCTGGCGGGGGTGCGCGCCGCCCGCGAGCGCGACCCGGCCGTCGGCCGCGACGTCGCGGTGCTCGTCCAGGCCGTGGCCGGGGAGGAGGGCGGCGCCATGGGCACCCTCGGCACCCGGCCGCTGGTCGAACGCGGCCACACCGGCCGCCTCAACATCTTCTGCGAACCCACCGGGATGCGGTTCCTGACGCGCAGCACCGCGGCGATGACCGCCCGGATCTCGGTCCGCGGGGACGACGCGATCGACGACCGCCCGCACACCGGGCACAACGCCTCCGTCCTCCTGGGCCACCTGGCCCGGCACCTGGGCCGCGCCCTGGACGCGCACGCCCGCTCCGGCGCGGTGTGCCTGGCCGGACTGCACACCGGCACCCTGCACAACAGGGTCTACGGCAGCGGGTCGCTGCTGCTCAACCTCGCCTACGGCGACGCCGCCGCGGGGCGCGCCCTGGAACGCGCCCTGACCGACGCGCTCGACGCGGGACTGGACGCCTTCACCAAGGAGTTCGCCGACACCGCGCTGTTCGCCCGCACCGCGGCCGACGCCCGCGCCCTCACCCGTCTGGAGTGGACCAAGCGCGGCCTGCCCGCGCTGGACGACCGCGACCCCTGGGGGCCCGCCCTGCTGCGCCGCGCCGGAATCGCCCCGTGGCCCGAGGACGAACCGGCCTTCACCTGCGACGCGATCTGGATGTCCGGGGTCGCCGGAGCCAGCACCGCCGTGCTGGGCCCCGGCGACCTGGCCGCCAACAACGCGCACGCCGACGGCGAGTTCGCGCGCGCCGACGAACTCGACGGGTTCGCCGACGCGGTGGCCCGCCTCCTGGCCGCCTTCACCGGCCAGACCCCGCGTCGGGCCCCGAACCCCGACGCCCCGCACGAGACCCAAGAGCCCCGCACCACCGACGAGGAAGGCGACGAGGACATGCGCGCACACCACACCCCCGCCCGGGAGGCCAGGTGACCACCGCGGCCCCCACCCAGGCCCCGCCGGAACGCGAGGCCGTACGGGTACGCCACGACGACCTGGTCGCGTTCGCCGCCGGGGTGTTCACCGACCGCGGCCTGCCCCCCGACCGGGCGGCCGAGGCGGCGCGCGCTCTGTGCCACGGCGACCTCGCCGGGCCGCGTTCGCACGGTCTGGCCAACCTGACCCGCCTCTACCTGCCGCTCCTCGACGAGGGCAGGGCCGACCCCGCCGCGGAGCCGCGCGTCCTCGCCGACCTCGGCGCCGCCGTGCTCTGGGACTCCCGGCGGGCCCTGGGCCTGTGGGCGGCGAGCGAGGCCATGGACCTGGCCGCCGAGCGCGCCGCGCGCCACGGCATCGGGCTGGTGTCCGTGCGCGGCGCCACCCACCTGGGCTGCGCCGGGTACCACGCGCTGCGCGCGGCCGAACGCGGCATGGTGGGCCTGGTGGCCAGCAACTGCGGACGCCAGCGCATCGCCCGCCCGCCCGGCGGCGCGGTCGCGATGCTGGGCACCAACCCGCTCAGCGTCGCCGCCCCGGCCGGGGAGCACCCGCCGTTCCTGCTCGACATGAGCACCACGGCCGCGCCCACCGGCCGGATCCGCCAGGCCGCCCGCGAGGGCCTCGCCCTGCCCGAAGGCCTGCTGTGCGACGACACCGGCGCGCCCGTCACCGACCCCGCCGCCTTCGACGCCGGGCGCGCGCACCTGATGTGGCTGGGCGGCGAAGCGGGACGCTACAAGGGCTTCGGCCTCGGACTCATGGTCGAGGTGCTCTCCGCACTGGTCCCGGGGGCCGGGACGGGCCCCCACCCCGACGCCCTGGACGGGGACGGCGGCCCGAGCGGACGCGACGACGACATCGGCTTCTTCGTGGCCGCGATCGCGCCCGGCGCCCTGCGGCAGGGCGCCGACGACGACGCGCGGGAGCTGTTCGGCGCGCTGCTGGCCTGTCCGCCCACCGACCCGGACGCGCCGGTGCGCTACCCCGGCTGGCACGAGTACCACCGGGCGCGGGAACTGCGCCTGGCGGGCGTGCCGCTGGAGGCGGAGCTGTACGCCGAGCTGGCGGAGCTGGCCGACCGGACCGGCCTGCCCTTCGAGGCGATGCGGGAGGAGACGCGATGAGCGCCCCGCTGCGCACCGGGCTGGTCGGCCTGGGCGTGATCTCCCGCTTCTACCTGGAGGCCCTGCGCACCGCGCCCGGCCTGGACCTGGTGGCGGTGTGCGACCGCGACCCCCGCGTGCTCGCCGCCCACCCGGTCGGGGCGCGGGGCTACACCGACCACGTCCGGATGCTCGACGAGACCGGACTGGACGCGCTGGTGGTCACCGCGCCCAACGACGCTCACGCCCCCGTCTGCGCCGACGCGCTGCGGCGCGGGGTGGCCGTGTGCGTGGAGAAGCCGCTCGCGCTGGACGCCGCCCAGGGGGAGGCGCTGGCCGGGCTCGCCCGAGACCGGGACACGGTGCTGTTCACCGCCTTCCACCGCCGGTACAACTCCGCGCTCGCGCGGCTGCGCCGGGACCTGGCCGGACGGCGGGTGGAGGAGTTGACCGTGCGCTACCTGGAGCGGATCGAGGAGCACGCCGGCACCGACACCTGGTACCTGGACCCGGCCCGCTGCGGCGGCGGGTGCGTGGCCGACAACGGACCCAACGCCTTCGACCTGGTGGAGTGGCTGCTCGGCCCGGCCGAGGCCGAGTCGGCGCACGTCACGCGGGACGCCGCGGGCACCGACCGCCGGGCCGAGGTCGTGCTGCGCGCCGCGGGCGCGCGCGCACGCGTCCTCCTCGACTGGTCCCATCCCGGCGAGCGCAAGGACGTCGAGGCGCGCACCGCCGACGGGGCGGTGCTCACGGCGGACATGCTGGAGGGCCATCCCGGGTTCAAGGACTCCCTGTGGCACGAGTACGTGGGCGTGCTCGCCGAGTTCGAGCGGCGGGTGCGCGGCGGCGTGGTCGAGGACCCGGGCGGACCGTCCGCGCTGCGGCTGGTCGGGGACGCCTACCGCTTGGCGGAGGCCGCGGAGCCGACGAGGGAGGAGGCGCGATGAATCCCCGTGAGGACGGTCCCAAACGGGACGTCACCGCGACGCTGGTCAAGGTCCTGGTGCACCGCAGGAGCGAGCGGGGTATGCGGCTCGAACCCCACGCCAGCCGGTGCGTGCGCGCGGGGGAGGTGCACGAGTTGGTCGCCACCGACCACACCGAGACCGTTGCGGGGGCCCGGATCGACCGGGTGGGCTTCCTCGGGTTCGCCGAGATCACCGGCGCCGGGGTGGTGGACCGGGGCGACGAGGTGTGGATCGGCCCGCGCCGGGTGGGGACGGTGCTCGGCTTCGACGCCTGCCACATGCCCAACCACTACAACGTGCTCATCCACGCCGACCCGCTGCCGACCGGGCGGGACCTGGGGTTGGCCTCGGGTGAGGGTTTGGTGTTCCGCCAGGGGGCGCCGGTCGGCGACGGCCCGCCCGCCGAAACGGTTTCCGAAGAATCTGGCATTTGCTGAAAATGTCCGATATAAAAAATCAATTGCACTCATGGATTCTTCTGAGCCCCTTTTGTGGGGCACGCTCACAGGCTAATCTTCTGGGTGTGGGGAGGGTCCGGTCGGACTCGGTCGGAGGGTCCTTTCCTGTGCTCGGAGAGAGCATCGTACGTCTGTTTTTCCATAGGGATCGAGAGGGAAAATAAATGACGACCGCAACCAAGGCCAACAGCCGCCTCGAAGAGCGCTTCCGCCTCTGGGACGCCAACGGCAACGGGGCCGTCGAGCGCTCGGACTTCGAGTCCGAGGCGAACGACATCGTCTCGCGCCTTGGAGCCGAGGGCACCGCCCAGGGCAACGAGCTCAAGAGCGCCTACCTGGCCATGTTCGACCACCTGGCCTCCGCCGCCGGCACCCAGCGCATGAGCCGGGAGCAGTTCGTGCAGGCCGCCGAGCAGGAGATCATCAGCAAGGGCGACGCCGGCTTCGCCTCGGTCGTCCAGCCGACCATCCAGGCCATCGTCAACGTGCTCGACGTCGACGGTGACGGTGAGATCAGCCCGACCGAGATGCAGAAGTGGTTCGCCGCCATCGGTCTCCAGGGCGCCGACGCCGACCGGGCCTTCGCCGACCTCGACGCCGACGGCAGCGGCAAGCTGTCCACCTCCGAGCTGGTCGACGCGGTCCGCGACTACCACCTCGGCCGCAACGACATCCCCCTCCTCGGGAACTGAACCCCCTCGTCCAGGCCGCGGCCGACCGCCGCGGCCGGGACCATTTCCCGCCCCTCTCCCCTCCGCGGTGCGAGAACACGGGAAAGCGAAGTGCACCGGCCCTCCCGTTCCGTCTTTCCCGAGGCGCGCGGGAAGGGCTTTATTCGGCGTGGAAAACGTTCGGATTCCGGTTTCGGGTGCCCTTTTCGAATGCAGGTATGAAGTCGTGCTTCTGTTGTCCCACGGAAGAAGTGAGGGAAAGCCCGTGACGACCGCCACCAAGACCACCAGCCGCCTTGAGGAGCGTTTCCGCCTCTGGGACGTCGACGGCAACGGGGTGATCGAGCGCTCGGACCTCGCGGCCGAGGCCGACGGCATCATCTCGCGGCTCGGCGCCGAGGGCACCCCCCGGGGCGACGCGCTCAAGGCCGCCTACCTGGGCATGTTCGACCGCCTGGCGGCGGCCGCGGGCACCGACCGGATGGACCGCGACCAGTTCATGGAGGTCGCCGGGCGCGAGATGGTCGGCAGCGAGGACGGCTTCGCCGAGGTCGCCCGGCCCACGCTCCAGGCCACCATGGACGTGCTCGACACCGACGGCGACGGCGAGATCAGCCGGAGCGAGATGCGCCGGTGGCTCGACGCCGTCGGCGTCAGCGCGCGGGACTCCGACCGCGTCTTCGACGAACTCGACACCGACGGCAGCGGCACGCTCTCCGCCTCCGAGCTGGTCGACGCGGTCCGCGACTACCACCTCGGCCGCAACGACATCCCCCTCCTCGGCGGCTGAGCCCCCGACCAGGCCGAGGCCCGCCGCCCCGGCCGCCGACCGCCCCCCTCCCGCAGCGTAGAAACGTGGAGAAGTTGAAGAGAACGCTCGAACCCCCCGAGGCGGCGCCCCCCGGCAGAACACGCCTCCCCGTCCCCTTCTTCGACCAGTCCCGGAGCTTCGCGGAACTGTGGCCGCGCATCCGGGACAACTGCCTGCGGGTCATGGACCGGGGCAAGTTCTCGCACGGGGCCATGGTCGCCGAGTTCGAGGACGCCCTGGCCCGCTGGACCGGCGCCCGGCACGTGGTCGGCGTCAACTCCGGAACCGACGCCCTCGTCATCCTGCTGCGCGCCGCCGGGCTGCGCCCCGGCGACGAGGTGATCGTCCCCGCCTACTCCTTCGTCGCCACCGCCAGCTCCGTCGTCCTCGCCGGAGGCGTCCCGGTCTTCGCCGACATCGAGGAGCACGGGTACGGCATCGACCCGGCCTCGGTGGACGCGGTGGCCACCTCCCGCACCCGGATGGTCATGCCGGTCCACCTGTTCGACCGCCTGGCCGACATGGAGGGCGTGCGCGAGGTCGCCCGGCGCCGCGGCCTGACCGTGCTGGAGGACAGCGCCGAGGCCATCGGCATGCGGCTGCGCGGCGTGCACGCCGGGCTGCTGGGCACCGGCGGCGTGCTGTCCTTCTTCCCCTCCAAGACCCTCGGCGCCATCGGCGACGCGGGCGCGCTGCTCACCGACGACGACGCCGTCGCCGAGACCGCGCGGGCGCTGCGCCACCACGGCCGCTCCGGACGCACCCTGGACGACTTCCCCGGCATCGCCAACCCGACGGTCGTCGCGGGCTGCAACAGCAAGATGGACGACCTCCAGGCCGCCGTGCTGCTGGCCAAGCTCTCCCGCCTCGACGCCGACATCGCCCGCCGCGCCGAGCTGTCCGCGCGCTACGACGCCCGCCTGCGCGACCTGCCCGGGATACGCGCCGTGCCCGGCGCCGTTCCGCCCCACCCCGGCGGCAACCGGGTCGTCTACGTCCACCTGGTCGAGGCCGACGACCGCGACGCCCTGGTCGCCCACCTGGCCGAGGCCGGGATCGGCACCGAGACCTACTACCCGATCCCGCTGCACCTGCAACCCTGCTTCACCCACCTGGGACACGCGCCCGGCGACTTCCCGCGCGCCGAGGCGGCCTGCGAGGGGGCGGTGGCCCTACCGCTCTACCCCGACCTGACCGACGCCCAGGCGGACCGGGTCTGCGAGGAGATCGAGGACTTCTGCCTTCGGAGGCACGGATGACCACGGCGACCGGGCACCGCATCCCCTTCTTCGCCCCCGACCTGTTCGACGCCGACCGCGACGCCCTGCTGGAGGCCGTCCACGCCACCGGCACCGGCGGCGCGCAGAAGTTCATCCTCGGCGAGCGCACCGCCCGCCTCGAACGCCAACTGCGCGACCGCCTCGCCGCCGCCGACGTCGTCGCCTGCTCCAGCGGCACCTCCGCGCTCACCCTGGTCCTGGCCGCCATGGAGATCGGCCCCGGCGACGAGGTGGTGGTACCGGCCTTCGGCTGCGCGCCGCTGGCCAGCACCGTCGTCGAACGCGGCGCGCGCCCGGTCTTCGCCGACATCGACCCGGTCTCCCTGACCCTGGACCCGGACGCCGCCGAGACCGCCCTCACCGCGCGCACCCGCGCGGTCATGCCCGCGCACCTGTTCTCGATGATGGCCGCCATGCCACGGTTCCGGGACCTGGCCGACCAGTACGGGCTGCGCCTGGTCGAGGACTCCGCGCTGGCCCAGGGCGGAACCCTCGGCGGCCGCCCCGCCGGGCTGTGGGGCGACGCGGGGGTCTACTCCTTCGTCCAGGTCAAGACCTTCGGCATGCCCGGCGAGGGCGGCGTGGTGGTCACCTCGGACGCCGAACTCGCCGTGCGCGTGCGGATGCTGCGCAACCACGGCCAGGACGGCACGCACCGCTTCCTGCACCACCGGATCGGCCTCAACAGCCGATTCGACGAGGTGATGGCCGAGTTCCAGCTGCACCGGCTGGGCGGGCTGGAGGACCGGCTCGCCCGCCGGGCCGAGATCTCCACCTACTACTCCAGCCGGTTCGCACGACTGGCCGGAGCCGGGATCACTGCGCCGCCCACGGGCGGCGACGGGCGCTGCCACTACGTCTACACGCTCCTGGCCGAGCAGCGCGACGACCTGCGCGTCCACCTGTCCGCGCACGGGATCGACACCCACGTGTACTACCCGCGCGCCCTGCCCGCCCAGCCCGCGTTCGCCCCGTACGCCCGGGCCGGGGCCCGCTGGCCCAACGCGGAGTCGGCGGCCCGGCGCAACATCTCCCTGCCGCTGTACCCGCACCTGGACGACGCCCAGGTGGAGCACATCGCCGACACCGTGTGCGCGTTCGCCGACCATTCTGGAAGAGCAAGATGACCGACCACACCGCCGCGCCCCCCGCCGGACCGGCGCCCGCAGCCGCGCCGCCCCGGGGCACCCCGGCCGCCTACGCCCGGCTGGCCAAGCTCGACATCTACGACTACTACATCGGCCTGCCCCTGGTACTGGCCATGCTCGCGCCCGCGCTGCGCTGGGAGCCGGGCACGCTGGGGCTGCTCCTGCTCATCCTGCTCGCCGAGGTGGCCGTGGTGGCCGCCATGGTCGCCTTCGACGACGTCACCGGTTACCGCGACGGCAGCGACGCGGCCAACTACGGCTCGGACGCGGCCCGCCGCCGGCTGGCCCGCAAACCCCTCGTCGCCGGGACGCTCACCGAACCGCAGGCCCTGCGCTTCGCCTGGGCGGCGACCGCGGCGAGCGCCCTGCTCTGGGGTCTGGTCGTCCTGGTCGCCCCGCACTGGCCCGCCTGGGCGGTGGCCCTGGCCGTCCTGTGCGTGGTCGCCTCGGTCCAGTACTCCTGGGGCCTCAAGATCAGCTACCGGGGCTTCCAGGAGGTCTTCCTCATCGGTCTGGGCGTGGGCTGGGTCCTGGTGCCCTACGGTCTGCTCACCGGGGAGCTGAACGGCTTCGTCGTGGTGCAGGCCCTGCTGTTCGGCTTCGGCCCGATGCTCTTCGGCCTGTACTCCAACACCAACGACGCCGCGGGCGACCGCGCCGCCGGGCGGATCACCGTGGCCGCTCTGGTGCCCAGGCGCCTCAACACCGCCTTCATCATCGCGGCGACCGCGGCCGAGAGCCTGCTCATCAGCGGCTCCACCCTGGCCGGGATCTCCCCGTGGTGGTTCCCGCTCGTCCTGGCCCCCGTCTTCCTGATGCGGGTGGCCCAGCTGTTCATCGGGTTCGTCCGGGGTGACATCCTGCGCGCCCGCCGCCTGGCCATCCACACCCACCGGGTCACCGTGGTCCTGCTCATCGGCGCCCACCTGCTGGCCCCCGTGCTCCTGGGAGGCGCCGTATGAGCCAGGGGCTCGACGTCGCCGTGGTCGGAGCGGGCCCCGCCGGACTGGCCACCGCGCACGCGCTGGCCCGCGCGGGCCGCTCGGTCCGCGTCCTGGAGGCCGACGAGGCCGTGGGCGGACGCATGCGCACCCTGCGCGAGCACGGCTGCCTCATCGACACCGGCGCGGAGATGCTGCCCCCGGCCAAGGCCTACCCGGCCACCTGGCGGCTGATCCGCGAGGTCGGTCTGGACGCCGACCGCGGCGCGGTGCCCCGCATCCGCGGCGCCCTGGCGTCCTGGCGCGAGGGCCGGGTCCGACCGCACGTGGGCCGCCCCCTGGGCCTGCTCACCGGCGCCGGGCTGTCCCCCCGCGCGCGGGCCGACCTGCTGCGCCTCCAGATCCAGCTGGCCCGCCTCGGCCCGGACCCCGAACACCCCGAGCGCTCCCCGCTGGGCGCGCGCACCCTCGCCGAACTGCTCCGCCCCTACCATCCGGAGCTGCGCTACCGGCTGCTCGGCGCCCTGGCCGCCGGGTTCTTCGGCTGGGACCCCGAGCACACGGCCGCCGCCCCCTTCGCCGCGCACCTGGTCTCCGCGGGCAGCAGCGCCCGCTGGCGCACCTACCGCGACGGCATGGACACCCTCGCGCGGATCCTGGCCGACCGGCTCGACGTGGTCACCGGCCACCCGGTGACCGCTGTGTCCGCGGGCCCCGACGGGGTCAGGCTGGAGTCCCCGGCTGGCACGGTCACCGCCCGTGCGGCCGTGCTGGCCGTGCCAGCCCCGGTCGCGGCCGGGATCCACCCCGGCGCGTCCGGCGTCGAGCGCGCCTACCTGGAGGCCTGCGAGTACGCGCCCATGCTCCGCGTCTCCCTGGTCCTGGACCGCCCGATGGAACCGGCCGGGGCGCGCGGCGGCTTCGCCACCCTGGTGCCCGCCCTGGAGGACCCGCTGCTCAACGTGGTCACCGCCGACCACAACAAGCACCCGGGCCGGGTGCCGCCCGGACGGGGCCTGGTCTCCCTGGTGGCCTCCCCGCGCGGCGCCGCCGAACTCCTCGACGCCTCCGACGCGGTGGTGGCGGAGCGGCTCACCGACCGCGCCGAACCCCTGCTGCCCGGCCTGTCCCGACGCGTCGAGGCCGTCCGCGTGCACCGCTTCCGCCACGGCCTGCCCGCCGCGGGGCCGCGCGCCCTGCGCGAGCGCTCCGCCTTCGCCGTCCGCCCGCCCGCGGCCGTGGACTACGCCGGGGACTGGATCTCACTGCGCCCGTGCAGCGAGGGCGCGGTCTCCTCCGCGACCACGGCCGCCGCGCGGGTCCTGGCCTTCCTCGCCTCGACGGCCCCGACCCCCGTTCCCACCCCCAGTGAGGACCGACGACGATGACGCTGTTCACCAAACCCCTGCACCTGGGCACCCTCTTCGACGACCTGGTCGCGCGCGGCTCCACGACCGCCGTGCACCTGAGCAGGCCGCTGGACATCGCCCCCGGCCTGGGCACCGAGCTGGACGTGCCCCGGGTGGCCGAACTGGTGCGCGAGGCGGCCGGATGGCTCGCCGCGGCCGGTGTGCGGCCCGGCGACCGCGTCGCGATCGCCAAGCGCAACCACTGGGACTACGTACTGCTCAACTGCGCCGCCGCCCGGCTGGGCGCGGTGCCCGCCTCGCTGTCGGCGCACCTGGAACCGGACGCGCTGGAGGTCCTGCTCAAACGGCTGGACCCGGCGCTGCTGGTCACCGACACCGCCCTGCTCGCGGCGTCCCGGGAGGCGGGGGCCGACCCCGCCGTGCACGCGACCCGCACCCTGGTCGTCGACGGCCCGGCGGGGGCCACGGGTCCGGGCGGGAACGGAACGCCGGTCGGGGACGGGGTTCCCCTCGGGGGAGGGGGCCCGGCCGGGAGCGTCCTGCACCTGGACGACGTGCGCGGCACCGACGCCCCGCCGCCGCGCAGGCCGCACCTGGACGCGCCCCTGGCGATCATGCACACCTCCGGCACCACGGGCGTGCCCAAACTGGTCCCGCACTCCACCCGCACGATCATGCGCCGCCTGGCCGGGTTCGAGGCGCACCGCTGGCCCGTGCTGAGCAGCCGCCGCGACGACACGGTGACGGGCGCGTACTCCTTCGCGCACGGGCGCGCGCTCGCCTGGACCGCCAGCGTGCTGTGGCTGTCCCCGGCCGCGCTGTCCGTCGTCACCGGCGCCTCCTGGGCCGAGGCCGGGCCGCTGCTGGAGCGGCACCGGCCCACCACCCTGGAGGCCGCGCCCGCGGTCTTCGCGCGCTGGCAGAACCAGGCGGAGCGGCAGGACGCCCCGTTCGACCGGGTGCGTCTCTACGTCAGCACCTTCGACGCCGTGCACCCGCCGACCGTGCGCGCCTTCCTGGGCGCCACCGGCCACCGGCGCCCGGTGTGGATGCAGGGCTGGGGCCAGAGCGAGACCGGGCCGCTGACCTTCCGGTTCCTCACCCGGCGGGCACTGGTCGCGGCGAACGAGCGCCACCCGACCACCCGCCACCTGGGCCGCCCCATCCCCACCCGCACCAAGCTGCGCACGGTCGATCCGCGCACCATGCGCCCCGTCCCGGCCGGTACACCCGGTCTGGTCTTCTGCCGCACCGAGGCCCTGTGCCTGGGCTACGTCGGCGAGGAGGGCCGGTGGCGGTCCAAGCTGGTGGGCGCGTGGTGGAACACCGGCGACATCGGCGTCCTCAGCCGCACCGGCGCGCTGCGGTTGGTGGACCGCGAGGTGGACGCCCTGCGCGAGGGCGGCTGCCTGGAGGTGGAGGACGTCGTGGACGACCGCCTGCCCGAGGTGCTGGAGTGCGTCGTCCTGAGCGTTCCGGACGGGCCCCCGGTGCCGGTGGTGGCCACCGAGAGCGGGGGTCTGGACACCGTGGCCTGGCGCGGCGCCGTCGCCGACCTGCCCGAACTCGCCGACCCGGTGGTGCTGACCTGGGACGAGCTGCCGCGCACCGGCACCGGCAAGGTCCGCCGCTCCGTGCTGCGCGACCAGTTGGGCCTGCGCCCCGACACCTGCGGAACGGGGAAGTGGACGTGACCGCCGCACCGGTGGGCGCGACCGTGCTCCCGCTGGCCGGGGCCGCCGCGCGGGCGGTGGGCGACTCGGTCGCGCTGCGGATCGCTGCGGCGCGCCTGGAGGCGCTCGGCTGCGCGGTCTCCCGGGTCGTGGGGCCCCTGCCCCCGCAGGCACCGGCCGGGTGGATCGGTCTGGTGGCCGTCCCCGGTGAGTGGGGTCCGGGCGGGAGCGGTTCCGGCGCGGGCCTGGGCGAAGACGGATCCGGCGGAGAGGGAACCCGGGTGCTACCGGTACCGGTCGGCTGCGCCATCGGCTGGTCCGGGCCGGTCGCGGCGCCCCTGGCGGGGGAGCGCGACGTCCAGGCCGCCTGCGGGCTGGCGCACCTGCACGGCCGGGCCCGCGGGGCACCCCGGTTCCTGGGGGTGGACTACGCGTCGGTGTGCGCGGGGGTGCTGGCCGCGCAGGCGGTGGCGGCCTGCGCGCTGGCCCTGGCGCGCGGCGGTCCGGCGCTGTCGGCGTCGGTCTCCGCGGCCCAGGCCGCCCTGCTCGCGGCGGGTCCCTACGTCGCCGCGGCCACGGCCCCGGACCAGAGGGCTTCGGCGGGCCCGACTCTTTCCAGTGGGACAGGAGTGACGCCCGGTGCCGGAACCGCCCCGCCGTTCCGCTCGGTTGACGGAGCGCGCTTCGAGATCGAGACCCTGGACGCCGAGGTCTGGCTGCGGTTCTGGACCGACCTGGGAGCCGCCCCGTCCGCGATCGCCGCCGGGTGGCCGCCCTTCCAGCGGCGCTTCGCCACCGCGGTGTGCCCGCTGCCGCCCGAACTTCCCGCCGCGATCGCGGCCGCGGACCTCGCCCGGGTCCGCCTGGCCGCCCGCGACACGGGCATGAGCCTGGCCCTCGTCCGCGACGCCCGGGAGGCAGAGGAGCCCGACCCGGCCTCGGAGTGGCGGCTGCGCGCGCGGGACGCCACCGGCGCCCCCGCCGCCCCGCTGGCACCGCTCGGCCCCGACGCCGCCGCGCCCCTGGCCGGGCTGCGCGTGGTGGAGGCCACCAACCGCGTGCAGGGCCCGCTCGCCGGGCTGCTGCTCGCCATGCTCGGCGCCGAGGTCGTGCGGATCGAGCCCCCGGGCGGCGACCCCATGCGCGGGGTGGCGCCGATGGCGGGTGACCGCTCCGCCCGGTTCCTGGCCCTGAACCGGGGCAAGGGCGCGGTCGAGGCCGACCTCAAGACCGAAGCCGGGCGCCGGACCGCCCGCGACCTGGCCGCCACGGCCGACGTCCTGCTCTACAACTGGCCGCCCGGCCGTGCCGAGGGGTTCGGCCTGGGCCCCGACGACCTCGCCGACCCCGCCCCAGGCCTGGTCCACGTGCACGCAGACGGGTGGGGCGGTCGGGCCCCCGAACCCGGCGCGCTGGCCACCGACTACCTGGTCCAGGCGCACGGCGGGGTGGCCGACCTCCTGGCCGGACCCGGGCAGGAGCCCGCGCCGTCCCTGCTCACCCTCACCGACGTGCTCGGCGGAATCCTCGCTGCCGAAGGGGCCGTGGCCGCGCTGCTGCTGCGCGCCCGCACCGGCGCCGGGGTTCGCGCCCGGACCGCCCTGTCGGACGCGGCCCGGCTGCTGCGCCGCGCCGGACGCGGCACCGCGCCCACCGAAAGGAGCGGCTCGGCGCCCGGTGGTCGGAGCGGCCCCGTCCTCGTGGAGGACCTGGCGGCGATGGCCGACGAACCGGCGTTCGCGGCGGCCTTCGACACGGTCGGCGGCGCGTCCTGCGTCCGGGCCCCGTGGAGTTTCGCACCCGCCGCCGACGCCCCGAGCGCCGAGACGCGGCTACGTGACGCTGCCGCACGCCGGGGCGCGCCCGTCCGGAACGATCCTGCTTCCGGTGGCACCGTCGGCGCCCGCCGTGGCGCCAGCGGTGGCACCAACAGCAGGATCACCGGCCAAGAGATCCCACACGCCACACCGTCAACGTCTCCGGGCGGCGCCGTGGCCACTCACACGCCTGCGGAGAACCGATGACCTGGACCTCGTCCAACGGCCTGGAACTGCGCGACCTGGTCCCGGCCGCCCTGCGCGCGCGGTGGACCGCGCGCGGCTGGTGCCCGGGCCGGGACCTGTACTCCCTCTTCCACGAGCACGCGCTCGCCCACCCCGGACGCGACGCCGTCATCGACGACCGCGGCACGCTCGACTACGCCGGGCTGGACGCCGCCGTGCGCCGCGCCGCCGCCGCGCTGGCCGCCGGGGGGACGGGGGAGCGCGACATCGTCGGTGTCCTGCTGCCCAACGGGCGTGAGGCCGTCGTGGCCGAACTCGCCGTCGCCGCCGTCGGCGCGGTCGCGCTGCCCGTCCCCGACGGCCGCTCCCCGGCCGACGTGCGCAGTCTGCTGGACCGCTCCCGTGCCGCGGACCTCGTCACCACCCCGGAGCGGGCCGAACGGATCCGCCGCGCCGACCCGCCGCCGACCCTGCGCCGGACGTGGGCGTTCGGCCCGGCCCGCCCCGGGACGCTCAGCCTGGACCGGCCCGACGCCGGGACGGTCCGGGGCTGGCGTCCCGCCCGGCCCGACCCCGAGTCCCCGGCCCGCGTCCTGGTCTCCTCCGGCTCGGAGGGCGAACCCGGCATGGTCGCCTACAGCCACAACGCCATGGCGGGCGGCCGGGCCAACTACGTGGCGGCGCTGCACAGCGGACCCGGCCCCATGCGCAACCTGGTCCTGGTGTCGCTGGCCTCCTCCTTCGGCTCCTGCGGGGTGCCGGTGACCCTGGCCGGGCTCGGCGCGACCCTGGTGGTCCTGCCCCGCTTCGACCCGGCCGCCGCGCTGTGCGCGATCGAGCGGCATCGCCCCACCCACCTGATCGGCGTGCCCACCATGCTGCGGCGGATCGCCGCGCTGCCCGAGCGGGCCGACACCTCGTCCCTGCGCGCGGTGGTGGCCAGCGGCGCCCCGCTGCACCGGGAGGTCCGCGACTCCTGCGCCGCCCGCTTCGGGAGGCCCGTGATCAACGTCTACGGTTCCACCGACGGGGTCAACTGCCACACCGCCCGCCGCCCCGAGGCGTGGGAACCGGGCCTGGCCGGGCATCCCGCCCCCGACGTGGCCGAGGTGAGCATCCGCGACCCGCGGGGACGCCCGGTTCCGCGGGGGGAGACCGGCGAGATCTGGGCCCTGGGTCCGATGACACCGCTGTGCCACGTCGCCGCGCCCGAACTGGACGCCGAGCGGCGGGCCCCGGGCGGGTGGGTGCGCACCGGTGACCTGGGCCGTCTGGACCCCGACGGCGCGCTGCGGGTGGTGGACCGCCTGCGCCGGACGGTGATCCGGGGCGGCGTCAACATCTTCCCGGCCGAGGTGGAGCGCGAACTCGGCGCCCACCCCGCCCTCGCGGAGGCCCACTGCGTGCCCGTGCCCGACCCCGACCTGGGCGAGCGCATGTGCGCCTGCGTGTCCCCCGCCGAGGGGGCCGCCGCGCCCTCCCCGAGCGAGCTCATCGCCTTCCTGCGCGACGAACGCGGCCTGGACGTCCGCTCGCTGCCCGAACACGTGGTCGTGCTGCCCGAACTGCCGCTCGGCCCGACCGGGAAGGTGTGCACGGCCACCCTCGCCCGCGTCGCCGCCGAGACCGTCGGCGCGCACCGCCCGCCGAGCCGGGCGGCGGCGGACGGCGGTTCGGCCCCGCCGGACCCCGTAGCCCGACCAGCCGGACCGGCCCCGACGACCCGACCGACCTGCCCAGCCCCGACGACCCGACCGACGCCGAGGGAGACACCCGTGACCGACGCCGCCGAGGACCAGCGCTACGTCTTCGACAACCACAGCGAGCACGCCTTCGACCAGCACCGCTTCCTGGCCGCCGCCTACGACCCCATGACCACCGAACGCCTGGAACAGACCGGTGTCGGGCCGGGGTGGAACTGCCTGGAGGTGGGTGCCGGGGGCGGCAGCGTCGCGCTCTGGCTGGCCGACCGGGTCGCCCCGGGCGGAAGCGTGCTGGCCACCGACATCAAGCCCGAGCGCGTCCCCGCCGCAGAGGGCCTGGAGGTCATCCGCCACGACGTGGTCCGCGACCCGCTGCCCGAGGCCGCCTTCGACCTCATCCACTCCCGGCTGGTGCTGCTGCACATCCCGGAGCGGATCGCGGTCCTGGACCGCCTGGTGCGCGCGCTCAAGCCCGGCGGCGTGCTCCAGCTCGACGAGTTCGACATCACCTACGGCCCGGCGCTCCTCATGCCCGACGCCGAGTCCCAGAAGCTCTACGAGGAGTTCCAGGAGGCCAAGACCAGGCTGATGATCCGCGCCGGAGCCGACCCGGCCTGGGGGCGCAACGCCGCCGAGGCGATGCGGGGCGCGGGTCTGGTGGACATCGACCCCCAGCCCCGGCTGGAGCTGTGGAACGCCGACTCCCCCGGCGTGCACCTGATCGCTCACCACACCCGCCACCTGCGTGACGCCTTCGTGGACGAGGGGATGACCGACGAGCGGCTCGCCGAGGTGCGCGCGCTCCTGGCGGACCCGTCCTTCCGGGCCAGCTCCTGCGCGATCTACTCGGTCCAGGGCCGCCGCCCCCTCCGATAACCGCCGGTCGGCCGGTCGCGCCTGGGATGAGCCGCCGCGCCCGGTGCCCGGTCCTCACCCCCCAGCGGGACCGGGGGCGGGGCCGGAGGCGGGGAACCCCGGCGGGCGTCCGCCACCGGCGCGCCCCAAGAGTCGGATGCCGGGCACGGTGGGGCCGGGCGGGGCGCGCCCGGTCTGTCGGCGGTGTCGGCTAGGTTGCCCGCGTACACGCACAGCAGTGTTCGAGGAGGGCGACCATGGCATCGAGACCACCGCGTACCGACCGGGGGAGCAGGACCGTCCGCGCCTCCGCGGCGGCGGTCTACGCGGCGATGACCGAGCCGGACGCCCTCGCGGCCTGGCTGCCGCCGGAGGGCATGACCGGCCGGATCGACCGCTTCGAGCCGTGGCCAGGGGGCGGCTTCCGCATGGTGCTGACCTACCTCGACCCGGGGGCGGGGCACGGCAAGACCTCGGCGACGGAGGACGTCACCGAGGTCGCCTTCGCCGAGCTGGTGCCCGGGGAGCGGGTCGTGCAGCGGATCGACTTCGAGTCCCCGGACCCCGACTTCGCCGGGACGATGACGATGACCTGGACCCTCACCGCGGACCCGGAGGGAACCCTGGTCACCGTCGAGGCCGCCGACGTGCCCCGGGGCATCGACCACGCCGTCCACGAGGAGGCCCTGGCCTCGTCCCTGGCCAACCTCGCGGCCCACGTGGAGCGCTGACCCGGCGACCCGGTCCCGGACGGAGACGTCCGCCCGGGACCGGACCGCCCTGCCAGGCATCGGCGTGCTGTACCACCGGGCCACCCGTCCGACGGCCTCGCCCGCCGCCTCCGGTCCCTCCTCGGCGCGGACCCGCTCGACCGCGTACAGGCGAACCAGGTCGTGCAGGCGGTAGTGGTCCTCGCGCGGGCGCTCCACGAGGTTCGCGCGGGTCAGGCGGTCCAGGAGCCTTCGGGCCTCCGCCTGCGGGGCGCCGGTGAGCGCGGCGGCGGCCCCGCAGGAGAACTCCGGCCCCGGGTGCAGGCCCAGACGCCGGAAGAAGCGGGCGGTGTCGTCGTCCAGGGCCCGATAGGAAGCCGTCATCACGGCGCGCAGATCACTCAACTCGTCCTCCTCGGAGAGGGCGTCCAGACGTGAATCCTCGGCAGCCAGTTCGCTCAGCGCCGCGTCCGGCCGGTCGAGCAGCCGCTCGGCCGATCCACGGGAAACCGGGGAGGTCGGTACCGCTCCTGCCAGGAGACGACGGCGCCGGGTTCCCCAGATGCTGCGGAACCCGGCACCGAAGGCGGTCAGCCCTGTCTTTGGCGGTGGAGTTCGACGGCGGCGAGAACGACCTCGGGGGAGATGCGGACCGCGTTTTCCCCGGGCAGGGGATTCTCCACCTTCGCCCAGTCCTCCGGTGCCAGAGCGGGGCCCTGGACGACGAACTCTCCGGTGTCGCTGAGGTAGACGGAGGGGCAGCCCTTGCCCCCGGAGGCGGGGTCCTTGGCGAGCAGTTCCAGTTCCATGGATCTCCGTTCAGGCTTTGCGAGGGGCCTTCAGGGGACGCCGAAACTAGCACGCAGGCCTTGCGCCACAGGGGTTCTGGCCGTTTCCGGTCCGTGTGGTCCTGACCCCTTCTCCGTGCCTGCTCCACTTCCTTCACTGGTGTCTCGTCCGACACGAGCGTGTACAGCTCTGCGGGGTTCATGGTTGTTCTCCGCTCCTTCGCAGCGGTGTGGCGGGCGGGGCGCCGCGACCGGTTGTCGGTAGCGGCACCGCTGAGAGTCAGGAGTTCCGTTGGAACCCGCGGAAGGGGAGGTGCCCGGTGCTGCCGTGACGGCGGCGACCGAGCGGATCAGCTCCTCGGGGGTGTCGGCGCAGACCAGCCGCATGCGGCCGGTGTGCGCGGCCCAGTACTGGCGGGTGTGCTGGTCGAAGACCGTCCAGCCGTGGTGGAGCAGCGCCGCGAGCCTGCTTCCGGGGCTTCGTGACGCACGGCTTCTCCCCGACCTCGTTTCAGTGCAGGTCGCCTGGTGCGCGTAGAGGACCGCGCAGATTCCCCGCCCCTCCACCCTCCGGAACCCGGTCCCTTCCCGACCGTAGTCGCACGGCTACCGTAAAAACGTTTTTCGTGTTAGCTTCCGGTGCAATGGGAGCGCTCCCCACCCCCCACTCCTTCCGGACACCGCCGTCCGGAGTTCGCACAGAGGAGCAGCAGTGCCCATCA
This sequence comes from Nocardiopsis dassonvillei subsp. dassonvillei DSM 43111, assembly GCF_000092985.1. Classification (GTDB taxonomy): domain Bacteria; phylum Actinomycetota; class Actinomycetes; order Streptosporangiales; family Streptosporangiaceae; genus Nocardiopsis; species Nocardiopsis dassonvillei. The sequence goes on from NC_014210.1 coordinate 1,788,792, forward strand.
ACCCCCCGCTTCCCCCCGGCGCGCCCCGGACCGCTCCGCCGTCCTCCCCGCCCTCCCGCAGACAGCTCTCGCGCCTGTCGCGCCTGCGGCGGCTCCTGTACTCCGCCCTGGCCGTCGTCCTCTGCGCGAGCGGCCTCTCCGCCGCCGCCGTCACCCCCGCCCGGGCCGCCGACATCGACACCGGCGCCTACTACGTCCTGCGCAACCAGCACAGCGGCCTGGTCGCCGACGTCGAGAGCGCCGGAACCCAGGACGGCGCGCGGATCATCCAGTGGGAACGCACCGACCGCCCCTGGCAGCAGTTCCGCTTCGTCCCCTCCGGCGACGGCTACTACCGCCTCGTCAACCGCCACAGCGGTAAGGCCGTCGACGTCTGGGAGCACTCCACCGCCAACGGCGCCGAGATCCGCCAGTTCACCGATCTCGGCAACGCCAACCAGCAGTGGCGCCCCGTGGACACCGGCGGCGGCGTCCAGCTGATCAACCGCCTCAGCGGCAAGGCCCTGGAGGTCTGGGAGTGGAGCACCACCCCGGGCGACCGCCTGTCGCAGTACGACTCCCTCGGCGGAGCCAACCAGGTCTGGGACCTGGTCCGCGTGGACGACACCGGCGGTGGGGGAGACGGCGACTGCGGCAGCGGCTCCCACCACGCCGAAGCGGTGCGGAACGGCTCCACCTGGACCGCCCGCAACGGCGGCAGCACCGTCTACACCGGCGGCGACATGCTCGCCGCCATGCGCGCGGCCGTCGGCAGCCTCGACTCCGGCCGCACCTCCCAGCAGCGCGTGGTGGTGCGCGGATCCGGTTCCATGCCCGCCAACACCTCGCTCGACCTGCCCAGCCACACCTCACTGGAGGTCTGCGGCACCATCCACGTGTCCGGGTCGGTGGGCGCCGACCACGCCGCCGTCCGGATCCGCAACGCCCAGAACGTCTCCGTCCCCCACCTGTCCGTGACCGGCTCGCCGTACTTCGGCGTCTTCGTGCGCGGCTCGCAGAACGTCCACTTCGGCCAGATCGACCTGCGCCTGTCCAGCGGCCTGGGCATGCGCATCGACAGCCGGGGCAGCGACGCCAACCGCACCACGCGCGACATCAGCATCAACGACGTGTACGTGTCGGGCACCGACAACCACGGCGTGGAGACCTACAGCGTGGACGGCCTGGACATCGGCACCGTCACGGCCCGCGACACCGGCTACTCGGGCCTGCTGCTCAACAACACCGTCAACGCCACGGTGGACCGGGTGGACGCCGAGGGCGCCGGGACCGGAACCGGCTACGCGGCCTTCCGCATGGCCAACCGCAACGGGCGGATCGGCAGCGACTACCCGACCAACATCCGGGTCGGCGAGGTCCGGGCCCGCGGCGGCGGCCGGGGGGTCTTCTGCGTCTCCGAGAGCGGCGGCGCGGTCATCGACCGCGTGGACATCGCCCAGACCGGCAACAACGCGGTGCTGGTCGAGAACTGCCACAACGTCACCTTCTCCGGGGGCACGATCGCCGGTCCGGGCAGCGTCCGGATCGCGGCCCGCTCGGAGTTCGCCAACACCTCGAACGTCACGTTCCAGAACCTGACGCTGGCCAACACCTCACTGGTCGAGAACCCGTGCTCGGTGAACCTGACCGTCCGCAACGTCACCTTCCAGAGCAGCAGCGACCAGACCTGCTGACCACACCTCGACCACACGCTGACCACGGCCGGAACGCGCCCTGACCACGCGTGACGCCGGGGCCCGACCCCCTGGGGCCCCGGCGTCGCCCGCCCCGGAGCGCCCGGCCCCGCCCGGCACTCAGCCGCGCGCGGCGGCCAGGCGCTCCGCCAGCCAGGCGGGGACGTGCTCCCCCGAACGCGGGTAGTACGCCTGGTCCAGGGCGTAGTCGAAGTCCAGCGGGGCCATGTCGAAGGCGGGCTCGGAGTCGTGGTCGGCCTCCACCCGGCTTCCGTCCAGGTCCACGGTGTACCGGAGGCCGAACCAGGCGCCCCGGTCCGGCCGGTACATGCCCGCCCGCAGGTTCCGCACCAGGTCGGGGAGCCGGTAGTGCCCGCGCCCCTCGCGCACGGTCCCGTCCTCCAGGACCACCCTCACCCGCAGCCGTTCGTAGCCGACCAGGAACCGGGCGTCCAGCACGGCCTCCCGTCAGCCCTCCGGCCTCGGCAGGAACCCCGCGATCCTCTCCAGCAGCTCACGCTGCCCCTCCTCGTCCAGGACGGCCACCGGTCGGCTCGGCCGTTCGGACGGCGTCGGGGCGGGCGGGCGCACGAGGGTCTCGTCCTCCACCAGCTCCGCCCACGCGGGCCGCCACTCCGGAGCCCGCAGGGCGCCCTCCCCGTTCAGCCGGTACGCCGTCTCCGGCAGGTAGCCGACGAGGTGTTCGTGAGCCTCCTCCGGCCAGCGGTCGTAGCGTCGCCGGGCGTCGTACCCCTCCTCCGACACGGCCAGTCGCAGGTACAGCCACCGGCCGCGTCCCCGGACGTCCTCGGCCGCGCGCAGGGCGTCGAGGCCGTCCATCAGGTCCGTGTCGTAGTCCTTGAACTCCTCGCCGGACGCGTCGAGGACCCTCCGTTCCCCCGCGAAGGTGTACTCCACGACGGCCTCGCCGCCCTCGGCCAGACCCAGCGCGCGTACCCGTTCCAGGACACGGAGAAGCTCGCCGGTCTCGGGGACCGGGGGCCGGTCCCGTTCCGGCTCCCGGCGGAGCGCGTCCCACAGCAGCAGCGACCGCGTCCTCTCACTGATGACCGGGCGCGCGGGGCGTTCGGGCCCGGCCTCGCCGAGGGGGAGGAAGGGGAGGCGCGACCCCGGGGTCAGCCCGAGCCGCTCGGCCGCCGCCAGCGCGGCCCCGGCGTCCCACCCGGGGGCCTCGTATTCGTCGTCCTCGTCCGTGTACTGGGTGTCGAGGACGCTCAGCACCGCCGCGAGCGAGTCCGCGTCCACCGTGCCCTCCCGCGCGCGCCTCATGAGGGCGGCGCCCGGCTCCGGGAGCAGCGCCTCCCCGTGCTCGTCCTCGGGAGCGAACCCCTCGAAGAGCAGCCCGACGACCGCGTCCACGGCCGCCTCCACCGACGCGTACCGGTCCAGGCGCAGCCCGTCGCCCTCCCAGTCGTCGGGGTAGGGGCCGCGCGCCCACGCCCGCCCGTCCCACCAGTAGGCGAACCCGACGTTCGTGCGCGCCTCGTGGGCCGCGATCCACTCCCAGGGCAGCCAGTCGGGCGCCTCGGCGAACAGGTCGACGGGGCGCTTGCCGTTGTCCGTGCTGTCGCTGGTGTCGCGGTCGTAGCCGACGATCACGGCCCGGCCGTCACCGCCGCACCAGGCCAGGTACCAGTCGCTGCTGCCGCCGTCGTGGTAGCGCAGTACCCCGTCCTCCAGGGAGAGGATCCCGAGGTCGTCCTCCAACCCCGCCATCAGCGCGGCCAGCGCCCCGGCGCGGGCCCACAGCACCTCCGGGCGGGGCAGGTCCTCGGGGCGTCCGGGGCTGTGACTCATGGGGCGGCCTCTCCTGTCGGGAACACTGGTGCCGGGGGCAGGGGTTCCCGTTCTAGCGGACGCTCCCGACAGACCCTCCTCCCGGGCCGCGGAACGCGGCGGCCGGTCCGCCGGTACGGCGTCTCCGCCCACGAACCCCCACCAGGGCGAGGGGTCGGCCGAGCGAAGCCTTCGACGGCGCCGCTCCGCTCAGAGCGGTGACCCGCCCGTCCCATGTCTCCTGGCTGTCTCCTGGCGTCCGGGCCGTCTGCTCACGTCCTCCGCCCCGCGCCTCCCGGCCTCCGGGCCGCCCGCCCGGGAGAGGTCCGGCCCCGCCAGTGCCCGCCGTGCCCGGTCGCGGGTCACCGGCTCAGACGCAGACCGACTCCAGCGCGCCGGACAGGGCGGCCGAGGCCAACCGGTCGAGTCCGCGCGCGGCCGCGGTCTCGTCCGTGCTCCGCGCGAGCCGCGCCGCGCAGCCGGGGGCGGTGCGCTCCTCCTCGGCCGCGGCCAGCTCCTCCACCAGCGCGGGGGTGATCCGGTCCAGTTCGGCGCGCACTCCGGCCAGGTCCGGCGCGTGCTCGGGCCGCCGGTCGGCCTGTGCGTACCACTGGGCGTGCAGGCCGCGCTGGACCACCTTGTTGGCCTCCATCTGGTCGCGCGTGACCGCGACGGCGGACGCCGGGTCCGCGCCGAGTTCATAGGCCCGCCGCTCGACGGCGGCCAGGACCCGCGCCTCGCGCTCGGGGGACTCGACGGGGTCGCCGGTGTGCCACTTGGCCGCGGCCACCAGCGGAGCGGTGTCGAGCCGGTCGGCGGCCAGGAGCACGACCGCCTCCAGGCCGTTCGGCGGGGCGGACGCGGCGGCGGTGGGGGAGACCAGGAGCAGGGCCGCGACGGCGGCGGCGAGGGTGGCTGCGGTGCGCATGGACGAGGACCTCGGGGCGACGGCGGGAGCGGCGGGACCCCCGTATCCTAGCCCTGCGTGTCGAAGCGCGTGCGAAGGGTGGTGGCAGGGGATGCGCGTTCCCTTTCCCGACGCGCCGTGGCCGTCTATCCTTCGGGCAGCGGTAACCGCCGCGATCACGGGCCGCGGCGGCTCCCGCGTCGCAGGACCGCCGTCGCCGCCGTGGTCCCTGAACCCCCGCGACCGCCGCCCCCCGTGACCGTCCAGCCCCCCGCGGCCGCACAACCTCCACGACCGTCGCCCCCGTGACCGCCCGCCACCCGGCGGACCGACCTGAGGACCGAACCCGTGCAGATCCTCGAACCCGTCACCCCCGACACCGTCATCCGGCGCTTCCGCGCCACCCACCCGTTGGAGGACGAGGTCTCCCGTGCCACCAACACGTACGCCGAGAGCGCCCTGACCCTGGCCACCCGCCAGCTCGGCGGGAGGTGGCACCGGGTCGCCCTGGACCGCGAGGACGTCCTGTCCGTGCTCCTGCCCTGGCACACGGGCGAGTACGGGGAGCGCGAACTCGTCCCCCCGGCCGGGGCGACCGTCGCCGAGACCCTGGGCACGCTCACCGACTGGGGCCGGGAGTACCCCGCCAGCAACCCGGTGTGCTGGGGCAAGCTGGACTGGCACACCGGCGCGGCCCGCGCACCGCTGTTCCTGAGTTCGCGCGCCCTCGACCACCCCTTCTACGAGCGGCTCGAACGCACGGACGCGGTGACCCACCTGGACGGCCTGCACCGCATGCTCGCCTGGGCGCTGGCGGACCGGCTCCCCTCGCGGCCCCTCCTCGAGGCCTATCTGGCCGGGCCCCTGCCCGACCTCCGCGACCCGGACGCCCCCTCCGCGGCCCGTCCCTCCGCGACGGCCCCAGCCGAGGCCACCGCCGACACCAAGGAGGCTTGACCCCGAGGGGTCGAGCCTCCCGACGCCGTCAACGCGCGGCCGCCCGGGGCAAAGGAAGCGCCAACACTCGCCCCGGACTCGGTAGCGGCTTGGGTGAGCCGTTAGTCCGCGCAGCTCACGGCGGGTAGGGGGTGGGCGGACAGCGTTGGGGCACCCGCCCCTCGACCACGCGAACCACTAGGGGGACATCGTGGCACGCGATCGCACACCCGCAGACCTGATCGGGCACCACGTCCTCGATCGGGAGGGCCACAACGTCGGCAAGATCAACCAGGTCTACCTCGACGACAACACCGACCAGCCGAGCTGGGTGTCCGTGCACACCGGCCTGTTCGGCAGGCACGAGACCCTCGTCCCGCTCCAGGGCTCCCAGCCCGTGGAGGAGGACATCCGGGTCCCCTACGACAAGTCCGTCGTCAAGGACGCCCCGCACATTGACGCCGACCGGCACATCTCTCCCGAGGAGGAGCAGACGGTCCGCCAGTACTACGCGCAGCACGGCGGCCCCCCGATGCGGGGTGAGGAGACCGCGATGGGCCGCGGCCCCGGGCCGCAGACCACCGGCCGGGAGGACGTGGCCGGGGGCGCCGCCGGAGGAGCGGCGGGGGGCGTGGCCGGCGACGCCGCCATGCGTGACCGCGACGCCGGCATGCGCGACCGCGACCCCGCGAGGGCGGACGAGCGCGACGACATCTCGATGACGCGTTCGGAGGAGCGCGTGGACATCGGCGTGGAGCGGCGTGAGGCCGGGCACGCCCGCATGCACAAGTACGTCGAGACCGAGCAGTTCGACGAGACGGTCCCGCTGCACCACGACGAGCTCCAGGTCGAGCGCCGCCCGGTGGACGACCCCTCCGCGGTGCGCGAGCCCCGGGAGATGGGCGAGGACGAGGAGACCTTCACGCTCTACGAGGAGCGCCCGGTCGTCTCCAAGGAGCAGGTCCCCGTCGAGGAGATCCACGTCCGCAAGCGCGACGTGACCCGCGACGAGCACGTCCAGGGCCAGCGCCGCCGCGAGCGGGTCGAGCTGGAGGACGACGAGGGGGAGCCGCCCGCCAACGCCTGACCCGGCCGCACGGCCGGGCCCGGCCAGGGCCGGAGTCGTCCCCGGACACGCGGTCCGGGGACGACGCGTGCGCACCGCTGTCGCGCGCCCACACGGAGGGGGAGGTACATGACTGAGCCGGGGGACGTCAGCGAGGAGACCACCGAGGACGGGGGCGAGGAGAGGGAGCAGGAGACGGTGTCCCCGCCGCGCGGGCGCGAGGCCGGACCCGGGCGCGGGCACACCATCGTGGTGGGCGCGGGCGTCGCCGGGCTGGCCGCCGCCGACCGGCTCGCCGAGGAGGGTGAGCGCGTCACCGTCGTGGAGGCCCGCGACCGCCTGGGCGGGCGCGTCCACTCCCTGCGCGAGTGGGACGGCACGTCGGCCACCCTGGACGTGGGCGCCTCCTGGATACGCGGCGAGGAGAACAACCCCTTCGCGCGCCTGGTCCGCGAGATCGGCGTCCGCACGACCGTGTTCAACCGCTCCACCGAGACCGCCTACGACCCCAAGGGCCGCAGGCTGCTCTTCGACCGCCACCGCCGCAACATGGAGGACGTCAACCTCCTGCACGAGCACATGTACTGGGACAACGTCGGGGCCACACCGCAGGAGTCGATGGAGGAGGGCATCAAGCAGGCCCTCTACGACGCCAACCTGGTGCGGGCCAGGGCCCGCGACGCCAACGAGATCGTGCACCGCCTCGTGGAGGGCGACCACGGCGCCGACGCCGACGAGGTCGCCTTCACCGCGGTGGCGGCCCTGCACGAGTTCAGCGGTGACGACGTCGTCTTCCCGGACGGCATGGCCCAGGTCACCGACCACCTGGCCCGGGGGCTGGACGTGCGCCTGGAGCACGTGGTGCGGTCGGTCTTCCACGACGGGGACGGCGCGGGCGTCCGCGTGGACACGCCCGAGGGGGAGGAGACCCTGACCGCCGACCGGGTCCTGGTGACACTGCCCCTGGGCGTGCTCAAGGCAGGAGGGGTCGACTTCGACCCGGCGCTGCCCGAGGACAAGACCGGAGCCGTCCGACGCCTGGGCAGCGGCCGCCTGGAGAAGCTGTTCCTGCGCTTCGAGGAGGTCTTCTGGGGCGACGCCGAGGTCCTGGTGCACCTGGGGACCGAGGAGGGAACCTGGTTCCACTGGTACGCGGGACAGCGGGTCATGGGGGCGCCGATCCTGGTCTGCCGCAACGGCGGCAACGCGGCCCGGTTCCTGGAGGAGAAGGACGAGGCCGACGTGGTCGGGCACGCGCTGGACTCGCTGCGCGGCCTGTTCCGCAAGGTGCCCGAACCCGTCGGCCACCACCTCACCCACTGGATGGACGACCCGTTCGCCCGGGGCAGCTTCTCCTTCACCGCCGTGGGGTCGGGGGACGAGGACAGGGTGGCGTTGGGCGAGCCGGTCGGCGAACGGCTGTTCTTCGGGGGAGAGGCGACCGAGACCGAGCACACGGCCACCGTGCACGGCGCCCTGCTCTCGGGCCGCAGGGAGGCCGAGCGCATCCTGGAGCTGTGAGCCCGCCACCGCGCGACCCCGGGTGGACCGGTGGGGCCGGGGCCGGAGCAGCGGACCGGGAACCCCGCCGGGCCGCCCCGCGTTGGACGGTGGTGAGGGGCCGCGTCCGGGAAGGCCGCAAAGCGTACACGGTACGATCGGGGTGCGGCCGTCCTCCGACCAGGGCCGGTGGACCCACGATGGCGGGAAACGACCCTCCCGCCCGTTATCGTTGGCGCCATGGGGCGATCCGCGCAAGAAGGCAGACACACGGCGGGGGGCGATGTGGTCAGCCCGGCGGTCAGTGACCGCGTCTGGACGGTTCCCAACCTACTGAGCATGCTCCGACTGTTGGGCGTGCCCCTGTTCCTGTGGCTCGTGCTGGTGCCCCAAGCCGACTGGTGGGCCCTGCTCGTGCTGGCCCTGGCGGGCCTGAGCGACTGGCTCGACGGCAAGATCGCCCGCGCCTGGAACCAGACCTCGCGCCTGGGAACCGTGCTCGACCCCCTCGCGGACCGGCTCTACATCTTCGCGGCCCTGCTCGGCCTGGTCATCCGCGGCATCGTGCCCTGGTGGCTCATGGGCATCCTCGTGCTGCGCGACGTCCTCATCCTGGGCGCCCTGCCGCTCCTGCGCCACTTCGGCTACGGACCCCTGCCGGTCAACTTCGCGGGCAAGGCCGCCACGCTGTGCCTGCTGTACTCGTTCCCGCTGCTGTTCCTCGCTGGTTACGCCACGATCGCCGCAGATGTGGCGAGGATTATAGGTTGGGCCTTCGCACTCTGGGGAACTGCTCTGTACTGGTGGGCCGGACTGCTCTACGCCGTACAGGGACTGCGCCTGATGGCCCAGACCCGCCGCGACGAAGGCGCTGATCGCACCGGCGGCCCCAGGGCCGTGGGCGACAGCGACCCCGTGCGCGGTCACGCCCAGGACCGACCCGGTCCAGCCGCACCGGCGACCGCTGACGGCGACCCCGGCGCGGCCGCCGAGGGCGCGGACCGACCGATCCGCCCGGACCAGGGACGGACCGGCCCCTGATCCGCACGCGGACCGGCTCACCACGAGTCCTGTCGGATCGAGAGGGAGTGTCGTCTCCGCATGAGAACATGTCCCGCCGCCCGCAACGGCGTGCGCTCCGAACACCATCCCCCCGCGGCGCGCACCGGCGGCCCAGCGGTACGGAGGTACCGGCGATGAGCCAGGCCGCAGACACCACCCCGGAGGCCACCGTGCCTCCGATGAAGGCCGTCGTGATGGCGGGCGGCGAGGGAACCCGCCTGCGCCCCATGACGGCCAACCAGCCCAAACCGCTTCTGCCGGTGGTCAACAAACCCATCATGGAGCACGTGCTGCGCCTGCTGCGCAAGCACGGCTTCACCGAGACCGTGGTCACCGTGCAGTTCCTGGCGACCCTCATCCGCAACTACTTCGGCGACGGCGAGGAGCTGGGCATGAAGCTCAGCTACGTCGCCGAGGAGGTGCCGCTCGGCACGGCGGGCAGCGTCAAGAACGCCGAGGAGCACCTGCGCGGCGAGCCCTTCATCGTCATCTCCGGTGACGCCCTCACCGACATCGACCTGACCGACATGGTCCGCTTCCACCGCGAGAGCGGCGCCAAGGTCACCATCGGCCTCAAGCGGGTGGAGAACCCGCTGGAGTTCGGCATCATCATCGTCGACGAGCAGGGGCGCGTCCAGCGCTTCCTGGAGAAGCCCACCTGGGGCCAGGTCTTCTCCGACACCGTCAACACCGGCATCTACATCATGGAGCCGGAGGTCCTCGAACGCGTCGCCGAGGGCGAGGTCGTCGACTGGTCCGGCGACGTCTTCCCCCAGCTGCTGGAGGAGGGCGAGCCCCTCTACGGCTACATCGCCGACGGCTACTGGGAGGACGTGGGCACCCACGAGAGCTACCTCAGCGCCCAGGCCGACGTGCTCTCGGGCAAGGTGGACGTGGACATCGACGGCTTCGAGGTCTCCCCGGGGGTGTGGGTCGGCGAGGGCGCCGAGGTCCACCCCGAGGCCGTCCTCAAGGGCCCGCTCTACATCGGCGACTACGCCAAGGTCGAGGCGGGCGCCGAGCTGCGCGAGTTCACCGTGGTCGGCAGCAACACCGTCGTGCGCTCGGAGGCCTTCGCCCACCGCACGGTCCTGCACGACAACGTGTTCATCGGCCGCGGCGCCAACCTGCGCGGCGCCGTCATCGGCAAGAACACCGACGTCATGGCGGCCGCCCGGATCGAGGAGGGCGCGGTCGTGGGCGAGGACTGCGTCGTCGAGTCCGAGGCCTACCTGCACAACGACGTCAAGGTCTACCCGTTCAAGACCATCGAGGCCGGTGCGGTGGTCAGCACCAACGTCATCTGGGAGTCGCGCGGGCAGCGCTCGCTGTTCGGCCCCCGGGGCGTGTCCGGCCTGATCAACGTCGAGATCACCCCGGAACTGGCGGTGCGCCTGGCCAACGCCTACGCCACCACCCTGAAGAAGGGCGCGATCGTCACCACCTCGCGTGACGTCTCGCGCGCCGCCCGTACGCTCAAGCGCGCGATCATCAGCGCGCTCACCGCGGCCGCCATCGAGGTGCGCGACCTGGAGGTGGTGCCGCTGCCCGTGGCCCGCTTCCACACCTCCCAGAGCGGCGTCAGCGGCGGCATCACGGTGCGCACCACCCCGGGGGACCCCGAGTCGGTCGACATCCTTTTCCTGGACGGCGACGGCGCCGACCTGTCGCCCGGCGCCCAGCGCAAGCTCGACCGGGTCTTCTCCCGCGCCGAGTACCGCCGGGCCTTCCCCGGCGAGATCGGCGAGCTGACCTTCCCGTCGCGCAACGTGGAGAGCTACTCCCACGAGCTGCTGCGCAAGGTGGACACCTCCGGCGTCGCCGAGGCCGAACTCAAGGTCGTGGTGGACTGCGCCGGGGGCAGCGGCTCGCTCATCCTGCCCTCCCTGCTGGGCCGGATCGGCGTGGACGTGCTCACCGTCAACAACCGGCTGGACGAGTCCTCGCCCACCGACACCGTCGCCAAGCAGAACCGCGACCTGGGGCGGCTGGGCGAGCTGGTCTCGGGGTCGGGAGCCGACTTCGGCGTGCGCTTCGACCCCGTGGCCGAACGGCTGTCCATCGTGGACGAGAACGGCGCCCTGGTGCACAGCGACCGGGCCCTGCTGGTCGTCCTGGAGCTGGTCTGCGCCGAGTACGGGACCGGGACGGTGGCCCTGCCCGTCACCACCACCCGCGTCGCCGAGACCGTGGCCGCCTCGCACGGGGTCAAGGTCCACTGGACGGCCACGGCCACCGACGAGCTGACCAAGGCGGTCCAGGCCCAGGACGACGTCATCTTCGCGGGCGACGGCCGCGGCGGGTTCATCGTGCCGCGGTTCAGCCCCACCACCGACGCCATCGCCGCCTTCGTGCGGCTGCTGGCGCTGGTGGCCAGGACCCGCCGATCGCTGAGCCAGATCGACCGCACGATCCCCCAGGCGCACCTGCTGCGCCGTTCGGTGCCCACCCCGTGGGCGGTCAAGGGGAGCGTGATGCGCGCCGTCGTGGAGGCGGCTGGCGGCCGCGAACTCGACACCACCGACGGCGTCCGGGTGATCGAGCCGGACGGGAGCTGGGCCCTGGTCCTCCCCGACACCGCGGAGGCCGTCACCCATCTTTGGGCCGAAGGTCCCAACTCCGACACCGCACACCGTCTGCTGGACGAGTGGGCGGCCGTCGTGGAACGGGCCGAGGGCTGAGGCGGGCCGCGCGGGCGCGGACGGGTCGCCCGTCCGCGCCCGCGCGGCGCGTACCCGCGTCGTCACGCCCGGTGCGCGGGCGCGGCCCCTACCGTGTGTGACCCCGCGGGTTAAAATGGGCATACAGGCAGGTCGTGGCGGTCCGGTGAAGTCGGCGCGAATCCAGGGGGATCCGTGGAGAACCAAACCCGCCGACACGGCATCAGCACCAGGACAGGCGTGTTGCCCCGACCCGGCCCGCCGCCGTCGCCGGACACCCTCCGCGACGGTGGGCACACCGCTCGGCGATCCGTTCCCGACGGGTCGTCCACAGTGGGCGGGGGAGGAGCAAAACCCTTCCTGGACAGGGATATGGTTTAAAGTCGAGTGTTCCCCGAAGCGCCGCGTCGCCTATCGGACCGGGTATCCCGGCAACGGCGGACACCCTCGCCGGTGGTGACAAGGAGTGCGACACGGGGGATGAGACCTAGCGACCGACCGCGTGAGGCGCACCGCTGCCGCGACAGCGGGCCGTCTCACCGCGTACCGGACGGCGTGCGGGCCGCGTGCCCGCCCGACGCCCGGTACGTGCCACCGATCAGCCCAATCAAGCACCGCCCCGTGCGGTAGGAGGCCGAGCCGACCTATGTCGAGCGTTTACTGCACGCAGTGCGGTCACGCCGTTGCGGATGATGCCCGTTTCTGCTCCCACTGCGGAACTCCGATCCGCAGAGCCGAACAGCAGGGCCCCCGACCCGGCACTGGCAGGGACTCCGGCGGAGACGTCACGTCCACCATCTCCCTCTCGGGCATACAGGCCCTGGAAGAGGAGGAGTCCGGCGACGAGCTGGGCGGCGACGACCCCGCCAACCCCGACGCTCTGCCGCCGGGCACGGCTCTGCTGGTGGTCAGGCGCGGCCCCAACGCCGGGAGCCGTTTCCTGCTGGACAGTGACGTGACCACCGCCGGCCGCCACCCCAACAGCGACATCTTCCTGGACGACGTCACCGTCTCCCGGCGCCACGTGGAGTTCTTCCGCCGCGGCGACGGGTTCGGAGTCCGCGACGTGGGCAGCCTCAACGGCACCTACGTCAACCGCGAGCCGGTCGACGAGGCCCAGCTCGGCGGAGGCGACGAGATCCAGATCGGCAAGTTCCGGATGGTCCTGCTGACCAAACCGCGCCGCTGACCGGCGCGGGGACGACCGCGGGAGCGGCGGGTGGGCCGATGAGGTTTGCGGCCCCCCGCCGCCGGAGAACTTTGTAACGAAGGGTGCCGATTTCGCCCTCGGGTCCTGATCCACAGCGGGAGCAGGGACGAGCGCCCATCCGGCATCACGACTCGTGGGACGGAGACGCTGTGAAGCACATGGAGGTCGTCGGCGTCCGTGTTGAGATGCCCTCGAACCAGCCGATTGTCCTGCTCAAGGAATCCGAAGGCGACCGCTACCTGCCTATCTGGATCGGCGGCGTGGAGGCCACCGCGATCGCGCTGGCCCAACAGGGCGTCGCGCCGGCCAGACCGCTCACCCACGACCTGTTCCGGGACGTCCTCGACGCCCTGGACACCGGGCTCAAGACGGTGAACATCACCGGCCTCAGCGACGGCATCTTCTACGCCCAGCTGGTCTTCAGCAACGGTGTGGAGGTGAGCGCGCGCCCCTCCGACTCGATCGCCCTGGCGTTACGGACGGGCACGCCCATCTACGCGCACGAGGACGTGATCGACGAGGCCGGGATGCCCATCCCGGACGAGCAGGAGGACCAGGTCGAGGCGTTCCGGGAGTTCCTGGACAACATCTCGCCCGAGGACTTCGGCAGGCGCACGGAGTAGTCCGGTGACGCACGTGCACTCCCCCGGGGCCCGCGCCCAGGCGCGGGTCCCGTGCCGCTGCGGTGGCGCGGGCCGGGGAGGACACGCCCCGACCTGCGGCTTCACCCGTGGAGCCGGTGATAGATTGGGTAACGGAAGTGGTCGTAATGATCAGGGCCGAAACCCCCGGGTGCGCGTCGGGCGCCAACGGGGAGGCCCCGGCACACCGGCGCCGCGCGCACTTGGCGACGCGCCGCGCGGTGTCGTTGACGCTGCCGGTCGGCCGTCCTACCTTCAGTGCAGTGGAACCCACGGCGCACCCGTTCCCTGAGTGGACATCCCCTGTCGAGACCGCCGTGGGACGAGAAGCCGGAGGTCGGCGTGGCGGTAGCGAGCGGCAAGCGGGATCCCCATGACAGGCGGTCCGCGCTGCGGCTAGCGGGGCAGCAGGGCCTACTGTGCGAAGAAGACTTGGTGGCGCTGCCTATGGACGTCGGGTATCGGGGCCCCGCGGCGTGTACGGCCGCCGGGATCAGCTACCGCCAGCTCGACTACTGGGCCAGGACCGGCCTGGTGGAGCCGAGCGTGCTCACCGGAGCCCACAACGCCCCCCTGTACAGCCTCCCCGACATCCTGCTGCTCAAGGTCGCCAAACGGCTCCTGGACACCGGGATATCCCTCCAGCAGATCCGCACCGCGGTCGACCACCTGCGCGGCCGTCCCGCCCCCGACCTGGCCCGCATCACCCTCATGAGCGACGGCGTCAGCGTCTACGAGTGCACCTCCCCGGAGGAGGTCGTGGACCTCATGCAGCGCGGGCAGGGCATGTTCGGACTGGCGCTGGGCAACGTCTGGCGCGAGGTGGAGGAGGCCCTGGGCGTGGTGCCCGCGGAGGAGCGGGCCGACCTGCCCGCCGCCGCGCCCCAGCCCGTGGACGAGCTGGCCAGGCGCCGCCGGGAGCGCCGTACCGGCTGAGACCGACAGGCGCCGCCCCCAGCCCCGGGGCGGCCGTGTGCCGGCAGGGGGCGCGGGTGCTTGGGCGCCGCGGTTATTTGGACGAACCTCCAGGTTCTGGGTGTGATGTGGGCGAAACGCCTGCCCGGAAGAGCCGCCCGGGGCAGCCATCGAGTACGGTCGTAGTCACAACAGGGATGAAAACCGACATTCACCCTGCTTGTACACACGTACAGATCGTCAGCTGGCTGTCGACACCGCGCGAGAGAGACCCCGCAACGGGGCGCCGACGGGGCAATACTCCCCAGTAACCTCTCAGGCACCATGGACCGCGTGGAGGAGGCCGCTCTGAAGCCTGGGCGCCGTCGTGCCCGGTGACAGAGGGGGAGACCGTGAGGAACACCGCCGACCCGACTCGGCCCTGTCACCAGGAGGTCTCCGTGCCAGACCAGCCCGTGCACACCCCCGGCGCGCCCGCCCGGGTGTTCGCCGACCGCCACATCGGCCCCACGCCCGCCGAGGTCCAGGAGATGCTCAAGGCGGTCGGCTACGGCTCCACCGCCGAACTCATGGCCGACGCCGTGCCCGAGTCCATCCTCACCGGCCCCGGCCGCAGCGCGCCGCTTGACCTGCCCCCGGCGCTGAGCGAGGCCGAGGCCCTGGCCGAGCTGCGCGACCTGGCCTCCCGCAACCAGGTGCGCACCTCGCTGATCGGCCAGGGCTACTACGGCACCCTCACCCCGCCGGTCATCCTGCGCAACATCATGGAGAACCCCGCCTGGTACACGGCCTACACGCCCTACCAGCCCGAGATCTCCCAGGGCCGCCTGGAGGCCCTGCTCAACTTCCAGACCATGGTCTCGGACCTGACCGGCCTGCCCGTCTCGGGCTCCTCCCTGCTCGACGAGGCCACCGCCGCCGCCGAGGCCATGACCCTGGCCCGCCGCGCCTCCAAGAGCAGGGCCGACGTCTTCGTCGTCGACGCCGACGTTTTCCCCCAGACCCTGCACGTGCTGCGCACCCGCGCCGAACCCCTCGGCATCGAGGTCGTGGTCGCCGACCTGTCGCAGGGCCTGCCCGAGGGCGACGCCTTCGGCGTCCTGGTGCAGTACCCGGCCTCCAGCGGCGCCGTGCGCGACCCGGGCCGGGTCATCGCCCAGGCCCACGAACGCGGCGCCCTCGCGGTGGTGGCCGCCGACATCCTGGCCCTGACGCTGCTGCGCAGCCCCGGCGACCTGGGCGCCGACATCGCCGTCGGCTCCACCCAGCGCTTCGGCGTCCCGCTCGGCTTCGGCGGCCCGCACGCCGGTTACATGTCCGTGGGCGAGAAGCTGCGCCGCCAGCTGCCCGGCCGCCTGGTCGGCGTCTCGGTGGACAACGCGGGCAAGCCCGCCTACCGGCTGGCGCTCCAGACCCGCGAGCAGCACATCCGCCGCGAGAAGGCCACCAGCAACATCTGCACCGCGCAGGTCCTGCTCGCCGTCATGGCCGGGATGTACGCCGTCTACCACGGTCCCGACGGCCTGCGCGCGATCGCCCGCCAGGTGCACACCCGCACCGCCGCCCTGGCCGACGCCCTCGCCGAGCGCGGCTTCGAGGTCCTGCACCGGGCCTACTTCGACACCCTGCGCGTGCGCGTGCCCAGTGCCGCCCGGGTCGTGGAGTCCGCCCTGGAGGCCGGGTACAACCTGCTGGCCGCGGACGAGTACACGGTCGGCGTGAGCGTGGACGAGACCACCACCGAGGCCGACCTGGAGAAGGTCCTGGCCGCCTTCGGCGAGGCCGAGCGCGGCTCCTCGCGCGTGCGCCTGAGCGTGGACGAGGACGCCGACCGCCTCCCCGCCGAGCTGGCCCGCCAGGTGGACTACCTCACCCACCCGGTGTTCGGCACCCACCGCAGCGAGACCTCGCTGCTGCGCTACATGCGCCGCCTCTCCGACCGCGACCTGGCCCTGGACCGCACGATGATCCCGCTGGGCTCGTGCACCATGAAGCTCAACGCCACGGCGGAGATGGAGCCCGTCACCTGGCCCGAGTTCGCCGGGCTGCACCCGCTGGCGCCGCTGGACCAGGCCGCCGGGAGCGTGACCCTGATCCGCCAGCTGGAGGCCTGGCTGGCCGAGGTCACCGGCTACGACGCGGTGTCCCTCCAGCCCAACGCCGGGTCCCAGGGCGAGTTCGCCGGGCTGCTGGCCATCCGCGGCTACCACCGCTCGCGCGGCGAGGCCCACCGCGACGTGTGCCTGATCCCCAGCTCCGCGCACGGCACCAACGCCGCCAGCGCCGTGATGGCCGGTATGCGCGTGGCCGTGGTGGCCTGCGACGACAACGGCAACGTCGACCTGGAGGACCTGCGCGCCAAGACCGGCAAGCACGCCGACGACCTGGCCGCCATCATGATCACCTACCCGTCCACGCACGGCGTGTACGAGGACACCGTCACCGAGGTGTGCCGCCTGGTCCACGAGGCGGGCGGCCAGGTGTACGTGGACGGCGCCAACCTCAACGCGCTGCTGGGCTGGGCCAAGCCGGGCGAGTTCGGGGCCGACGTCAGCCACCTCAACCTGCACAAGACCTTCTGCATCCCGCACGGCGGCGGCGGTCCGGGCGTGGGCCCGGTCGCGGTCCGCTCGCACCTGGCCGGTTTCCTGCCCAACCACCCGGGCCAGCCCGAGGCGGGCCCGCACACGGGGGTCGGACCGGTCTCGGCGGCCCCGTTCGGCTCGGCGGGCATCCTGCCCATCTCCTGGGCCTACGTGCGCATGATGGGCGAGGAGGGGCTGCGCTCGGCCACCGAGGTCGCCGTGCTGTCGGCGAACTACCTGGCCAAGCGGCTGGAGCCCTACTTCCCGGTGCTCTACACCGGTGCGGGCGGTCTGGTGGCGCACGAGTGCGTCGTGGACATCCGCCCGCTCCAGAAGGCCAGCGGCATCAGCAACGAGGACCTCGCCAAGCGGCTCATGGACTACGGCTTCCACGCGCCGACGATGTCGTTCCCGGTCAACGGCACCCTGATGGTGGAGCCGACCGAGAGCGAGAACCTCGCCGAGCTGGACCGCTTCGTGGAGGCGATGGTCGCGATCCGCGGCGAGATCGACAAGGTGGCCTCGGGGGAGTGGGACGCGCAGGACAACCCGCTGCGCAACGCCCCGCACACCGCTGAGGCGGTGACCGCGGACGAGTGGTCGCACGGCTACACGCGCGCCGAGGCGGCCTACCCGCTGGCGTCGCTGCGCACGGACAAGTACTGGCCCCCGGTCGGCCGGATCGACCAGGCCTACGGTGACCGCAACCTGGTCTGCTCCTGCCCGCCGCCGGAGGCCTTCGAGCTGTAGGGCGGCCCGGGCCGCGGGAAGGGGCACCGGTCCGAGGACCGGCGCCCCTTCCCTGTTGTCCCTTTGTAGATCTACGTCGTAAAAGTCCGTTTTGTTCTCTACCTCGGCAGGAGAGGGGTGAAGAGCGGGGCGTGCCCACCGGTCGCGGCGCGGGTCCCCGGTCCCCGGCCGCCGCAGGCGTTAGAGTTGCGGCGACACGGATCGCGTTCCCACCACGCGGACCGCCACCCCGCCACCCCCATGGAAAGCGGAGAGCATGACCACGACGTCCGGACCTTCCGCGCGCTCTGGCCCCGCCGACCCGCCCCCGGCCACCGATCCCCGGGACACGGACGAGGCGCAGGCGCCGACCGGGCAGGGCGCCGCCGAACTGTGCGACCAGGCCCAGGACCTCGCCGGGAGCGGCCACCTCAAACGCGCGGCCAGGCTCTACCAGCAGGCGGTGGCCGCCAACCCCCACCCGCGGGTGCAGGCCCGCGCCCTGCTCGGCCTGGCCGTGGTCGAGGACCAGCGGGGAGACCTGGCCGCCGCCCGTGAGGCCGCCCGCCGCGCCCTGGCCACCGGCGACCCGCGCTACGCCCCGCGCGCCGCCTACCACCTGGCGCTCTCCCTCGAACAGGACGGCGACCACGCCGAGGCCGACCGCGTCTGGCGCCGCCTGCTCGACCTGGGCGGGGCCGACTACACGGCCGTGGCGCACTACGGGCTGGCCCGCTCCGCCGAGGGGCGCGGCGACACCGGCGGGGCCGAGGAGCACTGGGAGGCGGCGCTGGCCCTGCCGTCCGACCCCGGTTCACTCGGCCGCCTGCACGCGGCCACCGTCGTGGACGCCTCCCGCGACCTGGCCGAACGCCTGCTGGGGCGGGGGCTGCCGGGCGCCGCCGCGGCCGCGGTCGAACGCGGCCTGTCGGTCGCCGACGACCCGGGCCTGCGCCTGCTGCGCGCCGCCACCCACCTGGAGCACGCCATCGCCGACGTCGGCGCCATCGTGGACCCGGACGCGGCCTTTGAGGACGCCGAGGAGCCGGGGGCCGCGCCTGGCACCTTCGCCGCCGCCGTGGAGCTCCTGGCGGGGCTGCTGGCGCTGCGCGGGGACCCCGGCGCGGCCGAGCGGGTCTGGCGGCTGGGCCTGGGGGACCGGGACCCGGACACCGCGGGGCAGGTGCGCCAGAGGCTGCGCAGGGGCTTCGCCGGGCCCGAGGAGGACGGCGGGGCCGGGGAGGCGTGGTGGGACCCCTACCTGGAGGAGGCCGCGGCGACCGCGAGCGCGCCCGCGCTGGCGGGGGAACTGTTCGCCGTGGTCACCCAGATGCACGCCCTGCTGGCGCTGCCGGTGGCCGAGGGGGAGGCGCGCCCGGCGGCGCTGCGGGCCGTCATGGAACAGGCGCTGCGCACGCCGAGCGGACTGGTGTGGGGGCCCGGAGTGCACGCCGACTTCCGGCGTCGCCTGAGCGAGGCGATGGGCGGCCAGGACGTGCTGCCGGAGGGGTGGCCCGACGCGGTCCGGGAGTGAGGCCGGGGACGGGCCCCGGCGCTCGTGCGGTCACCGGGGGCCGTCGGGGGACACCTCACCGCCCGGGGGTGCTTGCCGGGCGGGGTACGTCGGCCTCGCGGCCGCGGTGTGCGGGTGCGGCCGGGCGTCAGGCGGCGACGCGGGGCCGGTGCGGGGCGACGACCGCCCCGTCGGGAAGCAGCTCACCGGTGTCGTCGAAGAGGACGACACCGTTGCAGAGCAGGCTCCAGCCCTGCTCGGGGTGGCTGGAGACGACCCGGGCCGCCTCGCGGTCGGTGTCCTCGAAGGACGGGCAGGCAGGTTCGTGGCTGCACATGGGACAGGCCTTTCGGTCCAGAGGTGCTCGTCGTTGAGCTGACGCCAAGAGTAGTGGTTCACATCACATGCTTGTCGCGGTTTAACACGGATGTGTTCGCCCCGCCGCTGTCGTCCGCTCTCGGGAGGTGAGACACCCCCAGGCCAGCAATGGTTCTGCCCCGTCCGTCCTCGGACACGAGGAACTCAGTACCCGCCGCGTGTCCGGCGCGCCGCAGGGCGGCTGCGCATCCCCGCGCCGGCCAGTCCGCCGTGCTGGAAGGCCCTGACCAGCTCGCCGCCGAGGTTGACCCCCGCGCCCAGCGCCAGGCCCACCGTGACCGCCTCCGCGAGGCTGAGCAGCCCGGCGGAGGGGTCGCCCTGCGTGATCTCGATCAGGCCCCGGTACAGGATGCTGCCGGGCAGCAGCGGGGCGATCGACGGGACCAGGTAGGGCAGCACCGGTCTGCGCGTGCGCCGCGCCAGCCAGTGGCCCACCACGCCCACCGCGACCGCGCCCGCGACCGTGCCCACCACCGCGGGCACGTGCAGCAGGTCGCGCATGCTCGCGTAGATCACCCAGATCATCACGCCGAGCACGCCGATCATCGGCAGCATCCGGGGCGGTACGGCGAGCGAGATCGCGAAGGCCACCGCGATCCCCGCCGCGCCGATCAGTACGGGGACCTCCATCGAGGTTCCCGCGGAGGGGAGGTCCTCCAGGTTGATGTTCACGCCCAGGCGCTGGGCGGTGTAGGCGACCGCGCCCACGCCGGACACGATCGCGCCCAGGATGAAGAAGGTCTCCAGCAGGCGCGCCGCCGCCGACACGTAGGTGCCGCTGATGCCGTCTTGGAGGCTGGAGACCAGCGGGCGTCCGGGCAGCAGGGCCATGATGTTGCCGGTGATGATCGCCCCGGCCTGGAGGCCGAGGTCCAGCGTGGTGCTGGCCCACAGCAGCGCCACGCCGATCGTGGCGGCCACCACCGCGGCGCCCGCCATCTGGTAGAACTCCGCGACGCCCCGCTTGGCCAGGAACACCGACGTGCGGTCGCCCATGACGGTGGCCAGGAAGGCCGCGGTCGCCACGATCAGGCCGCCGCCCACCATGAGGCTCGCGCTGGAGGCGATGAGGCCGAACCCGACCGCGATGAGCCAGTTGGGGTAGGGCATGCGGGCGCGCCTGATCTGGGTCAGGCGGGCGGCGGCGTCCTCCAGTTCCAGCAGGCCGAGCGCGCACTGCTGCACCAGGGTGTGCAGTTCGTTGACGCGGAAGTAGTCCAGGGTGCGGCGGCGCACCACCCGTTCGCCGGTGATCGGGGGGTGTTCGCCCCCGGGGTGGGTGGACAGGGTGATGGTGGTGAAGGTGACCGAGACCTCCGAGCGGGGCAGGTCGAAGGCGACCGAGAGGCTGAGCATCGCCTCGCTGACGGCCTCCGTGCCCTCTCCGCTGGCGAGCATCAGCTCGCCCACCCGCAGCACCAGGTCGATGGCGCGGGCGTCGGGGAGGTTGACGTCCTCGGTCTCGTCGAAGCCGTCCGGGGTCAGCTCCCGCTCGTGCGCCTCGCGCCAGTCCCGCATCCTGCTGAGCAGGCGGTCCTCGCTCGGGGGCACGGGTCGCTCCCGCTTGCTTGGCATTCCTGTCTCCGTCTCCTCCCCGCCTGTACCCGTGGTGACCGGCGTGCTGTGGACAACCCATGAGGGGACGCGGTACCGGAGGGTGGGGTTCGCCCGGAACGGGGCTCGTGGCCGGTGAGTTCGATCACCGGATCATCCTGTCAAGGCCGGGGGCCCGTCCACAGCGACGCGCCGGGGTCCCCGGCGCCGCGCCCGGGGCCCGTGTTCGGGGGGTCCGGGGCCGGGCCGGAGCCTGTGCGGGGCGGGGGTTCGCGTGCCGGGGCCGTGTGTCCGCGCGGACCGGTGAACCTGGTGGCCCGGTGCGTGTGTCGCGGGCGGGGTCCGCGGGACCTGGTGGCCAGGTCCTCCCGGGACGCGGGTCGCGGGTGTCAGCCGGAGTGGGGTCCGGAGCCGTGGTCGCGCTCACCGGGGCGGACCAGTCCGTGCTCGTAGGCGTAGACCACCGCCTGGACCCGGTCGCGCAGTTCCAGCTTGGTGAGGATGCTGCCGACGTGGGACTTGACGGTGGTCTCGCCCAGGACCAGGTGGGCGGCGATCTCGGCGTTGGACCACCCGCGTGCGAGCAGGCGCAGGACCTCGTGCTCGCGGGCGGTCAGGGTGTCCTCGGCGGGTTCGGTGGCGGGGGAGGCGGAGGGCAGGAGCGGGGCGAAGCGGTCGAGCAGGCGGTTGAGCACCGCGGGGGAGATGGCCGCCGCCCCGTCCGCGACCACCTCCACGGCCGAGACGAGTTCGGCGGGCGGCGCGTCCTTGAGCAGGAACCCGGAGGCGCCCGCGCGCAGCACCTCGACGGCGTACTCGTCCAGGTCGAAGGTGGTCAGCGCCAGGACCCGTACCCGGTGTCCCAGGGGCCGCGCCCACGACACGATCTGCCGGGTGGCCTCGATCCCGTCCATGCCGGGCATGCGCACGTCCATGAGGACGACGTCGGGCAGCAGGCCGCGGGTCGCCCGGACCGCCTCGCGGCCGTCGGAGGCCTCGCCCACGACGGACAGGTGCGGGGCGGACTCCAGGATCATGCGGAAGCCGGCGCGGACGAGGGGCTGGTCGTCGACCAGCAGTACTGAGACGGGCACAGGGGGAATTGTGCCGTATCCCGGGCGGTGCGCGGGTCCGAGCCCGGGGTCACCCGTGTCAGTGGACTGTGGGCGCGGCGCGGATGGGGCGGGGCCGTCCCCGATGCGGGGCCGGACCCCGCGTCCTGCCGGTGCCCGGCCGGGTCACGCGCGCGGTCGGCGTACGGGCGGGTCACCCGCGTGGGCGGTCCGTCGGCGCGGGCAGGGGCGGCGGGGTGCCGCCGAACTCCGGGCACAGCGCCTGGTGCTCGCACCAGCCGCAGAGCTTGCTCCTGCGGGGCTCCCACACCCCGGCGCGTCCTGCCGCCTCGATCCGCGCCCAGATGTCGGCGATCTCGGACTCCGCGGCCCGGAGTTCGTCCTCGGTGGGGTCGTACCAGCGCACCGCTCCGTCGCCGCCCAGGTAGACGAGTTGGAGGCGGGTGGGGACGACGCCGAGGTCGCGCCAGATCATGACCGCGTAGAAGAAGATCTGGAAGCGGGCCTTGTCCTCGAACCGGGGCGCGGGGGACTTGCCGGTCTTGTAGTCCACGATCCGGATCTGGCCGGAGGGGGTGGCGTCGATGCGGTCCACGTAGCCGCGCAGCCGCAGGCCGGTGGGCAGGGACACCTCCAGGCGCATCTCGCGGTCGCGGGGCTCCAGGGCGGTGGGGTTCTCCAGGTCGAAGTAGCGGCGGACCAGGTCGCGGGCGGACTCCAGCCAGGTGTCGCGCTCGGCGTCGTCGGCGAACAGCTCGTCCAGCTCGGGCTTCTTCTCGCGCAGCTTCTTCCACTGGGGCTCGACGAGGCCGACGGCGTTGCGCGGGTTGCGCGACTCGGCGGGCAGCTCGTACAGGCGCTCCAGGCAGGCGTGGACGAGGGTGCCGCGCAGGGCCGCCGCGCTGGGCGCCTCGGGGAGGCGGTCGATGGTGCGGAAGCGGAACAGCAGCGGGCACTGGAGGAAGTCGGAGGCCCGGGAGGGGGAGAGGGCGGACGGGAGGAGCGCGGTGGTCATGGATCGAGCCTATGAGAAGGTCGCGACAGGCCGCGAGGGGAGAGGGCGGCCTGTGGACGAGCGGCCCGTGGAGAGAGCGGTCTGTGGAGAAGCGGCACGGGTGCGGGAGGCGGTCCCGAATCCGGGAAGCACGGTGCCGACCGGCCCCGTGGGCCCCCTGTATCCAGGAAACACCGGCGGCCCGGCGTAGCGCCACGGGCGGATCGGGCCTGTGGACAACCGGGCGGGCGGTGCGGCGCGGAGCCGGGCCGTGGGCGCCGCGGGGCCGGGGCGGGCGGGCCGTAGGCTGGGGGTGTGACGACCGGTAGTGACCCATCCGCGCCCAGACCCCGCGAGCGTTCCGCCAGACCGGGGTTACTGATCGGCCGCCCCTTCGGCATCCCCGTGTACGTGACCTCCTCGTGGCTGATCGTCGCGGCTCTGATCACCCTGGTCTACGGCGGCGTCGTCCAGGGCCGCCTGGCGCTGGGGCCGACCGCCTACCTGCTGGCCTTCGTCTTCGCCGTGCTGCTCTACGCCTCCGTGCTGGTGCACGAGCTGGCGCACGCGGTGGTCGCGCGCATGTACGGCCTGCCGGTCCGGCGCATCGTGCTGTACGTCCTGGGCGGGGTCTCCGAGATCGAGCGCGAGGCGCCCACGCCGGGGCGTGAGTTCTGGATCGCGTTCGCCGGTCCGCTGTTCTCCCTGCTGCTGGCGGCGGGCGGGTTCGGTCTGTACCTGTTCACCGAGCCGCGCACCGTGGTGGGTGAGCTGCTGTTCCAGTTGTGGATCGCCAACCTGCTGGTGGGCGCGTTCAACCTGCTGCCGGGGCTTCCGCTGGACGGCGGGCGGCTGCTGCGCGCCGGGGTGTGGAAGGCGACGGGCAGGCCCTTCGCGGGGAGTGCGGCCGCGGCCTGGGGCGGTCGGGTGCTGGCGCTGCTGGTGGTGGCGCTGCCGTTCCTGATCACGTGGTGGGCGGGCGGACGGCTCAGCCCGTGGAGCGTGGTGTGGGGCTTCGTCCTGGGCGGTTTCATGTGGATGGGCGCCTCCGACGCGCTGCGCTCCGCACGGGTGCGGGAGCGCATTCCGCGCCTGCGGGCCCGGGACCTGGCCCGGTCCTCGGTGACGGTGTCGGCCGACACGCCGCTGGCCGAGGCCGAGCGCCGGGCCCGGGAGGCGGAGGCGGTGGAGGTCGTGGTGACCGACGCCCGGGGCGTTCCCACGGCGGTGGTGCACCCGGCGGCGGCCGGGGCGATCGAGCCGCAGCGCCGGGCGTGGGTGCCGGTGTCGAGCGTGTCCCGTGCGGTGACCGAGCATTCTCTGGTGCCGGTGGGTCTGGAGGGTGAGGAGTTGCTACGGGCGCTGACGGGTCATCCGCTGCCGGAGTACGTGGTGGTGGACGAGGCCGGTGGGGTGCGCGGGGTGCTCAGGGCCGCGGACGTCAACGCGGTGGTCTCGGGCGGGCGCTGAACCGGCCGGGGCCGGACGGTGTCGGCGGGGCCGTTTTTCTCCTTCGCGGCGGGGCGCGCGGCGCGGGCGGTGGACGCTGGGTGGTGGGAGGGTGCCGATCTTCTCCTTCGCGGCGCGGGTGGGGGTCGCGCGGCGCGGTTGGCGGGCGCCGAACCGGGGATCAGCGGCGGGCGCCCTCGGGCCACAGCACCGAGACCGGGCGAAAGAGCGAGCGCGCGTAGGCCACCACGTCGGCGGTGCCGCCGGGGCCGCGCGCGGGCTGGCCGTCCCAGACGGCCACGAGCTGGTCGCAGCGCCGCACGAGCAGCCTTCCGGCCTCCAGGTGAGCCTCGGGGGTGGACTCGGTGCGGGGCAGCGTGTGCACGAGGACGGCCTGTCGCAGGAGGCGGTCGTAGACGGGGCGGTGCTCCTCGGGCAGCGCCTGGCGGTAGCCGGAGGCGGGGATGACCGCCTCCAGCGGGGCTCCGGCGGCGACGACGGCCTCGGCGAAGACGGCGTCGGCGCCGTCGGCCAGGCAGGACAGGCCCACCATCTCGCAGCCGTAGGGCTCCAGGTGGGCGGTGAGCAGCGCGGTGACGGTGCGTCGCACGCCGGGGGCCAGGTCTCGGTGACCGGTGACTCCGATGTGGATCACGGGACCTCCCTGATGGTCGCTTCGCGGTTTTCCTACCCCTGGGCGGCGGCGCCCCTCACCAGGGACAGGAGCCGGTCGTCCAGGTCGGCCACGCAGCGCGCCCGCGTTCCCGAGCAGCGGCGGCGAAAGGCCCGGACCCGGCCGATGATCCGCTCGGACTCGTAGCGCACGCCCGTGTTCAGCGCCTCGTGGACCAGGCGGAAGGCCTCGTCCACGTCCCCCGCGTCGGCGTGCGCCGAGGCCAGTTCCACCTGGAGGACCGCGGACTGCTTGGGGTTGCCCCCGTTGGGCGCGAACGCCTCGGCGAAGGCCCGCCGGGCGTCGTGCGGCTGGCGCAGCCGCACGCCCACCCGGGCGCGGTAACCGGCGACCTTGGTCTCGTCGAAGGCGAACACCCACGGCCAGGGCGGGTCGGTGTTGGCGGAGCGGGCCACCTCCCGCTCCGCCCGGCCCAGGGCGCGCGCGGCCGCAGCGCCGTCCCCGTTCCCGGCGTGCGCGAGCGCCCCCACGCAGGCCAGCCAGGCGCGCGCGGTGGGGTGGGCGGCGGGGCCCAGGACGTGTTCGGCCTCCTGGACCAGCCCCAGGCCCAGGTGGTGGTCCTCGGCGGTGTCGGTCTCGAAGGCAGCCAGGGAGCCCAGCATGTACACGTCGAGCAGGCGCATGTCCGCCTGGCGCGCGCGCGTCACGGCGGTGCGGTAGTGCGCCCTGGCCGACCCCATGTCCCCCCGGTCCGCGTGCAGCCAGGCGGCGAAGCCGGAGGCCTCGCTGGCCGCGGCGCTCAACTCGCCGTGGAAGGGCGTCCCGTGCGCCTGCCCACGCATGTGCTCGGCCAGATGCACGTGCGCCACAGCGCTGGGCAGCAGGTGGCGGGAGGGGGAGGTGGCGTCCATGCGGCGCTGGCCCCCGGTGATGGCGCGCAGGGAGGGCGCGGTCGTCTCGTTGACGGTGTCGGGGTACGGGTCCGACGCCACCGGGGCCGGAGCCGCACCGGTGGTGACGGTGGTGGCGGTGAGCAGGGCTCCCGCGGCCACCGCGCGTCCGAAGTCGCGGCGCCTCGTGGTGTCCACCCCCTTCTCGGCGGGACGGGCCTGGGGCGCGGTGCCGCCGAAACGCAGCATGTGCAGCGGGATGCCCAGGCGTCGGGCGAGGTCGTGTACCTGGCTGATGGTCAGCGACTGCTGGCCGTTGACCACGCGCGAGACCCAGCTCTGGGAGTAGTCGATCGCGCGGGCGAGGTCGCCCTGGGACCAGCCGTGCGCCGCGCGCACGCCCTCGATGATCGTCGCCATGTCACAGGTGGCCAGGGCACCCGCCATGCGGGGGCGTGTCCACAGGTCCGGTGGAAGAACGCCGTCTGGTTGGGACATGAGCTTAGGTTAGGGAATCCGGGCGCCGCTGGTGGCTATGTGTAAGAAAGAAGTACGTATGCGTGATCCGCATAGGACCGGCGGTTTTTCCTCCGGATACGGCAGAGTGCAAGGGTCGTTGGTCCCAGAAGGCGTCTGGGAAGGGGAGGGGAGTCCCGTTGACCGTTGAGACCCCGCCGACGGGGAGTCCGAGCCTGAGGTGTGCCCCGGGTACGGCCGGGCCGGTGGACCGCGTGGAGCTGACCAACCTCGCCCTGCGCGGGCTGGCCGCCGAGCTGCGCTCACGCGGGGTGGAGGCCCGTGAGGACGGGTTGTGCGGGGCGGTGGACGCCGGCCCCAGCACCCGGCCCCACCGCGCCCTGCTGCGGCCCCACCGCGGGGACCTGTGGTGGTGGATGCGCTGGCCGCTCCAGGACGGGCTGCCCACGGCGTTGGCGGGCGTGCCCATCTCACCGGTCGCGCACACCTCCACCGCCGCGCGGCGGATCGTGGTCGCCCTGTCCCTGTCCGTCGGCGAGGGCTGAGCGGGCGCGGTCCGCCGCGCGGAACGCCCCCGGCGTGATCCCGTAGGAGCGGCCGAACCACCGCGTCAGATGGCTCTGGTCGGTGAACCCCGACCGCGCGGAGGCCTCCGACAGCGGCACCCCCGCCGCGCACCGGCGTCCACGCCCCCGGCGCCGGGGACGCGGCGTCCGCACACCCGTGCGTTTCGACACCGGGGGCGCCGTGGCCGTGTACGGGCCCAGGGGGGGACGTGGACAAGGCGGTCAGGGGGCTGCGCCCGCACCCCTAGGGCCGGGTGGCCCGGGCCGCCTCAGCCGGTCTCGGACTCGGCGGCGGCCAGGGCGGCGCCGACGATCCCGGCCGTGTTGAGCAGCGAGGCGGCCACCACGGGCGTGCGGATGTCCAGCAGCGGCAGGAACTTCTCCGCCTTGCGGCTGACCCCTCCGCCGACCACGATCAGGTCCGGCCACAGCAGGTCCTCCACGACCCGGTAGTAGCGCTGCAGCCGCTCGGTCGCCCACTCGCGGTAGGACAGCGCCTCGCGTTCCTTGGCGCCCGAGGAGGCCCGCGTCTCGGCGTCGTGGCCGTCGATCTCCAGGTGCCCGAACTCGGTGTTGGGCACCAGGCGCCCGTCCACCACCAGGGCGGTGCCGATCCCCGTGCCCAGGGTGGTCATCAGCACCACCCCCGGCACGTCCTTGGCAGCGCCGTAGCGGGTCTCGGCCACGGCGGCGGCGTCGGCGTCGTTGAGCACGCGCACCGGGCGGCCGGTGGCCTCGGCGAACAGCGACCGCGCGTCGGTGTCGATCCAGCTCTTGTCCAGGTTGGCCGCGGTGCGCACCACGCCCCCCTGCACCACGCCCGGGAAGGTCACGCCCAGGGGCATTCCCGCCGCCTCGGGGAAGTGCTCGGCGATCCCGTGCACGATCTCGGCCACCGCCTCGGGGTCGGAGCGGTCGGGGGTGAGGACCTTCATCCGCTCCTTGAGGAACTCGCCGGTGGTCAGGTCGACCGGCGCGCCCTTGATCCCGCTGCCGCCGATGTCGATTCCCAGCCCCGTGGTCAGCTGTGACATGGGTTGTCTTCTCCCGTGGTCCTCGTGTGGTGGTCGGGCGCGGTCAGGGGCCCGTCAGGCTGAATACTGCCCTGGGCGCGGGGATTTCGCACGCGGGGGCGCCCCGTGCCCGTTCGCCGCGGTACCGGGGGGCCGATACCCTGGGCGATCGCCCTGCCAACCAATAGCGACGTGGGAAGACGAGAGCGACGTTGACCGGTATCCATGGCCGCCGCGGCCCCTTCACCGACGGCGACACCGTGCAGTTGACCGACCCCAAGGGTCGCATGCACACCATCACCCTGCGAGAGGGCGCCGCCTTCCACTCCCACAAGGGCAAGGTCGACCACGACGACCTCATCGGACAGCCCGAGGGCAGTGTGGTGCGCTCCAACACCGGCACGGCCTACGTGGCGCTGCGCCCCCTGCTGATCGACTACACCCTGTCGATGAAGCGGGGCGCGACCATCGTCTACCCCAAGGACGCCGCCCAGGTGCTCGTGGAGGCCGACATCTTCCCCGGCGCGCGCGTGGTGGAGGCCGGGGCGGGCTCGGGGGCCATGTCCAACTGGCTGCTGCGCGCGGTCGGTGAGAGCGGCATGGTGCACTCCTACGAGCGCCGCGCCGACTTCGCCGAGATCGCCCGCAAGAACGTGGAGAGGTTCCACGGCGGTCCGCACCCGGCCTGGAAGCTCACCGTCGGCGACCTGGTGGAGGAGCTGGACGAGACCGACGTCGACCGCGTCTTCCTGGACATGCTCGCGCCCTGGGAGTGCCTGGACGCGGTCGCCGACGCCCTCATCCCGGGCGGGCTGGTGTGCTGCTACGTCGCCACCACCACCCAGCTCTCGCGCGTCGTGGAGCAGCTGCGCGAGGACCCCCGCTTCTACGAGCCGCGCTCGTGGGAGACCATGCTGCGCACCTGGCACGTGGAGGGCCTGGCGGTGCGCCCCGACCACCGCATGATCGGGCACACCGGTTTCCTGGTGGTCGCGCGCCGCCTGGCCGACGGGGCCGAGGCCCCCGAGCGCCGCCGCCGTCCGGCCAAGGGCGCCTACGGCAAGGACTTCACCGCCGCGCGCGAGCAGGACCGGCGCGCGGACGGAGCGCGGGAGGCGACCCCGGCCGGGGAGGTCCGGGCGCTGGCCACCGACGCGGCGGTTCCCGAGGCGCCCCGGGGCGCCGAGGAGTCCGGCGGGGCGGCCGACGCCTCCGGCCCGCAGACCCCGGAGGGCGCTGTCGACCCTCAGGCCCCGGAGGACGGCGCCCGCGGCTGAACTCCCGGCCCCTCACCCGAGCCCACCGACTGAGCCCGCCCGCGCGGGACGCACACCGCTCCTCACCGTGCGTCCCCGGCGCGGTCCCCACGGGGACCCGCCCGGGCGGGCTCCGGCGTGTGCGGGCGGGTCCGCTGACGTGCGCGGGGAGGGAGCGCCCGGAGGGGCGCACTCCTTGCCCGTGGCCGGACCCAGAGGTTACGTTCTCATTACGTCGGGTCATCCGCTAGCACTCTGACCTGTGCTGACGCAAGACCTGGAAATGAGGCCTACGACACTCTGCGGCCTTGGGAGGTTAGGAATAGGGCGAGGGTAGGTAGGCTCCGATGTAGTTCCTCATAGGGAGGTGGCGGACGTGGCTGAGCGCGACGACGAGCGTCAGAGCGACCGGGACCGTGAAGTCGAAGAACTCACGGCCCAGGTCTCCTACATGGAAAAGGAACTCAGCGTTGTTCGGCGCAAGCTCGCCGATTCGCCCCGGCATGTACGCCTGCTGGAGGAGCGGCTGAGGGAGGCACAGGCCAACCTCGCCGCCGCCAACGGCCAGAACGAACGGCTCGTCTCCACTTTGAAGGAGGCGCGCGAGCAGATCGTGGCGCTCAAGGAGGAGGTCGACCGGCTCGCCCAGCCGCCGTCGGGCTTCGGCGTCTACCTCGGTTCGCGCGAGGACGAGACCGTCGAGATCTTCACCAACGGCCGCAAGATGCGGGTCAACGTCAGTCCCTCGGTGGACCTGGACAACCTGCGCCCCGGCCAGGAGGTCATGCTCAACGAGGCCTTCAACGTCGTCGAGGTGGAGTCCTTCGAGACCGTCGGCGAGGTCGTCATGCTCAAGGAGATCCTTGAGGACGGCGAGCGCGCCCTGGTGATCTCCCACCACGACGAGGAGCGGATCGTCCGCCTGGCCGAGCCGCTGCGCGACGAGGCGATCCGCCCCGGCGACTCGCTGCTGCTGGAGCCGCGCTCGGGCTACGTCTACGAGCGCATCCCCAAGTCCGAGGTCGAGGAGCTCATCCTCGAAGAGGTCCCCGACATCGCCTACACCGACATCGGCGGCCTCTCCGGGCAGATCGAGATGATCCGCGACGCGGTCGAGCTGCCCTACCTGTACAAGGAGCTCTTCTACGAGCACAAGCTGCGCCCGCCCAAGGGCGTGCTGCTCTACGGCCCTCCCGGGTGCGGTAAGACGCTCATCGCCAAGGCGGTCGCCAACTCGCTGGCCAAGCAGGTCGCCGAGCGCACCGGCCGCGACGTCGGCAAGAGCTTCTTCCTCAACATCAAGGGCCCCGAGCTGCTCAACAAGTACGTGGGAGAGACCGAGCGGCACATCCGCCTGGTCTTCCAGCGCGCACGGGAGAAGGCCTCCGAGGGCACCCCGGTCATCGTCTTCTTCGACGAGATGGACTCGATCTTCCGCACCCGCGGCTCGGGTGTGTCCTCCGACGTGGAGAACACGATCGTGCCCCAGCTCCTGAGCGAGATCGACGGTGTGGAGGGCCTGGAGAACGTCATCGTCATCGGCGCCTCCAACCGCGAGGACATGATCGACCCGGCGATCCTGCGCCCCGGCCGCCTGGACGTCAAGATCAAGATCGAGCGGCCCGACGCCGAGGCGGCCCGCGACATCTTCGGCAAGTACATCACCACGGACCTGCCGCTGCACGACGAGGACCTCGTCGAGCACGGCGGTTCGGCCAGGGCCACGGTGGACGCCATGATCCAGCGGGTCGTGGAGCGCATGTACACCGAGGGCGAGGAGAACCGCTTCCTGGAGGTCACCTACGCCAACGGTGACAAGGAGGTCCTGTACTTCAAGGACTTCAACTCCGGCGCGATGATCGAGAACATCGTCTCCCGGGCCAAGAAGATGGCCATCAAGGACTTCATCGACCAGCAGTCCAAGGGCATCCGGGTCTCGCACCTGATGCAGGCCTGCGTCGACGAGTTCAGCGAGAACGAGGACCTGCCCAACACCACCAATCCCGACGACTGGGCGCGCATCTCCGGTAAGAAGGGCGAGCGCATCGTCTACATCCGGACCCTGGTCACGGGCAAGAAGGGCGCGGACTCCGGTCGGAGCATCGACACGGTGCCCAACACCGGCCAGTACCTGTAGGAACACGGCTGCAAGAGCGCTCCGAGGGGCCGACCGGACCACCGGTCGGCCCCTTCCCGTGCCGGTTGTCCCCGGGTCCCGTGACGGCAGGGTGATGACACTCTCCCGGAGGCGGAGCGGGCCGAGGAGTGCCCTCGCCGACGCCCGTTCGAATCCGGCTGACAGCCGAGGGCGGTTCCCGGGCGGGGTCGTGAGAGGCTCTGGTGCCACGGCCCGAACGGGTTCCGTGCCAGAGCACTACAGCATCGGAGACGACAGCAGTTATGGAAAGCTACGGGGTTCAACTCGGCCTCGTCCTTGTCCTCGTTCTCGTCAACGCCCTGTTCGCGGGGAGCGAGATCGCCCTGATCACCCTCCGGGAGGGGCAGATCAAACAGTTGGCGGCGCGGGGTCCCGGCGGCCGGGCGGTGGCTCGCCTGGCACGGGACCCCAACCGTTTCCTGGCCACCATCCAGATCGGCATCACCCTCGCGGGCTTCCTGGCCTCGGCCACCGCGGCCGTGTCCCTGGCGCAGCCCCTCATCGAGCCCCTGGGCTTCCTGGGCTCGGCCGCCAGCCCGGTGGCGATCGTCCTGGTGACCGTGCTCCTGTCCTTCGTCACGCTGGTCTTCGGAGAGCTGGCGCCCAAGCGCATCGCCATGCAGCGGGCCGAGACGTGGGCGGTGCTGGTCTCCCGACCGTTGGACCTGCTCGCCATGCTCTCCCGCCCCGTGGTGTGGCTGTTGAGCGTTTCCACCAACCTCGTGGTGCGCCTGACGGGCGGTGACCCCTCCGCGGCCAAGGAGGAGGTCAGCGAGGAGGAGCTGCGCGACATGCTCGCCACCCAGCGGGGCATGACCCGGGAGCAGCGCACCATCATCTCCGGAGCCTTCGAGATCGACGACCGGCGCCTGCGCCAGGTCGTCGTTCCCCGTGGTGAGGTGTTCACCATCCCCGCCCGCACGCCCGCGGCCCAGGCGGCGCAGATGCTCGCCGAACACGGGCACTCCCGGGCGCCGGTGGTCAACGACGACGACCTGGACGACGTGCTCGGTGTCGTGCACTGGTCCGACCTGGTGCGCGGTGGGGCCGACGCCGGAGAACTGGCCCGCGAACCGCTGCTCCTGCCCGATTCCCTGGTGGTGTCGTTGGCCCTGCGCCGCATGATCGCCGAGCACCAGCAGCTGGGCGTGGTCATCAACGAGGTCGGTGGCGTCGACGGCATCGTGAGCCTGGAGGACCTGCTGGAGGAGATCGTCGGGGAGATCTACGACGAGACCGATTCCGACATACGCACCGTGACCCGCAACGCCGACGGGTCCTTCACCCTGCCCGGGACCTATCCCGTGCACGACCTGCCCGACATCGACATTCATCTGGACGATCTGCCCGAAGGGGACTACGTCACCGTCGCCGGGCTGGTCATCGCGGTGCTGGGCCACATCCCCCAGGAGCCGGGGGAAGAGGTGGTGCTGGACTCCTGGAAGGCCAGGATCGACCAGGCCAACGGGCGCACCGTCACCCAGGTGACCATGTCCCCCGCGGCGTAACACCGCGCGGCCCGCCCGGACGCGCTGTACCGCTGCCCTGGTACCGGCCAGTGCCTGTGGAAACGCACTCCGAGAGCGCCTTGGGGGGCCGACCGGACCACCGGTCGGCCCCTTCCCGCGCCGGTCGCGTCCGGTCCCCGTGACGGCGGGGCGATGGTGCTCTGGGTCCCCGCGCTGGTTGGCCGGGCGCGGCACGGGCCAGGCGCTCCGGGCACATCAGGTGAGCGGCCGCCGGGGGCGGCGGCCCCCGGCTCCGCGTCCCGCTGACCGGGACGCCGCCCCCGCCCGGCGGGAGCGGACCAGCGCCGACCGGGTGTGGGGCCTTCGTACGTCGTGACCTGCGAGGGGACGGCACGCCGCGGTACCGCGCAACGCCCCAGAACACGGCACTTGGGCCACAATTGGCGCGGAAGCGTTCAAGACCACGCCTCGGTGGATAACCTCTCACCATGAGTGTGCGGCGGATTATGGGTATCGAGACCGAGTACGGGATCTCCGTACCAGGCAACCCCGGGGCCAACGCGATGGTCACCTCCACCCAGGTGGTCAACGCCTATCTGGCCGCCTCGGCGGCCCGGGCGCGGCGCGCCCGCTGGGACTTCGAGGAGGAGAACCCCCTGCGCGACGCGCGCGGCTTCGACCTGGCGCGTGAGGTCGCCGATCCCACGCAGCTCACCGACGAGGACCTGGGCCTGGCCAACGTCATCCTCACCAACGGCGCCCGCCTGTACGTGGACCACGCCCACCCCGAGTACTCGGCGCCCGAGGTCACCAACCCGCGCGACGCGGTGCTGTGGGACAAGGCGGGGGAGCGGGTGATGGCCGACGCCGCCGCGCGGGCGGGCGCCACCCCGGGCATCGAGCCGATCCAGCTGTACAAGAACAACACCGACAACAAGGGCGCCTCCTACGGCTGCCACGAGAACTACCTGATGCACCGGTCGACGCCGTTCGGCGACATCGTCCGGCACCTGATCCCGTTCTTCGTCTCCCGCCAGGTGGTGTGCGGGGCGGGCAAGGTCGGCATCGGCTCCGACGGGCAGGGCAGCGGGTTCCAGATCTCCCAGCGCGCCGACTTCTTCGAGGTCGAGGTGGGGCTGGAGACCACCCTCAAGCGCCCCATCATCAACACCAGGGACGAACCGCACGCCGACCCCGACCAGTACCGGCGGCTGCACGTCATCATCGGCGACGCCAACATGAGCGAGATCTCCACCTACCTCAAGCTGGGGACGACGGCGCTGGTGCTGTCGATGATCGAGGACGGGTTCCTGAGCGCGGACCTGTCCCTGGAGACCCCGGTGGCCGACCTGCGGGAGGTCTCGCACGACCCCGGCCTCACCCACCGGGTGCGGCTACGCGACGGGCGGCGGATGACCGCGCTGGAACTCCAGTGCGAGTACCTGGACCAGGCCCGCAAGTACGTGGAGGACCGCTTCGGCACCGACGTGGACCCCGACACCGCCGACGTCCTGGACCGCTGGGAGTCGGTGCTCAACCGGCTGGGCGCCGACCCGATGAGCCTGGCCGACGAGCTGGACTGGGTGGCCAAACTCAAGGTGCTGGAGGGCTACCGCTCCCGTGACTCCCTGGAGTGGTCGCACCCCCGCCTGCAACTGGTGGACCTGCAGTACTCCGACGTGCGGGCGGACAAGGGCATCTACAACCGGCTGGTGGCGCGCGGGCGGATGAAGCGCCTGCTGGAGGAGGCCCAGGTGGACCGGGCGGTCACCGAGCCGCCGGAGGACACCCGCGCCTACTTCCGCGGGCGCTGCCTGGCCAAGTACGCCGACGAGGTGGCCGCCGCCTCCTGGGACTCGGTGATCTTCGACCTGCCGGGCTACGACTCGCTCCAGCGGGTGCCGACCCTGGAGCCGCGCCGGGGCACCAAGGAACACGTGGGGAAGCTGCTGGACGCCTCCCCGACCGCGGCCGACCTGGTGGCGGTGCTCACCGGAGGCCGCTGACCGGCGGGAGTCCGCCCCCCGGGGGCCGCGGACGCCCGCCCGCGTCCGCGGCTCCCGCAGGGGCGCCTCAGGTGTGCCAGGTGCCGTCGTGGCAGCGGACGGGCTCCAGGCTCAGGGCGGTCCACAGCTCCAGCCGGGTGCGGGGCTCGTCCAGGCGGCGTCCCATGACCCGCTCGGCGGCGCGCAGCCGCGAACGCAGGGTGTTGCGGTGCACGCCCAGGTCCCGGGCGGTCGCCTCCACCTGTGCGCTGTTGTCCAGGTAGTGGCGCAGGGTGTGCGCCAGTTCCGTGCCGTTGCGGACGTCGTGGGCGCGCAGCCTGCCCAGGACAGCCTGGTCGAAGGCGCGCGCCCCCTCGGCCGGGACCGCCGAGCGCAGCAGCGCCCAGGCGTCGGTCTCGTCCACGTGCCGGTACCCCTCCGTCGCGGCCTGGCGCGCCCGGTCCACGGCCGAGGACAGGTCCTCGGGTCCCCGGGCGGTGCAGGCCCCGGCCGCGACCGGGCCCCCGTCCGAGGCGGACAGCGCCTCGAACAGGCGCCTGCCCGGGCGGGGCGCGCCCCCGCCGTCGGGCAGGACGGCCACCAGCACGTCCTCCAGGACGCACAGAGCGCTGTCGCGCGCGGCGGCGGTGTCGCCGAGCACGTCGGTCAGCGCGTCCGCCGCGTGGTCCAGCAGCCGGTCGGGCGAGGGGGTCCGCAGGCACACCACCTCCCAGGGCGGGACGGGCAGGGGCAGGGGCGCCCGGGGCCGCCCCGTCACCGCGGCGAGCAGGACCGGGGCGCGTTCGCGGTACAGCGCCCGCCGGGCGTCGCGCGAGTGCAGCAGGTCCACCGCCAGCAGTGAGGCTGCGTGGTTGGCCAGCATGCGCACGTGCGGCGTCACCGGGGACGTGCAGCGCAGAGCCAGCCAGCCCAGGGTCCGGCCGGTGGGCCCCAGCGTCTGGAGGAGGACGCTCGCCTCCCCGTCGGCCAGCACCGTCATCCCGCGCGGGCGCCCCGCCAGGGCCGAGCGCACCAGCGCGTGCCAGGGGGGTTCGGTGTCGGGCACGGCCGCGCTCGTCATCCCGTTGCGGTCCAACAGCAGCGACGCCCCCGAGGTGGCCGAGGACAGCTCGCCCATCACCCCGGTCGGGCCCGAGCGCAGCGACGCGCGCGCCATCGCGTCCTGCGCGGTGAGCACCCGGTGCTGTTCGCGCGTGCGCTCGGCCGCGTAGTGGTCGGCCACCGCCTCCACCACCGCGACGAAGGGGGTCTCGCCCTCCACGCGCAGGATCGGCAGGCCCAGGGCGTCGCCCTCCTCCAGAACCTCGGGAGGGACCTCGCGCCGCCACACGTCCACGGCCAACCCCAGGCCGGCGCACCCGGCCCCGTGCAGCCGGCGCACGTAGGCGCGGCGCGCCCGCTCGTCGGCGCCCAGCCCCAGCCCGACCGTGAGCACCAGCTCCCCGCCGCGCAGCCAGCGCACCGGGTCGTGCAGCTCGATCACGTGCGCCCAGCGGATCGCCCGGTCCAGGCCGGAGCGGCCCGCCGCCACCCGCACCTCCAGGTCCGGGTCGGCCGTGATGTCGCGGACCGTGATCGCCAACGCCCCTACCTCCTGCCTCGCGGGTTGTGCACTGTGCACATGTGTAACAGCTGGCGCGGTGCACACCGTCCCGGCGCGTACGGCCGGGGAGTGTCTACGGTCACAACAACACCCGAACCACCGGTCGTGACCCGCGGTGGCGCCCGTCCGCGACGTGTCGGCGGCGCCGCGCCGGTCCGCGGCGCCGCCGACCGGACGACCCGGCCCGGGGCCGCACCGAACGCGCAACGGAGTACACATGTCAGAGCGGACCGCCCCCACGTCCTCGCACCCCGCGCGTGCGGCCGTGGCGGCCTTCGTCGGCACCACCATCGAGTGGTTCGACTTCTACGTCTACGCCACGGCCGCCAGCCTGGTGTTCGGCACCCTGTTCTTCCCGCCCGGCACCGACCCGGTGATCGGCTTGATGGCCTCCTTCGCCACCTTCTCGGTGGGCTTCTTCGCCCGACCGCTGGGCGGCCTGGTCTTCGGCCACTTCGGCGACCGCCTGGGCCGCAAGTCCGCGCTGGTCGTCACCCTGTTGATGATGGGCACGGCCACGTTCTGCGTGGGTCTGCTGCCCACCTACGAGCAGGCGGGGTTCCTCGCCCCGGCGCTGCTGGTCCTGCTGCGCTTCGTCCAGGGCATCGCCGTGGGCGGGGAGTGGGGCGGCGCCGTCCTGATGGCGGTCGAGCACGCCCCCGAGGACCGCAAGACCTTCTACGGCTCCTTCGCCCAGCTCGGCAACCCGGCCGGTGCGCTGCTGGCCACGGGCTCGTTCGGGCTCATCGCCGCCTGGGACGCCGACCTGCTCCACACCTGGGGCTGGCGCCTGCCCTTCCTCGCCTCGGTCCTGCTGGTCCTGGTGGGCCTGTTCATCCGCCTGAAGGTGGAGGAGTCGCCGGTCTTCGAGGCCATGCGCGAGGACACCGACCAGCCGCGGGAGCTGCCGCTGCGCGAGGCCGTGCGCGGTTCCTGGCGCCCGCTGCTGCTGGGCATCGGCGTCCTGCCGGTGGCCGTCGGCGGCTACTACGTCGTCACCACCTTCCTCCAGGCCTACGG
Source organism: Nocardiopsis dassonvillei subsp. dassonvillei DSM 43111 (assembly GCF_000092985.1). GTDB lineage: Bacteria > Actinomycetota > Actinomycetes > Streptosporangiales > Streptosporangiaceae > Nocardiopsis > Nocardiopsis dassonvillei. The sequence goes on from NC_014210.1 coordinate 1,826,526, forward strand.
CGTCACCGAGGTCGGCATCAGCGAGCAGGTCATCCTCAGCGGCCTGAGCCTGGCCGCGTTCGTCGAACTCGTCGCGACCCTGGGCGTGTCCTGGCTGGGCGACCGCTTCGGCACCGTCCGCGTCGTCACCATCGGACTGGTCGGCGTCATCGTGCTGGCGCTTCCCCAGTTCCTGGTGCTGGAGACCGGCAGTACCGTGCTGATCTTCGTGGTGCTGTGCGTGATGCGCCTGGCCATGGCCGCGGTCTACGGGCCCATCGCCCGCGTGCTCGCCCAGATGTTCCCGCCGCGCACCCGCTACACCAGCATCTCCATCGCCTACCAGGTCGCGGGGGCGATCTTCGGCGGCCTGTCGCCGATCGTGTGCACCGCCCTGCTCGCCGCCACCGGCAGCATCCTGCCGGTGGCGGGCCTGCTCATGGCCATGGCCGTGGTGAGCATCCTGTGCCTGGCCCGGGCGCCGCGCCACCGCGACAGCGACCTCGCCACCGCCTGAGGCCCCCGTTTCGTGCCCGCAGGGACCCGGGGGAAGCGACCTCACACCCCTGTGGCCGCGGGCCCCGCGGCCCGCACCGCCGTGGCCCGGGCCGCCGTGCCCGCGAGCGGCGGCCCGACCGCCGCGCGGCCCCTCCGACCGCCGCGCGTCCCCCCGCACCGCCGCCGGGCCGACCGGTCCGGCGCCAGCCCACCGAGGAGGAATCCCACCCGTGTCCGGTCTGCTCATCCACAACGCCAACGTCCTGACCATGGACGACGCCAACCCCCGGGCCCGCGCCGTGGCCGTGCGCGAGGGCCGGGTCCGCCTGGCCGGGGACACCGAGGCCGCCCGCGCCGCCGCGGGCCCGGGCGCGGTGGAGGTGGACGCGGGCGGACGGACCGTCCTGCCCGGATTCATCGACCCGCACAACCACCTGCTCTCCACCGCCGAGTCGCTGGCCGCCGTCGACGCCGGGTACCCCCGGGTGGGCAGCGCCGCCGACCTGGTCGCCGTCATCGGGGCCGAGGCCGAGCGCACCCCGCCCGGCCAGTGGATCCGCGCCTTCCACATGGACGACGCCAAGTTCCCGGGAGGGCGGCCCACCCGCCGCGACCTGGACGGGGCCACCGGGGAGCACCCGGTCATCGTCTACCACGTCTCGGGCCACCAGGCCGTGGTCAACTCCGCCGCCCTGGCCTGGAGCGGTATCGGCGAGGACGTCCCCGACCCGGCGGGCGGCTCCTTCGTGCGCGACGAGGGCGGGCGCCTGACGGGCATGGTCCTGGACTCGGCCATGGAGCTGCTGCTGCCCCTGGCCGTGGACATCGGCTGCCACGGCCCCAACTTCCACACCGACCTGCCCGCCGAACAGCTCCTGGGCTGGTTGGCCGCCGCGGCCGACCCCTACCTGTCGGCCGGGGTCACCACCGTGTGCGACCCGCAGGTCTCGGCACGCGAGCTGCGCGTGTACCGGGCCGCCCGCGCGGCCGGGACCCTGCCGCTGCGCACGTTCGGCATGCCGCTGTCCCACCAGCTGGACGCGCTCACCTCCGCCGGGCTGGCCAGCCCCTTCGGCGACGACTGGCTGCGGCTGACCGGCATGAAGTTCTACTCCGACGGCACCCTGCTGGGCGGCACCGCCAAGTTCAGCGTCCCCTACGGCGAGCACGGCGAGTTCGCGGGCAGCCTCTACCACCACCCCGACCAGCTCGTGGACCTGGTCACGCGGGCCGCCGCGGAGGGCTGGCAGGTGGCCGTCCACACCCAGGGCGACGCGGCCATGGACAACACCCTGGCCGCCATCGCCTCGGCCGCGCGGGTGTCGGGCCCCGACCCGCGCCCGCGCGTGGAGCACTGCGGTTACCCCACCCCGGAGCAGGCCAAGCGCTTCACCGACTACGGCGTCATCCCCGTCAACCAGCCCAACTTCCTGTACGACAGCGGCGGCGACTTCCTGCGCCGCCTGGGGGAGCGGGCCCACCGGCTCCAGCCCATGCGCGAGGAACTGGACCTGGGGCTGCGCCCGGTGCTCTCCAGCGACTCCTTCGTCTCCAGCCTGCGCCCGATGGACACCGTGGCCAACGCGGTGTGCCGCACCACCCGCGAGGGCCGGGAGATCGGCGTCGAGCAGGCCGTCACCCTGCACGAGGCCCTGCGCGCCCACACCCTGGACGCCGCGCACGCGCTGGGCGTGGAGGACCGCCTGGGAGCGCTGCGCCCCGGACACCTGGCCGACCTGGTGGTGCTGGACCGCGACGTGGAGGCCCTGCCCGCCGAGCGGCTGCGCGAGGTCGACGCGTGGATGACGGTGCTCGACGGCCGCGTCGTCCACCGCGCCCCCTGAGTCCCGGCCGGGACCGTGCCCGGTCGCGCCTCCCGCCGGCTTGCGCCCGCCGTCCGCGCGAGCCCCCACGGTTTCCGGCCGCCCGGGGCCGCCGGACACGGGCGTCCCCCGCCCGCGTCTGCGCGCGGACGGGGGACGTGCTGGAGGGTGTGTCAGCTGGTGCGGATCCTGACGCCCCAGGAGTTGATCATCGGGGTGACCTCCTGGTAGTAGGTCGTGCCGCCGACGGAGCAGTTGCCGGAGCCGCCGGAGGTGACGCCCTGGGCCTGCGAGCCGGAGATGAACGAACCGCCGGAGTCACCGGGCTCGGCGCACACGTTGGTACGGGTGAGCGAGTAGACGGTGCCCTGCGGGTAGCGCACGGTCTGGTTGCGGGCCTGGATGGTGCCGCAGTGCCAGCCGGTGGTGGAGCCGGAGCGGCACACGGCCGAGCCGGCCGGGGCCTGGCTGGTACCGGTCACCGACTGGTAGCCGCCGGAGTTGTAGCGCGAGACCAGGTTGGTCAGGGTGAAGTTGGAGGTACCGCGGACGAAGGCGGCGTCGTTGCCGGGGAAGACCGAGTTCTGGAAGGTGCCGGTGCCGTTGCCGATGGTCACGCCGGTGCCGACGGTGCCGCAGTGGCCGGCGGTGACGAAACCGGGCTGACCGGCGCTGTTGGTCGCGGCGAAGCCGACGGAGCAGCGGCCGCCCATGTAGTAGGCCAGGCCGCCGATGATGTCGGCGTAGACCTGCGGGGCCTCCTCGGTCTCCTCCACCCGGACCGAGGAGGAGTCCACACCGGCGTCGGCGAGCAGGGCGGCGACGTCGGCGTCGGAGCCCTCCAGCACCTCGACCACGACGGTGTCGCTCTCCACGTCCGGGTACCAGCCGAGGACGCTCTCGGGAACCTCGGCGCCGTTGAGGTCCTCGACGACCTCGGTCAGGCCCTCGGTGCCGTGGGAGACGACGGTGGCCTGGGCTCCGGTGGCCTCGACCGCCTCGACGGCGGAGGCGTCGGTGACCAGCACGGTGAGTTCGAGGGTCTCGGTGTCGAACAGGGAACCGCCGTAGGCCTCGCCCGCGGCCTCGGTGGCCTCGGCGTCGGTCTCGATGGCGGCTTCCTGCGCCGAGAGCAGCTCCTCGGCCTCGGCCGATGTGAGGTCGAGGTCGCGCTTGAGCGCCTCGGTCATGCTGGCGGCGCTGTCGTCGGCGACGGGGGTCTGGGGGACGGGGGCCGGCGCCGCGAGGGCTCCGGGGGCCATGGCCAGTGCCATGCCGAAGGCCAGGGCTCCTGTGCCCACGGCGGAGATGATGCTGGAGGGTCTCATGGGGGTCCCTACTCTCCAAGGGGGATAGACGGGGGATTCAGGGCTTCGCGTTCCTGTAGGAGCGAAAAGCCCCTTTCGGGGATCGAAGTTGATCCGATTCCCGAAATTCACCGAGACGTCCGGTAAACGATCACCAACATAAGTGCACACTTTGACGCTGCAAAGACCCGTGTGGTGTGTATTCATTCAGAAGGATGAGGGATTGTCCCATGACCCTTCGTTTCGCGATGGCTACGCGTAGTCGCTCTGCGTGCGACCTTGCGATCCTCGCGTTCGTCCGGTGACGGAGTGAAGCGGGGTCGTCGTGTCAAGGAGTGCTTCGTGGCCGGATGCGGACGCCGGTACCGGGTGCCATCCGTAACACCACGGCTACAGGGGTGTAACTCCAAAGGTCAAGGGTGGCCCTCCGGGGCCTTTCGGCCAGATGCGGCCCCGGGGGAGGGTGGACGCGCCCGTGGCCGAACCCGGACACGCAGGGGGCTTGCGGGGCGCCTGAGGCTCCCGCGCGTGCCCCCGGAGTGGTGTCCGCGCCGCGCCGCCGCGATGGTGTGAGCGGCCTCGCGCGTGCTCCCGGAGAAGGGCGGGTCCGCGCTCGTGCGGCACGGCCCGAGGGCTCGCGCGAATCCGGGAAAGGGCGGTCGTGGACGCGCGCGCACGAATACGGGGCGCGCCCACGATAGATGCCGCCACGTGAGGCGCCCCCACGTGAGGCGCCCCCACGAGGGGTGTCCCCACGAGGGGTGTCCCCATGAGAAAAGGCGCCCCCGTCCACTGCCGTGGACGGGGGCGCCGTGGGCGCTACCGGAGCGTTACCCGGTCACCAGGGACAGCCCCCAGCTGCTCAGCAGGGGAGTGACCTCCTGGTAGTAGGTCGTGCCGCCGGAAGTGCAGTTGCCCGAGCCGCCGGAGGTGACGCCCTGGGCCTGCGAACCGGCGATGAACGAGCCGCCGGAGTCACCGGGCTCGGCGCACACGTCCGTCCGGGTCAGGTCCTGGACCGTGCCCTGCGGGTAGCTCACCGTCTGGCCGCGGGCCTCGATGGTCCCGCAGTGCCAGCCGGTGGTGGAGCCGGAGCGGCACACCGCCGAGCCCTCCGGGGCCTGGCTGGAACCCGACACCGCCTGGGGGCTGCCGGAGTCGTACCGGCTGACCAGGTTGGTCACGTTCCAGTTGGAGGTGGCCGCGACGAAGGCGCCGTCGCTGCCCGGGAAGACGGACTCCTGGAAGGTTCCGGATCCGCTGCCGTCGGAGCTCTCGGCGCCGGTGCCGACGGTGCCGCAGTGGCCCGCCGTCACGAAGCCGCCCGCGCCGGAACCGTCGGTCACGGCGAACCCGACCGAGCAGCGTCCGCCGCCCATGTAGTACGCCTCGCCGCCGACGATGTCGGCGTACAGGCGCGGCGTCTCGCTGGTCTCCTCCACCCGGACGGCGGAGGGGTCCACGCCCGCGGCCTCGATGAGGCCGTCGGCGCTGGCGCCCTCGGCGACCTGGACCACGACGGTGTCGCTCTCCACATCCGGGTACCAGCCGACGACCCCTTCCCGGCCGCCGGTCTCGTCGAGCGCGTCGACCACCTCGGCCAGGCCCTCGGTGCCGTGTGAGACCACGGTGGCCTCGGCGCCGGTGGCCTCCACCGCCTCGACGGCCGAGGCGTCGGTCACCAGCACGGTGAGCTGGAGGGTCTCGGTGTCGAACAGGGAGCCGCCGTAGGACGCTCCCGCGGCCTCGGTGGCCTCGGCGTCGGTCTCGATCGCCTCTTCCTGCGCCGAGAGCAGCTCCTCGGCCCCGAGCGGGGTGAGGCCGAGGTCTCTCTGCAGCGCTTCCATCATCGTCTGGGCCTCGCTCGCTGGCTCGGCCGGTACGGTCGCCGCACTGGCGCCCGGCGTCACGGAGAACGCCAGACCGAACGCGAGTGCGCCGGTGCCGATAGCGGAGATAGCGGGGGAGGGTCGCATAGATCCCTACTCTCCTCGGGGAACTGACGGGGGTTCGGGGCCCGACGCCCGCCGGCGAGGACGTCGGACTCCGGTGGGGCCGTGCAGGGGGCCCGACCCCACGATGCGTCCACCGAGAGCCCTGTCTCCAGGACAATCGGTAAACGGACACACACCATAAGTGCACAACCTGGATAGCGGAAGAGCGGATGCGAGGGTCTGTCTTTCCAGGGATGATTGGGCCATCGGATGACCATATGAATTGCAATATGTGACGCATGGTGATGGTGTGTCTGACCTTGTGCTTCTCTGCCGTATCGCTTCCGCAACACGGAAACGCGGTGTTGGCAAGGGGTGTCTCGTGGCCGGATGCGGCCATCGGAACCGAGTGCCATTCGTGACCGCGCGGACACGTAGGAGTAACCCCGAAGGTCAGGGCGGTGACCCGCGGGTAACTCCCGTGCGCGTAGCGAACAGCCGTACCTGTGGCGGCCCTTCCCGGGCGGCGCGGCGTGGGATCCCGAGGGGACGGGCGGAGGGCGGGAGCGGGTTCTTCCGTGCCCTCCGTGTCCTCCGCGCGGACGGACCCGCTCCGCTCCGGGCCTGAGGAGGAGCGGGTCCGGCGGCCCCGCCGACGCCGTGCGGCGTCGTCCGTGACACGCCCGGGACGCGGCGCACACGCGTACGAGCACGTGCGCGCGCACATGGGACGATCCGAGGTAACTAGCGAGTATCGGGCCCCGGGAAGGGGGTTGAGGCGCCCGGTGTTGGGCCAAGATAAGGGCAAGAGCCCCGAACGGGGAGCCCGAACGGGAGGTAACAGGCTATGGCGACGAAGGACACGGGCGGCCAGAAGCACGCCTCGCGCCGCGACGAGGAGGTCGAGGAGACCGAGGCCTCGGCGGACGTTCAGGAGCGCAAGGACCAGTTGGACGAGGACGTCGACGACATCCTCGACGAGATCGACGACGTGCTGGAGAGCAACGCCGAGGACTTCGTCCGACAGTTCGTGCAGAAGGGCGGCCAGTAGCCGACCCGCGGCGGTTCGCTGACAGCGCACTCCAGCGCCGCCAGCCCCGCCGCGCACAGGACTAGGGTCAGTTCCAACGGTCGGCGCACAGCCACCGCAGACAACAAGGACAACAGGCGCCCCACCCGCCCCCATGACGGGGTGGGGCGCGCGTGGAGGGAGTCGCGTGTTCGAAGGGTTCGAGGGCGGACGGTTGCCCGCCGCTTTCATGAGTGCGGGAACCTCGTCCTTCACCGAGTTTCTCAGTTCGGTCCGCCCCGAGATGCTGCCCGGACACAAGCTGCCCCCGGGCGGCGGGACCGAGCACCTCACCCCCGACGCCACGACCATCGTCGCACTGACCTTCCCCGGCGGCGTGCTCCTGGCGGGCGACCGCAGGGCCACGCAGGGCAACATCATCGCCAACCGCGACATGGAGAAGGTCTTCCGCACCGACGAGTACTCCGCCGTGGCCATCGCGGGTTCGGCCGGATTCGGCATCGAGCTGGCCCGCCTCTACCAGGTCGAGCTGGAGCACTACGAGAAGATGGAGGGCCGCTCGCTCTCCCTGGAGGGTAAGGCCAACAAGCTCGCGCAGATGGTGCGCGGCAACCTCGGCCTGGCCATGCAGGGCTTCGTCGTCGTCCCGCTGCTGGTCGGCTACGACGAGAACACCGGACAGGGCCGCGTGTTCAGCTACGACGCCACCGGCGGCCGCTACGAGGAGCAGCGCTACCACTCCATCGGCTCCGGATCGGTCTTCGCCAGGGGCGCGATCAAGAAGCTCTACCGCGATGACCTCGACCAGACCGGCGCCGCCAAGGTCGCCCTGGAGGCCCTCTACGACGCCGCCGACGACGACTCCGCCACCGGTGGCCCCGACCTGCACCGCAAGATCTTCCCCCTCGTCGACGTCGTCACCGAGGACGGCCACCGCCGTCTGCCCGCCGAGGACGTGGCCCGCCTGGCGACCGAGGTGGTCCAGGGACGCGCGGCCGACCCCGACGGCCCCACGGCCACGCTGGGCTGAACCGGCCCCGTCCCACACCAGACATCTCCCGACTAGGTAAGGAAACGATCCGCGGTGTCGATGCCGTTCTACGTCGCCCCCGAACAGCAGATGAAGGACAAGGCGGACTACGCGCGCAAGGGCATCGCGCGCGGCCGCAGCGCCGTCGTCCTGCAGTACGAGGGCGGGATCCTCCTGGTGGCGGACAACATGTCCCGCACCCTGCACAAGATCAGCGAGCTCTACGACCGGATCGGCTTCGCCGCCGTCGGCCGCTACCCCGAGTTCGAGAACCTGCGCCTGATGGGCGTGCGCTTCGCCGACGTGCGCGGATACCAGTACGACCGCCGCGACGTCAGCGGGCGCCAGCTCGCCAACATCTACGCCCAGACCCTGGGCACCGTGTTCAGCGAGAGCCTCAAGCCCTGGGAGGTGGAGATCGTCGTCGCCGAGGTCGGCGACACCGCGGCCGACGACGAGATCTACCGCATCACCTTCGACGGCTCCATCGTGGACGAGCAGGGCTTCGTGGCCGTGGGGGGCTCCTCCGAGCACGTGTCCGGCGTGCTCAAGGACCGCTTCGCCGCCGACGCCCCCCTCAGCGCCGCCCTCAACGCGGCCACCCACGCCCTGGCCAGGGAGAACGGCGAGGAGCGCGAACTGGAGGCCACCAACCTGGAGGTCGCGGTCCTGGAGCGGTCCAGGGAGCACCGCAAGTTCCGCCGCATCCACGGCCAGCGCCTGACCGACCTCATCGCGGAGGGCAGGACGGCCGGAGGCGGCACCGCAAGCACCGGAACCACCGGAAGCACCACCACGGGCGGGACCGACGAGTGACCTGGAAACGATGATTCACGGTGCGGCGCTCCCGAGGCGCCGCACCGGCCGGGCGGGTGTGGACGGCGCGGCCCCGTCGTCCACACCCCGGTGACGGGAAGTTGGTGAGGCCGCGTGGAACGACGGATCTTCGGGCTGGAGAACGAGTACGGGGTCACGTGCACCTTCCGTGGACAGCGCCGCCTGTCCCCGGACGAGGTCGCCCGCTACCTCTTCCGCAGGGTGGTCTCCTGGGGGCGCAGCAGCAACGTGTTCCTGCGCAACGGCGCCCGCCTGTACCTGGACGTGGGCAGCCACCCCGAGTACGCCACCCCCGAGTGCGACAGTCTCGTGGACCTGGTGGCCCACGACAAGGCCGGCGAGCGCATCCTGGAGGGGCTGCAGGTCGACGCCGAGCAGCGCCTGCACGAGGAGGGCATCGCCGGGGACATCTACCTGTTCAAGAACAACACCGACTCGGCGGGCAACTCCTACGGCTGCCACGAGAACTACCTCGTGGGACGGCACGGCGAGTTCGGACGCCTGGCCGACGTGCTCATCCCCTTCCTGGTCACCCGCCAGATCATCTGCGGCGCCGGAAAGGTGCTCCAGACCCCCCGCGGCGCCCTGTTCTGCGTCAGCCAGCGCGCCGAGCACATCTGGGAGGGCGTCTCCTCGGCCACCACCCGCTCGCGCCCCATCATCAACACCCGCGACGAGCCGCACGCGGACGCCGAGCGCTTCCGGCGCCTGCACGTCATCGTCGGCGACTCCAACATGAGCGAGACCACCAACCTGCTCAAGCTGGGCTCCACCGACCTGGTGCTGCGCATGATCGAGGCCGGGGTGGTCATGCGCGACTACACGCTGGAGAACCCGATCCGGGCCATCCGCGAGGTCAGCCACGACATGACCGGCCGCCGCAAGGTACGCCTGGCCAACGGGCGCGAGGCCAGCGCGCTGGAGATCCAGCGCGAGTACCTGGACAAGGTGCAGAGCTACGTCGACCGGCACGGCACCGACGCCACCGGCAAGCGCGTCCTGGAGCTGTGGCAGCGCACCCTGGAGGCGGTCGAGACCCAGAACCTGGAGACCGTCTCCCGCGAGATCGACTGGGTGGCCAAGTACCTGCTGCTGGAGCGCTACCGCGACAAGCACGACCTGTCCCTGTCCTCGCCGCGGGTGGCCCAGCTCGACCTGACCTACCACGACATCCACCGCGACCGGGGACTGTTCTACCTGCTCCAGGGCCGCGGCCAGATGGAACGGGTGGTCGGCGACCTCAAGATCTTCGAGGCCAAGTCGGTGCCGCCGCAGACCACGCGGGCCCGGCTGCGCGGCGAGTTCATCCGGCGCGCCCAGGAGCAGCGCCGCGACTTCACGGTGGACTGGGTGCACCTCAAGCTCAACGACCAGGCCCAGCGCACGGTGCTGTGCAAGGACCCCTTCAAGTCGGTGGACGAGCGGGTGGAGAAGCTCATCGCCGGTATGTAGGACTTCCGGTCCCCTGCTCCCGGAGCCCCGTCCGGCGGTCGAAGGCCGTCCGCGGCGGGGCTCCGGCGTTCGTGGCGTTCCAGGGGATGGTTACGGCCCCTCTTTTCGGTAGTGTGACTCTGTCCCAAGCCGGAAATCAGAGGTTGTGACCCATGCACCGACGTGCTGCCGCCCTCGCGGTGCCGCTGACCGCGATCGCCCTGGCGGTCTCAAGCTGCGGAAACATCCCCGAAGAGTGGCGTACTCCCGCCTTCATGCGTATGGGGGAGGACCAGCTCGACCCGCGGCTTCCCGAAGTCACCGGCGAGGTCGGTGAGGAACCGGAGGTCGCCTTCCCCGACGAGGAGCCCCCCACCGAGCAGATCGCGGGCGTCGTCGACGAGGGCCCGGGCGAGAACGAGCTGGTGCGCGCCGACGACCTCCTGATCGCCAACGTCGTCCAGTTCCAGTGGACCGGCCCCGGCGAGGGCGCGCCCGTCGAGGGGCAGTCCAGCTACGAGACCGGCGCCCCGGACCTGATCCGCATGGAGCAGATGCCCGCGGAGATCAGCGACGTGCTGGTCAGCCAGCCGGTCGGCAGCCGGGCCGTGTACGTCTTCCCGCCCCTGACCGAGCAGGAGCGCCAGCAGGCCGAGATGTCGGGACAGCCCGTCCAGGAGGGCGCGAGCGTCCTGGTCATCGACCTGATGGACCGCTTCAACAAGGGTTCGGTCGTGGAGGGCCAGCAGGTCACCGACGGCGGCGACGGCCTGCCCACGGTGACCCAGGAGGGCCACAGCGAGCCCACCATCGAGGTCCCCGACACCGATCCCCCCGAGAACCTGGAGGTCGTCCCGCTCATCGAGGGCGACGGCGCCGAGGTCGAGGAGGGCCAGCAGGTCATCGTCCAGTACAGCGGTGTGCGCTGGGAGGCCGACGACAACGGCGAACACCCGGTGTTCGACTCCACCTGGAGCCGCGGCGGCGACCCCTTCGACACCACGATCGGCGCGGGCGCGGTCATCGAGGGCTGGGACGAGGGCATCGTCGGCCAGCCGGTCGGCAGCCGCCTGATGCTGGTCGTGCCCGGCGACATGGCCTACGGCGAGACCGAGGAGGAGTCCGGGGGAGCCCCCGCCGGGACGCTGGTCTTCGTCATCGACATCCTGGGCGCCTACGACAACCCCCCGGCCCCCGAGCCCGCAGAGGGCGAGGGCGCCGGCGGCGAGGAGGCCGCACCGGAGGAGTCCCCCGCGCCCGAGGAGGGCGGGGAGTAGCCCTCCCGGCGCGGTCCCGTGCACGCCCGGGGCCGGGGAGCGGTCCCCGGCGCAGCCGGGCGCGCACACCCGGAGAGCCGACACCGGACGCCCCCGCGGGGAGGGAACCCGCGGGGGCGTCCGCGTGTCCGGCCCGGTCCCGCCTGGGCGGACACGCCCAGGTACCGCGTTCCACTGCCCTTCCCCGGCCGGTGCGTAGAGTCGAATCCATCGGTGGACGGGCGAGGGGGGAGCTCATGTCAGACCGTCGGCGCTACTGCTACGCCTCCGGGCTGGGCCTCGGTGTTCCGGCGCTGGAGGAGCTGTGCGCCCGAGGCTTCCCGCCCGGTCTGGTGGTGTCCCACCCCGCCGAGTTGGCCCACTGCTCCGGCTACCACGACTACGGGGCCCTCGCCGACCGGCTCGGTCTGCCGCACCTGCGCGCCGCCCTCGACTCGGGCGAGGTGCGCGAGGCCCTCACCTTCCACGGCATCGACCTGATGGTCGTCGCGGGCTGGTCGGGAACCGTCCCGGAGGAGGTCCTGTCCTCCCTGGCTCTGGGCGGGGTCGGGCTGCACCCGGCGCCGCTGCCCGTCGGCCGGGGCCGGGCGCCCATCCCGTGGACGATCCTGCGCGACATGCGCTCCAGCGCCGTGACCCTCTTCCACATCGAAGGGGAGGAGCACAGCGGCGACATCGTCGACCAGGCCTGGTTCGACGTGGCCCCGGACGCCACCGCCGCCGGTCTGTACGAACGCGTGGGGCTCCTCCAGGCGGAACTGCTCGTGCGCCACATGGAGGGCCTGCTGGAGGGCACCGCGCCCCGGCGGCCGCAGAGCGGCCACGCGTCGGTGTGGCCGCGCCGGCGCCCCAGCGACGGCCACCTCGACCTCACCGCCTCCGGAAGCGACGTGGACCGGATGGTGCGCGCGCTGGCCGAGCCCTACCCGGGGGCGTTCGCGATGTTCGGCAGCGCCCGGATCACGCTGTGCTCGGGACGCCTGGTGGGCGGGGTCGCCGGCGGGGCGCCCGGGCAGGTGGTCGCGACCGGCCGGGGGCGGGAGTGGGGGATCACCTGCGGGGACGGGGCCGTGTTCGTGCCCGAGGTGCTGCGGGTGGACGAGGGGGTGCGCGCCCGGCCGACCTCGTTGGCGATGTTCCGGCCCGGGACCTTCTTCGAGGCCCCCTCCCAGCACATGCTGGAGGGCACCCGGCGGGCGCCCCTGCCCGGACAGGCGCCGAGCGGACCGAACAGGGTCGTGCCCGCCGCCCGGACCGCGCCGGAGGCACGGGCCGCGGAGCCCGGGGTCCCGGGGGCGGGGGAGGGCGGCGCGCGGTCGCGGGCTCCGGCCCCGGAGGAGGGGGCTTCCGGGGCGAACGTGTCGGGGGCACCGGACGCGTCGGGGACTTCGGGTGCGGCCGGGGAGGCCGGGGCGGAGGTTCCGGAGGCCCGGGGGTCCGAGCAGCGGGTTTCTGAGGGGCGCGTCCCGGAGGCGCAGGCGCCGCAGGCAGGGGTTCCCGACACGCGGGGGCCGGAGCCCCAGACCCCGGAGGCGCAGGCGGGGGACGGTACGGACCTCGCGCCCGGGATCATGGCGGGCGACCCCGGTCCGGCCGACCAGCGCTGAGGAGCGGGGCGGCCGGGAACCCGTGACTTGGGGTGGGGCCCGCCGTGCCTCGGAGCCCGCGGTTCTGGGTGGGACGCGCCGGAGCCCGGAGCCCATAACCCGGGGCGGGACGTGCCGGAACCAGGAGCCCGGAGTTCGGAGTGGGAGGCGCGGTGCCCGTGACCCGGAGCCTGGAACCCGCGGTTTGGGGCGGGGCGCGCCGGGACCAGGCGCCTGAGGCGGGAGGCCCGGAAGCCGGAGTTCGGGGCGGGACGCACTGCAACCCGTAACCCGTAACCCGCAACCCGGGGCGGGAGGCGCAGAAGCCGGGGGTGCGGACCCCGGCGCTTTGGCGGGGCGCGGCGAGGGCCCGGAGCCCGGCGCGTTGGGCCGGGCCGGGTCTGTCGAAGGCCGGGCAGCACGGGGCGGGCGGGGCGCGAGCGCCCCCTTTAACCAGGGTAGAAGCCCGGACCCAGCTCGAACCAGACCGTTCCGGAGCCTGTGGACAACCCGCCCGCGCCGCCCCTGACCCGCGCCTACAGCAGCGCGGCCGCGTGGCGGCCCGCCGCCGCGGCGCTCAGGAAGGCCGCGCGGTCCTCCTCCAGGCCACGGCCCATCGTCGACACCTTCACCGGAAGCGTCCGCACCGCCTCCTCCAGCCCGTCCACACCCACCTCCACCAGGGTGTGCCGCTCGCCCAGAGCCCCGGCCTGGACGCGCACGCGCTCGCCGAACACCCCCGGCAGCAGCGGCACCACCACCTCCGCCCGCGCCAGCGCCACCCGCCCGTAGGCGGTCAGGCTGTGGTGCGACACCCCCCGGTGCCGCTCGCGCGCGTCGGCCTCGCTCACCCGCAGCGACGCCACCGGACGCCCGCCCAGCACCGCCGCCGCGTTCACCGCCTCACCGCACGAGACTCCCGAGAACCCCCACGGCGTCCCGGTGCCCAGGTTGCCCGGACCCTGGCACACCACCGCCACGTCCGCACCCAGCACGTGCCGGGCAGCCAGCAGCCCCGAATGCACGGTCACCGCCTCCAGGTCACCGCCGAAGGACTGCCCCGTGGTCACGCACCCCGCCAGCAGACCCTCCTCGCGCAGCGCGCCCACCAGCCGCGAGAACGCCGCGGGCAGCGCGCCCCCGTCCAGCATCACGTGGACGATCCGCGCCCCCGGCCGGTGCGCGCGCACCCCCGCCACCACGGCGGGCAGCGCCGAGTGCAGGTCGGCCACCACCACCGGCATGCCCTCCACACCCTCGGCCGAGCGCAGCACCTCGTGGTGGGGCGAGCCCTGCTCGTCGGCGCCCAGCACGGTGGCCTGCAACGGCGTGTAACGGGCCTTGACCAGGTGGCCGGGCCCGCGGGGGTCAGGGGGCAGCCGGTCGGGCACGGCCACCACCAGCGCGTACCCGCCCGTCCCCAGCCCCAGGTCCAGGGCGCCGGTGTTGAGCAGCACGGTGTCGCCCGCCTCGGGCGCGCCCACCAGGTCGGTGTAGGCCAGCGCGCGGCACGTCACCTCTCCGCCCGCTCCCGCGGCCCCGCGGCCTCTGCGGTCCGCTTCGGCCACGGGCTCCAGCGCCACCGCGCACAGCACGACCCCCGGCCAGGAGGGGAGGATCTGACGGACTTCACCACGGCGCCACCGGATCATGCAAGGCACGGTACCGTCGTTGCTGAACCGGTGCCCGGGCGACGCGCCAGCGTCAGCCGCCGCCGGTCCATCCACCACGGGCGAGAAGGGTGCGGACGATGTCGCGCAGGAAGACGGAACGACAGCTGAACCTGGTCATCTGTCTGTTGTCCACGCGCCGCCACCTGACCGCTCAGGAGATCAGGAAGACGGTGCACGGCTACGCCGAGGCCGAGACCGAGTCCGCCTTCAAGCGCATGTTCGAGCGCGACAAGCGCGAACTGCGCGACAGCGGCATCCCCATCCAGGTGGGCACCGGCGACGCCATCAGCGGCGAGGAGGGCTACCGCATCTCCCGCTCCGACTACGAGCTGCCCGAGATCGAACTCCTGCCCGACGAGGCCCTCGTCCTGGGCCTGGCCGCCCGCGCCTGGCGGCACGCCTCCCTCGGCGAGGCCGCCGCCAACGCCCTGTTCAAGCTGCGCTCCGCCGGGGTCCCCGTCGACAGCGAGGCCGCCCCCGGACTCACGCCCGCCATGCGCACCGACGAGCCCTCCTTCGGCCCGGTCTGGCAGGCCGTGCGCGACCGGCGCCCCGTCTCCTTCGCCTACCGCAAGCCCGGCCAGACCGAGGCCGAGACCCGCGAGGTCGAACCCTGGGGCATCGTCAACCTGCGCGGACACTGGTACGTGGTCGGTCACGACCGCCTGCGCGACGCCCGCCGCGTCTTCCGTCTGGGCCGCATCCGCGGTGAGGTGACCATCCTGCGCGGCGGCCCCGACGTCGTCGTCCCCGAGGGTGTGGACCTGCGCTCGGTGGTCGCGGGCCACAGCGCCGAGTCCGAGCGCACCGCCGTCCTGCGGGTGCGCACCGACTCCGCGCACGCCCTGCGCCGCAGCGCCCTGCGCGTGGTGCCCGGCGAGCGCGACAGCTCCGGCGTCGGCTGGGACACGCTCACCCTGCCCTACACCGACACCCCCGACCTGGTGCGGCGCGTGGCCTACTTCGGCTCCAACGCGGTCGTCGTCGAACCCGTGGGCGCCCGTGAGGCCATGGCCGCCCACCTGACGGCCACCGCCGAGACGGCCCCCGCCGCCGAGGCCGCGGACGGTCCCGGCACGGTGGAGGAGACCGAGGCCCCCGTCCGCGGTCCCCGCTCCGCCGACCAGCTGCGCCGCCTGCTGATGCTCGTCCCCTACGCCCTGGGTCGCGACGTGCGCGTGCCCGAGGTGGCCCGCCACTTCGGGCTCAGCGAGAAGCAGGTGGTCGCCGACCTCAGCCTGCTGTGGATGTGCGGCCTGCCCGGCTACACCCCCGGCGACCTCATCGACGTCGACCTCGACGCGGCCAGGGAGACCGGCGAGATCATCATCGCCAACGCCGACACCCTCGCCCAGCCGCTGCGCCTGACCGCCGACGAGGCGGCCAGCCTGGTCGTGGGCCTGTCCCTGCTGGAGGCGCTGCCCGAGACCGAGGGCCTGGAGACCGGCGCCCTCAAGCGGGTGGGCGAGAAGCTGCGCGCCGCCGCGGGGGCCGCCGTGGGCTCGCTGGCCGACTCGGTCCAGGTGCGCGTGGAGGGCGACGAGCAGGTCGCCCAGACCCAGCGCCGCTGCGCCGACGCGCTGGAGGCGGGCCAGCGCCTGCACCTGCGCTACCTGTCGGGCTACCTGGACCAGGTCACCGAGCGCGACGTGGACCCCATGGGGCTGGTGGTCCAGGACGGCTACCCCTTCCTGGAGGGCTACTGCCACCTGCGCCGGGACGTGCGCCTGTTCCGCCTGGACCGGGTCCTGGAACTGACGGTGCTGCCCTTCGCCGCCGAGGTGCCCGCGGGGGTGGGCCGCCGCGACCTGTCCGGGGGCGTCCTCCAGCGCTCGGAGCGCGACGCCCTGGTCGTCCTGGACCTGGAGCCCGCGG
This sequence comes from Nocardiopsis dassonvillei subsp. dassonvillei DSM 43111, assembly GCF_000092985.1. Lineage (GTDB taxonomy): Bacteria > Actinomycetota > Actinomycetes > Streptosporangiales > Streptosporangiaceae > Nocardiopsis > Nocardiopsis dassonvillei. The sequence goes on from NC_014210.1 coordinate 1,842,806, forward strand.
CCCGCTGGGTGACCGAGGACTACGTGTGCGAGTCGGTGACCGAACTGCCCGGGGGAGGGGTCCGCGCCACTCTGCGCACTCCCGCTCCGGCCTGGGTGGTGCGGCTGGCGCTGCGTCTGGGGCAGCAGGGGCGCGTGGTGTCTCCTGTGGCGCTCGCCGAGGAGGCCCGGGCCGAGGCCCGCCGTGCGCTGGAGCACTACCGGACGTCCCAAACCTCCGCGAAATTGGTCGAGACCACTTCGTCGTCCGAGTGAGGCCCAGACGTTCACCCCGGGGCAAGGGACAGGTCGGTCCGGAAAGGATAAGGTTGCAGCGTGATAGTCCTCGCTGTCCTGTTCGGTGTGGTCGCGGCCGGACTCGTCGCCATCGGAGCCCTGGCGCTGCGCGCACGCCGCGCGGCGGGGGTGCTGTCCCTGGCGGTGGCACGGGCGTCGGACGAGTACCGGGCGAGCAACGCTGACCTGCGTGAGCGCGTCGGCCGCGGCGGCGCGGGGCCGTGATGGCCCCGCGTCCGAATGCGCGTACCATCGAAGGCGCTTGGTCGCGCCCCACAGAGAGGTAGAACCATGGGACCGTTCAACGGACCTACCATCGCCATCCTCATCGTCCTGGCGATCCTGCTCTTCGGAGCCAAGAAGCTCCCGGACCTGGCCCGCTCCCTGGGGCGCAGCGCGCGCATCCTCAAGGCCGAGAGCAAGGGCCTGGTCGACGACGACAACAACGAGTCCGAGGACAACGCGGACACCCGCGCCCAGACCCACCAGCAGCAGGCCCCCCAGCAGAACGCGCCGGGCCAGCCCCAGCAGGGTTACCAGCAGCAGGGCTACCCGCAGCCGCAGCAGCCCCAGCAGCAGGGCTACCCGCAGCTGCCCCCCGGCCAGCGCATCGTCGACGAGTCCGGTGAGACCACGCACCGCACCTACGGCAACTAGCTTCCCGGAGGCCGTGGAGCGACGCGCGCGCGGGCTCCGCCCCGCCCCGGAGTCCAGGGCCCCGACGCCGAGCGGCACGGGGCCGGAGCAGACGACGAGAGAGTGACCGCACGATGAGGGCACGAAGCCGGGCCACCAACCCCGAGGCCCGGATGCCGCTCATGGACCACCTGCGCGAGCTGCGCAACCGCCTGGTGAAGGCGATGATCGCCCTCGCCCTGGGCACGGTGGTCGGCGTCCTGACCGACGACTGGGTGTGGGACTTCCTGGTGGAGCCCTACTGCTCCCTGCCGGTGTCCCAGGTGAACGGTCCCGACGACTGCTCGCTCATCGTCACCGGGCCCTTCGACGCCTTCTTCGTCTCCATGAAGATCTGGCTCTTCGTGGGCGCGCTCGTCTCCGCGCCGTTCTGGCTGTACCAGCTGTGGGCCTTCGTCGCCCCGGCCCTGCACGGTCGGGAGAAGCGCTACGCCTACGTCTTCGCTCCCCTGGCCGCGGTCCTGTTCGCGGTGGGCGCGACCCTGGCGTACTTCATCACCTCGTACGCGCTGACGATGCTCTTCGGGTTCCTGCCCGAGGACGCCGATCCCTTCCTCACCATCAGCGAGTACCTCAACTACATGCTCATCATGATGGGCATGTTCGGCCTGGGCTTCGTGCTGCCGCTTCTGGTGGCGCTGCTCAACATCATCGGGATCCTGCCGCACGCGGCCATCGCCAAGTGGCGCCGCGTCATCATCTTCGCGGTGTTCGTGATCGCGGCCGTCATCACCCCGGCCGAGCCGATCTCCATGCTCGCGCTGGCCGTTCCGCTCGTCGTCCTCTTCGAGGTGGCCGAGCTGTTCGCCTTCCTCAACGACCGGCGCAGGAAGCGCGACGACCCCTACGCCGGCCTGGACGACGACCAGATCTCCGAACTCGACGAGACGCCCTCCGAGCTGGACGAGACCCCCTCGCCGCTCGACGGTCCCGACGTGGGCGAGGAGAGCGGAAGGCGCTCCTGAGCCCCTCCGGCACACGCTAGGGTCGGGCGGTGGGACAGGCCGCGGCGCTGTCCCGTCGGCCCGGGCACCCCGGCCGACGCCGGTTGCTGGGAAGAGGAAGTGCGATGAGCGAGCGGACCGGGCGGGAGCTCCCGCCCGAGGCCATGGGCAACGAGAAGTGGCACGACACCACCGACGCGGTCTGGATGCGGTCCTCCCTGTCCAAGGAGGAGTCCGAGGCCGTGGTCGAGGTCGCCACCTTCGACGACGGCTTCCGCGCGGTGCGCGACGGCAAGTCCCCCGAGAAGGGCACCCTGTTCTTCACCCCCGCCGAGTGGGAGGCCTTCGTCCTGGGCGCCCGTGACGGCGAGTTCGACATCCCCGAGGAGTACCTCACCGAGGAGGAGCGCCGCATCCAGCGCGGCGAGGTCGACACCGAGGTGGCCTGGGTCCCCTCGCCGCTGAACACGCCCAAGGCGATGGAGGAGTACCACCGCCGCCAGCGCGAGGAGGCCGGGCAGGGCGACGCGGGGGCCTCCGGGTAGGAACGGCCCGCCAGCGCTCCGGGCGCCGCCGTGCTGGCGGCGCCCGGAGCACGCGGAGTGGGACGGGTGCCCGGCCGGAGCAAGACCCGGAGCCGGAGCCTGACCCGGCCTCGGAGCGGTTCTCCGCCCGGCGGCCTGCGCTCCGCAGGTCCGCCCCTCCTCCGGTCCCCCTCCGGTTGCTACTCCTCCTCTTCCACCTCCTCGGGCTCCTCCTCGCCCTCGAACGCGTCGCCGATCTCGTCCACGACCTCGGCCGCCACGTAACCCGCCGCGAGGCCGCCCGCGACACCGAGAGCGACCCCGCCGACGGCGCCGAGCACGCCGCCGCCCCCCTGCTCCCCGTACTCCCCCTCGTGCCCGGAGAACCCGCGGCGCCGGTACAGCGCCTGCCCGATCCACTCGTCCACCGCCCGCGCCCAGTCGGTGTGGTCGGCCTCGGAGTGCTCGGCCCGGAACCAGCTGGGGGCGCCTCCCTCCGAGAACCCCTCGGCGTGGCGGTCGAAGACGAAGCCCACCCCGACGCCCGCCGGGTCGGCGGCGAAGAGGACCTCCACCTCACCCACCTCGTGCGCGTGGTGCTCGGCGGGGTGGAACACCAGGGTCTGGAGGAACGCGGACTCCTCGTGGGGCCCGGGCGCCGGCCAGCCCTCCACCCGCACTCCGGCGAACACGGCCCCCAGCCGCAGCATCGCCTCCAGCACGCGGTCCTGGATCGGCAGCGGGTGGACGTGGACGCGGTCGAGGTCGCCCTTGTCCGCGTCCCCGTCGACGATCACCTCGGTGCGCAGCCCCGCCAGGACGCCGGGCAGCGGCGAGCCCCCGGCCTCGGTGAGGGGCGCCTGCCAGGGGACGGGGTGGCTGAAGGGGATCGACAGGTGCTCCCCGGCGTCCAGGCTCACGCCCGCCGCCACGGGGACGCGGGTGCACTCCGCGCCGCCGGTGGCCTCCCCCTCCTCGTCCTCGGTCCGGGCGACCAGCACGAGGACGATCTCGGCGATCTCGGTGCGGCTCCCGCCGCCCGTGAGCTCGACGCTGCCCTCCAACAGGTCCCCGGGGCGGGTGTGGGGGTGCGGCAGGACGGTGTCGACGGTGGGTCCGTCGTCACCGAAGGCGGCGAGCAGGCGTTTGAAGACCATGGTTTCCTTCCGGGAGGCGTCGTGTGCGCCCCGGCGCGCGGATGGCCGGTGCGCTGGTGTCGCCCGCCCAACGCGGACGCGGTGCGCGCCGGTTCCGCGAGGACCGGGCCCGGATTCCGGGGGAGGGCTTTGGGGGCGTCCGCAAACGCGCCCGTGCGCAGTGTGGCCGGGAGTGTGCGAACGGTGCCCGGCGATGGCGCCTGTGAGACCGGCGGGTCCCGCAGGTCCACGGTGGGCCACGCCGTGGCCGGGCTGTGGCAGATCCGTGGCAGGACTGAGCGGCTGTGGCCCGGCCGATGTCGTTTGGGGCGGGCCGCAACACGGCTGCCCTGCCGCAGCGTTGCCCCGCCGCACCCCACCCCGCCCCCGCTTCGCTGCCGTAGCCCTTGGCCGGAAGCGGCCAGGGGGTGCGCTGACGGTGGGGCGGGCCTAACCTTGTCCCCATCCTGTGGCCGACCCGACCCGACCCGACCCGACGCGCACGGTCACGGCATTCGGCGAGCCGTGCCCGGACGGTCCTCCCGACCCCGAAGGTGCGTGATGGTGCGATTCCTTATCGCGGTCCTCCTGCTCGCGGCGGTGACGGCGTGCGCGGGTGCCGACGGAGGTGCTGACGACGGCGCCGCTCCTTCCTCTTCCCCGTCGCCCTCGGCTGTGGAGGCGGTGACGCCGTCCCCGTCTCCTTCCTCTTTCCCTTCCCCCTCGCCCTTCGCGTCCGCCGCGGCCGGTTCCGAGGCGGACGCCACGGCCGACGTCTGCGGCAGAGCCGTCGAAGCGGCCCAGGCCCGGGAGGACGGCGCCGTCCAGATCGCGGAGAGCGGGGAGCGGCTCGCCCTGATGGCGGTGGCGGCGGCGCCCGCGATCGACGAGGAGGTGCTCCAGATCTACAACGACAACTCCGACCAGCCGCAGGAGGCGGTATCGCTGATCGCGGACTGGTGCGAGGAGAACGGCTACTAGGTCATTGTGGGGAGCGCCCCGGAGCGATCGCGGGCATGAGGCAGGCGGTCAACGCTTACTGTGCGCGTGTGGTTGCTCGCTCCGGCGGTGGCGCCAGCTGCCGCGTAGTGGTGCGGGAGGGTGATCAACGGTTGGTGTTCGGGGGTGGTGGGGCTTTGCTGCGTTGGCAGCGAGGGCGGCGGGTGTCTGGGGCGCCGATCAACGACCTGGTTGCGGGTGGTGGCGGTAGTGGCGGCGCCTGCTGCCGCGTAGTGGTGCGGGAGGGTGATCAACGGTTGGTGTTCGGGGGTGGTGGGGCTTTGCTGCGTTGGCGCCAAAGGCAGCGGGGCTGTCGGGCCTCGGGCAGCGGTACCGGCCCCCGGGGTGGGGGCGGGCGACGGTGGCAGCGACCACGGTGGGCGCGAGGCCCGGGCCTCCTGTCGGGCGCGGGCATGCCGGGGTTCGGCGTGCCCGGAGGTCATTCCCGGGGTGGTGGATCCGGCTCCCCGCCGGGTGGGTGGTCTCCTCCCCGTCCCCGCCGCCGTCCTTGGTGGTGTGTGCGCAGTTCGCGTTGGTACTTGGCCCGGTTGTGCGGCCCGCACAACGGTTGGAGATTGGCGACCACGGTGCGTCCGCCTCGGGAGAACGACTGCACGTGGTCGGCTTGGCAGAGGGCGACTGGCACTTCGCATCCGCCCGGGTGGGCGCAGGTGGCGTGTCCGTGGAAGGCGGCGGTGCGTTGGCGGGTTGAGGCCAGGCGGCGGCTGTGGCCCACGTCCAGCACCTGTCCGGTGGGGGGTGCGGTGAGCATCCGCACCACCTCAGAATCGGCGGCCAGTTCGTGGACCACACCGGCTGGGATCACCCGACCGTGCTCGTCCAACGCGGGAACCTCTTGGCCTTGGGCGTCCAGGTAGGTCTGCACGGGCACGACGATGCGGATCTGCGCCAATGGAGCCGGAGCGTTGGCGCATCCGGTGTGGGTGGTGGCAAAACGCAGCGCCGCGATGAGCGCGTCATGCTCGCGCTGGGACCGGGACCGGGTGTCCTCATCCGAGTGCGAAACGTCGAAGGTGTCGATGGCCGCGCGCACGATCAACGCATCCCCAGACCCACCCCAGGCCTGGAGTTGGTAGCTGCCCTGGAACGTGTCATGCACCGTCAGCCCGCGGACGGCATGGGCGGCCTCGTGGTCGCGGTCCAGGCGGTGGGGGTCCAAACGGTAGGCGACCTGGCGGGCCACCGACTGGAGCTGGTTGACCGACAACGCGGGCCGCTCCGCCTTCGCGGCCACCAGGGCGGACTCAAACCCGTGCCGATACTCCACCTCATCGGGAAAGCGGTCCTCATCGCGGGTCTGGACGGCCTTGTCAGTGGCCTTGGCGATCGCGACCGCCTCACCCAACACCACCCTGCCCTCAGCTACTGCTTGGGCAGTGGCGGGCAGTGTCTCCTCCTGCACGTGCTGGGCCAAACGAGCCAGGTCCTTGGCCTGAGCGGTGGGGACCTTGCAGTGGTGGGTGATCCACTTGTCCAGCGTGGAGTAGCCGCTGTAGCGGGCGACCTCACCACGTGCGTACAAACGCGCCATCTGTGCCAACGCCTGATACCGGATCTGGTCCAGCTGAGCCCACAGCGCCGCGATCTCCTCAGCGGCGGCCTCGTCGGCCCCGGGTGGCACCTCGGCGTTCAACGCCTGGTGGATGATCTCGCGCGCACCGGCCAGCGCGGCCACGGCCGGGGAACATTCCCCGGGGTCCGCCTCGGGCGCTGCGGTCGTCATCTCCATGCTTCTTATTATAGGCCAGTGCCCGCCATTTCTCCACTATTCACAGCATCAATGGCTGACTTTCTTTCCGGAGACTGATTTTGCTTCTTCTGCCACAATTAGACCGGACTCAAAAGGCGTCCGAAAATGTGGCCCAGAATGTCACCTTAGCCTTGGCGCGATCGTCGCCCGCGCTGACCACGGGGGCCGGGGTCGTTGCCCGAGGCTGGAGGGCCTGCTTGCCGTTGGTGCCGACGCAGCAGAGCCCGACCATCTCTACACCCTGGGCGTTGGTCGCCCTCCGGTGGTCGCTCCCGCCTTTGGTGCCGCTGTTCGTCGGCCAGCCGCACCCCCGCCCAACGCGCACCGTTTTCCGCAGGCCATTCCACTTCGCGGCAGCTGGCGCGCTTTCGTTGCCGCCAGAAACCCCCGACAGGAATGGCGTAGGGAGGGGCCCTGAAGACGGCCCCTCCCTACCCTCCAATTCATTACCCCCGTGAGCACAGGGCGCTTAAGGGCACACCAAAACCTCCGTGGGTGGGATCCCCCCTATTTCCAGGAAACCATCACCACGCCACCCACGACCACCCCCAATCCCCACATGTGGAAAAACCAGCCGCCTCTAGAAAACCCGGGCACCACCGACCCACCCCGACCCAACCCACCCCGGCCCACCCCACCCCGACCCAACCCACCCCGGCCCACCCCACCCCGACCTCCTCCCGATCCGATCCACTCCGGTCCCTCCCGCCGCGCCCCACCCCGCCCCTCCCGGCCTCACCACCCCGGCGCTCACCACCCCGGGACGCCGAGGCGTAGGGACTCCGTTAGCGTTCGCGCCTCGCCCGCATGGAAACCGTTAGGACGCGCTCCGTCCGCTTTCGCGGGGACTTGCATGGGTTCGGGTCCTTCGGGACCCGCGTCCTCCGCCCTGGAGGACGCACCCGTCCGCGCCTTCCCTGGAGTTCCACCGTGCTCGACGCCGTCTACCTCCTCGGCGCCCTCGCCGTGTTCGCGCTCGTGGGCGTAATCGGCCGGGGGGTCGAGAAGCTGTGATCGTCCTCGACCTCCTGGCCGCCGCGCTCGCGGTGGCCGCGATCGCCTACCTCGTGTGCGCCCTCGTCAGACCGGAGCGGTTCTGATGACGGTGCTCCTCGCGGCCCTGCCCGTCGCCGCCCTCGCCCTGATCCTGGCCCTGCTGTACCGCCCGGTGGGCGACTACACGGCCCGGGTCTTCACCTCGCCCAAGGACCTGCGGATCGAGCGCGGGTTCTACCGCCTGGTCGGCGTGGATCCCCGCTCCGAGCAGTCCTGGCCCGCCTACCTGCGCGCCGTGCTCGCCTTCTCGGCGGTGGGCCTGGTCCTGCTCTACCTGCTCCAGCGCCTCCAGCACGTCCTGCCCCACGCGCTGGGCCTGCCGCCGGTCCCCGAGGGGCTGGCCTTCAACACGGCCGCCTCGTTCGTGACCAACACCAACTGGCAGTCCTACTCGCCGGAGCTGACCCTGGGCTACACCGTCCAGTTCGCCGGGCTCGCCGTCCAGAACTTCGTGTCGGCGAGCACGGGGATCGCCGTCGCCGTCGCCCTCGTCCGGGGCTTCGCCCGCCGCCGCTCGGGCACGATCGGCAACTTCTGGGTGGACCTGACCCGCGGCACGCTGCGTCTCCTGCTCCCCGTCTCCCTGCTGGCCGCACTGGTGCTCGTCGCGGGCGGCGTGGTGCAGAACCTCAACGGCTTCACCGAGGCCACCACCCTCACCGGCGCCACCCAGACCGTCCCCGGCGGCCCGGTGGCCTCCCAGGAGGCCATCAAGATCCTGGGCACCAACGGCGGCGGGTTCTTCAACGCCAACTCGGCGCACCCCTTCGAGAACCCGGCGCCCTGGACCAGCCTGTTCCAGGTCCTGCTCATGGTGATCATCCCGTTCACCCTTCCGCGCGCCTTCGGGCGGATGGTGGACAGCCACCGGCAGGGCTACGCGATCCTCGCCGCCATGGCCGTCCTGTTCACCGCCTCCCTGACCGCGCTCACCCTCCTGGAGGCCCACGGCGCGGGCACGGCGCCCGAGGCGGCCGGGGGCGCCTGGGAGGGCAAGGAGCAGCGGTTCGGCGTGTACGCCTCCACCCTGTTCGGGTCGGCGAGCACGCTGACCTCGACCGGAGCGGTGAACTCGATGTTCGACTCCTACACCGCGCTGGGCGGCATGATGCCCATGGTCAACATGATGCTCGGCGAGGTCGCGCCGGGCGGTGTGGGCTCGGGCCTGTACGGGATGCTCGTGCTGGCCGTCCTGGCGGTGTTCGTCGGCGGCCTGCTGGTCGGGCGCACCCCCGAGTACCTGGGCAAGAAGCTCGGGCCGCGGGAGATCAAGCTCGCCAGCCTGTACATCCTGGTCACCCCGACCCTGGTGCTGGCCGGTACGGCGCTGAGCTTCGCCGTCCCCGCCGTGCGCGCCGACGTCGTGGCCACCTCCCTCCTCAACACCGGACCGCACGGGCTCTCGGAGGTGCTGTACGCGTTCACGTCGGCCTCCAACAACAACGGCTCCGCCTTCGCGGGGCTGACCGCCGACACCCCCTGGTTCAACACCGCCCTGGGCGTGGCCATGCTGTTGGGCCGGTTCGTACCCGTCGTGTTCGTCCTGGCCCTGGCGGGCTCCCTCGCCGCCCAGGACAGGGTGTCCGCCACACCGGGGACCCTGCCCACCCACCGGCCGCAGTTCGTCGGCCTGCTCGTGGGCGTCACCGTCCTGGTGACCGCCCTGACCTACTTCCCCGTTCTCGCGCTGGGCCCCCTGGCGGAAGGACTGTGAGCACCGTGTCCCTGACAACGCACGCCCCCGACACCGACCGGCCGACCGGCGACGGTCCCGCCCCGAGGAACGCCCGGCGGGCCTTCGGCCCCCGCCAGCTCGCCGCGGCCCTGCCCGGCGCGCTGCGCAAGCTCGACCCCAGGTCGATGCGGCACAACCCCGTCATGTTCGTCGTCGAGGCGGGCGCGGCGCTCACCACCGTCCTGGCGGTCGCCGAGCCCTTCCTCGGCGGTCCCGAGCCCTCCGGCGGCTCCCCGGTCCCGGTCGGGTTCACCGCTGCCATCGCCGTCTGGCTGTGGCTGACGGTCCTGTTCGCGAACGTGGCCGAGTCGGTGGCCGAGGGGCGCGGCAAGGCCCAGGCCGACAGCCTGCGCCGCACGCGCACCAGCACCACGGCCAACCGGGTCCGCGCCTACGACCCCGCGGCCGACCCCTCCGCCGAGCACGCGGTGACGGACCCGGTCGCCTCCTCCGAGCTGGCCCCCGGCGACGTCGTGGTGGTCTCGGCCGGTGGACTCGTCCCCGGTGACGGCGACGTCGTCTGGGGCATCGCCTCGGTGGACGAGTCGGCGATCACCGGCGAGTCGGCCCCCGTGGTCCGCGAGTCCGGCGGCGACCGCAGCGCCGTGACCGGCGGCACCCGGGTGCTCTCGGACCGGATCGTGGTGCGCGTCACCTCCCGGCCGGGGGAGACCTTCGTGGACCGGATGATCTCCCTGGTCGAGGGCGCCTCGCGCCAGCGCACCCCCAACGAGATCGCGCTCAACATCCTGCTGGCGAGCCTGTCGGTCGTCTTCGTGGTCGTCGCGCTCACCCTGAGCCCGATCGCCGCCCACGTGGGCGCGCCGGTGAGCGTGCCCGTCCTGGTCGCCCTCCTGGTGTGCCTCGTCCCCACCACCATCGGCGCCCTGCTCTCGGCCGTGGGCATCGCCGGAATGGACCGGCTCGTGCGCCGCAACGTCCTGGCCGTGTCCGGCCGGGCCGTGGAGGCCGCCGGGGACGTGAGCACCCTGTTGCTCGACAAGACCGGCACCATCACCCACGGCAACCGCAGGGCGAGCGCGTTCCTGCCACTGGAGGGCGTGCCCGAGGCGGACCTGGTCCGCGCCGCCGCCCTGTCCTCCCTGGCCGACCCCACGCCCGAGGGCACCTCCGTCGTGGAGCTGGCCGCCGCGCGGGGGGCCGACGTCGGCCCGGCGGCCCGGGGCGAGGTCGTGCCCTTCACCGCCCGGACGCGGATGAGCGGCCTGGACCTGCCCGACGGCACCCGCATCCGCAAGGGGGCCGCCTCGGCGGTCACCGCGTGGGTCGGTGAGGAGGGCCCGGTCGGCGCCGTGGTGCGCACCGACCTGGAGGCGCTGGTCGTCGACGTCTCGCAGGGCGGGGGCACCCCGCTGGCCGTCGCCGTGCGCGAACCCGGGGGAGGGGCCCGCGTCCTCGGGGTGGTCCACCTCAAGGACGCGGTCAAGGAGGGCATCGCCGAACGGTTCGCCGAACTCGGGGCGATGGGCATCCGCACCGTCATGGTCACCGGCGACAACCCGCTGACGGCCCGGGTGATCGCCGCCGAGGCCGGGGTGGACGACTTCCTCGCCGAGGCCACCCCCGAGGACAAGCTCGCCCTCATCCGCCGCGAGCAGGAGGGCGGCGCCCTCGTCGCGATGACCGGCGACGGCACCAACGACGCCCCGGCCCTGGCCCAGGCGGACGTGGGCGTAGCGATGAACACCGGCACCTCCGCCGCCAAGGAGGCCGGGAACATGGTCGACCTGGACTCGGACCCGACCAAGCTCATCGACGTCGTGCGGATCGGCAAGCAGCTGCTCATGACCCGCGGCGCCCTGACCACCTTCTCCATCGCCAACGACGTCGCCAAGTACTTCGCCGTCATCCCCGCGCTGTTCGCGGGCGCCTTCCCCGGCCTGGCCGCGCTCAACGTGATGGGGCTGGGTTCTCCGGCCTCGGCCGTCATGTCCGCGGTCGTGTTCAACGCGCTCGTCATCGTCGTCCTGATCCCGCTCGCCCTGCGCGGCGTGCGCCACCGGCCGCTGAGCGCGTCCCGCGTCCTGAGCCGCAACCTGCTCCTCTACGGCCTGGGCGGCGTGGTCGCCCCCTTCGCCGGCATCGCACTGATCGACCGCGTCGTCAGCCTCCTCCCCGGATTCTGACGCGCTCCCACGGGAGGCAACACCCACCATGAGCTCCACACGCGCCATCCTGCGCCAGTTCGGCGCCGCCCTCCGTGCGGTGCTGGTCCTGACCCTCGTGCTCGGCCTGGCCTACCCGCTGGCCGCCACGCTCCTGGCCCAGACCCTCATGCCCGCCCGCGCCGACGGCTCGCTGCTGCGCGCGCCGGACGGGACGGTCGTGGGGTCCGCGCTGATCGGCCAGTCCTTCACCGGCTCCGACGGCCGTCCCCTGCCCGAGTGGTTCCAGTCCCGGCCCTCGGCCGCCGGGGACGGCCACGACGCCGGGGCCTCCGGCGGCAGCAACCTGGGCCCGGAGAACCCCGGGCTCGTCGCGGCGGTCGAGGAGCGCCGGGAGGCGGTCACCGCCTTCGAGGGAGTGGATCCCGACCGCGTCCCAATGGACGCCCTGACCGCGTCCGCCTCGGGTCTGGACCCCCACATCAGCCCCGAGTACGCCCTGCTCCAGGTGCCGCGGGTGGCCGAGGCGCGCGGCCTGCCCGAGGGGGAGCTGCGGGCCCTGGTCGGGCGTAGTATCGAGGGCCGGGACCTGGGATTCCTCGGCGAGGAGAGGGTCAACGTCCTGGAGTTGAACATCGCGCTCGACCGGTGGGGAAGCTGATGAGGCGGGGACGGCTGCGGGTCTTCCTCGGGGCGGCCCCGGGAGTGGGCAAGACCCACACCATGCTGGAGGAGGGCAGGCGCCTGCGCGACGAGGGCCGCGACGTGGTGGTCGCCATCGTGGAGACCCACGGCCGCGAGGCCGTCGCCGCCCTGCTCGACGGGATGGAGACCGTCCCCCGCACGGCGGTCTCCCACCGGGGCGTGGGCCTGACGGAGATGGACCTGGACGCCGTCCTGGCCAGGCGGCCGCAGGTCGCCCTGGTCGACGAGTTCGCCCACACCAACGCCCCCGGCGCGCGCCACGGCAAGCGCTGGGAGGACGTGGCGCGGCTGTGCGCCGCGGGCGTGGACGTCATCACCACCGTCAACATCCAGCACATCGAGTCCCTCAACGACGTGGTCCAGCGCATCACCGGGGCGCCCCAGCGCGAGACCGTCCCGGACCGGGTGCTGCGCGCGGCCGACCAGATCGAGCTGGTCGACCTCGCGCCCCAGGCCCTGCGCGACCGGCTCGCGGCGGGCCGGGTCTACCCTGCCGAGCGCATCGACGCCGCCCTGTCGAACTACTTCCGCCTGGGCAACCTCACCGCGCTGCGCGAACTGGCCCTGCTCTGGCTGGCCGACGAGGTCGACAGCGCGCTGATGGACTACCGGGCCGAACACCGCATCGACAGCACCTGGGAGGCGCGCGAGCGCGTCGTGGTCGCCCTCACCGGCGGCCCCGAGGGGGAGACGCTGCTGCGCCGGGGCGCGCGCATCGCCGCCCGCTCGGGCAGCGGCGAACTCCTGGCCCTGCACGTCAGCGGCCAGGAGGGCCTGCGCGACGCCCGTCCCGAGGCTCTCGCCGCCCAGCGCGTCCTGACCGAGCGGCTGGGGGGCACCTTCCACCAGGTGGTCGGCGACGACATCCCCCGCTCGCTGGTGGAGTTCGCCCGCGCGGTCAACGCCACGCAGCTGGTCATCGGCATCAGCCGCCGCGGCCGCCTCCTCACCGCGCTCACCGGACCCGGGGTCGGCGCGACCGTCATCCGCGAGTCGGGCCCCATCGACGTGCACATGGTCAACCACGCCGCGGCCGCCAGGGGTCCGGCCCTGCCGCGCCTGGGCGGGGCGCTCAGCCTGCGGCGCCGCCTGGCGGGGTTCGCGCTCTCGCTCGTGGCGGGACCGCTCCTGACCTGGATGCTGGCGGCCGAGCGCAGCCCGGAGGCGCTGGTCGCGGACGTGCTGACCTACCAGCTGCTGGTGGTGGTCGTGGCGCTGGTCGGCGGCATCTGGCCCGCGCTCTACACCGCCGTGATGTCGGCCGTGACGCTGGACCTGCTGTTCATCGAACCGGTGCTGCAGATCAGGATCGACCACCCCGTCCACCTGGGCGCCCTGGTCCTGTACGCCCTCAACGCGGTCCTGGTCAGCTACGTCGTCGACCAGGCCGCGCGCCGCACCCGCGCCGCCCAGCGGGCCGGGGCCGAGTTCGAGCTGCTCGCCACCGTCGCGGGCAGCGTCCTGCGCGGCCAGGACGCCCTCAGGGCCCTGGTCGGCCGCACCCGCGAGGCCTTCGCCCTGGACGCGGTGCGGCTGCGCTCGGACGGTGCGGTCCTCAGCTCCGCGGGCGAGGCCCCGCCCGGTGCCGAACCCACGGTCGTGGCCGTGGGCGAGCGCGCCAGCCTCGAACTCCACGGCGCCGAGCTCGGCGCCTCCGAACGGCGGCTCCTGGAGGTGATCGCCACCCAGATCGACGCGGCCCTCGAACACCAGGACCTGCGCGCCACCGCCAGCGAGGTGGGCCCGCTCGCCGAGAACGACCAGGTCAGGAGTGCCCTGCTCTCCGCGGTCAGCCACGACCTGCGCCGTCCGCTGGCCGCCGTGACCACCGCGGTCAGCAGCCTGCGCCTGTCCGGGGTGGACTGGTCGCCCGGCGACCGCGACGAACTGCTCGCCACGGCCGAGGAGAGCCTGGCCACGCTCACCGCCCTGGTCACCGACCTGCTGGACGTCAGCAGACTCCAGGCGGGCGTGCTGGCGGTCTCCGCCCACGACACCGACGTGGACGAGGTGATCCTGCCCGCGCTGGACGAGCTGGGCCTGGGCCCCGCCGACGTGGACCTGGAACTGGACCCCGACCTGCCCGCCGTGCGCGCCGACGCCGGGCTGCTCCAGCGGGCCATCGTCAACCTCCTGGCCAACGCCGTGCGCTTCTCCCCGCCGGGGCGCGGGGCCCGCGTGGCCACCAGCGCCTTCGGCGCCGCCGCCCAGATCCGGGTGATCGACCACGGCCCGGGCGTCTCCCCGGACCGCCTCGACCAGCTCTTCGTCCCCTTCCAGCGGCTGGGCGACACCGACAACACCACGGGCCTGGGCCTGGGGCTGGCGCTGTCCCGGGGGTTCGTGGAGGGGATGGGCGGGCGGCTCACCGCCGAGGACACCCCCGGCGGCGGGCTGACCATGGTCATCTCCCTGCCCCTGGCCGAGCGCCCCGGCCCTGGGGAGGACGCGTGAGGATCCTCGTCGCCGACGACGACCCGCAGATCCTGCGCGCCCTCAGGGTGACCCTGCGCGCCCGCGGCTACGACATCGTGGTCGCCACCAACGGCGCCGACGCCCTCAACGCCGCCGTCGACCAGCGCCCGGACCTGTACGTGATCGACCTGGGCATGCCGCACCTGGACGGGGTGGAGGTCATCGAGGGGCTGCGCGGCTGGACCAGCGCCCCGATCCTCGTCGTCTCCGGGCGCACCGACTCCGTGGACAAGGTCCAGGCGCTCGACGCGGGCGCCGACGACTACGTCACCAAGCCCTTCGCCATCGACGAGTTCCTGGCGCGGGTGCGGGCCCTGACCCGCCGGGGCGCGTGCGGCGACGCCGAACCGCTCGTCAGGCTGGGGGAGCTGACCGTGGACCTGTCGGCCAGGACCGTGACCCGCGAGGGCGGTTCGGGCGCGGAGGGCGTGCGGCTGACCCCCACCGAGTGGCGCATCCTGGAGATCCTCATGCGCCACGCCGGGAAGCTCGTCACACGCCAGAGGCTGCTGGCGGACGTGTGGGGGTCCGAGCACGTCACCGACACCGGTTACCTGCGCCTGTACGTCTCCCAGCTGCGCAAGAAGCTCGAACCCGACCCCAAGGCGCCGCGGTTCCTCATCACCGAGCCCGGCATGGGGTACCGTTTCCAGCCCCCCGGATGACAAGCGCCGCACGCGTGGTTCATCGTTGTGTTGAGCGGCCGTGGACCCGGGGGGACCGGGCACCCGAGCCGAGGAGGCCGTGCCACGGGGCACGCCGCGGAAGAAGGAAGTGAGAACGATGGGTTTCGGGGCACGTGAGATCCTGATCCTCCTGGTCATCGCGCTACTGCTGTTCGGAGCCAAGAAGCTCCCGGACCTGGCGCGCTCCCTGGGCCGCAGCGCCCGCATCCTCAAGGCCGAGACCAAGGGCATGCACGACGACGCCGACGGCGCGCGGCCCGCCGAGCCGGAGCGGGCCGCCGCGCAGCCCCAGCCCCGGCAGCCGGTCGCGCAGCCGACGCTGGAGGGCAGGATCATGACCGCCGAGGAGTACGGCACCGCGCGGCCCCACACCGCCGGGAGCTGAGGCCGCCTCGCGGGCCCTTCCTTCGGGGATGCGCGGGGGCGTGATCCGGGATGACCGAAATCCGGGGCCTTCGGCGGGAGCGGCGGGGCGCCGCACGGGGCCGCCAGAAACCTGGTGGCCGGCTGGTGCGGCGGCGGGGCCGGTGTGGGTAGTGTGACCCATCAGGTACCCCGGCCGGGCCCGCGGTCCGGTTCGGGAAGCCCGTAGCCACACCGCCGTGCGCCGTTCCCGCCCCCGTGGCCGACGGGAGACGAGCGCACCGGGCACGGCGCGCTCCGGCGCACCCCGCGCCCCCGTTCCCGCTAGGACTCCCATGCCCCCACACATCGCCCTCCTGGTCAACCCCAACTCCGGGCGGCGCCGCGCGGCCGTCGTCGCGGTACGCCTCAAGGAGGCGCTGCGCGAGGCGGGAGCCAGAGTGCACGTCTACACCGGCCGCTCGGCCGCCGACAGCCGCCGCATGGCCCGCCTGGCCGCCTCCGACCGCCCCGACGCGCTCGTGGCCGTGGGCGGGGACGGGCTCGTCCACCAGGCCCTGCAGGCGGTGGTGGGCACCGGGGTCCCCCTGGCCGTGGTCCCCACCGGGACCGGCAACGACATCGCCCGCGCCTTCGGCCGCCCGAGAGGGTCGGCCAGGGACGTGGCCGAGGCGGTCCTGCGGGGGCGCACCCGCCCCGCGGACGCCGTGCGCCTGACCCTGGCCGACGGCACGCAGCGCTACTTCCTCAGCGTCCTGGCCTGCGGCTTCGACGCCCGGGTCAATGAGCGCGTCAACGGGTTCCGCCACCGGATCGGCCGCGCGGGGTACGTGGCCGGAATCCTGGCCGAGCTGCGCTCCTTCCACCCCATCGACTACGACATCGAGGTGGACGGGCGCCGCATCGCCGAACCCGGGATGCTCGTCGCGGTTGGCAACACCAGCGCCTACGGCGGCGGCATGCACGTGTGCCCCGACGCCGTCCCCGACGACGGCCTCCTCGACGTGGTCTTCGTCCGCCAGGCCCCGATCGGCCGCTTCCTGAGCGTGTTCCCCCGCGTCTTCAACGGCAGCCACACCGGCCTCGACGAGGTGGTGGTCGAACGCGGGCGCACCGTCACCATCCGCGGCGCGGCGGGCGTCGCCTACGCCGACGGTGAACGCGTCGGGGAACCGCCACTGGTCTGCGAGGTGACCCCCAAAGCGGTCGAGATGTTGGAGCTGACCTCATAGGCTGGAGGCCATATGAGTAGTCACGCTGAGCGGTACGCCGCCTTCCGTCGGCGCCAGGGGTCCTCCAGCGCCGCCATCGAGGCCTTCCAGGGCCTCTACGGGTTCGAGTTCGACCCCTTCCAGATCCGGGCCTGCAAGGCGCTGGAGAACGGCCACGGGGTGCTGGTGGCCGCGCCGACCGGCTCCGGCAAGACCGTGGTCGGCGAGTTCGCCGTACACCTGGCCCTGGGCGAGGGCACCAAGTGCTTCTACACCACGCCCATCAAGGCGCTGTCCAACCAGAAGTACAACGACCTCGTCAAGCGCTACGGCGCCGACCAGGTCGGCCTGCTCACCGGTGACAACAGCGTCAACGGCGAGGCGCCCGTGGTGGTCATGACCACCGAGGTGCTGCGCAACATGCTCTACGAGGGCTCGTCCACCCTCGGCGGACTGGCCTACGTGGTGATGGACGAGGTGCACTACCTCGCCGACCGCTTCCGCGGCGCGGTCTGGGAGGAGGTGATCATCCACCTGCCCGAGTCGGTGCGCATGGTCGCCCTCTCGGCCACCGTCAGCAACGCCGAGGAGTTCGGCGAGTGGCTCCAGCAGGTGCGCGGCGACACCACCGTCATCGTCGACGAGAAGCGGCCCGTGCCGCTGTGGCAGCACGTGATGGTCGGCAACCGCGTCCACGACCTGTTCGTGGACATGGAGGAGGACACCGGCCCCGGGTCCGGGGACGGGGAGGAGCGGGAGGGCTCCACCGGGCGCGCCAAGAAGCGCAGGCGTGAGCGCCGCCGCCAGGGCTGGCAGCCCCGCGAGATCGAGGTCGGCGGGCAGAAGCTGCGGATCAACCCCCGGCTGACCCGGTTCGCCGAGGAGGACTCGCGCATCACCCAGCTCGCCAACCGGCGCCGCCACCCGCAGTCGCGGGCCCGCGGCAACGTGCGGCCGCGCTCGCGGTTCGCGCCGCCCTCACGGCCCACCATCATCGAGGAGCTGGACGACGACGGCCTGCTGCCCGCGATCACCTTCATCTTCAGCCGGGCGGGGTGCGACGACGCCGTCCGCCAGTGCCTGGCGGCCGGGCTGGTGCTCACCACCCCGGAGGAGGCCGACGAGATCCGCGAGTACGCCGAGACGCGGTGCGCCGACATCCCGCCCGCCGACCTGGCCGTGCTCGGCTTCGAGCAGTGGCTGCGCGCCCTGGAGGCGGGCATCTCCTCCCACCACGCCGGGATGCTGCCCACCTTCAAGGAGATCGTCGAGCACCTGTTCTCGCGCGGCCTCATCCGCGCGGTGTTCGCCACCGAGACCCTGGCCCTGGGCATCAACATGCCCGCGCGCACGGTGGTCATCGAAAAACTCGACAAGTGGAACGGCGAGACCCACGCCCAGCTCACCCCCGGCGAGTACACGCAGCTCACCGGACGCGCAGGGCGGCGCGGCATCGACGTGGAGGGCCACGCGGTGGTCGTGTGGCAGGCCGGGACCGACCCCGAGTCGGTGGCCAGCCTCGCGGGCACCCGCACCTACCCCCTCAACTCCAGCTTCCAGCCCTCCTACAACATGGCGGTGAACCTGGTCGGCCAGGTCGGCCGTCAGCGCAGCCGCAACATGCTGGAGGCGTCCTTCGCCCAGTTCCAGGCCGACCGCGCCGTCGTGGGCCTGGTCAAACAGCTGCGCAAGAGCGAGGAGGCCCTGGAGGGCTACGCCCAGGCGGCCGAGTGCCACCTGGGCGACTTCATGGAGTACGCCGCGCTGCGCCGCGCCCTGAGCGACCGCGAGTCCATGCTCTCCAAGAACCGTTCGGCCCGGCGCCGCGACGAGGCCCTGGAGAGCCTGGAGAAGCTGCGCACCGGCGACATCATCCGCATCCCCTCGGGCCGCTACTCCGGACACGCGGTCGTGCTGGACCCGGGGCTGCGCCACGACCTGCCCGCGCCCCTGGTGCTCACCGTGGACAAGCAGGTCAAGCGGGTCAACGCCAGCGACTTCACCGTGCCGGTGCACCCCTCCGGGCGCATCCGCGTGCCCAAGTCGTTCTCGGCCAAGTCGCCGCGCTCGCGCCAGGACCTGGCCTCCACGCTGCGCAACAAGCTCAAGGAGCGCGGCACCGACCCCGTCTACGAGCGGGGCTCGCGCGACGCGGGGGAGGACTCCGAGGTGCTGCGCCTGCGCGGGGAGATGCGCCAGCACCCCTGCCACGGGTGCGCCGACCGCGAGGACCACGCCCGCTGGGCCGAACGCTACTTCCGCCTGCGCCGGGAGACCGACGGCCTGCGCCGCCGGGTGGAGGGGCGCTCGCACGTCATCTCCCGCACCTTCGACCGCGTGTGCGGGGTGCTGGACGACCTGGGGTACCTGGAGGAGGACAGCGTCTCCGACGACGGGTCGCGGCTGGCCAAGGTCTACTCCGAACTGGACCTGCTCGTGGCCGAGTGCCTGCGCCGCGGCCTGTGGAAGGGGCTGACCCCGGTCGAGCTGGCCGCCTGCGCCGCCTCGCTGGTCTACGAGGCGCGCCGGGGCGACGACGCCTACCCGCGTCTGCCCGGCGGGCGGGTGGACGAGACGCTCGCGGAGATGGTGCGCCTGTGGGGCGAGCTGTCCGAGGTCGAGTCCCGGCACCGGGTGTCGTTCCTGCGCCAGCCCGACCTGGGCTTCGTGTGGACGGCGCACCGGTGGGCGGGCGGCGACCGGCTGGACGCCATCCTGCGCCAGGCGGACATGCCCGCCGGTGACTTCGTGCGCACCGCCAAGATGCTGGTGGACATGCTCGGCCAGATCGCCGGGGCCAGCGGCGACGCCGAGGTGCGCACCACCGCGCGCAAGGCCGGTGACCTGGTGCGGCGCGGGGTGGTGGCCTACTCCTCGCTCACCTGACGCGCCGACCGGACCGTCACCGGTGTGACCGGGGGTTCCGGCCTGCGGCGGCCTGGCCCCCGGCGGCGCGACGGGCCGTCGGCGGCGCCCCCGGGAGCAGGGTCGTCCCGGCGGCCCCGTCCGGTCGCCGCTCCGGGCACGTCCGGGTCCGCTCCTCCCGAGCCCGAGCCCGAGCCCGAGTACGGGCCCGGGAGGGCTGTCAACGCGGGGCCGGCGGGGGGATCTCCCCGGACCCGCGCACGACGAGCGCGGTGGGCACCCGCTCCTCGCGGGGCGGGCCGTCGTCGCCCGCGATGCGCGCGAAGAGCCGCCGCACCGCCAGGGCGCCGATGCCCATCACGTCCTGGGCGATCACGGTCACCCGGGGCGTGAGCAGGTCGGCCATGGGGAAGTCGTCGAAGCCCACCACCGCGACGCGCTCGTGCAGGCCGCGTTCCTGGAGGGCCTGGATGGCGCCGATGGTCACCAGGTTCTGGGCGGTGAACAGGGCCGTGGGCGGGTGCGCGGAGTCCAGCAGCGCAACGGTCGCCCGCGCCGCCGCGGCGGAGCCGCCCAGGCCGCACACCACGCGCCCGGGGCGCTCGGGCAGGCCCCGCTCGTCCAGGGGCGGTCCGGTAGCCGGCCAGGCGCTCGCCCGCCGTGCTGATCCCGCGATCGTGGCCCAGGAAGGCGATCTCGGTGTGCCCGTGGTCGGCCAGGTGCAGCACCGCCTCGCGGGCCCCCTCGGCGTTGGCGGCCATGACCGCGTCGGCGTCCAGGCCGCGCGGCGGGCGGTCGGCGAACACCACCGGGGTGCCGGTGCGGATCTCGCGGTGCAGGTAGGCGTGGTCGGGCGCGGCCGGGACCAGCAGGATGCCGTCCACCCGGTGCAGGGTGGCCGCCCGCACCAGCTCCAGTTCGCGCCGGGGGTCCTCGTCCAGGCTCCCGGACAGGACCAGGGTGCCGTGCTCGCGGGCCACGTTCTCCACCGCCCGGCTCAGCGTGGCGGAGAAGGGGTTGGCCACGTTCTCCAGCAGCAGGGCGATCTGGCGGGTGGCGCCGTCGGTGCGGCGCAGGCTGGAGGCGGCCAGGTTCGGCCGGAAGTCCAGCTGGGCGACGGCCCGCATGACGCGGTCGCGCAGCTCCTCGGAGACGGTGGAGACGTCGTTGACCACGCGCGAGACCGTCTTGACGCTCACCCCGGACAGGGCCGCGACGTCGCGCATGGTGGCCCGGCGCACCGGGTCCGCCGTGGGCCGACCGCCGTTGTGGTCCACCGCTACCAACCCCCTCGTCCCGACACCGGCCGCGGCCCCCCGGCACGGGGGCGGGGCGCCGCGCGCGGTGCCCCGCCCGGGGGCTCAGGGAGGTCCGGGCACGCGCGGTCCCATTGTGCCCCAGCGACCCCGGCCGGTGAGCGGGAACGCCGCAGACGCCTCCCCGTCGGCGCAGGGGAATCGGGGGCGCGTGGACGGAGGAAGGCGTCCGGGTGGCGCACGCCACACGCGGAACACCCCGGTGGCGTGCGATGTTGGACGCGATGGCGGACCCCGGTGGCCGGAGCGGCACCCGGAGGGGGTCATCATGGAGAGACACGGGACCCCTGGGCCTGTAGTTCGCAAGACACCTGAAACGAGGCTTGAGCAGTGCTGCGCACCCTCATCAACGGCAAGATCCACCGCGCCACGGTCACGCAGGCCGACCTGCACTACGTCGGGTCGGTCACGATCGACGCCGACCTGATGGACGCCGCCGACATCGTCGACGGCGAGCAGGTCCACATCGTCGACATCGACAACGGCGCCCGGCTGGTCACCTACGCGATCACCGGCGAACGCGGTACCGGCGTCATCGGCATCAACGGCGCCGCCGCCCGGCTGGTCAGCCCGGGCGACCTGGTCATCATCATCTCCTACGCCCAGCTCACCGAGGCCGAGCGGGCCGAGCACGTCCAGCACATCGTGCACGTGGACCGCGACAACAGGATCATCTCCCTGGGCGAGGACCCGGCCGAGCCGGTGCCGGGCAGCGCGCTGGTCTCCGGGCGCTGAACCCGGGCCGACCGAACCCGGTCCTCCCCAGCCGGAGCGCCGGACCCGGCCCCGCCCGCCGGACTCCCCACGGTGCCCGCGCCGACGCCCCCCGCGTCGGCGCGGGCACCGTCTCCGTATGGGGGTGTCCTCGCAGGCGGGACGCGCCTTCGGAGCGGGGGTGCGGCGCCCGCGCGGCTCCCGGACCCGCTTTCGTGCGGCCGAAACCTCCGAAGCGGGAGACCGAATCCCGTGTTCGGCAAGGGTCGCAGGTCACTGGTGCCGTGGCCGGTTCCGGCCTGATCACCCCTGCCCGTGCCGGGTATGTCCTCCATCGGCATGGACAGGACTGGGGAGCAGGAACAGCGCCGGATCGCCGAACACATCGAGTGGCAGAAGCAGGGTGCGTGGGTGGTCCTGTGGGGTCCCTACACCCGCTGTTTCTGGGCGTTCGCCTGCTGGCCGGTGATCCCCGCGGGCGGTGTCGTCATCAGCGCGCGCGACCCGCACACCCTGTACTCGGAGATGCGCTACGTCGAGCGCGAGCACGACTACCTGCGGTGGCGCTACGGACGTCACTGAGCGGCGTCCGTCAGGGGCGGTGTTTACGACATGGCGGACATAACACGCTTCTGGCTAGGATTCCTCCGTTGGTAGGACCAAACAGAGGACGCACGCGTGTCGACACACACCGCTCAGCCAGGGGACGCCCTCACCGAGTCCGAACGGGCCCGGCTCCAGCGGCGCACCGTCCTGGTCCTCATGCTCGCCCAGGTGGTCGGGGGCGTGGGCATGGGCGCGATGATCGCGGTGGGCGCGCTCATCGCCCTCGAACTCACCGGCTCCGACACCTGGTCCGGCATGGCCACCACCATGATCACCCTGGGCGCCGCGGTGTTCGCCCTGCCCCTGGCCTCGCTGGCAGCCCGGCGCGGCCGCCGACCCGGCCTCGCGCTGGGCTGGATGCTCGGCGCGCTCGGCGGCACCGTCGTCATCGCCGCCACGGTGCTGGAGGCGTTCGCGCTCTTCCTCGTCGGCATGGTTCTGGTCGGCGCCGGGACCGCCACCAACCTCCAGGCGCGCCACGCCGCCGCCGACCTGGCCTCCGAGCGCAGCCGCGGCCGGGACCTGTCGATCGTGGTCTGGGCGACCACCGTCGGTTCGGTGGCGGGCCCCAACCTCACCGGCCCCGGCGCGCGCGTGGCCGACCTGTTCGGCCTGCCCGCCCTGCTGGGCCCGGTGCTGTTCACCACCACCGGGTTCGTCCTGGGCGGACTGCTGATCCTCGCCCTGCTGCGCCCGGACCCGCTCCGCGCGGCCACCGCGGACCGCCCCTCCGGCGGCGCGGCCCCCTCCGGAGCCCGGCTGTCCGTGGCCGGGGCGCTGCGGGTGGTCGCGGCCGGCCCGGGGGCGCTGCTCGCGGTGGTCGGCATCGTGGCCAGCCACACCGTGATGGTCGCGGTCATGACCATGACGCCGGTGCACATGTCGCACCACGGAGCGGCGCTGACCGTGATCGGCCTGACCATCTCCCTGCACATCGCCGGCATGTACGCCCTGTCGCCGGTGGTGGGGTGGCTCACCGACCGGTTCGGGCGGGTGCCCGTCCTGCTGGCCGGTCAGGGGATCCTGATCGCCGCCGCGGTGGTGGCGGGCACGGCCGGGCACGATGAGGCCAGGGTGACGGTCGGTCTGGTGCTGCTGGGGCTGGGGTGGTCGTTCGGGCTGGTGTCCGGGACGGCGCTGCTGGCGGAGTCCCTGGCGGCGGACGTGCGCCCCCGCGTGCAGGGTGTGAGCGACCTGGTGATGAACCTGGGCGGCGCGGCGGCGGGCGCCCTGTCGGGTGTGGTGCTGGCTCAGGCGGGCTTCGGCGGCCTCAACCTGTTCGCGGCCGTGTTCACCGTGCCGGTGTTCGTGCTCGCCGTGCGCGCCCGGCTGGCCCGGGCGGACCGGCGGGAGCGGACCGGGGAAGCGCGCTGACCGCCGGTCGGCCTGTCGCCGCCGAGCGCGGTGACCGGGCTCCGCGGCCCCTGTCGTGCGCCCTTTGCCCGGGCCTTACCGAAAACGCCCCGTGACCTCCACGCGCGGGCCCGCCCCCGCGGTTACCGTGCAGGCGTGAGGCGCCCGACGGCGGTGAATCGGCGGGCGGACCGCGCTGACATGAGGGGTGTTCTCAGTGTCCGATCGGGAGTCCGAGGGTGTGCCGCCGGAGCAGTCGGGACAGCGCCCGGACCCGGTGAACCACCGTCCGCCGGAGGAGTGGCGTCCCGGCGACGCCGGTGACCCGATCGAGGGCGGGCCGCAGCCGCCGGGGGAGCCGCCGCACCGCTTCCCCCGCAGGGAGACGCCGTCCGGAGAGGACCGGCCCGCGGGAGGCGGAGAAGGCGGGTCCCCGCGCGGCCCCCAGGACGCGCCGCCTCCTGGCGGAGCCGACGGAGGCCCCCGGGAGCCGCTCGCGCCGCCCGGGGAGGGACAGCCCCCGCGCGGCCGCCACGAGAGCCCTCCCCCGACGGGGGCCCACGCCTACGGGGAACCCCCGGTCGGGCGCGCCCCCGGAGACGTCCCCCCGGGCGGGCACCCGACGGGCGCGCCGCCCGAACCGGTGACCGGCGAGCTCTCCGAGGGACCCAACGGTCCCGGTCAGGCAGGATACGAACACGCGGGCTACGCCCCCGGATACGGGGAGTCGGACGGGCCCGCGCCCGGCGCGGGCGGTCAGCCCCCCGGCGGGCCCCCGGGCGACTTCAGCTCCGGTCAGGGGCCGGGCTACGCCGCGGCGGGCGGCTACCCCTCGGGTCAGGGGCCGGGGTACGCGCCGGGGCGGGCCGGCGGTTACGGACAGGCCTACGGTTACGGGCCGGAGCCCGGCGCGGGCCAGGGCTACCCGCCCCAGGGCGGCTACGGGCCGCCGGAGACCAGCCCCACCCCGTGGGGGAAGATCCTCGGCATCGGCTGCGGCGTCCTGCTGCTGCTGATGTTCGTCATCGCCGGGTGCACGACCGTCGCCCTGTTCGCGGCGGCCCACAGGCAGCCCCCGGCACAGGAGACCGAGTCCCGGCAGGAGGGCGGCGAGGCGGCCGGGCCCCGGGTCGAGCTCACCGCCTCACCCGCCGACTTCGACCCCGGGCCGCTTTATACCGAAGGGGATTACACCAGCATCGACGTGTCGGTGACGAACACCGGCCAAGAGGACATCGAGGTCAACCCGCTCTACTTCCGGGTCGTGGACGCCCGGGGCGACCAGCACAGCACCTCCGAGGCCGTCGGCATGGACGCCGACGAGATCGGTGCGCGCACGCTCGCCCCCGGGCAGAGCGTCTCGGGGGTCATCACGGTGGAGGGCGACGTTGACCCCGAGACGGTGGTCTTCTCCCCGTTCTTCGGCGAACCGGTGGAGGTGCCGGTCAGCTGACCGGCGGCGCCGGGGGAGGGCTCAGGGGGCCAGCGCCGGGTCGCGCAGCCACTCCGACAGGTCCTGCTGGCGCTCGCCGTCGCACTTGAGCGGGCACGTGGTGCAGTAGCCGTGCTCCGGGTCGCCCTTGTAGTCGAAGCAGCAGGTGCCCCGCACCGCCCAGGTCCCGCGGGGGTGGTCGGGGGCGAACGGGAACAGGCGCGGACGCCTGCGGGTCACCGCGCCCGCCGCGACCACCGCGTCGCCCAGGCGGGTGGCCAGCTCCCAGGCCTGTCGGGGGTCGCGGCCCAGGTAGCGGGCCGGGTTGAGCATGTAGAAGTGCAGGGTGTCGAGCACCCAGCCCCACAGCGTGCGCTTGCCCGAGCGCGTGTGCCCGTGCAGGGCGTCGATGATCGGCTCGAACGTGGCGAACAGGGCCTCGGCGGCCATCCGCAGCTGGGCGTCCTCGTCCTCGGCGACCACGGTGTCGGGGTGGCCGACGGCGGGGTCGTCCGGCAGGACCGCGGTCCGCGTGCCGACCGAGGCGGGCGTGCCGAAGCGCGCCAGCCCGGAGTCCCAGGGCAGGTAGAGGGTGTCCGGGCTCAGCAGCGGGGCGCGACCGGTCAGGTACAGCGAGGCCGAGACCAGGAAGATGGGCTCGCGCAGGGTCACCCGCAGGAAGTTCGTGGCGGCGGGGAGGCGGTGGCCGGGGCCGTGCTCGCTGCGGAGGCGGTCGTACAGGACCGGCAGCCAGCCGTCCTCGGCCATGGCGCCCGCCTGGTGCCAGTGCACGCGGCCGCGGGGAACGGCGGAGAGCTCCTCGAAGGAGAGCAGGTCGGGCAGGGGCGCGAACTTCAGCGGCGCGCAGGCGTCGCGGAACGCGTCGAGCGGGTCTGGTGTCACCGCTGAACCTGCCCTTCGTCGCACGATGTCGTCATGTCCGGGGGTCGTGTGAGTGCAGTGACCTTCGGGGGACGAATACATCTGCGCCTCTTAAGTGAGGCTACCCTAACGAGCACGTGTGCCGCAATGATCATCGGATTATCCCCTAACCGAAACGCGGGCAAAAGATGCAGGTCCGGACGGTTTTCTCCGGATACGGGTCAGGGATGGCGTAGGTCACCGGTGCCGTTTTCGCTGGCTCTGCGGTGTGACGCGGGTGTCTGAAGGGACAGCAGAGACAGACTCACGCGTCCCTCCAGCCCCACGCGGGGACGGTGCCGAACGCGGACGCCCGGGGCCGCGCACACCGCCCGGACGCGGCCGAGCGGGGCACGGGCCTGGGCCGGACGCGGTCGAGCCGGTCGCGGGCCTGGACCGGTCGCAGACGCCGCGGGCCCGGGGATGCGCCGGGGCCCGCCGGAGGCGCCGTCCGAGGCGGGTACACGGAAGGGACCCTTTCCGCGGTCGGGCCGCGGGGAAGGGCCCCTGCGGAGGGTTCAGGCCGCGGCGCGCGGGCGCCGCCCGCGCGGGCGGCGGTACTTGAGCCACCACTCCACCAGCAGCAGCGGCACGATCCAGGACAGGAAGGCGTTGGCCGGGGCGATGGCCAGCCCCAGCGCATCGGCGTCGCCGCCGTAATCGCTCTCCAGCCGGGGCAGATGCGCCATGACCAGCACGACGGTGAGCACCCGGCTGAACGCGATGCCGTAGATGAGGGCGAAGCTGCGCAGCATCCACTCGCGGTGCTGGGCGAAGCGGCGCCGACGCGCCATCCGGTAGCCGATGACGGTGAAGGACAGCCACAGGAGGGCCCAGATGACGTTGCTGATCTGGACGCTGGTGCCGAAGTGGCTGAGCGGGGCGATGAGCAGCCCGGGGACGCCCACGAGCGGGATTCCGGCCAGGACGTAGACGCGGCCGCTCCAGCGGTGCACGGCCGGGTGGCGGGCGCGCAGCCACGGCCACACCTGGAGGATCACCAGCATCGTCAGCAGGGAGCCGCCGAAGACGTGGGTGACCAGTACCGGGTAGTACCAGGCGACGTCCCCGGGGAGGCCCACGCGCGCCTGGGCGGGGTCCAGGCCGAGGTAGGGCGGTAGGGCGTAGACCAGGAAGGTCGCGCTGAACAGGGCCAGGGGCAGGATCCAGGGGCGCTGCCACCAGCGGGGGCCGGGGCGCTGGGCGGTCCGCTCCGGAGGGGCGGCGGTCGCGGTCATGTCGTTCGTTCCTCTGCGGGAGACGGGTTACGGGGAGGGGACCGCGGCGCGGGGCCGGGCTCGCGGCCGGGTCAGGCTGTTCGGGTCAGCGGCTGAGCCGCCGGAAGCGGCGCACGGCCAGCGGGGTGACCAGGAGCATGACGGCCACCGGCAGGGCCACGGCCACGAGCAGGGCGTTCTCCGCGGGCCAGGCGTCCGAGGGCAGGGACGGGTTGCCGAACAGGTCACGGGCGGCGGTGACCACCGCCGACAGCGGGTTCCACTCGGCGACCGGGGCCAGCCAGGAGGGCATGGCCTCGGACGGGACGAAGCTCGTCGAGAGCATGCTGAGCGGGAACGTCAGCGGGTAGACGATCATGCTCACGGAGTCGGCCGTGGGCAGCACCAGACCCAGCAGCACCCCGAGCCACACCAAGGCCAGCCTGAAGAGCAGCAGCACGCCGACGGCGGCCAGGGCTCCGGAGAGCCCCTCCCCGGCGCGCCAGCCCATCGCGAACCCGACCAGGAGCAGCAGGGCCACCTCCAGGCAGGCGCGCGCCATGTCCGCCAGGGCGCGGGCGCCGAGCAGGGCCGCGGGGGACATGGGCATGGACCGGAA
Source organism: Nocardiopsis dassonvillei subsp. dassonvillei DSM 43111 (assembly GCF_000092985.1). Classification (GTDB taxonomy): domain Bacteria; phylum Actinomycetota; class Actinomycetes; order Streptosporangiales; family Streptosporangiaceae; genus Nocardiopsis; species Nocardiopsis dassonvillei. Next base: position 1,870,551 of record NC_014210.1, read on the forward strand.
GCGGCTCATCACGTCGCGGGCGGTGTCGCGGGCGATCCCGGAGGCGGTGCCGCCGATGCCGTAGAGCATGACCATCGCCAGCATCGCCGGGACCAGGAATTCGCGGTAGTTCTCCGTGCCCGGGGGCGCCATCACGTCACCGAACACGTAGCCGAACAGGAGCACCACCACCACCGGCATGGTGATCGCGATGGCCGGTTCGAAGGGGTCGCGGACCATGTGCCGGAAGTTGCGGCGGGTCAGCACCAGGGTGTCGGCCCCCGCCTTGCGCAGGCGCTGGGCCCGGGTGGGCCGGCGGGGCGGCAGGCTCCCGTGGGCCAGCGGGCGCGGGGCGGACGAGGGGGCGGTGGCGGCGGTCATCGGGACACCTCCTGAGGGGCTTGGCGGGCGCCGTCGTGGTCGGCGGCGGTCGTTCCGGTCAGGCCGAGGAAGACCTCGTCCAGGCTCGGGCGGCGGACGCCGATGTCCTCCACCCGCAGGCCGGAGCCGTCCAGGGCGCGCACGGCCCGGGTCAGCGCCTCCATGCGGTCCTCGGCCGGAACGCTGACGCGCTGCTCGTCGCGGTGCACGCTGGCCCGCGCGGACACGGCCGCGCCCAGGAGCCGCGCGGCGGTGTCCAGGTCGGCGGGGTCGCGCACGACCACGTCGAGGCGGTCGCCGCCCACCTGCGACTTGAGGGAGTCGGGGGTGCCCTCGGCGATGACGCGGCCGTGGTCGATGACGGCGACGGCGTCGGCGAGCTGGTCGGCCTCCTCCAGGTACTGGGTGGTGAGCAGCACGGTCGTTCCGGAGGCGGTCAGGGCGCGCACCGACTCCCAGACCTGGAGGCGGCTGCGGGGGTCCAGCCCGGTGGTGGGCTCGTCCAGGAACAGGACGCCGGGCTCCTGGATGAGGCTGACGGCCAGGTCCAGGCGGCGGCGCATCCCGCCGGAGTAACCGTCGGCGCGGCGGTCGGCGGCCCCGACGAGGTCGAAGCGCTCCAGCAGGGCACGGGCGCGCTCGTCGGCGCCCCGGGGGGTGAGGCCGTACAGGCGGCCGAACATGACGAGGTTCTCGCGCCCGGTGAGGAGTTCGTCGACCGAGGCGTACTGGCCGGTCAGGCCGATCTCGGCGCGCACGCGGTCGGCCTGGGCGAGCACGTCGTACCCGGCGACGCGGGCGTGCCCGGAGTCGGGGCGCAGCAGGGTGGCCAGGACACGCACGGCGGTGGTCTTGCCGGCGCCGTTGGGGCCGAGCAGGCCGAAGACGCTCCCGGCCCCGACGGTCAGGTCGAGGCCGTCCAGGGCGCGGGTGGCCCCGTAGCTCTTGCGCAACCCCTCGGCGCTGATGGCCGGGGTCGTGTGGGACATGGCGGTGTGCTCCATAAACTGTTTATGCCATACATGTATTGGTGTAAGTAATACACAGATCTAGGATGGTGTCAACGACGCAGTCGACGACGGGTGGGGTATGACGGCCGAGCACCAGGGGACGAGCCGGATGGAGCGCGATGTCGAGCTCCTGTGGGGACTGCGCCAGCCCGAATCGCGGAGGGGACCCAAGCCCCGGCTCAGCCGGGAGGCGGTGGTGGAGGCGGCGGTCGCCCTCGCCGACGCCGAGGGCCTGGAGGCCGTGTCCATGCAGCGGGTGGCCAAGGAGCTGGGCTACACCACGATGTCGCTGTACCGGTACGTGGACAGCAAGGAGGACATGCTCGTCCTCATGAGCGACGCGGCCATGGACGGCGATCCGCCCCCGCCGCGCGAGGACGTGGACTGGCGGACCGGCGTGGAGGAGTGGGTCCGCGGGTTGGTCGCGATGTACCGCCGCCACCCGTGGGCGGTCTACCTCTCCCTGAACGGGCCGCCCAGCGGACCCAACGGGTTGCGCTGGATGGAGTCGGGGCTGCGCGAGGTCTCCCGGTCCGGCCTGGACCTCGGCTGGTCGCTCCAGATGCTGACGATGCTGTCCGCCGTCCTGCGCGAGACGGTCCGCATCGAACTGGACATCAGCCGCGCGGCCCGGGCGGCGGGCGGCACGATGGCCGACACCGGGCGCGACTACAGCAGGGGGCTGCGCCGGGTCGTCACCGCGGAGGGGTTCCCCACCATCGACCGGCTGCTCCGGGAGGGGGTTCTGGAGGAGTCCCCGGACACCCCGCGGGAGGACGCGGGCGGACCCGCGGAGGACCTGGACTTCTCCATCCGCCGGATCCTGGACGGCATCGAGGTCTACGTGGAGCGCCAGCGCGCGCAGGAAAAGCCGGAAGGCCCCGCGGGCGCGGGGGAATGAGCGTCGGCGTCCACCCCGCCCCGGCTGCCCCGAGTCGAACGGCCCCGGGCGCGGGGGAGCGGCGGGACCGGCCACCGGGGGCGAAGGGGCCGCGAACGCGCGCGGGTGCTAGCTTCCTGTGCCGTGACAGAGCACCAGGAACAGACCAGGGCGGGCTACGACGGGGTCGTGGAGCTGTACGCGTCGATGTTCGCCGACCGGCTGGAGACGCAGCCGTTCTCGCGCAACATGATCGGTACCTTCGCCGAGCTGGTACGCGCGACGGGGAACCCGCGGGCGGCCGACGTCGGCTGCGGGCCCGGGCACCTGACGGCCATGCTGTGCGAGCTGGGGCTGGACGCCCGCGGGTTCGACCTCTCCCCGGGCATGGTCGAGCACGCCCGGCGGGCCCATTCGGCGCTGCGGTTCGACGAGGCGCGGATGGAGGCACTGCCGGTCGGGGACGGCGCGCTCGGCGGCGTGCTGGCCCACTACTCGATGATCCACACCCCGCCCGGGGAGCTGCCCGCGCTGCTCGCCGAGCAGGTGCGCGTCCTGGCGCCGGGGGGCCTGCTCCTGGCCTCGTTCTTCGCGACCGAGGGACCGGAGCCGGTCCGCTTCGACCACAGGGTGGCGCCCGCCTACAGCTGGCCGGTGGACCGGTTCGCGGAGCTGCTGACCGGGGCGGGGCTGGTGGTGTTCGCCCGGCTGCTCCACGACCCGGCCTCCGAGCGGGGCTTCCTGGACGCCCACGTGCTGGCGCGTCTGCCTTAGGGCGTCCGCCAGCAGGTGCCGGGCGTGTACCGGACGGAACCGTCGCCGGTGCGGCGCGCGTGCCTCTGACCCGCGTCCTGGCGAGGTCGGACCGTCGAACCTCGCTGTAAGTGCAAGACCGCAGTGAAAGGGGAGCGCGCCCCGGCCGCCGGGGCGCGCGCGGTACCGCAGTGCGCGGGCAGCGCGAAGCCGGCGGGGTGGGGACCCCCCTACTACCACGGTAGGCGCGCGCGGGCCGGGCCCACCAGGCCCTTCGCGCGCCTGTGGACGGCTACCGCACCACCACCAGGTGGTGCCGCGACAGCGCGGACACGACCTCCGCCGCCCGCTGGACCTCCGCGCCCGCGCGCTCGGCCAGTTCGGCCACGGTCAGCTCCCGGTGCTCGGCGAGCGCCTCCAGGACCGGTCCGACCACGGCCGGGAACCGGTACCGGCGCCCGCCCACCGTCACGGCCACCCTCTCGCCGTCGTGCGACAGCGGCGGCGGCAGGATCGGCACGAACTCCACCCGCGCGTGCGCGGGCGGCGTCCCCTCCTCCACCGGCCACGGCAGCGAGAACGAGGTCCGGCGCGGGAAGCGCGCGTCCCGCTCGGCCAGGAAGCCGTCCAGGTCCAGCTCCTCGGCCAGCTCCGCCATCCGGGCCGCCAGCGCCCTCTGGTGCTTGCGCCGCACGTCCGGGTCGGCGAAGCGCGGCAGGTCCCTGCGGAACACCTCCTCCTCGAACAGCCGCCGCACCAGCGCGTCCGCCCACTCCACCCCGGTCGCCCGGGTGAAGCCGAAGGTCAGGTGCATGCTCACCCCGCCGGTTCCGGTCACCGTGTGCCACCAGCCGCGCGGCACGTGGATGACCTGGCCCGGCCGCAGCACGCCCTCCCACACCAGGTGCAGCTCGCCGTCGGCGTCACGCGGCGGCGTGTGGGCGTGGTCCACGTCGTTCTTCATCGGGTACGGGCGCGACCCCGGGCCGTGCACCTGCCAGTGCTTGGTCCCCTCCACCTGGACGATCACCGTGTCGTGGTCGTCCCAGTGGGTGTCGAAGCCGCGCGAGCCGCCCCAGATCAGGTACAGGTTGGCCTGCGCGCGCTCGCGCACCAGCCGCATGAGGTCGTCGGCCGCCGCGCCCACCGGCGGGTGCATCCGGTCCACACTGTCCAGGACCAGGCTCGCCCCCTCCCGCAGCTCCCGGTACAGCGCCTCGGGCCGCACCACCCGCCGCGCGCTCCGCGAGGAGGTCGCCGCCTCGGTGTAGCGGTCGGCCGGGACCGGGGACCCGTCCCGGTGCAGGCGCAGTCTGGGCGGCTCGGGGGAGCACGTGGCCAGCAGGTCGTTGAGGTCGTCGAAGGTCAGCAGCGAACGCACCGCGTCCGCGCCCAGGTCGGCGAAGACGAACTCCTCGGACAGGCGCTCGGTGAGGGCCTCCCTTCCCACGACGTCGCTCAGGGTCCGGGTGAACAGGTGGCCGGGATCGGTCATGAGGGGGCGTCCTCTCCGTGCACGGGGGCTGGGCCCCGCCCGACCCGGGGGGACCGGGCCGGGCGGGACGCGATCAGATGAAGTCGGAACTGGAGTCGGTGCCGTCGCTGTCGCCACCCGCGGTGATGTCGCGGGAGGTCACCTCGGCCAGGTCCTCGGTCTCGACCTCGATCGGGTCCATACGCACCACACCTCGCTTTCTGTGTGCCGTTTCTCTTGCCAGGGCCGCCTTCCGCGCTCAGCGCGGCGACAGCCCCGTCCGGTGGGCCGCGAACGCGTGCGCGTCGGCGGCCAGTCCCACCGCCCGGCTGACCGCGCGCGGGCCGTGGCCCACGTCGCGTTCGTACCGGAGCAGGACGGGCGGGCGCCCCTCCTCCCGCGCGGCCGCCGCCAGCAGCGCCGCGCACATCTTGCGCGGGTGGGCGGCGTCGGTGCGGGTGTCACCGTGGAAGCCGGTGAGCAGGACGCTGGGGAAGCGCCGTCCCGGCCCGTCCCCGGCGCCCTCCAGCGCCCGGTGGTAGGGGGAGTAGGACATCAGGGCGGCGAAGTCGTCGGGGTCGGCGGCGGTGCCGAACTCGCGGGTCCACATCCGGCCCAGGCCCATCCGCTCGAACCGGGCCATGTCCGCCAGCGGCGCGGAGGCGATCACCGCCCCGCACAGGTCCGGGCGCGCGGTCGCGGCGGCCAGGACGAGCAGCCCGCCCGCCGAGCCGCCCGACAGGCACAGCTGTTCGCGGGTGCACATCCCCGCTCCGACCAGGGCCGCCGCCGCGGCCACCAGGTCCTCCACGGCGCGCGGCTTGTCGCGGCCCGAACCGGCCAGGTGCCAGTCGCGGCCCGCGTCCCCGCCGCCGCGCACGTGGGCGACGGCGTACCGGCCGCCCGAGAGCAGCCAGGCCAGCACGGTCGCGCTGAACCCGAACTGGCGCGGGCGCCCGAAGCCGCCGTAGGCGTGCAGGAGGGTCGGCTCGGGGATCAGCCCGCTGCCGGGCGCGGCGTGGTCGCCGCCCGCGGCGGTGAACACGGTCACCGGTACCCGCGTGCCGTCCGCGGAGCGGCACCAGACCACCGAGCGCTCCACGTCCGGGGAGGGCGGGGCCCCGGCGGCGCCGGGCGGCCAGGGGCGCGGGGTGCGCTCCCCGGGGGCCAGTCGCAGGACCCGCTGCTGGGTGGCCACGTCCGCGTACCCCAGGTACACCGACCCGTCGGGCGCCGTCTCCGGCGCGGAGACCATCCCCTCCCCGGGCAGGTCCACCGTGTACAGGAGCCCGCCGGTGCGGGTGTCGTGGACGGCCGCGGCGCTGATCCCCAGGCGGGTGCGCGCGACGAACAGGGCGGTGCCGCCCTCGGGTCCGGCGGGGCAGGGCGCGAAGGCGTCCAGGGTCGCCCCGTCCTCCTCGGACACCACCTCGCGCCAGTGCCCCACCCCCGGCTCCTCGGGGGAGACCGCGCAGATCCGCCGCCAGGGCGCGCCCAGGGTGGTGCGCAGGTACAGGAGGCCGTCCGGACCCAGCCGGGCCTCGGTCTCGGCCTCCTCGCCCACCTGGACGGGCCGCAGCGGGGGCCGCTCGGGGAGGTCGGCCGGGCCGGTCTCACAGGTCGGGGCGCTCGGGTCGGCCGGAGCCGCGGGTCGGGGCGGGCCGGTCAGGTCGGCCAACCACAGGTCGGTGCGGTGCCCGGTGCCGTGGCTCTCGGACACCAGCAGCCACCGGCTCCCCAGGACGCGCACCCCGGGCACGGTTCCGGACGCCGCGCAGGCGTGGACCAGCGTCTCGGTGCCGTCGAGGACCCGGCGCAGCCACACGCCGCGCACGCCCCTGGCGCCGTCGCGGCGCACGTAGTAGAAGGCGGGGACGCCCCGGGGCGCCCAGGCCACATGGGAGTAGCGCACTCCGGGCACGGCGGGGCCCACCGGCTCCCCGCTGGCCGTGTCGATCACTCGCAGGGCACCGCGCTCCACGCCCCCCGACGAGGTCTGCACGGCGACCAGCCCCCCGTCGGGGGAGGGTTCCCAGGCGTCCAGGGTGGTGTGTCCGGCGGGGTCCTCGGCCACGGGGTCGTAGACGGTGCGCGGCGGGCCGTCCCCGCTCAGGACCACCAGGCGGGGGTGCTCGCCTCCGGCCGGGCGCACGGTGGCGAACACCGCGCCGGGCCGGTGCACCGGCGGGCTCCACAGGTCGGTGTCCACCAGGGAGCGGATGAGCCCGGCCAGGCGGTCGCGCAGGGGCCAGGTGAGCGCCTCGGCAGCGTACTCGCGGCCCCGCTCCTCCAGCCAGCGCAGTGTCCGGGGGGAGTCGGCGGACTCCAGCCACCGGTAGGGGTCGGGCACGGGTCGGCCGTGCAGGACGTCGACGGCGGGCTCGGGCTCGGGCGCGGACTCGGTGACGAGAGCGGCTCCGGGGGCTCGGTTGGACACCACACAATCGTTGGGGTGCGCTCATCCGGGGGTCAAGAAACAGATGCCTTGCCCGCAGGTGCGCGACTGTGTCCTCGGAGCAAGGTTTGCCCCGGTACGGACTGGATAAGGTCCGCGCCCCGCCGGGCCCGTTCCCGCGGGTGCGCGACGGTGGTCGAGATCACCTGCCCCACCTGTCCTGCCCGCCTCACCTGCCCCGCCGGTCGCGCGGGTGCGTTCCACCGCGCCCTCGGGGACCCCGCGCACGGGTGCGCCCCGCCGGGCCCCTCCCGGAGGAGGGGAAGAGGGCCCGGCGGGGCGCTGGGGGAGGGGCTCAGACGTTGTCGGGGTGGCCGATGGCCAGGCCGCTCTGTGGGTCGAAGAAGTGCAGCTGGCTCACGTCCACCGACAGGCTGACCGGCTGACCCGGGCGCACGCTGCTGCGGGGGCTGACCCGGGCGGTGAACAGCGAGGTGTTGCCGCCCAGCGGCAGGCCGTCGCCCTCACCCTCCTCACCCGCGGCGTCCTTGGCCAGGGCGGCGGCGTCCTCGTGGCGCACCGGCGGGGCGTCCACGGTGAAGATCACGTTGATCTCCGTGCCCAGCTCCTCGGTCACGCTCGCCTTGACCTGGATCTGCGGGTCGCCGTTGCCGTCCAGGTCGGCGTCGTTGAAGTCCGAGGGGCGGATGCCCAGGATGAGGCTGCGGCCCAGGTAGTCGCGCAGGCCCTGGCGCGCCTCCAGGACGCTCGCCGGGACCGGCAGCTTGTGCTCGGCGAAGGTGAGCACCGCGCCGTCGCCCTCGGCGACCAGCTCGGCGTCGACGAAGTTCATCGCCGGGGAGCCGATGAACCCGGCCACGAACAGGTTGACGGGGGCGTCGAACAGGCGCTTGGGGGTGTCCACCTGCTGGAGGCGCCCGTCGCGCATCACCGCGACCCGGTCGCCCAGGGTCATGGCCTCGATCTGGTCGTGGGTGACGTAGATGGTGGTGACGCCCAGGCGCTCGTGGAGCTGGTTGAGGGAGGCGCGCATCTGCACGCGCAGCTTGGCGTCCAGGTTGGACAGCGGCTCGTCCATGAGGAACGCGCGCGGCTCGCGCACGATCGCGCGGCCCATGGCCACACGCTGGCGCTGACCGCCGGAGAGGGCGCCCGGCTTGCGCTTGAGGTAGGTCTCCAGGCCCAGCATCTCGGCCGCCTCCTTGACACGGCGCGCGATCTCGGGCTTGGCCACCTTGCGCAGCTTGAGGCCGAAGGCCAGGTTCTGCTCGACGGTCATGTGGGGGTAGAGCGCGTAGTTCTGGAAGACCATCGCGATGTCGCGGTCCTTGGGCGGGCGGTCGTTGACGATCTCGTCGCCGATGACCAGCGTGCCGCCCGTGATCTCCTCCAGGCCCGCGATCATGCGCAGCGCGGTGGACTTGCCGCAGCCGGAGGGGCCGACGAGCACCATGAACTCGCCGTCCTCGATCTTCAGGTTCAGGTTGTCGACGGCCTTGACGTCGCCGCCGTAGATCTTGTCAACGCCATCGAGGACGATCTCCGCCATGGTTGTCAGCTCCCGGGCCGGGGTCGAGATGTGGGGTGACGCGGATCATCGGGGCGTCCGCGCCGCCGACCTGGAACTTTCGCAATTGATCGAACCAGGCCGTTGTGCTGATCACATCAGACATGATCCTGATCGAAAAGTCCATACTTGAGTCGATGTCGATCCGATTGCGGTCAGACACAAACCCCGTCCGCCCAGCTGGCGTGGCGGCCCCAGGTGCGTTAGCCTGTCCGACGGTTCCTTCCTTTCTCCCCTCCACGCCCTCGGGGCGGCGGCCACGACACGGCAGCCGGGTTGAGGCATCGGGTCGGGGAGTCTGGGTAACCTAACGACCAGTCCAGCACTGGACGGACCGGTTGTGCGGCCCCCACTCGTCCGATCGGACGCTGCATCACGCGCCAGGTGCAGCTGGGATCGGGTGAGGGGTGGAGTACCGCGACCGGGCGGGGGGTTGGACCCGGAAAAGGCCCGAACATCCAGTAGACAACGGTCTTCCGAGCTCGCCGCCGACGGGACGGAGCCGGTCCGAAGGGTGGCTCGGGCCTTTTCCGCGTCCCCCCATATGCTGACCGCGAGCACCTCTCACCAGCAAGCGGAAAGCGAGCACCCCACGTGGTTGCCGAGCACACCGAGCAGGGCAGCGCCCACGGCTCCGACAGACCCTCGCCGGAACCGGCGGGGCGGGAGCGGACGGCGAACCCGGCACGCTCCTTCGCCTCCGCCTTCGCGCCGGGGCACCGCTGGGGACACCGCGATCTGCTGTGGCGGGTGCTCGCCGCGGTCGGATCCGGTCTGGCCCAGCTCTTCGCGCTGCCGCCCTACGGCCTGTGGTGGCTGGGCCCGCTCAGCGCCGCGCTGCTCGCCCTCGCCGTGGCGGGGGCCCGGACGCGCCGCGCGGCCTGGCTCGGCGCCCTGTCCGGGGCCACGCTCATGGTGCCGCTGGTGCACTGGCAGGACATCTTCGGTATCGACGTGTGGCTGCTCATCGCCGGAGCCGAGACCGTCTACTTCCTGCCCATGGCGATGGGCCTGGCGTTGGCCATGCGCCTGCCCGGCTGGCCGCTGTGGACCGCGGCCCTGTGGGTGGCCCAGGAGGCCGTGCGCGCCCGCTGGCCGCTGGGCGGCTTCCCCTGGGGCAAGCTCGCCTTCGCCCAGCCCGACACGCCCTTCGTCGGCTACGCCGCCCTCGGCTCCTCCGCCCTGGTGACCTTCGCGGTCGCCCTCACCGGCGGCCTGCTGCTGTGGAGCGCGCTGCGCCTGGCGGGCGCCCGTCGGACCGGACACGGTGATCAGGACGACCGAAACGATCGCAACGCCGCGCACGAGGCGGGCACGGGCCGGGGAGGCCCCGCCCGCACGGGCGGCCCGCTGCGGACCGGCTGGGTCCCGGCCGTCCTCGGGCTGGCCGCCGGAGCGGCCGTCGTCGCCGGCGGCGCCCTGGCCCCCGCGATCGGCCGCCCCGACGTCTCGCACACCGTCACCGTCGGCATGGTCCAGGGCAACGTCCCCAACGTCGGACAGATGTCCGTCGCGGGCGAGCGCATGCAGGTCCTCAACAACCACGCCGACGGGGTCCACGAGCTCGCCGACGCCGTCCGCGCGGGGGAGTACCGCCAGCCGGACATGGTGCTGCTGCCGGAGAACGCCAGCGACATCGACCCCTTCCGCGACCCCCAGGCGCGCGAGACCATCGACGCCGCCGCGGCCGACGCGGGCGTCCCCCTGCTGTGGGGCATGAGCCGCTTCAACGACGACGGCACCCGCTACGTCAGCAGCGTGGTCTGGGACCCCCGGAGCGGGCCGGGCGAGATCTACGACAAGCGCTACCTCGTCCCGTTCGGCGAGTACGTCCCCTTCCGCGACTTCTTCACGCGGTTCGTGGCCCGTCTCCAGCAGGTCAGCTCCGACGCCGTCCCCGGCACCGAGCCCGGCGCCCTGGACGTGGGCGGCACCACCCTGGCCGTGGGCATCTGCTTCGACGTGGCCTTCGACCTGCCGGTGCGCGAGTCCGTCGCCGCGGGCGGGCAGGTCATCGTGATCCCCACCAACAACGCCAACTACAACTTCACCGGCCAGACCAACCAGCAGCTGGCCATCACCCAGCTGCGCGCTGTCGAGCACGGCCGCCCGGCGGTGGTCGTCTCCACCAGCGGCGTCAGCGCCGTGGTCAACCCCGACGGGAGCCTGGCCTACAGCTCGCCCGAGGCGGTGCCCGACATCCACGTGGCCGAGCTGGAGGCGATGGAGGGCACCACCGTCGCCACCCGCCTCGGCGCCGCGCCGGAGGCGCTCCTGAGCGCCCTGGGGCTGGGAGCGGTGGTCGTGGCGGTGGTCCTGGGCCGCCGTCGCCGCGCCTGAGGGGGACACGCCCGCGCCGCGCCCGGCAGGCACGGGGCCGGCGGAAGGGCTCTGCGCGGGCGCGTGCGGACGCCGAGGACGGCGCATCTGAGGGGCGTTCGCGCGGACGCCCGGCCGGGAAGCACGTGCACGGGGAACCCCGGCGCCCGCGCGCGCGTTCTCTCCTGTAGGGGGAGCTCCCGCCGACGACCCGGAGGATGGTTACGCATGCCGCTGCTGACAGTGCTGGCGCTGATGGCGCTGCCCTTCCTGGAAGTGTGGCTGATGATCGCCGTCGGCGGCTGGATCGGCGTCCCGTGGACGCTGGCCGCGCTGGTCTCGCTGATGGTCCTGGGCGTGGCCGTGCTGCGCCGGGCCGGGACCAGGGCCTTCCGGGACGCGGACCAGGCCATGCGCTCGGGCGAGCAGCCGCGCGGGGGCCTGCTCGACCCGCTCATGCTGATGGCGGGCGGCATCCTGCTCGTGATCCCCGGGTTCATCACCGCCGTGCTCGGCCTGCTGATGGTCCTGCCCTTCACCCGGCCCGTCCTGCGCTGGGCCTTCGCCTCGTGGGCGCGGCGCCGCGTGCGCGGGATGCAGGAGCGGATGAACGAGGAGTTCGTCGTCCGCGGGTCCACCGCCCCCGGCCCGGGGGCGGGTCCGGCCGCGGGGCCGTTCGGTCCCGGCCAGAGCCCGTTCGGCCCCCGCAGCGACGGGGACGCCGCCCCGCAGAACCGCGGCCGCGTCATCCAGGGCCGGTTCGAGCCCCGCGACGACGACAAGGACTGACGACGCCCACCGCGCTGACGGTCCTCACGAGCCGACAGCGCTCACCGCGCCGACGGCCCCGCCCGCGCTCAGCGCGGGCGCGGCCGTCGACGGGCTGGGGGGAAAGCGCTGGTGTCAGTCCCGGCCGTGGAAGCGGGCCTGGAGCGACCGCACCCGCGTGACCAGGGAGTCCACCGGCCCCTCCACCGCGATTCCGGGCACGATCTCGCCGACCGGCAGGGGCCGTACCGGCGCCGGGGGCACGCCCCACTCCTCCAGCCACGAGACGAGCTGCGCCGAGGAGCTCGCGTACACGATCCGGCCCAGCCCCGCCCAGCCGTGGGCGGCCGAGCACATGGGGCAGTGCTCCCCGGAGGTGTAGACGGTCGCCGCCGCCCGCTCGCCGGGGCTCACGCGGGTGGTCGTCCACCGGGCGATGGCGAACTCCGGATGCTGCGTCGGGTCGCCGCCGGCGACGCGGTTGCGGTCCTCGAAGAGCACCGCCCCCTCCCCGGACACCAGCACCGAGCCGAAGGGCTCGTCACCCGCCTCCAGGGACTCCTCGGCCAGATCGACCGCGCGCCGCAGGTGGCGCATGTCGGTTTCGCTCAGCATGTCCTGCCTCTCTCCCTCTCCAGGCCCCGCCGTGGACCCCGAGCGGACTGCCCCCGCGCGACCGGGCCTTCCGGGGCCGTACTCCGGGGACCGCGCCTTCCAGGTCCGTGCTTTCCAGGATGGGGCCTCCCCCGGCCGCGCCCCGCAACCGGGTCCCGGAGCGAAGACCGGTGTCACCCCGCCCTGCGCACGCGCTCTCACCGGGGCGGGGCGCCGGGGGGACCGGGGTGCCTGTACCCGGTCCCTCCGCCTCCCGGAGAACCGCTGTCACACCGGCTCCGGGGTGCGCTCCTCGGCCTCGCGCTCGTCCTCCCCCTCCGCCGCACGCGCCTCCGAGCGGGCCACCATCCGGTCGTCCACCACCCGGATCACCGTGATCACCACGATCGCCACACCGGCCACGGCCAGACCGGTCAGCACCTTGGTCGGGTCGCTCACGTCCAGGTCGAAGAACCACTGCCCCAGCGGTGTCACCATCGCCAGCGTCAACAGGCCCACCATGGAGCCCACCATCAGCACCTTCCACCACACGTACGGCTTGGCCACCAGCAGCAGCACCCACAGCGTCGTCGCGCACAGCGTGATGACCACCGCGGTCCGGTCGGCCGGGTCGGGCACCGTCCGGCCGCCCAGCACCAGCAGGTAGGTCGTCACCGCGGCGAAGCCCGCCACCATGCCCGAGGGGATCGCCAGCCGCAGCGTCCGCATCACGAACCCCGGACGGGCGATGTCGGTGTTGGGCGCCAGCGCCAGGAAGAACGACGGGATACCGAACGTCACCGCGTTGATGAGCGTCGCGTGGCGCGGGAAGAAGGGGTAGGCCACCGCCAGCAGGCCCACGATGATCGCCAGCGTCATCGTGTACACGGTCTTGGTCAGGAACAGGTTGGCCACCCGCTCGATGTTGCCGATGACCCGTCGGCCCTCGGCCACCACGCGCGGCAGCACCGCGAACCGGTTGTCCAGCAGCACCAGCTGGGCCACCGACCGCGACGCCGGGCTCCCCGAGCCCATCGCCACGCCGATGTCGGCCTCCTTCAGCGCCAGCACGTCGTTGACGCCGTCACCGGTCATCGCCACCGTGTGCCCGCGTTCGCGCAGGCCCCTGACCATGTCGCGCTTGCGCTCGGGCGTCACCCGGCCGAAGGCCGAGCGCCGCTCCACCTCGCGGGCCAGCTCGTCGCCGTCCTCCGACAGCGCCCGCGCGTCCACCGGCTGGTCCGCGCCCGGCAGCCCCAGCTCACGGCCCACCGCGCCCACCGACGCCGCGTGGTCGCCCGAGACGATCTTGACGTCCACACCCTGGTCCTCGAAGTAGTCCAGGGTCGGACCGGCGTCCTCGCGCAGCCTCTGGTCCAGCACCACCAGGGCCGCCGGCAGCACGGTCCCGGGGGCCTCGTCGGAGTCCACCCGCGCCGACGCGCGGGCCAGCAGCAGCACCCGGTGGCCCTGCGCGCCCAGCCGGGCCGCCTCGGCCGCCGCCGGGTCCCGCGGGGAGACCAGCACGTCGGCCGCGCCCAGCACCCAGTGCTCCTCGCCGCCGGAGGCCAGGAAGCTGGCCCCGCTCCACTTGCGGGCGGACGAGAACGGCGCCAGCGCCGTGACCGTCCAGTCGGGAGCCGTCTGGCCCGCGGCCTCGCACCCGCGCGCGATCGCCGCCATGCTCGCGTTGTGGTCGGGGTCGCTGGCCGCCAGCGCAGCCAGCACGAGCGAGGGGGAGTCCTCCCCGCCGTGCCCGCCCAGGTCGCGGATCCCGGCCAGCTTCATGCCCGCCTCGGTCAGCGTGCCCGTCTTGTCGGTGCACACCACGTCCACACGGGCCAGGCCCTCGATCGCGGGCAGCTCCTGCACCAGGCACTTGTGCCTCCCCAGCCGGATCACCCCGACCGCGAACGCGATGCTGGTGAGCAGGACCAGGCCCTCGGGGATCATCGACACCAGGGCCGCGACCATGCTGCGCAGGGCGTCCGCCAGCGGGCCGGAGATCTGGCCGCCCGACGTCGACTCCTCCAGGCCCACGTGCCCGCCCAGGACCAGTTGGCTGTAGATCAGCAGGGCGCCGATCGGGAACAGCGCGTAGGTGATCCAGGTCAGGATGCGGTTGATGCCCGACCGCAGCTCCGAGTGCACCAGTGAGAAGCGGCTCGCCTCCTCGGCCAGCCGCGCCGCGTAGGCGTGCCGCCCCACCTTGGTGGCCCGGAACCGGCCGGTGCCCGCCACCACGAAGCTGCCCGACATCACCGTGTCCCCGGGCCGCTTGACCACCGGGTCGGCCTCGCCGGTCAGCAGCGACTCGTCGACCTCCAGCCCCCCGGCCCAGGTGACGGTGCCGTCGACCACGATCTGGTCGCCCACGCCCACTTCCAGGACCTCGTCCAGGACGATCTCCTGCGTGGCCACGTGCACGGTGGCGCCGTCGCGCACCACCCGGGGCCGGGCGGCGTTGACGATGGCGAGCTTGTCCAGGGTGCGCTTGGCCCGCAGCTCCTGGACGATGCCGATCAGCGTGTTGAAGAGGATGACCATCGCGAACAGCCCGTCCTGCACCGGGCCGATCACCGCGATGATCGAGAACAGCACCGCGACCATGGCGTTGATCCGGGTGAACACGTTGCCGCGGATGATCTGGCCGACCGTGCGGCTCGCGCGCACCGGCACGTCGTTGGTCCGCCCCGCCGAGACCCGCTCGGCGACCTGCTGGCTGCTCAGCCCCGTCTCGGGCGGAGGGCCCGCCGGGCCGCTGGGGCCTGCGGGGGCGGGCTCGGCGGAGGCCCCGGCGGGGGCTCCGGCCGTCTCGGGGGCGCCGCCGCCCGCCTGTGGTCCGGGGACGGCGGAAGCCGCGTCCCGCGGCCTGTCCGCGGTGCTGTCCGCACCGCCGTCGGTCCGGTCGGGTTGCTCGGGCACGCACTACTCCTGTGTGGTCCGGGAAACGAGACGGGCGGGAGGCGCCTTGGACGCGGCATCCGCCCCGCACACGCGAAGGGGGAGGGAGACTACAGACTAGAAGACTCCCGGGCCGGGAACAGGCACACCGTCCCCCGGACCCGGGGTGGTGCCCGCACCACCCCGGGCCCGCGCGGAGCACCACCGGGGGCACCCTCCGGGTACGGTTGCGTCTACCTCCTGTCCACATCCCCGTTCCGCCCGCACCGTCGCGGGGACCGCACCACACCGGGGACCCACAGCAAAGGTCACAAGGTCGTCATGTGCACTGTCATCGTCGGCTTCGACCCCGGCGCGGACACGCCCCTGGTCATCGCCGCGCTCAGGGACGAGATGTCCTCCCGGCCCTGGGACGGGCCCGCCCGGCACTGGCCCGACCGGCCCGACCTCGTCGGCGGCCGGGACCGCCTCGCGGGCGGCACCTGGCTGGCGGTGGACCCCACGGGCCCGCGCACGGCGGCCCTGCTCAACGGCTGGCCCTGGGACGGGCGCATGCCCTGGGAGGGCACCTACCCGGCCAGCCGGGGCGAACTGCCGCTGCGCGCCCTCGCGCAGGCGGGCAGGAACCCGGGCCGCGACCCTCTGCACGGCGACGACCCCACCCTCTACGCGCCCTTCCACCTGCTGGACGCCGACGCCCGCCGGGCCGGACTGCACAGCTGGGACGGCCGGTGCCTGGACACCCGTCCGCTTCCGGTCGGCGTGAGCATGGTGGTCAACACCGGACTGAACCCGGACGATCCGCGCGCCGCCCGCCACACGCCCGAGTTCGCGCGCACCCGGCCCGATCCGGCCGACCTGTCCCGGGCGAAGGGGGTGGAGGAGATCTGGGGGGAGTGGCCGCGCCTGGTCAACGAGGCCGCCAACTCCGCGCCCCGCTCGGCGGGCCCCGACGAGTCCGGCGACCCGACGGGCCTGGTCGCCCGCGCCGACCTCGGCGGGGGCAGGACGTGGGAGACCGGGTCGGTGACCCTGCTCGCCATGGACCGCGAGACCGTGCGCTACGCCTTCACCGACGCCCCGGCCGATCCCGGGGCGTGGCGGATGGTCGACACCTCGGCCCCCCGGTTCTGAGACACGGGGGCCGAAGGCGCCGCCGGCCGCCCGAGCAGTGGCGGGCGGCGGGGCGCCGCCCGCCGGAGGGGTCGGCGGGCGGCACGGGGTAGGGGTCAGCCGTTCAGGCTCCAGCGCTGGACGGCGCTGCCGTCGCAGTCGGCGATCACCATCCGGGTGCCGTCGCTCTGCGCCCGGCCCTGGGGTTGCAGGCAGCGGCCCGACTGCGGGTTGCGCAGGGCCTGCGTCCCGCTGTCGTGGGTCCACCGCTGCGCGCCGGTCCCGTTGCAGGTCCACAGCTGTACGGGGGTGCCCGCGGCGGTGGCGCCGCCCGCCACGTCCAGGCACTTGTTGAACGCCCGGAACGTGCCGTCGGAGCCCTCGGTCCACTGCTGGGCCTGGTTGCCGTTGCAGTGCGCCAGCTGGATCGGGGTGCCGTCGCCCGTCTGGGCCCCGGCGACGTCGAGGCAGATGCCGTTGGAGGCGGTGATCGTCCCGGTGCCGCCGCCGGGGCCGCCGCCGTCCGAGTAGATCCGGACGTAGTCCACGAGCATCTGCTGGGGGAACTGGGTGGTGCCGTCGGGGTAGCCGGGCCAGTTACCGCCCACGGCGATGTTGAGGATCATGAAGAAGGGCTGGTCGTAGACCCAGGGGTTTCCGCGCGTGTCGGCCGGGGTGTAGGTCTGGTAGGCGTTGCCGTCCACGGACCAGGTGATGGAGCCGGGGCTCCAGTCGACGGCGAAGGTGTGGAAGTCGTCGGCGAAGGACCAGCCCTGCGGGTGCATGTAGGAGCCGGTCAGGGGGTTGCCCCCGGAGTAGCCGGGGCCGTGGAGGGTGCCGTGGACCAGGTGGGGTTCGCGGCCGATGTTCTCCATGATGTCGATCTCGCCGGAGTCGGGCCAGGGGGTGTCGGGGAAGTCGGCGCCGAGCATCCAGAAGGCGGGCCAGATGCCCTGGCCGCGGGGGATCTTGATGCGGGCCTCGATGCGGCCGTAGGCGTGTTCGACCTTGTTCTGGGTGGTCATGCGGGCGGAGGTGTAGCCGCCGTTGGCTCCCCTGCGTGCGGTGATGACGAGGTTGCCGTTGCCGTCGAGGGCGGAGTTGGCGCGGCTGCTGGTGTAGTTCTGGAGTTCGTTGTTGCCCCAGCCGTGGGCGCCGGTCTCGTGGTTCCAGTTGGCGGGGTTGGGGGCGCTTCCGGCGGCGCCGTTGAACTCGTCGGACCACACCAGGGCCGCCGCCTGGGCGGCTTCGGCGGACGCCGGGGCCGCCGTGTCCTCGGGGACGGGGGCGGCCGAGGCGGCCCCGACCGGGATCACGAGCGCGGCTGCGGTGAGGAAGGACAGGGCCGCGGAGGCGAGGGACCTGCGGGGCCGGTGCGCGATGCGCATGGGTTACTCCGGGGGGAAGCCCCGCCGCGGCGGGGCGGTGACGGGCGGAGTCGGCCCGGTGCACGGCGGGCGTGCGCGGGACCAGGTGGGCGACTGCGCGCAGTCGCCGTGTTACGCAACGAATCTAATCGGTAAGTTACTGTACGTTTAGTTTTCCTTCGGCACAAGGGGGGTGCGCGGGGCAGGAGCGTGGGGATGACAGCGGCTCCTGGCGCGAACCGCTCGGTCGGGTGTGGAACCGCCCGCGCTCGGGCGGACGGCGGCTGGCCGGGAGGCCGGTCGGCGGGCGCGGGCGGCGGGGGCAACGGGGCAGGTTCTGTCGGGCGCGGTCGGGTCCTGATTCCGAAGACGGACATGGGTGGCTTTGATGCGCCAACTCTGTGCATTCCGGACGGAACAACGGGTAGGGGACAGGAACACCGTGGGCGCTCCCTCCCCGATTCCCCGTTGACCTGGGGTGGAGCGAAAGGATTCCGAAACCGCGCTGGAGGCGGGCTACGGGACCGTGTTCACGGTGAACCCGGGGCGCGGAGGCAGCGTCACACCGTGACCCGGGCTGCCCCACAACCGCCGACCCACCCCCGAAGGACCATCCATGAGCGCTATGCCCGTCCGTGACCAGGCCGCCCCCTCCCGCCACGCCCTGAGCCCGCGCGGGGGGCGCCGCGACGTGTCCCGCGCCCGGTGGCGGCTCCGGGCGGTCCACGCCGACATGGTCGAGTTCGGCCCCGCCGGGGACCCCGAGCTGGCGCGCACGGCCGAGGAGCTGGACCTGCTCGAACTCGCGGACGCGGCCCGGCCCTGACCCCGGGGCGGTCGGCCGGGGAGCGGTCCGCCCGCTCCGGCCCCACCTGCTCCGGCGCGGCCCGCCTCAGCCCTGACCAGGGTGGGCGTGCGTCACCGGTGCGCATAACCACCGTCACACCCCCGGGTCGCGACGGCGTGTCAACCCCGAGAGTGACCACGGCGTCTCAGAGAGAGACGGCGTGTGCCGTCAGGCTCGCGTGAGGGCACGCGTTCACGGCAGGGGGCACGATGGAGGGCCGTAACGGCAACCTGGTGGAGAGCGGAGCGTACTGGCTCCTCTACGTCGTCTCGGTCAGCGGCGCGCTGCTGCACTGGCGTCTGGGCAACGAGGGGATGGCCGCTCTGTGCGCCGCCGTGGCGGTGTTCGGCGCCCTGCTCATCAGCAGGAGGCACCACAACCTCGCCGCGTGAGCCCCGGTCCCGGGACGTGCGCACCCTCCGCCGCCCGGGCTGCGCCCGGCTTGTCCCCGCCCCTTGCGGGGTGCTCATCACGCGCGGTGCCCACCCTCCCGCGCGCGTCCGGTCGTAGTACGGGAGACCACCGCCCACACGGCACGAGAGACCACCGCCCTCCGGTTCGGTGATCCCCCGTGTCCCGTCACCGGTCAGCTGTCCCGCCCTCGCCTGCGCGGCAGGGGTGGGACGTATCCCGCGCGGGTCTCGATCACCTGGGCCACCAAGAGGTCGAGCCTGTCCCGCTGGACGTACTTCCAGGTTCCGTGCTGGCCCTGCCATCCCCAGGTCCAGTCGTCCTTGAGCCCGATGGAGACGTTTCCCAGGTAGGCGGGGCCGATGAGGGCGCGGTCGACGTCCGCGCCCCACGTCCAGGGGAAGCGCCTCCATTCCAGGGTGAAGGCGAGTCCCCGCCGGGAGAGGAAGGCGTCGCGGGCCTCGGTGAAGGGGTCCCGCCGTGTGTTCGCGTCCGTTCGACGCTGCTCGATATCGTTCATGCCTCCAGCGTCCGACCGAAACCCCGTGTCCCACAGAAAGTGCTTTGTGTCCTCCTCGGGACTGGTTGTGAGTGAGACAACTTGCATAGCGTATGGGACATGGTGGATCACAGTTTCGGGTCATACCTCTCGGGTGAACGCAAACGCGCAGGTTATACGCTGCGCAAGCTCGCGACTCACGCGAAGGTTTCTTCGTCAACCCTTTCCCGCTGGGAAAATGACCATTATGTCCCAGCACGTGACGACGTTGCGAAGCTCGACAAGGCGCTGGAGATGCGCGGCGCGCTGGTCCGCAAGTGGGAGGGTTTCACCGCTCCGTCCGCGTTGCTCCCGTGGATGCAGGACGCGGGCATGCTCGAAGAAGCCGCCTCCTTGATCGAGTACGTCTCTCCCGTGCTGGTTCCCGGATTGCTGCAATCACCCGGATACGCGGAGATCGTCTTCCGGGAGGGCCAACCGTTGTCGTCCGCGACGGATATCCGACGATTGGTCGCGTTGCGGTGTTCTCGTCACGAAGTGCTTCGAGTGCGCAACGACCCCGGGGTGTCGGCTGTGTTCCCGGTGTCCGCGCTGGAATGCGTTACAGACGCGGTCCGTACCGAACAGGCTCAACACCTGCTGTCCCTGATTGACGGGGGCCGGGTGTCCGTCCACCTGGTACCCGAGGGTTCGGCGTTGATCGGGATCACCTCCCCCATGCTCATGGTGCGCCTCAGAGGGGGCGGAAAGGCCGCGAGCGCGGACCACCTGACCGGTAATGTCGTCTACGGCGAAACTGACGACTTCGAGCGGCTGTCGGAACTGGTCAAACGCGCGTTCGCGTTGGCGCTCCCCGCCCAACAGTCGCGAAAGGTACTGGAGGAACTACTTTGAGTGACTGGCACAAGTCCAGCTACAGCAACACGGGTGGTCAGTGTGTCGAGGTTCGGGAGACCCCCCAGGGCGCGGACGTTCGCGACACCGTCAACCGTGCAGCCGGGCACCTGACGTTCCCCGCGTCGGAGTGGGCCGCCCTGCTGCGCACCCAGACGCGCTAGAACTCGCTCCGGGCGAAGGCTCTGACCTGGCCCGGGACCAGCGCGGAACCCCCAACCCGAGGACGGGCGGGGGTTCCGTCCCCGTCCCGGCTTATTCCCACCTCTTCTGGGGTGATCATCACGCGCGGTGCCCACCCTCCCGCGCACGCCTCCCGCCCACCCGTCCGGATAGGCTGCGCGGTATGCGTTCATGGTCTGCGCCTGACATCGTCCCCCTGCCGGGTACCGGCGGTCCCCTTCGTGTCCACGACACCGCCACCGGCCGGATAAGGACGACGACGCCGGGCCCCCGGGCCGGGATGTACGCCTGCGGCATCACCCCCTACGACGCCGCCCACCTGGGCCACGCCTTCACCTACCTCACCTTCGACCTGGTCAACCGGGTCTGGCGCGACGCGGGCCACGACGTCAACTACGTGCAGAACACCACCGACATCGACGACCCGCTCCTGGAGCGCGCGGAGGCCACCGGCGTCGACTGGCGCGACCTCGCCCACCGCGAGATCGACGTCTTCCGCGAGGACATGGCCGCCCTGCGGATCATCCCCCCGACCTCCTACGTCGGCGTGGTGGAGTCCGTCGACCTCATCAGCGACCTCGCCGCCCGCATCCGCGACACCGGCGCCGCCTACGAGCTGGACGGGGACCTGTACTTCTCCGTCGCCGAGGCGCCCGAGTTCGGCGAGATCAGCAACCTGGACCGCGGGCAGATGCTGGAGCTGTTCGGAGAACGCGGCGGCGACCCCCAGCGCACCGGCAAGAAGGACCCGCTCGACTGGCTGCTCTGGCGTGCCGAGCGCCCCGGCGAGCCCGCCTGGGACAGCCCCCTGGGCCGCGGGCGCCCCGGCTGGCACATCGAGTGCAGCGCCATCGCCCTGGACCGGCTCGGCCCGGCCTTCGACCTCAACGGCGGCGGCAGCGACCTGATCTTCCCCCACCACGAGATGGGCGCGGCCGAGACCCGATGTGCCACGGGCGGACCCAACGCCCACAACCACCTGCACGTGGGCATGGTCGGCCTCGACGGCGAGAAGATGTCCAAGTCCCTGGGCAACCTGGTCTTCGTCTCCAAGCTGCGCCAGCAGGGCGTGGACCCGGCCGTCATCCGCCTGGCCATGCTCGCCCACCACTACCGCGCCCCGTGGGAGTGGACCGACGCCGAACTCCCCGCCGCCACCGCCCGCGCCGAGCGCTGGCGCTCCGCCCTCGCCCTGGGCGCGGCGCCCGACGCCGCCCCGGTGCTCGCCGCCGTGCGCGCGGCCCTGTCCGAGGACCTGGACTCCCCGGCGGCCCTGGCCGCGGTGGACGCCTGGGCCGACACCGCCCTCACCGAGGGCGGCGCCGACACCGGCGCGCCCGCCCTGGTGCGCGCGACCGTGGACACCCTGCTGGGCGTGCGCCTGTAACCTCGGGCCGCCTGACGCCACCGGACGCGACCGGCGACACCGAAGGCCTTCGATGCCGCCGGTCCGCCGCCCTAGGGAGCGGAGAGTCCGGGGTGGTGCTCACCGGCGGCCCCCGCGGGGGTCAACCGGACGACCGGGATGTCGTTCCCGATGTCCGCACCCCTCCGCTCGAACCACTCCTCGCTGTCGTCCACCTCGTAGCCCAGCGCGCGCAGCAGCGCCACGGCGGCGGCGGGGTGCCGCTCGGCGTAGCTCACCAGCGCCTCACCGGACTCCTGCGGCGACAGGACGGTGGCGGTGCCCCGGCGGCGCCGGTTGCCCAGCTGGAACAGCACCCGCGGCTCGTGCTCGACGTTGCGGAACCACTGCGACCGCCTTCCGTACCCGGAGGCCACCAGCACGGTTCCCGCGGCGTCGTCGCCGCCGATGACCTCCAGCACCGCCTGGCGGGCCTCTCCCGTGGTCCGCCCCCTGTGGGTGAGCAGTACGAACCGGCGGCCCATCAGTCCGCCCAACCCTGTCCGGTAGATCCAGATGGGGGCGCGGAACAGGGCCCGGCGCAGGGGTGTGGTGGGCGGCTGGGCGAACGACATGGTGTGGCCTTCCTTGGGGGGCGGCCCCGGAGTCGGGGGCCCGAGTATAGCCAGACCGTTCCCGGCGCTCCCCGGCGGCACACCCGCGGACCGTCGGTGGGCGCTGCCACAATCCGGGACATGCAGACAGGACCGGACGTACTCCACACCACCGACTGGACCCGCGCCTTCCACGCCTACGGCTCCGGCGCCGACACCCCCGGGCACCTCGCCAGCCTGCTCACCGGCGACGCGCGTGAGCGCGAGCGCGCGCTGGACCACCTCCACGGCGCGCTCCTGCACCAGGGCACGGTCTACCCCGCCACCGTCCCCGCCGCCCTGTTCGTCGCCGGGATCCTCGACCGCCCCGAACCCGACGACCCGGCCCGGGGCCCGCTCCCCGAGGCGTCGGACGCGGCCCCGGGTGCCCCGCGCCGCGTCCTGCTCGACTTCCTGGCCGCCGCGGCCGAGGGCGCGCTGCACCAGACGCCCCCCGGCCCCGTGCCCGAACCCCCCGCCGGGGCCGAGCTGGACCGGGTCTACGCCGCACTGGCCTCCGACGACGAGGACGAGGCGGTCGGGGTCTGGGAGACCCCCGCCGTGGACGCGCTCATGCGGAGGGTGGGCCCGGACATGCGCGCCGCCGCGCCCGTGCTGTACGCGGCGGTCGAACCCCACCTGACCGCCTCCGACGCGCACACGCGCATGTGCGCGGTGGAGGCCGCCTCCGCCCTGGCCCGGCTCGGCGGGCTGGAGCCCGACCTGTCCGGCGCGGCCGACATGGCCGAGACCCGCGACGAGGGCGCGGTGATCGTCCTGGCCCTGGGCGCCTGCGGCGCCGACACCACCGAGTTCCTCGCCCACGCCGACCCCGCCATCCGCGCCTGCGCCGCGCTGGCGCCCGGCCAGCGAGCCAACCCCGCGGCCACCGCGGAGCTGGCCGCCGCGCTCGCGGACCCGGAGGCGGCCGACGCCTGGTTCACCAGGCGTCCCGCCCACTTCACCGGCCACGTGCGTTTCGCCCTGGTCCGGGAACTCGCCGAGCGCTCCACCGCCGAGGACGCCGCGCGCCTGCTCCCGGTGCTGCGCGCGCTGGCCCCGCTGACCTCACCCCTCACCGCGGCGGCCGACGCCGGTCCGCTGCTGGACCTGGCCTTCCGCGCCGCCGACACGGGCCGCGGCGCGGCCGCCGACGCGGACGACGGCACCACCGCTGACGCGGGCGCCGAAACGGGTCCCGACGGGTCGGCGGCCCCGTCCGCCACGGGGCCCGCCGCGCCGCGCGACCCCGCGGAGCTGACCGCCGTCCAGCGCGACTACCTCCGGGTCCTGGCCGACCACGACGGCTTCTGGGACGGCCGGTTCGCCAACTTCCTGGTCGTGCTCGCCCGGCTGGGGCTGCCCCGCGAGCGCCGCGGGCTCCGCGCGCTGCTCGCGGCCTGAGCCGGGCGGGCGCGGAGCCCCACGGCGGGCGGACCGGCAAGCATCGCGACCGTTTCGTCCCCACACGTCTCGTTGGACACGTACACGATGACCACCTGTGGCCACGGGCTCGCGAAAACGCCGGTATCCGGGGGCCGGCCGTGGTGGGATAGCCCCCATGACGACCCCCACGCGGCACAGCGCGGCCGCCGAACTCATCGCGGACTTCGTCTCCACCGGTGCCGGACTCGCCGACCGGGCCGACCTCGCGCGGTTCCTGCGCGAGCACCGCCTGGCCACCGAGGGAGCCATCCCCATCACCCTCGCCGACCTCGACGAGGCCATCGCCCTGCGCGACGGCATCCGGGCGGTCCTGGAGCGGCGGGCCGAACCCGACCACGAGGCCATCGCCCGGGGCCAGAAGGTCCTGGACGGCCTCCGCGTCACCGTGCGCCTCCAGGCCTCACGCGAGGCCCCCGTGCCGCTGACCCCGGCGGTCGTGGACGAGGTCCGCCGCGGGCTGGCCCGCATCGCCGGGGCCTGGGCCGTGGTGCTGTCCACGGGGGAGTGGCGCCACATGCGGCTCTGAGGGGACCGCGGCACACGCGGGGACCCGGCCCCGGGCCGGAGGGGTCCGCGCGGGCCCGCCCGCGGCGCGGGAGTCCCCGTTCCGCGCCGCTTTCCGCCGGCCGCGGCGGCCCCGCCGGGGCCGCCGCCGGGGTCTCAGCCCTCGTCGTGGCGGCGCAGGTAGCGCTCGAAGTCCCGGGCGATGGCGTCACCGGAGGCCTCCGGCAGGTCGGCGGTGTCCTTGGCCTCCTCCAGGCCGCGCACGTACGCCGCGATGTCCTCGTCCTCGGCGGTGAGCTCGTTGACGTTGGACTCCCACGCCACCGCGTCCTCGGGCAGGTCGCCCAGCGGCACCCGCGCGCCCAGGAAGTCCTCCACCCACGCCAGCAGCGCCAGGGAGGCCTTCGGGCACGGCGGCTGGGCGACGTAGTGGGGGATGGCCGCCCACAGCGACGCGGTCTCGATCCCCACCGCGCTGAACGCCTCGTGCACCACGCCCACGATCCCGGTCGGGCCCGAGTAGGTGGTCGCCTCCAGCCCCAGCGCCGAGCCCAGCTCCACGGGCGAGGCCATCCCGGTCACCGGGATCGGCCGGGTGTGCGGGGCGTCCGCCAGCAGCGAACCCAGCATCACCATCCGCGTGACGCCCAGCTCCCGAGCCACGGCCAGCAGGTCGGCGGCGTAGGAGCGCCACCGCATGTTCGGCTCGGGGCCCGTCACCAGCACCACGTCGCGCTCCGACCCCGGCGGCGTCGCCACGCGGACCCGGGTCGTGGGCCACTCGACCTCGCCCACCACGCCGTCCACGATCGACATGCGCGGCCGGGTCACCTGGAAGTCGTAGTAGTCGTCCGGTGCCAGCGCGCACAGCTCGTAGGCGTCCCACTCCCTCGACAGGTGCTCCACGGCCAGGCTGGCCGCCTCACCGGCGTCGTTCCATCCCTCGAACGCCGCCACCATCACGGGATCGACAAGCTCCCGGACGAGCTTGGTCATGTGGCTCCTCCCTGCACGCGAACGGAGTCCACCCTACGTGGTGCCGACCCGCCCGGGGAACCGTTCGGGGGCGCTCGTCCGAGGGGCTCAGGCCGCCACGACGCGGGACACCTGTCTCACCTACTGGAACAGCCGATGGGATAACCTCACAGACAGCGACTGACAAGGACACCGCCGTCCCCGGACGACCGACCCGCCCCGCACCGCGGGTCCGCCCAGTGCCACGCGTCACGGGGACACCAACTGGGCCGCCGCGGTGCTCCGACGTAGAGTTGCCAGATATGAGAGCCAGCCCCACCTTCCGCGAAACGCTGTCCCGCCGTGTGGTCGTGGCGGACGGAGCGATGGGCACCATGCTCCAGGCGCACGATCTCGACCTCGACCAGTTCGAGGGGCACGAGGGATGCAACGACATCCTCAACCTCACCCGTCCCGACATCGTCCGCGACACCCATGCCGCCTTTCTTGCCGTGGGTTCGGACGCCATCGAGACGAACACCTTCTCGGCCAACCTCGGCGGGCTCGCCGAGTACGGCATCGAGGACCGCACCTACGAGATCGCCCACGCCGGAGCGCAGGTGGCCCGCGAGGCCGCCGACGCCTACTCCACCCCCGACCAGCCCCGCTACGTCCTCGGGTCCGTGGGCCCGGGAAACCGGCTGCCCACCCTGGGCCACGCGCCCTACACCCAGCTGCGCGACTACTACGAGCAGTGCGCGCGCGGCCTGATCGACGGCGGATCCGACGCCATCCTCATCGAGACCTGCCAGGACCTGCTCCAGGTCAAGGCCGCCGTGGTGGCCGCCCAGCGCGCCCGCCGCGCCGCGGGCAGGGACGTGCCGATCATCGCCCAGGTGAGCATCGAGACCAACGGCACCATGCTGCTCGGCTCCGAGATCGGCGCCGCGCTGACCTCCCTGGAGCCGCTGGGCGTCGACGTCATCGGCCTCAACTGCTCCACCGGCCCCGCCGAGATGAGCGAGCACCTGCGCTACCTGTCGCACCACTCGCCCATCCCCATCTCCTGCATGCCCAACGCGGGCCTGCCCCAGCTCGGCCCCGACGGCGCCTTCTACGACCTCTCGCCCGCCGAGCTGGCCGACGCCCACGACTCCTTCACCTCCGAGTTCGGACTGAGCCTGGCCGGCGGCTGCTGCGGCACCACCCCCGAGCACCTGCGCCACGTGGTGGAGCGCGTCCAGGGGCGCGGCATCAAGAACCGCAAGCCCCTGGTGGAGGCGGCCTCCTCCTCCCTGTACCAGAGTGTGCCCTTCCGCCAGGACGCCAGCTACCTGGCCGTGGGTGAGCGCACCAACGCCAACGGCTCCAAGAAGTTCCGCGAGGCCATGCTGGAGGGCCGCTGGGACGACTGCGTGGAGATCGCGCGGGACCAGATCCGCGACGGCGCCCACCTGCTCGACCTCAACATCGACTACGTGGGCCGCGACGGGGTCAGCGACATGCGCGAGCTGGCCTCGCGCCTGGCCACCTCCTCCACGCTGCCGATCATGCTCGACTCCACCGAGCCGCCCGTCCTGGAGGCGGGCCTGGAGGCCCTCGGCGGCAGGAGCGTGGTCAACTCCGTCAACTACGAGGACGGCGACGGCCCCGACTCCCGCTTCACCCGCATCATGGGGCTGGTCAAGGAGCACGGCGCCGCCGTCGTGGGCCTGTGCATCGACGAGGAGGGCCAGGCCCGCACCGCCGAGTGGAAGGTGCGCGTCGCCACCCGCCTCATCGAGCAGATCACCGGTGAGTGGGGGCTCAACACCAGCGACATCATGATCGACTGCCTCACCTTCCCCATCACCACGGGGCAGGAGGAGACCCGCCGGGACGGCCTGGAGACGATCAACGCCATCCGCGAGCTCAAGCGGCTCTACCCGGACGTGCAGACCACCCTGGGACTGTCCAACCTGTCCTTCGGCCTCAACCCGGCCGCCCGCATCGTGCTGAACTCGGTGTTCCTGCACGAGGCGGTCCAGGCCGGGCTGGACTCGGCGATCGTGCACGCCTCCAAGATCGTGCCGATCAACCAGATCCCCGAGGAGCAGCGCGAGGTCGCCCTCGACATGGTCTACGACCGGCGCGAGGGCGACTACGACCCCCTCTCGCGGTTCATGGAGATGTTCGAGGGCGTGGACGCCAAGTCCATGAAGGCATCCCGCGCCGAGGAGCTGGCCGCCCTGCCGCTGTGGGAGCGCCTGGAGCGGCGCATCATCGACGGCGAGATGACCGGGATCGAGGCCGACCTCGACGAGGCGCTGGAGTCCAAGCCCGCCCTGGCCATCGTCAACGACACCCTGCTCTCGGGCATGAAGACCGTCGGCGAGCTGTTCGGCTCCGGCCAGATGCAGCTGCCCTTCGTCCTCAAGTCCGCCGAGGTCATGAAGGGCGCCGTCGCCTACCTCGAACCCCACATGGAGAAGAGCGACGACGACGGCAAGGGCCGCATCGTCCTGGCCACCGTCAAGGGCGACGTCCACGACATCGGCAAGAACCTCGTGGACATCATCCTGTCCAACAACGGCTACGACGTGGTCAACATCGGCATCAAGCAGCCGGTGTCGGCGATCCTGGAGGCCGCCGAGGAGCAGCGCGCCGACGTGATCGGCATGTCCGGCCTGCTGGTCAAGTCCACGGTCATCATGAAGGAGAACCTGGAGGAGATGAACTCCAGGGGCCTGTCCGAGCGCTTTCCGGTCCTGCTGGGCGGCGCCGCGCTCACCCGCTCCTACGTGGAGCAGGACCTGGCCGAGGTCTTCGACGGCCACGTGCGCTACGCCAAGGACGCCTTCGAGGGCCTGCGCCTGATGGACGCGTTCATGGCGGTCAAGCGCGGTGACGAGGGCGCCGAGCTGCCCGCCCTGCGCCAGCGCCGGGTCAAGACGGGGGCCAAGCTCAAGGTGAGCGAGCCCGAGGAGGTGCCCGCCCGCAGCGACGTGTCGACCACCAACCGGGTGCCCAAGCCGCCCTTCCTGGGGGACCGGATCAGCAAGGGCATCCCGCTGGCCGACTACGCCGCCTTCCTCGACGAGCGCGCCACCTTCATGGGCCAGTGGGGGCTCAAGGCCGCCCGCGGCGGCGAGGGCCCCAGCTACGAGGAGCTGGTGGAGACCGAGGGCCGCCCCCGGATGCGGATGTGGCTGGACCGCATCCAGACCGACGGCCTGCTGGAGGCGGCCGTGGTGCACGGCCACTTCCCCTGCTACAGCGAGGGCGACGACCTGGTGGTGCTGGACGAGGAGGGCGCCGAGCGCACCCGCTTCACCTTCCCGCGCCAGCGCCGGGACCGCCACCTGTGCCTGTCCGACTTCTTCCGGCCCAAGGAGTCGGGGGAGCTGGACGTGGTGTCCTTCCAGGTGGTGACCGTGGGCTCGGCGATCAGCCGCGCCACCGCCGAGCTGTTCGCCAAGAACGCCTACCGCGACTACCTGGAACTGCACGGGCTGTCGGTGCAGCTGACCGAGGCCCTGGCCGAGTACTGGCACACCCGGGTGCGTGCGGAGCTGGGCTTCGCGGGCGAGGACCCGGCCGAGCTGGACGCGTTCTTCAAGCTCGGCTACCGGGGGGCCCGCTTCTCCCTGGGCTACGGGGCCTGCCCCGACCTGGAGGACCGCGCCAAGATCATGCGCCTGCTGGAGCCCGAGCGGGTGGGCGTGACCCTGTCGGAGGAGTTCCAGCTGGTGCCCGAGCAGGCGACCGACGCGATCGTCGTCCACCACCCGGAGGCGACCTACTTCAACGTCTGACCGGCTCGTCCGAGGCGGACCGCCCGGCGCGGCCCCGTCCCCCGACCGGGGCGCCGGGCCGCGCGCGTGTGCGGGAGGCGCGCGGTCCGCCGCGCACGCCCCCGGGGCCGTGCGCGTGCGGGAGTGTGGGGCAGCTCTCCACCCGCAGGCGTCCGAGTGTTCGTAGTGTGGAAAGGACGCCGACAGGTCCTCTTCACGGCGCGGGCGCCCCGCGTCCCGCACGATGATGACGCACAGCCCGGGTGTCCCGTGGGCCAGCGGGCAACCCATGACACACGAGGGGAGAGCGTGGCGCCGCCCGGTCCGGAAGGCGCCACCGAACCTATGAGCGAACAGAGCACGCTGAGTCCCGAAGCCTCCGACACCCAGGCCCCCCAGGCCGGACGCCTCCAGGCCGTACTCCTGGACATGGACGGCACCCTCATCGAGAGCGAGCACCTGTGGGGTGAGGCCGAGGCCGACCTGGTCGCCGAACTGGGCGGCGTGTGGACCGAGGAGGACCACCAGCGCAACGTCGGCAACGCCGCCGAGCCCGTGGGCCGCTACATCATCGACCTGACCGGCGCGCACCACCTCACCCCGCGCGAGGTCGCCGACCGCCTCTACGAGAGGTTCCGCGCCAGACTCGCCGAGGGCGCCGACCTGCGCCCGGGTGCCAAGGAGCTGGTCACCCTGCTGTCGGAGTCCGGGGTCCCGGTGGTCCTGGTGACCTCCACCGAGAGGACGCTGGTGCAGGCGGCGATCGGCGGGATCGGCCTGGACAACTTCGACGACTCGGTGGCCGGGGACGAGGTCGAGGCGAACAAGCCCCACCCCGACCCGTACCTGAGGGCCGCCCGGCGGCTCGGCGTGGACCCCGCGCGCTGCGTGGCCTTCGAGGACTCGGTGGTCGGCGTGACCTCGGCGGCCGACGCCGGGTGCGTCACGGTCGCGGTGCCCAACCACGTGCACATCCCGCCGCGCGAGGGCGTGGTGTTCCGCGACAGCCTGGTGGGCGTGGACCTGGACTGGCTGGAGTCCCTGGTCGCCGACCGCTGAACCCGGGTCCGCCCGTCCCCCGGCCTCGCGGCTCTCCCCGCCCCCACCAGCCCCGACGCCCTCTTCCGTGCCCCGGCCGCCCGTCCGGGGTACGGGAGTAGCGTGGGCGTACAGGGGCCTCGCCTCCGGGGCCTGACCTAGGGCATGTCCGGCGGACACATACCCTGCTGCGCGACGGGCGGCATCCACCGAACACGCCCTAGGGGATCGACCGGATGTGCGCTCCGGCGCCGGATGGGAGACTGGGCCCATGCCTGAGAACTTGACGTGGATGACCGGTCTGGTCCTGGGAGGCGGACTCACCCTCGCGGGACTGGTGATCTCCTTCTTCGTGTGGCGCGCCAAGGGTGCCGCCTCGGGTCTGCGCGGCGTGGCGTGGTCGCTGCTGCCGCTGGCCGCCGGTCTGATCGGGCTGATGAACGCCGTCTGGCAGTTCGCCATGAACATCTTCGGCATCCTGGTCGGCCTGCTGTTCAACCCGGCGGTGTGGGCCGGTGTGGCCCTGGCGGGCCTGGCGGTGGTGCTCTACGTCGTCTCGGGCGTCATGCGCGCCCGTGACGTGGGCACCCGCCCCGGCAGGGCCAAGGAGCCCAAGGCCACCGGCGGGGCGGGCGGCGCGGCCGAGCCCGGCGCCGCCAAGCCCGGTGCGGCCCCCGCGGCCCCGGGCGCCAAGGGGAAGGTGGGGCCGGCCCCCAACAAGGCCGGGGCCGCCGACGACCTCTCCGACCTGGGCGACATCGAGGAACTGCTGCGCAAGCGCGGCATCGAGTGACCACCGCGGGCCCGGCCCGCGCACCCCTGCGACGACGGTTCCGCACGCGCGGGGCCGTCGTCCTCGCGTGCGCCGCGACCGTCACCGTACGTGTCCGTGGCGGTGCCCTGGCACGCTCGTGACCGTCGCCCTACGCACTCGGATGGACACGCTGAGACGTATAGCACTTGCCATAGCGTCCCTCTCGGGGGGTCGAACCGGTGCATATTCGGACGTATCGTGGGCGCGGCGGTGGAGGACGTCGCCGCAGCTCGCGGCCGGTCGTCGGATGAATGCGAACTCTGTAGCCTTTTGTTGTTATATAGGCTTTTTAACGTTGTTTGTCACGATTTAGATACATGATCGGATATTGGACGCTATGCGTTCAGATCGCGAGTAAGTTGGTCGCTGTGTAACAGCCCGGGCGCAACGGTCCCGGTGTGTCCAACTCCTCAGGTGATGTGGCGCACTCCCGCGGACCGGGTCTGCGGAGGCGGGTCATCCGCCCTCCCCGCCGACACGCAAGCCCACGCCAGCCAGCGTCGAGAACCGGCCGGCCCCACCGCGCGCGAACCGCAGGTCACCCCTCCTTGCGGCCGTACGCGTGGGTTCTGTCCCGTTCCCCTCGGCCAGAAGCGTATGAGTGGAGAGTGGTGGCCTGATGAGCGCGCCCTCGCATGCCCCCGATTCGGCGGAGCAGGCGGAGCAGAACGACGCCGTGAACGTCGCTGCGCAGGCCCACGGGGTCCGCGGAGACTCCGACAACCGGTCCCTGCGCCAGATCGCCTGGCAGCGGCTGCGCAAGGACAAGGTCGCGATGGTCTCCGGCGTGGTCGTGGTCCTGCTCATCCTCGCCGCGATCCTCGCGCCCCTCCTGGCCAAGTGGTTCGGGCATCCGCCCACCCAGTTCCACCAGGACCTGATCGAGCCCGGCACCGGCCTGCCGGCCAACGACCCGGCCAACCCGAGCCCGTTCGACACCGACCCCTGGGGCGGTATCAGCGCCGACCACCTGCTCGGCGTGGAGCCGGTGACCGGACGCGACCTGTTCAGCCGCATCCTCTACGGCGCCCAGATCTCCCTGCTGGTGGCCTTCCTGTCCACGCTGCTGTGCGTGTTCATCGGCACTGTCCTGGGCATCGTCGCCGGGTACAAGGGCGGCTGGGTCGACACCCTCATCAGCCGGGCCATGGACATCTTCCTGGCCTTCCCGCTGATGCTCTTCGCCATCGCGCTCGTGGGCGTCATCCCCGACGGCGTCCTGGGCCTGAGCGGCAACGGCCTGCGCATCGGCGTCATCGTCTTCATCATCGGCTTCTTCAACTGGCCCTACATCGCGCGCATCGTCCGGGGGCAGACGCTCTCGCTGCGCGAGCGGGAGTTCGTGGAGGCCGCCAGGAGCCTGGGCGCCAGCAACCGGCACATCCTCTTCCGGGAGATCCTGCCCAACCTGGTCACGCCGATCATCGTCTACTCGACCCTGCTCGTCCCCACGAACATCCTGTTCGAGGCGGCCCTGAGCTTCCTGGGCGTCGGTATCAACCCGCCCACGCCGAGCTGGGGCAAGATGCTCTCCGACGCGGTGCCGCTGTACGAGAAGGCGCCCTACTTCGTGGTCTTCCCGGGTCTGGCCATCTTCATCACCGTCCTGGCGTTCAACCTGTTCGGCGACGGGCTGCGCGACGCCTTCGACCCCAAGACCTCCGACTGACCCACGGTCGGTGGAGGCTGACCCGCCCGGCCTCCGCAAGGCAGGGATCCGACGACAGGTTGATCCCATCATCACCATCAGGTTCGCATGAGAGGCAGTTCCTTGAGGAAACGCACCCTCGGCTTCGTCGCGCTCGGCGCGGCGGCTTCCATCCTCCTTTCGGCGTGCGGGGGCGGTGGCTCCAACGGCGGAGACTCCGCGTCCGACGCCGCCTTCGACCAGGGCTCGACCGAGGTCGTCAACGCGTCCGACCAGACCGGCGGCACCCTGCGCTACGCCATCTCCTCGGACTTCGACTCCACCGACCCGGGCGACACCTACTACGGGTTCAGCTGGAACTTCACCCGCTACTACGCCCGTACGCTGCTGGCCTTCACCCCGGCGCCGGCCCAGGAGTCCACCGAGCTGACCACGGACATGGCCGCTGGCATGCCCGAGCCCAACGAGGACTTCACCGAGTGGACCATCAAGATCCAGGAGGGCCTCAAGTACGAGGACGGCTCCGAGATCACGGCGCAGGACATCAAGTACGCCATCGCGCGCTCGAACTACAACGGCGGTGAGCTGCCCAACGGTCCGCGCTACTTCGAGGCGCACCTGGACCAGGAGCCCTTCAACGTCTACGAGGTCGACGACCCGCTGGAGACCTTCACCGCGGTCGAGACCCCGGACGACTACACCCTGGTCTTCCACCTCAAGGACCCCTTCTCCGAGTTCCCCTACGTGCTGACCCAGCCGCAGACCGCCCCGGTGCCCGTGGAGGCCGACCGCGGCGCGCTGTACAAGGAGAAGGTCCTCTCCTCGGGCCCGTACAAGTTCGAGGGCAACTACGAGCCCGGCGTCCAGCTCAACCTGGTCCGCAACGAGCACTGGGACGCCGAGACCGACCCGATCCGCCCGGCCCTGCCGGATGAGGTCACCGTCCAGATCGGCATCGACCAGGACGAGATCGACCAGCGCCTGGTCAACGGCGACCTCGACGTCGACCTGTCCGGCGTCGGCGTCGGCCCGGCGATGAAGAGCAGCCTGCTCACCGACGAGGACGCCCAGGCCAACCTGGACAACCCGTACTCGGGCGCCCTGCGCTACGTCAACATCCACACCCCGGTCATCGAGGACGTGGCCTGCCGCCAGGCGATCATGTACGCGGCCGACCGGGACAGCCTGCACCGCGCCTGGGGCGGCGAGACCGGCGGCGACATCGCCACCAACCTGCTCCCGCCGACCATCCAGGGCTCGAACCCGGAGTCGGACCTGTACCCCTCCGACGACGACAAGGGCGACC
Source organism: Nocardiopsis dassonvillei subsp. dassonvillei DSM 43111 (assembly GCF_000092985.1). Lineage (GTDB taxonomy): Bacteria > Actinomycetota > Actinomycetes > Streptosporangiales > Streptosporangiaceae > Nocardiopsis > Nocardiopsis dassonvillei. The sequence continues at coordinate 1,904,391 of NC_014210.1, forward strand.
TGGCCGCCGCCGAGGCCAAGCTGGAGGAGTGCGGCGAGGCCGAGGGCTTCAGCACCACCATCGCGGTCCGCGACGGCCGTCCCAACGACATCGCCACCGCGGAGTCCCTCCAGGAGTCCCTCAAGCGCGTGGGCATCGAGGTCGACATCCAGACCTTCCCGGCCGAGGACTTCTTCGCCCAGTACGCGGGCTCGCAGGACTACGTCCGTGAGAACAACATCGGCCTGAGCGTCTCCGGCTGGATCCCCGACTGGGCCACCGGCTACGGCTTCGCCTCCAAGATCACCGACGGCGACGCCATCCAGGCCACGGGCAACTACAACACCTCCGAGCTCGACGACCCGGAGATCAACGCCCTGTGGGACGAGGCGCTGGCCACCGAGGACCCGGACGAGCGCGCCAGCATCTACGAGCAGATCGACACCCTGGTCATGGAGCAGGCGGCCATCCTGCCGGTCGTCTTCGACCGCGCGCTGTTCTACCGCTCGGACGAGCTGACCAACGTCTACTACACGTCCTCGTACGCGATGTACGACTTCATGGCCCTGGGCGTGGACCGGGGTTAGTGCTCCGACCGGCCTGAACTAGTACGAGAAGGCAGGTGATGGCGGCGGGGGTGCCACGGCCCCGTGGGTACCCCCGCCGCCGACCGCGATGCTGAACTATATTCTCCGCCGCCTGGGTGCGGGACTGCTGCTGCTCGCCGTCGTCACGGCGGTGACCTTCTGGATCTTCTACGTCCTGCCCCGTTGGGCCGGCGTGACCCCGCGCGGTATGGCCGCGATGTACGTGGGCAAGGCCCCCACCCCCGAGGCGCTCGACGCCACGGTGGCGCGCCTGGGCCTTGACCAGCCCATCGCCGTGCAGTTCATGGACTTCGTCAAGGGTCTGGTCCTCGGCTCCGAGTACACCTTCGGCCGGGAGACGGTGGAGTGCGCGGCGCCCTGCCTGGGTTACTCCTTCACCACCAACAGCCCCGTGCTGCCCCAGTTGCTCGACCGCCTGCCGGTCACCGCCTCGCTGGCCCTGGGCGCGGCCGTCATCTGGATCATCGGCGGCGTGGCCGTCGGCGTCCTCTCGGCGGTCAAGAAGGGCAGCATCTTCGACCGCATCGCCATGAGCGCCGCCCTGGTGGGCGTGTCCATGCCGATCTACTTCACCGGTCTGCTCGCCCTGGCCTTCCTCGTGCACAAGTGGGAGCTGTTCCCGGTCTCGCGCTACGTCCCCCTCACCGAGGACCCGGTCGGCTGGTTCCAGGTGATGTTCCTGCCCTGGGTCACCCTGGCCTTCCTGCACGCGGCGCAGTACGCGCGCCAGACGCGCGCGGGCATGCTGGAGGTCCTGGGCGAGGACTACATCCGCACCGCCCGCGCCAAGGGGCTGAGCGAGCGCCGCGTGATCTTCAAGCACGCGCTGCGCCCGACGCTGACGCCCATCGTGACCATCTTCGGCCTGGACGTCGGCCTGGTCCTGGGCGGCGCGATCCTGACGGAGAAGGTCTTCTCCCTGAACGGCATCGGCGCCTACGCCATCGACGCGATCATCGGCAAGGACCTGCCCGTGGTGCTCGGTGTGACCCTGATGGGCGCTGTCTTCATCGTCGTCTGCAACCTGATCGTCGACCTGCTCTACCCGGTCGTCGACCCGCGCGTGCGCATCGCCGCCTGACGACCGACAGCGTTGAACAGAGCAGCTCTAACGAAGGAAAGTGACATGGCCTCGACCGACCCCGTCGTCCGCGTGGACGACCTGCGGGTGACGTTCCCGACCATGGACGGCGACGTCCACGCGGTGAAAGGGCTGTCCTTCGAGGTGCCCGCGGGCGGTGCCCTGGGCATCGTGGGCGAGTCGGGCTCGGGCAAGAGCGTGACCTCGCTGGCCCTCATGGGCCTGCACCGGGGCAGCAAGGCGAAGATCACCGGCTCCATCGAGGTCGCGGGCCAGGACGTGGTCAGCGCCTCGGACAAGAGGCTGCGGCGGATGCGCGGCAACGACATCGCCATGGTCTTCCAGGACCCCATGCAGTCGCTGCACCCGCAGTACACGATCGGCAACCAGCTGATCGAGGCCTACCGCATCCACCGGCCCAAGGCCACCAAGGCCGAGGCGCACGCCCGCGCGGTGGAGTCGCTGGAGCGGGTGGGCATCCCCGAGCCCGCCAAGCGGATCAACTCCTACCCGCACGAGTTCTCCGGTGGCATGCGCCAGCGCGTGGTCATCGCCATGGGGCTGATGTGCGAGCCCAAGGTGCTGCTGGCCGACGAGCCCACCACCGCCCTGGACGTGACGGTGCAGGCCCAGGTCCTGGACCTGCTGGACGAGCTGCGCCGCGACCTGGGCATGGGCCTGATCCTGGTCTCGCACGACCTGGCGGTGGTGGCGGGTTCGGTGGACGAGGTCGTGGTCATGCGCCACGGCGTCGCGGTCGAGCGCGGCGACGTGCGCAAGGTCCTCTCCGAGCCCGAGCACCCCTACACCCAGGGGCTCCTGGCCGCCGTGCCGCGCGTGGAGGTCTCCCGCGCCCAGCGGCGGGCCCAGGACCGGGCCGACCGGGTCGAGCGCGACAAGCGCGAGGGCAGGGTCACCGAGCCGGGCCAGTTCGCGGCCTTCACCCCCTCCGCCGGCGGCGAGGGCTCCTCCGAGGAGACCCCGCTCCTGCGGGTGGAGGACGTGGCGCAGCGGTTCAAGGTGCGCGGCGGCACCTGGGGCAAGGCCACGGACTTCTGGGCGGTCAAGGGGGTCTCCTTCGACCTGCACCGCGGCGAGACCCTGGGCATCGTGGGCGAGTCGGGGTCGGGCAAGTCCACGCTCTCGCGGATGGTGATGCGTCTGCTGGAGCCCACGCGGGGCCGGGTGGAGTTCGAGGGCCGCGACATCACCCACATGCCCGAGCGGGCCTTGCGTCCGCTGCGCCGGGACGTGCAGATGGTCTTCCAGAACCCCTACTCCTCGCTCAACCCGCGGGTGACCGTGGGCGACGCGATCGGGACCGCGTTGCGGGTGCAGGGGGAGAGGGACGGCAAGAAGGTGCGCCGTCAGGTGCAGGAGCTGTTGGAGCGGGTGGGGCTGGAGCCGGGCCACTACAACCGGTTCCCGCACGCGTTCTCGGGTGGTCAGCGTCAGCGGATCGCGATCGCGCGGGCGTTGATCCTCAAGCCGAAGCTGATCATCTGCGACGAGCCGGTGTCGGCGCTGGACGTGTCCACGCAGGACCAGGTGCTGCGGTTGCTGTCGGAGTTGCAGGACGACTTCGGGTTGACCTATATCTTCGTGGCCCATGATCTGGCGGTGGTGCGTCAGGTGAGTGACCGGGTCGCGGTGATGCGTGCGGGTGAGGTGGTGGAGATGGGTGACAGCGACGCGGTGTACGAGAACCCCGCCAGCGACTACACCCGCCAGTTGCTGACGGCCGCTCCGGTCCTGGACCCCGACGAGGCCCGCCGTCTGCGCGCCGGGCGCGTGGAGAAGCGCGCCGAGGGCAAGGCCGTCGCCTGACGCTCCTCACGGGCTCAACGGTCCTGACGGACCGGTAGCCGACCGGCAGAACGACCCAGCGCCGGTGCCGCCGCGGAACCCCGCGGCGGCACCGGCGTTTCGCGTGTCCGGGACGGGGGGCGCCGATGACAGTGCCGGGCCGCGCGTTGGCCCGCCGGGCCGCGCGCCGAGCCGGGTGCTGGACCCGTCGCGGCGGGCGCGCCCGTGCGCGGCGGGGGACCGCCAGTACGGGCGTCCGGTCCGCGGCGGTTCCGGCGGCTGAACGCCGTCGGGCGGGGGTCGTCCACAGGGGAGAGATGACCCGGCCGAATCGGGAATGAAAACGGTTATCATTGACTTGTAACGCGTGGGAACCCTGAGGAGGCATCCATGGCACGCAACGAGATCCGGCCGATCATCAAGCTCAAGTCCACCGCGGGGACGGGCTTCACCTACGTCACCCGCAAGAACCGGCGCAACACGCCCGACCGGCTCACCCTGAAGAAGTACGACCCGCGCGTGCGCCGCCACGTCGAGTTCCGCGAGGAGCGCTGAGCCGGGCCGCGCCCCGGCCGCCCGTTCCCGGAAAGGCCGGGCCCCGGCTGACCGGCGCCCCGACCGGCGGCGGTGCCGCCGACCCCGACGGGCGCCGCCCCGTCGCGCGCCGCCGAGCAGGCGGACCGCCGCGCCCAACGACCACCCCAAGGGGGCACACATGAAGCAGGGAATCCACCCCGACTACCACCCGGTCGTCTTCCGCGACCGCGCGGCCGACTTCTCCTTCCTCACCAGGTCCACCGCCACCAGCGACAAGACCATCGAGTGGAGCGACGGCCGCACCTACCCGCTGATCGACGTCGAGATCTCCAGTGCCAGCCACCCCTTCTACACGGGCAACGCCCGCGTGGTGGACACGGCGGGCCGCGTGGAGCGCTTCCAGCGCCGCTACCAGCGCAAGGGCTGACCGACACGAGCGCGAGGCGGGGCCCGTCGCCCCGCCCCCGACCACCCGAGAAGAAGGCAGAGGTCCCATGGCCGTACCCAAGCGCAGGATGTCGCGGTCCAACACCCGCACGCGCCGTTCCCAGTGGAAGGCCGCCACCCCCGACCTGGTGCGCGTCCACATCCGCGGCCGCGAGTACCTCGTGCCGCGCAACCTCGTCCGCGCCTACGAGCGCGGACTGCTCGCGCCGCCCGAGTAGCCGGACCCGGCACGGCCCGCCGGCCCCCGGTCCGGCCGCGACACCGGGCCCGGGCACCGCGGACGCCGCCGCGCGTCCGCCCGCACCGCCGCGCGCCGGGACCCCCTCCCGCCCGGCGCGCGGCGGTGCGGGCACCGCAGGCGAGCAGCCGGGCGGGGCGGCCGAGCGCCGTAGGGTGGTGGGCATGCCAGCCCGAACGCCCCCTACCGCGCCCGGCGGCGACGCCCCGGGGCTGCGCGCCGACGCGCTGCACAACCGCCACCGCATCGTCGAGGCGGCCCGCGCGGCCTTCGCCGAACGCGGGATCGACGTGCCGATGTCGGCCATCGCCCGCCGCGCCGGAGTGGGGGTCGCCACCCTCTACCGCCGCTTCCCCACCCGCGAGGCCCTGGTCACCGAGGTGTTCGCCGACCAGCTGACGGCCTGCGCCTCCCTGGTGGACGACGGCCTCGCCGACCCGGACCCCTGGCGGGGCTTCTGCTCGGTGGTCGAGCGGGTGTGCGCGATGCAGGCCGCCGACCGGGGCTTCACCGGCGCGTTCCTCACCACCTTCCCCGGCGCGGTCCCCTTCGAGGAGAAGCGCGAGCGCGCCGAACGCGGCCTCACCGAACTCATCCGCCGGGCCAAGGCGGCCGGGCGGCTGCGCCCCGACTTCGCGCTCGCCGACCTCACGCTGGTGTTCCTGGCCAACTGCGGGGCCGCCTCCGGCCCGCCGGAGGCGGCCGCCGCCTCCTCCCGCCGCCTGGTGGCCTACCTCCTCCAGTCCTTCGAGAACACGGAACGGCGCCGCCCCCTGCCAGCCGCCCCCGAGATCGGGCTGGACCAGATCCCCGACCTCTCCACGGGCTGAGCGCGGACGCTCCCGCGAAACGCACCGCCCCTGGCCCCCGGCCCCCTCGGATTCGGGCAGTCTTAAGGGTGTGACAACGCGAACCGACGAGATCCCCCCGCCGGACCCACGGACACCGAGAGCCCCGCGCAGGCCCGTCGACCTCCTCACGGGAACGGTCGGCCTGATCGTGGTGGCGGCGATCATGATCGCCGTCCGCGTGGTCACCGACGGTGTGGAGGGGACCGATCCCGACCGGCTCCGCGCGCTGCTGCCCTCCGGCCTGCTCCTGCTCGTCGCCGCGGGCGCCAACCTCCTGCTGATCGTCCTGGTCAGCTACGTCGTCCTGCGCACGCTGTTCACCGGGCGGCTGCGCTCCCTGGTCCGGCCGGTCGCCGCCGGAATCGCCGCCTACACACTCGCCTCGCTGATCAACGCCACCCTCTTCGCGCTGATCGGCCCGGAGCGGTTCCCCGACGCGCTCGCCCCCGACGACGTGTTCACCAGCGCCACCCTCGGCTACGTGGCCGCCGTCCTGGCCTTCATCCGCACCATGCCCACCGGGCTGCCGCGGGTCCGCTCGATCCTGTGGGCGGGCAACACCACCGTCGCGGTCTGCGCCCTGCTGGCCGGGGTCACCAGCCTCCTCGCCCTCGTCCTGACCGTCCTGGTCGGCCTCACCTGCGCCGCCCTGGTCCGGTACGCGCTGGGGGAGAGGCCGCCGCCGCAGACCGACAACGGACTGGACGCCGAGCTGCGCCGGTTCGGGCTGGCCGCCACCGGCGTCTCCCGCGCGGACGACGACGAGGAGGGCAACCCCCGCCACCTGGCCGAACTCGACGACGGCCGCCGGGTGGAACTGGTCGTGCTCAGCTCCGAGAACACCGCCGGGTTCTGGCGGCGCCTGCGCGACCTGCTGTTCCTGCGCGGTCCCGTGGCGCCCCGGATGCTCTACGGCGTGCGCCGCCGCGCCGAGCACGCCGCTCTGATGAGCTTCTCCGCCCGGCAGGCGGGGGCCGCCGTCCCCCGGGTCCTGGCCGTCGGCGAACTCGGGCCCGGCACCGTCCTGCTGGTCCGCGAGCTGCCCGCCTTCCGCGCGCTGGACGCGCTCGACGACGAGGAGCTCACCGACGAGCTGATCGACCTGTGCTGGCGCGAACTCGGACTGCTGCACCGCCACCGGCTCGTCCACGGCAACGTCAACGGCGCCACCGTCGGTGTCCTGGACCAGCCCTGCGACCCTGCCAGCGCCTCCGTCCCCGAGGGCGCATCAGAACCGGCAGACGCCGCCACCTCGGCAGGCACCTCCGAAACCGCGGTCCCGCCGGTCCCGGCGGCCTCTCGTGAAGCGGCGGTCCTGCTCACCGGCCTGGACCGCGGCGGCGTGGCCGCCCCCCAGCTCCAGGTCTGGCTGGACCAGGCCGCCATGCTCACCCTGCTGGCCATGCGGGTGGGGTCCGGGCGCGCCGTGGACTCGGCGGTGCGCGCGCTGGGCGTGACCGCCACGGCCGCGGTCCTGCCCTTCCTGCAACCCGCAGGCCTGCCCTACGCGCTGCGCAGGGGGCTGCGCGGGGACCGCGGGCTCCTGGCCAGGCTGCGCGAGCGCGTGGTGCGCATCGCCCCGGAGGCGCCCTCCGAACCCGCCCGCCTGGAGCGCATGCGTCCGCGCACCGTGGTCAGCGTCATCGTCGCCACCGTCGTCGGCCTGGTGCTGCTGTACCAGCTCACCGGCGTGGACTTCACCGCCATCGGCCGGGCCGACCCGGTGTGGACGCTGGCCGCGCTCGCCGCGTCGGTGGTGTGCACGCTCTCCGCCGCGATGATCCTCATCGGCTTCGTGCCCGTGCCGCTGCCGTGGTGGCGCACCGTCATGGTCCAGTACGCGGGGTCGTTCGTGCGCATCGCCGCCCCCGCCGGGCTGGGGTCGCTCGCGATCAACACCCGGTTCGTCACCAGGGAGGGGGTCTCGACCTCCCTGGCCCTGTCCGCGGTGGGCCTCACCCAGCTGGTCGGGTTCCTGGTGCACGTGCCGCTGCTGCTGGTGTGCGCCTACCTCACCGGCACCTCGTACTGGACCGGGTTCACGCCCTCCCCGACCGTCGTCGTGATCAGTGTCGCCGGAACGGCCGTGGTGGGGGTGGTCCTGCTGCTGCCCCGGCTGCGGCACGCCCTCGGCGCCCGGATCCGGCCCTACCTGCGCGGGGTGCTGCCGCGGCTGCTGGACATGCTCCAGAGCCCGTCCAGCCTGCTGCTCGGCTTCGGCGGAACGCTGCTGATCACCGCGGCGTTCGTGCTGTGCCTGCAGTTCTCGGTCCTGGCCTTCGCCGACCCGGGCGCCCAGGTGAGCCTGGTGGCGGTCGCGGTGGTGTTCCTGGCGGGCAACGCCATCGGCTCGGCCGCGCCCACGCCCGGCGGCCTGGGTGCGGTGGAGGCCGCCCTGATCGGCGGCCTGACCACCGTGGCGGGCGTCCCCGCCGCCGTCGCGCTGCCCGCGGTGCTGCTGTTCCGGCTGCTGACCTTCTGGCTGCCGGTCCTGCCGGGCTGGGGGGCCTTCTCCTACCTCCAGCGCCGCGAGGCCATCTGAGCGGGCCGGGCTTCAGGAGACGCCGGAGCGGGCGGGCACGAGCCTGCCGATCCCCCAGGCGACCAGACCGGTGACGGCGCCGACGGCCGCCCCGGTGAGGAGGCTGCTCACCACCGCGAAGCCGCGGATGACGACCGCGTGCGCGAGGGGCGGCAGGTCGCCGAGGTTGCCGCCGAGCCTGGGGGGACCGCCCTCCCAGGCGGTGTTCCACAGCAGCTGGTGCCCCAGGGCGAGGAGGACGCCGTAGAGCAGGCCGACCGCCAACAGCGTCAGGAACGGGTTCGGCGCCCGGGCCAGGACGGCCACCGCCACCCACACGAGCGGGGGGACGAACACGAACAGGGCGTTGACGAGCGTTCCCTCCTGGATGACGCCGAGGTCGTGCAGGATCACGCGGGGCGCCGCGAGCAGGGCCAGCAGGGCGATGACGGTCCAGGGCAGGCCGAGGGCGGAGCGTTTCTGTGCGGTCATGCCCACGACCCTAGGGAGACCGCCGCGCCAGCACATCCGCGTTCGGTATCGACCGTGTACGCCCGTGGTCGTACCCGGGGCCGCGCCCCGTCGTTAACCGGTTGAGCCCGCCCCGCCGGGTGCGCACAATGGCCGGATGACGACGAGGAGGCGGGAACCCGTGCGAGACTTCGACGACCTGGTGGAGGAGGCCGTCCGGCGGCCGACCTCCGGGTGGGACTTCCGTTTCCTGGACGGGAGGGTGGTCGAGGACCCGCTGCCCTGGTCCTACGGGGAGCGCGCCGGGCGGCTCGTGCGTACCGTGCGGGCGCCCGTCCTGGACCTGGGCACCGGGGGCGGAGAGTTCCTCTCCTCACTGGCGCCGCTGCCGCCCGGCTCCCGGGCCACCGAGGGGTGGCCGCCGAACGTGCCCGTCGCGCGCCGCAGGCTCGCGGCCCTGGCGGTGGACGTGGTGGAGCCGGGGCCCGACGGGAGTCTGCCCCTGCCCTCCGGGGAGTTCGGCGCGGTGCTCGACCGCCACGAGGCCTACGACCCCGCCGAGGTCGCCCGGGTCCTGGCCCCCGGCGGGGTCTTCGTCACCCAGCAGGTCGGCGGAGACGACGGGTACGAACTCAGCGCCCTCCTGGAGGGGCCGCCCCCGGACCGGGACGCACGCTGGAACCTCGACGCGGCGGTCGCGGGCCTGGAGGGGGCGGGCCTGGCCGTCACCCGCGCCCGCCGGGCCCGGACCCTGCGCCGCTTCCACGACGTGGGCGCGCTCGTGTCCTACCTGCGCATGGTGCCGTGGCAGGTGCCGGGCTTCGACGCGCACACCCACCGCGGGCCGCTGCTGCGGCTGCACCGGGACATGGCGCGGGGGATCCCGCTCACGTGCACGGTGGACCGCTTCCTCGTCGAGGCGGCCCGGCGCTGACCGGCGCTCACTCGCCCAGCGTGATCGCCTCGGCCTCGGCCCGGGCGGACTCGGGGCCGTTGTCCACCCTGCGCAGCGCCCCGCGGCCCAGGAGCACGATCCCCGCGGCCAGCGCCACGGACACCGCCGCCGCGTACATCGGCGCGCCGGGGGACAGGGCCGCGGCGAGCGCGGAGGCGGCCGGGGGAGCGGCGGCGCCGCCGAGGAAGCGCACCGCCGAGTAGGACGAGGACGCCACCGAACGCGGCAGGTCGCTGGCCTCCATCACGCACTCGGTCAGCACCGTGTTGAGCACGCCCAGCAGCAGGCCGCCCAGCACGATGGCGGTGATCAGCCCCGCCGTGGACGAGATGAGCGCGCCCGCGGCGACCAGGTCCGCGGCCAGCAGGAGCAGGGTCGCCCACAGCACCCGCGTGCGCGGCCACCGGCGGGTGAGCACCGGAGCCACGAAGACCGAGGTCACGGCGACCGCCAGGCCCCAGCCGAAGAAGGTGAACCCCAGGCCCATCTCGTCCAGCCCCAGCGGGAAGGGCGTGTAGGCCAGCAGGGCGAAGAACCCGATGTTGTAGAACAGCGCGGCCAGGGCCAGCACCAGGATGCCCGGGACGCGCAGCGCCGCGAACGGGGCCGACAGCGGCACCGGCGCGGTCCGCTCCGCGGCGTCGCTCCTGAGCAGGACGGCGATCGCGACGAACCCGACCGCCATCAGCGCGGCGGTACCGAAGAAGGGGCCGCGCCAGCTGACGCTGCCGAGCAGTCCGCCCAGGAGCGGGCCCGCGGCGATGCCCAGGCCCAGCGCCGCCTCGTAGAGCACGATCGCGGAGGAGGCCCCGCCGCTGGCGGCGCCGACGATGGTGGCCAGGGCGGTGGAGATGAAGAACGCGTTGCCCAGTCCCCACCCGGCCCGGAAGCCGATGACGGACTCGACGCTGCCGCTGGCCCCGGCCGCGGCGGCGAAGACCACGATCAGCGCCAGGCCGACCAGCAGGGTGCGCTTGGCGCCCAGGCGGCTCGACACCCAGCTGGTGACGAGCATGGCCAGGCCGGTGACCAGCAGGTAGCTGGTGAACAGCAGCGAGGTCTGGGTCTGCGTGGCCTCCAGGCTGCGGGAGATCGCGGGCAGGATCGGGTCGACCAGGCCGATGCCCATGAAGGCGATCACGCAGGCGAACGCCACGGCCCACACGGCGCGCGGCTGCCGGAGGATGGAACCCTCCGGCGCGTGTCCCTGGTCCGCGCCTCCGGGCGGTGCTGTACGCGGGGTGTCGGTCTTCGCCACCATGTTCTCGCTGCTCCCTGTCGTCGCTGATGGTGGGGAGGACGGCGGCCGATCCGGTCGGGGCCCTCATTCACATAGGTAACCTATGTTAATCCCCGCGCATTCCCGACCGGCACGCGAGGGGCCCGAAGGAGGCGAGGCGTCGATCACCGAAACCGCGGGAGGGCACGTGGGCGGCGGGCGCGAGGGCGGTGCGAGCCGAGGGTGTGACCGGGCTCCGGGAACGGAACCGCCCGCTCAGGCCCCGCCGCGGCGCAGCCGCTCGTCCAGCAGCCGCACCGACTCCGACAGCAGCTCCCGCTCGCGCGCGGACAGGTCGGAGAACAGCGGCTCCAGCGCGTCGCCGATCCGTTGCCGCCAGTCCTCCAGCGCCGCCGCGCCCGCCAGGGTCAGCTCGTGCAGCTGGGCCCGCCGGTCGTCGGGGTCGGGACTGCGCGCCACGTACCCGGAGGAGAGCAGCGACTCCACGATCACCGTCATGGTCGGCTGCCTGACCCGGCAGTGCTCGGCCAGGACGCCCAGCCGCAGCGGCCCCTTCTCCTGGAGCACGCTCAGCGCGCGCCATGTCGCCGGGGACGTGCGCTCACCGGTCTCGTGCGCGGCGTAGCGCCCGATCCGCTGGCTGATGTTGAGGAGGCGGACCAGGAGGTGGGCGACATCGGGGCCCCGGCCGTCCCCGGCGTCCGCGTTTTCGGTGTGCTCGTCGTCGTGGTGCACGCCGCAAGGCTAGGGCATCTTCGGCCGGCGTGCTCCGCCGTGGGACGGGCGCTGTTCCCCGCGGCGCGGTACGCCGCGGGGAACAGCGGTCACGGGCGCCTGCGTGCCCGCGCCACGGAGCCGTGCGGGGGCGGCCTCACGGCCGCCGTGGTCGGCAGTCCCGGTCCCGGGGTCGGAGGCGACCAGGCCCTGTCCACACGCCCGGACGCGCCGCCCCCTTCCCGGAGCTCACAGACCGTGGCGGCCCTCGCCCGCGACCAGCTCGCCCACACGCGCCTCGGACTCGGCCGAGAAGGCGTCGCGGCGGGCGGCGACCGCCCGGCGGGTGTCCTCGTTGACCAGGTCGGCGTTGATCTGGGCCCCGGCGGCGGCGCCCGAGGCCGCCGACGCGCCGACCTGGGCGGTCAGGTCGGTGACGTTGCCCGCGGCCCACACCCCGGGCACCTCGGTGCGGCCGTTCTCGTCGGTGGGGACGTACTCGCCGACCCCCATCGGATGCTCCCGCGCCCGCAGGCCGAGCGTCTCCAGGAAGGAGGCGCGTGCCACCATCCGCGTTCCGACGGCCACCACCTCCCGGTCGACCACCGTGCCGTCCGCGAGCCGCAGCCCCGTGATCCGGCCGTCGGCGGTCTCCAGGGAGGCCACCGGACCCTCCACCACGCGGATGCCGCGGGCGGCCAGCTTCTCGGCGTCCTCCTCGCCCGGTGAGGGCGTGGTGTGGGTGAAGAGCGTGACGTCCTCGCTCCACTGGCGGAACAGCAGCGCCTGGTGCACCGCCATCGGACCGCTGGCCAGCACGCCGATGGCCCGGTCGCGCGCCTCCCAGCCGTGGCAGTACGGGCAGTGCACCACGCCCGCGCCCCACTGCTCCCGCACGCCCGCCACATCCGGTAGTTCGTCCACAAGCCCGGTGGTCACCAGGACCCGGCGCGCGTGTACGCCGCGGCCGTCGGCCAGTTCCACCCGGAACCCGCCGCCGTCGCGGGTCACAGCCGTGACCTCCCCTGTGTTCACGTGGCCGCCGTAGCCGCGCACCTCCGCCCGGCCCCGCTCCAGCAGTTCGGCCGGGGACATGCCCTCCCGGGCCAGCAGCCCGTGCACGCCCGACGCGGGCGCGTTGCGCGGGGCGCCCGAGTCGAGCACCGCCACCGAGCGCCGCGCCCGGGCCAGCATGAGGGCGCCGTTCAGTCCGGCGGCGCCACCGCCGACCACCACCGCGTCGTAGCCGTTCTCCAACTGATCGTTCACCGCGATCACCTCCATGCCCCCACCATGCGACCCCCTCGCCGGTTCGCGCAATCTTTGTTGCCGTTATGGCAAAATGGCGGCATGGAACACGACCTCGACCAGGCGCTCGACGCGGTCGGACCCCGGCTGCGCGCACTGCGCAAGCAGAAGGAGACCACGCTGACCGACCTGTCGGCGGCGACCGGCATCTCGGTGAGCACGCTGTCCCGGCTGGAGTCGGGTTCTCGCCGACCCACCCTCGAACTGCTGTTTCCGCTGGCCAGGGCGTACGGGGTCACCCTCGACGAACTCGTGGACGCGCCGCCCACCGGCGACCCGCGCATCCACCTGCGTCCGGTCAACCGCCACGGCATGACCATGCTGCCCCTGACCCGCCGCCCCGGCGGCATCCAGGCGTACAAGCTGGTGATCCCGGGCCGCGACCGGCCGAGCCGGCCCGACCCGCAGACCCACGAGGGCTACGAGTGGCTCTACGTCCTCAACGGTCGGCTGCGGGTCGTGCTGGGCGAGCACGACCTGGTGCTCGCCCCGGGGGAGGCGGCCGAGTTCGACACCCGCGTGCCGCACTGGTTCGGCTCCGCCGACACCGAGGCGGTCGAGTTCCTCAGCCTGTTCGGCAGACAGGGGGAGCGCGCGCACCTGCGCGCCCGCCCCAAGACGGAGAACGCGTCCGGCGACGCCGACGCGTGACCGGGAGGGCGCGCCGACCCGCGCCCACCAGGGGCGGTCCTGCTCCCAGAGGCGCGGTGGACCGCTGACAGCGCCCTCGGGGGCAGGGCCACCGCTGCGGAACTCCCGTGCGTCACATCGTCCACGCTTTCGGGCAGGGGGTCGGCGCTCGGGAGCCGGGGACCGCCTGTTCGGCGGTGGGGCGGTCGGAGGCGCACACGCTCCGGCACGCGGCGACGACCTCCTCCACGCCGATCTCGTCCAGTCCCGGGTCCAGTGCGGCGGCGTGCGGATCGCCCAGGCGACCCGCCCACAGGCACACGTGGACGTCCCGGTCCACCCGCGGGCCCCACAGCCGCGGGGAGACCGGCCCGAACAGGCGCACCGACGGCGTGCCGTAGGCCGTGGCCAGGTGACCGACCCCGGTGTCCCCGCACACCACCAGCCGAGCCTCGCCGACCAGCCGCGCCAGCAGGTCCAGGGAGGTGCGCCCGGCCAGCACCGCCCGACCGCCGAGCCCGGCGGCCTCGGCCACCCGCTCGGCCAGCGCGGTCTCGTTCGGCGAGCCGGTCACCAGCACCCGCAGCCCCGAGGCCGCCAGGGCCCCCGCCACGCGCGCGAAACGCTCCGGGGGCCAGCGCCGCGACCCGGAGGCGGCCCCCGGGTGGACGATCGCGGTGTCCCCCTCGACCACCGCGCCCCGCCCCCGCGACGGGTCCGGCCACCGCAGGTCGTCCGGGTCGGCCGCCACACCGTGCGCGAGCAGCAGGCGGCACCAGATCTCGGCGTCGTGGACCCCCTCGGGCCACTCCGGGCCCGGCCACTGCGGGGCGGACGGGTGGCCGTGCGTCCACAGCCGCTCCGGCGTCAGCGCCGCCAGGGCCGCGGTGCTCTGCGGCCCCCGGCCGTGCAGGTTGACCGCCAGGTCCGGAGAGCGCGTGTCGGGCGCGCGCAGCGGCTCGGTCGGCAGGACCTCCCAGTCCAGCCCGGCCAGCGCGACCAGGTGCCGGTACCAGGAGGGGCCCGCCAGGGTGCGCCGCCAGGACGGCAGCGCCCGCTCCAGCGCGCGCAGCGCGGGAACGGCCGTGGCGAAGTCGCCCAGCCCCAGCGCCCGCAGCGCCAGCAGGGTCGGCCGCCCTCCCGTGCCGGGGACCCGGCCCCCGTCCGGGCCCCCGTGGCCGGGGCCCGGGTTCTCTCCCACCGGTTCCACCGGATACCTCAGCGGTTGGGGTCGGCGGCGCTGACGTCGGCCAGCGCCGAGTCCTCGTCCACGGCCCGCGCCAGGTCGCCCATGGACACCACGCCCACGACGCGGTCGCCGTCCACGACGGGAAGGCGGCGCACCGCGCTGGTGCGCATGACGTGCACCGCGTCGGCGATCCCGCTCTGCGGCGGCACGGTGGCCACCTCCGAGCTGCACACGTCGCCGACGCTGTGCTCGCTCGGGTCGCCGCCCTCGGCCACGCAGCGCACCACGATGTCGCGGTCGGTCAGGATGCCCATGATCTGCCTGTCCCGGGTCACGACGACGTCGCCCACGTCGGCGTCGCGCATGATCTCCGCGGCCTCACGCAGGGACGTGTCCGGCGAGACCGTGCGGACCGGGCTGCTCATCACCTGGTCGATGGTTCGCACCACCATGGTCCTGCTCCTTTCGTGCCGGTCGTGCCTCTTCCGTTCTCACCGGTCCCATAGCCCGCAACCGTGGGGGCAAACATGACGGCTCCCCCGCCGCCGCGGGGCGGACCGCGGGTGCGCGGGCGGCGGGCACGGAGCGGTTTCCACGCGCGCGTCGGTGCTGGTGAGCGGGTTCCGGTTCGCCTGTGGCCGATGTTTAGGCGTCGCTGCTGCTGGTAGTCGAGTGGGTGCGCTCGGCGTCTGAGTCGCAGACCGGGCCTGAGGAGGGAGCGGTTACATGCGTGTCCTCGGTGTCAACGCCGTCTTCCACGACCCGGCGGCGGCGATCGTCGTCGACGGCCGTACGGTCGCGGCGGCGGAGGAGGAACGGTTCTCGCGGCGCAAGCACGGCAAGGCCGCGGTCCCCTTCTCCACGTGGGAGCTTCCGGAGCAGGCGATGCGCTGGTGCCTGGAGCGCGCGGGGCTGCGCCCCGACGACCTGGACGCGGTCACCTACTCCTACGACCCCGCGCTGGCCGACCCCGACGGGCCCGGACAGGACCGCGGCTGGGAACGCCTGCGCCTGTTCTACGTCGAGCGCGCGCCGCACTTCCTGGCCACCGCGCTGCCGGGCCTGGACCCGGCCAAGGTCACCTACGTCCCCCACCACGTCGCGCACGCGGCCTCCGCCGGACTCGCCGCCCCGCCCGAGTCCGGAGGCGGCGAGTGCGCGGTGTTCGTGGCCGACGGCCGCGGCGAGAGCACCTCGCACATGGCGGGCGTCTACACCGGCGGGAAGCTGGACGTGCTGGTCCGCCAGCCGCTGCCCGAGTCCCTGGGGCTGGTCTACGAGGAGCTGACCGAACACGTGGGCTTCCACCGCTCCAGCGACGAGTACAAGGTGATGGCCCTGGCCTCCTACGGCGAGCCCACCATGCTCGACGCGGTCCGCAAGTGCGTGCGCTACGAGGGCGACGGCCTGGTCCGCGCCTCGGGCCTGGACTGGAACTCCCTCACCGACCCGTGCGAGCCGGGGCAGGAGCCCTCCAAGGAGCACGCGAACCTGGCCGCCAGCGTGCAGGCCGCCATGGAGGAGACCCTCCTGGCCGTCGTCGGCTGGCTGCACGAGCGGACCGGCCGCCCGCACCTGACGATGGCGGGCGGGGTCGCGCTCAACTGCGTCGCCAACAGCCGCATCGTCCGAGAGGGGCCCTTCGCGAGCGTCTGGGTGCAGCCCGCCTCCGGAGACGCGGGCACCGCGCTCGGCGGCGCCCTGCACGCGGCCTCGCTCGTGGAGGACGTGGCGCCCATGCCCGGGGCCGCCCTGGGCCGCTCCTGGGACGAGGACGAGCTGCACGCGATCCTGCGCGAGGCCGACGTCGCCTTCGAGCGCCCCGACGACCTGGCCGACACCGTGGCCGAGGCCCTGGAGCGGGACGCGCTGGTGGCCTGGTTCCAGGGCGCCGCGGAGTACGGGCCCCGAGCGCTGGGACACCGGTCCCTGCTCGCCAACCCGTCCAACCCCGACAACCTCGAACGGCTCAACCGGGTCAAGGGGCGCGAGCAGTTCCGCCCCGTCGCGCCGATGGTGGCCGAGCACAGGGCGTCGGAGATCTTCTCGGGCGGGCCCCTGCCCAGCCCCTACATGCTCTTCGTCCACGAGGTGCACCCCGACTGGCGCGACCGCCTGCCCGCCGTGGTGCACGTGGACGGCACGGCCCGCGTCCAGACCGTGGCCGAGCGGGACGACCCGCTCACCGCGCGCCTGCTGGACCGCTTCGAACGGCGCAGCGGCCTGCCGGTCCTGGTCAACACCAGCCTCAACACCGCCGGGCGGCCCATGGTCGACTCCCCGCGCGACGCCCTGGAGTGCTTCGGGTCCGCGCCCGTGGACCTGCTGGCCATCGGCCCGTTCGTCGTGCGCCGCCGCGCGGGCGAGGGGGCGCACCGGTGAGCGCTCCCCGCTACTCCGTGGTCGTGCCCACCATGGGGCGCGACACCCTGCCCCGCGTTCTGGAACCGCTTCTGGACGCACCGCCGCGGGAGGCGCCCGAGGAGGTCGTCGTCGTGGACGACCGGCCGCCGGACGACACCGAGCCGCTGCCCGGGACCGACCACGCCCGGGTGCGCGTCCTGCGCACCGGGGGAGGCGGCCCCGCAGCCGCCCGCCAGGCCGGGTGGCACGCCTGCGCCACCGAGTGGATCGCCTTCCTGGACGACGACGTGGCCCCGCCCGCGGACTGGCCGCGGCGCCTTCGCGCCGACCTGGCCGACCTGCCCGCCGAGGTGGGCGCCAGCCAGGGCCGCATCACCGTGCCCCGCCCGCGCGGGCACCGGCCCACGGACGCCGAACGGGCCACCCTGGCCCTGGAGGGCGCACGCTGGATCACCGCCGACATGGCCTACCGCAGGAGCGCCCTGGAGGCGGTCGGCGGCTTCGACGCCCGCTTCCCGCGCGCCTACCGCGAGGACACCGACCTGGCCCTGCGGGTCGTGGGCGCCGGGTTCGTCCTCGTGCCCGGCGAACGCGAGTGCGTGCACCCGCTGCGCAGCGGCGGGCGCTGGGCGAGCCTGGCCGCCCAGCGCGGCAACGCCGACAACGCGCTGATGGACCGCCTGCACGGGCGCGGCTGGCGCAACCGGGTCGGGGAGGGCCCCGGCGGGCTGCGCGGGCACGTCCTCACCACGGCCGCCCTGCTGGGCGCCGCTGGGGCGGCCCTGACCGGGCGCCGCGCCGCGGCCGCCGCGTGCGCCGCGCTGTGGACCGCGCGCACCGCCGCGTTCGCCCGGCGCCGGATCCGAGGCGGACCCGCCACCCGCGACGAGGTCACCGACATGCTGGTGACCAGCGCGCTCATCCCGCCCCTGGCCTGCTGGCAGCGGCTGCGCGGCGAGATCCGCCACGCCGGGGCGCGGCCCGCCCCGGGGGTGGCGGCCGTGCTGTTCGACAGGGACGGCACCCTGGTCGAGGACGTCCCCTACAACGGCGACCCCGACAAGGTGCGCCCCACGCCCTCGGCCGAACGGGCGCTCGCCCTGGCCCGCGGCGCCGGACTCGCCGTCGGGGTGGTCAGCAACCAGTCGGGCATCGCCCGCGGACTGATCACCCGCGACCAGGTGGACGCGGTCAACCGACGCGTGGAGGAACTGCTGGGCCCCTTCGACGTGTGGCGCGTGTGCCCGCACGGCGAGGAGGACGGCTGCGGATGCCGCAAGCCCGCGCCCGGCATGGTCCGCTCCGCCGCGGCCGAACTGGGCCTGCCGCCCTCCCGCTGCGCACTGGTCGGCGACATCGGCGCCGACGTGGACGCCGCGCGGGCCGCGGGCGCGCGCGGGGTGCTCGTGCCCACCGCCGCCACCCTGGACGCCGAGTGCCGTTCCGCGCCCGAGACCGCGCCCGACCTGGAGGCCGCCGTCCTGCGCCTGCTCGGAAGGGACGCTTCGTGAGCGGGGGAACCGTGATCGTGGCGCGCCTGGACAGCATGGGGGACGTCCTGCTGTCCGGACCGGCCGTGCGCGCCGTCGCCCACGGAGCCGACCGGGTCGTCTACCTCGCCGGACCCCGTGGCGCGGAGACCGCCGCGACGCTGCCGGGTGTGGACGGCGTCCTGACCTGGTGCGCGCCCTGGATCGCCGCCGACCCGCCGCCGGTGGACGCCGCCGACGTCACCCGCCTCGTGGAACGCCTGTCCGGCCTCGGCGCGGACGCCGCCGTGATCCTGACCTCCTTCCACCAGTCGCCGCTGCCGCTGGCCCTGCTCCTGCGCATGGCCGGGGTGCCCCGCGTCTCGGCCGTCAGCGAGGACTACCCGGGCAGCCTGCTCGACGTGCGCCACCACGTGGCCCACGCGATCCCCGAGGCCGAGCGGATGCTGTCCCTGGCACGCGCGGCCGGGTACCCGCCGCCCCCCGGCGACGACGGACGCCTGGCCGTGCGCCGCCCGCTGCCCGACACCCGGGAGCTGACCGGGCCCGACGGGTACGCGGTGGTCCACGTCGGCGCGGACGCCCCCTCCCGGGAGCTGCCGCCCGCCCTGGCCGCCAAGACCGTCGCCGCGCTGGCCGAACGCGGCCACCGGGTCCTGGTCACCGGCACCGCCGGGGAGGCCGAGATGGCCCGCGAGGTCGCCGCGCACGGCGCGGCGGACCTGGCCGGGCGCACCACCGTCACCGAACTGGCCGACGTGCTCGACCGCGCCGCCGTCCTGGTCTCGGGCAACACCGGCCCCGCCCACCTGGCCGCCGCCGTCGGCACACCCGTGGTCTCGCTCTTCTCCCCGGTCGTGCCCGCCTCCGCGTGGGCGCCCCACGGCACCGCGGTCCGCGTCCTGGGTGACCAGCTCGCGCCCTGCGCCGACACCCGGGCCCGGGTCTGCCCCGTACCCGGCCATCCCTGCCTGAACTCCGTCTCCTCCGACGACGTCCTGACCGCCGTCGACGAACTCCTGGGGGCACGATGACCATCCACCACCCGACGCCCACGATCCCGGCGCACGCACCCCGGGGCATGGCGCAGGGCCGGGCCCGGACGCCCGCGCGCGTGCTGCGGATCCTGCTCTGGCACGTCCACGGCTCGTGGACGACCGCGTTCGTCCACGGCGGGCACACCTGCCTGCTGCCGGTGACCCCGGACCGGGGGCCCGACGGGCGGGGCCGCGCCCGCACCTGGGACTGGCCCGCCAACGCCGAGGAGCTGCCCCTTGGGGCGGTGCGCGACAGCGAACCCGACCTGGTGGTCCTCCAGCGACCGCACGAGATCGCCCTGGCCGAGGAGCTCCTGGGCCGCGTGCCGGGCCGGGACGTGCCCGCCGTCTACGTCGAGCACAACACCCCGCGCCGGGACGTGCCGGTCACCCGGCACCCCGTCGCCGACCGCGACGACATCCCCGTCGTCCACGTCACCCACTTCAACGACCTGTTCTGGGACTGCGGGCGCGCGCCCACCCGCGTGGTCGAACACGGCGTGCCCGACCCCGGGTACCGCTACACCGGCGAGGTCCTCCGCACGGGCGTGGTGCTCAACGAGCCCCTGCGCCGCTGGCGCTTCACCGGCACCGACCTGCTGCCCGCGCTCGCCGGGAGCGTGCCCCTGGACCTGTTCGGCATGGGCGTGGCCGGGATCTCCGAGCACCTCGGGCTGGCGCCCTCGCGGCTGCGCGCCCACGAGGACCTGCCCCAGGACGCCATGCACGACGAACTGGCCCGCCGCCGCGCCTACGCCCACCCGCTGCGGTGGACCTCGCTCGGCCTGTCCCTCATCGAGGCGATGATGCTGGGCCTGCCCGTGGCCGCCCTGGGCACGACCGAGGCCTACGAGGCCGTACCGCCCGAGGCGGGCACCGTCTCGACCGACCCCCGAGTACTCGCGGAGGCGCTGCGCGCGTTCCATGAGGATCGCGACCTCGCCCTTCGCACCGGCAAGGCCGCCCGTGCGGCGGCACTGCGCCGCTACGGGCTCACCAGGTTCCTCGACGACTGGGACCGGGTGCTACAGGAGGTGACGTCATGAGGATCGCCATGGTCTCCGAACACGCCAGCCCGCTGGCGGCGATCACCGGAGAGGACGCGGGCGGCCAGAACGTCCACGTGGCCGAGCTGGCCGCGGCGCTCGCCGCGCGCGGACACGAGGTCGTGGTCCACACGCGCCGCACCGACGCCGAGCGGCCCGACAGCGTCTCCCTGGGCCCGGGCGTGCGCGTGGAGCACGTGCGCGCCGGACCGGCGGCCCCGATCAGCAAGGACGAGCTGCCCCAGTACATGCCCGAGTTCGCGCAGCGGCTGCGGGCGGCCTGGCGCGTCCAACGGCCCGACGTCGTCCACGCCCACTTCTGGATGAGCGGTTTCGCCTCCCTGCGGGCGGCCGGCGCCCTGGGCCTGCCCGTGTTGCAGACCTTCCACGCCCTGGGCACCGTCAAGCGCCGCCACCAGGGCACGGACGACACCAGCCCCGCCGAGCGCGTCCCGACCGAACGCGCCGTGGCCGGTCAGTGCGACATGGTCGTGGCCACCTCCACCGAGGAGCGGCGCGAACTCGCCGAGTGGGGGATCCCGCCCGCGCGCGTGGCCGTGGTGCCCTGCGGCGTGGACACCTCGCGCTTCACCGCCGAGGGTCCCGCCGCCGAGCGCGGCGACCGCCCGCGCCTGCTCAGCCTGGGCCGCCTGGTCAGGCGCAAGGGCGTGGACACGGTGATCCGCGCGCTGGCCGAGGTGCCCGAGGCCGAACTGGTCATCGCCGGAGGAACCGCCCGCGAACGCCTGTGGACCCAGCCCGAGGCGGTACGGCTGCGCATGGCCGCCGAGCGCGCGGGCGTGGACGACAGGGTCCGCTTCCTGGGCTGCGTGGACCGCGCTGAGGTCCCCGCCCTGCTCAGGTCGGCCGACGTGGCCGTCAACGTGCCCTGGTACGAGCCGTTCGGGATCTCCACCGTCGAGGCGATGGCCTGCGGTGTCCCCGTGGTCGCCTCCCGCGTGGGCGGCCACGTCGACACCGTCGTGCACGGGGAGACCGGGCTCCTCGTCCCGGCCAGGTCGCCCGAGCGGCTGGGCCGCGCCGTGCGCTGGCTGCTCTCGGACGAGGCGACCAGGATCTCCTTCGCCGACGCCGCGGCCGAGCGGGCGCGCGACCACTACTCGTGGGCGGAGGTGGCCCGGCGCACCGAGGAGTGCTACCTGCACGTGACCACGACCGCGACCGGTGCGGCCGTCCCCGCGCCCCGCGCGGGGCTCAGCACGCCGGTCGCCACCACCACCGGGGGAGGCGAGGAGTGATGCACACCCACCTGAGACAGCTCAGCTCCGCGCTGGACGGCACGGACGCGGCCCTGGTCGAGGAGTGGGGACGCCGCGCCGCGCGCGCCCTGAGCGGGGGGCAGCGCCTGTTCGCCTGCGGCAACGGCGGCAGCGCGGCCGAGGCCCAGCACCTGACGGCCGAACTGACCGGACGCTTCGAGGACGAGCGCGAGCCCCTGTCGGCCATCGCGCTGCACGCGGAGACCTCCAGCGTCACCGCCATCGCCAACGACTACGGCTACCACCAGGTCTACGCGCGCCAGCTGCGCGCCCACGCCCGCCCGGGCGACCTGCTGGTGTGCCTGTCCACCAGCGGCAACAGCGAGAACGTCGTCGCCGCGGCCAAGGCCGCGCGGGAACTCGGCGTCACCTGCTGGTCCCTGACGGGCCCCGGACCCAGCGCCCTGGAGTCGCTCAGCGAGGAGACGGTCTCCGTCCCCGCGCCCAGCACCTCCACCGTGCAGGAGGTCCACCTGGCACTGGTCCACGTGTTCTGCGCCGCGGTGGACGCCGAGGTCGCCGCCCGCGCGCACGGGGTCTTCGTCCCCGAGGGGAGGGCGGCCACATGAGTGGGGGAACCGTGGTGGTGGTCGGCGACGCCCTGCTCGACGTGGACCTGCGCGGCGTGTCCCGGCGCGACTGCCCCGACGTGCCCGCGCCCGTGCTGGAGGAGCCCGAGCCCTGGTACCGGCCCGGAGGCGCGGCCCTGGCCGCCCGCCGCGCCCGGCAGGACGGCCGCGACGTGGTCCTGGTGACCGCCGTGGGCCGCGACGCGGCCGCCGACGAACTGGCCGCGCTCGTGGGGGAGGGCGTGCGGCTGGTGGGGCTGCCCCTGATGGAGCACACGCCCACCAAGACCCGGGTCCAGGCCAACGGCCGCACCGTGGCCCGTCTGGACCAGGGGTGCGAGGGCGTGGAACTCGACGCCCGCGCCGAGGACGTCGCCGAGGCCCTGGCCGGGGCGGCGGCCGTGCTCGTGGCCGACTACGGGCACGGGCTCACCCGCCAGCGCGCCGTACGCCGGGCCCTGGCGGCCTGCGCGCGGCGCGGCGTCCCGCTCGTGTGGGACCCGCACCCGCGCGGCGCCGACCCCGTGCCCGGAACCCGCCTGGCCACGCCCAACGCCGCCGAGGCCGGGGTCGCCGGGGGGACCGGCGAGCGGGCCCTGCGCCGGGCCGGTGAGCTGGCCGGGGCGTGGGACGTGCACTCGGTGGCCGTCACCCTCGGCGCGCGCGGCGCCGCCTGGTCGGACGCCGGGGGCGGGTGCGCCCTCCTGCCGGGCACACCCGTCGACGCGCCGACCGACACCTGCGGCGCCGGGGACGCCTTCGCCGCCGCCTGCGCCACGGCGCTCGCCGACGGCGACGACGTACGCGACGCCGTCCGACGCGGGGTCGCCTCCGCCTCGGCCTTCGTCGCCGGGGGCGGGGCCTCGGCCTACGCCGCCCCGAGCACCGCCGCCGGGCGGGCGCGCGCCGCCGCGGTGCCCGGCCCCCGCGCGGGCGAGGGCGGCCGGGCGGAGAGGGTCGTGGCGACCGGCGGCTGCTTCGACGTCCTGCACGCGGGCCACGTCGACCTGCTGCGCCGCGCCCGCGCCCTGGGCGACCGCCTCGTGGTCCTGCTCAACAGCGACGCCTCCGTGCGCGCGCTCAAGGGCAGCGGCCGTCCGGTGGTCGCCGAACAGGACCGCGCCCGCGTGCTGGGCGCGCTCGACTGCGTGGACGAGGTGGTCGTCTTCGACGAGGACACGCCCGTGCGCGCCCTGGAGGAGCTGCGGCCCGACGTGTGGGTCAAGGGCGGCGACTACGAGGTGGAGGACCTGCCCGAGACGCCCGTCGTGCGGAGGGCCGGGGGGGGAGGTGGTCACCGTGCCCCTCGTGCCCGGCCACTCCACGACCGGGCTGTTCACCCGCATCCGCGGCCGGGGCCGCGACGGGGTACCCGCCCGCTGAGGGCCCCGGGACCGGACGCCCCGGCCCCGGAGCCCGGGAAGTCGGAAACGAACGACGGACAGCGACGAACGACGACGGAGAACGAGGGAGACAGATGCGTCCACTCGGAAACACGCTGATCACCGGAGGGTCCTCGGGCCTGGGAGCGGCCACCGCGCGGGCCGTGGCCGACGGGGGCGGCCACCCGATCATCCTGGACCGGCAGCACCCCGGCAACGACCTGTCCTTTCACCAGGTGGACCTGGCCGACCGCGAGGCGGTCGAGCGCGCCGTACAGCAGGTCAGCGTCCAGCACGGCCGCATCGACGCCCTGGTCAACGCGGGCGGGACCGACGCCTGCGGCACGCTCACCGACGTGTCCGCCGAGGACTGGGAGCGGGTCATCCAGGTCAACCTCATCGGCACCGCCGCCGTGACCCGCGCCGCCCTGCCGCACCTGCGCGCCTCCCGGGGCACGGTGGTCAACTGCGCCTCCACGCTCGGCCTGCGCGCGCTCAGCGACGCCACGGCCTACTGCGCCTCCAAGTTCGGGGTCGTGGGCTTCACCCGGGCGCTGGCCGCCGAACTCGCCGGACAGGTCGGGGTGACGCTCCTGGTCCCCGGGGGCATGAGCACCTCCTTCTTCGACGACCGCCCCGACCAGTACAAGCCGGGACCGGACGCCAAGCTCAACGCGCCCGAGGACGTGGCCCGCGCGGTGGTGTTCGCGCTGAGCCAGCCGCCCGGCTGCGAGGTGCGCGAGATGGTGATCTGCCCCTCGCAGGAGACGTCCTGGCCCTGACCGGTGTCTTTCGGGGCCTCCGCTTCGCTTCGGCCCGCGTTCGGGCGCCCGAAGCACGGGAACCTTCGGTGTCTCCGGTGAGACGGCTCGTTCCTCGCGGTCTCACCTGCGGCACCTCCAGAACCCCGTGGGCGCCCGAACCACCCCCCTCACGCCAAGACTCCGTTCACAAGACAGGCCCCAGGGGCCACAGAACAGCACCCAGGTAAGCGGTGAGACCATCCGAGGAGGTGGGCGACGATGCGCGAGCACGCGTCGAGAGGTAGGGCCCTGGTCACCGGTGGCGCCGGGTTTCTCGGCTCCCATCTGTGCGAACGGCTGCTGGAGAGGGGCACACGCGTGGTGTGCCTGGACAACTTCGCCACCGGCCGGGCGCAGAACGTGGCGCACCTGGCCGGGCACCCCTGGTTCGAGCTGATGGAGGCCGACCTCACCGAACCGTTCACGCTGGAGGAACCCGTGGACACGGTGTTCCACCTGGCCTCGGCCGCGTCCCCGCCGGACTACCTGCGCCTGCCGGTGGAGACGCTGGAGGTGGGCAGCCTGGGCACCCGCAACGCGCTGGAGTGCGCCGAGCGCCACGGCGCCCGCCTGGTCCTGGCCTCCACCAGCGAGGTGTACGGCGACCCGCTGGAGTACCCGCAGCGCGAGACCTACTGGGGCAACGTCAACCCGGTCGGCCCGCGCAGCGTCTACGACGAGGCCAAGCGCTACGCCGAGTCGCTGACCATGGCCCACCACCGCGCCCGCGGGGCCGACGTGGGCATCGCCCGCATCTTCAACTGCTACGGGCCGCGCATGCGCGCCGACGACGGCCGCATGGTGCCCACCTTCGTCAACCAGGCGCTGGAGGGCAGGCCGCTGACGGTGGCGGGCGACGGCCACCAGACGCGGTCGCTGTGCTACGTGGACGACACCGTGCGGGGCCTGATCGCCCTGGCCGACAGCGAGACGACGGGGCCGGTCAACATCGGCAGCGACGAGGAGCTGTCCGTGCTGAACCTGGCACGCGTCGTCCTCGGCGTCACCGGGACCCGGTCGGAGATCACCTTCGTCGAACGCCCCGAGGACGACCCGCACTTCCGGCGCCCCGACATCCGCCTGGCCGAGCAGGCCCTGGGCTGGAGGCCGCGCGTCCGCCTGGACGAGGGGCTGCGCCGTACCGTCGCCTACTTCGTGGACCAGCGCGACCGCTACGAGGACCTGCCCGAGGGGACCGCGCCCGCCAACTGAGGGCCGGACCGGAAACGGTACCGGTGTGACGCCAGAGGTCCCGGTCCGCGGTGCCCTCGTACTCGTGGCGAGTCCGGAGCGCCGGACCCCGCCACGAGTACGGAACCGCGGCGAAGGCGCGGATCGGGACACGAGAGGGGAGAGAGGGCCAGCGTGGGGAATCCGGAGCGCTCACGGGTCACCGTGGTGGTGGCCACCCGCGACCGGCGCGAGGAGCTGCTGCGCACGCTCGGGCACCTGGAACTGCTGGAGCCCCGCCCGCCCGTGGTGGTCGTGGACAACGCCTCCACCGACGGCACCGCCGAGGCCGTGCGCGAGGGGTTCCCCGACGTCGAACTCGTGCGCCAGGACCGCAACACCGGCTGCGTCGCCCGCAACACCGGGGTGGCGCGCGCCCGGACGCCCTACGTCGCCTTCTGCGACGACGACTCCTGGTGGGCGCCGGGGGCGCTGGAGGCGGCGGCCGACGCCCTGGACGCCCACCCGCGCCTGGGGCTGGTCGCCGCGTCGGTGTTCGTCGGCGAGGAGGGGCGTCCCGACCCGCTCAACGGGGCGCTGGCCCACAGCCCGCTCCCGGACGGCGACGGCCTGCCCGGCCCGCGGATCCTCGGGTTCCTGGCCTGCGCCGCCGTGGTGCGGCGCGCGGCGTTCACGGAGGCGGGCGGCTTCAGCCACCTGCTGTTCTTCGCCGGGGAGGAGGCACTCCTGGCCCAGGACCTGGCGGCCTCGGGATGGGAGCTGTGCCACCTGGAGCACGTGCGCGTGCACCACCACCCGTCCTCGGCGCGTCCGCCCGGCCTGTGGCGGCGCACGCTGGAGGAGCGCAACGCCCTGCTGACGGTCTGGCTGCGCCGCCGCCCCGGCCTGGCCCTGGCGCGCACGGCCCGGCTGGCCGGGCGCTCGCTGCGCGACCCCGTCTCGCGCGGCGCCCTGACCGGGGCGCTGCGGGTCCTGCCCGCGGTGCTGGCCCGGCGCCGTCCGGTGCCCGCGCACGTGGAACGGGACCTGGCCCTGTTGGAGGAGGCATGAACCGGAGCGCGCGCGTGGGCGTCGTGGTCATCACCCGCGACCGCCGGGAGGAACTGCTGCGCACCCTGGACCGGCTGGCGGACCTGCCGGGGCCGCCGCCGACCGTCGTCGTGGACAACGCCTCGCGCGACGGCACGGCCGCGGCCGTCGCCGAACGCCACCGGTGGGTGCGGCTCGTCCGGGCGGGGGCCAACCTGGGCTCGGTGGGCCGCAACGTCGGGGTGGAGGCCCTGGACACGCCCTACGTCGCCTTCTGCGACGACGACACCT
Source organism: Nocardiopsis dassonvillei subsp. dassonvillei DSM 43111 (assembly GCF_000092985.1). Classification (GTDB taxonomy): domain Bacteria; phylum Actinomycetota; class Actinomycetes; order Streptosporangiales; family Streptosporangiaceae; genus Nocardiopsis; species Nocardiopsis dassonvillei. The sequence goes on from NC_014210.1 coordinate 1,931,448, forward strand.
GGTGGGAACCGGGCTCCCTGGAGCGGGCCGCCGACCTGTTGGACGCCCATCCCGGGCTGGGTTCGGTGACGGCGCGGCTGATCGTGGAGCCCGGGGGCGGGGAGGACCCCCTCACCCCGGAGCTGCGCCACTCGCCGGTGCCCGGGCCGGACTGGCTGCCGGGTCCCGCCCTGCTCGGGGTGCTCGCCGGGGTCACCGTGTTCCGCGTCCGCGCCTTCTGGCAGACGGGGGGCTTCTCCCGGCGCCTGTGGATGGGCGGGGAGGAGGAGCTGCTGGCGCTGGACCTGGCCGCCGCCGGGTGGTGGATGTGCTGGGACGAGGACACGGTCGCCCACCACGCCGCCTCGCCGGTGCGCGACCCCACCCGGCGGCGGCGCCTGGGCATCCGCAACACCCTGTGGACCGCGTGGCTGCGGCGCCCGGTGGACGGGGCGTGGCGGCACACGTGGTCGGTGCTGCGGTCGGTGCCGCGCGACCTGTCGAGCGCGATGGCCGTCGCCGAGGCGCTCGGGGGGCTGCCCTGGGTGCTGAGGGAACGCGCGCCGGTCCCGCCGGGTGTGGAGCGCGGGCTGCGCACCCTGGAGGCGCCCCGCAGGGAGTCCCGGGCGCGGCGCTACGTGGGCTGAGGCGTCCGGGGCGCGGGTCGCCCGGGAGGCGGGCCGCTCGGAACGCGGGTCACCCGGGCTGTCACGGCCGTGAGCCGCTCGGGACGTGAGTTGCCCGGGGCGTGAGCCGTAGGGGACGCGAGCCGTCCGGGTCCCTGGCACGGAGCCGCTTAGGGGACGCCCGGAACGGCTCCGGGTTCCGGGTGGACGCCTGCCCGCGATCCCGGGGGCGGCGCCGTGGTCTCCGCGCGCGGTGGGGAGCTGTTACCCATTCCGGGGGACAAAAGCTGGAATTCCAGGTAAGCGACAGATAGCCATTCGGTGAATACTCGGCGTAGTGGCGCGGGTATGTACACGAACGCGTCACCTGTCCGTTCGATCCCTGGGTCTGCCCCTCCCAGGGCGAGGAGTCCCCCGTGCAAGCGCAACGGAACCCTGTCCCCGTTCCCCCGCTTCCCCCGAACACCCGACCGGCACCGCGCGGGCGGCGCGCATGACCCACCGACCCCTCCGCGCGCCGGGCCGGGCCCCCTCCGGCACGGACGCGCGCAGGGCGTTGGCCGCCCTGTGCGTCACCGTCACCGCCAGCCAGGGCGTGCTGTTCTACGCCTTCCCCGTGCTGGCGCCCGCCATCGCCGAGGACACCGGCTGGTCCCTGCCCGCCGTCATCGCCCTGTTCTCCGGGTCCCAGGTCGTGGCCGGACTGGGCGGGCCCCTGGTGGCCCGCTGGCTGCGCGTGCGCGGCCCCCGGCCGGTGATGACCGCGGCGGCCCTGCTGGGCGCGGTCGCCGTCGCCGGACTGGCCCTGGCCCCGAACCTGTGGTTCTTCGGCGCGGCCTGGCAGGTGGCCGGAGCCGCCGTGGCCGGGCTCTCCTACCCGCCCGCCTTCGCCGCCCTGACCCGCTGGTACGGGCAGGGCAGGGTCCGGGCGCTCACCGCCCTCACCCTGGTCGGCGGGCTGGCCAGCACCGTCTTCGCCCCGCTGACCGCCGCCCTGGAGGCGCAGGTCGGCTGGCGCGGCGCCTACCTCGCCCTCGCCCTGGTCCTGGCCCTGGTGGTGCTGCCGCTGCACGCCCTGGCCCTGACCCCGCCCTGGACTCCCGGCGGCACCGCCGACCGGGCCGGGCACCGCCGGGCGGTGCGCGGGGTGGTCCGCAGCGGTGCGTTCTGGGCGCTGACCACGGCGCTCGCCCTGGGCACCCTCACCGTGTACGCGGTCGTGGTCGGTGTCGTCCCGCTCATGGAGGGGCGCGGGTTCGGCACCGCCGAGGCCGCCTGGACGCTCAGCGCCGTGGGCGTGGGCCAGGTGCTGGGCCGCCTCGTCTACGCCCCGTTGGCGCGGTACAGCGGGGCGGTGCACCGGATCGCCGCGGCGCTCCTGGCCTGCGCCGGGGCGACCGGCCTGATCTCCCTGGTCAGCGGGCCGCTGTGGCTGGTCATGACCGCGGCGGCGCTGGTGGGCGCCGCGCGGGGCGTGCTCACCCTGCTCCAGGCCACGGCCGTGGCGGACCGCTGGGGGGAGGAGCACTACACCACGCTCAACGGCATCATGCACACCCCGCTCATGCTCACGATGGCCCTGGCGCCGGGGGCGTGCGCGCTGCTGGCCGGGCCCCTGGGCGGCTACCCGGCGGTGTTCCTGCTGCTGGCGGCCCTGTCGGTGCTCGGCGCCCTGGTCGCGCTGGCCAGCGGTCCGGCCCGCCGTTAGCGCTGTGACCGGCGGGGTCCTCCGGGGCGCGCCCCGGAGGCGATCCCGCTCCCCGCGGCGCCCCCGACGGCCCGCGGTGCCGCCGGGAGCGGGAGCACCGGCGAGGAACCCCACACGTCACACCGGACACGTTCTCGGCCCGCCGTGATGAGCGCCCCGCCCACCCGTCCTCGGCGGGTGTCAGGCCTCGGACGCCGACGCGACCCGCAGCAGCCGCAGCTGCCCGAGCTCGGCCACGTTCTTCATCAGCTCGCCGTTGACCCAGGCGGCCGTGTGCTCGACCGACAGCCCGGAGTCCGGCGGCCAGGGGAACGCGGCGGGGCCGTCCAGGTCCGGGCCGGTGAGCCCCTCCAGCACCTCCAGCCACTGCGTCCGCAGTGCGCGCAGCCAGTCGGCCGCCTCCTCCGGGCCCGGCCAGTGGACCTCCTCGCGCCCGCGCGGAACGCGCCCCCGCAGGTGGTCCAGGGCCGTGGACCACCACCAGCCGATGTGCCAGGTGACCCAGGCCGCGGTGGGGACGGGCACGGGGTCGGGTTCGGTGTCCGCCCAGTCGGGCACCCAGCGGCCCCCGCCGTCCCGGCGCACCGTCCAGCACAGGGGGCCGGGCTCCCAGAGCAGGTCGCCGGGCTCCAGTCGCTCCAGGTGGTACTCGAACAGGGACCAGGTGAAGTCGAACTGCCAGCGCAGCAGCGCGCGACGAGGATCGGACATGGGCCCAGCCTGGCACAGGGCCCCGCCCGCGCCGAAGCGGTTTTCCCGCGCGGGACGTGCGAGGGGTCCGGCGCCGGAAAACCGGGTGGGAACGCGGAGCGGTCGGCGTCCGAGGTCGGACCACGGGCCGGGGAACCCCGCGCGATGCCCGCGAGGGCCCGTTCCGGCACCGGCCGACCACCGGCACGAGGCCGCGGCGTTCCGCGTCCGGGGGCCGGGAGGCCGGGGCACACGCGCCCCGGCCTCCCCCGCCGCCCCTCAGAGGACGTCGGGCGAGACGTCCAGCACCGTCCGGTCGCGCGAGGCCACCAGGTCGAACTGCGGCCCGGTGCGCGGCAGCTCGTGCCGGAAGAAGTACGCCGCCGCGGCGCGCTTGCCCTCGTAGAAGCCGCCCTCGCGCCCGTGCGCGGCCACCAGCTGCTCCAGCCACATCCAGGCGACCACCACGTGTCCCACCGCCTCCAGGTAGGGGGTGGCGTTGGCCAGCGCCACCGCCGGGTCTCCCTCGGCCCAGGCCGCGGCGGCCGTCTCCGCGGTCCGGTCCAGGGCCTCCGACAGCAGCACCGCGTACTCGGCCTCGCGCCCGCCCAGCTCCCGGGCCCGGTCCGCGGTGGCGCGCGCGGTCTCCACCAGCAGCGACAGTCGGGAGCCGCCGTCGAGCACGGCCTTGCGGCCCAGCAGGTCCAGGGCCTGGACGCCGTGGGTCCCCTCGTGGATCGGGTTGAGCCGGTTGTCCCGGTAGTGCTGCTCCACGTCGTACTCGCGCGTGTACCCGTACCCGCCGTGCACCTGGATGGCCAGGCTGTTGGCCTCCACGCACCACTGGGAGGGCCAGCTCTTGGCGATCGGCGTGAGCACGTCCAGCAGCAGGTGGGCCCGCTCGCGCGCCTTGTCGTCCTCGGCACTCGCGGTCTCGTCCACCAGCCGGGCGCAGTACAGCACCAGGGCGAGCGCGCCCTCGACGTAGCTCTTCTGGGCGAGCAGCATCCGGCGCACGTCGGTGTGCTCGACGATGGGGACCTGCGGCTGCCCGGGGTCCTTGTCGCCCAGCGGGCGGCCCTGGAGGCGTTCGCGGGCGTAGGCCAGCGACTTGAGGTAGCCGGTGTAGCCGACGGCGGCGGCGCCCGCGCCCACCCCGATCCGGGCCCCGTTCATCATGTGGAACATGTACTTCAGCCCCTGGTGGGGCTCGCCGACCAGGTAGCCCACCGCGCCCGGCCGCCCGCCGGGGGCGTGGCGGCCCTCGCCGAAGTTGAGCATCGCGTTGACGGTGCCCCGGTAGCCCATCTTGTGGTTGAGCCCGGCGGGCACGACGTCGTTGCGCTCGCCGATCGTCCCGTCGGCTTCCAGCAGGTACTTGGGCACGACGAACAGGGAGATGCCCCGGACCCCGGGCGGACCGCCGGGGATCTTGGCCAGCACCAGGTGCACGATGTTCTCGGTCAGTTCGTGGTCGCCCGCAGAGATCCACATCTTGTTGCCGAACAGCCGGTAGCCGCCCTCCCCGTCCTCCTCGGCGCGGGTGGTGATGTCGGCCAGAGAGCTGCCCGCCTGCGGCTCGGACAGGCACATGGTCCCGGTGAAGCGTCCCTCCACCATGGGGCGCACCCAGGTGTCGACCTGCTCGGGGGTGCCGTGCGCCAGGAGCAGGCGCGCGTTGCCCGAGGTGAGGAAGGGGTAGGCCGAGGTGCCCAGGTTGGCGGCCTGGAAGTAGGCGCCGCACGCGCTGGAGACCACGTGCGGGACCTGGGCGCCGCCCACGGAGGCGGGCATCCCGGCGGCGCTCAGGCCGGTCGCGGCGTAGACCTCCAGAGCCCTCCCCACCTCGGGGATGACGTGGACGCGCTCGCCGTCGAAGCGGGGCTCGTTGGCGTCGTTGGTTTTGTTGTGCGGCGCGAAGTGGTCGGTGGCCACGCGTTCGGCCAGCTCCAGCGCGGCGTCGAGGGTCTCGCGCGAGTGGTCGGCGTAGTGGGGGCGTCTGGTGAGCGCCTCGGTGTCGAGCCACTCGTAGAGCAGGAAGTGCAGGTCGCGCGTGGACAGCAGGGTGGACGCCACGGGTCGCCTCCTCGGAATCGTGGACCGACTGGTCGGTATGCTACCCCGTCCGCGGGACTCCGGGGCGACCGGGGCCACGGCGCCGCCCGGGCCCTAAGCTTGCTGCCACCGACCCGAGAAGGAGCGCTGACCCGCATGTCCGCTGTGTCCGACCCCTCCCGCACCGTCCTGCTGCTCAACGGCCCCAACCTCAACCTGCTGGGCACCCGCGACCCCGGGCAGTACGGCACCACCACCCTGGCGGAGGTCGAACGGCGGGTGGTCTCCCTCGGCGAGGAGCTGGGCGTGCGGGTGGTGTGCGCGCAGAGCAACAGCGAGGGCGTGATGGTGGACCGGATCCACGCCGCCCGCGGCTGGGCCGGGGTGGTGCTCAACCCCGGCGCCTACGCGCACTACGGCATCGCGCTGCGCGACGCGATCGACGCGGTCGAGGCGCCCGTGGTGGAGGTGCACATCTCCAACGTCTACGCGCGCGAGGAGTTCCGGCACACCTCGGTGACCGCGCCGGTGGCCGCGGGCTACGTCGCCGGGTGCGGGGTCTTCGGCTACGAACTGGCCCTGCGCGCGGTGCTGCGGCGCGATGCCGAGCGCCGGGAGGCGGACGGCGCCCAGGCGGGGTGAGCCGGGCGGCCGGACCGCGCCCGGCCCCTCGGGGGCGTCCTCCGCGGACCGATCGGACCAGGGGTCCGCGGGGCTGTGTGCGCTCCGGCCCCGACCCGCGAGGGCGCGGGCCGGGCCGGAGCCGGGAAGCCGGGGGCCGCACGCGGTCGCACCGGCCGCCCCGGGGGCGGTACCAACCGGTCGGTTTGCACCGGGCGCGCGTCGGGCCGCACGTGCGTTCAGCGGTAGGTCATCAGCGCGGGACCGCCCTGTTCCAGGTGGGCGTGGTCGTTGAAGGACAGCAGTCGGGTGCCGCCCCGGCCGTGCAGCAGCTTGCTCACCGAACCGTTGACCACCACGCGGTTCAGGGCCAGGAACCCGGCGGGCGCCGTGCCCAGCAGGGTCGAGCACACCGTCGCGATCACCCCGGCGGAGGTGAAGACCAGCGCGGTCTCCCCCCTGCCCAGTCCGGCGACCAGGTCGTCCAGCGCCTGCCGGACCCCGCTCCGGAAGCCCTCCCAGGTGCCCGGACCGCTGCCCCCGGCCTCGATCCACGAGGACAGGGAGGCGTCGAGCCGCTCCTGGAGCGAGCCGGTCGCGCCCGGGTGGGCGCCCAGAAGGCCGAGGTGGTCGTACTCGTTCCACCGCTCGTCGCCGACCGGCTCCAGGTCCAGGCCCGCCTCGGCCAGGGCCGCGGCCGCCGTCTGGCGCTGGCGGCGCAGCGCGCCGGTCACCACGCGGCCGACGCGGGGGCCGCGCCGCCGGAGTTCGGCGCCCAGCAGGCGCGCCTGCTCGTAGCCGGTCGGGCTCAACTCGTCGTAGTCCTCCGCCTCGGGGGAGGCCTTCCCGTGGCGGATCAGATAGATCGCTGGCATCGCACCAGGGTACGAGCGGCCCCGCTGACGCCCCCACGCCGGGGGAGGCGATCGGAGGGACGGGCGAAGGCGCTGACGGGGTCCGGGAACGAGCGCCCGTCGTTCGGGAACGCCCGCGCACACGGCGTTTTCGCTTGCGTCACGCTTTCCGCGAGCAGGACAATACGGGCGCGAACCGCGCTTCCGGTGAGAGGGCACACCATGACGGACACACCCCCCATCGACACCACCGTGGCACACTCCGCCCGGGTGTGGAACTACTGGCTGGGGGGCAAGGACAACTACCCGGCCGACCGCGAGGTCGGCGACTACGTGCTCCAGGCCTACCCGGAGATGGTCACCGCGGCCCGCGCCGACCGGGAGTTCCTCATCCGCGCGGTCACCCACCTGGCCCGGGAGGAGGGCGTCCGCCAGTTCCTGGACGTGGGCACCGGGCTGCCCACGCACGACAACACCCACGAGGTCGCCCAGGCCGCCGCCCCCGACGCCCGGGTGGTCTACGTGGACAACGACCCGCTGGTGCTCACGCACGCCCGCGCGCTGCTGGTCGGAGAGGGGGCGGGGAAGGTCCACTACGTCGACGCCAACCTGCACGAGCCCGAGCAGGTCCTCAAGGCGGCCGCCGCCCACCTGGACTTCGGCCGGCCCATCGCGCTCACCATCCTGGGCACCATGGGGCACACCCCTGACAACGCCCGGGCCTACGCCACCGTGCGCGCCTACGTGGACGCGCTGCCCCCGGGCAGCTTCCTGGCCCTGTGCGACGGGACCGACACCAGCGAACCGATGATCGAGGCGTCCCGGCGCTGGAACGAGACCGCGCCCCTGCCCTACCACCTGCGCAGCCCCGAGGAGATCGCGGGCTTCTTCGACGGGCTCGACCTGCTGGAGCCCGGCGTGGTCCCGGCGCCCTTCTGGCGGCCCGACGCCGCGGAGGTGGGCGAGATCGTCGCGGCCGACCAGTACTGCGGCGTCGCCCGCAAGGCCTGACGGTCCGCCGGGCCCCGGGGAGCGCGCCCCGGAGCCCGGACGACCCGCCGGGCCCCGGCGGGCTGACCGGAGGGGTCGCCGGTGTGGCGCGTGGGGCCCGGCGAAGGGACGGATCGGGGCGCCGTTCCGGTCACGGGGTCAAACGGCCCCGGAGTCGGGTTCGAAGCGCACCACCACCGACTTCGACGTCGGCGTGTTGCTCACCTCGGCCGTGGAGTCCAGCGGCACCAGCACGTTCGTCTCCGGGAAGTAGGAGGCCGCGCACCCGCGCGCGGTCGGGTAGTGCACCACCCGGAAGTGCGCCGCGCGCCGCTCCCTGCCGTCGTGCCACTCGCTCACGAGGTCGGTGTAGGCGCCGTCGGCCAGCCCCAGCTCCCGCGCGTCCTCGGGGTTGACCAGCACGACCCGGCGGCCGTCCTTGATGCCCCGGTACCGGTCGTCGAGGCCGTAGACCGTGGTGTTGTACTGGTCGTGCGAGCGCAGCGTCTGCAACAGCAGCCGCCCCTCGGGCACCTCCGGCGCGTACGTGCCGTTCACCGTGAAGTTGGCCAGCCCGGTCGCGGTGGGGAAGCGCCGGTCGTCGCGCGGGGCGTGCGGCAGGGTGAACCCGCCGGGCCTGCGCGCGCGGGCGTTGAAGTCCTCGAACCCCGGCACCACCGCGGCCACGTGCTCGCGCACCCGGTCGTAGTCGGTCAGCTCCGACCACGCCACCGGGAAGTCGCCGAGCACCCGTTCGGCCAGGTCGCAGACGATGTCCACCTCCGAGCGCATGCCCGGCGACAGCGGGGCCAGCACGCCGTGGGAGGCGTGCACCTTGCCCATGGAGTCCTCCACCGTCACCCACCGCGGCTCGCCGTCGCGCAGGTCGCGGTCGCTGCGCCCCAGGGCGGGCAGGATCAGCGCCCGCGTCCCCGTCACCACGTGCGAGCGGTTCAGCTTGGTGGACACGTGCACCGTCAACCCCACCCGGCGCATGGCGTCCTCGGTCACCAGCGTGTCCGGGGTGGCCGCGACGAAGTTGCCGCCCATCGCGAAGAACACCCGCACGTCACCGCGCGCCATGGCGCGGATGGCGTTGACGGTGTCGTACCCGTGCTCACGCGGCGGCGCGAAGCCGAACTCGGCGCCCAGGGCGTCCAGGAACTCCTCGGCCGGGCGCTCGAAGATCCCCATCGTGCGGTCGCCCTGCACGTTGGAGTGGCCGCGCACCGGGCACACGCCCGCGCCCGGGCGGCCCACGTTGCCGCGCAGCAGCAGGAAGTTGACCACCTCGCGGATGGTGGGCACCGAGTGCCGGTGCTGGGTCAGCCCCATCGCCCAGCACACCACGATCCGCTCGGAGGAGGTGACCATCGCGAAGATCCGCTCGATCAGCTCCCGCTCCAGGCCGGTGTCGCGCTCGGTGCGCGCCCAGAACTCCTCGTCCGGCTCGGCCAGCAGCGCCTTGGCGAACTGCTCGAACCCGTGGGTGTGGGAGGAGACGAACTCCCGGTCCAGGGCCGGCTCACCGCGCTCGTCGGCCTCCAGCAGCAGGCGGTTGAGGGCGGAGAACAGGGCGAGGTCGCCGCCCAGCCGCACCTGCGCGAACAGGTCGGTCAGCTCGGTGCCGCGCCCCAGCAGGCCGCCCGCGCGCTGGGGGTTGCGGAACTCGCGCATCCCCGCCTCGGGCAGCGGGTTGACGGTGACGATCCGCGTCCCGGACTTCTTGGCCCGCTCCAGGGCGGTGAGCATGCGGGGGTGGTTGGTGCCGGGGTTCTGCCCGGCCACGATGATGAGGTCGGCCTCGCGCAGGTCCTCCAGGGACACGCTGCCCTTGCCCACGCCGAGGGTCTCGGTCAGGGCCGAACCGGACGACTCGTGGCACATGTTGGAGCAGTCGGGCATGTTGTTCGTCCCGAGGGCGCGGGCGAACAGCTGGTAGCAGAACGCCGCCTCGTTGCTGGTGCGTCCGGAGGTGTAGAACACCGCCTGGTCCGGGGAGTCCAGCGCCCGCAGGTCCTCGGCGACCAGGTCCAGCGCGCGCTCCCAGCTGACCGGCTCATAGTGGGTGGCGCCCTCGGCCAGGTACAGCGGCTCGGAGAGGCGGCCCTGCTGCCCCAGCCAGTACCCGGACCGCCCGGCCAGCTCGGAGACCGGGTGCTCGGCGAAGAACTCCCCGGTCAGAGCCGTGGCCGTGGCCTCCTCCGCGACGGCCTTGGCGCCGTTCTCGCAGAACTCGGCCCGGTGCCTCTTGTCCCCCTCGGGCCAGGCGCAACCGGGGCAGTCGAAGCCGCGCTTCTGGTTGATCGCGAGCATGGCGGGCAGTCCGCGCCGCACGCCGGTGTGCTCGTTGAGGTGCCGGAGGCTGTTGAGCACGGCGGGGAGTCCGGCCGCGCTGCTCTTGGGCGGGCTGATCCGCGGGGAGTCCTGGGCGGGGTCTGCGTTGTCCGAGTGCTGGTGTCTCACACTGCGCATTCTGGCACTGACCATCCGATGGTGGGACGTCCGGGTGAGCGTCACCGGCCCGGGCGGGGCGCGGAGCGCACGGAGGCCTTCCCGCGCGGGGCGTCGCGCACCGCCCGCCGGAACCGCCGCAGGTCCGCGGGATGACCCCCGGGACCGGCACGCGTCACGACTCGTCGGGATATCCGATGAGCCGCCGTACGGCGGTCGGAGGCCCGTGCGCGCCGGAGGCGGGGTCGAAGACCAGGTCGTCGCGGAAACAGAAGTACAGCCGCTGCCAGATCCCCCACGCGCGGGCCCTGAGGGGCGCGTCCCGCTTCCTGCGCGCTTCGGTGCTCTGGACGTCCCGCAGGACCAGCGCGGTTCCCGCTCCGATCACCAGTGTCCACACGACCATGCCGAACACGAAGGAGGCGAACTGCTCCACTCCTCCGAGCAGGCTCAGGGCGCCGTTGGCCACCAGGCCCACGAGGAGGAGGACCGCGGCGGACGCGATGAGCGCTCTTCTCCACTCCCAACCCAGCAGCCAGCGCAGAACCAGACCGGTGGCCACCGCCGGTACGGCGCCGAAGACACCGAACTGGATCACCAGCGGGGCGGCGAGCACGAGTAGGGCGATTCCGATCCACCGGGCGAGCCCGGGCGCCGTTCCGGGCGGCGCGGGGAAGCTCAGTTGCGCCGCCAGGGTGCTCTGGGAGTGGGAGGTGGAGGAGTGCCGGGCCCGGGCGATCGTCGTTTCGCCGCGCAGCCACGACCATTCGTCATCCCCGCGGACCGTCGATGATCCGGCGCTCCGCGTGGTCGTCGTGCCCTCACGGACCACGGCGGACACCTTGACCGTCCGATCCTGCCGTGAGCACACCGGGCAGTTCGCCACCGGCCGCCTTCCTCCCGCGTCCCCGTGCCATCAGACCTCCAGCCGAGGTTAACCGCTGGCGGGGCACCGCGGAAAGGCTTTTCCTCCCGGTTCCGGGGCCCGGCCGGGCCCCTCCCGCGGGTCCGCCGCGGTGTTCGCGGGCGCCCCCTCGGGCGGTGGATGACATGCCGCCGACTCCGCAATGCGCTCCCCGGGCCGCCTCGCGGGGCAGACTGACGGCGCCGGTCATCAGGAGAAACGTGGGTAAGCGAACCGCATGGGTGTCTTCGATCGCAGCCTTCGGACGGCCCCGGCGGGGCCGCGGCCAACTCCCGCGCGGCGGCGCGGCAACCGGAGGGCGGCGCGATGAGCGACGACGGCTGGCCGCTGGAGACCGGCCTGCTGCGCGCGGTGTTCGACAGCGTGGGCGCGGGGATGTTCGTCATCGACACCACCGGCCGGATCACCGCCGCCAACCCCTACGCGCAGCACATCCTCGGCCGGCCCAGGGAGCGGATGCTGGGCCTGGACCTGCACGATCTGCTGCACCGCGACGCGGAGGGGGAGAGGAGCTCCAGGGAGGACTGCCGCGTCCTGGCCGTGCTCGCCAGCGGCCACCCGGCCGAGGGGAGCAGCGAGTCCTTCCTGCGCGGGGACGGCACGCTCGTGCCCATCATCTGGGCGACCACCCCGCTCCAGCACGAGGGACGCCTGGAGGGCGCGGTCATCGTCTTCCACGACTTCCGGGCGCACCGCGACGCCGCCGAGCAGACCGCGGCGCACCTGGCGGCCCTGGAGGAGCTCACCGGCCGGTTGAGCCTGGTCGCGGAGATCTCCGTGGTCCTGGTCTCCACCCTGGACGTGCCCGAGATGCTGGACAGGCTGGTCCGGCTGCTGGTGCCGGAACTGGGGGACTGGGCGGTGGTCGACATGGTCACCGACGGGCGCACCAAGGAGGTGGAGCGCGTCGCCGTGCACGCCCTCGGCGACCAGGACACGGCCGAGGCGCTCAAGGGCACGCTGCCGCCGCTGTCCTCCGACGCCCACGCGGCGCTGATGCGCGCCCTGTACAGCACCCAGCCCGTCCTGTTCGTCGCCGGTGACCTCGCCCGTGAACCGGACGAACCGCTCGCCCGGGCGCACCGGCGGCTGTTCGACCGCCTGGGCGGGCACTCCGCGGTGGTGGTGCCGCTGCACACCCGCAGGCAGGTCTTCGGGGCGCTGACCGTGGCCCGCACCGGGGAGCGGCCCGCCTACACCGACGCCGAGATCCTCGTGCTGGGGGACGTGGCCCGGCGCGCCGGTCTGGTGATGGAGAGCGCCCAGCTCTTCGCGCAGCAGCGCCACGTCGCCGAGACCATGCAGCGCCAGCTCCTGACCCCCCTGCCGCAGGTCGACCACCTGCGCTTCGCCGCCCGCTACCAGCCCGCGCAGCAGGCCGCCGAGATCGGCGGGGACTGGTACGACGCCTTCCTGCTCGCCGACGGCGTCATGACCATGGTCATCGGCGACGTGGTCGGCCACGACCTCCAGGCCGCCGCGCACATGGCCGAGGTCCGCAACATGCTGCGCGCCCTGGCGTGGGACCGCCAGGAACCGCCCAGCCTGATCATGCGGCGGCTGGACGAGGCCATGACCAACACCAGCGACGCCCCCATGGCCACCGCCGTCTTCGCCCGTATCGAGGGCCCCGAGGGCGGGCCCTGGTGTCTGCACTGGGTCAACGCCGGACACCCCCCGCCGCTGCTCGTCACCGCCGACGGCCGCACCCGCTACCTGGAGGACGGCCACGGACCCCTGCTGGGCATGAGCGCCGCCCTGCACCTGGGACTGGACTGGCCCGACGCCCGCGAGGAGATCCCCGCGGAGTCCACCCTGCTGCTGTACACCGACGGCCTCGTCGAGAGCCGCGACCACCCCATCGACACGGGCCTGGCCAACCTGCGCCGCCACGCCGCCGCCCTGGCCCGCCGCGACGTCGAGGACTTCTGCGACGAACTCCTCGCCCGCATCTCCCCCCGCGGTGACGACGTCGCCCTGCTCGCCCTGCGCATCCCGGCGGCGGGAGAGGGGGCGGGCGAGGACACCGCGCCGCCCCAGCACGCGCACAGCCCCGCCGCGCCCGACCGCGGGGCGCCCGGCGCGGCAGTCGAGGACAGCCCGGTCAGGGACACCTCCGAGCGGGGGTGAGCGGGAGCGGACCCGGGCGGGGTACGGGCCCGGTGCTCGGACCCGGAGCGCCGGTCCACGGCGCCTCGGTCCGGTGCGCCGACCGGCTCCAGACCGCACGCCGGGCCCACAGCGGACCGGTTCCGGGGCGCCAGCGACTCCCGTTTCCGCCGACACGGGCCGGGTAGTGGCCGAGGGCAGCCCAGGGGGCCGCGCGCTCCCCAGGCGACGACCGCCACCGTCGTGAGACCAGGGGGAACCAATGAAGGCAGTGGTGTGGAACGGGACCAGGAACGTCGACACCGTGACCGTTCCCGATCCGCGGATCGAGGAGCCCGGTGACGCCCTCGTCCGGATCACCAGTTCGGGCCTGTGCGGATCCGACCTGCACCTGTACGAGGTGCTCGGGCCGTTCATGACCCCGGGGGACATCCTCGGACACGAACCCATGGGCGTGGTCGAGGAGGTCGGTTCCGGCGTCACCTCCCTCACCCCCGGCCAGCGGGTCGTCATCCCCTTCCAGATCTCCTGCGGGCACTGCCTCATGTGCGACACCGGCCTCCAGAGCCAGTGCGAGAACACCCAGGTCGAGGAGCAGGGCATGGGCGCCGCGCTCTTCGGCTACAGCAAGCTCTACGGCTCGGTGCCCGGAGCGCAGGCCGAGTACCTGCGGGTTCCGCGCGCCGAGACCACCGCGGTCCCGGTGCCCGACCAGGGCCCCGACGACCGCTACCTGTTCCTGTCCGACGTGCTGCCGACCGCCTGGCAGGCCGTCCGCTACGCCGACGTCCCCGAGGGCGGGTCGGTGGCCGTCCTGGGGCTGGGGCCGATCGGCGACATGTGCTGCCGGGTCGCCCGCCACCTGGGCGCGGGCCGGGTGTTCGGCGTGGACCCGGTGCCGGAGCGGCGCGCCCGCGCCGCCGCCCGGGACGTGGAGGTGTTCGACTCCTCCAAGGGCACCGACGACGTGGTCCAGGAGATCCGCGACCGTACGGACGGGCGCGGCCCGGACGCGGTCATCGACGCGGTCGGCATGGAGGCGGCCGGGCACGGCTCGGCCAAGTTCGCGCAGCGCGTGGCCAACCTCATGCCCCGGGGCGTGGCGGCCAAGATGATGGAGACGGCCGGGGTGGACCGGCTGACCGCCCTGCACACCGCCATCGACCTGGTGCGGCGCGGCGGGACCGTCTCCCTGATCGGGGTGTACGGCGGCATGGCCGACCCGATGCCGATGCTCACGCTCTTCGACAAGCAGATCCAGCTGCGGATGGGGCAGGCCAACGTGCGCCGGTGGGTGCCGGAGATCCTGCCGCTGCTGGAGGGGTCCGACCCGCTGGGGGTGGACGACTTCGCCACCCACCACGTGGGCCTGGACGCGGCCTCGCTGGCCTACGAGAAGTTCCAGAAGAAGCAGGACGGCGTGTTCAAGGTCGTCTTCCGGCCCTGACCCGCCGGAGGCGGGCGCCCCGGGCCGGGGGGATCCGGCCCGGGGCGCCGTTCTGTTCGCCTCCGTCCGTCCGGACTAGTTCTCGTAGACCCGGACGTAGTCGACGACCATCTGCTGGGGGAACTGGGTGGTGCCGTCGGGGTAGCCGGGCCAGTCACCGCCCACGGCGATGTTGAGGATCATGAAGAAGGGCTGGTCGTAGACCCACGGGTTGCCGCCCACGTCGGCGCTGGTGAGGGTGTGGTAGGCGTTGCCGTCCACGGACCAGGTGATGGAGCCGGGACTCCAGTCGACGGCGAAGGTGTGGAAGTCGTCGGCGAAGGACCAGCCCTGCGGGTGCGTGTAGGAGGAGCCGATGCCGTTCGCGCCCGAGTAGCCGGGCCCGTGCACGGTGCCGTGCACCATGTGCGGCTCGTACCCGACGTTCTCCATGATGTCGATCTCGCCGGAGTCGGGCCAGGGGGTGTCGGGGAAGCCGGCGCCGAGCATCCAGAAGGCGGGCCAGATGCCCTGGCCGCGGGGGATCTTGATGCGGGCCTCGATGCGGCCGTAGGCGTGTTCGACCTTGTTCTGGGTGGTCATACGGGCCGAGGTGTAGGAACCGTCCGCCTCCTGGCGGGCGGTGATGACGAGGTTGCCCTGGCCGTCGAGGGCGGAGTTGGCGCGGCTGTCGGTGTAGTTCTGGAGTTCGTTGTTGCCCCAGCCGTGGGCGCCGGTCTCGTGGTTCCAGTTGGCGGGGTCGGGGGCGCTTCCGGCGGCGCCGTCGAACTCGTCGGACCAGACGACGTCCCCGGGCGCGGCGCTGAGTTCGGCGTTGGCCTCGTCCACGTCGGCTCCGGTCCACTGCGGTGCGGTGAGGATCGCCGCGGCCAGCGCGGCGGAGGCGGTCACCGCCGTGGCGACGGTGGCGGTGCGGCGGGTACTGCGGCGGGCGCTCTTGGTCATGGCGTACTCCGGTGAGCGGGGGGACGGGCGAGCCCGGCGCCGCGACGCGTGCGAAATAGCGGGTCCCGCACGTGCCGCGAGGGGCTTGCCCGCGTGGGCGGACGCCCACTGAACAAGCGTTAAGTGACTGTACGTACGCGACCGCTCGCGGACAAGGGGGGTCGTGCGAAAAAGTTGGGATCGCTCCCATGGGGCTGGGGTGAAACGTGTGGTCTGTGTGCTTTTGGGGTGGTGTGGTCTTCGCAGGAGAGGACCTGTGGGGCGCGCCGTGTCCCGGCGCCTGAGTCCCAAGCCCTCGTGCTTACGGGGTCGGGCCGGATTCGGGTCACGCGCCACACGGCGGTCGGCCCACGTCCTCGTGCTCGCGGAGACAGGTGTTTCGGGCGTCCCTGCCCAGGCGCTCCGGACGCCCGTGCCCCCGCGTTCCTGCGCGGGCCGCCGGGACGAAAGCGCGAGCCGCGCGACCGTCGGCCTTCGGGCCCCGACGACGACGGGCCCCGCGGAGCGCGCGCTCCACGGGGCCCGGCAGGCGGGGCGTCAGCCGTTCAGGGTCTCCTGGAGCAGCGGGACCAGCTCGTCCAGCGCGTGGGAGATGCCCGGGTACGAACCGCTGGAGAAGGCGTTGGCCAGCTCCGGGTCGTCCAGGATGACCAGTCGGCCGTCCTCGGCGGAGGGGATGCCCTGGAGCACCGGGTCCTCGCGCAGGTGGTCCGCCGTGCCGCCGATGGGGAACATGACCGTCAGGTCCGCGTCCAGGACCTCCAGCCGCTCCGGGCTCAGGTCGACGTAGAAGGCGCCGTCGGCCATCTCCTCGACCTCGGGCTCGTACTGGAAGCCCAGCTCCTGGAGCAGGTCCACCCGGGAGTCGCCGGGCACGTAGGCGCCGTACTGGCCGTCGAAGTAGGCCCCCACGGTCAGGGTCATGTCGGCGAACTCGGGGTTCTCCTCGCGGATCCGGGCGAAGCGGCCCTCCAGCTCCTCGATGAGCTCCTCGGCGCGCTCCTGCTCGCCGACCACCTGGGCGACCTGTCGGGTCTGCTGCTGCCAGGTGGTGCCGTAGGTGACCTCCACCCCGGGCGGCGGGCCGACCACGGGGGCCACCGGAGAGAGCGTGTCGTAGCGCTCCTGGCTGTTGTCGGAGCGGGTGTCGAGGATGACGTCGGGCTCCAGGGAGGCGATCGCCTCCAGGTTCGGCTCCATGGTGCCGAGCTGGACCGGCTCCTCCTCGAACATGTCGGCCGCCCACGGGCCCACGCCCGTGCCGCCGTAGGCCTGCCAGTCGGCCACGCCGACCGGCTGCACGCCCAGCGCCAGCGCGGTCTCGGCGTCGGACCAGCCCATGGCGACGACGTTGGTCGGCTTGTCCGCGATCTCCACGTCGCCGAAGAGGGTCTCGACGGTGACCGGGTACCCCTCGGCGACCTCGCCGTCCGAGCCGCCCTCCTCGGAGCCGGAGGTCTGGCCGCCGCAGGCGGCGAGCAGCAGGAGGGAGAGCGCGCCGGCGGCGATCGCGCCGCCGCGGGTCAGCGGACCGGGGTTCATGGGGCCTCATTCGGTCGAGTGGATGAGCTTAGCCTTGCCTAAGCAAGGTTATGGTGCTGGAGGCGTCCGTTTTGCGCAAGCCCGTGGTGGGAGGGCGTGGAAAACCGCGTATGCCGGTGAAGCCCGTTGTGCACGGTCGTCGGCGGGGCCGCGCGGCGCTCCCCGCGGGCCGGTGCCGTGTCGAGGGTCACACCGTCACGAGTAGGCCGCCACGCCGTGGCGCCAGTAGCCGATGAAGGCGATGTCGTCCTTGGGGACGCCGTGTTGGCGGACGAGGGTGCGGCGTAGTTCGGTGGGGAGGGCGTTCTCTCCGGCGACGAAGCAGTAGGGGCGTCCTGGGGGGAACTCGGCGGTGCGTACGGTTTCCAGGGCGAGTCGTCCGGGGACGGTGTGGGGGTCGGTGCGGGCGAGCCAGTGCACGTCGACTCCGGGCGGGGCCTGGACGGGGCGTACGTCTTCGGGGCAGGGGACTTCGAGGTAGGCCTGTCCGCGCAGGTGGGCGGGGGCCTGTTCGAGGATGGAGAGCAGGGCGGGCACGGCGCTCTCGTCGCCGACGAGCAGGTGCCAGTCGGCCTCCTCCGGCGGCAGGTAGTAGATCCCCTCGGCGTACAGGCCCAGTTCGTCGCCGGGCCGCGCGGCCAGCGCCCACGCCGACGCCGGGCCCTCGTCCCCGTGCGCGACGAACTCGATGTCCAGCTCCAGCGCCTCGGCGTCGAAGCGGCGGACGGTGTAGTTGCGCACGTGCGGGCGCACGTCGTCGGGCATGGCGCGGAACGCGGCCACCCACCCGTTGCCGTCGCCGCCGCTGTCGGCGACGGGCAGGTGCAGCCTCTCCTGGCCCGGCCGGGCGAAGAGGATCCGCGTGCACTGGTCCAGGCCCAGGAACTCGAACCCGGTCAGCTCCTCGCCGGTGAGCGTCACGGTGAGGAAGTGCTCGCTGGTCCGCTCGGTGCGCGCCACCCGGGTGCGGATCATGCTGCGGTGGCTCGGATACCTGATGCGCAAGGCGCGGCCCCTTCGTTCGGGTCGGAGAGCGGCGGGTGTCGGGTTCGTCCGGTCTCGGGGTGCTGTGACCGTATACCGACTCGGGAAAGGTTAGCCTAACCAAGCTTGGTGTGGCACGGTGGTCCGGGGGCGCTCCTTCCCGGTTCCGCGGGCGCTCCGCCAGCCCACTAGCCTTGCCCAGGGCACGACACAGCGGGGGGAACGGGACATCGGATGAGTAGACGTCTGTACGGGGCCGCGCGCCCCGCGCCGAGCGGACGCGCCGTATGAGCGCCGCCCCCGCGACCGCCCCCGCCGCCGAGCGCGAACGGCGCTCCCCCCGCACTCCCGGGGGCGGGGTCCCCGACAGCGTGCGCGCCCTGCGCCGCCGCACCCTGCGGCGCAACCGAGGCCGCGTCCTCGTCGGCGTGGTCCTGCTCTCCCTGCACCAGGTCGCCGAGGCCCTCGTTCCGGTGGCCATCGGCCTGACCATCGACTGGGCCGTCTTCTCCGGCGACGTCGGCGCCCTCGCGGTCTGCGTCGCGGGCATGGTCGTGCTCTTCACCGTCCTGGCCCAGGCCTACCGCAACGGCGCCCGCTTCACCCTGCGCGCCGTCGAGAACGAGGCGCACCTGCTGCGGGTGGAGGCCGCCCGCCGCGCCCTGGACCCGCGCGGCGAGCGCAGCGGCCTGCGCGCGGGCGAGGTCCTGTCGGTGGCCACCTCCGACGCCGAGCAGGCCGCCCTGTACGTGCGTGCCTGGTCGGCCTCGATCGCCGTGGCGGTCGCCATCATCGTCACCACCGTCGCGCTCCTGGCCGTGGACGTGCCCCTGGGGATCGGCGTCCTGGTCGGCGTCCCCCTGCTCATGCTGCTCCTGCGCCTGCCCGCCGCCCGCATCACCCGGCGCAGCGAGGCCAAGCAGGCCACCGCCGCCGGGGCCACCGCCCTGGCCACCGACCTGGTCAGCGGCCTGCGCGTCCTCATGGGCATCGGGGCGCGGCACAACGCGGCCGCCCGCTACCGCCGGGCCAGCGCCCTGGCCCTGGACGCCTCGGTCGGCGCCGCCGCCAGCAACGGCGTCTACCGCGGCCTGGTCACCGCAGCCAGCGCCGTCTTCCTGGCCTGCGTGGCGGGCGTGGCCGGGTGGATGGCCCTCCAGGGACGCCTCAGCGTCGGCGAACTCGTCACCGTCATCGGCCTCGCCCAGTTCCTGGCCGAACCCGTGCAGAGTCTGGGCATGGTCGGCCAGCTGTTCGCCACCGCCCGCGCCTCCGCCCGGCGGCTGGTACGCCTGCTCAACGCCCCCGACGCGGTCACCCCGGGCGAGCGCGCCTGTGCGGAGGAGCCCGTGGTCGCGCTGTCCGGGGTCAGCTACCGCACGCTGCGCGGGGTGGACCTCGAACTCGCCCCCGGCGAACTCGTCGGCGTGCTCACCACCGACCCCCGCGACGCCGAGGCGCTGCTGGAACTGCTCTCGGGCCGGGCCGAACCCGCGGCCCTGGACGGCACGCTCACGGTGGGCGGCGTCCCCGTCCCCGAACTCGCCCTGGACGCCCTGCGCGAGGCGGTCCTGGTGGAGGAGCACGGGACCACCCTGTTCGAGGGCACCCTGCGCTCCAACCTGGACACCGGCGCGGACGGCGACGAGGAGCGGTTGCTGGACGCCCTGCGCGCCGCCTCGGCCGCGGACCTGGTCGAGGGCCACCCCGAGGGCCTGGACCGGCCGGTCGCCGACCGCGCGGCCAACCTCTCCGGCGGCCAGCGCCAGCGCGTGGCCCTGGCCCGCGCCCTGGTCGCCGACCCGCCCGTCCTGGTGCTGCACGACCCCACCACCGCCGTGGACGCGGTCACCGAGGAGGCCATCGCCCGGGGCACGGCCGCCGCCCGCGCGGGTGCGGCCAGGTCCACCCTGGTCGTCGCGAACAGCCCGGCGCTGCTGGCCCGCGCCGACCGCGTCGTGGTGCTGGCCCAGGGGCGGGTGCGGTGCACGGGCACGCACGCGCGGCTGGTCGAGGAGGACGCGGCCTACCGCGAGGCGGTGCTGCGGTGACCGCCCCGCCGGGTGCGGCGCCGACGCGGTGCGCCTCACGGCCGTTCGCGGCACGCCGGAGCGCCCCGCCGCTGACCGCCGACCCGGGGCGCCGCGCCCCCCTTCCCCGCCCCCACGACCCCGAGGACGACCGATGAGCACGCCGGTGGAGGACTCCGCGAGCGAACACGGGGAACTGCTCCCCACCGCCTCGGCCCGCCGCACGTGGGCCGTGCTGGGCGAGGGGGTGCGCGGCACCGGCTGGGGCGCCCCGCTTGCCCTGGCCACCGTGCTCGCGGGCAGCGCCGCCGGACTGGTCGCCCCCTGGGTGCTGGGCCGGATGGTCGACGACATCTCGGCGCAGCGGGGGCTGGACACCGTCCTGTCCTCGGTCCTGCTCATCGCCGGGGCGGGGCTGCTCGGCGGCCTGCTCACGGGTGTGGGCAGCTGGCTGGTCAGCCGGGTCGGCGAGACCGTCCTGGCCCGCCTGCGCGAAAGCGTCATGGACCGCGTGCTGCGCATGCCCGCCGCCCGCCTGGAGCGGGTGCGCATCGGCGACCTGCTCTCCCGGGTCGGCGACGACGTCGCCGTGGTCACCGCCAGCATCGCCCGCAGCGGCCCCGACGCGGTCGTGGCCCTGGCCACCGTCCTGCTGACCGCGGTGGGCATCACCGCCCTGGACTGGCGCCTGGGCCTGGCCGCGATGCTGTGCGTGCCGGTCTACGTGACGGCCGTGCGCTGGTACCTGCCCCGTTCGGGCCCCTACTACGCCCGCGAGCGCGTGGCCATGGGCGAGCGCTCGCACGCGATGATGGGAGCCCTGCGCGGGCGTTCCGCCGTGCGCGCCTACCGCCTGGAGGACGAGCACGAGTCCCGGGTGCGCGACCGCTCGGCCGCCGCCATGGACATCACGGTGTCGGTGTTCCGGCTGTTCACCCGCTTCGGGTCGCGGCTCAACGCCGCCGAGTGCGTCGGACTGACCTCGGTGCTGGTGGCCGGGTTCTGGCTGGTGCGCGCCGACCTGGCCAGCGTCGGCATGGTCACCGCCGCCGCCCTGTACTTCCACCGCCTGTTCGGCCCGCTGATCTTCCTGGTCATGAACTTCAACGAGGTGCAGTCGGCCGGGGCGAGCCTGGCCCGTCTGGCCGGCGTGGTCGACCTCCCGGTGGAGGCCGACCCGGGCGCGGAGGAGGGCCCGGCCGGTTCCTCGGTCCGCGTCGCGGGGGTCACCCACTCCTACGGCAGCGGCGGCCCGGCCGCGCTGGAGGAGGTGTCGCTGGAGGTCGCCCCGGGTGAGCGCGTGGCCCTGGTCGGGGCCAGCGGCGCGGGCAAGACCACGCTGGCCGCCCTGGTCAGCGGCCTGCGCACGCCCACGACCGGAACCGTGTACCTGGGCGGGATCCCCCTGGAGGAGCTGGGGGAGCGGCGGGTGCGCGAGCACGTCTTCCTCGTCAGCCAGGAGACCCACGTGTTCGCCGGAACCCTGCTGGAGGACCTGCGCCTGGCCCGCGCCGGGGCCGACGCGGCCGAGGCGGAGGCCGCCCTGGAGGCCGTCGGCGCCCTGGAGTGGGTGCGCGCCCTGCCCGAGGGACTGGACACGGTGGTCGGCGAGGGCGGGCACGCCCTGACCGCCGAGCAGGCCCAGCACCTGGCACTGGCCCGGCTGGTGCTGGCCGACCCGGACGTGGCCGTCCTGGACGAGGCCACCGCCGAGGCGGGCAGTTCCGGCGCCCGGCGACTGGAGCGCGCCGCCGCCGCGGCCACCGCCGGGCGCACCACGCTGGTGGTGGCGCACCGGCTGACCCAGGCGCAGACCGCCGACCGCGTGGTGGTCATGGACCGGGGCCGCGTCGTCGAGCAGGGGACGCACGCCGAGCTGGTCGCCGCCGGGGGGCGCTACGCCGACCTGTGGCGCAGCTGGCGGGGCGCGCCGGACGACGGGGAGCCGCTCTCCCGCTGACCGCGCCCGGGGGCGGCACGCCGGTGCGCCCGGCCGGGCGCGGTCAGCGCCGCACGCGGCCGGGTCAGCGCCGTTCGGAGCGCGGGTGCCGGGGCGGGGAGTCCGGGAGGGGGCGCCGTCCGTACCCGCGCCGCCCCGGGCGCGGGACGGGCCGGGTCACAGCTGGAGTTCGCTCTCCACGCGCCGGAGGGTGTGGCGGGCCATGGCCAGGTTGGCGCGCTGGCGGTCCAGCGCCAGGTAGAGGAAGACGCTGCCGTGCGACTTCTCCAGCAGGCGGATGAGGTGGTACTGGCTGCTCAGCGTGATGAGGATGTCCTCGATGCGGTCGTCGAGGCCGATCGCGCCCAGGGCGCGCGTCTTGGCGCGCACGACCTCGGTGTTGGCCGCCGCGGCCATCTCCAGGTCGAAGTGGCCGCCGCCGCCCATGGTGCCCAGGGACATCCCGCTCTCGTAGTCGACGACCGCGACGCCGATCGCGCCCTCGATCCCCATGGCTTCCTTCATCGCCGCGTCGGCGTTCATGGCGTCTCCTCACGCTCGGTGTCCACCGCGGGAGCGGCGATACATGACGAAAATTAGCGAAACGCCCGGAGGGTGCGTAAGTGGACAGTTTGTGGCGGGAGTCCATCGTTACCACAGTGTGTTCTCTTTGCTCCTCTTTGACTGTTAAATGTCTTTTGGAGGCAACCAGACACCGGGGGGCACGTGTCGAGCACAGCTGTATCCACGGAGCGTTACCTGAGCTGTGACGGGGTCGTGGCCGCGATGCTCGTGGACCGCGCGACGGGTCAGGCGCACGCGCGGTCGGGTGCGGTGTCGGCGCTGCCCGACCCCGAGCACGTCGCGGACTCCCACCACCTGGCCCTCGACCTGGCCCTGGCCTCCCGCGAACCGGCGGTCCGGGAGAGCGTGGTCACCACCGACGGGCACCACGTGCTGACCCGCGCCGTGCCCTCCCCGGGCGCGGACGACGCCCTGCTCGTCCTGGTCTTCGACCGCGCGCGGACCAACCTCGCGCTGGCCCGCCTCCAGGCCGACGAGCACACCGCGGCGCTGCTGTCATGAGCGCCGCCGAGCCCCCGCGGGCCCTGGCCGAGCCCCTGCTCCGCGCCCGCGAGGAGGGGTTCACCGGAGCCCTGCGCCTGACCGGCCCGCCCGAGGCCCTGGTCCACCTGACCGCCGGGCGCGTCACCGCCGTCACCACACCGGCCGCGCCCACACCCGAGACCCTCCTGGTCAGGTCCGGCACGGTCCCCGCCGGGGCCTGGGCCGCCGCCTACGAGGCGGCCGCCCACACCGACAGCCTGGCCCGGGAACTGCTGGACCGCGGCGCGGTCTCGGCCGCGGTACTGGAACTGGCGTGCGCCACGGCGCTTGCGGACGGCGTCCTGGCGCTGTGCCTGTCCCCCGAACCCCGGGTGGAGGCCGTGCTCTCCGACGCCGCGCCGCCGCTGCTGGGCCTGGAGCACGGCCTGGACCCCGAGGAGGTGCTGGCCGAGGCCGGGCGCCGCCTGGTCTTCCTCGCCGACCGGTGGGGCGCGCCCGCGGACCTGGCCCGCCGCCGCCCCGTGCCCGCCGGGCCGGTACACGACTCCCTCCCCTCCGCCTACCGGCTCCTGCTCGCCCAGGCCAACGGCCGCCGCACCCCCCGGGACCTGGCCTTCGCCCTGGGCCGGGGGCTGACCGGGGTCATGGCCGACGTCGCGCGCCTCACCGAACGCGGGCTGCTGGAGGCCGCCGCCCCCGGCGGGGCGGACGGCCTCACCCGCCGCACGCCCGAGGCCGCCGCCCCGGACGAGGGCCCGTCCGCGCTGGCCAAACGGCGTCCGGGGGCCAACACCGTGCGCCCCGCGCCCCCGTCCTCCTCTGTCCCGGTCCCCGGGAACGTGCGCGAACGCCTGCGCTCACTGGGCGCCGACCACGGGACGGCCGCGGCGGTCGGGGAAGAGGCGGCCCGATGAGCACGACCGGACACCCCTGTCCGGCCCGCGGCGGCGAACCGCCCGCCGGGGGACACGAGGCGGGCGGCCTGACCGCACTGCCCAAGCGCACCCCCTCCCCGG
The DNA here is from genome assembly GCF_000092985.1 of Nocardiopsis dassonvillei subsp. dassonvillei DSM 43111. Classification (GTDB taxonomy): domain Bacteria; phylum Actinomycetota; class Actinomycetes; order Streptosporangiales; family Streptosporangiaceae; genus Nocardiopsis; species Nocardiopsis dassonvillei. The sequence continues at coordinate 1,955,430 of NC_014210.1, forward strand.
TGCCCCGGGGACCGCGCCCCCGGCCGGGCCTGTTCGGCCCCAAGGAGCCCGAACCGGGGCCCATCGCCGCCCTGCGCCGCGCGCAGCGCGCCGCGGTGCCCCTGGAGAGGGTGCGCCGCGCACTACAGGACCTGGACGCCCACACCGGCCGCGCGCCGCGGCCGACCGACGAGCACGGGAGCGAGTAGATGGTTCAGGGTCAGATCGCCGAGGAGCTGGCGCGGCTGCGCGAGCACGTCGTCGGCGTGACCGACAGCGCCGTGGCCGCCTCCGACGGCATGCTGGTGGCCTCCGACATCCAGGGCGGACGTCCCCACGCGCTGGCCGCGCTCGCCGCCGCCTCCCTGGGCCTGGGCAAGCGCACCGGTGACGAGACGGGGCTGGGACCGCTGCGCGAGGTCGTCACCCGCTGCCAGGGCGGCTACGCGGTCGTCTACGCGGTCGGGATGGAGGCCCTGCTCGTCGTGCTGGGCGACGAGGGCATGGACACCGCCGCCCTGCGCCGCGAGTCCCGGCTGACGGTGGAGCGCGTGGGCTCGCTGCTGGAGGTCACCGCCGCGGGCTGAGGCCCCGGCGGCGGGGCCCTCCCGGGCCCGGCCCGCCGCCCGACGGACAGCGGACCCGGCACGGGCCAGGGGCCGCCTGCTTCGCGCGCGGGCCGGTCAGGCGCCGACGTAGGCCGCGAGGTGCTCGCCGGTGAGGGTGGAGCGGGCGGCGACGAGGTCGGCGGGCGTGCCCTCGAACACGACCCGGCCGCCGTCGTGGCCCGCCCCGGGGCCGAGGTCGATGATCCAGTCTGCGTGCGCCATCACCGCCTGGTGGTGCTCGACGACCACGACCGACTTCCCCGAGTCGACGAGCCGGTCGAGCAGGCCGAGCAGCTGCTCGACGTCGGCCAGGTGCAGGCCGCTGGTCGGCTCGTCCAGGACGTAGACGCCGCCCTCCCCGGCCATGTGGACGGCCAGCTTGAGCCGCTGCCGCTCGCCGCCGGACAGGGTGGTCAGCGGCTGGCCGACCCTGAGGTAGCCCAGGCCGACCTCCTCCAAACGCCGCAGGATCCGCGCGGCCGCGGGCACCTTCGCCCCCTCGCCGTCGAAGAACGCGTGCGCCTCGGCCACCGACATCGCGAGCACCTCGCTGATGTCGCGGCCGCCGTCCGGGCCGCCCAGGCGGTACTCCAGCACCTGCGGCTGGAACCTCCTGCCCTCGCACTCCTCGCACGGCGAGGCCACCGTGTCCATCATGGCCAGGTCGGTGTAGAGCACCCCGGCTCCGTTGCAGGCCGGGCAGGCGCCCTCGGAGTTGGGGCTGAACAGCGCCGGTTTGACGCCGTTGGCCTTGGCGAAGGCCTTGCGGACCGGGTCGAGCAGCCCGGTGTAGGTGGCCGGGTTGCTGCGCCGTGAGCCGCGGATCGCGCCCTGGTCCACCGACACCGCGCCCGCGCCCGCGGGCATCGACCCGTGGACCAGCGAACTCTTGCCGCTGCCCGCCACGCCGGTCACCACGCACAGCACGCCCAGCGGCACGTCCACGTCCACGCCGCGCAGGTTGTTGGCGTCGGCGCCGCGGATCTCCAGGGCGCACCGGGGCGTGCGCACCCGCGGCTTGAGCCGGGCCCGGTCGTCGAGGTGGCGGCCGGTGAGGGTGCCGCTGGCGCGCAGCCCCCCGACGCCGCCCTCGAAGACGATCCGCCCGCCGTCGTCACCGGCGCCGGGGCCGAGGTCGACCACGTGGTCGGCGATCGCGATGGTCTCCGGCTTGTGCTCCACGACGAGTACGGTGTTGCCCTTGTCGCGCAGCCGCAGCAGCAGGCGGTTCATCCGCTCGATGTCGTGCGGGTGCAGTCCCACGGTGGGTTCGTCGAAGACGTAGGTGACGTCGGTGAGCGAGGAGCCCAGGTGGCGGATCATCTTGGTGCGCTGCGCCTCGCCGCCCGAGAGCGTGCCCGAGGAGCGGTCGAGTGAGAGGTAGCCCAGCCCGATCTCCACGAAGGAGTCGAGCGTGTGCCCCAGTTTCTCCAGCAGCGGCCCCACGGAGGGTTCCTCGAGCCCGCGGACCCACGCGGCCAGGTCGCTGATCTGCATCGCGCACGCGTCGGCGATGCTGATCCCGCGGATCCTGGAGGACCGGGCCTCCTCGCTGAGGCGGGTGCCGTCGCACTCGGGGCAGGCGGTGAAGGTGACCGCCCGGTCCACGAACTCCCGGATGTGCGGCTGCATCGCCTCCCGGTCCTTGGACAGGAACGACTTCCGGATCTTGGGGATCAGCCCCTCGTAGGTGAGGTTGACGCCCTCGATCTTCACCTTGACCGGTTCCTTGTGGAGGAAGTCGGCGAGTTCCTCCTCGGTGTAGTCGCGGATCGGCTTGCGGGGGTCCACGAAGCCCGACTCGGCGTAGACCCGCACCGTCCAGAAGTTGTCCGACTTCCAGCCGGGGATGGTGAACGCGCCCTCGGCGATCGACTTGGAGTCGTCGTAGAGCTGGGTGAGGTCGATGTCGGAGACCGTGCCCCGGCCCTCGCAGTGCGTGCACATGCCGCCGGTGCGGCTGAAGGTCTGCTTCACGGCCTTGCCGTTGCCCACCCTGATGGCGCCGCTGGCCTGGACCGAGGCGACGTTGAACGCGAACGCGTTGGGCGAGCCGATGTGCGGTTTCCCGAGGCGGCTGAAGAGGATGCGCAGCAGCGAGTTGGCGTCGGTGGCGGTGCCCACCGTGGAGCGGACGTTGGCGCCCATCCGCTCCTGGTCGATGATGATCGCCGTGGTCAGCCCGTCGAGGACGTCGACGTCGGGCCGGGCCATCGTCGGCATGAGGCCCTGCACGAAGGCGCTGTAGGTCTCGTTGATCATCCGCTGCGACTCCGCGGCGATCGTGTTGAACACCAGGGAGCTCTTGCCCGAGCCGGAGACGCCGGTGAACACGGTCAGGCGGCGTTTGGGTATCTCGACGCTGACGTCCCGGAGGTTGTTCTCACGTGCGCCGTACACGCGGATCAGGTCGTGGCTGTCGGCGGCGTGCGGCTCGGGCGCCTCCGCGTCCGCCCTGGTGGCCGTGCTCATCGTGATCTCCCTCGGTCGGGTGAGGCCTCTGCGTCGGCGTCGTCTGGGTCGGCCCACCAGCGCCGGGCGACGGCCGTCGCGTGCCGGTCCGTGTGACCGGTGGGGTCCGTGGTGCCAACGCTAGACGGGGGAGCGGGGGCGGCGCTTCTCGATTCCTGACCGGAGGGCCCGGAGCGCCTAGTCCATGGCGGCGCGGCCGTGGCGCCAGTAGCCGATGAAGGCGATGTCGTCCTTGGGAACGCCGTGTTGGCGGACGAGGGTGCGGCGCAGTTCGGTGGGGAGGGCGTTCTCTCCGGCGACGAAGCAGTAGGGGCGTCCTGGGGGGAACTCGGCGGTGCGTACGGTTTCCAGGGCGAGTCGTCCGGGGACGGTGTGGGGGTCGGTGCGGGGTAGCCAGTGCACGTCGACTCCGGGCGGGGCCTGGACGGGGCGGATGTCGTCTGTGCTGGGGACTTCGAGGTAGGCCTGTCCGCGCAGGTGGGCGGGGGCCTGTTCGAGGATGGAGAGCAGGGCGGGTACGGCGCTCTCGTCGCCGACGAGCAGGTGCCAGTCGGCCTCCTCCGAGGGCACGTAGTACACACCGTCCGCGAGCATGCCCGCCTCGTCGCCGGGAGCGGCGGCGCGGGCCCAGGCGGAGGCGGGACCGGCGTCGCCGTGGTCCACGAACTCGATGTCCATCTCCAGCGCCTCGGGGTCGAAGCGGCGCACCGAGTAGCTGCGCACGTGCGGCTGGCGGCTCGGCGGCATGGCGCGGAGCTGCTCGAACCACCGCTTGCCGGCGTCGGCGGGCATGTGCAGCCGGTCCTGGCCCTCGCGGGGAAGGAACAGGCGCACGAACTGGTCCCGTCCGAGGAAGGCGAAGTCGGCCAGCTCGGCGCCGCCCAGGGTCACCGTGACGAAGTGCTTGCTCAGGCGCTCGGTCCGCACCACGCGGGTGCGGATCATGGCGCGGTGGCCGGGCTGTTCGACGCGCACGGGACCTCTTTCTCCTGGTTCGGGGGCACGGGGGTGGACCGCCTCCAGGTGAGGTTAGCCGAACCTTGCTTCGCCTGCGTTATCCCGATTCCGAACCCCGGGACCCCTCCAGCGGCTGGGCCGCGCGCGTAGCCCGGACACCCGGCCGGTCAGTCCCGGGACCCGGCCCGCACCCACCGCCACGGGCCGCCCGCCCGGTGGCCATGGGGCCGGGTGGCGCGTCTTTCGCGCCTCTTGTCCAAGTTATGAATCTACGTGGTAAAGGTGCCACTTGTCCGTTTTTCCGTTGAACAGAGGAGTCTCTTCACGAAACCGGGCAGCCCAACGGGACACGACTGTCGGCACCGTGCCCGAGAATCGGCGTATGACACAGCCAGCACACCGACACCACGCCATCGACTACCTGGAGCTCACGGTCACCGACCTGGACCGGGCGCGGCGCTTCTACGCCGAGGCGTTCGGATGGCGCTTCAACGACTACGGCCCCGGCTACGCGGGCATCCAGAACCCCGAGGGCCCGGACGCCCCCGAGGTGGGCGGCCTCGCGCTGGGCGAGGAGACGCGCGCGGGCGGCCCCTTCGTCCTGCTGTACTCGGCCGACCTGGACCGCTCCGTCGAGGCCGTGGAGGGCGCGGGCGGCCGTGTGGTGCGGGGCCCCTACGCCTTCCCCGGCGGGCGCCGCTTCCACTTCACCGACCCCAGTGGCAACGAACTGGGCGTCTGGGCCGAGGCCTGATGGGCGGGCAGGGGCACGAGGGGGGCGACCCCGCCGTGGAGCACCTGACCGCGACCCTGCGCCGCCGCAGGGAGGAGCTGGCGGGAGCGGTCGGGGTGCGGATCGGCAACGCCCTGGTCGTGCACGCGCTCGCCACGCACATGTGGGCGGGGGTGCCGGTCCCGGCCGTGGCCTGTCACGCCTCCGTCGACCCGCTGCGGCTGCGCGCCTCCGCGGGGCCGGTGACCTGCCGCAGGTGTCTGGCCCAGAGCGGCCAGGAGCGGCAGCGGCAGGTGCCCGGGCAGACCGAACTGGAGGTGTGACCGGTCGCGGCTCGGGGTCCGTCGGGGCGCGGGGCGGCGGCGTGTCCCCCCGCCGCCCGCGCCCGGCTCCTTCCCCGCGCGCTCCCCGCCGCCCGGCTCAGGCGGTGTGGCCGGTGTGGCGGGCGACGGCCTCGTTGAGGACCGCGCAGGCGCGGCGCAGGTCGGCGCGGTGCGCCGACCCGTAGCCCAGGACCAGTCCGTGCACGGTCGGGGCGCCGTGGCTGGCCCGCGAGGTGTCGTCCATCAGCACGCCCCGTTCGGCGGCCTCGGCCACTACGGGGGCGACGGCGTCGGCGGGCAACGGGAGCAGGACGTGCAGGCCCGCGGTGTCCCCGACGGGGCGGGTGGTGAGGAGGTCGATCAGCAGCCCGCGGCGGCGGGCGTACTCCAGGCGCATGCGGCGCAGGTGCCGGTCGAGGTCGCCGCGTTCGAGCAGCAGGGCGGTGGCGGCCTGGACCGGAACGCTGGTGCGGTCCGACAGGTCGTGGCGGACGGCGGCCAGGCGTTCCAGCAGCGGGGGTTCGGCGACGATCCAGCCGATGCCCAGGTCGGGGGAGAGGGTCTTGGACAGGGTGCCGAGCAGGATGACGCGGTCGGGGCCCAGGCCGTAGAGGGCGGGCAGGGGCGCCACGTCGTAGCGGAACTCGGCGTCGTAGTCGTCCTCCACGATCATCGCCGCGTTCCGGCGGGCCCAGGCCAGGAGGCGTTCGCGGCGCGGGACGGGCAGCCGTCCGCCGAGCGGGTACTGGTGGGCGGGTGTGGTGTGGACGAGGGTCAGGTCGTCGGGCAGGTGCTCGGTGAGGATGCCGTCGTGGTCGACCGGGCAGGGGAGCACGCGGGCTCCGCGGGCGGCCAGGATGGTGTGGGCCTTCTGGTAGCCGGGCTCCTCCACGCCCGCGCGGGTGCCCGCGCCGAGCAGGGCGGCCCCGACCAGGTCCAGGCCGTTGCCGGTGCCGCGGGTGACCATGACGTTCTCGGGGCCGATGCGTACTGCGCGGGTGCGGCGCAGGTGGTCGGCCAGGAGTGCGCGCAGCCGGGGCAGGCCGCGGGGGTCGGGGTCCTCGTCCAGGGGTTGTTCGGCCGCGTGCCGCCATGCCCGGCGCCAGGCGGCGCGGTCGTGGTCGCGGACCCAGGGGGCGCCGGGGCGCAGGTCGATCATGCCCTGGCTGCGGGCCTGTTCCCGGGAGGGGCGCGGGGCGGTGGTGCGCACGGCGGGGCTCGCGGTGGCGGACGGGGCGCCGTGTCCGCCGTCGTCGCCGCTGATGGTGTGCTCACGAGCGCCGCGTCCGTCGGCGGAGGGCCGGGAGGGGGAGGGCGGTGAGCTGTCCTGGGCGACGAACGTGCCCGAGCCGTGGCGTCCCTCCAACCAGCCCTCGGCGTAGAGCTGCTGGTAGGCCTCGGTGACCACGGTCCTGCTCACGACCAGCTGCGCGGCCAGGGCGCGGCTGGAGGGCAGGCGTTCCCCGGGTGCGAGCGTCCCGCCGGACATGGCCTCCCGCAGTGCGTCGGACAGCTGCGTCGTGAGGGGGCGGGCGGCGGAACGGTCGAGGTGGAAGGCCGGTTCGGCCAGGCGGCGGGGCACAGTGGTCCTTCGTTTTCGGGCAGAAGTGGCCATGGTCGTAAGGTCCACTTGCTTTCTAGGCTACGGTCATGCTCTCCACGACAGAACGCACCCGGCTGCGCCGCGGCAAGCACAAGGCCCGTACCGACCGGGCCGACCTGTACGACCTCCTGGACGAGGGGGTGGTGTGCCACCTGGGGGTGGTGGTCGACGGCGCGCCCATGGTGGTGCCCACCGCCTACGGGCGGATCGGCGACACCCTGTACCTGCACGGTTCGACCGGGGCGCGGTCGCTGCGCGCGGGCGGTGAGGTGTGTGTGACCGTGACCCTGCTGGACGGCCTGGTGCTGGCCAGGTCGCTGTTCCACCACTCGGTCAACCACCGCTCCGCGATGGTCTACGGCGTGCCTCGGGTGGTGGAGGACGAGCGGGAGCGGTTGGAGGGGCTGCGCGCGCTGGTCGAGCAGTTGACGCCGGGGCGGTGGGATGAGGCCCGCCAGCCGACCGCGAAGGAGTTGGCGGCCACGCGCGTGCTGGCGCTGTCGCTGGAGGAGGCGTCGGTGAAGGTGCGGACGGGGCCGCCGGCGGACGACGAGGAGGACCTGGCCCTGCCGGTGTGGGCGGGGGTGCTGCCGGTGCGGCGGGTGTTCGGGGTGCCAGAGCCGGATCCGGGTCTGGCTCCGGGGCTGGAGGTTCCGGCCTCTGTGGCGGGGCGGTCGCTGTTCCCGTCGCCGCTGTCCTGAGGTCGGCCGTTCCGGGAAAACGGTACGCGGGAAAACCGCGGGGCCGACCCGTCGGACATTCTTTGGCCTATTGGATAGGCCAATAGTCCTTTATTGCGGTGCGTTCGCCGACCGGACACCGTCCTGGTCACCGCCGCCGGGGGAAGCGGCCCTGCGGTGTGGCGAATCTCGCGTGAAACGGGGGTCGGGCGGTGTGGCCGAGCGTTTTTTGTGGGGTTCCCACAACGCATCGGCTTCGCTATGCGTGGTTCGGCCCATTGGTGTACCGGGCGGTAACCGACCAGGGTAGAAAGGTAGGTGCAGGCGACGCTCCGAGACCCGGACGTCGCCTTCTGCGCGTGGTACTTGGGAGGCTCAACCGGTGTTCAGTCGTGTCGCCATCGTCAACCGTGGAGAGGCCGCGATGCGGCTCATCCACGCTGTCCGGGACCTCTCAGCGGAAACCGGCACGCGGATCGAGACGGTGGCCCTCCACACCGACGCCGACCGCGACGCCACCTTCGTCCGCGAGGCCGACGTCGCCTACTCGCTGGGTCCCGCCTCGGCCCGTCCCTACCTCGACCACGCCGTCCTGGAGCGCGCGCTGGTCCAGACCGGCGCCGACGCGGCGTGGGTGGGCTGGGGCTTCGTCGCCGAGGACCCGGCCTTCGCCGAGCTGTGCGAGAGGATCGGCGTCACCTTCGTCGGGCCCAGCGCCGAGGCCATGCGCAAGCTCGGCGACAAGATCGGCGCCAAGCTGATCGCCGAGGAGGTCGGCGTCCCGGTCGCGCCGTGGAGCCGCGGCGAGGTCGCCACCCTGGAGGAGGCGCTGCGCGCCGGTGAGGAGATCGGCTATCCGCTGATGCTCAAGGCGACCGCGGGCGGCGGCGGTCGCGGTATCCGCATGGTCGCCTCGGGCGAGGACCTGGCCGAGGCCTACGAGCGCACCAGCCAGGAGGCGCTGCGCGCCTTCGGCTCCGGCGTGGTCTTCCTGGAGCGCCTGGTCACCGGCGCCCGCCACGTCGAGGTCCAGATCATCGCCGACGGACAGGGCACGGCGTGGGCGCTGGGCGTGCGCGACTGCTCGGTGCAGCGGCGCAACCAGAAGATCATCGAGGAGTCGGCCTCCCCGGTCCTGGACGCGGAGCAGACCGCGCACCTGAAGGCGTCGGCCGAGCGGCTGGCGCTGGCCGTGGACTACCGCGGCGCGGGCACCGTCGAGTTCCTGTACCACCCGGGCGAGAAGCTGTTCGCGTTCCTGGAGGTCAACACCCGCCTCCAGGTCGAGCACCCGATCACCGAGATCACCACCGGCACCGACCTGGTCCGGCTCCAGTTGCACGTGGCCAGCGGCGGCAGGCTGGAGGGCCCCCAGCCGGTCGAGTCCGGCCACGCCGTCGAGGCCCGGCTCAACGCCGAGGACCCCGACCGCGACTTCGCGCCCGCCCCGGGCCGCATCGCGCGCCTGGTCCTGCCCTCCGGTCCGGGCGTGCGCGTGGACACCGGTGTGCGCGAGGGCAACACCATCCCGGCCGACTTCGACTCGATGATCGCCAAGGTCATCGCCTACGGCCGCGACCGCGAGCAGGCGCTGGCCAGGCTGCGCCGCGCGATGGCCGAGACCACGGTGATCATCGAGGGCGGCGCGACCAACAAGAGCTTCGTGCTCGACCTGCTGGACCAGCCCGAGGTGATCGACGCCAGCGCCGACACCGGCTGGATCGACCGCGTGCGCGCCCAGGGGCGCCTGGTCAGCCACCGCCACTCCGCGGTGGCCCTGGCCGCGGCCGCGATCGAGGCCTACCAGGACGAGGAGGAGGTCAGCCGCCAGCGGCTGCTGTCCACCGCGCACGGCGGCCGTCCGCAGGTGCAGCACGAGAGCGGCCGTCCGCTGGACCTGAAGCTGCGCGGCGTGGGCTACCGGGTGAGCGTGGCCAGGGTCGGGCACCGGCGGTTCCGCGTCGGCGTCTCCGGAGGCGGCGACGTGCACCCGGCGGACGTGGAGGTCGAGCGCTTCGACGCGCACAGCGGCCAGATCGTGGTCAACGGCCACCGGTTCCGGCTGGTGTCGGCCACGCACGGACCGGTGCACCTGGTCGAGGTGGACGGCGTCACGCACCGGATCAGCCGCGACGAGGGCGGTGTGCTCCGCTCCCCGGCGCCGGCCCTGGTGGTGGCGACGCCGTTGGCGGTGGGCGACGAGGTCGAGTCCGGCGCGCCCGTCCTGGTGCTGGAGAGCATGAAGATGGAGACGGTGCTGCGTGCGCCGTTCCGCGCCCGGGTGCGCGAGTGCCCGGTGTCGGTGGGCAGCCAGGTCGAGACCGGTGCGCCGCTGATGCGGTTGGAGCCGCTGTCCGACGGGGACGCCGAGGAGGCGGAGTCGGGCTCGGAGGCCGTGGCGATCGAGCTGCCCGAGGAGGCCGGGGAGGCGTCCGCGGCCGAGCGCGTGGAGCGCGGCCTGCAGGACCTGCGCGGTCTGCTGCTGGGCTTCGACGCCGACCCGCACGACCGAGGGCGGGTGCTGGCCGACTACCTGGTCGCGCGCGCCGAGATGGGCGGTCGTCCGGTCGAGGGCGAGCTGGACCTGTTCACGGTGTTCGCCGACCTGTGCGAGCTGAGCCGCAACAAGCCGGGCGGGGAGCCCGACACCGAGCCGCACAGCTCGGTGCACAGCCCGCGCGAGTTCTTCCACAGCTACCTGCAGAGCCTGGACGTGGAGCGCGCCGGGGTGAGCGAGGGCTTCCAGGCCAAGCTCACCCGGGTCCTGGCCCACTACGGGGTCTCCGACCTGGACCGCACGCCGGAGCTGGAGGCCGCGGTCTTCCGGATCTTCCTGGCCCAGCAGAACACGGGCGCCGCGCTGGCGATCGTGTCGGAGCTGCTGCGCCGCTGGCTGGCGGGCGGGCCGCCCGCGGAGGCGCTCAGCGAGCGCGCCGGTCTGGCCCTGGAGCACCTGGTGGAGGCCACGCAGGTGCGCTTCCCCGCGGTGTCGGACCTGGCCCGCGGTGTGGTCTTCCGCTGGTTCGCCCAGCCGCTGCTGCGCCGCAACCGGGCACGGGTCTACGCCGCGGTGCGCGACGACCTGCGCCACCTGGACCGCGACCCGGACGCGCCGGACCGGGCGGAGCGGATCCAGGCCATGGTGGCCAGCGCCGAGCCGCTGGTGCGGCTGGTCGGCCAGCGCATGGGGCGGGCCGGGCGCGACCACGCCCCGCTGCTGGAGGTGCTGACCCGCCGCTACTACGGCAACCGCGGGCTGTCCGGGGTCGCGGCGCGCGAGGTCGGGGGCTGCCGGTTCGTCACCGCTGAGCACAACGGCGCGGGCGGCCTGACGCGCGTGGTCACGACCGCCGTCGACATCGCCGCCCTGCCCGACGCCCTCGGCGCGGTCGGTGAGCTGGCCGCCGACGTGGCCGAGCGCGGCCTGGTGGCCGACCTCTACCTCACCTGGGAGGGCCAGCCCGACGCCGACGCGATGGCGGTGCGGCTCGGGGGGCTGCTGGCCGAGCACCCGCTGCCCGCGGGCGTGCGCCGGGTCACCGCCACCGTCGCCGGTACCAGCGGCGCGGTGATGCACCACCACTTCACCTTCCGGCCCGAGGGGGACGGCTTCGTCGAGGACCGGCTGATCCGCGGCCTGCACCCGCAGATCGCCCGGCGCCTGCAGTTGCAGCGCCTGCGCGAGTTCGACCTCACCCGGCTGCCCTCGGCCGACGAGGAGATCTACCTGTTCCGGGCGGTGGCCAAGAGCAACCCGGCCGACGAGCGCCTCTTCGCGATGGGCCAGGTCCGCGACCTGACGCCGCTGCGCGAGGCGGACGGGCGCCTGATCGCGCTGCCCGCGCTGGAGGACACGGTCACCGGGTGCCTGGACGCGATCCGCAACATCCAGGCGCAGCGCCCGCAGAACCGGCGCTTCGACACCAACCGCATCATGATGTACGTGTGGCCGGCGACCGAGCTGACCCCCGAGGAGCTGGACACGCTGGTCCAGCGGCTGCTGCCGACCACGGCAGGGGCGGGGCTGGAGGAGGTCCAGTTCCTGGCCCGCCAGCGCACCTCCTCCGGTGAGCTGACCGAGGTCGCGGTGCGCATCAGCCTGGACCAGGGCCAGGACGCGCGGGTCCACGTCGAGGAGCCCTCGACCGAGCCGGTGCTTCCGCTGGACGACTACCGCCAGAAGGTGCTGCGCGCGGCCCGGCGCGGGACCGTCTACCCCTACGAGCTGACCGGCCTGCTGTCGGGTCCGGGCGGCGGTTTCACCGAGTACGACCTGGACGACAACGGTGTGCTGGTCCCGGTGGACCGGCCGCGCGGGCACAACTCCGCGGCGATCGTGGCCGGTGTGGTCACCACGCCGACCGTGCGCCACCCCGAGGGGGTCACGCGCGTGGTGCTGCTGGGCGACCCGACCAAGGCGCTGGGCGCGCTCTCCGAGCCCGAGTGCTCGCGGGTGATCGCCGCGCTGGACCTGGCCGAGTCGATGCGGGTGCCGCTGGAGTGGTTCGCGCTGTCGGCGGGCGCGCGGATCTCGATGTCCTCGGGCACCGAGAACATGGACTGGGTCGCGGCCGCGCTCAAGCGGATCGTGGAGTTCACCCAGGACGGCGGCGAGATCAACATCGTGGTCGCGGGCATCAACGTCGGCGCCCAGCCGTACTGGAACGCCGAGGCGACGATGCTCATGCACACCAAGGGCATCCTGGTGATGACGCCGGACTCGGCGATGGTGCTCACCGGCAAGCAGTCGCTGGACTTCTCCGGCGGGGTGTCGGCCGAGGACAACTTCGGCATCGGCGGCTACGACCGGGTGATGGGGCCCAACGGGCAGGCGCAGTACTGGGCGCCGAACCTGGCCTCGGCCCGTGAGATCCTCATGGCGCACTACGACCACACCTACGTCGTGCCGGGGGAGGAGGCGCCGCGCCGGGCCAGGACCCTGGACCCGGTCGACCGCGACGTCTCGGCGTTCCCGCACGCGGTGGCGGGCAGCGACTTCGCCACCGTCGGCGAGATCTTCTCCGCCGAGCACAACCCGGACCGCAAGAAGCCCTTCGACATCCGCACGGTGATGCGGGCGCTCTCGGACCAGGACCACGCGGTGCTGGAGCGCTGGGCGGGCATGGCCGACGCCGACACGGCGGCGGTGCAGGACGTGCACATCGGCGGTTGGCCGGTGTGCCTGGTGGGGATCGAGTCGCGGTCGGTGCCGCGGCACGGCTTCCCGCCCACCGACGGCCCCGACACCTACACGGCGGGCACGCTGTTCCCGCGTTCGTCCAAGAAGGTGGCGCGGGCGATCAACGCGGCGTCGGGCAACCGGCCGCTGGTGGTGCTGGCCAACCTGTCGGGGTTCGACGGCTCACCGGAGTCGCTGCGCAAGCTCCAGTTGGAGTACGGGGCCGAGATCGGCCGGGCGATCGTCAACTTCGACGGCCCGATCGTGTTCTGCGTGATCTCGCGCTACCACGGCGGCGCGTTCGTGGTGTTCTCCAAGGCGCTCAACCCGAACATGACGGTGCTCGCGCTGGAGGGCTCGTTCGCCTCGGTGCTGGGCGGGGCCCCGGCGGCGGCCGTGGTGTTCGCCGGTGAGGTCAACACGCGTACCGCGAGCGACCCGCGGGTGACCGGGCTCCAGGAGCAGGTGTCGGCGGCCAGCGGCGCCGAGCGGGCCGCGCTCAACGCCCGGTTGGCCGAGACGCAGTCCTCGGTGCGGGCGGAGAAGCTCGGCGAGGTCGCGGCGGAGTTCGACCGGGTGCACAGCATCCAGCGCGCGGTCGAGGTGGGTTCGGTGGACGCGATCATCAGCGCCGCCGAGATGCGGCCGCGCATCATCGAGGCGATCGAGCACGGCATGAAGCGTTAGGGCCGGTCGTGGGCGGGGCGCGGGTGGACCGCGGCCGCCCGCGTGGGGCGGGGGTGCGGCGGCAGACCGCGGCCCCGCCCCGTTCGTGTTGTCAGCGGATCTTCTCGCCGTACACGTGGTCGACGGGCATGGTCATGAGCACCCTGCGGTCGGAGACCATGACCGACCGGTACTCCTCCCAGTCGGGGTGCTCCCCGGCGGCGAGGCGGTAGTAGTCCACCAGTGACTCGACCTCGGGGCCGTGCGGGTCGGTGCCCGGCCCGGTGAGGGTGGCCACGCCCTCGGCGGTGGCCCACGCCCAGCCGTCGGCGCTGGTGACCTGGAGCGTGGCGCGCGGGTCGCGGCGCAGGTTGGCGGTCTTGGCCCGGCCCTCGGTCATGGAGACGTGCAGCAGGTCGGTCTCGGCGTCGTAGAAGGGCTGGACGGGGGAGAGCTGGGGGCGGCCGTCGGCCTTGATGGTGGCCAGGACGCCGAGCCTGCTCTGGGCGAGCAGCGCGCGCGGGTCGAACGTCGTCGTGGTCATGTTCCAGGACCCCTCTCTGCCGGATGCTGGTGGTGCGCGGTGGTGCGGGGCCGTGTGCGGCCGGTCACGATCGTACTCCCGGTGTGTGCGCCGGTCCCGGCTCCGCCGCGTGGTCCGCGCCGCCGTGTCCGCCGGCCGCGGCCCGCGCGAGCGGGCCCGCCATCCGGTGTTCCGGGGCGCCCGCGTCCGTGTCGGCCGGAGCGAGGGCGCGGCCCCAGCGCTCCACCGGCTCCCCGGAGCCGCGCTGACCGGGGCGGGCACCGGAGCGGTGGCGCGGGCGCGGCCCCTGTGCGCCTTCCGGCCGCGAGGGGCCGAGGGGGCCTTGATAGTCTGCCGGGGCCAGTCGTACCACGTACGTGGTCAGGGAATCCGGTGCGAATCCGGAACTGACGCGCAGCGGTGAGGGGGACGGGCGGGGTACTCACGCCACTGGGGCGGAGGCCGCGGCGACCACGGAGTCGAGGCGGCACCGACCTGGGAAGGCACCCCGTCCGGGCGAACCCGAGTCCGAAGACCTGCTGGCCCCTCCGCGTCGAGTGCGCGGAGGCGTCCCGTGCCAGGCTCCGCGTTCGAGCCCCGACATCCAAGGCATGCCCATGCTGCGTCGCGCCCCGCGCCCCCTTCCCCTCCTGCTCGCCTCCGCCCTGCTGCTCACCGCCTGCGCCCCCTCCCCGGAAGGGGGGAGCGGCGGCACGGAGGCCGCCGACGCCGACGGCGCCCGCGCGGTCGACAACTGCGGACACCGGGTGGGCGTCGACGCCCCGCCCGAGCGCGTCGTCTCCCTCAACCAGGGCAGCACCGAGATCCTGCTCTCCCTGGGGCTGGCGGACCGCCTCGTCGGCACCGCCACCTGGACCGATCCGATCATGGAGGGGTTGGAGGAGGCCAACGGGGGCATCCCCCGCCTGGCCGACAACGCCCCCTCCTTCGAGGTGGTCCTGGACGCCGAACCGGACTTCGTGACGGCCTCCTTCGTCTCCACGCTCGGCACGGGCGGTGTCGCCACCCGCGAGCAGTTCGAGGAACTGGGCGTGCCCACCTACGTCTCCCCGACCGACTGCGCCACCGGCAAGGACAACGACAGCGGGGGAGACGGCTCGCGCAGCGAACCGCTCACCCTCGACGCCGTGTACGGCGAGATCCGCGACCTGGCCCTGCTGTTCGGGGTCGAGGAGCGCGGGGAGGAGCTGATCGCCGAGCTGGAGGGGCGGGTGGCGGCGGCCACCGCGGACCTGGACGCCTCCGGCGTCTCCCTCATGTACTGGTTCGCCAACTCCCAGTCGCCCTACCTCGCGGGCTGCTGCGGCGCCCCCGGCGCCATCACCCGCGCGGTCGGCGCGCGCAACGCCTTCGACGACACCCACGACGAGTGGCCCCAGATCAACTGGGAGACCGTCGCCGACCGCGACCCCGACGTCATCGTCCTCGGCGACCTGACCCGCGACTCCCAGACCGCGGAGTCCGCCGACGCCAAGATCGCGTTCCTGGAGTCCCACCCCGCCACGAGCAACCTCACCGCCGTGCGCGAGGAGCGCTACGTCCTGCTCAGCGGCCAGGCCATGAACCCCTCGATCCGCACGGTCGAGGGGATCGAGCAGGTCGCCGAGGGTCTGCGCGGCCTCGGGCTCGGCCGGTGAGCGGTGCGCGTCTGGCGCTGCTCTCCTGCGGTGGACTGGTGCTCCTGGCGGTGTCGGTCTCGGTCGCGGTGACCATCGGCCCCGCCGACATCACCACGGCCGAGGTCTGGAGGTCGGTCGCCGCGCGGCTGGGGTGGGGTGAGAGCGGCCTGTCGCCGCTGCGCGAGGGCATCGTGTGGGACCTGCGCATGCCCCGCACCCTGCTCGCCGCGGTGTGCGGGGCGGGGCTGGCGCTGTGCGGGGCGGTCATGCAGTCCCTGCTGCGCAACCCGCTGGCGGACCCCTTCGTGCTCGGGGTGTCCTCGGGGGCCTCCACCGGGGCGGTCGCGGTGCTGGTGCTGGGCTGGGGCGGCGCGGTGGTGTCGCTGTCGGCGGGCGCCTTCGTCGGCGCGCTGGTCTCCTTCGGGCTGGTGGTGCTGCTCTCGCACACCCTGGGCGCGAGCATGGACCGCGTGGTGCTGTCCGGGGTGGCGGCCATGCAGCTGTTCTCGGCGCTGACCTCGTTCATCGTGCTGACCTCGGCCGACGCCGAGACCACGCGCGGGGTGCTGTTCTGGCTGCTGGGCTCCCTCAGCGGCGCCGGGTGGGACGACGTGGTGCTGTGCGCGGCGGTGCTGGCCGGTGTGCT
Organism: Nocardiopsis dassonvillei subsp. dassonvillei DSM 43111; assembly: GCF_000092985.1. Lineage (GTDB taxonomy): Bacteria > Actinomycetota > Actinomycetes > Streptosporangiales > Streptosporangiaceae > Nocardiopsis > Nocardiopsis dassonvillei. The sequence goes on from NC_014210.1 coordinate 1,971,439, forward strand.
CGCCGTGTGCCTGGCGCACACCACCACCCTGGACGCGTTCGCCTTCGGTGAGGAGGCCGCGGCGAACCTGGGCGTGCGGGTGGCTCGCGCCCGCATGGTGCTGCTGTGCGCCACCGCGCTGCTCACCGCCGCCTTGGTCAGTTCGGCCGGGGCGATCGGCTTCGTGGGGCTGGTCCTGCCGCACGCGGCCCGCGCGCTCACCGGCGCGGCCCACGCCAGGCTCCTGCCGGTCACCGCGCTGGCGGGCGCCGTCTTCCTGGTGTGGGTGGACACGGTCGCCCGCACCGCGCTGGACCCCCAGGAGATCCCGGTGGGGGTGGTGACCTCCCTCATCGGGGTGCCCGCCTTCGTCGCCGTGCTCTACCGCGCCAGGAGGCACACATGACCCCATCCGACCAGGCGGTGGCGCGCGGCCGCGACGGCGCGTCCTCCGCGGCGGCGCCGGGGAGGGACGCCGCGCCGCTGGTGCTCGGCGGGAGCGGCCCGCCCGTGCGCCAGGCGCCCCCGACCGACGGCCGACGGCCCGAAGGAGGGGACCGGACGCGGCGCGGCGCGCCCGCCGGGGCCGGCCTGCACGCCGAACGGGTGAGCCGCCTGATCGGCGGAGGGCTCGTCCTGGACGGCGTCACCCTGGCTCCGCGCCCCGGCGAGACCGTCGGCCTGCTCGGCCCCAACGGTTCGGGCAAGTCCACGCTGCTGCGGCTGCTCTCCGGTGTCCTGGCGCCCTCCGCGGGCGTGGTCGCCCTCGACGGGACGCCGCTCGACCGGACCGCGCGCCGGGCGGTGGCGCGGCGCGTGGCCGCCGTCGAACAGAACGCGCACACCCAGACCGAGCTGACCGTCCGCGACGTGGTGGCCCTGGGGCGCGTCCCCCACCGCCGCGCCTGGACGCCCATGTCCGCGGCCGACGCGGACGCCGTCGCGGCGGCTCTGGAGCGCACCGGCCTGACCGGTACCGCCGACCGGTCCTGGCACACGCTCTCCGGCGGTGAGCGCCAGCGCGCCCAGATCGCCCGAGCCCTGGCCCAGGAGCCGAGCGAGCTGCTGCTGGACGAGCCGACCAACCACCTCGACATCCAGTACCAGCTCGACCTCATGGAACTGGTCGCGGGCCTGCCGGTCACCACCGTCATCGCCCTGCACGACCTCAACCTGGCCGCGATGTACTGCGACCGGCTGCTGGTGCTGTGCGGCGGGCGCGTCGTCGCCGAGGGCACGCCCCCGCGGGTCCTGACCCCCGCCCTCATCGAGGAGGTCTACGGGGTCCGGGCCGAGGTCGAACCCGGACCCGGGCACCCGGTGATCCGCTTCCTGCGCCGCGGCTCCGAGCCGCCGCGCCACAGTGACGCCCCCGCCGCCGAGGCGCGGACGACCCCCGGACCCGAACGGTCCGACCGACGATGGGGAGCCAACCCCGAAGGAGGAATCCGGCCATGACGGTACGGATCGCACTACTGTCCACCTCCGACACCGATCTGCTCTCCGCGCGGGCCAGCGACCGCGCGTACGCGTGGGCCAACCCCTCCCGCGCCTCCGACGCCGAACTCACCGGCGTCGTCGAGGGCGCCGACCTGGTGGTGGTGCGGCTGCTCGGCTCCCCGCACGACCTGTGGCCGGGCCTGGCCGCCGTCCGGGAACGGGGCACGCCGCTGGTCGTCCTGGGCGGTGAGCAGCAGCCCAGCGCCGAACTCATGGAGCACTCCACCGTCCCGATCGGCCTGGCGGCCGACGCCCACCGCTACCTGGCCGAGGGCGGCCCGGCCAACCTCGCGCGCCTGCACGCCTTCCTGTCCGACACCGTGCTGCTGACCGGCGAGGGGTTCGAGGCTCCCGCGCCCGTCCCGCTGTGGGGACTGGCCGAGCGCGACCGGCCGCGCGGCTCCGCGCCCGCCTCGTCCGCCACCGCCTCCGACGAGGGTCTGCCGAAGGTGGGCGTCCTCTACTACCGGGCGCACGAGGCGGGCGGCAACACCGCCTTCGCGCACGCCCTGGCCGACGCCGTCGACGCCACCGGGCAGGCCGTGGGCGTGCCCGTGTTCGCCGGGTCGCTGCGCTCGGCGCCCGACGAGCTGTACGAGGCGCTCGGCGGCTTCGACGCCCTGGTGGTCACCGTCCTGGCGGCCGGCGGCAGCGTGCCCGCGTCCGCGAGCGCGGGCGGGGACGACGAGGCGTGGGACGTGGAGCGGATGGCGGCCCTGGACGTTCCCGTCCTCCAGGGGCTGTGCCTGACGAGCCCGCGCGCCGACTGGGAGGCCTCCGACGACGGCGTCACCCCGCTGGACTCGGCGAGCCAGATCGCCATCCCCGAGTTCGACGGCCGCATCATCACCGTCCCCTTCTCCTTCAAGGAGATCGACCGCGACGGCCTGCCCCGCTACGTCGCCGACCCCGAGCGCTGCGCCCGCCTGGCCGGGATCGCGGTCGCCCACGCCCGGCTGCGGCACGTGCCCGCCGCCGACAAGCGCGTGGCGGTGGTCCTGTCCGCCTACCCCACCAAGCACTCCCGCATCGGCAACGCCGTCGGGCTCGACACGCCCCGCTCGCTGGTGCGCCTGCTGCGCCGGATGCGCGCCGAGGGCTACGACCTGGGAGAGCCCGGCGCCCTGCCCGGCCTGGACCTGCCCGACGAGACCGAGGCCGGGGACGCGCTGATCCACGCCCTGATCGCGGCGGGCGGCCAGGACGAGGACTGGCTGACCTCCGTGCAGCTGACCGACGCCCAGGTGCGCATCACCCCGGAGGAGTACGCCGCCTGGACCGAGGGACTGCCCGCCCCGCTGCGGGAGGCGATGGCCGAGGCGTGGGGCGCCGCGCCCGGCGGCCTCTACGTCAACGACGCCGGCGAGCTGGTCCTGGCCGCGATGCGCGCGGGCAACGTCGTCGTCCTGGTCCAGCCCCCGCGCGGCTTCGGCGAGAATCCGATCGCCATCTACCACGACCCCGACCTGCCCCCCAGCCACCACTACCTGGCCGCCTACCGGTGGCTGGAGCACGGCTTCGGCGCCCACGCCGTCGTCCACCTGGGCAAGCACGGCTCGCTGGAGTGGCTGCCGGGCAAGAACGCCGCGCTCTCGGCCGCCTGCGCCACCGACGCGGTGCTCGGCGACCTGCCGCTCGTCTACCCGTTCCTGGTCAACGACCCGGGCGAGGGCGCCCAGGCCAAGCGCCGCGCCCACGCCACGGTCGTGGACCACCTCATCCCGCCGATGGCCCGCGCCGAGTCCTACGGGGACATCGCCCGCCTGGAGCAGCTGCTCGACGAGCACGCCAACATCGCGGCCATGGACCCGGCCAAGCTGCCCGCCGTCCGCGGCGAGATCTGGTCCCTGATGCGCGCGGCCGAGATGCACCGCGACCTCGGCCTGGAGGAGCGGCCCGACGACGAGGAGTTCGACGACTTCCTGCTCCACGTGGACGGCTGGCTGTGCGAGATCAAGGACGCGCAGATCCGCGACGGCCTGCACGTGCTCGGCGAGGCGCCCGAGGGGGAGGCCCGGGTGAACCTGGTCCTGGCCGTCCTGCGCGCCGCGCAGGTGTGGGGAGGGGTGGGCGCCGCGGTGCCCGGTCTGCGTTCGGCGCTGGGCCTGAAGGAGGACGCGCCCGCCGTCGAGGTCGACCGGGTGGAGGCCCTGGCCCGCGACCTCGTGGAGCGGATGGAGGCCGCGGGCTGGGACCCGGCCGCCGCGTCCGGCCTGCACGACGACCCCGGGGTGCGCGCCGTCCTGGAGTTCGCCGCCGCGCAGGTGGCGCCGCGCCTGGCCCGCACCACCGACGAACTCGACCACGTCGTCCACGCCCTGGCGGGCGGCTTCGTCCCGGCGGGCCCCTCCGGCTCCCCGCTGCGCGGCCTGGTCAACGTGCTGCCGACCGGCCGCAACTTCTACACCGTCGACCCCCGCGCCGTCCCCTCCCGGCTGGCCTGGCAGACCGGGCAGGCGATGGCCGAGTCCCTGCTGCGCCGCCACCTGGAGGAGACCGGGACCTACCCCGAGTCGGTGGGTCTGTCGGTGTGGGGCACGTCGGCGATGCGCACCTCCGGCGACGACGTGGCCGAGGTGCTGGCGCTGCTGGGCGTGCGCCCGGAGTGGGACGAGGCCTCGCGCCGGGTCTCGCGGCTGGACGTGGTGCCGCTGGAGGAGCTGGGCCGCCCGCGCGTGGACGTCACGGTGCGCATCTCCGGCTTCTTCCGCGACGCCTTCCCGCACGTGGTCGCCATGCTGGACGACGCGGTGAACCTGGTGGCGGACCTGGACGAGCCCGAGGAGGGCAACTTCGTGCGCGCCCACACCCGCGCCGACCTGGCCGAGCACGGCGACCGGCGCCGCGCCACCACCCGGATCTTCGGCTCCGCGCCCGGCTCCTACGGCGCGGGCATCCTCCAGGTGGTGGAGTCGGGCACCTGGCGCGACGACCGCGACCTGGCGGAGGTCTACACGGCCTGGGGCGGCTTCGCCTACGGGCGGGGCCTGGACGGCGTCGCGGCGGCCGACGACATGCGCGCCAACTACCGCCGGATCAAGGTCGCGGCCAAGAACGTGGACAGCGCCGAGCACGACATCGCCGACTCCGACGACTACTTCCAGTACCACGGCGGCATGATCGCCACCGTCCGCGCCCTCACCGGCGCCGACCCCAAGGCCTACGTCGGCGACTCCACCTCGCCCGACGCGGTGCGCACCCGCACCCTGGCCGAGGAGACCGCCCGCGTGTTCCGGGCCCGGGTGGTCAACCCGCGCTGGATCTCGGCCATGCGCCGCCACGGCTACAAGGGAGCCTTCGAGCTGGCCGCCACCGTCGACTACCTCTTCGGCTTCGACGCCACGGCCGGTGTGGTGCACGACTGGATGTACGACAGGCTCGCCGCCGAGTACGTGCTCGACGCCGACACCCAGGAGTTCCTGCGCCGCTCCAACCCGTGGGCGCTGCACGGTATCGTCGAGCGGCTGCACGAGGCCGCCCGGCGCGGCCTGTGGGCCGAGCCGGACCCGGCGACGCTGGAGGCCCTCCAGGAGGTCTACCTGGAGGTCGAGGGAGACCTGGAGGACCGGTCCGAGTGAGGGTGCGCATCCTGGGCATCGGCATGGGGCCGCGGCACGTCACCCCGGAGGTCGCCGACGCGCTGCGCGGCTGCGACTACGCGGTGGCCGCCCGAAAACGCGGGGACGACGGGCTGCTGGCCCTGCGCCGGGCCGTGTGCGAGGCGCACGGCGTGCCGCTGGTCGCGGTGCCCGACCCCGAACGCGACCGCGACGACCCGGCGGACTACGCGGCCGCGGTGGCCGCCTGGCACGAGGCGCGGGTCGCCGCCTACGAGCGGGTGCTGGGCGAACGCGGCGGCACCGCGGCGTTCCTGGTCTGGGGCGACCCGGGTCTGTACGACTCCACGCTGCGGATCGTGGAACGGATCGCCGATCGGGGGGCCGTCGAGGTGGAGTACGACGTGCTCCCCGGCGTCAGCGCCCCCCAGCTCCTCGCGGCGCGGCACCGGATCGTGCTGCACGAGGTGGGCCGTCCGGTGCACGTGACCCCCGCGCGCCGCCTGGGCGAGGCGGTGGCGGCGGGGCAGGACAACATCGTCGTCATGCTCGGGGGCGAGGCCGTGCTCGGGGGCGAGCTGGCGTTCGGCGAGCTGAGGGACTGGACGGTCTGGTGGGGCGCCAACCTGGGCACCGACACCGAGGAGCTGGTCGCCGGGCGGGTCGGCGCGGCGCAGCTCGACATCGCCGCGCGCCGCAGGCGGGCCAGGGCGCGGGCGGGCTGGGTGATGGACGTCGCGCTGCTGAGGAGGCCGAAGTGAACGGAACCGGGCCGGGGGCTCCGGCCGGTGGTGGTGGCCCGTCCCCGCGCGGAGCGGTCCCGCCGGACGACGGCGGGCGGCGAGGAGGGGAGGACCGCGTGCGGAGCGTGTCCGTTGAGGGTGGTGACGGGCCGCAGGCCCCGGTGGGCCGCGGCCGTGGAGGAGGACTGCTGGTCGCCGGGACCACCTCCGACGCGGGCAAGAGCGTGGTCACCACCGCCCTGTGCCGGGCCTTCGCGCGCCGAGGCGCGCGGGTCGCCCCCTACAAGGCGCAGAACATGTCCAACAACTCGATGGTCTGCCACGGCCCCGACGGCCGCCCGGCGGAGATCGGCCGCGCCCAGTGGGTGCAGGCCCTGGCGGCCCGCGCCGTGCCCGAGCCCGCCATGAACCCCGTGCTCCTCAAACCGGGCACCGACCGGCGCAGCCACGCCGTCCTGCTCGGCCACCCCGCCGGGGACGTCTCCTCGGCCGACTGGGAGGCGGGCCGCCGCCACCTGGCCGAGGCCGCGCACGCCGCCTACGACGACCTCGCCTCCCGCCACGACGTCGTCGTCGCCGAGGGCGCGGGCAGCCCCGCCGAGATCAACCTGCGGGCGGGCGACTACGTCAACATGGGCCTGGCCCGGCACGCGGGCCTGCCCGTGGTGGTGGTCGGCGACATCGACCGGGGCGGCGTCTTCGCCGCGATGTACGGCACGGTGGGCCTGCTGGAGCCCGCCGACCAGGAGCTGGTCGCGGGCTTCGTGGTCAACAAGTTCCGCGGGGACCCCGGGCTGCTGCGGCCCGGCCTGGAGGACCTTGAGCGGCTCACCGGCCGCCGGGTCTACGGCACCCTGCCGTGGGACCCGGGGCTGTGGCTGGACTCCGAGGACGCCCTGGACCTGGAGGGCCGCCGGACGCGCGGGGGGGCGGGGCTGAGGGTGGCCGTGGTGCGCCTGCCCCGGATCAGCAACTTCACCGACGTGGACGCCCTCGGGCTGGAACCGGGCCTGGACGTCGTCTTCGCCTCCGGCCCGCGCGACGTGGCCGACGCCGACCTGGTCGTCCTGCCCGGCACCCGCTCCACCCTGGCCGACCTGGCCTGGCTGCGCTCGCGCGGGCTCGACCGGGCGATCGTCGAGCACGCCCGGCGCGGTCGGCCGCTGCTGGGGATCTGCGGCGGGTTCCAGATGCTCGGCCGCACCGTCACCGACGCCGACGGGGTCGAGGCCGAACCCGGGGCGCGCGCGGACGGCCTCGGGCTGCTCGACGCCCGGACCGACTTCACCGCGGACAAGACCCTGCGCCTGCCCTCGGGGGAGGCGCTCGGGGCGCCCGCGCACGGCTACGAGATCCACCACGGCCGGGTCACGGTCGGCGGCGGCGCGGAGGGGTTCCCGGGCGGCGCCCGCGCGGGCAACGTCTTCGGCACCATGTGGCACGGCAGCCTGGAGGGCGACGCCTTCCGCGCCGCCTTCCTGGCCGAGGCGCTGGGCTGCGCGCCCTCCGGGGTGCGCTTCGCCGCCGCCCGGGAGCGGCGCCTGGACCTGCTCGCCGACCTGGCGGAGGAGCACCTGGACGTGGACGCCCTGCTGGCCCTGGCCCGCGAGGGCGCCCCGGCGGGTCTGCCCGTGCTGGCCCCGGGAGCCCCGCCCGCCGCACGCCCGCGGCGCGGGCCCGGGGCGGAGGTGTCCCGGTGAGGCTGCTGCTCTTGGGGGGAACGTCCGAGGCCCGTGAGCTGGCCGCCCTCCTGGTCGAGGCGGGCGTGGACGTGACCACGTCGCTGGCCGGGCGGGTGGCCCGGCCCCGCCTGCCGGTGGGCCGGGTCCGGATCGGCGGCTTCGGGGGAGTGCCGGGTCTGCGCGCGGCGCTGGCCTCCTACGACGCGGTCGTGGACGCCACCCACCCCTTCGCCCTGGGCATGACCGCCAACGCGGCGGCCGCCTGCACGGACCTTCCCCTGCTGCGGCTGGAGCGGCCGGGCTGGGACCCCGACCCGGCCTGGCGGTACGCCGCCACCCACGAGGAGGCGGCGGAGCGGGTCGCGGAGCTCGGGGAGCGGCCCTTCCTCACGGTGGGCCGCCAGGAGCTCGCCCGCTTCGTGCCGAGGCTGGAGCGGCGGGCGGTCCTGGCCCGGGTGGTGGACGTCCCCGAACTCGCGCTGCCCGGCACGTGGTCCCTGCTGACCAGCCGGGGGCCGTACACCCTCGACGGCGAACTGGACCTGATGGGCGGGCACCGCGCGGACGTGCTGGTCACCAAGGACTCCGGCGGCGCCTACACCCGGCCCAAGATGGAGGCGGCCGGGCTGCTGGGCGTTCCGGTCGTGGTGGTGCGGCGCCCGCCGGGTCCGACCGGCGTGCCCACCGTCCACGACGTGACCGCCGCGTTCGCCTGGGTGACCGCCCTGGGGTGAGGGGAGACCGTGGGACGGTCGCGGCCGTCGCCACCGGTGCGCGCGGGCCGCGTCAGCGGGCGAACCGGCTCTTCAGCTCGTCGGTGTCCAGGATGATCCCGGTGCCGGGGATCTCGACCCTGTCGCCGTAGACGTGCCTTGACCGGTCCTGGTACTCACCGTGTTCGGGACGGGAGTGCACCACCACGGCGTTCACGTCACGGTCGACCAACAGGTAGGCGGGGATTTCGGTGGCGGCGTAGGCAGCGGGCTTCTCGACCCGGTCGCGGGCGTGCGTGTCGGCGTCCCAGGAGGTCACCTCGATGACGGCGAGAACCCCGTCGGGCTCGGCCCATTCGCCTTGGCCGTCGAAGTAGCCGACCGGTGTCAGGATGCCGTCGGGGCGGGCGCGTCCGTTGCGGTAGGTGTCGACCTTCAGGCCTTGGCCCTGTGTGAGGTCCAGGTCGGGCCGGTGTGCCATGAACTGGCGGAACAGCCACGTCAGGATGCTGTTGTGGTCCCCGTCGGTCACGCCTTCGGCCCAGATCTTTCCGTTGACGTATTCGAGTTTGACGTCCTCGCGCTCGGCAGCCAGGGCGATGGGCTCGAACTGTTGGACGGTGACGGATGGGTGGGTGGGCGGTGGGTGGTGGTCCGCAACGGTCATGGTGGGCTCCTCCAGCGCACATTCTAGGCCAACGCTTCGTGCAGGACACGTGTGCTCCCCGAGGGGCTCGACGCGTGGACTCCGGGCGATGACCGGGGTCGGTACCGCCATGAGAACCCGGACACCGTCGAGCCCGGGAAAGGTGACGCTCGGGACGCGCGGACGCGCACGGCTCCCGTGTCCGGCTGGTCAGGACGTGCGTTCCGGTTCCGCTGAGGGGGTCCCGGCCCGGGGGCCGCGCAGTGCGGGCATCAGGACGCCGTCCACCAGCGACACGAGGAAGTCCCGGTCGAAGGGCCTGCGCTGGACGAGCGCGCGGTAGGCGGCCATCGACGCGACCACCTGCGAGAGGGTGTCGACGTCGGCCGCGGCCGAGGCCTCCCCGCGCTCGACGGCGCGCCGCATGAGGAGGCGGTGGGCCTCGGCCCAGGGCTGGACGATCGCGGCGCTGACGGCGTCGGCGGACGCCTCGTCCTGGACGAGCATCGAGGCCAGTCCCGCCATGATCCGGAGCCTGCGCTCGCCCTCCCGTGCCGACTGGGGCCGGAACAGGCCGAGCAGGTCCTCCCGGAGGTCGCCGGTGTCGGGCAGGCTCCCGGTGTCGACCTGGTCGCGTTTCATGCGCGCCACCGCGTCGACCACCAGTTCCGTCTTGGAGGGCCAGCGGCGGTAGAGCGTGGCCTTCCCGGCTCCGGCCCGGGCCGCGACGGCGTCCATCGTCAGCCGGGCGAACCCGGCTTCGGCCAGGACCTCCAGCGTCGCGTCGAGGATGGCGCCGTCACGGGAGCTGTCCCGCCTGCGGCCGGGGCGCGCGGGACCGCCGCCGGGTGCGGCGGGGGCGCGGGTGTCGCTGTCTCGTGTCATGGCGGTCTCCTCCTCGTCTCACCGCTGGTCAGAACGATACACACCAGTTCCGGAACAGAGTAGTTCAGGAACGGAAGAGTTCCGGAACTGGCACGTATCGAAATGTCCGGACGGTGTGGCACGATGAGCCGATGCACCACGTGAGTGACGACGAACGGCGCGCCCGCATCGGCGTTCGGCACGCCTTGGCGGCGGGTTTCCACGCGGACTCCCCGGAGGCGGCCACGCGGGCGGTGACCGCGCTGCACGCCACCGAACCGGCCACCGTCTACCTGTCGTGCCGGGCGCGCGTGCCCTCGCTGACCGTGGCCGACCTCGACAGGGCGCTCTACGAGGAGCGGAGGCTGGTGAAGCAGCTGGCGATGCGGCGCACGCTCTTCGTGTTCCCGCGCGAACTGCTGCCCGCCGTGTGGCCGAGCGCCTCCGCGCGCGTCGCCGCCGCGGAGCGCGCCCGCATGCGCAAGGACCTGGTCAGGGAGGGGATCGCCGACGACGGCGACGCCTGGCTCGACCGGGCCGGGGCCGAGGTCCTGGCCCTGCTCGCCGACGAACCCGAGGGACTGGTGGCCGCCGACGTGCGCCGGGCGGTGCCGAGGATCGACGTGAGGGTGACGGGGTCGGCGGGTGAGGTGTGGTCGGCGCCGCGGGTGCTCACCCTCCTCGGCGCAGCCGCCGACATCGTGCGCGGCGCCAACACCGGCCGCTTCGCGGTCTCGCAGCCGCGCTGGACCCTGACCGGGCACTGGCTCGACGGCGTTCCCGCCCCGTGGAGCGCCGCCGAGGGCTACCGGGAGCTCGTCCGCCTCTGGCTGCACAGTTTCGGACCGGGGACCGAGGACGACATCGTCTGGTGGCTGGGGTCCACCAAGACGGCGGTGCGCACGGCGCTGGCCGAACTCGGCGCCGTCATGGTCTCCCTCGACGGCGGCGCCACCGGCTGGCTCCTGCCCGACGACCTCGGCCGGACGGCCGACCCGGGCCCGTGGGTCGCCCTGCTGCCGGTGCTCGACCCGACCGTCATGGGCTGGCGCGGCCGGGACTTCTACCTGGGCCCCCACCGCCAGCAGCTCTTCGACAACCGCGGCAACGCGGGCACGACCGCCTGGGCGGACGGCCGCGTGGTCGGGACGTGGGTGCAGGACGGCTCCGGCGCGGTCCGGGTGCACCTGCTCGAACCGGTGTCGACGGCCACGCGCCGGGCCCTGGGGGAGGAGGCGGCGCGCCTGACCGAGTGGCTCGACGGCGTCCGCATCGGCACCGGCTACGTGTCGCCCGCGATGAGGGCCGCCCGGGCCGCGTGGGAGTGAGGGCGGACGACCCCGCGAGAGCCGCGGCGAGGGTGCCCGTGGTCAGCTCGTTGGGATACGCGGCCTTCCCGGGAGGCCAGCCACCGCTGGGGCTGCTCGGAGGGCTCTACGGTATCCAGCAGGCGATACTCGTGGTCTACGCGGCGCTCGTGTCGGCCTTCCTCGCGGCCGGGTCCACCCGGCGGGCCACCGGCGCCGGGAAGGCGGGCGACCCCGGCGGGCCCCGCTGAGAGGGCCGCCGCAGGGGTCGCCCGGCCGGGTGCCGCTGTCCGCGGCGCCCGGTCAGACGGCGGCGCGCACGGCGTCCGCGAAGCGGGCGGCGAGCCGGGGGTGTCCGGCCCAGTGGACGTGCAGGTAGGAGGCGTGCAGCGTCGGTGAGGCGAAACCCTCCGGCGCTCCCTCGATCTCCCACGCCGGGAGGTCGCCGCGGGCACCGGGGGTCAGGGCGGTGCGGTGGAACTCGTGCCCGGTGACCCGCTCTCCGGCCCGGGTCAGCAGGGTGTCCCCCGGTGAGACCGCCTCGGGGTAGCGCAGGGTGAGCCGCCCCGTCATCCGGGCGCGCGCGGGGACGGCCCCGGCCATGGGCTCGCCGTCCAGGGACTCGGCCAGGTAGAGCAGACCCGCGCACTCGGCGACGGTCGGCACCCCGTCCCGCGCCGCCTCGCGCAGCTGGGTCAGCAGGCCGCGGTTGGCGGCGAGCTCACCGGCGTAGACCTCGGGGAAGCCGCCGCCGAGGTAGACGCCCCGGGTGCCCGGGGGCAGCGCGGTGTCGCCCAGCGGATCGAACGCGACGACCTCGCACCCGGCGGCGGTGAGCAGTTCCTCGGTCTCGGCGTAGCGGAAGGTGAAGGCCCGGCCGCCCGCCACCGCGACCACCGGCCGCCGGGACGCGGGGGGTTCGTGGGGTCCGTGGTCGGTGTGGGCTGTGTGGCGCTCACCGGGTCCTCCGGGGGCACGAACCGTGTGGGTCTCGTGGTCCGTGTGGGCTGCGTGGGGAGCCTGGGACTCCTCCCGCGTCCGCGCCGGGTCTTCGGGCGGGGTGCCGGGACCCGAGTTTTCCCATGCCCGTGTCCGACCTTCGAGCGGAGTACCGGGAACCGATGTCTCCCGCGCCTGTGCCGGGTCCTCGGGCAGGGACCCCGGAGCGGGTGTTCCCAGTGCCAGTGCCGGATCCCAGGACCGGGCGTCCAGCGCGGGCGCGGAACGGGCCACCGCGAGCAGCGCGTCCAGGTCCACCTGGCGCGCGACGTGCTCCCCGAGCCGTTCGACCACGCGCGCCGACTCCGCCCGCTCCGACGCCGGAACCAGTCCCAGGTGCCGGGACGGGCTGGCGAGCCGCTCGTCGCGGTGGACCACGCCGAGGACGGGCAGGTGCGTGGCCCGGGTGATCTCGGCGACGTTGCGCACCGAACCCGCCTGGTTGAGGATCACCCCGACCACCTCGACCGCCGGGTCGTAGGCGGCCATCCCCGCCACCAGCGCGCCCACCGAACGCGACATCCGCGACACGTCCACCACCAGCACCACCGGTGTCCGCGTCAGGGCCGCGACGTGCGCGGACGAGGCGAACCCGTCCGTGCCCAGCCGCCCGTCGTGCAGGCCCATCACACCCTCGATGACGGCGACGTCCGCGCCGCGCGCCCCGTGCAGCAGCAGCGGCGCCACCCGCTCCACGCCGACCAGGTGCGGGTCGAGGTTGCGGCCCGGACGCCCGGTGGCCAGGGCGTGGTAGCCGGGATCGATGTAGTCGGGGCCCACCTTGTGGCCGCTCACCGCGTACCCGGCGTCGCGCAGCGCCGCCATCAGCCCGGTCGCGACCGTGGTCTTGCCCTGCCCGGTCATGGGCGCGGCGATCATCAGCCGGGGCAGCGCCGTCGGCCGTGCACGCGGTGTCGGCCGGAGCAGCCCTGTCGGCCGGGCCGACGGCGTCGGTCCGGCCCCCGCTTCTCCGGTTCCCGCGTACTCCCCGGCGGCCTCCGCGGGCCCTGCCGTCCGGCTTCGCGAACCCTCCGAGGCGCCTCGGGAGGTCACCACTCGATGCCCCGCTGCCCCTTGCGCCCGGCGTCCATGGGGTGCTTGACCTTGGTCATCTCGGTGACCAGGTCGGCGGCCTCCAGCAGCCGCGGGTCGGCGCGGCGGCCGGTGATCACCACGTGCTGGCGGCCGGGGCGGTCCCGCAGGGCGGCCAGGACGTCCTCGACGTCGACCCAGCCCCAGTTGAGCGGGTAGGTGAACTCGTCCAGGATGAGCAGGTCGTGCGTCTGGTCGGCGAGCCTTCGCCTGATCTCCGCCCAGCCCTCGGCGGCGTCCGCCGCGTGGTCCTCGGCGTCGCCCTTGCGACGGCTCCACGACCAGCCCGAACCCATCTTGTGCCACTCGACCGGACCGCCCTCGCCGGTCTGCTCGTGCAGCTCACCCAGGCGTTCCAGCACGGTCTGCTCGCCGATGCGCCACTTCGCCGACTTGACGAACTGGAACACCCCGATCCGCCAGCCCTGGTTCCAGCCGCGCAGCGCGAGGCCGAACGCGGCGGTCGACTTGCCCTTGCCGTCACCGGTGTGCACGGCGAACACGGGCTGGTTGCGGCGCTGGCGCGTGGTGAGCCCGTCGTCGGGGACGACGAGCGGCTGTCCCTTGGGCATCAGGCGGCCCTCTCTCGTACGGCGGTGCCCAGCGCGTCGGCGCTGACCTCGCTGACGGGCATGTGGTCGGCGCCCAGGCGGGCGGCCAGGGAGGCGGCCAGGCCCAGGCGCAGCGGCCCGGACTCCCCGTCCACCACGACGGTGGTCACGCCCAGTCCGGCGACGTGGTCGGCGGCGGCCATCGCGCGGCCCACCGCCCCCTTGCCGCCGGTGGCCCGGCCGTCGGTGACCACGACCAGGAGCGGACGCAGCCTCGGGTCCCGCAGCCGCTCGCGGCGCAGGACGCGGGCCGCCTCCTCCAGGCCCTCGGCCAGCGGGGTGCGCCCCCCGGCGGGCAGGTCGTCGAGGCGGGCCGCGGCCACGTCCACCGAACGGGTCGGCGGCAGCGTGAGTTCGGCCTCGCGCCCCCGGAAGGTGACCAGGCCGACCTTGTCGCGGCGCCGGTAGGCGTCCAGGAGCAGGGACAGGATCGCGGTCTTGACCTCGGTCATACGCCTGCGCGCCGCCATGGAGCCGGAGGCGTCCACGCAGAACAGCACCAGGTTGGTCTCCTGACCCTCGCGGACCGCGACGCGCAGGTCGCGGGGGCGCAGCCGCAGTCGGCCGCCGCCCTGGGGCCGCAGCGCGGCGGCCCGCACGGTCTCCACCAGGTGGACCGCGCTGCCCGCACCCCGGCCGGGCTCGGCGGCGCCGATCCGCCGGCCCCGCGTGCCGACGGCCCGGCTGCGCCTGCCGTCGGCGCCCTCGCCGGAGCCCCGCACGGTGAGCAGCCGGGTCCGGTAGGGGGCGGCGGCCCTGGCGGTGGTCGGGGAGGCGCCGGAGGGGCGGGGTTCGGGGGAGTCGCCCTCGGCGTCCTCGGGCGCGTGCTCGGCTGAGGCGGGGGAGCGCTCCGGGTCGGGCTGTTCGCCGCCGGAGGTCTCGGCTTCCCCGGTGTCCCCGGCGTTGTCCGGGGGACTGGCGTTGTCGGAGGGATCCTGTGGGTCCTGTGTGTCTGACGGGGTTTCGGAATCGTCGCCGTCGTCGGTCCCCTGCGGGCCCGGCGGCTCCGGGGGGTCGGGCGGCGGTTCCTCGTCGCCCAGGATCCGGTCCAGGAGCTCCTCGTCGAGTCCCGGCGCGTCGAAGGGGTTGCGTCGGCGCCGGTGCGGCAGGGCGAGCGTGGCTGCGCGGCGGATGTCGGCCCGGGTGACCGAGGTCCGGCCCGACCAGGCCGCGTGCGCCATCGCCGTGCGCGCGGTCACGATGTCGGCGCGCAGGCCGTCCACGTCGTAGGCGGCGCACACCTCGGCGATCTTCAGCAGCGCGGCCTCGGACAGGCGCACCCGGCCCAGTGCCTCCCGGGCCGCCGCGATGCGTTCGGCCAGCGCCTTCTCGGCCCCGTGGTAGCGCCCGGCGAAGGCGGCGGGGTCGGCGTCGTGGGACATGCGCCTGCGCACCACCTCGGCGCGGATCGCGGGCTCGGACGGCGCGGCGACCTCGACGGTGAGTCCGAACCGGTCCAGGAGCTGCGGGCGCAGCTCGCCCTCCTCGGGGTTCATGGTGCCGATGAGCAGGAACCGGGCCGCGTGCTCCACGGAGAACCCGTCGCGCTCCACGGTGACCCGGCCGGTCGCGGCGGCGTCCAGCAGCAGGTCGACCAGGTGGTCGTGCAGGAGGTTGACCTCGTCGACGTAGAGGATGCCGCGGTGGGCCCGGGCCAGCAGGCCGGGTTCGTAGGCGACCCTGCCGTGGGTGAGGGCCTGTTCCAGGTGCAGGGAGCCCAGGACGCGGTCCTCGGTGGCGCCGACGGGCAGTTCGACCAGGCGCACCGGGCGGCTCTCCACGGCCGTGCCGGACCCGAAGGGCCCGTCGGGGGAGTGCTGCGCCGGGTCGGCGGGGTCCACGGAGAACCGGTCGCCCTGGTAGACGTCGACGGGCGGCAGGAGGGAGGCCAGGGCCCGGACCGCGGTGGACTTGGCGGTGCCCTTCTCGCCGCGCACCAGGACGCCGCCGATCTCCGGCGAGACGCTGGTGAGGACGAGGGACAGGCCCAGGTCGTCGAGTTCCTCGGCGTCGCAGCCGACGATCGCGGAAAAGGGGTAGTGCGGTGACCGCAATGGCATGTAGAGGCTCCCGCTCATGTCGCCATCGGTAAGGGACGGGCGCGAGGCCGGTCTTCGGACTTGCCGGGTCCTTCCTGGACGGAAGGCTCGGTTCACCGCAGCGGGCCTGTGCCGGAGTCTCACCGGGCTTCCCAGATTCTCCCCGCCGGCCGTCCCCACCGTTTCCGATGGCTGGGCCGTTGGGGCACCTCATGCCTGCCGCCACGATAGCGTCCGAGGAATGAAGGACGACAGCCGCCCTCCCGTCACCCACCACCGCCCGGATGCCGCTGCGCGGGGGAGTGGTGCACCCTCAACGGACGCCTGCGGCGCGGAGCCCCCTTCCGTCACCCGCCACCGCCCGGATGCCGCTGCGCGGGGGAGTGGTGCACCCTCAACGGACGCCTGCGGCGCGGAGCCTGCTTCCGTCACCCACCGTGCCGCTGCGCGGGAGGACGGGGTCTCCCCGCCCACCGGGCGCCGGATCACCGTCGTCGGCATCGGCGCGGACGGCTGGCCCGGCCTGCCCGAGCGGCTGCGCGCGCTCGTCCTGGCCGCCGACACGGTGCTCGGCGGGCGCAGGCACCTGGCGATGCTCCCCGACCGGCCCCGGCAGCGCCGCCTGGCCTGGCCCTCACCCCTGCGCGAGGGCCTGCCGCCTCTGCTGGCCTCGCTCGACGCCGCCTCCGCCGACCCAGCTTCCGCCGACAGCGCCTCCCCTGACGGCCCCTCCACCGTGGCGCTGGCCTCCGGCGACCCCCTGGTGTCCGGCATCGCCACCACCCTGATCGACCTGCTGGGCGCGGACGCCGTGCGGGTGGAACCCGCCGTCTCCTCGGTCGCCCTGGCCCGCGCCCGCATGGGCTGGCCCGCCGAACGCTGCGCGGTGGTGGGCCTGGTCGGCCGCGACCCCCGCCTGCTGCTGCGCCAGCTCGCCCCCGGCCACCGCGTCCTGGTGCTCTCCTCCGACGGCGCCACCCCCGCCGCGGTCGCCGCCCTGCTGGTCGGCGCGGGCTACGGCGCCAGCCGGATGACCGTGCTGGGCGACCTGGGCGCGGACTCCGAGTCGCGCCTGGAGACCACCGCCGACCACTGGCTCGCGTCACCTCCCGGCACGGTGCCCCCGCTGCACGTGCTGGCCCTGGAACTCCTGGGCCCGCCCGGCCACGGCCTGGTCGCGGGGCTGCCCGACGACGCCTTCGAACACGACGGGCAGCTCACCAAGCGCGACCTGCGCGCCTCGGCGCTGGCCCGCCTGGCCCCCTCGCCGGGCCAGCACCTGTGGGACGTGGGCGCTGGCGCGGGCTCGGTGGGCATCGAGTGGATGCGCGCCCACCCCTCCTGCACCGCCACGGCGGTGGAGGCCCACCCCGAACGGGCCGCGCGGATCGGCCGCAACGCGGGCCGCCTCGGCGTTCCCGGCCTGGACGTGGTCACCGGCCGCGCGCCGGACGCGCTGGCCGGGCTGCCCGCGCCCGACGCGGTGTTCGTCGGCGGCGGCGCGACCCGGCCGGGCGTGCTCGACGCCTGCCTGGGGGCGCTGCGGCCGGGAGGGCGGATCGTGGTGCACGGGGTGACGCTGGAGACCGAGCACCTGCTCGCCGACGCCCACCGGCGCCACGGGGGCGAGCTGACCCGGATCGCCGTCGAGACCACCGCGCCCATCGGCGGGTTCACCGGCTGGACGCCCGCCCGCACGGTCACCCAGTGGTGTCTGGCGGTGCTGCCCTGACCCTCCGCTGCGCTGCTTCGCGCCCAGGCGCCGGAGGCACGGGAGCCCTCGACCCCCACGCACGCCCCTCCCTCCACGCGAACCCGCCCGCGGAGCCTCCGGAACCCCTTCGGGGCCCTCCCTACCCGCTGGCCCGCGGCCGGGCCGGGTCGTAGAGGTAGGACTCACCGCCCGCCCCGGGATCGAGCGCCCGCCCCACCAGGATCACCGCCGCCTGCCGGAACCCGGCCTCCTCCACCGCGTCGGCGACGGTGGAGACCGTGCCGCGCAGCACCGCCTCGCCCGGCTGGCTGGCCCGGTACACCACGACCACCGGGCAGTCGCCGCCGTACTCGGGTTCGATCTCGGCCATCAGCTCGCGCACCCGCCGGATCGCCAGGTGCAGCACCAGCGTGGCCCGGGTCGCGGCGAACGCGGCCAGCGACTCGGTCCCGGGCATGGCGGTCGAGCGGGCCCGCGTGCGGGTCAGCACCACAGACTGGGCCACCAGCGGCACGGTCAGCTCCCGTCCCGCCAGCGCCGAGGCGGCCGCGTACGCGGGCACCCCGGGCGTGACGTCCCACGGAACGCCGTGCGCGTCGAGCCTGCGGGTCTGCTCGGCCAGCGCCGAGTACAGCGACGGGTCGCCGGAGGTGAGCCGTACGACGTCGCGGCCCGCCGTGTGCGCGCGGACCAGGTGGTCGGTGATGCGGTCCAGGTCCAGGCCCTGGGTGTCCACCAGTTCGGCGCCGGGCGCGCAGTGCGTCAGGACCTGCGGGTCCAGGTAGGTGCCGGGGTAGAGGACCACGTCGGCCCCGGCGAGCATGCGTGTGGCGCGCACGGTCAGCAGGTCGGCGGCTCCGGGCCCCGCGCCCACGAAGTGCACGGTCACGGCTTCACCCACCTGGGGGTCCACACGCGGCCCGCCCCGGTGACCCGGGTTCCGGACGCGCCGACGATGAGCAGGCAGCGCATGTCCACGGCGGCGGGGTCGAGTTCGCCCAGGGTGGTCACCGTCAGGGACTCGCCTTCGCGGCCCACGTCGCGGCCGACGACGACCACGGTGTCGGGTTTGCGGTGCTCCAGCAGGATCCGGCGCGCGGTGACGATCTGCTCGGTCCGGGACCGGGAGGCGGGGTTGTAGACGGCCAGCGCCAGGTCGGCCTCGGCGACGGCGCGCAGACGCCGCTCGACCACCTCCCACGGCTTGAGGCGGTCCGACAGGCTCATCACCGCGAAGTCGCCGCCCACGGGGGCGCCCGCGCGGGCCGCGACCGCCTGGACGGCGCTGACCCCGGGCAGCACCCGGACGGGCACGTCCCGGTAGGCGGGGTCCTCGGCCGCCTCGAACACGGCGGTGGCCATGCCGAAGACCCCGGCGTCCCCGCCGGAGACCACGGCCACGCGTTCGCCGCGCCCGGCCAGGTCGAGGGCGAACCGGGCGCGCTGGAGTTCGACGGTGTTGCCGGAGGCGTGCCGGGTGAGCCCGGGGCGCTGCGGTACCCGGTTGACGTAGGGGCCGTAGCCCACCACGTGGTCCACCTCGGCCAGCGCCGCGCTCGCCTCGGGGGTGAGCCAGTCCTCGGGGCCCGGGCCCAGGCCCACGACCAGCAGTTCGGCCGCCGGTCCGGTGGTCGCGGACGCCGTGTCCGCCGCCGGTACGGCGGAACCGGGCCCCTCTTGGGTCGCCTGTGCCGTCTGCTCCGTCTGTGCCGTCTGCGTCCGCGCGGCCTCGCCGACCTTGCGGGAGCGCGGCCCGTTGCGGCTGTCCCCGGTCACCAGCACCAGGGAGAAGTAGGGCACCGTCGCCGGGTCCACCTCGGCCACCGGCAGCCGCCGCTCCCCGCCCATCGAGGCCCGCTCCACGTACACCGCGTGTTCCAGCCGCCCGGCCGCGGCCAGGGCGCGGCGCACGGCCGGGAAGGTCCGGCCCAGTTTCATGACCACGGCCGCGTCGGTGTCGGCCAGGCGGCGGGCCAGTTCCGGTTCGGGCAGGGTGCCGGGCAGCACGGTGAGCACGTCGGTCTGCCGGGCCAGCGGGGCGGCCGCGGCGGCCGTGGCGGCGGCGAACGCCGGGACGCCCGGCACGATCTCGGTGGGGTAGCGCTCGGACAGCCGGTCGTGCATGTACATGTACGACCCGTAGAACAGCGGATCGCCCTCGGAGAGCAGGACGACGTCGCGCCCGGCGTCCAGGTGGACGGCCAGCCGGGCGGCGGACTCCTCGTAGAAGTCGGCCAACGCCCCCGCGTAGCCGCCCGGGTGGTCGGTCGCCCCGGTGGTCACCGGATAGGTCAACCGCTCCTCGACCACCCCGTCCGGGATCAGCGCGTCGGCGATGCGGCGGGCGTTGGACTCCTTGCCCACACCCGCGTGGTAGGCGACGACGTCGGCCGCGGCGATGAGCCTGGCCGCCTTGAGGGTGATCAGCTCGGGGTCGCCCGGGCCGACGCCGACGCCGTGGAAACGGCCGGTCACTCTTCCTCCTTGGCGAGTGCGTTGAGGGCCGAGGAGGTCATCGCCGAACCCCCGCGTCGGCCGCGCGCGGTCACGTAGGGGACGTCGACGCCGTGCCGGTCGCGCAGCTCGGTCAACGCCTGCTTGGACTCGGCGGCGCCGATGAAGCCGACCGGGCAGCCGACGATCGCGGCGGGTCGAGGGGCGCCGTCGATCAGCATCTCCAGAAGGTGGAACAGGGCGGTGGGCGCGTTGCCGACGGCGACCACGGCGCCGCCGAGCAGCGGCTCCCACAGCGACACCGCGGCGGCCGTGCGGGTGGTGCCCCACTCCCGGGCCAGGCCGGGCACCCGCTCGTCACCCAGGAGGCAGAGCACCTCGTTGTCGCTGGGCAGGCGGCTCGCGGTCACGCCGGAGGCCACCATGCGCGCGTCGCACAGGATCGGCGCACCGGCCCGGAGGGCGGCGCGCGCCGCGGGGACCAGGTCGGGGTGGACGACGAGGTCGTCGGCGAGGTCGACCTGGCCGGTGCCGTGGATCATCCGCACGGCGAGCCGCTCGGCGTTGGCGGGCAGGTGGTCGAGCCGGGCCTCGCGCCGGATGGTGGCGAAGGAGTCGGCGTAGATGGCGGGCCCGTCGTCGACGTACTCGTAGTGCCGGTTCGGTCTTCTCGGGGAGGTCACCGCGCCTCCCCGGGGACGTGGTCGGGCTGTCCGGGGATGTGCTTGTCAGCCGGGACCGGCCTGTCGGGGCCGGGTCCGTGTTCCTCGGGGGCGAGCCTGTGCCGCCCGGACACGGTCCCGTGTCCTGCGGGGACGAGGACGGCGCGCCACGGCGTGACGACGAGTTCGCCGGATCCGGCCTCGACGGCTTCGGCGGCGAGCGCGTCGGCGGCGGCCCGGTCCAGGCCCTCCTCGGGCACGGGGACGTGCCGTCCGATCCCGGGCACCGGGCCGTGCGGCAGCGGCGGCGCGGGCTCGGGCAGCCCCGGGACGGGCGGCGCCGGGTCGGTCAGGGGCGAGGGGAGTTCGGCCACGTGCCAGGGGGCGTCGGGGCCGTCGCCGCGCAGCTCCAGGAACCGGTCGGCGAGGCGCACGAGCGCGGCCGGGGCCTCCTCCAGCGGTGTCAGCGGGCCCCAGTGCTCCCCGACCCTGAGCTGGGCGGTACGCGCGTCGAGGGCGACCGCCCCCAGGTCGCAGGAGCGCTCCAGCAGGTCGCCGCTTCCGTCGTCCAGGACGAAGAGGAATCGGCCGGGCAGGGCGGCGCGGCGCGGTTCGGCGCACAGCAGCCCGTCCAGCTCGGCGGCCACGGGCCGCAGGTCCGCTCTTCCAGCCCCGAGCCCCGTGCGGGGGGAGACCATGATGTTGCGGACCAGCTCGTGGGAGGGCGAGGGCAGCAGGCCGGTTTCCTCCAGGGCCCGGAGCACCTCGGGGGACAGCCGCCCCCCGCTTCCGGGCAGGGCGCGCAGCTGCACGTTGGCCCGCCCGGTGACGTGGATCCGGCCGTCGCCGTACTCCCGGGCCACGGCGGCCAGGGCGCGCAGCGAACGGACGGGAAGCCTGCCGCCGACGAGCCGGAGCCGTACCAGCAGCCCGTCGTCGGCGGGCCAGGGCCGCAGGGCGCCCGGGCAGCGGTCGCGCCGGGCGCGGACGGTGGGGGATGGGGATGGGGAGCCCATCGGGGACATGCGCGTCCTTCTGGTCAGGGACCCGTTCGCGGGGTCCTCGGTTGACCTGGCGGCCCGTCACCGCCAGCGCCAGCAGGTCTTCGGACTCGGGATCGACCGGTGCGGAGCGCCTTCCCGGAGCGTGCGCTCCAGTGGCTGTCCCGGGGAACCGCGTCCCCGGGGCGTGCCCGCCCGTCACCCTCACCGCTGCGCGTCAGCCCCGGATTCGCACCGGGTTCCCTGCCCCACGAGGTGGAGTTCGACTGGCTCGACGAGGGTACCGTTCCCCTCCCGGGCCAGGTCCGGGGGCCTTCCCCCGACGCGGTCCCGGCGTGGCCCCGTCGCGGTCCCGGTGTGGCCCCGGCATGGTCCCGGCGTGGCCGGAGGCGGCCAGTCGCGGGCAGGAGAGCGCGGCCGGCACCGTACGACACAACCGGCCGATACGGTACGTACCGCGTATTCCTCGCACGGTCCGCGCCGCCGTGCCCTCACCCCCGGGAGCCGATGGATGTACACGGTCCGAATCTCGCAGACCGACCCCTACGCCTTCCCCAGTCTGGGCGCGGCGCTGCGGGCCCCGATGTACGCGGGAAGTGACCTGTACCTGCACGTCGAGCCGGGCCACTACACCGAACCCCAGGTGGTCGGCGTGAACCGGCACGTCATCGTGGTTCCCCTCCAGGGCCCCGGCACCGTGACGGTCGCGGCGGGCGACACGAACGTGTTCAACGTGCACAAGGGGCGGCTGGAACTGCACGGTGTGCACGTGCGCAACGCCTCAGCCGAGTACCCGCCCGTGTACGTGCACCCCGAAGCCTTCCTGAAGGCCGTCGACTGCGCCTTCTCCGCGAGTACGCAAGTGAACGTGAAGAACACCGAAGCCGAGTTCACCAACTGCGGGTTCGCGGGCGGCGGACTCTACATGGACGGCTCCACGGGCAAGGTGGACGGCTGCCGTTTCACCGACGCCGTGCTCGTCGTCGAGGGCCCGGGCTCCCCCGAGATCCGCCGGACCACCTTCACCGGGGGCCACGACACATGGCACACCCTGCACATCTCCAAGGCCTCGCCCACGGTCACCGACTGCGTCCTGACCGACTGCGGAGGGGAGAGGACCCAAGCGGTCCACGTGCGGGACTCCGCCGCTCCGAAGTTCACCAACCTGACGATCACCGGGGACCGGGGCTGGCCGGTACGGGTGACCGGACGCTCCAGGGCGGAGTTCGACCGCCTCAGGGTGGACGGCGGCCGTGCCGGAGGCGACTCCGTGTACGCCTGGGACGACTCCGAGATGACCATCACCCACGGCCGCATCACCAACGCCAGGGCCAGTGCCCTGGCGACCGTCGGGGGCGCGTTGACCGTCCGGGACCTGGTCATCGAGGACGCTGCCCGGACAGGCCTCCACGGGGAGGGGGCCAGGGTCAGCGGTGAGGGGCTGTCCCTGACCCGTGTCGGTGGGAACGGGGTCTACGTCGAGGAGTGCCGGACGACGCTCTCCGACGTCGAACTGCGTGACAGCCCCCAGGAGGCACGGGAGAAGTGGAGCGTGTTCGCCGCGCAGAAGGGGCGGTTCGAGGTCACCGGGTTGCGCGCCTCGAAGTCGCCGACGATGGTGCACATCGTCGACGCGCGGGGAAGCCTGACCGATCTGACCGGGGACGACGTCGAGGGTGGCCTCCTCGTCAGGCAGGACAGCACGGTCACGGTCAGCGCGGCGACGGTCACCAACAGCAGTCTCAACGCGCTGACCGTCAACGAAGGGTCCGAGGTCGAGGTCGACAGGATCCAGATCTCGGACTGTTCCCTGCACGGTGTCTACGCGGGGGGCGAGTCGCGGCTGGTCCTGCGCTCGTCGACGGTGAGCGGGTGCGCGTCGGCCGGAGTCGGCGTGGAGAACGGGGCCGTGGTCACGTTGGAGGACACCGTGGTCCGGGACGGGGACAGCTCCGGGCTGGCCGTGTACGGCACCAGCAGGGTGCGCCTGGTGGGGTGCACGATCTCCGGCAACGCCGCTGAGGGGGTGGACGCCGAGGACACCGCCACCGTGCAGACCGAGGACACCGAGATCACCGGGAACGGGGGCGGTGACCGGGTCCAGGCGCGGGCCGCGACCGGCAGCGGCGGCGCGGCCGTGCCGGACGCGCCCGAGGGGGAGGTGCGGCCGCTGGAGGAACTGCTGGCCGAACTGGACGCCATGGTGGGCCTGGACGGGGTGAAGAAGGAGGTCCGCGCCCTCGTCAACTTCCAGCAGGTCAGCGTCAAGCGTGCGGCGGCGGGGCTGCCCGCGCTCAACGTCAGCCGCCACCTCGTCTTCTCCGGGCCGCCCGGAACCGGCAAGACCACCGTGGCCCGGCTCTACGGGCGGATCCTGCGCTCCCTGGGCGTGCTGGGGAGCGGCCAGTTCGTGGAGGCCGCCCGCCCCGACCTCGTGGCCGAGCACCTGGGCGGCACCAGCACCAAGGTCACCGAGGTGGTCGAGCGGGCCCGGGGCGGTGTGCTGTTCGTCGACGAGGCGTACGCGCTGTCCCGCAAGTTCGGCAGCGGATCGGACTTCGGCCAGGAGGCCATCGACACCCTCATCAAACTCATGGAGGACCTGCGCGAGGAGGTCGTCGTCATCTTCGCCGGGTACTCCAGTGAGATGCGCGGCTTCCTCGACGCCAACCCCGGGCTGCGGTCGAGGGTCGCCCGCACCGTCGAGTTCGAGAACTACTCGCCCGAACAGCTCACGACCATCTTCACGGGGATGGCGGACAGGCAGGGCTACACGCTGGGGGAGGGCACCCGGGAGCTGCTCATCCGGCACTTCCAGGCGCAGAAGCGCGACGAGACCTTCGGCAACGGGCGCGAGGCGCGCCGCGTGTTCGAGGAGACCGTCCAGACCCAGGCGACCCGGATCGTCGACGGCGACTTCGGTTCGGCGCGGGACCTGTCACTGATCCTGCCGGAGGACCTCGCCGACGTCGTGGACGGCGGGCTCTCCGCCAGGGTCGCGGAGGGGCCCAGGGACGCCGGTCAGGTCGAGGAGCTGATGCGCCGCCTGGACGCCATGGTGGGCCTGGCGGCGGTGAAGCGGGAGGTGGCCGACCTGGTGAACCTGATCTCGGCCGGACGCCGGCGGCAGGCGGCCGGGCTGGAGGCCCCGCTGCCCTCGCGGCACCTGGTCTTCGCCGGGCCCCCGGGGACGGGCAAGACCACGGTCGCGCGGGTCTACGGGGAACTGCTGGCCGCCCTGGGGGTGCTCGCCCAGGGGCAGGTGGTGGAGGCCAGCCGGGCGGACCTGGTGGGCTCGTACGTGGGCCACACCGCCCAGCGCACGCGTGACGTGTTCGACCGGGCGCGCGGAGGCGTGCTGTTCATCGACGAGGCGTACGCGCTCGCCCGGCCGGGCGGCAGCGGCTCCGACTTCGGCCAGGAGGCCGTCGACACGCTCCTGAAGCTGATGGAGGACCACCGCGACGAGGTGGTGGTGATCGCCGCCGGTTACACCGGGGAGATGCGCGAGTTCATGGCGAGCAACCCGGGGCTGGAGTCGCGGTTCTCCGGGACGGTGGAGTTCGCCCCCTACGACGCGGACGAGCTGGTGCGGATCTTCGTCGGGATGGCCGAGGGCAGCGACTTCCTGGTGCCCGAGGAGACGCGCGGGGCGCTGGGCGCGTTGGTGGTCGAGCGGGCCGGGGTGTTCGGGGACGGCAACGGGCGCGAGGTCCGCAAGCTGTTCGAGGAGAGCGTGATCCGCCAGTCGCGGCGGATCGAGACGGCGGCCCTGGCGGGGGAGGTCCCCGGGGTGGCGGAGCTGCAGACCCTGCGCCCCGAGGACGTCGTGGGAGCTCCGTAGACCTCATGGGGGGGCGACGGTTCCCCACGCGGAGCGGTGGGTTCCGCGGCCTTGGGAACACGGCCCGCCCCCGGACGCGCAGGTGGGGCGACGACGCGCGTTCGCGGGCCCGGCCCCGGTTCGTGTTCGGGCGGAACAGCGGTGGTGACGGCGGGCGTGGAGTGTTTCGAGGGTTTTGCGGGGATTTTAAGGTTTCTTGTTTCGGGCAGGGGACGGGGAGAGGGGCGGTTCGCAGGCCAGTACGCCGCTCCTCACGGGAACCACCGAAGGAGGAAGAGCATGAGCGCCACTGAGAAGGGCCGCAGCCAGGCCGAGATGGTCAAGGGCAAGGCCAAGGAGACCACCGGCAAGGCCACCGGCAACGACCGCATGAAGAACGAGGGTCGCGCCGAGATGGCCAAGGGGCGCCTGCGCCAGGGCAAGGAGGACCTGAAGAAGGGCCGGTAGGTGCCGCCTTCGCGGACGCTCGCGGACGGCCCCCCGCCAGCGGGCGCCTCCCGACCGGCCGGCCGGACGGGGCGGGCCGCGAGCCCCGGTCCCGCCGTGGCCGCCGACCTGACCGCCTTCGCGTCCGAGGGGAGCGGAGCACGTGCCCCGCACGTGCTCCGCTCCCCTTTCGCGTGGCCGCCCCGGGCGGGGCTCACGTCGTGGAGCGCTCCTGCTCCGGTTCGAGGCGGCGGATGCCGAAACCCCGGGTCAGCGGCGCGAGGAAGGCGATCAGGGCGGAGAACAGGAAACCGCTCCAGTTGAACACCGCCCACGGCAGGAACTCGAAGTTGGCCACGCCCAGGGTGGTGGCGAAGAAGACGCCCGACACCGTCCAGGGCATCAGCACCTCGGTGATCGTGACCGAGTCCTCCATGCTGCGCGACAGGTTGACCGGGTGCAGGTTCCTGGCCCGGTAGGCGTCGCCGTAGACGTCCTTGACCAGGAAGAAGGACACCAGCGCGTTGGAGGTGCCGTTGATGATGGTGAAGCCGGAGAGCAGGGTGGTGAGGATGAGGCTTCCTGTGGACCGCAGCCTGGCGATGAGCCCCTCCAGCAGGACCCGCAGCACGCCCGACTTCTCCAGCGCCGAGGCGAAGAAGAAGGCGCAGAAGACGAAGAACGCCGAGTTGTACATCGAGTACAGCCCGCCCCGGTTCACCAGCTCGGCCAGGACGTCGGAGACCCCGTCCCCCTGCGGCAGCATGTCGGTGGTGAAGCCGGAGACGACCGCGGCGAACAGGTCGCCCACGCTCGCCCCCTGGACCAGCAGCGCGATCAGCAGCGCCGTCATGGACGACGCGAACAGCACGACCAGCGGAGGCTTGCGCATGATCGACCCGGCGAGCACGACCACCGCCGGGATCAGCAGCAGCGGGTTGAGGGTGAACAGCTCGTTCAGTTCGGTGACGACCTCGTCGATACCGCCCAGACCGGCGGACGAGGTGGTGATGGTGGTGCCCGCGAGCAGGAAGACGACGGCGGCCAGCACCGACGAGGGCACGGCCGTGTAGAGCATGTGCCGGATGTGCTCGTAGAGGTTGGCGCCCGCCGCGAGCGAGCTCATGTTGGTGGTGTCCGACAGCGGCGAGAGCTTGTCCCCGAAGTAGGCGCCGGACACGACCGCGCCCGCCGTGATCGCCAGCGACACGTCCATCGTCTGGGCCACCCCGATCAGGGCGACGCCGATCGTGCCGCCCGAGCCCCAGGAGGTGCCGGTGAAGGTGGAGACCAGCGCGGTGGCCAGGAAGGCCAGCACGTACAGGTAGGACGGGTTGATGAGCTCCAGGCCGTAGTAGACCATGAGGGGGATCGTCCCGGCGATCATCCACGAGCCGATGAGCATGCCGATGCTCAGCAGGATCAGGACCGCGGGCAGGGCGCTCCTGAGCTTGTCGCCCATGTTCGTCAGCACGTCGTCCCAGCGCACGCCGTGCCAGAGCGCGAAGAGGGCGAACACCACCCCCGCGAAGATGAGCATGAGCTCGGCGGGGTACTTCAGGACGCCGATGCCGCCGACCAGGATGGCGACGGTGATGACCACGGGGACGCACGCCGCCGCCACGCCGGGTCGGCGGACGTGTTCGTCCGGGGGGTTAGCCATCTACTTTCCTCTCGGTGATGACCGCTTTCGGTCCTCTACAGTGCGGTGAAGGCCCTTTCGAGATCCTCGATCTGGCTGTCGGCCCCCTCCAGGCCCACGGAGAGGCGGACCATTCCGGGGGAGAATCCCCTCTCCCGCAACGCCCCCTCGTTTCCGGGCCGGACGGGGGCGGTGACCAGGCTTTCGTAACCGCCCCAGCTCGCGCCGATCCGGAACAGCGAAAGACGGTTGATGAAGGCCGCGACCTTCTCGAAGGAACCGTCCTTCAGGTCGAAACTGAGCAGCCCGGAGAAACCGCTGAACTGGTCCTTGACCAGGGGGTCGTCGGGCCGGTGGTCGTGGTGGGGGTGGTGGATCGCCGCCACCTCGGGCCGGGTCGCCAGGTAGTCGATGACCCGCACGGCGCTGCGCTCGTGCTCGGCCATCCTGATCGGCAGCGTCCGCAGCCCGCGCAGCACCATCGACGCCTCGACGGCCGACATGACCGAACCCAGGAGCTGGAACCCCGTGTAGAAGAGGTCGCGCACGAAGGAGGCCGGGCCGATCACCGCCCCGCCCAGGACGTCGCTGTGACCGCCGATGTACTTGGTGCACGAGTGGATGACGATGTCCACCCCGGCCAGGATCGGCTTCTGGAAGAGCGGCGTGGACCAGGTGTTGTCCATCACGGTCCAGACGCCCCTGGCCCGTGCGGTCCGGGTGATCGCGGCCAGGTCCAGGACCTTCATCCGCATGGTCCCGGGGCTCTCGACGTAGACCAGCGCCGTGTTCTTGCGCAGGTGGGGCTCGATGTCGGACGTGCCGTCGGGCAGCACGGTGTGGTCGATGCCGAAACCGCGCAGGTGCTCGGCCATCTCCAGGGCCGGGCCGTAGGTGCTGTTGACGAAGAGGATGTGGTCCCCGCCGCGCAGCAGGCTCATCAGGACGGCGCTGATGGCCCCCATTCCGGAACCGAAGCACTTACAGGCCTCGCCGCGCTCCAGAAGGGCCAGCCTCTCCTCCAGAAAGGCCACCGTGGGATTGGCGCCGCGGCTGTAGACGTACCTCTCGTGTTCCTGTTCCTGCTCCTGGATGAACGCCTCGAACGAGGGTTTGGTGAAAATGCTGGTCTGGAAAACCGGAGGGGCGACCGCGCCGTGGACGTTCTCCGCCCCCTCCCACGCGCTCATGCAGATTTCCCTGTCGGACCTGTCCACCGTTGCCCTCCGGTCGGCTCGTGGGCGCGCTCGTGCGGGTGCGGTGGGGGGAGGTTTCCGACCCGCCGCCGCGCCCGCCGTCGCCGCCCGTGTGCGGGCGGTGCCCGCGCTCGTGTCGGTGCGGTCGGCGGTCGCCCGTGGCAGGCGACACCGCTCGCACGCGTGCTCACGGCAGGGCCGCGCGGTCGAGACGACGCGGGGCCCGTGCCGGTGCGGTCATCTTGTAGTACAAGCTGCTAAGTAGTCAATGGGGTGGTGCTGGTCAGCCCGCGGGTTCCGGTCTCTGTACGCTGGGGAGTCGGCACATCCCTCCAGCGAAGGACGAGGCGTACACGATGGGATCAGCGTCGCCGGGAACCCAGGGCGAAGGGCTCGCGGGCCGGTCCCAGCCGCGGCACGCCCGGCCGAACTCGCTGACCTCGCAGGTCGTCGCCTTCGTGGAGGAGCTGTGCGTGGGTCCCGACGCGCGGCCGGGCAGCCAGCTGCCCTCGGAGAAGGAACTCGCCGAACGCTTCGGCGTGAGCCGGGTCGTGCTGCGCGAGGCCCTGAGGACCCTGGAGGCCAAGGGCCTGATCCACCGCCGCCAGGGCAAACCCGCGGTCATCGCCTCGCCCAACGCCCTGCCGGTGGAGAACTTCGTGGCCCTGTCGGTGCTGCGCGACCGCCGGGCGCTGATGGAGTTCACCGAGATCCGCAAGGCGCTGGAGGTGCACGGCGCCCGGCTGGCCGCGCAGCGCATCGCCGGACCGGAGGAGGAGCAGACCCGCGAGGACATCGCCCGGGCCCGCCAGGCCATCGCCGACATGCGCGCCGCGCCCCTGGACGTGCCCAACCGCGTGCGCACCGACTTCGCCTTCCACCAGGCCCTGATCTCGGCCTCGGGCAACCGGAGCCTCACCCAGATCCTGGACGCGCTCGAACGGTCCCTGGCCGACAGCCGCGAGCAGAGCCACCGCCGGTTCCTGGCCACGGCGCAGGACCCGGCGGTGTCCGCGACCGAGCACGAGGAGGTGCTGGAGGCGGTGCTGAGCGGCGACCCCGCCCGCGCGGTGGCGGCGATGGAGGAGCACCTCCAGGTCACCCTGCGCGAGATCGAGACCCGCCCCAAGGCGGAGGGGACGCGGGAGGACCCGGCCTGACCGGCCGCCGGTCGCCGCTGTCCCGGGGGCGCGCGCCCTAACCCGCCGCTCCCGCGACGGGCAGCACCAGGCGCAGCGTCAGACCGCCGCCCGGGGTGGTCTCGGGCAGCAGCGAGCCCCCCATGGCCTCCATGAGCCCGCGCGCGAGCGCCAGGCCCAGCCCGAGCCCCGTCGCCGCGTCGGTGTCCCCGAGCCGCTGGAAGGGCACGAACATGCGCTCGCGCTCGTGCTCGGGCACCCCGGGCCCGTGGTCGGCCACCAGCAGTTCCACCTGGTCGCCCGTCCAGGAGGCGGTGACCGAGGGCGGCCGGTCGTGCGGGCTGAAGCGCAGGGCGTTGCCCACCACGTTGGCCAGCACCCGCTCCAGCAGGCCGGGGTCGGCCGCGACCTCCGGCAGCTCCTCGGGCACCCGCACCCGCACGGCGCGCCCCTGTTCGCCCAGGTCGTCCAGGACCGCGAACACCGACTCGCGCAGCGACAGGCCCGTGACCGTCACGCCCAGCACGCCCGCCTGGAGGCGGCTCATGTCCAGCAGGTCGGTCACCAGCCGGGTCAGGCGGTCCAGGGACTCGTCCGCCGTGGCCAGCAGTTCGGCCTGGACCTCCTCGCTGAAGCGCACCTCCCGGCTGCGCAGACTGGTCACCGACGCCTTGGCCGAGGCCAGGGGGGCCCGCAGGTCGTGGCTGACCGCGGCCAGCAGCGCGGTGCGCATCCGGTCGGCTTCCGCCAGCGTTCCGGCCGCGGCCGCCTCCTGAGCCAGCCGCTCCTGGCGCAGCGCGACGGCGGCCTGCGCGGCGAAGGCCTCGATGATGCGCCGCTCGCCCGCGCGCGGCCGGTGCCCGTGCAGCACCAGGGTCAGCCCCTCGTCCACCGGGACGTCCACGTCGGCCCCGCCCGGGGCCGAGTGGGGAAGCTCCCCGACGGAGGCGACCGCCTCCCACGCGCCGGGGTCGTTGCGGTGGTCGGGCCGGGAGGAGGCCTGCGGCCTGCGCTCCAGCAGCGCGACCGACTCCAGGGAGAAGGTCTCGCGCAGCCTCTCCAGCAGCGCCTCCAGGGGACGCGAGCCCCGCAGCACGCTTCCGGCCACCGTGGCCAGGGTCTGGGCCTCGGCGCTGGCCCGCGCCGCCTCGCGGGTGCGCCGGGCGGCCTTGTCGACCACCACGCTCACCGCCACGGCCACGAACACGAACACCACGAGGGTGAGCAGGTTGCCCGGCTGGTTGACCACCAGCGTCTCGTAGGGCTCGGTGAAGAAGAGGTTGAGCACCACGAACCCGCTGAACGCCGCCGCCAGCGCGGGCCACAGCCCGCCGACCAGCGCCGTCGCCGTCACGGTGGCGAACACCAGCAGGATTCCGCCGCTGAGGTACTCCTCGCTGTGGGGGACGCCGGTGCCGAACACCAGCAGCGCCAGCGCGGTGAGCGCCAGCGCGTACCCCGCCAGCCTGCGGCGGCGCGAGACCGCTCCCGAGCGGGCCCGTCCGGAGCCGCGCTCGGCCTCCTCCAGGGTGACCAGGTGGACGTCGATGGACTCCGACAGCGCCGCGGTGGCCGCGCCCACCCCCGGCCGCAGCAGGCGGGCGAGCCTGCCCCGCCCGCTCGCGCCCAGGACCAGCTGGGTGGCGTCCACCCCCTGGGCGAACGCGGTCAGCGCGGCGGGCACGTCCTCGCCCAGGACCTGGTGGTAGGTGCCGCCCAGGTCCTCCACCAGCACCCGCTGCCGGGCGAGCAAGGCGGGGTCGGCGCCCACCGGGCCGTCGCCGAGCGCCACGTGCACGGCCAGCAGCTCGACGCCCCTGCCGCGCCCCGCGATCCGGGCGGCCCGGCGGATGAGCGCCTCCCCGCCGGGGCCTCCGCTCAGGCCCACGACCACGCGTTCGCGGGTCTGCCACGCCGAGGCCGCGCGGTGCTCGCCGCGGTGGCGCCTGAGCTCGTCGTCCACGCGCCCGGCCAGCCACAGCAGCGCCAGCTCGCGCAGGGCGGTCAGGGTGTCGGCCCGGAACCGGTGGCCCAGCGCGGCGTCGATCCGGTCGGGGCCGTAGACGTTGCCGTGCGCGAGCCGCCGCCGCAGGGCCTCGGGCGTCATGTCCACCAGTTCGATCTGGTCGGCCCCGCGCACCCACGCGTCGGGCACGGTCTCGCTCTGGCGGGTGCCGGTGACGCGCTCCACGACGTCGTTGAGCGACTCCAGGTGCTGGACGTCGAGTGTGGACAGCACCGTGATCCCCGCCTCCAGCAGGGCCTCGATGTCCTGCCAGCGCCGGGCGTTGCGCGCACCGGGGGCGTTGGCGTGCGCGAGGTCGTCCACGAGGACGACCTGCGGGCGGCGGGCCAGCACGGCGTCCAGGTCCATCTCCTCCAGGCGGGCTCCCCGGTGGGTCAGGACGGCGCGCGGGATGGTTTCCAGGTCGTCCACCATCGCCTCCGTCATCGCCCGGCCGTGGCTCTCCACGAACCCGATGACCACGTCGGCGCCGCGGTCGCGGCGCCGGTGCGCCTCGTCCAGCATCCGGTAGGTCTTGCCGACACCGGGCGCCGCGCCCAGGTAGACGCGCAAGTGGCCGCGTGTCATCGTGTGCCCCCTTCCGGCCTCCCCATCCTGACTGGTCACGGAGGTGTTTTCGGACATTTCACTGCTAACAGGGCGCTAAATCCGGCCCTCGGGCTGCCAAGGGAGCGTTAGCGTTCCCCCCGTGCCGGCCGCAACCGCGCGGAGTCGTCGCGGCGCCGGTGCCGTCGCGACCTGCGGACACGGCGCTCGTGCCGCGGCGACCCGCGGGCGCGGCGCGTCTGGCATCGTGAGCGCGAGGCCCCGTCCGGGGCGTCCGAACAGGGGAGACACGGACCAGTATGGACAAGGACACCGGCACCGGCGCGGGCAGAGCGCCCTCGGTCCTCGTCGTCGACGACGACCCCCTCATCCGCAGGACGCTGGAGGTGAACCTGCGGGCCCGCGGCTACACCGCCTACCTCGCCGACACCGGTGAGCACGCGCTGCGGCTGGTGGCCCGCCACCATCCCGACCTGCTCCTGCTCGATCTGGGCCTGTCCGGCATGGACGGTCTGGAGGTCCTGCGGGGGCTGCGCGGGTGGACGGACGTGCCGGTGGTCGTGCTCTCGGGGCGCGACACCGAGCCCATGAAGGTCCAGGCGCTGGACCTGGGCGCCGACGACTACGTCATCAAGCCCTTCGGGATGGACGAGCTGTTCGCCCGGGTGCGCGCGGCCATGCGCCGCTCCGCGGTGCCCGAGTACGAGGCGGCGGTGGACACCGCCGACTTCACGGTGGACCTGGCCGCCAAGCAGGTCCTGCGCGGCGGCGAGCCGGTGCGGCTGACCCCGCGCCAGTGGCACATCGTGGAGGTCCTGGCGCGCAACCCCGACCGCCTGGTCACCCACAAGCACCTGCTCAACGAGGTGTGGGGACCCGCGTACGGGCGCGAGACCAACTACCTGCGGGTGTTCATGACCAAGATCCGCCAGCGCCTGGAGCCGGACCCGCCCCGGCCGCGCTACTTCCTCACCGAACCCGGGCTGGGCTACCGGTTCCGGCCGGGCGGTGGAGTCGCCGGGGGAGGGGCCGCTGGACCGGAAGGCCGGGAGAACGGCCGGTGAGAACGGGAACCGGGCAGTACCCGCCGGGCCCGCGGGCACCACGGGTCCCGAGGATCCCGGCCCGCGCCGGTGCCCGCGCGGACCGGAGGCTGCGCGACCTGTCCGGGTGGATCAAGCCGCCGCAGCTCACGGCGGCGGCCTTCGCCGCCCTGATCCTGGTCGGCGCGGGCCTGCTGTCCCTGCCCGCCGCCACCGAGGCCGGGGAGCGGGCGCCCTTCGACACGGCCCTGTTCACCGCCACCTCGGCGGCCAGCGTGACCGGCCTGGCGGTGGTGGACACCGCCTCCTACTGGTCGGGGCTGGGCGAGGCGGTGATCCTGGCCCTGATCCAGGTCGGCGGGTTCGGCATCATGGCGCTGGCCACCGTCCTGACCCTGGTGGTCGGGCGGCAGCTCGGGCTGCGGATGGCGGTGCGCACGGGCTCGGAGGCCAAGGTGGTCACGCTGGGCGAGGTGCGCCAGCTGGTCACCGGGGTCCTCGTGGTGACGGTGGTGTTCGAGACGGCCCTGGCCGTGGCGCTGGCGCTGCGCTGGTGGCTGGGGTACGGGCTGTCCCTGCCCGAGGCCGTCTACACGGGCGTCTTCCACGCCGTCTCGGCCTTCAACAACGCCGGGTTCGCGCTCTACGCCGACAGCCTCATGGGGTTCGCCGAGGACCCGTGGATCACGCTCCCGCTGGCCCTGGGGGTCCTGGCCGGAGGGCTCGGGTTCCCGGTGTGGGTGGAGCTGTGGCGCTTCACCCGGCGCCGCGCCGAGCACCGCCACTGGACGCTGCACGCCAAGATCACCCTGGTGGTGACGGGGCTGCTGCTCGTGGTGGGGTTCGTGGCCTTCCTGGCCCTGGAGTGGTCCAATCCGGCGACCATGGGCGGACTCGACCTGCGCGGGAAGCTGCTCACCGCGTTCTTCCAGTCGGTGATGCCGCGCACGGCGGGCTTCAACAGCCTCGACTTCGGACAGATGAACACCCAGACGCTGCTGGTCACCGACATCCTGATGTTCGTCGGGGGAGGCAGCGCGGGCACGGCCGGGGGCATCAAGGTGACGACCTTCGCCGTGCTGGCCTTCGTGGTCTACGCCAACGTGCGCGGTGAGCCCACGGTCCACGTGTCGGGCCGCCGCCTGGCCGAGGGCACCACCTCGCAGGCGACCACGGTGGCGCTGCTGGCGCTGGGCCTGGTGCTGGCGGGGACGCTGACGCTGATGACGATCACCCCGTTCACCCTGGACCAGATCCTGTTCGAGACGACGTCGGCCTTCGCCACGGTCGGGCTGTCCACCGGCATCACGGCCGACCTGCCGCTGCTGGGGCAGGCGGTGCTGATGTTCTTGATGTTCGTGGGCAGGATCGGGCCGATCACGCTGGCCTCGGCCCTGGCGCTGCGCCGCCGCCCCCGCCTGTACGAGCTGCCCGAGGAACGGCCGATCGTCGGTTGAGCGGTGAGCGGTGAGCGGTGAGCGGTGAGCGGTGAGCGGTGAGCGGTGAGCGGTGAGCGTTCAGCGGTAGGCGCTGGTCAGAGCGCGGTCAGCGGTGTGCGGGCTGCCGGAGTCCGCGTCCCCGCCCCTGTCCGGTGCCACGCCGGCGGCGGGGCTTCGAGCCCCGCACGGGCCGCGACGGCCCGGGGGTCGGTGGCCCCGCCCTGGTCGGCGTCACGCCGCTGGCGCGCACCGCTGTCAAAGCGGCGTTCGCCGGGGGAGGGCAGCGGCCCCCAACCCTTTCCGGAGAGCGCCGCGATCCCTACTCCCGCCGGGCGAGGGCGGCGGTGATCTCGGCGACGGTGCCCTTGGCCGTGCGCCCTGCGCCGATGAGGGTGGCCGACGCGGCACCGGTCCAGTCCCCGTAGCCCAGCAGGAACAGCCGGGGTTCGGCCACGGAGCGGGTCCCCTCCAGCGCGATCCGGCCACGGCCGTCCGCCAGCCCCAGCGGGGCCAGGTGGTCCAGCACCGGCCGGAACCCCGTGCACCACAGGACGGCGTCGCAGTCCAGGGAGGTGCCGTCGTTCCAGGCCACGCCGGTGCGGGTGAGGCGGTCGAACATCGGCTCGGCCTTGAGCGCGCCGCGCTCGCGCGCCTCGCGGACCGTCGGCACCACCACGATGTCCCCCAGATCACCGACTCCCTCGGGGGCCTCCTCGCCCCGCTGCGCCGCCCGCTGCGCGCGGGTGGCGACGCCGAACAGGGCGCGCCCGTCCAGGTCGTCGGGCAGGAACCGGGGCGGGCGCGCGGTGGCCCAGGTGGTCTCGGCCACCTCGGACAGTTCGGCGAGGATCTGGGCCGCGGAGTTGCCGCCGCCCACGACCACGACCCGCTGCCCGGCGAACTCCTCCGGCCCCCGGTAGCCGACCGTGTGCAGCTGCCTGCCCGCGAACAGCCCCCGGCCCGCGACGTCGGGGACGTGGGGCGCCCGCCAGGTGCCGGTGGCGCTGATGACGTGGCGGGCGCGCCAGCTCACCAGGGGGGACCGCTGGGCGGGGGAACCAGGGGAGCCGGGGACGGCCGGTGGCCGCCCGCCGCCGTCCACGGGCCGCTCCGCCGCGGAGCGGGGCGCCCCCGACAGGAGTCCGCGCCCGGTCCCCTCCCGGGCGAGCACGCGCAGGGCCCCGTCCTCACGTTCGACCGCCTCCACACGGACCGGGCGGCGCACGGGCAGCTCGTAGCGGCGCTCGTACTCGGCCAGGTACCGGGCCACGTGCCGCGCGCTCGGGTACTCCCGCCCCTCCTCGGCTGGCATCCACCAGCCCGGCAGCATGCTGTGCTCGGCGGGGGAGAACAGCCGCAGCGAGTCCCAGTACTCCGTCCAGGACCCGCCCGGCCCCTCACCCGCGTCCAGGACGGCGAAGTCGAGCCCGGCCCGCCGCAGGAAGTACCCCGCCGCGAGCCCGGCCTGCCCGCCGCCGACCACCACCACGTCGTGCACGTGCTCCGCGCCGTCCATTCCCCGTCCCTCCGTCAGCGGTGCCGCGGCACCCGGGTTCAGCAGACGCTGTCGCCCGGCTTGGGCACGCCCAGGCCGAACAGGCTGCGGGCCCGCAGCCCCGCCCAGGTCCCGGCCAGGGCGAAGACCGCCCACAGCCACCCGTGCAGGCTGCCCGAACCGATTCCGGCCAGGTAAGCGCCGATGTTGCAGCCGCCCGCCAGCCGGGCGCCGATGCCCATGAGGATGCCGCCCAGGAGCCCGGCGGCGACGAGCTTCCAGCTTAGGCCGGTGTGGAGCTTCCACGCCCCGGCGGCGGCCGCGGCCACGGCGGCGCCCAGGATGATGCCGATGTTGGTCAGGCTGGTCTTGTCCTGGAGCACCGGACCGGCGAGCTGCGCGGCCTGCTGGGGCTGGTTCCAGAACGCCCAGGTCTCGGGGTGCGCGCCCAGCAGCTGGAGCGCCTTGGCGCCCCACAGGTTGAAGGCGGAGGTGACGCCCCAGGCGCCGCCGGAGACCAGCAGCACCGCCGCGCCGAGCACCGACAGCACCAGGGCCCCGGCGATCATGGGCCAGCTGCCCCGGACCACGCGCAGCAGGCCCCGCGCCGAGGGCGGCGTGCCCACGGGCGGCGGGACGCGGCGGTTCTGCACGACGCGGGTGCCCACGACCACGGCCGCGAGCACGGCGATGGTGATCGCCCAGGATCCGCCCCATCCCACGTGGTCGGAGAGCAGGAACGGCGGCAGCGCGGGCAGGTCGTTGACCAGCGGCCACGCGGCGCTGTAGATCACCGATCCCGCGATGAAGCCGACGAGGGTGATGACGATGGCCGACTGGCCGGAGCCGACCGCGAAGAGCGTGCCCGAGGCGCAGGCGCCACCCAGCTGCATGCCGATGCCGAACAGGAACGCGCCCAGGAACAGGGCGATGCCGATGGGTCCGGCCGAGGCCTGCGGGTCGTTGCCGAACAGCCCGGTTCCGGTGCCGATGACCAGCGCGAACAGGGTCGCGGTGGTGCCCAGCAGCACGGCGTGCGCGCGCAGGCCGGTGCCGTTGCCCACGGCGAGGAACTGCCGCCAGGCGGAGGTGAAGCCGAACCGGGAGTGGAACAGGGTGAAGCCCAGGCCCGTGCCCAGGAGCAGCAGGACGGCGGGCAGCGCGCCGTGGGTGTTCCACACGTAGGCGGCCAGGCCCACGGCCACGGCCAGGGCGATGCCGAGCGGCCACCAGCGGACCGGTTCGGCCTCGGCCGCGCGGGGCTGCGGCACGGACAGGGTCGGCCGCCAGCTCAGGGACAGGGCGGGCGAGACGGGCGCGGCGGCGTCCGGTGCGGTGCCCGCGGGGGCGGGTTCGGTGGCGCCGGGAGGCGCGGAGGGGTGAGTGGTCACGGGGCAGCTGTCCAAACGGTGACGGAGCGGGTGTCGGCCGTGGCCGAACGGGGACGGGGACACCGGTACCGCGGGGACGCCGGGCGCGGAGGAGACCGCGCGCAGGGGGAGGGGGACGGGGCCCGGTCAGCGCACGCCGTCGCGGCACCGGCGGCGACAGAGTCCGTCGTCGGTGCTCGTCAGCGACATGGAGATGAGCACCATGCGCAGGAAGCGGGCTTTATCGGACACGGGGCTCAGTGTAGGACAAAGTCCAGTGGGGGTGAGGAGACCGTGACGAAGCGCACGGGCGCGCGCTGGTCCAGAACGCTGGGTGTGTCGTCCCGGAGGCGGTGACGCGTACCGGCGCGCGAACGGGACGCGCCGTGGAATGTGTGTGATCCACCGGGAGACGTTGTCCCTGGTGGGGCGGTATCGGGGCTCGTGGCGCCCGCTGATCACGGCGGGTGGCGGGGCGGGCCCATGTTTACCCGAGGCAGGCCGGGTAGACAGGAGGGTGTGCACCTGCGCACCCCGCGGACCACGGGGGCGGCCGTCAAGGCCACGAGGTCCGGGGGACACGGCGCGGGTGCGGGGTCGGGCGCCTACGGGGGTGGGCGCGACCGGCCCGCGCCGGACCTCCGCTATCGGGGGATTCGAGAGGGTCCGGCGAGACGCGGGAGCCCCCGCGCGACCCGGTCGCGCGGGGGCTTTTCCCTTTTCCGGCTCGGTTGGCCGCTACGTGTAGTTACCAAGAGTTGCAATATAACTACTCTTGGTAAACACTGGATGTGTTCCGTCGCCCTGGCCCGTCCGCGGGCCTCCATCCGAGAAGGAAGAACCCTCCCCGTGCCCATGACACTGACGCGTGCCGCCCTCACCGCGGCCGCCGCCCTGGCCCTGGCCGGGCTGGCCGGCGCCCCCGCCCTGGCCGACGAGGCCACCGCCGAGCCCACCACGGAACCCTCCTGCGGCAGCCCCCTGGTGCTGCTCTCGCCCGGTGCGAAGGTCGAGGGCAGCAGCTGCTCAGTGGTGAGCACGGTCGAGCAGGAGCTCCAGAGCGTCGGTTCGGGTGGCCTGTTGCCCAGCATGCCCAGCATGGCCGGTATGTCCGGCATGCCCGGCACCGGCTGGGGCTGATCGCGGGCTCAGTCCTCCTCCGCGTGCCGGGGCACCACGACCACGGGCACCGGCGAACTGTGCATCACGCCCTGGCTGACCGAGCCCAGCAGTGCGCCGCGCACACCGCCCCGGCCGCGCGAGCCCACGACCACCAGGTCGGCCTCGGCGGCGGCCTCCACCAGCGCGTCCACCGGATTGCGCTGGGTGCGCACGGCGGAGATGTCCACATCGGCGGTGGCGTCGTCCATCACCTCGGCCAGCACACCCGAGACGAGTTCCTCGGACTGGCGTTCCAGCAGGTCGTCCGGCGGGGTCCACCCCGACTCGGTCAGGGAGGCGGTGGCGAAGGGCAGCGGAACCTCCCAGCTGTGCACCACCACGACCGAGGAGCCCTCCTGGAGCGCGGCCCGGTGCAGGGCGAAGTCCAGCGCACGCCGGGAGTCCACCGAGCCGTCCACGCCGACCGCGATCCGCAGCGGACCCGACAGTCGCGGCGCGCGCCCCTCGGTGCCGGGGACGACGACCACCGGGCAGAGCGCCTTGGCGGCCAGCCGCATTCCGGCCGCGCCCGCGAGCACCGAGCGCACCGGACCCATGCCGCGCGAACCCACGACCACCAGGTCCCCGTGGCCGGTGCGGCGCAGCAGCGCCAGCGGCGGTTCCTCCAACCCCAGGGCGGTCTCCACACGCAGATCCGGCCGCAGTGAGCGCACGTGCTCGGCGGCCTCCTCCAGGATGCGGCGGCCCTGGGCGGTCATCTCCTCCGTGGGAGGGAAACGGGTGGGACCGGCGTAGACCGACATGACCAGCGGCATGGACAGGGCGTGCACGACGTACAGGGGTAGCTGCCTGAGCTCGGCCTCCGCCGCGGCCCACTCCAGGGCTCCGCGCGCCGACGCCGATCCGTCGACGCCCACCGCGACCTTGGGGGAGGGGATCGGGTCATCGGCCATGGTTTCCTGCCTTCTCGTCGCGGGACGTGTTCTGCGGGTTCTGCGGGAGGCGGATCCCTCCCACCGCAGAGCGTGCCCTACGGCGGGGGTTCGCACCCGCCGCGGCGGCGGTGTGGCGCGAAAAACGTCCGCCTTTCCGCGTGGTTCTCCTACCCGGGCCGTCCGCGCGGACGCACTGGTGTGAGTGGTGAGTGGTGAGTGGTGTCGTGTGCTGGGTGAGGATGTACGTCGAGGCCAAGAGTGTTTCCCCTAGCTCCGCAGCTCCGCGCACGCGGAGGCGAACCGGGCTCCGGGGAGCGCGACAGGGACACCCGACCCGCACGGACGCCCCTGTCCGCATTCGGCCACGACCCCGTACATCCTTACCGGGTACATCTCCGTGTGGAGGTGGTCATGTCAGGCAACTGCCCAGCGGGCCAGCACGACTGGCAATCCGGCCCCAACGGCACGGCCAAGTGCAGCCGATGCGGAGCGATCAGCGCGAAGAACTACTGACCCTCGACCTCGTCGGCCGGGGGGTGGCAGTCCACACAATCCTCCCGGCACGCGCCGTAGTTCGTCATCGACATCGACTTGCACCGGGTGCACAGCAACCGCTTCCCGTCCGGCGGGTCGTGCCGCCACCGGTGGCGGCCCCGGCGGCAGA
This sequence comes from Nocardiopsis dassonvillei subsp. dassonvillei DSM 43111, assembly GCF_000092985.1. GTDB lineage: Bacteria > Actinomycetota > Actinomycetes > Streptosporangiales > Streptosporangiaceae > Nocardiopsis > Nocardiopsis dassonvillei. The sequence continues at coordinate 2,011,889 of NC_014210.1, forward strand.
TCCCGGACGGTTGGATACGGGTGCGGTCTGTGGAGGTCTCCATGGATGCTCACCGTAGCCGTGACGGGACAGGCGGGGAAGGCCAATCGGCCACACCCGCACTCATCTCCTGGCGCTCGGGTGGACCAACAGCACCCCCGACGCTGACAGGAGTCACCCGTGGCCCAGTGTTCCATGTGTAAAGGTGAAGGCACCGTAGTGGTCGAGTCCGACGGAGATGGCAGCGGTGGCGGTCGGACACACCGCCAGGTGGTCACGTGCAGCGGTTGCAGGGGAACGGGGGAGACGTGATGGATGACCTCGACGCGCTCCACACCGCCTTGGTGGAGCGCCTGGACACCACCGCCACGATCCGCGACGCGTTTGCGGCCCATCCCCGCCACCTGTTCATCCCCGACATGGTCTGGCCTGACGCGACCGGCCTGCCCCTGCACCGGACCTCCGATCCTGGCCGGTGGACGCGTCTGGTGTACGGCTCCGACGCGGTTACCACCCAGGCCAACGACGGCGGTCCGGGGCCGCGCAATGAGCCCAGTTCCTCGTCGTCAGCGCCCCAGGTGATGGCGGACATGATCGCCGCGGCCGGAATCAGCGAGGGTATGCGGGTGCTGGAGGTCGGCACCGGCACCGGGTGGAACGCCGCGATCCTGGCCGCCCTCGTGGGGGAGAAGGGGTCTGTCACCAGCATCGAGATCGACCTCGGTGTGGCTGCGCTGGCCCGGGAACGGCTGACCGGAACCGGCGTCACCGTCCGCACCGCCGCCGAGCCGCCTCCCGGGGAGGTGTACGACGCGGTCATCGCCACCTGCGCGGCGACCCGGATACCGGACGGGTGGTTCGCCGCCGCTGAGGGCGCGGTGCTCGTGCTTCCCTGGAGTCCGCACCCGGCCGCCCACAGCACGCCGATCGTCGCCCTTGCGGTTCGCGAGGGGCGCGGGTCGGGGCCGTTCGTGCGCGAGGCCGCGTTCATGCGCGACCGCACACAGCGCCCGGGCGACCTTCCCTTCCCCGGCCTCGGGCAGCAACCGACTCCGGCTGCCGACTTTCCCGTCGGATCGGTGGAACTCATCGGCTCGGGGATGATGACCCAGCTGATGTTGATGATGCCCGGGGTCCGTCTGGGAACAGGGCTGAGGCCCTTCCGGGGTGAGCCCGGACGGATCGTGTGGATGGGTGTTGGGCAGGCGTGGGCGTACGTGTGGCCGGACGGCACCGTCACCGGCGGCGGTGATCGTGCCTTGGGTGAGGAGTTGGGGCACGCCTATCGGATGCTGCGGGGCGCCGGGTTCCCGGGTCTGGAGAGCTTTGTCCTGGAAGCCGTCGCTGGTCAGGATTCCTGCCGGGTGGGGTGTGCGGCCCTGGAGCAGCACTGGGATCACTCCGTATCGCCCTGACTTTCTCGTCTTGCTCATCCTGCTCGTAGTGCTCTTCAGGGCTGTTTCTCCGGGCCGGGGGCCTGCGACCGCAGCCCAGGCATGGAAAGCCTGTGTGCCCGGCGCGGTAGTGGGGATGAGCGCCGCCGTGCACTGTGTGAGGATGTACGTCGAAGCCGGGAGTGCTCAGCATGTCCAGGGCCAAGGTTGCGGCGAGATAACGGCCCGCGTTGCCGCAGGTCGTTAAGCGTGAGCCCCGCGCACGCGGGGATGAACCGGGCAGCAGGTCCTCCAGGGAACCGCCGCCCCGGTGAGCCCCGCGCACGCGGGGATGAACCGCACTCGCCTTCACTCTGTCGAACGACCGGTCGTGAGCCCCGCGCACGCGGGGATGAACCGGTCTGATCACGTCTATGGTGGTCGGTCTTCGGTGAGCCCCGCGCACGCGGGGATGAACCGTTCACCCCCCGGCGTCCGGTGACCCGTGCTCCGTGAGCCCCGCGCACGCGGGGATGAACCGCGCACGTCGATGCTCCCCGAGACGCGGCGGGAGTGAGCCCCGCGCACGCGGGGATGAACCGCCGGGGCGGGTCACGGACGTGTACCTGCTCCAGTGAGCCCCGCGCACGCGGGGATGAACCGCCGGGGCGGGTCACGGACGTGTACCTGCTCCAGTGAGCCCCGCGCACGCGGGGATGAACCGGCCATGCTCGCGTCCGAGACCCGCAAGATCCAGTGAGCCCCGCGCACGCGGGGATGAACCGGTGACGTCGTCGGGCGTGTAGAGCTCGCGCTTGTGAGCCCCGCGCACGCGGGGATGAACCGACTTGCCCCCCGTTGGCCCTACTGCTGTCTCTGTGAGCCCCGCGCACGCGGGGATGAACCGGCGTTCATCAGCTGAGGCTCACCGGCGGCGGGGTGAGCCCCGCGCACGCGGGGATGAACCGATCCCGGCCAGCCCCCTGCTCAGGTTGCCGCTGTGAGCCCCGCGCACGCGGGGATGAACCGGGATTGACGGGGTTCGTAGCCGGTGACGATTCGTGAGCCCCGCGCACGCGGGGATGAACCGGCTCAGCCCACTGAGGGCTGAGAGGTCACCGCGTGAGCCCCGCGCACGCGGGGATGAACCGAGCATCATGCCCGTCTGTGCGGGGGAGCCCACGTGAGCCCCGCGCACGCGGGGATGAACCGCCGCAGGTCGAGAGGTACAGGTCAATCTCGGTGTGAGCCCCGCGCACGCGGGGATGAACCGGGGCGACAGACCACCCGGCTACCAACCGTGTCGTGAGCCCCGCGCACGCGGGGATGAACCGGAGGAGTTCGCCTACGCCATCGCTGGGTCGGGGTGAGCCCCGCGCACGCGGGGATGAACCGTACGGCCAGCCGGTCGGTCCCTACCGCATCGCGTGAGCCCCGCGCACGCGGGGATGGACCGTGCGCGGCCACGTACCCGGCGAGGTCGATCACGTGAGCCCCGCGCACGCGGGGATGGACCGGGATGACGCAAGCCGAGATCGTCCGGGCCACGGTGAGCCCCGCGCACGCGGGGATGGACCGCCATCGACAGGGGCACACGCCCCGCCGACCTAGTGAGCCCCGCGCACGCGGGGATGGACCGGCCATCGCGATCGCCGCTGTCCTGGGCATGCAGTGAGCCCCGCGCACGCGGGGATGGACCGGCGACCCCCGCTGACGCTCCCATCGTCGTCTCGTGAGCCCCGCGCACGCGGGGATGGACCGCCCCTCCAGCGCAAGCTGGGCGTGGACGCTGAGTGAGCCCCGCGCACGCGGGGATGGACCGATGATGGTGGTGGCGTTGGACGCCGGGGCGGGGTGAGCCCCGCGCACGCGGGGATGGACCGACATCGACCTCCTCACCGCAGAATCCCCCCACGTGAGCCCCGCGCACGCGGGGATGGACCGGCCGTCAGCGTGGAACTCAGAGGCGTATGGGAGTGAGCCCCGCGCACGCGGGGATGAACCGCGGGCCATCTGCATGGCGGCCTCTTCGGCGACGTGAGCCCTGTGTACGCGGGGATGGACCGGTGACCGTGAGTGGCCACTGTGCGTTCGTGGCGAAGCGTGGTGTTCTCGGGGCGGCGGACGCAGAGAACCCCACCTACCGAGAGGGAGGTGGGGTTTGTTCGCTGTGCCCGAGGTCAGACGGCGGGGTTCTCCGTCATGCCGAGCTGACCGAGGTCGATCCGCTCGGCGCGGCGCGCGAGCAGGTACAGGTGCCCCGAGGTCCGGTCCATCTCGCGGATGAGCGTGAACCCCTGCCCCTGGTAGTACTTCGCCAGCTCGGGGAAGAAGCACCCTTGCCGCACCCACTGGCGGTCCTCTCGCGCCGCCCGGTCCACCGCCCACAGGTCGATCAGGGTGCCCGGCTTGTGCTCCCGGTAGTCGGGGTGGGTGCAGGTGGAGAACAGGTACAGGCTCGGCTCGTCGGCCTCATCGGGGGTCCAGTCCTTCGGCGGCGCGTGTTCGGTCACCGTCGTGCACCCGACGACCCGGTCTTCGTCTTCGAGCACCCACATGAACCCGGCCGCGGCCTGCCCGGCGAGATCAGCGACGGCCTCGCGCCACGACTCCAGTCCGCGCTCCTCCATCCAGTCGCAGCGAGCAGTGATGACCGACGCGACCGCGCTGGTGTCGGCCTCGGTGGCGGGACGCATGGTGAACATGGTCGGGATCCTCTCAGCGCAGGAAGGCGGTCGCGGACAGGTGCAGGCTCAGGACTTCCAGGAGCTTCGACTCCCGCTCCTCCTGGTAGTGCTCGGCGGTCAGCCGCTCGGCCGCGGCCCGCAGCCCATCGGGGTCGACCAGCCCGTCATCGAACAGGGGCGACCCGTCGGCCAGCATACGGGCGAACAGGGGCGGCGCATGGGAGATCAGGGCGTGCTGGATGACCTCCGCGAAGGACTCTCGTTCGGCCGGGTGCACGACGTCGTCGCTCATGCCGAGCGCGGCCATGCGCTTCCGCTGAAGCTGCTTCAGCTCTCGCCAGGCGAAGGGAAGCTGCTCGCCGAGTCCGACCATGTCGGGGTCGGCGAACGGGTGTACCGGCCACAGCCCTTCTCGCAGCAGGGTGGGCGCGGCGCTCTCCAGCGACAGCAGCGTCATGGAGTTGACCCGCGCTGGGGGTGCGATGCCGTCGTCGGCGAACTCCAACACGGCGCGGGCGCGCGGCCCGACCCAGGGCAGGACCAGGGCGTCGGTCATCTCGCCGAGCCCTTGGTGGGGCTCTTCCTCCTGGGTGAGGGCGACCATCTCATCCCCGCCCAGGCCTGTCACCACGGTGCGGGCGCCGGTCTGGGCGATGGCGTGCGCCATCAGGGTGAACGGGTGGTGTAGCGGGTCCTCGTAGGGGTTGACCACGTCGCCGCTCACCCACCGGCAGCCGGGCGCCAGCGGTGGGTGCTCCATGGCGTCGAGGGTGATGTCGGGGTTGGCGAAGCGCACGCGGGAGCGCATCTCGGCACGGCGCCGGATCTGCTGTGCGCGCCCCGGGCCGTCGATCAGCAGGGTGGCGGTGGGGAACCGATCGGGGTGGCGCTCGGCCGCGCGGGTGGCCACGGTGCCTGAGTCGAACCCGCCGGTCAGGTGGAACAGGGTGGTGTCGTGCGCCCAGGGGCGGCGGTCCATCGCGGTGTCCATGGTCGCGATGAACGCGCCCAGGACATCGGCGTCCGGTGCCAGCTCGCGGGGGGTCCGGTGCAGGGCGGGCTCGGGGTAGGTGATCCACAGGGACCCGCCGAAGTGTGCGGTCGCGCGTTCGGTGAGCCGGTGCACGCCCTGGTAAAGGGTCTCGGCGGAGTACCGGGGCCGGTAGATCAGCAGCCGGGCGGCTTCCTTGGGGTTGATGCCGGTGGCGTGGCCGCGAAGGTCGGCCATGTCCCAGGACCCGGTCAGGGTCGTGTCATCGACGGCCAGGTACAGGGGCGTGGTCCGGGCCGCCCCGGCGGTGACGCGCACCGGCAGGCCGGGCTCGGTCTCAATGAGGACGACGTCGGTCGGCCAGTCGGTGACGGCGTCGCGCGCCTGGTCGTACTCGGCGGGGGTGAGGGCCCGGACACCGGGGTCGCAGGCCGGGCGGTCGGCGACGCGCTCGCGGACCACGATCAGGGTCCGGTAGCCGTCGGTCGCGGCCAGGTGCTCGATCATCGGGTGGTCGAAGGGGATGACCGTGCTGCGCTGGTCGAGTGTGCTGTAGCACGCCCCGGACCAGTGCCAGGTCGGATGCTCGCTGTAGGGGGTCAACTGCAATCGCAACACGGAGTGCTCCAGGGCGTGCGTTCAGCGGAACAGGTGGAAGTTGCTACCGGCGGTTGGTGTCGTAGGTGTGCGCGGCGTCGCTGCTGCCCGAGCACTTCTTGTACTCGTGGCTCTGCGCCGGGGTTGGCACGACGGCGCGCGGGGACGCGAGGAACAGGCCGCTCACCTGCTCGCTCTTGCTTGGAGGTGGGGGAGTGAAGTCGTTCATGCTTCTCCTTGTGGTGCGTGGAGAGTGGTGATCCCTGTGCAGGGCCACCACTTGTTATTGCCCGAAGGGCAAGGGCTGTGTGTGGTGCACTATTCGTACTTTTCGCACTGCTTTCCGCTGTCGGGTCCGCCGCATCCGCTGCATACCGCCATCGGGAGTACCTCCTTTCTCGGTCGGAGAGGCGGCCCGCGCGGCCGGGCAGGATGGGCAGCATGTGCGCCCGGCCATGCGGTGCTCAGAGGGGCCGCACACCCCAGCTGGGTAGCGGCCCCGTGGCCACCCTGTGAGGGTGGTCTTGTGTGGGCCCTGGCGCTCAGAGGCCGGGTTACGGGGGGATGGTTTGGAGCCCGCGCGGCCGGGACGCGACTCCGACCGTGTGGGGGTCATTGGTTGAGCAGCGCGCGGACTTCGGCCTCGTGGTAACGGCGGTGTCCGCCCAAGGTGCGGACCGAGGTCAGCTTGCCCGTCCGGACCCAGCGACGGACGGTCTTGTTGGTCACCCGGAACATGGCTACGACCTCTTCCAGGGGAGTCGGCCGCCGCAGGGGAGCAGGGGCACGGTCCCCCGGGCGCCGGGACCCTCACCGGGGCCTGCGCGTGCGAGGCACCTGCCCCCATGAGCCCGGGGTGCGCATCCGCGTTTCCATCTCGGGCCAGGTGTCACACATCAGGGTGGGCTCGGTGCCGTCGTCAACGCGGAGGGTGGCGATCCACAGCGTGCGGGAGTGGCGGATGGAGTACCGGCCGCCGTACTCGGCCTGAAGGCGGGCCAGCTCCTGGCCCTCCAGCCGGTCGAGCAGATCGGCGGCGGTCGGCGCCACCAGGTGCTCGGTGCCGCGGGTAGCGGCCCACACCGAAGGGCTGGCGGATCGGGGCTCGCGGTTGATCGTCCAGCCGCTATGGTCGGCCGCGAGGCGCTCGAATGCGCTCCCCTGCGTGCGTTGGTCCTGCCCCATGGTGGCCCTCCTTCGGCTGGTGCGCTCTGACGGTAAGTCGCGGAGCCCGCGCAGATTCGCAGCCCAGGAAAGGTAAAAGACCCGCAGTTTTCTGCGGGTCTTTCGCGGGGACGGGGTCAGCTGACCCCGGCGCGCTGGGCCAACGGCCGCAGCTCAGGGGTGGATCGGCGGTGTTCTCGGCGCAGCAGCTCTGTCAGCACCCTCCCTGTCGCCGGGTCGTGCCGCACCAGCTCCGGGGCGATCCGCTCCGCCTCCAACAACGTGTTGACGGCAGCGGCGTCCTGACGGGTCTGGGCGTAGGCGCACGCCACGTCCAGGTGCACCTGGGCACGGCGGCCGACGAGCCCGGCGGGCAGGTGCTCGACGGCGAGGGTCTCTCCTGCGGCGACCGCGGTCTTCGCGTCTCCGGTCTTGACGCTGGTGCTGATGGTGTGGATGGCGACGTTCGTTGGCCCGAACGCCGTTCCGTGCAAGTTCAGGTCCTGGCCCAGCCGGTCGGCGACCCGCTGGGCCTGGGCCAGGAACCGGGGGACCGCAGCCCGGTCGTACTCGGCCGCGGCGGCCGTCGCAGCCGCCAGGTGCAGCCCCCCGTACACCGACAGCTCTTCCGGGGTGCCGGGGCGCATCCGCCGTTCCAGGGCGTGCGCCGCTCCCATCGCGAGCTCCGCAGCCACGTCGGGGTTGCCACGGCTGATGAAAACGTAGGACAGCCGGTAGGCGCCGACGGCGGCCAGCAGGGTCTCGTCGGCCCACTCGGACGCGGACATGGCCCGGTCGGCGGCCTGCCATGCCAGGTCCTTCGCGCCGACACGCCGCAGGACGGCGGCGGCCGTGTTGTAGACCATCGCCCTGGCCGAGCACACGGCTGGGCGGTCTGCGCCGCGTGAGCGCGCGGCTGCCTCGACATCGCGGATGAGGCGGGGGAGGCGGCGGCCTACTTCGGCGTACCGGGTGGCCTGGTAGGCGGCGTAGGTGTGGTGGGCCTCGGCGCGCAGGCGTTCCACATCAACAGCCTGAGGGGTGCCGCCGGTCTCAGCGACGATCACCTCCAGGGAGGTGTACCGCATCATGGCGCGTTCGATGGCGTCGGCAGGGGCATAGCGCACAGGGATGGTCTCTTCGGTGGTTCCGGTGAGCTCGTCGAGTGGGAGGCGGAGCACGTCCGCGAGCCTCGACAGCACCTCGTGGCTGTCGACCGGGAGCTTGCCGCGTTCGACCTGGGACAGCCAGGACTCGGAGCGGCCCACGAGACCAGCGAGTACGGTCTGGCTGTAGCCGCGTCGTCGGCGGTGCGAGCGGATGATCTGGCCTCTGGTGGCTGCGTCCACGCTGGGCCTCCCAGCTAGAGAGTGCGAACGGTTCGGTGCAGGTGTTCCCATGCGGGCATGCGCGACTCGTAGGGGGCCTTGTCGTCGTAGACGAGGGTGACGGCGGGGATGCTGCTGAGGGTTCGCAGGCTGGCCTGGAACGCCGGATGGCTGGCGAGCTGGGGCTTGCAGTGGGGGACGACGACGGTGGGTACCTCGTAGCCGACCATCTCGCACAGCAGCCCCACCGCGAAGTTGTCTGCGTGGCCGCTGGCGAACTTGTTCACCGAGTTGAACGTGAGCGGGCAGGCGAGCACGAGGTCGGCCGGCGGCAGGCCCGCTCCGGTGCCAGGCATGCGGTACTCCACACGAACGGGCTCCCCGGTCAGCTCCTCCAGCTCTGCCGGGTCGTGAAACCGGGCACCCGTGGGGGTGGATAAGCACACCACCTGGTAGCCGTCACCCTGGAAGCGACGCACGAGGTCAGGGATACCCTCGGGGGCCGGGGCGCCGGAGACGACGAGGTAGAGGGTTTTCGCCATGAGGGCAGTGTAGGCGCGAACCCCTGCGGGGTAAGGTGTCTCGCGGAAGGGCCCTGTCACTGCATAGGCGTGGGCCCGCCCTGTTCATCACCTTCTGCGGCTTAACCGTCGGTCAGGTCGGCGGCTTTTTCCTCGGGAAGGGTGGTGGGGTAGGCGCAGCGACCCGCGCATGGACGTGAGCCCTGCGCACGCGGGGATGGACCGCCATGCTTGTGCAGAGCCTTGCGGTGGTCGCGGTGAGCCCCGCGCACGCGGGGATGGACCGCTGCCGGTGGCGGCGGACTGGGTGGCGGTGAGGTGAGCCCCGCGCAGGCGGGGATGGGCCTGTCTTGGGAAACTCCCGCCTGGTGGGGCGCGGTCTCGGTACGCTCGCCGGGACGGTGGTGCCGAGACGCGAGGGGGCCTGTGGTGCGGGAGATCGAGACGAAGTACCGGGTGGCCGACCTCGAAGCGCTGCTGGCCGCGCTCAAACAGGCCGGGGTGCGCATGAGCGACCCTGTCTACCAGGACGACCAGGCCTACGCCCCCGCTGGCTGGCGGCCGGAGCTGGGCCAGGTCGGCCACACCTTCGCCCGTGTGCGCACCCAGGGCAGCGTGCACCTGCTCACCACCAAGACCCCGCTAGCCAACGCCATGGAGTGCGTGGAGTACGAGACCATCGTCGCCGACCGCGAGCAGATGCACGGGGCCCTGCTGGCGCTGGGCTACGAACCCACGGTGCGCATCGTCAAGCACCGTCGCACCGGCACCACAGGGCCCATCGGGGTGTGCGTGGACCTGGTCGAGGGCCTGGGCGTCTTCGTCGAACTGGAACTGGTGGTCGATGACGACCGCGACGGCCTGGCCGCCCAGGCCGAACTCGACGCGTGGGCGCGAGGGCTCGACGTGGCCCTGGAACGCACCACCGACACCTACGACACCCTCGTGCGCACCGCGACGGCCTGACGGTTTCAGGGGGCGGGGGCGGACTCATCCGGCTGGTTGAGGAGGGTGGCGATGTGTTCTTTGGGGTAGCGGCGTGCTCCGCCGGGGGTGCGGAAGGGTTTGAGGACGTTGTCCCATTGGCCTCGGTGGAGGCTGCGGGGGCGGATGTTGAACAGTTGGGCGACTTCGCTGGGTGTGAGGACGTCGGGGCGGCCGTCGAGGAGGTAGCTGTAGTCGGGCATGAGGGGCTTTCCGTGTCCGGTGTTGTGTGAGTTGTGGATTGGGTGGCCCCGCCTCCCCGGGGAAGGAGGAGGCGGGGTTTCGGGCCGGTGCCTTCCGCATCGGCCCGTCCGCACCGGCCCGGGGGACAGGTCGGGTGGTGCGGAGCCTGGAAGGGCTCGCCTGCCGGGAAGCGGGCTACCAGGGGAAGACGGCGCGGACGGTGATAGCGCCGCAGGAGTGCTGCTTCCAGTCCCAGTAGGAGCACAGGGCCTCGACCAGGCGCAGCCCGTTGCCGCTGGGGCGCAGGGGCTCGGGGTCGGGCACGGCCGGGAAGCTGGGTTGTTCTCCGGGGCGGGGTCCGTTGTCGGTGACGCGGAGTTCGAGGTGGCGTGAGGTGCGTTCGATCTCCACGCGGATGGTGCCGCCGGGGAGTCCGGAGGCCGAGTGGCGCAGGGTGTTCGTGACCAGCTCGGAGACGGCGATGCCGACGGGTTCGGCCAGGCTCGGCCGGGAGCGGGTGGCCTGGGCGGCCCAGCGGCGGGCGATCCTGACGTGGCCGAGTTCGGGGCCGAGCAGAATGCCTGATTTGGTGGCGGTTCCGCACAGTCGGCGTGGAAGCGTCGGGGCCTGGACGATAGGCTTGTTCATGTCTCACCTCGGTCTATTCGGGGTGGGGCACCTTGCCTCGGAGATCGCTCTCACCTTCGGTCTCCGGGGCTTTTTCATGCCCTTGTAGATATTTGGCCCGATATGGGCTGCGAAGCTTTCTGTATTTGCTTCGTCACGAACCTTGCCAACTGGTCTGCCTTTGGCGCTATGCTTATTACCTAAGACGGTAAAACTTCTATGGCCAGCGATATTTTTGGTTGGCCTGGTGGTGTGATGGTGCAAGAAGAAGATGCCGACAAGGCTGCACAGCTTCGTTTCGGCAAGTTGCTCCGCAAACTCCGAGGTCAGGCGGGTCTTACTCAGCAGGAACTCGCTGCCCTGGCCGTGGTGTCACAGAGCACCGTCAGCGATTTGGAACGCGGGAAAAAGGGGACACGGAGAGATCCAGTAGTACGACTCGACAAAGCCCTTACCGCCCGGGGCATGCTCGTGGACGCGTGGGACGCGGTGTTCTCCGGAGTTGGGGTGACCGCGTACTTCCGTGAGGTGGCCGAGGCGGAGCAGATGGCTCTCAAGATCCGCGACTACTCCTACGGTCTGGTTCCTGGACTGTTCCAGGTCGAGGAGTACGTGCGGGCCATCAGTGAACTCTCCAACCCCGAAGCCACCACGGAGGCCATCGACCAGATCGTGAAGGCCAGGAAGTACCGACAACAGATCCTGGACCGGCCCCACCCGCCGACGATCACGGTGCTCCTGGACGAGGTGGTGCTGCTGCGACGGTTCCGGAAGCCGGAGGTGATGAAGCAACAGATCGATCACCTCATTGACCAGTCCTATCGCCCGCGAGTGAACCTCCAGATCGTGCCGATCGCGACCGAGGGACATCCAGGTCTGTTCGGGTCCTTTAGGCTGATCGACGTGCCTGATTCGAGCACATTCGCCTATATCGAAAGCCAGAGGACAGGGGTGTCACTGAAGCAGCCGGACGTTGTGGCAAGCTACGACCGGATATTCGCGGAGCTGAGGAGCGCCGCCCTGCCGGTGCCCTCGTCACGGTCCCGCATGGAAGAGATTCGAGGCAGCATCACATGATGACCGAGGCTTGGAGTAAGTCCAGCTACAGCAACGGCGAGGGCGGCGACTGCGTGGAGGCCCGTCGCGACCAGACGGTCGTCCTAGTGCGCGACACCCAGAACCGATCGCTTGGCCACCTGGCCGCTCCGGCTGCCGAGTGGACGGCCCTGTTGGGTGCGGTACGCGGTCGGTAGCGTCAGCACGTGAACGGATTTCTCATGGACGAGATTCGAGGCATGATCGCATGATGACCGAGGACTGGAGCAAGTCCAGCTACAGCAACGGCACCGGTGGTGACTGCGTGGAGGCCCGTCGTGACCAGGCGGCCGTCCTGGTCCGCGACACCCAGAACCGGTCGCTCGGCCACCTCGCGACCCCCACCGTCGAGTGGACGGCCCTGGTCAGCGCCGTTCGCGCCCAGTAGTCCACAGACACGACCGGCCCCGCCCAGACGAACCGGGCGGGGCCGCTCACTGTCCCGCCGCGTAGTCCCGGGGCGATGACCCCAGCACGCGCAGGAACATCGTGGAGAACGCCGACGGGCTCTCGTACCCCAACTCCATCGCCACCCTGGTCACCGGCTCACCTCTGGCCAACAGCGGCAGCGCGTGCAGCACGCAGGCCCGCTGCCGCCACCGCGCGAAGCTCATGCCCGTCTCCGCCCGGAAGAGCCGGTGCACCGTCCGCTCGCTGACGTGCAACCGTCCCGCCCACCGTGCGGGCGGATCGTGCACGTCCGGCGCCCCGAGGAACTCCTCGCACATCCGCCTCAACCCCTCGTGCCCGGGCAGCGGCAGATCCAGCGGCAACGGCACGAGCCGACGCAGTTCGTGCAGCACCAGCGCGAACACCGCCGCGTCCCTGCCGTGCGGGGAGTAGCGCGGCTCCAGGTCCACCGCCGTCAGCAACAATTCCCTGAGCAGCGGCGACACCTCCACCACCTGGCAGCGCCCCGGGAACCACGCGACCGCGCTCGGCTCCAGGTACAGGCTGCGCGTGCTCACCCCCGTCATGACCACTCGGTGGTCGGTCCCGGCCGGGATCAGCACGGCCCGGTGCGGCGGCACGGTCCACTCCCCGTCCGCGGTCTGGACCCGCATCACCCCCGTCGCCCCGTAGAGGAACTGCGCCCGCCGGTGCCGGTGGGCGGGCAGCACGTGCTCGGGCGGGTAGTCGGTGCCGATCGCCAGGACGGGCCGGTCGATGGAGTCCACCTCGGCGACGGGGATGTTACGCATGGGTGGACGCTACCGGTGTTGTCCGCTGCGCGAAGGACAGTGGCGTTCTTTCGAAAGCGCGCCAACCACTGTCTGCCTAACGTGGTCCGGGTGCTCACCTTCGTCCTTCCCCTGCTCGCGCTGGGCCTGCTGACCGGCGTCACCACCGTCCTGTTCGGCTTCGGCGGCGGCTTCGTGGTCGTTCCCGTCGTCTACTACGTCACCCGCGCCCAGGCCGACCCCGGCGTGGACCCGATGGCCGTGGCCGTGGCCACCGCCACCGCCGTGATGGTCGTCAACGCGCTCAGCGCCACCCTCTCCCAGCGCAGGGCCGGACGGCTGCGCCGCGACTACGTGTGGCCGCTCGCCGCCTACATCGGCGTCGGCGCGGTGCTGGGCTCCCTGGTCGCCACGGTCGTCGGGGGAGGGGCCCAGCGCGTGCTGTTCATCGCCTACATCGCCGTCACCCTGCTCGACACCCTCCTGCGCAAGGGCTTCCTGACCCACGACCCCGACGCCGAGCCCCGCCTGCTGGGGCGGCGCACCACCACGGCGGGCGGGGTCGCCATCGGCGCGGTGACCAGCTTCCTCGGGGTGGGCGGCAGCGTCATGACCGTGCCCCTGCTGCGCCGCCGGGGCCTGCCGATGGGGGAGGCGACCGCGATGGCCAATCCGCTCAGCCTTCCCGTCGCGGTGGCGGGCACGGCGGTGTACGCGCTGTTCGGCGAGGGGGGAGGCGCGGGTCCCGGCCACCTGGGCTCGGTGGACCTCGTGGCCGGGGCCCTCCTGCTCGCCGGGTCGCTGCCCGCCATCGCCGTCACCCGCCGCCTGGTGGGCCGGGTGCCCGACCGGGTGCACGCGGTCTCCTACGTCGTGCTGCTGGCGGTGGTCCTGGCGGCCTTCCTGTTCGTGTGAACGTTCGGCCTCGGGGCGTCCCGCCACTGGCCCTACCGCCGCGTACCGCTGGCCGCCGGGGCGCTCCGGCGGAGGGGCCGCACCAGTGCCCGGGGGCGCGTGTCGGTGACCGGTCCCCCCGCCACCTGCGGAAATACTGGCCGTATGGATCTTGAGGGAGCCCGAGTCCTGGTGGCCGGGGCCACGGGCGTACTCGGCGGGCACATCAGCAGGGCACTGAACCGGGAGGGCACGCGGGTCGTCCTCGCCGGACGCGACGAGGAGGCGCTCGACGCGCTCTCGCGGGAACTCGACGGGTCCTCCACGGCCGTGTTCGAGGCGGCCGACACCGAGGGCTGCGCGGCGCTCGTGCGCCGCACCGCCGAGGAACAGGGCGGTCTGGACGGACTGGTCATCGCCTTCGGCGTCGTGGCCTTCGACACCGGCCCCGACTCCGAGGGCGGCATCGAGAACGCCGCGGTCGAGAAGATGTTCCAGGTCAACACGCTCGCGCCGATGGCGATGCTGCGCGCGGCAATCGACGCGGTCAAGCCCGGCGGGGCGGTGGCGGCGGTCACCGCCGTGACCGCCGAGTACCCGACCCACGGCATGGCGGCCTACTCGGCCAGCAAGGCCGCCCTGTCGGCCTGGTTGACCGCCGCGCGCGCGGACTACCGCGCCAGGCACGTCGCGGCCCTGGACGTGCGCGCGCCGCACATGGACACCGGCCTCGCCGACCGCCCCCTGGCCGGGACCGCGCCCGGGAACCTGCCCGAACCCCACCCCGTGGACGAGGTGGTGGACGCGATCGTGCGGGCCCTGCGCTCCGACGCCAGGTCGGTGGCCTTCGACCCCCGGGAGCGCAAGCTCACCGTCCGGTAGCCGGTGGAGCCCGTGTCGAGGCCCTGTGCCAGGGTTCGGTCATGGACCCCCGACCTCCCGAACCCCCTCGGTCCGACGAACCGGCCCTCGCCGCGCTGGGCGCCCTGGTGGACCGCTCCGTTATCCAGATCGCCGAGGCCGCCCGCGACGCGCGCACGTTCGACCGCGAGACCGTCCGGGCCGTCTCCGACCTGTGGGACAACGCCGTTGTGCCCCTGTTCCGGGCCGCGACGGGTCGGACCGGGCCGGAACGGGAACGGCGCGCCCGCGCGGCCCTGGAGTGGACGGCGCTCCTGAGGCCGACGCGCTGGGACTGGATGGTGGAGCAGGCCGCGCTGTGCGGGCACCGTCTCGACGCGCTCGTCCAGCCCCCGCCCGTGTACTTCGACAGGCCCTACCGCGACTACCGGGGCGAGGTCCGTCCGGCGTACTCCCGGTGGACGCCGCAGGCGTTGGCCGCCCTGGCGGGCGACTACGCATTCGGCGCCGCCAGCCTGCGCCACGTGCGGATCGAACGGGAGGGCGCCCGCCTGTGCGGGTTCCTGACCCTGGAACCGGCCCGCTCCTACGACCCCGGCGACGGCGCTCCAGGCCGCCCTCCCACGCTCGACGTGCACCTGGAGGACCTGACCGAGGTGGACGTGGACTCCGACTCGGCGCACGGAGTGCGCCTGGACTCCGACGCGGACGGGGTCGTGGTCGGCCTGGGAGCAGGGGGAGTACTGCGGGCCCGTGCGGGCTCGCTGCGGCTCGACGACGGCTCCTGGCACCTGTCGGGGGCCGGTCGCCGCGCCGACGCGCGGACCCCGCCCCGCGATGACGGGTTCCGTCCCGCCCGGCCGCCGCAGAAGGGAAAGGTGGAGGGCTCCGCCTGGGGCGCGGCGACCTTCCTGCGCTGGGCCATGCTGATGATCCGCCGGGTCCGCTACCCCGGCGAGGTCGCGCGCGTGCCGGTGGGGGCGTACTGCCGTGCTTTGGAGGGGGCCGGGCGGGACGTCCTGGCGGCGGGGGCGCTGTCGCCGCGGCGGCGCGAGGCCGCCTTCCGGTCCCTGACCGCCGAGTGGCTCCGGCGCGGCGGAACCGAGCTGGCGGCGGACTGGAAGCTGCTGCTCAGGGGCGTTCCGGACGCCGGGGATTTGGCTCGCGGCGTGCGCGACGAACTGCTCGCGCGGGGAGAGACCCCGCCCGTTTCCGTCGCCCCCGAGGAGGTCACCGACTTTCCGGAACGGGCCCCGTTGCGCATGGTCTCCTACACGGCCGAGCACACCGACGGGCGCGTCCGTCGCGAAGCCGGTGCCATGGTGCACCTGGCCGTTCCCGGCCAGGACGGGGACGGGCCGTGGCGGATGCGCGTCCTGACCGCGACCGACCCCGTCCGGCTCCGGGTGCGGACCCCGGCCTTCGACGGGACCGGTCGCGCCCGCGTGGACCGGGACGGGGGCGGGCGGGAGACCTTCACGGTGGACGGCGACGCTCTGTGCCTGGACGCCCGTGCCTGGGTCCAGGAGACTCCACCGCGCTGACCCGGGGCCGGGCCCTCGCCTCAGCGCGGTCTTCTCCGGGAACGACGAGGGCGTGCCCTCCCGCTCCGGGCGGCGCGTCAGCCTTGAGGGTCCAGCACCGCCGCCGCGGCGGCCAGGTCGGCCTCGGCGCCGGTGGTCAGCGCGTACAGGGCGTACCCGATCGGGGAGGCGTCCCACAGGTGCCTGGCCTGCGCCGCCAGGCCGGGGTGGACGTGCCCGCCCGCCCGCTCGTAGGCGGTGAGGGTGGCCCGCAGCATCTCTTCGCCCGCGGCGCCGTACTGGGCGGACAGGTCGCGTGCGGGGTCGTCCACGCGGGCGGTCGTCCAGTCCAGGACCCCGGTGACCGCGCCCTCCTCGTCGAGCAGCACGTGCGCGGGGTAGATCTCGCCGTGGGTCATGACGGTCCGCTCGGGCCAGCAGGTGTCGTCGTCGAGCCACGCCCTCCATGCCTCGGTCAGGGCGGGGGAGACGGTGAAGGCCTCGCTCACGCGGGCGATGTCGTCCCGCCACGCCTGACGTACCCGGGCCGGGGTACGGACCTCGACGCCCGCCGCCTCGGCCCGCTCCGGGGAGATCGAGTGCAGACGGGCCAGCAGGCGCCCCAGACGCTCGGCGTAGTCGGGGCTGGCGGGGTCCATGTGCCAGACGGGCTCCCCGGCGTCGGTCAGGGTCAGGCCCGGGGCGCCGGGCAGGGCCGGGTAGGCGATCAGCTCGGGGGAGCGGACCCGCCAGTCGGGGACCGCGACGCCGTCCTCGGCCAGGACCGGGGCGACCAGGCCGAGGACGCGCGTCTCGGCGGCCATGCCCTCGGAGACGTCGGCGCGGCGGGGTACGCGCAGCACCCACCTCCGGCCGGTCGCGTCGCGGGCCATGACGACGCGGTAGTCCAGGCCCGCCTCGTTCACCGTGGCGTCCCGCGCGGACAGGTGCAGGCCGTGGGCGGCGGCGAGGGTGATGGTGTGGTCGATGGTGCTCATGGGACTAAGTTCCCACCCGCGCCCGCGTAACGCGAGGCGACGGGTCGTGCGGGCTCCGCCGGGCGTGTCCCGCGAGCGGTCGCGCTCCGGACCGAACCCGGGCCGCCGATGGCCTTCCGTGGAGACCGGGGCCGCGTTCCCGCCGACCTCCTGCCGTAGACGGAGCGGGGCCGCACTCCCGGAGCCCTTCTGCCGCCGATCGCCTTCCGTGGAGGTCGCGGGGCCGCGCCCTCGCCAACGATCCTCCGCCGACCTCCCGCCGTAGGCGGAGCGGGCGGGCGACCGGATCACCCGTCCGTCCGGCGGACCACCCAGTCCGGGGTCCACACGTCATCCGGGGTCCGCGGGCCCGAGGTGCGCAGGTACTCGCGCAGCGCGGTCAGCACGGGGTGCCGCTCCCCGCTGCGGGACAGCAGCACGTGCGGGTAGACCGGCGTCGGGTCGCGCAGGGGGACGCGCCGCAGGTCGTGGCCCTGGGGCCACAGGTACCGGTCCCCGCCGCCGACGAGGGTGGCCAGGGAGGCGGAGTCGGCCAGCGCGTCCATCAGGGCCTCGTCGCCGAAGTCGGGGCCGAGCGCGTCGATGCTCAGACCGAAGGCCTCCGACAGCGCCCGGTAGAACTCCGCCCACTCCGTGCCGGGCCTGATCCCGGGGATCCAGATCCGGTGACCGGCCAGGTCCGCGGGCCTGACCTCGGGTGCGTCCGCCAGCGGGTGGGTGGGCCCGACCAGGAGTTCCAGGGGTACGTCCAGGAGCCGTTCGGCGCTGATCCCGGCCGGGACCCGCTCGGCCGCCAGGGCGCGGAAGGACGCGTCGACGGTTCCTTCGAGCACCGCATGGGCGGCCTGGACGGCGTTCTCGCCGCCCAGCGTGACCGCGTCCAGGTCCATCCCGGGGTGGGAGCGGTAGAACCGGTAGACGGCCTGGGCCGGGGCGATGCGCCGGTTGAGCACGTCCACGCGCAGGGGTCGGCTGCCGGGGCGCACGGCCCGCTCGGCCTGCTCCAGGGCGGCGAGGGCCCTCCGGGCGTGCGGCAGGAGGACCTGCCCGTCCAGGCTCGGTCTGGAGCCCCGGGAGGTCCGCACCAGGAGCGCGGCCCCCAGGTGTCGCTCCAGGGCCGCGATCCGCTTGGAGACCGCCTGCTGGCTGATCCCGAGCTCGTCCGCCGCGGCCTGGAACTGGCCGGTCCGGGCGACGGCCACGAACGTGCGCAGCGCTTCGACATCCACGGCCCCAGCCTACTTGCACAACCTCTGGTTGTGTCCGGTGGATCGTGCGGTTGTTTGACCACGCGTTCCGCCGGGTGGTGGGATCAGCGCATGTCCACACGCACAGAGCAGGTCATGTACGTCCAAACGCCCGAGTTCGCACGTCACGCGGAGCGCATCGCGGAGGTGACCGACGCGACGTCCCGTCTGAACGTGCTGCCGTTCAGCGACGGCGAGGGCCGCGCCGAACTACTTTCCGTTGTGTTCGGCGGCCCTCTTCCGGAGTCGGTGACGATCTATCCGCCGTTCTTCACCGAGTACGGGCTCAACACGGCGTTCGGGGAGGACGTCTTCGTCAACCAGGGCTGCACGTTCATGGACAGGGGCGGCATCCGCGTCGGCAACCGGGTCATGATCGCGCCGAGGGTCAGCCTCATCACCGGCGGGCACCCCCTGCCCCTCGCCGAGCGCCGCGAGTACCTCTCCTTCGCCCCCATCGTCATCGAGGACGACGTCTGGATCGGAGCGGCCGCCGTGGTCACGCAGGGGGTGACCATCGGCGCCGGATCCGTGGTCGCCGCGGGCGCGGTGGTCACCCGCGACGTCCCCGCCCGCACCCTGGTCGGGGGAGTCCCCGCCCGCGTGATCAGGGCGATCGACTGAACCCGCCCCGGGTCAGTCGGCCCGGAGGGGGCCGGACTCCGACGCCGGGGCGGCGAAGTACTCGTGCGCCGTGCGGGCGAGCAGCGTGGCGCCGTCGGAGACGACCCCGTTGGCTGCCTCCCCGACGCAGACGGCGGCGAACTCGGGCTGGTGGTTGCTGACCGGGAAGCAGCCCAGGCCGATGTAGGGGTGGATGGCCGCAACGTGCTGGGAGACGTTGCCCATGTCGGTCGAGGCGCGGTTCATCGTCTGGTGTTCGGGTGGCGCGTCGAACCGCCGCCCGAGCGCCAGGGCGTGGCGCGTGTAGATCTCCAGGGCGCGCTCGTCCGTACGGAACTCCGAGTAGGGCTGCGACTCCGGGGTGAACTCCAGGGCGGTGTCGGTCGCCAGCGCTCCGGCCCGGAAGCACTGTTCCACCCGGCGGCGCAACGGCTCCAGCTGCTCCAGGCTCTCGGCACGGGTGTACCAGCGGCCCTCGGTCACCGCGGGGATGGCGTTGGGCGCCTGCCCTCCCACCGTCTGGATGCCGTGGACGCGGGTGCCCGGCGGGAGCTGCTGGCGCAGCAGGCCGAGGGCCACCTGGGCGACCACGAAGGCGTCGTTGGCGTTGCGGCCCTCGTGCGGGTAGGCGGCGGCGTGGGCCGACCGGCCGGTGAAGCGGACGTGGTCGTGGGCGACGGCGTAGGGCTCGGCCCGCGGCGCGTCCACCGGTCCGGGGTGGGCCATCAGCGCCAGGTCCAGGTCCCGGAAGGCTCCGGCGTCCAGCAGTTCGATCTTGCCGCCGCCGCCCTCCTCGGCCGGGGCGGCGATCACGTCGATACGCAGGTCGAGCCGGTCCGCCCAGGGGCGTAGCGCGATCGCCGCGCCCGCCGACATCGCGGCGATCAGGTTGTGCCCGCAGGCGTGGCCCAGACCGGGCAGCGCATCGTACTCCACGACGAAGCCGACCCGGCGCCGACCGGACCCGTAGGTGGCGTGCAGCGCGGTGGGAAAGCCGAGGTAGGCGTTCTCGACGGTGAAACCGAACCGCTCCAGCAGCTCCGCCGTCCACCGCGCCGCGCGGTGCTCCTCCCAGGCGGTCTCGGGGTGGGCGTGCAGCGCCTCGGAGTAGGAGACCAGCTCTGGCAGGTGCTCCGCGGCGCTCGGCAGCGCGCCGTGTTCGGGCGCGCCGGGTTCAGCGGTCATCGCCCGGCACCCCGTATCCCGGTGAGGCGGCCGGTTCCAGGCCGCGCCGGACGTAGTCGTCGCGCTGGGGGAGCCAGACCTTGAGCAGTTCGCCCAACTCCCCGATCGGGTCCTCGCGCCAGTCCACGCGCAGGTCCGTGTCGCGCCAGCCGTGCGCGGACACGGTGGACAGCCCCGCGGAGTAGACCGGTCCGGCCTCGCCTCCGGCGGCCAGGCCCGCGGCCAGGGCGGTGAGCAGGCGTTCCTCCAGCTCCCCCCGGGCCGAGGCGAAGGCCTCGCACATGGCCGCGGGGACGCCCGGGTCCGAGAGCATGTTCCCGGCGGCGGCGCAGTGGGGGCCGGTGGCCTCGCCGTGGACGCCGAGGGTGAGGCCGCCGCTGAACGTGGCCGCGGCGCCGGAGGCGTCCACCACCGTGAGCTGCCGGTAGGCGATGTCCGGTGCGGTGGCGGTCACGGCGTCGAGCGCCGCTCGGGGGCTCGCGCCCTCGGCGAGCCGGTCCAGCAGCGCCGTTCCCAGCCGCGGGTCGGTGATGTTCTGCGAGGCGACCGCGCCGACGGAGTCGCGCAGGTGGACGACCCGCGCGGCGACGGCGGGGGAGGACGAGGACGCGGCGACGCCGAACCTGCCGTCCTGGTGGGCCGCGATGGAGAAGGTCACTTGTCGCCTCCCGAGATCACGGCGGTCGCGTCGATCTCCACGAGCCATTCGGGCCGGGCCAGGGCCTGGACGACGATGCCCGTGGAGACCGGGTGGACCCCCTTCAGCCAGCGCCCCATCTCGCGGTAGACCTCCTCGCGGTAGCGCGGGTCGGTGAGGTAGACGGTCACCTTCACGATGTCCTCCAGACCGCTGCCCGCCTCCCTGAGCAGGAGGTCGATGTTGGCCATGGCCTTCTCGGTCTGCGCGCGGACGTCGCCGACGCCCACGGACTCGCGGGTGTCCAGGTCCTGGCCGATCTGGCCGCGCAGGTACACGACCCCTCCGGCCACCACCGCCTGGCACAGGTCGTTGTCGAGGTTCTGCTCGGGGTAGGTGTCCCTGGTGTTGAACTTGCGGATGCGCGTGTGCGTGGTCATGGTGTGATCACCCCTGGGTGTGGGACGGGTGCGGGTGCGCGTCGTGGTGTTCCATGTAGCCGCGCTGGATGCAGATCTGGTCGGCCACGTACTTGGCGTCGTGCCAGGCCCCCCAGATGAAGCTCGAACCGCGGCGGGACTGCCACGGCAGCCCCATGAAGTAGACGCCGGGCTCGGAGGAGACCCCGCGCTGGTGCCGGGGCCTGCCGTTCTCGTCGAAGGCGTCCACCCGCAGCCAGCCGTAGTCGGCGGTGAAGCCGGTCGCCCACAGGACGGTCCGGACCCCGGCGGCGGCGAGGTCGAGTTCGCGGAGGGGGTCGGTCACCGACTCCGGGTAGGCGCCCAGGACGCGGGCCCCGGGCTCCTCGGGCAGGTCGAGTCCGTTGCGTTCGACGTAGGCGTCGGCCTCGTCCAGCAGCGACAGGTAGTTGGCGTCGCCGCGGGCGATGTTGTCCCGCAGGTCGGGCGCGAAGCGGACGGTTCCGGCGTCGAAGGACTCCGTCCGGCCGACCAGCGTGATGCCGCGCTGAGCCAGGGCCCGGAAGTCCACGGTGTGGCCGCCGTGCGCGCCGCTGACCGCGATCGTGACGTGCTCGGCGCCCCGCGCGGGGGCCGAGGCCTCCCACTTGCCGAGGACGCCCAGCCACCAGACGAAGTCGTGCCCCCGGTACCGGCGCGGCGGGCGGTCGTGCGGACCGACGGACAGGTACACCCGTCGGCCGCTGGCGCGGAGTTCGTCGGCGATCTGGACCCCCGAGGAGCCCGACCCGACCACGAGCACGCCGCCCTCGGGCAGTTGCGCGGGGTTGCGGTAGGCGCTGGAGTGGAGCTGGACCAAACCCGAGTCCTCGGGGATGAGCGGGGGGACGACCGGCCGCTGGAACGGGCCGGTGGCGGCCACGACGTAGCGGGCGTCGATGTCACCGTCCGAGGTCCGGACCCGGAACCCCCGGCGTCCGGTGTTGCGTCGCACCGAGGTCACCTCGACCCCGCACCGGATCGGCGCGCCGATCTTCTCGGCGTAGGTCGCCAGGTAGTCCGCGACGCCGTCCTTGGAGGCGAAGTCCTCGGGGTCCAGGCCGGTGAACTCCAGGCCGGGGAACCGGTCGTGCCAGACGGGCCCGTTCGTGACCAGCGAGTCCCACCGCTCCGAGCGCCAGCGCTCGGCGACGCGGCTCCTCTCCAGGACGACGTGGGGCACCCTGCGGTCGCTGAGGTGCTCGCTCATCGCGATCCCGGCCTGCCCCCCTCCGACGACGACGACCTCGATCTCTTCCAGTGACATGCACAGCCTCCAGGCTCTGGTCAACGCGTGTGTTCGGGACGGGTGCGCCCCGCGTGCCTCCCCGGCCGCGCGGACGCCGTCCCCCGGGTCCGGCCGCGGCCGGACCCGGACGGGTGGGGGAAGGGTTCAGCGAGAGGCCCGGTCGCTCTCGTGCAGCAGGTCGGAGCCGCTGGTCTCGGGCATGGTGCGCAGTGTGACCGCGCCGATGACGCCGATCACGACCATGGTGAAGGCGGGGACCATGCTGCTGCCGGTGAGGGAGATCAGCCAGGTCATCAGGTACGGCAGGGTTCCCGCGAAGAACGCCCCGGCGACGCTGTAGGCCATCGACAGCCCGCTCTGCCGGGTCCGGGTCGGGAACAGCTCCGCCACGGCGGACGCGTGGGTGCCCAGGATGACCGCCAGGATCGCGGCGAGGCCGAAGGTCGCGGCGAACGCCGCCCACGAGGTCTGCACCTGCATCAGCCAGAACAGCGGCACGGAGGCCGCGATCAGCAGCGCGGCGGCGGTGTAGAGCACCGGCTTGCGGCCCACGCGGTCCGAGATCCTGCCCGAGAGCGGGATGATCCCCATGGCGACGACCGAGGCCACCGCGGAGAGCAGGGCCGCCCGGTCGGCGGGCACCCCCACGATCTCCTCCTGGTAGGTGATCAGGTACACCAGGACGATGTAGAAGGTGGAGTTCATGAAGGTCTCGATGCCGACCGTCTGGAGGAACTGCCTGCCGTTGGAGCGGAACACCTCGACGACGGGCTGGCTCGGGACGTTGTTCATGTCCTCCAGCGCGCGGTACTCGGGCGTGTCCTCGATGCGCAGGCGGATGTAGAGGCCCACCGCGGCCATGGGCACCGTCAGCAGGAAGGGGATCCGCCACGCCCAGTCGAGGACGACCTCGGCCGGGAAGGACGCGTGCAGGGCCCACACGGCGAACGACGCGCACAGGAACCCGCCGACCGAGCCGAACTCGATCCAGGAGCACCCGAACCCGCGGCGCTTGGGCGGCGAGAACTCCGCGAGGAAGGCGGCGGCCGAGCCGAACTCCCCGCCCGCGGCGAGCCCCTGGATGATGCGGGCGACCACCAGCAGGATCGGCGCGAGGATGCCGACGGACTCGTAGCTGGGCAGCAGCCCGAGCATGAGCGTGCCCGCCGCCATCGAGATGATGACGATCGACAGCGTGGTCTTGCGCCCGAAGCGGTCGCCGAGGTGGCCGAAGAGCACCGAGCCGAGCGGACGCACGAAGAACGCCACGGCGAAGACCGCGAAGACCGACAGCAGGGCGGTGGTGCCGTCCTGCTCGGGGAAGAACACCTGCGCCATGGTGGTGGCCAGGTAGGCGTAGACGGCCCAGTCGAACCAGTGGACGAAGACGCCCACCGCCCCGGCGAACACACCCCGCCGCAGGTCCTTCTCGTCGACCTGCTCCGCGACCTCGCTCGTCATCTCTTCTCCTGGGGTCTCGTCCTGGCGCGCACCGGGGTCGGGGAGGCCGCGGCGGCCTCCCCGGTCGGGGCGTCCCTGTGCATGGTCAGGAGGCCGCTCGTTCGCGGGAGTGTGGTCTCGAACGCCTGGCGGGAGCGGGGTGGGGCCCACGGCGCCGTCGGTATCCGACCTGCCTGTGTCATGGGTCACCACTATCCAGGCGGGGCCTAGGATCTGTAAAACACATAGTTCCGAAGATCTCCTTCGGAAAAAGCGATAGCTCCGAAGGGAGGGCCGGACCGATGGGCGACGTGAGCCTGCGGCAGCTGGAGTACCTGAGGGCCATAGCCAGGCTCGGGTCGGTGACGGCGGCGGCGCGGGAGCTGTTCGTCTCGCAGTCGACGGTCTCGACGGCGTTGTCCGATCTGGAGGCCGCGCTGGGGGTCACCCTCTTCGTCCGCTCTCCGAAGGGGATGCGCCCCACCGCGTCGGGGCAGCGCGCCCTGGCCGTGGCCGACGACGTGCGGGCCAGCCTCGAACAGCTCCGGGAGACCGCCAGCCGGGAGAGGGAGGAGGTCGAGGGGGACCTCACCATCGGCTGCTACGCGACCATCGCGCCGATCCTGCTGCCGAGGGTCATCGCGGAGTTCTCGCGCCGGTATCCGCAGGTGCGGCTCTCGTTCGTCGAGGCCTCCCACGGAACCCTCCTGGACGACCTGCTCAACTCCCGCATCGACCTGGCGATCACCTACCACTACGAGCTGGCGAGCGTCCGCCCGGCGGTCGGCGTGGCCTCGCAGTGGCTGCGGTCCGATCCCCCCTACGCGCTCACCCCCGTGGACGGACCCCTGAGCGCGAAGGGGGAGCTGACCCTGGCGGACCTGGCGGTCGAGCCGCTGATCCTCTTCGACCTGCCGCCCGGCGGCGACTACTTCCTCGGCCTGTTCGACAGGGCGGGGCTGACGCCCAACGTGCGCTTTCGCACCACGAGCTTCGAGATGGTGCGCGCCCTGGTGGCCCGCGGCCTGGGCAACGCCCTGCTCACCCAGCGCACCGTGCTGGAGCGCAGCTACGAGGACCTGCCCTACGCGACCAGGGAACTCGACATCCGGTCCGAGGGGCTCGGGATCGAGGTCATGCGGCTCGCGGGGCGCAAGCCGGTGCGGCGGATGGAGGCCTTCGTCGACGTGTGCAGGGAGGTCGTGGTCTGATCCGCCTGGGCGCCGGGGGCAGGGCGGCCCGGGGCGGAGCGCTCACCCGCGCGCGGTGTTCTCCGGGCCCGGCACGGGGGCCAGGTGCGGGAACTCCGCGGCGGTCGTGAACCGGCCCTCGTCGTGCCGGACCGTCAGTTCGCCGCCGCTGTCGGCCACCCGTTCGCGCAGGGTGGCCAGCCCCCGCAGCCGGGTGGGCGGTTCCTCGGCGGCGCCGTCGTTGACGATGGTGATGCCGGTCTCGGTCAGGGTGATGCGCACCCGCCTGGCCTGGGCGTGGCGCAGGATGTTGGTGGTGGTCTCGCGCAGCACCTGGCCCAGCAGCTCGCCCGCGCCCGGGGCCACCTCGGCCTCGCGGTCCATGTGCACGTCGATCTCGGCGGCCTCGAAGAGGTTCTTGGCGTTCTCCAGCTCCGCGGACAGGTTCAGGCGACGTTGGGCGTGGGCCAGTTCGCGGGTCTGGGTGATGGTGTCGCCGACCAGGGCCTGGATCTCGCCCAGTTCCTCCTCGGCGCGGTCGGGGTCGGCGCGCACCAGTTTGCGGGCCAGCGCGGTCTTGAGTTTGACCACGTGCAGGGTGTGGCCCTGGATGTCGTGCAGGTCGCTGGCGAAGCGCATGCGCTCCTGGGCCACGGCCAGCTCGGCCTCCCGTTCACGCGCCGCCGCCAACTCCGCGATGAGGCCGTGCATCGCGTGGACGAGGATCGTGAGGACGACCCCTCCCAGGGCGACGCCCGCCGAGGCGACCACGTACTGGAGCAGGAAGTCGACCACGCCCTCGCGCAACACCACCAGTTTCGCCGTGAGCCCGGCCGCGGCGAAGGCGGCGATCCCCGCCGTCGCCGCCCGCTGGTGGCGCGGCAGGTCGAGGATGATGATGGTGGCCACGATGGCGAACCCGTAGGCGGGCATGGAGACGTCCACCAGGAGCATGCCGAACAGCCACAGGAGCGCGGTGACGACCAGGCCGGCGAGCGTGGCCCGGGAGAGGCGGCCCACGTGCCACCGGCTGACGACCAGCAGGGTCGCGGCCAGGCTCACGGCCATGAGGATCGCGTCCTGCCACGAGCTGGCGTTCACCGCCACCAGCAGCGCTCCGACGGCGGAGACCGCGCCGGTGATGAGGTCCACGTGGAGCTTGCGCAGCCGTCCCTGCGTCTCCTCGGTCTTCTCCGAAGTCACGCGTGTCCCTTCCAGGTTCGTGTCCACCGCGCACGGTCCTTCGCCTCGGCCCCTCCGCCGCCGGAGCGGCGGCGCCCGGGCCGCAGGGGCCGGGCGGAGCGCGGGTGCGCCGCCCTCCTCGGAAGCGGGAGGCCCGCGTCCGCGCGAGTGGGCGCCGGGTGCGCCCCCAGTATCCTTCCGGCTCCGCCGCGCGCACCAGTGACGCCGCGTCATGACCTGGACCCGACAAACGTCACGGCCGGGTGGTGACGTGGTCCCACTGCCGCCGGAGCGCGGCGACGGCTGCAATGGAGACAGTCCCCCGAACGCAGACCGATCGCCGCGAAGACCCTCTGGAGCCCGTCACCATGACGACCGACCGCGCCGAAGGCCCGCCCTCCGTCCCCGGAGACCCGCCCGCAGCCGCCGCCGACACCCGGGCCCCGGCGGGTTCGACGCCGGTGGCCGAACGGGCCCTGGCCCCGGACCTCGCCCGCGGCATGATGCTGCTGCTGATCGCGCTGGCCCACGTGCCGTGGTTCCTGTACCAGGCGCCCACCGGCCTGGCCATGCTGCACCCCGTCGACGGCAACCTGGCGGACAGGGCCGCGCAGTTCATGACGATCGTCGTCGTGGACGCCCGCACGCACACGATGTTCGGCTTCCTCTTCGCCTACGGCATCGGGCAGATGTACCGCCGGCAGAGGGCGCGCGGCACCGGTGAGAAGGAGGCCCGCGGGCTCCTGCGCAGGCGCCACCTGTGGATGCTCGTCTTCGGCGCGGTCCACGCCGCCCTGCTGTGGCAGGGCGACATCCTGGGCACCTACGGCCTGATCGGGCTCATCATGGTGCCGCTGTTCCTCAACCGCAGCGACCGCACCCTCAAGATCTGGCTGTCCGTCCTGCTGGCCCTGGGCGCCCTGGTCACCGCCGTCTCGGCGGCCTCGGTCCTGCTGGCGCCGGACGCGGTGTCCACGGCCGCGGCGACCGACATGCAAAGGGCCAGCATCGCCGAGACGAGCTACCTGCTCTCCGCCGTGTTCCGCCTCCCGGCCTGGTTCTTCGGGCTCTTCTCCGGCCTGTTCACCCTGGCCCTGCCGACGGTGTTCCTGATCGGCCTGCTCGCGGCGCGGCACCGGTTCCTGGAGGACCCGGCGCGACACCTGACGCTGCTGCGCCGGGTCGCGGTCCTGGGCATCGCCGTGGGGTGGGCCGCCGGAGCGGTGCTGGGCCTCCAGCACGTGGGCGTCCTGGACGCCACCCACATCTCGGCGGTCTCCTCGGTGCACTTCTACACCGGGATCTTCACCGGGGTGGGCTACGCCGCGCTCTTCGGGCTCCTCGCGCACCGGCTCTCCGCCCGGGGGGCCCAGCGGTCCCTGCCGGTCCGGGCCCTGGTGTCCCTGGGGCGGCGCTCCCTGAGCGGCTACCTGGCCCAGTCGGTGGCCTTCGCCCCGTTCCTGGCCGCCTGGGGCCTGGGCCTGGGCGTGCACCTGTCCAGCTGGTCGGCGGTGCTGGTGGCCGTGGGCACCTGGCTGCTGACCGTCGCGGCGGCGTTCCGGCTCGACCGCGCGGGCAGGCGCGGACCGGCGGAGATCCTGCTGCGGAGGCTGACCTACCGCAAGCCGTGACGCGGGGCCGTGGCGCGCTCCCGCGACGGGGCGGCGCCACCGCCCCGGCATGACTTTCCTCCGCTCCGACTGATGACGCGGTGTCAGCGGTGGCACCGCGGAGCCGGAAGAACACCGAAAGACGGATTCCAGCCGACGCCGCGGAGCCGCGGACGGACGCGGGGGCACGGCCCTCCCGATCCGCGGCTCCCGTCACCGAACACCGACGAAAGGAACGACATGGCACTGCCCGCGAGGATCTCGGTCGAGGACTTCTTCGGTTCGCCGGAGCGCGCCGGTGCGACGATCTCGCCGGACGGCGCGCGGATCGCCTACCTGGCTCCGTGGAGGGACCGGCTCAACGTCTGGGTCCAGGACCTCACCCCGTCCGGGGACTTCGACGGCGAACCGCGCTGCGTGACCGCCGACGAGGTCCGCAGCGTGCAGAGCTACCAGTGGACCGAGGACCCGCGCTGGCTGCTCTACCTCCAGGACAGCGGCGGCGACGAGAACTGGCACCTGTTCCGGGTCGACCTGGAGGCCCCCGAGCCCACCGCCGTGGACCTGACCCCCTTCCCCGGCGCCCGGGTGGTGGGCTTCGAGCCCTCCCGGGGAAGGCCGGGGAGGATGACCGTCCTGCTCAACGCCCGCGACGCCGCCGAGTTCGACCTGCACGAACTCGACGTGGCCACCGGCGGGCTCACCATGCTGGCCCAGAGCCCCGGCGCCACGGGGACCTGGTTCCAGGGCCGCGAGGGGGAGCTGTTCACCAGCTCCCTCAACGCCGACGGCGACTTCGAGGTCTCCCGCCGCGACCCCGAAACGGGCGCCCTGCACCCGGTCCTGGTCCACGAGGGCGCCGACTACCCGGTGGGAGTCTTCCCCACCCAGGTCACCCCGGACGGGACCGGGATGTGGATCGGCTCCAGCAAGGGCACCGACCGCACCCGCCTGGTGCGAGCCGACCTGTCCACGGGTGAGGAGACCGAGGTGGACAGCCACCCGACCTTCGACATCGACACGCGCGCACAGGTCTTCCCCACCTTTCCCCCGCCGCTGATCCGGGACCGGCGGGGCGAGCTGCTGGGCGTGCGCTACACGGGTGAGCGCCAGGTCGTCCACGCCCTGGATCCGCACTTCGCCGAGGTGCTGGCGAACCTGGAGAAGCTGTCCGAGGGCGACCTGGCAGCGATCTCCTGCGACGACGGCGGGCGGCGGTGGGTCGTGGGCTTCACCCACGACCGGGACCCGGGTGTGACCTGGTTCTACGACCACTCCACCGGGGAGTCCCGGCTGCTGTTCCGCGCCCACCCGCACCTGGACCCCGACGCGATGGCCCCCATGCGGCCGGTCACCATCACCGCGCGCGACGGGCTGGAACTGCCCTCGTACCTGACCCTGCCGGTGGGTGTCGAACCCGAGAACCTGCCGATGGTGCTGATGGTGCACGGCGGTCCCTGGGCCCGCGACAACTGGGGGTTCAACGGTTCCGCGCAGCTGTGGGCCAACCGGGGCTACGCGGTGCTCCAGGTCAACTTCCGCGGCTCCAGCGGGTTCGGCAAGGCCCACATGAAGGCGGCGATCGGCGAGTTCGCCGGGAAGATGCACGACGACCTCATCGACGCCGTGGACTGGGCTGTGGAGCAGGGCTACGCCGACCCGGACCGGGTGGCGATCCTGGGCGGCTCCTACGGCGGCTACGCCGCGCTGGTCGGGGCGGCCTTCACCCCCGACCGCTTCGCCGCCGCCGTCGACGTCGTCGGCATCTCCGACCTGGCCAACTTCATGCGGACCCAGCCCGCGTTCGTGCGACCCGCGCTGGTCAACAACTGGTACCGCTACGTGGGCGACCCGGCCGTCCCCGAGCAGGAGGCCGACATGCTGGCCCGCTCACCGATCAGCAGGGTGGACCGGATCGCCGCGCCGCTGATGGTCGTCCAGGGGGCCAACGACGCCCGCGTGGTCAAGGCCGAGTCCGACAACATCGTCGCGTCGGTGCGCGGGCGCGGCGTGGACGTGGAGTACCTGGTCTTCGACGACGAGGGGCACGCCATCGTCAACCCGGAGAACCTGATCACCATGTTCGGCGCCATCGACCGCTTCCTCGCCCGCCACCTCGGCGGACGGTGAACCCCTGACCGGGCCCGGCCACGTCCGCCGTCCCGTCGGCGCCCGCGGGGGATGGCGACGAGGGCGCCGCACCGGGCGGGGGGTTCCGGCTCCAGGGCCGGGTGTCGGGGGAGCGGCCCCCGACCCGGCTCCGGGCCGGGCCCGCGATCGGCTGGGGACGCGGTCGGCGGGGGACGCGTGCGCGCCGCGCCCTCCGCGTCCCGGGAACCTTGATCAGTAGGGAACGCGGTTGCGCCCGACGAGGAACCACAGGACGGCCCCGATCAGGGGCGCGATACAGACGAAGATGAGCCAGACGACCTTCATCGCCCCGTCCACCCGCGACGTGAGGATGCTGAACACCGCCGCGATGATCAGCACGACCGCCACCAGGGACACCACCGCGACCCCGACCAGCAGCAGGATCGGGAGCACGGTGGTGAGGAGGCCCGAGTCGTTCAGCGCCAGGAGTGACATGTGGTTCCCTTTCGAGGTCCGGGGTCGGGCGTCGTGTCCCCTGACCGGCCGCGGTGGATCCGCGGACGGACGGGCTCCCGGCGGTCCGTCGGTGCGGGCCGGCCGGGCGCCCCCGCGGGGACGAACACCACGCTAGGTGCGTGACCCGGGGGGAGGCATCCCTCTGGAGAACCCACCGTGTCGTCTCCTAAGGCGGCACGCCCAGGAGAGCGGCGTCGCTTTGGTCGGTGCGCCGACCGACTTTCGTCGGTGCCCTCCGGGCGGGCGGTTCCCGGAGCGGGTCAGACCCCTGCGGCCCCCGTCCCCCCTGCGGCCCCCGTCCCCCCTGGGGCCCCGTCCCCCTTGCGGCCCGGACGGACCGGCCGCCGCCCGGGACCGCGCCCGGCGCGGGGGCCGCCGCGTCGCGGCGGAAGATCAGGTGGCGTGCGTCACTTTGGCTTGCGCGCGGGCGGCGCCGGGTAGAAATTGGGACGGGCGTCCCAGTTTTTTGGGTTGGGGCGTTCCCGTCACGAACCCCCCACACGCGGAAGGACCCCCACGCCATGCCCAATCCGTACGCGCAGATCTTCGCGGTGCGTGGAGCCAAGGGCTTCACCGTCGCCGGGCTCATCGGGCGCATGCCCGTGGCCATGACCAACATCGGCATCATCACGATGCTCTCCACCACCCACGGCAGCTACGCCCTGGCGGGCGCGGTGGCCGCCGCCTTCACCCTGTCCATGGCGCTGATCACCCCGCAGGTCTCGCGTCTGGCCGACCGCCACGGACAGCGCCGCGTCCTGCCCCCCGCGGCCGCCGTCAGCGTCGCGTCCCTGCTCCTGATGCTGCTGTGCGTGCGGTTCGACGCGCCGTACTGGACGCTCTTCGCGTTCGCGGTCCCCGCCGGGACCATGCCGAACATGTCCGCGATGTCCCGCGCGCGCTGGACCGAGCTGCTGCGCGGCTCGCCCCGGCTGCACACCGCCTACTCCTTCGAGTCCGTGGCCGACGAACTCACCTTCATCACCGGCCCGGCGCTGTCGGTGGTGCTGAGCACCATGGCCTTCGCCCAGGCCGGTCCGCTGGCCGCGGCCGCCTTCCTGGCCCTGGGCGTCACCCTGTTCGTGGCCCAGCGCGGTACGGA
Source organism: Nocardiopsis dassonvillei subsp. dassonvillei DSM 43111 (assembly GCF_000092985.1). Classification (GTDB taxonomy): domain Bacteria; phylum Actinomycetota; class Actinomycetes; order Streptosporangiales; family Streptosporangiaceae; genus Nocardiopsis; species Nocardiopsis dassonvillei. The sequence goes on from NC_014210.1 coordinate 2,043,406, forward strand.
GCCGCCGCTCCAGGCTCCCGAGGCGTCCGGGACCAAGGGCGCGGGCGCGCTCAGCGGCGCCCTCCTGGTCCTGGTGCTGACCCTGCTCGCGGGAGGCGTCATCGTCGGCTCGGTGGACGTGGTCGCGGTGGCCTTCGCCGAGTCGCTCGGCGTGACCAGCGCCACCGGCGTCGTGCTGTCGGCCTACGCGCTCGGGTCGGCGATCTCCGGGCTGACCTTCGGGGTGCTCGACCTGCCCTGGCGGCTCCACATGATGCTGATCGTGGCCGTGGCCGGGACGTTCGCGACCACCCTCCCCTTCCTGGCGGTCGGTAGCATCTGGACCCTGTCCGTGGCCGTGTTCTTCGCGGGGATCTTCTTCGCCCCCACGATGATCCTGGTGATGACGCTGATCGAGCGGACCGTACCGCCGTCCAAGCTGACGGAGGGCATGACCTGGGCCCTGACCGGCCTGACCATCGGTACCGCGATCGGCACCTTCTCCTCGGGGCTGGCGGTGGAGGAGAGCGGCACCACGGGCGGCTTCCTCGTCGCGGTCGCGGCCGGCGCCCTCGCCCTGGTCCTGACCCTGGTGTTCGCCCCCCTCCTGGCCCGGGCCCAGGCGAGGGCCGAGCGGGCGCAGGAGGAACAGGCCGCGGAGGAGGCGGCCGGTACCGCCGGGTGAGCGCTCCCGGGGGCCCGCGCCGACCTCCGCCCCGCGGCGCCACCCGACCCGAACCGGAGGAGAAGCGTTGAAGCAGTCGGACGGACGCCGCCTGAAGGGCGAGCAGCGCCGCCAGGCCCTGATCGAGGCCACCCTGCGCGTCATCGAACGCGACGGGGTCGCCGGGGTCAGCCACCGCACGGTCTCCCAGGAGGCGGGGGTGCCCACCTCCGCCACCACCTACTACTTCACCGGCCTGGGAGACCTGCTGACCGCGGCCCTGACCGGTGTGATGGACGAGGACTCCGAGCGGATGCGCCGCATGTCCTCGGGGGGCGACCGCCGACGCGACCTGGCCGAGCTGCTGTCCAAGGTCGCCTCCGACCCTGGCCGACTGCTGGCCGAGTACGAGCTGTTCCTGCTGGCCGCCCGCCAGCCCCACCTGCGTGAGGCCACGGACCGCTGGCTGGCCGCGGTCTCGGCCTTCGCGCGGTGCTACACCGACGACCCCGTACGGGTGCGGAACGTGGCGGCGGTCATCGACGGCATCCTCCTGCACACCCTGCTGAGCGACCACAAACCCGACGCCGACGAGTTCGAGGCCCTGCTGGAGGACGTCCTTCCGCGCGCGCCCCGGACCTGAGGCGGGCCGTCCGCAGAGCCCCCCTCCTCTGTGGTGCGGGGCGCGCCCCGGAAGGAGGGGCTCAGGCCGTCCGGGCGGGCGCGCGGCCCAGGAGGGCCGTGGTGAGCGCGCCCAGGGCCAGCGCGGCGGCCAGCCACAGGAGCGCGGTGCCGCCCGCGCCGTCCAGGACCGGGCCGCCCACCAGCGCGCCCAGCGCGATGCTGCCGTTGAACACGCCGACGAACAGCGACGAGACGGCCTCGCGCTCCTCGGGGGCCGCGCGCATCATCCAGGTCTGGGCGCTGACGGACACCCCGCCGTAGGCCAGACCCCACACGACCATGAGCACCCCCGCCCCCAGGACCGTGACGCCGATCCAGGGGAGGAGGAACACCGATCCGCCCAGGGCAGCGCTGAGCACCACGAGGGTGGCGCGCGGGGCCCGGACGGCGCGCGGGCCGGAGGCGAAGTTGCCGACGACACCGGCCAGGCCGTAGACCAGCAGCATCGTGCCGATCAGACCCGCGCTGACCCCCGCCGTCGTCTCCAGGACGGGGCGGACGTAGGTGTAGGCGGCGAAGTGGCCGGTCACCAGGAGCACCGCGAGGAGCAGGCCGGTGACCACCCTGGGGTTGCGCAGCAGGCCGGTCACGCCGCTCAGGCGGGCCGCCCGCTCGGAGGGCAGGCGCGGCAGCAGCACGACCATGGCGACCGCGACGGACAGGGCCAGCACCGCGAAGGCCGCGAAGGCGGCGCGCCAGTCGGTCAGGGCCCCGATGTAGGCGCCCACCGGCACGCCGAACACCGAGGCGACGGCGATCCCGCTGAAGACGGCGGCGGTCGCCGACCCCACCGACCGCTCGGGCACCAGCCGGGGCGCGAGCCCCGCCGCCAGCGCCCAGACACCGCCCATGCCCAGGCCGACGAGCACGCGTGCCGTGACCATGACCGCGAAGTTCGGCGCCCACGCCGACAGCAGGTTGGCGGCGGCGAGCAGGAGCATGAGAGCCACGAGGACGCCCTTGCGGTCGGCGCGGCCGATGAGGGCCGGGACGAAGGGCGCGGTGGCCGCCGCCACCAGGCCGGTGACGGTCAGGGTCAGCCCGGCGGTGCCCTCCGTGACCTCCAGGGAGGCGCCCATGGGGGTCAGCAGCCCGACGGGCAGCATTTCGGTGGTGACGACGGTGAAGGTGCCGAGGGCCACCGCGACGACGGCGGACCATCCCCGGACGGGGGAGGGCACGGGTGGAGAGGCCTGGGGAGACGAGGTCGTGGACATGCCCCGAGTCAAGTGCCCTCCCGGTCGCCGAACAACGGCGAATCCCTCATACTTCGATCAGCCGGGCTCATCGATCCCGGCCCCCGGGACCGGACCGTCCGGGCCCGACGCCGGAAGGGTGCGGTCGTGGCGCGTGAGATCGACTTCCACGAGATCGAGTGCTTCCTGGTGCTGGCCGAGGAACTCCACTTCGGCCGTACCGGCGAACGCCTCCGCGTCTCCCAGAGCCGGGTCAGCCAGCTGATCCGCTCGCTGGAGGGCCGGGTCGGCGCGCGCCTGGTGGAGCGCACCAGCCGCCGCGTCCGGCTGAGCGAGTTCGGCGCGGACTTCCTGGAGTCCCTGCGCCCGTCCTACGGTGCGCTGGTCAGCGTGTTCGAGGACGCCCGCTCCCGGGCGCGCTCCACGGTCGAACGGGTGCGGATCGGATTCCAGGGGGCCGTCTACGAGCCGCTGGCGCGGGCGCTCACCGTGTTCGAGCGGCGCAACCCCCCGGTCGCGGTCGACCTGGTGGAGATCCCGCTGGCCGACCCCTTCGGCGCCGTGCGGGAGGGCGGGGTGGACGCGGCCGTGGTCCTGACCCCCGTGCGGGAACCCGACCTGACCCTGGGCCTGACCTTCTCCCGGCAGCCGCAGACCCTGGCCCTGTCCAGCTCCCACCCGTTCGCCGGGCGGGAGGAGATCGGCGCGGAGGAGCTGGCCCGTGTGCGGCTGGTCCCGCTGGCCGGACGGGCGCCCGCGTACTGGCGGCAGGTCAACTCGCCCCGGGTGACCCCGGGCGGGGCGCGCATCCCCCAGGAGGGAGGGGCGGTCACGCTCCAGGAGGGGTTGTCGCTGGTCGCGGCGGGCCGGGGCGCCCTGCTGGTGTGCGGAGCCGCCGCCGAGTACAACCGCCGGCCGGACGTGACCTACGTGCCGGTCACCGGCCTGGCCGCGTCGGAGCTGGCGCTGGTCTGGCGGACCGCGGCACGGGGGTCGCGGCTGACGGCCTTCGCCGCCGTGCTGGCCGAGACGGTCGCCTGACCCCGGGGACGGACGATCGCCCGGCCCGGGGACGGACGCCTTCGCGGTGTCCGGGTTCCCCGGGGCAGGGGCGTGTCGCCGACCCGCGGGCCCCCTCGGGAGCGGAGTAGCCTCGGCGGGGAGAGGGAGGATCACCATGACAGGACAGGGCAGGACACCCGGACCCGACCACCCGATCACCGTCGAACCCACGGCTGCGCGCGTCGTCGCACGGGTCGGGGACCGGGTCGTCGCCGACACCGAGGACGCGCTGACCCTGCGGGAGTCCGTCTACCCGCCGGTCCACTACGTTCCGCTCGCCGACGTGGACCCCGCGGTGCTGCGGCCGAGCGCGACCACCACACACTGCCCCTACAAGGGCACCGCGACCTACCGCACGCTCGCGGTCGGGGAGGGTGAGGAGCTGGTCGACGCGGTGTGGGCGTACGAGGAGCCCTACCCGGCGGTCGCGGAGATCGCCGGGTACGTCGCCTTCCAGCCGGACGGGGTCCGGGTCACCGTCGATTCCTGAGAGGTGGCACGGCGGGCGGCGCTCACTGGAGGCCGTCTTCGCTTCGGGGACCGTGCGGTGCGAGAGCTGGTCCGGGGACCCGCGCCTGTCCGCCGGATGAGCCGCACGCCGGTGCCGCCGTGCCCCGTGCGGCAGCTGTGGCACCCGGTGCGGTCACCGTGTCGTACCGGTCGCGGTGGGCTCCGGTCCGGCGCTCCGGACCGGAGCCCACCGGGTCATCGCGCGTGCGCGTCGCCGTGCTCGCGTGGAGCGGGGGTGCCCGGGTCGGCCCCGGAGCGCTCGGCGTCGCGACCTTGGCGGCTGCCGCGTGGCGCGGGTGTTCAGGGGTGCCGCGTCCAGGTTCCCCCGGGCGCCGTCAACAGCCGTGTTCGTCGGGCGAGGGGCGGAGCCGCCGCCCCTCGGGGGTGAAGGTGAAGGCCGCGCGGAACGGGCCGCCGCCGAAGCGCACGGCGAGCAGGACCGGCTCGGGGCGCGCGGGAGGCCAGGAGGGCTCGGCGCCGGGTTCGGTGCCGTTCCAGAGGTGGAAGAACACCACGGGCTGACGCCGGTCCTCGGTGAGGTAGCCCAGCGTCTTGCCGGAGAAGGGGCCGCCTCCGCCGAAGAGCACCGACGGGGGACCGAACTCGGCGACCACCCCCGTCCACAGGCGGTCGGTCTCCGCCCAGCGGCGGACGCGGCCCCTGAGCGCGTCGTAGGCCCGGGCGTCCAGGACGCGGTCGGGTTCCAGCCAGCCGCGCCGGTGCGCGAACTCGGCGTGGACGGAGGCCATGCCGTGCTCGTAGTCGCCGCCCGGGACAAGCCGCCGGAAGGCTCCGGTGACCCCGGTGGGGGACCAGGCCCCGCGTTCCTCCAGAAGCCGCTGGTGCTCGGCCCCCGCCCGCGGTTCACGCTCCATGAACAGCAGGTGGTCCACCAGCATGCGCAGGGTGGTCTCGCCTCCGTACATCCCGGGCCGCCGCAGGGCCAGGTTCAACTGGCCGACGAGGTGGGAGTGCATGTCCTCGGACGCCACGAGTGTTCTGGATGTGCCCATGCGCGCATTCTTCCCGCTGAGCCGCTCCGGTGCCTCCACGGGCTCCGGGCTCCAGCGGAAGGGATTGACGAACTTGTGTTAGCAAGTAACACTTCTTGTGTCGGAACCGGTCGGGGGAGGGGCGGACATGGACCAGCGCACGCGCCGCAGGCAGCGCAACAGGGCCGCCATCCAGGAGGCCGCCCTGCGCCTGTTCGAGCGGCAGGGCTACGAGGCGACCACGGTCGCCCAGATCGCCCGTGAGGCGGGCGTCTCGCACATGACGTTCTTCCGCTGCTTCCCCTCCAAGGAGGACGTGGTCCTGCGGGACGAGTACGACCCGATGCTGGAGGAGCTGGTCCGCGAGCAGCCCGACACGCTCCCGGCCGTCGAGCGGATCCATCGGGCCACCCTGGTCGGACTCGGCCGGGTCTACGAGGACAACCGGGAGGCGCTGCTGGCCCGGGCCCGCCTCCTACTGTCCATCCCGGCCCTGCGCTCGCGTATCGGCGAGAACCTGGCCTCGGCGAGCACCGCCTTCGAGCGCGGTCTGGCCCCCGCCCGGGGTGGGGCCTTCGACCCGAATCCGCCTGGAAGTGGAGCCTCTGGTCCGGATTCGCCTGCAAGCGAGGTCCCCGCTCCGGATCCGCGTGGAAGCGACGCCCCCGCTCCGGATCCGTCTGGAAGCGAAACCCCCGGCCTGGCTCCGCCCGGAACCGAGGACCCCGCACCCGTCCTGGCTCCGCCCGGGACCGAACCCCCCGACCTGGAGACCAGGGCCGTCGCCGCCGCCTGTTCGGCGGCGCTGTCCGAGGCCGTCGTCGCCTGGGTCGACTCGGACGGGCAGGACGAACTGCCCGCGCTCGTCGACCGGGTCTTCCTCGCCCTGCGCGCCGCCCCACCCTCCCACCACCGATCCTGAGGACCCCCCATGACCGACCAGGTCATCACCGTCGAGGACCTCCTGGTCCGCTACCCGAACGCCGACCGGCCCGCGGTCGCGGGGATGAGCTTCTCCGTGGCCCGCGGCGAGGTCTTCGGCTTCCTCGGCCCCAGCGGTGCCGGGAAGTCCACCACCCAGAGGGTGCTCACCCGGCTGCTGCGCCGTTACGAGGGCGAGGTGCGCGTCCTCGGCCGTCCCCTGCGCGACCGGGGCGCGGACTACTTCGAGCGCGTGGGTGTGGGCTTCGAGCTCCCGGCCGGGTTCGGCAAGCTCACCGCCCGCGAGAACCTCGCCGCCTTCGCCTCCCTCTACCGCGGACCCGTCGAGGACCCCGGCGAACTCCTGGCCCGGGTGGACCTGGCGGACGCGGCCGACCGCAGGGTCGACGACCTGTCCAAGGGCATGCGCATGCGGCTCAACCTGGCCCGGGCGCTGGTCAACAGACCCGAACTCCTCTTCCTGGACGAGCCCACCTCGGGCCAGGACCCGGTGCGCTCCGCCCTGCTGCGGGAGGTCGTCCGGGAGGCGGCGGACCGGGGGTGCACGGTCTTCCTCACCACGCACGACATGGCCACCGCCGACCTGCTGTGCGACCGGGTCGCCTTCGTGGCCGGGGGACGGATCGTCGCCGTGGACACACCGCGCGGCTTCAAGCTCCGCCACGGCCGTCCCGGACTCGTGGTCCGGGTCCGGGGGCAGGCCCCCCGGGAGATGCCGATGGAGGCCCTGACCGGGGACGCCGAACTCCTGGAGCTGCTGAGGCGGGGCGAGGTGGAGACGCTGCACACCCGTGAGGCCTCGCTGGACGAGGTCTTCGCGACGGTCACCCGGGAGAGGCTGTGAACCGCCTGCTCGCGGCTACCGCACTGGAGTCGCGGGTCGGGCTGCGCTACGGCGTCGTACCCGTGGCCGCCGCCCTCGGCGCCGTGTGGACCCTGGTCCTGCTCGCGGTCCCCGCCGAGGCGGCCGGGACGGTGGCGTCCTACCTGCTCTTCCTCGACACGGCGGGCTTCGGCGCGCTCTTCGCCGCGGCCCTGCTGCTCTTCGAACGCACCGAGGGAACGCGTTCGGCGCTGACGGTGACCCCGCTGCGCGCGGGGGAGGGGGTGGCGGCCCGGCTCGCGGTGCTCACCGCGCTGACGCTGCTCATCGCCGTGCCGATGCTCGCGGCGGCGCTGCGAGGCCGGTTCGCCGACCTCGCGCAGGCCCTGCCGCCGGTCCTGGGCGGGGTGGCGCTCACCTGTCTGCTGCTGCTCACTGTGTGCCTGGCGGTGGGCGCCCGCTCCCGGGACCTGTCGGGCTTCCTCCTGGCGGCCCCGCTCACCGTCGCGCCGCTGGTCCTGGTCCCCCTCGTACACGTCAGCGGAATCCTGGAGCACCCGCTCCTGTACGCGGTGCCGACCACCGCGGGCGCCGACCTCATCCGCCTGGGGGCCGCGCCCGGCTCCCCCGACGCGGCCCCAGCGGCCCTGGTCGCGGGCACCGTCTACGCCGTGGCGTGGGCGGCGACCGGGGTGGTCGCCGCCTCCCGCGCGGTCGGGCGCGGAGCGGCTCCCGCTCCCCGGAGGCACGCGAACGGCAGGGGCGCGGGCGGGCCCGCCCGGCCGGTCACCGGGCCTGTCCACCCGCGCCCCGGGCCCGCCCGGCCGGTCAGCGGGCGCGGCGGCCTCCCGGTGATCGTGCGCTTCGCCCGCGTCGACCTCTTCGGCACCGGGCGCGACCCCCTGCTGCCGCTCATGCTCGGCGCCCCGGTCCTGCTGGCGCTGGTCATCCGCTTCGCCTTCCCGGCGGCCTCGGAGTTCGTCCTCGGCTCCTACGGGTTCGACCTCGCGCCGCACACCCCCGTGGTCCTGGCGGCGCTGGTCCTGCTGCACGTGCCCATGATGTTCGGGGTGGTCGGCGGCCTGCGCGCCGTCGAGGACTCCGACGAGAACGTCCTGCTGGTGCTGCGCGCCTCGCCGGTGTCCGTGCCCGCCTACCTCGGCTACCGGACGGTCCTGGTCACCGTCCTGTCCCTGGCCGGGCTCGCCGCGGCCCTGCCCCTGAGCGGGCTCATGATCTCAGGGTGGACCGCGCCGGTCGCGGTCGCCCTCGTGCTCGCTGCTCTCCAGGCGCCGCTGCTGACGGCGTCGATGACCGCGCTGTCCGCCAACAAGGTGGAGGCCCTGGTCGTGGTCAAGGGGATCGGCGCGCTCCTGGCCCTGACCCCCGTGGCGGCCTGGGTCCTACCCGCGCCCTGGAACCTCCTGCTGCTGCCGCTCCCGCCGTCCTGGCCCGCCCTGGCCCTGCCCGGTTACGACGCCGGACCGCTGGGGCCCTGGCTGTGCCTGGCGGGCGGGGTCCTGGTCTCGGCCGCCGCGCTGGCGCTCCTGCTGCGGCGCACCGTGCGGCGGATCGAGGGCGCGTAGGCCGACGCGCGGGGGAGGCGTCCCCGGCCCCGCGGTGAGGCCGCGGACCGGGGCCACCGGGACCTCCCGTGGCGCAGGGAAGCCCCGGAGGCGGACGAGCGGTCACCCGTGGCGTTCAGGCGGGCAGGTCGCGGCGGCGCAGCGCCCACAGCCCGACGGCCGTGAGCACCGCGGCCAGTGCCGCCAGCAGCGGGTAGGAGGCCCAGGTCCTCCGGTAGTACGGGTTGACGTGGGCGAAGGGCGAGACCAGCGTGAACACCGCGTCCGGCACCAGGTTCACCTTGACGGCGATCTCGGTCAGTATCCCGAGGGCCAGGAACCCCCAGCCCACCGCCGCGCACGCGCGCGGAACCGTCCCGTAGGCCAGGAGGGTGACGGCCACGACCACCCACACCGCCGGGGCCAGGGACAACGTCAGCGCGGTGAAGCGCCCGACGTCGAACCAGACCCGCTCACCGCCCAGACCCGCGCCCAGGCCCACCGCGACGCCCAGGGCGGCCAGCAGGACCACGGGGGCGGTGAAGGCCGTCGCGGCGTGCGCCAGAGCCCAGGCCGTCCGTCCGGTCGGCCCCGCGAGCAGCAGCTCCCCCGTTCCCGCGTTCTCCTCGGCGCGCACGCACAGGGCCGTGAGCACGGCGTGGGCCGCCACGGGGAACACGAAGGCGAAGACGACGTAGACGAAGAAGGTGTCGGCGGGCTCCACACCGAGTTCGGCGGCCATCGCGCGCACCCACGGCATGTCGGCGTACTCGGCCATGGCCTGCGCACCGGTGCGGCCCATCGCCAGTCCCATGACCGCGAGGGCGGCCGCCCACACCAGCACGGAGCCGCGGTGCAGCCGCCACACCAGGGCGGGCACCGACCGCAGCCACCGGGCAGCCCGCACGGGACCGCCCCGCCGGGAGAACAGGGCGAAGCCCAGGTCGCGCCGTTCCGCCAGGGCGAAAGCGGCCCCGACGGTCAGCGCGATCCAGGCCAGGACCGGGAGCAGGGCCCACCACCGCTCGTCGGCGAAGGGGCGCACGTTCTCCAGCCACCCGTTGGGCACCGCCCACGTCAGCCACAGGGCGCCCCCGCCCGCCGCGGCGCCCGTGCCGCGCACCATGTGCATGACGTAGAACGCGCCCAGGGCCAGCCCCGCCGCGGCCCCCGGGCGGGCGGTGCACTGCACCGAGACGGCGGCCAGGCCCGCGCCCACCCCCGCCGCGGCGGCGGTGACCAGGGCCAGCGCCACCGAACCCGCCACGGGCAGCCCCAGGGCGAGCAGGCCCGCCGCGATGACGGCCGCCAGTACGGCCGCCGAGCCCAGCGCTACGGTCAGCGCGCCCGCCAGGCCCGCGTGTCGGCCCAGCGGCGCTCCCCCGAGCAGTTCGCTCCGGCCCGAGGCCTCCTCGGTACGGGTGCCGCGCACCACCAGCAGCACCGCGCCCAGGGCGGCGCACATGGTGGCGGCGGCGAACGCCTGTTGGGCCACCAGGGCCTCGGCGCTCGCGGCGAAGGCCCGGCTCTGGAAGAGGGCGAACATGGGCACGCTCTGGAGCTGCTCCCACCGCTCCTGGCGCGCTTCGGGGGTGGGGTAGGTGGCGTCGGCCGAGACCGCGCCCCCCAACGCGATGCCGACCGTGACGGCCAGCCACACGGTGACCAGGACTCGGTCGCGGCGCAGGGACAGCCGCACCAGGTGCCGCGTTCCGGCCGGTAGCGGGCGGAAGGCCGTGCGGGCGGACCGTGCGGCGATGGGCGCGCTCATCGGACCCGCTCCGGGTGTTCACCGCCGCGGTCTGCCGCGGTGTAGTGACGCAGGAACAGCTCCTCCAGAGTGGGCGGCCGCACGGTCAGGTCGCGCACCCCCAGCCCGGCCAGGCGCGCGCACAGCGGTTCCAGGGCCGACGGCTCGGCGTGCAGGCGTACGCGTGTGCCCTCCACCGCCAGGTCGTGCACACCGGGCAGGGCGGCGAGCCCGCCGGGGGACCCGGTGAGTTCGGCGGTCACGGACAGCCGGGACAGGTGGCGCAGCTCGGCCATGGTCCCGCTCTCCACCGTGCGTCCGGCCCGGATGATGCTGACCCGGTCGCAGAGCGCCTCCACCTCGGACAGGATGTGGCTGGAGAGCAGAACGGTGCGTCCCCGGGCTTTCTCCTCGGCGACGGTGTGGCGGAAGGCCTCCTCCATGAGCGGGTCCAGGCCCGACGTGGGCTCGTCCAGGACCAGGAGTTCGGTGTCGGCGGCCAGCGCGGCCACCAGCGCCACCTTCTGCCGGTTGCCCTTGGAGTAGGCGCGGCCCCGGGTGCGCAGGTCCAGCGCGAAGCGGTCCACGAGCGCGGCGCGGCGCCGCGGGTCGGCCCCGCCGCGCACGCGGCCGAGCAGGTCCAGGATCTCCCCGCCGGAGAGCCCCGGCCACAGGGCGACGTCGCCCGGGACGTAGGCCAGTCGGCGGTGCAGGGCGGCGGCGTCCCGCCAGGGGTCGCCGCCGAGCAGGCGCGCGGTACCGGAGTCGGCCCGGGCCAGGCCGAGCAGGACGCGGATCGCCGTCGTCTTGCCCGCGCCGTTGGGACCGAGGAAACCGTGCACCTCCCCGCTTCGTACGCGCAGGTCCAGTCCGTCCAGGGCCCTGGTGGACCCGAAGTGTTTGGTCAGGCCCGCGACCTGGATCGCGTCCGTCATGGTTCTTCTCCCGGGGGGTCGGGGTCGGGGTGGGGGAGGGCGTCGGTGATCCGCCGCCCCTGCTCGCCGGCGAAGAAGTCGGCCATCGCGGTGTAGACCCCGGCCATGGCCGCTCCGACGCGCGGAGCGTGGGCGGGATCGAGCGAGTCGGCCGCCATGCGGCGGGACAGGTGGGCGTGCAGGACCAGCGTGCCCAGGTGCATGGCGCCCATGACCGCGGCGGTGTCCCGTGTGACCCGCGCTCCCGGCGGATAGCGGTCGGGCCAGCGCTCGCTGAGGAAGCGCTCGGCGAAGTCGGCGCCGGTGTCGAAGAACTCCGAGGCCGAGGCGGACCCCTCCACCAGTGCGCGGGCGAGGTAACGGGTGCTGGTGTGGCTGGCCTGGTACATCGCCGCCCCGAACCCGGGGGCGGACGCCTCCTCGCCCAGACCGCTGCGGGCCTGTTCGAGCAGGGTGCCGATGGCGTACGCGTCGCAGGCCGCGCGCAGGCCCTCCTTGGAGCCGAAGTGGTGGCGGATCAGGCCGGTGGACACCCCCGCCTCGGCGGCGATGGTCTGGACTGTCGCGCCCTTGATCCCGTGGTCGGCGAAGACCGCCAGGGCGGCGTCGCGGATGCGCGCCCGTCCGGTGAGGTCCTCGTTGGGCGGTGGTGCGGAGCTCATGCGACTAGACTACATGTTCGTGTAGCGAACTACACGTTCGTGTAGCACTTTTTGCCCAGGGTCGACCGGTCGACGTGAAGGCGGGTGACTCCCGTGCTCGGTGGGGCGGTGGTGCTTCCTGACCGGACCGGTCATGCGCGGGGCGGGGCCGGACCCGGGCCGAGGGGACTTCTGGCCGGACGACCGCGTGCGGGGCGGCGAGGGGCCGGGCCTGGAAGGGCGAGGGGTGCGCACGGGACGGTGGAGACCAGGACCGAGGCGGCGAGGGGCGGTCCCGGGCCGCTGGGGCCGCACGCGGGACGGCGGTCTGCGGCGCGGTCACCAACGGCGCGCTGAAGGGCGGTGTGGGCCGCGCGGGGCGGCGAGGGGCGGCGAGGGGCCGGGGGCGGGGCGCAGGGGACGGCATCGCCGTCTCCCCGTCCCGGCCCGCCGGACACGGCGCGGGGCCCCGCGCCCCTTCCCGGGGCCCCGCGCCGCGGACCCTAGACCGGCTGGTCGAAGCGGGGCGTGCGCGCGAACAGGTCGGTCACCTCGCCCGACACCTCGAAGGGGGCCGTGCCGCGGCGGAAGACGATCGCCGGGCCCGGCGCGTCCGGCTGCACCGCGGCGCCGCCCACGGTCGCGCGGACCACGTCCGACCCCGCGCCCCGCACGCGCAGGTGCGTCCCCTCGCGCAGGCCGAGGACGTCCACGTCGTTGGCCTCCAGGAACTCCGTCAGCCGGGTCTCACGGGTCTCGCCCTGGTGCGTGGACCGGGGGTCGGCGTCCAGGTAGTGCGGGTTGATCTGGAACGGGACGAACCCCAGCGCGGTGAAGGACGGCGGCTCCACGATGGGCATGTCGTTGGTGGTGCGCAGCGTGGGGGCGGTGATGTTGGTGCCCGCGCTCGCCCCCATGTAGGGCAGCCCGGCCAGGACGCGGTCGCGCAGGTCGTCCAGGAGCCCGGTGCGCTGGAGGGCGGCCACGAGGCGGAACGTGTTGCCCCCGCCCACGAAGACGGCCTGCGCCTCGTCCAGGACCCGCGCGGCCCCGGCGTCCGCCGGGACCCCCGTCACGCGGATTCCGCGCGCCGCGAAGGCCTCGGCCACCCGCGCGGTGTAGGCGCCGTGGTCGCCCCCCGCGAACGGCACGAACGCGACCGCGTCGCGGCCGTCGAGGAAGGCCTCCACCTCCTCCCACGCGTGGTCGAGGTAGCCCCGGCCGTGGTTGGTCGAGTTGGAGAAGAGCAGCAGCTCGGGCATGGTCCCCCTTCAGGGAGCGGTCGGGCGCGGGGAGGGGCGGGAGCCGTGCCCCCGCCTCCAGTTGCGCGTGGGCGGTGCCGGGCGGCGGTTGGACAGCAGCCCGGTGAGACCGTCGGCCGCGGCGCGCAGCGGCGCCAGGTGGTCGAGCAGGTCGTCGTCGTGGTCGGAGTGCTTGTTCTCCACCAGCGTCACGGAGCCGACCGGGCGCTTGCCGCCGAACACGGGGACGGCCAGCGCGCGGGACGCGGCGTCGTACTCGCCCTGGGAGAGCGCGTAGCCCTGCTCGACGGCCTCGTCGAAGAGCTCCTCGACCTGCTGTTCGTCGAAGGGCGTGAGGTCGGAGAAGCGGGCGGAGGGGCGCCCCGCCAGCAGGGCCCTGCGCTCCGCCGGGTCCAGGAAGGCGAAGTAGGCCCGGGAGGTGGCCCCGGCGTGGGCGGGGTAGAGCTCGTCGAGGAAGGGGTGGGAGCGGCGCGGGCCCTCCGAGCCGCCGACCGCGGCGATGCAGCGCACGTGCGCGCCGTCGGGGACGCAGAACAGGCAGGTGCGGCCGCTGGAGCGGGCCAGATCGGCGAGCAGGGGTTCGGCCAGGACGGAGAGGCCGCCCGAGCGCTCCCACAGCCCGGCCATGCGCCACATGGCGGGGCCCATGCTGTAGCGGCGCGTGTCGGGGTCGGCGCGCAGGAACCCCTTGCCCGCCAGGGAGGCCAGGAGGCGCTGGGCGGTCGACTTCGACAGGCCGAACTCGTCGGCGAGTTCGAGGACGCCCCAGCTCGTGCGGTACTCGTCGAAGCTGAGGAGGACGTCGAGCGCCCGGTCGACCGTCTGGAGCGGGCCGGTGCGTTCCGTGGAACCGGTGGACATGGAAGCCCACCCTACGTCCCGCGGAGGGACCGGCACCCCCGGCTTCGGGGATCGAAATGTGATCTTAACTCCCACATAGTGGGAAACCTTTGCCCCGGCGGGTGAACGGGAGGCAGCCTGGGCGTGACGGGCCAGGACGCGGCAGCCGCGCACCGCAGGCCTTTGACCAGCGACACTCCGTCCTCGACGGACGTGAGCCATCCCTGAAGGACACACATGGAACCGTCGGCACCTGGTTCGTCCACCGAACCGCAGACCCCGGGAAGCGCCCGCCACCCGCGCGCGTTCGAACCCGTCGTCGTCATCGTCACCGTCCTGGTGAGCCTCCTCGGGGCGGTGATCGGCATCCACATGATCACGACGCTCGGGGTCTCGCCCAACACCAGCGTCATCGGCGCGGTCGTGGCCATGCTCATCGGCCGGATCGGGTTCCTGGGGCTGCGCTCGATGCGCAACACCAACCGGCAGAACCTCATCCAGTCCTCGATCTCCGGCGCGACCTTCGCCTCGGCGAACTCCCTGCTCACCCCGATCGCCATCCCGTTCCTCTTCGGCCGCCCCGACCTGGTGTGGCCGATGCTGCTGGGCGCGTCCCTGGGCCTGCTCATCGACGTGTTCGTGCTCTACAAGGCGTTCGGCTCCCGGTTCCTGCCCGCCGACGCGGCCTGGCCGCCCGGGGCGGCGGCGGCCGAGACCATCAAGGCCGGTGACCGGGGCGGACGCCAGGCGGCCATCCTGGTGGGCGGCGGCGCGGTCGGGCTCGGCGCCTCCTTCCTGGGCATGCCGATGTCGGCGGCGGGCATCGCCATGATCGGCAACGTCTGGGCCCTGCTCATGTTCGCCGTGGGCCTGCTCGTCGCCCAGTACTCCCCGGCGGTCATCGGGATCGACCTCAACTCGATCTACGTGCCGCACGGCGTCATGATCGGCGCGGGCGTGGTCGCGCTGGCGCAGATCGTGGTCATCCTCGCCGGCCGCCAGAGCCGCAGGGAGAGGGAGCGCGAGGCCGCCCGCGACCGCGCCGCCCAGGACGACCCGTCCCTGGCCTACACCGTGGACCGCGCCACCCTGGGCCGGGCCCTGGGCTCGGGCTACGTGCTGTTCGCCCTCGGTGCCCTCGTGCTCGCGGTCACCGGCGGGATCTGGGCGGACATGAGCTGGCTGGGCATCCTCGGATTCGTCCTGTTCGCCGCCGTGGCCGCCCTGGTCCACGAACTCATCGTCGGCCTGGCCGCCATGCACGCGGGCTGGTTCCCCGCCTTCGCGGTCACCCTCATCTTCCTCATCCTCGGCCTGGCGCTGGGCATCCCCGGGGTGCCGCTGGCCCTGCTCGTGGGCTACTGCGCGGCCACCGGCCCCGCCTTCGCGGACATGGGCTACGACTTCAAGGCCGGGTGGGTGCTGCGCCGCGACCGCCGCCCCTACACCGCCTTCGAGCTCGACGGACGCCGCCAGCAGCTCATCTCCTCCATGATCGGGTTCGCCGTCGCCATCGGCATGGTCGCGCTGCTCTGGCAGGGCCTGTTCGAGGACGGCGCCGTGCCGCCCACCTCGATCGTCTACGCCGACACCATCAAGGCCGGGCTGAGCGACCCCTCCGTCCTGCTCCAGCTCGCCCTGTGGGCCGTGCCCGGCGCGATCGTGCAGCTCCTGGGCGGCCCCCGGCGCCAGATGGGCGTCCTGCTCGCCACCGGCCTGCTCGTGGCCACGCCCAACGCCGGATGGCTCGTCCTGGCCGGGCTGGCGATCCGCCTGGTGTGGGAGCGCCGCCGCGGCGAGAAGGGCGAGCAGGAGATCGCCCTGGTCGGCGCCGGGCTCATCGCCGGGGACTCCGTCCACTCCGTCGGCACCGTCTTCAGCCGCTGAACCCGGGAGGAACCATGACACGACTCGGAGTCGTCACCATCGGCCAGGCGCCGCGCACGGACCTGACCCCGGAGATCACCGCCCTGGTGCCCGAGGCCACCGTGGTCGAGCGGGGCGTCCTGGACGGCCTCACCCGCGACCAGATCGAGGCGCGGCCGGTCGCCCCCGACGACCACGCCCTCACCACCCGCCTCGCCGACGGCACCTCCGTCGTCCTGGGCGAGTCCCTGGTCATGGAGCGCCTGCCGGGACTGCTCGCCGACCTGGAACGCGAGGTGGACGCGGTGCTGCTCGCCTGCACCGGCGCCTTCCCGGAGCTGGAGCACACCAAGCCGCTCTTCGTGCCCGACCGGATGATCGCCTTCGGGGCCGCGGCCCTGCTCGGCGACACCGGGCGCCTGGGCGTCGTGTGCCCCCTGCCCGAGCAGAGGCGCGACACCGAGGCCAAGTTCGGCCGCCGCCTGCCCGCCGGGGCCCGGGTGCTCACCGACGTGTGCTCCCCCTACACCGGCACCCCCGACGGCCTCGCCGCCGCCGCACGGCGTCTGGCCGACGCCGGAGCCGACCTCCTGGCCCTGGACTGCGTCGGCTACACCGAGGAGATGCGCGCCCGCGCGGCCGCGGCCTCGGGCCTGCCGGTGGTCCTGGCCCGGTCGGTGTGCGTGCGCCTGGCCTCGGAGGTCCTGGACTCGCTCGGCGCGCGGACGGGGGCGGCGGCATGAGGATCGGCGTCATCCGGGTGGTCACCACCGACGACCGGGAGCAGCTCGACGCGCACGGCCGCGTCATCCGCGAGGAGCTCGGCGTGGACACCGTCTCGCGGTGCCTGCCCGACCAGCCCGACGGCGTGCACGACGACGCCACCTTCGCGCTCGCCTCGGCCAAGGTCGCCGACCTGGCCGCGCGCATGGAACGCGAGGACGGCGTGGACGCGCTGCTCGTCAGCTGCGCCGCCGACCCGGGCCTGGCCCTCGCCCGCGCCGCGGTCGGCGTTCCCGTCGTCGGCGCGGGGGAGGCCGCGGCCCGCCGGGCCCTGGAACTGGGCTCGAAGGTCGGCGTCCTGGACCTGACCACCCGCACCCCGGACTCGGTCACCTCCGTGCTCGGACCCGCCCTCGTCGCCGCGCTCGTGCCCGAGGGCGTGCGCCGGACCCACGACCTGCGCACCGACGCGGGCCTGGCCGCCTCGGTCCGGGCCGCCGAACGCCTGGTCGCCATGGGCGCGGACACCCTGATGTTCGCCTGCACCGGCATGACCACCATCGGCCTGGCCGCCCGCCTCACCGACCGGGTCGGCGTCCCCGTCGTGGACGCCGTCCGCGCCGGGGCGCGCGCCGCCGTGCGTGCGGCCGAAGGCGCGGCGGAGGGCCCGGCCCGGGGCTGAGCCCGAAACCGCGACAACACGGCAACGCGCCAACGCGACAAGCCGTGTCGCCCGCGCGCACAGGCCGCGCGGCGACCACCCGAACGACCGCCCCGGCCGGGGCGCCGACCGCGGCGCCCGGCCGGACCGGGCGGTCCACCACCTGAGAGAGGGAACCCATGTCCTGGAGCCACGTCATCGAGACCCACGACCTGCTCGACACCCCGACCGCCGACGGGGCGTCCGTGGCCGAGTACCTGCGCCGCCACGGCGCGGCCGACGGCGAGGTGCTCGTGGAGACCGTCGCGGGCGAGGGCGGGTCCACCGACTTCGTCCGGGTGACGATCGCCGGCACCGACGGCGCCGCCTCCGGCGGCTCCGCGCCCACCCTGGGCATCCTCGGCCGCCTCGGCGGCCTGGGCGCGCGCCCGGAGCAGATCGGCTTCGTCAGCGACGGCGACGGCGCCCTCACCGCAGTCTCCGCGGCGGCCAAGCTCCTGGACATGCGCCGCCGGGGCGACACCCTGCCCGGCGACGTCGTGCTGGCCACCCACATCGACCCCGACGCCCCGACCCAGCCCCACGACCCGGTCCCGTTCATGGGCTCGGTCGTGGACCAGGACGTCAGCAACCGGCACGAGGTCCTGCCCGCGATGGACGCGATCCTGTCCGTGGACACCACCAAGGGCAACCGGATCTGCAACCACCACGGCATCGCCATCACCCCGGCCGTCGTCGACGGGTGGATCGTGCGGGTCCCGGAGAGCCTGCTCGACATCGTCTCCCGCACCACCGGCCGCGCCCCGGTCGTCATGCCGCTGACCATGCAGGACATCACCCCGTACGGCAACGGCGTCTACCACGTGAACTCGATCCTGCAGCCGTCCACGGCCACCAGCGCCCCGGTCGTGGGCGTGGCCATCGTGACCGAGGAGGCCGTGGCCGGGTCGGCCACCGGCGCCACGGACCTGCGCAGCGTGGAGAGCGCGGTCCGGTTCGTCATCGAGACCGCGAAGGACTACGGCCGCGGCATCGCCCGCTTCGTCGACGCCGACGAGGTGCGGCGGCTCCAGGAGCTGTACGGGAGCATGTCCCACCTGCGCGGCGCGGGCGAGTCCGCCGCCTCCTGAGGCGCTGAGCCTCGGAGGTCTCGGGGGACGCCGTCCCGCCCGGGCCGCGGGGCGGGACGGCGTTCCCCGTTCCCCGGCAGGGCACGGCACGGGCCCGGACCGGTCGCCGGCGCCGGACCCGGCCCGGCTGGTCGGCGCGGCGAGGTCCCCGCCCGGTGGGGACGCCCACCGCGACGCCTGCGCCCGGGGGTCGGCGCTGTCGCGTCGCGGGCGGAGCCAGGAGATCGACGCGGCCCGCCGTACGTACCCCCCGTGCTCGGGCCCTCGGGGCGGTCAGGCACCGCCCAGGGTCGAGGCGTCGATGACGAACCGGTACCGCACGTCCGAGGCGAGCACCCGCTCCCATGCCTCGTTGATCTGGTCGGCGCGGACGATCTCGACCTCGGGGGCGATGCCGTGCTCGGCGCAGAAGTCCAGCATCTCCTGGGTCTGGGCGATACCGCCGATCTTGGAACCGGCGAACGAGCGGCGGTTCTCGAACAGCGTGAACAGCGTCACCGCCACCGGCTCCGGCGGCGCGCCCACGCTCACGATCGCGCCGTCCAGGGCCAGCAGGTTCAGGTAGGCGTCCAGGTCGATGGGCGCGCTGACCGTGTTGACGATCAGGTCGAAGGTGTTGGCCAGCCGCTCGAAGGTGTCCGGGTCGCTGGTGGCGTGGTAGTGGTCGGCGCCGAACCGCAGCCCGTCCTCGCGCTTCTTCATGCTCTGCGAGAGCACCGTCACCTCCGCCCCCATGGCGTGGGCGAGCTTGACCGCCATGTGCCCGAGGCCGCCCAGCCCGACCACGGCGACCTTCCTGCCCGGCCCGGCGTTCCAGTTGCGCAGCGGCGAGTAGGTGGTGATCCCCGCGCACAGCAGCGGTGCGGCCTTCTCGAAGGGGATGGCCTCGGGGACGCGCAGCGCGAAGTGCTCGTCCACGACGATGCGCTGGGAGTACCCGCCCTGGGTCACGGTCCCGTCCCGGTCGGTGCCGTTGTAGGTGTCGGTGAACCCGCGCAGGCAGTACTGCTCCACACCGGCCAGGCAGTTCGCGCACTCCCGGCAGGAGTCGACCATGCAGCCCACTCCCACCCGGTCGCCGACCTTGTGGCGGGTGACCTCGGAGCCGACCTCGGCGACCACACCGGCGATCTCGTGCCCCACGGTCAACGGGTAGGGGACCTCGCCCCAGTCCCCGCGGACGGTGTGGATGTCGGAGTGGCAGATCCCCGCCCAGGCGATGTCGATCAGGACGTCCTTCGGGCCGACCTCCCTGCGCTCGATCGTGCCCGGCGCCAGGGGCGCGGTCGCCGACGAGGCCGTGTAGGCGTGAACGAGGGACATGGATCTCCTCAGAAGAGTTCGTGTTGGACGCGCGTCGAACCCCGTACGAGGGCGCGGTCAGCCCTTCGGGCACGGGTCGACGGGGACGGCCGGCCGCGCATGCCGCGTCGGCCGCCTCCGGCAGTCAAACACCCCGACGACGCGTTTGGGAGGTTCTGTCAGTGCCCGTCACGGCAGTGCCCCCTTCCGGTGCTTCGCCGTCCTTTCCCGGAGGGCGGCCTCCCGGGGCCCGGCGGGTCCGGGACCGAGGCGGGCCGCGCCGCCGGCGGCGCGCGTCCGCGTCCGCCGCCCGGCGGATCCCCCCGGAGCGGCCCGCGGCGTCGAACGCCTCCGCCCGGACCGCCACCGGCGGACCCCGTCCGGCGGCCGAGGGAGTTCCCCCTGTTCGGGGTAACGACAGGACCTCCCACGAGCGTGTTCGGCTTCCTAGCCTGGAGGACATGGACCACCGCAACCAGATCCGGGACTTCCTCTCCACCAGACGGGGGAGGATCACCCCCGAGCAGGCGGGACTCGTCGCCTTCGGCGGCAACCGGCGGGTGCCGGGCCTGCGCCGCGAGGAACTCGCCATGCTCGCCGGGGTGAGCGTGGACTACTACACCCGCATCGAGCGGGGCAACCTCAAGGGCGTCTCCGAGAGCGTCCTGCACGCCCTGGCCGAGGCGCTCCGGCTCGACGACGCCGAGCGCGCCCACCTGTTCGACCTGGCGCGCACGGCGGGGGAGGCGCCGGGCAGGCCCCGACGCCGGTCGGCGCGCCAGCGCGTGCGGCCCGGCGTGCAGCGGATCCTCGACGCGATGACCGGCGCACCGGCGGTGGTGCAGAACGGGCGGCTCGACATCCTGGCCGCCAACCGGCTCGGCCGCGCCCTGTACGCGCAGGTCCTCGACATGTCCGGGCGGCCCGCCAACTACGCGCGGTTCGCCTTCCTGGACCCCCGCGCGCGGGACTTCTACCCCGACTGGGAGCGGGCGGCCAACGACACCGTCGCCGTCCTGCGCACCGCTGTCGGACGCGACCCCTACGACCGTGCCCTGTCGAACCTGGTGGGAGAGCTGTCCACGCGCAGCGAGGACTTCCGGACCCGGTGGGCGGCGCACAACGTCCACCAGCACCGCACGGGCACCAAGACCATGCACCATCCCGTCGTGGGCAGGCTGGAGCTGGGCTTCGAGGCCATGGAACTGACCGCGGACCCCGGCCTGTCGCTCTTCGCCTACAGCGCCGAGCCTGGCTCGCCCTCCGCGGAGGGACTGGACCTGCTGGCGAGCTGGGCCGTCACCTCCGAACGCGAGCGGGACGGGGCCCCGGCGGCCGACGGCGACCCGGCCGCCTCCTCCCCGCGTTCGGACACCTAACGTGTCCGGAGCCGCCGGGGGAGCCCGCGGCCCCCGCTCCCGGACCGGGGAACAGACGGACGACCTCGCCCCCCCGCGGGGGCCCGTTCGCCTTCGCCCCCGAGGTGTCCGCGTGCGGGTCCGCCGCGACCGGACCCGACCGCCGAGACCGCGGCCCTGCGGGGCACGGCGGACCCACCACACCCGACCCGAGGAGGGGAAAGCAGCACGATGACGACGTGGACGAGTGAGGAGCTCGCCAGGATCACGGACGCGGAGGAGCTGCGGCTCGCGCCCCTGCGCGTCGACGGACGGCCGGACAGCCGCGGGCGCGTCTGGGTCGTGCGTGACGGCGACGACCTCTACGTCCGCTCGCTGAGCGGGCGCGTCTCCGACTGGTACCGGAGCACCCGGGTGCGCCCCAGGGGACGCGTCCGGGTCGGCCGGGTCGCCAGGAACGTGGTCTTCGTCGACGCCGACCCCGGCCTCAACGACCGGATCGACGCCGCCTACCGCGCCAAGTACGGTCACTACGCCACCAGCCACCTCAGGGCCATCACCAGCCCCGAGGCGGCAGCCACGACCCTCCGTCTCGTGCCCTACCCCGACTGCCGCCGGTCCGGCTCCCGACGGCACGCGGGCCGCTGAGGGCCGCGTCCGGGTGCGGCGCCCCCGCCCTGTGCAGGGCCGGTCCGCCCCGGGCGCGGCGTGGGATGATGGCGTCCATGGTCGACAGGGACGCACGGGAACAGCGGTTGCGCGACATCGCCGCCATCCGCCGTGTCCGCGACAGGATCGACCGCGAGTACGCCCAGCCCCTCAACGTCGAGGCGCTGGCCCGCGGGGCGCACATGTCGGCCGGACACCTGAGCAGGGAGTTCCGCCGCGTCTACGGTGAGTCGCCGTACTCGTACCTGATGACCCGGCGGATCGAACGGGCGATGACGCTGCTGCGGCGCGGGGACCTCAGCGTCACCGAGGTCTGCTTCGCGGTGGGCTCGTCCTCGCTGGGCACGTTCAGCACGAGGTTCACCGAGCTGGTCGGCGTGCCGCCGAGCGTCTACCGCCGCGACCACTCGCGGGCGGCGGCGGGCATCCCGCCCTGCCTGGCCAAACAGGTGACCAGACCGGTCAGGAATCAAGAAGCGCGCTCCCCGTAGCCGGACCTAGCGTTGGGGGCATGGACATCACCATTCACCACGCCTTCCTGCCGCACACCGACGCCGAGGCCGCCCTGGGCTTCTACCGCGACCTCCTCGGGTTCGAGGTCCGCAACGACGTCGGCTACGAGGACATGCGCTGGATCACCGTCGGGCCGGTCGGACGGCCCGCGACCTCCATCGTGCTGCACCCGCCCGCCGTCGACCCCGGCGTCACCGAGGACGAGCGCCGCACCGTCCTGGAGCTGATGGCCAAGGGCACCTACACCGCGATCACCCTGGCCACCGACGACCTCGACGGCCTCTTCCAGCGCCTGGAGGCGGCCGGGGCGGACGTGGTCCAGGAACCCATCGACCAGGACTACGGGGTCCGCGACTGCGCCTTCCGCGACCCGTCCGGCAACCTCGTGCGCGTCAACCAGACCATACGGCCCCCCGCACGACCCTGCGGCCCGGCCTTCGGCCCGCCCACCGGTCGAGGCCGGTCCGATCGGGTCCGGTCCCGGCCGGGGGTCAGCGCGACCGCTTCCGGGCCCGCCTCACCTCGCGGTCCACGGCCCAGGCGTCGGCGACCGGGCCGAGGTGGCCCAGTTTGTCGGGGTTGATCACCCCGCGCACGGTCTGGACCCGCCCGTCGAGCACATCCAGGACCAGCGCCTGGAGGACCCGGCCGTCCCGGTCGCGCAGGAGCGCACCGGGCTGGCCGTTGACCTCGTGCGGCTCCAACGACACGCCGATCCCCAGCAGCTCGGGGAAGACCGTGCCCAGCAGACGGGCCACGCCCGCCGCGCCCGTGACGGCCCTGGCCAGCTGCGGGGCCCGGCCGCCGCCGTCCCCGACCAACTGCGCGTCGGCGGCCAGCAGGTCCCGCAGGCCGTCCACGTCGCCGTTCTCCAGCGCGTCGAAGAAGCGCGTCGCCAGCTCCCGCTGCTCGCGACGGTCCGCCGCGAACCGCGGCCGCCCGGTCGCCATGTGCCGCCGCGCCCGCACGAGCAGCTGTCGGCACGCCGCCTCCGAACGCCCCACCGCCGCGGCGACCTCGTCGAACCCGAAGGCGAACACCTCCCGCAACAGGAACACCGCCCGCTCCAGCGGGCTGAGCCGCTCCAACAGCAGCAGCGCCGCCATCGACACCGAGTCGGCCAGCTCCACCGACCGCGCCGGGTCCTGGTAGGGGTCGCTCAGCAGCGGCTCGGGGAACCACGGGCCGACGTACTCCTCCCGCCGCACGCGCGCCGAACGCAGCACGTCGATCGAGATCCGGGTCACCGCGGCCGACAGGAAGGCCCTGGTCGACGCGGGGCGGGTCGTCGAGCGGTCGAAGCGCAGCCATGTCTCCTGCACCGCGTCCTCGGCCTCGCTCACGCTGCCCAGGATCCGATAGGAGATCGAGAACAGCAGCGGCCGCAGCTCCTCGAAGTCCTCCACCTTGCCCACGCCGACCCGCCCCTCTCCCAAGCCCTTCCGCCCGGCCGTACTCCCCGGTACGGGCGGCTCGCGCCGACCGGTCCGCCCCCGGGCCCGGGGCCGGAACCCGAAGTCCGCAGCCGCCGGGCCCCGTGCCGGAACCTAGTGGAACTGCCCGGGCTCGTAGCTTCCGGCGGGCTGCCGGGTGATGATGTTGAGCCGGTTCACGGCGTTCATGAACGAGACCAGCATGACCAGGGCGGTGAGCTGCTCCTCGTCGTGGTGCTCGGCGGCGCGCTCCCACACCTCGTCGCTGACCCCGCCCGCCGCGCCCGCGACCCGGGTGCCCTCCTCCGCCAGCTCCAGCGCGGCGCGCTCGGCGTCGGTGAAGACCGTGGCCTCCCGCCACGCCGCGACCAGGTTCAGCCGCACGGCGGTCTCACCGGCAGCGGCGGCGTCCTTGGTGTGCATGTCCAGGCAGACGGCGCAGCCGTTGATCTGGCTCACGCGCAGCGCCACCAGTTCCTGCGTCGCCTTCGGCAGCGCCGAGTCCCTGAGGGCCCTGCCCACGGACATGAAGGGCTTGACGGCCCTGCCCGCGGCCGGGCTGGTGAAGTAGTCGAGTCTCGCGTCCATGGGGTGCTCCTTCGCGGTCGTCGTCGGTTACACCCCCTGAGACGAGACAGCCCGACAGCCTGTGACACGGGTGGTTGTGACCCGGGTCTCCTGTGGGTTCGGGGGTTGGCTGACGTGCCCCCTGGGGCGGGACGGCCCGTCGCCCCGCCACCTGGACGCGCGTGACCCGGGCCCTCCCGCCCGGGAGCCGGTCGACGTGCTCCCGGGCGGGCCGCGCGACCGGTTCCGTCCCTTCCCCCGCGGGGGCGGACGGTCAGCCGCCGTTGGACTGGCGGATCCCCTCGGCGAGCGCGTCGAAGGAGTAGACGAACCCGCCGTCGTCCCCGCTGACGGTCATGTAGGCGTCGGTCGTCCCCGGTGCGATGGCCACGTTGGTGGCCGAGTACAGCCCCTCGGCGGCGTCGGCCGGGACGCCGACCGTCGCCAGGTGCTCACCGAGCGGGCTGTACACGAAGATGCGCGGCTGGCCGTGGACGGCCTGGTAGAGGTTGCCGTCGGCGTCCACCGCGATGGAGTCGATCCGGCTCGTGCCTCCGTCGAAGTACAGGGCGGCGTGGGAGGTCTCCACCTCGGTGCCGTCCTCGTTCAGCGCGTAGTGGTCGACGCGGTTGGCGCCGTACTGGCCGACCCACAGCCCCGAGAAGTCCGCGGTGAACGAGATGCCGTTGGGCGCGGGCAGCTCCTCGGCCAGGACGGTCGCCTCCGCGGTGTCGCGGTCGACGCGCACGACCCTGCCCCGGGCCTCCCACGCCGGACCGTCGAACCCGGCCGAGTCGCTGACGTACATGTTCCCGGCCTCGTCGAAGGCCAGGTCGTCGGGGTTCATCGGCGCTCCGTCGACCTCCCCGGAGAAGAACGTGGTGTGGTCCTCGCCCTCGGGGGTGATGCTGTCGATCTTCCCACCGGCGAAGTCGGTCAGGTAGAGCCGGTCGTCGTGCGGACTGAACTGCGCGGAGGTGTAGGCGCCGGTCTCGTCGGTGAACACCGGGGTCACCTCCCGGGTTCCGGTGTCCACCCGGAGCACCTTGGGCTCCCCGGCGGGGGCGGTGACGTCCACGACGAGCAGGCGTCCGTCGGCGTCGAAGGTCGGGCCTTCGAGCAGGGTCATCCCCGTCTCCTCGTGGACGGAGGTCACCTGGACCAGGAGTTCGGCGGTGCGCTCGGTTCCGCCGTCCTGGCCGTCCTCGCCGGTGGCGGCGGGGGCGGCGCATCCGGCCGCCGCGCCGGTCAGGGCCAGTGCGGCGAGTGCGCGGGCGGCCACCGTTCGTCGCGGCCTGGGGCAGTGCTGTTCCATACGTTTCCCTCGGGGTCTGGGATCAGGTGTCTGGGGTCCGGGAGCGTGTTCGGCGCACGTCCACCCCCGCCGCGCGGCGGGGCGGACATGCGCCGGACACGCCCCGGAGGGTGGGCGCCCAGGAAGGAGCGCCCACGGAGGCGTCCGGGCCGGCTAGGACCGCGCGTTCAGGACCTCGTGCATGCGGCTCCCGCGCCAGTCGGCCAGCAGCCGGTGGAAGGCCACGGGGCCGGGGCTGTAGGAGAACCCGCCGTGCACGCCCGCGCCCTCGCGGTTGTAGTAGCCGGGCGTGCACTCGGCCTGGAACGCCGAGTTGTCGTGCGCGCTCTCCCGGACGGTCCGGCCCCACGCGTCGGCGGCCTCCTGGGAGGGCTCGACCACCGGGGCCCCGGTCTTGCGGGCCTCGGCGACGACGGCGGCGATGTGCTCGGCCTGCTCCAGCAGGATGTGCGCGAAGTTGACCGAGTTGGCGTTCTGGAGCGCGCCCAGGTGGAACAGGTTCGGGAACCCGTTGCTGTAGAAGCCGTGCAGCGTGCTGGGCCCGCGGCTCCAGGACCCCAGCAGGTCGCGCCCGCCGCGCCCGCGCACCGGCAGCGTTCCCGACATCACCCCGGACACGCCCACGTCGAACCCGGTGGCGAAGACGACGCAGTCCACGGGGTACTCGGCGTCCCCGACGACGATCGCGTCCTCGGTCATGCGGGTGACGCCGCCGTGGTCGGCGGTGTCCACCAGGGTGACGTCGGGCCGGTTGAAGGTCTGGAGGTAGTGGTCGCTGAAGCAGGGCCGCTTGCACATGTAGCGGTACCAGGGTTTGAGCAGCTCGGCCGTGGCAGGGTCGTCCACGACCTCGTCCACGCGCGCCCGGATCTGGTTCATCTTGCGGGCGTCCACGAGTTCGTCGATCCGCTCGCGCTCCTCGGCCGGGACGCTGGTGTCCAGCGCGCCGGAGATCATCTTGCGCTGGAGCCGGGCGGTGGAGGTCCAGCCGTCGCGGGTCAGGTCGGTCTCGACCCGCTCGCCGGAGACGATCGCCAGGAAGTTCTCCATGCGCTCGCGCTGCCAGCCGGGCTTGAGGGAGGCCGCCCACTCCGGGTCGGTGGGGCGGTTGTCGCGCACGTCCACCGAGGAGGGGGTGCGCTGGAACACGTACAGGTGCTTCGCGTCGCGTCCCAGGTGCGGGATGACCTGTACGCCGGTCGCGCCGGTGCCCACGACCGCGACCCTCTTGTCGGCGAGGCCGGTGAGGCCGCCGTTCTGGTCGCCTCCGGTGTAGCCGTAGTCCCAGCGACTCGTGTGGAAGGTGTGGCCCCGGAAGGTGTCGATCCCCGGGATGCCCGGCAGCTTGGGCTGGGTGAGCGTGCCCGAGGAGGTGATGACGAACCGCGCGCGCATCCGGTCGCCGCGGTCGGTCTCCACTACCCACTCGTCAGCGCCCTCGTCCCAGGTCAGCGCGGTGGCGCGGGTGTGGAACAGCGCGTCGCGGTACAGCCCGAAGGTCTCGGCGACGGCCACGGCGTGGCGGCGGATCTCCTCGCCGGGGGCGTAGCGCCACTTCGGTACGTAGCCGACCTCCTCCAGCAGGGGCATGTAGGAGTAGGACTCGATGTCGCAGTGGATGCCCGGGTAGCGGTTCCAGTACCAGGTTCCGCCGAAGTCGCCCGCCTCGTCCATCATCCGGATCGACTCCACGCCCGCCTGGCGCAGCCGCGCGCCGGTGGTCAGGCCGCCGAAGCCGCCGCCGATCACGAGCACCTCCACGGTGTCGGTCAGCGGTTCGCGTTCGGTCCGGGGGGTGTAGGGGTCCTTGGCGTAGTAGCCGAACTCGCCCGCGGCCGAGCGGTACTGGCCGGTGCCGTCGGGGCGGACGCGGCGGTCGCGCTCGCGGGCGTACCTGGCCCGCAGCGCGTCGAGGTCGATCTCCCCGGTGCGGTCGTCGGTGTCGGCGGTCGTGTCGGAGGCTGTGCCCATGTGCCGTCCTCACTTCGTTGCCGTCGCATCGCGACGCGGACGCGGCGCCGGGCTCGCGCGGGGGATGGCCGTGGTGCTCACGGGAGCGTGGAACGGGATCCGGGCGGCTGCCATCCCGATGCGGCGGCGGTGTCGTTGAACCGTGCGCCAAAAAGCTTAGCATCAGGCTAAGTATTTGGGGTCGGGGGGCGCCCGTCGCGGCGCTCTATCATGGCGGCTATGCGGCAACAGGCGACCGAACAGGGCGAACACGAACGCGAACGCATCGTGCGCGAGATCCAGACCCTGAACGGGATGATGGAGGAGACCGTGATGGCCGCCCTCCTGCAGAACCTGCTGTCGATGGACCTCACCATCCAGCAGCTCAGGGTGCTCATGGTCCTGGTCACCACGAAGGAGGGCGCGACGGGCAGGGGGCTGTCGGAGTCGTTCGGCGTCTCCATGGCGTCGATGTCGGGCGTGCTCGACCGGCTCGTGGCCCACGGTGTCGCCGAGCGCTCGGCCGACCCCGACGACCAGCGCGTCCGCCGCCTCCGCGCCACGCCCCTGGGCGCCTCGGTCGTGCGGCGGCTGATGGTGGCGCGGCCCTTTCGCGACGACATCCTCATGGGCCTGCCCATGGAGGACCTGCGCGCCCTCGAACAGGGGTTTCGCGCGGTGAGCAAGGAGATCTCCCGGCTGGGCGCAACGGACTGACCCCGCGCGCCGGGCGGGCCGGTCACCGGGCGGCCCCATGTCCGGGGCGACTGGGGACAGGGGCGCGCCCCGCACGTGCGGGGCGGGAGGGTTACCGGCCCGACCGGGCGGACAGCCGTGGCGAGACCATGCGTCCGACCGCGCGCAGCAGGGCCCGGAACTCGGCCCCGTTCGGGCGCACGCCCAGACCGGCGTACATGAGCGCGTTCCCGTACTCGGCCATGAGGACGATCCGGCCGTCCTCGACGTCGAACCGCGTCACGTAGGTGTTGCGGTAGGGCTGGCCCGTGCGCGCGACGACCATGTCGCCGACGCCGTGGAAGAAGAGCTGGCGGCCGTCGGGCGAGACGCGCCACGCGTGGTCGCGCCACCGCAGCGGGGCGAACTTGTCGAACAGCGCGCCCGTGTAGGCCAGGACCTCGCTCCTGCCCTTGACGTCCGCCACGCACAGGCCCCGTGTGCGCCCCTCGATGATGTCCGTGACGCCCTCGGGGGTCGTGGCGCCCCGGGCGTGCATGAACAGCTGCCGCGCGTCGTCGGCCAGGGTCCGGGCCACGGCCTCGATGTCCTCGGCCTCGACGGCGCGGACGAACTCCCGGGCCACGGCGAGTCCGGCGTGGGTGGCGGGGGTCAGCCTCTGGTCGTGCATGGAAGTCTCCGATCGTCGTGTTCCGCCGCGCGTTCCGGGCGGTCCCGGTGCGCCCGGTGCGGTGTGCTCTCGATGATCCGGGGAGCCGGACGGGGGAGGAAGACCGCGTCGAGGGTGGTACCGGCAGGACCAGGCTCGCCCGACGGCACGGGGCGCGGGGCGGGGACAATGGGGGGCATGTCGAGCAGCGATCGGACCGAGTTCGGGGAGTACCTGCGGCGGCGCAGGGCCGCGATGAGCCCTCCGGAGCCTCGGGGCGGTGTGCGGGTGTCCCGTCGGCGGGTTCCGGGGCTCCGCCGCCAGGAGGTCTCCGACATCGCGGGTATCTCGGTGGAGTACTACACGCGCCTGGAACAGGGCCGGGCGCCCCGCCCCTCGCGTGAGGTCCTCTCCTCGCTGGCCCGGGCGTTCGGGCTCTCGGACGCCGAACGCGACCACCTCTTCCGGCTGGGGGGCGAGCCCCCGCCCGAACCGGCCTCGCCCTCCTCGGTCATCCGCCCCGGGCTGCTGCGTCTGCTGCGCGGCCTGGACGAGACGATGCCGGTCACCGTGCACGACGGGCGGCTCGACCTCCTCGCCCGCAACAAGGCCGCGCGGGAGCTGCTGGGGTCCCTGACCGGCGGCGGTCCGTTCGATCGCAACATCGCCTACCAGGCCTTCACGACCGACGTGCTCACGCAGCTGCTCGGGGGCGGGGGCGCGGACCGGTTCCTGCGGGCGGCGGCCGCCGAACTCCGGACGGCGCTGAGCCGGTACCCCGAGGACGCCTACCTTCGCGCCCTGCTCGCCGAGCTCACCGCGACCAGCCGGAGCTTCCGCGACCACTGGGAGGAGGGGGAGGTCGGCGTTTCGAGGTCCGCGGTCAAACAGATGCGCCACCCGGCCCGGGGGTGGTCCCGCTTCGAGATCGAGGTGCTCCACGACCCCGAGCGGGACCACTGGATCATGCTCTACACGCCTCACGGCGAGGAGTAGCCCTCCGTGCCGTGAGGGGCGTCAGTCCCTGGGCGCGACGGCGTGGTCGAACCCCAGTTCCCGGAGGGCGGTACGCAGCCGCTCGGCCGAGCGGTCGAGGACGCTGTGGTCCGTCTCGGTCTCGACGCCGCTGAGGTCGAAGTCGGACATGTCCCAGACGGGGGCCACGTGGACGTGCATGTGCGGCACCTCGAAGCCCGCGACGAGCAGCCCGGCGCGGGGCGCGTTCCAGGCGGCGCGAACGCCCCGGCCGACGGCCTGGGCCACTTCCATGCACCTGGTCAGGAGGGCGGGGTCGGCATCGGTCCAGTGGTCGACCTCCGCCCGGGGGACGACCAGGGTGTGGCCCGGCCGGAGCGGGGCGATGGACAGGAAGGCCACGACCTCGGGGTCCTTCCACACGAAGTGTCCGGGGAGGTCGCCGGCGATGATCTTGGAGAAGAGGGTCGGCAAGGGTGGGAGGCCTTTCCAGCGCGGGTGGGAACAGACGGTTCCTCACAGTATGGGGGTCAGGACCCGGTGGGGCGTCCGGAACCGGCGGGCAGTGCGGGGCGGCCTGTGGCCACCGACCCCAGACAGATCCACGGTTCCGACCCATCTGAACTGGTGTTTCCTCATCTCGGTGTCGGCGGTCAACCGGGCCGAAGGTGCCGTGGACGCGTTGGGCCCCGGCGGTTGGATCCCTCTACCGCGTGGTCCGATCATCGGCGTGTCGCGCACTCGCCTCCCGGGAGAGGGCCAGTGCGGCGACACCGGCTGCTGTGAGCATGAGCCCCGCGAGCAGCACGAGCACGGTTGTGTGGGAACGACTGCCCACAGCACCGACCAGGGATCCGATCCCGGTGACGCCGAGTGCCGCGCCGAGCTGAACGACGAGCAGGACGGCCGTGGTGCCCCTCCCGGCCATCGCTGCCGGGAGTATGCGGTAGATGCTGGCGAAAGTCGGCGCGGAGACCGCTCCGAACGAGAGGCCGGTGAGGCACAGAAGGAGCGTGCACACCAACGCGGGGGAGGGCAGGAGTTGCGCGCAGGCCGCCAGGAGAGCCAGGGAACCCGCTGAACAGGCCGCCGCGGTGGTGACGATCCTTCGGGATCCGACGCGGTCCGAGAGCGCTCCAGCGACGCTCATCGACACCAGCATCCCCGTTCCGAAGGCCGCCAGTGGCACGGCCTCGGTGAGCCCGCTGAGATCCCATGACCGTGCGGCCAGCAGGGGCACGAGAGTGAGTGTGGAGAACAGCAGCACGCCACCCATACCCATGATCGCGGCGGCTCCGGAGAAGCGACGGTCGGTGAACAGCCGCGGGTCGATGATCGGCGCGGGTACGCGCAGAGAACGCCGGACGTAGACCACCAACAGCAGTGCGCCCAGTACACCCGCGGTGAGCGTTGACCATGGCGTTCCAGCGGAGAGCCGACCGATGGCGAACAGGCTTGCGGTGAAGCCGAGACCGAGCAGGGCCAGGCCGACAAGGTCGAACCGGTGGGCCTGAGCTGCCCCTGGGGCTGATGAGTCGGTGCCGGGGGACGTTCTCCACTGACCCAGGGAAAGAGCCAGGAGCACGCCAGCCAGGAGGATGGGCGGTACGGCGAAGAGGAAGACGCTGCGCCAACCCGCGGCGGACAACAGAGCGGCGCCGATGACGGGTCCGACCGCCGGGGCGAGGTTGATCACCATGGACATCAGCCCCATGACCGCGCCGATGCGTCGGCGATCGGTGATCTGCGAGATCAAGGCCAGGCAGGCGGACTCCAGGACTCCGCCGCCGAGCCCCTGCACGGCACGTGCCGCGATGAGCTGTTCGAACGTCACCGCCGATCCGCTTCCCAGCGCACCCGCCGCGAAAACCGCGAGACCCACCAGCAGCACCGGGCGGCCGCCGAATCGGTCCACGGCCCACCCGGCGAAGGGGAGCGCCAGTCCTGCCGTCAGCAAGAAGACCGTCGTAACCCACACGATCGAACTCATGGAGGTCCCAAGAGCCTCCGCCAGGGTGGTGAGCGCCATCGACGTGACCGAACTGACCAGTACCGAGACGAAGCCGATGACCGCCAGCGCGGCGACCGCCAGGGGGAGAAAACGCGCGGAGACGCTTGTCGGCATCATCGGTCCCTTCCGTGCCAGACGGCGACCAGCGCGGTGACCCCCGGGAGGGCGAGGAGGCAGAGCAGGGCCAGGCCCAACCACAGGGGAACGATCCGGTCGTACGCACCGCCTTCGGCCCCGGCACTGAGGATGAGCACTCCCATGCCGACCGTGAACAGGGTCGTGACCACTCCGCGTTCCCACCATCCACGCCGAACCGCCGCCAGGGCGAAGAGCCACCCCAAGAGCCCTGTCGCGCCGACGATCACCAGGTAGAGGATGATCACTGTCCGCTCGGCGGCTATCTCGGCGGCGTCCCACTGGGGGTAGGCGGCCAGTACGTGACGCTCCACCGACCCGAGGAACCACAGGTCCAGGACCGGCAGCAGGATGCACACCACCTGCAAACCGGCACCGATCCGCAACGCCTGTGCGAGGTTCCCACCGCCCCCGTTGCGGCGTTCCTGCTTCTCAGCTGACATGGCGCAACACCTCTCTTACGGCGTATGAGACGGCTTGATGCTACTCTTACGGCGTAAGAGAGGTCAATCGAGGGGTGGCATGAGCCAAACGCGCGTCCAGGGCAAGCACGCCGGTCTGAGTCGGCGCCAGGTACTGCGAACCGCCGTGGGGCTGGTCGACGCCGAAGGAGTCGCTGCGCTGTCCATGCGGCGACTGGCGCGTGAACTCGGGGTGGAGGCGATGACCCTCTACCACCACGTGCGCAACAAGGAGGCGCTGGAAGACGCCATCGTCGAACACGTCCTCGCCGAGTCGATCCGTGAACCCCAGGCTTCAGACTCGTGGCAGGAGGCGATCACCGGTTACGCGCTCGATGTGCACCGAGGCCTGCTCGCCCATCCGGGGGTGGCCACCCTCTTCGCCACCCGCCCTGCCCTGACCAGCCGGAACCTTCGCGAACTCGAAGGCCTCCTGCGTATCCTCACCGCGGCGGGTTTCGCCGCTGGGACCGCCCTGACCATCGTGCACGTGACGGCCTCGTCCGTGCTCGGACAACACCTGACCAAGCAGGGCGAGAACTCCGGCGACCCTGTTCCCGGAAGTGCCGACCTGCCCTTGGTGAACAAGGCCCTCGAAGCAGGGCTGCCCGGTGTCGACGCCCGGATGAGGTTCACCCTGACCGCACTCGTCACCGGTTATGAGAGTCTTCTGTGAAAGTCGCGGGATTCCCGGCGCACCGCACGTCGCCGTCCTCCACTCGCTGATAGGGCACTGAGCCGGGGCGTGCCTCCAGGCGCCTCCGTTCCCGCCGGTCCTGAATCGGTGCCGGTCGCAGGAGAGGAAGCCGAGGGGAGATGCCGGAGGCAGCCGCGCGCTGGCCGGTCCCGCAGCGCTCGTCGAGGTCCTCCTGAGCGACGCCGGGATCGAGGCGGTACGGCTGCCCTGGGCCCGGTGGGCCGGGGCGCCCGACGCCGGGTCCGGCAGGGTGTCCCCGGCTGCCGCGGACCCGGGGCGGCCCCGCCTCCGGGGCGTCCGATCGGGGAAGGCGGTGCGAGAATCCGATCCGCGGACAGGCTCCTGGGGCCGGTGTGACCTACGCGACTGGCCGCGCGGATACACCCGGGGGTATGGTGGGGGCACGGGCGGAAGGAGACCAGATGAAGCCTGAAATGGTGGGCGACGCCATCACGCGACTCAAGCGCGCGCAGGGCCAGCTCTCCGGTGTCATCTCGATGATGGAGGCGGGGGAGGACTGCGCCGCCGTCCTCCAGCAGTTGGCCGCGGTCTCCCGGGCCCTGGACCGGGCGGGGTTCAAGATCGTCGCGAGCGGCATGCGGCACTGCAACACCGCACGCGAGCGGGGCGAGGAGCCCGAGCTCACCGAGGAGGAGCTGGAGAAGCTGTTCCTGGCCCTGGCCTGAGGGTTCGTGGGCGCCGACCGGGTGTCGGGCGCCCGCGCGCCGCCTTTCGCGCGGAGTCCCCCTCCGGCCTCGACCGGAGCGTCTCCATGGCTTCTGGATACTCCCCCCAGTATACGGGGGCGGATATCGGGCAGTCCGGGTTCCCGCGTGTCCGGAGTCCCGGTCCGTCCACTGGATACCCCCGGGTGTATCCAGATCCACTCCCGCACCACCGAAGGAAGGAAACACATGAGTGACCACGGCATCGACGTGCGCGCCGTGCGCGTACTGCTCGAAACCGACCCCCGCGCCCTGATCGTCGACGTGCGCACCCCCGCCGAATACGAGGGCTCACACATCCCGGGGGCCGTCAACCTGCCGCTGGAGCAGGTGGACGCCCACCTGGAGCGCATCGTCGCCGGCGCGGGCGGCCGCCTCGTCCTGGTCTGCCGCTCCGGCAAGCGGGCCGGGCGGTGCCGGAACACGTTGGCGGGGGCGGGCCTGGGCGACACGGTCGTGCTGGAGGGCGGCATGAACGCCTGGGAGGCGCAGGGGGCGCCCCTGGAGCGCGGCCGCGAGAGATGGGCGCTGGAACGCCAGGTCCGACTGGTGGCGGGCGGCATCGTCCTGGGCTCGGTGCTCGCCTCCCCGGTGTGGTTCCCGGCGGTGGCGGTCGCCGGTGTCGTCGGTGCGGGGCTGGTCTTCGCCGCCGTCACCGACACCTGCGCCATGGGCATGGCCCTGTCCCGCCTTCCCTACAACCGGCCGAGCGGGGAGGTCGACATCGAGGACTCCCTGGCCCGCATCGCCGCCGGCCGATGAGCGCACGCGAACAGGGCCTCCCTCTGCCCTCTGGATACTCCCCCCAGTATCTGACCAGGGCTGACACGTCACACAGCACCCACCGGACAAGGAGCAGAGCATGCTGCTGGAACGCCTCTACGACGACGACCTCGCCCAGGCCGGCTACTTCGTCGGCTGTCAGGCCAGCGGAGAGGCCGTCGTGGTCGACGCCCGCCGCGACATCGACGACTACCTCGGACTGGCCCGCGCACACGGCATGCGCATCGTCGCCGTGACCGAGACCCACATCCACGCCGACTACCTCTCCGGCACCCGCGAACTCGCCGCGGCCACCGGCGCCACCGCGTACGTCTCCGGCGAGGGCGGTCAGGACTGGCAGTACGGATTCGACGCCGAACGGCTGCTCGACGGTGACGCCATCACCGTCGGCAACATCACGGTCCGCGCGAGCCACACCCCCGGGCACACGCCCGAGCACCTCTCCTTCCTGGTGACGGACGGGGCGTTCAGCCGCGACCCCGGCTACCTGCTCTCGGGTGACTTCGTCTTCGCCGGCGACCTGGGCCGTCCCGACCTGCTCGACGAGGCCGCAGGGGGGAGCGGCACCCGGTTCGAGGGCGCCCGCCAGCTCTTCGAGAGCCTGCGCCGGGTGTTCCTGAACCTGCCGGACCACGTCCAGGTCCTTCCCGGACACGGGGCGGGCAGCGCCTGCGGCAAGGCCCTCGGCGCTCTTCCGGCCACCACGGTCGGGTACGAGCGGCTCAACGCCTGGTGGGGTCCCTACCTGCGCGCCGGCGACATGGAGGGCTTCGTCGCGGAACTGCTCGACGGACAGCCCGACGCCCACGCCTACTTCGCGCGGATGAAGCGCCAGAACAGGGAGGGGCCCCGGGTCCTGGGCCGCCTCGCCCCGCCGCCCGCGCTCTCCGACGAGGAGGTCGGCAGGTCCCTGAACGAGGGCGGGAGCGTCCTCGTCGACACCCGGCCCCACGTCGAGGTCCACCGGGGCACCGTGGCGGGGGCGCTGAACATCCCGGGTCCGGACAAGGCCGCGACCTTCGGGGCCTGGGCCCACGACCCCGAGTCCGAAACCCGCCCCCTGGTGCTGCTCGCCGACGACGGGGACACCGCCCGCCGGGTGCGCGACCACCTGCTGCGGGTCGGCATCGACCACGTGTCCGGTTACACGACCAGCACGGAGGGCCTGCCGAGGACCGTGCCGCCGCGCGTCACCCCCGAGGAACTCGAACAGGCCGGTGCCGCGCTCCTGCTGGACGTGCGCACCAGGGGCGAGCACGCCGAGGGGCACATCCCCGGTTCGCGGCAGCTCAGCGCGGGCCGTGTGCTGTGGAACCTCGACGCGCTGCCGACCGACGGCACCATCGTGAGCTACTGCCAGTCGGGCGCCCGCAGTTCCGTGGCGGCCTCGGCTCTGCGCCGCGCGGGATACGACGTCGTCGAACTCGACCGGGGTTACGGCGCCTGGGAGGACTGGAGGCGGGACCGGGACGCGCCGGTGCGCGCTGGTGCCGACTGAGGCACGCGGCGGGGCCGCGCCCGCCGCCCCCGCAGCGGGGCGCGCGTGGGCGGGCGCCGCCCCCCGCGTCGTCCGGGCGGCCTCCGCGCTGTCCGGACCGCCCCCGCGCCCCACCATCCCCGAGCCATCGGCCGCCCGCGCCCGCCGCGGCGAGCCACGGAAGCGGAGTCAACATGGAGTTTCAGATCGTCCTCGCCCTGGGCCTCGCCGCGGTGGTGGGGCTCGCGCTCGGACTGCTCGGCGGAGGCGGTTCCATCCTGATGGTGCCGCTGCTGACCTACGTCGCGGGCATGGACCCCAAGGAGGCCATCGCCGCGTCCCTGTTCGTCGTGGGTCTCACCTCGCTCGTCGGCGCGCTCGCGCACGCACGCGCGGGAAACGTGCGCTGGCGTACCGGGCTGGTGTTCGGAGCCGCCGGGATGGCGGGGGCCTTCGTCGGCGGCGTGGTGGGAGCGCACGTTCCGGGCGCCCTGTTGATGACCGCCTTCGCCCTCATGATGGTCGCGACCGCCCTGGCCATGCTCCGGGGCGGGAACGCGACCCCCGGCCGGGGGTCGGACGCCGTGGCGCCGCCGCTGGGACGCGTCGTCCTCGACGGGGTGGTGATCGGCGCGGTCACCGGGCTGGTCGGCGCCGGAGGAGGGTTCCTCGTCGTGCCCGCCCTGGTGCTGCTGGGCGGACTGGCCATGCCGGCCGCCGTGGGCACCTCCCTGCTCGTGATCGGCATGAAGTCCTTCGCCGGACTCACCGGTTACCTGACCGCCGTGAGCCCGGACTGGGCCCTGCTCGGCGCGGTCAGCGCGCTCGCGGTGGCCGGTTCACTCGTCGGGGTGCGCCTGAGCTCCCGCGTGCCCGAAGCCGCCCTGCGCAAGGGGTTCGGCGGCTTCGTACTGCTCACGGGGGTGTTCGTGCTGATCCAGGGGCTC
The DNA here is from genome assembly GCF_000092985.1 of Nocardiopsis dassonvillei subsp. dassonvillei DSM 43111. Classification (GTDB taxonomy): domain Bacteria; phylum Actinomycetota; class Actinomycetes; order Streptosporangiales; family Streptosporangiaceae; genus Nocardiopsis; species Nocardiopsis dassonvillei. The sequence continues at coordinate 2,080,294 of NC_014210.1, forward strand.
TTCGACCCCCTCGGCGCGGCCCTGGTCGCCGTGGCGGCGGGTCTGGCGGCCCTGGCCCTGGTGTGCCGCCTGGTCGGTGACCGCTGTCCCCTGGTCCCCCTCCTCCGGCCGCGCGCGGGATGAGCGGGATGACCGAGGCGGATACGCCCGGTCCGGTCGTGGCCCTTGTCCGGCCGCGCGGGACGATCCCTCCCTCCGCCGGAGGCGCGGCGGCCCCGTGCGGAGGCGGACGCCCGCGCGGTTGGCGGCGGCCCCGGCGGACGGGGCCCCGCTGCCCGCGAGGGCCGGTTCCGTCCGGGCGCGACGGGGTGCGCGACGCCCCGGGCCTCGGCCCGCCGATGCGGACCGAGGCCCGGGGCCGTCGGTTTCGGAGCCGGGGCGCCCGCGCGGGCGCGGTCGGCTCAGAAGCGGTCGACCAGGAGCTGTCCGTCGGCGGCGCGCTGGCCGCTCAGGCCGCTGCCGTAGTTGGCCTCCACCCGCGAGCGCTCGGAGGCGTTGGGGTAGCGGCTGGTGCAGTTCACGCCGCCGGTGGAGCCCGACATCAGCGACGAGCACGGGCCGGGCTTGGCGTCGGGCAGGCCCAGGCTGTGGCCGAGTTCGTGCGCGGCGATGCGCACCGCGTCGTAGCCCTGGGCGGTGCCCTGGCGGCCCATCCAGACGGTGACCTGTCCGCCCGGGCGCACCGGGCCCAGGTGGGCGCGGGGCCAGCCGTCGTCGGCGACGATCCGGATCTCGGCGCGCCGTCCGGCGGAGGCCGGTTCCAGGCGCACGTTGCTGACGCTGGAGTTCCACACGTTCACGGCCGAGGCGACGGCGGAGGTGTACTCCGCGGCCCTGCTGGCGTCGTAGTACAGGACGGTCTGGCGCAGCGGCTGGGTCTGCTCCGCGGGCGCGGCGGTGGCCGGCGCGGTGCCCACCAGCGTCAGCGCCAGGGCGCTCAGGGCGATCAGGACGGGCATGAGGACACGTCTCAGCATGGGGGTCTCCCGGGGGTGAGGGTGCTAATGTTGCCTGATGACCCGGTGGGGTCGGGTCGATGCTATGTGTAGCGGTGTGCCGCCACAAGATGTGCGGAGCGCCTAATTGAGGCACCGCGTACCGGCCCGGGGCCTCTGGGGGAGAGGGCGCCGTTCTGTCGCAGACCTCCGATAAAACGGAGGAATCCGTACGCCACGACCGCCGCGAGGTACCCCCTGATGGACCGCCCCTCCCTGCCCCTGCCGCCCGCCGACGACGCGTCGCACGTGCCCGGGATGCTGCTCCTGCGCACCGACCACGACGACGAGGCCTGGGACGACGTCCTCTCCCGCATGGGCGAACTGCCCGGCCTGGTGGCGCCCGCCCCCGGCCAGGAAGCCCCCGCGGTGTCGGAGGCCCCCGTTCCCCGGCGCCTGGTCGTGGTGGACGACCCCGCCTGGCGGGGCGCCACCCCCGAGGAGGTGGGCGGGGCCCTGGGCCGGGACGGGGCGTGGACCCCGGACGTGGTCCTGCTCGCCAACGACAGGACCACGGCCAACGCCGGTCCGCGCCCGCTGCTGGCGTTCCGCGGCACCGGCGGGGACGCGTTCCGCATCACGCCCCGCCAGGCGGCCCTGACCTACCTGGTGATGCACTGCCAGGACCTGGACACGGTCCTGGACGACTTCGAGGAGTGGGCCCCGGCCGAACCCGAATGGGAGGCCGAGGAGGACGAGACGGTGGAGGACTGGGAGTCCGGCCTCCCCGATCCCGTGGGCGCCCACCTGGAGGACCTGGACGCCCCGCCCCGCTACGAGCCCCCGGCCCGGCCCCTGCCCCCGCTCACCCACGTCAACGACGGCCTGCTCGTGCGCACCGACTTCACCGACGAGGCCGCCTGGACCGCGCTCCTGGACACCGTGTACCGTCCGGGGTCGGGCTACGGGAATCCGATCGACGACTTCGGCGACTACGTCGGGGTCGTGGACGACCCGGTGTTCGAGGGCGCCACCCCCGAGCAGCTGATGTCGCTGGTACGCGCCGATCCGGAGGACTCCGACGAGGGCGTCGCGGACGCCCTGCTGGTGGCGGACCGGGCCGCCATGAGCGATCCGGAGCACCGGCTCCTGGTCGTCCCGCTGGAGGAACACGTGGGGCGCGTCTTCCGGCTCGTCCCGGAGAAGGCCGGGCTCATGCTGGTCAACCTGGCCATCGCCAACCAGGACGTCGAGGACTACATGGACACGGAGACGAAGGCCCGCATGCACGGGTGGTGACCCGTGAAGGCGGGGCTCCGCCCGGCCGGGCACGGAAGGGCGGAGCCGGAGCGGCCGCGGTGCGCGCGGGCCGCCGCGCGGTAGGTTGCGGATATGGATGAGAGCGGGAACCGCCGTGCCGACGAGGGCGACGCCGAGGTGCTGCGCGCCGTGGGCGCGCGGCTGCGGCGCCTGCGCAACCGCGCGCGGCTGACCCTCGCCGAGCTGTCGGAGCGCACGGGGGTCACCCCGAGCACGCTGTCGCGTCTGGAGACCGGGCGGGTGCAGCCGACCCTGGGCCAGCTGCTCCCGCTCTCGCGCGTGTACCGGGTGCCCATCGACGAACTGGTGGACGCGCCCAGGGTGGGCGACCCGCGGGTGCACCTGCACCCGGTACGCCGCTTCGGCCTGACGTTCGTCCCGCTCACCCGGCGCGCGGGCGGGGTCCAGGCGTACAAGGTCCTCTACCCGCCGGCGCGGACGCTTCCGCCGCCCGAGCTGCGCACACACGAAGGACACGAGTGGTTCTACGTGCTCTCGGGGACCGTCCGGCTGGTCCTGGGCGCCGAGCAGGACCTGCTGCTGGGCGCGGGGGAGGCGGCCGAGTTCGACACCCGGACCCCGCACTGGATCGGCAACCCGGCCGAGCACGAACCGGCGGAGACCATCGCGATCTTCGGCACCCAGGGCGAACGCGTCCACCTGCACGGGACCTGAGGGGGACGGGCGCGCGGAGCGGCCGGGCGCCCGCTCGCGGCGGCTCCGCGACCGGCACGCCGGAGGCGCGGCCGCCGGGGGAGAGGCCCAGGACCACCGGGGACGCGCCGCGCGCACGTGCTTTTGCAGTTCTGCACGAGAGCTGGCTCCGCTGCCCCGGCGGCGCGAACACTGGCGTCCATGGAGACAGACAAGAACACCTCGCCCAGCCGGGAGTTCTGGGAACCCCGCTACCGGGGCGGGGACCCCTCGACGCCGCCGCCCGGCCCCAACGCGGCCTTCGCCCGCCTCGCCGGGGAACTGGCCCTGGTGCCACCGCCGGAACCGGAGCGCGGGGCGGACGCGCGCCGCGCCCTCGAACTCGCCTGCGGCCGGGGCGGGGACGCCCTGTGGCTGGCGGGCCGGGGATGGGACGTCACGGCCGTCGACGTCGCGGAACACGCCCTGGCCGTGCTGGCCGAGCGGGCCCGCCGGGCCGGGGTAGGGGACCGCCTCACCACGCGGCGCCACGACCTGGCGCTGTCGGTGCCCGACGCCGGACCGTGGGACCTGGTCTACGCGAACTACTTCCACACCCCGGTGGACATCGACCGTGACGCCGTGCTGCGCCGGGTCTCGCGGTCGGTGGGCGGGGGCGGGCTGCTGGTCGTGATCGACCACGCGTCCAGTGCGCCCTGGTCCTGGGAACAGCGCGACGACTTCCCCGCCCCCGAGGAGCTGTGGCGGTCGCTGGACCTGGGCGCGGACTGGACCGGCCTCGTGTGCGAGCGGCGTTCGCGGCTGGCCCACGGCCCCGACGGCCGCAGCGCGCGGGTGAGCGACAACGTGGTGGTGGCCCGGCGCCGTACGGGGGCGACGCCGAAGGGTTCGACGAGGACGGCCGATGCACCCTCGCGCCGACGCGACCAGCCCCCGCCCGGGACGGGGTCCGCGGAGAAGGAGGTCCTCACGGGGTTCCTGGCCTACCTGCGCGAGAGCGTCCTCGCCAAGCTGGACGGCGCGCCGGAGCAGCACGTGCGCACTCCGGGCGTCGCGTCCGGCACGAACCTGCTCGGACTGGTCAAGCACCTGGCCCACGTCGAGCGCGCCCTCTTCCTCGGGGAGGAGGTCGGCGACTGGCAGGCCACGTTCCACGCCGACACCGGTGAGACCACGGCTGGCGTTCTGGAGGGATACCGCGCGGCCGTGGCCGCCGCCGACCGTGCCATCGCCGACTGCGACGACCTCGGCGGGCCCGCGCACGCGGGGCGCTGGAACGGACCGGCCCCGTCGATGCGGTGGGCGCTCGTGCACATGATCGAGGAGACCGGCCGCCACGCCGGGCACCTGGACATCCTCCGCGAACTGGTGGACGGCCGGACCGGTCGCTGAACGCCGCCGCGACGTCCCCCGCGCCCCTCCCCCTGCCTCATGGGCGGGGCCGGGGCGGGGGCGTCAGCGGTCCCCGGCCGCGGGGGAGGGGTCCGCGGTGACCGCGCCGGGGCGCCACAGGCCCGCCGCCGCCAGGGCGCACGCGCCCGTGAGCACCCCGGCGCCGCCCAGCACCAGGACCGGTTCCAGGCCCCCGGCCCACCCGGCCAGCGGGTAGGTGAGCAGGAAGCAGGCGTGGGAGAGCGAGAACTGGGCGGCGAAGACCCCCGCCAACGCGCCCTCGGGAGCGGCCTCGCGCAGCAGCCGCCCCGTGGGCGCGGACACCAGCGCGCACCCCGCGCCCAGCACCGCCCATCCCGCGCCGAGCACCAGCGGTCCCGGCGCCAGGGCCCAGCCCGGCGCCAGGGCCGCCGCTCCCGCCGTGAGGACGCCGGGACCGGTGAGCATGAGCGCGCGCGTGCCGAACCGCTCCACCAGCGCCCCCAGGGCCAGCGCCACCGCCATGGAACCGCCGCCGAAGCAGGCCAGCACCAACGCCACGGCGGTGTCGCCGCCGCCCAGGTGGGAGCGGACGAGGACGACGGTGTCGACCAGGACCAGGGCGGTGACCACGGCCACCGCCGTGTTCAACGCCGTCAGCGCCAGCAGGCGCCGGTCGGTGCCGAAGGCCCGCCAGCTCGCCGCGGCCCGGCGGGGACTCCGCGACCCGGGCGTCGGGGCGGGCAGCGCCGTGGCGGCCACCAGGGCGGCGGAGGCGGCGAAGCCGAGCGCGGTCAGCGCGAACAGGCCGTCGAAGGGGATCGCGAGCAGCACGAGAGCGGCCAGCAGCGGCGAGGCCAGCGCCTCCAGGTCATAGGCCAGCCGCGACAGGGCCAGCGCCGAGGTGTAGCCGCGGTCGTCCACCAGTTCGGGGATGACCGCCTGGAAGGTGGGGGTGAAGGTCGCCGAGGCGCACTGGAGCACGGCGATGAGCGCGTACACCTGCCAGACCTGGTCCACGAACGGCAGACAGGCCACCGCCAGGGCGCGCACCGCGTCCGAGCCCACCAGCACCGCCTTGCGCGGGGCCCGGACCAGGGCCGCGGTCAGCAGCGGCCCCGCGCCCACGTAGGCGAGCATCTTGACGGTCAGGGCGGTGGCCACCACCTGCCCCGCCCGGCCCGGAACCAGTTCGTAGGCCAGCAGCGCCAGGGCGACCGTGGCCAGCCCGGTGCCCGCCAGCGCCACGACCTGGGCGTAGAACAACCTGCGGTAGGAAGCGAAGTCCGTCAGCACCCGCCACACCACGACCACCACCCGGAGAAGAAGGAAGAGCACGACCAGGCGCACCATATACGTGCGCAAGTACGCACATGATGTCATATTCCGCGGGGTCCTCCCTCCTCCGGGCCCTAGACTGCGCACATGCGCACCAGCGACGAGCAGGCCGTCCCCAGCCGCGTGCACCCGGCTCCGCCCGAACCCGAGCGGCTCGCCGTGGCCGCGAGCGTGTTCGCCCTGCTGGCCGACCCCACCCGGCTGCATCTGCTGTGGACCCTGGCCGGGGGCGAGGCGGACGTGGGCCAGCTGACCGAGGCCTGCGGAGCGTCGCGCACCGCCGTCTCCCAGCACCTGGCCAAACTGCGCCTGGCCGGTCTGGTGGAGTTCCGCAAGGAGTCCCGGCACGCCATCTACCAGCTGCGCGACGGCCACCTGCGCCGCCTGGTGCTGGAGGCGCTCAACCACGCCGACCACGTCGTGACGGGCGAGCCCTTCCACGACTGAGGCCGGGCCAGCGGGCACCGCACGGCGCACACGGCGCGAACGGGCCGCGCACCCGCCCGGAGCGGGGCTGAAGGGCGGAGCCCGGTCCGGCAGGCCGCCCCGGGGCGTCCGCGCCGCCGCGGGGCCGAGGCGGCCGCGAGGCCCGCGCCCCGGCCCGGGGGAAGTCCGACGAGCGGTTCGCGCCTGCCGGAGCCCTGCTCGCGGGAGGCGCTTCCGGGCTAGGGGCCCACCGTCAGAACCCGTGGCGGTTCCCCCTATCCCGTGGCCGCCGAAGGCCCCGGCGACACCACCGCTACAGTTCCTGGCATGGACCGGCACACCTCCACGCGGCGACAGCGCACCCTCGCGGTGCCGCTGGTCGCGCTGGTGCTCATGTGCTTCATGTGCGCGCTGTGCCACAGCACGGACCCGGTCGCCCAGGTCGTTCCCGCAGCCACAGCTACCACTGCCGCCGCGACGGCCGACTGCCCGGAGCGGCCCCGGGAGGCCGCCGCGGTCACCGACGCGGCCCCGGCCCCGCAGACCGCGCACGCGTGCGAGGTCACCGAGGGACACGGACTGCCCACCGCGCCGCCCCTGTTCCTCGTCGCGCTCGGCGTCGCCCTGGTCCTCGCGCTCCTGCTGGCCCCGCGGCCGGGACCGGCCCCGCGCCCCGTCAGCCGCCCGCCCCTGGCCCCCCACGGGTACGGGCTGCTGACCCTGCTCTGCGTCCAACGGGTCTAGGACACGGTCACCCGCCCCCTCCCCGCGCCCCGCGCGGCCCCTCCCCGTGACCGTTTCCCCGGGCGCGCTCCGCCGCGCCCCGCACCCCAGGACACCCACATGAGCAAGAACCTCGGCATCACCCTCGGCCTGATCATGGTCGCCGTCATCGGACTGGGCCTCCTCGTCGCCCTCGACGACCGGGGCGGCGCCCCCGCGGCCCCGGACGGCTCCGCCGACCCGCAGGCCGCACCCACCGCACCGGCCGGACTCCTGGTCCGCGAGGACAGCCGCCACCTCGACCGGGTGGAGGAGGCGCCGGTGACGGTCGTGGAGTTCCTCGACTTCGAGTGCGAGGCCTGCCGCGCCCAGTTCCCCGTCATGGAACGGATCCGCGAGGACTACGACGGGCGGATCAACACGGTCATCCGCTACTTCCCCATGCCCGGCCACACCAACGCCGAGCCCGCCGCCGCGGCCGTGGAGGCCGCCGCCCAGCAGGGCGCGCTGGAACAGATGTACGTCCGGATGTACGAGACCCAGGCCGAGTGGGGCGAGTCCCAGGACTCCAAGGCCGAGGTGTTCGTCGGCTTCGCCGAGGACCTGGGCCTGGACACGGAGGAGTTCGTCCGGGCCGTGGAGGACCCCGCCACGCTGGAGCGCGTGCGGTCCGACTTCCGGGACGGCGTGGCCCTGGGCGTGCGGGGCACCCCGACCATCTTCGTCAACGGCCGCCCCACCCCCAGCATGCCCGGCTACGAGACGCTCTCGGCGATGATCGACCGGGAGCTGGAGGGTTGAACACTCCTACCGCGCCCCGCCGCGCCGCGGCGTCCCCGCCCGGTGCCGCCACACCCGTCATCAGCCGGGCCCTGCCCTGGCTGCTCACCCTGGGCGGCGGCGCCGGGCTGCTCGCGGCCCTGGCCCTGCTGGTGGAGAGGATCCGGGTGCTGGCCGACCCCGGGCACGTGCCCGCGTGCAGCCTCGACCCGGTGCTCTCCTGCGGCACCGTCATGGCCACCCCGCAGGCCGAGGTCCTCGGCGTGCCCAACCCGGTCATCGGCGTGGTCTGCTTCGCCGTGGTTACCACCGTGGGCGCGGCGCTGGCCGCCGGGGCGCGCCTGGACCGCTGGTTCTGGCTCGGACTCCAGGCGGGCGTGGTGTTCGGCGCCGTCTTCGTGCACTGGCTGATCTTCCAGAGCCTGTACCGCATCGGCGCGCTGTGCCCGTACTGCGTGGTCGTGTGGGCGGTGACGGTCCCGCTCTTCTGGTACGTCACCCTGCACAACGTGCGCTCCGCGCACCTGCCCGTGCCGGGATGGGCCGCCGGACCCCTGGACCTGCTGGCCCGCAACCACACCGTCGTGCTCACCGTCTGGGCGCTGGCGGTCGTCGGCGCGGTCGCCCAGGCGTTCTGGACCTACTGGTCCACGCTGCTGTGAGCCCGTCATCCCGGGCGGGCCGCCGCGCGCGTCGGCGGATCGGCGCCGACGCGCGTGGCGCAACCCGTGACGGAGCGTGCGCGAAACGTAGGTTGGGTCCATGCGCGTACTGGTCACGGGTGGTGCCGGGTTCATCGGATCGAGGGTCGCGGAGGAACTCCGCCTGGCCGGGCACGAGGCGGTCACCCTCGACGCCTACCTGCCCCAGGCCCACACCGGGAGGGACACCGAGCACAGAACCGTGGACGTCGTGGGCGACGTCCGGGACGGCGAGATCGTCGAACGCGCCCTGCGGGGCGTGGACGCGGTCTGCCACCAGGCGGCGATGGTGGGGCTGGGCTCCGCGGACTTCCTGGACGCCCCCGACTACGTCCGCTGCAACGACCTGGGCACGGCGGTCCTGCTGGCCGCCATGGCCAGGACCGGCGTCCGCGACATCGTCATGGCCGGTTCGATGGTCGTCTACGGGGAGGGGCGGTACACGTGCCCCGAGCACGGCGACGTCCGCCCCGGCCCGAGGGCGGAGGCGGACCTGCGGGCGGGGGTGTTCGACCCGCCGTGCCCCCGGTGCGGGGCGCCGCTCGTGCCCGGCCTGGTGGGGGAGGACGCGCCGAGCGACCCGCGCAACGTCTACGCCACCACGAAGCTGGCGCAGGAGCACCTGTGCGCGGCGTGGGCCCGGTCCGTCGGCGGACGCGCGGTGTCGCTGCGCTACCACAACGTGTACGGGCCGGGGATGCCGCGCGACACCCCGTACGCGGGCGTGGCCTCCTTCTTCCGCTCGGCGCTGGCCCGGGGCGAGGCGCCCCGCGTGTTCGAGGACGGCCGCCAGCGGCGCGACTTCGTGCACGTGGGCGACGTGGCGCGGGCCAACGTGGCGGCCCTGGAGGCCGTCGCGGGCAGGGCCCCGGGGGAGCTGTCCGCCTTCAACACCGGCAGCGGGACCCCGCACACCATCGGCGAGATGGCCCGGGCGCTCGCGGACGCGCACGGCGGCCCGGAGCCCCTGGTCACCGGCGAGTACCGGCTCGGCGACGTCCGGCACATCACCGCCTCCTCCGACCGGCTGAGGCGGGAGCTGTCCTGGCGGCCCAGGGTCGGCTTCGCCGAGGGGATGGCCGAGTTCGCCCGCGCCGAACTGCGCGGTTCGACCGGTTCGGCGGCGTCGGAGGCCGAGGTGTCCGCGTGTCGCGACCGCCTTTCCCGGCCTGTGTCCACATGACTTCGTAGCGTAACCAGGGTGAGCAGAGAACCACACGAGTACGGCCAGGACGAACCGGCGCAGGCGCCGCCCGACACGGCGGGCGGCGACCCGCCGCCACCGGTCGACGTGGTGCTGCCCTGTCTGGACGAGGCGTCCGCCCTGCCCTGGGTCATCGAACGCGTCCCACCGGGGTGGCGGGCGATCGTCGTGGACAACGGGTCCACGGACGGCTCGGCGGGCATCGCCGCGGAGCTGGGGGCCCTCGTCGTCTCCGAACCCCGCAGGGGGTTCGGCGCGGCGTGCCACGCGGGCCTGTCCGCCGCGACCGCCGAGTTCGTCTGCTTCTGCGACTGCGACGCCTCCCTGGACCCCGCCCTGCTCCCGCAGATGGTGGAACGGGTGCGGGTCGGCGGGGCGGACCTGGTCCTGGGCAGGCGGCGCCCCGTCCGCCGGGGGGTCTGGCCGGCGCACGCCAGGATCGGCAACGCCGTCGTCGCGCGGATGCTGCGTTCGCGGACCGGGGTGCGGGTGCGCGACATCGGCCCGATGCGCGCCGCCCGCAGGGTGGACCTGCTCAAGCTGGGGATGACCGACCGGCGCTCGGGCTACCCGTTGGAGACGGTCGTGCGCGCCGCCGACGCCGGGTGGCGGGTCGACGAGGTGGACGTCCCCTACCTGCCCAGGTCGGGGGCCTCCAAGGTGACGGGGACGTGGCGCGGCACGTGGACCGCCGTGCGCGACATGACGGCGGTGCTGCGCGAACCGCCGGGCCCGGAGGGCGTGCGCGCGAGGGGAGGGCGGCCATGACCCGGGCCGGTGACCCCGACATCCCGGCAGGGGGGACCACCCTGCTGGTGATCGCCAAGGAACCCGTCCCCGGACGGGTCAAGACACGGCTGACCCCCGAGTACTCGCCGAGGGAGGCCGCCGCGGTCGCCGAGGCCGCCCTGGCCGACACCCTGCACACGGTGCGCTCGCTCCCCGCCAGCAGAAGGCTCCTGGTGCTGGAGGGACGGCCCGGACCCTGGCTCCCGCCGGGGTTCGAGGTGGTCCCGCAGTCGGGCGGCGGGCTCGACGAACGGCTCGCGCACGCCTTCGCCCGGTGCTCGGGCCCCTCCCTGCTGATCGGTATGGACACCCCCCAGGTGACCGGGGAGCTCCTGGGGCCCGCCCTGGCTCCGGACGCCTGGGAGCGCGCCGACGCGTGGTTCGGCCCGAGCGAGGACGGGGGCTTCTGGGCGCTCGGCCTGGCCGACCCCGACCCCCGCCTGCTGCGCGGCGTCCCGATGTCCACGCGGCACACCGGGCGGTTCCAACGCGCGCGACTGGTCGACGCGGGGCTGCGCGTACGCGACCTGGACGTGCTCACGGACGTGGACACGCCCCGCGACGCCGCGCTGGTGGCCTCGCTCGTCCCCGGCAGCCGCTTCGGCAGGGCGGTCGGGCTCGCCAGAGCGGGGTGTCGGCGGTGAGCGCGACCGAGACCGGGATCGACACGAGGCCGGCCCCGTGGCTGTGCGACCCCTACTCGCGGGCGCTCGCCGACGGCCGCGGCCCCCTCTTCCTGCGACGGCCCGACGGGTGGATGCTGCGCCTGGACGTCGAACGCTGGTGCGCGGGGACCGACGCCGCGGACGAGAGCGTGCTGGAGCGCTGCGAGGGCGACACGCTGGACGCCGGGTGCGGGCCCGGGCGCATGGTGGTCGCGCTCGCCGCCCGGGGCCGCCGGGCGCTGGGCGTGGACATGAACCCCGTGGCCGTGTCGCGCGCGGTCGAGGCGGGCGGCCGGGCGGTGTGCGCCTCGGTGTTCGACCCCCTGCCCGGCGAGGGGGGCTGGCGCACCGCGCTGCTGGTGGACGGCAACATCGGTATCGGCGGAGCCCCCGGGGGCCTGCTCGCCCGCATGCGTGAGGTCGTGCTGCCCGGCGGCCTGCTCATCGTCGAGACCGCCGCCCACGAAGTCCACGAGTGCGTGACGGTGCAGGTCACCGACGGCCGGGGGGAACCGGGTCCCCCGTTCCCGTGGGCGCGGATCGGCCCCCGCGCCCTGCGGTGGTGCGCGCGGGAGAGCGGGTGGGAGTGGTCGGAGGCCTGGCAGGTGCGGGGGCGCCGGTTCGCGGCACTGCGCGCGCCTCGGGGCAACCCGGCACCGGGACCCGTCCGTCCCGCGGTGACGGCGTGACGCGGCCCGGGCTCCACCAGCGCGACGTCCGGGGCGTGGTCGGCACCGCTTGGACGGGAGCGCGCGCCGACCTGTCCGCGGCGGCCCTGGCCGCGCTCCTCTTCGCGGCGGCCGCGGTTCTCGGCACCCGCATCGAGCGCGCCCACGGAGTCCTGCACGTGGACTGGCCGCCGCTGTACGCGTCCTGGTTCCCGCACACGGGGCCCGGCACGGTCCCCGCCCTGGCCCTGGCCGTTGTGGTGGCGGTCTGCGGTCCCGCGGTGGCGCGGGCCCTGCCCTGGCGCGTCCTGGTGTGGGCCGTCTGGGCCGCGTCCGTGCTCTGGACCACCGCGCTCGCGCTGGTCGACGGTTGGCGGCGCGGGATCGTCGGCCGCCTGCTGTCGCCCCACGAGTACCTGGCCTCGGTCGACCGCTTCGAGGACGTGGGCGCGGCGCTGAGCACGTTCACCCGGCACATCCTCATCGGACAGCCCGACAACTGGCCCACGCACGTGGCCGGACACCCCCCGGGCGCCGTCCTGACCTTCGTCGCGCTGGACCGGATCGGCCTGGGCGGCGGGGCGTGGGCCGGGATGTGGTGCGTCGTGGTCGGCGGCTCGGCCGCCGCCGCGGTCCTGGTAGCGAAGAGCACGCTCGGCGCGGAGTCGGCAGCACACCGGGCGACCCCGTTAAAAGTGATAAACCCGCCGCGGTGTGGGTGGGCACGTCGGCGGACGGGTACTTCGCGGCGGTCACCGCGTGGGGCCTGGCCCTGCTCGCCGTGGCCGCGGCGCCCGGCGCGCGGGCGCCGCGCGCCACCGCGCTGGCGGCCGGTCTGCTCCTGGGGTGGTCGGTGTACCTGTCCTACGGGCTCGTCCTCATCGGGATCCCGGCCGTGGCGGTGCTCCTGTGCGCGCGGACCGCGCGCCCCCTGCCCTACGCGCTGCTGGGCGCCCTGGCCGTCGCCGCGGCCTTCACGGCGGCCGGTTTCCGGTGGTGGGAGGGCTACCACCTGCTCGTGGAGCGCTACTACCAGGGGTTCGCGTCAGTGCGTCCCTACGGCTACTGGGTCTGGGCGAACCTGGCCGTGGCGTGCCTGACGACCGGGCCCGCGACGGCGGCGGGCCTGCGCCGGGTGCTGGCGCGCCTGCCAGGAGCGGTGCGCGGCCCGCGCCGGGCGCCGTCCCGGGAGGAGGCCGCGACGGCCCTGCTGGTGGCCGCCGCCCTCGGCGCGGTCGTGGCCGCCACCCTGTCGGGGATGAGCAAGGGCGAGACCGAACGCATCTGGCTGCCGTTCGTGCTGTGGCTCGTCCCGGCCGCCGCCCTCCTGCCGGACCGCCACCACAGGGCCTGGCTGGCCGCCCAGGCGGCCACGGCGCTCGCGGTCAACCACCTGCTGCTCACCGGTTGGTGAACCGGGGCGCTCCGCGGGGCCGGTGCCCGAAGCCCCCGGCGTCCTCGCGGGCACCGGCGAAGGAACGCGCCCGTGGCGCGCCGGGGGCGTCTCCGGGTGTGACCGGCCGTGGGTTGACGGAGTCGGCGGACAGCGGGCGTAGGCCGGGTGTCTCCGGGCGCGACCGGACGTGGGGACGCCGAGGGGCGGGACGGGCGGTGCCGTCCCGCCCCTCATCGCTCCGGAGTGGCGATCGTCCCCGACCGTGTGCTCAGGCGGTGTCCTGGAGCCGGTCGAGGGTTTGGGTCCGCGAGCGCTGGACCTCCTCGTCCAGTCCCAGGCCGGAGGCCCCGGACGCCCCGCAGGAGACGTCCCGCTCCGGGAACTCGCCGTCGACCAGGTAGCTCGTGGCCACGTCCCAGGCGCAGGGGTTGTCGCCGTAGACGTAGGCGCCGTGACCGCTGTCGTCGACGCTCACCAGCCGGGAACGCTGACCGAACTTCTCGTCCAGCAGCACTCCGCCCAGGTGCGGCGTGGCCGGGTCGCGCAGGTTCTGCATGATGAGGACGTTGGCCGGACCCTCCCCGGTGATCTCCACCGCGGGTTCGGACGGGGCGTCGTTCCAGTAGGCGCAGGGCATGACGTTGGCGCTGGCCGCGCCGTACATCGGGTACCTCTCCCGGTCCTCGGCCACGCCCTGCTGGTACGCGGCCAGGTCCTCGGGCCACTCGACGTCGTTGCAGGTCGTCGCGAGGAACACCGACCAGGCGTTGTCGGAGGGCCACAGCTCGCCCGTCGCCGCCCCGGCGCCGCCGAGCCCGCTCTCCTCCATGTGCCGCCGCACCGCCTCCTCGTCCGCGAGGCGCACCGACTGCCACAGCTGCGCCGTCCGCCCGTAGCTCCGCTCGTTGTACAGCCCCACGAAGACGGCCAGCCGGAAGACGTGGCCGTCGACACCGGCCACCGGGCCCTCCTCGTCCAGCCGCTCGGCGGTCTCGAAGTAGGTCTCCCGCACCTGTTCGGGAGAGCCGCCCAGGCCGTAGCTGCCGTCGCGCTCCGCCGCCCACGCGGCGAAGTCGGGGAAGGTCTCCTCGAAGCCCAGGGCGAACCTGCGCATGCCGTCGTAGTCGAGGAAGGTGTCGCCGATGTTGCTGTCGAGCACGATCCGGTCGGTGCTCCCGGGGAACATCGAGGCGTAGGCCGCGCCCAGCGCCGACCCGTAGGACAGCCCGAAGAAGCTGGCCTCCTCCTCGCCCAGCGCGGCCCGGATCCGGTCCAGGTCGCGGGCCATGTTGGCCGTCGAGATGTGGCGCATCAGCCCGTTCCCGTCGCTGCGCGCGCACTGGTCGGCGACCCCCTCGGCGACCGCGGCCTGCTCGGTGACCGCCGTCTCGTCGACCGCGTAGGGCGGGATGTTGCCGAAGTACTCCTGGTCGGTGGTGAAGCCGCAGCTCACCGCGGAGGAGTGCCCGACCCCGCGGGTGTCCATGCCGATCAGGTCGTAGCTGTTCAGGACGCTGGCGGGCACGCCCAGGGAGGCCAGGTCCGCGGGCATCGACAGCCCGGACCCGCCCGGGCCGCCCGGGTTGAGCAGCAGCACGCCGCGCCTCTGGTCCGGCTCCGTGCTGGCCAGCCGCGACACCATGATCTCGATCCGGTCGCCGTCGGGGTCGTCGTAGTCCACGGGCACCGGCACGGTGGCGCACTCCAACGGGTACGTCCCGGTCGGGACGTCCTCGGGGCAGGCACCCCACTCCAGTGCCGTCGTCGGCGCCCCGCCCCGTTCGTCGGCCGCCGCCGGCACCGGGGCGACCAGCGAACCGGCCAGACATACCGCCACCATCGGGAGCAGGCTCCGGCCCGCGCTCCGCCTTCGTCCCATGTCCCCAGCCTCCTGGATCTCGATTTCACCGGCGTCCTGGCGGGCACAGCTCTTCCGCCGTCCGTCGCGGGAGGGCCGTGACCGCCATCGCCGGAGGCACGTGTCCAGCCTGCTGTCACTCCGACGAGTCCACCAGTGACACCGTGTCATGGGATGACGGTGAGAACCTCACGGGAAAACCGTGACAGGCACACATCGTTCGTGGGTGGTGTCGGCGTGTGACGGGGCCGGGGTGCCGCGCGGCGGCACGTAGCGGGGGAGCGGTGCATGGACCCGCCTTCCGTGCTCAGGGCGCGCGCGAGCGCGGACTCCCCCGCGGATCAGGCAGGTCGTTGCGGGGAACGTACCACCGCTCCCGGAGACGCAGGACCGGCCACGGGCGGTAGCCGGGACGCGGAGCCCGCTGACCGGGTTCCGCGTGCGCGGCGGATCAACGCGCGGCGGGAGGCCGTGCCCGGTGGGAGCCCGCGTCCGGTGGGATCAGCTGGTGACGTGCCGGTCGAGCCAGTCCATGAGGGGGCCGGTGGCCCGCCAGTCGGCGCGCACGGTGTCCAGGAGCTTCGCGGACAGCGGCACGTCCGACCGCTCCACGTTGTGCTCGGCCCCCAGGGAGCGGTGGCGCAGCAGGTGCACGCGCGGGTGGTCGCCGCTGTACCCGCGCGGGTGGGTCTTGAGGGTGTCGCCGACGATGTCGAAGCCCCGGGCCGTCAGCTCGTCGACGATCCGCGCCAGCCGCGGGCCCTGGCGCTCGTCGTCCACGCCGTCGCGGTAGCGCTCCACCTGCGCGCCCGACATCGCGTGGTAGCCCGCGCCCACCGAGAGCCCCTCCAGGCCGAGCTGGAGGTAGTAGCCGACCGGCCCCTGGGACTGGCTGACCAGGCCCACGTGGGTCTTGTACGGGCTCTTGTCGTGGGAGAAGCGCACGTCGCGGTTGGGGCGGCCCACCTTCATCGGGCCGAAGTCCTCCTCCAGCGCCTCGGCCAGGGCGCGCGCGGGCTCTCGCACCGCGCGCACGTACACCTCGTGGTGGCCGTGGAAGTAGTCCTTGGAGTTGTCCCGGGCCAGGCCGTCGAAGAACGCGAAGGTCTCCTCGGTGAAGCCGGTGAAGTCTATCCCTCTCCTCGTGCTGTGGCGGACGCGCGCCCGCCGTCCTACCCCGCCGGCGCCTACCCGAACCCGGCCACCGACCGCAGGGCCTGTCAGGGGCGGTCTCCAAGGCCGCCTGGAGCGGGTGTGGCGCGCGGCGTTGTGTCGGGCTTGGAAGTGTCCGCGAACGAGGGCGAGGAGTAAGGGATGACGAGGAACGAAAGCTCGCCTTCTGTGTCGAAGCCGATGTCAGCGGACCAAGGGAGAGGGAAGACGGGCCGGGGCTTTGCGAGGTCCCGAACGGTGGGACGCTGGATGTTGTCGGAAGAACACTGTGTTCTGGAGGGAATCGATGAGATACGTCAAGGTCGCATGGATCCATGATTTTTCCAACGAGCCGGTGCTCTATTTTAGTGAACTCGACGAGGGCGGATACGAAACCCGCAGGGTCCAGATCTATCGAGACGGGAGAGCCGAGTGGGCGGATGAAGATTTTGAGACCGGGGCCGTTGGTCTTGCGGAAATACCGTTCCCCCCTGTCGAAGAGATTTCCATCAGGGGAGAATTCGCTGCCGAGGAGATCGGCTCTGAGGAGTTCGGTCGCGCTTGGAGCGAAGCCCGTTCGAGTTCTTGACGTCCAACCGAATCCCGCGGGGTCGGTGCGTGATGGCGGGTGAGCGATAGTGGTCTCGCCCGCCGTGCAGCTTGCCTGGTTCGCGCCTGCGGGGTCCGCGGTGGGGGAGGCTCGGAGGGATTCCCGCGAGGACGTCGGCGCGTGGGTACTGAGCGCGGTGCTCTTCGTGGCGGGGGTGTTCCTGGTGTTGCGTCCCCCGCGCAGGCGCTTCGTCCGGTTCGGATGTTGACGGTCTGGAACCCGTCTGTGCGGTGCCCGTGCGCGCAGACGGATCCAGGCGCCATCGTGGGGCGGTGCGGTCTGGCCTCAGACCGCACCGCCCCAGGAGAACAGGGGTTGAGGAACACGGGAACCGAAACCCGCGCCGAGGGCCACTCGCCGGTCACATGTCCTGTCTTCGGGTATTCGGGAGAACGCCCCCTGCACGAGGGACGGCTCCCCCAGCGCGCCGAGGAGGCGAACGAGGCCCTCCAGTCCGTCGTAGAGGCGATACCCCGCTGGTGAGCGCTGCGCCGCGGGCAGGCGCGCTCCTCGTAGGAGCCCGGGTAGCGCACGCTCACCCGCGGTCCTGACCCCGCGGCGGTGGACAGGCCGGGACGATGCTCGTCGCGCCGTTGCGGGCTCAGGCGTCGGCTCTGGCGGGGGCGCGGCGGATCAGCGCGCTGAGCCCGAGACCAAGCCCGGCGGCCGCAGCGGCGGCGGCCGGGACCAGGCCGGGGCTCATGGCGACCGCCGCGCCGCCGAGCACTCCGCCCAGGGCCGCCCCGACGTACACCGAACTGCTGTGCACCGCCATGGCCTGCGAGGCGGCGCGTGTACCCGCCCGGTCGAGCATGAGCGTCTGCAGGCTCGGCGGCACCGCCCACGCGGCGGCTGACCAGACCATGAGCAGGGGCACCACCGCCCACACGGGCACCGGGGCCACCAGCCACAGCAGGGCCATGGCGGACATCGTCAGGCAGAAGAGCACGACGGCGCACAGGAAGGCGCGGAAGGGCCCGAGGCGGTCCACCAGGCGGCCCGACGCCTGCGTGCCGAGCAGGCCGCCGACGCCGGAGCACACCAGCAGCACCGCCAACAGGGCGGGGGTGACGCCGGAGAGCCCGGAGAGGACGACCGCGATGTAGGTCTGGAAGGCGAGGTTTCCGGCCACGGTCAGGACGGTGATCGCCAGGACGACGGCCACGGTCCGGTTGACCAGAGGGCGGACGAGGTCCGCCGGGGCTTGGGGTTCCTGGTCGGTACCGTCCGCCCCGGCGGGCAGGGCGCGGGCGGCGAGGGCGAGGGAGGCCAGTCCCAGGAGCCCGCCGAACACGAAGGTCGCCTGCCAGCCCAGCAGGGCGCCGATCCACGTCCCGAGGGGGACGCCGATCAGGATGGCGCCGGTCAGGCCCGTCATGACGGTGGCCAGGTAGCGGCCCCTGCGCTCGGGCGGGGCCTGTGTGCTCGCGATCGCCAGGGAGGCGGGCAGGACCACCGCCGCCGCCAGCGCCGCCACGACCCGCAGGGCCACGAGCGGGAGGTAGCCGTCGACGAGCGGGACGACCACGTTGGCGGCCGTGAACACGGCCAGGGCCCAGAACAGGGCCCGTCTGCGGGAGATCCGGGCGAACAGGACCGCCCACAGGGGTGCGGTGAGCGCGTAGACGAGGGAGTAGACGGTGACGAGCTGTCCGGCCGCGGCCTCCGACACGTCCACATCGAAGGCGATCGAGGGGAGCACGCCGATGATGATGAAGTCGTCCGTCTGGACCGCGAAGGCGGCCAGTGCCAGGGCGAGGAGCCACAGGGGAGGCCGTTGGGAACCACTCATGGGATAACGGTAACAAGTGTTTCCCTTATCCGTGTGCCAAAGTGGCCTTCCGGAGGTGGGGCACCATGCCACGGATCGCGGACCCGCGCCGTCGCCGGGACGTCGTCGACGCGGTGATCGGCCAGCTCTCCCGCACGGGCATCGGTAACTTCTCGCTGCGGGCCCTGGCCGAGGGGCTCGGGCAGAGCACCCGTGTGCTCACCCACCACTTCGCGGACAAGGACGCCCTCGTCGCCGCCGTGCTGGAACGGCTGGACGAGCAGCAGCACGAGGCCCTGCGCGCCACCCCGGGCTGGGAGGACCCCTCCGTGCCGGTCGGCGCCATCGTCCGCTCCACGTGGGAGCGCAACCTCGGCTCCGGTGAGGTGGCCACGACCCGCCTGATCCGCGAGATCGAGGGCCTGGCCGCCAGCGGCAGGCTTCCGTGCCCGGTGCCGGGCTTCGCCCGCAGGCGCGCGGAGTTCGTCGCGGCGTGCCTGGCCGCGCGCGGCCTGGACCCCAAGGCGGCCCTCGTGCACGCCACCGTGCTCAACGCCGCCTTCGCCGGTCTGGAGACCGACTTCCTCATCACCGGTGACCGGGAGCGGACCGAGGCCGCCCTGGAGGACCTGTGCGCCTGGATCGACTCCCGCGTGGCCGGAGCACGACCCGGCGGGTGAGGGGGAGGGCCCGGCGCCCGGCGGACCGCCGGGTGCCCGGCCCGCGCACCCCTCCTCCTGGTCAGGGCCCCGCCCGCGCACCCGCCGGAGGGGTCGGGCGAGTGGGTGCGTCCGGCTGCCCGGAGCCGTCGCCCGCGCCCGCCCGGGGCTCCCGGAGGGCCGGGCGGTCGAAACCAGAACATACTGAGATCCTGTTCACATCCAGTGCGCGGCGTCCTCGTCTGGCCCGCGTGAAGTAGCAGCTGGTACGGTGGCACCCGCTGTGACCCAGCGAGACGTGAGAGGAGGTGCTGTGATGTCCCGGTCAGTGGCCACGGCGCCCCCGTCGCGTCGTCACGCGCCCGTACTCCTCGAAGGCGCCCGCTTCCGCGCCCTGGACGTCTACGCCCGCGTCGGCCGTTCGCGCTTCGCCGAACGGCACAAGCTGCCCGTGCGCAACCCCCGCCCCCTGGGCACCAACGGCTACTCCACCTCGTGGGGTACCAACGCCCACGGCGAACTCAGCTCCTGCCCGCCCGGACGCAGCCGATCCTTCCGCCTCGCCCGAGGCGTCTTCTCCTTTCCGCATGACGGTCGCCCCGTGTCCGCGCGCCGTCGGGTACCGGCCTGCCTACGGCACCGGTATCTGACGTCGGCGTCCGCGGTCCTCTTCGGCTACCGGTCTGCCCACGGCACCGGCATCCGACGTCAGTGCCCGCGGTCCTCTTCGGCTTCCGTCCTGCGCGAGGCACCTTTCGCGTGCCCTCCTCCACCTTTTTTTCGCTGAACGCCGACCGTGCCGCACCCCTGTGCGCCACGGCCGTCCCCGGCGTGTGCCCGCATGCCCGGGGACCGGCGCGCAACCGTGAAAGGACAGCGGCGTGCTGCTGCTCCTCCTTGCCGTACTCACCGTCACCACCCTGCTCGTCCCGCTGCTGGGACGCCCGCTGGGCCGCGCCGCGGGGTGGCCCATCGCCCTGGTGCTGGCCCTGGCGGCCCTGTGGGTCGGCGCCCGGGGACCCTCCCTGTGGAACCACGACCGGGTCCTGGAGGCGTCCCTGCCCTGGATGCCCGCCCTCGGCGTGGGCCTGCACCTGCGCATGGACGGCCTGGCCTGGCTGTTCTGCGTGCTCGTGCTCGGCGTGGGCGCCCTGGTCATGGCCTACTCCACCCGCTACTTCCCGCCCGGGCGCAGGACCGGCTTCTACGTCCTGATGAGCGCCTTCGCCCTGGCGATGACCGGTCTGGTCCTGGCCGACGACGTGGTCCTGCTCTTCGTCTTCTGGGAGCTGACCACGATCTGCTCCTTCCACCTGATCGGACTGTCCGGACCGGGCGCCTCACGACCGGCCGTGCGCACGTTCCTGCTCACCGCCATGGGCGGCCTGGCGCTGCTGACCGCGGTGGTGCTGCTGTGGGTGCGCACCGGGACCACCCGCCTCAGCGCGATCCTGGGCGACCCGTCCTGGACCCAGGACACCGCCTTCACCGGCACCGTGGCGGTGCTGGTGGTCATCGCGGTGTTCACCAAGTCGGCCCAGTTCCCCTTCCACTACTGGCTGCCCGACGCCATGGCCGCGAGCACCCCGGTGAGCGCCTACCTGCACGCGGCGGCGATGGTCAAGGCCGGCGTCTACCTGGCGATGCGCTTCTCACCGGCCTTCGCGGACACGCCGCTGTGGGGTACCACCCTGGTCGTCGCCGGCCTGACCACCGCCGTGGTCGGCGCCGTGCTGGCCCTGCGACGGCACGACCTGAAGGAGCTCACCGCCTACTCCACGGTCAGCCAACTCGGCTTCCTCGTCGCCGTCATCGGTGTGGGGACCCCGCAGGCGCTCGTCGCCGCCGTCGTGCACACCGCGGCCCACGCCCTGTTCAAGTCGGCGCTGTTCATGTCGGTGGGCGTGATCGACCACCAGACGGGAACCCGGGACCTGCGTGAACTCGGCGGTCTGCGCCGGGCGATGCCCGTCACCGCGGCGGTGAGCGCGCTCGCCGCCCTGTCCATGGCCGGGGTCCCCCCTCTCCTGGGGTTCGTCAGCAAGGAGAACCTCTTCGAGGCGCTTCTCCAGACACCGGGGCCCGCCTGGGCCGGTCCGGTCGCCGGGGCCGTCGCGGTCGTGGCGGCGTCGTTGACCTTCGCCTACGCCTTCCGCTTCGTGTACCTGGCCTTCGGCGGGAGCGGCAGACGCCGTCCCGACCGGGAACCGCCCCGGGAGGCGGGCGCGCTCCTCCTGGCCGCCCCCGTGGTCACCGCGGCGGCGGGCCTGGTCCTGGGGCTGGGAGCCACGGCGCTGAACCCGGCCGTCTCCTGGGCGGCCGGCGACGCGGTCCTGGCTCCCGCGGACTCCCACCTGGCGCTGTGG
This sequence comes from Nocardiopsis dassonvillei subsp. dassonvillei DSM 43111, assembly GCF_000092985.1. Classification (GTDB taxonomy): domain Bacteria; phylum Actinomycetota; class Actinomycetes; order Streptosporangiales; family Streptosporangiaceae; genus Nocardiopsis; species Nocardiopsis dassonvillei. Next base: position 2,101,680 of record NC_014210.1, read on the forward strand.
CACGGACTCAACCCGGCCCTGGGGATGTCGGCCGCCGCCCTGCTCCTGGGCGCCCTCCTGACCTGGGCCTCCCGCTCCGGGGAGAAACTCGCCGGGCGCCGGTTCCTCCCCGTCCGGGGCACAGGCGTCTTCGAACGCGTGCACGCGGCGGTCATCGCCCTGGGAACGCGCGTGGGCGACCTGACCCGCACCGACGCGCCCACCCGCCACCTGGCCGTGCCGTTCGTCATGCTCATCGCGCTCGCCGCCGTGGTCTGCGCTCTCGGACTGGACTACGGGCTGCCGCCCGCTCCCACCTCACGCGCGCTGGACTGGCTCCTGGTGGCGTTGGTGGCGGTCGCGGTGCTCACCTCGGTGGTGACCCGCTCGCGGATGGCCGCCCTGGCCCTGGTCGGGGTCGCCGGGTTCGCCACCGCGCTGTGGTTCGTCTTCCTCGGCGCCGTCGACGTGGCGCTGACCCAGTTGCTGGTGGAGACCCTGACGGTGGTCGTGGCGGTCCTGGTGCTGCGCCGGTTCCCCCGCGAGTTCCACCGGGTCCGCCGCTCACGCACCGCCCTCACCGCGGCGGTCGCCCTGGCCGCGGGGACCGTGGCGGGACTGGGCGCCTACCTGCTCACCGGCCGCAGGGAGCTCTCCGGGGTCAGCGACTACCTGCTCTCCCACGCGCCCGAGGACACCGGCGGCACCAACGTGGTCAACACGATCCTGGTCGACTACCGGGCCCTGGACACACTGGGCGAACTCACCGTCCTGGGGGTGGCCGGCCTGATCATCATCGCCGTCCTGCGCTCGTCCGGTCTCACCGCGAACGGCGAGGTCTCCCCCCGCGTGGCCGGGACCAACCCGGTCTGGGACGCCGACGACAACACCGTCATCATGCGCACCGTGGCGCGCTGGCTCATCCCGCTGCTGGTGCTGTGGTCGCTCTACCTCCTGCTGCGGGGCCACAACGCCCCGGGCGGGGGCTTCATCGCCGGACTGGTCGGCGGTTCGGCCTTCGCCCTGGCCTACCTGACCGCGCCCAGCGCCTCGGCGGCCCGCATCCGCCTGGCCTACCCGGCCTTCATCGCCGCGGGCGTCCTCACCGCCGCGGCCACCGGGCTGCTCGGCTACGCCGACGGGTCCTTCCTGCGGCCCCTGCACGCCGAGATCCCCCTGCCCTGGGGCGGTTACTACCACTTCACCAGCGCGCTCGTCTTCGACGTGGGCGTCTACCTGGCCGTGGTCGGCGTGCTGCTGACCGCGCTCAACCAGCTGGGGCTGCCCCGGAGCGGGCGTAAGAGCCCCCCGGAGCCCGACACGCACCGCACACACGACCCCGTCCAGCACGGTCCGGCCACCGGAGGCACCCGATGACCCTGGCCATCACGATCGGCGTCCTGACCGCCGGAGCCGTCTACCTGATCCTGCAACGCGGCATGGTCCGCGTCGTCCTGGGCTTCGTCCTGCTCAGCCACGGGGTCAACCTCCTGCTGATGTCGGCGGGCGGCGCCTTCCGCCGGGGCGAACCCCTGTTGGGGCGGGACACCGGCGCCGCCATGGCCGACCCCCTGCCCCAGGCGTTCGTGCTCACGGCGATCGTCATCGCCTTCTCCATCACCATCTACATGCTCGCCCTCGCCGCGACCGGTGAGAGCGACGACACCGAGGACGCCTCATGATCCCCGTTCTCCTGCCCGTGCTGGTCGCGGTTCCCCTCCTGACCGCCGCGCTGCTGGTGCTGCCCCTCGCACGCGGGGTGGCCCGCGCCCTGTTCCTGGGGACCAGCGCCTTCGCGCTCGCCGCCGGTGCCGTACTGGTCTGGTGCACGCGGGAGGGACAGGTACACGCCCACCAGGTGGGTCTGTGGCCCGCCGGGGTGTCCATCCCCTTCGTCGCCGACACCTTCAGCGCGCTGATGGTCACCACCACCGCCCTGTTGGTGCTGGTGTGCTCGGCCTTCGCCGTGGCCACCGGCGAGGCCGGTCGGCGCTTCTTCCCGTCCCTGGTGCTGGTGCTGTCCGCCGGGGTGTACGGAGCGCTGCTCACGGGCGACCTGTTCAACCTCTTCGTGTTCGTCGAGGTGATGCTGCTGCCCTCCTACGGGCTGATGGCCATCGCCGGGACCCTGCGCGGCCTGCGGGGCGGACGGACCTACGTCGCGGTCAACCTGCTCACCTCGACCGTGTTCCTGGCCGGTGTCGCCCTGGTCTACGGCACCGCCGGAACCGTGCAGCTCGGCGAACTCGCGGGCGCCGCCCAGGAGTCGCCCGTGGTCGCGGCCGCCATGGGCGTGGTGCTGCTGGCGATGTCGGTCAAGGCCGCCGTCGTGCCGGTGCACGGCTGGCTGGCGCGCACCTACACCGCGCCCTCCCCGGCGGTGACCGCCCTGTTCTCCGGTCTGCACACCAAGGTCGCCATCTACGCGATCTACCGCCTCTACGCGGTGGTCTTCGGCGGCGAGTCCTCGCTGCTGTGGGTGGGCCTGGTGCTGTTCGGCGCGACCATGCTGATCGGGGTCCTGGGCGCGGTGGGGGAGGACACCACCCGCTCGATCCTGGTCTTCCACATGGTCAGCCAGATCGGCTACATCCTCCTCGGCGTCGCCCTGTTCACCGAACTGGGACTGATGGCGGGCATCTTCTACCTCATCCACCACATGGTGGTGAAGGCGTCCCTGTTCCTGTCCACCGGCGCGATCGAGCACGTCCACGGCACCGGCAGACTCGACCGGCTGGGAGGCGTGGCCCGCCGGGAACCGCTGCTGGCCCTGGCCTTCCTGGGCGCGGCCCTGTCCCTGGCCGGACTGCCGCCCTTCTCCGGGTTCGTCGCCAAGCTCACCCTGGTCGCCGCCGCCTTCGCCGACGGCCAGTGGGCGGTCGCCGCCGTCGCCGTCGCCGTCAGCCTCATCACCCTGATGTCGATGCTCAAGATCTGGGGCTCGGTGTTCTGGGGCCCCGACCCGGGCTCCGGTCCCGAACCCGGGGGCGGACGGTCGGCGCAGGGGAGCGGGACGGTCACCGCGCCCCCGGCCGCCACGAGGATCCGCGCGGGCCTGGTGCTGCCCGCGGCGGCGCTGACCGGCGTCACCCTGTGCGTCGGCCTGGGCGCCCAGGTCCTGCTCGGCCTGAGCGCCCAGGCCGCGGCCCATCTGCTGGACACCTCCACCTACGTCGAGGCGGTGACGAACCGATGACCCCCTTCCTGCGCAGGATCCTGCGGATCGCGTGGTTCCCGTTCTTCTACGGCTCCCGGGTGGTGACCTCCACGCTCCAGGTCGCCTGGGACATCCTCACCCCGGGCAGCGCGTCCGTGCCCGCCCTGATCGAGGTCCCGTTGCGCTGCCGCACCGACCTGGAGATCACGGCCGTCGCCAACATGGTCTCCCTGACCCCCGGAACGGTGACCGTGGCCACCCGCACCGACCCGCCCACCCTGTGGGTGCACGGCATGTACACCGCTGACGAGCGGGCCTTCCTCGACGACATCCACCAGATGGAGGACTACCTGTTGGGCCTGACGCGCGCCGGACGGACGCGGGCCGAGCCCCGCGGGGAGGAGACCCGATGAACCCCGTCGACATCGCGCTGCTGCTGCTCGGCGCGTCCATGGTCCTGGCCGCGTACCGGATCCTCTCGGGCCCCGACCGGGCGGACAGGGCCGCCGGGGCCGACGTGGTCCTCTTCGGCTTCGTCGGCCTCGTGGTCGTCCTCGGCCTCCGCGTCGACTCCGCCCTGGTGGTCGACATCGTGCTCGTGTGCGCCCTCGTGGGGTTCCTCTCCGCCCTGTCCCTGGCCCGACTGATCTCCGGAGGCAAACGATGACCCCGTTCGAGACGCTCGCCGTGGCCTGCGTGATCGCGGGCGCGTCCGTGTTCACCGTGGGAGCCCTCGGCCTAGTGCGCCTGCGCGACTTCTACGCCCGCCTGCACGGGGTGTCGGTCTCGGCCGGACTGGGGACGGCCCTGCTCCTGCTCGGTCTGCTGCTGTGGTTCCCCTCGGTGGAGAACGCGCTCAAGATCGGCCTGGCGCTGCTCGTGCAACTGGCCACCGCCGCGGTCGGCGGCAACGCCCTGGCCCGGGCGGGATACCTGGCGGGAACACCGCTTTCCCCCGCCACCCGGCACGACGCCCTCGCTGACGCGGACGCGGACCGCTCGGAGGAGGGCTGACCCTGCTCCGTGCCGGTGGCCCGTCACCACGGCCGCCGGCACGAGGAGGCGGTGACTATGGATGACATGTTCGTCGGTGGAGCGCGGACCGCGCTCCAGCTCCTTGCCCTGCTGGCCACCGTGCTCAGCGCCCTCCTGCTCGCCCGCGTGCTGCGCACGCGCGCACGGTCCACGAGGATGCGCCGCTCCCGGACACCTCCGCTACGGGACCTGCCCCGCTCCGGTACCCCGGTCCTGGTCGACGGGAACGCCGTACCGGGGTCCTCGGGACCGCTGGTGGCCCCCTACTCCGGGACCAGGTGCGTGTGGTACCGGACCGAGGTGTGGGACCACCGCCCCGGTGAGGGCTCGCGCCACGAGCGCCTTCGCGTGAGCCTGGTCCACGCGGAGCAGAGCGAGGCGCCCTTCCTGATCGAGGACAGGACGGGGAGCGCGTGGTGCCACCCCCGTGGAGCCGTCACGGACAAGGTCGCCCTCACCCACGACTCCTTCGTGGTCGACCCCCTGGCGGAGGGCGCTCCGGGCAGGGCGGAGGCGAGGCGGGAGCTGCGGCCCGAGCACGCGCATTCGAGCACCGGCCGCTCCTACCGGGAGTGGGCCATCGCGCCCGGGACCCGTCTGCTGGTCAACGGGACCGCGTACGAGTGGAACGAGGAGACCCTCGTCGCGAGCTCCTCCGACGGGTACCTGCTGCTCTCGACGCGCACCGCCCCACAGGTGTACGACGCCCACCTGACGAGGCAGGTCCTGGCCGGAGCCGCCTTCCTCGGATCCCTCGCGCTCACCCTGTGGCTCCTGTGACCCGGCGATCGCGGACGCGACCATGCCGAAACTGCGCCGCGGCCGACGCCGCCGGACTGCGGACGGGAGGAAGTGTCCCGGTCAGCGGTCGCAGGCGATCGACGACCGCTTGGCCGGGGCGCCGATCAGCCAGCGGGCGGTCGGACGGTGGCGCACCTTCGGTCCAACCCCCGGCGGGTCCCTCGTCAGACCGCCGGGCGAAGGGATCCGCCACCTCGCCCGGCGGCGCGCCCTCAGCGGCCCCGCCACCGGGGAGGGCGTTTCTCGGTGAACGCCCGGGGGCCCTCCCGCGCGTCCTCGCTGCGCGCGCGCCGCTCCTCCCAGAAGAAGCGGCTGCCGAACGCCTGCTCCACGGACAGGTGGGACGAGCGGGCGACGGCCTCCTTGATGGCCCGCACCGACAGGGGCGCGCTGCGCAGGAGGTCGTCCACCCAGCCCTGGACGCACGCGTCCAGCTCCTCGTGCGGGACGACGTCGTTCACCAGGCCCAGGTCCGCCGCGCGGCGCGCGGACATCCGCCGCCCCGTCAACAGGTGGCCCATCGCGATCCGCGCCGGGATCTGCCTGGTGAGCCGGAAGACGCCGCCCGCCCCGGGGACCAGCCCCAGCCGTGCCTCCGGCAGGGCGAACGTCGAGCGCTCGGAGGCGACGATGACGTCACACGCCAGGGCCAGCTCGAACCCGCCCCCCATGGCGTACCCGTCCACGCGGGCGATGACGGGCTTGGCGAACGCGTGGCGTTCGGTCAGCCGGGGCCAGCCCGGAGCCCCCCGGCTGCCGAAGGTGGTCCCCTCGGCGCCACCGGAGTCCAGTGCCGCCCGTTCCCCCAGGTCCTGGCCCACGGAGAACGCCCGGTCGCCGGCCCCGGTCAGGACCACCGCCCAGACGTCGTCGTCGGCCTCCACGTCGTCCCAGACCTCGGCGAGTTCCTCGTGGGTCCGCAGGTCCATGGCGTTCAGGACGTGGGGGCGGTCGATGGTCACGCGGGCGACCCCGTCCTCCTTCACGTACCGGACCCGTGGCGGGGCGGTCTCCTGCTCTGCGGACATGGTCCTCCGTAGGTTGGCGGGCGGTCCGGCCCGGCGCGGCGGGCCCTCCGGTCCGATCTCAGGCGCGCGCCGCGGTGAAGCGGCCGGTCTTGGTGATGACGTCCTCGCTGTACAGGCGCAGCGACTGCTGGAGCGCGAACTCCGACATGTAGGCGCGGAAGGGCTCCGCCGGGTTCTCCGCCAGCTGGAGCATGCGCCTGTTCGTGACGACGGCCGGGCTGTCCATGCGTTCGGCCGCCTCCTCCACGGCGGCGTCCAGCAGGGCCGGGTCGACCACGTGGTCGAAGAGCGCGGCCGCCTGCGGCTCGGTGGCCCAGATCCGCCGGCCCCAGAGGATGACCTCCCGGGAGAGCCGGGTGCCGCCGACGCGGCCGAGCCGGAGGTTGGCCACACCGGGGACGATGCCCTCCTGCGCCGCCGGGAGGCTGAAGTAGGAGTCCTCACCGGCGATCACCCTGTCGAAGACCAGCAGCAGCTGGGCCCCGCCGCCGATGGCGAAGGCGTCGACCGCGGCCACCCACGGCTTGTGGACCGTCGGAGCCCGCCACGAGTCCGGTCCCTCGACGGCCAGGCCCCGGACGATCTTGTTGATGTAGCCGAGCTCCCGCCGGAGCAGGAAGTCCACGAGGGAGATCCGTCCGGCGTGCAGTTCCTTGAGGTTGATCCCCGCGCTGAACACACGCCTGCCCCGGTGGCGAGGGTGCTCCATCGGGCCGCCCCGCAGTACGCCGACTCCCACGTCGGGGTCGAGCAGCACCAGGTCCACCGCGGTCTCCATGGAGTCCACCTGGTCGTTGTCCTCGGCGTTGAGCCGGTCCGCGCCGCACATGGTCACGTGCGCGGTGGAGCCGATCCTCTCCAGCCGGACGGAGCCGAGGTCCGCGACGCCGGTCCTGCGGTACTCGGGGTACAGGGCCCGGGCTCGGCCGGTGGGGCGGAGCATCGAGTCGACGAGGTGCCGCCCCGCCGCCTCGGAGCCCAGGACGGCCCGGAAGAAGATCCCCTGGTCGATCTCCAGGCCCTCCTTGTGGGCTTGGAGCCGGGCGGACTCGGTAGCCATCTGATCGGGGGTCGGCACCAGGCCGGGGAACCGGGTCGCAGCGTCCGTGACCAGTTCGCGCAGGCGCGGGCGCCGCCGGTGGCCGTCGGTGAGGTCACCGTAGACGCTGTCCACGTGCGCGTCGAGGAACCGGGAGCGGACGGCACGGAGGGTGTCCTTGGCCCGGGAGACGGCCTGGTGCTCCTCGGGCGTGCGCCGCGCGGGCTCGGCGGCCGCCGCGAGCACCTCGTCCAGACGCAGGGCGGCGTCACCGAGGACCCCGGCCGCCGTCGGCAGGTCGTGGGGGAGCGCTGTGGCGTCGACCTTGGCCAGAGCGTCCGCCGCCGTGAGCAGGGCGTTCATCGTTGAGGACTCCGAAGTGGGGGAAGGGGGCCGGAGGGCGTCAGAAGCACCAGTTGATCTGGGCGGGAACGTCCGGAAGCGGGGACGCCGTCTCCTTCGGGCCGGTTCCGGCCTCGGAGCACAGGCGGTACAGGCCGAGCTGGTGGGCCCTGAGGCCGGCCTTGAAACGGGACGAGGCCCCGAGCGCGGACATGACGCCCGCCACGTGGCGGCGGTAGGTACGGACGGACACGCCCATGCAGCGGGCCGCGGACTCGTCCTTCATCCCGGAGCACAGGTAGTACATCGCCCGTGCCTGGTTGTCGTTGTCGAGGATGCCGAGGGCGTCCCGCAGGTTGGAGAAGCCCACCGCGCGGTCCCAGAGGGCGCGCTGGTAGCGGATCATCCAGTCGATCATCCCCGGGGAGCGCACGACGCGCAGCTTGGTCGCGTCGTCGGCCCGGTTGGACTCGACGAAGCCGACACGCGAGCCGATCACCAGCATCGTGGGGAACCCGTCGGGGGCCACGCGGACGCGCACGCCCCGGTCGGAGAGGAGCGCGATCGCCCGCCGGTTCCCTCCTTCCAGCAGGTCCGAGTGGGTGGCCGTCATTCTGAGGTCGATCCTGCGGGAGGGACCTGCGGACTCGGTGATCCTGGTGACGGCGGAGGCACCGAGGATCGAGGCCGAAACGGTCGTCATCCGAACCTCGGGGAGGGGGTCCCCGAGCAGTTCCACCTCTTCCCAGAACCGGGCCGTGAGGTCGCGGGCGTCGACATCCTCGTCCCCGCCGTCCAGGGGAGGAGCCAGATTCATCTTCCAGTGGGCACCAGGGTTTTCGAGATGGTCGTTCGGGGGAGTGGGGGATTCGGCGCCCTCCTCGAGAGAAACGTCGATGCAGGGTTCCCGAATAGCCGGTTCATTCATTTTTGAAAGATGTCTCGCTGGGGGTTCGCGATATAGTGAAGTGACCATATTGAGTGTTCCAGTATGGGCTGTTTCCATCAATGTCTTGGCCAGTTGTGGACATGGTGACAACGCCGACCACTTCGCAGGCGGACGCCGGGGCGCGGGTACGACGGGTCGCGTGCGCCGGTCTGCGGAAAACCGCTGCGAAACCGGGGCCGAAGCGGCGCGGCATGGTCACCTGTGACCTCCCCCTGCTCCGCCGTCCTGCCCGAGCGGGCCGATCGCGCGCGTGGAAAGCCGAAGGACGGCCCGGCCGCCAAGGACGCGGTCATCGAAGTCCAGGCCGGCCGGACCATCGCCCCCGAAACCGGGAACACCGGGCTCGAACGCCGGTCGGGACCGGACTCGGCCGACTCCGCCGCGCCGCTCCCGACCGCCGGGCCCCTGACCGATCCCACCCCCGCTCACCGCGCACGTCCGGCGGCGGGAAAACGGGCGAACAGCCCGGAGGACACGCCCCGGCCCGCCGCCGGGATCCCCGCCAGCCTGTGCGGAGCGCAGGCCCCCGCCGTCCGGATCGCCGAAAATTTCTGGACAGCCGCCACCACCCGAATAGTCGCCCAAACCGAATGGATGGAGTTTTGGGCGGATTTTCGTTCAACAATGCAGGAGGTTTCGGTACCGTGTTCCGGAATTCGGCCGGGCGCCTTCCCCCGCGTGAGGGGCGCCCAGCCGGATGCGCGTCACACGCGTGCCGGTTCCTCCGACGGGGTCTCGTCCCGCAGACGCCTCAGCTCACGGTCACAGGCCGACAGGTGGCGGCCCAGGGCGTCCTCGAAGGCCGTCGAGGACGCCTCCATCGCCAGGCGGCGACGGATCGCGAACTCCGGCCCGGACCGGGTGGCGACCGACGCCAACAGGGACTCCACCCTCGCGTCCGCCGGGTCGAGCACCTCGTCCACCAGACCCAGCCCACGGGCCTCCTCCGCCGGGAACGGAAGACCCAGCAGCAAGCAACGGCGGGCCGCTCCGTGCCCGGCCTGCTGGCGCAGGCGGTACAGGACCATGCCGGGCCACGCGGTCTCCTCCGTCGCGGGGAAGCGCAGGCTCGACCCGGGCGCCATGATCCTGAGGTCGCTGGAAAGGAGGAGTTCGGCCGCGACCCCGCCGCAGTCCGCCTCGACGATCGCCACGGTGGCGATATCCACCCGCTCCAGACGGCGCAGCGCCCGCTCCCACTTGTTCACCGTGTGGACGGTGACCTCGTCGGACACGGGAAGGCCCGTGGGGACCCCCCGGAGGCGAAGCGTTCCGACGGTCCCGGGGCCCGCGTCCTCACACGCGTCCGCGAACGCGTTCACCTCGGCCACGAGCGCGGCGGACAACGGAAGTGAGCCGTCGATCCGCAGGTCCGGCGCGTTGCCGTCGTTGGACGTACTGGTCACTGTGTCTCCTCTGTTCGAAGGGGTTGTCACCACTGGCACAGCGCTGCCTCGATCGTCGATCCGGGACCCATGGTCATGAGGACGCCGTGGTCGCCGGGGGAGGCGACGCCCTCCTCCAGGAGCTGCTGGTACGAGAACAGGAAGGAACCGCTGGACAGGTTGCCGTAGTCGCGGAGCACGCTCGTCGTGTGCCGGACGTCGTACCTGGTCAGGCCGAGGTTGACCATGACCGAATCGATGACCTTCTTGCCGCCGGAGTGCACCGTCCAGTGCCGGATGTCGCTGCGGCGCAACCCGGTGCCGTCCAGCAGGCGGTCGATGATGATGTTGGCGTGGGCCCCCACGACGTAGGGCACCTCGGGGTCCAGGAAGAAGCTGAACCGGCCCTGCTCGGAGTCCCAGTCATAGCGCATGGCGGGAAGGGCGTCCACGATGATCTGGCTGGAGAACTTCAGCAGACGCGGACCGGTGGGCTCCGGGCGGTCCGCGGTGTCGCCGGAGACCACGGCGATCGCGGCCGAACCGTCTCCGAACAGGCTGTTCACCACGGACGTGCGCATCGTCCCGTCGAACACGTAGGCGGCGGAGCAGGCCTCGATGCACACCATGACGGCGAGCTTGCCGGGGTGGGCCCGCGCCCACCCGGCGACGGCGTTGAGCGCGTTCAGCCCCGCGTTGCAGCCCATTCCGACGACGTCCAGACGGCTGGCGCTGGAGGGGATGCCCAGCTCACGGATGAGCAGGGCGCTGAACCCCGGGGTGAGGAAGCCGGTCGTGGTGACACAGCACAGGTAGCCGATGTCGGACAGGTCGGCCCCCGCCCTCTTCAGGCACTCCTGGAGGGCGCGGGCTCCCATGTCGACACCCTGCCGCCTGTGCTTGTCCAGCAGCTCTCCCTGGACCTCCATGACCCGTCCGCCGTCCGGCCCCTCCGGGGGGAGGGTGAGGTGGCGCCGGTCGATGGCGCTGTTGCGGAAGACCGAGCGGATTCTCGGATCCCGGATGTCGAAGATCTCCAGGAGTTCGTCCTGGGAGTAGGAGGTGGGCGGGACCGCCGTTCCGACACCGACGATCGCCGCGGGGGCTCCGCCACGGTCGGCGGCTGCGGGAGCCCGGCTCTCCGGAGCGGTTGCGAGATGTGCGTTCACACGGGAATCCATTTCTTGTGGATACGGACCTGGGCGTGATGGGCGGGTGGGCGTCAGCGGTTCGGGGTGCCGTCCAGCCGGTCCACCTGGGGAAGGAGAGAGGCGACCAGGGGGCCCACTGACCCGGCGGACCGGGGCGAGAGCAGGGCGAAGTGGTCGACCGCGGTGGCACGGACACGCACGTCCGAACCGAGGAGGTCCGCCCAGCCGTGCGTGGCGGGGGGTTCGTCCCCCTCCTGACGCGCCTCCACGAAGGCGGTCGGCACGTCCGTCCCCGCCGAACGGTGCGCGGCCATCGCCGCCACGTTGTGGCGCGCGATCTGGAAGAGGCGCTCCAGGACGGGGCCGTCCAGGGACGAGAGAGCGCTCCCCCTCGCCTCCAGGGCCGCGCGTACGTCCGGGGTCCGCGGCCGGTCGTCCGCGGGACCGACCGGCACCACGAGGCCGTCGAACGCGGCCGAGCACACGTCCTCCGGGGACGGGTCGGGGTCGGTCCGGTCGGCGCCGCCGACGTGGGCGTCCAGGAGGATCAGCCGGTCGGGGGCCTCCCCGGCCTCGGTCAGCTCGCGCGCCGCCTGCTGGGCCACGGTGCCGCCGAAGGACCAGCCCAGCAGCACGCGGCGACGGTCTGAGGAGAGTTTGCGGATCCGTTCCGCGTGGTGCGAGGCGAGTTCCGCCACCGTGAGGGGAAGGACCTCGTCCGTCTCCAGGCGCGGGTCGTGGAGGATGTGGACGGGGCGATCCGACGGCAGGTGCCCCAGCAGACTGGAGTAGCACCAGCCCAGGCCGTTGACGGGTGGGAAGAGGAAGAGCGGGGGCAGGTTGCCGTCGCCGTGGTAGGTCACCACCCCGCCGATGCCGGGGGAGCGGCCGTCGCGCTGGAAGAGGCCGTCCGACAGCAGCCGTTCGGCCAGGCCGGCCACGGTGGGGGTTTCGAAGAGTGCACGCACTCCGGCGCGCACGCCCAGAACCGAGCGGACCCGGCCCATGAGTCGGGTCGCGGACAGTGAGTGCCCGCCCAGGACGAAGAAGTCATCGTCGATCCCGACCCGCTCCACACCGAGCACCTGGGCGAACAGCCCGCACAGGACCTCCTCACGCGGATTACGCGGAGCACGACCCGTACCCGAAACCACCTCCGGTGCGGGCAGTGCGGATCGGTCGACCTTGCCGTTGACGGTCAACGGCAACGACTCCAGCCCGACCACGGCCCAGGGCACCATGTACTCCGGCACCACCCGACCCAGATCACCACGCACCCGCTCAGAATCGATCGCCCTGCCCGGTTCGGGGACCACATAGGCCACCAGGCGTTTGTCGCCGTCCGCGCTGTGGTGCACCGAGGCCACCGCATCGGCTACCCCGTCCAGGGCCGTGGTGGCGGCTTCGATCTCACCGAGTTCGATACGAAAACCCCGCACCTTGACCTGGTCGTCGGAGCGGCCCACGAAGATCAGCTCGCCCCGCTGGGTCCAGCGGACCAGGTCCCCGGTGCGATACATCCGCTCGCCGGGTGCGAAGGGGCAGGCCACGAACCGTGAAGCGGTCAGGGAGGGCTGGTTGACATACCCCCGGGCCAGACCCGCGCCAGAGATGTAGAGCTCGCCCACCACCCCGGCCGGGACCAGGGACAACCCCTCATCCAGAACGAACACCTCGGTACTGGCGACCGGTCCACCGATGGTCACGGGACCGTCCTGCCCAAGCGGCCGCAGGGGTTCCGACGCCGTCGCACACACGGTGCCCTCCGTCGGCCCGTAGGCGTTGTGCATGCTGCGACCCGGCGCCCACAGATCGACCAGGTGCTGAGGGCACGCCTCCCCACCGACGACCAGTCGGCGCAGTGAGGGGAGGCCGTTCCCGGGCATCGTCGCGAGCACCGCGACGGGCACGGTCAAGGAGGTCACACGCTGCTCCGCGACGAACTCCGAGAGCTCGAACCCGGTCAGGCCCTCGTCGGGGATGACCAGAGTGGCGCCCTGGCAGAGCGGCGCGTAGATCTCCTGGACGGAGACGTCGAAGGCGGGCGAGATGCACAGGGCGACCCGGTCGCCCTCTCGCAGAGGGTTGCAGGAGACGAGCCGGTCGATTCCGGTGTGGGTGACGGCCACCCCCTTGGGCACACCGGTCGATCCCGAGGTATGGATGACATAGGCGGTGTTGGCCAACCTCAACGCAGACACACGGTCGCGGTCGCTCAAGGGCCCGCACGCATACCCGCTCAGGTCCAACTCCTGGAGGAGGACGGACTCGATCCCCTCGGGCGGCACGTGGGCGGTCCCATCGACCAGCGCCAGGCGGGCCCCGGTCCCGGACACGATGTGCCGCTGACGCGCAGACGGATAATCCGGATCCACGGGCACATACACGCCACCCGCCTTCATCACCGCGAGCAGGCTCACCACCAGCCCCACACCCCGGCCCATCGACACCACCACGGGCACTTCCGGACCCACCCCACGCGCCACCAACCACCGCGCCACACGATTGGACCGCGCGTCCAACTCCGCGTACGTCAACCGCTCCGAACCCGACTCGACCGCCACCGCCTGGGACGAGTGCTCCGCCTGGGAGCGGAAGGAGTCCACGATGGTGCCCGGTGTGTGCGCGGTGGTCGGGCCCGTGCCCCAGGCGCGTAGCCGGTGGTGTTCGTCTGCTCCCAGGATGTTCAGGTCGCGGACCGCCACGTCCGGGTCCGCGCACACCTGCTCCACCACCCGCACCAGGCGCTCACCCAAAAGACAAGCGCTGGCCCGGTCGAACAGGTCACGGGCATAGACCACACTCACCCGCAACCCGCCCGCGGCATCCACCCCGAACCCGAAGAACAGATCGAACTTGGCCGCCACCTCAGCGACCTGCACCGACACACCCTCCACCCCGGGAAGCTCCACACCCGAATACCCGCCGTCCTCCTCCCAGGCCACCGACACCTGGAACAGGGGATGGCGGGCCAGCGATCGTGAGGGGCGTAGTGCTTCCACCACCCGCTCGAAGGGCACCTGGGCGTGATCGAAAGCCGCCAGATCCGCCTGCCGCACCCGCCCCAACAACTCCGTAAAAGACGGATCACCGCTCAGGTCGGTGCGCAGCACCACGGTGTTGACGAAGAACCCGACCAGGTCCTCCAACGCCGGATCCTCACGGCCCTCCACCACCGTGCCCACCACGATGTCGGTGCCCGCACCCAACCGGCTCAACACCGCGGCCACCGCGGCTTGGGCGATCATGAACACCGTCGCGCCGCTGGCCCGGGCGAGTTCACGCACCCGCCCCAGCGTCCCTTCCGTGGCGGGCACGCTGACCTGTCCTCCCTGGTAGGAGGAAACAGCCGGGCGGGGCCGGTCGGTGGGCAACACCAGCTCCTCCGGAGCCCCGGCCAGGTGCTGACGCCAGAACTCGACCTGTTCCCGGGCCAGATCGGTGGGTTCATCGTCGCTGCCCCACAACTCGTGCTGCCACAGGGCGTAGTCCACGTACTGCACCGGCAGCTCCTCCCACCGGGGAGTCTGACCGCTGCACCGGGTTTGGTAGGCCTGTCCCAGATCCCGGGAGAGCGGCCCCATCGAGGCCCCGTCCCCCGCGATGTGATGCACCACCAACACCACCACCCACTCCTGAACAGCACCCGTTTCAGGTAGCACCCGCACCAGATGGGCGTGCACGGGAATGTCGTGTTCCAGGTCGAACAGGTGAGCCGCGTGATCAGCCACCACCGCACCCACCCGATCGGGAGCGCACTCGCTGACCCCCAGCTCCACCCGCCCCCCGGTGTCGGCATCCAGCACCCGCTGCACCGGTTCACCGTTCACCTCGGCGAACACCGTCCGCAACACCTCATGCCGGCCCACCACGTCATTGAGCGCCGCACCCAACGCACCCACATCCACCGGCCCCCGCACACGCGTCACCACCGGAATGTTGTACGTGGCCGAAGCCCCCTCCAACCGCGACAGAAACCACAACCGACGCTGAGCAAACGACAACGGCACCACACCAGGCCGCCGCCCCACACGCGACAACCCCACCAGCTCACCCGAACCCCCCGACCCCTCCAACCGCGGCAACAACCCCGCCACCGTCGGAGCCTCAAACAACACCCGTACTCCCGCGCGCACGCCCAGAACCGAGCGGACCCGACCCATCAACCGGGTCGCGGACAGTGAGTGCCCGCCCAGAGCGAAGAAGTCATCGTCGATCCCGACCCGCTCCACACCGAGCACCTGGGCGAACAGCCCGCACAGGACCTCCTCACGCGGGTTGCGCGGAGCACGGCCCTGGCCCGAGGCCACTTCGGGTGCGGGCAGTGCGGTTCGGTCGACCTTGCCGTTGACCGTCAACGGCAGTGCGTCGAGTGCCATCACGGCCCAGGGCACCATGTACTCCGGCACCACCCGACCCAGATCACCACGCACCCGCTCAGGGTCCACCTCACACCCCGGTTCGGGCACCACATAAGCCACCAGACGCTTGTCGCCGTCCGCGCTCTGATGCACCGAAGCCACCGCGTCAGCCACCCCGTCCAGAGCCGTGGTGGCGGCTTCGATCTCACCCAACTCGATACGAAAACCCCGCACCTTGACCTGGTCGTCGGAGCGGCCCACGAACACCAGCTCGCCCCGCTGGGTCCAGCGGACCAGGTCCCCGGTGCGATACATCCGCTCACCAGGTGCGAAGGGACAGGCCACGAACCGCGAAGCGGTCAGGGAGGGCTGGTTGACATACCCCCGAGCCAGACCCGCACCAGAAATGTAGAGCTCACCCACCACCCCGGCCGGAACCAGGGACAACCCCTCATCCAGAACGAACAGCCGAGTACCCGCCACCGGACCACCCATCGACGGGACGTCCCGCTCGGTGATCCGGGCGCTGGTCGCGTTGACGGTCGTCTCCGTCGGGCCGTAGTAGTTGTAGCCCGACGTCTCCGATCGGGCCAGCCTGTTCCACAGCGATTCGCCTATCGCTTCGCCACCGGTTGACACGATGGCGGGGCGGTGCCGGGGATCGTCCAACAGGCCCGCGTTCACCAGGTACTGGGCGAGCGTCGGTGTCGTGTTCAGGAAGTCGATGCGCTGCTCGACGACGTAGTCCTTGAGCAGGTCGGCGTCATGCCGGACCTCATCGCTGATCAGGTGCAGCTCGTGACCGGCGAGCATGCCCGCGATCTCGTCCCAGCAGGCGTCGAAGGAGAAGGGCGCGATGAGCGCCAGCCGCATCCGGCTCTTCCCCGCGGACCGGCACTCCGGTGCGAGGAGTCCGTCCCGGATCGATCCCAGGTGGGCCCGGAGGGATCGGTGTTCCACGATCACGCCCTTGGGGACTCCGGTCGAGCCGGACGTGTGGATCACGTAGGCCGGATGTTCTGGAGAGGGGCGGTCCTCGGGCCCGGGGTCGTCGGTGGACTGGAGGTCGATCTCCGCGCGGACGTCCTGGCTGTCCAGGACGAGTCTGGGTACGCCGAGCTCCAGTCCTTGGCTCCAGGCGCCGGTGGTCACGATCAGCGAGGGGCGGTTGTTCGCGAGGATGAGGGCGGTCCGGTCCGCTGGGGAGTCGGGTTCGACCGGAACGAAGGCGCCGCCCGCCTTGAGCACGGCCAGCATGGAGACCAGCAGGTCACAGGTGCGGGGTAGCGCCAGAACCACCCGGCTCTCAGCTCCCACGCCTCGCTGACGGAGCACGGCCGCGAGTCGGTTCGCGCGCGTGTTCAACGTCCTGAAGTCGAGTTCGCCGTCCTGCGCGACCAGGGCGATCTCGTCGGGGGCCGTCTCCACCTGGGCGCGGAAGACGTCGAGGACCGTTTCCAGGGGGGCCGCGGCGGCGGGCTCGGCCGTCCCCCAGTCCTGGAGAAGGGTCTTCCGCTCCTCCGGGGCCAGGGAATCGAACCGGCTCACCGCGGTGTCCGGATTCGCGCACGCCTGTTCCAGCATCCGCACCAGGCGCTCACCCAACAGCCGGGCCGTCTCCTCGTCGAAGAGGTCCCTCGTGTAACCGACGTTCACGCTGAGCTGGAGACCGCTCCCGTCGAGGGTTTCCGCCTCCTCGAAGCTGAATTCGAGGTCGAAGTGCACGGCATCGCTCTGTACACGGTGAGCTGTGCTCACCAGGCCGGGCAGCGACATCATGTCCGCGCCGCCACTGGTGTACGACACGAACACCTGGAACAGGGGATGGCGGGCCAGCGACCGTGAGGGACGTAGTGCTTCCACCACCCGCTCGAAGGGAACCTGGGCGTGATCGAAAGCCGCCAGATCCGCCTCCCGCACCCGCCCCAACAACTCCGCGAAAGACGGATCACCGCTCAGGTCGGTGCGCAGCACCACGGTGTTGACGAAGAACCCCACCAGGTCCTCCAACGCCGGATCCTCACGCCCCTCCACCACCGTGCCCACCACCACGTCGGTGCCCGCACCCAACCGGCTCAGCAGGGCGGCGACCGCCGCCTGGGCGATCATGAACACCGTCGCGCCGCTGGCCCGGGCGAGTTCACGCACCCGCCCCAACGCCCCTTCCGTGGCGGGCACGCTGACCTGTCCTCCCTGGTAGGAGGAAACAGCCGGGCGGGGCCGGTCAGTGGGCAACACCAGCTCCTCCGGAGCCCCGGCCAGGTGCTGACGCCAGAACTCGACCTGTTCCCGGGCCAGATCGGTGGGTTCATCGTCGCTGCCCCACAACTCGTGCTGCCACAGCGCGTAGTCCACGTACTGCACCGGCAACTCCTCCCACCGGGGAGTCTGACCGCTGCACCGGGTTTGGTAGGCCTGTCCCAGATCCCGGGAGAGCGGCCCCATCGAGGCCCCGTCCCCCGCGATGTGATGCACCACCAACACCACCACCCACTCCTGAACAGGACCTGGCGCGGCCTCCTGGTCAGCACCCGCCGCAGGCTCCTGGCCCGAAACTGCCCCAGCCTCCTGAACAGCACCCGGATCGGCCTTCTGTTCAGCACCCGTTTCAGGTAGCACCCGCACCAGGTGCGCATGGACAGGAATGTCGTGTTCCAGGTCGAACAGGTGAGCCGCGTGATCAGCTACGACCGCGCCCACATCCTCAGGAGCGCACTCGCTGACCCCCAGCTCCACCCGCCCCCCGGTGTCGGCATCCAGCACCCGCTGCACCGGCTCACCGTTCACCTCGGCGAACACCGTCCGCAACACCTCATGCCGACCCACCACGTCATTGAGCGCCGCACCCAACGCACCCACATCCACCGGCCCCCGCACACGCGTCACCACCGGAATGTTGTACGTGGCCGAAGCCCCCTCCAACCGCGACAGAAACCACAACCGACGCTGGGCAAACGACAACGGGTACACGGATCGGCCTCTCTGAAAGGGGTGCGGGCGTGGGGAGACACGGAAAAGGTCAGGTTTGCGGAATGGGTGACGGACGCCTGCGGTTCATCTCCTCCGCCGTGTGCGGGCAGCGTGAATTCAGCTGCCGGCGTGGTCGGTGACGAACGAGGCGAAACGTTCGACACCGAGCGCGATCCTGTCCTGGGTGAGATGGCTGAAGGAGAGCCTGATCTCGTTCCGTGGAATTCCGTCGCCGTGGAAGTGGTGCATGGGGGTCCACAGCACACCGTGCTTCCGCGCACAGACGCCAAGTGCCTCGTCACTCGCTGGGAAGGGGACCTTCAGGGTCAGGAAGAATCCGCCCGACGGGGTGTTCCAACTGACGCCGTGGCCCTCGCCTTCGGGAAACCTCCGGGACATCTCCTGGAGGAGGCGGGACAGGTTGCCCTGGTAGACGTTCCTCTCCCGGGTGTTCGCCGAACGGAGGCTGAACCCGTTCATGATCAGCTTTCCCCCCATCACCGCCTGAGTGATCGGGGAGGTGTTGATGTTGAGCATTCCCTTGGCCTTGGCCAGGTGGTCGGCGAAAAGGGTGTCCGATGATTCGTGCGCCGACACACGCTGGTCGGCGACGACGTAGCCGACCCTCGCTCCCGGGATACCGGACTTGGCGAAGGAACCGAGGTAGACCACGGACCGCGACGCGTCCAGGGACTTCAGGGTGGGGGTGCCGCTCTCCTCGGGGCCGAAGATGCCGTAGGGGTTGTCCTCGATGAGAAGGATCCCCTGTTCCTCGGCGCTCTCCAGCAGGCTCCGCCGGGCGGCCACCGACAGGCTGCGGCCGGTGGGGTTGGCGAAGTCCGGGATCACGTAGCAGGCGCGGGGGTTGAGCCCTTCCCGGCGTGCCTGCTCCGCGGCTTCGGTGAGGCTCTCACCGTCGATTCCCGAAGCCGGCTCCCGGACCGGGTGGACCCCCATCTCCACCAGGCGCGCCGCCGCGTCGAGCCCCGAGTAGTTCGGCCGCACCGCGAGCACCACGTCCGACGGGCCCCCGCGCAGGGCGCGCAGCACCAGGAAGAGGGCCTCCTGGCAGCCGGAGGTGACGACGACGGCACGGGGGTCCACCCGGATACCCTCGTCCGTCTCCAGGTTGCGGCAGATGAGGTCGTTGACGATGCCCCTGGCGCTGCCGTACTGGAGCAGCGTGCGCCGGACCTGCTCCCCGCTCTGCCCCCGCTCCTCGGCGAGGTGGGCGCGGAACGCGTCCAGGTAGTGGTGGACGGCGTCGAGGTCGAAGAAGCCCTCGAACGGCTGCCCCGCGGCGAACGAGATGGCGTCGGGGTAGACGTTCCCGATCTCGTTCAGGAAATTCATCGACTCCGTGGTCGGTGAGTCAAGTGATGCGTGCATGTCGGAGAGCGCCAGGTCCACTTCGTATCCCCACCGTTCGTTCTTTTCCTGTTCCAGGTGATGCTGCGTGGACCCGTTTTCTCAGTTCTTCTCGTCCGAGAGCATGGCGTCGACCAGGCTTTTGGGGCGCATGTCGGTCCAGTTCTCCTCGATGTAGGAGAGGCATTCGGAGCGCGGGGAACTCGGGACCCGGACTTCCCACCCTTCGGGGACGTCGGCGAAGGCGGGCCAGAGGGAGTGTTGGCCTTCTTCGTTGACGAGAACCAGGAAAGAGAGGTCCTCGTTGTCAAAGGGGTTGCCCATGGCGCTCTCCGGGGTGTGGTGGATGGTGAACGAGCCTTGCTCTGACGGCTTCGTGATGATTTGCCGGTGTCTAAGGAAGCGTAGGTAGACCCTCTCCGGAAGGACAAGGAGGGTATCGAGAAACTCCATGTCAGGAACCTGCCACGGCTCCCTCCGGGCGTTGATCAAGGTTTGACCTGCGAAAACGAAGGGGTGATCGGAAAGAGCGCCGGGTTGTCCGGTTGATGACAGGGAAAAAGCGCACTCGTGGAATATGCTTCGGACTGGCAAGCGGGTGACCAGCTGTTTTTCCTATGGCGGGTGCCCCGGCGGGAGGCGA
The DNA here is from genome assembly GCF_000092985.1 of Nocardiopsis dassonvillei subsp. dassonvillei DSM 43111. Classification (GTDB taxonomy): domain Bacteria; phylum Actinomycetota; class Actinomycetes; order Streptosporangiales; family Streptosporangiaceae; genus Nocardiopsis; species Nocardiopsis dassonvillei. The sequence continues at coordinate 2,121,888 of NC_014210.1, forward strand.
TCGGGAGCAGGGGAACCGCGTGGAAGACGAAGGACGAAAGGAAGCCGGGGCGCCGCCCGTGGACGTTCCGCTACGGCGGAACCGCAGGTTCCAGCTCCTGTGGGTGGGGTCGGCGTTCTCGTTCTTCGGGCTGGAGGTCTCCGAACTCGTCTACCCGCTGGTCGTCCTGGCCCTGACCGGTTCCCCCGCCTGGGCGGGCGCCTTCGGCGGCGTGCAGATGGTCGCCACGCTCCTCGCGGCCCTGCCCGCGGGGGAGCTCTGCGACAGGTACGACCGGCGCGCGCTCCTGCTCCTGGCGGAGGGCACCCGGGCGGCCGCCACGCTGAGCGTGGTGGCGGCACTCCTGTTCGCGACACTCACCCTGCCCCACCTGCTGGTCGTCGCGGCACTCCTCGGCCTGGTCACACCGCTGGGCGGCTCGGCGCGCATGCTCCTGGTCCGCGCCGTGGTGCCCAGGGAACAGCTCACCTCGGCCCTCACCCAGGAGGAGGTGCGCAGCAACGGCGCGGCCATGGCGGGTCCTCCGCTGGGCGGATTCCTGTACGCGGTGAGCATGGCGACGCCCTTCGTGTTCACCACGGTCACCTTCGTCCTCTCCGTCGTGTGCGTACTGTTCGTCCGCCCGGTCCCACCCCGGCCCGGGGGCTCCGAGGAGGACGCCGACGGATCGGCCTGGACCCGGATGCTGTCGGGCCTCAGGACGATGGCCGCCGCCACCGAGCTGCGCCGGGTCCTGCTCTTCACCGTCCTGATGAACGCGGTGAGCGCGCCCTTCCTCCTGATCTCGGTGGTGGTCCTGGAGGAACAGGGCGCGTCCTCCACGGTGATCGGTTTCGCCATGATGGGCCTGGCGGCGGGCGGCCTGGTCGGCGCCTTCCTGGTCAAGCCCCTGCACCGGCTGCTGCCCCCCGGCGGGGTCATGCTCGCGGTGGGCGGCAGCACCGTCCTCCTCATCGCGCTCTTCGCCGTCCCGTGGGGCCCCTGGTGGCTGGCCGCCCTCCTGTTCCTGCTCACCGTCGGCGTCCCGGCGATGCGGATCCTGGTCGACCTGCTGATCTTCCGTCAGGTGTCCGACGAGATCAGGGGAAGGGTGATCGCGGCGGCGATGACCCTCTACGGGGTGGGAGGCGCCGTCGGCATGGCCGGGGCCGGTCTGCTCCTGGAGTTCCTGCGGCCCGGCCACGCGGTCCTCACCCTGGCCGCCGTGCTCGCCGTGTGCGTGCTCCTCGCCTTCGCCCACCGGGGCTTCCGGACCATGGCGTGGCCCGTGGAGTCCGCTGACGGCGACGGTTCCCCGGAGAGGTCCACCAGCGAGGCCGACCCCAACTGACCAGGACACCAGCGGAGAGACGATCGGGGATTCATGATGGCGACCAACAGTGCGGTGAGCGGCCTGGAGGGGAAGACCTTCCTCGCCGGCCTTCTCGAACGCCAGGCCAGGAACCAGCCGGACGCGACCGGCCTCGTGTATGCGGGCCGCGCCCACACCTACGCCGACCTCAACGCGAGGGCCAACCGGCTCGCGCGTGCGCTCATCGACGCCGGGGTGGGGCCGGAGACGCGCGTGGCGGTGTCGATGCGGCGCTGCCCGGGTGCGATCGTCGCCCTCTTCGCCGTGCTCAAGGCGTGCGGCGTCTACCTTCCGATCGACGCCACCCACCCCCGAGAGCGCATCGGATACGTCCTGGCCGACAGCGCCCCGAAGGTCGCCGTCACCGATGACCGGGGCGCCGACGCCCTCGGCCGCCACGGTGTGCCGATGACGTTCCTGCGCCTGGGAGAGGACGGCGACACCGGCGGACACCCCGCCGACCACGACGTCCGCGACGAGGAGCGCCGGTCACCGCTGCGCCCCGACAACCTCGCGTACGTCATGTACACCTCCGGCTCCACGGGCAGACCCAAGGGCGTGCAGATCTCCCAGTCCAGCCTGGGCCTGTACAGCCGCCACTACGGCCGGTTCTTCGACGAGGTGGACGCCGGACGGCGCCTGCGCATCGCCCACACCGCCGCGCTGACCTTCGACGTCGGCTGGAACTCCGTCATCGGCTTGGCCGCGGGCCACGAGATGCACCTCTACGCGGAGGAGGACTACCGGGACGTCGATCGCTTCGTGCGGATCATGAGCCGACACCGACTCGACTGCGTCGTGTTCACCGCGTCCTACTGGGGGGCGCTGGTGCAGTCCGCGGAGTGGGGCAGGGGGGAGCACACGCCGCGGGTGCTGCTCTCCTGCGGGGAGGCGTTCCCGAACGCCCTCTGGCAGCGGCTCCGGGGGATCGAGGGAACCCGCGTGATGAACACCTACGGGCCGACCGAGGCCACCGTGGAGGCGGTGGCCACCGACACCGACGCCACCCCCCGCCCCACGCTGGGCACACCGATCCCGGACACGGGCATCCACGTCCTGGACGACGCGCTCGCGCCCGCGCCGACCGGGTCGCCCGGCGAGCTCTACATCACCGGCGCCCGCCTCGCCCGCGGGTACCTCAACCGACCCGGGCTGACCGCCGAGCGGTTCGTCGCCTCGCCGTTCGCCCCGGGAGAGCGCATGTACCGGACGGGTGACGTCGTCCGGCGGAACGACGTCGGCGATCTGGAGTTCCTCGGGCGCGTCGACGACCAGGTGAAGATCCGCGGCTTCCGTGTCGAGCCGGGGGAGGTCGAGGCGGTGCTCGCCTCCCACCCCGCCGTCTCCCGGGCCGCGGTCGTGGTGCGGGAGGACCGGGACGGGGCGCGCGGTCTCGTCGGCTACTTCGTCGTGGACGGTGGCGGCGTGGACGAGGCCGAACTGCGCCGGCACCTGGGCAGGGCACTGCCGGACTACATGGTGCCCTCCGCCCTGTTGAGGGTGGACGAGATGCCGCTCAACGCCAACGGCAAGCTCGACAGGGGAGCGCTCCCGGAGCCGACGAGGAACGCGGAGAGCGCGCCGGACCGGGCGGACACGGTCGAGGAGGTCCTCCTCCACATCCTTCGCGAGGTGCTGGAGGAACCCGGGCTCGGGCCCGGGGACCTCTTCACCGAACGCGGAGGCGACAGCATCCGGGCGTTCCGCGTGGTCACCCGGGCCCGGGACTCCGGAGTCGTGGTCTCCACGACCGACGTCCTCAGGCACCAGTCCGCGACGGCGATCGCAGGGGCGGCCACCGTGGACGCCGGGGCCGGGTCGGACGGGGCCGGGCCGACCACGCGTGTCCCGGACCGCGAGGTCAGCGAACTCCAGAAGGAACTCGGCCTGTGAACCCGCACCCGCGGTCCTGACGAGGAGACCGTCCGCCCCAGCCGCCCGGACGCGGTGAGAAACCCACCCCCCATCCCACCCCCACCCTGAGGTTGGTACCCATGGCCAAGCCCGCCGTCGAAGACATCGTCGCGCTCCTCCCGGCGCAGCAGGGGATCCTCTTCCACTCCCTCTACGACGAGGCCGACCGGTCGCAGTACACGCAGCAGGTGGCCGTCGACATGGACGGGCGCCTGGACGCGGAGCGGCTGCGCCGCGCGGCCCAGCGGCTCGTGGACCGGCACGCCGCCCTGCGCACGAGCTTCCACCAGAGGCGCGACGGGGAGACCGTCCAGGCCGTCAGGGAGACCGCCCCGGTCGCGTGGGCCGAACACGTGGTGGAGGGGGAGGACTTCGACGGGGAGTGCCGGGAGATCGTCGAGAAGGACCGCCGAGTCGCGTTCGACCTGGAGCAGGCACCGCTGGTCCGCTTCCTGCTCTTCTCCACCCCGGGGGGAGACGCCTGGCGCCTGGTCCTGAACCAGCACCACATCGTCGTCGACGGATGGTCCACCGACGTGCTCCTCGACGACCTGTTCACCCTCTACCAGGAGGGCCCGGACGCGCCCTCGCTGTCACCGGCGGCCCGCTTCTCCGACTACGCGCGGTGGTTCTCCGCGCAGGGGAGGGAGGAGAGCACCCGGCTGTGGCGTGAGGAACTCAGCGGGGTCGAGGGACCCACGCACCTGGACCTTCCGGGGGGAGAGGACGGGCCCGCGGCCTCCGACTCCGGGCAGGTGAGGTTCGAGGTCGACGCGAAGGTGTCGGTCGCCGTCGAGTCCCTGTGCGCCGAGCACCGGGTGACGGTCAGTACGTTCGTCCACGCGGCGCTGTCCGTTCTGCTGGCCAGGCTCATGGGGAGGTCGCAGGTGGTCTTCGGCGCCACCAGCCATGGACGCGACCCCCGCTTCGACGGTGTGGAGGGCATGGCGGGGCAGTTCGTGACGACGATGCCGGTGCGGGTGGACCTCACCGACGCCACCGCGTTCGGTGAGCTGCTCGGGGCGCTGCACCGCAGGCACCTGCGGCTGCTCGGCCACGAGGACCTCGGGCTCTTCGCCGCCCAGGAAGCGGCCGGGATCTCCGGTGAGCTGTTCAACGTGATGGTGACGTCCGAACAGTACGCGGGGGCGTTCCGGGGCGACGCGGTCGACGGGTTGCGCATCACGCGGCCGGAGGTGACGAACGCTTCCCACTACCCGCTGGTCCTCGCCTACCGGACCGGACCCGCGTTCGGGTTCGACCTGAACTTCCGGACCGATTCCTTCGACGAGGGCACGGTGCGGCTGATGGGCGAGCGTTTGCTGCGGGTGGTGGAGCAGGTGTGCGCCGATCCCGGATCGGCGGTCGGCGCGCTTGAGGTCCTGGTCCCGGGGGAGGGGGCCCGGTTGCGCGCCTGGGGCACGGGCCCGACCACCGCGCACACACCGGGCACCATCGTGGACTCCTTCCGCTCCCAGGCGGAGCGTTCCCCTCAGGCGGTGGCGGTCGAGTCGGGTTCGGAGCGGTTGTCGTATGCGGAGTTGGACGCGCGGTCGGATGTTTTCGCTGGTGTGTTGCGTGCGGCTGGTGTGGGGCGTGAGGTGTGTGTGCCGGTGGTGATGGGCCGGTCGGTGGATGTGTTGGTGGCTTTTCTGGGTGTGCTCAAGGCGGGTGGTGCGTATATGCCGTTGCACTCGGGGTTGCCGGTGGGTCGGGTGCGTGAGTTGGTGGGTGGGTCGGGGTCGCCGGTGGTGGTGGTCGATTCCGGGTTCGTGCGGGATGGGGCCTGGCCCTGGGGGGAGGGGGAAGGGCCCCAGCCGGTGGTCTGCGACCACACGGGGTTGGCGGCTCCCACGGTGACGGGCACGGACGCCGGTGGTGTGCGGCCTGGTCAGTTGGCGTATGTGATGTTCACGTCGGGGACCACGGGGGCTCCGAAGGGGATCGCGGTCACTCATCAGGGTGTGGTGGATCTGGCCACGGACACCTGTTGGGGTGTGGGCGCTGCCAGCAGGGTGTTGTTCCATGCTCCGCATGCTTTTGACGCGTCCACCTATGAGATCTGGGCCGCGTTGTTGTCGGGTGGGCGTGTGGTGGTGGCTCCTGCGGGTGAGGTGGACGCCGAGGCGCTCTCCCGGCTTATCCCTGTGCACGGGGTGACGCATCTGAGTTTGACCGCGGGCATGTTCCGGGTGGTGGCTGAGGAGTCGGTGGAGTCCTTGGCGGGGTTGGTGGAGGTCACTACCGGGGGTGATGTGGTTTCGGCTTCCGGTGTGGGTCGGGTGGTGGAGGCTTTTCCGGAGATGGTGGTGCGGACGACCTATGGTCCGACCGAGGTGACGTTGTGCGCCACGCAGGTGCCCTGGCGGGGTGGGGTGCGTCCGGGTGAGGTGGTCCCGTTGGGGTCGGGGCTGGACAACACGTCGGTGTTCGTTGTGGACGAGGGGTTGTCCCTGGTTCCGGCCGGGGTGGTGGGTGAGCTCTACATCTCTGGTGCGGGTCTGGCCCGGGGGTATGTCAACCAGCCCTCCCTGACCGCTTCACGGTTCGTGGCCTGTCCTTTCGCTGCTGGTGAGCGGATGTATCGCACCGGGGACCTGGTCCGCTGGACCAGTCGGGGCGAGCTGGTGTTCGTGGGCCGTTCCGACGACCAGGTCAAGGTGCGGGGTTTTCGTATCGAGTTGGGTGAGATCGAGGCCGCCACCACGGCTCTGGACGGGGTGGCTGACGCGGTGGCTTCGGTGCATCGGAGCGCGGACGGCGACAAGCGTCTGGTGGCCTATGTGGTGCCCGAACCGGGGTGTGAGGTGGACCCTGAGCGGGTGCGTGGTGATCTGGGTCGGGTGGTGCCGGAGTACATGGTGCCCTGGGCCGTGGTCGGGCTGGAGTCGTTGCCGTTGACGGTCAACGGCAAGGTCGACCGAACCGCACTGCCCGCACCCGAAGTGGCCTCGGGCCAGGGCCGCGCTCCGCGCAATCCGCGTGAGGAGGTCCTGTGCGGGCTGTTCGCCCAGGTGCTCGGTGTGGAGCGGGTCGGGATCGATGATGACTTCTTCGCTCTGGGCGGGCATTCGCTGTCGGCGACCCGGTTGATGGGGCGGGTGCGCTCGGTCCTGGGCGTGCGCGCGGGAGTACGGGCACTCTTCGAAGCTCCCACGGTGGCGGGGTTGTTGCCCCGGTTGGAGGGGTCGGGGGGTTCGGGTGAGCTGGTGGGGTTGTCGCGTGTGGGGCGGCGGCCTGGTGTGGTGCCGTTGTCGTTTGCTCAGCGTCGGTTGTGGTTTTTGTCGCGGTTGGAGGGTGCTTCGGCCACGTACAACATTCCGGTGGTGACGCGTGTGCGGGGGCCGGTGGATGTGGGTGCGTTGGGTGCGGCGCTCAATGACGTGGTGGGTCGGCATGAGGTGTTGCGGACGGTGTTCGCCGAGGTGAACGGTGAGCCGGTGCAGCGGGTGCTGGATGCCGACACCGGGGGGCGGGTGGAGCTGGGGGTCAGCGAGTGCGCTCCTGAGGATGTGGGCGCGGTCGTAGCTGATCACGCGGCTCACCTGTTCGACCTGGAACACGACATTCCTGTCCATGCGCACCTGGTGCGGGTGCTACCTGAGGCGGGTGCTGAACAGAAGCTCGCGGCGGGTGCTGAGCAGAAGGCCGATCCAGGTTCTAGCCAGGAGGCCGCGCCAGGTCCTGTTCAGGAGTGGGTGTTGGTGTTGGTGGTGCATCACATCGCGGGGGACGGGGCCTCGATGGGGCCGCTCTCCCGGGATCTGGGGCAGGCCTACCAGGCCCGGTGCGCTGGGCAGGTTCCTCGGTGGGAGGAGTTGCCGGTGCAGTACGTGGACTACGCGCTGTGGCAGCACGAGTTGTGGGGCAGCGACGATGAACCCACCGATCTGGCCCGGGAGCAGGTCGGGTTCTGGCGTCAGCACCTGGCCGGGGCTCCGGAGGAGCTGGTGTTGCCCACTGACCGGCCCCGCCCGGCTGTTTCCTCCTACCAGGGAGGACAGGTCAGCGTGCCCGCCACGGAAGGGACGCTGGGGCGGGTGCGTGAACTCGCCCGGGCCAGCGGCGCGACGGTGTTCATGGTCGCCCAAGCCGCGGTGGCCGCGGTGTTGAGCCGGTTGGGTGCGGGCACCGACATCGTGGTGGGCACGGTGGTGGAGGGGCGTGAGGATCCGGCGTTGGAGGACCTGGTGGGGTTCTTCGTCAACACCGTGGTGCTGCGCACCGACCTGAGCGGTGATCCGTCTTTCGCGGAGTTGTTGGGGCGGGTGCGGGAGGCGGATCTGGCGGCTTTCGATCACGCCCAGGTTCCCTTCGAGCGGGTGGTGGAAGCACTACGTCCCTCACGGTCGCTGGCCCGCCATCCCCTGTTCCAGGTGTCGGTGGCCTGGGAGGAGGACGGCGGGTATTCGGGTGTGGAGCTTCCCGGGGTGGAGGGTGTGTCGGTGCAGGTCGCTGAGGTGGCGGCCAAGTTCGATCTGTTCTTCGGGTTCGGGGTGGATGCCGCGGGTGGGTTGCGGGTGAGTGTGGTCTATTCCCGGGATCTGTTCGACCGGGCCAGCGCTCGTCTTTTGGGTGAGCGCCTGGTGCGGGTGGTGGAGCAGGTGTGCGCCGATCCGGGGGTGGCGGTCCGCGACCTGCACATCCTGGGACCTGAAGAGAAACACCAGATCCTCACCGAGTTCAACAACGCGCCGGGTATCGAGCCGCGAACCTTCCCCGCTCTCTTCGAGGAATGGGTCGCCCGCACTCCGCACGCTCCCGCGTTGGAGGGTGAGTCCCAACGGTTGTCGTATGCGGAGTTGGACGCGCGGTCCAATCGTGTGGCGCGGTGGTTGGTGGCGCGTGGGGTGGGTCCGGAAGTGCCCGTGGTGGTGTCGATGGGCCGGGGTGTGGGGCTGGTGGTGAGCCTGCTCGCGGTGATGAAGGCGGGTGGCGTGTATGTGCCCGTGGATCCGGATTATCCGTCTGCGCGTCAGCGGCACATCGTGTCCGGGACCGGGGCCCGCCTGGCGCTGGTCGATGGGACCGCCCACGTGCCGCCCGAGGGGATCGAGTCCGTCCTCCTCCAGGAGTTGGACCTGAGCGGGTATGGGTGCGGGCCCTTGAGCGACCGCGACCGTGTGTCTGCGTTGAGGTTGGCCAACACCGCCTATGTCATCCATACCTCGGGATCGACCGGTGTGCCCAAGGGGGTGGCCGTCACCCACACCGGAATCGACCGGCTGGTCAAACGCCACTCGATCGACCTGTCGGCGGGGCCGGGGAGTCGGATCATGCAGACCGCGTCGATCGGGTTCGACGGGTCGGTGTGGGAGATCGCGATGGGGCTGCTCACCGGTGGCTGTGTGGTGGTCGGTCGGCCGGAAGACCTACTGGACGCCAAGGGAGTGACGGGCGAGGCCGGGCGGATCACCCATCTGACGGTGACCCCCTCGATGCTCGCCGCGCTCCCCGACGACGGTCTGCCTCCGGGCGCGGTGGTGGTGACCGCGAGCGAAGCGGTCACCGAGCATGTCGTCCAGCGGTGGGCACGTGACCACAGGCTGGTCAATTCCTACGGTCCGACAGAAACGACGGTTTGTGCGAGTGGTACGGAGCTGCGGCCGGGTGAGCCGGTGACTATCGGTGGTCCGGTAGCGGGTACTCGGCTGTTCGTTCTGGATGAGGGGTTGTCCCTGGTCCCGGCCGGGGTGGTGGGCGAGCTCTACATCTCTGGTGCGGGTCTGGCCCGGGGGTATGTCAACCAGCCTTCCTTGACCGCTTCGCGGTTCGTGGCCTGTCCCTTCGCTGCTGGTGAGCGGATGTATCGCACCGGGGACCTGGTCCGCTGGACCCAGCGGGGCGAGTTGGTGTTCGTGGGCCGCTCCGACGACCAGGTCAAGGTGCGGGGTTTTCGTATCGAACTCGGTGAGATCGAGGCCGCCACCACGGCTCTGGACGGGGTAGCCGATGCGGTGGTTTCGGTGCATCAGAGCGCGGACGGCGACAAGCGCCTGGTGGCCTATGTGGTCCCCGAACCGGGCAGGGCGATCGATTCTGAGCGGGTGCGTGGTGATCTGGGTCGGGTGGTGCCGGAGTACATGGTGCCCTGGGCCGTGATGGCACTCGACGCACTGCCGTTGACGGTCAACGGCAAGGTCGACCGAACCGCACTGCCCGCACCCGAAGTGGCCTCGGGCCAGGGCCGTGCTCCGCGTAATCCGCGTGAGGAGGTCCTGTGCGGGCTGTTCGCCCAGGTGCTCGGTGTGGAGCGGGTCGGGATCGATGATGACTTCTTCGCTCTGGGCGGGCATTCGCTGTCGGCGACTCGGTTGATGGGGCGGGTGCGCTCGGTTCTGGGCGTGCGCGCGGGAGTACGGGTGTTGTTTGAGGCTCCGACGGTGGCGGGGTTGTTGCCGCGGTTGGAGGGGTCGGGGGGTTCGGGTGGGGTGGTGGGGTTGTCGCGTGTGGGGCGGCGGCCTGGTGTGGTGCCGTTGTCGTTTGCTCAGCGTCGGTTGTGGTTTTTGTCGCGGTTGGAGGGTGCTTCGGCCACGTACAACATTCCGGTGGTGACGCGTGTGCGGGGGCCGGTGGATGTGGGTGCGTTGGGTGCGGCGCTCAATGATGTGGTGGGTCGGCATGAGGTGTTGCGGACGGTGTTCGCCGAGGTGAACGGTGAGCCGGTGCAGCGGGTGTTGGAACCGGGCGCGGCCCGGGTGGGGTTGGGGGTGAGTGAGTGCGCTCCCGGTCGGGTGGGTGCGGTGGTGGCTGATCACGCGGCTCATCTGTTCGACCTGGAACACGACATTCCCGTCCATGCCCATCTGGTGCACGTGGTTCCGGGCGCCGATGGGTCTGGCGAGGAGGACGCCGTTCACGGGAGCGACCCGGTCGGAGCCTTCGCGGATGCCGCATCCCCTGCGGACACCGGGGCCGGGTGTGTGGCCGATGTCGGTGAGTGGGTGTTGGTGTTGGTGGTGCATCACATCGCGGGGGACGGGGCCTCGATGGGGCCGCTCTCCCGGGATCTGGGCCAGGCCTACCAAACCCGGTGCAGCGGTCAGACTCCCCGGTGGGAGGAGCTGCCGGTGCAGTACGTGGACTACGCCCTGTGGCAGCACGAGTTGTGGGGCAGCGACGATGAACCCACCGATCTGGCCCGGGAACAGGTCGAGTTCTGGCGTCAGCACCTGGCCGGGGCTCCGGAGGAGCTGGTGTTGCCCACCGACCGGCCCCGCCCGGCTGTTTCCTCCTACCAGGGAGGACAGGTCAGCGTGCCCGCCACGGAAGGGACGCTGGGGCGGGTGCGTGAACTCGCCCGGGCCAGCGGCGCGACGGTGTTCATGATCGCCCAAGCCGCGGTGGCCGCGGTGTTGAGCCGGTTGGGTGCGGGCACCGACATCGTGGTGGGCACGGTGGTGGAGGGGCGTGAGGATCCGGCGTTGGAGGACCTGGTGGGGTTCTTCGTCAACACCGTGGTGCTGCGCACCGACCTCAGCGGCGACCCGTCCTTCTCCGAGTTGTTGGGGCGGGTGCGGGAGGCGGATCTGGCGGCTTTCGATCACGCCCAGGTTCCCTTCGAGCGGGTGGTGGAAGCACTACGTCCCTCACGGTCGCTGGCCCGCCATCCCCTGTTCCAGGTGTCGGTGGCCTGGGAGGAGGACGGCGGGTACTCGGGTGTGGAGCTTCCCGGGGTGGAGGGTGTGTCGGTGCAGGTCGCTGAGGTGGCGGCCAAGTTCGATCTGTTCTTCGGGTTCGGGGTGGATGCCGCGGGCGGGTTGCGGGTGAGTGTGGTCTATTCCCGGGATCTGTTCGACCAGGCCAGCGCCCGTCTTTTGGGTGAGCGCCTGGTGCGGGTGGTGGAGCAGGTGTGCGCGGACCCGGACGTGGCGGTCCGCGACCTGCACATCCTGGGCACAGACGAACACGACCGGCTACACGCCTGGGGCACGGGCCCGACCACCGCGCACACACCGGGCACCATCGTGGACTCCTTCCGCTCCCAGGCGGAGCACTCGTCCCAGGCGGTGGCGGTCGAGTCGGGTTCGGAGCGGTTGTCGTATGCGGAGTTGGACGCGCGGTCGGATGTTTTCGCTGGTGTGTTGCGTGCGGCTGGTGTGGGGCGTGAGGTGTGTGTGCCGGTGGTGATGGGCCGGTCGGTGGATGTGTTGGTGGCTTTTCTGGGTGTGCTCAAGGCGGGTGGTGCGTATATGCCGTTGCACTCGGGGTTGCCGGTGGGTCGGGTGCGTGAGTTGGTGGGTGGGTCGGGGTCGCCGGTGGTGGTGGTCGATTCCGGGTTCGTGCGGGATGGGGCCTGGCCCTGGGGGGAGGGGGAGGGGCCCCAGCTGGTGGTCTGCGACCACACCGCACCTGTTCCGGAGGTGTCGGAGGCGGACTCCGGCCTCGGGGACAGAGGCCATGCCTTCCCCGACCAGTTGGCGTATGTGATGTTCACGTCGGGGACCACGGGGGCTCCGAAGGGGATCGCGGTCACTCATCAGGGTGTGGTGGATCTGGCCACGGACACCTGTTGGGGTGTGGGCGCTGCCAGCAGGGTGTTGTTCCATGCTCCGCATGCTTTTGACGCGTCCACCTATGAGATCTGGGCCGCGTTGTTGTCGGGTGGGCGTGTGGTGGTGGCTCCTGCGGGTGAGGTGGACGCCGAGGCGCTCTCCCGGCTTATCCCTGTGCACGGGGTGACGCATCTGAGTTTGACCGCGGGCATGTTCCGGGTGGTGGCTGAGGAGTCGGTGGAGTCCTTGGCGGGGTTGGTGGAGGTCACTACCGGGGGTGATGTGGTTTCGGCTTCCGGTGTGGGTCGGGTGGTGGAGGCTTTTCCGGAGATGGTGGTGCGGACGACCTATGGTCCGACCGAGGTGACGTTGTGCGCCACGCAGGTGCCCTGGCGGGGTGGGGTGCGTCCGGGTGAGGTGGTCCCGTTGGGGTCGGGGCTGGACAACACGTCGGTGTTCGTTGTGGACGAGGGGTTGTCCCTGGTTCCGGCCGGGGTGGTGGGTGAGCTCTACATCTCTGGTGCGGGTCTGGCCCGGGGGTATGTCAACCAGCCCTCCCTGACCGCTTCACGGTTCGTGGCCTGTCCTTTCGCTGCTGGTGAGCGGATGTATCGCACCGGGGACCTGGTCCGCTGGACCAGTCGGGGCGAGCTGGTGTTCGTGGGCCGTTCCGACGACCAGGTCAAGGTGCGGGGTTTTCGTATCGAGTTGGGTGAGATCGAGGCCGCCACCACGGCTCTGGACGGGGTGGCTGACGCGGTGGCTTCGGTGCATCGGAGCGCGGACGGCGACAAGCGTCTGGTGGCCTATGTGGTGCCCGAACCGGGGTGTGAGGTGGACCCTGAGCGGGTGCGTGGTGATCTGGGTCGGGTGGTGCCGGAGTACATGGTGCCCTGGGCCGTGGTCGGGCTGGAGTCGTTGCCGTTGACGGTCAACGGCAAGGTCGACCGAACCGCACTGCCCGCACCCGAAGTGGCCTCGGGCCAGGGCCGCGCTCCGCGCAATCCGCGTGAGGAGGTCCTGTGCGGGCTGTTCGCCCAGGTGCTCGGTGTGGAGCGGGTCGGGATCGATGATGACTTCTTCGCTCTGGGCGGGCATTCGCTGTCCGCGACCCGGTTGATGGGTCGGGTCCGCTCGGTTCTGGGCGTGCGCGCGGGAGTGCGTGCACTCTTCGAAGCTCCCACGGTGGCGGGGTTGCTTCCCCTGCTGGACGAATCCGGGCCCGAGCAGCCCAGCCTGCTGAAGAAGCGCCGATAGGGAAAGGGCGATCCTCCTCCGGGAGAAGCGTTCTCGGAATGCCGTTTCTCTCCTGCTCATGTGCGAACGGCTGTGCATTTCACTGTATTTTCCATGGACAATGGGGAGTGGGATTTGAAAACTCTGCCGACCCTGGTCAAGGGTGACGAGCTACTTCTTGACGATTCACTCGAAGACGTCTACGAGGCTTCTCGGGACATCTCGAAGTACCTGCTGATGCACTACGGGTCCCTGGAGGACGTCTTCGGGGAGCGCGACCATCCCCTGGCCATGGCGCACGGGTATCCGCAGCGCCTGTCGCGGGTGCTCCAGCTCGCCGCTTCGCGGACGGAGACGAGGGTCCTTCGAGCCCTGGACGTCGGATGCAGCGTGGGAGGGGTCTCCCACGCGTTGAGCGGCTGGGTCGAGGAACAGGTGCTCGGACTCGACGTGAGCGCACGCTCGATCGATGTGGCCTCCTCGTTGACCCTGCATGGCGGGGGGACCTTCGGCGTCATCCAACAGGGCCCGTTCAGCCAGGAGGTCACCTTCCGGGTCCGGGACGAATCGGAGCGCTGCGAGGTGGGTTTCCAGGTCGGCGACGCCTGCGACCTGGACGGCCTGGGCTCCTTTGACGTGGTGGTCCTGTCCAACGTCCTGGACCGGGTGCCGGACCCCGGCGGCTGCCTGGACCAGTTCCTCACCGAGGGCGGCCCGTTGAACAGCGGCGGCCTGCTCGCGGTCGCCTGCCCCTGGTCCTGGTATCCGGAGTTCAGCAAGCCGGAGAAGTGGTTCGGGTCCCCCGACGGCTCGATGTCCAGCGAGGACCACCTCAAGGAGAGGCTGAAGGCCGGATTCTCCCTGGTGCACGAGGGGGACGAGCCCGCCGTGCTGCGCCAGAACCCCCGGGAGTACGACTACTTCAACGCGCACGTGACGGTCTGGAAGAAGTTCTGAACGGTGCTCCGACGTCGGACGGCACCCTGAGCCCGGGTCGTCGGGAACCGTTCCCGGCGACCCGCGGGCGACCCGCGGATTCCGTTGGTCGGCGGAATTCCACACCGCTGTGGGAAAACGGTGTGTGGAGCGGCCGTTCGCTGATCCGTCCGGTTTCCTGCCCGCGTCAGCCGTTGCCGTGCTGGTCTTTCGGGGGGAAACGCCGGACCGCGGTGATCTGTTCGGCCATGCGGCGGAGGGCGAGAAGGAGGGGTTCGGCCAGCGCCGTGCCCAGCACCACGTACCGAACCGCCTCTTCGGGATCGTCGACCGGAATGTCGGAGACCTCGGCTGCCGCGATGGTCTCCACGGCCCTGAGGTACGCGGTCATGACGTTCGGGGAGATCTCGAACCCGGCCCGGCGCAGGGCGTCGAGGGACCTCGCGACGTCCTCCAGGCACTCACGCTCACACATCCCCGGCTGCCATCCGAGCCGTTCGGCCAGCCGCTCGGCGTCGGCGAGGTCGATCCCGCCCTCGCTCCGGGGTAGGGCCGCGGCGTGTGCGGCACCGATCAGATCGGACACGTTCTCCGGCGGGTCGTCCAGGGTGGCGATGACCTTCCGTGCTCCGGCCACGCTCACTCCGGCGTCGATCAGCGCGCGAACGACCCTGAGGCGGTGGAGGTGGATGTCCCCGTAGGTCGCCCGGGTCGCCGACGTTCGCACTCCCTCCGGCAGCAGGCCCTCTCGCAGGTAGTACTTGACCGTCGTCACGGGCACACCGGACTTCGCCGACAGTTCCGCCATGAGCATCGTGGCACCCCCTTGCTTTGGAGAGTAGCGCTATCTACTATTCGATAGTGTCACTATCTAGTAGAGGGAGCGGCAATGGCCAAGGTTGTCCCGGGACGGGTCACGCACCAGTACGCGGGGGAGCTGGTGGTGTTCCACATCGGTGCGACGTTCAACCACTGGTGGCGGCCGGACCTCTGGTTCACCGTCGAGTCCGCCATGCGGCGGATGCTGCGCGAGCTCTCCGAGGACCCGGACTCCGGCATGCTCGGCTACGACATGCTGTTCAACCACCGCGGGCCGTACATCGTGCAGTACTGGTCCTCGGTCGACAAGCTCTACGACTACGCCTCCGACCGGTCGTTGAGCCACCGGCCGGCGTGGACGGAGTTCAACGCCATGGTGAGGAAGAACCCCGACGCGATCGGGATCTGGCACGAGACCTTCGTCGTCGAGCGGGCCGAGAGCATGTACGTCGGGACCCCTCCCATGGGGCTGCCGGGGGCCACCGGGATCCGGCCCGTGGAGAAGCGGCACCACCGGGCCCGCGCGCGCCTGGCGGACGGGGCCACCGTGCCGGCGGAGAATCCGGTGGAATGACGCCCGACCGCCCGAGCCGGTCGGGATTCGTCGACCTCCCGGGCACGGACGCCCGCCGCCCTAGCCTCGCAGCAGGTCCCCGAACCCGGCTACCGCCCGCAGGGCCTGGCGGGGGTTGAGCCGGGGGTCGCACGCCGAGCGGTACCGCCGGGATCCCCGCGCGCGCAGGTCGGACAGCTCCGCGCACTCCAGCACGTCGTCGGGGGTGATCTCCAGGTGCAGCCCCGCCGGGGGACCCGGTGCGAGCGCAGCACGCGGACGAAGTCCTCGATCTCCGACAGGACGTTCTCGACCAGGCGCAGCTTGCGGCCGTCCGCCCAGCGCTGGGTGTTGGCGTGCAGCGGGTCGCACAGCCACAGGACGGGCGCGCCCCGCCGCAGCGTCTCGGACACCAGGTCCGGCAGGTGCCGACGCACCCGCGACGCGCCCAGGCGCACGATGAAGGACAGGTGGCCGGGGACGCCCTCGGGGTTGAGCGCGCGGCTGAGCCGGACCGCGTCCTCGGGGGTGGCGCCGGGGCCGAGCTTGACCCCGACGGGGTTGGCCAGGCGTGCGGCGAAGGCCACGTGCGGACCGGCCGGGTCGCGGGTGCGGTCGCCGATCCAGAGGGTGTGCGCGGAGCAGGAGTGGCGTCCGCGGACCAGGGGTTCCTCGTAGTCCAGGAGCAGGGCCTCGTGTGAGGTGAACACCCGGGGCTCCCCGGCCGCGCGCACCGCCTCCAGCACCTGCCGGGAGTGGTGGAGGGCGCGCAGCATCCGGAGCGGGTCGGCGGCGCGGGCCCGCGGGTCGGGGGCGTCGTCGTTGACGGCGTCGCCCCGGTAGCTGGGCAGCACGGTGCCGTCCGCCGTCTCCTCCCAGGGGGAGGAGCGGGGTTTGGCGTACTGGCCCGCGATGCGTCCGACGGTGACGACCTCGGCGCCGCCGCGGCGGCCCAGGAGGGCGGCGAGGTCGCGCAGCTGGGCCAACCGCTGCGCCGTGCGCGACGGCGTGGCCTCGGCGAAGCGCTCGGCGCACTCCCCGGCCTGGAGGACGACCGCGTCGCCGCGTGCGGCGCGGGCGTAGCGTTCGCCGAGGTCGCGGACCTCCTCCCCGGTGACCAGGGCGGGGGCCAGCGCGAGGGAGCGGCGCACACGGTCCAGGAGGCCGGGGTCGGTTCCGGCGGGGAAGGCCGGGTCCGCCACCCCGGCGCTCACCGGGTCCCCCGGTCCGCGGCTTCCTCCAGGCCGCGGCGCAGCCATTCCTTGTCCACCTTGCCGACCCTGGTCAGCGGGAGCTCCGCCACGTTCTCGATCCGGTCGGGGACCTTGAAGGCGGCCAGCCCCAGCGAGCGCAGGTGCCGGGAGACCTCCTCGGAGGAGGGCGGCGGCCCCGAGCAGACGAGGAAGGCGCAGGAGGCCTCGCCCAGGAGGGGGTCGGGCACGGACACGACCGCGCAGGAGCGGACGGACGGAAGGGCCGTGAGGGCGTCCTCGACCTCGGCCGCGGCGATCTTGTCGCCCGCCCGGTTGATGACGTCCTTGGTCCTGCCCTCCACGACCAGGTGGCCGTAGCTGGTCAGGCGGGCCAGGTCTCCGGTGCGCAGGAAGCCGTCCGGGGTGAAGGCGGCGGCGTTGGCCTCCTCGGCCCGGTAGTAGCCCCGGATCGTGTAGGGGCCGCGGACCTGGAGGCGTCCGGTGGTGCACGCGGGCAGGGGGCGGTCGTCCTCGTCCACCACGCGCACCTCGTCGGCCGGTGACAGGGGGCGGCCCTGCGTGGTGGTGCGCATGCCGAAGGAGTCGTCGGGACCGGACTGGCTGAGGATGCCCTCGCCCATGCCGAAGGACTGCTGGACGCGGCACCCCAGGGCGAGTTCGGTCTCGGCGACGTCGTCGGCCGAGGCCCTGCTGCCGCCGACCTGGACCAGCCGCAGGGTGGAGAGGTCGCGGTGGGTGAGGTCCGCGGCCTCCGTCCACAGCGCGGCCAGGGAGGGCACCAGGGCGGTGACGGTCACGCCCTCCTCCTCGACCAGGGCGAAGGCGTCCTCGGCGTCCGCGCTGTCGCTGAGCACGACCGTGGCGCCGCGGGAGAGGGCGCCGAGCACCCCGGGGCAGCCGAGGGCGTAGTTGTGCGAGGCGGGCAGGACGCACAGGTAGACGTCGTCGGGGGTGAGTCCGGCGTTGTCGGAGGTGATGCGGACGTTGTAGGCGTAGTCGTCGTGGGTCCGCGGGATGAGCTTGGACCGGCCGGTGGTGCCGCCCGAGAGCAGGAAGAGGGCGACCTCCCCCGGGTCGGTCGCGGCCGCCGGAGCCGGCGGGCCGGTCACGTCGGCCAGGCGGGTGAAGGCGCCCGGGTCCCCGTCGACGATGACGTCCAGGCCGCCCCCGGCGTCCGCCCGTACCCGCGCGGCCTCCTCCCGGTGGTCGTGGCCGCGGTGCCGGTCCGGGACGAGGTGGGCGACCGCCTCCGAGACCCGGCACAGCTCCAGCAGCTCGGCGCGGCGGTGGGAGGTGAGCGCCAGGACGGGGATGGCGCCGATCCTCAGCAGCGCGCACAGGGCGGTCACGAACTCGGCGGTGTTGGGCAGCTGCACCAGGACCCGGTCGCCGCCGCCCAGCCCGCGCTGCCGCAGGCCCCCGGCCGTGCGGGCGACCCGCTCGTGCAGTTCCCGGTAGGTCCAGCGCCGGGAGCCGCAGACCAGCGCGGTGCGCTCCGGGTGCGCGGAGCACCAGGTGTCGAAGAGTTCGGCCAGGGACCGGCCGAGCCAGTACCCCTCCCGCCGGTACCGTCGGGCGAACTCCTCCGGCCAGGGGACGCATCCCTCGAGCACGGCCGTCTCCTTCCTCGGGGCCGGTGCGTCCGGCCCCGCCGGGTCGTCAGGGGGACATCCACTCGGTGGTCCAGGGGGCCCCGGCCCCCGGACGCCGGTAGAGCACGCGGTCGTGGACCTCGTCGCTGCGGCCCTGCCAGAACTCGACGCTGTCGGGGACCAGGCGCAGTCCGCCCCAGAATTCGGGGCGCGGGACCTCCTGGCCCTCGAAGCGCCCGGCCACCTCGGTCAGGCGCTCGTGGACGGACCCGCGTCCGGCCAGGGGGCTGCGCTGGTCGGTGGACCAGGCGAGCACCTGCACCGGTCGGGGCAGGGAGGCGAACCGGTCGTCGGAGTCCAGGGGGGACAGGCGCTCCACCACTCCGCCGACGCGCACCTGCCTGGCCAGCTCCAGCCAGCCGAAGCACAGTTCCGCGCGGGGGTGGACGGCCAGGTCCGTGCTCTTGCGGCTGGTGTAGGCGGTGAAGAGGACGAAACCGTGGTCCACGTGGGCGAGGTCGATCCAGCGGGCGGAGGGCCGGTGCCGGTCGTCGGTGGTGGCCAGGACCGCCGCCGCCGGGTCGTGGGGGTCCGTGGCGCGCCAGTCGTCGTGCCAGGCGGAGAACAGGTCCAGGGGCGAGTCGGGCAGCGCGTCGGCGTCCAGACCGGTCCGCCGCAGAGCAGCGCGCCGCTGGGCGATGGCCGTGTCCGTCATGGCTTCCTTTCCGGGGGCGCCGAACGGGTTTTTCGAGGCGGCCCGTTCCTACATGTCGCTTATATATGGACTTGTTCCACAGTAAAGCATATTATGGTGCGCGCCGGAAGTGTCCGACGGAAAAGGAGGAGCGCCATGCGCGGCCCCGGAAGAACGGTGGACCTGCTCAGGGAGAGGCACGCGGCCATTGAGGAACCCGTCGAATTCGAACTGCTCGGGCGCCGCTGGCACGCGCTCCCGGGGGTCTACGCGCCCCACCTGACCACCTCCGCCGCGCTGTACTCCGCCTGGGTCCCCTTCCCGGTCAACGGGGCGTTCTGCGAGGTCGGATGCGGTACGGGCTACCTCTCGGTGCTGGCCGCGCTCAGCGGATGCGCCACCGTCACGGCCACGGACATCAGCCCGGAGGCCGCGGAGAACACCCGGATGAACGCACGCGAACACGGTGTGGAAAGCAGGGTGCACGTCTACTGCGGCGACATGTTCGAAGCCGTTCCCGAGGGCGTTCTCCACGATGTCGTCTTCTGGAACTCCAATTTCCTCAGCGCCGCCCCGGAGGGTGGTGTGAAAAACGGTTTCGACCGTTCCCTGTTCGATCCCGAATACGCCTCGCACCGCGCTTTCATGCAGAACGCGGAGAGGGTGCTGGCCCCCTCGGGCCGCCTCCTGCTGGGGTTCACCGACCTCGGTGACGCCGACCTGCTGGAGTCGGTGGCCGCCGACTGCGGCTGGCGCACGGTCCCGCTGCGGCGGCACCTGGGCCGTTACCCCGAGGGGTCGGTCCTCTTCGAGCTGCGCGAACTGGTCCGGCTCTGATCCTCCTCCTCACGTGGGGGCCCGGGCCGCTCAGGCCCGGCGCCGCAGGGACCGTAGGGCCAGAGGCACCAGCAGGGCCGTGGCCGCGGCGAACCACAGGGCGCTGACCGCCAGGGGGGCGGCCACCGGCCCGCCCGCCGACAGCCCCATCAGGACCTCGTGGGTGCTCGACATCGGGTTGAGCCGGATGACCGGCTGGGCTGCCGGCGGGAACGCCTTCAGCGGGACCAGCCCCGACGACAGCAGGAGCAGCAGGGTGATGGGCGAGGTGAGCGCGCCCGACACCGCCTGCTCGCTCCGGGCGCGCAGCGCCACCACCAGCGCCAGCCACAGGAACATCCAGGCGAAGGCCATGACCACGCCGAAGAAGGCGAGCGCGGCCCAGAACCCGGCGGTGAAGCGGAACCCGAACAGGTACGCCGCGGCCACCGTCACCACCGCCACGGTCAGCAGCCGTGCCAGGTCGCCCAGAAGCCGACCGGCCAGCAGCGCCGGACGCGACAGCGGCATGGTGTACAGCCGGTCGAGGAACCCGGTGCGCACGTCGGAGTGGTACCCGACCCCGGTGCCGACACAGGCGTAGGCCGTGCCGAACAGCACGATGGCCGGGGCCAGCCGCGCGATGTAGGACTCGCCCGTGGCACCCGAGACGACCTCGCCGA
Organism: Nocardiopsis dassonvillei subsp. dassonvillei DSM 43111; assembly: GCF_000092985.1. Classification (GTDB taxonomy): domain Bacteria; phylum Actinomycetota; class Actinomycetes; order Streptosporangiales; family Streptosporangiaceae; genus Nocardiopsis; species Nocardiopsis dassonvillei. Next base: position 2,142,191 of record NC_014210.1, read on the forward strand.
AGATCACCAGGAGGGTGACGAGCAGGATGAGGGGGAACCCGAAGGCGTCCCCGAGCAGTTGCGGGCTGCGCAGGAACCTGCGCAGTCCCCGGCCCGCGAGCAGGGCGCTGTCGTAGAGCACGGTCACACCGCCTTCCGGAAGGAGCGGACGGCCGCCCACGAGAAGACGGCGCCCAGCGCGGCCGTCCACACCAGGGCCGGCGCCACGGCCCCGGCCACGCCCTCGCCGGTGGCGAGCGCGCGCAGCGCGTCGATGACCACCGAGACCGGCGAGGCGGCGATGACCGGTTCGAGCCAGCCGGGGAAGGCCTCGGCCGGTACGAACGCCGTGGACAGCATCAGCAGGGGCAGGTAGACGAGGTTGAGGACGGCCGACACCGACTCGGGGTCGCGTGAGGCCAGCCCGACGGCGCTGGTCCCCGCGGTCAGCACCAGCCCGAACAGCACCGCGAGCGCGACGAAGCCGAGCGCGGCGGGCACTCCGCCCCCGAACCGGAAACCGGCGACGAACCCGCACAGCAGGATGACCGCCACGGAGACCAGGGCCCAGACGGTGTCCGCCAGGAAGCGTCCGACCAGCAGGGCGCCCCGGTTGACCGGCATGGAGCGGTAACGGGCGATGAGGCCGTCGCGCCGGTCGGCGGCGAGCATCGGCGCCGCGCTGTTGGCCACCGAGAACATCCACTGCACGATGATCGCGGGCGGCAGGAACTGGGCGTAGTCGACGCCCTGCTGGCCGAGCAGCCTGCCGAAGAGCAGCAGGAAGCCGAAGACGAAGACGGCCGGGAACACCCCCAGGGTCACCAGGGCGCCCGCGTCGGCCCGGGCGCGGATGTTGCGCCCGGCCGTGGCCGCCCCCTGGGCCAGGAGGTTGCCCAGTCCCCGCTCCGTCGCGGCCGCGGTCGGTGGAGCGCTCACCGCGATCCCTCCCCGGTTCCGCCGGCGGGCGCCTCCGCGTCCCGGGCCGGGCCGCCGGTGGACGCCTGCGCGCCCTCGGGCGGGTTTCCGGTCAGGTGGAGGAAGACCTCGTCCAGGGTGGGTCTGCGCAGGCTGAGCACCTCGGGTTCGATCCCCGCCCCGTCCAGGGCGCGGGCCAGGCGGGCCACCGTGCCCGCGTCCGGCGCCGGGACGACCAGCGCGCCGTCCTCCTCCTGGACCCCGGCCGCCTCCGAGCGCAGCAGCTCCCGGGCGCGCCCGCGGTCCTCCGGGGGGACCCGCACCTCGCACACCGATCCGCCGACCCGCGCCTTGAGCTGCTCCGGGGAGCCCTCGGCGACGAGTCCTCCCCGGTCCACGACCACGACGCGGTCGGCGAGCCGGTCCGCCTCCTCCAGGTACTGGGTGGTGAGCAGGACGGTGGTGCCCGCGTCGCGGCGCTCGCGCACCGCGTTCCACAGGTCGCCGCGCGTGCGGGGGTCGAGGCCGGTGGTGGGCTCGTCCAGGACCAGGACCGGCCGTTCCACGATGAGGCTGGCGGCCAGGTCCAGACGCCGCCGCATCCCGCCCGAGTAGGAGCCCACGGAGGCGTCCGCGGCGTCGGACAGGCCGAACCGGTCGAGCAGCTCCCCGACCCTGGCCCTGGCCCTCGCCCGGGGCAGCCGCAGCAGCCGGGCGAAGAGCATCAGGTTGGCCCGGCCGGTCAGGACCTCGTCGACCGCGGCGAACTGGCCGGTGAGGGCGAGGGAGGAGCGCACCCCGGCGGGGTCGGTGCGCACGTCGTGTCCGTCGACGACCGCCGTCCCGCGGTCCGGGACGAGCAGCGTGGAGAGGCAGTGGACGAGCGTGGTCTTTCCGGCGCCGTTGGGTCCGAGGAGCGCGGTCACCGTTCCGGGGGGCACGTCGAAGGTGACCCCGTCGAGCGCGGTCACCTTTCCGAACGTCTTTCCGATTTCCTCGACCCGTATTCCCTGGACACCCACTCGGTGGTCGCCTCCTTGCGTTCTCTGGTGAACCCGTCACGCCCTTTTCCCCCGCGGCGGGGGCTGCCATGATGCCACAGCCGAAGCCTCGCGAAGAAAGGGTCGCGAAAGGCGGATCGCCGCCGGGACGGCGACCCGCCGCGGGTGGCGCCGATCAGGACGAGACGGGCGTCTGCTGGTGGAACAGCAGCCGCCAGGCCCCGTCCCTGCGGGCGTAGACGCTGGTCATGTACAGGCGGTAGACCATGTCGCGGCCGGTGACCTCCGCGGTGGCCCGGTAGGTCAGGACCGCGCTGTCGTCGGTGATGCGCACCAGTTTCGGATTTTCGAGGGTGAATCCGACGAACGGGCTGTCATTGGCCTCGATCTCCGCCACGAGGTCCTGTCCGGTTCCGACGCCGTCGTGTTCGACGACGACGGTGTCATCGGTGACCATTTCCCGGTAGAAGTCCGCGTTCGCGCTGGAGATCGCCTCCCATCCGCGGTGCTCCAGGTCGAACAGTTCCTTGAGCAGGGTGTCGGCGGTGTTGTCGGACATCGTTCTCTCTTTCCTTTTCTCGGCGTTCTCGTCGCGGTTCTCAGGGCGTGGAGGGCCAGGGGTCGTCGGCCGGGGCCAGGCCCACCTGCGCGAGCAGCGCCCCGACGACGTCCCCCGGCCGGTCGATGAGGTAGAAGTGCCCGCCGGGGAACTCCGCCGAGCGGAACTCCCCGTGGGTGACCGCGGCCCAGTCCCGCGCCTCCTCCGCGGTCACCTCCGGGTCCCCGGTGCCCCGGACGGCCAGGACCGGCGTGGCCAGCGGCGGCCCGGGGCGCGGGCGGTACCCCTCGATGAGCGCGTAGTCGGCCCGGATGGAGGGCAGGACCAGGTCGCGCACCTGCTCGTCGCCGAACAGCGCCGGGTCGGTGCCGCCGAGCCTGCGCACGTCCTCCAGCACGGCGGCCTCCCCTCCGGCGGAGACGGCGGTGTCGCGCTGCGTCCGGGGCGAGGGGCGGCCGGACACGACCAGGGACCCCAGCGCGCGACCGGTGCGCGCCTCCAGCGCACGCGCGACCTCGTAGGCGACGGCGGCCCCCATGCTGTGCCCGAAGAGCACCAGGTCGGGGCCGGCGGACGGGGCCAGCGCCTCGGCCAGCGGCCGTACCAGCCCGTCCATGTCGCGGGCCGGGGGATGGGCGATGCGGTCCTGGCGCCCGGGGTACTGCACGGCGTGCAGCACGGCCCGGTCCGGCACCAGCCTGGCCCAGGGGCGGAAGAAACCGGCGGTCCCGCCGGCGTGCGGGAAGCACACCACCGAGACGGCGCCGGGCGCGGCCGGAGCGCCCAGACGGCGCAGACCGGCCGCGGTCGCCTCAGGTACGGACACGGCGGTGTTCCTCCTCGGCCTCGGACGGCACGCGTGCGCGCAGCTCCTCCAGGGAGAGCGGCACCGGTTCGGGTTCGTGCAGCGGCTCCGGCCGGCCCAGGGGGCCGGAGGCCTCCTGCCAGACCCGGGACAGGGTCAGGTGGTACTGCCCGCGGCGCAGGGGGTCCTCGGCGGCGTCGGCCGCCCGGCTCAGCTCCGCCAGCCCCAGCGCGGCGGCCCGCGGCCAGAGCCCCGTGAGGATCTCCCGGTACCCGGGCGCCGAGGCGGGTCCCCACGGCTGGACGCTGGGCAGGTCCAGATGCGCGGCCTCGGCGTCGCCGTAGTCGGCCAGCTCCCGGCCGGAGCGGGGGAAGTGCGGCCGGGGGCTCCACAGGACCGGGCCGTGGGCGTTGGCGAGCAGCAGGTGGCCGCCGTCGGCCCCCGCGGTCACGCGCAGGAGGACGTGGGCGTGGTTGTCGGGGTCGGCGGGGTTGAGCTGGTTCTGCACCCGCAGGGCCACCGGGACCCCGCCGACCGCGCCCTCGACCGTGCGGAACGGCCCGCCCGCACCGGTGGCGTCCGCGCCGGTCGCGGCGGCGAAGGACCAGGGCCGCCACCGGCCCACGGCCGCGCCGACGACGTCCAGGGCGTGGTAGAGCACCTGGAGGCCGCAGACGACCTCGACGTAGCGCAGCGGCTGGAGCGAACGCAGCGCGCGCACCCCGTCCAGGAAGCGGCGCACCGGGGCGACCCGGTCGTAGTGGGTGCTGACGCGGTAGGCCGCCCCGCCCTCGCGGGCCGCGCCCAGGGTGGCCGCGAGTTCGTCGTGGTGCAGCGGGCCCTCCTGGATCACGTGCACCCCCCGGCGCAGCAGGGCGCGGGCCAGCTCGCTGCCCGGTCCGCCGTTGACTCCGGCGTAGACGGCGACGCAGGCGAAGCGCACGCTCGCGGGCAGGTCGTCGACGGAGGTGTACAGGGGGACCCCGGCCGCGCGGGCGCACTCCGCCGACCTCGCGCTGCCCCGGGCCAGGACCCCGGCCAGGCGCAGGTCGGGGTGGTCGCGCAGGGCGGCGAGGTAGACGCGGCCGAAGCCGGTCCCGCACACGACGGTCTCGCCGCGCCCGTCTCCGGTGCCCGTCACAGGACCCCCTCCTCGACTCCGGAGTGCGCGTCATCGTCGTCGGTGAGGCGCAGGAACGCGACGCCGGGCGCGTCCCGCAGGCCGTCGAGGACCCCGGCGGTCGGCAGCGCCTCGCCCGCCCAGTGCGTTCCGTCCGCCGCCCCGCCCCCGGCCGCGAACCGCACCGCCAGGGCCGCGGCCTCGGCGCTCAGGGCCGGACCCGCGCCGGTGAGCGCGAGGACCCGGGTGCGCTCACGGCCGCCGATCCGGCCCCCGGCCCGCAGCACCAGCGCCTGGTACTGGGTGCGGCCGAACACCTCCAGGCCGGAGGCGCGCACGAGCAGGTCCGCCAGGGCGTCGGGGTCGGTGACGCCCCGGCCCCGCGTCCCGGCGAGCGCGTCGGTGGTGCGCGTCCCCTCGAAGACGTGCCACCAGTCCAGGCGCTCCAGGGACAGGGCGCGTGCCAGGCGTTCGGCCTCGGGGCTCAGGAAGGGGTGCAGGGACACGGGCCGGGGCAGGAAGGGCAGCCGCGCGTCCGCCTCGGGCCGCAGGGCGCCCGCGACACGGCGGCCGCGCCAGGCCGCCAGCGAGCGGTCCGCGCCGGAGGCCAGCCCCGCGACGTAGTCGCGCGCGGCCGCCGGGGTGAAGCGCTCCAGGCCGCCGGAGTGGACTGTCATGTCCGTCACCCGGTCGAAGCCGTCGGCCAGCACGCGGGGCAGCAGTGTGCTCAGCCCCGGCAGCAGGCCCGCCCCCAGCAGGGCGCAGCGGCCCGGCGCCGGGCCGGGGTCGTCCGGTCCCGCGGGGGAGAGGTGGTCGCGTCCGTCGTCCCCCACCGAGACGTAGTGGGCGCCGGACGCGGTCGCGGCCCGCAGGACCCGGTCCCCCAGGAGCGCGGAGGGGCCCGCGCAGTTGACCACCACGTCGTGGGAGGCGCAGAACTCCGCCAGCCCCGCGGGGTCCTCGGCGTCGACCACGCGCACGGCCGCCCCGGGGGGAGGGCCGGACAGGCGGCCGGGGTCGCGCACGCCCGCCGTCAGGCGCGCCCCGGTACCGGCCAGCCGCGCCAGCAGCGCGGAACCGACCGCCCCCGCGGCGCCGAGTACGCCCACGCGGGTCATCGCGGCCCCCTCCGTCCCGTGCCGTGCGGCGCGCGTCGGCCCGCCGCGAGGAGGAGCCGCGCGGTCGTGTCCACGTGCGGCTCGCGCAGGCAGGAGAAGTGGTCCCCGGGCACGTCCTGCACCGTCAGCTCGCCCAGGCACAGGTCCCGCCAGAACCGCGTCATGTCCTGGCGCAACCAGGGCAGGAACCTGGTGTCGGAGGCCTCCCGCAGGAACACGGCGTCGCCCGCGTAGGGCTGGGGCCGGTGCGCCGCCACCGCGGCCATGCTGTGGCGGTACACGGGGTACAGCGCCGCGACGTCCTCGCCCGCGAGCCCCGGACCCACCGCTTCGGCCATCGTCTGGAAACGGGCCGCGGCCCCCTTGTCCGCGAGGGCCCGGAACGCCCGCGCCGCGTCGGCCAGGCCCTCCTCCTCGGGGAGCCGGGCCAGCGCGCCCTCGGGCACCCGTCCCGGCGTCCGCGCCAGGACGGCGTCGAAGGCCCGGGCGAGCACCGCGTCGTCGGGGTAGCCCAGCTTGGCGGTGTCGGCGCCCAGCACCCGGGCGAAGACGAACTCCAGGACGAGCTCGTCGCGGACCTCGTGGGGCAGCCGGTAGCTGCTGATGATGCTCAGGCTGGCCACGTCGGCCCCGGCCTCGGTGAGGTTGCGCGCGACCTCGGTCGCCAGCAGCCCGCCCATGCAGTAGCCGACCACGTGGAAGCGGCCCCCCTCGCGGAGCAGGGACTCGGCGTAGTCGGCGGCCAACCGGTCGATGTGCCCCTCCGGGGGGTCGTCGTCGATCCGGCCGCCGTCCAGCGCGATCCCCAGGAGCGGGCCGTCCGCGGCCAGCAGGGGCGACAGCGACCGGTAGGGGTTGAGCGTGCCCGTGCCGTCGTGGACCAGGACGCGGGTGGCCTCCGCGTCGGATCCGCCCGTGCCCACCAGTGAGAACCCGGGGGAGCGCCGTCCGGACCCGGCGGGCGCGGCCGTCCCGGCGTCCTCCCCCAGGGCCGCGGCGAACCCGGAGACGGTGGGGTGGTTGAGCAGGGTCCGCAGGACGGTGTCGTAGTAGTGGGCCCCGACCTCGGGGACGCTCTCGCGCATCCGCCCGGCGACCTGGGCGATGAGCAGGGAGTCCCCGCCCAGCTGGTAGAAGTCCTCGTTGCGGCCCACACGGGAGACCGGCAGCAGGTCGAGCCAGACTCGCGCGATCCGCTCCTCCAGGCCTTCGCGGGGCTCCTCGGCGGCGTCTCCGCCGCCGCCGGAGGCCCCGGGCAGCGCCCCCGCGAGGCGTTCGGCGTCGACCTTGCCGTTGGAGGTCAGCGGCAGGGAGTCCAGCACGGTCACGCTCGCGGGCACCATGTGGGCGGGCAGCGCGGCGGCCAGCCGCGCGCCCAGTTCGGCGGGGCGCGGGTGCGCCCGGTCGCTCTTGTACACGGCGGTGAAGACGTGCTGGCCCAGGGAGTCGGCGGGGTCGTCCGGGCCGGGCAGCACCGTCGTGGCGTCCGCGCCCGACTCCGCGAGCAGCCTGCTCCACTGCGCGACGGACAGGAAGGTCTGGTCGGTGCCCCGGCGCTCGTCCCGGTAGTCCCACTCCCGCGGGTCGTCCTCGGGCATCATGAACTCCATCGAGGTCATGATCTGGAGGTTCTCCCGGGTGGTCTCGATGAACACGAGCCGCCCACCGGGAGCGAGCAGGCCCGCGAGGCGTTCCAGCACCTGCCCGGCGTCGCGCGAGTTGTGCAGCACGTTGGCGGCGACCACGACGTCGTGGCTGTTGGGCGCCAGGCCCTGCTCCCTCGGCTCCCGGTTGATGTCGAACAGCCCGTAGTCCACCCACGGCAGGTCGCCGTGGCGGGCCCGGGCCTCGTTGAGGAAGAACTGGGAGACGTCGGTGAAGGTGTACCTGACGTGGGCGTCGGCCAGGCGCGGGATCAGCTCGCTGCTGGTGCCGCCCACGCCCGCGCCGACCTCCAGCACCCGGCAGGGTCGGTCGGGGCCGAAGGCCGAGGCCGCGCCGACCACGCTCTCCACGGCGGCGGCGTTGACGTAGCGGCTGATGACGTTGTCGCGGTAGGCGGCGTGGGAGACGTCCACACGCCCCTCGGGGAACAGCAGGGGCAGCGGGTCGGTGTCGTCGCGCAGCAGTTCGGGCAGCCGCAGCAGGCTCTGGCGGAAGTAGTCCAGGAGCAGCCGGGGGTAGGCGTCCTCGCGCTGGAGCCGCATCGCGTGCGTCCAGGCGCGGTCCCGCGCACCGGGGTCGAACGGGAGGGCGGCGCTGAGCAGGTCGCCCTCCCTGCGCAGCAGTCCGTCGCGTTCGAGCGCCAGCAGCCAGCGGCGCAGCAGCCGGTGGTGGCGGGGCGCGGCGGCGGTGGCGTCCGCGATCTCGTCCAGTGTGTGCCCGCGCCCGGGGTCGGCGAGGACCCCCTGGGACGCCAGGGCGTGCAGCATGCCCCGGCGGCAGGCGTCGTCCAGCCGGGACATGAACGCGGCGGTCTCCTCCGGGTCGACGTCACCGACGGCCGCGGAGGCGCGGGCGTGCGCCCGCGCGCGCTCGGCGCCGAGGTCGGGGCGGACCGCGCCGGGAAGCGGGGCGGGCTGGACGAAGGCGGCGAGCCTGCGGGTCAGCGGGCTGTCCCCGACGGGGAGCACGACGGCCGCGCCGACCTCCGGGGCCTCCATGAGGGCGGCCTCGACCTCCCCGGGTTCGATGCGGTGGCCGCGCACCTTGACCTGGCGGTCGCTCCTGCCCAGGAACTCGATCGTGCCGTCGCCGCGGTAGCGGCCCAGGTCGCCGGTCCGGTAGAGGCGCTCCCCGCTCCCGGGGCGGGTCACGAACCTGTCCGCGGTCCGTTCCGGGTCGCCCAGGTAGCCCGACGCCAGTCCCGCCCCGCCGATGTACAGCTCGCCCGGCACGTGGTCGGGGCGGTCGCGCAGGGCGTGGTCGAGGACGTGGAAGGTCTGGTTGGCCAGCGGCCTCCCGTAGGGGATGGAGGCCCAGGCGGGGTCGACCTCGTCGACGGGGAAGGCGATGGACCACACGGCCGCCTCGGTGGCCCCGCCGAGGGAGACCACCCGCAGGCCGGGCGCCCGGCGGCGGATCCGGTCGGGCAGGGCGACGGGGATCCAGTCCCCGCTGAGCATGGCCAGCCGCAGGCTGCCGACGTCCCGGCCGCCTCCGGAGGCGAGGTGGTCCTCCAGCATCTGCATCTGGGCGGGCACGGAGTTCCAGACGGTGACACCGTGGCGCTCGACCAGCTCGGCCCAGTGGGAGGGGTCCCCCCGCCGGTCGGCGTCGGGCAGGACGAGGCAGGCTCCGGCGCCGAGGAGCCCGAAGACGTCGAAGACCGACAGGTCGAAGCCGAGGGAGGCCAGGGCGATGCCGCGGTCGTCGGCCGTGACGCCGAAGCGCCCGCGCACGTCGTGCAGCGTGTTGAGGGCGGCCCGGTGGGAGACCATCACGCCCTTGGGCCTTCCGGTGGAGCCCGAGGTGTAGATGACGTAGGCCAGGTCGTCCGGGCCCGCGCCGGTCGGGTCCGGCACGTCCGACGGCTCCGGGACGGAGTCCGCACCGTCGTCGTCCACGGTCAGGACCCGGGCGCCGGTACCGGCCGCGGCTCCGTCGGCCGTCCACGGCTGGGCCAGGACGAGGCCCGCCCCGGCGTCGCCCAGCAGGAGCCCGCGGCGGGCCGCGGGCTGCCGGGCGTCCACGGGAAGGTAGGCGCCTCCGGCCAGGAGGACGGCGAGGACGGCCACGACCTCCTCCCAGCCCTTGTCCATGACCACGGCGACGACGTCCCCGCGGCGCAGCCCCTCCCGCCGCAGCCGGTCGGCCAGGCGGACGGCCCGGGACAGGACCTCGCCGTGGGTCAGGACGCGCGTTCCGCACACCAGGGCCGGGCGCTCGGGGTGGGCCCGGGCGGCGGCGACGGCGTCCTCGTGCAGTAGCCCCTCGGGCAGGGGAGCGGCGGTGTCGTTGGCGGCGCGCCTGGTCCGGGCCTGGTCCGCGGGCAGCGCCACCGGCGCGGCCTCGTCCCAGGCCCCTCCCTCGGCCAGGCGGCCCAGGAGACCGTCGAAGGCGGCGAACATGGCCTCCACGACACCCTCGCGCAGCACTCCCCGGCGCACGTCCCACCGCGCCGACAGGCGGCCCTCCTCGGCGACGGCCTGGGCGTCGATCCACACCTGGGGGGTCTGGCTGCGCCCGTAGGTCGGGGTGCCGAGGGTCCCCGGTTCCCGCTGCTCCGCCTCCTCCATCCCGACGGTGCTGGTGAAGACGACCGGCATGAGGGAGGCGCCGGGGCCGCGTGTGCGGGCCGTCTCGCGGATGACCTCGACACCGCTGAAGGAGCGGTGTTCGAGGTCGGTCAGGAGCTGCTCCTGCGCGGCACGGGCGCGCCCGGTGAAGGAACCGGCGGAGTCGGTGTGCAGCTCCAGCAGGTTCACGGAGGTGAAGTCGCCGACCAGGCGGTCCACGTCGGGGTGGTGGGCGTTGCGGTTGAGCAGGGTGAGGTTGAGGCAGAAGGCCGGTGCGGCGCTCCAGGCCCCGACGACCTCGGAGAACGCCGCGAGGACGGCGGTGGACGGGGTGATGCCGCGTGCCCGGGCCTGTTCCTGGAGGTCCCGCCAGGCGTCGGGGTCCAGCCCGGTCTCCCACCGGTCGAACCGGCCCGGCGCACCGCGGGCGGCCCCGGGAAGCACGGGGAGCTCCGGTCCCGGGGGGAGGCTGTCCACGCGCCGCGCCCAGTAGGCGCGGTCGCGTTCGTACACGGGCCCCTCGCGCAGGCGGTGCTCGGCCAGCAGGTGGTCGCGGAAGGTGATGCCGAGCTCCGGCAGTTCGGCCTCCGGGTCGCGGTGCAGGAGGTCGAGTTCGCGCACCAGGACGCGCACGCTGGCGTAGTCGGCGGTGAGGAAGTCGATGGAGACGTGCAGGAGGTCGCCGTCGTCGGCCCGGGTGACGCGCACGTCGAACATCGGCCACGTGCCCGGCTCGTAGACGCGGTGGTCCATCTGCTCCCGGACTCGCAGGCGGAGCGCGCTCACCTCCTGCGGGGGCCGCCCGCGCACGTCCTCCACGGCGACGGTGTACTCGGGGACCTCGGGCCGCACCCGCTGGTGGCCTTCGGGGTCCACGACGGCCCTGAGCATGTCGTGGCGGCGCACCAGCGCGTTCCACGCCCGTTGGAGGCGGTCGGGGCGAAGGTCGCGCACGGGCATCTCGGCGTAGACCTGGCAGGGGGAGCCGCCGTAGTCGAACGCCCCTCCCCGGCCCAGGAGGTAGGAGGACTGGACGTCGGTCAGCGGGAAGGGGTCGTGGCGGCCCTCCGCGTCGTGGCGGACCGCGTCCGAGGCCTCCTGGAGGCGGGCGATCAGCCCTTCCCTCCGCGCGCTCAGGCGCTCGCGCAGAGCCGGGTCCAGGACCCCCCGGGGCGCGCGGAAGCGCAGCCGTCCCTCCTCCACCCACAGGTGGACCCCGAGGTCGTGGAGCTCGGCGAGGAGCTGTGCGTGGCCTCCGTTGTCGGAAGTCATAGGGTTCCTTCCTCGAACTCGTGGTCGGCTGAGGACGGGCCGCGGTCCAGCAGGGCGGCCAGGCCCCGGACCGTGGGCGCCTCGAAGACGCGGCGCAGGGGCAGTTCGGCGCCGAAGCGGCGGCGCAGGGCCTCGGTCATGCGGGTGGCGAGGAGGCTGTCCCCGCCCAGCGCGACGAAGTCGTCGTCGCGGTTGACGGTGTCCAGGCCGAGCAGGTCGGCCCAGATGTCGGCCACCGCCCGTTCGGTCGGGCCCTCGGGCGGTGCGCCCGCGGCGGCGTCGTTCCCGGCCCGCTGTCCGGCCAGGGTCGTCAGGGCTGCCCGGTCGACCTTGCCGTTGGCGTTGAGCGGCATCCGGGGCACCGTCACCACGTGGGCGGGGACGGCGTGTTCGGGCAGCCGTTCGGCGAGGAAGTCCCGCAGCGAGTCCGGAGCCTCCTGGCCCTCCACGGCGGTCACGAACGCGACCAGGCGGGGTGAGGGTGCGGGGGAGACCACCACCGCGGCCGAGGTGATGCGGGGGTGGGCGCGTGCGGCGGCTTCGACCTCTCCGAGTTCGAGCCGGTGGCCCCGGATCTTGATCTGGTGGTCGTCGCGGCCCAGGAACTCCAGGCGGCCGTCGGGCCGGTAGCGTCCCTGGTCGCCGGTGCGGTACCAGCGTGTGCCGTGTTCGTCGGTGACGAACCGGGCGGCCGTGGTGGCGGGGTCGCCCCGGTAGCCCACGGCCACGCCCGCGCCGCCGATCCACAGCTCGCCGGGTACCCAGTCGGGTCGGTCCCGGCCGTCGGGTCCCACGACCCGGAAGCACTGGCCGGACAGGGGGCGGCCGTAGGGGATCGAGGGCCAGTCCGGGTCGGGTTCGGTGACCTCTTCGTAGTTGGACCAGATCGCGGCCTCGGTGGCCCCGCCCATCGCCACGAAACGGCAACCGGGGGCCAGGTCCTCGATGCTCCGGGGCAGGTCCAGGGGCACCCAGTCACCGGAGACCATGACCACGCGCAGCCCCGCCAGGGACTCCGGTGCGCCGGCCGCCGTCTCCGTCAGCATCTGGGCGAGCACGGGGACGGTGTTCCAGACCGTCACGCCGTGTCGGCTGACGGCCCTGCACCAGGCTGCGGCGTCCCGGCGCTGCTCCTCCGCGGGTACGACCACCGCGCCGCCGACGCCGAGGAGGCCGAACACGTCGAAGACCGACAGGTCGAAGTCCAGTGCCGACACCGCGAGGACACGGTCGTCGGGGCCGATACCGAAGCGTGCGCACACGTCGGTCACGGTGTTCACCGCCGCCCGGTGGGTCACCTCCACACCCTTCGGTTCACCCGTCGAGCCGGAGGTGAAGATCACGTAGGCGGACGCGTCCGCCCCGACCCGGGCCGGTCGCTTCCAGGGCTTCGCTGCCAGGGCGGGGCCCAGGTCGTCCAGGACCAGCGCGGCGTCGGCGCGGCGGAGCATGCGTTCGCGGCGCAGGGCGGGTTGGTCCACCCCCACGGGTACGTAGGTACACCCGGCGGCGAGGACGCCCAGGACCGCCGCGATCTGGTCGGGGCCCTTGGGCAGGCTCACCGCGACGGTGTCGCCGGGGCGGGTGCCGTGTTCGTTCAGGTGGGCGGCGGTGCGCAGGGCGCGTTCGGCCAGTTCGGCGTAGGTCCACCGGCCCCCGTCCCAGATGACGGCGACGCGGTCGGGTTCGCGTTCGGCCCAGGCGAAGAAACCGCCGTGCAACAGGTCCGAAGCCGGACGCACCGGGGTGTCGGCCGCGATCCGGTTCACCCGCTCACGCGTGAGGAGCTGCTCCGGCGGGGGAGTGTGCACCGGACGCCGCGTCCAGTCGCCGTCCAGCAGTTGGCGCAGCACGCGGCCGTAGGCGTCGAACATCGCGTCCAGCACGCCCTCGGGGAACAGGCCCGACACCGCGTCCCACACCAGGGCCAGACCGCCGTCGCGCTCCACCACCTGGTGGTCCAGCCACACCTGCGGCGTCTGCGACACACCCCAGACCGGCTCGGCGAAGGAGGGGCGTACGGCCGCGTCGCCCGTTCCGGTCGCGCCTATCGTGCTGGTGAAGACCACGGGCATCGACACGTCCAGGGAGCCCCGGTGGCGGGCCAGTTCGGACAGGACCCACCGGGCGGTGACCTCGCTGTGGTCCAGGTCCTGCCCCATCCGGCGGTGCAGGCGCGTGACGCGCTCGGCCCAGCTGTCCCCCGGTTCGGGCTGGTAGCCCGCCAGGAGCAGGGAGGTGAAGTCGCCGACCAGGGACCCGACGTCGGGGTGGACGTCGCGGCGGTCGAACAGGGTGAGGTTGATCGTCAGGTGCGGGTTCGCGCTCCAGGCGCCGAGCGTCTCGCAGAACGCCGTGGCCAGTACGGCCGAGGCGGTGACCCCGTGGGCCCGGGCCGCGGCGAGCAGGGCCTCCCGTTCGCGGGTGTCCAGCCACTGCTCGCGCCGCTCGAATCGCGGGGCCCGCACGAGCGAGGGGTCGGTCGCCAGCGGCAGCTCCGGCGGACCGGGCAGGGCGCGGACCCGGGCGGCCCAGTGGCGTTCGGCGCGTTCCCGCCGCTCCGGGGACGGGTGCACGCCCAGCACGTAGTCGCGGAAGGTGAGCCCGAGCGGTGCCAACCGGGCCTTCGGGTCGGCGTAGAGGCGGTCCAGCTCGCCCAGGAGGATCATCGCGCTGAGCGCGTCCACGGTGAGCGCGTCGATGCTCAGGCCCAGACGGACCCTTCCGCCGCCGTAGCGCACCGCGCGCAGGTCGAACAGCGGCCAGGTGTGCGGGTCGATGAGCTGGTGGGACATGGCCGCGCGCAGGTCCGCCAGGGCCTGACCGGCGTCCTCGTCCGAGGCGTCGGTGACCGGGACGGCGAACCGGGGCACCGCGGGGAGGACGCGTTGGCGTCCGTCCGGGGTGAGCACGGCCCGCAGCATGTCGTGACGCAGGATGAGCAGGTTCCAGGCCTCCTCCAGCCGTGCGAGGTCGATGTCGGCACCGTCGTACTCGGTGTAGAAGTGGCAGTCGACCCCGCCGAGTGCGAAGTCGTCGCCGCGGCCGATCCGGTACGCCTGCTGCACCGAGGTCAGCGGGAACGGTTCGTGGCGCTCCTCGGGGCGTGCGACCGGAGCGCTGAAGCCCGCTTCACCGGTCCCGTCCCGCAGCCCCCGGGCGAACTCCCGCAGCGAACCGGCGGAGAACAGCAGGCCCAGGTCCGCTCCGCGCAGCCCCCGGTCGTTGAGGCGGACGATCATGCGGGTGGCGAGGAGGCTGTCCCCGCCGAGCGTGAAGAAGTTGTCGTCGCGGTTGACGGTGTCCAGGCCGAGCAGGTCGGCCCAGATGTCGGCCACCGCCCGTTCGGTCGGGCCCTCGGGCGGTGCGCCGGTCGCGGCGGTTCGTCCGACCTGTTCTCCGGCCAGGGCCGTCAACGCTGCCCGGTCGACCTTGCCGTTGGCGTTGAGCGGGATCCGGGGCACCGTCACCACGTGGGCGGGGACGGCGTGCTCGGGCAGCCGCTCGGCGAGGAAGTCCCGCAGGGCCTCCGGTGCCGTGCCTCCTCCGGTCACCGTCACGAACGCGACCAGGCGGGGTGAGGGTGCGGGGGAGACCACCACGGCGGCCGTGCCCACTCCCGGGTGGGCGCGTGCGGCGGCCTCGACCTCTCCGAGTTCGAGCCGGTGGCCCCGGATCTTGATCTGGTGGTCGTCGCGGCCCAGGAACTCCAGTCGTCCGTCGGGCCGGTAGCATCCCTGGTCGCCGGTGCGGTACCAGCGCACTCCCCGCTCGTCGGTGACGAAGCGGGCGGCCGTGGTGGCGGGGTCGCCCCGGTAGCCCACGGCCACGCCCGCGCCGCCGATCCACAGCTCGCCGGGTACCCAGTCGGGTCGGTCACGGCCGTCGGGTCCCACGACCCGGAAGCACTGGCCGGACAGGGGGCGGCCGTAGGGGATCGAGGGCCAGTCCGGGTCGAGCTCTCCGACTTCCTCGTAGTTGGACCAGATCGCGGCTTCGGTCGCCCCGCCCATCGCCACGAAACGACAGTCCGGAGCCGCCCGCGTGACCTGCCCGGGCAGGTCCAGGGGCACCCAGTCACCGGAGACCATGACCACGCGCAGCCCCGCCAGGGACTCCGGTGCGCCGGTGGCCGCTTCCACGAGCATCTGGGCGAGCACGGGGACGGTGTTCCAGACCGTCACGCCGTGTCGGCTGACGGCCCCGCACCAGGCTGCGGCGTCCCGCCGCTGCTCCTCTTCGGGTACGACCACCGCGCCGCCGACGCCGAGGAGGCCGAACACGTCGAAGACGGACAGGTCGAAGTCCAGTGCCGAGACGGCGAGGACGCGGTCGTCGGGGCCGATGCCGAAGCGTGCGCACACGTCGGTCACGGTGTTCACCGCCGCCCGGTGGGTCACCTCCACACCCTTGGGCTCACCCGTGGACCCCGAAGTGAAGATCACGTACGCCGACGCCTCCGGGGGGACCTCGGTCGGGCCGTCCCACGGCCGCGTCTTCGACACCGGTTCCAGGTCGTCCAGGACCAGTGCGGCGTCGGCGCGGCGGAGCATGCGTTCGCGGCGCAGGGCGGGTTGGTCCACCCCCACCGGTACGTAGGCGCAGCCTGCGGCGAGGACGCCCAGGACCGCCGCGACCTGGTCGGGGCCCTTGGGCAGGCTCACCGCGACCGTGTCGCCGGGGCGGGCGCCCCGCTCGCTCAGGTGGGCGGCGGTGCGCAGGGCGCGTTCGGCCAGTTCGGCGTAGGTCCACCGGCCCCCGTCCCAGACCACGGCGACGCGGTCGGGTTCGCGTTCGGCCCACGCGAAGAAACCGCCGTGCAACAGGCCCGCACCGGCGGCGACACCGTTCGTCAGCGGAGAGGCGGCCATGGCGGCCTCGTTGACCCGCGTCCTCACCGCCAGGTGGTCCCGTGTCGGTACGGCGACCACCGGTATCGACCAGTCGCCCGCCAGGACCTGTTCGAGCACGCGGCCGTAGGCGTCGAACATCGCGTCCAGCACGCCCTCGGGGAACAGACCCGACACCGCGTCCCACACCAGGGCCAGACCGCCGTCGCGCTCCACCACCTGGTGGTCCAACCACACCTGCGGCGTCTGGGAGATCATCCACCCCGTCTCGCCCAGAACCTCGCGGACCCGCGGTTCGATCAGCTCGCCCATGCCGACGGCGCTGGTGAACACCACGGGAGCGGGGGCGGGCGGCCCGCCCCGCCGGGTCAGGTCGCGCAGCACCTCCACACCGCTGTAGTCGGAGTGGGCGACGTGCTCGCGCAGACACGCCTGGGCGGCGGCCACCCGGTCGGCGAAGGAGGCGGTGCCGGTGAGGTCGAACGCCACCAGGACGAGGTTGGTGAAGTCGGCCACGACCCCCTCGATACCCGCCCCCGCCCCGTCCAGGGCCTCGCGGTCGAACAGGGGCAGGTTGAGCAGGAAGCGGGGTGTGGCGCTCCACGCGCCGACCACCTCGGCGAAAGCGGCGGCCAGGACCATCGGCACCGTGGCCCCGTGCGCACGGGCGAGTCCGGCCAGCCGTTCCCGGCGCTCGGGGCCGAGCCGGTGCTCGCGCCGCTCGAAACGCGGAACACCCGCCCGGGCGGGGTCGGCCGCCAGCGGCAGCTGCGGCGGACCGGGCAGTTCGGGTACCCGCGACGCCCAGTAGTCGCGGTGCGCGTCACGGGAGGGGGCCCGGCGGCTCTCCCGCGCGGCGAGGTAGCTCGCGAAGTCCGTGCCGAGCGGGGGCAGCTCGTCCCGGGGGCTGCGGTAGAGCTCCGCGAGTTCGACGAGAGCGATGCGGATGCTCTGGACGTCGGTGGCCAGCAGCTCGAAGTTCAGGTGCAGCCGGTGCCCGCCGTCCGGCAGCAGGGAGAGGCAGGCTGCGAGCACCTGCCCGGAGGCGATGTCCAAAAGGCGGTGGGAGAGGCGCTCCCTGCGCTCCTCCAGGCGCCGGTCGGCCTCCGCCTGGTCGAGGTGGCGCAGGTCGTCGGTCTCCAGCGGCTCCACGCGGGGCTCGGGGAGGACCCGTTGCCCGCCGTCGTCGGTGTAGGCCGTGCGCAGTGCGGGGTGCCGCTGGATCAGCGCGCGCAACGCCCTCTCCAGGCGCCGGGGGCGCAGTCCGCGGCCGTCGAGTTCGACGTAGAAGTGGCAGGCGACGCCGCCGAGGACCTGGTCGTCGCGGCGTCCGATCCAGTAGGCGTGCTGCACGGGCGTCAGGGGGAAGGGTTCGCCCTCGGCCGCGGCCGGTCCGGCTCCGTCCGGGGAGCCCGTGCCGGGCGAGAGCGCGAGCAGTTCGGTCCACGCGCGCACGGTGGGGCGGGCGAAGAGGTCGGGGAACCGTACGCCGAACCCCTTCGCCCTCTGGTCGTTGGCGAACTGCATCGTGCGCAGTGAGTCGATGCCCAGACCGATGAGGTCGTCCTCGGGCCCGACCTCGGAGAGGGGGCGGCCCAGCAGCGCGGCCACCGTCTCGCGCACCTCCTCGACGTCCACCGGTCGGGATGGGGCGGGCGGCACCGGCGCGCGGGCCCCGGGGGCGGGTGCGCCGGTCGCGGCGACCGGCAGGAAGTCCGTGTGGAGGGCCCCGTCCAGCGCGGAGTGCAGTATCCGCGCGGGCACCGGCGCCTCCGCGTCGTCGCGGTCCGCGACCGCGCCGCGCGGCAGCACGACCACACCGTCGGGGACGAACCCGTAGGCGTCGGCGGTGGCCGCGCGCACCCGGCGGGCGGCCGACCGGTGGTCGCCGCCGTGCCCGTCGTCCTCCACGAGGACGTACACGGGACCGCCGTGGAAGGGTTGCAGGACACGGACCCGAGAGGGCGACAGGGAAATGCTTCTGCCGATCCCGGCCTCGACACTTCCAATTCCGTGCCGTTTACCCTGGACGAGGACACAAAGCGTGTCCGCGTCTCGTTCGCTGTTTAACACATCGCCAATCGTGCCAAGTGCGGAGTGGGTCTTCAACCCCCTAATCCGGTTACCCGGAGGCCCGGAGAGAAAACACCGCCATGCTTGGCCTTAACCATTCAGGGGCCTCGAGCCGGTCGCCGGTGCCTCCTGCCGGGCGGGCTCCGGCCTGTGCCGACCGGCGCAGGAGTGACCCTGCTCAGAGGGCTTTCGACCGACGTGGAGAACCCTTTTCCGTGTGCTTCGCCGGGGCGGGGCGCACGGGCGTGGAACCGGTCGCGGATGTTTCCGTGCGCCGGTCCGCCCCGCGTGGGCCCCGCCGGGCCCCGGGGCCGCGCCGACGCCCGGGGCGGGGTGGCCGTGAGCGGGTCAACCCCTTCGCGCCGGTCCGTCATCGTGGACCGCATCCCTTACGGAACAGGGAACCGCGGTGACGGCGCCGGGGTCCGCGTGCTGAGCCGCCGGAGCCGCGGCGGACGCGTCCGCGGGTGCGATGACCTGCGCGGCGACCCCCGGGGCGGGCGCCCGACGGCGGTGCCGCGATCGGCGGGGCCGTTCCGGTGGGATGGGCGAAACCGCTTTCCTTTTCGTCACTCAGAGTAGGGAAAGCGACCCAAAGAAGTGAAACGGAAGGGCCAATCCTATAGTTCCGGGCAAACGGCGGACGAGAAGCAAGGGAAGGCATGCCTAATTTATGCAAACCTTGGTAGCCATATGGGCACTTGCGCCTGAACAGAGTCTTCATATATTGAATTATGGTCGACCCAGAGTGCACCAGGGAGGTGCCTGCGATCATTTCCTCATATAGAGAAAAACCTCCGGTCCCAGAGCCCGGTGAGATCGGGGGGCCCGAGGAGGCATTCGCGCTCGGAGACGAATACGTCGAGTGCCTCGGAAAGATCATCAACAGCCACGTGCGCAACGAGAGGGCCGGAGCGGCCGCGTTCGACGAGCCCTCCATCGCGCACGCGCCCACCGCCAAGGACAAGTGGCTGGCCTGCCGGATGGCGATGGAGGAGTACGGCCACCACCTGCAGTTCAACAAACTGGCCGCCGCGCTCTCCCTGGAGGACCCCTACACGCGTCCGCCCCTGACGGTGTTCGAGGAGGAGCTGTCCAGTTGGCCGGAGTACGTCCTGTCCAAGGCGCTGATCGACCTCGCCGAGATCGTCCTGATGGAGGACCTGTGCTCCTGCTCCTACCGGCCGCTGCGCGACCTGTGCGTCTCCCTGATGCCCGAGGAGCGCTTCCACGTGCGCCTCGGGCGTGACGGCTCGCGCAGGCTGGCCCGTGACCCCGCCCGGCGCGGGGAGATGCAGCGCGTCGTGGACGGCATGGTCCCGGTCACGATGACCTTCTTCGGGCGCAGCGACTCGCCCAACAACGCACGGTTCCGCCGCTGGGGGATCAAGCGGCTGACCAACGACGAGTGCCGGCGGATCTTCTCCGAGCGCGCCCGGTCCATCGTCGAGGACGATCTGAACCTGGTCTTTCCCGAGGTGAAGCAGACATGGAACGGCTCTATGAACTGAACCGTCCCCCCGAGGACACCGAAGCCCTGCTGGGCGCGGGCGGCCCCCGGGTCGGTGCGCTGCTCCGCGGCCTGTGCGGGGGTAGGGCGGTCCCCGTCGCCGGGAGGGCCCGGGCGGTCGGCCTGGCGGAGGCGCTGAGCCTGGCGGACCGGGTCGACCCCGCGTGGGTCGCCGGTGTGGAGGGACGCAGCGACCGCGCCCGGACTCGTCTGCTCGACGCCGGACGCGGCGCCGACCTGGAACTGGCACTGCACATGACCATGCTCCTGTGCACGCCCTGTCTGGACCCCGCGGACGACGAGGACGTGGACGCCCACGCCGTCTCCGGCGCCCTGCTCTGGCTCGCCTGCCGACTGGTGGGGCCCGCCCTGTGCGGCGACCCCGACCGGGAGGGCCTGGAATCCCTGTTGGCGGGCGGTTGGTGGCCGCTGGGCCGTGTGGACGGCGCGCTCGTGGCCACCGCCTACCGCGGCTCCGGGACGCGTGCGCTGTTCGCCGCGCCCGGGCCCGAGGCCGCGCACACCCGGGCGCGCACGTGTTGAACCTCGCCCACGACCTGTCCCGCCTGTGCGGGGAGCGCGGATGGCGCGACCGCCCCGCCTGCCTGGAGGACGGCGCGGTCTGGACGCACGGCCAGGTGCACGCGACCGCCGCCCGCTGCGCCGCGGTCCTGGCCGGGCGCGGGGTCGGACCGGGCGACCACGTGCTGCTGGCCCTGCCGGACGGTGCGGCGTGGGTGGTGTCCTTCCTCGCCTGCGCGCGGATCGGGGCCGTGGCGGTCACGGTCAACCCCGACCTGTCCGGGCGCGAACACCGCTACATGGCCTCGGACTGCGCTCCCGTGCTCGTCCTGGCCGAGGAACACCTGCACGAGCGGTTCCCGGACGCGCCCGCGCTCACCGGCGCCGCCCTCCTGGCGGAGGGCGCGACCCGCGCCCCCGCCCCTCCCGTGCCGACGGGCCCGGACGCCCCGCTGTACGTGCAGTACACCTCCGGGACCACCGGACAGCCCAAGGGGGTCGTGCACCGGTGCGCCGACCCCGCCTCGTACATGGAACTGGTGGGGCGTCCCGTGGCGGACGTGGGGCCGACGGACGTGACCCTGTCGGTGTCGAAGATGTTCTTCGCCTACGGCTTCGGCAACGCCTTCGTCTTCCCGCTGCTGTCGGGCTCGGCCGCGGTGTACACCGCCGGGCGGCCCGGGGCCGCCGAGGTCGCCGGCCTGGTGGCGCGGCACGGTGTCACCCTGCTCTACGGGGTGCCCTCCTTCTACGCCAACCTGGTGCGCGAGGCCTCGCCCGCCGACCTCGCCAGCCTGCGCCTGGCCGTGTCGGCGGGGGAGCGGCTGGCGCCCGACCTGGGGGAGCGGGCGCGCGGCCTGCTCGGAGTGCCCCTCCTGGAACAGCTGGGATCGACCGAGGCCGGGCACGGCTTCTGCTCCAACACCGTCTCGCGCGACGTGCCCGGCACCGTGGGCCGCGTCCTGCCCGGGTTCCGCGTCCGGGTGCTGGACCGCGACGGCGCCCCCGTGGCCCCGGGCGGCACCGGCGAACTCCACGTCACGGGGCCCACCCTGATGCAGGGCTACCTCAACCTCCCCGAGGACACGCGGCGGACCCTGCCCGAGGACGGCTGGCTGCGCACAGGCGACCTGGTGACCGCGCTCCCGTCCGGGGACCTGGTGCACCGGGGCCGGACCGACGACCTGGAGATGGTCGGCGGCATCACCTTCTCGCCCGTGGAGGTGGAGGACCTGCTGCGGTCCGACCCCCGGGTGCGGGAGGCGGCGGTGACCAGCCTGCCCGACGAGCGGGGGGCCACCCGCCTGCACGCCTTCGTGGTCCCGGCCTCCTCCGCGGACTCAGCCGAGACGCTGGAGAGCGAACTCATCGACGGTCTGCGCGGACGGGTCGCCCCCTACAAGGTGCCCCGGAGCGTGCGCCTGGTGCCCGACCTGCCGAGGACGCCCACGGGCAAACTCCGCCGGTTCCAGCTCCGGGCCTCCCTGGCGGCCGCCTCCCGGCACGACCCCGCGCGGAGCGCCCCCGGCTCGCCGCCGGCGGGCCCCGCCCCACTCCCGTAAGCAGTGAGAACGGCTCGGAGAGCCATGCACACGTTGCTCATCGACAACTACGACTCCTACACCTACAACCTCTTCCAGCTGATAGCGGCCACGACCGGGGTCGAACCCGAGGTGTGCCGCAACGACGACCCGCGGCTCCTGGGCTCCGGTCCCGACCCCGACGCCGTGGTGGTCTCACCCGGCCCGGGGCGCCCGGACCGGCCCTCCGACCTCGGACACGCCTCCGCGTTCCTGACCCGCACACGCGCGCCCGTGCTCGGCGTGTGCCTGGGCCACCAGGCCCTCGGCTGGCTGGCGGGCAGCCCCGTCGTCCCCTCGCCCCGACCCAGGCACGGCGCGGTCGAGTGCGTCCTGCACAACGGCCGCAACCTGTTCACCGGCCTCCCCCAGGGGTTCCCGGCGGTGCGCTACCACTCCCTGTGCCTGCCGGACGGGGTCAAGGAGCACCTCGACGTGGACGCCCGGACCGAGGACGGCGTCGTCATGGGCGTCAGCGACCCCCGGCGCGCGTGGTGGGGGGTGCAGTTCCACCCGGAGTCGGTCGCCACCGAGCACGGAGCCCGGCTGGTGGGGAACTTCTTCTCACTGGCCCGCCCCACGGCGCGCGGCGGATCGGCGCTCGGGAAGGGGAGGGCCGCCGACCCCGCGGTGCGGCGCGCGCCCTCCCCGGAGACCCGCCCCCGGACGCCCTGGCTGCTGCGGTGGCGGCGGCTGGAGCGCGCGCCGGAGGCCGAGTACCTCTTCCGCCTCCTGTTCGCGGACCTGCCGTACGCCTACTGGCTCGACAGCAGCCGCCTGGTCGAGGGGTTCTCCCGCTTCTCCTTCCTCGGGGCGCCGTCGGGGCCGGACGCCGAGGTCCTGACCTACGACGCCGGTGCGGGCCGCCTGCGCGTCGGCGACGGGGAGGGCGCCCCGAGGCACACCGAGGAGGGGTCGGTCTTCGACCTGCTGGAGGCGCGCCTGTCCGCCGCGCGCACCCCCTCCCCGCGCGAGCTGCCCTTCGACTTCAACGGCGGTTACGTGGGCTACATGGGCTACGAGGCCAAGGCGGACTGCGGGTCCCCCAACCGCCACACCGCGCACACCCCGGACGCGCTGTGGATGTCGGCCACCAGGACCGTGGCCGTCGACCACCGGGACGGCGCCACCTGGCTGCTGGCCTCCTGCCGCGACCTGCCCGCCTCGGTGGAGGCGGCCGACCAGTGGCTGGACAGCGTCCAGGCGCTGGCGGAGGGAGGCGTGCGGCACTCCCGGCCCGCCCCCGCGGCCCCGGACCCGGTGGAGCCGACGCCGTTCCTGAGGCGTCGGCGCGCGGGGTACCTGGCGGACGTGCACTCCTGCCTGGAGGAGCTCAGGGCGGGGGAGAGCTACGAGATCTGCCTGACCAACGAGGTCAGCCTCCCCTGCTCGGGCGACCCGTTGGAGACCTACCTGCGGATGCGCCGGGCCAATCCGGCCCCCTACGGGGCCTTCCTCCGCGCGGGGCCCGCGAGCGTGCTGTGCTCGTCACCGGAGCGCTTCCTGCGGGTGGGCGAGGACGGCACCGCCGAGTCCAAGCCGATGAAGGGGACCGCGCCGCGCCACCCCGATCCGGCCGCCGACGCCCGGCTGCGCGCGTCCCTGGCGCGGGACCCCAAGACGCGCGCGGAGAACCTCATGATCGTGGACCTGGTCCGCAATGACCTGGGACGCGTGTGCGAGGTGGGCGGGGTGAGCGTCCCCCGCTACATGCAGGTCGAGTCCTACACCTCCGTGCACCAGCTCGTCAGCACGGTCGAGGGCAGGCTCAGGCCGGGGGTGGGGGCCGTCGGGGCGGCACGCGCCTGCTTCCCCGGCGGATCGATGACCGGCGCCCCCAAACTCCGCACGATGGAGATCATCGAACGCCTGGAGGGACGGGCCCGCGGAGTTTACTCGGGCTCGCTGGGGTACTTCGCCCTGAGCGGGGCGGCCGACCTGAACATCGTCATCCGCACGGCGGTGGTCGCCGACGGCCGGATGACCGTGGGAGCGGGGGGCGCCATCGTCCTGGACTCCGACCCCGAAGCCGAGTTCCAGGAGATGGTCCTCAAGGCCCGGGCCGGACTGTGCGGAACCCGGGCGGACGAGACCGGACCGGCCGACTCCGAACCCGGACCCTCCCCGCGGCCGTCGCGCGCGAGCCGCGACACCGCGCGGTGACGGCCAGCGTTCCCGCCCCGCCCTCCCATCCGACCGGCAAGCACGAGGAGCCGTTATGACCTCCACCCATGAGCACGTCGACCAGCTTCCCGTTCCCTGCGCCCCGGAGAACGGCCCGCCCCTGATCCCCCTGTGCGACCGCGAGCACGAGACCATGGTGGTCGGGCCCGACTCGCCCAGTACCGAGGCCACCCTGCGCGCGCTGCGCTCCATGGACTGCACCGCGGGCGTCCTGGCCCACTTCGACTGTCCCGCCGAGGCCATCGCGCACCTGGGCCGGCGCGGATGGGACTTCGTCTTCCACGTCCGCCGGTCCGGCGCCGAGGACACGGCGGCCCTGCGCGAGGCGGCCCGGGGGGCACGGGGCAAACACCTGTCCGTGCTGTCGGCGTCCGACCGTTCACCGGGGTGCCCGCTCAACGAGACCGGCACGGACGCCCTGGTCTCGGTGGACGAGCTGTCCCCGGCCGACCTGCACTTCGCCTTCTGGCAGCTCGAACGGGGCCGCGTCTACCTTTCCCCCGGTCTGGTCGACCGGGCCGCCGCCCACGGGCGGCGCCTGCACGGCGTGCCGGGCCCGGCCACCCGCCTGACCGAACGCGAACGCCAGACGCTGGCCCTCATGGCGCGCGGGCTGGAGAACAAGGAGATCGCCGCCCAGCTGCGGATCTCCCTGCACGGGGCCAAACGCAACGTCGCGCAGGTCCTGACCAAGCTCGACTGCACCAACCGGACCATGGCCGTGGTCAAGGCGATGAGCGGGACGGCGTGCGGACTCGACCACCTGGCGCGGGGGAACTGAGGCGTCCCCGGGTCCCGTACCGGCGCCGCCCCGGGCCCGGCCCATCGAGGCGCGGCGGCACGGGCGGTACCGTCCCGCGCGCGTCCGCACCCGCCCCGGCGGCGTGCCCTTCCGGCACCGGCCGCCCCGGGTGTCAGCCGCCGTCCTGTTCGAGGTCGAAGCGCTCGCGTGCCCGCTCGATCTCGGGCGTGTGCGCCGAGATCCAGTCGAGCAGCACGTCCACCGGGTGCCGGAGCGTCTTGCCCAGCGGGGTGATCCGGTACTCGACGGCGACCGGCCGCGAGCCGACCACCGCGCGGTGCACGATGCCGTTGCGTTCGAGGCGGCGCAGGGTCGCGGTGAGCGACTTCTGGGTCACCGAGGGGATCGCGCGGCGCAGTTCGTTGAAGCGCGAGGGGCGCTCGCAGAGCACGTTGAGCACCTCCATCGACCACTTGTCCAGGATCTGGTTGAGGAGCTCGCGGTGCGGCGCGGTGATGCCGATGTCGTCGTGGGCTGCCTGCCCGGTATCCGTCATGACACCTGGTTTCGTTGAAGTTTCCTTTTGATACCAGGTATCAACGTTAGACCAAGTCGGTACCAGTAGCGAGGACACAGGCGATGGCCGTTCAGCGTTTCACCCCCGAGGGCATGATGCAGCCCACCCCGTACCACCACGTCGCGGTCGGCACCGGTACGCGCCACGTGCACGTCAGCGGACAGGTCGCCCGCCGCGCCGACGCGACCCCGGTGGCCCCGGGCGACCTCGCCGGGCAGGTGGCCCAGGTGCTGCGCAACACCGCGGCGGGCCTGGCCGGGGCGGGAGCGACGTTCGACGACGTCCTGCGGCTGACCTTCTACGTCACGGCGTGGGAGCCCGGCAAGATCGACGCCTTCATGGCGGGGGTCGCCGAGGTGGCCGAGGAGATCGGTCTGCCGACGCCGCTGCCGCCCTCGTCGCTCATCGGCGTGGACTACCTCTTCGAACCCGACGTGCTCGTCGAGGTCGAGGCGACGGCCCTCCTCGACTGACGACCGCCACCGGGCGCGGCGGGCGGAGGACGTCACGTCCTCCGCCCGCCGGGTGGGAAGGGGGCGGTCGCCGGTTCGCGGCGCGGGGGCGCGACCCGCGGGCGCGGCGGCCTCGCACGCACCCCGTTCGGGTTGGCAGAGGGGCTCTGACGTGGTTATTTGTCGTGTGACAACAAAAAATTCGCTCTGCGGCTTTTGAAGTCGTTTCTGTGGGAACAGTAGTGGTCGCACCGGCGCCGCCCGCCGGGCCGCGGCACCCGAACCGCGGTCGCGAACGGGTCAGCGCACCGGTGTCTGCCGAGGCAGACAGACAGGAGCACACAGGACCAGAGCACCGGGGGTTTCCTCTTGTCCACCACGTTGAACAAGGACACCGTGTCGCAGGCCGACACCGACCACACGACCCTCGTCCCCAGGACGCGCACGTCCTCGCCGGTTAAGGAGATCCCGGCCGAGGAACTCCTCGCCGAACTCCACGGTCTGGACGACGACGACCCGCGCGCGGTCAGGCTGCGCGAGGAGGTCGTGGTCCGCTACCAGCCGCTGGTCAACAAGCTCGCCCGCCGCTACAACGGCCGAGGTGAGCCGTTGGAGGACCTCAAGCAGACCGCCATGGTCGGCCTGGTCAAGGCCATCCGCGGCTACCGGCCCGACCGCGGCAAGCCCTTCATCTCCTACCTGATGCCCACGGTCACCGGTGAGATCAAGCGGCACTTCCGCGACCACACCTGGGCGATCCGGGTTCCCAGGCGTCACCAGGAGAACCGGATCAAGCTGCGCCAGGTCCTCAACACCTTCCAGCAGACCCACGCGCGCGTCCCCACCAACGCCGAGATCGCCAAGGAGATGGGGCTGGACGAGGAGGAGGTCGTCGAGCTGGTCCAGGCCTCGGAGTCCTACCGCTCCCTCTCGCTGGACGCCCCCGACTCCTCCGACTCCGACGGCCAGGAGGGCTCCCGCCTGGAGGACCACCTGGGCAGCGAGGACGAGGGCCTGGAGCGGGTCGTGCAGCGCGAGTCGCTCAAGCCCGCCCTGGCCCGTCTGCCCGAGCGCGAGCGCGAGATCCTCAAGCTGCGCTTCTTCGGCGACCACACCCAGACCGAGATCGCCGACCGCATGGGCTACTCCCAGATGCACGTCTCCCGGCTGCTGAAGAACACCCTGGAGCAGCTGCGCGAGGACGTGGGCGAGCGCGGTCCCGCCCGGGGCTGAGGACCCCGCCCGCTGTCCGGAGGGCGCCACGGGGGCCGCCCTCCGGACAGCGGAACGACCCCGGTCCGCCTTTTGACCGGTGCGGCGCCGCGGGGAGTCCGCCCTCGACGGGCGCGGCTGCGAACCGCTCAGCCCGTCAACCGCGCCGCTCCGGCGTCCTGCTCGGCCGCCTCGTCCTCCGCCTCGGTCCGCCCGCCGCCGAACACCTCCTCGACGAGCCTCCGCGTCGCCTCCTGGAACGTCTGCGCCAGGGACAGCTCGGCGTCGTCCACATAGGTCAGCGAGGCGGTCAGGATCCTGCCGCCGTCGGCCGTGGCGTACATCAGCGCCGCCGAGCCCGCGATACCGCCGTTGTGGTGGAAGAGGGTGCCGCCGTCCGTCTCCTGGACGAACACCCCCAGGCCGTAGCCGACCTTCGCCTCCGGCGTGCGCATCTCGGCCAACAGCTCGGTCGGCAGGAGCCTGCCGCCCATCAGCGCGGAGAAGTACGTCTGCAGGTCCCGGGTGGTCGAGATCATGTCACCGCCGCTGGAGATCCAGGAGGGGTTCTGCCGGGTGACGTCCACCGTCTTCTCCCCGCCGTCCTCCTCGTACCGGTAGTAGGCGTGGGCGTGCGGCTCGGGGACCTCCGTCCCGGTGGTCGGCACCACGGTGCCGGTCATCCCCAGCGGCCCCAGGAACAGCCGGTGCATCTCCTCGGCGAGCGAGCGGCCGGTAACCCGTTCGATCAGCAGCCTGGCCAGTACGTAGTTGGTGTTGGCGTAGCTCCAGTCCGTCCCCGGCTCGAACCGGGACGGCTTGGACAGCGCCAGCCTCACCAGCTCCTGCGGCGGGTAGGTCCGGAACCGGTCCTCCACCCACTCCCGGCCCGCCCAGACGACCCCCGGCGCGAACGTCCCGTCCTCGTAGAGCTCGCCGGTGTGGTTGAAGATCCCGCTGGTGTGCTGGAGCAGCATCCGCACCGTGATCCGCCGGTCCAGCCCGAACTCGGACAGGTGGTCGGCCACCTGGTCCTCCAGTCCGATCCTGCCCTCGGCCACCAGCATGAGCACCGTGGTCGCGACGAAGTTCTTGGTGGCGCTGCCGATCCGGAAGTGCCCGTCGACCGGCGGCCGCTCCGGCTCGCCCAGCCTGCGCGCCCCGGCGCTGCCGACCCACTCGCCGTGCTCGTCGTGCACGCGCAGCTGCATCCCGACGAAACCGGAGTCGACGATCTCCCGCATGGTCTTGTGCAGTTCCGGGCGGTCCTGCCCGGTGGGGGTGAGGGACATGGTGGTGTGCTCCTTCGAAGCGGTGACGCGGTCGGGGTGTGGGGGAGGGGATGCCGCCGGGGTGGTGGCGCGGAGGTCGGGTCCGGTGGTGCCGTTGGCCTTGAGGGCGTTCGGCGCTTTTCCTTCCTCAGGTGCGGCGCTGGTACGGCCCGATGTTTCTGATGATGGAAAAGCTACGTTGCGTTCATGGTTGTGGCAATAGAAATTCCATGCGGGATCCCCATATGCGCAGGTAAACGCCGGGAAATTGTTGCAATGGTTTGGAATCTAATGCAACGGACTCCACCAGTGCGTTGCAATGGCTGGAAATCGAACGCTATGGTCGCCCGTCCCCGGCGATCACGGCGAGGCGGTGCGCGACGGGGGCCGGCGCGCCGTGGCGGGGTGGCCCCCGTCGCGGTCGTCGGCTCCGCTGGTACGCGCGCGGCCGATCACCCCGGCCTTCGCTGGCGCCGCCCGCGCCTCGACGCGGCTGGGGGCCGTCCCCCCGCCCCTCCCGGCTCCGCCGTGGGCGCGGTCACGACCCGAGGCGCCGGGAGGGCGTGCGCCAGGAGCCGGTGAAGAACGCCGGCGACGTCTCCGGATCCTCGAAGTTCCCGATGCGCTGCCCCTGGAGGAGCTGGAGCGCGGGGAACCTGCCCTTCTCGAACAGGAGGATGTTCAGCGAACCGCCGTACTTGAAACACCCGATCTCCTCCCCCTTGTCCACGTCGACGGGGTCCTCGCGAGTCACTTTGGCGAATTTCTGCCTGAACTCGACGGAGGCGATCGAGTTCAGGCCGACGGGGACCATTCCGACGAGACCGTTGCCGTTCCCGCCCGTGGCGATGACGAGATAGCCCCGGCGGAAATGCTCGAACATGCTGTAGTCGTACCCGTATCCGATGTTGCCCTTGTTGAGCATGTCGGGGAAATTGCGCATTCCGTAGTAGACTCCGCCGACGTCGTCGCGTGATTCCACCACGCGCCCCGCGACGGGGGAGTGGTACCGGTGGTACGACTTGGGCAGTAGGAAGCAGGACACCGCCGTGCCGCCGACGAACCTGCTGGCGTAGTCGGATCCGTCGAGCAGCTGCCTGACGTTCATGGTGACCGTCTTGACCGGGATCCGCGTCTCCTCGGTCAGTTCGCCGACGATCATGTTGACGACGCAGTCGGCCGGAGCGACCACCACGGACCCGTCACCGGGCGCGTCGACCGGCCGCTTTCCCCGTTTGACCCCGCGGACGAAGAACTCGTTGAAGTTCCTGTAGCCGCCGGCCGGGACGACGTAGTCGTCCATCCGCGGCCCGAGTTCCCTCATCCACTCGTCCACCAGGCCGAGGGATGCATCGGAGTCCATGTAGCGCCCCTGCAACTCCGTGAAGAGCGCGGTCATCCGGCATCCGGGGCCGGAGGTGAGGAAGACCATGCCGTAGTCGTTCTCGTAGCTGATCCAGCTGAACTTCTCGATGTAGTCCAGCCCGTTGGAGACACCCGGCCGCCACCTCTCCCACTCGCGGAAGAAGTCGCACAGGTCGTTGATCGTCCTTCCGCGCCAGTCGTGGCGGACCTCCTCCGGTGCGTCTTCGGGGACCGGCCGCACGTGCCTGATCGCGGCGTCGTACATGGTGGCGAAGCCCCCGAAATCCTCCCTGTACCAGCTCTCGATCAGTGCGACGAATTCGTCGATGTCCTGGATCTGGTCCTGCGGCAATGTTCCCCCTCTGTCGCGTCTGCCGGGCTTGCTCGGCTTCGGCGCGATGGTCGGCGATCAACCGTTGGGCGCGTTTCCGCCGGATGTGGAAAACGGTGGAGCGGGCGCGGCTCCCGTTCGAAGGGCCGACCCCGCCCGCGATGCGGTGCTTATGCGCGACATCGAGGATTCCCGGGGTTCGCGGGGCCGTAACCCCGGGGCGCCTTTCTGCTTTTTCCACGGCAGGATTGGTGATCGCTATTCCTTTTTGGGGCGGCGGTGCGAGGGATTTGTCCGTGTGCTTTCGGCTGGGCTCCGTCCGGGTTTCCCGCATGTCCGCGTGGGGGGTCTCCGCGCCGGGTGGCACGGTGCGCGCTGAACGCGCCCTGCTCACCGGGCCGCGCGTCGCGCCCCCGCCACGGTGACCACGGACGGGACCGCGCCGTCCGGTCTGACGGGGGGCTAGGGTCGTCCCCCGGAGGTGGTCCGCCGTGGACATGGACTGGGACGGATTCGAGGCCGACCTCACCACGGAACTGGAGGGCTTCGCGCGCTCCTGCCTGGCGCGGGGCGGTCGCGTCTACGCGGTGGCGGTGTACCTGTTCTACGCCGAGACCTGCGGCCGGATCATGCTTCCCGTCTTCGCCGCCGCCACCGAGGAGTGGTTCGAGGAGCACCTGGCCGCCGACCGGCGGCAGCGGGAACACCCGCCGAGCCCGGAGCGGGACCTGCGCTGGGACCCCGCGGACTGGCCCCACCAGCACTTCGACGCGGACTGGTCCGACCCCGGGGCCTTCTGGACCTGGAGCAGGGCCCTGACCGAGGCCGCCTCCGGCGACGGGGCCTGGGACGGCGGCCCCGAGGAGGGCGAGGAGTGCGACGAGGAGCACTGGGAGCGGGTCCACGACCGCTACACCGACGTCGTCGCGCGGGCCTGCCGCGGGGTGGCCGCGACGCTGCGCCGTGAGCGGACCGCGCCCGACGGCCTCGTCGTGGTCGCCCTGGACGAGGGGGAGGAACTCGTGCCGCGCACGCTCACCGCCCCCGAGATCCGCCGACACTTCCCCCACCTGGACGCCGACCACAGCTGAGGCCGGGGGCGGGCCCGCCCGGGGCGTGGACGCCCAAGCCCGGCCGTACACTACGGGGCCGGGGCGGACGCCCCGTTCCGCACTCCTGGGAAGGCAGCACCGACCATGGCCGGTTTCTTCGAACGTCTCCTCGGCCCCGAGCCCGTGAGAAGGCCGATCGACCAGGGCACGGTCGACGAGGCGCAGGCCCTCGTGCGGGCGGGCCGCAAGGTCGAGGCCATCAAGCTCGTGCGCGAGCGCACCGGCGCGGGACTGGCCGAGGCCAAGCACGTCGTCGACGCCGTCGAGCAGGGCCACCGGATCCCGGTCGAGCCCACGCCCGGTCAGAGCCTCGCCGACCGGGCCCGGGAGCTGCTCGCCCAGGACCGCGCGGCCGACGCCGTCACGACGGTCTCCCGCGAGACCGGGATGACCGAGGCCGAGGCCTCCCGCTTCGTCGACTGCCTCGACCGCTGACCCCGGGGGCGCCGACGCGCCGCCCCGCCGCCTGACCCCGCCCGGTGCGATGGCACCGGAGGCGCACCGAGGACGTGCCGGACCCCGGACCGTTCCGCCGGGCCGCCAGCCGCAGGGCGGGATCCGCCGCCGCGCGCCGTCCTCCGGAGGGCCAAGACCGTCCCGCTCCGGCGGTGCGTGGCGGGGGTGAGACGATATGCGGGAGATGTCAGAGAGCCAGCCGTGCCGTCCGTTGCGCGCCGGGGTGTTCACCCTGGTGTGCGCGAGCGTGTCCGCGCACGGCCACGCCCTCGGCTCCGGCCACGACGTCCCCCTCGCGGGTCTGCTGTTGGGCTGCGCCGCCGTCCTCGGCGTGTCCTGGGCCGCCGCCGGACGCCGCTACGGCCCGGTGATGCTCGTCGGCTGGATGCTGTGGGGACAGCTCGCCCTCCACGTGGCCTTCAGCTACACCCAGAACACGGGGCGGGACCAGAGCGCGCACGGCGCCCACTCCGCTGACGCGGTCACCCACTCCGCCCTTTCGGGGTGGCAGATGATCGCCGTCCACGTGCTGGCCGCGCTGGTCAGCGCGTGGTGGCTGCACCGGGGGGAGGACGCGCTCTTCGCGTTCCTGCGCTTCATGGCGCTCACCCTTCTCCCGCTCCTGCTGGTCCTGGCCGGGGCGCCCGCGCCGCCGGTCCGGGCGGGCGGCCCCGGGCGGTGGAACGACGAGCGCCCGCCGTCGCTCCTTCCCTACCTGCGCCACACCCGGGTCCTGCGGGGTCCGCCCTCCCCGCTCGGCGCCGCCTGAGCCTCCAGCGCCTTTCCGGGCCGCACCCGTGCCGGGTCCGTCCCCGGCGCACGGAGCCGTCGTGCGCGCCGTGGCCTTCCGCCCGCGCCCCCGGGCGCGGTCGTTTCCCGTACCCGGTCCGCCCCGCGTCGCCATCCGAGGGCGTCCGCCGACGGGCACGCCCAGCCCCTGGTGACCCGGCCCCGGTGATTCGGCCGCGGTGATCCGCCGTCCCCGGTACGCCCGGGCGGATCCCGCGCCGCCTCGCGCGCCGTGTACGGCCCCACGCGCCCACGGCGCGGGGCTCCCGTGCGCCCTGCGCGGCGCGCGTGCGCCGCGACCCGCTGCCCGTGCCCGGTGTGGCCCGCGCGCGGGGAGCCGTGCGGGGGAGGGACGGTCACCCCTGCGGAGCCACCCGAGCAGAGCCACATCAGCCACATCCGGCCCTTCCGGGCCGTCCAACGACTTACGGAGACACACGATGACCCGCTCTCCCCTCTCCCGCACGGTGCGCGGTGCGCTGGCCGCGGCGGCCTCACTGGCCCTGGTCACCTCCTGCGCCGCGGACCCGGCCGACACCCTGGCCGAGACCGAGTACTTCCTGGACCTGTCCGACGAGCCGATGGCCGCCTCCACCGTCCGGCTGGCCACGGTCGAGGGTGAACCCTGGACCTTCGCCGACGTCGCCGACGACCGCCTCACCCTGCTCTTCTTCGGCTACACCAGCTGCCCGGACGTGTGCCCGATGACCATGGCCGAGATCAACCTGGCCCTGGACCAGGCGGGGGAGGAGGCCGGGGACTACGACGTCGTCATGGTCAGCACCGACCCCGGGCGCGACACCGACGAACAGCTGCGCTCGTGGCTGGACCGCTTCGACCCGGCCTTCCAGGGGGTGCGCGGGGACATCGACGCCACGGTGGACGCCGCCGCGGACTACGGCATCCCGGTCGAGGCGCCCCAGGAGAGCGAGGGCGAGTACCTGGTCTCCCACGGGGGCCGGATCGTCGTCCTGCTCCCCGACGGCAGAGCGGCGGGCATGTTCGACGAGGGCACCGAGGCGGACCAGATCGCCGCACTCCTGCCCGAACTCCGGGGCGCGCTGCTGTGACGGGGGACGCGCACGAACCGCCCCGTTTCTCCCGGCGCGGTCTGCTCACCGCCGTGGGGGCGGCGGGGATCGCCGGAATCGGCGCCGGAGGGCTGACGGGGTACGCCTCCGCCGCCGCGGGCGCGGAGGAACGGGACGCCCCCGCCCTCGACCCCGCCCGCTCCAGGACCGGCTCGCGGGAGGGACGCCCTCCCGCGCTGCTGACGCCCACGCCCGCGCACGTGCGGGTGGTGGCCGTGGACGTGAACGCCCAAGACGCGGCGGACGTGCGCGTGGCGGCGCGCGAGGTCCTCGGCGCCTGGAGCCGTGAGGCCCGTTCCCTGCACGAACGGGGCCCGGCCGCGCTCGGGGAGGGGGCGCCCTCCCAGGGCCTGCACCCCGCCTCGCTGGGGGTCACCCTCGGGCTGGGCCCCTCCCTGCTGGAACGCGCGGGGCTGGCCGACCGGCGTCCGCCGCACATGGAGGACCTGCCCGCCTTCGACTCCGACCGCCTCGACCCCGCCTGGTGCGGCGGCGATCTCATGCTGCACGTGGGAGCCGAGGACCCCCTGGTCCTCAGCTCCGCGGTCGACCACCTGCTGCGCGCGGCCCGGGGCCGGGTCGGGGTCCGCTGGTCGCTGTCCGCCTTCCAGCGGTCGGCCGCGGCCGCCGCCGACCCCGCCGCCACACCGCGCAACCTCATGGGCCAGATCGACGGGACGGTCAACCCGCGCCCCGACGAGGCCCTGTTCGCCACCCAGGTCCTGGCCTCCCACACCGAGCCGTCCCTGGCCTGGATGGACGGGGGGTCCTACGTGGTCGTGCGGCGCATCCGCATGCTGCTGGACGACTGGTTCGCCCTGGAGACCCGACGGCGCGAGGACGTCATCGGACGCCGCCTGTCCGACGGCGCGCCCCTGGGCGGGGACCGCGAGCACGACCGGCCCGACCTGTCGGCCAGGGACGGCGCGGGGGAGCCGGTCATCGCCCGTGACGCCCACATCAGGCTCGCCAGCCCCGAGAGCACGCTGGGAGCACGGATGCTGCGCCGGGGCTTCAGCTACGACCTGGGCTGGGACGCCGACGGCCGCAGGCAGGCGGGCCTGCTCTTCACCGCCTGGCAGGCCGATCCGCGCACCGGGTTCACGGCGGTGCAGCGCAACCTCGACGAGGGCGGGGACGCGCTCGGCGCCTACGTCAGACACGAGGGCAGCGCACTGTTCGCGGCGCCGCCGGTGCGGGAGGGGGAGCCCCGTGTGGCGCACACCCTGCTGTGAGACCGGGGGATCCGGGAACCGGAGCGGTTCCCGCGACGACATCACGGTCGGGCCCGGCAGCGGGGCCCGACCGGACGTGGGGGAGAAGAGGCGAGTGAGGACCATGCCGCGTACACAGGCTGACAGGCGACGTAACGCACGCCGCGCCGCACCGGCCGCCCTGGGGGTGCTGCTGTGCGTCACCGCGTGCGGGGGCGGACCGGGCGCCTCCGGGGAGACGGCCTCCGCCGCTCCCGCGAGTGAGCGGGGCCGGGCCGAGGCCGGGCACCTGCTGGTGACGGAGGCCTGGATGCCCGAACCGGCCAACCCGGAGGTGGGGGTGGTCTACCTGCGCGTGTCCAACTCGGGGGAGTCGGACGACGCCGTCACGGGGGTGTCCACCGACGCCTCCGACGACGCCGACCTGTGCAGTACCGAGACCACCGACTCCGGGGCCGCGCGCATGCGGGTCGTGGAGGAGATCCCGGTTCCGGCCGGGGGAGCGACCACCCTGGTCGAGGGCGGCTACCACGTCATGGTCAACGACCTGCCCGAAGCGCCCGTCGTCGGGGACGAGGTCACCGTCACCCTCTCCTTCGCCAGCGAGGAGGAGCTGGCGGTCACCGTCCCGGTGGAGCCGATGACCGCGGAGAGCGAGGACGGCGGCTCCGAACACGAGCACCACTGAACCACCCCGCTGGGTGCGAGGGAGCTCATCGCGTCTGACCCGACCGCTCCGCTAGGGGTGGTCGGGTGGGACGTGTGACTTGCGCCCCGCGTGCGCAACGACGCCGCAGTCCCGACAGACGAACAAGGCCTGTGAGACCCGGTTGGCCTTGTGAGTGTAGGAGCATGCGGCGCAC
The DNA here is from genome assembly GCF_000092985.1 of Nocardiopsis dassonvillei subsp. dassonvillei DSM 43111. GTDB lineage: Bacteria > Actinomycetota > Actinomycetes > Streptosporangiales > Streptosporangiaceae > Nocardiopsis > Nocardiopsis dassonvillei. The sequence continues at coordinate 2,177,395 of NC_014210.1, forward strand.
TCGCGTGAGGAGTGCGCCGGGTCCACGAACACCACCGGCACGCCCTCCAGGCGCGCTTTGTAGGCGATGAAGGCGCCCAGTTGGTGGAAGGACCAGGAGTGCAGCGTGACCCGTTGGGGCCTGCGTTGCCGTACCCGGGCGCGGATCCCCCTGAGATCCTCAAGGGAGATACCGCGCCCGGTGCGTTCGGCCTCGGCCACGATGCGTTTCGAGATCTGGTGGTTGATGTTTCTGGCGTACCGTGCTTCACGGCGGAGCCGCTTGTTGAGCAGGCGCTTGGCGGACCGGCTGCCCTTGGCCTGCAACTTCTGGCGCAGCCTGAGCTGCCGACGGCGGTACCGGTTGATCTGGCGCCCGGCCATGACCCGGCCGTCACTGGTGGTGGCGATGTTGACAATCCCCAGATCCACCCCAAGAAACCCGTTGGGGTCGATCTCAGGAGCGTCGGGCACCTCGACGGTCACCGCGAGAAACCAGGCATCGTCGCGGCAGAGCAGGTCGGCCTCACCGCGTTTGTGTTCGGCCAGCATCTTGATCTGGTCGGGGGAGCCGACGAAGGGCACGTCCTTCAATCGGCCCTGGAAGGTCCACAGTGAGATCGTGCGCGCGTCCATGGCGAAGGACAGGTCGCGCGCGTCGTAGGGGTGCGCCGAGTCGGGGCGGAAGGCGATCGGTGTGGATTCGATCCGCTCCCGGAGGGCCGATCCTTGGGGTCCGTAGTTGCCGTTGTTCAGATTGGAGCGGCGGGCGTGGTAGGCGTCGCACACCTTCTTGATCACGTGCTGGGCCGCTTGCGAGCCCACCCCGGCCTCACGCAACTGCTGGTAGGTATGTTTGCGCAGCTCGTAGTCGCGCATCACACCCTGCTCGTGGGCCACCCTCGCCACCCAGGTGGTGTGGGTGTTGAGATCGCGCAGGGTCGAGGTCAGCACCGCCGCCTGCTCGGGCGACGGCGTGAGCTTGAGCTGCACGACGATCTTCGACACGCCCACCATCATGTACTCGACTAGTGACAGAACGCAGCGAAAGCAGGCCGTTGCGCCCCCCGTCACTGGCGGGCCGGTGGGGACTGGGCGGCGATTTCTCCCGGGGCTGGAGTTCCGGGGTTCCTCGCCACAGCAGAGCTGAACCCGCCGCTCCGCGCCGGTCCGGGGGTGGCCGCCCGGCGCGGCGACCGCCCCCCGGCCCCGGACCCCCGGCCAACGGGTCAGGCGGACCCGTGGCCGCCCGTCACAGGTTCCGCGCCCCGGACGCGGGCGCGCCCGCGGACTCGGGTCCGGCCTGCCCGTCGGCACCCGGAGCCCGGCCGCCCGGCGCGGAGCCCCCTGAGGCACGTGACCGGGCCCGCCACCCGAGGACGGCGTCCACGGCCAGGAACACCAGCAGCGAGGCGCCCAGCAGCGGCGCCGCCCAGCCGACCAGGGCCAGGACCGCCACCGCCGCGACCCTGGACAGCGGGGACAGGGCCGTGAGGGAGCCGCGCGGGTAGGGGCGTCCCACGCCCAGGACTCGGGACCGTGTGGGGCGCCGCTGCCACCACATGCGGTAGCCCAGCACGATGACGGCGATCAGCCCCGAGGCCAGGGCGGACAGCACCAACTGGTTCGGCACGCCGAACAGCACACCCATGTGGGCGTCGATCCCCCACCGGCTCAGCTTGGCCATGACCGGGTAGTCGGCGAAGCGGACCACGTCGGTGACCTCGGCCGTATCCGGGGCGACGGCGGCCGAGTCCACCCGCGTCGGCCAACCGCGGTCGATCTGGCTCACCACGTAGGGGGAGGTGTGGTCCTCGGGCAGGGCCACCTCGACGGGGCCGTCCAGGCCCGCCTCGCGCGCACTGGCCAGGACGGCGCCCACTCCCGCGTCCACCCCGGGCGAGGCCACCGGCGCCTCCGTGGACACCGCGGGGGTGCTCCAGTCCAGCCGCTCGCGCAGGTCGCTGATGTTGGCCCCCGCGTACTGCGACCACGTCATCCCCGTCGCCGACAGGAACAGCAGGCCCACCAGAAGCCACAGACCGGCGGCTCCGTGCAGCGAGACCGACCTGGACCGTCCCCCGGAGGTGCCCGCGCCGGGCAGCAGCAGGCGGCGGAGACCGCCGCGCGGACGCCGGTTGCGCGCGACCCACAGGGCGACACCGCCCAGGGCGACCACCCACATCCAGCTCGCCGCGAGCTCGCTGTACAGGCGTCCGACGTCGCCCAGGTGCAGGCTGCGGTGCAGGGTGTCGACCCACGTGCGGGCCGGGAGGGCGCCGCTGGTGCCGTAGGTCTCCATCACCCCGAGCACCTCGCCGCCGTAGGGGTCGACGAACACCGTCGTCCTGTGGCTGGCCTCCAGCCCCGGCACGTCGAACAGCACCCGGGTGGAGTCCTCCGCGCCGGTGGCCGGTCGCACCGCGTCGAGTTCGGCTCCCGGCAGCTCCTCCTGGGCGACGCGCACCTGTGTGTGGAGCGGGACCGGTTCGCCGGAGGGCTCCACCCGCAGCTGTTCGGCGTAGACCGCCTGCTCGATCTGGGGCGTCCACACGTACAGCAGCCCCGACACGGCGGCGACCAGGATGAAGGGGGCGACGAGGACCCCCGCGTAGAAGTGCAGGCGCAGCACCAGGGGGCGCAGCGCCGCCCAGGTGCCGCGCCGGTCCGGCTCCGCGCGCGTCCCGTCCTGCGGGGGCGCGCTGTCTTCCTGTCCCATGGGGCCGCTCTCCTCCTGGCTGGCGCGACCGTTGCGGTGGCACCGCGGTGCTCCCCGGCCGGTGCGGGGCGCGCCGATCGTGATGGTTTCCTCCTGTTCGGGTCGTCCCGGAGGACGGGGGAGTTCCCGGTGGGGGACGGTTTCCCCGGAGCCGCGCACGGGCCGCCGTGCCCCGGTGGCCGTGGGACGGACGTGCTGCCGGTCCGCGCGGCGCGGGACGTACGGCCGCCCCGCACCGTCAGGGGCCGGCTGCCGGGGAATCAGCAGGAGGAAACCGGTCGCTCCGGGGCCGGGCCGGTGGCCTCACACTCCGTCGGGCGCGGTCGGCGGGGCCGCGGCGACGCGGGAGCGCGCGTGGTGCGCCGCCGCGAGGGAGGACGCCACCAGCAGGAGCGCGAAGCTGCCGACGAGGGCGGCCCGCAGGCCGAGGAGGGCGAGCAGGCCGCTCACGGCGATGATGCCGAGCGAACTCGCGGTGCGCAGGAGCGCGAACATCTCCGCGCGGCGGTCCGGCGGCGCGAGCCCGTCCAGGGCGAGCGAGTAGAACGTGCCCAGCATCGGCAGGAAGAGCCCGATGACGGCCGCGCCGGCGAGCGTCAGGGAGAGGTGCCCGCCGACCAGGACCAGCCCGGAGCCCGCGGTGGTCGCCGCCAGGAAGGCGACGACCTGCCAGGGGGCGGGCGTGCGGTTGCGCACGCTCACCCAGACCCCGCCCGCGACCGAGCCCGCGCACAGCACGAGGGCGAACAGGAAGGCCCAGCCCGGTTCGAGTCCGAAGGACAGCGCGAAGGAGACCGCTCCGACCTCGACGGCCGCGACAGCCCCCGCGCTCGCGGCCGCGCAGAACAGCCACAGGAACACCGCGGGGGGTACCGGCGTCCGCACGCGGGGAGCCTCTCCGCCCTGCGGCCCGCGGGCCCCGGGTACGCGCGGCATCAGGAGCAGCGGGCCCACGCCCAGCGCGGTGACCGCCGCCATGGCCCAGACGGGCGAGACGGCGCCGAGAACCGAGGCGAGCACGGGGGACAGAGCGAAGCCGACCTCGTTCAGCGTCGCGGCCACGCCCAGCGCGCGGGGGAGCCCGGACGGTTCCACGAGGTGGTTGAGCAGGAGCCGCTGGTAGCCGTACGCGGCGCCGTTGACGGCTCCCGCCGCGGTGACCGCGACCAGGAGCAGCCCGAAGGGGGCCTGCACCGCCGCCAGCACGGTGACGGCGGCGAGCGCGAGCGTTCGGACGGCGATGAGTGCGCGCAGGTAGTGGACGCCGTTGAACCGGCGGCCCAGACGGGACACGGGGACGGCGCCGAGCACCTGCGCGGCCGTCATGGCGAAGACCAGAGCCGCGCCGGACTCGGCCGTGCCGGTGATGGGGAGGGCGAGCAGGGCGAAGGCGATGGGGGCGGCGGCCTGGGGCACGCCGAACATCCCGTACCCGACCTGCCAGCGCACGACGTCGAGCCGGGAGCGCGACGCGCCGGTGTCCCGCCCGGGCGGCCTCGCCTGGGTCCGTGCCATCAGGGCCTCGCATCCTCACGTTCGCACGCGGTGGGGTCGGCCCGGAGCCGAACAGGGCGGACGATGGGCAGCATAGTGCTCACCGATGTGACCGTCGACGGAACCGCTGAGCGAGGACGCGCGGCCGAGCTGGTACGACCCGGGGTGGCCGTCCTCATGGGCAGGCGCATCCGCGTCCGGTCGGGTCCGGCCGGCCCGCGTGTGGGGGAGGCCGGGCCGGCGCGGACCGCGAGCGGTTCGGGGCACACGTTCGAGGCCGCCTCGGACGCGGTCGACTTCCTGTGGGTGGTGACGGTCCCCCGCACCGGCGGCTGACGGGCGGTGCCGCCGTCGCGGTGGGGCCGACCGGGAGGACCGGCCCCCACCGCGACGGTGGGGGCCGGGACGGTCGACTCACAGGCCCTCGCCGAGGAAGGCGACGGCCTCACGGGGGTAACCGGCGGCGGCCAGGGGGGCGACCACGTCGCGGTCCAGGTCGGGCAGGTAGCCGAACAGCACGTCGGCCGGGCCCGCGATCTCCACCTCGCCCAACGCGGCGGGCAGCAGCAGCGTCCGGGCCCGGCCCAGCTCACCACGCCAGTCGCCGCAGCGCACCCGGACGGGCGCCCCGACGTTGGTGAGGACCTGCGCGGTGGCGAACGTGTGGCGCAGGGGCTCGGCGGTGCCCGCGTGCCAGCGTTCGAGCGCGAAGTGCGGTCCGGCGCAGCAGAACACCCGCTCCACGCCGTCGCCGACCCCGATCCTCAGCCCCGGGTGGAAGTCGGGCCTGTGCTCCGGCCGGACCTGGGCCATCAGCGCCTCCAGGTTCGCGCGCCACCGCTCGTCCGGGACCGGTGAGCCGTCCTCCATCTCCCAGCGCATCGCGTGCTGCTGGACGTCGGAGGTCTGCTCGATCTCGTAGACCAGGGTCCGGGGGCCGAAACTGTGCACGGTGCCGCCCGGGACGTAGACCGTCTCGCCGGGCCGCACCGGCAGGCGGCGCAGCACGGCGTCGAAGTCCTGGTCGAGCAGTGCCTGGTGGAGCCGCTCCCCGGTCACCCCGCTCCTGACCCCGCACAGCGCGGTGGCGCCGGGAGGCGCGTCGAGGATGTGCCAGGCCTCGGTCTTGCCGTTGGGCTGTCCCTCCAGCCGCCGGGCGGTGGCGTCGTCGGCGTGCAGGTGCACCGGCAGCGTTCCGGAGGCGTCGATGAACTTGGTCAGCACCGGGAAGACCTCCCCGGACCAGTCCTCGCCCACCAACCCCTCCGGCCACCGCGCGACGAGCTCGCGCAGGGACCGGCCCGCGAGGGGCCCGTCGAGTACCGTGCTGCCGTTCCCGTCGACGTCGCTGACCTCCCAGGTCTCCGCGACCGCCCAGTCGGGCAGCCCCTCCCGGCCCAGGTGGCGGGCGATGGCGTGGCCGCCGAACACCAGCTGTCGGGCCGGGGCGCTCACCCTCAGCGGGTACCAGTCCACGGCCGCCCCCGTCACAGGACCGGTTTGCCGCCGGTGACCGCGATGCGGGCGCCGGAGACGTAACTGGACTCGTCCGACGCCAGCATCACGTACACCGGAGCCAGCTCCGACGGCTGCCCGGCGCGGCCCATCGGCACCTGGGAGCCGAAGCCCTCCACCTGCTCGGGCGGCATGGTCGAGGGGATCAGCGGGGTCCAGATCGGCCCCGGCGCCACGGAGTTGGCCCGGATGCCCCTGGGCGCCAGCATCTGGGCCAGCGTGGCGGCCATGTTGGCGATGCCCGCCTTGGTGGCGTTGTAGGGCAGCAGGGTGGGCGGCGGGGAGTCGGAGTTGACCGACGTGCTCGCGATGATCGAGGAGCCGGGCCGCATGTGCGGCACGGCGGCCTTGGCGAGGTGGAAGAACGCGCTGAGGTTGGTGGCCAGGGTGTGGTCCCACTCCTCGTCGGGGATCTCCTCCAGCGTCTCGTGGGTCATCTGGAAGGCGGCGTTGCTGACCAGGACGTCCACCCGGCCGAACTCCTCCACCGCCTTCGCGACGAGGGCCCGGCACCGGGCCGGGTCCGCCAGGTCGCCGGGGAACAGGACGGCCCTGCGGCCCGCCTCGCGCACCCAGCGCTCGGTCTCCCGCGCGTCGTCGTGCTCGTCCAGGTAAGCGATGAGCACGTCGGCGCCCTCGCGGGCGAAGGCGATGGCCACCGCCCGTCCGATGCCGCTGTCGGCGCCGGTGATGACGGCCGCCTTCCCTTCGAGCCGCCCCGACCCCCGGTAGGACTCCTCGCCGTGGTCGGGTCTGGGGTCCATGGCGTCGGTGCGACCGGGCGGGGTCTGCTGCTGTGACGGCGGCTGGGGCACGAGGTCCTCCCGTAGACGAAGTCACCACAAGGCTACGTTCCGTGCGCGCCGGTGGCGGGGAGGGGCGCGGCGCTCCCGGTGAAAACCGGGCCCCGCGCGTGGGTGCCTCCCCGCGGCCTGGGTCCCGAACCGCAGCGGCGCCGGATCGAACGCCCCCGCCCGGATCGTCGCGGAACTCCCCGCGGCACGCTTGGGCGGCGCGTCCACGGACGTGGCCACCGGTCAGCGCACGTCCTGGGACCGGCCTCCGGGACCGGACTGTCGCCGCGGGTCCGGATGTCCTAGGGTGTGTGGTCCGTTCCGTGAACGCCGTACGAGGAGGTGGTCGTGATGGGGATGTTGACCTAGCCGCCCGCCCGGAGGGTCCGGGAGAGGGCGGCGGGTTCCGGAAGGAACGAGATGTCCCGTACGGACAAGACCAAACCGCTGTGGGTGCGCCAGCGCGAACACGGAGCGGTGGCGCTGCACGACCACAGCCACGGACCCTGCGACCTGCCGCCGGAGCCGACGCGTGCGACGCCCGACACGCGGTGCCGGTGGGCGCACCCCCATTCGGTCCCGATGGGCCACGGATGCTGTTCCGGGTGCCAAAAGCGCGGATGCACCGCGGAGTGGCAGCAGTACGTCAAAGCCGGCAACCGCAGGCGCCGCCACGCTGACCGTCTTCTGACGCACCTCTGGGTGCGCGAGGCGAACAGCCGCTGAGGGGGCTCTTCCGCGTCCCTCCGCGCGGGTGCGCCCGTTGCGCGGAGGGCGCGGTCCCGTCCCCACCCGGCGGTCCCCGGCGGCCGGAGGGCCGCCAGGCGTCCCGCGGAGAGGAGAACTCTTCGGAGGGGGCTTCTCCGGCGTTCTATCCTAGTACTAGAATGCGGCGTGTGGAGCTGACACCCGCCGAACTCACCGTCCTGGGCCTGGTCATCGAGCGTCCCCGGCACGGCTACGACCTGGAACAGGCCATCGAGCTGCGCGGCGTCCGCCAGTGGACGGACATCGGCTTCTCCTCGATCTACTACCTGCTCGCCAAACTGGAGAAGCGGGGCCTGGTCCACGTCCCGCAGGCCCCCGCCGCCGCGAAGTCGCGCCGGGTGTTCCACGCCACCGACACCGGAAGGCGGGCGGCGCGCGACGGCGCGCTCGACCTCATCCGACAGCCGCGGCCGGTGGCGCACCCGCTACTGGTAGGCGTCGCCAACCTGCCCCTGCTCTCCGAACGCGAGTACGCCGAGGCGCTGCGCGACCGGCTGGCCGGGGTGTGCGAGCGCATCGCCGCGGTCCGGGAGGCCGAGCGGGCGCAGGCGCCCTCCGCGCTCGCGGCGCGCGAGGTGTTCTCGTACTCACTGAGCCTCCTGGAGGCGGAAAGGTCGTGGCTCGCCAGCCGAGTCCAGGCGCCTGATGACGGACAAGACCGACTTCAAGAAAACCCTTGACGCCTACCGGGCGCGACGGGGCCGGTTCCGGATCACGCACGTGCCGGACCTGAGCTACCTCATGGTCGACGGCCACGGTGACCCCAACACCTCACCGGCCTTCACCGAGGCGGTCGAGGCGCTCTACCCGGTGGCCTACAAGCTCAAGTTCGCCAGTAAGCGCGACCTCGGCCGCGACTACGTGGTCATGCCCCTGGAGGGCCTGTGGTGGGCCGAGGACATGGACGCCTTCACGGCGGCGCGCGACAAGTCGCGGTGGGACTGGACGATGATGATCATGGTCCCGGACTGGACCGACCAGGACATGTTCGCCGCCGCCGTGGAGCAGGTCGCCGCGAAGAACAGGCCCGCGCGCCTGGACGACGTCCGCCTGGAGACGCTGTCCGAGGGCCTCTGCGTGCAGACGCTGCACGTCGGCTCCTTCGACGACGAGGCCGACGTTCTCCGGCGGATGCACCACGAGTTCGTCCCCGACAACGGGCTGCGCATGGTCGGCAGGCACCACGAGATCTACCTCAGCGACTTCCGCAGGGCCGCGCCGGACAAGCTGCGCACCATCCTGCGGCAGCCGGTCGCCGCCGTCTCCGGGAGCGGGGCCGGGCCCGCCGCCTCGGACGGGTGAGCGGCGCCGCCCGCCCCGGGTGTCCGGGGCGGCCCGCCGCCGCGTTCCGGGGACCCCCTCCTCCCGGTCGGGGCGGGTCCCGTGCGCGTCCCGTTGTCCTCGGCGGCCGATAGTGTCCCGCCATGAGTTACGCGCTGACGACCTACGTGGTCGACCTCGACGTCCTGCACGGCTCCGTCGGGTCGAGGGACGACAAGCTGCGCCGCATGATCGGCGGCCGGTTCAGGCAGCACCTGGCCCACTTCGACTCCCAGTTCGGCCACGTCGCCGACGCGGGCGGCCCCACCATCCGCGACGCGATCCGCGCGGTCATCGAGGGAGGGCCCTTCGACGACCGGCACGGCACCATGTACGGCTACGCCTACAAGTGGATCTGCGAGTTCCACGGCCGCGCCCTGTTCAACAACGACTTCTCCCCGATGAGGTACGGGTGGCTGGAGACGGTCGACGCGGGCCTGAACGCACTGGGCGTGACCGCGGTCGGCGTCGAGGAGTTCAGTTTCGGCGGCGCCCCCTCGCCGATCCCGGCGCCCGAAGAGTTGCCGGGCTACGGCGAGTGGAGCCTCACCGAGTGCCAGAAGGCCCTCGAACAGTGGGAGGCCGCCACCGACGAGGGACGGGCCGCACTCGACCCCGCCGTCCTGAGCGCCGCCGAGTCCTGCATGGACTGGTGCCGGACCGCCGCCGCGGCGGGAAGGGGCGTGGCCGGTTTCTTCAGCTGACCGGCGGCCGGGCCCGTCCCCGGCGGGGGTTCCCACGGGGCCGCGCCCCACACCGGGACCGGCCCCGTCGGCGCGGGGACGGTACGAGCGGGTGGCCCGGAGCGCTCTGCCGTGCGCCCGCGAACACGACCACTCCCTCCACCGGCCAGGAGCACCGCCGCCGCGGTGCCGCCCCCGGAGCGGGCGGACGGGGCGCACCGGATCCCGTAATCCGGGGGAGTCCGCGGACGCCTGGCGCTCGGCTTCAGCGGAGCCCGCTCGGGTGCTCCCGCGCCTGGTCGCGTCCGGTCCCTTCGTCCTCCGAGGGGTCCGCGCGCTGGTCGGGGGCCGCGGGCGGGGGTTCGGGCCGGTCGAGGTCGGCCGGCCTGCCCCGCCCGGGCAGGAAGGCGGCGACGGCGAAGGCGGCGAGCGCGGCGAGGGCGCCCAGGCCCAGGAGCAGGGTGAAGGCCTCCCGGGCGGGGAGGACCTCCGCGCCCGCGGTCATGGTCACGTTGGCGATGACCACGCCCGCGACGGCGCTGGCCACGGAGGTGCCGATGGAGCGCATCAGGGTGTTGAGGCTGTTGGCCGCCGCCGTCTCGGTCCGGGGCACGGCCGCCATGACCAGGGCGGGCATGGCCCCGTAGGCCAGGCCCACGCCCGCGCCGATGACGGTGGAGGCGATCACGAGCTGCCAGAGGGCGGACATGGACACCAGGCTCAGGCCGTAGCCGAGCGCGACCAGCAGTGCGCCGACCATCAGGGTCGTCTTGGGACCCCTCGCCCGGGAGATACGCGCCGAGACCGGGGACATCGCCATCATCACCAGCCCGTTGGGCGCCATCACCAGACCCGCGACCAGGATCGTCTGTCCGAAGCCGTAGCCGGTGACCTCGGGCATCTGGAGCAGCTGCGGGACGACCAGGGACATGGCGAACATGGAGAAGCCGAACACCAGGGACGCGGTGTTGGTGAGCAGGACCTGGCGCCGCGCGCTGACGCGCAGATCGACCAGCGGGTGCGGCGTACGCAGCTCCCACCAGCCCCACACCAGGAGCACCGCGACCGCGACCGCGAGCATGGCGGCGGGGACACCGCTGCCCCAGCCCCAGTCCGAGCCCTTGGAGACCGCGAGCAGCAGCAGGAGCAGCGCCACGGACAGGCCCGCCGACCCGGGCAGGTCGAACCTGCCGCCCGCGCGCACCCCGGACGCGGGGACCAGGGCGCGCACCAGCACGGCGGCCCCGGTCGCGAGCCCGGCGGCGACCCAGAACAGCACGTGCCAGTCCGCCTCCTGCACCACGAGCGCGGCGGCGGGCAGCCCGAGCGCGCCGCCCACCCCGAGCGAGGCGCTCATCAGCGCGGTCGCCCCGCCGAGCCGTTCGGGGGGCAGCACGTCGCGCATGATGCTGATGCCCAGGGGGATGACCCCGGCCGCCAGGCCCTGGAGGGCGCGGCCGACGACCATCGGCACCAGGCTGTGGGCCAGGGCGCACAGCACCGAGCCGGCCACGAGGACGGCGAGGCTGAACAGCAGCATGCGGCGCTTGCCGTACATGTCGCCCAGGCGGCCGACCGTCGGGGTGGCGACCGCGGCCGCGAGCAGCGTGGCGGTGATCGCCCACGCGGTGTCCCCGGGCGTGGCGCCCAGCAGGTCGGGCAGGACGGGCACGAGCGGGATGACCAGGGTCTGCATGAGCGAGACGACGATCCCGCCGAAGGCCAGGACGGCGACGATCACGTTCGGCCGTAGGGGAGGAGCGGCGTCACCGGGCGCTGTCGCTCCGCCAGGGGCATGGGTCATGGAGTGGGTCCCCGTTTCCGGACGTACGAAAGCGCCCACTTTTAAGTCAGGCGCATGACTTACGCTAACAGCACGTACCCCGACGGCGCCCGCTGTCGGGCGCGGAGGTGAGGAGGGACACAGTGGGCGGATCGTTCGGCGGCGTCCGCGTTCCGGCGGGGAGCGCCCGTGCCGGACGCGCACGGTGTCGGGGGCGGGGCCGGATCCCGGAGCGGCCGGAGCCGGTGGGCGGCCGGATTCCGGGATCGGTACGGTGGTCCCTGTGAACGGCAGGGTGACGAGGTCGGACCGGGTCGCCGCGACGCGGGAGGCGATTCTGGCGGCGGCGGAGCGGCTCTTCGCCGAGCACGGACTGGCCGGTGTCTCCAACCGGCAGATCAGCCAGGAGGCGGGGCAGGGGAACAACACCGCGGTCAGCTACCACTTCGGCTCCAGGGAGGGGCTGATCCGCGCGATCGTGCGCAGGCACAACGACCAGATCGAGGAGCTGCGTCTGCGCATGGTGCTGAGGTTCGACGGGTCCGACCGGGTGAGGGACTGGATCGCCTGCATGGTGGAACCCCTGGCCCAGCACCTCGCCGACCTGGGCACACCCAGTTGGTACGGGAGGTTCAGCGCCCAGGCCGTCAGCGACCCCGCCTACCGTGCGACCGTGGCCGGCGAGGCCCTCAACTCCCCCTCCCTGGTCCGGGTGGGGGAGGAACTGCTCAGGTGCCTTCCCGACCTGCCGACCGAGGTCCGCGGGGAACGCCGGGACATGGCACGCCATCTCATGGTGCACATGATCGCCGAGCGCGAGCGCGCCCTGGCCGAGGGGGCCGATACCCCCAGGGAGTCCTGGCACCGGGCCGCCGTCGGGCTGACCGACGCCCTCACCGGCCTCTGGCTCGCCCCCGTCACCGGGTCCGGGGCGCGGGCCGGCGAGTAGACGCGTCCGTCCACCGCGGGGGACCGGGCGGAGTGCGGGCGGCGGGAGCCCTGACGGCCCGGCGCTCGCCCGGCGGTTCGGCGCCACCGGCGTCGTCGAAGGGCGCCGCGCGACCAAGGTGCTGCTCACCCTCTGACCCGTGCGCTCCCCGTTCCGGGCGCCGTACCCCGTCCCGCGCGAGGGGCCCGCTTCGGCGCGGGGAGCCCCGTCGTGGGCAGGGGCGCGCCGGATCGGACCGGGGTCTCACATTGACCCAACATATCAACGAGCGTTAGTTTGTTGGTATGTCCTCCGACTCCTGTGAACTCCTCTGCCTCGATCTGCCCCAGGCCGAGGCGGTCCGCGCCCGCGTGCCCGCCGACGATGACGTCCGGCTCGCCGCCGACCGGGCCCGGGCCCTGGCCGACCCCACCCGGCTGCGCATCGCCCGCGCGCTGGCGGTCGGCGACGAACTGTGCGTGTGCGACCTGGCCTGGGTCTGCTCCGCCTCGCAGAACCTCGTCTCCCACCACGTGCGCCAACTGCGCACCGCCGGTCTGGCCGCCTCCCGGCGCGAGGGCAAGCTCGTCATGTACCGCCTCACCGACGCGGGTCACACCCTGCTGGCCCTGCTGCTGCCCGACCCCGAACCGGCTGTGGGAGAGGGCTGAACCGTGTCCGACCTGTGCTGCGGCGGCGACGGGGCGCCCGAGCCCCGCCGGGGCCGCCCGACGCCGAACCTGACACCCGCGCCCGCGTCCCGGGCCCCCGCCTCGGTCACCTGCTCCTGCTGCTCGGGCGGCGACGCCCGCGGGCGCCCCCGCCCGGTCACCGCCGACAGTGCCTCCGACGGCGGTCACGCCGGTGCCGGTGAGACTGCCGACGCCGACGGCTGCGGCGACCCCACCTGCGGCGCCGGCGCCCCGGAACCGGAGGAGAACCCGGGCGCGTGGTGGAACTCGGCCACCGTCCGGTGGGCGGGCCTGGCCGGTGTCCTGTGGCTGTCCGGACTGGTCGGCGAGTGGCTCGCGCCGGTGCCGGTCCTGGCGACCGTGCTGTTCGCGGGGGCGATCGCGGCGGGCGGGTGGACCTTCGTCCCCGGCACCCTGCGCGCCCTGGTCCGTGGAAGGCTGGGTGTGGGCACGCTGATGACCGTGGCCATGGCCGGAGCCGTCCTGCTCGGCGAGGTGGGCGAGGCCGCGATGCTCGCCTTCCTGTTCTCCCTGGCCGAGGCCCTGGAGGACCACGCCGTGGCCCGCACCCGCCACGGCCTGCGCGCCCTGCTCGACCTGGTCCCGCCCCGGGCCACCGTGCTGCGCGAGGGCCGCGAGACCACCGTGGACCCCGCCGAACTCGACGTCGGGGACCTGCTCCTGGTCCGGCCCGGCGAGCGCATCGCCACCGACGGCGTCGTCCGCGCGGGCCGCTCCACCGTGGACACTTCCACCGTCACCGGTGAGTCCGTCCCCGTCGAGGCCGTCGAGGGGACCGGGGTGTTCGCCGGGACCGTCAACGGCGGCGGCGCCCTGGAGGTCGAGGCCAGCGCCCGGGTGGCCGACAACTCCCTGTCCCGCGTCGTGCACATCGTCGAACGCGAGCAGGCGCGCAGGGGCGCCGCCCAGCGCCTGGCCGCCCGGATCGCCCGACCCCTGGTGCCCGGCATCCTCGTCGCCGCGGCCCTGATCGCCGTCGCCGGTTCCCTGTTCGGCGACCCGGGGGTGTGGGTCGAGCGCGCCCTGGTGGTGCTGGTGGCCGCCTCCCCGTGCGCCTTCGCCATCGCCGTCCCCGTCACCGTGGTCGCCGCGATCGGCTCGGCGAGCCGGTCGGGCGTGCTGGTCAAGGGCGGGGCCGCCCTGGAGTCCTTCGGAACGGTGCGCGTGGTCGCCCTGGACAAGACCGGCACCCTCACCCGCAACGCGCCCGCCGTGGTGGCCGTCGCACCCGCGCACGGGCGCACCCGCGAGGAGGTCCTGGCCCTGGCCGCCGCGCTGGAGGCGCGCAGCGAACACCCGCTGGCCGCCGCGATCCTGGCCTCCCACCCCGACCCCGCACCCGCCCGGGACGTGGCGGCGGTGGCCGGAAACGGCCTGACCGGCACCTCGGCCGACGGCACGCCCCTGCGGCTCGGCCGGCCCGGCTACATCGACCCCGGGCCGCTGGCGCCGGAGGTGGCCCGACTCCAGGAACAGGGCGCCACCACCGTCCTGGTCGAGGCCGACGGCCGCCTGGTCGGCGCCGTCGCGATCCGCGACGAGCTGCGCGGCGAGGCCGCCGAGGCGGTCGCCGCCCTGCACCGCATGGGCGTGCGCACCGTGATGCTCACCGGCGACAACGAGCGCACCGCCCGCGCCCTGGCGGCGCGGGTCGGCATTGACGAGGTCCACGCCGACCTGCGTCCCGAGGACAAGTCGGCCCTGGTCAGCGCTCTGCGCCGCCACGGGCCGGTGGCGATGGTCGGCGACGGCGTCAACGACGCCCCCGCCCTGGCCACCGCCGACACCGGGGTGGCCATGGGCGCGATGGGCACTGACGTCGCGATCGAGACCGCCGACGTCGCCCTCATGGGCGAGGACCTGCGGGCGCTGCCCCGGGCCCTGGCCCACGCCCGCCGGGCCCGGCGGATCATGCTCCAGAGCCTGCTGTTGTCGGGGGCGATCCTGCTGGTCCTCATCCCGCTGTCGGCGTTCGGGGTGCTGGGTCTGGCGGCGGTCATCCTCACCCACGAGCTGGCCGAGGTCCTGGTCATCGCCAACGGAGTGCGCGCCGGGCGCCGCGCTCCGGTCACTGTCTCCCCTTCCGCCTCCTCGGACGCGGACGCCGCGCGGACACCGGAGCACACGTGAGCGCCGCCGTCACACCGGTCCCCTGCCGCCCACCCTCCTGGCGGTGCTGCTGCCCGTCGCGCCCTGCGCGGTGTCGCTGTCGGCGGTGGCATCGGCGAGCCGGTCTGTGGCATCGGTGAGCCGGTCTGTGGGGTCATGGACCCCGCAGGCGGCACGGGCGACCCCGTGTAGGCGCCGCCACGACGCCCCGTTCCCGCCCGCGCGGCGGGAGCGGGGCGTTCGCGTGCGCGGCGCGTTCCCGCGAGAGGAGGCGGACCGGCGCGTACGGGCCTGACCGACAAGGCGGGCCGAGTCCCGGGTCCGTGTGGACCGGAGGCCGCGCCTTGCCCCGAAATCACGGTCTCGCCCGGCCTTCCTCGGTACGGTCGAACCCTCACGCCGAGCGCATCCGGAGGTCACGTGCAGCCCTTGTCCCTCGCCCAGATCGCTACCGCCACCGGCGGCCGGGTCACCGACGCCGATCCCGCGACCCAGGTGACCGGGGTCGCCTTCGACTCCCGCGAGGCGATCCCCGGTGACCTGTTCGTCGCACTGCCCGGACAGGGCCGCGACGGACACGACTTCGCCCCGTCCGCCGTCGAGGCCGGGGCGGTCGCGGTGCTCGCCGCCCGCCCGCTCGGCCTGCCCGCCGTGGTGGTCGAGGACCCCCTCGCCGCGCTGGGCGCCTGGGCCCGCGCCCACGTCGAGGCGCTGGCGGACCTGGACGTGATCGCGGTGACCGGTTCCTCCGGCAAGACCTCCACCAAGGACCTCATCGCCCAGGTCCTCGACCGCGCCGGAGCCACCGTCTTCACGCAGGGGTCGTTCAACAACGAGATCGGCCTCCCGCTCACCGCCCTGGAGGCCACCGCCGACACTCGCCACCTGGTGGTGGAGATGGGCGCACGCGGGCAGGGGCACATCGCCTACCTCACCGGTATCACCCCGCCCCGGATCGGGGCGGTGCTCAACGTCGGCACCGCGCACGCCGGGGAGTTCGGCGGCCCGGACATGACCGCGAGGGCCAAGGGCGAACTGGTCGAGGCGCTGCCCGCCGCGGCCGAGGGCGGCGTGGCCGTGCTCAACGCCGACGATCCGCGGGTGGCCGCGATGTCCGCGCGCACGAAGGCCGAGGTGGTCACCTTCGGGGTGGAGCGCGCCGCGGACGTGTACGCCACCGGCGTCGCCCTCGACGGGCGGGGCAGGGCCTCGTTCACCCTGCACACCCCGGCCGGGCAGGCCCCGGTCCGCCTTCAGGTGGTGGGGGAGCACCAGGTGCCCAACGCGCTCGCCGCCGCCGCGGTGGCCGGGGCGGCGGGGATGGACGTCGAACAGATCGGCGGGGCCCTCACCGCGGCGGTGCCGGTGTCGGAGGGGCGGATGCGCGTCACCGAACGCCCCGACGGGGTGACGGTGGTCGACGACGCCTACAACGCCAACACCGACTCCACGAGCGCGGCGCTGCGCGCGCTGGCGCACCTGGGCCGTGAGAGCGGCGGACGCACGATCGCCCTGCTGGGGGAGATGCGCGAACTCGGGGACGGCTCGGAGCGGGAGCACCGCAGGGTCGGCGCGCTCGCCGCGTCGCTGGGCGTCGACGTGCTGGTCGCGGTGGGCCGGGCGGAGGCGCACGCGCTCGCGGACGAGTACGGGCCCGGCGGTCAGGTGGTCGCGGACAGGGACGCGGCCGGGGAGTGGCTGGAACGGTACGGCCTCCGGGCCGGGGACGTGGTGCTCGTCAAGGGCGCCAACGCCCTGAAACTGGGGGAACTCGCGGACGCGCTCGCGGCCCGGTAGGCGACCGGGGCCGGGCGGGGCCGCCACGCCGCCCCGCCCGGTGGGGCGCCCGTGGCCGCCGACCCGTCGGCGGAGGAGCGGCTTCGGAGGAGCGGATCTGGAGCAGCGGTGACGCGACCCCGTCGGCGGATGCGCCACAATCACCCGATGACCGACGACCGCTTCATGCTGATCCACGACCCCGAACTCCAGGCCAGGGGCGAACGCGTCCTGGGCGCCGAGTTCCGGGCGATGAGCGAGAGGGTGCTGCGGGCCACGGAGCTGACCTCCCGCCTCAACGTCCTCCCGTTCGACGACGAGGAGGGGAAGGCGGCGCTGTTCGAGCAGATCCTGGGCCGCCCCCTCCCGGCACGGGTGACGATCTATCCGCCCTTTTACACCGACCACGGCCTGCGCCTGGAGTTGGCCGAGCGCGTCTTCGTCAACCAGGGCTGCACGTTCCTCGACTACGCGGGCATTCGCCTGGGCGAGGGCGTGATGGTCGGCCCGAAGGCCACGTTCATCACGGTCGGCCACCCGGTGGACCCCGGCGAGCGGCGCCGGTTCCTCAGCGGTGCGCCCATCGACGTGGCGGAGAACGTGTGGATCGGCGCCGGTGCGACGATCCTGCCCGGCGTCAGCATCGGCCGCGACGCCGTGGTCGCGGCCGGGACGGTCGTGGCCGACGACGTTCCGGCCGCGAGCCTGGTGGCCGGGCCCAAGGGCACGGTGCGCCGACGCTGGTAGCGCCGGACCCCTCAGCCCGGACGCACGTTGCCCAGGAACCGTTCCACGGCGATCTCGATGACCACTCGGTTCGGGTTCTCCCGCGGCGTCTTGTAGCGCTCGCCGTAGCGGCGCACCGCCTCCGCCACCCGCTCGGGGTCGTCGGAGACCGTCGCGGAGCCCTCCACCGTGCACCACGCGCGCCCCTCCACCTGCGACACCGACACCCTGGCGCCGGGGTGGGCCGCGAGGTTGCGCGCCTTGTAGCTGCTGCCCGAGGAGATCACCCGTACCAGGCGCGCCTCGGCGTCGTAGGTCGCCCCCACCGGGACCTGGTGGATGGACCCGTCCGGGCGCGGCGACGCCAGCATGCACAGTCGCCGCTGCGCCCAGAACCGCGTGAATTCGTCCTCGTCCATCCTGTCCTCCCTGGTCCGACCGCCCCCAGCATCCCACCGCCCCGCCCCAGCCCTCCACCGGGGCGGGGACACCGCTGTGACCCGAGCGGTCTGGGCGGTCGGTGCCCGCTGACCGAAGCCCGGGGACGGGCACCGCGGCCGTCCCCGCCGGACATCCGGACCGCCGTCCACGCCCCGCATGCCGGTGGCCGACGAGCCGACACGCCACGGCCCGGGCACCACCTGCGCGGGGACCGGCAAGCCTGGCAGTGCGGGCGTTTCCACGCCACAATCGGCGCCATGACACGTACGCGGTGGGTCCGGGCGGGTGCCGCGGCGACCCTGTTCCTGGGCGCGGCGGCCGTCCTCCTGTGGCTCGTCGGCGGCCCCGACCCGCTCCGGGCACGGGCCGCCGCCGGTGTCGGCGCCGCCGCCGTGCTGACGCTCGCCGTGACCGCGCTCGCCCGGACGGGGCGGGCCGTGCCGCGCCCGACGGCACCGGCGACCGGCGAGGACGCGGCCAACACCCTCACCGGGCGCGTGAGCGGCGGCACCGTGATCCAGGGGCGCACCCTCACCGTGCACCAGCCGAGGCACCACACGGTCATCGACACGCAGATCGTCCACGCGCCGACCGCCGGGCCCGACTGGCCCGTCGTCGTCGGGGTCCTGCCCAACGAGGCCGACCACTTCCAGGAACGGGACCTGACCGGTCGGATGGACCACGCGGCCCGGGGCCGCCCCGGGGCCGTGCCGGGCCTGGTCCTGACGGGGATGGGCGGGGCGGGCAAGACCCAGCTGGCCGCCCACCACGCCCGCGCCCTCCTGGCGAAGGAGCGGGTCGACCTGGTGGTGTGGGTACCCGCGGCCGAGCGGTCCGCCATCACGCAGACCTACGCCGACGCCGCCCGCCGGGTCGTCTCCGGCCACGTGGACGAGGACCCCGAACGGGCGTCCCACCAGTTCCTCGCCTGGCTCCAGACCACCGACCGGCGCTGGCTGGTCGTGCTGGACAACCTCGACGTCCCCCGGCACGCGAGCGGCCTGTGGCCGCCCAACGCCACCCCCGCCGCCCACGCACCGGGGCCGCAGGGCCGCCTCGTGGTCACCACCCGCCGCACCGACACCGCACTGGCCGGTCGGGGCCGCACGTTCGTCGGCGTCGGCACCTACGCGCCGCCGGAGTCCCTCGCCTACCTGGCCACCGCGCTCCGCGACCTGCCCCGGGTACCCGGCGGAGCGGAGCTGAGGGCCCTGGCCGACGAACTGGGCCACCTGCCGCTCGCCCTGTCCCACGCCGCCGCCTACGTCCGCGACCGCAGGGACGGCATGACCTGCGACTCCTACCGCGCCCTGCTCCGGGACCGGCGGCGCACCCTGGCGAGGGTGTTCCCGGAGGGGGAGAGCCTGCCCGACGACGGATCCCGGACGGTGGCCGCCACCTGGGCGGTCTCCGTCGAGCACGCCGACACCCTGGCCCCCGAAGGGCTGGCGCGGCCGATGATGCGGCTGGTCAGCGTGCTGGACCCCACCGGCATCCCCGCCGCGGTCCTGACCTCGGAGCCCGTTCTGGACCACCTCCACCGCGCACGCCCCGACGGCCCGCGGCCCACCGCCCAGGACGCCGACGACGCCCTGTCCGCGCTGGCCAGACTGCACCTGGTCACCCGCACGGGGTTCGGACACGACGCCGTGGTGGGCGCGCACCGCCTCGTGCAGCGCGCCACCCGGGACCACCCCGCGACCGCCGTCGACCGCGACACCGTGCACACGGCCGCCGAGGCGCTCCTGTCGGTCTGGCCCGTGCGCGTGCACGCCAGCCCCCTGGGACAGCGGCTGCGCGCCAACGCCGCCGCGCTGGACGAGCACGGCGGCGAGTGGCTGTGGGGGGACGGCGCGCACCGGGTGCTGTTCGCGCTCGGGAGCAGCTTCGGCCGTTCCGGCGCGCTCTCCCAGGCCACGGCCCGGTTCGAGTCCCTGGTGGAGGCCGCCGACCTCCGGCTGGGCCCCCGGCACCCGGACTCGCTGGCGGCCCGCCACGAACTCGTCCTGTGGCGCGGCATGGCGGGCGAGGCCACCGACGCCGCCCGGGGCTTCCGGGACCTGGCCGAGGACATGACGCGGGCCCTGGGCGCGGACCACCCCCAGACCCTGGTCACCCGGGTCCAGGCGGCGCGGTGGCGCGGACGGGCGGGTGACTCCCGAGGCGCGTGCGAGGCGCTGGAGGACCTTCTGCCGGGCCTGCTGCGCCGCCTGGGCCCCGACCACCCCGAGGCGCTCGCCGCGCGCGGCCACCTGGCCTCCCTGAAGGGTCGGGCGGGGGACGCCCGGGCCGCCTTCGAGACCTACCGGTCGCTGATCGGGGACCACCGGCGCGTGCTGGGCCCCGACCACCCGAGCACCATGGTCATCCGCGGCCAGACCGCCCGGTGGCGGGGGAGGGCGGGTGACGTCGACGGGGCCATCGCGGGCTTCGAGGCACTGCTCCCCGACCAGCTGCGCCTCCTGGGGCCCGGCCACCCCGACACCCTCAGCACCCGCGGCCAGATCGCCGCCTGGCGGGGCGTCCGAGGAGACCACGCGGGCGCGCTGGACGGGCTCGGCGAACTCCTGACGGACCAGGTCCGTTATCTGGGCGCCGACCACCCCCACGTCCTCACCACCCGCCACAGCCTGGCCCGTTTCCGCGGTGAGGCGGGCGATCCCGTGCGGGCGGCCGAGGCGATGGAGGCCCTTCTGCCCGACCAGCTGCGGATCCTGGGGCCCGACCACCCCAGGACCCGGGAGATCAGGGCCGACCTGGAGCTGTGGCACCGGAGGGCGCGGGCCGGCGGGGGAGGGTGACGCGGTGGCCCCGGCGGGGCCACCGCGCTCCCGGACGCCGCGCTCAGTCGGCGAGGTTGTCGATCAGCGCCGAGGTGACGTCCTTGGTGGAGGCGCCGCCGCCCACGTCCGCGGTCAGCACGCCCTGGGCGCACGTCGCCCGGATGGCCCGCTGCACCCGCGCGGCCTCCTCGTCCAGGCCGAAGTGCTCCAGCATGAGGGCGGCGCTGCCGACGGCGCCGATCGGGTTGCACACGCCCCTTCCGGCGATGTCGGGGGCCGACCCGTGCACCGGTTCGAACATGCTGGGGTAGCGGCGCTCGGGGTTGAGGTTGGCGCTGGCGGCCAGGCCCAGGCTCCCGGCCAGGGCGCTGCCGAGGTCGGAGAGGATGTCGGCGTTGAGGTTGGAGGCCACCACCACCGACAGCTCCTCCGGGCGCAGGACGAACTTGGCGGACATGGCGTCGACCAGCACGCTCTCGGTCTCCACGTCGGGGTAGTCGGCGGCCACGCGTTCGAACACCTCGTCCCACAGCACCATGCCGTACTGCTGGGCGTTGCTCTTGGTCACCGACGACACCTTGCGCCGGCTGCGGGTGCGGGCCAGGTCGAAGGCGAAGCGGATGATGCGCTCGCAGCCGGTCTCGGTGAAGACCGCCGACTGCACGGCCACCTCGCCGCCCCGGCCGCGGGCGGAGAAGTTGCGGCCGCCGAACCCGCCGTACTCGCCCTCGGAGTTCTCGCGGACCACGACCCAGTCCAGTTCGGTGGTGTCGGCCTTGCGCAGGGGGCTGGTGACGCCGGGCAGGAAGTGGACGGGCCGGACGTTGGCCCACTGGTCGAAGCCCTGGCACAGACGCAGCCGCAGGCCCCACAGGCTGACGTGGTCGGGGACGGTGGGCCAGCCCACGGCGCCGAAGTAGAGCGCGTCGAACTCCCTGAGCCGTTCGGGGCCGTCGTCGTCGATCATCTTGCCGGTGCGGGCGTAGAAGTCCGAGCCCCACGGGAACTCCTGCCAGGTGAAGCCGAGGGTGCCGTGCGAGGCCGAGGCCAGGGCGTCGAGCACCTGGCGGCCCGCGTCGACCACCTCGCTCCCGACGCCGTCACCGGGGATGGCGGCGATGCGGAAGTGGCGGGTCTGGGCCATGTCTCCTCCGTCGGTCGGGTTCCCCGGAAGTCAAGCGCGCCGCCCCCGGCCGCGTCCAAGACGCATCGGCGATGTGACCCATAGGCGGTGCCTATGCCTGCGCGGAACCCCCCGGCTCCGCTTCCGGGCGGGTCCTGGCGTAGTGCTCGGCGACGCCGAGGAAGGCCTGCGCGGCGGGCGTCATCCGCGAGGCGCGGCTGACGATGACGACGCGCAGGCGGGAGACCGGTTCGATGAGGCGGACCCGGGCGCCCATGCGCGTGGCGATGGGCTTCCAGGAGGAGGGCATGACGGCGTGGCCGAGCCCGGACAGCACCAGGGGCAGGATCGAGGTGCGGTGGTCGACCTCGGCGGCCAGGTGCGCGTCGGTGCCGCCCGCCAGGATGTCGTCCACGATCTGGCGCATGAGGCTGCCGCGCTGGGAGGCGATCAGCCGCAGACCGCCCAGGTCCGCGCGGTCGATCCGGTCCGGGACGGGACCGGTGCCGCCGGACACGGTCCGCTCCGGCGGGGCGCCCTCCTCCTCGGGCGGGGACAGCAGCACCAGGGGCTGCTCCTCCACCGGCAGCACCCTCAGGTCCGCGGTGCGCGGGTGGCCCGCCGAGCCCAGCAGCCCGATCTCGGCCGCCCCCGAGCGCACGTGCTGGACCACCTCCTCGGGGGTGAACGCCCCCGCCACGTTGACCGTCATCAGCGGGTACTCCCGCGCGAAGGAGGCCATCAGCGTGGTGAGCGGCTCGATCCCCGGGGAGGGCGTCGAGACCAGGTCCACCCGCCCCCGCCGCAGCCCGCGGGCCGAACGCGCGGTGTCGCGCACCGCCTCCAGGTCCCGGACCACCTGGCGGGCCGGTTCGATGAGGCGGGTGCCGGTGTCGGTCAGCACCACGCCCCGGCCCACCCGGTGGAACAGGTCCACGCCCAGCTCCCGCTCCAGACCCCCGATGGCCTGGGACAACGAGGGCTGGGCGATGTGCAGGTGCTCGGCGGCCCTGCCGAATCCTCCGTGGTCGACGATGGCCAGGAAGTAGGACAGCTGCCGCGCGTCCATGTCAGCTCACCCACCGATTCATAGGCGCAGTCTATGGGTCTGAGAGAAACTATATCTTGGACGTGATGGCGGTCACACGTTGAGAGTGGTCTGCGCACCGACCGAAGGAGAGCGCATGTCATCGGAGACCACACCCGCACCACCCCCCGCCTCCCCGCCGCCCGACCCGGCCGGGCGCACCGACGTGGAGGCGGCCCTCCTGGGCGGACGGTCGCGGGAGGACCTGGCGCGGCAGAGGCTCTCGCCCGCCGAGGAGCGGTTCGAACGGGGCCGGGCCACCCTGGGATGGGTCCTGGCCCCCGCGCTCGCCATCGTCTTCGCCCTGCTCCCGCTGGGGATGGACCGGCAGCAGCAGCTGCTCGCCGCGGTCCTGCTCGGGGTGATCGGTTTCGTTGGCGGTGCAGACCCCCCGTTCTTCAGGGCGGGGCAAGCCGCCCCCGCCGCAATGTCGTAGGGCGTGGCTACGGTGTGTGCTGGTTCGAGGGGAGGTGTTTTCTCATCATGTTGACGGGGTTTCGGTACCGGCTCGCGCTCACCGACGAGCAGGCCGAGTCGTGCCAGGTCTATGGCGATATCTGTCGGGCGGTGTGGAACACCGGCCTTGACCAGCGCCGTGAGGCCGTGTCCCGTTGGCGGCGCGGCCAGCGCCTGCCCTACTGCGGCTACCACCTCCAGGCCCGTGAACTGGCCGAGGCCAAGACCGAGGAGACCTGGCTTCAGGCCGCCCCCTCCCACATCCTCCAGCAGACCCTGCGCGACCTGGACCGGGCCTGCCGGGACCACGGCACGTTCAAGGTGCGATGGCGTGCCAAGGACCGGTGGAAGCCCTCCTTCCGCTTCCCCGACAGCGCATGGATGAAGGTCGAACGCCTGGGCCGCAGGTGGGCACGGGTCGAGCTGCCCAAGCTGGGGTGGGTACGGTTCCGCTGGTCGCGCGCACCCCGGGGCACGGTCCGTTCGGCCACCGTCTCCCGCGACGGGGCCTACTGGTACGTGTCGCTGTTGTGCGAGGACGGCCAGGCCACACCGGAGGCACATGAGCGTCCCGACAGCGCGGTAGGTGTGGACCGGGGTGTGGCGGTGGCGGTGGCCACCAGCGATGGAGACCTGCTCGACCAGGTGTTCCAGACCCCGAAGGAGGCCGAGCGCGAACGCCGTCTGCGCCGACGCCTGTGCCGCCAACGCAAGGGGTCGGCGAACCGGGCCAGAACCAGGGCCGCCCTGTCCGCGTTGACCGGGCGGGTGCGGGCTCGGCGCTCCGATTTCGCCGCCCAGACCGCGCACACGCTGTGTGCCAAGAACGCGGTCGTGGTGCTGGAAAAGCTCAACACCACGAACATGACGGCCTCCGCGAAAGGCACTGTTGAGGTGCCCGGCGTCAGCGTGCGTCAGAAGGCGGGGTTGAATCGGGCGATTCTGGCCAAGGGCTGGCACGGCCTCAAGCTGGCCTGTCACAACGCGGCCCGGCGCACCGGGACCCGGATCGTGGAGGTTGATCCCGCGTACACGTCCCAGACCTGTCACTCGTGCGGATACGTCGCGGCGGAGAACCGAGAGAGCCAATCGGTCTTCTGCTGCGGCAGGTGCGGGCACACAGCGCATGCGGACGTGAACGCGGCCCAGAACATTCTCACGCGCGGATGGACTAGCCCTTCGGGGTGAACCGTGCCAGCCTGCCGAGACCTCTGGGATGCCATGTCGGTGAAGCAGGAACCAGCTGCAGCCGCGAGGCGCGCAGCGCCACCGCCCCGCCAAGGGGCGGTCGGAATCTCCCTCGTTCGCGAGGGAGAGGAAGTCAACATCGCGCTCGTCCCGCTCATGGTCGCGCTCACCGGCATCGGAACCTGACCCGAGCCCTGCGGAGTCGATGCCGTTGGGATCAGGCCTTGATCTCGCGGAACCCGGGGACGCCGGTGAGGAGCACGACCGCCTCCCACAGGCGCAGGGACTCCTCCCGGCCCGGCGGTTCGGTGACGACGGGGCCGAAGACCGCCCGCGGCGCGCCGTCGGCGCCGGCCAGGGCCAGGATCGGCGTTCCGACCTCGCCGGGCACCCGGCGCACGGCGTCGTGGTGGGAGGCGCGCAGGAAGGGATCGTGCTCCCCGGAGAGGCCGGCCCCGGCCAGGTCCCCGGGCAGCCCCGCCCGGCGCAGGGCGTCGGCGAGGTCGCCGATCCACCCGCTCTCCGCGGCGTCCTCCCCGGTCCACAGCGCCTCGTGGAACCGGCCGAGCGCCTCGTGCCCGTGGCCGCTCTGCACCGCCGCGCACACGCGGGCGGGGATCCACAGGTAGCCCTCCGTGTCGCCCTCGGGGTCCTCGTCCCGGCCCTCGTTGAGCACCGACAGGCTCATCACCCGCCACCGGACCGTGACCGGGCGCTCCCGGGCGACCCCGCGCAGCCAGCGCGCGGTGACCCAGCTCAGCGGGCAGGACGGGTCGAACCAGAAGTCGACCGTCCAGGGCTCGTGGGTCATGGCGGGGCCTCCTCGTCGCGGAGTCACGGCCGCCCGAGCGTGCTCTCCCTGGGCACCAGGGCGAACCCCGGGCGCACGCGGCGCGACTCGACCGCGCCCTCCGCGCCGCCCTCCAACCGGGCCAGCAGCGCGTCCACCGCGGCCCGCGCGATGGCCTGCTTGTGCGGCGCGATGGTGGTGAGGGCCGCCGTGCAGTAGCGGCCCTCCTCTATGTCGTCGAAGCCCACGACCGCGACGTCCTCGGGCACCCGCAGGCCGCGTTCGGTGAGCGTGCGCATGGCGCCGATCGCGATGAGGTCGTTGTAGCAGAAGACGGCGTCGGGCGCGGTCCCCGAGTCCAGGAGGCGGGCCATCGCCTGGGCGCCGTCCCGGCGCGTGTAGCCGTCGGTGCCGGCCACCAGGGCGTCGTCCGCCGCCGCCCCCGCCGCGGTGACGGTCTCGCGCCATCCGCGCAGGCGCAGGTGGGCGGGCTGGCGCGAGCGGCCGTGGCGGGCGCCGATGAAGGCGATGCGGCGGCGGCCCAGGTCGAGCAGGTGCCGGGTGGCGGTGCGGGCGGCGGCCACGTTGTCGATGGCGATGTGGTCGTAGGGTGCCTCGTACTCGCGCTCGCCCAGCAGGACCAGGGGGGCGTCGTGCCCGCGCGCGAGCAGGTCCTCGTTCTCCAGCTCGATCGGGCTCAGGATCAGCCCGTCGATCAGCCGGGCGCGGAAGCCCTGCGCGAACAGCACCTCCTGGTCCCTGCGGCCGTAGGTGTGGTCGAGGAGGACGATGAGGTCGAGTCCGGCGGCGTAGTTGATCACGGCGTCGGCGAGTTCGGCGAAGTAGGGGTTGCCCAGCTCGGGCAGGGCCAGCGCGATGATGCCGGTGCGGCCCTTGCGCAGGTGGCGCGCGGTCAGGTTGGGCCGGTAGCCGAGTTCGTCGATGACCTGCTGCACGCGCTGGCGGGTGGCGGGTGTGACGTGGCGGTAGCCGTTGACCACGTTGGACACCGTCTTGACCGAGACGCCCGCGTGTTCCGCGACGTCCTTCAGGCTGATGGCCACAGCGTCTCCTCCGCACATGGTGCACACGTGCACGACCGTGCGCGTCCCCGCCGCCCCGGCGGCGTTCCCGCGCCGCCCGCTGGCCTCCCGCCGCCGTCGCCGTCCCGACGACCGTCCGCCTGCACACGCATCCGTGCGTTCTCCGGCGATTTTTCTATCGTTATACAGCACGTGACGGCTCTCCGTGCGACGCTTCCGCCCGGGAACTCTCCCGATCGCGCGCTCCGGAGCCGCTCCGGTCAGGGTTCCTCCAGTCGGGTTTCCGTGTCCGGGCAGGCCGCTGTGACCGTGGTCTCATCATGTGGAGGCTGGTTTTCTCACGTTGTAAAAGACGCGACAGCGCCGCACACGGCCCCTCCGCCCCGGACCACGGGACGCGGCGGGCCCAGGGAAGCCCCGGGCCGCGGCCGCGGTCCAGTACCGCGTCCGCGGCCGTCCAGCGGGACGTCCAGCGGTGCGTCGAGTCCGCCCTCCCATCCTCACGGTGACGGCCGCATCCGTGCGGAATCCGCTGGAAGGGAGCTTCGGATGGGGAACTCGGAATGGGCCCGCGCGCCGATCGGGATGGACGCGGGGCGGTGGACCACCTGGGGCGGGTGCCGCCGGGTGCTGGCCGTGGCGTGCACGGTCGCCGACGCGCAGCGTTTGATGGACCCGGTGGCGACCGTGGCCTCCGACCCGCGCGTGCAGGTGGTCTTCACGGTCGCGCCCGACCAGGTGTTCGGGGCCGGGCTCGCCGCCTGGCTGGCGCGGGCCGGGGTCGTGGTGGTGCCCTGGCAGCAGGCGGTCAACACCCGCTTCGACCTCGCCCTGGCGGCCAGCGCCAGCCGCGTCCTGGACCGGGTCCACGCGCCCGTGGTGCTGTTCTCTCACGGCGTCGGCTTCAACAAGCTCACCCCCGCCCACCTGGGCGGACAGGGCTTGCTCGCCCGCGCCACCTACGGCCTGGGACGCGAGGGCCTGGTCCGGGACGGCCGCCTGGTCGCGGAGCGGATCGCGCTCGCCCACGACGACGAGGCCCTGCGCCTGGCCTCCGCGTGCCCCGAGGCGGTCGGCGGCGCCCGCGTCGTGGGGGACGCCGCCGCGGACCGGATCCTGGCCTCGTTGGAGCGGCGCCCGTGGTGCCGGTCCCAGCTCGGTCTGGGCCCCGACGACGTGTGGGTGGTGGCGGCCTCCACCTGGGGGCCCTCGTCGCTGCTGGGGTCCCGGCGAACCCTGCTCGGACGCCTGGTCGTGGACGCGGTGTCCGCGTCCTGCCGGGTCGGTCTGCTCGTGCACCCGAACGTGTGGGCCGCCCACGGCGACTGGCAGGTGCACCAGTGGCTGGGCCCGCTCATCGCCCAGGGGCTGGAGGTGGTGCCGGTCGACGCCGAATGGGCCAGCGCCCTGGCCGCCGCCGACGCGGTGGTGGGGGACCACGGTTCCACCACCGTCTACGCCACCCTGACCGGACGGCCCGTGCTGGTGGCCGACGACGGGCGGGCGGACGTGGACACGGCCTCGCCCATGGGGCAGGTTCTGCGCACCCTTCCGGCCGTGCGCGGGGACGCCCCGCTCGTGGGCCGGGCCCTGCGCTCCGTGGAGGCCGCCGAGCGGGAGGCGCTGCGCGCCGTGGCCGCGCGGATCACCTCCCACCCCGGCCGCTTCGCCCAGCGCACGCGCGCGGTGCTCTACGAGGTCCTGGGGTTGGACGAACCCGACATCCTGCCCGCCGCGCGCCCGCTGCGTCCGCTGGGCTGGGACATGCGCGGGTGGGCGGCGTGACCCCGGAGGCCTCCCCGGTACGGGCCCGGCACACGGCGGCCGCCGACGCCGGGGAGCACGCGTTCACCGCCGACCCGTCCCGGGGGCTCCTTCCCGCGGGAGCGGGGGCTCCCGATCCGTTCCCGGAGAGCCTTCCCGTGGGAACGAGGACTTGCGCTCCGCGCCGGGAACGCGTCCTCGCGGTGCCGGGCGCCCCCGACCCGCTCCGGGGGCACCTCCCCGCCGGGCTGGACGCCCCTCTCATCGCCGACCCGTGCCACCCGTCCGAGCGGCCGGACATCGCCGACGTCCTCCTGTGCCGCTGCGGGCGCGTGTCCCCCTCGCCGCGGGAGACGGGGCTCGCACTGCTGCGCGCCCACCCGGGCTGCCGGGTGGCCGCTGTGCACGGCCCCGACGGCCGGGGCGTCCTGGCCACCCCCCGGGGGCTCGTCCTCGTCACACCGGTCGCCCCCGCCGGAGGCGCCGCTCGCGGCGCGGACCGGTGGGGGACGGTCGCGGCCGCGGCCCTCGTGTACGCGTGGCTGGTCAGCGGTCGCGACCCGGCAGCGCTCCCCGACACCGTGCTCAGGTCCGCACGGAACCCGTCCGTCCCCCCACCACCCGACACCGGCGGAGACGGCGCCCCCGCCCCGGAACCCGCCCCCGTCCCGGGAGGGCCGCCCGTCCACGAGGTGTGGGTGCGAGCCGAACCCCGGTGACGGGGTCATCCCAACGCCTCCAGGCGTTCCTCCACACGCAGTCTGGCCGGGTCCGTCGGCAGCAGCAGCTCCACCGCCCGCTCGTAGGCCTCGCGGGCCCGGCCCGGCTCCCCGCGGCGTTCGGCGAGTTCCCCGATCGCCTCCAGGGCCTTGCCCTGGCCGGAGGCCGAGCCGCGCTCGCGCATCACCTCCAGCGCCCGGTCCAGTTCCGCCGATGCGGACGCGAACTCCTCCATGGCGGCGAGGACGGTGCCCAGGACGATCCTGGTCCGGGCCTGGTTGTAGGCGTCCCCGTCCAGGAGGGGGAGGGCGCGCTCCAGGGCCAGGCGGGCCGGGCCGAGGTCCCCGAGGGCGTGGCGGGCCCGGCCGAGCATGAACAGGCTGATGGCCAGGTTGTGGGCGACCCCGGTCCGCTCGTCCGTCGCCACGGCCCGGGCGAGGTGGTCGGCGGCCTGCCCGGGGAGGTGGTTCTGGAAGGCCACGATGCCCCGGCGCTGCTGGGTCTGGGCCAGGCGTTCCAGGTCCTGGTGGCGCCGCCAGACCCGTTCGGCGGCGTCCAGGTCGGCCATCGCCTCCTCGACACCGGCGAGGTGGCTGTGCACCAGCGCGCGGTTGTTCAGCAGCCGTGCGACCGTCGTCTCCTCCAGGTCGGCCGAGGACTCCCCGAGCACGGGCGCGGCGGCACGCAGCCACAACCGCGCCTGACCGTGGTGCAGGAACAGCGACCACAGGCCGTCCAGCAGGCGCGGCACGTGCTCGTGCGCTCCCAGCCGCGGCGCCAGTTCGGCCAGGGCGGCGAGGTTGTCGCGCTCCCGGTTGAGCCAGGCCGTGGCCTGCGCGGCGTCGGTGAAGGGTGAGCCCGGCACCGCCCGGTTGCCCGCGTAGGGCCGCAGCACGGCGTCGGCCGACACCGCCAGGTCGGCGAACCCGGACACCAGCCGCGTCAGCGACCGGTGGCGGGCGCCGGAGTCCTCCTCGGCCTCGGCCTTCTCCGCGGCGTGCAGGCGCAGCAGGTCGTGGAAGGAGAAGCGTTCGGCGCTGTGCTCGGTCAGCAGGTGGTGGCGGGTGAGGGCGGCCAGCCCCGCCTCGCACTCGGCCGCCGGGCGGCCGGTGAGGTGGGCGGCCAGCTCACCGGTGACGTCGGGGCCCGGGTGCCAGGCCAGACGCCGGTAGAGCAGGGCGGGAAAGACCGGGAGGGAGGCGTAGGACAGGTCGAAGGCGTTGCGCACGGACACGTCCATACCCATTTCCCTGCTCGCGGTGTCCAGGTGGTCGAGCCGACGGGGGGCGGAGCGCAGGCGCCGCTCGGTGTCCCGCCAGGTCCGGCTGCGGGTGCCGTGGTCGACGGCGACCGTGCACACGGCCACCGGCAGTGCCGAACACAGGGTGACGACGCCGTGCATGGCCTTCCGGTCGGCCTCTCCGGCGGGGGAGCGGCCGCTGAGTTCGGAGAGCAGGGCCACCCCCTCGGCCCCCGTCATCGGATGCAGGTCCACGAACTGCCCGCCGTCCAGGCGCAGCCCGGCCAGCCGCAGACGCGTGGTGACCACCACCGTGCCGCGGTCGCCCCCGGGCAGCAGGGCGCGGACCTGGGCGGCGGAGAGGGCGTCGTCCAACAGCAGCGACACGGGCGCGTGCGCGGTGGCCGACCTCCACCAGGCCGCGCGTGTGGCGAGGTCCGCCGGTGCCGTCCCGATCTGCACGCCCACGGCGCGGAGCAGCACGTCCAGCACGTCGTGGGGGTCGGCGGGCTGTCCGGGGGAGAAGCCGTGCAGGTCCACGAACAGCTGTCCGCCTCCGCCCAGTTCCGGGTGCGCGCGCAGGAACTCCGCCGCCAGCGCGGACTTGCCCACCCCCGCCGAGCCCGTGATCACCACCAGTGCGTGGCGGCCCCGGGCGTGGGCGCGCGACACGGCCGCCTCCAGCGCCCGCATCGGATGGGGCCGGTCCACGAAGACGGCGGGCGCGGCGGGGAGTTGGCGGGGGACGCGGTCGGCCGCGGATGCCAGGTGCAGGTTCACGTCCCCGCGGAGCGAGCCGACCTGGACGGCGGTTCCGCTGATGTCGCCGCGCACGGTGTTGGTCCGGGCGCTTGGGTCGTTGGTCGGGGAGGTGTGACCGGGGGAGTCCACGTGGTCTCCTAAAACACCTGTGACAAATGGTGTGTAAGGGGCTCCTGGTGAGCCGGGTTTCAGTCCTCTCCAGCCAGTGTTGAATTTCTTTCTTCGAAGGGCAACTTGCTGATCGTTCGGGTTAGTCCCGGGCGAGGTTTGTGTCTTGCATATGCACGTGCTAATGCGTTCGCTTATGCAAGAATGCGAGGTCATGGCCAGTCAGGACACGGTTTGATGCAGTATGAGGGGCCCGCCGCTTTGGGCGGCGGGCCCCTCTCGAATGCGCCTAAGGGGTTAGGCAGATGTCGCCGCAGGGATAAGGGGAGCACCCCAAATAACCAGCCAGGTCATTGCGACCAGGACCGAAAGCGCGGCTACAGTAGGAGAGCTCATCGGACTCTTTCTTTGTCGGTTCTTGCATCGTTTAGATCGCGCTGCTATGGAATCGTGAGGTGTTCGGTGAGGGCGGGGCGTTCCAGTGGCCTCTGGGCGTCCCGCCACTTGCCGTGCTATAAGCACGCAGACCGGTGAACGAGTACCGAGCTGGCTCTGAGCATGCCAAATCCTATCTTTGGCGACGGGTGCGCGCGCCAGAAAAATCCGGTCCGTTATGTGTTGCCCAGAGTTTCGAGCAGCGACCGGGTGATCTGAGCCTCGGGAGCCTGAAGTACCTCGAAGATTTCCGCGGCCTGGCGCAGGCACGCATTCGCTTCGCTCCGCTCACCGTGGACACTGAGGTGTTGGCCCAGAGCGAGCAGGGCTGTGGCGTGCTCCTTGCGCAGACCGTGCTGCCGCGCCGTCGAGGCGGCCTGGCGCAGGTGGGTTACCACGTCATGGTGCCGTCCGGCCGTCCCCTCCAGTCGGGCCAGGCCCAGTAGAGACTCGGTCCGCGCCGGAGGAGTGATGAACCCGCGCATTGCCAGAGCGCGACAGAAGCAGAGGCGGGCCTGGTCCGGCTGGTTGGCTGCGGCGTGTGCTGTGCCCAGGTTCGTCAGGATCGTGCTCTTGGCCCAGGGGTCTCCGAAGGATTCGAGGATCTTCAACGATTCCTGAAGACGCGATACGGCCTGCTCCGGCCGCTCCCGGTGCAGGGACAGCTTGCCCAGATTCGTCAGAGCGACGGCCGCCCTGCGCCTGTCACCGCGCCGACGGGCGGTCACCAGGACCTTTTCGCACAGCGACCAGGACTGGTGGTGGTACCCCAGTTGTTGGAACGCGCCCGCCAGGTTCAGTTGCATCTCCATGAGCAACTGCTGGTCCTGTGAGCGTTCCAGCAGGGTCGACGCGTCACTGAAGTCCGCGATCGCCTCGTGGGACGCGCTCACGGCGAAGTGGCACAGCCCGCGCACACGCAGGCAGAACACTATTCCGGGGCGGTGTCCGCGCGCCTCGAACGTCTCCAGAGCCCGTTCGACGAGGGCCCGGCTGCCCGCGTAGTCGTTGGCGACGTAGGAGATCATCGCCCCTTGGGCCACGGCCCACGCCTGTCCCAGGACGTCCCCCGCCTCGGACCACCGCTCATGGGCCGAACGGCTGTGTTCTCCGGCGCGGTCCACCTCTCCCACGCGCAGAAGGGCGCGGGCCAGGTCGAAGTGGGCCCTGGCCCGCTCACGGTCCTCCCCCTGATCGCGTGCCCACTCCACCATGGCGGTGTGCAGGGTGACCGCCTCGGACCAGGGACCGTGCGCGTCCATGTGGTCGCACACCACCCGCGCCAGTCGCAGGGCGGTGCGGCCCGCGCCGTGCCGGTCCGCCTCCGACAGCATGGTGAGCACGGTCGCCAGTTCGCGCCGGAACCACGCCATGGCCCTCTCCTCCGGCCATCGCTCCCCGATGGGAAGTGGCTCGTGGTCGTCGCGCCCGGGCCGGTGCGGGTGCAGGGCCCGGTCGGCCAGGCTCGTCAACGACAGGTAGGCCGCGTGCATCCTCTGCTTGGCCGCATGGGCCCGCTCCGGGGACAGACCGTCGCGCGCGCGGTGGCGGGCGTGAACCTGGAGCAGGGCGTGCATCTCGAAGCGATCGGGTTCGGGCTCGTTCAGGAGGTGGGCGCTCACCAGGTCCATGAGGGCCTGCCGTGAGGCGTGCTCGTCGGGGCCGACCAGCGCCGCCGCCACCCGCCCGTCCATACCGCGGGTGGGGTGCAGGCCGAGCAGGAGGAAGGCGTCACGGGCCCTCGGGTCCATGGCGTCCACGGACACGTCGAAGATGCGTGAGAGGTCCCGACCCCCCACCCGGAAGGCGCTCAGTCCCGGGAAGGACGGTGAGGGCAGCCGGTGCAGCAGGTCGCGCGGCGACCACGACGGATGGAACTGGGCCAGGTTCGCCACGAGCCCGACGGCTATCGGCAGCCTGTCGCACCGGTCGATGATCTCGGCGAGGGTGTCGGCCTCCTCCTCGCCCCACGGCCGGTCGAGGGCGGCGGTGAACATCTCGGTGCACTCCTCGTCGGAGGGAAGCCCGAGCGGCAGGTGGTCGGCGCCCTCCACCTCCGGGAGGAAGAAGCGGCTGGTGATCACGACCGCGCACCGGGTCCCGCTGGGGAGCAGCGGAAGGACCTGTTCGGCGCTGGCGGCGTCCTCCAGGAGGAGCAGCAGGCGCATCGACCGCGTGTGCTCGCGCCACAGAGCGACGCGTTCGGCCAGGCTCAGCACGGTGGGCGGCACCGGCACGCGCAGCAGGCGCATGAGTTCGGTGAGGGCCTCCTCCGCGCTCAGCGGAGCGGCCCGCTCGTCGTGCCCGCGCAGGTCCACCGACAGCCGCGCGTCGGGGTAGAGGTCCTTGACGCGATGGGCCACGTGCAGGCTCAGTTGGCTCTTGCCCACCCCCGCCATCCCGCAGACGACCCACAGGTGCGCGAAACCGGACTCCGTCTCCCGCAGCCGCGAGCAGAGCAGGCGGGTCTGCGCGGTGCGCCCCCGGAAGTGCCGGGGCTCGCGCGCCAGGTTGTCCACGATCGTGCGCGGCCTCCCGGCCGCGGGAGGCGGGGCCTGCGACCCGCCGACCCCGTCCGACCCGCCGTCCCCGTCCGACCCACCGTCCCCGACCGGACCGGCGGTGGCCCGCAGCAGCAGTTCGAACCGCCGCCGCAGCGCCGGGGAGGGGTCCACGCCCAGCTCCTCCGACAGCCGCTCCCGCAACCGCTGGTAGGCCGCGAGGGCGTCGGCCGTCCGGCCCAGGGCGTGCAGCCCGTGCAGGAGGTGGCCGTGCAGGGACTCGTTGACGGGGTAGGCGACCAGGGCCGAACCCAGGACCTCCACCGCCTCCGCGTGGTCGCCCTCGGCGATGGCCAGCGAGGCCCACACCGCCAGCGCGTCCTGGTGGGAGCGTTCCATGGACACGCGCAGCTGTTCGACCCAGCGTCCGCCCACACCGGGCAGCGCGGGCCCCTTCCACAGCGCCAGCGCCTCCTCCAGGGCCGCGCGCGCCTCGGCGGAGCGGCCCGCCTGGTGCAGGGCGCGGGCGCGTGAGCGCAGGCTCCGGAAGCGCTCCCAGTCCAGCGCCTGGGCGGGGAGGCGCAGCAGGTAGCCCTCGGCGGTGTGGGTCAGGATGCCGCGGTCCAGCCCGGCCGCCTCGATCTTGCCCCGCAGGCGCGTGACGTAGGTGTGCAGTGTGCTGCGGTAGCCCTCCGGGGGAGAGCCGTTCCAGAGCCGGTCGGCCAGCTCCCGAAGGGGTAGCCGTCCCGGGCCCGTCAGTGCCAGGGCGGCGAGGAGCGCGCGTTCCTTGCCCGTGGTCGGGGTGACGCGGCGTCCGTCGCTGCTCAGATGGATGGAGCCCAGAACACAGAGTCTCACCGGCGGATCCTTGGGAAGTGCCCCCGTTTATTGCTCTCGCCTATATGTGTGCCCTGCTGGGATTGTTGAAACTTCTTTTGGTCCCTTTGTAATGGTGCTCGATATTCTGCACGTGCATTTTCTGGTGAAAGTACTTATCGGCAATATCGAATGTTGCCGGAGGTGGCCTGTGTGGTTTATGTGTGCCCGGATGGCGGTGGGTGTTCCTGTCCTTTCCTCCGGAAGACGTGCTGGTGAGGTGGGTTGCCGTGCGTCGCGGAATTGCTTCGCGAAGCTCGTTTTCGGGGGTCCGCGTGTGCGGCGGCACCGCGAGCGGGAGGAGGGTCGGACGTGTGCCTCCGTTGCGCGCTTCGCTGAACCACCGCCCGCCCGTGAGGCTCCCGGGCCCCACCCCTCCCGCGCGGCGCGTCGGTGCCGCGCCACTGTTTCCGGGAACGCCGATTCGACGGCCGGACACGTTCCGCGCCTTCCCCGCGCTCTCCCTTCCCCGCGGGTGCCGTTCTCCGTTCGGCGGAAGGGACGCCGGAGCGGTGGGCGGACCACGGCCGCGTCCCGCCCGCGCGGGGGCCGGTGTGGCCGTCCCCACCCCGGCTGGAGCGGGGGGCGTACCGGGACGGGTCCGGCGGCGGCTACGGTGCTGTTGGGCACAGGACGAGCGCCGCGCCGCTCCGTGTGGCCCTTTTCTTTGTCGGTAGCTTCTTGCGGCCCCGCTCCGGGGCATCCTCCGGGAGGAACTGGTGAACAGCGGCAACCCCCCTGCACGGGACATGCGCCTGATCGTGACCGGAGGAGGAACAGGCGGGCACACCTATCCGGCCCTCACCGCCGTCCGCGCGCTGCGTGACCGGTTGGCGGCGGCCGGGGTCGCCCTGAGCGTGCTGTGGGTGGGCACGGCGGACAGCCTGGAGTCCCGGGTCGCCGCCGCCAACGGTATCCCCTTCGAGTCGGTCGCGACCGGCAAGATCCGGCGCTCGAAGAACCCCCTCAAACTCGCCTCCCGGGCCAACATCAAGGACATGAGCAACGTCCCCCGGGGCGTCGCGCAGGCCCGCGCGCTGGTCTCGGACTTCGCCCCCGACGTGGTGCTGGCCACCGGCGGCTACGTGGCCGTGCCCGTGGGCCTGGCCGCGAAGATGTGCCGCCGTCCCCTCGTGGTGCACGAGCAGACGGTCCGGCTGGGCCTGGCCAACAAGGTCCTCGCCCGTGTCGCGGCCCGTGTGGCGGTGTCCTCCCCGTCCACGACCGAGCTGCTCCCCGACTCCGCGCGCGACAGCGCGGTCATCACCGGCAACCCGGTGCGCCCCGAGGTGCTGACCGGGCAGGCCGACCGGGCGCCCAAGGCGCTCGGGTTCACCGGCTACGACTCCTCGCTGCCCACCGTCTACGTCACGGGCGGGGCGCAGGGCGCCGTGCAGATCAACGGCATGATCCGCGACATCCTGCCCTGGCTGCTCGCGCGCGCCAACGTCGTGCACCAGTGCGGACCGGCGAACCTGGAGGAGGCGCGCCGCAGCGCCGCCCAGCTCCCGCCCGGCCTCGCCGAGCGGTACCACCTGACGGACTTCGTCGGCCCCGAACTCCCCGACGTGCTGGCGCTGGCCGACGTGGTGGTCTCCCGCAGCGGCGCGGGGACGATCGCTGAGCTGACCGCGCTGGGCAAGGCCGCCGTGTTCGTTCCGCTGGCCTCGTCGGCGGGGGACGAGCAGCGCCACAACGCCCGCCACCTCCAGGAGTCGGGCGCGGCGGTGGCCCTGCTGGACCAGGTCAACGCCCAGGGGCTCCAGGCGGCGGTGGAACCGCTGCTGGCCGACCCGCGGCGGCGCGCGCAGATCGCGGAGCGGGCCCGCGAGCACGGGCGTCCCGACGCCGCCGACCGGTTGGTGGACGTCCTGCTGGCCGCTGCCCGGGGTTAGCGGGCGCGGAGGGCATCGCCGGGTCGGCGTGCGCCGGGCTCCGGTCCCGTCGCGGCCCGGACGCGGGTCGCGGCAACTGAGTCCCCGGCGGGCGCGGTGAACCGCTCCGTTCAGATCCAGCCGTGTTCGGCGGCGATGTGCGCGGCCTCGTGCCGGTTGGCGGCGTCGAGCTTGGCGACGGCGGCCGCGAGGTAGTTGCGCACCGTCCCCCGCGAGAGCGAGACGCGCCGGGCGATCTCCTCCACGGGTGCGCCGTCGCGGGCCAGGGCCAGCACGTCGGCCTCGCGCGGGCTGAGCGGGGAGTCGCCCGCGCTGATCGCCTCGGCCGCGAGTTCGGGATCGACGTAGCGGCCTCCGGCCGCGACCTTGCGCACGACCTCGGCGAAGGTGCGCGAGGACACGGTCTTGGGCAGGAAGCCGCTCACACCCGCCGCGAGCGCCGACTTCAGGTAGCCGGGGCGGCCGTGGGAGGTGACGATGACGCACCGGCATCCGGGCAGCTCGGTGGCGAGCCTGCGGGCGATCTCGATGCCGTCGGGGCCGGGCAGTTGCAGGTCGAGCAGGGCCACGTCCGGGCGGAGTTTGAGGGCCATGGCCAGCGCCTCGTCGCCGGAGGCCGCCTGGGCGACGACCTCGAAGTCCTCCTCCAGGTCGAGCAGTCCGGCGACGGCGTCGCGGATGAGGTGTTCGTCGTCGGCGACGAGGATGCGTGTCATCTGGGGGCGTCCTTCGGAAGCGGGAGCACGGCGTCGAGCAGGAACCAGTCTCCGTCACGGCGCGCCGTGACGTGCCCGCCGAGCGCGTGCAGGCGCTCGGACATCGCGCGCAGCCCGGTGCCCTCGCCGTCCCGCGCGGACCGCGGGGGACCGGCTCCGTCGTTGGCGACGGTCAGGTGCACCTCCCCGTCCTCGTTCGCGGTCGCGAGGGTGACCTGGGTGGCCGAGGCGTGGCGCAGCAGGTTGGTGACGCCCTCGCGCACGACCCACGCCAGGGGCTCCGCGCACCGCTCGGGGACGGGATCCCCGGTCACCGTGCAGCGGATACCGGCGGACCTGAGCAGAGAACGGGCGCCCGAGACCTCGTCCTCCCAGGTTGTGCGCAGCTCGCCGCGCACGACGCGGCGGACCTCGGTGCCCGCCTCCTCGGCCAGTCCGCGGATCGCGGAGATCTCCGTCGCGGCCCGTTCGCCGTGACCGCGCTGGACGAGTTCGGAGGCCAGCGAGCTCTTGACCGCGATCGCGGCCAGGGTGCGGCCGAACACGTCGTGCAGGTCGCGGGAGATGCGCAGGCGTTCGTTGGCCAGGGCGAGCGCGGCGCGGTCCTCGTGGGCCGCCTGGAGTTCGAGCAGCACCCGCAGCATCCACGCGCTGGACCAGCACAACCACAGGACGGCGCTGATCATCAGCGCCCCGACCAGCAGGACCACGACGTCCGCGAATCCCACGAGCGCGGTGTTCAGCACCAGCGCCGCCGCGTGGAGCAGCAGCGCCCGGCGGGCGTGGAGGGCCGGTGCGAGGCTCGCGGCCGCCGAGGCGATCGCCGCCGCGACCGTCATGTCCATCGCGGGAAGGGGAAGCATCAGGGCCACGGCGACGAACGCCGCCAGGACCAGGGCCCACCCGACGACGGCGGTGACGGGGAACCCCCGCGCGCGTCCGACGACGGTGTCGATGCTCCACTTGGTGACGAGGACGTTCCCGCCGACCAGGAGCAGGCACAGCACGGCCGCCGCGACCAGCGCGGTCAGGGGAGCTCCAGTGAGCCGGTCGGCCTCCACCGCGCTCCGGAGGAGTGTTCCGACCGGAGTCGCGACGGCCAGGTAGGTGGACCAGCGCACGTAGGTCTCGAACCTGCGCGCGCCGACCAGCGGCGGATTGCTCATGGACGTGATTCTCCCGTCATACCCGCGCCGGTCACGGGCCGGAGGGGGTCAGGGCCGGTCCCGTCCCGCGCGTGCGCCACCACACCACCGCCGCGACGGCCGCGACGGCGACGCAGAGCACGGCCAGGGCAGCGGACCCGGTACCCGCCGAACGGTCGAGCGCGGGGTTCGGATCGGCGTGCAGAACCGTGAGGACCAGGGCGGCGAGTGTGTTGTGCAGAGCGTGGACGACGACCGCGATCTCGATGCCGCCGGTGCGCCAGGTGACGACGGCCAGGCTGACGGAGAGCGTGAGGCACCAGAGGTTGAACCACGGATCGGTCGAGAGGTGGACGGCGGTGAACGCCAGACCGGAGACGAGGACGCCGAGGAACAGCGCCGTACGCGGGCCGCGCCCCCAGCTTCCGGCGACGCGGAACACGAGCCCGCGGAAACCGTACTCCTCACCCGCCGCCTGGAGGGGCGTCAACAGGAGGTTGACGGCGAGGACCGTGAGGAGTGTGGCGGTGGACCAGTGGACCTCGCGCAGGGGCATGACGGCGGGGCCGATGAACGAGAGGAACAGCCAGAGGGGGCCGATGAACAGGAGCGCCCGGCCGAGCAGGTCGAAGCGAAGACTCGACAGCACCGAGTGCAGCGAAGGGCCGCGCACCCCGTAGAGCCACCGTTGGAGCAGCATGCTCCACGGGATGAGCAGGGCGATCGACACCAGGTTCGCGGCGAGGAAGAGCGGTGTGTAGTCGGTGCCGCCGAAGGTCGGGTTGGTCCTGCCCATCAGGCTGTCGGCGAAGGCGGCGGCCACGGCCAGAACGATGTTGGAGGCGAACAGCCCGGCCACCAGGAGCGCGATCGCGAGGACTCCCCGGCCGATCCGGCGCCTGTCCCCGGCGAGTACCCGGTGGTACTCCACGCCCGGCGGGAGGGGACACGGGCCGCGGCGGCGCGGGTGCGGCGCGGCCGGGCCGGAGGGTGTGCGCGCGGGCGCCTGCGCCCTCCCCGCACCCGAGGGTGCGGGGAGGGGGGCCTCCGTCTGCGGAAGGGGAGCCCGGGGAGCGCGGCCGTCGTTGCTGTGCATGGTTCGACGCTAGTACGGAGTGTGATCGCCGCAGGGTGCCGCGGGTCACGAGTTCCCTCCGCGTTCCGCACGGGCCGGGCATGACAGATGTCATGCGCCGACGGGGCCCGCCCGGTCCGGGCGCGCACCGGTCGTATGTCGGCGGGGGCGTCTAGCATCGGCCCCATGACCACTCTGTCCCAGCTGCGCAAGGCCGCGCTCGCCCTCCCGGAGGTCGAGGAGGGCACCCGCTCCGGCACGGTCGCGTTCTCGGTGCGCGGCAGGGTCTTCGCCTCGGTGAGCGGGGACGGCCGGGTGCTGCTCCGCCTCCCGGACGCCGAGACCGAGGCCGCGGTGGCCGCGCACCCGACCGGGGAGCGGTGGGTGCGGGCGGGCAGGCCCGTCGGCTTCGGCGTGCCCTTGGCCGACGTGAACGGCCAGGACCTCAACGCCCTGGTCCGGCGGGCCTGGCTGTCCCGTGCGCCCCAGCGGTTGGCGGCGTCGGCCGAGGCAGCCGCGTCCGCGGTCCCGGGTGAGGTGGGGGACCTGCCCAGGGCCATCGGCGCACCGGCGACCCGGGCGCTCGCGGGGGCCGGACTGACCACCCTGGAACAGGTCGCCGCGCTCACCGGGGCCGAGCTGGGCGCGCTGCACGGGGTCGGGCCCAAGGCGGTGCGGATACTGCGCGAGGCCCTGGCCGAACGCGGGCTGTCCCCGCGCTGAGCGGGCCGGATGCCGGTCGGCGCCGGACAGGAGGGCGCGGGCCCCGGCACGGCCGGTGTTCCGGCGGGCCGGGGCGGGCGGTCCGCGTTCCCGCGCGAGCCGGGCGCTGTGAGGCGTTCGCCGGTCCTGGCCGACCCTGGCCCCGCGGGACCGGGGGCGGCGGATGCCGGTCGGCGCGCCCTCTGACGTGGTGGGGCGCTTCGGCG
Organism: Nocardiopsis dassonvillei subsp. dassonvillei DSM 43111; assembly: GCF_000092985.1. GTDB lineage: Bacteria > Actinomycetota > Actinomycetes > Streptosporangiales > Streptosporangiaceae > Nocardiopsis > Nocardiopsis dassonvillei. Next base: position 2,217,778 of record NC_014210.1, read on the forward strand.
GGCCGGACCGCCTAAGGGTCAGGCCGCTCCGCCGGACCGGTCCGGCAGCCCGGCGGCGCGTCGCAGGCGCGCGAACTCCCCGATGAGCGGCCCCAGCTGCCAGTGCGCGTTGCGGCCGCTGGGGTTGGGCAGCAGCCACACCCGGGCGCCGCCGATCTCCGCGTCCTGGGGACCCACTGCCGCGCGGCGTTCGGCGAAGGCCTCCCGGTAGGCCGTCACGCCCAGGACGGCCAGCCACCGGGGCCGCCACCGCAGGACCTTCTCCCGCAGCCTGCGCCCGCCCTCCACGTACTCCTCCCGGTCCAGCTCGTCCGCCTGGGCCGTGGCCCGCTCGACGACGTTGGTGATGCCCAGGCCCAGGGACAGCAGTTCGTCCTCCTCATCCGGCCTGAGCTGGCGCGGGGTGAAGCCGGACCCGTGCAGGGAGGGCCAGAAGCGCGTACCCGGCTTGGCGAAGTGGTGCCCGACCGCGCCCGAGGTCAGGCCGGGGTTGATCCCGCAGAAGAGCACGCTCAGGTCCTCGGCGATCACGTCCGGGACCAGCCTGTTCCGGGCCGCCTCCAACTCCGCCTTGCTCGGGCCGGGCCTGCGCGGTGCGGAGCGTGCGCGCGCACGCGCGGCCCCGGCCTTCGCTCCCTCCTTCGCCGCGCCCTCGGCTCGTCCACTCGCGGAATCCATGTGCCACCCTTCCGTGTGCGCTGTCGGTGACGCGGGCGACCGCGTCGCTGTCGCGGTCACCTGCCCGGGACCACTGTGCCCCAAGCACCGGAAGGGGTGAGCGCCCTCCCCGGGAACGGTGCTAGGTGTACTGACCACGGAGGTTGGTAACACCCACCCCGCCTGACACACACAAAGAGGGCCTCCGGTATCGGTGTGGATTGCGACATCTACCACCGAACCGGAAGGCCCTCGATGCCCCACACTACCCACGCCAACGCCACACTCACACCCGCAGGGCGCCTGGCGTTGGCCCGCTGCGTGGTCGAAGACGACTGGCCGCTCAGGCGTGCCGCCGAACGCTTCCAGACCAGTACCACCACCGCCAAACGCTGGGCCGACCGCTACCGCACCCAAGGCCAGGCCGGGATGGACGACGCCTCCAGTCGCCCGCACCGCTCACCCCAGCGCACCCCCGCCCGCCGCGAACGCCGCGTGATCAAACTCCGCTGCACCCGCCGATGGGGCCCGGCCCGCATCGGCGGCCACCTGGGCATGCATCCCTCGACCGTGCACCGGATCCTGACCCGCTACCGCATGCCCCGACTGTCCCACCTGGACCGGGCCACTCACCGGGTAGTACGCCGCTACGAGCGCGCTCGACCGGGCGAGCTCGTGCATGTGGACATCAAAAAGCTCGGCAACATCCCCGCCGGGGGCGGACACCGTACCCAGGGACGCGCTCAAGGCCGCCGCAATCGCACCACCACCGCGCACGCCCCGCGCAACAACCACGGCAACCCCAAGCTGGGCTACGGCTACCTGCACACCGCCATCGACGACTACTCCCGCCTGGCCTACACCGAGATCCTGGCCGATGAGAAAAAGGAGACCGCCACCGGGTTCTGGGAGCGAGCGCACGCCTACTTCGTCTCAGCGGGGGTCGTGGTGGAGCGGGTGCTAACCGACAACGGGGCCTGCTATACGTCCCACCTGTGGCGCGGCCTGCTCTATGGCCAGGGCATCAAGCACAAACGCACCCGCCCCTACCGGCCCCAGACCAACGGCAAGGTGGAGCGCTTCCATCGCACCCTGGCCGACGAATGGGCCTACGCCCGCCCCTACCAATCCGAGAGCGAAAGGCGGGAGGCGTTCCCCGGGTGGTTGCATCACTACAATCACCACCGGTTCCACACCGCGATCAGCGGCCCTCCCGCCTCCCGCGTTCCTAACCTCTCAGGTCAGTACAGCTAGGCCTCCACCGCGGGCAGCAGGCGCAGCACCAGCGGGGCCGATCTCGGCTCGGGCAGTTCGGCGCCGTCCAGGACGACCAGACCGGCCCCGGGCGGCACGGGAGCCTCCGCCCCCTCCCCGGGAGGGACCCGGCGGAACCGGAACTCGGGTTCGCCGACCTCCTCGCGCATCGCCGCCTCGTCCTCGGGGCCGGGCTGCCGCGCGGTCGAGCGGCTGGTCCGCCCCACCGCCTCCGAGGAGCCCGGGGCGGCGGCGCCACTCCCTTGCGGCCTGGGCGGCGGCGTCCCGGGCACCAGCCACAGCGTCTCGCCGGGCGTGCACAGCCCGGCGAGCAGGCCGGGCAGGGTGTCGCCGGGGCCGGTGAGCCGCAGCGACGCGCTGCGGCCCTCGACCAGCCGTTCCAGGGCGGCGGCCTGCCCGTCCGAGAGCGCGACCGCCTCCAGCAGTTCCGCCGCCTCCTCCACCGGCGTCGCCGCCGAGGTGCCGCGCCGCAGCGGCCACCGGGGGAAGACCGGCCGGGGCCAGACGTAGGGCAGACCGCCGGGCGTGCCGGGGAACAGCGGCGCGTAGTGCGCCGGGTCCTTGTACACCAGGGCCGAGCGGTGCGACAGGTGCAGCGCGTCGTCGCCCAGCCACGGCGGGAGCATGTCGCGCTCCCACAGCTCCTCCTCCTCGGGGACGCGGTTCCCGGTGAAGGCCAGCAGCGAGGGCAGCACCGAGTCGGCGTACCCGCGGCGGCGCCACTCGCGGCACACCGCCACCCCGTAACCCACCAGCGCGGGCACGAAGCCGCGCCACATCGCCACGGCGGGGTGGCGCTTCCACCCGTACTCGGGCCACACCAGGGCCCGCAGCACCTGCATGGTCTCCACCCGCTGCTTGCCCAGCCTGCGGTCGTCCAGCGCCCGCGCGCACTCGGCGAACCCGGGTTGGGGCAGGAAGGTCTGCATCGTCCCCCCGTCCGGCCCGCGGCGTTCTCGCCGGTCAGGCCTGTCGTGCGGTCCGCTACCCGTCCGCCGCCGGTGCTACCCCTGTCGCCGGTCCGCCCCTCCCCGGGCGGTACCCGACCGGTGTTCTCACCCACCTCTCACCCTCACCCCTGACCACGCGCCCACCAGGGGCTGCGGCCCCGGCTCTCAGGAACCTCTCAGGAAGTTCTCCGCCTCTTCGCAGGGTCGTCGGGTTGTGTCCTTCCCGTCGTCACCACCCTCAGGAAAGGAGGCACCGTGGTACCACCACGCGACCCCGGTCCCGCCGGGAACGCCGGGAACGCCGGGCACGCCGCGAAGGCCGCACCGGCCGGTACCCCGACCGGCACCGCCGCCGGGGACCGGCTGAGGGCGCCGAGCAGGCTCCACGCCTTCAACCGCTACGAACTCAAGTACCTCGTCCCCGCCGACCAGGCCCGGGACGTGCGCGCCGAACTCACCGCGCGCATGCGGGCCGACCGCAATGCCGGGCCCGACGGCTACGGCGTGTGGAGCCTGTACTACGACACCGACCGGCTGCGCTTCTACCATGAGAAGATCGAGGGCCTGAGGTTCCGCCGCAAGCTGCGCGTGCGCCGCTACGGCGAGGTCGGCCCGGCCGCCGAGGACACCCCCGTCTCCGTCGAGATCAAGCAGCGCGTCAACCGCGTCACCCAGAAGCGCCGGGTCATGCTGCCCTACCACCTGGCCCGCGACCTGTGCGACCGGCGCGTGCGCGTGGAGCACCCCGGCGCCGACCAGGCCTTCGTGGACGAGGTCCTCGACCTCGTCCACCGCCTGGACCTGCGCCCGACCGCGATGACCGGGTACCGGCGCGAACCCTACGTCGGCACCGGCTCCGACCTGGGACTGCGCGTGACCCTGGACCACCGTGTGCGCGGGCGCGACCGGGACTTCGACCTGCGCGCCGAGGCCGAGAGCCGCTACATCATCAGCCCGCACCTGGCGGTCATGGAGGTCAAGGCCAACGAGCGCGCCCCCTACTGGGTCACCGACATGGCCGCCCGCTTCGGCCTCCAGGTGCAGCGCGTCTCCAAGTACTGCCAGAGCGTGGAGGCCCACGGCATGGCCCCGCGCTCGGTCTTCCACCTGCCCGAGGAGGACGTCGTGGCCGAGGCGCGTCCGCTCGGTTCCGTGGTCGAAGCGCCTCCGCCCGTCCCCACGGCCGGGGGCGCGTCCTCCGGCCCCCGTTCCTGAACCCCGGTTCCCACCCGCTTCGTAAAGGCACACCCGCACCATGAACCTCGATTTCGGCGTCACCGACCTGTCCGGCACGTTCAGCGTCATGGACGTGGTCCTGTCCCTGACCCTGGCGTTCGTCACCAGCCTCGTGGTGGCCTGGACCTACCGCGCCACCCACCGCAACATCAGCTACTCGCAGAGCTACGTCCACACGCTGATCATCCTGGGCATGCTCATCGCCCTGATCATGCTGGTGGTGGGCTCCAACATCGCCCGCGCCTTCGCCCTGGTCGGCGCGCTGTCGGTGGTGCGCTTCCGCAACGCCATCAAGGAGACCCGCGACGTCGGGTTCATCTTCCTGGTGATGGGCGTGGGCATGGCCTGCGGCACGCGCTTCTACACCCTGGCGGTCATCGCCACCGTGGTCATCTGCGCGGTCGTGCTGCTCATGCACCGCTTCAACTGGTTCGCCCTCAACGTGCAGCGCCAGGTGGTCAAGGTCCAGGTCCCCGCGGACGGCGACGACTACGGACCCGTGATCGACGACGTGCTCATCCGCTTCACCGACGAGTACGAACTGATCAGCACCGAGACCGTGCGCGGCGGTTCCCTGCTGGAGACGGCCTACACCGCACGGCTGAAGAAGGGCGTCAAGCCCGGCGACGTCGTCCAGCGCCTGCGGGAGATCAACGCGGGGCAGAAGGCGACCGTCCTGACCGGCTACGACCAGACGGACCTGTGACATGCGCGGACTCGATGATGAGGAGGGCGGCGGCGACACCGCTGCCCGCGACACCGCCGCCGGGCGGCGCCAGCGCGGGCCCGCGCGCCTGCGGCACCGCCTCCCGGTGCGCCTGCGCCAGCACTGGAGGAGCACCGCCGTCGTGTGCGCCGCGCTGCTCGCCCTGGTCCTGGTCTTCGGCGAGGCGCGGGTGCGCCCCTACGTCACCTCCGAGTTGGTCTCGCGGGACGCCGTCACCCAGAACATCGAGGGCGAGGGCGACCTGTTCGACGGCGGGGAGCACACGATCGAGGTGAGCTTCGACCAGACCGAGTACGCCGACATGATGAGCACCTTCCGCGAGGAGGGCGAGAAGGAGTACATCCGGGCCGACGTCACCATCGACGGCACCACCGTCGAGGACGTCGGACTCCGCCTCAAGGGCAACTCGACCCTGATGAGCCTGCGCGGCGACTCCGGGGCAGGGGCGGCGCCCGGCCAAGGGGGCCAGCAGCGGGAGGAGACCGGTACGGACACCGGCACCGGGGACGCCGGCGGGGTCGCTGACGGGACGACCGGCGCGGCGGCCGACACCAGGGGTGAACAGGGGACCGGCCCGGGCGGCGGGGGAGCGGCCGGGCCGGGCTCGGTCACCCTGTCCGAGGACGAGCCGGAGAACCTCCCCTGGTTGATCAGCTTCGAGGAGTTCGTCTCCGGCCGGGCCTACCAGGGGCACACCGAGATCGCCCTGCGCCCGGCGACGGCGACCTCCGACACCGCGCTCAACGAGGCCCTGGCCCTGGAGCTGACGGCGGCGGCCGGGCAGACCACGCAGGACTACACGTTCACCTCGTTCGCGGTCAACGGCGGTGAGGGGGTGCCGCGCCTGCTGCTGGACGCGCCCGACGCCGCCTGGGCCGACGGGTACGGGGACGGCGTGCTCTACAAGGGCCGCGCCGGGGGCTCCTTCGACTACCTGGGCGGGGACGCCACCGACTACGAGGAGGCCTTCAACCAGATCAACGGCGAGGGCGCCCACGACCTCCAGCCGGTGATGGACCTGCTGCGGTTCGTGGCCGAGTCCGACGACGAGGAGTTCGCCCGCGAGCTGGACGAGCACCTGGACACCGAGTCCTTCGCCCGCTACCTCGCGCTGCAGAGCCTGATGTCCAACAGCGACGGCATGGACGGCCCGGGCAACAACTACTACCTGTGGTACGACACCGCCCAGGAGCGGTTCACCGTCCTGTCCTGGGATCTGAACCTGTCCTTCGGCGGTATGGGTGGCATGGGCGGCGGTGGGGGAGCGATGCCGGAGGGGGCGCAGTTCCCCGGCGGGGGCACACCCCCCGGTGGGACGTGGCCGCCCGAGGGCATGGAGGCGCCCGGGGGAATGCCCGCGCCAGGAGAAGGGGAGGCGGTCGGGGGCGGCATGTCCATGGGCGGCAGTGGGGCGCTCAAGGAGCGCTTCCTCGCCGACGAGGGCTTCCACCGCCTCTACGAGGAGGCCTACGCCGACCTCTACCAGGACCTCGTCGGGAGCGGCACCGCCGCCGAACTCCTGGAGTCGGCCGTCTCCCGGGCCGGGGCCACTGGCGACACGGGGGCCGACGCCGCGGGCGAGCAGCTCGCCGAGCGGATCGCCGCCGTCTCCCCGGCAATCGAGTGAGGCGGGCCCCGAGGGCCTCCCGCGCGCGAAGACGTCCTTCGGAGCGGCTCCAAGACGGTGTGGGAGGTTCCCGTCTCCCGAAACCTCCCGCCAGGACCCGGACCGGTCCTTCCCGGGCGCCGACCGTGTCCCCGGGGGCTCCCCCCCGGGGTCACGTCTGATCACTGTTCAGGAACGGTCAGACCCCGAACGCGGCGGGGTAGCCGATGGTGCCGGTCGGGACGGGGTGGTCACCGTTCAGGACCATGGCCATCATTGCCTCGTCGGGAACCTCGAAGGGCGCCCGGATACCGAAGCGGGAGGCCGGGGTGAAGCCGAACCGCGGGTAGTAGTCGGCATGGCCCAGGACGAGGACGAGGTTCTCTCCCATGGCCCGGGCGGCGCTCAGGGCCGCGCGGATCGCGGCCGAACCGGCCCCGGTGCGCTGGGCGGAGGGCGCCACCGCGCACGGGGCCAGGGCGAGGGCGGGTTCGCCGTCGACGTGGCAGCGGCTGAGCAGCGCGTACCCGACCGGAGTGCCCCCAGAGGTCGTGGCGACCATCGACAGGCCCTCGACCCACGCCCCGGGATCGGCGCGCAGGGCGTCGACGATGTCGGCCTCGGCTCCGGTGGGGAAGGCCGCCAGGAGGATGTCGCGGATGGCGGGGATGTCGTCGGCGGTCTCGGTGCGGGTGGTCCAGGTGGTCATCTGTTTGTTGGGCGTGGATACCCCGTCCTTCAGGGCGGGGAGAACACGCCCTCTCCCTTCTCGTGACTTTCTGTCGGATTCGCCTCACGCGACCGCACAGCGGTCGCTACGGTGTGTGCCATGACCAACAAGAGCGTGAAGCGGGCGTTTCGGTACCGCTTCTATCCGAGTGATGCGCAGGCGGCTGAGCTGTCGCGCACGTTCGGGTGCGTGCGCCTGGTCTACAACCGCGCCCTGGCCGAACGCAGCACCGCCTGGCACCAGCGCCGGGAACGGGTGGGCTACTCCCACACCTCGGCCATGCTGACCGCTTGGAAGAAGACGGACGAGCTGTCCTTCCTCACCGAGGTCTCCTGCGTCCCCCTTCAGCAGACGCTGCGCCACCTGCACACCGCCTTTCGCAACTTCTTCGACCGGCGCGCACAGTATCCGCGGTTCAAGTCCAAGAAGACGTCGCGTGCCTCGGCGGAGTACACCGCGAGCGCGTTCCGCTACCGCGACGGCCACCTGACCCTGGCCAAGATGACCGAACCCCTGGACATCGTGTGGTCGCGCCCCCTGCCTGAAGGAGCAAGGCCGTCCACGGTGACGGTGTCCCGGGATGCGGCCGGGCGCTGGTTCGTGTCCCTGCTGTGCGAGGACACCGTCGAGTCGGCTCCGGCCGCCAACGACGCGGTGGGTGTGGACAAGGGTGTGACGTCGCTGGTGGTGTTGTCCACGGGGGAGAAGGTGGCCAACCCCCGCCACGAACAACGCGACCGCGCCAAGCTGGCCCGCGCCCAGCGGGCGCTGGCCCGCAAGGCCAAGGGCAGCGCGAACCGGGACAAGGCCCGCCGCAAGGTCGCGCGGGTGCACGCCCGCATCACCGACCGCAGGCGCGACTTCCTGCACAAGCTCTCCACTCGACTCGTCCGCGAGAACCAAGTGGTCGTGATCGAGGACCTGACGGTGCGCAACATGGTCAGAAACCGCAGACTCGCCCGAGCGATTTCGGATGCGGCCTGGCGTGAGCTGCGCACGATGCTGGAGTACAAGTGCGCCTGGTACGGACGCGATCTGGTCGTGGTGGACCGGTTCTTTCCCTCCTCCAAGTTGTGTTCGACGCCCGGGTGCGGGTACCTCAATGTGTCGTTGCCGTTGCGTGTACGGGAGTGGACGTGTCCCGGTTGTGGGGTGGCTCATGACCGTGATGTGAACGCGGCGCTCAATCTCGAAGCCGCCGGGCTGGCGGTGTTGGCCTGTGGAGCTGGTGTGAGACCTCAACGGGAGTCCTCCCGGACGGGGCGACCGGCGGTGAAGCAGGAAGGCCACGGGGCGACCCGTGACGAGGCGTTGGCCTCGAACCACCGGTAGGTGGTTCCGGATTCTCCTGCCTTCAGGCAGGAGAGGAAGTCAAGGTTCCGTTCTCGGTGTCGTCGTGGGGGCGGAGCAGGCGGGCGGGCCGCCTCGGCAGCGGGACTGCCCGGGAACGCCTGTGTCACCGGGTCGTCGTCGGTGCCCCGGCGGGTGCCGTCGGTGTCCCTCACCGCTGGCGATCCCGGAACCGGTAGGTGGCGCGCAGGTGCCGGGTGATGTCCTTCCTGGCGGCCTCGCGGTCGGCGCGCAGCCTCGCGTCGGTGCGGGAGGCGGCGTAGGCGTTCTCCCGGAGCAGCTGGTGGTAGCTGTCCAACCTGCGGCGAGGGATCTCTCCCCCCTCGACGGCGGCCAGCACCGCGCAGCCCGGTTCGCTCGTGTGGGAGCAGTCGGTGAACCGGCACTCCTGTGCGAGGTGCTCGATCTCGGCGAAGGTCTGTTCCAGGCCGCCCCGGGAGTCGTGCAGGCCGATCGCCCGCAGGCCGGGGGTGTCCAGCAGCACGCCTCCGCCGGGCAGCGGGAGCAGCTCCCGCCGGGAAGTGGTGTGCCGTCCCCTGCCGTCCGCCTCCCGGACGGCGCCGGTGGCCAGCAGGTCCTGGCCCAGCAGCCGGTTGCCCAGGGTGGACTTGCCCGCCCCGGAGGGGCCGAGCAGCACGACGGTGCCGTTGAGGGCGGCGGCCAGGACGTCCAGGCCCTGCCCCGTCTCGGCACTGGTGACCAGCACGTCCACACCGGCGGCCACCTGTGACACCTGTTCCTGCGCCGAGGGCAGGTCCGCGCACGCGTCGGCCTTGGTCAGGACCACGACCGGCTGGGCGCCGCTCTCCCACGCCAGGGCGAGCATGCGTTCGGTGCGGCCGTGCTTGAGCGGTGCGGCCAGGGAGACCGTCACCACGACGGTGTCGACGTTGGCGGCCAGGAGCTGGCCGTGCGAGGTCCGTGAGGCCGAGGCGCGCACCAGGGTGGTGCGTCGCTCCAGGACCTCGTGCAGGAGCGGTGCGGCGCCGGTGAGGGGGCGCAGCGCCGCCCAGTCGCCGGTGCACGGCGCCGTCAGCGGATCGCTCCGGTCCGCGGCGCCGGGGACGTCCGCGCGGACGGTTCCGGTGTCGGTGACAACTTCGCACGAGCCGCGGTCCGCCCGGACGACGCGGGCCGGGATCAGCCCGTCGGCGCGACGGGGGGTGAAGGCGCGTTCGCGCGCCCGGTCCCAGCCGTAGTCCGTCAGGGAGTACGGCTGAGCATGACGCGAAAGGGATTGAGACAACGTAGAGACCCTAGAAAAGGGGCCCCGATGAGCACGGAGCACTGCCTCCTGTGAGCCGTCAGGGCTCGGACAGGGGGGTCAGCGTCAGGTCAGACCGGGGCCCGGGACGTGAGGATGGTCCGACGGGCGCCGCGCAGGGCAGCGGCCTTCACCGCAGACATCAACTCACCTCCCACTTCTGGTCCCGCAGCCGACCGGGTTGTCTCTGCGCCGACGATGGTAGCACGGAGGCGGGAAGCCCTCGGCCCCGTCGACGAGGCGGTGGGGTTCGGGCGCTTCGGTCAGACCGGTGAGCATGCCGGTCAGCGGCCCGCCGATCCCCTCCCGGACGGCCATGCGCCGTCCGGCGGGCCGGTCGGCCCGGGTCCGGGGCAGCGGCAGGAGACGGCGGGGAAGCCCGACGCCCGTGCGCACGACGGGGCCGCCCTCGTTCCACGCGGTCAGCTCGAACGGGCGGGAGGTGTCGATGACGAGACCATCCCGTCGGCCGGGCCTTGGACGAGCGGTGCCACGGGGTCAGCCCAGCGGCAGCACCACGGTGAAGACGCAGCCCCCTCCCGGCGGCGACTCGACGGTGACGTAGCCGTCGTGGGCGGCCACGAAGGCCGCGCTGATGGCCAGGCCCAGCCCCGCCCCGGCCCGCTCGCGGGGCCCGTCCGCCCGGTAGAACCGGTCGAACACCCGGGGCAGCTCCCCGGCGGGGATGCCGGGCCCCTCGTCGCGTACCGCTATGACCGCCACCTCCGCCACCCCCGGCGGTAGCGCGCCCGCGCGGGCCGGTCCCGGAGGCGGCGGATCCTGGGTCCGGCTCACCGACACCCGCACCGGCGTGCCCTCGGGCGTGTGGGTCAGGGCGTTGCCGACGAGGTTCTCCAGCACCTGGCGGATCCGGTCGCCGTCGCCCACCGCCCGCACGGGTCCCTCGGCCTCCAGCGCCACGGGCGTGCGCGGGGCCCGGGCCCGGGCGCTGAGCACCACCCGCTCCGCGATGGCGACCAGTTCCATGTCGGAGTGCTCCAGCCGCGGCGCCTCGTCCAGGCGTGAGAGCGTCAGCAGGTCGTCCACCATGCCCCCCATCCGCCCGGCCTCGTCCTCGATCCGCGACATCCACCGGTCCGCCCGGGCGTCCTCGGCGACCAGCCCCCGACCCCTGCCCTGCCGGTACAGCTCGGCGAACCCCCGGATCGAGGACAGCGGCGTGCGCAGCTCGTGGGAGGCGTCCGCGACGAAGCGCCGCGTCGTCTCGACCGCGCGGTCCCGCTCGCCCAGGGCCCGGGTCAGCTCACCGAGCATCGTGTTGAGGGAGGCGCCCAGCCGACCCGTCTCGGTGGCCGGGTCCTGGGGCGGGATCCGCCGGTCCAGGTCGCCCCCGGCGATGGCCCGCGCCGTGGACTCGATCTCCCGCAGCGGCCGCAGCTGGAACCGCACGATCGCCGCGGTACCGAACCCCACGGCCGCCAGCACCACCAGCCCCGTCACGGCCTCGATGAGCACGAGCCGGTCGAGCGTGCCCTCGATCCCGTCCAGGGACTGGGCGGTCATGAAGACGCCGCCGTCATCCCGGGCCGTGGTCAGCACCCGCCAGTCGCCCTCGCCCCCGGTTCCGGGCAGCGTGAACGGCTCCCCGGACCGCGCCCGCAACTCCTCGGCCGGTACCGCCGACACGTCCGGCAGGCCGTCGTCGGAGCCGGTCTGCCCCACGCTGTCCACCACGTCGCCGTCGGCGCCGATCACCAGCGTGCGCAGGTCGGTGGGCAGCGGAGGCGGCTGCGCCCCGACGGGCGGCTCCACCCGCTCGGCCGCGTGCCGGGGCGCGGGCAGGGTCCGCAGCCGGTGGTCGACCTCCTCGGTCAGCGAACGCTGGAGCAGCAGGGTGGCGACCGCGCCGAAGGCGACCAGGCACACGGCGGTCAGGCACAGCACCGCCAGGGGGATCCGGCCGCCCAGGCCCCGTGGCCGGTGGAGCCCACGGCGGCCGCTCACCCGTTCCCCCCGGCCGCCAGGCGCAGGCTGTAGCCCACGCCCCGCACGGTGTGGATCAGGGCGGGGCGGCCCGCGTCGACCTTGCGGCGCAGGTAGCTGACGTAGGTCTCCACGACGCGGATGTCGTCGCTCTCCCCGCCCCACACCCGGTCCAGGATCTGCGCCTTGCTGACGACCTTGCCCGCGTTGAGCAGGAGGTAGCGCAGGAGCGCGAACTCGGTGGGCGAGAGCCGCACAGGCGCGCCCGCGCGGCGCACCTGGTGCCCCTCCTCGTCCAGTTCCAGGTCGGCGTAGCGCAGGGGCTCGGCGCCCTCGGAACCGCGGCGGCCCGATCTGCGCAGGATCGCGTTCAGCCGCAGCACGACCTCCTCCAGGCTGAAGGGCTTGGTGACGTAGTCGTCGGCGCCGGCCCGCAGGCCCGCCACCCGGTCCTGGACCGTGTCGCGCGCGGTCAGGAACAGCACCGGCAGGCCTGGCACGACCCCGCGCAGGTCACCGGCCAGGTCCAGGCCGCTGCGGCCGGACAGGGTCACGTCCAGGACGGCGATGTCGGGGGTGAACCCGTCCAGCGCGGCCAGGGCGGCCTCCGCGTCGGGCGCGCCGCGCGTGGCGAAGCCGCTCAGCTCCAGGGAGGCGGTGAGCAGTTCGAGGATGTTGGGCTCGTCCTCGACGATGAGGGCCCGGGCCGACGGAGCGGCGGTGCCGGAGGGCGCGTGGGGCATGCGGGAGTCCTGAAGGTTCGTGGTGCGTACGAACACGAAAGGTTACGGGCCGCGGGCAAGAGTTCGGTGAGAACCCTCCGGCATCAGGGGACACCGCCGTGTCGGTCTCCGGGAACGGTTGACGCACGGCGACGCGCGGTATACCGCTGGTAGGCGTTCGGGACCGGGAGGGTTGGTCGTATGGGTGGTGTCCACGGGTTTTCCGCAGGTCGGGTCCGCGCAACCCGGCCGGGGGATGCGCCTGAGTCCACGGCCGGACCCGCGCCGCACGCACTCACCCGGACCCGCCGACCCCGGGCGGGCGCCGCGTGATCGTCGTCGGCCTGTCCTCGGGGACCTCGGCCGACGGCATCGACGTCGCCGCCGCCCGCTTCGCCCTGGACGGGGACCTCGTCCTCCTGACCCCGCTGGGGCACCGCACCGAGCCCTACCCGGGCGACCTGCGGGAGGAGATCCGCGCCGCGCTCCCCCCGGCCCGCACGACCATGGAGGCCGTCTGCCGGCTCGACACCCGCATCGGCCGGGCGTTCGCCGACGCGGCGCTGCGCGCGGTCGGCGAACTCGCCGGGGGACGGGCCGACCTGGTGGCCTCGCACGGCCAGACCCTGTTCCACTGGGCCGATCAACGGGCCGACGGCGCCACGGTCCACGGCACCCTCCAACTGGGCCAGCCCGCCTGGATCGCCGAGGCCACCGGCCTGCCCGTGGTCTCGGACCTGCGCACGGCCGACGTGGCGGCGGGCGGGCAGGGCGCGCCGCTGGCCAGCCTGCTCGACGCCCTCCTGCTCGGGGCGCGCCCCGAACCCACCGCCGCCCTCAACCTCGGCGGCATCGCCAACGTCACCGTCCTGCGGGCAGGGGAGGCGCCGCTGGCCTTCGACACCGGCCCCGGCAACGCTCTGCTCGACGCCGCCGCGCGCCGGGTGAGCGGCGGACGCGCCGACTTCGACGCCGACGGGGCCCTGGCCCGCTCCGGCCGCCCCGACCCCGCCCTGCTCAAGCACCTGCTCGCCGAGCCCTACTACCGCCTGCCCCCGCCCAGGACCACCGGGCTGGAGCTGTTCGGCCCCGGCTACCTCGACGCGGCGCTGCGCGCCACCGGCACGCCCGACGACGGGGACCTGATGGCCACCCTGGTCGAACTCACCGCCGCCACCGTCGCCGACGCGCTGCGCCCCCACGGCGTGGTCGAGGTGCTCGCCTCGGGCGGCGGCACCCGCAACCCGGTCCTCATGGAACGCCTCGCCGACCGGCTCCGACCGGCGAGGCTGGCCGCGTTCGACGCCCTGGGGCTGGACAGCGACGCCAAGGAGGCCTACCTGTTCGCGCTGATCGGCTTCCTCACCTGGCACGGGCTCCCCGGATCCGTGCCCTCCTGCACCGGAGCCCGCCGCGCGCCGGTGGCCGGACGCCTCACGCCGGGCGCCTCACCGCTCCGGCTCCCCGAACCCGCGGCCACCGTCCCCGCGCGCCTGCGCGTCGGGGCACGGGACCGGCGGGCCCCCGACCCCCACCCCCCGGAGTAGCGCAGTGCAGACAATCGACCTCGTGGTCATCGCGGTGTACCTGCTGGGATCGGCCTGGCTCGGCCTCAGGCTCTCCGGCCGACAGCGCGATATCAAGGACTACTTCATCGGCAACCGGCAGCTGCCCTGGTGGGCGGTGTGCCTGTCGGTGGTGGCCACCGAGACCAGCGCCCTGACCGTGATCAGCATCCCCGGCGTGGCCTACCTGGGCAACGTCACCTTCCTCCAGGTGGCGGTCGGCTACCTGATCGGGCGGGTGGTCGTGGCCTTCGTGCTGCTGCCCCGCTACTACCGGGGCGAGATGACCACGGCCTACGCCTACCTCGGCATCCGCTTCGGCCGGGGCATGCAGGGCACGGCCTCGGTCGCGTTCCTGTTCACGCGGCTGCTCGCGGACGGGGTGCGGCTGTTCGCGGCGGCCATCCCCGTCAAGATCATCCTGGGCTCCTACGGGGTGGACCTGTCCTACTTCGCGATCATCGCCCTGCTGGGCGCGGTCACGGTCCTGTACACCTTCGTCGGCGGCATCCGGGCCGTGGTCTGGGTGGACGTCCTCCAGATGGCGGTGTACGCGGTCGGCGGCGTCGCCGCCCTGGCGGTCATCGCGGGCAGCCTCGACGCGGACTTCCTGACGGTGGCCGCCGACGCGGGCAAGACCCAGTTCCTCGACTTCACCTCGAACCCGGTCTCGGCCCCCTACGCGACGGTCACCGCGGTCCTGGGCGGCGCCCTGCTCTCCACCGCCTCCCACGGCGCCGACCAGATCATCGTGCAGCGGCTGCTGGGCTGCCGCAGCCTGCGCGACGCCCAGAAGGCGGTGATCGGCAGCGCCGTCGTGGTGTTCTTCCAGTTCGCCCTGTTCCTGGCCGTGGGCCTGGCGCTGTACGCCTACTACGAGGGCGCCTCGGTGGAGGAGCTGGGCCTGGCCAACTCCGACGAGCTCTTCCCGACGTTCATCGTGGAGGGGCTGCCGGCCGGCCTGTCGGGCCTGCTGCTGGCGGGGATCCTGGCCGCGGCGATGAGCACCCTGTCGTCCTCGCTGTCGGCGCTGTCCTCCTCCACCATGGCCGACCTGTACGAGCGGTTCAGCAGGCGCACGCTCACCGACGCCCAGGGCCTGCGGCTGGGCAGGCTGTTCACCCTGGGCTGGGGGCTGGTCTTCATCGGGGCGGCGGCGATGTTCACCGGCACCGACAACCCGGTCGTGGAGCTGGGCCTGTCCGTGGCCAGCCTGACCTACGGCGGCCTGCTGGGCGCGTTCTTCCTGGGGCTGTGGGTGCGCCGGGCCCGCCAGCTCGACGCGATCGTCTCCTTCGCGGTCGCGGTGGCCACCATGGTCTGGCTGTTCCTCTTCCAGCCCGACCTGGTCGGCTTCACCTGGTACACCGCCATCGGCACGACCATCGTGCTGGGCCTGGGCTACCTGCTGTCGCTGCGCCACCGCGACGCCGCGCCCCGGCCGGAGGAGATGCCGGGGGAGCCCTCCGACACCGGAACCGGGGAGCCCTCCGACACCGGAACCGGGGAGGGCTCCGGCGCCGCGACCGGCCGGGCGCCCCGCGCGGAGGGCGAGCCCACCCCGGCGGACGAGGGGGAGCGGCCCTGACCCCCGGTCCGGCCCCGGCCCGGGCCGAGGCTCCGCCGCACCGGCGGACGGTGTGCCCGCCTTCGCACCCGTAGCGGGGGCCGGCCCGGAACACGCACCCGTCGGGCCCTGACCCCCGTGGCGCGGGCGGGTCAGGAGACGCTTTCGACGATCCACGAGACCAGCGCGTCGTGGCCGTGCCCGCTGACGTGGTCGTGCAACCCGTCCTCGGCGACCGCGGCACCGCACAGCGGGCACCCCGGGGGCTCCTCGACGGGGGTCTCCTCCACGGGCGCGTCCCGATCGGCCGGATCGACGCCCTGGCCGCGCAGGTCGGCGTAGACGGTGTCGCGGGTCACGCCGTAGGCGTCGGCCAGCCTGGTGACGTTGCGGTGGCCGCGCCGCCAGCTCTGGGCCACGGACTCGGCGCGCACCCGGGCGGCGAAGCGCCGGATGTCCAGGGGGCTGCGGGGGGCGTCGTCGGGTTGTGCCATGCGCGCAGACTACGGCGGGTCACCGACACCGCCGTCCGGCGTGCCCGCCTCCGCGCACACGAGAAGGGCCGGTCCGTGGCAACCCCCCGGACCGGCCCCCCGCGCACGCGACGCTCACCCCGCGTCGACGGTCTCCTCGCGCCGCGCCTCGCGCGAACGCGCACGGGCGCGGATCCGCAGGAAGGCGACCAGGGCCACGGCGGCCACGAGGACCGCGTAGATCCCGATCGTGATCGGCCCCGCGAAGAGCACCCCCACGTCGCCCTGGCCGATGGCCAGGGCCCGGCGCAGCTCCGTCTCGGCCAGCGGACCGAGGATGACCGCGATGAGCACCGGCGCCACCGGGATCTCGTAGCGCCGCATCATGAACCCGAGCAGCCCCAGAATGATCAGCAGCCACAGGTCGGTGATGGAGTAGGACGCGGCGTACACGCCCAGCGCCGCGAAACCGGTGATGCCCGCGTACAGGTAGCGCCGCGGGATCAGCAGCAGCTTGGCCCACAGCGGCGCGAAGGGCAGGTTGAGGATGAGCAGCATGACGCTGCCGACGAACAGGCTGGCCAGCAGGGCCCACACCAGGTCGGCGTTGCGCTCGAACAGCAGCGGTCCGGGCTGCATCCCGTACTGCTGGAAGGCGGCCAGCATGATCGCGGCCGTGGCCGAGGTCGGCAGGCCCAGGCCCAGCAGCGCGCCCATCGCGGTTCCGGCGGTGGCGCTGGCGGCCGACTCGGGCGCGGCCACGCCCTCGATGGCGCCGTCGCCGAACTCGTCGGGCCGCTTGCCCCGGCGCGCCCGGAGCTGGGAGAGCTTGCGTTCGGTGCCGTAGGCCAGGAAGGTCGGGATCTCCGAGCCGCCCGCCGGGATCGCGCCGAAGGGCAGGCCGAAGCCCAGCCCGCGGATCCACGCCGGGATCGCGCGGCGCAGGTCGCGCCCGCTCAGCCAGGGGGTGCCGGTGCCGGTGATGAGCTTGTCGCCCACGCCCCCGCCCCGGTGCACGCGCGAGACCACGTGCAGCACCTCGCCCAGCGCGAGCAGGCCCACGGTCACCGTGACCACGCTGATCCCCTCGAACAGGGAGGGGACACCCAGGGTGAAGCGGGC
Source organism: Nocardiopsis dassonvillei subsp. dassonvillei DSM 43111 (assembly GCF_000092985.1). Classification (GTDB taxonomy): domain Bacteria; phylum Actinomycetota; class Actinomycetes; order Streptosporangiales; family Streptosporangiaceae; genus Nocardiopsis; species Nocardiopsis dassonvillei. Next base: position 2,234,966 of record NC_014210.1, read on the forward strand.
CGCGCCGCTCTGGGCGTCGATGCCCACCATCGCGATGGCCAGGCCGATGGAGAGCGCGATGAGCCCGCGCACCATGGACTGGGCCACCACCGCCGAGGTGGCGACGAAGGCCAGGACCGCCAGCGCCAGGTACTCGGCCGGGCCGAAGCGCAGGGCGATGTCGATGATCACCTTCGAGAAGAAGGCCACCACCGTCGTGGCCACCACCGCGCCGGTGAACGCGCCGATGGCCGACGTGGCCAGGGCCTGGGAGGCCCGGCCCTTGAGCGCCATCCTGTGCCCCTCGATCGCGGTGGCGATCGCGGAGCTGTTGCCGGGCGTGTTCATCAGGATCGACGTGGTCGAGTCGCCGAACAGGCCGCCGTAGTACACGGCGGTGAACATGATGAAGGCCCCGGTGGGGTCCAGCTTGAACGTGACGGGCAGCAGCAGGGCGACGGCCATGGCCGAGCCCAGGCCGGGCAGCACGCCCACGGCGGTGCCCAGCAGGACGCCCACGAACGCCCACAGCAGGTTCTCGGGGGAGAGCGCGGCGGCGAACCCGCCGCCGAGCAGACTCAGGGTCTCCACTTACAGCACCCCTCCCAGGATTCCGGCGGGCAGGTTGAGGCCGAGCCCGCCGACGAAGGCGAGCTGGACCACGGACGAGTAGGCCAGCGCGACGGCGGCCTCGAACAGCGGGCGCCTGCCGCCGAAGGCCCAGGTCACGCCGAAGAACAGCAGCGCGCCGGACAGCAGCCAGCCCACCGGCTGCAACAGCAGGGCGAAGAGCACCACCGCGCCGAGCACGGTGCCCACGGCGCGCCAGTCGCTGTGGGCGGCGGGGGCGCTCGCGGACGGGCCGCGCCCCTCGACCAGGTCGCCGACCACGCCCGCGTCGCCGCCGGGGTGGTCGGTCCCCTCCGGCTCGGGCGCCGCGGGGCGCAGGGCCACCTGGACGACCAGGGCCGCGCCGAGGACGAGCATCAGCACCGCGACGATCGCGGGAAAGAGCTGGGGGCCGGGGGAGGCCGAGTTGTCGGGCACGTGCATGGTGAGCGTCTGCACGCCCACGAACACGCCGATGCCGATGGTGAGCAGGCCGACGAAGATCTCGCTGCGCCCCCTCCACCAGGTGGGCCGCTCCTCACGCGGCCGCGCGCCGGGCCCGCCCGGGGCGGTGGGTGTCGTGCTGTGCTGGCTCATGAAAGCCCCAGGTCCTCGGTGACGTCGGTGATGCGTTCGATCTCGGCCGCGAGGAACTCCTCGAACTCGGGGCCGCTCTGGAAGGTGTCGTCCCAGCGGTTGCGCTGGAGGGTGTCGCGCCACTCGTCGGTGCGCACCATCTCCTCCACGATCGCGGTGAGCTCCGCCCGCTCGGCCCCGGTGATGCCGGGCGGGGCCATGAACCCGCGCCAGTTGGGCAGCACCGCGTCCACGCCCTGCTCGGGCAGGGTCGGGGCGTCGATGCCCTCGACGCGCTCGTGGGCCGAGACACCCAGGACGCGGATGTTGCCCGCCTCCACCTGGTCGCTGAACTCGTTGTAGCCCGAGACGCCCACGTCGAGGCTGCCCGAGAGCAGCGAGGTGAGCGCCTGCGCGCCGCCCGCGAAGGGGATGTAGTTGACGGCCTGGGGTTCGACGCCCTGCGACTGGGCGGCCAGCCCCGCCAGGAGGTGGTCGGTGCCGCCCAGGGAACCGCCGCCGACCGCGACCGCGCCCGGGTCCTCCCGCCAGGCCTCGATGAGGTCGCCCATGTCCTCCAGCGGGGAGGCGGCGGGGACCACGAAGACCTCGTAGTCGTCGGCGACGCGGGCGATGGGCACCACGTCCTCCAGGGTCTGGGCCGAGTCGTTGACGATGATGCCGCCGATCATGACGGTGCCCGTGGTCATCAGGGTCGTGGCGCTGCCCTCGCGGCGCACCGTCTGCGCCAGGCCGATGGTCCCTCCCGCACCGGGGAGGTTGAGGACCTGGGTGTTGTCGACGATGTCGTTCACGCGCAGGGAGTGCTGCGCCTCGCGCGCCACCAGGTCCCAGCCGCCGCCGGGGTCGGCGGGGACGACGATGTCGATCCTGGCGCGGGCCTCCGACGCGTTCGTGTCGGACAGCGCGGCGTTCGTCGCGGCGGCGCCCACCAGGAGCGCGGTGGCCACGGCCCCCGACGCGCGGAGGATCCGCTGTCTGTTCATCCTTCACTCCCTTTCGGCCCACTGGTCCACCAGGTGGTCCAACGGGACCGTTTCGTGGTCTGGGAAATCATGCGAGCCCCCGTGAGCACTGTCAATGCCGATTCGAAACCTTTTGTTAACGAGTGTGTTGCGGCGCACAGTCCCCTGTTGGTCTTCCCTTCTGCGCAGGCCAGTCCGGTTCCCGCCAATGGAGGTGCTCTTCGGGGAGGGGCTGGCCGTGCGCCGAGGGGTTGCGCTACGCTGACGGCGCGATTCCACTTAGCGGTCCTTGCGAACCACCTAGTGGACCAAACGGAAGGGGGAGGGATGCCTGACGGCGACTCCGGCGGCACCGTGCGCAGCGTCGCGCGCGCCCTGGACCTGCTCGACCTGTTCGACGAGAGGAACCAGCGCTACTCCACACGGGAACTGGTGGAGCGCACCGGCCTGGCCAAGACCACGGTCCTGCGGCTGGTCGCGACCCTGGAGCAGCGCGGACTGCTGTGGACGGCTCCCGACGGCAAGGTCGGTGTCGGCCCCAGCCTGCTGCGCTGGTCGCGCCTGGCCCACGCCGTCTGGCAGGTGCCCGAGGCCGTCCGGTCCGTCATGCGCGAACTCGTCGCCGACACCGCCGAGACCGTCAACCTCTACGTCCGCGCCGACGCCACCCGCGTGTGCGTGGCCAAGGAGGAGGGCCCCCAACGGCTGCGCCACGTCGTCAACGTCGGCGACGAGATGGTCCTGTGGGGCGGGGGCGCCAGCAAGGTGCTGCTCATCGGCGCGGGGGAGTCCCTGCTGCTGCGCGTGGCCGCCGCATCCCCCCACGGCCCCGGGCACGTCAGCCGCCTGCGCGAGGAGGTGGAACTGGCCCGCACACGCGGCTTCGCCGTCAGCCACGGCGAGCGCGAGCGGGGCGCCTCCGGCGTGGCCGCGCCCGTCTACGGCCCCGCCGGCGGGGCGCCGGTCGCCGCGCTGGCCGTGGGCGGACCCACCGCCCGCTTCACCGACGCCGCCGTGGAGGGCTTCACCACGGCGGTGGTCGACGCCGCCCGCCGCATCACCGACATCGGGCTCGACCCCTCGGGAGGGACCGTGGGACCCGGAACACAGGAGAGACGTTGACCGACACCGACACCGACACAGGCTCCGAGGCCGGGGAGAGGACCCTGCCGCTCGCGGGGGTGCGCGTCCTGGACATGACCAACGTCCTGGCCGGGCCCTACGCCGGGTACCAGCTGGCGCTCATGGGCGCCGACGTGGTCAAGGTCGAGGTCCCCGGCTCCGGGGACCTGGCCCGCCAGCTCGGCGCCTCGGCGGAGCTGAACGGGCGCGGACTGGGCGCGTCGTTCCTGGCGCAGAACGCGGGCAAGCGCTCCCTGACCCTGGACCTGAAGACCCCCGGCGGCCGGGAGACCATGACCCGCCTGGTGCGCCGCTCCGACGTGCTGCTGGAGAACTTCCGGCCGGGCGTGCTGGAGCGCCTGGGCTTCGGCTGGAAGGACCTGAGCGCGGTCAACCCCGGCCTGGTCTACTGCGCGGTGTCCGGGTTCGGCTCCGACGGCCCCCTGAGCGGGCGCCCGGCCTACGACCAGATCATCCAGGGCCTGTCGGGGATGATGAGCACCACCGGCACGCCCGGCACCGGCCCCCTGCGCGCGGGCTTCCCCATCGCCGACGTCCTGGGCGGCCTCGCCGCCGCCTTCGCGATCAGCACCGCCCTGGTCAGGAGGGAGCGCACCGGCCGGGGGAGCAGCGTGGACGTGTCCATGCTGGAGACCGCGATCACCGCGATGGGCTGGGGCGTGTCCAACTACCTGTCCGCGGGTGTGGAACCGGTCCCCATCGGCAACGAGAACGCCACGGCGGCCCCCTCGGGCACCTTCGCCACCGCCGACGGCGCGCTCAACATCGCCGCCAACAAGCAGGAGCAGTTCGAGGCGCTGTGCGCGGTCGTGGGCGCGCCCGAACTGGCGCGCGACCCCCGCTTCGCCCAGCGCGAGGACCGCAAGACCCACCGCGAGGCCCTCCGCGAGGCCCTGGAGGAGCACCTGGGCACCCGGACCGCCCTGGAGTGGGAGCGCGAGCTGGCCCGGGTCGGGGTCCCCGCCGCCCGCGTGCTGACCGTGGCCCAGGCGCTGGAACTGGACCAGGTGGCCCACCGGGGGCTGGTGCACACGCTGCCCTTCCCCGGCGGGGAGGACCGCGAGCTGCGCGTGCTCGGCAGCGGCGTCCGCGTGGACGGCGCGCCCCTGGGCCCGCGCACGGCGCCGCCCCTGCTGGGCGAGCACACCGAGCAGGTGCTGCGCGAGGCGGGGTTCAGCGACCAGGAGATCGACGCACTGCGCGAGGAGCGGGCCGTATGAGCACGATCGACACGCCGTCCATGACCCACGACGAGATCGGCCTCTGGTGGCGGACCGGGCTGATCCGGATCGCCCCCGGCGAGATCGAACCGGGTGGCTATCCGGTGCAGGAGCTGATCGGCCGGGTCTCCTTCGTGGACACGGTCTGGCTCATGCTGCGCGGCGAGCTGCCCGACCCGCGCCGCTCCCGCCTGTTGGAGGCCGCCCTGGTCGCCGCCGTGGACCACGGCCCCCAGGCGCCCTCCATCGCCGCCGCCCGGATGGCGGCCAGCTGCGGGGTGGGCCTGAACAACGCCGTCGCCACCGGCGTCAACCTGCTCGGGGACGTGCACGGCGGCGCGGGCCAGCAGTGCGTCGCCCTCCTGGAGGAGATGGCCGGGCGCGTCGCCGACGGGACCCCGGTGGCGCGGGTGGCCGAGGAGGTGGTCGCCGAGTACCGCGGGCGCGGCGCGTACGTGCCCGGCTTCGGCCACCGCTTCCACCCGCGCGACCCACGCCGCGACCCGCTGCTGGGCCTGGTGCGCGAGGCGGTCGAGGACGGCCTCGTCCCCGCCGGACCGCTGGAGGCCGCCCTGGCGCTGGAGGAGGCGCTGGCCAGGGGGCGCGGACGCCCCGTGCCGATGAACATCGACGCCGCCACCGCCGTCGTCTACGCCTCGCTGGGCTTCCCCTCGGAGCTGGCCCGGGGGCTGTTCGTCCTCTCCCGTTCCGTGGGCATCCTCGCCCACGCCTGGGAGGAGCACCAGAGCGGGTCGCGCATCAAGGGGCCCCTGCCCAGGGCGGTGCTGGCGGGCTACGACGGCCCCGCGACCCGCCACCTCGCCGCCGACGACCCGCGGCTCTCTGCGGACCCCGGTCGGGACTGACCGCGCAGAGTCCCCCCGACGGCGGGCGCCGGATACCTCCGTCCGGTCCGGTGCCCGCTCCCCCTCCGCGTGACCTGGCTGGACGGCCCGGGTCCGCGGTCGCCGGGCTGTGCTCCGCGCGCCCGGGACGGTGCCGGGGCGGCGTGCTCGTGCCGGTCGGCCCCGGGGCCGCGCGTCCCGCCGCCCCGTCAACCTGTGTGGACCACCATGACGGGGCAGGGGGAGCGGTGCAGTACCCCGTGGGCCGCCGAACCCAGGGCCAGGCGGGTCAGTCCGTGCTCGCCTCCCGCCCCGACCACGAGCAGCCGCGCTGCTCGCGCCGCGTCCGTCAGCGCCGCGACGGGGCGGCCGTCCACCACCTCGGTGCGCACCTCCACCTCCGGGTACCGGGCACGGAGGGGCCCGACCGCGCGCTCCAGGGCGAGTCCATCGCCTGGGCCGCTCTCCCGGGCCCGGGGAGACGACGCGACCGCGGGGGGAAGGAACGGCAGCGCCGACTCCCGGACCCGCACGACGCGCAGCGGCCCGCCCCCGGTGGAGGCTGCCTCGAACGCCTCGGCCACGACCCGCTCCGCGCGGGCCGACCCGTCGTCCCCCACCACCACCTCGGCGCTGGCGTCGGCCGCGGGCCGCGGCCCCACCACGACGACCGGCACCGACGACTGCGCGGCCACGCGGTAGGCCACCGACCCCACCCTCAGCCCCGAGAACCCGCCGCGCCCCCTGTGCCCGACGACCACCAGGGCCGTCCCGTCCTGCCCCGCGCGCTCCAGCAGCGCCCGGCCGGGGGAGTCCATCACCACCTCCCGGTCCACGGCCGTACCGGGGGCCGCGGCCGACGCGCGTTCCTCGGCCAGGTCCAGGACGGCGCGCGCGCTCGCGCGGATCTCCTCCTCGGGCCAGACGAAGGCCGCGTCCGGCGACGGCGCGGGGAGGGCCGTGAGCGTCCGCAGGCGGCAGTGCCGCCGGGCGGCCTCCGCCGCGGCCCACTCCACCGACCGCAGGCTCTCATCGGAACCATCCACCCCGACGAGGACCGACCGCTCCATGACAACCTCCACTGGTCTCGTCACCACCGCGTCACCCACCATCATCACCAGGAAGGGCTCCCGGAGCGGCCGCTCCCGGTTTCCGGGCGAGTCCCGCCCGGTCCGCCCCGGCCCGCTCCCCGGGACCGGGGCGGGCGTGCCGCACACGGCCGCGGGGCGGGCCTCCAAGGGGCCCGCCCCGCGGTGTCATGCCGTGGCGTCACGCTGTGTTTTCCGGAACCGTCGTCCTCCGCGCCCGGCGCCCGACGCGCCGAACCGGGTCCGCCGCCCGGGGTCAGATGCGGGGCCTGCGCCTCCGGGTCAGGGAGTTGATCCACCGCAGGGCCTGCCCGCCGGGGCTCCGTCGGCCCGGGGGCGTCCGGCGCGCCGGACCCCGTAGCGGATCCGGGCCGCCGCGCCCCATCGGGCTGCCGCCCCGGGACCGGGCCGCGGACCGGGCGAACCGCTGGGCCATCGCCAGGGGGTCGCTGCCGCGTCCACCCGTTCGCCCACCCGCACGCGGGCGCCCGCCCGGTGCCGGGCGGGCCAGTCCGGTGCGCCGCATCAGCTGGTTCTTCGCCGTCCTCAGGGGGTTCCTCATGGCGGTTTCCTCCTCGTCTGTCGGTCCCGTGTCCCGGTCGGCCACCCCGCCGCCGGGCGGATGATGACGAACGGAGCACGTTCCTCGTTCCTGTCTGTTGCGCTACCCCCAAGTGTGATATTGATGCGTCTTTCCTCGATCGGGCTGGCGGAGTGACCCCGGCGGGGAAGCCCGTCGGCGTGTCCCCCGGGAGGGTCAGCGCAGGTCAAAGGGGTTCTTGAACCTTCGGAGGGCTCACGCGCCCTCGGACGGATCCCGTCGCGTTTCGCGCGGCAGTACCGGTGTCAGGGCGGCCGCCACGAGCTGCACGGCCGCGAGCAGGCCGAAGACCAAGCCGTACGCCTCCCCTTCGGGTGCGTGCCCCGAGACGGCCGTCGTCATCAGCGCGGCCAGGCCCAGGGCGCCGCCCGTCTGCTTGGCCGCGTTCATCAGGCCCGAGACGGCCCCCGCGTCCCCGGGGGCGGCGCCCGAGGTCACGACGGCGGTCAGCGGAGTGGTGAACAGGCCGCCGCCCACGGACATGAGGACCGCGGGCCCCAGCACCGCCGCGGCGTAGGTCTGCTCGGTCACCGCCGCGGCCTGCCAGGCGAAGCCCGCCGCGGCGGTGAGGCAGCCGACCCCGATCAGCGTTCGCGCCCGCACGAACCCCATCAGCCACGGGGTGACCAGCCAGCCCACGGCCATGGTGACCAGGGTGTGCGGCAGGAAGCCCAGGCCGGTCAGCAGCGGCCCGAAGCCCAGCTCGTCCTGCATGTAGAAGGTGAGGAAGTACCACATGGGCACCTGGAAGCAGACTCCGGCCAGGAACACCATGGCGTTGCCCGCCCAGACCGCGCGGCGGCGCAGGAGCCCCGGCGGCAGGAGGGGAGCGGGCGCACGGGACTCCACCGCGGCGAACAGCGCCAGGGCGAGGACGCCCGCGGCCAGCACCGCCACCGCGGCCGGGTCCCCCCAGCCGTGCTCCGCCGTGCGGGTGAGGCCGTAGGTGAGCGCGACCGTCCCGCCAGTCGCGGTCACCGCCCCGGGCAGGTCGATCCGTCCGCCGCGGCCCTCTCCCGGGCTCCGGCCACGCGGGTCCCGGCCAGGAGAACCCGTGCTGTGAGGGGCGCGGTCGTGGCGCTCCCGGTCACGCTGACCCGTGTTGGCCGGGTCGCGGTCGTGGCGTTCCCGGCCCAGGAGGTAGGGGGTCATGGCCAGCGCCGCGATGCCGACGGGCACGTTGACCAGCAGGACCGACCGCCAGGACAGCGCCTCGGTCAGCGCGCCGCCGAGGAGGTTGCCGACCGCGCCGCCCGCCACGCTCACCGCGGTCCAGGCGGCCAGCGCACGCACGCGGGCCCGCCCCTCGGGGAAGGAGGCGGTCAGGATGGTCAGGGTCGCGGGGGCCAGTACCGCCGCGCCCGCTCCCTGGAGCGCGCGGGCGGTGACCAGCAGGACGGGGGAGGGGGCCGCCCCGCCCAGCAGGCTGGCCGCGCAGAACAGCGCGAGCCCGGCGGCGAACACCCGCCGGTGTCCGTACAGGTCGGCCAGCCGCCCGCCCAGCAGCAGGAGGCCGCCGAAGGCCAGGGTGTAGGCGTGGGCGACCCAGGGCAGCCCCGTCGCGGAGAACCCCAGGGAGGAGCGGATCGAGGGCAGGGCGACGTTGACCACCGACACGTCGAGCACCACCATGAGCTGCGCGGCGCACACCAGGGCGAGCAGCAGGCGCGCGGTCGTCTCCCCCGTCCGGGTTCGGGGCACGTGACACCTCGTTCCAGCAAAGCAATGTGGTTACATTGATTTGAACGGTAGTGTCGACGTGGCCACAAAGCAATGTGCATACATCGATAAGGGGGTCGGATGAGCGCACCGACGCGCGGGCCGGGAGCCGAGCACGAACAGCGCCGCCTCCAGATCGCCGACGCGGTCCTCGCCGTGGCGGCCGAACACGGCATGGCGGCCGTGTCCCAGACCAGCGTGGCGGCCCGCGCCGGGGTCTCACCCGGCCGAGTCCAGCACTACTTCCCCGCCAAGCACCAGATGATCGAGGCCGCCTTCGACCGGGGCAACGCCCTGAGCTCCGCGCGCATCGCCGCCAAGGCGGGCCCGGGCGACGACCCGCGCCGCCTCCTGACGACCGTGCTCACCGAGCTGATCCCCTACGACGACGCCACGCGCGCCCACATGCGCGTCCGCCAGGCCTTCACCGCGCTCGCCCTGTCCGACGAGGCCATCGCCCGGCGCATGCGCGAGGAGTACGCGCGCTTCCACGGCCGGGTCGCGGACCTGCTGCGCCGCGGTCAGGACGGGGGAGCGGTGCCCCGCACCCTGGACCCCGCCGAGCGTGCGGTCGCGCTCGTCGCCCTGGCCGAGGGGCTGGCCTACTACGTGCTCGTGGACGTCCACCCGGCCGGGGCGGCCCGGGAGCGGGTGCTCGCCGAGATCGCCGCCCTCCACGTGCCCGGCCCCGGCGCGGAGGGCTGACCGGCCCCCGGCCGCCGCCGTTCCGGCCGCGAGCGCGAACACGGGTTCCGGCACTGACGGGTGGTCGGGAAGGAGGCCGGACCGCGCGGCCGGGTCGAGGACGAGGCCCCTCGCGGTGGTCTCGTCGGCCGGACCCGCGGCGCCAGCTGACGTCGGCTTCGCCGCGCCCGACCAGGAAGGCCTCACATGTCCGACGACCAGCACTCCCGAGGGGCGTACCCGCATGACAACCAGTGTCCAGCGGCTGATCGAGGCGGCACGCCCGGCGCCGCCGGCCGACCCGTTCGACTGGGAACAGGTCGAGCACCGGATCGGGGCGTCCGTGCCGCAGGACTACCGTGACCTCCTCGACGCGGGGGGCGGCGGACTCTGGCTGGGCTTCCTGAGGCTCCACGTTCCGGCGCCCGGCCCCGGCCTCAGGCACGTCGATCTCGAACGGTCGGGGCTGGAGTACCGACAGCTCCAGGACCTGTTCGAGGACGGGGTCGTGGAGCCGCCCGACGACCTCGCCCCTGATTCCGGACTGCTGCCCTGGGCCTCGACGGGAGCGGGGGTCACGCTCTACTGGCAGGTCTCACCGGGGACGGCGGCCGACGCGTACCCGATCCGGATCTCGGACCGGAGCGGCGAGGTGTGGGAGAGGCACGACCTGCCCACCACCGACCTTCTCCTGGGAACCGTCCGGGGCGAGGTGCGCGGTGAGCTGCTCCACGAGTCGTGGACGGAACGCGACGTGCTCTTCAGGTCCTACGCGCGGGAAGCGGCGCACGGCGGGTGACGCGCCCCATGCCGCGGTCGCCTCACCCCGTTCGGGGACGCGGCCCCGCGGCACACCGCGCTCCGGACGGCCACCGGAAAACCCGTCGCGCCCCGGGCGGCCTTCCCCGTAACGTGCTCCTCGCCGACCCCCGGCTCCTGCCCCTCCACGGCATGCCCGGCTTCCGAGAGGACCCCCCATGTGCGCCACCACCGCGCCCCCGGCCGCCTGTGACCTCGACGACCGGGGGCGGGCGTGACCGCGGGCACGGACCGTCTCCAGCCCCCGGTGACGCGGTGGGTGCTTCCCGCCCTGGTCCGGTACTCCTTCTCCGTGGCACCGGGTGCGGCCGCCCTGACCATGATGCTGGCCGTCCTCGCCGGTGCGGCCCCGGTCGGCATCACCATCGGGGTGGGCGCACTGGTGGACGGGCTCACCTCGGCCGCCGGCCAGGGGCTGGACGGTCCGGCGGCGCGGGAGTGCTACCGGTGGGTCGCCCTCATCGCCGTGCTCTTCCTCCTCACCCACGTCACCGAGTCGGCGCGCACGGCTCTGGGACGGGCCCTGGGCCGCCGGGTCACCGGCCGACTGAGGGAGCGCGTGATGGCGGCCGCCTCGGAACCGGCGACCGTCGGCCACCTGGAGGACCCGGCCTACCAGGGCAGACTCGGGCGTGCGCGGGGCGAGGGGACCATCGACATGCCGCCGGGGGAAGCGGTCTTCGGCCTGTCGGCCAAGGCCTCGTTGTGGGTGACCGCCGTCGGCTCCGCGGCCCTGCTCACCCAGGTCGCCTGGGGACTGGGGCTCATCGTCTTCGCGGTCTTCGCGGTGCTCCACCTCCGGCTGGTCCGCAACTACCGGACCGCCGTCGTCGAGACCGTGAACCAGACGCGGAAGCTGCGCCGTACGTCCTACCTGCGGGACGTGCCGACCACGCCGGACGCGGCCCGGGAAGTGCGCCTCTTCGGGCTCACGGCCTTCTTCCGCGACGCCTACCACGCCGAGTGGCGCGTGAACATGACCGAGGTCTGGCGGCGACGGCGCGAGCACCGCGTGTTCGTCGTCGTGATCGTCGTGGTCACCGGCCTCACGGTCGCCTCGGTCTTCTACTATCTGGCACACCGGGCCGCCGCCGGAGGCACGACGGTGGGCGACCTGGCGCTGGGCGGCCTGGCCCTGCGGGCCCTCCTCCAGGTGCTCCGGACGGACGAGGACGACCTGCGCACCAGCTTCGGCTCCAAGGCGGCCGCCGAGGCGTTCGCCCTTCCGGAGGCCGACCCGCCCGGCGGGTCCGACCCCGAGCCCTGGACGGAGCCGGTCGCGACCGTCTCCTGCGAGGGGCTGCGCTTCCGCTACGGCGGAGCCGCGGGCGACGTGCTGCACGGCATCGACCTCGACGTCCCCGAGGGGCAGTCGCTCGCCATCGTGGGCCTCAACGGAGCCGGCAAGACGACGCTGGCCCGGCTCCTCGCCGGTCTGGACGCTCCGAGCGGGGGCCGCCTGCGCGTCGGCGGAACCACGGTCGAGGACGCCAACCGCCGGAGCTGGCAGCGCCGGGTGGTCGCCGTCTTCCAGGACTTCGGCCGCTACGAGCTGACCGTGCGGGACAACATCGCCTTCGGCTCCCTGGCCCACGCCGACGACGAGGAGGGCCTGCGGGAAGCGGCGCGCCAGGCCGGACTGCTGGAGTTCGTCGAGGGACTCCCGAAGGGCTGGGACACGGTGATGTCCAGCGGGTACGAGGGCGGGGTCGACGCGTCGGGCGGCGAGTGGCAGCGCGTCGCCATCGCCCGGGCGCTGTTCGGCCTGCGGCACGGCGCACGGCTCCTGATCATGGACGAGCCGGCCGCGAGCCTGGACGCCCGCGCCGAGGCCCGGCTCTACGACACGTTCCACGAGCTCACCGCGGGGGCCACGACCGTCGCGATCTCCCACCGGTTCGCGACCGTGCGCAGGGCGGAGCGGGTGGTCGTCCTCGACCGGGGCCGCATCGTCGAGGACGGCACGCACGAGGACCTGATGAGCGCCGACGGCCGGTACGCCGAGCTGTTCCGTCTGCAGGCGAAGCGTTTCGAGGAGGCGTCATCGTGATCAGCGCCCTGCGCTTCGTCCTCACGACCGGACCCCGCGTCGACGGGTTGCGTTCCCTGGTCGTGGTGGCGATCGCGATTCTCGAACAGGCCACCGGGATCGGTCTCGCCGTGGCGATCGGGCTGTTCAGCGAGGCGGCGAGCGGGGGCCCGACCAGCGGCCTGGCGGTGCTCGCGCTGTGCGTGGCGGTCTTCGTCATGCTCACCCAGGGCACCTTCGTCGCCGGCTACTTCACCCGCCTCCGGCTCCAGGAGCAGATCCAGAGCCACGTCGACCGCCGGTTCGTCGACGCGGTCGGCACGACGCCGACGCTGGAGGTCCACGAGCGTTCGAGCCGCTCCGACAGGGCGGCGGCGGTGCGCGGGGCGCGGGGCGAGATCGGCCCGGGTTTCGACCGGCTGATGTGGCTGGCCGGAGCCGCGCTGGCCCTGGTCGCCTCGGCCGCCCTGATGGCCTCGGTCGTCCCCGTCCTGGCCCTGCTGCCGCTCTTCGCCCTCCCCGCCGTGCTGGCCACCCGGGCGGCGGACAGGAGGCGCGGCCGGGCCGAGGAGCGCGCCACGCCCAGGACCCGGCTGGCCGGTCACCTGTTCACGCTCGCCACGACGGCCGCGCCCGGTCGCGAGACCCGCCTCTTCGGGCTGGCGGGCGAGTTGCGGCGCAGGCACCGCCGGGAGTGGGACTCCGCGGGCCGCGACATCGCCCGGACCGACGGACTGTCCCGGGTCCCGGTCGCGCTGGCCTGGCTGCTCTTCGTGCTGGCGTACGCGACCGCCGTCGCCCTGATGGTGCGGGCCGGGCTGTCCGGCGACGCTCCGCTCGGCCTCATCGTCGCGGCGGTCGCGGTCAGCAGCCAGATCACCGGGCAGGTGCAGAGCCTGCTGAACCTGTCCTTCTGGTCGCTGGAGTCGCTTCGGGCGACCCGGGCGTTCCTCGACGTGGTGCGGGACGGCGACGCGGAGCGGGCGGCCCTCGTGCCGACCGCGCCGGTGGCGGTGCCCGCCCGGCTGGAGAGCGGCATCAGGGTGGAGGGTCTGGGCTTCCGGTACTGGAACCGCGATCGGCCCGCGCTGAGCGACATCGACCTCGAACTCCCGGCCGGGGCCGTGGTGGCGCTGGTCGGGGAGAACGGCGCGGGCAAGTCGACGCTGGTCAAGATGCTCAGCGGCCTCTACCGGCCCGGTCAGGGGCGCGTCCTGGTGGACGGGACCGATCTCGCGCGGTTCGCCCCGGACCAGTGGCGCGCCCGGATCACGGCGGCCTTCCAGGACCCGGTGCGCATCGAGCTGTCCCTGCGGGACGCGGTCGGGCTGGGGCGGATCGAGGACCGCGGCGATTCGGAGCGGATCCTCCAGGCGCTGCGGACGGCCGGCGGGGACGGGCTCCTCGCCTCGCTGCCCGGGGGCCTGGACACCCGGCTCGGGCGCGGGTCGTGGGACGGCGAGGGGCTGTCCGGCGGCCAGTGGCAGACGGTCGCCAACGCCCGTGCGGCGATGCGGCGGGCGCCGCTGCTGCGGATCATGGACGAGCCCACCGCCAGCCTCGACGCGCGCGCCGAGGAGCGGCTGTTCCAGCAGTACGCCGACCTGGGCCGCCAGGAGGGCGGCGTGACCGTCCTTGTCACGCACCGCCTCACGACCGCCCGGGCGGCCGACCTCATCGTGGTGATGGACGGCGGCCGGGTCGTGGAGACCGGCACCCACGACACGCTGAGCCGGGCCGACGGGCTCTACGCCGAACTGTTTCGCCTCCAGGCGCGGTACTTCGTCTGACCGGCCGCGCCGGACCCGGACTGACGTGCTCCCCCTCCTGGAAGAGAGGGGTACCGACCGTCCACGACGGGACGGCCCCGCCCGGGCGGGGCCGTCCCGCGACAGCGGTTCCCCGCCGGTGACAGGGAGCCCTCGTCTCCACATGAGCGACGGGCTGTCACCTCATCCCGAGGTCAGTGTCGGAACCCGGCGATACGGGTGGTGCGAGCGCCGCGTGCCCGGGGACGACGGGGCGCCGAACTGTCGGAGGCCCGGGCCATAATCCCGGCGTCCGCCCACCACCGTGGGGGCGAGGCGAGAACCCGTCCCGAGGAGAGCCCGATGACGTCACCGACACCCCGCCCGCGCCACGGAACCCGCCGCCGGTGAGCGGCCGCGCGGACCTGTGGCCGCTGATCCACCGGGAGCGGGCGGCGCTGGCCGACGACTTGTCGGAGCTGACCGAGGAACAGTGGGCGACGCCGTCGCTGTGCGCGGGCCTGACCGTGCGCGAGGTGCTCGCGCACCTGACGTCGTCGGCGAGCCTCAACGGGCTGCGATGGCTGGCCGGGGTCATCCGCTGCCGGTTCGACTTCGACGCCCAGGTCGCGATGCGCCTGGCGGAGCAGATGGGGACCTCCGGCGCCGACACCCTCGCGCGCTTCCGGGGGATCGTGGAGAGCACGACCTCACCGCCCCTGCCCAAGCCCGCCATCCTGGGGGAGGTGATCGTGCACGGCGAGGACATCAGGCGGCCCCTGGGCATCGTCAGCGCCCGTCCGATCGCCGCGCTGACCCTCGTGGCGGACTACTACCGGGGCTCGGACCAGGTCGTCGTCGCCAGGAGCCGGATCCGGGGGTTGAATCTCCAGGCCACCGACGGTCCGTTCGCCTCCGGCGCCGGGCCGCTCGTCCGCGGGAGCACGCTCGCCCTGATCATGGCGATGACCGGCCGCTCCGCGCACCTGGACGAGCTCACCGGCGACGGTGTGGAGATCCTGCGCGAACGCGCGGAGGGCTGACCCGCCACAGCGGGGGGAGCGGGGGACCGCGGCCGCACCGACCGGGCGTTCGAGGTCCCCTCCAGGCGGACCGGACCGGCCATGAGGCGCGGGGGCCTCGGCGTCCGTTCCGCGAAGGCCACCGCAGTGCGGGTCGCGCCGCGACACGGCGTGCCCCGACTCGATATGCAAGCGTTCACTTGCCTATCATGGTGGCCGTGGCAGACGACCTCTTCAAAGCCCTGGCCGACCCGACCCGTCGCACCATCCTCGACGAGCTCACGGAGAAGTCCGGCCAGACACTGTTCGAGATCTGCTCGCGGTTGGCCATGAAGCACCAGCTCGGCATCTCGCGCCAGGCGGTCTCCCAGCACCTCGCCGTGCTGGAGGCCGCCGGGCTCGTCGAGACCAGGCGCGAGGGCCGCTACAAGTTCCACGACCTCAACACGGCCCCGCTGCGGCGGATCGCCGAGCGATGGCTTGCGCCAGACACATCCGGACCGGAGGAGAGCAACCCGTGAAGATCCACCTGACCAGCATCTTCGTCAACGACCAGGCCAAGGCCGAGCACTTCTACACCGAGATCCTCGGCTTCGTGAAGAAGCACGACGTCCCGGTGGGGGAGAAGGACCGGTGGCTGACCGTCGTCTCGCCCGACGAGCCCGAGGGCACCGAACTGCTCTTGGAGCCCGCCGGCCACCCGGCCGTCGGTGCCTACCGCGACGCCCTGGTCAAGGACGGCATCCCGCTCGCCCAGTTCGCCGTCGCCGACGTGCGGGCGGAGTACCAGCGCCTGAGCGGCCTCGGCGTCCGCTTCACGCAGGAACCCCTGGAGATGGGCCCGGTCACCACCGCCGTCTTCGACGACACCTGCGGCAACCTGATCCAGATCGCGACCGAGCCCCGGTAGGCGGTCGCCCGAACCCGGACGCGGGGCCCGGCCGCACCCGGCGGCCGGACCCCGCCCGGGCTGCTCGGGCCAGACCTGGTCCCGCCCGCGCCCGGTCGCACGGTGGACGGCCGACTACCGCGTCGTTGACCACGTGCGTGCTGCGCCCGCGCCCGGACGCACGCACGCGTACGGGCGGCCGTGGCCGCCGCGCCCGGGCGGATTCACCCCCTGGCGGCACGGGTAGGGGACCGGCGCACAACCGCTACTTCGTCCCGGGGGACACTCATGGCACACCTGACCGAACTGCACGGAACCGCGATGGGGGAGTTCGACCGGCGGGTCCGCGAGGTCAAGCTGACGGACTGGGCGCTGCCCACGCCGTGCGCCGACTGGGACGTGCACGACCTGGTCAACCACCTGACCACCGAGCAGCTGTGGGTGCCGCTCCTGCTGGGCGGCGCCCGGGTCGAGGAGGTCGGCGACCGCCTCGACGGCGACAACCTGGGCGAGGAGCCCATCACCACCTGGGAGGTCGCCTCCCGCGAGGCCCGCACCGCCTGGCTGGCGCCGTCCTCCCTGGAGAGCACGGTGCACCTGTCCTTCGGCGACGCGCCCGCCGAGCTCTACCTGTGGCAGATGACCTTCGACCTGACGGTGCACGCCTGGGACCTGGCACGCGCCCTGGGCACCGACGAACGCCTCGACCCCGACCTGGTCAAGGAGGTCCACGCCTGGCTCAGCGACCAGGACCTCGGGCCGGGGCCGATGTTCGGCGCCCCCGTCGAGGTCGGTCCCGACGCCAGCCCCCAGGACCGCCTGATCGCCCGCACCGGCAGGACCCCCTGACCCTCCGCGCGGCCCCGGCCGGGTTCCGCCCCCGGCCGGGGCCGATCCGCGCCCGGCGCGCCCCGCGCACGCGGGCGCCGGGTGTTTAGCCCCTCCCCTGCGGGTTACGCGCCACAGTGGCGGCTCCCCGGACGCCCCCTTCCCGGCCCCGCGCGCCGTGTCGGCTTCCGGGAGCCCCACGCCTGTCACAGACTGTGACGAGTCCCTGGCGCGGTGCGCCGGGCGGGCCGCGTGGACGGCGGCGCGCAGGACACCGACCCACACACGAGGAAGGGCACTGCCGGTGGAGGCCACGATCACACTGCACGTCGACGGGGAGAAACGCGAACTCACCGTCGACACACGCACCACCCTGCTGGACGCGCTGCGCGACCGGCTGGGCGTCACCTCGCCCAAGAAGGGCTGCGACCACGGCCAGTGCGGGGCCTGCACGGTCCTGCTGGAGGGCCGCCGCGTCGTCCCCTGCCTGACCTTCGCGGTCGCGCACGACGGCGCCAGCGTCACCACCGCCGCCGGACTCGCCGAGGAGGGGCAGCTGCACCCCGTCGCCCGCGCCTTCGTCGAGAACGACGGCTTCCAGTGCGGCTACTGCACGCCCGGCCAGGTCTGCTCGGCCGTGGGCATGCTGGAGGAGGCCGCCGCCGACTGGCCCAGCCACGTCACCGAGGACCTCCAAGCGCCGGTCGGCCTCGACGACGACGAGATCCGCGAGCGCATGAGCGGCAACCTGTGCCGCTGCGGCGCCTACGTCAACATCGTCGCCGCGATCCGGGAGGCCGCGCAGTGAAACCCTTCCACTACACCCGCCCCGCCGGGGCCGCCGAGGCCGTCACCGCGGTCGCGGGCGACCCCGGCGCCTCCTACATCGGCGGGGGCACCAACCTGGTCGACCACATGAAACTCGGCATCGCCGAGCCCACCTCCCTCGTGGACGTGCGCGACCTGCTCAGCCACCGGATCGAGGAACTGCCCGACGGCGGCCTGCGCGTGGGCGCCGCCGTGCCCAACAGCGACCTGGCCGCCCACCCCGGCGTCCGCCGCGCCTACCCCGTGCTCTCCCAGGCCCTGCTGGCGGGCGCCTCCGGCCAGCTGCGCAACGCCGCCACCACGGGCGGCAACCTCCTCCAGCGCACCCGGTGCGTGTACTTCCAGAACACCGCCATGCCCTGCAACAAGCGCGAACCCGGCACGGGCTGCTCGGCGATCGAGGGCTACGGCCGCTACAACGCCGTCCTGGGAGCCTCCGAGCACTGCGTGGCCACCCACCCCTCCGACATGGCGGTCGCCCTGACCGCCCTGGGCGCCCGGGTCCACGTGCTGGGCCCCGCCGGGGAGCGCACTGTGGACATGCCCGGCCTGCACCGCCTCCCGGGGGACGAACCCCAGCGCGACACCGTCCTGGAACACGGCGACCTCATCACCGCCGTCGACCTGCCCCGCCTGCCCCTGGCCGCCCGCTCGGCCTACCGCAAGGTCCGCGACCGCGCCTCCTACGCCTTCGCCCTGGTGTCGGTGGCCGCGGCGCTGCGCGTGGTGGACGGCACCGTCGAGGACGTGCGCGTGGCCTTCGGCGGCCTGGCGCACGCGCCCTGGCGCGCCAGCCGCGCCGAGGAGGCGCTGCGCGGCGGACCGGCCACCGAGGAGGCCTTCCGCGAGGCCGCCCGGGCCGAACTCGCCGACGCCGCCACCGGCCCGGACAACGCCTTCAAGGTACCCATGGCCGTCAACACCCTGGCCGCGACCCTGCGCGACCTGACCGCCGAGGAGGCACGATGACCGGGACGCTGGACGCGCGGGCCATGGGCCAGCCGCTGCCCCGCCTGGAGGGCGCCGACAAGGTCACCGGACGGGCGCCCTACGCCTACGAGCACCCGCTCGCCGACCCCCTGTACCTGCACCCGGTGCTGTCCACCGTCGCGCGCGGGCGCGTCACCGCGGTCGACGCCTCCGCCGCCGAGGCCCTGGCCGGTGTGCGCGCCGTCCTGACCCCGGACAACGCCGAACGCCTCGCCGACACCGAGGACCGCGAGTTCGCGGTGCTCCAGTCCCGCGAGGTGTCCTTCCACGGCCAGTTCGTCGCCGCGGTCGTGGCCGACACCCCCGAGACCGCCCGCCAGGCGGCCGGACTCGTGAAGGTGGACTACGAGCGCTCCGAGCACGACGTGGTGCTCACCGCCGGCCACCGCGGCCTCTACCGGCCCGTGGGCGAGGACGACGAGGGCCCCGCCTCCGACACCGAGCAGGGCGACCCCGACGCGGCCCTGGCCGCCGCCGAGGTCGTGGTCGACCAGACCTACAGCACGCCCACCGAGCACAACAACCCCATGGAGCCGCACACCACCACGGCCCTGTGGGAGGAGGCCACCGGCGACCTCACCCTCTACGACTCCACCCAGGGCGTGCACGTGGTCCGCGCGTCCGTGGCCGGGGTGTTCGGGCTCGACCCCGAACGGGTCCGGGTGGTCGCGCCCCACGTGGGCGGCGGCTTCGGCTCCAAGGGGGAGGCGCACGCGCACGACGTCCTGGCCGCGATGGCCGCCCGCGCCCTGCCCGGGCGGCCGGTCAAGTTCGCGCTGACCCGCCAGCAGATGTTCTGCCTGGTGGGCTACCGCACACCCACCATCCAGCGGGTGCGCCTGGGCGCCGACCGCGACGGGCGCCTGTCCGCGGTCGTCCACGACTCCGTGGAGCAGACCGCCAGGATCAAGGAGTTCACCGAGAACAGCGCGATGTGCTCGCGGTGGATGTACGCCGCGCCCCACCGCCGCACCACCCACCGGATCGCGCCCCTGGACGTGCCGGTCAACTTCTGGATGCGCGCCCCCGGCGAGGCCCCGGGGATGTACGCGGCCGAGGCCGCCATGGACGAACTCGCCCAGGCCTGCGGCGTCGACCCCGTCGAGCTGCGCGTGCGCAACGAGCCCGAGACCGACCCGCAGAGCGGTTCCCCGTGGTCGGACCGGCGCCTGGTGCGGTGCCTGCGCGAGGGCGCCGAGCGCTTCGGCTGGCACGGGCGCGACCCCCGGCCAGGCGTCCGCCGGGAGGGGGACTGGCTGGTGGGCACCGGCGTGGCCTCGGCGAGCTACCCGCACCTGTTCAACCCCGGATCGGTGGCCCGCGTCCGCTACGGCCGGGACGGCCGTTACGAGGTGTCCATCGGCGCGGTGGACATCGGCACCGGGGCCTGGACCGCGCTCACCCAGATCGCCGCCGACGCGCTGGGCCTGCCCGCCTCCGACATCCGGCTGCGCATCGGCGACACCGCCTTCCCGTCGGCCTCGGTCGCGGGAGGCTCCAGCGGGACCAGCTCCTGGGGGACGGCCATCGTGACCGCCGCCCGGGCCTTCCGCGACCGGCACGGGGACTCCCCGGCCCCGGGCGCGGAGGCCGAGGGCAGCGGGGCGGAGGACACCGTGGACGAGTCGTACTCGGTCTACTCCTTCGGGGCGCACTTCGCCGAGGCGCGGGTGAACGCGGACACGGGCGAGGTCCGGGTGCCGCGCATGTACGGCCTGTTCTCCATCGGCCGGGTGGTCAACCCGCGCACGGCGCGCTCGCAGTTCCTCGGCGGGATGGTCATGGGCCTGTCGATGGCGCTGCACGAGGAGAGCTTCCGGGACCCGCGGTACGGCCACATCGCCAACGGCGACTTCGCCGAGTACCACGTCCCCACCAACGCCGACGTGGGCGACCTGCGGGCGGAGTGGCTGGACGAGGAGGACCCCCGCGCCACCCCCATGGGGTCGCGGGGCGCGGGCGAGATCGGCATCGTCGGGTCCGCCGCGGCGGTGGCCAACGCCGTCCACCACGCCACGGGGATCAGGGTGCGGGACCTGCCGGTCACGGCGGACAAGCTCCTGCGGTGACGGCCGGTCGTGGTGCGCCCGCCCGGGCGCACCACGACCGGGCACGCCCCGGCAGGGCCGCCAGGGGCGGGAGGCGCGGTCCACGGGAGGGGTCCGTCCGCGTCGTCCTCCTCCGGCCCGCGGACGCGGAGGACCGGGGCCCTTCGCGCCTCGTCCGGGGCCAAGGCCCGCAGTGGGGCGGCCGGGCCGAGCGGGTACCCGGCGAGGCCGTCCGTGCCGGGCCCGCCGATCCCGACGGCGGTGGCCGCGGGCCCCTCGGCGCGGTGGGCGCCGACCGTCGGAGGGGCCAGCCGCAGCGCACGCCCCCCGGTGGGCGCGGAACGCTACGGCAGGAGCTGCCCCGGCCGGGGAGCGGGCAGCAGCGAGGGGCACACGCCGGTGTCCACACCGGGCGACCACAGCACCGACACCGGCTCCGGGTCGTCCACGCGCACACCCGCCGCCCGGAGCAGGTCGCCCTCGTAGGCCCAGGAGTGCGCGCGGAACAGCGGCCAGCGCGGATGCGCCACCCGGATCCACCACGTGCGCCCCGCGCGCCGGGTGTGCAGGCCCCAGCGCGCGGTCACGAAGCGCTCCAGCGGGGACTCGTGCTCCACCCGCTCCCCGACGGTCGCCCGCCACCGCCCCCGGGCCCCGCCCAGGGGCAGGCGGCGGCGCACCGCGCCCGCGTGCACGCCGCCGCGGCCCGCGTACAGGGACACGTCCGACCACATGTAGGGCACGCCCACCAGGGCCCGGGCGGCCAGGACGTTGTGCGCGGAGCTGGCGTCCATGGACAGGAAGACCACGCCCCGGCGGCCGTACCCGTCCACCGAGTACAGGCGCACGTTGACCTCGCCGAACCCGCCTACGGGAACCCCGGCGGCCGTGGTGTAGGGAACGCGGAAGGGCACGAGTCCGACGTAGGTGGTCCCGTCCAGCACGTCGGGTCGGGTGTGCTCGGGCAGCAGCGGCGCCACCCGTTCGGGCGGGACGGCCCAGTGCACGAAGAGGGCGTTGCGCCACCCCTGGTACAGCGGCGCGGGCCCCGGCAGGGGCGGCGGGTCCAAGGGCGGCAGGGGTCGGCGGTCCGCGCGCGCTGGCTTCTTCCGCACCGGACGGACCTCCCGCTCCGCAGGGGCGCGGACCGCGCCCGTGTCGTGGCCGAGCCTACGCCCGCGTCGTCCGGGTCGGGACGCGGCCCCGCCCGTGTGTCCGGGAGAGCGGCCGTCCGTGCCGCGGGGTCGGGACGCGGCCCCGTCCGCGCGGAGCGCGGGGACGCGGGCGAGCCCGGCCGCGCCTGCGATGCGGGGAGGCGGCCACGCCTGTGGGCTGCGGTCCTTCGGCCGCCCCCCCCGGGCCGCTGCGCCGGGTTCGTGCCCGCGCGTCCGGGGTCTGGGCCCCGTTTCACCCGGCGCCGCTCCGCCTGTCCGCGGTGCGGCCCCTCAGCGCGGACATCCCCCGAAACGCGGGACCGCCCGCCCCGCGCGGAACGGGACGGGCGGACGGGAGAGCCGGTTCAGGTCACTCCAGGGTGTCCTTGAGCTTGTCCACGAAGCCCTCGCCCTTGGTGGCCTTGGACGGGCCCTTGACCGAGCCCTCGCCGCTGGGGCCGCCGTCGGTCCCGTACAGCGCGGGGTCCGGGGGCGGCGCGGAGGCCGGGCCGCCGAGCGGCTGGGGCTGGTCGAGGTAGCGCAGCTCGTGGCGGCCGTCCGGCGCGGGCCGGTGCGACCAGCCGCCGTTGGCGGCCGCCGTGCCGTCCGACAGGCCCCAGATCGTGTTGGCGTGCTCCTGGTTCTCCTCGTCGAAGAGCGCGTTGGGCGCGATCTCGCCCTCCATGCCGTCCTCCTGGAGCTCCTCGATCGCGGCCAGCCACATGTTCTGGTGGACGGTGTCGCGGGCCAGGTTGAACTGGAGCATGGCCTTGACACCGGGGTCGTCGGTCATGTTGTACAGGCGCGCGGTCTGGAGCCTGCCCTGGGCCTCGGCCGCGGCGTTGGCGCGGAAGTCGGCCAGCAGGTTGCCGCTGGCCACGATGTACTTGCCGTTCCAGGGGGTGCCGCCGGAGTCGGCCGGTACGGCGCCGCCGCCGGCGACGATGGCCTGCTGCGGGTTCATCCCGCCCACGACCGCGGCCACGGCCGGGTCCTTGACGGCTTTGGCCACCGTGGTGGCCGGAGCGCCCTCCAGCAGGCGCGCCACCATCGTGGCGAGCATCTCGACGTGGCCGATCTCCTCGGTGGCCACGTCCATGATCAGGTCCTTGTACTTGCCCTCGACGCGGCAGTTCCACCCCTGGAACAGGTACTGCATGGTGACGGTCATCTCGCCGTAGGCGCCGCCGATGAGCTCCTGGAGCTTGGCCGCGTAGAGCGCGTCGGGAGCCTCGGGCTTGGCCTCGAACTGCAGGTGTTTGGTGTGCCGGAACATGTCCACCTCATCACTGGGGGATGTGGCCGTCGCACTGCGTGCTTCCGACTCCGGCTACCCAGGGCCTCCGGCCGGTAACGCTGATTGGAGGGGATTTGGCCTTTCCGTGTACCCGTCCGTGTACCCGCGCCTGCCGTCCCCGGCCGCTCGGCAGAGGCCCCTTCCGACGGCGGCCCGCCCGCGTCCGCTCGGGTTTGTCGTACAGGGAGGGGGTAGATGCCGGTCCGCAAAGCACAACAGAAGGAAGAGGTGGACATGCTGGAGGCTTTATCTCCCCCCTGGCCGCTGGGGTGGAGCGTCGCGATCTTCGTCCTGGTGGCCGCGGTGACCGTGGTGGCCAGTGTGCGGATGACCTCCCTCGGCGACGTCCTGGCCGACCGCACCGGCTGGGGCGAGGCGGTCTTCGGCGCGGTCTTCTTCG
Organism: Nocardiopsis dassonvillei subsp. dassonvillei DSM 43111; assembly: GCF_000092985.1. Classification (GTDB taxonomy): domain Bacteria; phylum Actinomycetota; class Actinomycetes; order Streptosporangiales; family Streptosporangiaceae; genus Nocardiopsis; species Nocardiopsis dassonvillei. The sequence continues at coordinate 2,258,468 of NC_014210.1, forward strand.
GACTGGCCACGTCCCTGTCGGGGATCGTGATGACCGCGGTCAGCGCCCTCGGCGACCAGCCCGGACTGGCCTACAGCAACGCGGTCGGGGGCATCGCCGCGCAGACGCTGGCGCTGGCGGTGGCCGACTTCTTCTACCGGCGCGCCAACCTGGAGCACGCCGCTGCCTCCTCGGCGAACCTGCTCTTCTGCTGTCTGCTCATCGGCCTGCTGTCCGTGGTCGTGCTCACCGCACTGGGCCCGGACGTGACGCTCCTGGGGGTGCACCCGGCCTCGGTCGGGATGATCGCCTTCTACATGGGCGGGCTCTGGCTGATCAGGCAGGAGAACGAGCAGCCCATGTGGCAGGCCGTGCGCACCCGGGAGACCGTGGTGGACGTCCCCGACGACGACGGCGCCGACGAGGAGGACGGCACCGGCACGGGCGTGCTGTGGGTGCGCTTCCTCGCGGTGGGCACCGTGGTGGCCGTGGGCGGGTGGGCGCTCGCCGAGGCTGCGGGCGTGATCGTGGAGTCCACCGGGCTCAGCGCTGGGCTGGTCGGCGCGGTGGCCATGGGCGCGGTGAACGCCATCCCCGAGACGGTCGCGGCGGTCGCCGCGGTCCGGCGGGGCGCGATGACCCTGGCGGTGTCCGCCATCATCGGCGGCAACAGTCTGGACGCGCTCAACGTGGCCGTGGGTGACGTCTTCTACCGCGGGGGTTCGCTGTACCACGCCGCCAGCGCCGACGAACTCTTCCTCACCGTCGGCGCGCTGCTGATGACCGTGGTCCTGCTCGCCGGGCTCATCATCCGCCAGACGAAGGGCTGGGGCCGGATCGGATTCGAGGGCGTGCTGCTGATCGTGCTCTACCTGGGGATCCTCGGCGTGCTCACGTTCTGACGCCGTCCGCGCCCCCGGCGCGGGCCCCGGGCTCCCCTTCAGCCCACCCGGTGCAGCCGGACCCCGTCCAGGCGCCCGTCCTCGGCCACCAGCGTCATGTACGTGTGGTGGGGCTGCCTGCGCCGGTCGGTGGGGGAGCCCGGGTTGAGCAGGCGCAGACCGGAAGGGGCCGTGGTGTCCCACGGGATGTGGGAGTGCCCGAACACCAGCACGTCGCAGTCGGGGAAGCGCTCCTGGCAGCGCTTCTCGCGCCCGCGCGCGTCGCCGGTCTCGTGCACGACCGCGAAGCGCACCCCGCCGAGCGTGGCGCGGGCGACCTCGGGCAGCCGCTCGCGCAGGTCGGCGCCGTCGTTGTTGCCGTGGACGCCGACCAGGAGTTCGGCCCGCGCGTCGAGGCGTTCCAGGCTGGCCAGGTCGCACCAGTCCCCGGCGTGGATCACCGCGTCGGCCCGGTCGACCTCGCGCCAGACCTGTTCGGGCAGGTCGCGGGCGCGGCGCGGGATGTGGGTGTCGGACACGATCAGTACGCGCATGCGCGCAAGCGTAGGCGACGCGGGCGTCGGCCGCGCGCGGGTCGCTGCGCCGCTCGTGCCCGCGCGCTCACCCGCGCGGACGCGCTCCGGTCACTCGTCGGCGCCGAGGGAGTTGTACCCCTTGGCCCGCTCCTGACCCGACAGCGCGTGGATGGAGTCCATGATCCGGTCGGTGATCTCCCGGCGCGCCTTGCCCGGGGCGAGGTGGTCGTAGCCGGTGGAGAAGTCCAGCGGTTCGCCGAAGCGGATGCTGTAGGGGCGCGGGCGCGGCATGGAGGCGCCGACCGGCTGCACGTCCTGGGTTCCGGCCACGGCCACCGGCACGACCGGGGCCTTGGACTCCATCGCCAGCAGGGCCACGCCGGTGCGGCCCCGGTACAGGCGTCCGTCCCGGGAGCGGGTGCCCTCGGGGTAGATCACGCAGGCCTCGCCCTCGTTCAGGCGCTCCAGCATCATCTCCAGGGACAGCATGGCCCCGCGCGCGTCGCGGCGCTGCACCGGCATGGCGCCCAGGGAGGAGAACACGGTCTTGGTCACGCGCCCCTTGATGCCGGTCCCCTCGAAGTAGTCGGACTTGGCCAGGAAGCGCACCCGGCGCTGGGTGACCGACAGCGGGATGATCACGCTGTCGATGAAGGACAGGTGGTTGCTGGCCAGCAGGACCGCTCCGTCGGCGGGGACGTTCTCACGGCCCTCGACGGTCGGACGGCACAGGGTACGGGCGAGTACCGACACCGTCTGCCGCAAAGCACCGTAGAACACGTGTTCTCCCTCACCAATGGTCGGATGACGGAGTCCAATGTAAGGCCGACCCGTGGGTAACAACGGGTCGGCCACGAGGAGAGTGTTCCAGGTCACCACGTGGGGAGGGCGGGCGGAACAGGCCCGTGACGTGCGGGTTCCTGTGGGTTCAGTCGGCGCGGCGCCATTCGGCGTTGGCCCCGCACACCACCAGGCACGGCCGCTCGCCGGGGACGCGCCCCGCCAGCCAGGCGGCGAAGGGCACGGCCGCGGCCGGTTCGGTGGCGATGCGGAACTCCTCCCAGAGCCGGTCCTGGGCCCGCAGGATCTCGGCGTCGCTCACCAGGGCCCGGGTCACCGGGTGGGCGCTCAGCACCTCGAAGGGGACCCGGCCCAGGGTGGCCGCGCCCAGCGCGGAGGAGGCCACCGAGTCCACGGGGGTCTGCACGGGGTGCCCGGCGGCCATCGCGGCGTGCATGCTCGCGCAGCCCTCGGGTTCGGCGCCCACGACCTCGCGCCCCTCCGCGCCCAGGCGCACCCCGGCCACCAGTCCGCCGCCGCCCACCGCGACGACGATGGTGTCGCACTCGGGCGCGTCGGCGGCGATCTCCAGTCCGATCGTGCCCTGACCGGCCACGACGAGGGCGTCGTCGAAGGCGTGCAGGTAGCGCACGCCCTCGGCCTCGGCGCGGGCGCGGGCAGCCTCGGCGGCCACCGCGTAGTGCTCTCCCACCCTGACGACCTCGGCGCCGGTGGCGGCCAGCGGCGCCGCCTTGGCCTCGGGGATCGACTCGGGGACGTAGACCGTCGCGCGCACGCCCAGCAGGCGGGCGGCGGTGGCCACCCCCAGGCCGTGGTTGCCGCCGGAGGCGGTGATCACCCGGTCGGCTGCCTCCCCGCCCAGCAGGGCGTTGAGGGCGCCGCGCAGCTTGAACGCCCCGGTGCGCTGGAGGTGCTCCAGCTTGAGCGTCAGCGGACGCCCGTCCACCTCGGCGTGCATGACCGGGGTGCGGCGGGCGTAGGGGGCGATGCGTTCGGCGGCGGCACGGACATCGGTGGCCGTGGGCGCGGCGTGCGCGGTCGTGGTGCTCATACAGCCCACTGTGCCCCTACCGGCCATTAACTTAAAGTTGGGTCTGCTAAAGATCGTTAAGCGAAACTTTGTACCTCGCTTTGTGTGAAAGGAGGGCCGCCGTGCTGGACGCCAACCGGGTGCGGGTGCTCGTGGAGATCGCGCACGCGGGCTCGATCGCCGCGGCCGCCGAGCGCCTGTCCTTCACCCCGCCCGCCCTGTCCCAGCAGCTCACCAAACTGGAGCGCGAGGTCGGCTGCACCCTGGTCGAACGCGGCCGCACCGGGGCCACCCTCACCGAGGCGGGCAGGGTCCTGCTCGAACACGGCGAACGGGTGCTGGGGGAGCTGCGCGACGCCGAGGCCGCCGTGCGCGCCGTGGCCGGCGAGTCCCCCGAGCGCCTGTCCCTGGGGGCCTTCGCCAGCGCGGGCAAGGTCCTGCTGCCCGCCACCCTGGCCGCCTTCGGGCGCCAGCACCCCCAGGTGCGGCTGTCGCTGTCCGACATCGAGCCCCCGGGCGGGTACGGCCTGGTCGCCTCCGGGGACCTGGACCTGCTCCTGACCCACCGCTACCCGGGCGTGCCCCTGCCGCGCTCCGGGGGCCTGCACCGCGAACGCGTCCTGGTGGACCCGCTGCTGGTGGTCGTGCCCGAGGGCCACGCCCTGGCCGACCGCGACGTGGCGCTGGCCGACCTGGCGGGCGAGGAGTGGATCTGCGGGGCCCCGGGCATCTACAACCGGATCAGCCTGGACACCGCCGCCGCTGCCGCCGGGGTGAGCCTGAACGTGGCCTACGAGACCCGCGACTACGAGGTGGCCCTGGCCCTGGTCGAGGCCGGGGTGGGGGTGGCCCTGGTCCCGCTGAGCATCCTGCGCTCGGACCGCCGGGGCGGCTGGGTCAGCCGTCCGCTGCGCGGCACCCGCCTGGCCCGAGAGATCTACGCCGTGCACCGGCGCCGCCCGCCCGAGCCGGTCCCGGCGATGGTCGAACTCCTGCGCGGCGTCGCGTCCCGGGCGCTGGGCGGAGCCGGGGACGCGGCCGGGGCCCGCGGCGGCGGGGAGGCGGCCGGGACGGGCACCGGCGGCTCTCGCCCGGGCGGGGGAACGGGAGACGAGGGCACCGGCGGGTCTCACAGCGGAGGGGAACCCGGCGGGCTGGGCGCGTTCCAGCGGTAGAGCAGCGCCAGCAGCCGCACGGCGAAGCACAGCACCGCCCCCACCACGGCGATCCACCCCCAGGTCAGGCCCGCCCAGTACGCGACGGCGACCAGGCCCGCGCCCAGCAGGGCGGGGACGGCGTACAGGCGCGAGTTGGCGCTCAGCACGGTCGGCACCCGGTTCAGCAGGACGTCGCGGATCGTGCCGCCGCCCACCCCGGTGACGACGCCGAGCAGGGTGGCCTGGAGGGGGCCGAAACCCAGCTCCAGGGCCTTGGTCGCCCCGATCACCGCGAACAGGCTCAGCCCGGCCGCGTCGAAGACGAGGATGGGCCGGTTCAGGTGGGTGAGCTGCCTGCTGAGGAAGAACGCGGCGGTCGCGCCCAGCAGCGCCGTGCAGATGTAGCGCCAGTCCTGGAAGGTCGCGGGGGTCACGCCGAGCAGCAGGTCGCGGATGACGCCGCCGCCCAGGGCGGTCACCACGCCCAGGGCCAGGACGCCGACGATGTCCAGGCGCGCGGTGCGGATGCCGGTCAGCGCCCCGTCGACGGCGAAGGCGAGGATGCCGACGAGGTCCAAGGCGAGGATCAGGGTCTGCGTGGACATGCGCGTGCGCCGGGGACGGCGGTTCCTTTCGGACGGGGCGGTGGCAGGGATGCCGATCGGCTATTCCACCACGTCCGGGACGCGTGTGACGCGCGCGGGTGCTGTGACGCGCCGTACAGAGGTTCCGCGTGCGGGCACGCGCTCTCCCGCCCCGGGTGGCGGAGCGTGTGGACACCAGCGGTCCGCGCGTCGGCGCCCCGGCCCGGGGCGTGTGCCCGCGCCCGGGCTCCGGGCGGAGGGACGCCCCGTCGGCGCGGTGCGCGGTGGCGCGTGTGCCGGGGGCGGCCCGAACCGAGGCGCGCACGGCCGCGACCGGGGCACCGTCGCCCCGGCCCGGACCGGACCGCGCGAACCCGGAGAATGACGGCGTGTCGGGACTTCCCCGGAACACGGGCAGGCGACACCATCGGGGGTGACCGGGACCCGGGCGGAACGAGGACACATGCAACACATGGACGCGATCGTCATCGGAATGGGGCCGGGCGGTGAGACCGTCGCGAGTCGGCTGCTCGCCGCCGGCAAGCGCGTGGCGGTGGTCGAGCGCGAACTCATCGGCGGCGAGTGTGGCTACTGGGCCTGCATCCCCACCAAGGTGCTGCTGCGCCCGCCGGAGGTGCGCCAGGAGGCCGACGGCGCCGCCGGGGTCTCCCGCCCGGACCTGCGCTGGCCCGAGCTGCGCGACTACCGGGACCAGATGATCCGCCACCTGGACGACTCCGCGCAGGTCCAGGGGTACCGGGACCAGGGCGCCCTGGTGCTGCGCGGCGAGGGGCGCGTCATCGGCCGCGACCCGTGGCGGGTGGCGGTGGGCGACACCGAGCTCACCGCCGACCACGTCGTCGTGGCCACCGGTTCGGAGGCGGTGCGCCCGCCGATCGAGGGGCTGGACGACCTGGACCCCTCCGTGGTGTGGACCAACCGCGAGGCCACCACCCTCACCGACGTGCCCGGCCGGGCCGTCGTGGTCGGCGGCAGCGCCGTGGGGGTGGAGCTGGGCCAGTTCCTGGCCCGGATGGGCTCCCAGGTCACCCTGGTCCAGCGCGGCCCGCGCCTGGTGAACCGCGAGGAACCCCGTCTGTGCGAACTGATCAGCGACCAGTTCGACCGCGACGGCGTCACCGTGCACCTGAACACCCAGGTCTCCGCGGTGGCCCGGGACGGGGACGGGATCCGCGCGACCCTGGACAACGGCGAGCACGTGGAGGCGGACGTGATCGTGCTCGCCACCGGCCGCCGCCCCCGCGGCGGCGGCCTGGGGCTGGAGGAGGTCGGGGTGGAGCTGGACCGCGCCAGCCTGCGCGTGGACGAGCGCTGCCGAGCCGCGCCCGGGCTGTGGGGGGTCGGCGACGCCACCGGCCGGGCCCTGTTCACGCACGTGGCCAAGTACCAGGGGCGCGTGGTCGCCGACAACATCCTGGGTAAGGACCGGGCCGCCGACTACACCGGCGTGCCGCGCGTGATCTTCTCCTACCCCGAGATCGCCGGGGTGGGGCTCACCGAGGCCCAGGCGCGGGAACAGGGGATCGACACGGCCACCGCCGAGGCCGACCTGCCCCAGACCCTGGCCCGGCCCTGGACCTACGACACCGACCCGCGCGGCACCCTGGGACTGGTCGCCGACCGCCGCCGCGGGGTGCTGGTGGGCGCGTGGGCGTTCTCCCCGATGGCCTCGGAGTGGATCCACACCGCGGCGCTGGCGATCCGCACCGGCCTGCCGGTCGCGGCGCTGCTGGACTCGATCCCGCAGTTCCCCACGTACAACGAGGCCTACCTCATCGCCCTGGAGAACCTCGAAATGTGAGGCGGCGGCACCGGCGTCCGGCGGGGAGGCCGGACGCCGTCCGGTGCCCGCGGCCCCGGTGCCCCGGGACGCGGACGCCTCGGGGGAGAGGCCAGGGTCGGCCGGTGCCCGAGGCGCGGACCTGCCCGGACGCGGAACGCACCGGGGGTGCGGGCCCGCCCGGCGGGGAAGGTCAGGCCCTCCCCGCCAGGGCGGCCTCCTCCTCGGCCTCCACACCGCGGTTCCACTCGGCCTTGCTCGACTGCCAGCCGTCCTCGTCGCGGCCCAGGCGCCAGTACCCCGACACCGACAGCTGTTCCTTGGGCAGACCGTGCTCGACACGCAGCAGACGGCGCAGGTCGCGGACGAAGGCGGCCTCGCCGTGCACGAACGCGTGGACACGGCCCTCGGGGAAGTCGAGGGCGCGCACGGCGGGGACCAGGACCGAGCCCACGGCCTCGTCCCCCCGGTGCAGCCAGTGCACGTGGACGCCCGGGCCGCCCTCCAGCTTCAGCTCGTCCTCGGGGCCGCCGACCTCGACGAACACGTGGGCGGTGGCGTCCGGGGCCAGCGCCTCCACGGCGGTGGCGATGGCGGGCAGGGCGCTCTCGTCCCCGGCCAGCAGGTGCCAGTCGGCCCCGGGGTCGGGGGAGTAGGCGCCGCCGGGACCCATCAGGCGCAGCCGGTCGCCCGGCCTGGCGCCCGCCGCCCACACCCCGGCCAGTCCGGTGCCGCCGTGGTGGACGAAGTCGAGGGTGAGCCGCCGGGCCTCGGCGTCCCAGTCGCGCACGGTGTAGGTGCGGGTGACCGGCCACTCCTCGCGGGGGCGCTCGGCGCGCACGCGCTCCAGGTCGAAGGGCTCGGGGTCGCCGGGCGCGGGCGGGGGGAAGAGCAGCTTGACGTAGCTGTCGGTGTGCCCGTCGGTGGAGAACGCGTCCAGGCCCTCCCCGCCCAGGACGACCCTGACCATGTGCGGGGTGATCTGCTCGACCGCCTCGACCCTTCCGGTGTGGACGGTCCTGGCCCGTCCCTGCCGCTGTGCCACGGCGCCCTCTTTCTTCCGGGGTGAGTTAGGTAAACCTAAGTAGGACTTACCGTAAGGCACGGGGACGCACCAGGGCAAAACCTGAGCCCGGCGGCAGCGGAACCGGTCCGCGCGGCGCCGCCGCCGGGCGGCTGCGGCAGCCCGCCCCGGGGCGGGACCGGCTCGCGCCTGCGGGGTGGTCAGATCGGGGCCGGAGCCCGCGCCTGCGGACCCGGGCCCGCTTCCGCTGCGGGCGGTCGACCGCGCCGAGTCGGATCGCGCCCGCCCGGGACGAGTCCGCTACCAGGGCCACCGCCGACACCGACAGCGACGCCGGTAGCGAGATCGCCGTGGGAAACCCCGCTGTCACGGCGCAGTGCGGGCGTGCGCCCTCAGGCGGCGTCGGGGCGGTCCTTGCCCGGGGCGCGGCCGACCACGGTGAACGCCGCGTGCAGCCGCCGGTCGTCCTCCGGAACCCCCGCCCGCAGGGCCGCCAGCCAGGCCGCCGCGCCCGCCGTGCACCCGGCCGTGGCGACCTTCGCCCCCGACGCGGACAACGCCAGCTTGCGGGTGAGCGCCGAGCGCACCGGCTCGGACCGCGAGAGCACCCCGCCGGCCAGCACCACCGGCAGTCTCTCCCCGGGCGAGCGCACCTGGTGCACCGAGTGCGCCAGGTGTCCCGCGGCGGCCTCCACGATCACCTCGGCCGCCGGATCGCCCTGCGTGTGGGCCTCGCTGACCAGGGGCGCCAGCGCGGCCAGCGTGACCGGGGCGGCCGTGGTCAGGACCCGGGCGAAGTTGCGGGCGTGCTCCTCGGGCAGGTGGTTCCCTCCCTCCGAGGGACGCTGGCCCGGGATGACCTGCTTGGCCACCGCGCGCGCCAGCGGACTCAGCTCCCCGCCCCGGGACAGCTGCCGCGCCGTCTCCCGGGCCGCCTGGTGCCCGATCCAGAACCCCGACCCCTCGTCGCCGATGAGCCACCCCATGCCGTCCGCCGAACGGGTCCGCCTGCGCTCCTCGACCCGGGTGGCGATCGCCCCGGTCCCCGCGATCAGCACCGTGCCGTCGGGCCCCGGGGTGCCCGAGGCGAAGGCCACCTCGTCGTCGCCGGTGAACGCCGTGTTCTCCGGCGCCAGTCCCGCCCCGGCCAGAGCCCGCTCCAGGCGAGCGCGCACCGCGTCGTCGCGCAGCGCGGACACCCCCGCCAGGCCGACCACGCCGAAGGCCACGGCCCCGCGCGCCCGCGGTCCGGCCGCGTCGAGCGCTCCCGCCACCGCCTCGGCCAGCCGCTCGGCGGCCCGGTCCGCGCCGTGGGAGTTGGGGTTGGCGCCCCCGGCCCGGGCCTCGCCCAGCCGCTCTCCGGAGAGGGTGGCCACCAGCGCCCGGGTGGCGGTGCCCCCGGCGTCCACCCCCAGGACGAGTCCGCGCCGGTCGCCCGACTGGTCGGATCGGGCACGGGAAGAAGAGGAGATCGTACGTGTCACAGGGGAGAGGTGCCCCGTGGCACCGCGTATTACTCGTCACGGCGGCCCGGTCCGCGCGGCGGACGGGGAAGAGGCGGTCTGCCGCGGCGGCCGAGCACGGGGGGAACAGGCGTCCGCGCCGCGCGGGGGAGGTGCGCGGCACGCCGGGAAACCCACTGGCGCCCTCCCCGTGGCGGCTGAGAGGCTCGGTGCCATGACAGGAGCGCCACAGCACGACCCCTCCCGCCGAGACGACGCCCCCGCGTGGACCGTGCGCGAGGGCACGGAGAAGGACTACCCCGAGGCCGTCAGGGTCTTCTGCGAGGCCCTCAACCTCTCCGCCCGGGAGATCCTGGACAACGAACGCGACCACCCCACCACCGAGCACGACCGCACCCTGCTCGCCGTGGACGGCGACCGCGTCGTCGGTACCGCCCTGTCCCACGGCTTCGAGATGACCATGCCCGGCGGGCCCCGCCGCGTCGCGGGCGTGAGCGGCGTGGGCGTGTGGCCCACGTACCGCCGCCGCGGCGTGCTCAGCGCGCTCATGCGCCGCCAGCTCGCCGAGGTCCGGGACCGGGGCGAGAACCTCGCCGCGCTGTGGGCCTCCGAGGGCGGCATCTACGCCCGCTTCGGCTACGGCCTGGCCTTCCGCGAGACCAACGCGACCCTCCAGCGCGCCCACGCCCGCCTGCGCCCCGACGCGCCCCGGGACCCCTCCCTCACCCTCGAACTGGCCGAGACCGCCGAGATCCGCCAGGAGGTGGAGCGGGTGTACCGCGAGGCGCTGCCCCAGCGCGCGGGCCAGCTCGCCCGCGACGAGCACTGGTGGAGCCTGATACTCCAGGACAAGGAGGCCGGCGGGCCCGGACGGCTGCGCGCGGCCCTGGTGCGCGGCCCCGACGGTCCCCTCGGGTACGCGCTGTACCGCGTCGTCAACCGCTGGGAGGACGGTCTCGCCTCGGGGCGGGTGGTGGTGCGCGAGCTGGCCTCCGTCTCCACCGCCGCCCGGGTCGCCCTCTACGAACACCTCCTGGACCGCGACCTGACCAGCGAGGCGGTCTTCGAGAAACTGCCCGGGGACGACCCCCTCACCGTCCTGCTGGCCGACCCCCGGCGCCTGGTCCGGCGGGACTTCGACGCCCTGTGGATGCGCCTGGTGGACCTGCCCGGCTCCCTGTCCGACCGCCCCTACGCCACCCCGGTGGACACGGTGCTGGAGGTCGCCGACCGGTACGCCCCCTGGAACGCCGGGCGCTGGCGCCTGGAGGCGGACACCGGCGGCGCCCGCGTGCGCCCGACCGACGCCGCCCCCGACCTCGCCCTGGACGCCTCCCACCTGGGCGCGGCCTACCTGGGCGGACGCACGCTGACCGCCTTCGCGGACGCGGGTCTGCTCACCGAGCACGTCCCCGGCGCGGCGGCCCGCCTGGACACCGCCCTGCACGCGCCGCGCGCGTCCTTCTGCGGTACCGACTTCTGAGCGCCCGGCCCCGCGCACCGGTCACGGTGCGCGGGGCACGCGGTCCCGTGCGTCCGTCATCACGCGGGCGACGGTCGGCTCCATGCGGCGGACGCCCCTGGGAGCCCAGCGGCCCCAAGCACCCCAGGGACCTCCAGTGGTACCAGGCACCCCGCGACCCTAGGGACCCCGAGTAGCCCCAAGCACCCAGGGAACTCCAGTGGTCCCAGGCGCCCCCGTGACTCCAGGGACTTCCAGCACCCCCATGACCCCAGGGATCCCCAGTGGCACAGACACCCCCCGGGACCACCGGGACCCGCTGGTAGCATGACGGCCATGGAGCTCATCGAGGTCGACAGACTCTAGCCACCGAACCGCCGGTGGCCTTCATCCGCGAGGGCGCGTACCGCGCCCCGGTGAACGACCTCGACCTCGTCGGGGGCGGTCCGTCCGCGTACGCCCCGCGGCGTCGCCGACCCGCCCCTCGACCCGGTCCCCTCCGGCGCGTCCATGACGCCGACCACCCATCGCGCCCCCGTGCGCGTGGTGACGTCCGCCCGCCTTCGAGAGCGGAGACGATCGGCACCCCGTCCGCGTGCGCGCGGCGACGGCCAAGGAGCCGTTGACGCGTTGACGGCTTCCGCCTCGTCCGCGTGCGCGCGGCGACGCCGATCCGACCGCCTCTTCGGCCCGCCACGGGTCGAACACGCACCCGCCCGGCACCACTCTGCCGGCGTTCGCGTGTTCCCCCGCCATCGACCCCGCCCCGCGGCCCGACCACGGAGTCGTCCGCCGCCGGGGACAAGGAGAGCTCCCAGCATGTCCACCAAGTCCGCCGTCACACTCACCGACCTCACCTTCGCCTGGCCGGACGGCACGGTCGCGATCGACCACGTGAGCGGCACCCTCACGACCGGGCGCACCGGGCTCGTCGGCCGCAACGGCGCGGGCAAGTCCACCCTGCTGCGCCTGATCGCCGGTCACCTGCGCCCCACCTCGGGGCGCGTCGACGCGGTCGGCGACGTCGGCTACCTCCCGCAGACCCTGACCCTGGGCACGGAGGCGACGGTCGCCGAACTGCTCGGCATCGACGCCACCCTCGCCGCGCTCCGCGCGATCGAGGCGGGCGACGCCGACGAACGCCACTTCGACGCGGTCGGCGACGACTGGGACATCGAGGCGCGCGCCGACGAGGCCCTGCACGAGATCGGGTTCACCGCCGCCGACCTCGACCGCCGCGTCGCGCAGGTCTCCGGCGGTGAGGCGGTACTCATCGCCGTCACCGGCATGCGCCTGCGGCGCACCCCGATCACCCTGCTCGACGAGCCCACCAACAACCTCGACCGGCCCACGCGGGCCAGGCTCGCCGCGTTCGTCGACACCTGGCCCGGCACCCTCGTCGTCGTCAGCCACGACCTCGAACTGCTCGAACACATGGACAGCACCGCCGAACTCCACGCCGGGAGCCTCGACGTGTTCGGCGGCCCCTACAGCGCCTGGAAGGAGCACCTCGAACAGGAGCAGGCCTCCGCCGTCCAGGCGGCCCGGTCCGCGCAGCAGGCCCTCAAGGTCGAGAAGCGCCAGCGCGTGGAGGCCGAGACCAAGCTCGCCCGCCGCGAGCGCACGGCCAGGAGGACGCAGAAGGACGGCGGCATCCCCAAGATCCTCGCGGGCAACCGGGCCAGCAAGGCGCAGGCCTCGGCCGGGGCGATGCGCTCGACCCTCGACGACAAGGTCCAGGCCGCGCAGGCCGCGGTCGACGCCGCCGACGCCCGCGTACGCGAGGACGAGCACATCCGCCTCACGCTGCCCGATCCGGACGTGCCGCGCGGCCGCCGCCTGGCGGAGTTCCACGCCGAGGGACGCACCGTCGTCGTCCAGGGTCCCGAACGCGTCGCCCTGGTCGGCCCCAACGGCGCCGGGAAGTCGACCCTGCTCCAGCAGCTCGTCCACGGCGGCGATCCGGTTCCGGGCCGCGCGCACGGCACGCTCCTGACCGACCGCGTGGGGTACCTGCCCCAGCGCCTGGACGGCCTTGACGACGCCGCGAGCGCGCTGGAGAACGTGCGGGCGGTCGCCCCCGGCACGCCGCCGGGGGAGGTCCGCAACCAGCTCGCCCGCCTGCTGCTGCGCGGGGACGGCGTCGACCGCCCCGTCGCCACGCTCTCCGGCGGCGAGCGGTTCCGCGTCTGCCTCGCCACGCTGCTCCTGGCGGAGCCGCCCGCGCAGCTGCTCGTCCTGGACGAGCCGACGAACAACCTCGACACCTCCAGCGTCGAGCAGCTCGCCGAGGCCCTCGACGCCTACCGCGGCGCGCTCCTGGTCGTCAGCCACGACCACGGGTTCCTGCGCAGGATCGGGATCGACACCGTCCTGGAGATCGGCCGGGAGGGCGGCCTGCGCCAGCGCGCCGAATTGGGGGACTGACAACGCCGTAACCTGCCGCCTATGCCCGAAAGCCCTGTGTAACAGGCGTTTCTCGGAGGGCGCCCGTTCGGTTGAGCGCTTCACGACGTCCTCCGGGGATCCCCGGAGGACGTCTGTCCCGGCTTGCGCGCACAGTGCTGAAGGGAGCGCCGACCGGAGACCACCACGACGCCCGCCGCTCCGGAAACCGTGGTCAGCGGCGGGCGGGTCGCGGCCGGGGTCCTGACAGACCCCGGCCGCGACCGAGCACGGGAGGGGAGGTGCGCCCCTGCCGGGTACTACGGGCGCCCGAGGTCGGCGGCCCCTACTCCACGGGGACCTCGAAGGTCCCGAAGTCCGCCGCGTGGAGCGTCACGGCGTCCGTCTCCGTCGGCGGCGCCGGGAAGTAGACGAAGACGCGTTCGGTGTGGCCGGTCTCCAGAGGCTGTACCGGCCACTGCGGGGTGGACAGGTACCGGGCGCGCTCCAGGTCCTCGGTCGGCCGGGGGCCCACGCGCACGGCCCGGTAGCGCACGTCCTCGTTCCCGCCGACGGTGAGGTTGAACGCGGTGAACCACCCGCCCGGGTAGTCCCGGGAGTTGAGCGGGCGCAGCACCGGCGGGACCGTGCCGCCGGTGTCCATGTGGCGGATGTCGAAGACCCCGACGAGGTAGGCGCCGTCCCGGTAGAGCGGACGCACACCGAGTTCGTACTCGGCGTTGCCCTGGACCAGGCCCGCCTCGGCCGTGTCGATCACCTCACCGTCCTCGGCGCGGAAGGGCGCTGGGGGAGCAGCGGCGCCGGTCCGGCCGTCGAGCGACCCGGTCCGCTGTTCGGTACCGGTCCGGGCGTCGCCGGGCTGCCTGATCTTGTAGGAGATCTCCACACGGCGGTTGGTCGCCCGTGCCTCCTCATCGTCGGCGCCGCCCTCCTCGACGAGGGGTTCCTCGGCCCCCCTCCCTTCGGTCTCGTACTCGTACTCGGTGCCCAGACCCTCTTCGAGGACGTCCAGGACGGCCTGGGCGCGGCGCTCGGACAGGTCCTGGTTGTAGTCTTCGCTGCCCCGGCCGTCGGTGTGGCCGACGACGCGGATGGGCGGCCGCGAGGGGTCGGCGTTCTCCCGGGTCTCCTGTACGACCTCGGCCAGCACGTCCTCGGCTTCGGGGGTGAGGGTGGCCTCGTCGAAGTCGAACAGTACGTCGGCGTGCAGGCCGATGGTCTCCTCGTCGGTGGTCGAGGTCCGGGTTCGGGAGGAGTCCTCGATGATGCTGTACAGGTCGCGGGCGTAGTCTTCGGGCTCGGAGGTCATCTCCGCCTCGCGCAGGGGGACGGCCACCGTGTCGCCGGGGTTGATGTCGGACGGGTCGACGCTGTCGCCGGGCGGTTCCGCCGGGGGTTCGCCGTCGATGACCGGGATACCGGTGAACTCGCCGAACGAACCGTTCACGACCAGGGTGATCCGCTCGGTGTCCTCGGGCAGCGGGGGAAAGTGCACCTGGTACTCGTAGTCGGCGTCCATCACCCAGTGCGGGACCACCTCGCTGCCGATGGTGGTCTCCCCCGACTCGTCGCGGACCGGCGAGTAGAAGGCCTGTTCAAGCGGATCGACGAGGTTGAAGGCGCTGTGCTGGCGGTCGAGGGCCCCGGTGCCGAAGGGGGCGGGCAGGATCAGGTCCTCCCTGTCCTCGTCCTGGTCGTTGAGGGGGGTCACCGTGAACCGCAGGACGCTGCGGTCCTCCCAGCGTTCGACGTGGTGCACCGAGATCCGGGTCCGGAACAGGTTGGACCCGATCAGCCCTTCCCGTACGTAGGGCCCCTCCGGGTAGTCCGCGGTGTCCTGCCGTCCTTAGCTGTCCGGTTCGGGGCGGGGCTCGTCCCGGGAGCCCGGCAGGGTGCAGCCCGAGACCAACAACGTCACGCACGTGAATACGGCCAGCCATGATCGCAATGCCATGGGTTCCTTCCTCAGGGGGTGGTCTGCGCGGTGTTGGATGCCCGGCGCGTACGGTCGGTTTCCACCTGCCTACGCCCGTACCGGCCCCGCTCCGGACTACCCGGCGTCGCGGGTCCACCGCCCCATGGCGGGCCACTCCCTGTCGGGATCGTGCACGGGAGTGAACCCGCACCGGAGGAAGAACTCCACCCTGCCCTCGGCGCCCTCGCCCTCCTCGGGCAGCAGGAACACCCACTCGACCCCGGCCGCGCGGGCCCGGTCCACGAACCCCTCCAACAGGCCCCTGCCGACCCCGCGCCGTCTCCACCCGGGGTCCACCACCACCGCCAGCACGTACCCGTGCGGCGGCGGTGCCGGGCTCCCCGACCCCTCGTAGACGCCGTCCAGCACGCCCTCCACCCACCCCACCACCGCACCGTTCCCGTCCGCCTCCGCGACGAGCACCACCATGTCCTCGGGCAGCAGCGAGGCCGGGTAGCCCTTCTCGTCCAGGTGCGGTGAGGCGCGACCGATCAGGGCGGCGATGCCCGGGCCGTCCCCGGGGCGGGCGGAGCGCACGATCATGCCAGCAAGGTAGTGGCCGGACGCGGTCGGCCACCAGCCCGCACACCGGGCCGACCCCTGACCGAACCGGACCGATCCGCGCCCGTCCGCACCGGTCCGCGCCCGTCCGCACCGGTCCGCGCCCGTCCGGGCCGGTCCCTGTCCGCCCCGGAACGCCGCACGTCCGCCCGAGCGGAGCCGGTCCCTCCCCACGCAGGCCCTGAGGGCAGCGCGCCGCGACCGCATGGTCGGCCTGGAGCCGCACCGCGAAAAGGAGTGGCACGCCCTCCGGTGGAGTCCGTACGTTGTGGCTCTGGCCCTCCGGGCCCTGTGCGCCGTGCGCCGGGACCCACGGGCGCGCTGTCCGGGCCTGGGGCCTGGGCCCCATGTCCGGAACATGCCAGTATCGACCTGAACACGAAGTGGAACCCGGGCCCGTCCCGCCCTCGCCGCGAGTGCGCCGGTCCCCGGTTCGAAGAGTGGAGGACCGTAGCCGTGAACGCCGGAGGGGACGTCACCCCGACCGAATGGACCGTACGGGGAACCGACCGCGACGAGTACTCCGAGGTGATGCGCGTCGTCGGCGAGGCGCTGCTGTCCTCGGACCCGCCCGAGGACCGCGAACCCTTCCTGCGCCCCCTCCTGGACGCCGAGGGCTACGACCGCGTCCTAGTCGCCGTGGACGGGGACGAGATCGTGGGCGCGGTCAACGACTTCGCCTTCGAGATGGCCCTGCCCGGCGGCCCGCGCCCGGTGGCCGGGGTGACCGGCGTGGGCGTGTGGCCCACGTACCGCCGCCGCGGCGTGCTCAGCGCGCTCATGCGCCGCCAGCTCGCCGACATCCACGCGCGCGGGGAGCGCTACGCCGCGCTGTGGGCCTCCGAGGGCGCCATCTACGGCCGGTTCGGCTACGGCCCGGCGGTCACCGAGATGGAGACCGCCGTCCGCCAGCCCCACGCCCGCCTGCGCGCCGACACGCCCCGCGACCCCGCTCTGCGGGTCCGCCTGGCCGACCCCGGGCAGGTGCGCCCGGACCTGGAACGGGTCCACCGCGAGGTCGCCGCCGTGCAGGTCGGCCAGTTCCAGCGCGCCGCCCACTGGTGGGACCGGGTCCTGCGCGACCAGGCCCAGTTCCGCGAAGGCCGCGGCCCGCTGCGGGCCGCGGTGGTCAGCGGCCCCGACGGGCCGCTGGGCTACGCGCTCTACCGCACCCGCAACAGGTGGGAGCGCGACGGCTCGCGCGGAGAGGTGTACGTCAAGGAGATCACCGCCACGACCCCGGCCGCCTGGACCGCCCTGTACGACCACCTGTTCAACCGCGACCTGGTCACCGAGATCACCTTCGACTTCCTGGCCGTGGACGACCCGCTGCGCCACCTGCTCGTGGACAGCGGCCGGGCGGCGCCCACGCTCTACACCTCCTTGTGGGTGCGGCTGGTGGACGTGCCCGGAGCCCTGTCCGAACGTTCCTACGCCGCGCCGGTGGAGGCGGTCCTTGAGGTCGCCGACCGGTTCGCCCCCTGGAACGCCGGACGCTGGCACGTCAAGGCCGACACCGGAGGCGCCCGCGTGGAGGCCACGGACGCGGCCCCCGACGTCAGCCTGGACGTGTCGCACCTGGGCGCCGCCCACCTGGGCCAGACCACCCTGGACGGCTACCTGCGCGCCGGCCTGATCACCGAGCACACCCCGGGAACGGTGGAGCGCCTGGACGCGGCCCTGCGCCGCTCCCGCGCGCCCTTCTGCGGTCTGATCTTCTGATTCCCGGGGTTCAGCGGTCCGGCCCCGCCCACCGGCGGGGCCGGACCCGCGTCCTCAGCCCTTCAGCACCTCAGCCCTTGAGCGCCTTGACAAGCCGGTCCACGTCGGACTCGTCGTTGTACAGGTGGAACGCCGCGCGCATCCGCCCGTTGCGGGCCGCCGTGACGATCCCCGCCTCGGCCACGCGCTCCACCGCGCCCTCGGGCACCGGGACCGACACGATCGCCGACCCGGCGGGCTCCATGTCCACGGCCTCGCGGAAGCGGTCTCCCAGGGCGGCATTGTGCTCGCGGATGACCTCCACGCCCACCTCCTCCACCAGGGACAGGGTCTCCTCCAGGCCGACCCACGCCCCCCACACCGGCGCCAGGTCCAGGCGCCGCGCGCCTTCGGCCAGCCGCAGCGGGCCGCCGTAGAGCGACTTCCAGGGCTCGTGCGCCCCGTACCAGTTCGCGGCCAGCGGTGAGAGCTTGGCCAGCGCCTCCTCGGTGCCGGTGAGCAGGGCCGAACCGCGCGGGCCCAGCAGCCACTTGTACGTCGCGCACACCGTGTAGTCGACCCGGTCCACGGGCAGCGGCAGCCACCCGGCGGCCTGGGTGGTGTCCAGCAGAAGCCGCGCCCCGTGGTCGGCGCAGGCCGCGATCAGGTCCTCGACCGGGGCGATCGCGCCGTCGGCGGACTGCACGGCCGAGACGGCCACCAGGTCGGTGTCCGGCCCCACCCGCGAGGCCAGGTCGGCCAGGGGCACCTCGCGCACGCTGATCCCCGCGTCCGCCCTGGCCATGAAGGGGTGGACGACCGAGCTGAACTCGTCGGCCGCCGTCAGCACCCGCGCCCCCGGGGCCAGGCTGGCGGCGACCGTGCCCACGAACTGGGAGGCGTGGCTGCCGATGGCCACGTGGGAGGCGGGCACTCCGGTCAGGCGCGCGTAGGCGGAGCGGGCGCGCTCGATGCCCGCGTCTGCCCCACCCGGCTGGAACCGGCCCGCGGCCACGTCGCGGGTGTGCTGCTCCAGGGCCCGTAGCGCCCGCCGGGGCGTCAGGCCGTGCGTGGCGGTGTTGAGGTAGGTGTTCTCGGCAGCGAACTCCTGCTGCGCGGCCCGCAGGCGGGCCCGTCCGGCTTCGTCCATGCCCCCGATGCTCACAGCGCGGCGGGGACCGCTCAAGGTCCATTCCGGCCGGGAAAGGACTGCCTTTGGCGGCGGTGCCCCCGGCGGCCTCAGTTGCGGAACTTGGCCTTGGCCTCGGTGGAGCCCGCCATGAGCTTGTTGAGCAGGCGCACGAGTTCCCGGCGCTCGTCGGGTTCCAGCGCTTCGGCCCAGGCGCTCTCGCGCCGGTTGTGCGCCCGGAAGCCGCCGAGGATCGCCCGGTACCCGGCCTCGGTGAGGCTGAGCTGGAGGGCGCGCCGGTCGTGGGCGGCGCGCTCGCGCACGATGAGCCCGTCGCGTTCGAGGGTGTTGAGCAGCGCGGACAACGCGGCCCGGCTCATCCCCGAGATCTCGGCGGTGGTCTTGGCCTCCATGGGCCCGGCCAGCCACAGCGCGAAGATCACCCGGAACCCGGGCCAGGTGAGACCGCGCGGGCGGTGCACGGACGACTCCAGGTCGTAGACGACCATGCTCGTCGCCCGGTTGAGGGTCAGGACCATCCGCATGGCGTCGGCGTTCACGGAGGGCAGTTCCTGCTCGGCCTTCCGCACCGCGTAGTCCACGAAGGACCAGAAGGTGAGTTCGGGGGCGGTGTCGTGGGTCACGTCGGTCAGCCTAGTGCCTGATCTCCCGCCGGGACCGGTCGCGCCCGGCCCCGCGCGTCCGCGCCGTTCGGGAGCGCCCGCGCCCGGTCCGGCACACGGCGGGCGGCCCGGCGCACGCGTCGGCACCGGTCGCAGCCGCCGCGGAGCCGCCGTGCGGCTGCGTCCGCCCCGCCCGGGCCGCGCTCGCGAACCGCCAGGTGGGAGGTCTGCGGACACGTCCGCCCCCGTCGTATCATGTGATCTGTATCACTCAGTAGCGGGCTCCAGGCCTCTTGGTCCTGTGGCGTGGAGCACGTTATGGTCAGGATCATCAAACCTTTGATCAATTGGGCGGCGGCAGCCGTCCGGAGCGAGTGAAGGGCCCCGACCATGGCAGCCAAGCCGTTCGCCTCATCCGCCGACACCGAGGCCAAGGAGCAGACCCTGGAGGTCCTGGCCGACGGCGTCTACGCCCTCACCGCCGAGGGCGACCCGAACGTGGGCGCCATCGAGGGCGAGGACTTCCTCGTGGCCTTCGAGGCCCTGGCCACGCCCGCCGCCGCGGGGGAGTGGCTCGCCAAGCTGCGCGAGCACACCGACAAGCCGATCCGCTACCTGGTGCTCTCGCACTACCACGCGGTCCGCGTCCTGGGCGCCAGCGCCTTCGACGCCGAGATCATCCTGACCCACGAGAAGACCCGCGAACTCATCCGCGAGCGCGGCGAGGAGGACTGGGCCAGCGAGTTCGCCCGCATGCCGCGCCTGGCCAAGGACGCCGACTCCGTGCCCGGGCTGACCTGGCCCACCCAGACCTTCGCCGACCGCACCAGCATCGACCTGGGCGGCGACCGCGGCGAGCTGGTCCTCCAGTACTTCGGCCGCGGCCACACCGAGGGCGACATCGTCGCCTGGCTGCCCAAGCAGAGGATCCTCTTCGCCGGTGACCTCGTCGAGGCCCAGGCCGCCCTCTACACCGGCGACGCCTTCCACCACGACTGGGCCGGGGCCACCCTGGACGGCGTCAAGGCCCTGGAGGCCGAGATGCTCGTCGGCGGACGCGGCGCGGTCAGCCGCGGCCGCGAGGAGGTCGACGCCGCCATCGAGCAGACCCGCGGCTTCCTCGACGTCATGATCCGCGAGGTCGGCGCCGTCCACGGACGCGGCGGCACCCTCAAGGAGGCCTTCGAGGCCACCCACGCCGCCCTCGTCGGCGACTACGGCCACTGGCCCATCTTCGAGCACTGCCTGCCCTTCGACGTCTCCCGCCTGTGGGACGAGTTCTCCGGCATCGAGCGCCCGGTCATCTGGACCGCCGAGCGCGACCGCGAGGTCTGGGACCAGCTCCAGGGCTGACCCGCCGCCCCGCCCACCGACTCCCGATCCCTTCCACGCCCGTACGGGGCGTCCACGCCGAACGGAGCCACCAGATGCGACCCCCCGCTCCACGCACCCCCGCGGACACCGCCGCCGATCCCGTCCTGGTGCTCGGCGCGGGCCCGGTCGGCCAGACCGCGGCCCTGCTGCTGGCCCGGCGGGGCGTCCCCGTACTGCTCATGGACGCACGGCCCGAACGCGACGCCGTCGGCTCCAAGGCCATCTGCCAGCAGCGCGACGTGCTCGACGTCTGGGACTGGCTGGGCGCCGGACGGGTCGCGGAGGAGGGGCTGACCTGGGACACCGCCCGCACCTTCTACCGCGACAGCGAGCTGTTCAGCGTCCGCCTCCCCGACCCGGGAGCCTCGCCCCTGCCGCCGTTCGTCAACATCTCCCAGTCCCGCACCGAACAGGTCCTCGACGAGCGCCTGGCCGCCGCCGGGGTGCGCACCCTGTGGAACCACCGGGTCACCGGCATCTCCCAGGACGCGCGCGGCGTCACCGTCGAGTGCCGCACGCCGGACGGCCCCGTCCGCCTGCGCGGCTCCCACGCCCTGTCCTGCCTCGGCGCCCACGGCGGGGTGGTCCGCGAGGCCCTGGGCCTGTCCTTCGACGGCACCACCTTCGACGACCGCTTCCTCATCTGCGACATCCGCGCCGACCTGGCCGGATGGGAGCGCGAACGCCGCTTCTACTTCGATCCCGAGTGGAACCCCGGCCGCCAGGTGCTCATCCACCCCTGCCCCGGCTCGGTGTACCGCATCGACTGGCAGGTGCCCTCCGACTTCGACCTCGACGCCGAGGAGGCCAGCGGCCGACTGGAGGCCCGCATCCGCCAGATCATCGGCGAGCGGCCCTACGAGATCGTCTGGCACTCGGTCTACCGGTTCCACACCCGTGTGGCCGAACGCATGCGCGCGGGCCGCGTCCTGCTGCTCGGCGACAACGCCCACCTGGTCGCCCCCTTCGGCGCACGCGGCCTCAACTCCGGGGTCCAGGACGCCGAGAACGCCGCCTGGAAGCTCGCCTACGTCCTGGCCGGATGGGCGGGCGAGGAACTCCTGGAGAGCTACCACGCCGAGCGCCACGCCGCCGCCCTGGAGAACGCCGACGTCACCAGCGCCACCATGCGCTTCCTCGTCCCCCAGGACGAGGAGGAGCACCGCACCCGCCTGGCCGTGCTCGAAGCGGCCCTCACCGAGGAGGCGGCCCGCGCCCGGGTCGACTCCGGACGCCTGGCCGAACCCTTCTGGTACACCGACTCGTCCCTGACCACCCCCTGCCCCGAACGGCCCTTCGGAGGCAGGCCCCCGCGCGGCCGGGCCCCCGCCCCCTGCCCCGGGGTGGTCCTGCCCGACGCCCCCGTGGACCTGCCCGGCGACGACGCCCCGGCGCGCCTGCGCCCCCTGCTGCGCGAGGGCCTGACCCTGCTGGTGGGCGCCGCCCCCGAGGGCGCCGACCCCGACGCGTTCCTGGAGGGCGTGCGCGCCGCCGCGCGCGGGGCCACCCCGGCGCCCGTCACCGCCCTGTACCTGGACCGGATCGACACCACCGGCGCGCTGACCAGGGCGCTGGTACCCGAGCCGGGACAGGTGTGGCTGGTGCGCCCCGACGCCCACGTCGCCGCCGTCGTCGCGGGCGCAGACCCCGACGCCGTGCGCGCGGCCGTGCGCACCGCGCTGGGGTTCGCCCCGGCTCCGGCGGTGCCCGCCTCGACGGACGGCGCGAGCGGTCCGGCCGCCGACAGGACTTCCGACCCCAGGGCCTCCGCCGCCGCGGACCGCCCCGCAGGAACCGTGCCCGACCCGCGCGGCGACGAGCCCGCCCCAACCGCCTGACCCGGACCCACTCCACACGGAAGGGACAACACCGCCATGGCCTACTACCGCCAGGTCGGCGAGGTGCCCCGCACCCGCCACACCCAGCACCGCACCCCCGAGGGCGGGCTGTACTACGAGGAGCTGATGGGGGAGGAGGGCTTCTCCGCCGACTCCTCGCTGCTCTACCACCGCGCCATCCCCTCGGCCATCGTCGACGCCGCCGAGTGGGAGGTCCCCGACCAGTCCCGCACCCGCAACGCCCCGATGGTGCCGCGCCACCTCAAACTGCACGAGCTGTTCTCCGACCAGGAGTGGAAGGCCGCCGACGTCGTCGAGTCGCGCCGCCTGGTCCTGGGCAACGACGACGTGCGCATCTCCTACGTGGTCGCCGGGGCGCCCTCGGAGCTGTACCGCAACGGCATCGGCGACGAGTGCGTGTACGTGGAGTCGGGCACCGCCCGCGTGGAGACCGTCTTCGGTCTGCTGGAGGTCGGCCAGGGCGACTACGTCGTCCTGCCGCGCGCCACCACCCACCGCTGGGTGCCCACCGGCGACCAGCCCCTGCGCGCCTACGTGGTGGAGGCCAACAGCCACATCGCCCCGCCCAAGCGCTACCTGTCCCGCTACGGGCAGTTCCTGGAGCACGCACCCTACTGCGAACGCGACCTGCGCGGCCCCTCCGAGCCGCTGCTGGCCGAGGGCGAGAACGTCGACGTGCTCATCAAGCACCGCGGCGACGGTCCCGGGGGCATCTCCGGCACCCGATACACCTACCCCACCCACCCCTTCGACGTCGTGGGCTGGGACGGGTTCCTGTACCCCTACGTCTTCAACGTCGCCGACTTCCAGCCCATCACCGGCCGCGTCCACCAGCCGCCGCCCGTGCACCAGGTGTTCGAGGGCCACAACTTCGTCATCTGCAACTTCGTGCCGCGCAAGGTGGACTACCACCCCGGCGCCATCCCGGTGCCCTACTACCACTCCAACGTGGACTCCGACGAGGTCATGTTCTACTGCGGCGGCGACTACGAGGCCCGCAAGGGCTCCGGGATCGGCCAGGGCTCCATCTCCCTGCACCCCGGCGGCCACTCCCACGGCCCCCAGCCCGGCGCCTACGAGCGCAGCATCGGCGCCGAGGCCTTCGACGAACTCGCCGTCATGGTCGACACCTTCCGCCCGCTCGACCTGGGCGAGGGCGGCCTGGCCAGCGACGACGGAGTCTACGCCTGGACCTGGGCCGGGGGACGGAGGGAGCGGCGGTGAGCGCCGAGCTGTACCGCGGCCTGTTCGACGACGCCGCCCTCTTCCCGCCCGGCAACGCCCCCATGGGCGGGGCGCTGCCCGCCCACCGCGCCCACCGGGCCGGACAGCGCGCCGAGTACGTCGGCCCGTTCCTGGTCTCCGACGCCCGCGTGGGCGAGCTGCGCGCCGTCCTGGCGCGCGAGGAGCCGGGCCACGGCCCGCTCGCGGTCGTGGTCACCGTCCCCGGCGGCGCCGAGGGCGTGGGCCCCGCCGTCGCGGCCGCGACCGCCGACCCGGCGCTGCGCCTGGCCGGGGTGGAGGCCGCCGCCGCGCCCGGGACGGCCGCCGAGGTCGCCGCGCGGCTGGACGAGCACCTGCCCGAGGGGGCCGGGGGGTTCGTGGAGGTCTCCCGCCAGGCCGATGTGCCCGCCGAGCTGCGGTCGCTGGCGGGCACCGGCCACAGCGCCAAGTTCCGCACCGGGGGGCTCACCGTCGAGGCCCATCCGAGCGAGGAGGAGCTGGCCGAGTTCCTGCACTCGGCCGTGGAACTGGGCGTGCCCTTCAAGTGCACGGCCGGGCTCCACCACGCCGTCCGCCACACCACCGCCGAGGGCTTCGAACAGCACGGTTTCCTCAACGTGCTGCTGGCCACGGCCGCCCTGCTCGACGGGGCCTCCGAGCGGGAGGCCGCCCTCGTGCTGGCCGACCGCGACGGCCCGCGCCTGGCGGCCCTGGCCGCCAAGCTCACCGACGAGGAGGCGCGGGCGGTGCGCGGCCGGTTCCGCTCCTTCGGCACGTGCAGCGTCACCGAACCCCTGGAGGACCTGGTCGTGCTCGGGGCGCTGCCCGCCTCCCGCGCCCGCTGAAGCGTCCGGTCCCGGAGCCCGACCGTTCCAGGGGCCGGTCCGTTCCGAGGGGCCGATCGCTTCGGGAGCTCGCCCGCTCCGAGAGGCCGTCCACTTCGGGAACCTGCACGCCCCGAGGCCCGGCCGCTCGGAGACCCTGTCCATGTGAAGAGCCCCCCGCTTCGAGAAACCGTCCACTCCAAGAAAGCGAACGCCATGCCCGACAGCTGGCTCGACCTCGCCCCGGACACGCAGTTCGGCCTGGCCACCCTGCCCTACGGCGTGTTCGGCACCGCCGACGACCCCGCGCCCCGCACGGGCGTGGCCGTCGGTGACCACGTCCTGGACCTGGGGGCCGCGGCCCGCGCTCTGGACGCGCCCTTCGCCGACACCGTCGACCGGCCCAGCCTGGACGCCCTGCTGGCCGCCGGACGGCCGGTGTGGGACCAGGTGCGCGCCGCGCTCACCGACTGGTTCACCGACCCCGCGCGCGCCGCGGCCGTGCGCCCGCACCTGGTGGACCGGGCGTCCGTACGCATGTATCTACCCTTCACGGTCGCCGACTACGTGGACTTCTACGCTTCCGAGCACCACGCCAGCAACGTCGGCCGCATGTTCCGCCCCGACCAGGAGCCCCTCACCCCCAACTGGAAGCACCTGCCGATCGGCTACCACGGGCGTTCGGGCACCATCGTGGTCTCGGGGACCGACATCGTGCGCCCCACCGGCCAGCGCAAGCCGCCGACCGAGCCCGCGCCCGTCTTCGGGCCCTCGGTCCGCCTGGACATCGAGGCCGAGGTGGGCTTCGTCGTCGGGACCGGAACCGAGATGGGCGAGCGCGTCGCGGTGGACGACTTCGCCGACCACGTGTTCGGGGTGTTCCTGCTCAACGACTGGTCCTCCCGCGACCTCCAGGCCTGGGAGTACGTGCCGCTGGGGCCGTTCCTGGGCAAGTCGTTCGCCACGTCGGTGTCGCCGTGGATCGTGCCGCTGGCCGCGCTGGAGTCCGCGCGCGTGGAGCAGCCCGCACAGGACCCCGAGCCGCTGCCCTACCTCCGGGGCGACGGCGGGCCCTGGGGCCTGGACCTGCGCCTGGAGGTGCGGCTGAACGGGCACCTGGTGTCCACGCCGCCGTTCTCGCAGATGTACTGGACGGCGGCCCAGCAGCTCGCGCACATGACCGTCAACGGGGCGTCCCTGCGCACCGGGGACGTGTACGCCTCCGGCACGGTCAGCGGACCCGAGCGCGGGCAGCGGGGCTGCCTGCTGGAGCTGACCTGGAGCGGGAAGGAGCCGCTGAGCCTGCCCGACGGTACCGAGCGGACCTTCCTGGAGGACGGCGACGAGGTGACTATTACGGCTACGGCCCCGGGCCCGGACGGGACCACCGTGCACTTCGGTGAGGTGACCGGCAGGATTCTCCCCGCCCGCTGAGGTGTCGGCACGGCCCCGCGCACCCTCCCCGAGGGCGCTCGGGGCCGTTGCACTGTGGCGTCCCCCAGATGACCGGAAACGTTTGGGTCGATCCCCGGCGACGGGGGCGTCATACCCACGCGTTGCTGGCACAGCCAGAGGACACGGTGTTCTCGATCGCCAACCCTCTCGGCGCGTCGAGGCCGGGCTGTACAAACACGTCCCTGGACTGCTTGCTGACTGCAGTGCGCTGGAAGTCCACGCGGATCAGCAACTGCTACTGGCCGTGGCGATGCTGCGAGGCCAAGGCGGCTCTTGCGCATATCACCAAGCCCTCGTTCGGGAAACCGGGTTTCGCTGGCCCGATGTGGCCACTCGGCGAAACAGCCGCTTGATCTGCATTTGTTCAATCCCTTGTTCCTGTGTGAATGGATTCTTGGTCGGCTTCGCGCCTTTGTGCTCCGGAAAAAGTGCTGTGACCTGCAGATTTGAGAAACTGTGGCTGCCATGCATAGTCCACGGGCGCGTGCTAGGGTGATGCAGTCAGTTACCCAAAATGCGGAGATCCCCTTGCATAACGGAAAACTGAAAGCCATCGCGCCCTTCGCTGCTTCTGCTTTTCTGCTCGGGCTCGCCCCTGCTGCGCAGGCGGAGGAAACCGACCCCGGATTTGAACTCGTTTCCACGAGCACTGTTACGCTCGAAGAAGCGATGCAGCAGGATCGGATCACGACGTTCGCCGCCAACGACGCCATCGAAACCTATGTCACAGAGCAGGCGGCTGAAGGTAGAGAAGTCGACCCTGAAAATGTGACAGCTATCGAGTTCGAAGAGCCGACCACTGGCGAACAAGTGACGGCAGTGTGGGACGACGGCCTGACGCCTACGAGGTTCGATACAGCAACGGCGCAATATTCTGAAGGCCATGAGCAGGTTGCCTACGGGGTCGGAGTCGAAATCGACCCTGCAGAGGCAGCTTCCTCGGACGTGTCGACCAGTAGTAATTTCGGCGTGGAAACCGAAGGAATGGCGGAGGAAGGCGATGCATGCGTTCGCATCGAATTTACTCCTGACTATGCCACGGAGCCCGGAACGCGTGAAAACCACGTTCTCGTGAGTTGCTACGAAAAATACCGCGCCCTCGAAATCGAGACTCCGGATGCGCGTGACTGGGCCTACTACCGGTACGGGAATTTCACGACCGCTGAGCCAAGGTTCCCGGAGGTCGTGCCAGAGCCTCGGATCGTTGACTTTTCACTGCGGACGCAGCCCTGGGAAGGGAACGCGGACGAAGACGTGCGCAGGATGACTGGATTCGCGCCACAGACTCCGTCGAATGACTGCAACGTGGGAAACCAGCTCCAACTCACCGTGGGTCCGGCCTCGCTGACGTTCCCAACACTTCAGTGTGATAACCTTCGCGTCGATATCAAGCCTAATGCTGGCGCATATGGTTTGATCTTCGATGGAAGCGAAACCGTGCAGATCGCAAACAGCTACGCGATGGCACTCGAGGCCACTGCCGCTGGACGTGAAGTGGTCATGAGTGACTATGCCTGGGCCGAGGTCAACTACGGTGGTGGAAGCGGTCCCATCTGGGAAGACGCCTACATCTGGACCGACGGCGGGTGGACCCCCTGGAATGATCTCTAAATTCCTGTGGTTTAAAGTATGAAATCAGGGGCGCGGGATTCTGTTCCGCGCCCCTGCTTATCGCCCTCGGATAACGTTTACTGCGGCAGCTACAATGCCACACATGGCAAGGAAAAAGCCAACTCTTCCTTCTCTGATGACTATATGGACAGGGTGGCCCAGGTTGGGGCTGTAGGATAGTCTGAAAATGCCGACGTCGTAATGCCCGCCGTAGCCGCTATGTACTGAAATCCAGGCGAGGGCGAACCCGACGTTCAGCAAAACCAAACCCGCTAAGAGGCCAAATAGAAACCCGTAGATTAACCTTCTGCCGCCGAAATTGCTCACGCCATCACCTCACGGGGGAGTCAAGTTTGGTCTAGGGTCATCATACATTGCTGCTCTTCAATTGTCACCTTCGCTCTAAACCACAGGTAAGAGGCTCGCAGTGCTCGCGGTGAAGAACCTTCATGATGCCTAGTTCCACTACTGAAGCGCACTCATCGGCATCCATTTTCTGGAGAACTATGTGGAGGAGGCGAACGTTTTCCTGGGCTCTGCAGAAATTGATCAGTGCGAGGATATTCACCTTGGTAATGGCATCTCCTGCGCCTCGGGTTCCCCGACTGGTGAGGCGGTGGTCGTCCCGCGCGGTCGTGAGACCGCGCGGGACTTTCACCCCGGCTCAGGTGTCGGAGAGGTCGGCGGAGGCGCAATCGTCCGGCTGGTTGAGGAGGGTGGCGATGTGTTCTTTGGGGTAGCGGCGTGCTCCGCCGGGGGTGCGGAAGGGTTTGAGGACGTTGTCCCATTCGCCTCGGTGGAGGCTGCGGGGGCGGATGTTGAACAGTTGGGCGACTTCGCTGGGTGTGAGGACGTCGGGGCGGCCGTCGAGGAGGTAGCTGTAGTCGGGCATGAGGGGCTTTCCGTGTCTTCGGGGGGTCGGTACTCGGCGCTGGGTGTGGTGCGGGTGGCTGGTGGGGTGGCCCCGCCCTCCCGGGGAAGGGGAGGGCGGGGCTTCGGGCTGGTGCTCTTCGCATCGGCCCGTCCGCACCGGCCCGGGGGACAAGTCGGGTGGTGCGGAGCATGGAGCGTTGAGCGCTCACGGGGATGCGTGGGTCACCAGGGGAAGACGGCGCGGACGGTGATCGCGCCGCAGGAGTGCTGCTTCCAGTCCCAGTAGGAGCACAGGGCTTCGGTCAGGCGCAGGCCGTTGCCGCTGGGGCGCAGGGGTTCGAGGTCGGGCACGCTCGGGAACGTCGGTTGTTCGCCGGGGCGGGGGCCGTTGTCGGTGACGTGGAGTTCGAGGTGACGTGAGGTGCGTTCGATCTCCACGCGGATGCTGCCGCCGGGGAGCCCGGATGCCGAGTGACGCAGGGTGTTCGTGACCAGCTCGGAGACGGTGACGCTGACGGGTTCGGCCAGGCTGGGGCGTGAGCGGGTGGCTTGGGCGGCCCAGCGGCGGGCGATCTTGACGTGGCCGAGTTCGGGGCCGAGCAGGATGCCTGATTTGGTGGCGGTTCCGCACAGTCGGCGTGGAAGTGGAAGGGGTGGAGCGGTAGACTTCATCGGTCTCACCTTTGCTCTTTGTGGACAGGTGGGGCATTTGCCCCGGAGGTCGTTAGTGGCGACCTTCGGGGCTTTTTGTGTCTAGGTCTTGTCTTCGCGAGTCGGTTTCGCGCGTGGCCGCCCAGTGAAGGAAGGAGTCGGTAGGTTCCCGAGGCCCCAGCGATCCTCACCTGGGGGCCAGGTGCGTTGGTCTCGTCCTTTGAAAGCCACAGGTTTACTTTCGTGGAGACACCCTGCCTGACCAGCGAAGAAGTTCTCTAGGCCCGGGTCCAAATTGCATCCTTGCTCATTCCCCCCGTGGGCGTCCGTGGTCGGTTGTGGTTACCTGTGGCTATGCCTCCCAAGATCACTGCTTCTCAGCAGGCCGCAATGAATCAGTTCGGCGCAACGCTGCGACAAATGAGAGAATTGGCTGATTTGTCCCAAAAGAAACTAGGTGTTCTCACTCGAACCTCCAAGCAGCAGGTGGGGGCTATCGAACGCGGGGAACGGAGGCCGTCCAAGGAGTTCGCGAAGCTTGCAGATGCTGCCCTGGAAGGCCACGGTTCACTGCTCGGTCTGTGGCCAGGGGCGAGGCGTGCGCAGCCCTGGTGGCTCCAGGAGTTTGTGGTCATCGAGGAGAAAGCCCAGGTCATCCAGGAATTCCAACCTCAGGCTGTGCCCGGGCTGCTTCAGACTGAGGACTACGCACGCCAGGTAGTGAGTGCAGCGTTCCCTCCGCTGGGAGCTGAGGAAAGCGAGCAACTCCTGCAGTCGAGGATGGAGCGGCAGGCGATTCTTGACAGGCCGAAGCCTCCCCTCGCCATGTTTGTCATCGAGGAAGGGGCACTGCGCCGCACGGTCGGTTCCCCGAGTCTCATGCAAGCACAGAGGGAAGTCCTTCTCCGCAGGGCTAGGCAGCCTCACATCGAGGTGCAGGTGGCTCCGTACCATCGCGGTGCGCATGGTGCCATGGATGGGGCGTTCATGGTGATGCGGATGTCGTTCGCGGAGTACCTGGTGTACGCAGAAGTTCCGGGCAAGGGTCAGATCATCACGGACGCCGAGGTCGTGGCAGACTGCCAACAGCGGTTCGGGGCGCTTCGTAGTCTGGCGCTCTCACCCGCTGAAAGCATCGACTTCATCGCGTCGCTTTGAGGAGCAGGTAGTGAAGGAATGGCACAAGTCCAGCTACAGCGGAAACCAGGGGGCATGTGTGGAGGTGGCTGAAGGCGACAAGGTTCTGGTGAGGGACACGGAGAACCGTAACCTCGGGCATATCGAACTTACGCCGGACTCATGGACCGCGTTGGTGAAGGCCCTCTAGAGCGCATCGCAGAGACGGCTCCCTGCCATCCCCTGGCAGGGAGCCGTTTTTGTGCTCAGTGGCAGCGTTCTGGTTGATAAGGATGTCGTTCACGGAGTAGCTGAAGTGTGTGGAAGTTTCTGGAGAAGTCGAATACTACGGCTGCCGGATACGTGACAGACTGCCAGGAACGATGGAGCGCTTCGTGGTTCGGCGTTCTCACCGGCGCAAAGGATCTACTTCATCGCCTCGGATTGAGGAGCAGGTAGTGAAGGAATGGCACAAGTCGACCTACAGTGATGGCGGGGGCGGTAACTGCGTCGAGGTTGCGGAGGGCCCGGTCACCGGCATCCGCGACACCCAGAACCGGGCCCTGGGCTACCTATCGGCACCGGCGTCCGAGTGGATCGCCCTGCTCGCAGCGGTGCGCGTCCAGTAGCGGCACAGCGTGAACCGGTCCCGCCCGTAGTGGGCGGGGCCGGTCTTATCTGTTTGCTGGGCGTGGGCACCCCGTTCCACAGAACGGGGCAGGCGGGAAGCCTCCCGCGGCGCCGTCGCCGCGGGAGGCCGTCACCTGTCGCGGACCCGGATCAGGGCTGGTCGCCGGTGTAGCGGTAGATGTTGTTGTTGGCGTTGACGCCCCAGACGGTTCCGTCGGCGGCCGCGCTGATCTCGGTCAGCCCTCCGGGGATGTTGACCCAGGGGTTGGCGTCGTCGTTGGTGAAACGGTAGATCGCGTCACTGCTGTTGACCCCCCACACGTTGGTGCGCGATCCCGTCGAGATCCCCGTGAGAGCCCCGGAGATCTGCTTCCAGTGGGAGGAGCCCTGGTCGCCGGCGTAGCGGTAGATGTTGTTGTTGGCGTTGACGCCCCAGACGGTTCCGTCGGCGGCGGCGCTGATGTCGACCAGTCCTCCGGGGATGTTGACCCAGGGGTTGGCGTCGTCGTTGGTGTAGCGGTAGATGGCTCCGTCGGCGTTGACGCCCCACACGTTGGTGCGGGAGCCCGCCGAGATCCTGGTCAGTGCTCCGGAGATCTGCTTCCAGTGGGAGGAGCCCTGGTCGCCGGTGTAGCGGTAGATGTTGTTGTTGGCGTTGACGCCCCAGACGGTTCCGTCGGCGGCGGCGCTGATGTCGGTCAGTCCTCCGGGGATGTTGACCCAGGGGTTGGCGTCGTCGTTGGTGTAGCGGTAGATCGATCCGCTCGCGTTGACGCCCCACACGTTGGTGCGGGAGCCCGCCGAGATCCTGGTCAGTGCTCCGGAGATCTGCTTCCAGTACGCCATGTCAACCTTCTCCGTCCATTCGGGGGACTGCGCTGAACTGTCAGGAACACATGTGGCACAGCCGGTCCGGGGGAGACCGGTGCACCTGTGGGGCGACGGTGGACGCGAAGAATTTCGACGGCTCGCGGACATCGGCCGCTCGACCTTTCCTCTTCCAGAAAGGAATTCTCTGAATGGGGCTGGTGCGACGATGTTCCACGTCTTCTCGGTGGAGCCGTGGAATCTTCGCCTTTCCCGGTCTCGCGCGTCGCTGCCGTTGAGATGCCCGAGGGTGGGGGAGTGCAATCCCTTTGGACCCGTTTCGGCCAATGTTCAGAAAATTATTCCCACACAAAAAGATCCGTGATATGGAGATGGCAAATCCACTATAGGAGAAAAAGTATAAGATTCCCGGAATGTATTCCCGTGTGCCGACGGTGGTCCAGGGGCATGGAGCGTCCGGAGGCCGGTCGTCGTTCGGCCGACGTCGTTGCCCGCGTGGGCTGTTGCGGCGGCGGCACGGGAACTCATCGCGAAGCGGTTCCGATCAGGGTTCCCACATGGTCGGCCTCCGGGGCCGCCTCCTCCCACACACGCACCTCACGGAACCCGTGGCCAACCAGGATCTCCTCCCACACCGCGGGCTCGTAGGCCCACCGGTATACCCACACCTCCCGGCCGTTGAACCCGCCTCCGTACATGCCCTGCACTCCGTACGACCCGGGAACCGCGGGGGCGCAGGAGAACACGAACCTTCCACCGGATTCCAGACGGTCGTGCACCAGCGGGAACAGCACGCCGGGATCGGTGAACCAGGCCGCTCCCCACACCGAGTAGACGGCGTCCCACCGCTGGCCGGTCCCCGCCAGGAACTCGACCGCGTCCGCGTGGTGGAACTCCGCGCCCAGGTGTCCCCACTGGTGGCGGGCGTGCTCCACCGACACCGGTGACACGTCCACTCCCGCGGCTTTCACCCCTCGGGAGGCCAGCGCGGCGACGGCGTTGCCCCGCCCGGCCCCCAGCTCCAACGCGGAGGCGGGTTCCCCCAGCGGTTCGAACCCGGGACCGTGCCCCGGGTACTGGGTCCACTCCAGGGCGGTGGCCAGAGCCTCCTCCGGGTCCTGTGGGGTGACGCCCTGGGCGTAGCGGTCCCAGTAGCTCGGGACGTCCGTGGTCGGGTTGCCCATGGTCGTGGTCCTCGTGACGCGGCGTGCAGGAACCGGACCAAGGTAGCCACGCCGCGGCCGGGGCAACAGGGGAATGGCGAAACAGACCGCCACCCGCGCAGGTGTCTACCTCGCCCGGGTCCGGCGCGGAACAGGCAGCGGTGGACCGACCCGCGGGTGCACGGGGCGTCCTGGAACGCGAAGCCGCAGCGTGCCCGGGTCGGGGTTCGCGAAGTCGGGTGTTTCCGGCCGTTTCTGCGTCTTTCCGAGGCGATCCCATGCCATGATTTTTGGGGTTCGCTGATGGGAACCGCCGACTACTGATGGGGAAGACACGTGGCTGAGCGCCAGACCGGCACGGTGAAGTGGTTCAACGACGAGAAGGGGTACGGCTTCATCACGCCGGAGTCCGGGCCCGACCTTTTCGTTCATTTCAGGGCGATCGAGGGCACCGGCTTCAAGTCGTTGCAGGAAGGCCAGACGGTCAGCTTCGAAGCTGTCCAGGGCCAGAAGGGCATGCAGGCGGACAAGGTTCAGGTGGAAGGGTAGGCAAGGCCCGCCTGAACTGAAGCGCGCGAAGCCCTCGAACCCGGTCTCCCGGGCGCGGGGGCTTCGTCGTGTGCGGCGCGAACCACCCCGGCCGGTGGTGTCGGCGGCGTCCTCATGGGCCGCCCGGTCGAGTCCGGAGCGTCGCGCCGGGTCGGGGATGGCTACCGGGCCCGGCCCTCCGGGTTCTGTTCCTTTTTCGTGCCAATCGGAAAACACAGAGCAAAACCGTTCTATGTGAATTGTTGCGCAAAGCAGACAGTTCAGGCTTCTGGCATGTGCGGACTTGACGGAAAATTACGCGAACCCGTGTTCGCTGCGCTAGCGTGTTCCCCGAAAAGGAAAATCCCGGCCGGTGCTACCAACACCGAGCCGGGATTTGGCCGACGCCTGCGTGAACAAGCGTCCGGCCGTGCCACCTGCCTGCTAGAACCAGGAAGGCGACTCGTCGTGGAGTCTACCGCCCCCGCTCCCCGTGCCACCACCGAACGCCGTGATTCGGGCCGGTTTTTCGGCCCGCGTCAACGCCCCCGCAAGGCAATGCACGGAATTGGTTTCATACCGGACATCTGGGTCAATGAAGCCCGCGAAGCCGGACTCTTCCCCACATCCCGCGCTTTCATCGCCGCCACGGTCATCGCCCGCGCCGCCGACCTCGACGGCCGCTGGTGCTTCCTCTGCCTGGACACCCTGGTCAGCCGGTCCGGCCACCTGCTCAGCCTCTCCGTGGCCAAGCGCGCCATCGCGGACCTGGTCGCCGTCGGACTGGTCCGCAAGCTCGACCCCGGTCAGACCCGCGCATTCTTCGCCGGGGACATCAAGGAGCGCACCCGCTCGCACGACCGGCTTCCGATCGTCCTCGAACTGCTGATCCCCGCCGAGGACTTCCCCGAACCGGTCCGCGAGGAGATCAACGCCGTCCGCGCGGCACTGGGGGAGGAGCCCCTGGACGAGACCACCCGACCCAGGATCAGGAAGGCCGCGACGGTTCGAATCGACCTCGGCGACGGGTCGAATCGACCCACACACCTATATCCCATTCACCTCTCCTCCGACGAGCGCCCCGATGCGGCCCCTGCCGGTCGGTGCCGGGCGAACTCCCGCGCCCACCGGCCCCGCCCCGACCACCCGAGCCGAACGGGGCGGGGGAGGGGCCGGACGTCGAGGAGCTGGCGGGGGAGGGAACCCCCGCACTCGAACCGGCCCTCACCGAACGCATCCTGGCCTCGCTCATGGGAGGCGGGCCGATCGCCGCCGACGAAGCCCCCGCACCTGGGACAACACCAGTGCACCCGCCCGCGCGTCAGGTGATCATCAACCGGATCCGCCGACGGCTCGCCGCATGAGGCCCCAGTGGCAGACACGGCACGGCGGCAGACACGGCACGGCGGCAGACGCGGCCCGTCACCGGGCCTGGAGCGAGGCGAGGAACTCGTCGGTCCTCCGGACCTCGTCGCGGTCGTAGGTGCTGACGTTGGCGAGCACCTCGGAACCGCCGGTGCGGTCGAGGAGGTCGGTGAGCGCGTCCGCCACCTGTTCGGGAGTGCCCGCGATCGCGGAGTCCATCCAGCCGTGCACCTCCCCGCGCTTCCTGTCGCGGCTCGTCTCCCCCAGCAGCCGACGCACCTCCTCGACGGGGCGGAGCGCGCGGAACTCCCCGGCCTCCCGCGAGTCCGCGTACGCCCACGCCTCGGGCAGCAGCAGGTCGCGGGCGCGCTCCTCGGTCTCCGCGACGGAGACGTCCACGTTCACGACCAGGTAGGGAGCGGGCGCGGTCCGGCTCGGCCGGAAGTCCTCGAAGTACGCGGCGATCCTGTCCGGGTCACGAAGGACCGGCCCTCCGATCACCGCCGGAAGTCCCAGCTCGGCGGCGAGTGCCAGCCCCTCCCGGACGGCGAGCAGGAACACCGGCGGAGGCGCGACGCTGGGCCTGGCGGTGATCCCGGCCCGCCCGCTCAGATACTCGCGCACCCTTTCGACCTCGGCCGGGTACTCGCCCTCGCCCAGGACGGTGCGCCCGAGCGCACGCCGGATCGGAGCGGTGAAGCCGAGCGAACCGCCCAGTCCCAGGTCGATCCTGCCGGGGAAGAGCGCTTCCAGGAGCAGCGCCTGCTCGGCGACCACCAGCGGGCTGTGGTTGGGGACCATGACCCCGCCCGTGCCCAGGCGGATATCCCGCGTGCGGGCACCGATGGCCGCGAGCAGCACGGTGGGGGCCGAGCTGGCGATACCGGGCACCGCGTGGTGCTCGGCGGTCCAGAACCGGTGGAACCCGAGTTCCTCCGCGCGCACGGCCCTCTCGACGGTCGTCGCGATCGTCTGCGCGTCGGCCTCGCCGCTGCGCGTCCGTGAGCGGTCAAGCAGGGAGACCCGCATCGGTCCTCGCCTCCGTCCGTGTGGTGGGACAGCGCATCGTCCTCCTCCGCCCGGAGCGTACTCCCCGCGAGCCCGTGTGCGGGTTCCGGACTCGGACTCCGGACTCCGCGCTCGTCAGCGGTTCCCTCAGTCCGGTTGCGGACCGGTGCACACTCCCACCGGTCCGTCCGCGCGACCGGCCGTCTCCGCAGGGGACGCGGACACGAGCGGCCCCGGGCGACGAACCGTCGCCCGGGGCCGCACGCGCCAGCCCGTGTCAGACCCGGGTCATGGTGGAGTCGTAGCCGCCCCCGCCGGGGTAGACCCATGCGCCGGTGACGGTGCCGCCGTCGGCGCTGAAGGTGCCCTCGTAGTAGGCGGGGCTGCCCTTCGCGCCGCCCCAGATGGTCAGCCTGTCGCCGACCAGCTCGTAGGCGTAGTCCAGCGTGTTGCCGACCGAGTCGTAGAAGCGCGAGACCACGTCCGCGCCGACCGGCTCCCCGAAGGGGCGCAGGTTGCCGATCACCTCCATGCCGGTGACGGCCTGGCCGAACTGCGAGAGTTCGACGTGCTGGAGCAGGAAGAAACCGCCGGGCATCCATTCGTAGCGCACGGTTCCCTCGGCTCCGCCGGTGACCGTCCAGGTGCCGACCAGGCGGTCCAGGGCCCTGAGGTCGGTGCTCGGCTCGTAGGTCTCCGGCATCCCGTGGTTCTCCGACGTCTCGTGGGTCTCGGTCATCTCGGACATCCCGTTCTCCTTGTGTGTCGTGGTGGGTGTTCGCCGTTACCTCGGAGGCGCGGGCCGATCCTCGACATGCTTTTTGTGTGTCCTAGGTCACGCTCTGATCGTGTCGAGAACCCGGAACCCGCCACGAGGTAGCGGCAGGAACCCACCAAGGAGGAACCCATGGCCGCTACCGCCACCGCTGCCACCACCGCGACCCGCCGCTCGTCCGCGCCCCTGCTCCTCGCCGGAGCCCTGGCCGGACCGGTCTTCTTCGCCTCCGCGACCGCGCAGATGCTCACCCGCGAGGGCTTCGACATCACCCGGCACCCGATCAGCCAGCTCTCCACCGGCGACCTCGGCTGGATCCAGATCGCCACCTTCGTGCTCGCCGGTCTGGGCGGCCTGGCGCTGGCCGTCGGTGTCGGGCGCACCCTCACCGAGGGGGCCGGGCGCCGGGCGCTGCCCGTCCTCATCGGGATCTTCGGCGCCGGGATGGTCGCCGCCGGAGTGTTCACCATGGACCCCCAGTACGGCTTCCCCGCCGGGACCCCCGACGCCCCGGCGGCCCAGATGTCCTGGCACGGGATCGCCCACTCGGCCGCGGCGGCCGTCTCCTTCACCGCGCTGGCCGTCGCCGCCGTCGTCCTGGCCGTGCGCTGCGTCCGCCGCCGGGCGGTGCTGCCCGCCGTCGGCAGCGGAGCCGCCGCGCTCGTCCTGCTGCTGCCCATGTCTGCGGAGCACATGAGTGTCCAGATCGCCGTCAACGGCCTGGTCGCCTTCACCTGGACGACCGTTCTGTCCCTGTCCCTGCGCCGTGCCGCCTGACCGACCCGTACTCTTTCGCCCGAACGTTCGACGGAAGGAACCGCCATGAAGTACCTGCTGCTCAGCTACACCCCGGCCGCCGCCTGGGACGCCGCGACCGCCGACACCCCCTCCGAGGAGGCGCTGGCGGCGTTCGCCGCCTACCAGGAGTTCGAGCGGGAGCTGATCGAGACCGGCGAGTTCGTCAGCAGCGAGGGCCTGGGGCACCCGGCGGTCAGCACCACGGTCCGCGGGGCCGAAGGCGGCGTGGTGGCGACTGACGGGCCCTTCGCGGAGCTGAAGGAGGTCCTGGCCAGCTTCGCCGTGATCGACGTGGCCAGCCAGGAACGGGCCGTGGAGATCGGTTCGCGCATCGTCGAGGCGCTGGGTGAGCCGATCGAGATCCGGCCGATCATGGGCGAGGACTTCACGGCGTGAACGACCGCGACCGTGCGCAGCGGCGCCCGCCGGTGGCGGACGGCCAGCGCGACGGCGGGCGGCGGCCCCCCGGCACGGACGCGGACATCGAGCACCTGCTGCGCACCGAGGCGCCGCAGGTGCTCGGCGCCCTGGTGCGGCGCTTCGGCCGGTTCGACGCCGCTGAGGACGCGGTGCAGGAGGCGCTGCTCGCCGCGAGCCGGGCCTGGCCCGCCGACGGCGTGCCGGAGAACCCGCGCAGCTGGCTGATCCGCGTCGGCTACCGGCGCCTGGTCGACCTCCTCCGCGCCGAACAGGCCAGGCACCGGCGCGAACAGGAGATCGGCGCCGCCGAACTGGCCATGCGGGAGCCGGACCGGAGGGCGGGCCCCGCCCGGGAGAGCGACGACAGCCTGGCCCTGCTGTTGCTGTGCTGCCACCCCGCGCTGAGCGCCGCCTCCCAGGTGGCGCTCACGTTGCGCGCGGTGGGCGGCCTGACCACCGCCGAGATCGCGCACGCCCACGGGACCTCGGAGAACACCATGGGCACGCGGATCAGCCGCGCCAAGCAGCAGCTGGCCCGGGTCGGAGCCCGTGTCACCCCGCCGACCGACGCCGACCGCGACAGCCGGATCACGGCGGTGGCGAAGGTGCTCTACCTGGTCTTCAACGAGGGTTACACGACCTCCGAGGGCGACCAGCTCGCCCGCGTGGACCTGACCGGCGAGGCCATCCGGCTGACACGCATGCTCCACGACTCTCTGCCCGACGACGCCGAGGTCACCGGCCTGCTCGCGCTCATGCTGCTCACCGAGGCGCGCCGTCCCGCACGCACCGGCGACCACGACGAGCTGGTGCCCCTGGACGAACAGGACCGGTCGTTGTGGAACGCCGACCTCGTCCGCGAGGGCACCGCGCTGATCGACGGCGTGTGGAACCGCGGTGAGGTCGGCCCCTACCAGTTGCAGGCGGCGATCGCGGCCGTGCACGCGGCGGCCCCGGCGCCGGAGCGGACCGACTGGGTGCAGATCGCGGTGCTCTACCTGTGGCTCGAACGGCTCAGCCCCACCGCTCCCGTGCGGCTGAGCCGGGTGGTGGCGGTGGCCAAGGCGTACGGCCCGGCGCGGGGACTGGCCCTGCTGGACGACCTCGACCGACGCTTCGGGCTCGGCCGGGACCCCCTGACCCGGCAGCGCGAACGCGCGGTGCGCGCTCACCTGCTGGAGAGGACCGGGGAGGGGGAGGGCGCGGCGGCGCTGTACCGGGAGGCGGCCTCCCTGACCGGCAACCGGGTCGAGCGGCGGTTCCTGCTGGACCGCGCCGACCGCCTCGGTTGAGGGGCGGGGCCGTGGCCCTGTCCGATCGGGTTGGCCGCTGATGCTCCCGCCGGAAGGGTGTCCGGTCCCGGGGGCGCGGCCCCAGTCCTGTGCTCACAGGTGTTCCGTACTCACCGGCAATGGTTGCGATCTACGCCGTAAAGACAGTGGTTCATCACGCCCCTCCGAAGCCCGATCCCTCCCCTCACAGCGCACGCCGATGGGAACGGGCTCCGATGCTGACGCCGTGGTGCGGTGACGGCTTCCACCCGGAGGGTGCGGGCCCCGGCCGCGCAGGCGGCCGGGGCCCGCTTCCGCGGCACCGTCAGGGGTTGGAGTACATCTGCACCACGACGCGGTCGAAACGGCGCGCCTTGAGGTCCTCACGGGTGATGGTCCAGTACAGGATCCCCATCGGCACCCCGACCCACTGCGCGAGCAGGACCCAGTCCTCAGGGCTGGACCACTGCTCGCCCTCCTCCGGGAACGCCGAGGCGCGCGCCGGGTCCCCGTAGCCGTCGAAGTCCGCGGCGTAGCCGCCGATCTGCCACTCGCCGCCCCCGTCGGTCTGCTCGGACCAGACCTCCTGCAACGTCTCCGCGTGGGGGTGCAGGGCGAGGTCCCCGTCCTCGACGGGGCAGGAGGGCAGCCCCACGCCGGGGACCAGCCGCAGGTCACCGGTGCGCCGCAGCTCCTCGTCCAGGGCCTCGGGGGAGTCGTACTCGTAGGGCTCGTAGCTCGGTGAGGACTCCCGCTCCTCCACCGGCGTCCCCGCCGGTACGTACGCGGCGCCGCCCGGGATGACGAACTCGTCCAACTCGACGTTCGCGAACAGGAGCAGGTGGCCGTCGGGCGGCAGCGGGATGTCGGTGGCCTCCGGCGGGATCGCGGCCAGGTCGAGCGTCGCGATGAGCTGGTGATCGTCGCGGTTGCCGGGGTCGTCGTCCCACACCGTGCCCGGGGTGGGCGCGTCCGGCGGGAGCATCAGCGGGCTGCCGAGCCTGCCGACGACCGTGCCGCCGCCGTCGCGCGCCGTCCGCAGCTTCGGGCGGGCCAGCCCGAGCCACCGGTCCACGTCGTCCGCCGGAACCCCCTTGTCGAGCGCCTGCTCCCGGAACCGGTCCAGCCAGGAGAGCACCGACGCGGGCAGGGCCCTCACCGACGGGTGCAGCACCCCCGCGCCGAACTCCCAGCCGGGCTCCGGCGCCACCACGCCCGGCTCGCCCAGCCCCGCGAGCCACTCCGCTGCGGACGACCGCGTCCGGGCGTCGGCGTCCGACAGCGCGGCCGCCGCTGCCGCCCGGGCGTCCGGGTGGTCGCCGAGCACGCGCCGGGCCGCCAGCCGGTGGCGGTTCGCGCCGAGCGCGAGCGAGGTCAGGCGCGGGACCAGAGCCTCGGGGGCGGCGGGGAAGCTTTCGAGGACGGTCAGGATCATCGTCCTCGTGTCCACGGCGGGCTGGTCCGGGTGCCGCCTCCCGTCGCCGCCGTCGAGGTACTCGTCCGCCAGGTCCAGGCGCTCGGCGAACAGGGGCCACCAGCGCTCGGCGTCCTCCGGGGTGAGGAAGGCGCCGATCCTGCGTCCGCGGGAGTCCGTGCGGGTGACCAGGAGCGAGGCGGTCCGCCGGTCCGCGTCGGACATCCCGGCGGCGCGGAACGCGTCCCGCAGGGCGCGGACGTCGGGCATCAGCGCCACCCTCCCCTCGACGCCGTTCCAGGAACGGTCCCCGTCGGACCCGCCCCCGGCCCCCAGCGTCCGCAGTTCCTCCGCCAGGTCCGCGTCCTGCGGTGCGGCGACGTCGGGCACGGGGACGGCGGCCTCCGCGGTTCTCAGCGCCCGCACCCGGGAGGCGGCCCGGCGCAGCAGCCCCTCGCGCCCGGGGTCCTGAGTCCCGTCGCCGCCGTCGGCCAGGGCCTCCTCGATCGCCGCGACGCCGCCGTCGAGGTCGGCCAGGCGGGCCAGGACGTCCGGCAGACGGTCCGGCGGCGCGGTCCGCAGGTGCCGTCGCAGCAGGTCCACCTGCCGGGGGCCGTCGGTCCGGGCCAGCGCGGACAGCACCTGAGCGCGAACGCTCGCCTCGGCGTCCACCGCCAGTTCGGCGGCGAGTTCCGCGTGCGCCTCCGGCCGGTGCGCGCACCGGTCCGCCACGTACCTGCGAGTGTTCGGACCGGACCCGGTGACGACGTCCGCGAGCGCGTCGGCGTGCCGGGCGAGGAACGCGACGCCCGCCTCGCTCTCCAGAAGCCGGTGCCGACGGAACGGCCAGTGGCCGGAGCCCGAGTACAGCAGCGCCGACAGGGCGGCGTGCACGGGAGTCCGGCCGGGTGCGCCGCCCGCCCGGGCGACCTCGGTGAGGGTGTGGAGGTCCCACCGCCGCCGGACGTCGTCGGCGTCGGTCCCGTCGGCGGCGCCGTGGACACGGAGCACGTCGTCGGCCAGCACGAGGAGCGACGACGGCTCCCCGGACGTCGGGGCGTTGCCGGTGACCGCGTGCAGCACCTGCCCGAACCGGACGAGCAGGTCGATCGGCGCGAGCCGGTAGAGCACCAGCCGTGCCGCGTCGGCCTCCCGCAGTGACCAGCCGGGATGCGCGTCGGCGACGGCGGTCAGCCGGTCGGTCCGCCAGACCGCGTCCGGTTTGGCGACCATGTCGGCGCCGGTCGGCCGCTCCCGCAACGCCGCCAGGGCCTCCGGTCGGGTGCCGCTCAGCACGTGCTCGACGACCGGTTCGTGGGCCTCGGAGAGCCGCAGCGGCGCGAGGCAGTCCCGCACCGCCGCCGCCACCCGGGCAGCGGTGTCCGTGCCGCCGCCCGAGCCGGCCGTTCCTGCTTCAGATTCGTACATGCCGGAAGACTAGGGGCAGAGTCGGACACGCGGTTTCGCCGCCGATCCTTCGGCCGGACCCGCGCCTACCGGATCGGGAGGTGACCACCGAGGCACACGGCGGCGGGCGCAGGGCCCGGCGCGTCAGAGCAGCCCCTTGAGGTAGGGGCCCGTGCGGCTGTCCGGGGCCGCCGCGACCTGTGCGGGCGTGCCCTGAGCGACGATCCGGCCCCCCTGCGATCCGCCGCCCGGGCCCAGGTCGATGACGTGGTCGGCGGTGGCCACGACCCGCATGTCGTGCTCGGCCGCCACCACGGTGGCGCCCGCGCCGACCAGGTCGCGCAGGCGGCCGACGAGGACGTCGGTGTCGTGCGGATGGAGACCGGTGGTGGGCTCGTCGAGCAGGTAGACCGTGTCGGCGACCCGGCGGCGCTGGAGTTCGGTGGCCAGTTTGATCCGCTGGGCCTCGCCGCCGGACAGCTCCGTCGCGGGCTGGCCCAAGCGCAGGTAGCCCAGGCCCACCCCGGTGAGGGTCTCCAGAGAACGCCGCACCGACGGCTCCTCGGTGAAGAACCCCGCCGCCTCCTCCACCGACATCGCGAGCACGTCCGCGACCGTGCGCCCCCGGTACCGCACCCGGAGGGTGTCGTCGTTGTAGCGCGAGCCGCCACAGGCTGGACAGGGCGCGTAGGTGGTGGGCAGGAACAGCAGCTCCACCGACACGAACCCCTCGCCCTCGCACTCCGGGCAGCGTCCCCCCACGACGTTGAAGGAGAACCGGCCGGGCCCGTAACCGAGCGAGCGGGCCTCCTCGGTGGCCGCGAACAGCTTGCGCACTGTGTCGAAGAGCCCGGTGTAGGTCGCCAGGTTGGAGCGCGGCGTCCGTCCGATGGGCTGCTGGCTGACCCACACCACCCGGCCGTGTTCGGCGGCCCGGTCCCCGAGCTCCGCCAGCAGGGAGGACTTGCCCGAGCCGGACACGCCGGTGAGGGCGGTGAACACGCCGAGGGGGACGTCGGCGTCCAGCCCTTGGAGGTTGTTGCGGGTGGCCCCGCGCAGTTCCAGGTATCCGCCGGGGGTGCGGGGCCGGTGCTCCGGGAGGGCGTCGCCGAACAGGTAGCGGCGTGTCACCGACTCCGGGACCCCGCGCAGGCCGGGGACCGGGCCGCTGTACAGGACGCGCCCGCCGTGCTCGCCCGCCCCCGGCCCGACGTCGACGATCCAGTCCGCGCCGCGCACCACGTCCAGGTCGTGCTCGACGAAGCACACGGTGTTGCCCCCGTCGCGCAGGCGCCGCAGGGTCCTGGAGAGCGCCTCGGCGTCGGCCGGGTGCAGGCCCGCGGAGGGCTCGTCCAGGACGTAGACCACCCCGAAGAGCCCCGTGCCCAGCTGGGTGGCCAGCCGGATCCGCTGGAACTCCCCGGTGGACAGGGTCGGGGCCGGTCGGGCCGCGCTCAGATAGCCCAGGCCCAGCTCCGACAGCACCCCGACCCGTGCCGCGATCTCCCCGACCAGAGCCCCCGCCGCGCCCGGGTCCTGCGCCCAGGGGCGCAGCAGGGCCACCAGCTCGGTCAGGGGCAGCGCCGCGAGTTCGGCGATGGTGTGCCCGGCGAAGGTGACGCGCAGCGCCTCCTGCCGCAGCCGCCGACCGCCGCACTCCGGGCAGGTCCGGTCCACCATGAACTCGGCGGCCCTGCGCCGACGGGCCTCGCTGGCGGAGGAGGCGTACGCCTTGAGCACCAGCCTGCGCGCGCTGCTGTACCTGCCCTGGTAGGGCCGGTGGACACGCCCCGCCTCGCGGACCGGGTGGACGGTCACCACGGGCTGCTCCTCGGTGAACAGGATCCAGTCGCGCTCGCCTTGGGGCAGCTCCCGCCAGGGCCGGTGGATGTCGTACCCGAGGGTGTCGAGGATGTCGCGCAGGTTCTTGCCCTGCCATGCCCCGGGCCAGGAGGCGACCGCCCCGTCGGCGATGCTCAGCCCGGGGTCGGGCACCAGCGACCCCTCGGTGACCTCGTGCTCGACCCCCTCCCCGTGACACGTCGGGCAGGCCCCGGCCGCGGTGTTGGGGGAGAAGGAGTCCGAGTCCAGGCGCCGCGCCCCGGGCGGGTAGTCGCCCGCCCGGGAGAAGAGCATGCGCAGTGTGTTGGACAGCGTGGTGAGGGTGCCCACGGTGGAGCGGACCGAGGGCGCCGAGCGCGGCTGGGCGAGCGCCACGGCGGGCGGCATCCCGGTGACGTCGTCCACCTCCGGGGCCGGGAGCTGCTGGAGCAGGCGCCTGGCGTACGGCGCCACCGACTCCAGG
The DNA here is from genome assembly GCF_000092985.1 of Nocardiopsis dassonvillei subsp. dassonvillei DSM 43111. Classification (GTDB taxonomy): domain Bacteria; phylum Actinomycetota; class Actinomycetes; order Streptosporangiales; family Streptosporangiaceae; genus Nocardiopsis; species Nocardiopsis dassonvillei. Next base: position 2,302,480 of record NC_014210.1, read on the forward strand.
TACCGGTGCTGGGACTCGGCGTAGAGGGTTCCGAAGGCCAGGGAGGACTTCCCCGACCCGGAGACGCCGGTGAAGGCGACCAGGGCGTCGCGGGGCAGCTCCGTGTCCACGTTCTTGAGGTTGTGGATGCGGGCGCCGCGCACCCGGATGCGGTCGTCGTGGTTGTCCATGGGACAAGGATTACCCGGTCACGGGACCGGAGCGGACCCGCGGACCGCCCGGGCACGGCGCGCCCCGGCGCGCACCGGCCCTCTCTCCGGGGGATGCGGGCGGGGCGGGCCGGAACCGGCGGGTTCCCCGCCCGCGCCGTCCGCCCCCGACGAAGAAAGCCCCCGACGCGGCCGACCTCCCCGCTCCGAGGGGCCGTCGCCCGTGTGGAGCGGCGGCGGGTGGGCGGCGTCGCGTCGCCGCCCACCCTTCACCGGGTGCCGGGGCTGCCTGCCGGGTGGCCGGGACCGGGACCGGGGTCAGCGGCGCGCGGCCCACACGGCGCGTTCGGTGCGCACGGCCAGGTCGTCGCGGCGCAGGATGCTGTGCGGGCCGTCGGCGTCCAGGAGCCGGTCGAGCGCGGCCAGGTCCTCGGGGGAGAGCTCTCCTGCGACGCCGGTGCGGATGCGTCGCAGGCCGCTGAGCGCGTAGCGGCCGACCGCCTCGCTCTGGGAACCCTCGATGTTCACGGCGATCGTGCGCTCACCCTCGACCGTGAAACCGGCGGCGGTCAGCATCGGACCCCAGTCGGCCCCGCGGTGGGGCATGTGCTCGGTGTGGAGGCGGTCGGCCACGGCGTGGACGCGCTCCTCCAGGCCGGGCCGCTCCTCGGGGGCGTCCTCGGGCAGGAAGCGGGGGAACCCGGCCAGCTCGACGACGGCGAACAGGCCGCCGGGAGCGAGCGCGTCGTGGACGCCGCGCAGCGCGCGGTCGGGACGGGCCATGTGGTGCATCGAGGCCGAGGCCCACACCAGGTCCGGTGAGCCCAGGTCGGGCCAGTCGGAGGAGTCGAGGTCGGCCCGCACGGTGCGCACGCGCTCCTCGACGCCGAGGGCGCGCGCCTTGGCGTTCAGCCGCTGGAGGTGTCCGTCGGAGGTGTCGACGGCCGTGACGCGCGCGCCGGGGAAGCGGTCGAGGAGGGCGAAGGTGCCCGCGCCCGTGCCGCAGCCCAGGTCCACGATCCGACGCGGGTCCGCCGTCAGCGGCAGCCACGCGGTGATGGAGGCCGTGTGCTCGGCGAGGACCTCGGCGTCCAGGTCGAGGATCTCCGCCTGGACGTCGGCGTCGTACTCCTGATGGCCGTGTTCCCGGTGGTGGTCGTGCTGGGCGCCGTGGCCGTGGCCGTGGCCGTGGTCGTGGTCGTGGTCGTGTGAGTGCGTCTGGTTCATGGTCTCCACGGTAGGACGCCCATGCGCACCGAGCATGAAGGTTCCCGTTTTGCGCAAGACATTGACCGGATGTGCTGCCCGACGCGCAAGACGCGGTCCTCGCGCGGTCGGCGCGGCCGCTCCCTCAGGTGTCCTGGGCGCCTGGGCCGTCCTCCTCCCGCTGGTGGCCGCGGCGGGCGTCGCGGTCGAAGATGCCCAGGATCTCGCACGGTCCCCCCTCGGCGCCGATGGCGTGCGGCGTCATCGTGGGGAACTCGGCGGCCTGGTTGGTCTCGACGCGAAAGCGCCGGTTGCCGAGCATGAGCGTCGCGGTGCCGGACAGGACGACGAGCCATTCGCGCCCGGGGTGGGCGCGCATGCGGGCCGGGTTGTCGGGCGGCGGTTCGGTCACGCGCTGGCGCACCACGCTCATGCCGGGGTCGCCCTTGACGGGCCAGCGCATCCGGCCGCGGGCGCCGTCGACCATCGGGCTGATGACGACGTCGTCGTCGGCCGTCTCCACGAGCTGGTCCAGTGTGGTGTCCAGCGCTCGGGCGAGGGTGACCAGCTGGTCCAGGGCGAGGCGGCGCCGACCGTTCTCGATGCGGCTCAGCGAGGACTGGCTGAGGTGGGCGCGTTTGGCCAGTTCCTCCAGGGACCAGCCCTGCGCCACCCGCAGGGCGCGGATGCGCCTGCGCACGAGGCCGTCCAGCTCTCCGTCTTCTTGCGTCATGGGCATCATGGTATGCCTTGGATGCAAAGTCGAAGGCGGTGGCCGGTCGCGGCGAACGCGAGGGCTCGGCCGAGACCGGTCGTGGACCGCGTGAGGCCGGGGCGGACCCTACCCCGGGTGAGCGGTCGTCGGGAGGGCGTTCTCGACCAGGTCGCGCAGTTGGGAGCGGGCGGTGACACCCAACTTGGGGAAGCTGCGGTAGAGGTGTGAGCCGACCGTGCGCGGAGAGAGGAAGAGCTTCTCGCTGATCTCCCGGTTGGTCAGCCCGCGGGCGGCGAGCCTGATGATCTGCTGCTGTTGCGGGGAGAGCCGGGAGAGCGCGTCGGGGGCCGCGTCCGTGACGTCGAGGCCGGCGGCGCGCGACTCGGACCGGGCGCGCTCGATCCACGGGCGCGCCCCCAGCCGCCGGAAGACCTCCAGAGCCTCGGTGAGCGGCCCCCGCGCCTCGGTGACGCGTCGACGGCGCCGCAACCATTCGGCCAGGTCCAGCAGGGTCTGGGCCCGCTCGAAGGGCCAGCGCTCCAGCCGAGGATCGACCAGGGCCGCCCGGAAGTGCGCCTCGGCGTCCTCGGGGTCCGCCAGGAGGGCACGGGCCCGGCTGATCAGCGCGCGCAGCCGGGGCGAGGCGCCGTCCGCGAGCGCGTGTGCGCAACGCCCGACGATCGCGGCGGCCTCCGCGCGCCGACCGCTGCGCGCGGCGGCGGCTGCCAGGTCCGCGAGGGCCGGGTAGGAGGCGTGGTAGTGCACCGGGGCGCCGTCCGAGGTGAAGACCGTGCGGAGTTGGTCGTACGCGTCCTCGTACCCGCCTTCCGCGACCGCCGCGGCACCGAGCGCGCGACGGGCGTAGACGGACACGGAGCGGCTCTCCATCGGATCGATCAGGGCGAACACGTCCCCGACCCGGTCCCGGGCCGCCGCCGTGTCCCCCTGGTAGGCCAGCACGGTGGCCTCCACCGCGGCCGCGCACGCCACGGCGTGGTCGAGACCGGCCCTCGCCCCGACGGCGGCGGTGCGGGCGCAGGCCTCGCGTGCCCGATCCCACCGCCCCTGCTCCACATAGCTCCAGGCGGCAGCGCCCTCCAGGCCCTCCGGAAGCGGCCCCTGCGACTTCCAGCGGTCGAACGCCTCGTCGAAGGCGCGGACGGCCTGCGGGGTCTCGTCCAGGAGCCACGCCATGACCGCGAGAGCGGTGAGCCGGTCGGGCTGGCGCTCCGCCTCGCAGACCAACCGAGGAAGCAGGGAGAGGAGTTCGGCCCTGCCCTCGAAGGGGTCCGACACGGCCCTCACCCAGGCGCGTGGCCATGCGTGTGACGCGTCCCCGGGGAGTCGCTCCAGGACGGCCCGGATCCGGCGCCGTTGGGCGTCCTCCCCGGAGTAGAAGCGGACCACGGCGGCATCGGCCAGCAGGTCCAGCGCGGTGGCGGGCCGCGAGACCGCCGCCTGCTCGGCGGAACGGACCAGTCGGGAGAAGACCACGGTGTGGCGCACGGTCAGCACCGCCAGCCGTCCGACCTGCGCGGTGACGGATGCCAGGAGCGATGGGTCCTCGGTGTGCGCGCGTGCCTCGGCGGCCAGTTCCTCGACCCAGGAGATGTCGCCGGTGAACACGGCCGCCGAGGCCGCTTCGACCAGCAGCCTGGCCCTGTCCTCGCGCCGCGGTGCGAGTTCGGCGGCGCGTCGCAGGGCACTGGCCGCCGCCGCGTGGCCGCCGCGGCGGCGGGCCCGGTCGGCGGTCCGCTCCAACTCCGCCGACACGGCCGCGTCGGGGCCTAAGCAGGCGGCGGCGAGGTGCCAGGCACGCCGATCCGGTTCGTCCCGCAGTATCCCGGCGAGTGCGAGGTGGGCCTCGCGCTGTGAGGCGGGGGAGGCGGCGTGGTACGTGGCGGACCGGGCCAGAGGGTGGCGGAACCGGACGCCCCGACCGGTCCGCCGGACCAGCCCGGCCCGTTCGGCGGGCAGCCACGCGTCGTCCCCGGCGTGCGGCAGCCCGACGGAGGCGACGACCGCGGAGTCGACGCTGTCCATGGCGGCCAGGAGCAGCAGGGCCTGCCCGCTGGCGGCGGGGAGGTCGTTCAGACGGGCCGCGAAGACCCCCTCCAGGTGATCGGTGAGCGGGAGCGGACCCGGGGAGGGCGGCCCCGCGGCCGCGTCGTGCGCGGCGGACGCCCTCGTCAGTTCGGTCAGCGCCAGCGGGTTGCCGCCGGCCTGGTCGAGGATCCGCGCTCTGACCCGGCCGACGGGGCTGCCCGGCTGCAAGTCCAGCAGCCGGTTGGCGGCGGCGTCGCCGAGCGCTCCCAGCGCGAGCGTCGGCAGGTGGCGGTCGAGCCCCGGCAGGCGGTCGCCGGCGCGGACCCCGAACAGCATCGTCACCGGTTCGCCCTCCAGCCGTCTGGCGGCGAAGGACAGCACGTCCAGGGAAGCGCGGTCGAACCACTGCGCGTCGTCGAGCACCACGAGCACGGGACGCCGGTCGCCCAGGGCCGAGAGCAGACTCAGGACGGCGACCCCGATGAGCATGGGGTCGGGCTCCGCCGTGGCCGACCCCGCGCCGAAGGCGTCGCGCACCGCCGTGCGCTGCCTCTCCGGCAGCGCGTCCACCCGGGCCGAGACCGGCCTCAGCAACTGGTGCAGCGCGGAGAACGCCAGGCCCGACTCCGACTCGCTCCCCTCGGCGCGCAGGACGCGGGCGCCGCCCGCTTCGGCTCGGCGCGCCGCGGAGCCCAGCAGCGCGCTCTTGCCCGTGCCCGGGTCGCCGACCAGCACCAGGACCCGGTCGGTCGACGTCGAGTCCACCGCGCGGAAGAGGCGCGCCAACTCCGTGTCCCGGCCGACGATCGGTTCCACCGGATCCGGGTCCGGCCACATGACCGCACCGGGGCCGCCTGTGTGCTCGCCCACGGGGTCTCCAGGAGTCGTGGCTCCCCGGTCGGAGCCGCCTTGCCTTGGCCCACCCAGGCTACAAGCGGCGGAGCCGGTGCCGGGGCGTGTGCGCAGGTGCAGTCACGTGACGGATACCGCGTGCGCCGAGGCCGCCCCTAGGGTCCCAAGAAAGCATCCGAATCACTGAGGAACCCTCATGGAACAAATGCAACTCGGCAATGTCACGATCACCCGGGTCCGGGAGTACTACGGTTCCGTGGAAATGACGCCCGACACCTTCTTCCCGGAGGTGTCCAAGGAGGTCTGGGACGACGGTGCACCCCTGCTGAGCCCGCATTTCGTGGATTTCGAGGCCAATACGGTGAACTCGGCTATCCAGACCTGGGTGCTGCGCAGCGAGGGAAAGACCATTCTCGTCGACACCGGTGTGGGCAATCACAAGGAGCGCCCGTACGCGCCCGTCTGGAGCCGTCTCGAAACCGACTTCCTGGCCAATCTCGCCCGCGCCGGAGTCGCACCCGAGGACGTGGACATCGTGGTCAACACACATCTGCACATCGACCATGTGGGCTGGAACACGTACCTGGACGGCCGGAACTGGGTTCCCACCTTCCCCAACGCCACGTACCTGATGCCCAAGGACGACTTCGACTTCTGGAACCCCGAGAACGGCCACCAGCCACGGCTCGGCCGCGGCAACCAGAACGTCTTCGAGGACAGCGTGGCCCCCGTGCACGAGGCCGGCCAGACGCTGCTGTGGGAGACCAGCCACCGGATCGACGCCGACCTGCGCCTGGACGCGGCTCCCGGGCACACCCCCGGTTCCTCCGTGCTGACCCTGGCCTCCGGAACGGACCGGGCCGTGTTCGTCGGCGACCTGCTGCACAACCCGGTGCAGATCCTCGAACCGGACGCCAACAGCTGCTTCTGCGAGGACCCCGCGGGCGCCCGCGCCACCCGCCGCGAGGTCCTGGGCAGGGCGGCCGACGACAACACCCTCGTGATCCCCGCGCACCTGGGCGGCCACGGCGCCGCCGAAGTGGTGCGCGACGGAGACAAGTTCGCCGTCAAGGGCTGGGCGCCCTTCGCCCCGTACACCCAGCAGGGCTGAGGCCAGCGGAAAGGCATGCCTGTGAACCACCACCCCGACCCCGTCGTGACCACCGCGCAGGGAGCGGTCCGCGGTCGACGCCGCAACGGCGTCACCGCCTTCCTGAACATCCCGTACGCCGCCGCTCCCCGCGGCGCCGACCGGTTCGCGCCGCCGCGACCGCACGAGCCCTGGGACGGCGTACGGGACGCCACCGTGCCGGGGCCCAACGCGCCCCAGGCCGAACGCGGACTCGGCGGCGTGGACATGTCCCCCTACTTCGGCGACGGTTGGAGCCGCGGAGACGACTACCTCACTGTCAGCGTCTGGGCGCCCGAGACAGCGGACGGCGGCCTGCCCGTCATGGTGTTCGTCCACGGAGGGGGGTTCGTCGCCGGCTCCACACGCTCCGCGATGTACGACGGCAGCGGTTTCGCCCGTGACGGCGTCGTCCTCGTCACCCTGAACTACCGGCTCGGTATCGCCGGGTTCCTCGACATCCCCGGAGCACCCGCCAACCGCGGCCTGCTCGACGTCGTCGCCGCGCTGCGCTGGGTCCGCGAGAACGCCGCCGCCTTCGGCGGTGACCCGCGCCGGGTCACCCTCTTCGGCCAGTCGGCCGGAGCGACCATCGTCGGCGCCGTCCTCGCCACCCCCGAGGCCGCGGGCCTCTTCCGGCGGGCGATCGTCCAGAGCGGCAGCGGACTGGGGGCGTTCACGACCGAGCAGGCCGCCCGCGTCACCGGCGCCGCGGCCGAACTCCTCGGCGTCCGGCCCCATGCCGACGCCTTCGCGCAGATCCCCGACGACCGCCTGGTCGAGGCCGCCTCCAAGCTCGCGGGCATCGACCTGCGGACCGGGACGCACCACGACCCGCTGATCGGACTCAGCCCCTTCAGCCTGGTCCTCGACACACAGCCCGCCGCATCCGTCGCCGCCGGGCTCGGCGCGGACGTCGACCTGCTCATCGGGACCAACACCGAGGAGGGGAACCTCTACCTGGCCCCCGTGGGCGCCTACTCCACCTCGACCGCGTCCGACGTCGACGCGGCCGCGGCGCGCTCGCACCCGGATCCGGCGCGGCTCGTCCGGACGTACCGGAGGGCACGCCCCCAGGCGTCCTTCGGCGAACTGCGGTCCGCCGTCATGGGAGACGCGCTGTTCGGCGCGGGCAGCTGGGCCCTGGCCCGCGCCCACGCCTCCCACACCGCGTCCGCCACCTTCGCCTACGAGTTCGCGTGGCGCTCCGACGCCCTGGACGGAGAACTCGGCGCCGCCCACGCGGTCGAGCTTCCCTTCGTCTTCGACCTCGCGCACCTGCCGCGGTTGCGCGGACCGGGCGGTCTGCTGGGGCGCGGCGAGCCCCCCGCGGACCTGGCCGCCCGCGTCCACCAGACCTGGATCCGGTTCGCCGGGACCGGCGACCCCGGCTGGGCCCCCTACGACGACGAGCGCCGGGCCACGATGCGCATCGACACCGAGTGGACCCAGGTCGACGACCCCCGGAGCGCTGAGCGGCGGGCCTGGACGGCGCCGTGACGTTCCGGGGCCGCCGTACCGCTCCCGCCCGCCCGAGCCGAGGAAGGACCGCTGGTCCCTCGGCCCGGCGGGACCGCGGTTCGTGGAGCACCCGTGCAACCGGCTGTCGCGTCGGCTCCGGCGTCGTCCGGGCAGAGGGAGGAGCAGCTCCCGCTAGCGCCGTGACGAGGGCTCGGGGACCGCGAGGCGGAGCTGGAGGCGGGTGAGCTTGTCGTGGTCCAGGGTGCCCGGCTCCGCGCTGAACACGACCACGCGCAGGTCGGTGCCCGGCACGGCCAGGGTCTGGCAGTCGAGGTCGAGCACGCCGAGTTCACCGTGGTCCACGCGCTTGCGCAGCGTCGCACGCGGCCGCACGTCGTGCCGCCGCCACTGCGCCGCGAACCCGGGATCGCGCTCGGCGAACTCGTCGACCAGCCGCCGCAGCGCGGAGTCGTGCGGGCGGCGGGCCAGCGCCTCGCGCGTCTGGGCCGCCGTCTGCGCCGCGAACCCGCCCGCCGACTCCGGCGGCGCCGAGCACACCGTTCCGCCCAGGCGCATGGACAGCCGCAGCACGTTGCGCTCGGCCGGGGCCAGCGCGGCGAAGTCCGTGATCAGCGCGGACGCCAGGCCGTTCCAGGCCAGGACGTCGTGGCGGGCGTCGCAGACGTAGGCGGCGACCGGGCCGAGCCGCTCCAGCAGGGCGAGCACCCCCGGGGGGACCTGTCCGTCCGGGCCGGGCCGGGCGGGCGGCGCGTGCCCCGCGAGCCGGGACAGGTGCGCCCGCTCCGCCTCCGACAGCTCCAGGGCCCGCCCGATCGCGTCGATGACCTGCGGTGACGGGCGCGGCGCCCGGGCCTGCTCCAGCCGCTCGTAGTAGTTCACCGAGACCCCGGCCAGGTCGGCGACCTCCTCGCGCCGCAGCCCCGGTGTGCGCCGCGCGCGCCCGCCCGCGGTCTCGGGCAGGCCGACGTCGGCCGGGCGCAGGGCCTCGCGGCGGGCGCGCAGGAATCCGCCGAGTTCTCGTCTGTCCACGCCCCCAGCCTGCCACGCGCGCGGACGGCCAACCACGGACCACCGGTCCGGGGACGACGCGGCCGTTCCCCCGCGCGCCGCGCCCCGCCAGTGTGGCGGACGACGGACCGAACGACACGGACCGGACGACGCAGGCGCGGACGGACCGAACACCCGAAGGGACCGAAGACATGAGCATCCTCGTCACCGGCGGCACCGGCAACACCGGCCGCCCCCTCACCGAGACGCTGCGGGCCCGAGGCGCGCACGTGCGCGTGGCCAGCCGCGGGCCGGGGCCCGGCGGCGTGCCCTTCGACTGGGCTGACCCCGACACCCACGCCCGGGCACTCGACGGGGCGCGGGCCCTGTACCTGGTGCCGCCGCCGATGACCCTGGACCCCATGCCGGCGGCCGGACCGTTCCTGGCGGCGGCCCGGGCCGCCGGGGTGCGGCGCGTGGTGCTGCTCGGCTCGCTGGCGCGACTGTCCGGGGCCCCGGGCGTCGCGGAGCTGGGCGAGGCCGTGCGGTCCTTCCCGGAGTGGGCGGTGCTGCGTCCGTCGGGGTTCATGCAGAACTTCACCGGGGCGCACCCGGTGGCGGCGGGCATCCGCGAGCGCGGCGAGATCCGCTCGGCGACGGGCGAGGGGAAGCTGGGGTGGATCGACGCCGCCGACATCGCGGCCGTCGCGGCACAGCTGCTCCTGGCGCCGGGGCCGGTGGCCGGCGAGCACGTGCTCACCGGCCCGGAGTCGTTCGGGTACGCGCGGGCGGCGGCGGTCATCGCCGAGGCCACCGGTCGGCCGGTGCGCCACACGCCCGCCCCGGCGGCCGAGCTGGTCCGGCGCAACCTGGACGCGGGCATGTCCGAGCCCTTCGCCTCGGCGCTGGTCCGGGTGGACGCCGACATCGCCGGGGGCAGCGAGGACCTCGTCACGGACACGGTCCACCGCCTGACCGGCCGCCCGCCCCGCACCTTCGCCGACTTCGTCCGTGCCCGTCCGCGGGAGTGGTCCGCCGCGTGATCGGCCGGGCGGGCCCGCCCGCTGGTCGGCGGTGCGGGGCCGTCACCCGTTCCCGGGTCCGGCCCGGCACTGTCCGGGCCCTGTCCCGGCACGCGGACCGGCGCCCCCGTGTTCCCCCTCGTCCGCCGAGGTGAGGCGGGGGCACCGCACCCGGGGCACTGGTGTACGTTCTCTGACGTAGTCGTGGCTGGTCGCAGGCCGGTGCCGGGAAGGAGCTCCCGGCACCGGAGTCCCGCCAGTGCCGGTTGCGGTGAGACCTGTCCAGCCCGTCGAACGGATATGAGTGTCTCCGGCCCCGCCCGCGGAGGGCGGTTCCTCGTGGGCGTGGCAGGTACACACCGGACATGCCCGACCCTCGGCCTGGGGGTGTGCGAAGGTCCGTCGGACAAGGAGACGCTGTGGACGAGGATTCCGGTACGTACAGCGATTCGACCGGTGTGTCAGGTCAACACCGGCTCCTCGCGGAGGCGCTGGACAGCCTGAGCGCGGGTGTGTACGCCGTCGACGAGAGGGAGCGGATCGTCGCGGTCAACGCCACCGCCCTGCGACTGCTGGCCCGTTCGGCGGACGAGACGCTCGGGCAGGACCTCCGGTCGTTGCACCGGGACGCCCGGGGGCAGGCGGTCGTCAGGGAGGCACGCGACGCCTCCCAGGGGGCGCCGTCCGGTTCCCTCTCCCGCGCGGGGGAGTCCTGGTTCCAGCGCGGCGACGGCACGCTCCTCCCCGTGTCGTGGTCCGCCGTGCCCTGTAAGCCCGACGGTTCCCAGGTCACGGAGCTGGTCTTCTTCCAGGCCGTCGAGCAGGACGAGGGGACCCCCGGGCGCTCCACCCCTTCCCGACGGACACTGTCGGAGACGGAGCGGCTGGCCCTGCTGGCCGACACCACCGCACACCTGATCAACAACGTCGACGTGGAGAAGTCCCTGCTCCGGGTGGTGGAGCTGATGCTTCCACGACTCGCGGACTGGGCGATCATCGACCTGATCACCGAAGGCGACGAGGTGTCCCGCTCCCTGGTGGTCCAGGCGGACCAGGGCAGGACCACGGTGCGCGAGGACCTCCAGGGACCGATGCCCCCGGTGCCCCCGACCTCCAGCATGCCCCTGTCCAAAGCCCTGCGAGGCGCCGCCTCCACCCTCGTCAAGCGTGAGATCTACTCCGGTCCGCCCGACACGGGTATCGCGGTGGAGCAGCGCAGGCTGTTCGAGGCGACGGGCATCAACACCGCGGCCATCGCCCCCATCCGCGGGCCCCGGGAGGTGCTGGGCGCCGTGACCCTGGGGCGCACGGGCTCCCAGCACCCCTTCGCCCGCGACGATCTCGCCCTTCTGGAGGACATCGCCCGACGCATCGGCCTGGCCCTGGAGAACGCGCGCCACTACCAGCGCCAGCGCCAGGTCGCCGAGACCATGCAGCGCTACCTGCTGCCCCAGCTCCCCCGGCTGGCGGGAGCGGAGATGACCGCCCGGTACCTGCCCGCACCAGACGTCTCGCACGTGGGCGGTGACTGGTACGACGCCTTCCCCCTGCCCCGCGGCGACACGGCCCTGGTCATCGGCGACGTCGTCGGCCACGACCTGGACGCGGCGGCCGGGATGGCCCAGCTCCGCAACATGCTCCGGGCCTACACCTGGGCACAGGAGCAGTCCCCCCACCGCACGCTGGAGCGCATGGACCAGGCCCTGGAGCACATCAGCGACGTCTACATGGCGACCCTCGTCCTGGCCCACCTGACGGTCGACGAGGCCGGACGGTGGGAACTGCTGTGGTCGAGCGCCGGCCACCCCCCGCCCCTGCTCGTCCACCACGACGGCATCGCCCACTACCTGGAGGAGGGGAGCGGGGTCCTGCTCGGCACGGGGATGGCGCGGCCGCGCGCCGACGCGCGCATCGCCCTGCCGCCCGGGTCCACGCTCGTGTTCTACACGGACGGCCTGGTCGAAGCCCGGGGGCAGTCACTGGACACGGGCCTCAGACGTATGCGCCAGCACGCGGCCTCCCTCGCGCACCGCCCCCTGAACTCCTTCGCCGACCAGCTGCTGGAGCGCGCACGGCCGAGAAGCAACGACGACGACGCCGCCCTGCTCGTCATCCGTATTCCGGCGGACGCGACCGACGGCTGAAGCGACGGCCGCCCGCGGGCTCCACCCTCCGGGCGGTGACGCCGGAGACCATCCCGGGGCGCGCGACCACGGCCCGTAAGCGCCCGGCCCGCTGGAGAGGTCCGCCACCGGTTATAGGTAGACTGGTCTACCTAGTCCGATAGCGGAGGTGCACCATGGCGCAGGTCGAGGAGGCCCGGCCGCGTGCGGGATCGGCCAGGGAGAAGCTGCTCGGCGCGGCGGCGCGGCTGTTCTACGCCCACGGCATGACCGCCACCGGCATCGACGCGGTCACCGCCGAGGCCGGCGTGGCCAAGATGAGCCTGTACAACAACTTCTCCTCCAAGGAGGAGCTGACGCTGGCCTACCTCCAGGAACGGCACCGGGAGTGGCTCGACCTGTACCGGCGCCGACTGGAGGAGGCCCACACCCCCCGGGAGGGGGTACTGGCGGTGTTCGACGCCTACGTCGACCACGCCTCGGCCGCCTACGAGCACGGGTTCCGCGGCTGCGGGCTGCTCAACGCCGCGGCCGAACTCCCCGCGGGCGCACCGGGCAGGGAGCGGGTGCGCGAGCACAAGGAGCAGGTCGAGGCGCTCGTGGCCGGGCACCTGGAGCAGATCACCGACCCCGACACGGCGGCGCGCACCGCCCGGCACTGCTCGTTCCTGCTGGAGGGCTCCATGGCCCGGGCCGGACTGGAGGGAGCGCCGGACCGGCTCCTGGAGGCACGCGCGATCGCCGCGGCCCTGGTGGACGCGCTGTGAACCGCCACCGGACGCTGGGCATCGCGGCCATCACGGTCACCTCCGTCCTGTGGGGCACGACCGGCACCGCCGCCACCTTCGCCCCGCAGGCCGGGCCCCTGGCCATCGGCTCGGCCGCCCTGGGGATCGGCGGCCTGCTCCAGGCGCTGATCGCCCTGCCCGCGCTGGCGGCGGCCCGCCCCCGGCTGCGGGAGAACCTGCCCCTGGTGGCGGTGGGAGCCCTGGCCGTGGGCGTCTACCCCCTGGCGTTCTACGGCTCGATGCACCTGGCGGGGGTGGCGGTGGGCACCGTGGTGTCCCTGGCGTCGGCACCGCTGGCCTCCGGCCTGTTGGAACTGGTGGTCCAGCGCACACCGCTGAGCCGGTGGTGGATGCTGGCCGCGGCGGTGGGCATCGTCGGCGGCGTGCTGCTGTGCGTGTCGAACACGGCCGCCCCCGCCGCCTCGCCCGGCGGGACCGCGGCCGGTGTCGCGCTCGGGCTGGTGGCGGGCCTCACCTACGCCGCGTTCTCCTGGGCGGCGCACACCCTCATGGGGCGCGGCGTCGACCGGGCGGCGTCCATGGGGGCGGTCTTCGGCTGCGGCGGCGTGCTGCTGATGCCGGTGCTCCTGCTCACCGGCGCCCCCCTCCTGGCCTCCGCGCAGGCCTTCACGGTGGCCGCCTACATGGCGCTGGTGCCCATGTTCCTGGGCTACCTCTTCTTCGGCTTCGGCCTGACCCGGGTCTCGGCGAGCACGGCCACCACGGTCACGCTGAGCGAACCCGCGGTCGCGGCGCTCCTGGCGGTCCTGGTCGTCGGGGAGGCGCTGACCGGTGCGGGGTGGTTCGGGCTGGGGCTCATCGCCCTGGTCCCGGTCACGCTCGCCCTGGCACCGGCCTCCGGCCCGGGAACGCCGCCCGTGGAACCGGCCCGTGCGGCGGGCACACCCGCGAACGCGGACCGCGAACCGGCGTGAGCGCCGGGTCGCGGGGCCTCACGGCGCCAGGGAGGCGATACCGCCGGTCTCCAGGGCGACCCAGACCGTTCCGTCCGCGGTGACCGCGACGCCGTGGGGTTCGCGGGAGGGCGCGGGCAGGTCGAACAGGTCGATGTCGCCCCCCGCCGTGATGTGCCCGACGCGGTTCGCGCCCCACTCGGTGAACCAGCAGCCCCCTTCGGGGTCCGCGGTGATGGCGTGGGGGCGTGAGTCGCGCCGGGGGAGGGGGAACTCCCGGATGCGTCCGTCCGTGGTGAGGCGGCCGATCTGGCCCGCGGCGATCTCCACGAACCACAGGGCGCCGTCCGGACCCGCGGTGATACCGACGGGTCCCGCCTGGCCGGTCGGGAGGGGATGAAGGGTCACGTCCCCGCCGACGGTGACGCGGCCGACGGCGTCGGCCTGGTTGAGGGTGAAGTACAGGGCTCCGTCGGGCCCGGAGGCGATGAACGACGGGAACCCTCCCCTCGTCGGCAGGGGGAACTCGGTGACCTCCCCGTCGGTGGTGATACGGCCGATGCGGTCGGCGTTCATCTCGGTGAACCACAGTGCCCCGTCGGGCCCGGCCGTGATGCCGAAGGGCTGGGCGCCAGGGGTCGGCAGCGCGAAGGAGTCGGCCTTCCCGTCCGCGGTGATGCGGCCGATCCTGTCGTCCTTGGTACGGGTGAACCAGAGCGCGTGGTCGGGGCCCGTGGTGATGAGCGAGGGCGCGCACGCGGTGGAGTCCAGCGGGTACACGGTCGTGGAGCCGTCCGGTGTCATACGGGCGATCCGGCCGTGGTGGACGAGCGTGACCCACAGCGAACCGTCGGTCCCGGCGGTGATGCCGTACGGGCCGGAGCCCTGCGCGGCCACGGGGTACTCGCGTACGGAACGCTGCTGGAGGCGGTGTGTCACAGGTGTTCTCCGGTTATGCGGTGGGTCGGGCGCGCACGACGTCCCAGATGACGCGGGCGAGTTCCTCCGGGCGGGCCATGGGCACGTTGTGGTGTGTGCGCATCTCCACGAGTGTGCGTTCCGGGCGTGCGGCGACGAGGGCCCGTACCTCGTCGCGGCGCGCGGCGTAGAAGCCCCCGTCGGGAAGGACGACCGTGAGCGGGCAGGTGAGGCGCTCGTAGACGTCCACGCTGGGGTAGACGGCCGCGTCCGGCGCGGGGGCGCTGATCACCGCGATCTGCTCGGCGGTCGGACGCCGCAGCCACGTGTGCTGGTCCCTGCTGAAGGAGCGCTCCAGCACGCCGCGCACCAGGCCGGGGCGGCAGTCCCGGTTGAGTTCGTCCCCGGGGGCCTCCCGCACACCGCGCTCGATGTACTCGCGCGCCTGTTCCGGGGTGGCGGCCCACCCGTAGCCGAACCGGGCGCGCACCCGCTCCATCGCCTCGGGCGTGGTCCAGCGTTCCTGGTTGGCCACGGCCTGCTCCCGGGTGTCCAGGACGAGCCCGTCGACGACGCACACCGCGGCGGGGCGGACCAGCCCGCTGGCGGCCACGGCGGTGACGGCGTAACCGCCCAGCGAGTGCCCGACCAGGACGGGGTCCTCCCAGCCGAGGGCCCGGACCGCGCCGGCGAGGTCGCGCCAGTACTGCTCCGCGTCGTGGGAGTCGGCCCTGGTCCGGCCGTGTCCGCGCAGGTCGACGGCGACGACCCGGCAGCGGTCGGTCAGACGGGCCGCCACGTCCGTCCAGGCGGCCGCGTTGTGCCCGCTGCCGTGAACGAGGAGGACCGGGGCGCCCGCGCCGCCGAAGTCCAGCGCGGCCAGGGCCTCGTGGCCGAGGTCGAGTGTGGTCTCTCGGGTCTGCACCGGATCATCCTGGGCCCGGTGCGTCCCGGCCGCAACCGTATTTCCCGTGTCGCGGCGCGGACCGCTGGCTGCGGGGCTGACGGGTGGGCGAGAGCGCCTCCAGCGGGGCCGCCGAGGCCACGGGCGGGCGGAGCGCACTGTTATGTTGTCGATCGCGAATCCGACTTTCCTCCCCTCCCGGGCCCTGGAGTCGGGCACGAGTGCGGTGAGGAACGAGGACTGCAGGTGGAGAACGAGTCTCGGGTCACCAGCCGAGTCCGTCCGGAGACGGTGAGCTGGGTTGGTTTGGGGCTGGTCAGCGGCGGAATCCTGCTCGCGGCCGTCGACATGGTGCGATTTCCTCTCATGGAAGAGGAGTTGACGACTCCCGACGGCGGCCTCTGGTGGCTGGCGGCCGTGCTCCTCGGCGCGATCGTGCTCTGCGTCGTGTTGCGGCGCGACGCATGGGAACGCCAAGCCGGACCAGCCACACGCCTCGACCGGACCCGCGCGGTGCTCCTTCTGGTCGTGATCGTGTTGTTGCTGTACGTGGCCTACACCGCCTTCTCGCCGATGGCGTTCTCCTGGACAGCGGAGAACCCGCGGTTCTACTTTCCCGATGCGGCCGGAGTCTCCCTGTGGACGGCAACCCTGGCGATCACCCTCGGCGCGATACTGATGGCGGCCACAGCCCACCAGCCGAGGCTTCGGCCCCTGCCCGGTTCCGTGCCGCCCATGGCCGGAGGACTGGTCCTGGTGCTGCTGTTGGAGTTCGGGCTGGGTGCCGCGACCCTGTACCAGCCGACGGAGCACACGGTCGCCGACGCCTTCCCGGACACACCTGCCCCGGTGCCGGGCGACGTCAGCGAGGTCGGTTGGGAGTGGGAGGTACCGCAGGACGTGTCCGTGCGGGGCGTGGAGCCTGGACCGTTCGGCCCGCTCCTGACGCTTGAGGACGGTGTCGTCGCCCTGGACGGCTCCTCCGGCGAGGTGCTGTGGAGCTACCGGCACCCCTACAACAGTTGGGTGCGCGTTGTGATCTCCGACGGTGGAACGCGGGCGCTCGTCACCCGACAGCCTGTCGCGGACCGATCGGGTGATCATCACGTCACCGAGATCGACACCGTTACCGGAGGGATCCTTCGCGAGTTCACCGTGCCGCCGCTGCTTGAGGAAGGCGAGGACGAGGAGACCCGCGTCGACTTCCTCGCGGGCACGTCCGAGGTGAGCCTCTACTCCTGGCGGGACACCACTGAGGAACAGAGGGTCCGTGTGCACGCGGCGGACTCCAACGAAGAGCTCTGGTTCCCCACCGTCCCGGAGTCGCGAGACCGCACCTGCGTGAACTTCGGAGGCTGGCAGAGCGGCGAGAACCTCCTGCTGCACGAGGACCAGGTCCTCATCACGTACTTGTGCGCGGACGAGGACCGGCTCGACGAGGACACCACGCTCCGGGACCTGACCTTGGACAACCGTGAACCGCTGACCGGTGTCGTCGCCGCCTTCGACGCCCGCACGGGTGAGGAGAACTGGATCCGTGAGTGGGACGACACGAACACGGAGCTCAGCATCTCCGTGGACCGGCCCGTCCCAGGCACGGACTCTCACCCCGTGGTCGTGGCGCAGGGCCGCTACCGGAGCGACCTCCCCCGGGCGCTGGACCTGCGTGACGGTTCGGACTCCCTGGAGCTTCCTCCGGAATTGATGGACTCGGAGACCGCCATGAGCGACGACTTCGAGCAACTCGTGCGAGTCGGCTCCGAGAGCACGGTCCTCCTCTCCCGCGGCCCCGCGGACCAGGGGAACGGTGACGAACGCGAGCCTTTTCTGTTCCACCGTGTCTCCGCTTCCGGCGAGATCACCGCCACGGCCGAGATGCCGTTCAGTACGGTCTTCCTCGATCAACTGCCCGAAGCCATCGCTCTGGGGGAGGCCGTGATCATTCCGCGCCTGGAGTACGAGGAGACGGGCACGCAGGAGACCATCCCCGCCGTGGTCGTCATCCCCTACGACGCCGGACCGGACGCCGTACGCACCATCCGGTTCGACGAACCCGAGTTCGCCTCGGAGCCCGGCATGGACGGCGCCCGTACCGGTGACCACCGGGCGATCCCCGTCCCCGGGGCGGTCGTGACCTACGTCCGGGACACCGAAACCACGATCGTCCGCGGGCTGGTGGGCTGAAGCGGACAGCTGTCACCCTCGGGAGGACCGCGTCCCCGGGCTGCCTGGGTCGGCAGTGCTCATATCGACAGCCATCAGCACGCTCAGCCGGATGCTCGCAGCAAATGAGGTTGCAGGCGGCCACACGCTCTCGTGGGGGACGTCCCCACAGGCGCCGTTCAGGCCAGGCCCAGCTGTTCGACCACACGGGCCACCCGCTCCCGCTCGGCGGCGGGCAGTCCCAGGATCGGGCGGGGCAGGCAGCGCGGGGCCACCAGCCCCAGGTGTTCGGCGATCGCGGCGACCACGCGCAGGCTGCCGTGGGAGGCGAACAACTCCCACAGCGGACGCAGCCGTTCCGACTCCGCCGCCGCCCCCTCGGCGTCACCGCCCAGGGCGGCGCGGACCAGGGGCAGGGCGGCGGCGGGCAGGGTTCCGCCCACCACGGAGAACCAGGCCCGGCAGCCCGCGTTGAGCCCCGTCGCGGCGACGCCGTCACCGGAGACCCCGACGCTCACGTGGTCGGGCAAGGCCGCGCGGACCGCCGCCACACGCTCGCGGGCGGCCACCGGGTCCGCGGGCACCGGCGGGATCTTGATCGCGGCCACGGCGGGCAGCGCGGCGACGCGCGCGTACAGTCCGGTCGAGAAGGTGAAGCGCGTCGTGCCGGGGTTGTCGTAGACCACCAGGGGCACCGACAGCTCGGCGGCGACGGTCGCGTAGAGCGCGAACACGTCCTCGTCGGTGAGCGGCTGGTAGCTCACCGGAGCCAACAGCACGGCGGACGCACCGGCCTGCTGGGCGTCCTGGGCCAGGGCCTGCACCTGGGAGGTGCGCAGCGCGCCGATACCGACGACCACCGGTGTGCCGTCCGCGTGCTGTACCGCCGTCCGGGCCGCGCGGCGGCGCTCCTCCCGGTCCAGGTAGGCGTAGGAACCGGTCGAACCCAGCGCGCCGATGGAGTCGACGCCCGCCTCCGCCAGGCGGGTGACCAGCCCCGCGTAGGCCCGCTCGTCGAAGCGGTCGTCGTCCAACGGGGTCAGCGGAAAGGCGCTCAGGCCGGTGAACATGATTTCTCCTCACGTGTGCGGGGCGGGTGTGGCGGCCTGGCGCTCCGCCCCTGCTGGTCGCGGGGGCCTCGGCGTCGGCGAACGCCACCCGCCCGGTCGCGCTACCGGGACCGCTGCTGCGCCTTCCACGCCCGGTGGAGTTCACGCCGGCGCTCGTACTCCCTCTTCGCGCGGTGCTGCGGATCGGTCTCGGGGGTCAGGGACGCCGGGCCCATGACGTGCAGGAGCGCGTAGTTGATACGGAACCCCGTCCTGTACAGCAACGAGAACGAGTCCTTCCCACGCGGCTTGTCCATGGCCGTCCACCTCACTGTTTCCGGGATCGCGGACGCGCGCCGCGAGAGTGCGAGAGAGCGGGGAGTCCATCGCCGCGGAAGCGGCGGCCCTCCCCGCTCAGCAGCGTATCCGCCCGGTTTCCACCGCCCCGTCCGACCCGTCCTGTACGAGTACGGCCTCCGAACGGCTTCGCGGCTTCCGGCACCGCGGCACCCGAACCGCCGTCCGGGCCGCGCGGCGGCGGTCGTCCCGCTCCCCCCGCCTGTGGGGCGGGCCCCTCACCCGGGTCGGCGGACATCGGCCCAGGTCAACCTCTGTTGACCGCTGGTGTCGGCCGTCATACCGTGGGAGCGCGCGGTCGGCCGAACCGGCGGCGCCCCCTTCTGTGAAAGGCACCCACATGGCCACCATCCTGGTCACCGGCGCGTCGGACGGACTCGGCCGAGCCCTGGCCGAGGACCTCGCGGCGGCAGGGCACCGGCTCCTGCTCCACGGCCGCGACACCGGACGGCTCGCACAGGTCGCCGCGGACACCGGCGGCGAGGTCTACCGGGCCGACCTCTCCTCCCTCGCCGGGGCCAAGCGGCTCGCCGCCGAGGTCGCCGCCCGCCACGACCGGCTCGACGTGCTCGTCAACAACGCCGCGGTGGGCTTTCGGATCGACGGCGCCGAGCGCACGACCTCGGCTGACGGCCACGAGTTGCGCCTGGCGGTCAACTACCTGGCGCCGGTGCTGCTCACGAGGGAGCTGTTGCCGCTGCTGCGCCGGTCCGCTCCCTCACGGGTGGTCAACATCGCCTCCCGGGGACAGCAGGAGTTGGACCTGGAGGATCCGCAGTTCGAACGCGGCTTCACCGAACCCGCTGCCTACCGCCGGTCCAAGCTGGCCCTCATCAGCCACACCCTGGACCTGGCCGGGGAACTGGTCGGCAGCGGGGTCACGGTCAACTCCCTGCACCCGGGGACCTACATGGAGACCTCCCTCACCAGGGCCGCGGGCGTGGAGTTCCACGACCCCCTGGAGAAGGGGGTGGCCGCCACACGCCGTCTGGTGGACGCGCCCGAGCTGGAGCGGGTCAGCGGACGCCACTTCGACGACGGCGTGGAGACACCGCCCTCCGTCCCCGCCGCCCTCGACCCCGGGTACCGTCGTCGTCTCGCCGAACTGACGAACGAACTGCTGGAGAAGTCCGGCGTCTGACCGGCGGGGCGGGTCGGCCCCCGACGTCGGCTGAACGGCGGAGGCCGGGGCGGTGGAGTCAGCGTTCCTCGGTCCCGGTCTCCGACACCTCGACGCGGTCTTCCCGTGCCACCACGGCCCCTTCGGGGGCGGTCTCCGAGGTCTCACCGGTGTCCGGATCGTAGCCGTCGGCCCACTCCCCGGTCCCGAAGTCGAAGCCGACCGGTTCGCCCTCCTCATTGGTGCGCTGGTACCACTCCGTGTAGCTCTCGTCGGTGGAGTCGATGCCCGCCCCGGCTCCGTCCCCGGGCCGCGATTCCACGACCTTCAGGGAGAAGTCGTCGCCGTAGCGGTCCACCCCCTCCGTCACGGCGTTGTCCATCGCCGTGTCGATGTAGTGCATGCGCAGGGTGAGGGGATCGGTGCGCAGCTCCCTGAACCACGCGACGACGGCGAGGACCAGTACGAGCGCGAAGGGCACCGCCGTGACGATCACCAGCTGCTGCAGGCCCGTCAACGCCGTCGCGTCGCCCAGAAGCAGCATCACGATCGCGATCCCCGACATGACCAGGCCCCAGAAGACGACCACCCACAGGCGCGGGTTCTGGTCCCCCTGCGTGGTGAGCATGCCCATCACCACCGACGCGGAGTCGGCGGCGGTGATGAAGAAGATCGCGAGCACCACGATCACGACGAAGGGCAGCCACTCCACGTACGGCAGGTTGTCGATGAGGGCGAAGAGCACCTCGGGCGCGGGCATGCCCTCGGTGAGACCGGGGGCGCCCTCCCGGTACATCCAGATGGAGGTTCCGCCCATCACCCCGTAGGCGACGAAGAGCAGCGAGGACGGGATGATGATCGTGCCGAGGGTGAACTGGCGGATGGTGCGGCCGCGGGAGATGCGCGCGAGGAAGATGCCCACGAAGGGCGACCAGGAGATCCACCACGCCCAGTAGTAGACGGTCCACAGCGACTGGAACTCCTGCGTCTCGGGACCCCACGAGAGCGATCGGCCCATCATGTCGAACAGGGAGCCGAAGTACTCCATGACCGCCGAGGGCAGCAGGTTCAGGAGGAACAGTGTGGGGCCGAGGAAGAGGAAGACCGCGACGATGCCGATCGTGAGCACGATGTTCACGTTCGACAGGAGCCGGATGCCCCGTGCGACGCCCGAGACCGCCGAGACGACGAAGCCGACGGTCAGGACCGCGATGATGACGACCAGGGTGTTGTTCGTGAGGTCCCCGGCGCCCGACACGATGCTGACGCCGGAGCCGATCTGCATCGCCGCGATACCGAGGGCGGCGGCGGTGCCGAAGAGCGTGGCGATGATCGCGAAGATGTCGACGAGCTTTCCGGCGAAACCCTCGGTGAGCCGTCGGCCGAACAGGGCGCGGAAGATCGAGGACATGAGCAGGGGACGGCCGCGGCGGTAGGCGGCGTAGGCGACGGCCCCGCCGACCAGCGCGTAGACGGCCCACGCGTGGAAGCCCCAGTGGTAGTACATCTGGGCGAGCGCCGTGTGCATGGCCTCGACCGACTCCGGCTCGTTCGTCAGCGGAGGCGGTGAGATGAAGTAGCCGAGCGGCTCCGAGGGCCCC
The DNA here is from genome assembly GCF_000092985.1 of Nocardiopsis dassonvillei subsp. dassonvillei DSM 43111. Lineage (GTDB taxonomy): Bacteria > Actinomycetota > Actinomycetes > Streptosporangiales > Streptosporangiaceae > Nocardiopsis > Nocardiopsis dassonvillei. The sequence continues at coordinate 2,324,005 of NC_014210.1, forward strand.
CAGAACAGGACCGCCACACCCAGCCCGGCGGCGAACAGCATGGCCGTCCAGGAGAACGTGCTGAACTCGGGCCGCTCGCCGTCCTTGCCCAGCGGGATCCTCCCGTAGGGCGAGAACGCTATGCCCACGGTGGAGACGAGCACGACGATGGCCACGACGTTGAACATCCAGCCGAGGTTGTCGGTCGACCAGTAGAACGCCGTCTCGGCGACCGCGGCGACGCTTCCCGGCGACCAGATGCCCCAGACGACGAAGGCGACCGTCAGCGATCCGGCGACCGCGAAGACGAGCCAGTCGACCCGGTAGCTGCGGCGCTGGTCGTCGATCGAGATGCCCGGGACGAGGACCGGGTGTGTGTCGTGGGGATACGTGGGGTGCTGGTAGTCCAGGCTCCCGAGCGCGGTGTGGCCCGTCCGGCTCCGCGGCGCCGAGGCCCGGTCCTTGCCTTTCTCGTCTTTGTGTTCCTTCCTGCGACGGCTCGTTTGCTCTTTGTTTTTATGTGGTTTTTCGGGCATGGCGAACACAGCCTCACGAATAGTGGAGCAGGGGCGCGAACCGTGCCCGGGGGCACGAACGCACGCCGGAAAGGTTGATGAAAAGGGTGGGAGAACCGACGACCATGTCGCCTGGACCCGGCGGGACTAGCAGCCGCTGCCGCCGGGCGTGCCACCGCACAATACGTGTGCCTCGCCGCGTACGCGCTGATGCTGGGAAGCTCCGATCACCGTTTGCCGCGATGCCGATCGGATGTCCCGGAAGGCTCCTGGCCGCGGCTCACCGTGCCTGACCACGGGCTGTTTTCGGGGCTCACCGTGTCGGTCGGGTCGTGGGGCGGCCGGGTCGCCGGGTGCGGTTCGGGCCGTAGGTCCTCTTGTGAGCCCGGATCCGGGTCGGCCTTCCACCAACGATGCGAATTTCGACATAAGCGACGACAATAACTGTGGCGTGGGCAGTTGTCAACCGGAAGGGCGAAAACTCGGTGCGTCGATCGGATGGTGCGTTCGCGGTCGAGGCTTTTTTCTTGGTTCTTCTTGTCGGTGAATTCCTCTGCGGGGTCAGGTGTGCGCGTTTCCTTCGGGCCGCTGTGGCGGGCTTGGTCATCGTTCGCCTCGCGGGCCGGGCGCCGCCCGGTCGCCTGCCCGCCATAACGGTGAACGCCATCGTCGGCAGAGGTCGGATTCCGTACTCCGGCCCCGCCCCGGAGTGCGCGCCGCCGGGTCCCCTGTGTGGGTAACGTCCATAAGCGAACAGGGTTCGGATCGACGGCGTGCCGGAACTGCCGGAAGGACAGGGGGCCGCAGTGTCATGGGTCGGACGGATCGCCGACGCCGTCGAGCGGCGTCCGAGGAATGTCGACATCGCGTGGGATGTGGTCGAGGCGCGCCTGGGCACGGCGCTTCCCGCCGACCACAAGGAACTCTGCCGGTGTTCCGGCGCGGGGGAGTCCAGCGGTTATGTGCATGTGTACGGTGCGCCGAGGGCTGTGCCTGCGAGAGGGCCGGTGGGCGTGTGACCAGCTTGATAGACCCCTGGCCGCTGGATCTTCGGATGAGTTGCCAGACCGACGCTCCCCCTCTTCACCAGAGCGAACACCGTCATGTCTCGAGCGCGGAGGAATGGGCCAAGGTCGAGTAGCTGCGATTCCCTCCTACAACGAAACGCGCTCACCCCGGGCCCGACGCTTCAAGTACTCCTGCTCGAAGCGAGTCCCCCTGACACGCCGGCTTCCGGGGTAGTGGTTGTAGCCGCGGTACTCGCGGCCACGAGCGGTTACGGCGTAGGCGCCAAGCCAGAACTGTTCCGACTCCTTGCCGGCCTGGTATCTGGAGAAACCGGCGAGTGCGGTGCTCGGAACCTCCCGACTCGCATGGCCTCGCACCGTCAGTGGAAACTCCACCTCTGGTGCTGTGATTCTTGCCAGATCGACGCCCGTCTCGCGTGGTGCTCGGCGGAGAACGAACCCGGCCTCGGCGATCACCAGCGGCGCCGGAAGTTTGTTCCGGATGCTGAGTCGGTAGGTCTCGGGTTCCTCCCACGGCCTCCAGAAGAAGTCCCACGGCGCTGCTCTCGGGTCGGGGGAGCGGCCCGAGAAGCTCCAGCCGGGGCTGACGCTCGCATCGTTGGGTCCGTGCGATTCCCCGACGTTCACGATCTGGATCACGTCACCGTGCACCACGCCAGCTTGCACGACTGGCCCGTGAGGATCTCCGGTGAGGTGGTTGCTCGTCTCCATACGTACATAGTGGTACGCCTCGGAGGTTGTCGGATCGAAGGGCTGACGTGCGGCCGGACACGTGGGTCCAGGGTGTGCCTATCAATCTTGGACGAGTGGACCTCACACGGGGTTTCTCAGCCCGATGGGTGCGTTTGACTGAGGTTGAACTGAAGAGCGCGTATGGAGCACACATCGCCCAAAAAAAGCTGTGAGGTCCTTTTGCGGGATCCTCGTGCACTCCGTCTGAGCTGGGTTTTCGTGGCGTACCCGGCAGGGTTCGAGCCTGCGGCCATCGGATGAGAATTTCGCTGGATACGTACCGTCACGTGTCGCTTTGCAACCGTCGGTCCCCTACCATCCGATCAGCCGTGCCGTCGGATGCCGTGTGGTGACGCCCGGTGTCGTCCCAGTCCGCAACTGCGGAGCGCGAACGGAGCGCACGCCGGCCCCTGGCGGTATCCGATGGCACCTCGCGAGGTCCTGGTGCGCTGCGGCGGGTTCTCGCGCGAGTCCGTTGAGTGGCCCTTTCGGTCGCGTCTGTCGTGCGTGTGCGTCTCAGTCCTTGGCGAACATCCCGTGGGTGAGCAGCCGCTGGTTGGCCGCGCTGCGTTCGGCGACCACCGAGGGGTCGAAGACCGGTGTGTCCAGGCCCGGTCGCATCACCGGTTCCAGGAGCATGGGGCCCAGGACGAGGAAGAGTACCTGGTAGGGGGCCCACCGCTCATCCGTGCCGCCCATCGTCGAGAGCCGTACCCGTACCCCCTCCAGCAGACGGGCGAAGAGGCGGGCGCTCAGGTCGCTGCCTTCTGCCAAGGCGCGGCGGAGGTATTCACGCCGGATCGCGTCCGTTCCGAACAGCCTGGCGCTGGCCTCGCCGAAAGCAGCGAGGCTCTCCGGTGCGCCTTCCCGCTCGCCGATGTCGGAGAGGACCGTGTCGAAGGCGTCCAGGACGTCCTCGTCCACGGCCTCGCGCAGTTTCTCCTTGGAACCGAAGTGGTGCCGGACCAAGGCGTGAGAGACCCCGGCGTCGGCCGCGATGGCGCGGAGCGAGGTGCTGGAGAAGCCGTGTTCGGCGAACAGGCGCAGCGCGGACATCCGGATGCGGGCCCGGCCGGTGAGATCGGCACTGTGCGTCATGGGCGCACAGCCTAGCCGTCCCACCGGCGGGGCGCCGTTCACAGCACCCGGCGCAGGTAGGGGGTTCGACTGGCGCCCCAGGCCAGCGCGAAGCTCAACACCAGGCCACCGACGGCGGACAGGGCGAAACCCTCCCACGGGCCCGCGGCCAGGGCGCCCGCCGTGTACTGCAGGGCGACGACCACTGGAACGTGGACGAGGTAGACGGTGAAGGCCAGCCCCGCCAGGGCGAGCGGCAGCCGACTCGGCCGGGCGGCCCACCGGCGGAACAGCACGAGCAGGCCGATGGACAGGGAGACGCACATCAGCGTCTCCACGGTCGACCACAGCAGGGAGCCGGTGTTCCAGCCGCCTGTGGTGTACCACCTGTCCAGTTCCTCACCGAAGGCCAGGTGGGCTCCGGCGAGCACCGTGCCGAGGGTGAGCCAGGCATACCCCGCGCGGTCGGGGAAGGCCGTGAGCCAGCCCTGCCGGTAGGCGAGGAGGCCTGTCACGAAGAAGGAGGACTGCAGGGCCAGGTCGCCGGGCTCGGCTTGGATGAACTCCAGGAGCGGGACCCAGGTGTCCACGGGATACCAGACCCGCAGTGCGAAGGTCGCCAGCGCCACCAGGGCCACGAAGAGCAGGATCGCGGCGGTCGAGGGGGCCCGGGGAGCAGTGTCCGTGGAGGAGGAGGGCGCACGGCTGCGCAGCCGGGCCGTCAGAGCGCGCCACAGGGCGTACAGGAGGGCATAGACCAGCAGGTGCTGGATGAACCACAGGTGGGCGAACTGGCGGTCCGGCCAGATGGGGCCGGACCAGCCCTGCGGTCGATCGGCACCGCCCATGTAGACGTCGGCGTAGTAGGCGGCGAAGCCGAGGTCGGGGTGAGGACGGAAGTTCAAGTAGTAGGCGTACATCAGGACCGGGACGACCACCAGGAATCCGACGAGGACCAGCGGCAGGAACCGCCGGAAGCGGTCGCCCAGGAAGGCCTTGGGGCCCTTGCGGTCGTAGGCCGCCGGGACGAGGTAGGCGGAGATCAGGAGGAAGAGGCTCATCAGAAAAGTGCCCGCGACGAGTGCGGCGTTGGAGAGCAACGGCGCCTGGGCCTGGTCCTCGAAGTACCACCAGTCGGCGGGGCCGTAGGGCTGTGCCGCGTGGAGGAGTACGACGAGTGCGATGAGCAGGAGTTTGAGGTGGTCAAGGTAGTACAGCCGACCGTTGTCGGCCTGCGGGTACTGTCCAGTTGGATTCTTTACTGTCCACATGGACAGTACGCTAAGCGGGCGTGTTGACGGCTGCCAGGGGTTCGCGTTGATATCAGGGAATTCTCCGGGATCTCCCTTGGGGTGCGTGGGCTGTCGGTGCTACGGCCTCAACGGCGGGCTGTCACCCGGGCGGGTTGGTGGAGTTGGCGCCCAAGAGCGCGGCGAGCCGCCGCATGCTCGTGCTGGACCACACCACCACCGGGGTGTTGCGCCGTCACCAGTGGCATCAGCAGAAGGAGGCTGAATCTCATAGTCGGGTGTGGGATGCGCGCGGGTTCGTGTTCACCGCTGTGCGGGGTGGTCCGCTGGCTCCTCAGCGGTTGTCCCGGCTGTTCCGGAAACTGAACACGGAGAGTGGGTCGCCGCCGGTGCGGTGGCACGATCTGCGCCACGGTGCGGCGACGTTGGCGCTGGCGGCGGGGGTGGAGCTGAAATGTGGTGCAGGCGATGCTGGGCCATGCCAGCATCGTGCTCACCGCGGACACCTAGTCCGGGGCGCATCCCGCGCAGTGCTGTTGCCGCCCCTGGTGGCGTATCCGCGAGCCCCGCGCCGGGGTGCCCTTGCGCGGCACAGGGCGGAGCAGTCCATGGGACTGGCCAGGGACCAAGGCCGAGGGCGGGACCGCGGGGCGCAGTAGACGGGGCTGCGGCGCCCCCGGCCGACCCCTCAGAAGCGGCTGCCGGGCCTGGCCACGCTCACCGGGCCGGAGAACCCGCGGGCCGCGTGCAGGGCGCCCTCCTCCCACATGCCGGGGTCGGCGAAGTGGGTGAGGACCAGGTGGTCGACCCCGGCCTCCGCGGCCAGGTCACCGGCCATCGCGGCGGTGAGGTGGCCGTGGCCGGTCAGGGCCTGGTCGTCGGCCTCCAGGTAGGTCGACTCGCACACGAACAGGTCGGCCCCCTCGGCCGCGCGCACGACGGCCTCGCAGTACCCCGTGTCGGAGGAGAAGGAGACGACTCTGCCGCCGTCGGGGTCCTCGAACCGCAGCGCCGCCGAGGGGACGCTGTGGTGGGCCCGGAAGGAGCGGAAGGAGGCTCCCGCCACCTCGTAGCGGGTGGTCCCGTCCATGGCCATCTCCCTGGGCTCGAAGGACTGGGCGATGGGGCTGTTCATCGTGGGCAGCGTCGGGATGCCGAAGACCGCGTCGAAGGCGGCCAGGCGCTCTGCCTCCCCCTCCGGGTAGTACAGGGGGATGCGCGGCAGGACCTCGGGGAAGGTCCACCGGTAGGCCCAGGCCATGAGGTCCAGGCTGTGGTCGGCGTGCAGGTGCGTCACCACGATCCCGCGCAGCCGGTCCAGCCCGTAACGCGTGCGGTAGGCCAGCAGGGACCCCGGCCCGGCGTCGACCAGCAGGACGCCGTCGTCGGTGTGCAGCAGGTAGCAGGAGGCGGGACCCTCCGGGGTGGGAGCGGTGGCGTTGGAGCCGAGGATTTCGAGTTCGAGCACGGGTTCCTCCGTCGTGGGGTGGTCCGGCGGCATCGGGGGCGGAGCCGGGGTGCTGCTCTCAGCGAGCGGTGCCCTCAGCGGGCGGTGTCCTCAGGGCACGTTGGTCTCAGGGCAGGCTGGTCTCAGGCCGCGGGAACGAGCAGGGTGGCGCGGCCGGGAACGACCGCCAGCGACACGGAGCGGCCGATCCGGGCGTCGGGCGGAACCCGCACGCCGAACACGTGGCCGTGCGCGTCGACCGTGAGGCGGACGGCGTCGCCGACGAACTCGGCGTGCGTGACCTGGGCGGTCACTGAGCGGGCGTCGTCGCGGTCGGTGACGGTGAGGCTGTCGTCGCGCAGGAGCAGGCGGGTGCGGCCGTGCCGGGTCGGCCCGGTCCGCAGGTCCGACGCGGGGATCCTCCACCGGCCGCCGAGCACCGCGGCCTCGCCCTGGGAGGGTTCGGCGTCCAGCAGGACCGCGTTGGCCAGGAAGTCCGCGACGAAGGCGTCGGCGGGATCCTCCCAGAGCTCCCGGGGCGTCCCGAACTGCACCAGGGACCCCTCGCGCATCAGGGCGATCCGCGACCCCAGGGACAGGGCCTCGCGCTGGTCGTGCGTGACGATCAGCGTGGCGCACCCCGAGGAGGAGAGCATGGCGGACAGCTCCCGGCGCAGGCCGCCCCGCAGCTGCGGGTCCAGGGCCGCCAGGGGCTCGTCCAGGAGCAGGACGTCCGGCTCGACGGCCAGGGCCCGGGCCAGGGCCACGCGCTGGCGCTGGCCGCCGGAGAGCTGGTCGGGCCGCCGCCCCGCGAGTTCGGTGAGCCGGGTCAGCTCCAGCATCTCGGCGACCCTGCGGCGCCTGCGGTCGGCGGGGAGCCGCCGGGCGCGCAGGCCGTAGGCGATGTTGCCCGCCACGCTCAGGTGCGGGAACACGGCGTAGTTCTGCGGGACCAGGCCCACGCCCCGGCGGGCCGGGTCCAGGTGCGTGATGTCGCGTCCGCCGAGGCCGATGCCCCCTTCGGCGACCGGGGTGAGCCCCGCCACCGCGCGCAGGGTGCTGCTCTTGCCGCAGCCGGAGGGGCCCACGACGGCCACGGTCTCGTCGGGCAGCACCTCCATCGACACCCCCCGGACGGCCTCGGTGTCTCCGTAGCGGATGGTCAGGTCGGACACGGTGAGGCCGGACGCGCGGGCGGCGTCGTCGGGCGTGGGAGCGGCGGGGTCGGACGCGCGGGTCCCGGGTTCACGGAGATCGGTCACGGAGTGCTCCTCAGGGCGTGCCGCCGGGCCAGCACGATGGCCGTCAGCACCGGGGCGACGAAGGCGATGAAGATGATCGACTGCGCGGACGCGGGTTCGAGCCTCTGGGTGGAGTAGGAGTCGAACAGGGCGAACGGCACGGTGGGCGTGGCGGGCGGATTGACGAAGAAGGAGATGTTGAACTCGCCGAAGGACAGGGCGAAGACCATCGTCATCGCCTGGGTGATGGCGATGAGGCAGCTGGGGACGGTGACCGTGGCCAGCACCCTGGCCGGTCCGGCCCCCAGGCTGCGGGCGACCTGCTCGTTGAGGCGCAGGCCGTCGTCGGCCAGCGCGGGCACCAGGGCGGCCAGGGTGAAGGGCAGCGTGAACACCACGTGGCCCATGACCAGCAGCAGCCCGCTGGGGCGCAGCGCCGCGTAGGCGCTCACCAGGGCGACGCTCAACGCGATGCCCGGCACGGCCAGGGGCACGTTGACCAGGTACCCCGTCAGCCGGGTCAGCGGCGAGGGGTGGCGGGCCACCCACCAGGCCAGCGGACCGCCCAGGGCGAGGTTGAGCACCACCACCAGCGCCGCCACGGCCAGGCTGCGGCCGATGACGGGAGCCAGCGGGGGCCAGGAGTACGCGAACCAGTCCAGCGTGAACCCGCCGCCCCAGGGGCCCTGGGAGAAGTCGACGCTGGTGGCCACCACCAGGGTCGCCAGGATCGGGACGAGGACGAAGGCGCAGACGGCCCAGGTGACGACGCGGTTCACGAGGCCACCGCCCGTCCGACCAGGCGGCCCAGGCCGCGGCCGAGGACCAGCGCGGCGACGGCCATGGCCGCCAGCAGCACCGCCAGGGTGGAGGAGGCGGCCAGGCGGTAGCCGGTGGTCAGTTCGTTGGCGACGTTGAGCGGGAGCAGGCGGATCCCCTCCGAGAGCGTGGCGACCGTGCCGTACCCGCCCAGGGCGATCGCCGCCGCCGTGCCCCCGGTCTCGATGAGCGCGGGCAGCAGCAGGGGCAGGGTGACCGTGAACAGCACCCGCACCCTGGAGGCGCCCAGGGTGCGGGCGCTCTCGGTGAGCGAGGGCGCAAGCCCGGCCGCGGCGGCACGCAGCGGCCCCAGGACCCGGGGCAGCGAGAAGTAGACGTAGGCCACGAGCAGGCCGGGCAGGGTGTAGGCCAGCCCCGCGAAGCCCTCCCACAGCGGCGCGAGCAGCCCGGTCCTGCCGTTGAGCACGATCGCGAAGAACCCGATGATGATGCCGGGCAGGGCGATGGGCAGGGTGAGCAGGGCGTCGGTGGCGGCCCCGCCGCCCCCGGCACGGTCCTGCCGTGCCTGGTGCAGGACGACGGGGACGGCGATCACGAGCGTGGCCAGGACCGCCACCCCGGCGACCAGCGCCGACGCGGCCAGCGACTCGCGCACGGCCGCCGAGGACAGGGCGTCGGCGTAGTGCTCCAGGGTGGGGCCCCCGTCGGCCGGGGACCGGCCCAGGCCCAGGGAGTTGGCCACCAGCACCGCGACCGGGTAGGCGCTGAACAGGCAGACGAGGGTGAGCGCCGGGAGCGCCGCGGACCACGGGGGCGGTGTGCCGCGGCGCACGCGCGCGGTACCGGGGGACACTAGAAGCCGACCTCGCTCTGGTACAGGTCGATGAACTCCTGCTGCCGCTCGCCCTGTTCGAGGTAGTCGATGGTGATCGCGCGCTCGTAGTCGGACTCGGGCAGGACCCGGTCGGCGAGCTCCTCGGGCATCTGGCCGACCACCGGGCGCATGTAACCGTCCGCGAAGAGGCCCTGGCCCTGCTCGGAGAAGTAGAAGTCCAGCAGCTCCCTGCCGTTGTCGGCGTTGGGGGCGCCCTCGACCAGGCCGACGATGTAGGGGATCTGCAGCGATCCCTCCTCGGGGATGACGACGCTGACGTCGGCGCCCTCGTCGCGGAGCTTGTAGCCGTTGAAGTCGGTGTCGATGAGGATGGGGATCTCGCCCTGGGCGACCTTGGCGGTGGCGGTCTGGGCGGAGGTGGAGGCGCCGTTCTCCTTCAGCTCGGCCAGGTAGTCCAGACCCGGCCCCCAGTCGGTCAGGTCGCCGCCGAGCGCGTGGTTGACCGCCGTCGCGGCGGAGTAGCCCACGGCCGCCTGGGTGGGGTCGAGGTAGCCGACCTTGCCCTCGTAGGCGGGGTCGAGGAGGTCCTCCCAGCTGCTCGGCACGGGCGCGCCGTCCAGGTGGTCCTCGTTGACGATGAAGGCGATGGTGCCGGTGTGGACGGCCGTCCAGTTCCCGTCGGGATCGCGCAGGTCCTCGGGGACCTCCTCCGCGCCCTCGGGCACGTAGGACTGCAGGACCCCGGCCTCCACGAGCTGTCCGGCGAAGGCGATGCCGGTGTAGGCGACGTCGGCGACGGGCGCGCCCTTCTCGGCCTGGAGCGCGGCCAGGGCCTGCCCGGAGTTCTTCGGGTCGTTGGGGGCCTGGATCCCGGTCCGCTCGGTGAAGGCGGCCAGGACCTCGCCGTAGTTGCCCCACTCGGCGGGGGAGTTGTAGGTGATGACGGTGCCGCCGTCGCCGGTGGCCGCGGCCGGGGGCAGGTCGGCGTTGCCGCAGGCGGTCATGGCGAGGACGGAGGTGATCGCGGCGGCGCTCAGGACGCCGCGTCCGCGGGTGAGGGTCATGGGGACTCCGGGTTCGGGGTCAGCGGTGCCCGCCGGACACCGCTGTGCGGAAGTGCGTGATTAAACGATTAATCAGTGCGGTGACCTGTTGTTTCGCAAACGGTGACCGGAGGCCGAACACCGGTGGAACAGCGTCCCGCGCCCTCGACCCGGCGGTGCCCGCCCCGAGCGGGCGCGCGGTACTTTCGAGTCCACGGTCACAGCCCCCCGAGGAGAGCCATGCCTGAACCGACCAAGCGCGCGACCCTGCGGGACGTCGCGGCGGGGGCGGGCGTCTCGGTCGCCCAGGCCAGCTTCGCCCTCAACGGCACCGGCCGCGTGGCCGCCGCGACCGCCGAGCGGGTCCGCCGGATCGCCGCGGAACTCGACTACCAGGCCGACGGCCGGGCCCGGGCGCTGCGCACTGGTCGGCGCTCCGCCTACGGCGTGGTGATCCGCAACATGCGCAACCCCTTCTTCCTGGACGTGCTGCGCGGCATGGAGACCGTCGCGCACCGCGAGGGGGCGCTCCTGCTGATCATGAGCTCGGACTACGACCAGGAGCGGGAGAGCGCCGCGCTGCGCAGGCTCGCCGCCGAGGCGGTCGCCGGGATCGCCATCGCGCCCATCGGGCGGCGCGACCGCCTCCTGGAGTGGATGGACCGCCACTCCCACGTTCCGGTGGTGGCCTTCAACTGCACACCCGAACCCGACCGGGAGGGCACCGCCAGCCGCCTGTCCACGGTCGGCCCCGACGACGAGGAGGCCGTCGCCCGGGCCGTGGCGCACCTGGCGCAGCGGGGCCACCGCGAGGCCACGCTGCTGATGGCCCCCGAGCACCTGGCCGCCGACTGGGGGCGCGAGGAGGCCTTCCAACGCCACTGCGCCGAGCACGGGGTGGCCGGTTCGGTGGCACGCGGACCCCTGGACTACGAGGCGGTGGCCCGCAGGTCCGCGGAGATGATGGCGCGCCCCGGGCACCGCGCCCTGGTCGTCAACTCCGACCACCTGAGCGCCGCCGTCTACGACGCCGCCCGCTCCCTGGGCCTGCGCGTGGGGCGCGACGTCAGCGTGGTGGGCCACGACGACCTGCCCACCTCGGCCCTGCTGGACCCCGGCCTGACCACGATCGCCGTGGAGCGCGAGGTACTGGGGGAGCGGATCATGAACCTGCTCGTGGAGGGCCCAGGCGCCGCCGTGCGGCTGCCCGTGCGCCTGGTGGAACGGGGGTCGGTGGCGGTCCTGGAGTGAGGCCGCCGACCGTTCCCCCCCGCCGTCGCGGACCGCTCCCCGAGGCGGCGGGGACCTTCGCGGTGCTCCCGGCTTCAGCTGACGGCAGGGCCGACGCACGCGACGAGAAGCGGCTTCCCGCGCCCGTCCGCGGTCCTGCGGCACAGTGGAGGAAGCGGACACCGTGAAATCCGTCGGAAAAAAGTCACCGCGGGATGTCGAGAACCCGCGCGCGGCTCCGTCCCCGGAGTGAACACGGCCCGCGACGGGCCGCACCGCACCCGGCCCGCAGGGGCCACGAGAGCGACCCACGGAGGACATCATGGCCAAGTACCTGCTGCTCAAGCACTACCGAGGCGCACCGGCACCGGTCAACGACGTGCCCATGGACCAGTGGACGCCGGAGGAGGTCTCGGCTCACATGCGGTACATGCGGGACTTCGCCGACCGGCTGGAGGGCACCGGCGAGTTCGTCGACGGCCAGGCGCTCTCCCCGGAGGGCGCGTTCGTCCGCTACGACGGCGAGGGACGGCCGCCGGTCACCGACGGCCCGTTCCCCGAGACCAAGGACCTGATCGCCGGCTGGATGGTGATCGACGTCGAGACCTACGAGCGGGCCGTCGAACTGGCCGGGGAGCTGTCGGCCGCACCCGGGGCGGGCGGGAAGCCGATCCACGAGTGGCTGGAGGTGCGCCCGTTCCTGACCGCGCCCCCGACCATCACGGAGTGACCCGCCATGGATGAGGCCCTTCTGCGGACCCTCACCCCCACCGTGATCGCCGTCCTCGGCCGCCGCGGAGCGGACTTCGCCGCGGCCGAGGACGCCGTACAGGAAGCCCTGGCCGAGGCTGTGCGCGTGTGGCCGGACCACCCGCCGCACGACCCCAGGGGCTGGCTGGTCACGGTGGCCTGGCGCAAGTTCCTCGACGCCGCCCGCGCCGACACCTCCCGACGGCACCGCGAGGTACGCGTCGAGGCCGAACCCGTACCCGGCCCGGGCGAGGCGGTGGACGACACGCTCCGGTTGTACTTCCTGTGCGCGCACCCGTCCCTGACACCGGCCTCGGCCGTGGCGCTCACGCTGCGCGCGGTCGGCGGCCTGACCACGCGCCAGATCGCGCGGGCCTACCTCGTGCCGGAGGCGACCATGGCCCAGCGCATCAGCAGGGCCAAGCGGACCGTCGCTGGCGTCCGGTTCGACCGGCCCGGCGACGTCGCCACCGTGCTGCGCGTGCTCTACCTGGTCTTCAACGAGGGCTACTCCGGAGACGTCGACCTCGCCGCCGAGGCGATCCGGCTCACCCGCCAGCTCGCGGCCGCGATCGACCACGAGGAGGTCGCGGGGCTGCTCGCGCTCATGCTTTTGCACCACGCCCGGCGCCCGGCGCGGACCGGTCCCGACGGCAGGCTGGTGCCCCTCGCCGAGCAGGACCGCGGCCTGTGGGACACCCGCATGATCGCCGAGGGCGTCGGCGTGCTCCAGGCGGCCCTGGCCCGCGACCGCCTGGGCGAGTACCAGGCCCAGGCCGCGATCGCCGCCCTGCACGCCGACGCCCGGACGGCCGAGGAGACCGACTGGACGCAGATCGTCGAGTGGTACGACGAACTGGTGCGCCTCACCGACAGCCCCGTGGCCCGCCTCAACCGGGCCGTCGCGGTCGGTGAGGCCGACGGTCCGCGGGCGGGTCTGGCCGCCCTGGCGGAGGTGGACCCCTCCGTGCCCCGGCACAGCGCCGCCGCCGCGTACCTGCGTGAGCGCGACGGCGATCCGGCCACCGCGGCGCGGCTCTACGCCGAGGCCGCCCGGTCGGCGCCCAACCTGCCCGAACGCGACCACCTCACGCGGCAGGCCGCACGGCTCAACGCGCGGCTGCGCGGCTGAGCGTTCCCCGGGGGGCGGCCCGGCCACCGACCGGGCTGGTAGGCCCGCCCATCCGTTGTTCGGACGGGCGGACCGTGCCGTGCGGAGGCGTGGTCAGTCCAGGAGCCGTTCCCGGAGGACGGCCAGGTCCTCCTCCGCGACCCCCGCCGCCAGCAGGTAGGCGTGCGCGTCCAGCCCGCGCAGGGCGTCCAGGACGGTGTCGCGCAGGGTCAGGCCGCGCTCGGACAGCACGGCCTCGATCACGGGGCCCTGGTCCGGTTGGCCCATCGCGGCGAAGAGCGGGACGAGCTCGGTCGTGGACAGCTCGTAGTCGTCGGCGATCGCCTCGGCTCCGACGTCGGCCAGGGCGAGCAGCAGCAGGGCGACCAGTCCGGTGCGGTCGCGTCCGGCCCCGCAGTGGAACAGGACGCCGCCCGGCCCGGCCTGGGCCAGGGCGGTGACCACCGCGGCGCAGCGTTCGGCCTTGCGGTCGAGGAAGGGGCGGTAGTAGAGCGGGCTCCCGTTCAACCGTCGGCGGTTGACCTCCTGCCAGAACCCGACGTCCTCGACATGGTCCAGGGCCACCTCCAGACGCGTCATCCCGGCGGGCAGGGGAGTCGGGGCCGAATCCGCGGGGAAGGCGGCGGACCCGCCCCGGCTCGTGGGGCCCTCACCCGGAGCCGGACGGATCTCGTCGGGGTTGCGCAGGTCCACGACGGTGCGCACACCCGCCTCGTAGGCGGCCCGCCAGCCCCTGTCGGTGACGAAGCGCGGGTCGGCGGAGCGGATGAAGGCGCCCCGGCGGACGCCGCGTCCGTCCCGACTCGGCAGGCCGCCGAGGTCGCGGGTGTTGAAGAAGCCTTCCCAGGTGATCCTTCTGCTGTCGCTCATGGACGAAGGGGTACTTCACCTGACGGAGGAAGAAAAGTTCCTTGGTCCCTTGCCGGGCGGCGGTCAGGCGGTCGGTGAGGAGGCCCCCGAGGCCCCGACGTGGTCCGCGAGCAGCTCGGCGGCGCTGCGGGGCTCGCGGCCGAGGAGTTCGGTCAGCAGCGGGTGGTGTCCCGCGAAGTACCCGTCGCGGGCGGCCCGCGACATCATGAGCGTCAGCCCGACCACGTGTTCCGGGACGCCGCTCGCGACCTGCTCGGCGCTCCAGCGCTCGTCGTCCACGACGACGCGTTCGATGTCGCGGCCGGTGAGTTCGGAGGCGATCCGGGCGAAGTCGCCGAGGGTGACGGACCCGGGCGGTGCGAGGGTGACGGGTCCGTCGAAGGAGCGCTCACCGGTGAGGATGACCGCCGCGGCCTCGGCCAGGTCGGCGCGGTCGGCCCAGGGGAGGGGGCCGTCCGCCGGTTGGGCGATCACCCCGGTCCGCTGCCACGGGCCGAGCAGGAGGTCCAGGCTGCCGAAGAACCCGTAGCGCAGCGCGGTCCAGGCGGTTCCCGACCCGGCGAGGATCGCCTCGGTGGCGGCGTGCAGGCGCGCCGGGAGGTAGGGGCTGTCGGCGGCGGCGCCGTGCTGGCTGGTGTAGAGGATCCGCCGGGCGCCGGCCGCGACGGCCGCCTCGATCGCGACGCGGTGCTGGCCGACCACGTCGGCCTCCGTGTCGCCGGAGGAGACCAGGAGCACCTGGTCGGCGCCCTCGAAGGAGTCGCGCAGCGCGGCCGGGTCGTCGTAGGAGCCCTGTCGCACACGCACCCCGCGGTCGGCGAAGTGCCGCGCCCTGGCGACGTCGCGCGCGCTGACGCCGATCCGGTCGGCCGGGACGCGCCTGAGGAGGTGCTCGACGGTGGCCCCGTTGAGTGCGCCGGTGGCGCCGGTGACGACGATCATGCCTGTGGTCCTCTCCATGTGTGTCCGTGCCCGGCCAGGTGGGCGGGTCGCGGCGGTGCCGGGGAACCCGACGCCCCGGCGGGGTGCGCGTACGGCGGTCCCCGGGCCCGGGCGGAAGCGGCACGGGTTTGGTGGTCGGCCACCCGCGCTTAAGTTGACCAGATCGGTCAACTTCGCTCGCGCCGATGACACTAGGTAAACTGACCATATGAGTCAAGTTGTTGTGACGGCGGTGGGGGACGGTGGGCGGCCATGACGGGTGCGGCGTCTTCGGGGCCCCGCCTGCGGGCCGACGCCAAGCGCAACGCCGAGCAGATCCGGCGCGCCGCGATCGACGTCTTCCGGGGGCGGGGCCTGACCGTGCCGCTGGAGGAGGTCGCCCGGGCGGCCGGGGTGAGCAAGGCCACGATCTTCAACCGGTTCGGCGGCAGGGTCGGCCTCATCGAGGCCGTCGTCGAGGAGGTGGTCGCGGCCGAGCTGTACGCCGCCATCGACCGCACCCGGGCCCTGGACGACGCCGGGGAGCGGATCGCCCACTACGTCACCGCGATGCGCGACCTCCTGTACCGCCAGCCCGCCGCGATCGACCTCCTGTTGCAGGCGTATCCGCACTCGCGGCGGCTCCTGGAGATCTGCCGGGCCGCGGGGGAGATCAACGACGAGCTGGTCGCGGCGGGCAGGGCCTGCGGCGCGCTGCGTCCCGCGTTCGAGGCGGACGACCTCCACGCGCTCGTCGTGGACACCGCGCTCGCCCTCAAGCACGGGACCCGCCCGCCGCGGGAGGACTACGACCGCCGCACCGCCTTCCTCCTCGACGGGATCCGCGGGCGCCGGGAGTCCGACTGACCCCCGGGGACGCACGCCCCGGGAGCCGGGGGAGCGAAGCGCCCGAGCGCGCGGGGTGCGGCGCGCCCGGGCGATCCTGTGAATCTACGTCGTAAAGGCCATGGTTCCCAACGCCTTGCTCCACCTGAATCCCACACCTCTCATTCCGAACCGCCGAAGGCCCGGCCGTCCTCGGGCAGCACCTGGCCCCCGTCGACCACGATGGTCTGCCCGGTGATGAAGGAGGCTCCGGGACCGGCCAGGAACAGGCAGGCCGCGGCGATGTCCTCCACCTCGCCGATGCGTCCCAGCGGGATCGCCGCGCGCATGCGCTCCAGGTAGTCCGGCCCCAACTCCTCCAGGCCCTCGGTGCGCACGTTCCTCGGCAGCACCGCGTTGACGGTGATGCCCCGGGGCGCGAGCTCCAGGGCGGCGCTGCGCATGAACCCCAGCTGGGCGGCCTTGGTGGCTCCGTAGTGGGACCAGCCCGCGTATCCGGTCAGCGGTCCGGTGATGGAGGAGGTGATGACCACCCGCCCCCTTCCGGAGGCGGTCAGGGCCTCCACCGCGGCGCGCACCGTCAGCACGGTGCCCTTCACGTTGGTGTCCACGACCCGGTCGAGTTCGCCGGGGTCCATCGACACCAGCGGGGACGAGGGGAAGATCCCGGCGTTGGCGCAGACCACGTCCAGGCCGCCGGTGCGCCGCACGGCCTGCTCCACGACGCGTTCGCAGTCGTCGGCCCCGGCCACGTCGCCGACCACCCACTCCGCCCCCGGGACGCCCCGGGCGGCCTCGCGCGCCCTGGCCTTGTCGCGCCCGACGATCACCACCCGGTCCCCGGCCTCGGCGAACCCCTTAGCGATACCGAGCCCGATGCCCCGGGTCCCGCCGGTCACCAGAACTGATCTGTCCACGGTCGTCTCCTGCGCTCAGGCCGATCACTGCTCCGTCCCGCCCAGGATTCCGTACGGGGGCGCGCTCTCGCCCGGCTTTCCCGGTGAACGGGCGGGGGCCGCGCGGCTGCCGACGCCGACCCCCGGCCCCCGACCGGCCGCGGTCCGCCGAGGGACGCCTGCGCCACCGACGCCCGGCTTCCGGCACACGGACTCCCGCCACCCCGGCTCACGGCAGGACGGCCGGTGAACACGGAACGGCCGGACGTCCCTCAGCCGAGTGCCGGGCGCGGCGGCGCGAGGGAGTCGGTGATCCGCACCTCGGTGGGCAGCCTGCGCCCCCGGGGGCGGGTCCCCGCGGGCCCGTCGACCAGCTCGATCAGCGCCGACACCGCCGCGCGGCCCAGCTCGTCGGCCGGGGCCAGCACCGCCGAGATCGGCGGCCCCGGCAGGTCGGCCAGGGCGATGTCGTCGGCCGCGGCCACGCTGATGTCCTCGGGCACCCGCACCCCTATGCGGCCGAACTCGAACATGGCTCCCAGCAGCAACAGGCTGTTGTAGACCAGCATCGCCGTGCAGCCCGAGTCCACGATCTCCCGCGCCGCCGCGGCCCCCTCCGCGAAGGCCGGTCGCACGGGCCCGAAGACCCGCACCCGCAGCCGGGACCGGGCGGCGTGCTCCACCAGCTCCTCGCGCCTGCGCCGGTCCATCCACGAACTGGGCGGCCCCGCCAGGTAGGCGACGTCGCGGTGCCCCAGCTCCACCAGGCGGTCGTAGACGGTGCCCAGACCGCCGGGGGTGTCCACCGTGAACGAGGTCAGTCCGGGCACGCGGCGGTTGATCACCACCAGCGGCTTGCGCCGGTGCGCCTCCTTCAGGTCGGCGGCCGAGCCCACCGGTGACTGGAGCGCGAATCCGTCCACCTGGCTCTCCAGTTCGCCGAGCACCTCGGCCTCGCGGGCCGCGTCGCCCCCGGTGACGGCGATGATCACCCGGCGCCCGCTCCTGCCCGCCAGCTCCTGCGCGGCGGTGGCGGTGGTGGAGTAGAAGGGGTTGTCCAGGTCGGGGACGAGCAGGGCGAAGAAACCGCTGCGACCCGTGGTCAGCGCCCGCGCGGCGGGGTTGGCCCGAAAGCCCAGTCTCTCCGCGGCGGCGCGGACCCTGACCAGGGTGGGCTCGGAGACCATGGACGGCCGCGACAGGGCCCGCGAAACGGTGGACGCCGACACGCCGGCCTCCCTGGCCACGTCGTCCAGACTCGCCATTGCAGCTCCTCACGCCCGGTGGTGCCCCCTGTCACACTCGCGACCCGGGGGTTGGCTCATGTCCCCGACACAGGCTACGGTGTGCAAGCGCTTGTGCAAGCGCTTGCAGATGTTTTTGCAGATGAAGCGCTGTTCAGATCAGGCATCGTGCAGGCGAATCCTCGCGTAGACACGGCATCGCGCAGCTCGGGCGCCGTGCCGAACCCAGACCGTCCCCTCGACAGCGACCGGGAGTGGAATTGCCCCGCCCGTCACCCACCGTCGGCGCCGACGCGGCCGCTCCGCGCCGCGGCCGCCTCCCACGACCACCCGTCACGGTCCTGCTGGTCCCGGGGCTGGCCGTGGTCCTGTTCGCCTTCTGCTACCCGGTCGTGGCCACCCTGGCCTGGCCGCCCGACGGCGACCCCGCCACGGTCGCGCGCGAGACGGGCGGCCTGCTCACCGACCCCTACCTGCTCCCCGTGGTCGCGCGCACCGTCCGCGTGGCCGTGGTGACCACCGCGCTGTGCCTGCTCATGGGCTTCCCGGTGGCCTACCTCATCTCCCGGGCCCCCGGCCGCTGGCCCGGCCGCCTCCTGGCCCTGGCGATCTTCCCGCTGCTGCTCAACACCGTCGTGCGCACCTACGGCTGGATCATGGTCCTGGGCGGCAACGGCCTCATCAGCGGCATCAGCGAGGCCCTGGGCATGGGCCGGGTCCAGCTGCTCTACACCGAGACCGCCATCGTGCTCGGCCTGGTCCAGCTCTTCCTGCCGCTGATGATCCTGTCCTCCTACTCCAGCCTCGCCCAGCAGGACCACCGCCTGGAGGACGCCGCCCGCGGGCTGGGCGCCTCGCCCGGCCGGGCCTTCCGCACCGTGGTCTTCCCGCTCGCCCTGCCCGGGGTGCTGGTGGGCTGCACGCTCGTCTTCGCGGGCGCGGTCACCGCCTTCACCACGCCCCAGCTGCTCGGCGGGCCGCGCGAACGCCTTCTGTCCACCCTGCTCTACAGCCGGGTCAACGTCAGCCTCGACTGGCCCTCCGCCAGCGCCGTCGCCCTGGTGATGACGGTGCTCGTGCTGGCGGTCAGCGCGCTGTCCGGCCGGCTCGGCAAGATCGGGAGCACCACGTCATGATCCTGAGACGCCCCTTCCTGTCGCTGCTCGCGGCGGCGGCCTTCGTCCTCATGCTCGGCCCCGTGGTGATCCTGGTCGGGGTCGCCTTCACCGCCGGGAGCACCCTGGCCTTCCCGCCCGAGGGCCTGTCCCTGCGCTGGTTCGCCGCCGCCCTGGACTACGGGCCCTTCGTCGACTCCTTCGGCACCAGCGTCGCCGTGGCGCTGGCCTCCACCGCGATCGCCCTGCTCCTGGGCGTTCCGGCGACCCTGGCCCTGCACCGGGGCAACCCGCGCGGGCGCAGGGTGATGGAGAACCTCTTCTTCGCCCCGATCGTGGTCCCCGAACTCGTCCTGAGCCTGGCCCTGTTCCAGCAGCTCATGGTGGGCATGCGCGTCACCGCGCTGGGCGCGCTGATCGTCGGGCACACCGTCCTGCTGCTGCCCTACACCGTCCGCGTGGTGGGCGCCTCGCTGTCGCTGGCCGACGCGCGCCTGGAGGAGGCCGCCCGGGGGCTGGGGGCCGGGCCGGTGCGGGCCTTCTTCACCGTGACCCTGCCGGTCATGGCGCCGGGCATCCTGTCCGCCACCATCCTGGCCTTCATCACCTCCCTGAACAACGTTCCCCTGTCCCTGCTGCTCACCGGCCCGGGCGTGGCGACGCTGCCGGTGGAGATGCTCAACTACGTCCAGTCCTCGTTCGACCCGGTGGTCGCGGCGGTCAGCGTGCTGCTCCTGGTGCTCAGCGTCGCGGTCGCCTTCGCCACCGAACGCATGGTCGGTTTCACGAAGGTCTTCGGCCGCTAACCGGGAAGAAGGACACACCACTTGACTTCCTCTCCTGCCTGAAGGCAGAAGAATCCGGAACCACCTAACGGCGGTTCGAGGCCAACGCCTCGTCACGGGTCGCCCCGTGGCCTTCCTGCTTCACCGCCGGTCGCCCCGTCCGGGAGGACTCCCGTTGAGGTCTCACACCAGCTCCACAGGCAACAACCGCCAGCCCGGCGGCTTCGAGATTGAGCGCCGCGTTCACATCACGGTCATGAGCCACCCCACAACCGGGACACGTCCACTCCCGTACACGCAGCGGCAACGACACATTGAGGTACCCGCACCCGGGCGTCGAGCACAACTTGGAGGAGGGAAAGAACCGGTCCACCACGACCAGGTCCCGCCCATACCAAGCGCACTTGTACTCCAGCATGCTGCGCAGCTCACGCCAGGCCACATCCGAGATCGCCCGGGAAAGCCGACGGTTCTTGACCATGTTGCGCACCGACAGGTCCTCGATCACGACCACTTGGTTCTCACGGACGAGTCGAGTGGAGAGCTTGTGCAAAAAGTCCCGACGCCGGTCGGTGATACGGGCGCACACCCGCGCCACCCTGCGACGCGCCTTGTCCCGGTTCGTGCTGCCCCTGGCCTTACGCGACAGCGCCCGCTGAGCCCGGGCCAGCTTCGCCCGGTCGCGTTGCTCGTGGCGGGGGTTGGCCACCTTCTCCCCCGTGGACAAGGTCACCACGGAGGTGATTCCGGCATCGACACCGACCGCGTTGTTGACGGCCGGGGCCGACGTGATGGTGTCCTCGCACAGGAGCGAGACGAACCAGCGCCCGGCCGCGTCCCGCGAGACCGTGACCGTGGAGGGGCGTGCTCCTTCGGGCAGGGGCCGCGACCACACGATGGCCAGGGGTTCGGCCATCTTGGCCAATGTCAGACGGCCGTCGCGGTAGCGAAAGGCCGACCGGGTGTACTCCGCCGAGGCCCGGGACGTCTTCTTGGACTTGAACCGCGGGTACTGCGCGCGGCGGTCGAAGAAGTTGCCGAAGGCGGTGTGCAGGTGGCGCAGCGTCTGTTGCAGCGGGACGCAGGAGACCTCGGTGAGGAAGGACAGCTCCTCAGTGCTCTTCCAGGCGGTGAGCATCGCCGAGGTGTGGGGGTAGCCCACCCGTTCGCGGCGCTGGTGCCAGGCGGTGGTGCGTTCGGCCAGGGCGCGGTTGTAGACCAGGCGCACGCACCCGAACGTGCGCGACAGCTCGGCCGCCTGCGCATCAGTGGGATAGAAGCGGTACCGAAACGCCCGCTTCACGCTCTTCCTGGCCATGGCACACACCGTAGCGACCGCACTGCGATCGCGTGAGGCGAATCCAACAGAAAGTCACGAGAAGGGAGAGGGCGTTTCCTCCCCGCCCTGAAGGACGGGGTATCCACGCCCAACAAACAGATGACACCCGTCGTCGAACTCGACCGCGTCACCCACCGCTTCGGCGGACGCAAGGGCAAGGACGGCCCCGCCGCCGTCGCCGACCTGGACCTGGCCGTGCAGCGCGGCAGGTTCACCACGCTGCTGGGCCCCAGCGGCTGCGGCAAGACCACCACCCTGCGCATGATCGCCGGGTTCCTCCAGCCCACCTCCGGCAGGATCCTGCTGGAGGGGGAGGACGCCACCCGCACCCCGCCGGAGAAGCGCAACATCGGCATGGTCTTCCAGTCCTACGCGCTCTTCCCGCACATGACCCTGCGCGACAACGTCGGCTACGGGCTGCGCACCCGCAGGATCGCCGCCCAGGAGGTGGCCAGGCGCGCGGGTGAGGCGCTGGACCTGGTGGGCCTGGCGCACCTGGCCGACCGCAAGCCCGCCGAGCTGTCCGGCGGCCAGCAGCAGCGGGTGGCCCTGGCCCGCGCCGTGGCCATCCGACCCTCGGTGCTGCTGCTGGACGAGCCGCTGTCCAACCTCGACGCCCAGCTGCGCGTGCAGATGCGCCGCGAACTGCTGCGGGTCCAGCGCGAGACCGGGCTGACCGCCGTCCTGGTCACCCACGACCAGGACGAGGCGCTGGAGCTGTCCGACACCATGGTCATCCTCAACGAGGGGCGCCTGGAGCAGCAGGGCGCGCCCCGGGAGGTCTTCCCCGCGCCCGCCAACCGCTTCGTCGCCGAGTTCCTGGGCTACGACAACTTCCCGCGGGTGCCCGGGCACGGAGCCGTCACCATCCGGCCCGAACACGTGCGCCTGCTGCCCGCCGGAACCCGCGAGGGCGAGGGCGAGACCGGCCTGGGCGGCACCGTCGGCGAGGTCACCTTCCAGGGCAGCAACTGCCTGGTCGAGGCCCGCATCGACGGCGTGGAGGGGCCCGGGTCGGTCCTGCGCTCCCTGCACCCGGCCGACGACCTGCGTCCCGGCGACCCCGTGCGTATCGCCCTGCCCCACCGCCACCTGGTGGAACTCGCCGAGGAGACCGGATGAGCCGCACCGCACACCCGCGCCGCATGCTCGCCGCGCTCGCCGGGACGGCGGCGCTGGCCCTGGTGAGCGCCTCGTGCGCACCGGTGCGCGAGGACGACCCCGACACGCTGGTGGTGAGCACCTTCGCCTTCGCCACCGAGGAGTTCACCGAGGTGGTGGCCGACCCCTTCGAGGCCGAGACCGGGATCCGGGTGGTCCTGGACACCGGCAACAACGCCGGGCGGCTCACCAAGCTCAGGATCAACGCCGAGACGCCCGACACCGACGTCGTGCTCATCTCCGACTACTACGCCCAGATCGGCAAGGACATGGGGCTGTTCGCCCCCGTCGACCCCGCCGACGTGCCCAACCTCGACGCCATCCAGCCCTGGGCGGTGGACCCGGACGGGTACGGCCCCGCCTACACCTTCCAGCTCCTGGGCCTGCTCTACCGCACCGACCTCGTCGAGGAGGCCCCCGACTCCTGGGACGACCTGTGGGCCGAGCCCGAGGGAGGGTACGTGCTGCCCGACATCTCGGTCTCGGCCGGTCCGATGTTCGTCCTGGCCGCGGGCGAACACTTCGGCTCGGGTCCCTCCGACCCCGACGCCGGCTTCGAGGCGATGGGCCGGATCGGCGCGGACGCGCTCCAGTTCTACACCGGCTCCACCGAGCTCACCAGCCTGCTCGAACGCGGTGAGATCGCCATGGCGCCCGGCCTGGACAACTTCGCCATGGGCTCGGTGGAGGCCGGGCAGCCGATCGGCTTCGCCGCGCCCGAACAGGGCCGGGTGATGACCGCCAACACCGTCCAGGTGGTCGACGGGGCGCCCAACGAGGCCGGTGCACTGGCCTTCGTCGACTTCCTGCTGCGCCCCGAGATCCAGGAGGGGATGGCCGAGGCCCTCTACGACAAGCCCGTGGCGCTGGAGGCCGACCCCACCCCGCTCATGGAGCGGGTGTCGGGACAGGCCGCCTCCTCCCCGTCCGACAGCGGCTACCACCAGGGCGACCTGGCCCTCATCGCGCAGGAGCGCTCCACCTGGCTGGACCGCTTCACCGAGGAGGTGGCGCGGTGAGCGTGCCCATCGTGATCGACTGCGACCCCGGCGTCGACGACGCCCTGGCCCTGCTGCTCGCGCTGGCCTCCCCGGAGCTGGAGGTGCGGGGGGTGACCACGGTGGCCGGGAACGCCTCCCTCGCCGACGTGGACCGCAACGCCGCGCACGTGCTGGACCTGGCCGCGGCCCCGGCCGACCTGCCGCTGGTGTCGGGGCTGGCCGGGCCGATCTCGCGGACCGCGCGCCTGCGCGACGAGCCCATGCACGGGGCCGGCGGCCTGGGCGGGCTGGTCCCCGCCTCGCCGCCCCGGGCGTTCGGTCCCGGCCACGCGGTCGACTGGCTGGCGGAGCAGGCCCTGCGCTCGCCGGGGGAGCTGACCCTGGTGGCGATCGGCCCGCTGTCCAACGTGGCCGCCCTGCTCGCCCGCCACCCGCAGGCCGGACCGGCGCTGCGCGAGATCGTCGTCATGGGCGGCGCCGCCTTCGCCCAGGGCAACATCACCCCGGCCGCGGAGTTCAACTTCCACGCCGACCCCGAGGCCGCCCGCTACGTCCTGGAGTCGGGCCTGCCGGTGCGGATCGTGGGCCTGGACGTCACCCGCGCCGCCCTGTACCCGCTGCGCGAGGCCGAGGAGCTGGCGGCGCTGCCCGGCACCGCCGGGATCGCCGGAGCACTGCTGCGCGACTACGCCCTGCGCTACCTGGACCGCTTCGGCGTCGCCGCCGTGCCGGTGCACGACGCGCTGGCGGTGGCCGCCGTCGCCCATCCCGGACTGCTGGGCTGGGAGGAGGGCACCGCCTCGGTGGAGTGCGCCGGAGAACTCACCCGCGGCGCCCTCGTGGCCGACCTGCGCACCCCCGGCCGCGCACGGCACGTGCGCGTGGCCCGCACCGTGGACGCCGACGGGTTCGCCGCCCGCCTCACCGAGGGCATCGCCAGCTACGCCGCAGAACCGAACGACAGCGCGCGGACGCCGTGAACCGCGACCGCGCACCGGAAGGGGAACCGACTCCGATGCTCACCGCAGACCTGCTCATCCGCGGCGGAGACGTCGTCTCCGTCCACACCGGCCAGGTGTGGCGGGCCGACGTCGCCGTGGTCGGCGACGCGATCCGCGCGGTGCTGCCGCCGGGCACCCCCGTCGAGGCCCGCGAGACCGTCGACGCCGACGGGCTCGTGGTCGCGCCCGGGTACGTGGACGCGCACATGCACATCGAGAGCTCCCTGCTGGCCCCGGCCGAGTTCGCCCGGGTCACGCTCGCGCGCGGCACCACGACCGTGCTCGCCGACGCCCACGAGATCGTCAACGTCGCCGGGCGCGAGGGGCAGGCGTGGATGATCGGGCAGGGCGAGGCCACCGGGCAGACCATGCGCTGGGCGGTCCCCTCGTGCGTGCCCGCGCTCGACGGGTTCGAGACGGCCGGGGCCCGCCTGGACGCCGACGACGTCGCCGAGATGCTGGACTGGGAGGGGGTCACCACCCTCGGCGAGGTGATGGACTACCGCGCGGTGGTCTCCGGCGACCCCAGGATGGGCGCCATCATCGCCGCGGCCCGCAGCCGGGGCGTGCGCCTGGACGGGCACTGCCCCAACCTGTCCGGCGCCGAGCTGGGCGAGTACCTGTGGGCCGGGATCGACTCCGACCACTGCAAGAACACCGCCGAGGTGGCGGTGGAGAAGGCCCGCCTGGGCATGCTGCTGATGCTCCAGGAGAAGTGCCTGACCCCCGAGGTCGTGCGGGCCCTGCTGGACCTGCCGCACCTGCCCGACTTCTGCCTGGTCACCGACGACATCGTCGTGGACGCCATCGTGAGCACCGGTCACCTGGACCGGGTGGGGGCGGTGGCCCTCGAACGCGGACTGCCCCCGCTGGCGGTGCTGCGGGCGCTCACGCTCCAGCCCGCGCGCAGGCTCGGCCTCGACGACCGGGGGACCGTCACCCCGGGCAAGCGCGCCGACCTGGTCCTGCTGCGCTCGCTCACCGAGCTGACCCCCGTGGTCGCGATCGCCGGCGGCACGGTCGTGGGCCGCGACGGCGCCCCGCTCACCGGACCCGGGCCCGCGCCGGAGCACCCGTTCGGCGGCACGGTGCGCATCGGCGCGCCCGACGCGCGGGCGGCCCGCTGGCGGGTGGACCTGCCCGACGGCGACCACGCCTTCCGGGCGCTGCGGGTGAACCCGGTGGACACCTACACCGAGCCGGACGAGGTCGTGCTGCCCGTGCGCGGGGGAGTGGTGCACTGGCAGGGCAGGACCGCGGTGGTGGCGGTCTTCGAGCGCCACACCGGGGCGGGCGGGGTGGCGTTCGCGCCGGTCACCGGGCAGGAACTGGGCGCGGGGGCCTTCGCCACCACCTACGCCCACGACAGCCACAACCTCACGGTCGTGGCCACGAGCGAGGACGCGCTGCGCGAGGCCGCCGCGCGGGTGGTGTCCTGGGGCGGGGGCATGCGCCTGGTCCGCGAGGGCGGCGCGGGCGCCGGGATCGCCCTGCCCATCGGCGGGGTCATGTCGGAGAGGCCCGCCGACGAGGTCGCCCGGGCCACCCGGGAGCTGCGCGCGGAGCTGGCGGCGTGGGGCTGGGACAACCGCAACGCCTTCATGAGCCTGTCCACGCTGACCCTGGCGGTGTCCCCGAGCGTGAAGATCACCGACCGGGGCCTGGTGCGCGTGGTCGAGCGCGCCTGGGAACCGGCGACGGTGGGCTGACCCGTTGCGCAGGGCGGAGCCGCGTACCTTCCCCGGGTGCGCGGCTCCTCGTGCGACCGCGGCTCCGCCACCGCGGCGGGAGCCGAACCGGTCCGGCGGACCCGTCCGCCGAGGCTGTACCCGAGCGGACGGAAAATAAATCTACGCCGTATAGGTGGGCTTTCCGGTAACAACGAATCCCGGACAGACCAGACACTGACAGGCCACCGGTCACAATCAGCTCCGCCCGGAGAAACCCGCGCCGGGCCGCTGTCCTCGTCCGGGGTGCGATGGAGCCCCGGGTCATGGCGGGAGCCCGTCGTCCCCCTGGGCGGGCCGCCCCGCCCTCAGTCGGTGCGGGTGTCCAGGACCTCCCGGTGGCCCAGGGCGCGCAGCAGGTAGGGCAGGAGCCGGTCGGCGATGTCGTGGCCGGGGGAGGCGCCGGGCGCGGGCGGCACCAGGAACGTGTGGCTGACCATCGGGCCGATCACCATCTCCGCCACCACCAGGGGATCCTCCACCGGCGGGATCTCCCCGCGCGCGACGGCGCGTTCCACCACCGCCAGCACCCGTTCCTGGAGCGGCACCACGAAGTCGCCGAAGAGCGCGTCGGCGAGCGCCTGGTTGTGCGCGGCCTCGCCCAGCACCGCGCGCAGCAGCCTCCCGGAGGCCCCCTCCAGGGCCGCGGCCTTGTCGTGCAGGAGCCGGGACAGGTCCGAGCGCAGCGCGCCGGTGTCGAGGTCGGGCCCCAGGTTCTCCGCCCAGTCCCGGGCGGCTCCCAGCACCAGGTCCTCCTTGGAGCGCCAGCGCCGGTAGAGGGTGGCGGTGGAGACGCCGGCCCGCCGGGCGACGGCGGCCGTGGTCAGGCCGCCGTACCCGTGCAGTTCGAGCTCGGCGAGGGTGGCGTCCATCAGCGCGCGGTCCCGGGACGCGTCGCGCGGTCGGCCCCGGTGGGGGGCGCGCGAGGCGTCGGGCAGATGGTCGGTGGTCATGCCCGAATCCTATGTGAGCGAGGCCTAGGGAAACGAAAGCGTTTCGTTTAGTATCGCTCCATGACCGACACCCAAGGCGCCCCCGCCGCCGAGGCCGCCCCCCGGCCCCCCGCCGAGCCGCTCACCCTGACCACCGAGATCCCACCGGTGGTCGCCCGCCTGCGCGCCGCCTTCGCCTCCGGCCGCACCAAGCCCGTCGCCTGGCGCCGCGCCCAGCTGCGCGCGCTGCGCCGCATGCTCACCGAGGAGCGCACCGCGTTCGAACGCGTGCTCAAGGCCGACCTCGGCAAGAGCCCCATCGAGGCCCACACCACCGAGATCGGCTTCGTGGTCAACGAGATCGACCACACCCTCAGGCACCTGGCCTCCTGGCTGCGCCCGCAGCGGGTGCCCGTGCCCGTCGCCCTGGCCCCGGCCAGGGCCCGCCGCGTGCGCGAGCCGCTGGGCACCGTGCTGATCATCGCCCCGTGGAACTACCCGGTGAACCTGTCCCTGGCGCCCCTGGTCGGTGCCCTCGCCGCGGGCAACGCCGCCCTGGTCAAGCCCAGCGAACTGGCCCCGGCCACCTCCGCCGCCCTGGCCGAGCTGCTGCCCCGCTACCTGGACACCGAGGCGGTCGCGGTCGTGGAGGGCGGCATCCCCGAGAGCACCGCCCTGCTCGATGAGCGCTTCGACCACATCTTCTACACCGGCAACGGCACCGTGGCCCGCATCGTCATGGCCGCCGCCGCCAAGCACCTGACCCCCGTCACCCTGGAGCTGGGCGGCAAGAGCCCGGCCATCGTCGAACCCGGGGTGGACCTGGCCACCACCGCCCGCCGCCTGGCCTGGGGCAAGTTCACCAACACCGGTCAGACCTGCGTGGCCCCCGACTACGTGCTCGCCGTCGGCGACACCGCCGAACCGCTCCAGCGCGAGCTGACCGCCGCCATCACCGAGATGTTCGGCGAGGACCCCTCACGCAGCGCCGACTACGGGCGCATCGTCAACGAGCGCCACTTCGCCCGGATCACCGCCCTGCTGGGCAGCGGCACCGTGGTCACCGGCGGACAGCACGACATCGACCGCCTCTACGTCGCCCCCACCGTCCTGGCCGACGTGGACCCCGACTCCCCGGTGATGTCGGAGGAGATCTTCGGCCCCGTCCTGCCGGTCCTGCGGGTCCCCGACCTGGACGCGGCCATCGCCTTCGTCAACGCACGCGACAAGCCGCTGGCGCTGTACGGCTTCACCGACTCCGAGGAGACCAAGCGCCGCCTGACCACCGAGACCTCCTCGGGCGGCCTGGCCTTCGGTCTGCCGATCGCCCACCTGGCCGTTCCCGACCTGCCCTTCGGCGGCGTGGGGGACAGCGGTATGGGCGCCTACCACTCCGCGGCCTCCCTGGACACCTTCTCGCACACCAAGTCGGTGCTGGACAAGTCGCTGTTCATGGACACCATGCGCATCGCCTACGCGCCCGTCACCGACCTCAAGCAGAAGCTGCTCCGCCGGCTCCTGTGAGCGGGGGGCGGGGGCGGGAGCGGCCGCCCGCCCCCGCCCGCGCGGGTCAGCTCCTCGGGGCGCTCTCCTCGCGCCCGGAGTCCAGGGCCCGCGACGCCACATGCGGGTGGTTCAGGTCGAACGCGGGACGCTCGGAACGGATCCGCGGCAGCGACGTGAAGTTGTGCCGCGGCGGCGGGCAGGACGTGGCCCACTCCAGCGAGCAGCCGTAGCCCCACGGGTCGTCCATCCCCACCTGGGGAGCGTTGCGCGCGGTCACGAAGACGTTCCAGAAGAAGATCAGCGTCGAGGCCGCCAGCACGAACGAGGAGACCGAGGAGATCTGGTTGAGCTCGGTGAAGCCGTCACCGGGCAGGTAGTCGGCGTAGCGGCGCGGGAAGCCGGCGGCGCCCAGCCAGTGCTGCACCAGGAACGTGCCGTGGAAGCCCAGGAACAGCAGCCAGAAGTGGAACTTGCCCAACTTCTCGTTGAGCATCGTCCCGGTGAACTTGGGCCACCAGAAGTAGAAGCCCGCGAACATCGCGAACACCACCGTGCCGAACACCACGTAGTGGAAGTGGGCCACCACGAAGTAGGAGTCGGTGACGTGGAAGTCGATCGGCGGGGAGGCCAGCAGCACACCGGTCAGACCGCCGAACAGGAAGGTCACTAGGAACCCGATCGAGAACAGCATCGGCGTCTCGAAGCTGATCTGGCCCCGCCACATCGTACCGATCCAGTTGAAGAACTTCACCCCGGTCGGCACCGCGATGAGGAAGCTCATGAACGAGAAGAACGGCAGAAGCACCGCACCCGTCGGGAACATGTGGTGCGCCCACACCGTCACCGACAGGCCCGTGATGGCGATGGTCGCCGCCACCAGCCCCTTGTAGCCGAAGATCGGCTTGCGGCTGAACACCGGCAGGATCTCGGTCACGATGCCGAAGAACGGCAGCGCGATGATGTACACCTCGGGGTGGCCGAAGAACCAGAACAGGTGCTGCCACAGGATGGCCCCGCCGTGCTCGGCGTTGAACACCTGCGTGCCGACGATGCGGTCCGCGCCCAGCGCGATCAGGGCCGCCGTCAGCACGGGGAACGCGATGAGCACCAGCACGCTGGTCAGGATGATGTTCCAGGTGAAGATCGGCATGCGGAACATCGTCATGCCCGGCGCGCGCATGCACAGGGCGGTGGTGATGAAGTTGACCGCGCCCAGGATCGTGCCCAGACCCGACACCACCAACCCCATGATCCACAGGTTGCCCCCCACCCCCGGTGAGTGGACCTCGTTCGACAGGGGCGTGTAGGCGAACCAGCCGAAGCTGGCCGCGCCGCCCGGGGTCAGGAACCCGGCCGAGACGATCAGCCCGCCGAACAGGAACAGGTAGTAGCCGAACAGGTTCATCCTCGGGAACGCCACGTCGGGCGCGCCGATCTGCAACGGCATGATCACGTTGCCGAACCCGACGAACAGCGGGGTCGCGAAGAGCAGCAGCATGATCGTGCCGTGCATGGTGAACAGCTGGTTGTACTCCTCGTTGGACATGATCTGCATGCCCGGAAAGAACAGTTCGGCGCGGATGAGCACCGCCAGGATTCCGCCGAAGACGAAGAAGGCGAAGGCGGTGATGATGTACATGTACCCGATGACCTTGTGGTCGGTCGAGGTCAGCCAGCTCACGATGATCGACCCCTTGGGGGCCTTCACGGAGGAGGACTCCTCTGCCTCGGTTTTCGCTGGTGCCACTGCTCGTGCCTCCGTGCGGAAGATGGGTGCGGGCGAATGGGAAAAACGAGGCTTTTCCTTTTGGGGGTGATTCGGGAAGGGAGTGTCCCAGGCCTCGGAAACGCAACCTAGCCCATCGGGTCCGCCGGAGCCGGTAAACGCCACCAGCGTTTTCCTCGCCGGACGGAGAATGTCCTCTTTGTTTGCGAAAAGGCGACGGGGCCGCACCCCCGCCGGCGCCCTTCCGACCCCCGGCGGGGTTCTTCCGGGCACGGCCCCCGGCGCCGCGGCCCCCCGTGCGGGGCCCGCGGGCACACCGTCCCCCGCCGCCTTCCCGCCGGGGCCCGACCGCCGCGCGGGCGCGGGGCCTACGAGAGCCGCGCGTCGGTGTACACGTCGCCCGACTCCATGCCCTGGTAACCGAAGATGTCGGTGACCGTCACGAAGTGGTAGCCCTGCCGGTGCAGCCCCGCCAGCACGTCCGGGATCGCCTTCACGGAGGTCTCGTGGATGTCGTGGAAGAGCACCACGCTCCCCGGCACGGTGTTGTCCAGAGCCGCCTCACTGACGTCCTCGGTGTCGCGGCTCCTCCAGTCCAGCGTGTCCACGTCCCACAGGACCAGGGGCTGTTCCACCGTCTTGCGCACCGTCCCGTTCAGCGACCCGTAGGGCGGCCGGATGGTCGGCGGTTCCACCCCGGTCACCTCGCGCACGGCCGCGTTGGTGCGTTCGATGTCCTTGCGGATCCCGTCGGCCGACATCTTCGCCAGGTCGTCGTGCTTCCAGGTGTGGTTGCCCAGCTCGTGGCCCTCCTCGGCCATGCGCTCCACCGGTGCGGGGAAGTCGTCCACGAGCGAACCCAGCACGTAGAACGTGGCGTGGGCGTCGTACTCGGCCAGGCTGTCCAGCAACCGGTCGGTGTGCTCCCCCGGCCCGTCGTCGAAGGTCAGCGCCACGCACTTGAGGCGCTCGCAGTCCAGGGTGTGCCCCTGGGCGCTCAGGCCGCCCCCGTCCTGCGAGAGGTCGTCGCCCAGGCCGTCCCCGCTCAGGGCCGCCTCCCGGGCCAGGTAGCCCAGCTCGGACAGCAGCCCCTCGACCTCGGCGGCCTCCACCGGAACCAGCACCTCGCCGACCCGGCCCGCGCCGGGCACCGCGTCGGGGTCCATGCGCACGGCCAGGCCGCCCGCGGTGCTGAATGCCAGGTCGCCCAGCGGCGAGCCCGCCCAGCGCTCGGCGGCCTTGCGGGCCTGGCCGGGCTCGGACAGGTCGAGCGGCTCGGAACCCCCGTCCGCCCCACCGTCGGCCGTCCCGTCCCGGCCGTCAGCGGACGCGCCGCCCTCCGGCGCGGTCCGCTCGCCCGAGGCGACCTCGCCGACCAGGCCGGGCAGCTGGTGCTCGGGCAGGTCGTACCCCTCCTCCAGGACGTCGGCCAGGGCCAGGTGGGCCTGCTCGATCGCCTCCTCGTCCCGGAACAGCGAGGTCCAGGGCAGCACCTCCTCGCTGCCCGCGTCGTACCACAGGGTGTCGGCCTCGAAGGTCTCGTCCCCGCCCGCGGAGGCGGTCGCGGTCAGCCGCGCGCCCACCACCTCAGGGGAGGCGGCGAGGATGACCGTGTCCTGGTGCAGCTCGGGGGACCCCCCCTCCGGCAGGTCCTCCAGGAAGGCGGTCTGGCGCGCGGCCATGGCGGTGCGCGCCTCCACCGTCAGCGGGTGGTTGTCGCCCAACCGCGGGTAGCGGTAGCTCACCACGCTGTCGTCGGTGGTCACCGACACGGTGCTCGCCTCCATCCCCGCCAGGTCGTCGGGCGAGGAGCGGACCGGTTCGGCGTAGGGAAGCTCCTGTTCCACGGCACGGCAGCCGGGGACCAGGAGCAGACCCACGGCGGCGCTGACGGAGAGTTTGCGTCGTAGTGAGGTGACAGCCACGAGGGGGACCATATCCGAGCCGCTCACCTCAGCGTGAATCGCCTCGCAGGCGTCCGCGTACTCAGCGTGTCCGGTGCGCGGTCACTCTCTGTTCACCCGTCCCGCCTCCGGTGGCCCCCCTGGTGCCTCCGGGAGGGCCCGGGAGGGGGATCGCGCGGCCAGGTCCCCGGTAGGCCGGCGGCTCGGCTCCGGGCCCGTTTCCGGGGATTTGCGGACCCGTGCCGACACTGTCCGAAACCCGGTGCGGACACGGGGGCACCGGTCCTCGGCGGGTCCGCGTTCCGGCCATACTGATCCCGAAGGGGCGTACACCGTTTTCCCCCGCGAATCCGGACGCCGGTGACACGCCCTCCTCCGTCGGAGCGCCCGCTCCGTCCACCCCTGAAAGGCACCCATGAGTTACGGTCCCGGAACCGGCGGCTACCTTCCCCCCGGAGGGGGGAGCGGTGGCTACCAGCCCCCTCCCGGAGGAGGCGGAGGGTATCCGCCGCCCGGCGGCGGCCTCCCCCCACCCCCCGGAGGCTGGTACGGCGGCCCCGGTTTCCAGCCGCCGCCTCCGCCCGCGAGCCAGGGTTCGGCCATCGGCGCACTCATCGCCAACATCTTCGGCCTGTGCCTGTGCTGGATGCTGTCGATCGTCGGCCTCATCCTGGCCATCGTCGCGCTGACCATGACCACCACCAACCCCCAGTCGGCCAGGACCTGCACCATCATCTCCTGGGTGCTCTTCGCAGTCGGGACCGCGCTGTACGCCGTGCTGTTCTTCGTCTACGGGGCTGCGGGGCTCATGAGCGTCTTCGCCACGAACTCGGCCTACTGAGACGGGCGGGGGGCGGGGGAGGGGGTCAGCCCCGCCCCGCCTCCTCCCGGGGCTCGGCCGCGTCGGCGGCCACGGCCGCCACGATCCGCCGGACCTGCGCCAGGACCTCGGCGTTCTCCCGAGGGGAGGCCACCTTGGGCAGGTGCACGTGCCCGGCCGCGATCCGCCGCCCCGCCCGTTCCCGCAGCAGCGTGTTGCGGTAGGCGATCTCGTTGGACAGGTAGTCCCCGCCGCCCCCGCGGCGCGCCGCCGACCCCTCCGTGGGGCCGTCCGGGCGCACCACCACCCCGCGGCCGTCCGGCGCGGCCTCGGCCACCTCGGTGTTGACCACCACCGGGTAGGGGTCCTCCCGCGCCGCCGCCAGGATCCGTTCGTGGGGCAGCGAGGAGAGCGTCCACTCCGGGACGCCGGGGCCCGGCACCGGTGCCCGGCCGGTGCGCGACACCCGCAGGTTGTCCTCGCCCCCGCCGCGCCAGACGCCGTTCCACACCTCCAGGTCGAAGCGGCCCGGCCGCCCGCGGCTGAGCGTGACCACCGCGTCCGCGCGCCGGTGCTGCTCGGCCAGCGCCTCCTCCACCAGCCCGGCGTCGAAGTCCGCCCAGCGCACCGGGAACACCGCGGTGCGCACCACGGCCGTGCGCCCGCCCACGGGGAACGTCCACCCGTTCAGGTCCAGCGCCGCCGCGCCGGAGGGGTTGGAGCACGCCGGGTCCTCGTCCAGGCGGAAGGGGTCGAAGCCGGTCACGACCACCCGCACCCACCGGTCGCCCGGCGGGAAGTCGAGGTCGGCGATGCCGCGCGAGCCCGTCTCCAGCAGGTGCAGCAGGTCGGCGCGGTCGGCGTCGGACACGGCGAAGTCCGGCCGCCAGGAGCGCAGCCGGGCCGAGAGCACCAGCCGCGCCCAGTACAGGGGGCGGTCGTCGGCGCCGTCGCGGGCGGCCTCCGTCCACAGCCGGGAGGCGTGCGCGGCGACCGCCTCCCGTGCCTGGGCGAGGTCGGCGCTCGCCCGCAGATCGGCGCTGAACAGGGGCTCGGCCGCGCCGAAACCGGAGCGGGTCAGGACCAGGCGGGGCTCGGGGAGACCGGCACGGTCCTCTTCGGGAGTGGTGTGGTGGTGCACGGGGGTCGCTGTCCGTCTCAGGGGCGTCGGGAGGGCCGCCGGGGGAGGGGCCAGCCGAGTCTAACGCCGCCCGCGACCGCCCCGGGGACGGCGTGTCCGGCGCGTCCGGCCGACGAGACACGGGGGCTGGACCGGCGGGGTCGGACTTGGCAGGGTGTGAGGTGACCGCCCGTTCCTCTCAACGGAGAGAGCAGCACATGCCGATTTCCGCCCTCCCCACCACCGCCTCCCTCGCCGACCGCGCGCGGGCCGCCCTGGACCGGTGCCGCGTCGCCGCGCCCCAGGAACCGGCCGGGGCCGGCGGCGCGGCGAGGTCGCCCATCACCGGCCGGGAGCTCTTCGCCCTGGGCCACGAGTCCGCCGCCGACGTCGAGCAGGCCGTCACCGAGGCCCGGGAGGCCTTCGCCGCCTGGCGCGACACCCCCGCCCCGGTGCGCGGGCAGCTCGTCCACAGGCTCGGCGAGCTGCTGCGCGAGCACAAGGCCGACCTGGCCGAGCTGGTGACCATCGAGGCGGGCAAGATCCGCTCCGAGGCCCTGGGCGAGGTCCAGGAGATGATCGACGTCTGCGACCTGGCCGTGGGCATGTCCCGGCAGCTGTACGGGCGCACCATGCCCTCCGAGCGGCCCGGCCACCGGCTCATGGAGACCTGGCACCCGCTGGGCGTGGTCGGCGTGATCACCGCCTTCAACTTCCCCGTGGCGGTGTGGTCGTGGAACACGTGCGTGGCCCTGGTGTGCGGCAACACCGTGGTCTGGAAGCCCTCGGAGCTGACCCCGCTCACCGCGCTGGCCTGCCACGGCCTGCTCATGCGCGCGGCGCAGGAGGTCGGCGCGCCCGCCCGGGGTCTGCACCGGGTCGTGCTGGGCGGCCGCGAGATCGGCCGGGCCCTGGCCGACGACCCCCGGGTGGCCCTGCTGTCGGCCACGGGATCGACCGCCATGGGCCGCGAGGTGGCGCCCCGGGTGGCCGCCCGCATGGGCCGCTACCTGCTGGAACTGGGCGGCAACAACGCGGCCGTGGTGGCCCCCTCCGCCGACCTGGACCTGGTGGTGCGCGGCAGCGTCTTCTCCGCCGCGGGCACGGCGGGTCAGCGCTGCACGACGCTGCGCCGCCTCATCGTGCACGAGGACGTGGCCGAGGAGGTCACCCGGCGGATCGTGGACGCCTACAAGCAGCTGCGCGACCGCGTCGGCGACCCCTTCGCGGAGTCGACGCTGGTGGGTCCGCTGGTGGGCGAGCGCGGGTACGCCGCGATGCGCTCGGCGCTGGAGCGCGCCGCGGCCGAGGGCGGCCAGGTGCTGGTCGGCGGCTCCCGGGTCCTGGAGGAGGAGGCCGCCGACGCCTACTACGTCGAGCCCGCGGTGGTGCGCATGCCCGGCCAGACCGCCGTCGTGCGCGAGGAGACCTTCGCGCCGATCCTGTACGTGATGCCCTACCGCACGCTGGAGGAGGCGGTGGAGCTGCACAACGGCGTGCCCCAGGGGCTGTCGTCGTCGATCTTCACCCAGGACCAGTCCGAGGCCGAGCGGTTCCTGTCCGCGGCCGGTTCGGACTGCGGGATCGTCAACGTCAACATCGGCACCTCCGGCGCGGAGATCGGCGGCGCCTTCGGCGGGGAGAAGGACACCGGCGGCGGCCGCGAGTCGGGTTCGGACTCCTGGAAGGCCTACATGCGCCGGGCGACCAACACGGTCAACTACGGCGGCGAGCTGCCGCTGGCCCAGGGCGTGAGCTTCCTCTGAGGGCCCCGGTGCCCGCGCCCGGCCGGGCGCGGGCACCCGCGACACACCAAAAAAGTTGCGCACGATCATGTTGCGTGCAACTTAATTCTGTTACGGTGGTGCCCACCGAACGGTTCCGCACGCGCAGGAGGGAACACCGTGGCCGACGAGCAAGGGGAGAACCCCCTCGCCCTGGACAACCAGCTGTGCTTCTCCCTCTACGCGGCCTCCCGGGCCATGACCGGGCTCTACCGGGAACTGCTGGGCGACCTGGAACTGACCTACCCCCAGTACCTGGTCATGCTCGTGCTCTGGGAGCGCGGAACGCTCACCGTCAAGGAGCTCAGCCGGGCCCTGCACCTGGACTCGGGCACGCTCTCGCCGCTGCTGCGCCGCCTGGAGTGCGCCGGGCTCCTGACCCGCGAACGCAGTTCCACCGACGAGCGCGTCGTCGAGGTCTCGGCCACCCCGAAGGGCGACGCGCTGCGCGCACGTGCCGAGGAGGTCCCCGAACGGGTCATGTGCTCGGCCGGGCTGCCCCGGGAGCGGGCCCGGGAGTTGCAGGAGGCGCTCGGCCTGCTCACGCGTTCGGTGGAGACCGCCTCCCGCAGGCACAGCCCGTGCTGAACGGGACCGCGGGCCCCCACCTGTACCACCACACCGATCACGGACCACGAAGGAGAGAGGCAACCATGGCCTACGACGTGATGTACACCGCCAACGCCACCGTCACCGGAGAGGGCCGCAAGGGCACCGGTCGCACCGACGACCGCCGCCTGGAGGTCGACCTGTCCGTGCCCAAGGGCATGGGCGGCGACGACGGCCCCGGCACCAACCCCGAGCAGCTCTTCGCGGTCGGCTACGGCGCCTGCTTCCACGGCGCCCTCAAGGCCGTCGCCCGCAAGGAGAAGGTCGACGTCGACGGCTCCACCATCGACGCCCAGGTCAGCCTGGGCAAGGCCGACGACGGTATGGCCCTGGCCGTGGCGCTGACCGTCACCATCCCGGGCGTGGACCAGGCCAAGGCCGAGGAGCTGGTCGAGGGCGCGCACCAGATGTGCCCCTACTCCCGCGCCACCCGCGGCAACATCGAGGTGACCCTGACGGCCAAGACCGCCTAGCGACACCTGCGCGGAGCCCCCCGAGGACATCCCCGGGGGGCTCCGTCCTGTCCGCCCGCCACCGCTCGCGGGCGCGCCCCGCGTCGAGGCGGCCGCCGCTCCCCACCGGCGCCCGCGGCGCGGTCCCGCCCCGCCGATCCGCCTCCGACACCCCTCCAGCCCCGAGGGCACCCCGACCAGGGGGGAGGGCGCGCACCGCGCCCTCCCCCCTCGGCATGTCCGGGGCCGGGGACGACCGCTGGGCCGCACCTCCTCCGAAAAGTTCCCGTGGTGCGGCCTATGTGATAAAAACGATTCCTTTGTGATGCTTGTTACAAACAGCTGGCCCTGAGTGACAGGCGTCCGGCGGTCCCCGACCCGACCGGAGCCCCGAAGCCACGAAGAGAGAAGGAACGGATGTCCTCTGTCCCGACCCGCGGCCCAGCGGAGGCCGGGTCCCCCCGGCCGCGGTGGACGCCCCGCAGCATCGCCGTCTGGACCGCCGTCGCCCTCGTCGGCGCCGTCGCCTGGGGCATGATCGCCATCGGCCGCGGAGAGGAGGTCTCCGCCGCCTGGCTGGTCTTCGCCGCCCTGGCCTCCTACGCCATCGGCTACCGCTTCTACGCCCGGTTCATCCAGTACAAGGTGCTGATCACCGACGACACGCGGGCCACCCCGGCCGAGCGGCTCGACAACGGCGCCGACTACCACCCCACCGACCGCCGGGTGCTGTTCGGCCACCACTTCGCCGCCATCGCGGGCGCCGGTCCGCTCGTGGGCCCCGTGCTGGCCGCACAGATGGGCTTCCTGCCGGGCACCATCTGGATCATCGTCGGCGTGATCTTCGCCGGCGCCGTCCAGGACATGGTGGTGCTGTTCTTCTCCACCCGCCGCAACGGCCGCTCCCTGGGCCAGATGGCGCGCGAGGAGATCGGCCCGGTGGGCGGCGTCGCCGCCCTCGTCGCCGTCATGGCGATCATGATCATCCTGCTGGCCGTCCTGGCCATG
This sequence comes from Nocardiopsis dassonvillei subsp. dassonvillei DSM 43111, assembly GCF_000092985.1. GTDB lineage: Bacteria > Actinomycetota > Actinomycetes > Streptosporangiales > Streptosporangiaceae > Nocardiopsis > Nocardiopsis dassonvillei. Next base: position 2,361,811 of record NC_014210.1, read on the forward strand.
GTCGTGGTCAACGCGCTGGCCGAGTCCCCCTGGGGCTCGTTCTCGCTCATCATGACGGTCCCGATCGCCCTGTTCATGGGCGTCTACCTCAGGTTCCTCAGACCCGGCAAGGTCATCGAGACCTCCGCCATCGGCGTCGTCCTGCTGCTGCTGTCCATCGTGGGCGGCGGCTGGGTGGCCGAGCACGCCGTGCTGAGCGAGCTCTTCCTCTTCAGCAAGAACGAGCTCACCTTCGGCCTGATCGTCTACGGCTTCGTCGCCTCGGTCCTGCCGGTCTGGCTGCTGCTGGCCCCCCGCGACTACCTGTCCACCTTCATGAAGGTGGGCGTGGTCGTGCTCCTGGCCGCCTCCATCCTCATCGTCGCCCCCGACCTGCGGCTGCCGCGCTTCACCGACTTCGCCTTCAACGGCGAGGGGCCGGTCTTCGCCGGGTCGCTGTTCCCGTTCGTGTTCATCACGATCGCCTGCGGCGCCCTGTCGGGCTTCCACGCGCTGATCTCCTCGGGCACCACGCCCAAGCTCATCGAGAAGGAGAGCCAGGTCCGGATGATCGGCTACGGCTCCATGCTCACGGAGTCGTTCGTGGCGATCATGGCGCTGATCACCGCCTGCATCATCGACCCCGGCGTGTACTTCGCCATGAACATGCCCGCCACCGCGCTGGGCGACACCGTCCAGAGCGCCGCCGCGGCGGTCAGCCAGCTCGGCTTCACCGTCGACGCCCAGACCCTGGAGCGCACCGCCGAGCTGATCGGCGAGGAGTCGATCCTGGCCCGCACCGGCGGGGCCCCCACGTTCGCCCTGGGCGCCGCGCAGATCTTCTCCGCGGTCTTCGGCGGCCAGGCCATGATGGCGTTCTGGTACCACTTCGCCGTCATGTTCGAGGCGCTGTTCATCCTCACCACCGTGGACGCGGGCACCCGGGTGGGCCGCTTCATGCTCCAGGACACCCTGGGCAACGTCTACAAGCCCATGCGCGACCCCAGCTGGCGCCCGGGCGCCTGGCTGTGCAGCGCCCTGATCGTGGGGGCGTGGGGCTACTTCCTGTGGGCCGGGGTCAACGACCCCCTGGGCGGCATCAACCAGCTCTTCCCGCTGTTCGGCATCGCCAACCAGCTCCTGGCGGCGATCGCCCTGGCGGTGTGCACCACGCTGATCATCAAGTCCGGACGCGCCAAGTACGCCTGGGTGACCCTGGTGCCGCTGGCCTGGGACGCGGCGGTCACGCTGACCGCCAGCTACCAGAAGATCTTCTCCTCCGACCCCGCCATCGGGTTCTTCGCCCAGCGCCAGCAGTTCTCCGAGGCCCTGGCCGCGGGGGAGACGAGCGTGGGCGCCATCCAGGGCGTGGAGGACATGCAGAGGGTCGTGCTCAACACCACCGTCAACGGCGTCCTGTCGGCGCTGTTCGCGATCCTGGTCCTCATCATCCTGGTCGACTCGGTCCGGGTGTGGATCAGGGCGCTGCGGGCGCCGGAGGGCACGCTGCCCACCAGCGAGGCGCCCCACGAGACGTCCCGGCTGTGGGCCCCCTCGGGGCTGGTGCCCACCCGCGAGGAGCGTGAGCACGCCCGCCGACTGGCCCCGGCGGGGGAGGGCGACGTCACCGCGCGCAGGGAGGAGTAGCCCATGGAGCGGGTACGCGCGCGGCTGGGCCCCGCCCTGCTGCGGGGCCTGCGCGAGGCGTGGCAGATCGTCCGCGGCGTGGCCGGTGAGCGCGCCTACGAGATCTACCTCGACCACCACCGGCGCACGCACCCCGGGCAGGAGCCCATGAGCGAGCGCGCCTTCTGGCGCCAGCACGTGGACCGGGGCGACACCGACCCGGGGTCGCGCTGCTGCTGAACACGCGCACACACACGAGGGGCCGGGAGGGGGATCCCCCTCCCGGCCCCTCACGGCCTCACGGCCCCGCTCAGGCGGCCGTGTCCAGCAGCAGCAGGCGGTCCAGGATGTCCTGGAGGGTGACCAGGCCGATCACCTCGCCGTCCGTCTCCACCAGGGACAGGTGGCTGCGGCTCTCCCGCATGATGCCCATCGCCGCGTACATCGGCGTCTCCGCGGCCAGGGTGAGCACCGGCCGCATCAGGTCGGCCGCGGTGGTCCCCTCCGGGCCCGTCAGCGCCTCGCGCACGTGCAGCACGCCCACGGGTTCGGTGCCGTCCATCACCACCAGGCGCAGGTGCGTGGACTCCCGCGACACCTGCTTGATGTCGTCCACCGTCGAGTTCGGGGACACCGACGCGATCTCCTCGCGCGGTGTCACGATCTCGCTCAGCGGACGGGAGTTGACCTCCAGCGCCGTGGCCAGCTGGGCGCGGCGCTCGGGGTCGAGCGCACCGGCCTTGGCCGAGTGCTCCACCAGCTCGCGCACGTCGTCGGGACCGTGCCCGGACGACATCTCGTCCACCGCCTCCACGCCCAGCCGGTGCAGGCACCAGTTGGCCATGCCGTTGAGCATCAGCAGCAGCGGACGGGTGAACCACATGAACGCCCGCATCGGCACGGCCAGCATGATCGCCGACTTCTCCGGGTGCGAGATCGCCCAGGACTTGGGCGCCATCTCACCCACCACCAGGTGCAGGAAGGTCACCACGATCAGCGACAGCACGAACGAGACCACGTAGCCCACCGCCGCCGGCAGGCCGCCGAACAGCGGCTCCAGCATGTGGTGGACGGCGGGCTTGGAGATCGCGCCCAGCGCCAGGGCGCACAGGGTGATCCCCAGCTGCGAACCGGCCAGCAGCAGCGACAGGTCGCGGGCGCTCCTGACCGCGGCCCGTGCCGAGAAGCTGGACTCGGCGGCCTCCTCCAGCCGGTAGCGGCGCGCCGCCACCAGGGCGAACTCGATCGCCACGAAGAAGGCGCTCAGCGCGATGATCACCGCGGTCAGCGCGAGCGCCACCCACACGTTCATGTCACTCATGCCGACGCCTCCTGCGACTCGTTGCCCTGCACCTCGTGCAGACGCAGCTCCACGGTGTGCGGAACGTGCCTCTGCACCGCGCTGACGACCATGGTCAGCCCCATGTCGGGGTCCTCGTCGTGCGCGCTGGGCGGTCGGGGCAGGGCGATGGAGACCCTGTCACCGGCCTCGGGGAGCCGGTGCAGCTCGTGCACCACCAGACCGCCCAGGGTCTCGTAGTCCCCCTCGGGCAGGTCGTGGCCGAGCAGCCGCTCGACCTCGTCGATGTGCAGAGCGCCCGGGACCAGGTAGGAGCCCTCGCCCTCCAGGTAGGAGGGGGACTCCTCCGCGGGGCTGTGCTCGTCGGCGATCTCGCCGACCAGCTCCTCGGCCAGGTCCTCGGTCGTGATGACCCCGGCCAGGCCGCCGTACTCGTCCACCACGCAGGCGAACTCCTCGCCCGCCTCGCGCAGCTGGCTCAGCGCGGAGGGCAGCGGCAGCGACGCGGGAAGCATCACGGTGGGCCGCGCCACCTCGCTGACCTTGGTGTTGGCCAGGTCCCGGTCGCCCAGCGCGAGCACGTCGCGCAGGCAGATGACGCCGACGATGTCGTCCACGCCGTCACCCAGCACCGGGAAGCGCGAGTGGTCGGAGGCCATCAGCTCCACGACCCGGCTGACCGGGTCGCCCTCCTCCACCGTGGCCACCTCCGGACGCGGGATCATCGCGTGTCCGGCGGTGCGCTCGTGGAAGTCCAGGGTGCGGTCCAGCAGGGTGGACAGCTCCGGCGGCAGGTCGCCGCTGGCCTTGGACTCGGCGATGATGCTCTCCAGGTCGCGCGCGGTCGCCGCGTGCTGGACGTCCTCGACCGGTTCGATCCGCACCGCCTTGAGCAGCAGGATCGCCGCCTGGTCGAACAGCCAGATGACCGGGCCGAAGATCTTCAGGTAGATCCCCGTGGACAGCGCCAGCCAGCGCGCGACCGGCTCGGGCCGGGCGATGGCCAGGTTCTTGGGGAAGAGCTCTCCGAAGACCATCTGCACGACGGTGGAGAAGAGCAGGGCCAGGACGGTGCCGATGGCCACGCCCGTCCCCGTGGGGATTCCGGCGAGGCCGAGCAGCTCACCGACGCCCTCGCCGATCATGGGCTCGGCCACGTAACCCACCAGCAGGGCGGTCACGGTGATGCCCAGCTGGGCACCGGAGAGCATGAAGGACGTCCGGTTGGTGATGCCCAGGGCCCTCTGGGCCCCGGCGTCCCCGGCCGCCGCCTTCGCCCGCAGTCGCGAGCGGTCCACGGCCATGTAACCGAACTCCTGGGCGACGAAGTAACCCGTCGCCACGGTGATCAGGAAGACCACCACGATCCCGAAGGCGATACTGAGGATGGTGCTCATCATCGGGCACGCACCGCCTGGTTCCGCTTCGGGCTCGGACTCCTACGAGGGTGCGCACCCTTCGTAGAAGGGGGCTCGTCGTCTGTGTCGCAGCGTCCGTTCAGGACGCTGCCGGTACTTCGGGACGGGTCCACTGTTCCTCTCTCTGCGCCTGTTGCGCTTTGTGGTGATATGTGACTACCAGGAATAAAGACGATCGGCCTGGGGCGGTTGTTCCCCGGCGGCGGATGTTTCGGAGCGGTCAGCTCCCGGCGGGGGCGTCGGCCTCCCCGCCGAGCCCGGCCCACTCCCGGCGGCGGGCCTCGGAGAGCGCGATCGCGGTGGCCACGGCCACGTTGAGCGATCCCACCCGTCCGATCTGGGGAACGTAGGTGACGGCGTCCGCGCCCGCCAGCAGGGCGGGGGAGCATCCGTGGTCCTCGGCGCCCACGGCCAGGCACACGTCCGGCTCCAGGGGAGCCGCGTGCAGCGGGAGCGCGCCGGAGGCCAGCTCGACCGCGACCACCCGGTACCCGTCCGCGCGTGCGGCGGCCAGGGCGTCGGCGGTGGAGGCCATCCGGGTGTGCTCGACCTTGGCGGCGGTGCCCAGGGCGGTCTTGCCGACCTTGGGGTCGTCGGGGTTGGCGCTGTTGCCGGTCAACCAGAGCTGGTCGACACCGAAGGTCGCAGCCGTGCGCAGGATCGAGCCCAGGTTGTAGGGCTGGGTGACCGATTCGACGAGAAGGGCGAGTCGCCCCTCGGTGCGCCTGCGCCACTGGCGGTTCAGGCGTTTGACGTCCGTGGGACGCAACTGCGTGCTCAACTGCGGTGTTTTCCTCGGCGGGTGTTCCCGGGCTGGTCCCGGAGGCCATCTGTTCGCCACAGAGTACAGGTCACCGTGCGTGGGCGCACGCATGACCCGTGACACACCACGGCAAAAGCCGCGTCAAGCCACGGAACGGCGCACCGCGAGCACCCGGAAACCCGCTCGGGAGGCCACCCGTTCGGCGGGCAGGCCCTGCTCGTCCAGCCACTTCTGCAACGAGTCCGAGCCCAGGTGGCGCTGGACCACGAGGTGGGCGACGCCCTCGGGGGTGAGCCGCCCCAGCCACGTGCGCAGCATGGAGTGCAGCACGCCCTTGCCCACCCGGATGGGCGGGTTGGACCACACCGCGTCGAAGGGGCCCAGCAGGTCCTGGGCGGTCACGTCGTCCCGCGCTGGCGCGCCCTCCCCGGACGCGCCCCGCTCCACCGACAGCCCGCCCTCGGGCTCCACCACCGCGAACCGCGCGTTGTCCAGCCCGTGCTCGGCGGCGTTGCGCCGCGCCAGCCCCACGGCCCGCGCGTTGACGTCCACGCCCAGCACCCGCGCCCCCGGCGCGCGCGAGGCCATCGTCAGCGCGATGGGCCCGTAGCCGCAGCCCAGGTCGAGCAGGCGCCCGCCCTCGGGCGGCGGCGGGACCGACTCCAGCAGCACCCGCGTGCCGAGGTCGACCTTGTCGGGGGAGAACACGCCCCGGTCGGTGCGCAGCCGCAGGTGCAGGTCCGGCAGGACCAGGTCGGCGGTGGAGGGGCGGCTGGCGGCGCCCGGATCGGAGTCGAAGTAGTGCTGAGCCACGCCGTGACGCTACCAGGGGCGGCCCCGACCACGGCACACGGCAAAAACCTCCCAGTCCCACGCCAACAAAGGCCCAACCCCCGCGCCGTGGGGCGCCGGGGTGCCGAAGATGGAGGTATCCGACGTTTGCGGGGGAACCCATGCGAGCACACGTAGGGGACCAGCTGGTGGTCGAGAGCCCGCGCGCCGACGCCCACCGCAGGACGGGCGTCGTCACCGGCGTCGGGGGATCCGACGGGGAACCCCCCTACCGGGTCCACTGGGCCGGCGCCGAACAGGGCCACGACGACCTGGTCTACCCGGGTCCGGACGCGCACATCGAACACCCGCCCGGCTGCACGGGCGCCAACGCAGAGGGGGCCGATGCCATGCAGACGACCAAGCGCTGGAACGTCGACGTCGTCGTCGCCGAGGAGAACGAGGGCGACAGCGCGCGCACCTGGGCCGAGGTCGGCCTGGTCGCCGACGACGGGACGGCGCTGCGGGGCCACGGGATGGCCCGCAAGCACCCCACGGACCTGGACGTCCCCGAGATCGGTGAGGAGCTCGCGGTCTCGCGCGCCCTGTCCGACCTCTCGCGCCAGCTCCGTCAGGTCGCGGCGGAGGACATCACCGACAACACCGGAACGCCCTGGCGCCCCACCTGAACCGGTGGCGGCCCCGCGGCCGACCGCGGGGGACGGGAGCGGGCGCGGGCCCGGAACGGCGGGGGCCGTTCCGGGCCCGCCGCGCTGCGCCGGGGCGTCCCGCGCCACCGCGTGGACACCGTACGGACCGATACCGGCCACCTTCGTCATGGCCGGACTGCTCCCGGTGGTCACCGGGATCGGGCACACTCGGAAGTCGGACACGACCGCCGCCCCGGCGGCGCAGCCGAGCCCCGGCCCCCGAAGCGCCGGGACCCCGCGTCGTGTCCGGTCAGGACGCGACGGGGGGAGGGTGCGCCAGCCGGGCACACGAGGTCCGCCGTCACGTCCCGAGGTACCGCTGTGCTTTACCGGAGGCGTCCGGGGAAGGGAGCGTTGCCGCCCGGCGCGAGCCGGGAGTACTCACGCAAGGGAGACCCCGTTGACCACCTCCTCCTCCGGCCCCCAGGCCAGACCCGCCCGCGTCCTGGGCACCGTCGACGCCGTCGCCATCGGCGCGGGCGCGATGCTCGGCGCCGGGGTGTTCACCGTCTTCGCCCCGGCCGCGCTCGGCGCGGGCGCCTGGCTGCCCGTGGCCATCCTCATCGCGGGGATCGTCGCCTACTGCAACGCCGTCTCCTCGGCCAGGCTCGCCGCCCGCCACCCCGAGTCCGGCGGCGCCTACGTCTACGGCCGCGAGCGCCTGGGCGACCTGTGGGGCTACCTGGCGGGCTGGTCCTTCGTGGTCGGCAAGACCGCCTCCTGCGCGGCCATGGCGCTGACCTTCGGCGCCTACCTCCTCCCCGGCTGGGAGAAGGCCCTGGCGGCGGCCACCGTGGTCGCGCTCACCGCGCTCAACTACCGCGGGATCCAGCGCTCCACGATGGTGATCAAGATCCTGCTGGCCGCGGTCCTGGCCGTCCTGGCCGCCGTGTGCGTTGCCATGCTCCTCAGCGGGCGCCTGGCCGCCGTCGCCCAGGTGGAGGGCCTGGGGCCCTGGCCCGGCTCCTTCGGTGTGCTCGGCGCGGCCGGGATGATCTTCTTCGCCTTCGCCGGGTACGCCAGGGTGGCCACCCTGGGCGGCGAGGTCCGCGACCCCCAGACCACGATCCCCCGCGCGGTCAACATCTCCCTGGGCGGCGTGCTGGCGCTCTACCTCGTCATCGGCACCGGACTGCTGATCGTGCTGGGCCGCGAGCGCCTGTCCACCACCGACACCCCGATGGTCGACGCCGTCCGGGTGGCCGGGTTCGACTGGCTGGCCCCCGTGGTGGTCGCGGGCGCGGCCGTGGCCAGCCTGGGGGCCCTGCTCTCCCTCATCCTCGGGGTCTCGCGCACCACCGCCGCGATGGCCGCCGACGGACACCTGCCCCGCTCCCTGGCCTCGGTCCACGAGCGCCACGGGGTGCCCCACCGCGCCGAGCTGCTGGTCGGCGCCGTCGTCATCGCCCTGGTCCTGGTCACCGACCTGCGCGGCGCGATCGCCTTCTCCGCCTTCGGAGTGCTGGTCTACTACGCCATCACCAACGCCTCGGCGCTGCGCCTGGGTCCCGACGAGCCCCGCCCGCCGCTGCTGGTGCCGCTGACCGGGCTGGGCGGCTGCGTCGTGCTGGCGTGCAGCCTGCCGCTGCCCACGGTCATCACCGGCATGGCGGTCCTGGCGGTGGGAGCCGGGCTGTGGTGGCTGCGCGAGCGCTTCGACCTGCGCTTCTAGGAGTGCGGGCGGGGAACACGCCAGCCCGGAAGGGGGGCGCGGGTTCCTCCGCGGTGAAGGCGCGGCCGAAGGCACCGCGTTCGGCGACGAACACGTAGCGCCGCTCCGGTCGCGGCCGGTGCGCTGGTGTGGCCGGAGCGGACCCGACCCGTGACCCCGAAGGCGGTCAGCCCCGCCGGCGGGCCGCCGTGGCGCGGTCAACCACGAGGGGACTCCTCCGGTGCGACCAGGCGGCGTACGGCGTCGGTGATGATAGTGCGTCGCTGCGCGTCGGTGACGAGGTGGCTGACGTCCTCGGTGCGGTGCTGCCACATGTTGGCCAGCGTCAGGACCAGGGCGAGGATCTCACCGGCCGGTCTGTCGGATCTGACGGTGCCGCTCCGCTGTGCCGCCTCGATGGCCGTGATCTTCTCGTCCACGGAGCGGGCGACGATCTCGGAGACCGGTCGTTCGGCGCGTTCGAGCGCGTACCACGTGAGGAACCGCATGACCTGCGGGTGCTGTGCCGCGGCGTCGTGCAGGCGGCCGGCGTATCCGGGCAGGTCGTCGGCGTCGATGGGCACGGCGCCCACCGTCTGCTCGACGATCGCCTCGTGGACGGCCTCGAACAGGCCCTCCTTTCCGGCGAAGAACGAGTACACGAGGCCGGGGCTGATACCGGCGCGTTTGGCGAGCCGGTCCACCCGGGCGCCGGCCACGCCGTACTCGGCGAACTCGGCCAGGGCCGCTTCCATCAACTGCTGCCGTTTGCGGTCGGGATCGCGCGTTGCCATGCCTCCATCCTCCCTTAATGAACGTTCATTTGACGAACCCGGCTCGGGCGAGCATGCTGAGCTTGATAAATGAACATTCATTTAAGAGGTGTGTGATGACCGCGCAGCACTGGACTCCCGCCGACATTCCGCCGCTCGACGGCCGGACCGCTCTGATCACCGGCGCCAACAGCGGCATCGGCTACCGCACCGCCCGGGCCCTGGCCCGGCACGGCGCCCGTGTCCTGCTCACCGGGCGCCGTCCGGACGCGCTGGCCGAAGCCGCCGCCCGCCTGCGCGGCGACGTGCCCGGCGCGCGTCTGGAGACCGTGGAGCTCGACCTCGGCGACCTGGCCGCGATCCGCGACGCGGCGGCCCCGCTCGCCGCCGAGGAGACGATCGACATCCTCGTCAACAACGCCGGAGTCATGAACGTCCCCCAACGCCGCACCACCCGTGACGGCCTCGAACTGACCGTCGGCACGAACCACCTCGGCCACTTCGCGTTGACCGCCCATCTGATGCCCGCCCTGACGCGTTCGGCGGCCGCGCGGATCGTCACGGTCAGCGCCATCGCCGCCACCTGGCGCTCAGGCGACCTCACCGACCTGATGAGCGAACAGCGCTACCGCCCGATGGGCGCGTACGCCAAGTCCAAGCGCGCCAACATCGTCTTCACCCGGGAACTCGCCCGCCGCCTCGACGGCAGCGCGCACCGCGCCCTGGCCGTGCACCCGGGGTCGGCCGTCACCAACCTGCAGCGCCACACGTCCACGGGGCGGGCGGGGCGGCTGTTCGTCGCCCTGGCCGCGCGCACCCTGATGGGCTCGCCCGAGGGCGCCGCCTGGCCCTCCCTGTACGGCGCGACCCACGCCGCGGCCGCCAACGGCGCCTTCCTCGGTCCCGCCGGACGGGACCAGACCTCCGGGACCCCCGAGCCGACCCCCCTGCCCGCCGGGGCCGACAGTCCCGAGCAGGGTTCCCGGCTGTGGCGTGAGAGCGAACGGCTGACCGGGGTCGCGTTCCCGGTCCCGCGGACCTGACCCCCGCGCCGCACGGTGCGGCCGGGCGGCTCCCCGTGCTCGACGGCGCCGCCGCTCTCGCGGCGCACTCCGGCCGGCGGCCGGGGCCTCAACCGCGTTCTCGCAGGTACGCCTCCAGCTCGGCGGCCCCGGCCAGCATCGCCCGCCCGCGCGCGGACAGCCGGGCGCGCCAGTCGCGCAGCGCGCCCTCCAACGGCTCCAGCCCGCCGGCCGAGCGCACCTGGGCGATCAGCGGGGCGATCTGCTCCAGCAGGTAACCGCCCCGCCTGAGCTGGTGGACCAGCAGGGCGTCGCGCACGTCGGCCCCGCCGTAGACGCGGTACCCGGTCCTCGGGTCGCGGCGGGGACGCACCAGCCCGGCGCGCTCCCAGGCGCGCAGCGTCGCGGGCCGGACGCCGAGCCTGCCCGCCAGCGGTCCGATGAACGTGGCGTCGGGCTCCGCCGCCCCGGCCGTCCCGGGCTCCTTGGCCGGTCGTGGGGGCGCAGCCGCCCCGGCCCGCCCACCGGAGCTGGTCCGCCCGCCGGATTCGATCCGGTCGGCGGACCGGGACCGCGCGCCGGTCTCCAGGCCGCGCAGCGCCTCCTCCACGGCCCGCAGGGTCCGCCGGTCGTCCAGGAGCTGGGCGTGGCCCTCGTCGATGAGGCGCAGCGCCTCATCCGCCCGGTCCCCGTTCACCGCCCGCATGATCGAGGCCGCCCCCTGGTGGCCGTGGCCGGGTACCAGGGCCACGAACGCGCTCAGGGCCCGCGCGTGCAGCGGAGTGTAGGTGCGGTAGCCGTGACGCGTGCGGTCGGCCGCCGGAAGGATCCCGTCCTCCTCGTAGTTCCTGACCGCCTGCGTGGACAGGCCGTGCCCGCGCGCCAGGTCGATCGGCCTGAGCCGATCACCGCTTTGAAGGTTCTTAGCCATATCCCCGCCGCTGTACCGAAAAAGCCTCAACTGTTACTTCAACGATACCGTCGAAGGTATGGACACTGGCACCACGATCACCGCACACACCTTCGAGGCCGCCGCCGCCATGGGGCTGCTCCCGGCCCGGCCGCGACTGCTCGCCCTGGGCGAGCCCACCCACGGGGAGGACGCCCTGCTGGACCTGCGCAACGGGCTCTTCCGCCAGCTCGTCGAGCAGGAGGGCTACCGGACGATCGCCGTCGAGAGCGACTGTCTGGCGGGCCTGGCCGTGGACGCGTACGTCACCTCGGGCACGGGCACCCTCGACGAGGCCATGGAGCACGGGTTCAGCCACGGGCTCGGCGCGTCGGCGGCCAACCGCGAACTCGTACGCTGGATGCGCGCCCACAACGACGGCAGGCCCGCCGCCGAACAGGTGCGCTTCGCCGGTTTCGACGGCCCGCTGGAGGTCACCGGCGCCCAGAGCCCCCGGCGGGCCCTGACCGCGCTCCACGACTACCTCGCGCGCTGGGTGGAGGCGGACCAGCTCCCGTGCGACGCGCGGACGCTGGACCGCCTGGTCGGCGACGACGCGCGGTGGACCAACCCCGACGCGATGCTGGACCCGGCCGAGTCCGTGGGGCGCTCGGACGACGTCCGGGAGCTGCGCATGCTCGCCGACGACCTGGCGGCGCTGCTCGACGCGCACACGCCGCGCCTGGTCTCGGCGACCTCGCGCGAGGACTGGGACCGGGCGCGCCTGTACGGGCGCACCGCCACCGGCCTGCTGCGCTACCACTTCTGGATGGCCGACACCTCCTCGCGCCGCATGACGCGGCTGGAGGACCTGGGCATGACGGTCGACACCTCACCGAGCCGGATGACGCGGCTGCTGGGCCTGCGCGACCAGATGATGGCCGACAACCTCTTCGCCCTCGCCGAGCGGGGCCCGGTGCTGGTCCACGCCCACAACTCCCACCTCCAGCGCGGCATGAGCACGATGCGGATGGGCGGGCCGCCGCTGGACTGGTGGGGCGCCGGGGCGATCGCGGGCGCCCGCCTGGGGCAGGAGTACGCCTTCCTGGCCACGGCCGTGGGCACGATCCGGCACCGGGGCGTGGACACCCCGCCCCCGGACAGCGTCGAGGGCCTCCTGTACGCCCTCGGGGAGGAGCGCTGCGTGGTCGACGCGCCCCGGCTGGCCGCGGACCTGGACGGCGCGATCCCCGCACCCCGTGTGTCCCCCTGGTTCGGCTACGCCCCGCTCGATCCGGCCCGTCTGGCCGACAGCGACGGGATCGTGTTCGTCAGGGACCTCCGGCAGGGCTGACGGCCCGCCCGGAGGGGGCGCCGGTGCGACGCACGAGGCTCCCACCTGCGGTGATCCTGTACCTGTGGCGTGTTCGGCCGCCTTGCTGCCAAACGGCTGTCGCGACGGATACGAGATCACGGCGTCCGCGTCGGTCCTGTGCGGGCACCGCAGGGGAGCCGGTGCCCGGCCGAGGGCTCAGACCGTGCCGGACAGGCCCAGGTAGGCCAGTCCGCGCCGGGCCGTGGTGGACAGCCGCAGCCCGGCGACCTCACCGGGGGCGAACCAGCGCGCGTCGGCGGTCGAGCCGTTCTCCTCCAGTACCCGGGCCGGACCCGGGTCGCGGACCAGGACGCGGAAGAACGCCCACACCGCGTAGATGTCGTGGCCGCCGGAGCCCTCACGGCGGTGGCTGGACACGGTGACCAGCTCCCCGACCAGGCCGTCCTGGCCGGTCTCCTCGACCACCTCGCGGCGCAGCGCGGCCCGCACGTCCTCGCCCGCGTCCACGCCGCCGCCCGGCAGGTGCCAGGTCCCGGCGCCGGGGAACCCCTCGGCGATCAGGCTCAGCAGCACGTTGCCGTCGGGGTCGGTGACGATCCCGTAGGAGGCGAACCGGCGCAGCGGCGTCAGCCCGTTCTCGGGCGCGGCCTCCTCCACGGCCAGTTCGGCGGGGGAGGGCCGCAGACCGGCGCCCGCGGCCGAGGGCCAGGAGGCCTCCGCCCCGACTCCTGCGAACACCACCCGGTCGATGTGCAGCGGGGCGCCGCCGGGCGCGGACGCCAGCTCGGTGAGCACGTCCAGCGCGCGCAGGGGAGCGTCCGGGGCCAGGCCGCCCAGGCCGCGGGCCACGTCCGCGGGGTCCTGGCCGAACAGCACGCGACCCCCGAGCACCGCGGGCGCACCGGCGGTGACCAGGTGCGCGGTGACGCGCCGTCCCGGAGCGCCCGGGGAGGCGGCGGTCACAGCGATCCGGCGGCGGGGGTCGCGCTGGGCAGGCCCACCAGACGCAGCAGTTCGTCCAGGTTGGCGATGGTGGTCACCGACTCGAACCGCTGGTGGCCCCGGCGGTCGATCATGATCGGGCGCATGCTCGCGGCCGCGGCGCCCACGCCGTCGGCCTGGATCTGGTCCCCCACGTGCCAGCACGCGGTGGGGTCCACACCCAGGCGCTGGGCGGCGGTGTGGAAGATGCGCGGGTCCGGCTTGCCCGTTCCGACCGTGTCGGTGCACACCACGGCGTGGAAGTAGGGGGCCAGCTCCATGGACTGGAGCTTGGCGTGCTGGAGGGACTCGATGCCGTTGGTCACCACGGCCAGGCGGTATCCGGCCGAGGCCAGCGCGTTCAGCGCCGGGATCGCGTCGGGGAAGACCTGCCACGCCGAGCGGTGGGCCTCCAGGTAGATCCGGTACAACTCGTCGCAGTGCTGGTCGGCGAGGTCGGGGTGACCGGCCTGGACGGCCAGGGCCCGGATCCGCTCGCGGCGCTGCTGCTCCAGGCTCAGGCGTCCGCGCAGGTAGGAACCGAAGGAGATCTCGGTCTGCACGTCCCACAGACTGCGGGCTGCTCCGAAGTCCGGGTGGCCGAGCCGGTCCATGACCGCGCGGAGCCCCGTGGACGACGCGGCGAGATCGTCGATCAGGGTGTCGTCCAGGTCAAAGCAGATCGCCGTCGGCACTGCGGGTGTGTTCGGCATCGTTCCTCATGTGATGGGCAGGACAAAACATGCCCACGCTAACCCGTGGACATAACAGGAACGGTGTAAACCCCACCTAAAGGGATGTGGCCCACGTCACCCGAGGCCCGTGCGGGAGGGGGTCCGCGGACCCCCTCCCGCTCACGGGAGCCGCTGGAACCACAGGAGTGACGTCACGGCGGTGGCCATCGCCAGGACGATCGCCGCCAGCACGAAACGTGTGACGATTTCCTCGTGCACCAGCTCGGTGCCCAGCGACGAGCCGATGTCCTCGTAGACCTCGTCCAGCTCCGTCTCGCTCTCCGCCTCGTAGAAGTGCCCCCCGGTGTCCGAGGCCAGACCGCGCAGCGCCTCCTTGTCGATGTCGGCGGGCACCTGGTAGCCGTCGATCTCGATCATCGCCGCGCCCGTGCCGAACGCGATCGTGGAGACCGGGACCTCCTGCTCCGCCGCCATCGCCACGGCCTGCGAGATGTCGCGGCCACTGGTGTTCTCCCCGTCCGAGAGCAGCACGATCGCCGACGGCGGCGGGTCCACGTCCGCGTCCTCGTCGAAACTGCTGATCGACTCCAGCGAGGCGAACACCCCCTCGCCGATCGCCGTGCCCGGACCCAGCTGGAGGTTCTCGATCGAGCCGATCACCGCCTGGTGGTCATGGGTGGGGGAGGAGACCACCGTCGCCGTCGAGGAGAAGGCCACCAGGCCCACGTTGAACCGGTCCGGCAGCGTCTCCACGAACCCCTGGGCCGACTTCTTGGCCGCCTCCAGCCGGTTGGGGTCGATGTCGTTGGCCGCCATCGACAGCGACACGTCCACCGCCACCATGATCGTCGCCCGCTCACGCGGCTGCTGCACCGGCATCGCCGGCAGCGCCATCGAGGCGATCAGCACCCCGATCGTCACCGTGAACAGCACCGCCGGCACGTGCCTGCGCACGTCGGGGCGGTGCGGCGCCACCTGGTCCAGCAACGCCAGGTTGGTGAAGCGCATCGTGTACTCGCGCCGCCGGGTCTGCGCGAACACGTACGCGGCGACCAGTACGACGACGAGGAGCAGCCACCACAACCTCTGGGGCTCCAGGAAGGTCATGACTCAATCCCCCGTGCCTCGGCTCTGTCCCGCGGGTCCGCGCCCGCGCCCTCGTTCGGTTCCTCGGTGGGGCCCGCCGCGCTCACCGGGGCGTTCCCGGAGTGTGGCGGGCCAGGTGGTGCGCGGTACGCCTCTGGTGGATAACGAAGCGTGCCGTATCCAGTACCCAGTCCCGGTCCGTCCTTAGCATCAGGTGGTGCACCCCGCACCGGCGCAGCGCGTCGCGCACCGCGCGGCGCTGCCCCTCGGCCGCCTGACGGTAGCGCTCGCGCACCGCCCGCGTCAGCCGCACGTCGCGCACCATGCCCGTGCCCGGATCGCGCAGCGTCACGTCGCCCACCTCGGGCACGTCCAGCTCGCGCGGATCGATCACCTCCACCACCAGCACCTGGTGGCGCGCGGCCAACTGGCGCAGGGGGCGCTCCCAGGTCACCTCGCCGCCGAAGGCGGGGGTGTCCAGGAAGTCGGAGATCACCACCCGCAGGCCGCGCCTGCGGCGCACCCGCACCAGGTCACCGATGGCGTCTGCCAGGGACGCCCGGTGCGGCGAGGGCTCGCGCTCGTCACCGGTCGGCGCCGCGGCCACCGTGGCCAACAGCGCCAGCAGGGCCTCCTTGCCCGAACGCGCGGGCCAGCGCCGGATCGTGCCCCGGTGCAGGAAGTGGGCGCCGAAGCGGTCGCCCACCCGCTGGGTGAGGAGGTTGGCCGCGACCATCGCCCCGACCGCCACCTCGTGCTTGGAGCGCAGGCCCGTGCCGAAGTCCATGCTCGGCGACAGGTCCAGCAGGGTCCAGCTCTCCAGCTCGCGGTCGGCGACCAGGTCGCGCACGTGCGGGGTGTCGGTGCGCGCGGTCACCGACCAGTCCATGAGCCGCACGTCGTCCTCGCCCGGCTGGTACAGGCGCGCCTCGGCCGCCTCCGAGCCGGGCCCCAGGCGCAGCCCGAGGTGCTCACCGTGCAGCAGCCCCTCCAGGCGGTGCACGATGCGCAGGTCCAGACGGCGCAGCGCGGCGCGCAGCCGGGGGTCGGTACCGATGGCGGGTGCGTTCACCGGCTCACCTCGCGGAGGCGAAGGAGGCGGTCTCCCCGCTGGGCGGCTCGTCCCAGATCACCCGCGGCGCCAGCACGGTCGACAGGATGCGGTCCACCACCTGTTCGGCGGTGATCCCGTCGGCCAGGGCGTCGAAGGTCAGCACCAGGCGGTGGGCGATGACGTCGTGGGCGAGCACCCGCACGTCGTCGGGGAGCACGTAGTCGCGCCCGCGCAGCAGGGCCAGGGCCCGGGCGGCCGAGACCAGCCCCAGGGTGGCACGGGGGCTGGCCCCCATCTCCAGCACCTGGCGCAGGTCCGGCATCTGGTGGTTCTCCGGCTCGCGCGTGGCCATGACCAGCCGCACCACGTAGTCGGCGATGAGCTGGTGGACGTGGACGCGCTGGGCGTCGGACTGCAGCTCGCTCAGGGTGACGGGGTCGAGCACCTGGTGCGCGGTGGGCGGGGTGGTCGACATCCGGCGCAGGATCTCCATCTCCTCGTGCGCGCGCGGATGGCGGACGTTGACCTTCATCAGGAACCGGTCGCGCTGGGCCTCGGGCAGCGGGTACACGCCCTCGGACTCCACCGGGTTCTGTGTGGCGATGACGATGAACGGGGAGGGGAGCGGGTGGGTGGTCCCGCCGAGGGACACCTGCCGCTCGGCCATGACCTCCAACAGGGCCGACTGCACCTTGGCCGGGGCCCGGTTGATCTCGTCGGCGAGCACGAAGTTGGCGAAGACCGGCCCCAGCTCCACGTCGAACTGCTCGGTGGAGGGATGGTAGATGCGCGTGCCGACGATGTCGGAGGGCACCAGGTCCGGGGTGAACTGCACACGGGCGAACGAACCCCCGGTGACCTTGGCCAGGGTGGACACCGCCAGGGTCTTGGCGATTCCGGGTACGCCCTCGATCAGGCAGTGCCCTCCCGCGACCAGGGCGATCAGGGAGCGCTCCACCATGCGCTCCTGGCCCACGATCACCCTGGACACCTCGTGCAGCGCGGCGCGCAGCAGCCGGGTCGGTTCACCCGGAGCGCTGTCCGGGCCCGCGGAGGGCGCTGAGCCGTTTCCGCTCTCTGCCATGTGCCGCCTTCCTAGCAGGGAGCCCCGACGCGGGGGCACCGGATAGGTTGTGGATCACTCACCTGTGGTGACACTACCCGTTTCGCGGGCACCAGTCCGGTACACAACGCGGCGAAGCGGACGGCCGGAGTGGAGGGCAAGGGGGATGACATGGCGGTTCCCACGATGGGGCTGAACGAGGGTGATCCACGTCAACTGGGCGGTTACCGCCTGCTGGGGCGGGTGCGCGACTCCTCCCTCGGCGTGGTCTACCTGGGCAGGGACGGGTCCGGGAACCAGGTGAGCGTCGCCGTGCTCGACTCCGGCGCCGCGGGTGACGGCGGCGCGCGCGAGCGGTTCGCCGAGGCGGTGCGCCGCAGCCCCGACGTGGTCGCGGCCCGCACGGACGGGCGCTCGGCGCTGTGGGTGGCCCTCGCTCACGACGGGACGGGCGCGGCGGCGGAGGACTTCCTCAAGGTGGCGGCGCGCTCGGGCAGGGCGGCCGCGCGTGGCCCGGTCGTGATGCCGCACTGGGCGGGTTCACGCGGCCCCGTCTCGGTGCGGTGGGCGCCCTGGGCCGGGCGCAGGGACAGCGCCGTGGCGGCGGGGGAGAGCAACTGGTGGCTGATCGGCGGACTGGGCCTGGTGCTGGTGCTCATCCTGCTGCTGGTGTCGCTGCTGTACTGGTGGATGCTCCAGTTCCCGCCGCCGGAGATGCCCAGCCCGGCGCAGCCCCCCGAGGCGCAGGAGAGCCCGGAGAGCCCGCAGGGGCCGGGGACGCTCCCGGGGGAGGGGGACGGTGAGGACGGGGGAGCGGAGCCGACGCCGGTCATGCCCACGCCGGGGGAGGGCGGAGGCGAGTGGGGCGACGACCCCGAGGACAACCTCTAGCGGGGGAAGCGTGCGGCTCGGAAAACGCGTGAGGGGTCCGGTTTCGGCGCCGGACCCCTTCCTTGTTCCTGTTAAAAATCTACGTCGTACAGGTGGTGGTTCTTTTCTTAAAAAAAGACAAGAAAGACGAGATCGCGCGGCTACGCCGCACCCTCCTCACGGATCTCCCTTTCGAAAGCCGCTCGGCGTGTCGCGGCGGACGGGGACGTTGCCTAGAACGTGTTCAGCGTCCTTTAGCGGCGATGGCGGGAGGCGGTTCCGGTGCGGTGGAGGGGCGGCGGGCCGCGGCCCCGTGCGTCCGGCTCAGCGACGGGCCCGTCGAGGCGGCGGTGCGCGAGCGCTCCGTGCGCTGCCTATGCTGGTCCGCGTGCTGAGAAAGGTGGTCGCGACGCGGTACGTGCTGCCGCTGCGCGAAGGAGGTTCGCTCCCGGGGTTGGTCGAGGCCGACGACCTGGGGATGTACGTGGTCAAGTTCCTCGGGGCGGGGCAGGGGCGCAAGACGCTCGTGGCCGAGGTCGTCGCGGGGGAGCTGGGCCGCGCCCTGGGGCTGCCCGTTCCGGAGCTGGTCACGGCGGAGTTCGACGCGGTGATCGGCCGCAGCGAGCCCGATCCCGAGGTGCAGGAGCTGCTCAAGGCCAGCGGCGGGCTCAACCTGGGGATGGACTTCCTCCCCGGTTCGCTGGGCTTCGATCCGCTGACCTTCGAGGTGGACCGGGGGTTCGCCGGGCGGGTGCTGTGGTTCGACGCGCTGACCGGCAACGTGGACCGGTCCTGGCGCAACCCGAACATGCTGCTGTGGCACGGGCGCCCCTACCTGATCGACCACGGTGCGACGCTGATCTTCCACCACAACTGGGCCAACGCCGACCGGTTCGTGCACCGCCCCTACGACGCCTCCGACCACGTGCTGTCGGGTGCGTCGCCGGACCTGGCCGCCGCGGACGCGGACCTGGCGCCCTTGGTGGACGAGGGTCTGCTGCGCCGTGTGGTGGAGTTGGTGCCGGACGAGTGGCTGGTGGACGAGCCCGGGTTCGACGGTCCCGGGGATGTGCGTGCGGCGTATGTGCGGTACCTGCTGGCCCGGGTGGCCGAGCGTTCCTGGCTGCCGGAGGTGACGGGATGAGCGCCCCGAGGCGTTACAGCGACGCGGTGACGACCGGTCGTGTGGGTGAGCGGCGTGAGCGTGCGGTGTTCGAGTACGCGCTGTTGCGGGTGGTGCCGCGGTTGGAGCGCGGTGAGTGTGTGAACGCCGGGGTGATCGTGTACTGCCAGGAGCGGGGGTTCCTGGGCGCTCGTTCGGCGTTGGACGAGCGGCGGTTGCTGGCGGTGGACGCTGAGGCGGACGTGGCGGGTGTGCGGCGTGCGCTGGAGGCGGTGGAGGTGATGTGCCGTGGTGGCGCGGGGGCGGGTGCGGCCGGTCGTGAGCGCCCCGGTCAGCGGTTCCGGTGGTTGACGGCTCCGCGGAGCACGATCGTGCAGCCGGGGCCGATCCACGGTGGTCTGACGGAGGATCCGGAGGGCGAGGTCGTGCGGTTGCTGGACCGGCTCGTAAGGTAACCGTTCGGGTCGTAACGGACATCACAGGCGTTCTGGGGGATAAAGAGGAGGCGATCCGCGGGGTCGGGATGTTGGGATGGAAGTGTCCGTCGTCGGCGGGGTTCTTCCTTCCGGCGCTTTTCCCGTTCCTGAACTGGAGTGCCTGTGCAGTCCCCGAACTCCCCCTCCGCGGTCCCTGACCGGGAGGCGGTCGAGAGGTCCTCTTCCCCTGTCCCGGTTTCTTCCCCCGCCCCCGAGCCGGAGGCGGGTGAGCGCTGGACGCCCTCGCGCAAGTCGGTGGCGCTGCTGGTGCTGGTGCTGGGTGTGCTGACGGCGACCGGGCCGTTGGCGACCGACATGTACCTTCCGGCCTTCCCCCAGATCACGCGGGATCTGGGGACGAGTGAGGCGCAGATCCAGCTGACGCTGACGGCGATGATGCTGGGCCTGGCCGTGGGTCAGCTGGTGATCGGGCCGTTGAGCGACGCCGTGGGGCGTCGTGGTCCGCTGTTGGTGGGCGTGGCCCTGTTCACGGTGACGTCGGTGCTGTGCGTGTTCGTGCCGGACGTGACGTTGTTCATCGTGCTGCGGTTCGTGCAGGGTGTGGCCGGTGCCGCGGGTGCGGTGATCGGTCGTGCGGTGGTGCGTGACCTGTTCGCGGGTGATGACGCGGTGCGGTTCTTCTCGCGTCTGGCGCTGGTGATGATGCTGGCTCCGCTGTTGGCTCCGTTGGCGGGTGCGCAGTTGCTGCTGGTGGGTCCGTGGCAGTTGAGTTTTTGGGTGCTGGCGGTGATGTCGGCGCTGAGCTTTGTGCTGGTGTTGGTGTGGTTGCCGGAGAGTCTGCCGGTGCAGGACCGTCGTCGGCAGGGTCCGCGTCAGTTGGTGGTGACGGTGGGTGGTCTGCTGCGTCAGCCGCGTTTTGTGGGTCCGGTGCTGACGATGGGGCTCAGTTTCGGGATGTTGTTCACGTACGTGTCGGCGTTCTCGTTCGTGTCGCAGACGGAGTTCGGTGTCTCGCCGCAGTTGTACGCGGGGCTGTTCGCGGTGAACGCGCTGGGGATGATGGCGGGTACGCAGCTGAACGGTTTCCTGGTGGGTCGTGTGGAGACGCTGCGGCGGCTGGGGATGGGTCTGGTGCTGGCTCTTGCCTCGGTGGGTGTGTTGGCGGCGCTGGCGGTGCTGGGTGTGGCCCAGTTGTGGATGGTCGTGGCGCTGCTCGCGCTGATGATGCTCAGTGTCGGTTTCATCATGCCGAACGCGACGGTGACGGCTCTGGACGGGCAGCCGGCCGCGGTGGCGGGTACGGCTTCGGCGTTGATGGGTGCGTTGCAGTTCGCGCTGGGCGGTGGTGTGGCGTCGCTGGCGGGGCTGACGGAGACGGGTGAGCCGTCGTTGGTGAGTATGGCGGTGGTGATGGTGTCGGTGGCGGTGCTGTCGCTGCTGGCGTATGTGTGGTCGGTGCGCACGAAGGTGCGGTGAGTGTTTTTCGGTGGTGTGGGCCCGGGCGCTGTGGGTGGGGTGTGCCGGGGCCCTGGGGGTGCCGGGCCGGGTGGGTCGTGGCCGTGGTGTGTGCTGGGGCGTTGCGGGTCTGCGTTCCGGGTTGCCGTGTGGTGGGGAAATGGGCACAGTAGGTCGCAATCCCCCGATTGAGGTGGGCCTGTTCGGCCTGTCTTCCGATGCGGCAAGAGGATGAGTGGGTATGGGCGGTCCGAGTGTCACTCCTGGTATGTGGGCCCGGGGTCTTTCCGGGCTGAGCGACCTGGTGTACGGGGTGGCCACGGAGGAGGCCCATGCGGAGGTGTTCTCCGTGCGCGGTGAGCGCGGCCGGTGGGAGCGGGTGAAGGCCGGCGGGTTCGCCACGGAGGTGACGGCGGTCGCCAAGGGTTTGGTGGCGGCCGGTGTGGGTGAGGGCGACCGGATCGTGGTGGTGTCGGGGTCGCATCAGGACTGGGTGCGGTTGGCGTTCGCCGTGTGGTCGGTGCGTGCGGTGTTGGTGCCGTTGCCGGAGTCGGTGTCGGCGGAGCGTTTGACGCATGTGGTGCGGCAGACGCGTCCGGCGGCTGCGGTGGTGCAGGGTGAGCGGTTGTTGCGCACGGTGTCGGGTTTGCAGCGTGAGTTGCCGGACCTGGGTCGGGTGTGGCGGATGGACGCGGGTCTGGCGGGTGTGGTGTCGCTGGGTGCGTATATGGACGCGTCGTCGGTGCGGTTTCGTCGGGACGGGGCGGTGGCCGAGGATGTGGCGGTGGTGCTGTATCCGGTGAGTACGGTGTCGCGGTTGACGCGGGGTGTGGTGTTGTCGCACGGGGCGTTGTTGTCGGCTGCGGCGGATGTGGTGGACCGGATGTGGCCGCGGTTGTCGGAGTTGCCTGAGGGCCGGGCGAGCACGTTGTTGGATCTGCCGTTGTCGCAGATCTCGGGGTTGGCTTCGTTGGTGGCGTGCATGGTGGGGCGTGTGCGTGTGGGGTTGGCGGGCCCGACGGGTTTGGTGCGGCAGATGGAGGCGTTCAAGCCGACGGTGCTGGTGTGTTCGGCCCAGGTGTTGCAGGGTGTCTTCGATGCGGAGCGGGGGAGTGCGCGTTCGACGGGGTGGGACTCGTTGGGCACGTTCAACGCGGCGGTGGAGTCGGCGGTGCAGTTCGACCGGTCGCCGCGCAGGAGTGCGTGGCAGCGGTTGTCGCGGACGATGTATGACTGGCAGTTCTCCCGGGTGCGGGAGTTGTTCGGTGGCCGGGTGCATCTGGCGGTGTGCTGGGGCGGTGGGCTGTCGGACCGGTTGGACTCCTTCTTCGGCGGTGTGGGGATTCCGGTGGTGCAGGCGTTCGGTACGGCCGAGGCGGGGGGTGTGTTCGCGGCCGGTGCTGTGGGGGACCGGGTTCCGGGGACGGTGGGGCGTGCCCTGGAGGGTCGTGAGGTGTGGGTGTCGCGTGAGGGCGAGATCCATGTGCGCGGCGGTGCGGTGTTCTCGGGGTACTGGGGTGAGGGTGAGGCCTCGCGGAGTGCGTTTCGTGAGGGGTGGTTGGCGACGGGGTACGCGGGTGAGGTGGACGCGGACGGGGTCGTGAGTGTGGCGGGCCGGTTGCGGGTGCAGGCGGCGACGGAGGAGTTGGCGGGGCGGTTCGTGGCGCGCGGGGCGGATGAGGCGCCTGCGTTGGAGGGCCGTGTGCTGCCGGAGTCTGAGGGGCGTGTGCTGGAGGGTCGTCCGGTGCAGGAGCAGCGGCGTGACTCCGAGGAGGGTGTGCGTCGGCGGGATGCGCGTGCGTTGGAGGGCCGCGCGTTGGAGGCTTCGGTGGAGCAGGAGCCCGGTGCGGCCTCGGATGGGGGTTCGGGGGAGATGCTGGCGGTGACGGCGGCGTTCGCCGCGGTGGATCCGGCTGGGGGCGGGGAGCCCGCCGTGGTGGAGCCGCAGGACCAGCGTGTGGAGCGGGGGGACGCGGAGCTGGTGGCGGAGTTCGAGGCGCGGTTGCGTGCCCATCCGTTGATCAGTCAGGTGTTGGTGATCGTGGAGGGGCGGCCGTTCGCGAGTGCGTTGGTGACGTTGGTGCGTGACCAGTTGGAGTACTGGCGGTTGGTGAACGGTCGGCCGTTGGCGATGGCGCCGGAGGAGATCGCGGGGGACCGTGAGCTGCTGCGTGAGGTGCAGGGGTTGGTGTACGAGGCCAATCGGAGTGTGCCTCGTCATCTGGCGGTGCGGTCGTTTCATGTGTTGGCGGAGGAGTTCACGGTGCAGTCGGGGTTGGTGCACGCGTCGGGGGAGTTGCGGCGTGAGGCGGTGTTGCGGGCGTTCGCGGAGGAGATCGACGGGTTGTACCGGGTGCGGCGTGAGCAGCAGTAGGGGGTAGTAGGCGGCGGTGTCGGTGGCCGCGGTCCGGGCCGGGTGGTCTGGGCCGCGGCCTTTGGCGTGTGTATGGCGGTCGGTGCGGCCGTGCCGGTGTGTCCGTGGAGTGCCTGGGCCGGGGGTCGGGTGCGGTGACCGCCGTGCTGGTGGCGCGGTAGCCGGTGTTGGACGCTGTGGGTGCACACGTGTGGTCCGGCTGGGCGGGTGTTGGGGGCCGAACCGGTGTGGGCGGGGTGGTTACTGGCCGTTGAGGAAGGCCAGGACGGCCAGGACGCGGCGGCTGTCGTCGGAGGAGGGCGGCAGGTCGAGTTTGGTGAAGATGTTGTTGATGTGCTTGCTGACGGCTTTTTCGGTGATGTAGAGGCGTGCGGCGATGGCGGAGTTGGAGCGTCCTTCGGCCATTTCGGACAGGACCTCGCGTTCGCGGGGGGTGAGTTGGGCGAGGGGGCCGCTCTGGTCCTGGCGGGCGAGGAGTTGGGAGATGACGGCGGGGTCCATGGCGGTGCCGCCGTCGGCGACGCGGCGGACGGCTTCGATGAACTGGCCGATGTCGAAGACGCGGTCCTTGAGGAGGTAGCCGACGCCGCCGGTGTCGTCGGAGAGCAGTTCGCGGGCGTAGAGCTGTTCGACGTGCTGGGAGAGCACGAGGATGGGCAGGCCGGGGATCTGGGTGCGGGCGGCGATGGCGGCTTGGAGGCCTTCGTCGGTGAAGGTGGGGGGTAGGCGGACGTCGACGACGGCGACGTCGGGTTTGTGTTCGGTGAGGGCGGTGTGCAGGTCGGGGCCGTTGTCGACGGCGGCGACGACGGTGAAGTCGTGTGCCTGGAGGAGTCGGATCAGGCCGTCTCTGAGGAGGGCAAGGTCTTCGGCGATGACAACACGCACGGGATCTCCAGGGTCACGATGGTGGGGCCGCCCGGTGGGCTGGTGATGTTCATCGTGCCATCAAAGGCGTCCAGGCGTCTGCGGATGCCGGCCAGGCCGCTGCCGGGGGCGGGGTCCGCGCCGCCGGTGCCGTTGTCGGTGACGGTGATGACCAGGCGGTTGCGGCCGTGGTTGATGTGGATCCAGGCGTGGGTGGCGTGGGCGTGTTTGGCGGTGTTGGTGAGGAGTTCGGCGATGGCGAAGTAGGCGGCGGACTCCACGGGGTCGGCGGGGCGGCCGCGGAGGTCGATGGTGACGGTGATGGGCAGGTGGTGGGTGAGGGCGAGGGCGTGGACGGCGCCGTCGAGGCCGCGTTCGACGAGGACGGGTGGGTGGATGCCGCGGACGAGGTCGCGGAGTTCGGTGAGGGCGTGGCGGGTGGTTTCGCGGGCTTCGGTGAGCATGGCGCGGGCGGTTTCGGGGTCTTTGTCGACGATTTGTTCGGCCATGCCCAGGTTCATGCCCAGGGCGACGAGGCGGGCTTGGGCGCCGTCGTGGAGGTCGCGTTCGATGCGGCGGATCTCGGATGCCTGGGTGTCGATGGTGTGGGCGCGGCTGGTGGCCAGGTGGGCGACGCGGGCGGTGAGTCGGGCTTTTTCGGAGGGGGAGAGCAGGAGGCGGTTGAAGCGTAGGTAGGTGTCGGCGGCCAGGGGGATGAGGAGCCAGCCCAGGGTGATGAGGGCCAGGGCGGGGATGAGGATGATGAGTTGGTTGAGGGTGGTGGTGGGGGTGTAGGTGTCGTAGAGGGTGGGGCCGGTGAGGTTGAGGGCGAAGAGGAGTTGTTCGATGCCGTGGGCGATGAGGGTGAGGGGGGTGGCGACGAGGAGGAAGCTGGCGGCTCCGGAGATGAGCCAGAGCAGGTCTCTCCAGGTGGCGGGGTCGGTGATGATGGCGGTGCCGCGGCGGGTGATGCCGGTGGGGGGGATGGGGCGGTAGGCGGAGACGATGGGGCGGTGTAGGGGGCGGGTGGTGGGGGTGGGTAGGCCTGGGGTGGCGGTGCGGCTTCGGGGGGGTTTGCTGTTTTTGATGAGTAGGTGGCTGAGGGTGCGGCGTTGGCTGTCAGCGAGGGTGCGCAGGAGGAGGGCGGTGAGGATGACGAAGGGGAGGCCGACCCAGGTGAGGGTGAGTACGGCCGAGAGCAGGACGAGGGGGAGCAGGAGGAGGGCGGCGATGTTCTGGGAGAGCAGGAGGAAGAGGTAGGCCAGGGTGGTGAGGCGGCCTGCGCGGTGGTGGGGTGCGGTGGCCATGGGTGGTCTCTTCCGTTCCTGCGTGTGCGTGTGCTGGTGTCTATTGTGTCCTGTTCGTGGGTGTGGGTGCGGTGGTGAGGGCTCCCCTGTCGGGTGTGGTGGCGCGGGGTGGGGGCACGTGTGAGGGAGGGCCTCCGCGGTGCGCGGGGGCCCTCCTGGCGGGTGTGGGGGTCTGTCAGGGCCAGCGCATGTCGGTGGCGGGGCCCAGGTCGCTGACGCGGGTGCTGCTGTGGGCGTCCAGGGCCTTCTTGAGTTGGTCCCAGGACTGCTGGGGGGTGTTGTCGGTGTTGTTGCAGGTGCGCTGTTGGCAGGCGGTGTACTGGGACATGGCTCCGGCGAAGCGCAGGGGGTCGTTGGCGTTGGTGTGGCCCCAGCGGCTGATGTTGGCCCACTGGTCGGCCTGGATGCCGTCGGTGCGGTAGATCTGGGGGATGACGTGGACGCGGGGGTTGCCTCCGCCGGCCATGTGGTGGACGTCGGCCAGGCGCCAGCCGTTGGCGCAGTCGCCCGAGCCGGTGGTGGGGCAGGAGTCGGCGGAGTTGGCGGCGTAGAGCGGTGTGGTGGTGGCCTGGGTGTAGGCGGCGAGCCAGTCGCGGGCCCAGGCGGGGGTGGACCAGGAGGGTTCGGCGTCCAGGGCTGCGGTGATGGTGACGGCCTCGGTGGTGGAGGCGTCCTTGACGGTGGTGACCAGGTCGGCCCAGCGCTGTCCGGCGTGGGTGCCGGTGATGCCGCCGTCGTCCTTGTTGTTGACGCCCAGGGCCAGGTGGGCGGTGGCCTGGTCGGTGCGGCACTCGGTGAAGCCCTGGGCCCAGTGGTGGGCGTAGGCGGCGGCCTTGCTGTAGGCGGAGCGGGGTGTGGTG
The DNA here is from genome assembly GCF_000092985.1 of Nocardiopsis dassonvillei subsp. dassonvillei DSM 43111. Classification (GTDB taxonomy): domain Bacteria; phylum Actinomycetota; class Actinomycetes; order Streptosporangiales; family Streptosporangiaceae; genus Nocardiopsis; species Nocardiopsis dassonvillei. The sequence goes on from NC_014210.1 coordinate 2,388,221, forward strand.
GAGTTTCCCGCCCTGCCGGGTTCTCGGAGGGTGTCGTCCTTTTCCTGGGTGCCGAAGAAGAGGATGCGCGGGCCGGTGGCGCCGGTGCGTCCTTCGGTGCATCCGGCCTCGTGGGCTTGGGTGGAGGTGGCGTCGGTGAGGGGGACGTAGCGGCTGGTGGTGTGGCCGGGGTAGGCGGTGGTGGTCGCGGTGGTGGCGTGGGCCGGTGCGCCCAGGGCGGTCAGGGCGGCGGCGAGCGCGGTGGTGGCGAGCATGCGTGCGGTGGAAGCCATGGGGTCATTGTGTGGGATAGTGATCGGTTGTGCACGCATCGTGATATGGGTGGCGTGTTCGGTGTTTGGGGTGGTGCGGCGGGTGCGGGTTCGGGTTTTTGGCGCAACTCGCCGCCGACGATTTCCCGTGGGTTGCCACGACCTGTGATGATCAGGAGTGTGTGGCGTGAACTGATCCTGGAGATGTATCCCGAGGCCGATCTGAGCGATCCGGCCGATGAGGTGACCCTGGCCGAGGTGGAGAAGCACCTGATGCTGCCCCTGCCCTTCGAGCTGGCCTCGTTGCTGCGTGAGACCGATGGGGTGACCAACGAGTACGGGGACGCGGTGGTGTGGAGTGCGCGGCGTTTGGTGGAGGACAACCTGGCGATGCGCCGGGAGCCGGACTATCTGGAGCTGTACGCGCCCTTCGACGAGATGATCTTCTTCGGTGATTCCGACATGGGGCCGCAGTTCGCCTACGTGCACACCGACTACGGTCCGGGGATTGTGGTGTGGGACCATGAGAGTGACCGGCGACGCCTGGTGGTGGTGTCGTTGCGCGACTACCTGGCGCGGTGTCTGATCCAGGGCAACTCCTGGTTTCGTTGAAGTGTGGTGAGAGTAGGACCATGTCGGAGCATGGCGGGGTTGGCGTCGTCGTTCAGGGCCGGGAGGTCGCGGATTTCCCCGAGTGGGCTCCGGAGGCGGCGCGCGGCCGGGTGCGGCGGATCACCGTGACGGGTGAGGAGGTGCTGCACCGGCGTGGTGTGGATGTGGCGCCGCAGATGTGGGGTTCGGCGGAGTTGGCCGGGCTCATCGACGACATGTTCGTGACGATGTACGCGGCCGAGGGTGTGGGGTTGGCGGGCAGCCAGGTGGGTGTGGACCTGCGGGTGTTCGTCTATGACTGCCCTGATGATGATGGTGTGCGTCATGTGGGGCATGTGGTCAACCCGGTGTTGGACGAGCGCGATCCCGATGACGCGGTGGTGGTGGAGTCGGAGGGGTGTTTGTCGGTTCCGGGGCCGCACGCGGATCTGGGGCGGGCCGAGCACGCCACGGTGCGGGGAGTGGACCGGGACGGCAATCCCGTGGTCGTCAGCGGTAGCGGGTACTTCGCCCGGTGTTTGCAGCACGAGACCGATCACACGTTGGGGCGGTTGTACGTGGACCGGTTGAGTGCGCGTGAGCGCAAGCGGGTGCTGAAGAAGATGAACGAGATGGCCAACGACGTGTTCGCGCGCCGTGAGGAGCGGGCCGAGGAGCTGGCGCGGGAGCTGGCTGGCTGAGCGGGGCTGTGTGCGGGGGTGTTCCGGGTGCGGAACGCCCCCTTTTTTTGTGGGGCGGGGTGGTTGGTTGGTGTGGCTGTGGGGGGTCCTTTGGCTGGGTTGACGGGCCGAAGTGGCGGGTGTGGGGGCTCCATTGGGGGTGATTGGCTCCTTTTGTGGCCCCGTTGGCGGGAGTTGTGGCCTTTTCGTGACCGTAGGGGGCGGTAGATTGCCCGGCATGCGTAACGGGGACGAGGTCGGCCAGGAGCCGACGCAGCGGGTGGTCATCTACACCGACGGGGCGTGCAGCGGCAACCCCGGTCCGGGCGGGTGGGGGGTGTGGCTGCGCTACGGCGGCCACGAGAAGGAGCTGTACGGGGGCGAGGCGCAGACCACCAACAACCGGATGGAGCTGATGGCGGCGATCCGGGCGCTGGAGAGCCTGCGCCAGCCGCTGCCGGTGCTGGTGCACACCGACTCCTCCTACGTGCGCAACGGGATCACCTCGTGGCTGCACGGGTGGAAGCGGCGGGGCTGGCGCACGGCCGACAAGAAACCGGTCAAGAACGTGGACCTGTGGCAGCGCCTGGACGAGGTCGCCTCGCGCTATGAGGTGGAGTGGCGCTGGGTGCGCGGGCACAGCGGGGACGAGGGCAACGAGCGCGCTGACGCGTTGGCGCGGCGCGGACGCGACGAGGCCGCCGGGGTGTAAGGGGCGGTACGGCAGGCGGCGGGCACCGGGTGTTCGCCGCCTGTGTCGTGTGTTCAGCCTGTTTCGCGTGCCAGGGCGTTGACCATCAGGCGGCGCGGGCCGGGGCCGGCGGAGGCCAGGGCGTCGTCGGGGTTGGACAGGGTGCAGGTGTCCAGGGACAGGCAGCCGCAGCCGATGCAGTTGGTCAGGTCGTCGCGCAGGCGGATGAGTTGGCTTATGCGGGCGTCGAGTTCGGTGCGCCACTGCTGGGACAGGCGGGCCCAGTCGTCACGGGTGGGGGTGCGGTTGTCGGGCAGGGTGTCCAGGGCCTGGCGGATGCGTGCCAGGGGCATGCCCACGCGTTGGGAGATGCGGATGAAGGAGACCCGGCGCAGGGTGTCGCGGCGGTAGCGGCGCTGGTTGCCGGCGGTGCGGCGGCTGTGGATCAGGCCCTGGCGTTCGTAGAAGTGCAGGGCGGAGACGGCGACTCCGGCGCGTTCGGCGACCTGGCCGACGGTGAGTTCCTTGACGATGGGTGCCACGTGCTCATCCTAGGGCGTGGCCGGTGGTGCGGTGGGTGCCGGTGAGGGCGTACAGGCGTGCGTAGGCGCCGCCGCGGACCAGGAGTTGGTGGTGGGTGCCGGTTTCGGTGACGCGTCCCTTGTACAGGAGCAGGATGCGGTCGGCGGTGCGGGCCAGGGTGGGTTGGCGGGTGAGGGTGAGCAGGCCGGTGTCAGGGGTGGCGGGCGGGTGGGCGTGGTCGTGGGCGGGCGGGTCGGTGAGTACGAGCAGGCGGGTGTTGGTGCGTTGGGCGTAGAGGGCGCGGGCCTGGTGGACGCGGGGGAGCAGGGCGGGGGGTAGGGCGTCCAGGGGTGTGTGCAGGCGGTGTGCTTCCAGGCGGGTGTGGGTCAGGGCGTGGGCCAGGTGGGGGTCGTCGGCTTCGGGGGCGCTCTGGCCGGTGATGGTGTGGGCCAGGGTGGGGTGGGGGGTGAGGATGTGGGCGCGGGTGTGGGTGGCCAGGCGTCCGTGGGTGGGGGTGGTCTGGCCGGTGAGCAGGCGGGTCAGTGCGGTGGTGGCCTCGTGGGTCAGGCCCACCAGGGCCACGTGTTCGCCGGGGTGCAGGGTCAGGTCGAGGTGGTCCAGGTGGCGGGTGCGGTTGTGGGTGAGGGACACGTCGTGGAACTCCACCAGGGGTGGCAGGGGGGTGGTGCTGGGGTGGGTGGTGCGGCTGAGCTTGCCTCGGTGGGAGATCCTCACGGGTGTCCGTTCGTGTGGTGTGGTCGTCACCAGCCTGGGATTGGCCTGCGCGGGTGAGAGTTCTCGTGATCTGTTCGTGTCCTTGGTCTCGCTGGGTGGAACGGCTGGTGGGGCTGGTTGGTTCCCGGTGGCGGCAGGAAGGGCGGGGGTGTGAGGGCTGTCTTCGGCGGGTGGGTGAGCGCGGTCACGGGGCGGCGGGTGCGGGGGCGGGGTAGGAACACCGCACCTGTTTCCCCCGAGTGAAGGAGTGCGGCCGTGGAGCATGTCGCCGCCGTGGACGCGTCTGTGGACAGCATCGTGAGGCAGTACCGGGGTTTCGCGGACGGCTACGCCCAGGGTGCGGCTCCGGCGTACGCGCGTATCGCCCGGGCCCTGGTCGGGGACGAACACGTGCTGGGGTTGGTCGCCTCCCTGCCCGCGGGCAACAAGCGCCAGCCCAACCTGTTGCTGGGTGCGGTGCGGTTCCTGGGCGGGCCGGTGGGGGAGTGGGCGGATTTTCGGGCCTGGCTCCTGGAGCACTGGGAGCAGGTGCGGGCGGTGGTGCTGGAGCGCTACACCCAGACCAACGAGGTGCGCCGGTGCGCCACCCTGCTTCCTGTGCTGGCCGGTCTGGAGGGGCCGTTGGCGCTGGTGGAGGTGGGGGCGTCGGCGGGGTTGTGCCTGTACCCGGACCGGTACCGCTACTCCTTCGACGGTGGGGCGCCGATCGGTCCGGCCCGCAGCCCGGTGCTGCTTGAGTGTGCGACCTCGGGTCCGGTTCCGGTGCCCGGGCGGGTGCCGCGGGTGGTGTGGCGGGCGGGGATCGATCTGAACCCGTTGGACGTGCGCCGCGAGGAGGACGTGCGGTGGTTGGAGGCGCTGGTCTGGCCGGGGCCGTATGAGGCCGAGCGGCGGGAGCGGTTGCGGGCGGCGGCGCGGGTGGTGGCGGCCGAGCCTCCCCTGTTGGTGGCCGGTGACCTGGTGCGGGAGTTGGAGGCGGTGGCGGCGCGGGTGCCCGCGGGGGCGCGGTTGGTGGTGATGCACAGCGCGGTGCTGGCCTACCTGGACGAGGCGTCGCGGGATGCGTTCGTGGAGGCCGTGCGGGGGTTGGAGGGGCACTGGGTGTCGAACGAGGGTGCGTCGGTGCTGCCCGCGTTGGAGGGTCCGCGTCCGCCGGTGGGCACCGATTTCGCGTTGGCGTTGGACGGGCGTGTGGTGGCCTTCGCCGGTGAGCACGGTCAGCGGTTGACCTGGGCGGGTTGAGGCGGCGGCGCGGGTGGCCGCCTCCGCTGGGCCGGAGGCGGCCGTCCGCGGGTGCGGCGCCGGTGGAGGAGTGCTGGTGGGCGGCCCCGCCCCGGGGGGCCGGGGCGGGGCCGCGGTCGTTACCAGGGGTGGGGGTGGGCGTCGACCTCGGCGATGAGCTGGGCCTTGCGCTGGGGGGTGAGGAAGGAGGCGGTGAAGGAGTTGCGGGCCAGTTGGCGCAGCTGCTCGGCGCCCAGGCCCAGGTGGGTGTGCAGGGCCTGGTAGTTGTCGTGGACGTAGCCGCCGAAGTAGGAGGGGTCGTCGGAGTTGACGGTCACCAGCAGTCCGGCCTCCATCAGGGCGGGCAGGGGGTGCTGGGCCAGGTCGGGCACGGCGCGCAGGCGCACGTTGGACAGCGGGCACACGGTCAGCGGGGTCTGGGTGGCGGCCAGGTGGGTGACCAGGTCGGGGTCCTCCAGGCAGCGGATGCCGTGGTCGATGCGTTCGGCGCCCAGGAGGTTGAGGGCCTGCCAGATGTAGGAGGCGGGGCCCTCCTCTCCGGCGTGGGCGACGCGGCGCAGGCCCAGGTCGCGGGCGGCGGCGAAGACCTCGGTGAACTTCTCGGGCGGGTGGCCGACCTCGGCCGAGTCCAGGCCGACGGCGCTGATGTGTTCCAGGTGGGGTCGGGCCTGGTGGAGGGTGTCCAGGGCTTCGGCGGCGGGGCGGTCGCGCAGGAAGCACAGGATGAGTGTGGTGCTGATGTTGTGGGTGTGTTCGCTGGTGTTCAGGGCGGCCGTGAGGCCGTTGACGACCGTGTCCAGGCTGATGCCGCGGCCGGTGTGGGCCTGGGGGTCGAAGAAGATCTCGGCGTGGCGTACGCCCTGGGCGGCGGCGCGGTCGAGGTAGGCGGTGGCCAGGTCGGTGAAGTCGGCCTCGGTGCGCAGGACGTCCATGAGGGCGTAGTACAGGTCCAGGAAGGACTGCAGGTCGGTGAAGGAGTAGGCGCGGCGCAGGGAGTCGACGTCGGGGTGGGGCGGGGTCAGGCCGTTGCGTCGGGCCAGGGCGAAGGCCAGTTCGGGTTCCAGGGTGCCTTCGATGTGGACGTGGAGTTCGGCCTTGGGGATGGGCATGGTGGTGCTCGTGCCTTCGCGGTCGGGGTTGTGTGTTGGCCATTGTGGCTGATGGGTGGGGGTGCCCCGGCCGGATCGGTGTGGGTTGTGGGGCACATGCGGGGGCCCGGCCGTGCGGGGTGCGCGGCCGGGCCTGGTGGGCGTGCGGGATTACCTGCGGCCGGGGCGGTCGTTGTGGCCGGGGGTCCAGTTCAGGGCGCTGGCGCGTTCCATGAACTCCTCCACGGTCAGGTCGCCGCGGGCGAAGCGGTCGGCCAGGGTGCGGCGGGCCTCCTCCTCGGGTGAGGCGGGGCGCGGCGCCCAGGGCGGGCGGTGGCCGCGTCGGGCCAGGGTGAAGGCCAGTGCGCCGAGCAGGACGAGGGTGAGCAGAAGGAACATCAGGGCTCCGGGGAAGACGAAGGCGGGCGGTCCCTGCCCCCAGTGGGGGTGGGCGGCCAGGGCGGTCGCTGCGGTGATGGTGTTCATGGGTTCACTGTCCGCGGGGCGGGGGGTCGCGGTCATCCCCCCGCGGGCGGCACCTGTGCTGCGTCCGGGTGCGTAGGGCGCCTACGCCTGTGGTGCCACGACAGGCGGGGGCGGGCGGCCTAGGGTCGTGGTGTGAGTGGTGACAGGCGGGTGCGCCGGGTGGTCGTGGACCTGGTGCTGGGTGTGGTGCTGGGCGCGGTGGCGGTGGGGTTCGTGCGCGGCCAGGTGGTGTGGCAGCGGCGCGGCGGGGGCGGACACGGCCCCTGGCGGGGCGGGCCTCCCCCGGGGTGGGACGTGGACTGGGGTGCGGTGGTGGTGCCTTGGTCGGTGTGGGTGGGTGTGGGGGTGTTGGTGTGCGCGGTGGCGGTGCGTCGTGTGTGGCCGGTGGCGGCGTTGGTGGTGGCCGCGGTGGGTGCGGCGGTGTTCGTGGGGGCGGGTCACCCGGTGGGTCCGGTGTTGGTGTTGCCCGCGCTGGTGGTGTTCTCGGCCGCGATCCGGCTGGGCGCGGGGGTGTTCTTGGCGTGGACGGCGCCGTTGGTGGTGGGGGTGGGGTTGCTCTCGCGGGTGCGTGAGCCCTGGTGGGGGTTGGTTGACGGGGGCGCGCTGGTGGGGGTGGTGTTCGCGGTGGGGGTGATGGCCTTTCCCGCGGGCGGTGGGGTGTTCGTGCGTGCGCGGCGTGAGGCGCGTCGGCGCGAGCGTCAGGAGGAGGTGGACCGGCACCGCTACGAGGAGCGGTTGCGTATCGCCCGGGAGGTGCACGATCTGGTGGGGCACAGTCTGTCGGTGATCAGTATGCAGGCGTCGGTGGCCCTGCACGTGGTGGATCGTCGGCCCGAGCAGGCGTCGGTGGCGTTGGCCGCGATCCGGGACAGCAGCCGGTCGGCCCTGGAGGAGTTGCGGGGCACGCTGGCGGTGTTTCGGGGCGGGGCCGAGGTGGCGGGTCGGGGTCCGTTGCCGGGGTTGGGGCGTGTGGAGGCGTTGGTGGGGGAGTTGCGCGGGGCGGGACGTCGGGTGGAGGTGGTGTGGGAGGGGGAGGCGGTGCGGGTGCCCGCGGCGGTGGACCACGCGGCGTTTCGGATCGTGCAGGAGGCGTTGACGAACGTGGTGCGCCATGGCGGTGAGGGCGCGTCGGCGCGGGTGCGGGTGGTGTACGGGGAGCAGGAGGTGCGGGTGTGGGTGGTTGATGAGGGAGTGGGTGTGGTGGGGCCGGTGCGTGAGGGGTCGGGGATCGCGGGGATGCGTGAGCGCGCGCGGGCGGTGGGCGGGTCGGTGAGGGTGGGGTCCGGTGAGGGCGGCGGGTTCGTGGTGGGGGCGTCTTTGCCGTTGGGGGGTGAGCGGTGAGCGTGCGGGTGGTGGTGGCCGATGACCAGGCGCTGGTGCGGATGGGGTTGCGGGTGCTGTTGGAGGGGGAAGCGGACCTGGAGTTGGTGGGTGAGGCCGGTGATGGTGGGCAGGCGGTGGAGCTGGTGCGTCGGCTGCGTCCGGATGTGGTGTTGATGGACGTGCGGATGCCGGTGGTGGACGGGTTGGAGGCGCTGCGGCGGATCGCGGGTGAGGAGGCGCTGGCGCACACCCGGGTGGTGGTGTTGACGACGTTCGAACTGGACGAGTACGTGTTCGAGGCGTTGCGTGCGGGGGCGTCGGGGTTCTTGATCAAGGACAGCGACCCGCAGGAGATGTTGGCCGCGGTGCGGGCGGCGGCGCGGGGTGAGGCGTTGTTGTCGCCGTCGGTGACGCGGCGGGTGGTGGCGGCGTTCGTCTCGCGTGAGCCGGGCGGGGGCCGGGTGCCGCGGTTGGAGGTGTTGACCGAGCGGGAGCGTGAGGTGGTGGGGCTGGTGGGTGAGGGTTTGAGCAACGAGGAGATCGCGGCCCGGTTGGTGGTCTCCCCGGCGACGGCGCGCACGCACGTGAGCCGGGCGATGGTCAAGCTCGGGGCGCGGGACCGGGCGCAGCTGGTGGTGTTCGCTTTTCGGGCCGGGCTGGTGCGCTGAGGGGGTTGGCCGGGTAGGTTCGGCGGCGACGGTGCGGGGTGTGTGGGAGGGGCGGGCTGGATGGGCGTGGATGTGGCTGCGGTGCGGGCGGACACCTCTGGGGTTGGGCAGGCGGCGCATCTGGACAACGCGGGGTCGTCGTTGCCGCCGGACGTGGTGGTGGAGGCGGTGGTGGATCACCTGCGCCTGGAGGCGCGGGTGGGGGGTTACGCGGCGGCCGAGCTGGCGCAGGCGCGGGTGGAGGGGTTCTACACCGCCGTGGCGCGGTTGGTGGGTGCGCGCCCGCAGGAGATCGCGTTCACCGAGAGTGCGACGCGGGCGTGGGAGTTGGCGTTCGGGTCGGTGGTCTTCGCCGAGGGGGACCGGGTGCTGACCACGGCCAGTGAGTACCCCAGTAACGCGTTGGGGATGGTCAAGGCGGCCCGTGAGCGGGGTGTGCGGGTGCAGGTGGTGCCCGACGACGCCGACGGGGTGATGGACGTGGGGGCGCTGGAGCGGGAGTTGGCGCGGGGCGGGGTGCGGGTGGTGGCGATCAACCACATGCCCACGCACAACGGGCTGGTCAACCCGGCCGAGCGGATCGGGGCGCTGTGCCGCAGGTTCGGGGTGTTGTTCGTGTTGGACGCGTGCCAGTCGGCGGGCCAGTGGGATCTGGACGTGGAGCGGCTGGGGTGTGACGTGTTGGCGGTGACGGGGCGCAAGTTCCTGCGCGGGCCGCGGGGGACGGGGTTCGTGTACGTGCGGTCGGGGGCGGACCTGGGGGAGCCGCCGGTGGTGGACGTGACGTCGGCGCACTGGGAGGGGCGCGGGTACCGGGTGCGTGAGGACGCGCGCCGGTTGGAGAGCTTCGAGCGCAACGTGGCCGGTCAGATCGGGTTGGGTGTGGCCGTGGACTACGCGTTGGCGGTGGGGATGGAGCCCATCCGGGAGCGGGTGGGGGCGCTGGCCGAGCAGGCCCGGGACCGGTTGGGGCGTCTGGCGGGGGTGCGGGTGCTGGACCGGGGGAGGGTGCGGTCGGGGATCGTGACGTTCGCGGTGGAGGGTGTGGCGGCAGAGGGGGTGCGTGCGGCGCTGGGGGAGGCCGGGGTGCGGGTGAGCGTGTCGCGGTTGTGGAACCAGGTGTGGGAGCCCGGTGTGGGGGTGGACGAGGCGGTGCGTGCCTCGGTGCACTACTTCAACACCGAGGCCGAGGTGGAGGCGTTGGCGGACGCGGTCAGGGGGTTGTAGGCGCGCCGGGGCCGCGGTCTTCGCCGCGCGCGGGTCGGCGTGGCGGGCCGGGTGGCGGATGGTCCGGTCGTGGGCGCCGGGCGCTCGGGACGCGAGCGGGTGTTGACGGTGCCCTTGGGGCAGGGGCCACACTCGCATCCATGAGCACCCCACCGCCCCGCGAGGGGCTTTCCCGGGGGGAGTTCGCCCGTGCGAGCGGGCTCTCCCCCAAGGCGTTGCGGTTGTACGAGCGCTCGCGTCTGCTGGTCCCCCACCGGGTGGGGGCGGGCGGGCACCGCGTCTACCTCGCCGCCCAGGTGGAGCGGGCCCGGAGCATCCGCCTGCTGCGTCAGATGGACATGCCCCTGGCGGTGGTGGCCGAGGTGATGGCCCAGGAGGGCGGGCAGGCCCTGGAGCGGGCCGAGGCGTGGTGGCGGGCCCAGGAGGAGGCGCTGCGTTCGCGGCGCGCGGCCCTGGCCGAGCTGCGCCTGTCCTGGGGCGGGGCGGCCGAGCGGGCCCCGGAGCCGGTGTGGCGGGTGCGCGGTGAACACGTGGCGGCGGCCAAGGTGGCGGCGGTCCGGGTCCGCACCGACCAGCAGAACCTGGTGGCGACCCTGCACGGGCGGGCGCGGGCGCTGCGCCGCCTGCTGGTGGGGCAGGGCGCGCGCCCCGGCCCCGGGTTCTGGGTCGTCTACCACGGTGCGGTGACCCCGGACGGGCCCGCGCCGATCGAGGTGGCGGTGCCCTTCACCGGACAGGCCGAACCCGAGGGGGAGACGGTGATCCGGGTGGAGGCCGCCCACGTGCGCGCGGTGTGCGAGGTCAGGCGCGGCGACTGCTTCTATCCGCGGATCATGGGCGCCTACCGGGCGGTGGAGCGGTGGATGCTCCAGCGCGGCGCGCACGCGGCGGGGCCGCTGCGTGAGGTGTACGAGGCCTCCTGGGACGAGGTGGACCGGGACGCGGTGTTCGCGCTGGTGGCGCGGCCGATGAGACAGGCGGGACGCGGATGAGCGCGGTGGACGTGGACCGGTGGGCGGCGCACACCCCCTACAGCGATCCGGGTCGGCACGCCGGCGTGCTGGCGGGCCTGCCGGGGGACGTGGCGGGGCTGGGTCGGGTGCTGCGCGGGGTGGTGACCCACTACCGCGGCGGCGGGCAGGTGTTCACCGGGGCGCGGTTGGCCGAGATCGACCACCGGTGGGTGGAGGCGATGCTGGCCACCGACCAGGCCCGCTGCCCGGGGCCGTGGACGCGGCCCCGGGCGCGGCCGCTGGTGGGGTGCTGTCGTGATTTCGCGCTGGTGACGGTGGCGGCGCTGCGGGAGCGGGGGGTGGCGGCGCGTACCCGGGTGGGGTTCGCCTCCTACTTGCACGAGGGGTTTGGGACCGACCACGTGGTGAGCGAGTACTGGGACGGCGGTCGGTGGGTGTGGGCGGACACCCAGCTGGACCCGGCGGGTTCGTGGCCGGTGGATGTCCTGGACCTCCCGCGTGCGCCCGCCGCGCGGGGCGCGGTCTTCGCCAGCGCGGCGCAGGTGTGGCTGGCCCACCGGGCGGGGGAGGTGGACGCCGACCGCTACGGGGTGCACCCGGACCTGCCGTGGCGGGGGGCGGGGTTCGTGCGCGCCTACGTGTTGTTGGAGTTGGCGCACCGCCAGGGCGAGGAGGTGTTGTTGTGGGACACCTGGGAGGCCATGCAGGCCGAGGACGACGGGGTGTTCGACGAGGTGGCGCGGTTGCTGGTGGCCGCGGACGGCGGGGACGGGGCCGCCGAGCGGGAGTTGGCGTGCCGGTACGCCCGTGGGGGGCGGTTGAACCCGGGAGGGCGGGTGCTGTGCGCGTCGCCGTCGGGGTTCGTGGGGTGGGTGGACCTGGAGCGGCGGGTGGTCGAGCCCGGGTGAGCGGGTGCGGGCCGCCGGGGCGGGGGCGGCGCGGTTCACACCGGCAGGAGGATCAGCAGGGTCGGCAGTGCCAGGAGGAGCATGAGGCATCCTCCGGCCGCGGGGGTGGTGGCTCGGGGCGCGGTGGCCTCCATGTCCGCGATCATGTGCTGTTGGGCCGGGCAGCCCGGGGTCACGACGTCCTCACGGCTGAACACGCGACAGGGCAGCCCCGTCATGAACTCGGCGTCGTACTGGCGCCCGCACAGGGAGCAGCGGGGGTCGTTCGGCTTCACGGTCGTGGTCCCTCTCGTCGGAGTTCGGCCCGTGCCGCGCGGCCCTGGCGTCGGCCCCTGGGCCTGGTGGTGGGGGCGTGGCCGACCGGTGCGGGCGCACGGCACGGCTTCACGTTCCTCTCGGACAGGACGGTGCCGGGGCGGCCCCGGCGGTTCGTGTGAGCGCGGCCCTCGTCGTCGGTGCGGCGGGTTCTGCCGGTCGCTCCGGGCAGGCCGCGGTTCTCCCCGGCCGGGGGTGGGCCCGTCGCCGCGTCAGGGGCCGCGGTGGACACGGTCGAACGCGTGCCACGGGGGGTTTCAGTCGCGGACGGTCAAGGGAGTGTGCTCGTGTACGGCGGGGGTGGGCTTGCCGGTGAGCGCCCCCGCCAGCAGGCAGCTCGCCCCGGGCAGGCGGGTCAGGCGCAGGGCCAGGCGGCGCAGGAGCAGTTGGGCGCGGGTGGGGGGCAGGAACCAGCGGGCGGTGCGGCGGGCGGCGCGCTGGCGCTGTTCGACCTCGGGGCGCCACTGGTGCTCGTAGCGGCTCAGTCCCTCCTCGACGGTGGGGGCCGAGGCCAGGTGTTCGGCCAGGACGAACGCGCCGCCCACCGCCAGGGAGGCGCCCTGGCCCGCGAGCAGGGAGACCGCGCCGCAGGCGTCGCCGAGCAGGACGGTGCGTCCCCGGCTCCAGCGGGGCACCACGCTCTGGGAGACCTGGTCGTAGTAGACGTGTTCGGGGTCGGGGCAGTGCTGGAGGGCGCGGGGCACCAGCCAGCCCAGGTCGGCGTGGGTGCGGCGCAGTTCGGCGCGCGGGTCGGCGGGCCGGTCGGGGGTGGGGCTGCGGTGCACGGTGAAGGCGGCTACGCGGCCGTCGCGCAGCCCGTACAGGCCCATCTGGGCGCCGGTGGTGTCGGTGAGGTAGAAGCCGCCGTCGATCCGGGCGTGGATGTCGGGGTCGGTGAAGACGAAGGCTGCGGTGTGGAAGCCCAGGTAGCGCAGGTGGTCGGTCGCGGAGCCGAAGACCTGGGCGCGCACGGTGGAGTGGATGCCGTCGGCGCCCACGAGCAGGTCGCCGGTCAGGGTGCGGCCGTCCGCGAGGGTGACCTCGACGGTGTCGCCGTGGTCCTGGACGCGGTGCAGGGCCGCGTCGTAGCGCACCGGCACGTCGGGGGGCAGGGTTTCGCGCAGGGCGCGTTCGAGGTCGGGGCGCATGAGGGAGACCACGCCCAGGTGGGAGAACTGTTGGATGCCCAGCGTGGCGCGGGGGGCGCCGTCGCGGTCGACGAAGGTGGCGTGGTCGATGTCGTAGCCGAGTTCGCGCAGGCGGGGCAGTAGGCCCATGAGTTCGGCGGCCCGGTAGCCGGGGCCGAAGAAGTCGATCATGTAGCCCTGGGTGCGGGGGCCGGGTGCCTGTTCGAGGACGGTGACCTGCCAGCCGTGGGTGTGCAGGCGGTGGGCCGCGGCCAGTCCGGCGATTCCGGCTCCGCAGACGATCGCTCTCATGGGTGTGCTCCTGGGGTGTGGTGGGTGAGCAGGCGGCGCAGGACGGGTTCGATCTCGGTGGAGGTCAGGTCCGGGGTGAGGGCGCGGTGCAGCAGGACGCCGTCCAGGGTCGCGGCCAGGACGGTGGCGGTCTGTCGGGGTTGGGGGACGCCGGCGTGGGCGAGCCAGTCGGTGAGGTGGCGGCGCATCAGGTCCAGGACGCCGGTGACGGCCCGGCGCAGGTGGGGGTCGCGGGTGGCGGCCAGGTAGGTCTCGGTGACCAGGTGGGAGGCGGGGTCGTCGCCGGGGTAGCGGTCCAGCTCGCGCAGGATCAGCGCGAGTCCCTGGTGGGGTGTGGTGGTGGGGCCCAGCAGGTGGACGGCCTCCTCGACGATGGCGGTGATGGCCTGGGTGGCGGCCTGGGTGAGCAGGGCCTGGAGGGAGGGGAAGTGGTAGTGGACCAGGCCGGGGCCCACGCCCGCGCGGTCGGCGAGTGTGCGGGTGCTGACCGCTGACCAGCCGCGTTCGCTGATGAGTTCGGCCGCTGCCCGGAGCAGGCGGCCTTTGACGTCCTCGCCGCGTGGTGCCATGTGCGTCCCGCTTCTTGGTCGATCGCCTTGGGCGAATGTATTGGTCACTCGCCCAATTCCGAGAATGGCACAGCGCCCGCCCCCGGGGCAAGCCGCGGAGGCGGGCGCGCACGAAGAAGAAGGGGGTGTGAGGTCCCCCGTGGTCCTCACACCCCCTGTCGGTTCTGCCGGGTCAGGCGGTGGCGCCGCCCTGGCCCAGGAGGATCTTGCGCGGCTGGGCCTTGGTGGCGACCGGGACGCGCAGGGTCAGGACGCCGTCGGTGTGGTCGGCCTCGATGTGCTCGGTGTCCAGGTCCTGCCCCAGGCGCAGGCGGCGGGTGACGGTGCCGGTGGGGCGCTCGCCGACCAGGACGCGGCCCTCCTCGGTCCGCTCGGGGCGCTGGGCGCGGACGGTGAGCACCGAGCCCTCCACCTCCAGGTCGATGCCGTCGGCGGGCACGCCGGGCAGGTCGATCCGGACCACGAGGGCGTCCTGGGTGCGCACCGCGTCCATGGCGGCGTTGCGCGCGGCGGAAGCGGTGGAGGTGGTGACGTCGAAGGGGATGGTGCGGGTGAGAAGCATGGAAGAACCCCCGAAAAACCTCGGCTTGATGCTGATGGACTCAAGTTTATTGACGACTTTGGGCGCGTCAAGGCGGTGTGGGCCACCCCACACGACGACGCCCCAGGCCCCGTGTGCGTCGGGGTCTGGGGCGTGGAACGCGTGGTCAGCGGGTTCGGGCCAGGGTGATGATCTCGGGGCTGGACGCGGTCAGGGGCGAGCGGTCCCAGTTCCCGAACCGCTCGACGGCCCGCAGCCCGGACCGCTCCAGCAGCAGGTCCAGGTGGTCGGCCTCCACGAAGCGCAGGGTGCTCACGGTGCGCAAGGGGAGGGAGGAGTCGGAGCGGGTGGTGGTGCTGGTGAAGGTCACCAGTCCTTCGGGTGTGGGAGCGGCGGCGTCGTGGACGTCGCTCACGCGCACACCGTCGGCGGTGGTGACCTGGTGCGGGTGGGCGGGGGTCCACCTCTGCCAGGCGCGCGCGGCCGGGTTGCGGGTCTCGAAGGCCACCAGGCCGCCCGGGGCCAGGGCCCGGCGCATCGCCCGCAGCGCGGCGCCGACCTCCTCGTCGGCACGCAGTTCCTGGAAGGCGTGGCCGGTCATGGTGACCAGGTCGAACTCCTCGTTCCAGCGGCCCTCTGCCGCCTACCGGGCCCGCGTACGGGCGCCGAGCTGCTCGGCCAGCCGCGCGAGTTCGGCCGCCTCTGCGGGTGAGGTGTTGCTGAGTCCGCTGTGCACGGCCGTCGGGCTCCGCAGGAAGCGCCGCAGCGCGGCCACGAGCAGGCCTTCCGGCAGGGTGTGCAGCGCGGCCAGCCCGCGGGGCACCGGCGGCCCGGGCAGGGCGGTCAGGCTCCGCCGCATGAGGCGCAGCATGGCGCGGACCGCGCCCGGGTCCTGGGACAGCGCCACCGGGCCGCCCGCCGTGTGCACCGCCTGCCCGAGCGGTACCCCGAACGCGGCGTGCGTCGTGAGCCAGGCGTCCATCCTCGGCTCGATCCTGGTGTTGATCCCGGCGGTGCGGAACGTGCGCACGATGCGTTCGAGTCGCGGGGTGGTACGGCCGTCGGGCTCGCCGATCGGTGTCGCGACCCGGCGGGTGAGGAAACCGGGCGCGCGGTAGCGGACCACGTCGCCGTCCATCGTGCCGCCGGCCGTGCCGAAGCCGAGCAGCACCCGCTCGTGCCCGATCACCGCGCCCAGCGGCTCCGGGCCGCCAGCCCAGTTGTGCAGGAACAGCACGTCACCGTCGAGGCCGGCGAGCGACTCCAGCACCGCGTCCGCCTGGTGGGCCCGGACCAGGACTGCGGTCAGGTCGTACCCGCCGTCCGGCTGCTCGACCACCGGAACCGGTACCCGCCGGACGGCCCGGCCGTCCTCCTCGACGAGCTGCACGCCGTGTCGGCGCAGGGCGGCCAGGCGCCCGCCCCGGGCGAGGAGGGCGACGTCGTGCCCGGCCTCATGCAGGCGGGCTGCGAACACGCTGCCGAGGACCCCGGCACCGTACACGAGTATTCTCATGGCCACCTTTTCCGTACGTTCGTTTAAATCATACGTTCGTTTGAATCAGATGTCTGTAGTGTACGCAGGCATGGCACCACCTGACACCCGCACCCAGATCCTCGACGCGGCCGAGCGCCTCTTCGCCGAGCGCGGCTACCGCGGCACCTCGGTCCGCGCGATCACCGACCTCGCCGGAGCGAACCTGGCCGCCGTCGGGTACCACTTCGGGTCGAAGGCGGAACTCATGTCCGCGGTCGCCCGCCGGGTGGTCGAGCCCATCAACGCCGCGCAGTGCGCCGGGCTCGACCGGCTACTCGCCGAGACCGCGGACCCCGGGGTCACCGAGCTGGTGGAGGCGTTCGCGGGGCCGCTGTTCGACGGGATGCCGGCCGGCGACGAGGGCGGCGCCCGCCGGTCCCGGCTGATCGTGATGATCCTCAGCGACCCGGCCGAGGAGGTGCGCAGCTGGGCCGGTGCGGGTCAGGACACGGTCCGTGAGCGCTACCTGGCCGCCTTCGCGCGCGCACTGCCCGGCCTCTCCCCGGAGGAGCTGTGGTTCCGGATGCGGGGTGTCCTCGCCGTGACGGCCGTGGACCGTGTCGAGGTCCACCAGCGGCCCACCCCGGACTGCCCGTCCCCGGAAGCGGGCGAGGCGGCCCGGCGCTGGGCGGTCACGTTCCTGGCCGCGGCGATGGGCGCACCGCCGACGGGGCCCTGACGGGCCGGGACGGCCGCGGTCGGACGGGCGGTGGCGCAGGTCGTGGTCCGCATGGTGCGCCCCCTCCCTGCTGGTCAGGGAGTGTCGGCGACTGCCATGAGCCGCGGGATGTCCCCGACGATCACGCCCGCGGCCATCGCGGTGATCTCGCTGGGGTCCAGGCGCGGTGCGACCTCGGCCATGTCACCGCCCACTGCGCGAACGGGCCTGCGCCGCTTTGGGGGCGGACCGGCCGGGGCTGGCGCGCGAACTCCACGCGCTCGTCGACGGCCTGGCCCTGCACGTGGTGCCCCTCCCCGGCGACGACGGCCGGTGGGCACCGGAGGTGCTGCGGCTGCGCGTCCAGCAACTCCAGGCAGGCCGGGGCTGAGTCCCGCTCCGCCGCCCTCCCGTGTCGGGGAAGGCGGCCGACCGCGACGGTGGGGCGGCGGGATGCGCGCCCGGCGGGGCGCGCCCCCCCGTGTTAGGGCTGGAGCAGGGCCTTGGCGGCGCGCTCGGCGTCGTCGAGGGTGTTGTACAGGTGGAAGGACAGGCGGGTGCGGCCCCCGCGCTCGGTGGTCACCACCCCGGCCCGGGCCAGGCGCTCGGAGGCGCCGGGCAGGTCGACGCTGGTGATGGCCGAGTGCGCGGGCTCCTGCCCCAGCGCCGCGCGGAAGTGGTCGGTCAGGGCGGTGTTGTGGGCGCGCACCCTCTCCAGGCCCGCCTCCAGCAGGACCCGGCTGGAGGCTGCGGCCGCCACGGCCGCGAACCAGTTGGGCGAGGTGTCGAAGGCGCGGGCGGTCGGCGCCGGGTCCATCCGGGCGGCGTACATCGCCGAGGCGGTGTCGCGGGCGGCGGCCGGGCCGGCGTTGTTGGGGCGCAGCCGCGCGCGCAGGCCGGGGGACAGGTAGGCCAGGGCCAGGCCGCGCGGCGCCATGAGCCACTTGTAGGCCGAGGCGATCAGGGCGTCGAAGACGGTGGCGTCCAGGGGGGTCCATCCGGCGGCCTGGGTGGCGTCGGCCACGACCAGGGCGCCGTGGGCGCGGGCGGCCGCGACGATGTCGCCGGTGGGGGCCAGGCGTCCGTTCGCCGAGTGCACCGTGCTGAAGGCGACCAGGTGCGTGCGCGCGTCCACGGCCTGGGCCAGGCGGTCCAGGGGGACGGCCTCCACGGTGACGCCGCGGTCGGCCTGGGCCTGCCAGGGGAAGACGATCGAGGCGAAGTCCCCCTCGGGAACCAGGACGCGGGCGCCGTCGGGCAGGCTGGCGGCGATGGTCCCGGCGATCTGGGCGGTGCTGGCGCCCAGGGTGAGGTCGTCGGCGGGCGCGCCCACCAGGGCGGCGAGGTTGACGCGGGCCTGTTCGAGTTCGCGCCCCCAGGCCGCGGGGTTCCCGGTGGCGGTGTGCCAGGAGCGCACGGCGTCGGCCAGGGCCTGGTGGGCGGGCCGGGGCGGGATGCCGTACTGGGCGGTGTTGAGCCAGACGGTGTCGGTGCTCCACAGGTCGGTGATGGTGTCGTCCATGGGTACCGAGTGTGTCAGGCGGTGGTGGCCAGCGCGATGTGGAGGCTGTGCTCGACGATGCCGAGCATGAGGGCCCGGTCGGGGTAGCCGCCGTCGAGCAGGCGCAGGGGACCGGCGACCAGGGACAGGTGCAGGGCCAGTTCGTACAGGGCGGTGCGGGCCGGGTCCAGGGGGCGGGTGGCCAGGCGCGGGTGGTGCCCGCCGAAGCGCAGGCGCAGGAAGGCGTGCTCCCACTCCACGTCGAAGAACATCAGCCCCTCGATGTCGATCAGGACGGGGGCGCCCTGGGCGTCGACCAGGACGTGGTCGGGTCCGAGTTCGCCGTGGATGAGCGCGTGTTCGCGGCGGGGTTCCACGCGCGCGGCCAGGGTGTGCAGGGTGGCGGTGAGGCGTTCGCGGCTCCGGCGCATGCGCGGGTCGCGGTGGGCGGCCTCGTCCAGGTCGGTCAGGGCCCGGTCCAGGACCAGCTGGTGGCAGGAGGGGGCGTCGGCGGCGCCGCCCGCGTCCAGGTGGGCGACCTTGCCGAAGGCGGTGTCGGTGCTCGCGTGCATGGTGCGCAGGTCGCGGCCCAGGCGGTCCAGGACCGGACGCGCGGCGCGGGGGTCGCGGTGCAGGAGTTCTTCGAGGGTGGGACCGGGGACGTCCTCGAGGACGGCCAGGCAGCCGGGGCGGTGGGCGCCGCTGGTGTCCAGGGCGTACAGGCGGGGGACGCGCACGCCCAGGTCGGTCAGGGCGCGGTGGGCGGCGGTGAACAGGTCGGCGCCCGAGGCGTGGGAGAAGGGGTCGGCCGGGTCGGCGCCGTGCGCGGTGGCGGGCCAGTAGTCCTCGCTGTCGTGCCACAGGTAGGCGATGACGGTGGTCTGGTCCAGAGCCAGGCGGTAGACGCCCTTCTTAGAGCCGCCGCGCAGGCGCTGGACGGCGCGGGCGGGGCCGGGGCGCCCGAGCAGGTCGGGGACGGCGCGGGCGAGGTCGACGGCGGGCGCGCTCATGGCACTCCTGAGGGGTGTGGTGGGGTGGGCGGCCATCCTCGCACGGCCCCGGCGGGGTGTGCCCGTGGTTTTGGCGCCGACCACTCGCCGCGGGCCGGAGCCGCGAGCCCGGCTCAGTCGACGCGGCCGTCCCGGCCGGCGGCGGGTGGGGCCGCGCGCCGCCGGCGCTCGTCGGCGCGGGGTTCAGGCGCGGTCGATGGGGGACAGGACGCGGGAGAGCAGGTCGGCCAGCTGGGCGCGTTCGTCGCCGGTCAGGGGTCGCAGGAGGTCGGCCTCGCGGTCGAGCTGTCCGGCGAAGAGGGTGTCGGCCAGGGCCTGTCCGCGTTCGGTGAGGCGGACCTGGACCTCGCGGCGGTCGCGTTCGAGGGGGGTGCGGGTGATGAGCCCGGCGGCCTCCAGGCGGGTGAGGCGTTTGGTGGTGGCGGCGCCCGAGGAGATGGTCTCGCGGGTGAGCTGGCGGGGGCGCAGTCCGTGGGGGGAGCGGCGCAGGGCGGCCAGGACCTCGAACTCGGGGCGTGTGACCTCGGCGTCGGCGAGTCCGTCCTCGGTGGCGTTGTTCATCAGGGCGGCCAGGCGAAGGACGCGGCCCATGGCGGCCATGCTGGTCAGGTCCAGGTCGGGGCGCAGGCGCGACCAGCTGTCGAGGAAGCGGGAGACGGCGTCGCTCATGGTGTCCTTCGCGTGTGCGGCGGGGCCGGTCGCCGGGTGCGGGCGGGCGTGCCCGTGGGCGGGGTGCCGGGCGGAAGTGGGCGGTCTCTCCCCCCGCGGGGGTTCGTCCGGCCCGCAGAACATCCTAAGATAATTTACTTGTGAATTACTTTTATCGCCTGTGGGGTGCGCTACGCCGCACCCTCACCACCCGCGGGGCCTTCGCGCCCAGGCCCGTGCGCGGCAACGTCGCCGTCACCGCGCTGCGCGCCGGAGTGTGCGTGGCCCTGCCCCTGCTGGCGCTGCACGCCGCGGGGCGCATCGACCTGGCCCCCTACGCCGCCATGGGCTGCTTCACCGCCCTGTACGCGCGCGACGACACCTACGCCCGCCGCGCCCGGCTCCTGGCCGTGGTCGGCGCGACCCTGACCCTGGCCGTGGCCCTGGGCGCGCTGGTCTCGGCCGCGCTCCCCCACCCCCTGGCCGCCATCACGGTCGTGGCCCTGGTCGCCGGAGGGGCCAAGTACCTCTCCGACGCCCTGGAGTTCGGCGCCCCGGCCGGGCTGATGTTCGTCTTCGCCGCCGGGGTGGCCGCCTACAACCCCCAGCCCCTGACCGCGCTGCCGGTGGTGGCGGCCACCACCGCGGCCGCGGCCGCCCTGTGCTGGGCCCTGGCCCTGGTCGGCGCCCTGGTCCATCCCACCGCCCCCGAACGCCTGGCGGTCGCCCGCGCCCTGCACGCCCTCGCCCGCCACCTGCGCCACCCCGCACCCCCCGCCCGCACCGGTGCCGAGACCGCCCTCCACCAGGCCTGGCACGTCCTGCTGTCCTCCCCCGGGCACACCCCGACCCGCCAGGCCCTGGAGGTCCTCACCGCCCGCGCCGAAACCCTGCTCACCGGAACCGGAGACCGCGTCACCGACGCCCGCGCCGCCGCCGAGATGAGCGAACTGGCCCGCCGCCTGCGCACCGAACGCGCCGTCGAACCCCTGGTCGGCGCCGACGAGCACGCCGCCCTGTCCCAGGCCGCCGCACACCTGCGCCGCCACCACGCACCCCCGCCCGGGGCGGTCGAGCGCCTGCGCGCCGCACTGCGCGCGCCCTCGCCCACCCCGGTGTCGGTGGTGCGCATCGTCCTGGCCTGCCTGCTGGCCGGTGCCCTGGCCTGGGCGCTGGGCATGGGACACGGCTACTGGGCCGCCGTCTCGGCCGGATCGGTCCTGCAGGCCGTCAACGTCACCACCACCTGGCACCGCACCCTGCAACGCGGCGCGGGCACGGTCGTGGGCGTGGCGCTGGCCGCCGTGCTCTTCAGCCTGGACTACTCCCCGCTGGGCGTCATCGCGCTGGTGGTGGCGTGCCAGATGGCGGCCGAACTGGTGGTGACCACCAACTACTCCTACGCCATCGTGTTCGTCACCCCCCTCACCCTGGCCCTGTCGGGCCTGGCCGACGCCGACCCGGGCGCGGACGGGCTGGCGGCCGAGCGGCTGTGGGCCACCGTGCTGGGAGCCGCGGTCGGGCTCCTGGTGTGCGCGGCGGTCGCCAACCGCCGCGCCGGGGACCACCTGAGCCAGGCCCTGGCCGCGTGCGAGCGCGAACTCGCCCGGGCGCGGGAGTGCGCGGGCGCCGACGCGGCCGCGCACCGACGCCTGGCGCGCAGCCTGGTGGCGCTGCGCGCCTCCCACGCCCTGGCCGAGGGGGAGCCGTGGCTGGCCGGGGCGTGCGCGCGGGAGGTCCAGGACGTGGAACGCCGCGCCCGCGCCCTGCTGGACGGGGCCGCCCTGCCCGGCCGAGCGGTCGGCGCCCTTCCGGAGTGAGGCGCAGGACGGAACCCACGGCAGGGCGAGGCCGCCGGCGGCTGCCAGCGCGGGCCGGGAACGCCGTCGACCACCGCGGTCCATGCCGCGAAGCGGGGACCACACGAGGCCGCGGTGCTCAGCCGAGCGCGGCGGCCCGCACCCCCAGGAGTTCATACCAGGCCCGCTCACCCCGCTCGGTGATCCGCAACGCCCTCCCCGAACCCACGCGCGCGCACCACCCCGCGTCCAGCGCGTGGCGGCACAGCGCCGCCCCGGCCGTTCCGGCCAGGTGCGGCAGGCGTTCGGTCCAGTCCAGGCACGAGCGCACCAGCGGGCGCTTTCCCCCGCGCGCCAGCGGTATCCGCTGCTCGGCGAACCAGGCCACCCCGGCCTCGGTGAGCGCGAACCCCGTGTCCTGGGTCAGCAGGCCCCGCCCCGTCATGGCCCGGGTGACGGCGCAGCCCAGCCCTCCGGCCAGGTGGTCGTAGCAGGTGCGCGCCCGCGCCAGGGCCCGGTCGGCGTGCACGGTGCGCAGGGTGCGCGGGCGCTGGTGGGCCGGGCCCGGGTCGGCGTGCGCGGCCAGGGCCTCCACCAGATGCGCCACCGCCTCGTCGGCCAGGCGCACGTAGCGGTGGCGGCCCTGGCGTTCCTGGGCGAGCAGACCGCCCTCGACCAGCCGGGTCAGGTGCTCGCTGACGGTGGAGGCACCCACACCGGTGTGGCGGGCCAGCTCCCCGGCGGTCCAGGCGCGCCCGTCCAGCAGCGCCAGGCACACCCCGGCGCGGGTGGGGTCGGCCAGCAGGGCGGCCAGGGCGGCCAGGCGGGTGGCGTCGGGAGCGTGCATACCTCCAGGATGCGTCGTACACGGTGCGGCGGCGACCGAAACGTGGCGCGCGGCCGGTCCGCACGAACCGGCAGGCCGGAAAAGGGGCGGCGCCCCCACCCGCGGGTAGGTAAGGGGGGAGAGGTCACGCCCATGGACACCGGGCCCACAGGAGTGGCGCCTCCGACCCGGCCCCGCGACGAAGCCTCACGAGCGGCAGCGCACCGCCGTACCCGAACGCAGCGACCCCGTCGCCTCCAGGAGGAACTCCGTGAGCACCACCTCGATCACCACCACCGTCAAGCTCTCCATAAGCCAACCCAACGCCGAGGACGTCAAGGTGTTCTGGCGCCGGGACCACCCCGACCTCCTGGCCCTGGCCCTGGTCGACGTGGCGCCCGGAGTGACCCTGCACCTGCATGACGACAGCGGGGACCGCCCCTACCTGGACAAGCTGATCCAGACCCTGACCCAGGTACGCGACCGGATGTCCGAGAGGTCCGACGACCAGGACACCTGACCGCCGTGCCCGGGCGGGGCGCGGCGACGGTCCACCCGGGCACGGCGTACACGGGGGTCCGGACGGTCAGCGGGTGCCCGTCACCACGGTGGCCTCCCACTCCGGGCAGGAGACCACCTCACAGGCCAGACCGCCTCGGACGAAGGCCTCCCGCGCGGCCAGAACCTGCTCCTGACCCACCTCCACCAGCACCCGGCCGCCCGGAGCCAGCCACCGGCCGGCGTCGGCTGCCACACGGCGCAGCAGGTCCAGCCCGTCCTGTCCCCCGTCCAGGGCCCGCCGGTCCTCGTGCACGCGCGCCTCGGCGGGCAGCAGCGCGATCCGGTCGGTGGGGACGTAGGGCACGTTGGCGACCAGCACCTGGACGCGGCCGCGCAGATCCGGGGGCAGGGCGTCGTACAGGTCGCCCCGGTGCACCCGGTGCCCGGGCAGGTTGCGCCGGGCGCAGGCCACGCTGGCGGCGTCGATGTCGGCGGCGTGCAGGGTGATGTCGGCGCGGGTGTGCGCCAGGACCGCGCCCAGGGCCCCCGAACCGCAGCACAGGTCCACGGCCACGGCGCCGGGGGTGAGCAGGGCGCGGGCCTGGCGGGCCAGGAACTCGGTGCGCGGGCGGGGCACGAACACGCCCTCGTCCACGCGCACGCGCAGCCCGCAGAACAGGGCCCAGCCCAGGACGTGTTCGAGGGGCAGGCCGGCGCAGCGGCGCCGGACCATCCGATCCTGTTCGTCGGGGGTGCGCGCGGCGGAGGCGATCAGGTCCGCCTCCTGCTCGGCGAAGACGCAGCCCGCTTCGCGCAGACGGGCGACGAGGGCAGGGGAGACCGGGGAAGGTGGGGATGCCACGAGAGCCTTTCGACGAACTGTCGGGCGCTCCGGCTACGACGCGGGTGCGTGACCTCGCGGTGGGAACGCCCCTCCTGCGACAGCGGAGATCGTCCTCACCCCCTCGGTTGTGCGGTTCGGTGCCCCGGAACTCTACCCGACCGGGCCCGTCTCAGGAGTCGCGGGGCGGCACCGGCAGGCGTTGCAGGTCCTGGGCCAGTGTGAGGGGCCCGTCGAACTCGGCGGCGGCCTCGGCGAGGAAGCGGGCGTCGTCGCGGTCCTCGTAGCGTTCGGAGATGTGGGTGAGCACCAGGGTGCGCGCCCCGGCGCGCGCGGCCACGCGCCCGGCCTGGCGGGCGGTCAGGTGGCCGTAGGCGCGGGCCAGGTGCTCCTCGGTGTCCAGGTAGGTCGACTCGATCACCAGCATGTCGGCTCCGCGCGCGAGTTCGACCGCCTCCTCGCACTCGGCGGTGTCCATCACGAACGCCATGACCTGGCCCCGGCGCGGCCGCGCGCAGTCGGCCAGCTCCACGCGGCGCCCCTGGGCGGTGGTGACCGACCCCCGCCGCTGGAGTTCGCCGACCATGGGGCCGCGCACGCCGTGGGCGGCCAGCCGTTCGGGCAGCATCCGCCAGCCGTCCGGTTCGGCCAGCCGGTAGCCGTAGGCGGTGGTCGAGTGGCGCAGCGGCAGCGCGGTGACGCGCAGGTCCGACTCGCCCAGCAGACAGGAACCGGTGCCGCCGACCGGCTGGGGGAGTACGACGTCGGTGTCGTGGAAGGCGGTGGCGTGGCGCAGCCGCCGCCAGTAGCTCTGGCCGTCGGCGGGGTAGGCCACGCGCACGGTGTGGGGCACCCGGTCGCGGGCGATGCGCTGGATGGTGCCGGGCAGGCCCAGGCAGTGGTCGCCGTGGAAGTGGGTGACGCAGATGCGGGTGATGTCGGTGGCGGCCAGGCCCGCCAGGCGCATCTGGCGCTGGGTCCCCTCGCCGGGGTCGAACAGGACGCCGTGGGTGTCCCAGCGCAGGAAGTAGCCGTTGTGGTTGCGGCGGCGGGTGGGCACCGCGCTGGAGGTGCCCAGGACCACGAGTTCGCGTACGGACATGGGAGGGATCCTGCCACAGTGCGGGTCGGGGCCCCTGCCAGGAAACGTGCGGGTCCGCGCGTACCCGCGAGCGGGTGCCGTCCCTGCTCCCCGTCGCCCGGGAGAGGGGCCAGGACGTCGCCCCGGCCCGTCGGCGCCGACAGGGCCCGCGTGCCGCACGCGCTCACCGCCGACCGGTGGAGGAAGCGCCCACCTCTTGGGGCAGCCCTCCTCGCCCCGGGGGTGGGCCCGTCCCCACTTGATCCGCGCAACGGGCAAGGTTCTGACCAGTGAGTTCAGCAGATCGATGGAGAATCCAACTGCAAGGAGTCGCAAACAACCTGATCACTGTTCGCGCTTCTCTCGGCTGACCCGCTCAGAAAACTGTGTCCGTACACGACTGCCACAGGCGCGGTCCGGATGGAACATCAGCCCCTCGCTGATGTTGGCAGTGGCCAGAAAGGCGGTCACGAACGTGTTTCTGGTGGTGAGTGTTCGAGTCAACAAGCTGACGCGACGATGTCCAGGAGCTGTTGGTGGAGGCCGGATCTTGCGAACAGAGCGACACCCGTGTCAATGCGCTGCTGGCCAGAGAGGTCACTGAAGACGCCGCCAGCCTCTTGGACGATGGGTACCAGCGCGGCAATGTCCCATGGGCCTGCTCCCATCAGAAGGAAGGCATCCAACTGACCGGTCGCGACAAGAAGGCCGCCATGACAGGTGCCGGATCCAGCGGACGGTTTCCGGGCCGGAGGCGTGGTGGGACCGACCGTGGACCACTCGCGCGAGGGCCGGGTATGTGCGACGTGTTCGGCGAGTGTCGCTGCGATGGTGCGTTGGGATTCGCTCATCCTCGTGGAGGGCGGCCAGATCCCGAGAGTGGCATCGTGCACGTCACCACCATCAGCGATGGACAGACGATGCGGGGGTGTCGGTGACTGGGAGGAATACGACCCCTCCCATGAGCCAGTGCCTGGAACCGCCCACCAGCGGCGACCCAGCGCTGGTGCGGAGACCATGCCCAAAGTGATATCGCCGTCTTCCTCGACGGCAATCAGCGTGCTCCACTCCGGCTCACCAGCGATGAAACTCGCGGTTCCGTCGATGCCGTCGATGATCCAGCGGCGGTGGGCGGTACCAAAGGCGTCGGACTCCTCGCCGAGGAATGCGTCGTTGGAGTAGTGCTGGCGGATCTGGGACCACAGGGTTTGCTCGATCTCCCGGTCAACGTCGGTGACCGGACTTCCGTCTCCCTTGGCGCGGACCGTGAGGCCATCCGCCGCCAAGTGGTGCTGTGCGATGGCTCCTGCCCGGTCGGCCAGGTGGTGCGCCAGCACCAGAACTGCTGGGTCTGTCATAGCGCTCCTTCCCGTGGGTACCCCATGCGCCCACGTTCCCTACGTAGCCCAGCAGATACACAGCCCGTGAGCACTTCGGCTGAGAGAGCTGAGCGGAGTGAGCACGTCAACCGCGAAGGGAGCTGCCCGGCTGCGCACACCGTCTGCGAATCTCACCAGACCGGAGCACTCCAGACGCGAGTGGAGCAGGTCGCGTACGCCGGGACGGAGGGCCCTGGGGGCCACGCGACGTTAGTACAGCCCTCGCTGTATCCATCGCGTTTTCGGGCCCCGGCCAGCAGTCCCCGAGGGCGCCGCCAACGAAACTCCGGGCTCCCCCGCCCTCTTTGTAGCAACACATGTAGTAACACCTTATAAGGTTCACTTATCGGAGGTGAGAACGCGGGGGTGTCTGGACCTTCATTGCGTGTGCGGATTGGCTTTACGTTAACTAATAACGTAACCAACGAAACGTTATTAGTTCCACCGGAGAGCCGACCTGCCAGGGCTCTGCGGTCAGGTGCCCCTGGCGGCCGTCAGTGACGGCCGCGACCTGGGGGAACGGCCCTGGTCGGGGTCCAGGACCAGCGCCGTGACGCCGCTGACGGTCTCGGGGCGTGAGCAGGATCGTGCGCTAAGCGCCCTGCACACAGGTCGGCCAGGCGTGGCCTCCTCGCCGTGACGGCGCCGCGGAAAAGCTCTCGCCCAACGACCACAGGCCCTGGCCAGACAAGGGCCGCGCACTGGGGTCAGGCACCCGCGGAGTCGAGCACCAGGCCCAGCGCGCTGAGCCCCGCACGGGAGGGTCAGGCGTCTCCGTTGAGCATGGCGGCGGTCAGGACGCCGCCGGCGACGCCCCAGCCGCCGTCGGCGACCTCCTCGACCAGCACGACGGTGGTGGGTCGGGCCCGCTCACCGTAGATCTCCACGTACAGGTCGGTGGTGCGCTCGACGAGTTTCTTCTTGTCCTCGGGGGTGATGGTGCCCGCGGGGACCTTGAAGTTGGCGAAAGGCATGGGTGTTCCTCCTTGGTTGGGTTCTCCCGTGATGCGGAAGCATGTGTCCGAGAACGTGTGGCCACGGTGCCGTTCTCGGTTGGTGTGGGCGTTGGCAGGTGCCGGCGCGGGGGTCAGCGGTTCGTCGGTGCCGAGCCGTTGGCGGGACCGCGCCCGGATCCGGGCGCACATGAGCGGCTCCACCTCGCAGCCGTCGCGGCTGGGGGCGCTGCGTGCGTCAACGGCTTGGGTCGGCGAGGGAGAAGCGGTCGGTGCCGCCCGGCCGGACGCCGGGGGCGACGGGGTGCGGCGTCCGACCGTGGCGTCACACCAGGCCCCCGTTGGCCCGGATGACCTGGCCGTTCACCCAGTGCCCTGCCGGGCTGGCGAGGAAGGCGACCACCTGGGCGATGTCCTGGGGGGTGCCCAGCCGCTCCAGGGGCGCCGCCTTGGCGAGCTGGTCGATCTGCTCGGGGGTCTTGCCTTCGAGGAACAGGTCCGTGGCCGTGGGGCCCGGGGCGACGGTGTTCACGGTGATGTCCCGCCCGCGCAGCTCGCGGGCGAGGATCAGCGTGACCGACTCGACGGCCGCCTTGCTCGCCGCATACGCACCGTAGGCAGGGAAGCTGGTGCCGACCACGGAGGTCGAGAAGCCCACGAACGAGCCGCCCGCGCGCAGTCGTCGGGCGGCCTGCTGGGCGACGACGAAAGCGCCACGGATGTTGGTGCGGTGTACGGCGTCGAGCACCGCCAGGTCGAGGTCGGCGATGGGCGACAGAGCGAGTCGGCCGGCGCAGTTCACCACGGCGTCCACCTCGCCGAACACCTGCTCGGCCCGGTCGAACAGCTCGGCGACCGCGTGCTCGTCCGCCACGTCCGCCCGCACCGAGACCGCCCGCCCGCCGGCGGCGGTGATCGCCGCCACCACCTCCTCGGCGGCGGCCGCGTCGCGGGCGTAGTTCACCACGACGGCGAGGCCGTCCTGGGCGAGTCTGAGGGAGACCGCTCGGCCGATGCCGCGTGATCCGCCGGTAACGACGGCGACACGCGCGTCCGGCGAAGGGGTGCTTGTGGTGTGGTCCGTAGTCATGTCCTCCACGGTGCACGCCGCCGACCGGGGGAACCAGGGGATCTCATCCCCTGTGTCGGCGTCCCGGCCGGACGCAGAATGGATGACATGGGTTCTGTGAGATACACCGAGCTGGGAGCTTTCCTGCGCTCGCGGCGTGAACGCATCCGTCCGGCCGATGTGGGACTTCCCCACGGGCTCCGCCGCCGGGTGCCCGGGCTGCGCCGCGAGGAGGTCGCCCAGCTCGCAGGCGCATCGGTGGACTACTACAACGAACTCGAACGCGGTGCCGGATCCCAGCCCTCCGAGCAGATGGTCGCCGCTCTGGCGAGGGCCCTGCGCCTGACCGCCGACGAGCGCGACTACCTCTACCACCTGGCCGACCGCCCGGTGCCCGCGCACGGCGGACCGGCCTCGCACGTCCACCCCGGCATGCTCGACCTGCTCATCCGTCTGACGTCGACACCCGCGCAGGTCATCACCGACCTGCACGTCACCCTCGTGCAGAACCCGCTGGCGATAGCGCTGCTCGGGGACCACTCCGGCCTCCGCGGCGCCCGGGCCAGCTTCGTCCACCGGTGGTTCACCGAGCCCGGCGCCCGGCAGATGTATCCCGAAGCCGACCACGAGGGCCAGTCCCGGGCCTTCGTCGCCGACCTGCGGGCAGCCGCCGCCAGACGAGGCGCCAAGGACACCGAAGCCCGTTCGATGATCAGCTCGCTGACCGACGCCTCCCCCGAATTCGCCGCCCTGTGGGCCGAACACGACGTGGCGTTCCGGCGCGACGACCGCAAACGCCTCAACCACCCCACGCTCGGCCTGATCGAGGTCAACTGCCTCCACCTGTTCAGCGAGGACGGCCGACAGCGGCTGCTCTGGTTCACCCCCGCGGTCGGCACCGACAGCGCCGACCTCCTTGACCTGCTCGCCGTTCTCGGTACCCAGGAAGTCACCGGACCGGCGCTCTGAGGACTCCCGACCGCGATCCCGGGGCCGTGCAGCGCCCCTCACCGTCCGGGTTGGAAACGGGCGGTGCGCAGCGACCGCGACACCCACCAGCCCACCACGCGGCGGGAGGACACACCGATCACGAACGCGGCGTAGACCCACCCGGCGGCCGTTGCCCCTTTCGGGCCTGCTGGGTCCCCTCCGGAGGCGACGGGGCCCTCGGGGCGTGCGCATGCCGGCAGCGAACGCGGCCGGATCGGTGAACTACTGTTGCTTGCCATGGCGCACCCCCCGATCGGCCTCACCGCGGAGTTGGTCCGAGGTCTGCTGCTCGAACAGCACCCCGACCTCGCCGACCGCCCCCTGCACTCGGGATCGCGGGGCTGGGGAAACCAGATGTGGCGGCTGGGCGACGACCTCGCCGTCCGGCTGCCCTGGTCATGGCGGTCCACCAACGCGCTGATGCAGGGAGAGCTCCCCTGGCTGCCCGCGCTCGCCCCGCGCCTTCCCCTGCCGGTCCCGGTCCCGCTGCGGCTGGGCGTGCCCAGCCCCCGGTTCGAACGGCCCTGGATCGTCACCACCTGGGTACCGGGCACACCCGCCGACCTGGCCCCCGCCACGGACGCCGAACGGGCGGCCGAGGACCTGGCCGCCTTCCTGACCGCTCTGCACCAGCCCGCCCCCGACAACGCCCCCGCCAGCGGCAAGGGCGGCCCCCTCACCGACTGCGCCGAGCAGTTCCGCGAACAGTTCGCCTCGGCCACCGCGATGGGGCTGGTCGAGGATCCGGACGCCGTCCGCGCGATCTGGAGGAACGCCGTCGCCGCACCCGCGTGGCGGGGCCCCGCGCTGTGGCTGCACGGCGACCTGCACCCGGCCAACGTCCTGACCGCGGACGGCACCTTCTGCGGCGTGGTCGACTTCGGCGACCTGTCCACGGGCGACCCGGCCTGCGATCTGGCCGCCGCCTGGATCC
The DNA here is from genome assembly GCF_000092985.1 of Nocardiopsis dassonvillei subsp. dassonvillei DSM 43111. GTDB lineage: Bacteria > Actinomycetota > Actinomycetes > Streptosporangiales > Streptosporangiaceae > Nocardiopsis > Nocardiopsis dassonvillei. The sequence goes on from NC_014210.1 coordinate 2,418,198, forward strand.
TGCTGCCGGACGGCGCCGTCAGGCGCTTCTACCGCGCCTACCGGCCGACCCCGGACCCCGCGACCCTGCGCCGGGCCCGCGGGTGGGCCGTGCTGTGCGCCCTGGGCGGCCTCCTCGTCGGCGAGGCCGGGGTCCGCGGACGCGCGGGCGGCCACGCCAGCTGGGGGGCGCCCGCCCGCGCCGCGCTACGGCGCCTCACCAAGGGCTGAACAGGGCCCCGGCAGGGAGAAAGGCGTGCGCCGGGCGGGTGCTCGGCCCGGCGCACACCCCCTCCGCGCGGGGTCAGCCGTTGTAGGGGGCCGCGACGTCCAGGACCCAGACGACGCCGAAGCGGTCCTTGAGCATCCCGTAGAGCGGCGCCCACTGGGAGGGCTCCAGCGGCTGCACGATGGTCGAGCCCACGGACAGCTTCTCCCAGAAGCCGGTGATCTCGTCGGCGCTGTCACCGCGCACGGAGACGAAGACGGCGTTCTCGCCCTGGTCCCACGGCATCGCCGAGGGCACGTCGTAGGCCATGACGCGGAACCCGTTGTCCGCGACCACCTGGCCCCAGACCACCCAGTCCGCCTCGTCGGGGTTGGTCACGTTGCCCGCGTCCTTGTAGGTGACGGCGACGACGTCCCCGCCGAAGACGGAGTGGTAGAAGTCGAGCGCCGCGCGGGCGTCGCCGCGCAGGTTCAGGTGGGTCGTGGTCGTGACGGACATGCCGGCTCCCTGGTCGTGTGGGTGTGGACATGCGCCGAGCGGGTGCGTGTCACGGGCGGACGCCACCGCTCCCCTTGGCGGCGGGCACCTGGTGCCCGCCGCCGATGGGCCGTGACCCGCGATGACCGCGCCTGTGTCGGTCCCCGTCGGCGTCTGCGGTCTCACATTGGCAGGGGTAGGGGCCAGGGTGTGTCCTCTACTTCCAGCAGGATGGATCCCATGGTGATGAAGACTTCCGCCCGCCTGCTGGCGCTGCTCTCCATACTCCAGACCCGCCGGGACTGGTCGGGGCAGGACCTGGCCGACCGGCTGGACGTCAGTGCGCGCACGGTCCGACGTGACGTGGACCGTCTGCGCGAACTCGGCTACCCGATCACGACCTTCAAGGGGCCCGACGGCGGGTACCGGCTCGACGCGGGGTCGCGGATGCCCCCGCTGCTGTTCGACGACGAGCAGGCCGTCGCGCTGGCCGTCGCGCTCCAGGCGGCCACGGCCACCGGCGCCGGGATCGGGGAGGCCGCGGCGCGCGCCCTCAACACCGTTCGACAGGTCATGCCCGCCCGCCTGCGCCAACGGATCAACGCGGTCCGGGTCGCCGTGGTCGCCCCGCCCTCCGCCCCGCGGGCGCGGGCCGACGGCGGGCTGCTCACGGCGATCAGCGCCGCCGTGCACGCCCGCGAGGAACTGCGCCTGGACTACGCCCCCGCCTTCCGGTCCGCCTCCCGGGACGAGGCCGCCGTGGGCCCGCGCCGGGTCCAGCCCCACCACCTGGTCACCTGGGCGGGGCACTGGTACCTCCTGGCCTGGGACGTCGAGCGCGAGGACTGGCGGACCCTGCGGGTGGACCGCATCGCGCTGCGCAGTCCCAACGGCCCCCGGTTCACCCCTCGGGAGGTGCCCGGGGGTGATGTGGCGGCCTTCCTCATCGGCAGGTTCCGGGGCTCGGACGGAACGGTCGACTGGCCCTGCCGCGGTGAGGTGATCCTCGACCTGCCCGCCCGCGCCGTCGCTCCCTTCGCGCACGACGGGCTGGTCGAGGAGGTGGGTCCCGAGCGCTGCCGCCTGGTCCTCGGCTCCTGGTCGTGGGTCGGCCTGGCCTCGGCCGTCGGCCGCTTCGACGCCGACTTCGAGGTCGTCGGACCGCCCGAGCTGGAGGACGCCTTCGCGCGGCTGGCCCGCCGTTACGCGGGCGGCGGCCGTCAGGCCCGCGCCCCCGAGCGCTGACCGCGCCGGAGGGCGGATCGCCGCACTCCGGGGCGCGGGCGGCCCCGGCCCCGGACGGGTGAGACCGGTGGGGGTTCGAAGCCCCGGCCGGGAGGCCTTTGGTGCGCGGAATCGGGCGTACAGAAGGGGATGCAGCGCCCATAATGATGGTTCGTGATCATAGACAAGGCGATTTACCACGACGGCAGGCGCCAGGAGATCGAGGGCGACATCAGCGACGCCTTCGACGAGGCCCGCCGCGAGCAGGGCGACTGCTTCGTGTGGATCGGGCTCCACGAACCCACCGCGGAGGAGTTCGGCCTCATCGAGGAGGAGCTCACCCTCCACCCCCTGGCCGTGGAGGACGCGCTCACCGCCCACCAGCGCCCCAAACTGGAACACTACGACGACACCCTGTTCGCCGTGGTCAAGACGCTCGCCTACCACGAGGAGACCTCCGACGTCGAGGTCGGCGAGGCGACGCTGTTCATCGGCGAGGACTTCGTGGTCAGTGTCCGCCACGGCGCCGCCAATCCGCTCGACCGCGTCCGCAGGCGTCTGGAGGCCGATCCCACCCTGCTGGCCATGGGCCCCGCCGCCGTGCTCTACGGGGTGTGCGACGAGATCGTCGACCACTACGGCACGGTGGTGCACGAGATCGAGTCCGACATCATCGAGCTGGAGCGCGCGGTCTTCCGTCCCCGCGGCTCGGACGTGACCGAGGACATCTACCACCTCAAACGCGAGGTGCTGGAGTTCCGCAGCGCGGAGAGCCCGCTCATCCCGGTGCTGGAGGAGATCGCCAAGGGGCGCATCCAGCGGTTCGAGGAGACCAGGGAGTACTTCCGCGACGTCCTGGACCACCTGCTGCGGGTGGACGACCAGGTCGACGACCACAACGAGCTGCTCACCAGCGCGCTCACCGCCCACCTGGCCCTGCTGGGCAAGCAGCAGAACGAGGACGTCCGCAAGATCTCCTCCTGGGCGGCCGTCATCGCGATTCCCACCATGATCGCCGGGTTCTACGGCATGAACTTCGACCACATGCCCGAACTGCACTGGCTGTTCGGATACCCCCTCATCATGGGCGTGATGGTCGGCGCCTCCGGCCTGGCCTACCACCGGCTGCGCAAGAACGGCTGGTTGTAGACGCCCCGGTCCGGGCACGGTCCACGAACGCGGATCCCCTCCCCGCACCGCACAGGCTCCTCCCTGATACGCACAACCCCTTGCCTAAAACCCTTAGGAAAAAGTACAGTGGTTTCCGGCAGAGAGGGGAGAGGTTATGGCACGCGCGGGACTGACCACCGAACGCCTCACCGAGGCGGGAGCAGAGCTGGCAGACGAGGTCGGCTTCGAGCGGGTGACCGTCTCGGAGTTGGCCCGGCGCTTCGACGTCAAGGTCGCCAGCCTGTACTCACACCTGCGCAACTCCCAGGACCTGAGAACACAGATCGCCCTGCTCGCCCTGGAGGAACTCGCCGACCGGGCCGCCGACGCCCTGGCCGGACGGGCGGGCAAGGACGCCCTGACCGCCCTGGCCAACGTCTACCGCGACTACGCCCGCGAGCATCCGGGCCGCTACGCCGCGGCCCAGCTCAGACTCGACCCGCAGACGGCCGCCGCCAGCGCCGGTGTCCGGCACGCACAGATGACGCGGGCGATCCTGCGCGGCTACGACCTGACCGAGCCGGACCAGACCCACGCGGTCCGCCTGCTGGGCAGCGTCTTCCACGGCTACGTGACCCTGGAACTGGGCGGAGGGTTCAGCCACAGCGCCCCCGACACCCAGGAGACCTGGACACGGACCCTGGACGCCCTCGACGCCCTGCTGCGCAACTGGCCCGAGCCCTGACCGCGGCCCCCGCACCCTCCCGCCGGCGCCGAGCCGCGCCCGCCGACCCACCAGACTTCACGACGGCCCCGACCACCAGGTTGACACCATGAACACCCAGCAGCACTGGACCACCACACCCCTCACCGCGGACCTCCTGCGCGGCGCCCTCGACCTGGAGCGCACCGAGCGCGGCGTGCTGCCGCACCGGCTGCCCGCGCGGGCCCGCGCCCAGTGCGGGGACCCGCAGCTGCTCATGGCCGAGTCCCAGCCCTCCGGGGTACGGCTGGCCCTGCGGACCCGGGCCACCGCCCTCGAACTCGACACGCTGCCCACCAAGCGCGCCTACACGGGGGCCCCGCCCCGCCCGGACGGCGTGTACGACCTGCTCGTGGACGGACGCCTCGTCGACCAGGCCACTGCGACCGGCGGCGACACCCTGACCGTCGACATGGCCACCGGCTCGGTCGAGCACCGGCCCGGACCCGTGGCCACCGTGCGCTTCACCGACTTGCCCGACCGCGTCAAGGACGTCGAGATCTGGCTGCCGCACAACGAGACCACCGAACTCGTCGCCCTGCGCACCGACGCGGCCGTCGAACCCGCACCCGACCGGGGACGCAGGGTGTGGCTGCACCACGGCAGCTCCATCAGCCACGGCTCCAACGCCGCCAGCCCCACCACCGTCTGGCCCGCGCTGGCCGCCTCCCTCGGCGGTGTGGAACTGGTCAACCTCGGCCTGGGCGGCAGCGCCCTGCTCGACCCGTTCACGGCCCGCGCCATGCGCGACGCCCCCGCCGACCTGATCAGCCTCAAGATCGGCATCAACCTGGTCAACGCCGACCTGATGCGCCTGCGCGCCTTCGGTCCCGCGGTGCACGGCTTCCTGGACACCCTCCGGGAGGGGCACCCCAGCACACCGCTGCTGGTCGTCTCGCCGATCCTGTGCCCCATCCACGAGGACACACCCGGCCCGTGCGCCTTCGACCCGGACTCCCTGCGCGCCGGGGAACTGCGGTTCCGGGCCACCGGCGACCCCGGCGAGCGGGCCGCCGGAAAGCTGACGCTCACCGTCATCCGCGAGGAGCTGTCGCGTGTCGTGCGCCAACGCGCGGCCGAGGACCCGAACCTGCACTACCTCGACGGCCGCGAACTCTACGGTGAGGCGGACAACGCCGAACTGCCGCTGCCCGACGACCTGCACCCGGACGCCGCCACACACCGGCGCATCGGTGAGCGCTTCGCCGAACGCGCCTTCGGCGCGGGCGGCCCGTTCCACGGCCACAGACCCTGAAGGCCCGACCGGCCCGCCCTTCCCTCGCGGGTCAGGCCGGTCCGGAGCGCGCGGACACCAACTTCTGGGCCTCGCGCACGATCTGGGCCAGCCGGGAGTGGTGGGCGCCGGGCCAGTACACCCGCTCGCACCCGGAGCAGCGCGCGAACACGTCGTAGGTGGCGCGGGTGCCCGCCTCCAGGTCCTCGCGTACCTCCTCCTTGGCGGCGTGCACCAGTGCGCCGTTGCACGCCGGGCAGCGGGTCCAGGGCCGCAGAGGCGGAGCGAAGCGCTCCAGCACCTCGCGCAGCTGCCCGGCGGGCAGCTGCTCGCGCACGTAGCCGCCCGCCCGCAGGCCGCTGCGGCTCAACAGTCCGCGGTCGCGGGTGAGCAGCACCCTGTCCTCGGCGTTGGCCTGGCGGAACAGGGAGGGGTCGTCGCGGTCGTTGTCGTAGGCGGTGTCCAGACCCAGCAGGCGCAGGCGCCGGGCCAGGGTGCCCAGGTGCACGTCGAGCAGGAACCGCGGCTCGGCGAAGGGCAGGCGCTGCGGGTACTGCACGGGCAGGACCTCCACGGCCTCGCCCGGGGCGGGGATGTGGGAGGCGGGGGCGGTACGGCCGTCGACGCGCAGCGCGCCGACCTCGGTCAGGGGTACGCCCAACGACTGGACGACGTGTCCGAGGGTGGAGGTGGAGTCGCCCTCCAGGCGCACGGTTCCGCTCCGGTGCCGTGAGGGCAGGAAGAACCGCAGTTCGGGCGCGAAGCTCAGGTCCAGCATCGGTTCTCTTCCTTCCAGCGGGCCGTTCCCGCCCGCGGACCATGGGGCCGATCGGTCGCGGCGGGCCGCGGTGCGGCAGGTACCCGGCGCGGCCGGTGCGCGGTTCAGGACAGGAGCGGGCGGACCCGTTCGGCGGTGAAGCGCACGAAGCCCTCGGGGTCGGGCTCGTCGGCCGTGGGCTGCAACACCACGGTGTCGGCTCCGGCCTCGGCCATGTGCCGCACCGCCTCGGCGACGCGGTCGGCGTCTCCGGCCACGCCGGTCTGCGGCGTCAGGCCCTCGGCGCGCAGTTCGGCGGCCATGCGCCGGTCGGCGCCGGGGCCGGTGGCGGCGAGCAGGTAGACGGTCACGGGGTGGTGGCCGGGACGCCCTGCGGCCTCGCGCCCCTGGTCGACCAGCCTCCGTGCCCGTCGCACGCCGTCCACTCCCGCCGCGGCGTCCAGGATGGTGCCGTCGGCGGCCTGTCCGCTCAGGTGCAGGGTCCGCGGTCCGCGGGCACCGGCCAGTACGGGGACGGGGGCGGTGGGAGGGTAGTCCAGGGCGACGTCGTCCAAGGTGACGTAACGGCCCCGGGAGGTGACCCGCTCCCCGGCCAGCAGGGCGCGCAGCGCGTCCAGGTGTTCGCGCAGGAGGGCGAGAGGGGAGTCGGGGCGCGCGCCGACCTGGGCCATCCAGTCCTGCACGCCGTGGCCCACGCCGATGCGCACGCGGCCGGGGAAGAGCCGGTGCAGGGTGGCGGTCTCCATCGCGGTCAGGGCGACGTTGCGCAGGGGGACGGGGAGCAGGCCCACGCCCACGGTGAGGTTCTCGGTCCAGGCCAGGGCGGCGGAGGCGGCGGCCACGCCGCTCTCCAGGAAGCAGTCCTCCCACAGCCAGAGCTGGTCGAGTCCGGCCTCGTCGGCCGCGCGGGCCACGGAGCGCAGGCGCTCGGGGGGCAGTTGGGGGCGGAAGACGGCTCCGAGTTCGGTCATGGTGCCGTTCTACCGGGCGGGGGTGGGCGGGGACAACGACTTTTGCCCTCTCCGCCGCCGGTGACGCGGGCCGGGGCCTCCATCGGCGGGGAAGGGCCCGGTCGGTCGCTCAGGGCGCGAGGCGCACCACGCCGCCGGAGTCCGTCACCGCGACCAGGGTGATCTCGAAGCCGTTCATGACGAACACGCCCCCGGGCCCCTCCCCGTCCGGGGGCGGGAGGCGACCCGACAGGGTGGTGCCGGGGCCGTAGCCGCTGACGTCCAGCCCGTCCTCGCCCACGGCGTCGACCACGAACCGGTCCACGCCGTGGGAGCCGTCCATGGCGAACTCGTCGCCGCTCTCCACCAGCACCTCGCAGTCGGCGTCGGCGCAGGCCTGCAGGTCGGTGCCGTCTGCGGCCTCGGGCGGCGCCGGGGCGGCGGGAGAGGAGGGGGCGTCCCCGGGAGGGGAGGCGTCGGCGGCCGAGGGGCCGGAGTCCGCCGCGTCCTGCTCCTGCGCTCCGGCGCAGCCGCCGAGCAGGGCGGTTGCGGCCCCGGCGGCTGCCAGGACGCGGATCCGGTGGAGGGTGGTGGTCATGGTGCCCCGTCCATGGGTCGGGCCGCGCACACCCGGGGGCGGGGGGAGGCCGCGCGGCGGTGGCCTCGTCGCCGACGGTTGTGCCCCGGCCGTGCGGTGTCCATACCCCCGCCGATGTGGTGCGCGTCACTCCAGGGCGGGTCGCGCCGACGGCACTTCCGGTCACGAGCCCAGCCCCCGGGGGTTGGGCTCGTTAGGCTGGGGTCCAGTGCACCCGAGCGAAGAGGCGGCGCCCATGGGCCCGGTGGTGGAGTCGGTCAGCTGCGGTTCCGGACACACCTTCAGCAAGGAGGTCCTGCCACGGATCCGCCTTCTGGCCGGGCTGGGCGTGGAGGGTGACGCCCACCTGGGCGCCACCGTTCAGCACCTGTCCCGGATCGCGGTGAATCCCGACCAGCCCAATCTGCGCCAGGTCCACCTGGTGGCCGCCGAACTCCTGGAGGAGGTCGGCGAGGCGGGATTCGCGGTCTCCCCGGGCCAACTGGGCGAGAACATCACCACCCGCGGTCTGGACCTGCTGTCCCTGTCCGCGGGCACCGTCCTGTCCTTCGGTGACGGGGCCAGCGTGCGGGTCACCGGCCTGCGCAATCCCTGCGCGCAGATCGACGGTTTCTCCCGGGGGCTGCTCAAACAGGTTCTGCGCCGCGGGGAGGACGGCACCGTGGTGCGCAGGGCCGGAGTCATGGGCGTCGTGCTGACCAGCGGCACCGTCGAACCCGGTACGCCGGTGCGCGTGCGGGTGCCCCGGGGCGCCCACACACCTCTCGAACGGGTGTGAGGGGAAGTCCTCAAGGTCTTCGACGCCCGTGAGGCCGACAGCTCGGTTCGGCGTGCCGGGCGGCGCGTTCGCCGACGTACTTCTCCGCGCAGGCGCTGCGGCGGATCAGGGCCGAGCGCGACCCGCAGGGCGCGGTCCAACCACCCCGTGCCGGGCTGAGGCGGTCACGGTCCGGGCGGCCACTGCCCGGACCGTGGCCGGTGCCTCAGCTCTCGCCGCGCCGCAGGAGGCGGTCGTGGCGCTGGCGGGCGGCCTGGGCCGAGCCCAGCCCGAGGCCGAAGGCGATCTCCTGCCAGGTCATGCCGCGCCCCTTGGACATCTGCAGCAGTCCGGCCTCCAGCTGGTCGAACTCGGCGCGCGCCCAGGGCACCAGGGTCAGGGCGGCGGTGAGGTCGTCCTGGTCCACGGCCGGAGCGTCGGGGTCGGGCTGGGCGCCGCCCGCGGCCAGGTCGGCGACGCGCCGCAGGGCGTCCAGGGGCGCCATGGGCATGCGCGCCTCGTCCCAGCGCGTGCGGTGCTCGCCGGTGGCGTGGCGTTCGGTGATGCGCAGCAGCGCCTCATGGGTGCGCATGCGGCGGGCGCTTCGCGGGTCGGGTCGGGTGAAGGCGCTCTCGTGCTGTTCCTCGCTCATGCCTCCAGGATGAGGGCGCAAACACCCTGTTGTCAACTAATGGTTTTCAACGACTTGTTCACTCCGGGTTCCGGTCGGCCAGGAACTCCGCGAAGGTCACCTTGCCCACCGCCCGGTCCGGGGCCAGGTGGCCTCCGGCGCGGTAGGCGGCGAAGACGGCGCCCGGCAGGCGTACGGGCACCGTCCGCAGGTCCGTCCCCGCCCAGCGCTGGTAGGCCGCGGCCAGGTCGCGGAAGGACTCCACGCGCGGGCCGCCCATGTCCGCCACGCGCCCGGCCGGAGGACGGTCGGCCAGGTGGGCCAGGCGGGAGGCGACCTCCTCGACCGCCACGGGCTGCACGTCCACGTCGGGGACGGGCATGAGGGGCAGGCGGGCCGCGCCCGCGCACAGCCTGCGCACCAGGTCGTGGAACTGGGTGGCGCGCAGCACCGTCCACCCCAGACCGGAGGCCGCCAGCGCGCTCTCCACGGTGTGCTTGGTCCCGTAGTAGCCCAGCGGAACCCGGTCCACGCCGACGATGGAGACGTAGACCAGGTGCGCCACACCCGCCTCGCGGACCGCGCGGATCAGGTGGGTGGCCGCCTCGATGTCGCCGCCCGAGGGCGTGCTGGCGCAGTGCACGACGGTGTCCACGCCCTGGACCGCGTCGGACAGCCCGGTGCCCCGGCGCAGGTCCACGGCGAAGGACGCGGGGTCCTCCGGATCGGGGTGGCGGCTCAGGCTGCGCACCTGGTGCCCGGCCCGGCGCAGGCGTTCCACGACGGGCCGTCCCAGGGTGCCGGTACCGCCGGTGACGAGGACTGTCTTCATGGGCGCTCCTTCGCTTCCCGGAGGACCCATGCTAGGTCTCGGGGGGCCGGGCGCGTCGGTCCCCGCTGGGACGCCCCCGGGCGTGTCCGCGGCGGGGCGCGCCGCCGACCGCCCTGACCAGGGGGCGGTGGTGTCTTCGGCGCCCGGTGTCCGGTTAGAGTGCTGGCGGCGTCGGCGCAGCGGAGCGGCCGAGCGAGCGGTGAGGGAGTGTGCCCATGTCCGGGATCGCCGGGAGACTGACGGCAGCGGTCGGCGCGGAGCAGGTGGTCACCGACCCCGCCGTTCTTGAGGGCTACTCCCACGACGAGGCCGAGTGGGCTCCCCACGGCAGCCCGGCCGCGCTCGTGCGCCCCCGCCACACCCAGGACGTGGCGGCCGCGGTGGCCGTGTGCGCGGAACTGGGCGTCCCCGTGGTCGGGCGCGGAGCCGGGACGGGGCTGTCGGGTGCGGCCAACGCCGTGGACGGCTGGGTCGTGGTCTCCTTCGAGCGGATGAACCGTGTCCTGGAGGTCGACCCCGTACAGCAGACCGCCACCGTGCAACCGGGCGTGGTCAACAACGACCTGCGCGAACGGGTGGCCCGGGACGGCCTGTGGTACCCGCCGGACCCGGCCTCCGCGCCCTGGTCGACCATCGGCGGCAACGTGGCCACCAACGCGGGCGGCCTGTGCTGCGTCAAGTACGGGGTCACCCGCGACTACGTGCTGGGCATGGAGGCGGTCGTGGGCTCGGGCGAGGTGGTGCGGCTGGGCCGGACCACCGCCAAGGGCGTGACCGGCTACGACCTGTGCGGGCTCATGGTGGGCTCGGAGGGGACGCTGGGCCTGGTCACCGAGGTGACGCTGCGGATGCGGCCGCTGCGTACCGGCACCGAGCACACCGTGGTGGGCTACTTCGACTCCCTGGTGGAGGCCGGCAGGGCCGTCGCGGCGGTCTCGGCGGCCGGGGTGGTGCCCTCGGCGATGGAGCTGATCGACCGGTTCTGCCTCCAGGCGGTGGACGAGTGGAAGAACATGGGCCTGTCCGCCGAGGGCGAGGTGCTGCTGCTGGCGCGCAGCGACCAGCCCGGGGCGGCGGGCGAGGAGGAGGCCGACCGCATCCTGGCGTGCTTCGAGGCGGAGGGCGCGGTCTACGCGGTGCGCTCCACCGACGAGGAGGAGGCCGAGGCCCTGTTCGAGGCCCGCCGCCTGGCCTACCCGGCGCTGGAGCGGCTCGGCCCGCTGCTGACCGAGGACATGTGCCTGCCCAAGGCGAAGGTGCCCCTGATGCTGGAGCGCATCGAGGCGATCGGCAGGCGCTTCGACACCCGCATCGGCAACATCGCGCACGCCGGTGACGGCAACCTGCACCCGCTGTTCATCGTCCCGGCCGGTGACGAGGACGCCAAGAAGCGCGCACAGGAGGCCTTCGAGGTGATCGTGGACGAGGCGATCGCCCTGGGCGGCACGGTCACCGGCGAGCACGGCGTGGGCCTGCTGAAGATGCGCGGCGCCGCCCGGGAGATGGGCCCGCACGTGCTCGCCATGCACCGGGCCGTCAAGGACGCCCTGGACCCGCGGGGCATCTTCAACCCGGGCAAGGTCTTCGCCGCGTCGTAGCCGACGGGGGCCGACCGCGCGGGGCCGGGCGCGGGCGGGCCGCGGACGGCGGGGTGCGGGGTCGTGAGAAGGGTGGAACCGGTCGGGGAGCGGGCGGCGTCTCAGTGGGCAGGAACCGCACCGCGCACGAGGAGACCCCCATGGAGACCACCACCGTCCTGGTTCTGGTGATCGCGGCCCTGGTGGTCGTCGGCGTGGTCGGAGCGGCGGTCGCGGGCTCGGCCGCCGAACGCCGCCGCTCCCGCGGCCTGACCCTGTGGGCCTCGCGTGAGGGGTGGCGCTACGACCGCGAGCGGCCCGAGCTGGTCGACCGGTTCGAGGGCGTCCCCTTCCTGGAACGGCGGTCCAACGCCCGGGCCAGGCACGTGCTGTGCACCGAACTGCGCGGTCGCCGGGTCCTGGCCTACGAGTACGGCTACACCGCGCCCCATCCCCAGCAGCGCCACCGCACCGTCGCGCACGTGTACACCGTGGTGGCGGTGGCCCTGCCCGCGGGCGTGCCGCTGCTCCAGGTGGAGGAGGCGGGCACCGGAGCCGGTGCGCCCCAGCCCCGTAGCGGCGGCGCCCGCGCCTGGAGCGCGGGCGAGGCCGCCTTCGACGAGCGGTTCGCCGTGGTGGCCGCTGACGGGGCCTTCGCGGCGACCGTCCTGGGGGAGCCGGTGCGGGAGTGGCTGCTGTCGCGGGAGGGCGTGTGCCCGTTCCGCTTCGGCGGCCGGTACCTGGTGGCCTGGGAGCGCGGAGCACTGGAGACCGGCCGTGTACGGGAGCGCGCCGACGCGGCGATCAGCCTGCTGGAGCGGGTTCCGGCCGGTGTCTGGGAGAGCGCGCAGGACACCCTGGGGTAGGCGTCCCTCACTCCCCGGGTGCGGTACCGGCGAACGCGGTGCGCAGGCGGCGCACCCCCTCGGTGATCTCGGCGGTCCCGGCCGCGCCGCCGTAACTGAGCCGCAGGTGCGGGGCGGTCGGCTCCGCCGGGAAGTAGGCCTGGCCTGCGGCCACCGCCACCCCGGCGCGCAGCGCCGCGGACACGAGCGCGGCCTCGTCGGTCTCACCGGGCAGCCGCAGCCACAGGTGGTGTCCGCCCGCGGGCAGGTGCGGCGCCGCCAGTTCCGGCAGTTCACGCGCCAGGGCCGCGGCCATGGCCGTGCGGCGCTCGCGCAGGCCCGCCGCCACCGCGCGCAGGTGGCGGCCCCACGCGGGCGAGCCGACCAGCTCCAGCACGGCCTCCTGCAGGGGGCGCGCCACGAAGAAGCTGTCCACCAGCTGGATCGCGCGCAGGCGCCGCGTCACCGGTCCCCGCGCGGCGATCGCACCCACGCGCAGGCTGGGCGAGGTCGCCTTGGTCAGCGACCGCACGTGCACCACGGTGCCGTCGGGGTCCTCGGCCGCCAGCGGGGGCGGCGGAGCCGCGGCGTCAGCGTGCGCCAGGTGGCGGGCGAAGTCGTCCTCCACCACGAAAGCGCCCGCGGCGCGCGCGGTCCGCACCACCTCGCCCCGCCGGGCGGGGGCCAGGACCGTCCCGGTGGGGTTGTGGAAGAGCGGCTGGCACACCAGCACCCGGGCGCCGGTGGCCGCGAACGCCTGCTCCAGCAGGTCGGTGCGGATCCCCTCGGCGTCCACCGGGACGGGGACGGGCCGCAGGCCCGCGGCACGCGCGACGGCCAGCAGACCGGGGTAGGTGGGCGACTCCACCAGAACGGGCGCCCCCGGGTGGGCCAGGGCGCGCAGCGCGGTGGTCAGCGCGCTCTGCCCGCCCGCGGTGACCAGCACGTCGGCCGCGCCGACGGAGCCGCCGATCTGCCGGGCGAACCAGCCGCGCAGCTCCTCCACTCCTTCCGCCGGCGGGCGCGCCCAGGCTCCCGGCCGCCGTCCCGCCCGGGCCAGTGCGGCGCCCATGGCCTGCTCGGGCTGGAGGGCGGGGTGCAGGTAGCCGCCGTTGAACACGACGACCCCCAGGTCGGGCGGGGTCAGGGTGGCCAGCACCCCGGAGGCGTCCACGGTGCGCGGGACCGGTTCGCCGGAGGCCGCCGCCGTCTCGGCGCTCAGCGCGACCTCCTGCCAGGAGGTGTCGCCGACCGCGCGCCCGGGGACGCTCCCGCCCGCCCGGAACGCCCCGGCGCCGGGCCGGGTGACCACCACACCCTCGGCGACCAGCGCCGCGACGGCCCGCGACACGGTCACCGGGCTCACGCCGTAGCGCTCCACCAGTGCCCGACTCGACGGCAGCTTTTCGCCGGGGGAGTAGCGGTCGACCTCCCTGCGCAGGAAAACGGTCAGTTCCCGCACACTGCTACGCTGTTTCATGAAGGCTAAAGATAGCGCTATCGCACCGCCCGGAGTAGCGGTGCTCGGCGCGACACTGTGCGCCGCGCTCGGCGTCCTCGGGTTCTCGTTCACCCTTCCGGCCACCGCGTGGGCCCTGGAGGGCTTCGGTCCCTGGAGCGTGGCGGTGGTCCGGTGCGCGCTGGCCGCCGCGCTGGCGGGCTGCTGTCTCGCGGCGGTCCGCGCCCCGTTGCCCGACCGCGCCCACCGGCCGGGCATCGCCGTGGTCGCCCTGGGCTGCGTGGCGGCGTTCCCGCTGTTCAGCACGCTCGCCCTCCAGGTGTCCTCCACCTCCCACGCCGCGGTCGTGATCGGGCTGCTGCCGATCACCACCGCCGTGTTCGCCCTGCGCCGCGGCCCGGCGCGCCCCTCGCGCCGGTTCTGGGCGGCCGCGGTGTGCGGCGCCGCGGCCGTCGTCGCGTTCGCGCTGGTGCGCGGCGGCGGAACACCCGGCCCGGCCGACCTGTACCTCCTGGCGGCCCTGGTGCTGTGCGCCGCCGGGTACGCCGAGGGCGGTCGGCTGGCCGCGAGCATGCCGGGCTGGCAGGTGATCGCCTGGGCGCTGGTCGCCGCCGCGCCGCTGACCGTGCCCGCCGCTCTGTGGGCGCTGGCCGCCGAGCCGGTGGACGCCGCGCCGCGCGCGCTCGCGGGCATGGCCTACCTCGCCGCGGTGTCGCAGTTCGGCGCGTTCGTGGTCTGGTACCGGGGGATGGGTGCGATGGGGGTCGCCCGGGCCAGCCAGCTCCAGCTCGCCCAACCGTTGTTGACCCTGGTGTGGGCGGTGCTGCTGGTGGGAGAGCCGCTGACCCCGGCCGCGCCCGCCACGGCCGTCGTCGTCCTCGTGTGCATCGCCGTCACCCAGAGATCGCGCGGCTGAGCACGCGGATGGGCGCCAGCCCGGCACGGCGTGCGGCTCGCGGATCCGGCGGGTCAGGGACCGCCCAGGACGCGGATCTCATCCCAGGTGCGCGGTGTCGTTGAAGGCCAGCACCGATGCCGGGCGGCCCGGGGGGTAGCGCAGCACGGTCAGCGCGGCGTTGGCCGGGGCCAGGGTCGTCCAGCGCCAGGCGGGAGCAACGAGTGCGACACACACCAGCCATCCGACCAGGTAGGAGTGGGTGATGACCGCTTCGTGCCGTTCGTGCTCCCCCTCGACCGGGCCGGTGAAGCGCTCCAGCGCGCGGTGGGCCAGCGCGGGTCCGGGTAGGCGCTCGTGCTCGGGCAGGGAGGCGACGAAGTCGAGCACGCCGTCGGCGTGCTCCTGCGGCAGTTCCGCGCGCAGGGGCAGGTGGGGAGCGTAGTCACCCGCCTCGGGTGCCCGCACGGGAGTGGCGCCCAACTCCCTGGCGACCAGTCGCGCGGTCTGGGCGGTGCGGGCGAGGGGCCCGTGGTGGAGCCTGTCCACCCCGGCGCGGCGCAGGCGTCGGCCGAGTGCGACGGCCTGGTGGCGGCCCTTCCCGGTCAGCGAGCCGTTCTCGTGTTCGGCCTCGGCGTGCCGGGCCAGGTAGAGGTGGCGGGTCGCGGGCACGGTGGTCTCCTCCTGTGGGGGGCTTCGCCGGTTCGACTCCGCGCGGACGGGTCCGGTTCGCGCGGTCGAGCCCCCGAACGTGGCGTGCGCCTCCCCGGCGGGGCGTGTGAGAGGACGGCCTGCGCGGGTAGGGGCGCCAACGCGGCACGCAGGGTGCCGGAAGAGTCCAGCTGAGGGGGCAGCCATGGCCGACACGCTCAACGGCCGTCGGGTCGCGATTCTGGCCGCGGACGGGGTCGAGCAGGTCGAACTCGTCACACCGCGCAAGGCGCTGAGCGAGGAGGGCGCCACCATCGACCTGGTCTCGCTCAAGTCCGGGCGGATCCAGGCGATGAACGGCGACATCGAACCGGCGGACACCTTCGACGTGGACCGCGTGGTGTCCGAGGTGGGGGTGGACGACTACGACGCCCTGGTGGTCCCCGGCGGGACCGTCAACCCGGACAACCTGCGCTCGGACGAGAACGCGGTGGGGTTCGTGCGCGACTTCGTGGCCGCGGGCAAGCCCGTGGCCGCCATCTGCCACGGGCCGTGGATCCTGGTGGAGGCCGACGTGGTGCGGGGGCGCACGGTGACCTCCTACCCCAGCCTGCGCACCGACATCCGCAACGCGGGCGGGACCGTGGTGGAGGAGGAGGTGGTCACCGACCAGGGGATCACCACCAGCCGCAACCCCGACGACCTGCCCGCCTTCTGCGAGCGCATCGTCCGCGAGTTCGCCGCGAAGTAGGCGGCTCCCGCGAAGGCGGGAAAACGACGACGGGGCGGTGGGCGCCCGACCGGCGCCCACCGCCCCGTCGCGTTCGGGCGCGGTTACCCCTCTTCGGGCTTCTCGGGGTGGCGGCGCAGGTGGACGATGGCCGCGATGAGCCCGCCCCACAGCAGGATCATGGCAACGACCATCATGACGATCGCGCTGGTGGTCATCAGCGGTCCCCTTCCTTGGTCACGGCGTCCTCGGTGTCGGCGTCCTGGCGGGCCAGGGCGTCGGCGCGCTTCCAGGGGAAGAGCGAGACGACGATCCCGAAGACGATCGCCCCGATGGCCAGGCCCCATCCGGCGGCCAGCAGGAACCCGGTCGAGTAGCCCGCGTAGTTCTCGGTCAGCTCCGTGCGCAGGCTGTCCCACATCATGAAGCCGAGCAGGATCGGGGTGACCACGCCCAGGACGACCTTCCACCACAGGCCGAGCCGGATGGAGGAGATCGCGTTGGTGTGCTCCTGGAACATCGGCAGCCTGCGCGCGATCCAGCCGAAGACCACGATCATGACGAGTCCGGCCAGTGCGATGCCGTACTGGTTGATGAAGTGGTCGAACACGTCCAGGAAGTGCAGCCCCTCGGGCGTGGGGAAGAGCAGGATCGAGGCCAGCGCGGTGGCGCCGCCCACCAGCAGCACGGTCTGGACGCGGCCCAGGCCGGTGCGGTCCTGCACCGCGGAGATGATCACCTGGACGATGCTGATCAGCGAGGTCAGGCCCGCGATCACCAGGGAGCCGAAGAAGAGCACCCCGAACAGCGCGCCGCCGATGGGCAGGGTCGAGATGATCTGCGGGAAGGCGACGAAGGCCAGTCCGATGCCGTTGGCGGCGACGTCCTCGACCCCGGTGCCCGCGGCGGTGGCCATGAAGCCCAGGGCGGCGAACACGCCGATGCCCGCGAGCAGCTCGAAGGAGCTGTTGGCGAAGCCCGCCACCATCGCCGAGCCGGTCAGGTCGGCCCTGCGGCGCAGGTAGGAGGCGTAGGTGACCATGATGGCGAAGCCCACGGACAGGGAGAAGAAGATCTGCCCGTAGGCGGCGATCCAGACGCTGCCGTCGAGCATCGCGCCCCAGTCGGGCGTGAACAGGGCGTTCAGACCGGTCGCGGCCCCGTCCAGGGTGAGGGCCTGCACGACCAGGACCAGGAACAGCACCACCAGCAGCGGGATGAAGACCTTGTTGGCCTTCTCGATGCCGTTGCGCACGCCCAGCGCCAGGATGAGCAGGACCACGGCCCACACGCCCACGAGTGGCCAGGCCACACCCGCGACGTAGCCCGAGACCATGCCGGGCCCCTCGCTCATCTGGAGGAAGTCCTCGAAGAAGAAGGCGTTGGGGTCGTCGCCCCACTGCTGCCCGATGGAGAACCACGCGAACCGGGCGGCCCAGGCCACGATCACGGCGTAGTAGACCGCGATGACGAAGCAGATGGCCACCTGCCACCAGCCGATGGCCTCGGCGGGCCGGGTGATGCGCCGGTAGGACAGCGGCGCGGAGGAGCGGTAGCGGTGCCCGATGCTGTACTCCAGGATCAGCAGCGGGATACCGGCGGTGAGCAGGGCGATGAGGTAGGGCAGCATGAAGGCGCCGCCGCCGTTCTCGTAGGCGATGTAGGGGAATCGCCAGATGTTGCCCAGACCGATGGCGGAACCGATCGCCGCCATCAGGAAGCCCGCGCGCGATCCCCACTGCTCGCGAGTCTGTTGGACCATGTTCAGGTCTCCTAAATCATCCCGTAGTTCGCGATCCGCACGGTAGCAGGAGTTGGCCTGGTCAGCATTGTGGGGCGGGGAGCCTGGCCAGGGTGTCGCCTCACGACGCTCCTTTCGTTTCCTTCTGTCCAGACTCGCACGATGGACAGAAACGACAAGGGGCGCTTACCGGAAACCTTCAGCCGACCTTGCCCGCG
The DNA here is from genome assembly GCF_000092985.1 of Nocardiopsis dassonvillei subsp. dassonvillei DSM 43111. Classification (GTDB taxonomy): domain Bacteria; phylum Actinomycetota; class Actinomycetes; order Streptosporangiales; family Streptosporangiaceae; genus Nocardiopsis; species Nocardiopsis dassonvillei. The sequence goes on from NC_014210.1 coordinate 2,435,875, forward strand.
CGCGTGGCGGCGACTGCCGGGCGGGGCACCCGTGACGGGGGCCGACCGGTTTCCGGCGGGTGCAGGCCCGGGGCCGCGAAGGCGCGGCCGGGGCTCGCGGGTCGTGGCACGCGGACGCGCCGCCCCGGCGGGCCCCGGCCGACCGTCCCGGGGTTCTACGCGCCGCGGTGGCGCGGGCGCGCGCGCAGGCGCGCGTTGGGCAGCTCCGGAGCCGGGAGGGGTGCTCCGTCGTCGGTCGCGACCGCGGCGAAGCGCCGCCCGCCCGCGTCGTCGGCGTCCTCCCGGTCGTCCTCCCAGGCGCGGCGGGCCCGCACGATCTCGTCGTGGTCGCGGCCGACGAAGTTCCACCACATGACCAGGTCCTCGGTGAAGGGCTCGCCGCCGATCACCAGCACGTGCGCGGTCTCCTCGGCCCGCAGTTCCACCTCCGTGCGCCCCTCGCCCGCGTAGAGCAGCGCACCGGCCTCGACGGTGTGGCCCAGGACCCGCACGGGCGAGTCCAGGGGCAGGACGCCGTGTTCGAAGGACGCGTCCAGGGGCAGGCGCACCCGGGCCCCGGGTTCCAGCACGACCTCGGCTCCCATGAGCGGGGTGTGCACGCGGGCGGGGGAGCGGCGGCCGTCCACCTCTCCGGCGATCACCGTGACCCTGGCCCCCGGCGCGTCCGTGCCGGGCAGGTCGAAGGCGGGCAGGTCGGCGTGGTGTTCGAAGCGGGCCGGTCCCTCGCGGTCGTCCTCGGGCAGGGCGATCCACAGCTGGGCGCCGTGCAGCAGCGGCGGGGCGTCGGCGGGGGAGCGCTCGGAGTGGGCGATGCCGTGTCCGGCGGTCATGAGGTTGAGTTGGCCGGGGCGGACCAGCTGGTCCGAGCCCAGTCCGTCCATGTGGTGGACCGACCCCCGGACCAGCCAGCTCACGGTCTGCAGGCCGATGTGGGGGTGCGGCGGCACCTGCATGCCGGGGCCGTCGGCGACGCCGGTGGGTCCGTAGACGTCGGCGAAGCACCACGCGCCGACCATGCGGCGGTTCTTCCCGGGCAGGGCGCGGCGGACCAGCATGGCGCGCGGGCCGCCGAGCGGGACCTCGCGCGGTTCGAGGAGTTCGGTGTCGCCGGAGGCGGCGGTGTCGGCGGGGTCGACCTCTCCGCCGCAGACGCGCTCTTCGGCGGGATGGGTGTCCAGATTGCTCACCCTGCCGAAGGTAGTCGAGGCGGCTCCGGTCCGGCACCTGTCGGGGAACGCGCCCGGGGGCGTTTCGCGTCACCGTCGCGGGTGGGCGTGTTCGGCGGGGCGGGCAGGCCCCCTGCGGAAGGGGCGGGCGCGCCCCCGCCGGGGCGGACCGCGCCGGTGCCGCTGCCGAAGGGATGGCGGGTGTCGCCGACGTGGGTCCCGGGGCCCACGGTCCGCCTCGCGGGGGCCGGTGTCGAAGCGCTTCGCGTCGTGGCAGGTCCGGGGCCCCTCTGGTGCGCGGGGGTGTTTTTGCCGTAGGCTGGAAAGCGCTTTCATACGGAAAGGTGGTAACAACCCATGGGTGATCACGTGCTGGGTGTCGCCATGAACGGCGTCACCGGACGCATGGGGTACAGGCAGCACCTGACCCGGTCTGTCCTGGCCATCCGGGAGGCGGGCGGCGTACGCCTGCCCGACGGCTCCCGGATCATTCCCGAGCCCGTCCTGGTCGGACGCTCCGAGCACAAGCTGCGCGAGATCGCCGAACGCCACGGAATCGAGCGCTGGTCCACCGACCTGGACGGTGTGCTCTCCGACGACGACATCACGGTCTACTTCGACTCGCAGATCACACACGCCCGCGAGGCCGCCGTGCGCGCGGCCATCGCCGCGGGCAAGCACGTCTACGTCGAGAAGCCCACCGCCAGCACGCTCAGCGCCGCCCTGGAGCTGGCCAAACTGGCCCGCGACGCGGGCGTGCGCAACGGCGTGGTCCAGGACAAGCTCTTCCTGCCCGGCCTGCTCAAACTGCGCAGGCTGGTCGAGAGCGGCTTCTTCGGCCGGATCCTGTCGGTGCGCGGCGAGTTCGGCTACTGGGTCTTCGAGGGCGACTGGCAGCCCGCCCAGCGCCCCAGCTGGAACTACCGCGCCGAGGAGGGCGGCGGCATGGTGCTGGACATGTTCCCGCACTGGCACTACATCCTGGAGCACCTGTTCGGCCCGGTGCGCGCGGTCACCGCCAAGGTGGCCACCCACATCCCGCGCCGCTGGGACGAGGAGGGACGGCCCTACGAGGCCACGGCCGACGATTCCGCCTACGGCATCTTCGAGCTGGACGGCGGCGTCATCGCCCAGATCAACTCCTCCTGGAACGTGCGCGTGGCCCGCGACGAACTCGTGGAGTTCCAGGTCGACGGCACCCACGGCAGCGCCGTGGCGGGACTGCGCTCCTGCCGCGCCCAGCACCGCTCGGCCACGCCCAAGGCGGTCTGGAACCCCGACCTGGAGGACCTGGGGCGCTACCGGGAGCAGTGGGAGCCGGTGCCCGACAACACCGAGTTCCCCAACGGGTTCCGCGCCCAGTGGGAGGACTTCCTGCGCCACGTGGTCCTGGACACCCCCTTCCCGCACGACCTGCTCTCGGGCGCGCGCGGCCTCCAGATGGCCGAGGCCGGACTCCAGTCGGCGCGCACCGGCCGCACGATCGAACTGGACGAGGTCACCCTCGCATGAGCACACTCCTGCTACCCGCCGCCGACGGCACCGCCGCCCCCTACACCCTGAGCGGCACCCCCGTCGACGCCTCCCCGCTTCCCCCCGCCCGCTCGCGTACGGCCTACGCGGCGGCCCACGTGGTCGCCGACCCCCTGGCGGCCAACGCCCCCGGCGCCCCGGCCCGCCTGGACTGGGAGGCCACCCTGGCCTTCCGCCACCACCTGTGGGACCAGGGCCTGGGCGTGGCCGACGCCATGGACACCGCCCAGCGCGGCATGGGCCTGGACTGGGCGGCCACCGCCGAGCTGATCCGCAGGTCGGGTGCGGAGGCCGCCTCGCGCGGCGCCGCCCTGGCCTGCGGGGTGGGCACCGACCAGCTCGACCTTTCGCAGGCCGATCTGGAAAGCGTTATCACCGCGTACGGTGAGCAGCTCGACGTCGTCCAGGGCGCCGGAGCCACCCCCATCCTCATGGCCTCGCGCGCCCTGGCCGCGGTCGCCTCGGGCCCCGACGACTACGCCAAGGTCTACGCCGACCTGCTGGGCCGGGCCGACCAGCCCGTCATCCTGCACTGGCTGGGCACCGCCTTCGACCCGGCCCTGGCCGGGTACTGGGGCTTCGCCGACCCGGCCGAGGCGATCGAGCCGGTGGCGGCCCTGATCGCCGAGCACGCGGCGAAGGTGGACGGCATCAAGGTCTCCCTGCTCGACGCCTCGCTGGAGGTGCGGCTGCGGCGGCTGCTGCCCGAGGGCGTGCGCCTGTACACCGGCGACGACTTCAACTACCCCGACCTCGTCCTGGGCGACGAGCAGGGCCACTCCGACGCCCTGCTGGGCGTCTTCGCCGCCATCGCCCCGGCCGCCGCCCGCGCGCTGGCCGCCCTGGACGAGGGCGACACCGCCCGGTACCGGGCCCTGATGGACCCCACGGTCCCGCTGGCCCGGCACCTGTTCACCGAGCCCACCTTCTACTACAAGACCGGCGTGGCCTTCCTGGCCTGGCTCAACGGCCACCAGAAGGGCTTCCACATGGTGGGCGGGCTGCACAGCGCCCGCGACCTGCCCCACCTGGCCCAGGCGGTGCGCCTGGCCGACGCCGCCGGGGCCCTGACCGACCCCGACCTGGCCGCGGCACGCATGCGGGCGCTCCTCCAGGTGTCAGGAGTGGACCAGTGAGCACCATCCCCGAGGGCGCCGCGGCGCCCCCCACGCCGACGGCCGCGCCCGCGGCCACCGTCGCGGCGGTCGTACCCGGCGCGGTGGACGTGCCCTCCGGGCAGCCCGCCGCGGTGCCCACCCCCGAACCGGGCGACCCGCGCCTGGCACGGCTCTCGCTCAACCAGGCCACCGTCAAGTACTGGAACCTGACCCAGGCCGTGGACGGCTGCCTGCGCGCCGGACTGCCCGCCATCGGGACCTGGCGCGAGCCGGTCGCCGAGATGGGCCTGGCCAAGGCCGCCGCCCTGCTGCGCCGGGCCGGGCTGCGCGTGTCCTCGCACTGCCGAGGCGGCTTCCTCACCGGCCCGGACCGGGCCGCGGCGCTGGAGGACAACCGGCGCGCCGTCGACGAGGCCGCCGAACTCGGCGCGCCCTGCCTGGTCATGGTCGTGGGCGGTATGCCCGACGGCGAGCGCGACCTGGTCGGCATCCGCGAACGGGTGGCGGACGGCATCGCCGAGCTGGCGCCCTACGCCCTGGAGCGGGGGGTACAGCTCGCGCTGGAGCCCCTGCACCCGATGTTCTGCGCCGACCGCGCCGTGCTCTCCACACTGGGCCAGGCCCTGGACCTGGCCGAACGCTTCGACGCGGCCGCCGTCGGCGTGGTGGTGGACGCCTACCACGTGTGGTGGGACCCCCAGGTGTGGGAGCAGATCGCCCGCGCCGGGGCGGGCGGGCGCATCGCCTCCTTCCAGGCCTGCGACTGGGAGCTGCCCATCCCCGCCGACGCCCTGCTGGGGCGCGGCATGGTCGGCGACGGCCACGCCGACGTGCGCGCCCTGCGCCGCGCGGTGGACGCGGCCGGTTACGACGGCGACATCGAGGTGGAGATCTTCAACGAGCGGATCTGGTCGGCCGACGGCGACGACGTCATCGCCACCCTGGCCCGACGCCACGTCCAGCACGTCCTGTGAGGCCCCCGGGGGCGCACGCGCGCCCCCGGTCCCCCCGAGCTCAAGGAGCAAGCATGAACTTCGACGGAATCCTCTTCTTCCCCCTGACCCCCTTCGACTCCGAAGGCGAAGTGAACGAGGACGTGCTGGCCGAGCACGTCGCCTCGGGCGTGGAGCACGGCGCGGGCGGGGTGTTCGCGGCCTGCGGCACCGGTGAGGTGCACGCCCTGTCGGCCGCCGAGCACGCCGCGGTGGTGCGGCGGTCGGTGGAGGTCACCGCGGGCCGCGTGCCGGTGGTGGCCGGTGCGGGCGGCAGCGTGGGCACCGCCATCGAGCAGGCCCGCGCGGCCCGCGAACTGGGCGCGGACGCGATCCTGCTGCTGCCGCCCTACCTGGTGGGCGCGCCGCAGTCGGGGCTGGTGGACTACGTGCGCACCGTGGTCGCGGCCTCCGACATCCCGGTCGTGGTCTACCAGCGCGGGTCGATGGTGTTCACCCCCCAGAGCGCGGCGGAGCTGGCCGCGATCCCGCAGGTGGTGGGGATCAAGGACGGGGTGGGCGACCTGGGCCGGATGCACCAGATCGTGATGGCGGTGCGCGACCTGCGCGGCGAGGAGTTCACCTTCTTCAACGGCCTGCCCACGGCGGAGCTGACCGTGGCGGCCTACCGGTCGGTGGGCGTGCCGCTGTACTCCTCGGCGGCGTTCGCGTTCGTGCCCGAGGTGGCCGACGCCTTCTACCGCGCCTTCCACTCCGGCGACGCGCTGGCCGACACCCTGATGCGCGAGTTCTTCGAGCCGCTGGTGCGGCTGCGCGACCGGACTCCGGGGTACGCGGTGTCGCTGGTCAAGGCGGGCGCGCGGCTGCGCGGGGTGGACATGGGCGGGGTGCGCGCGCCGTTCCGCGACCCCACCGCCGAGGAGGAGTCCGCGCTGGCCGAGCTGATCGAGACCGGCCTGTCCCTGGTCAAGGAGGGCTGAACGTGCGCGTCACCGAGGTCGGCGCCCGGGCCTTCCGGCTGCCGCTGCACCGCTCCTGGGACGGGGGCGTGGACCGCAACGACGTCGTGGTGGTGCGGGTGGCCACCGACTCCGGGCTGGTCGGCACGGGTTTCGCGTGGACCCCGCTGATCGGGGCCCGGGCGGTGGCCGCGCTGGTCAACGACGACCTGCGGCCCGCGCTGGTGGGCGCCGAGGCCCATCCGGCCCGGTGGGACGAGCTGCGCTGGCACCTGCGCGAGGCGGGCACCAGCGGGCTCACCCTGATGGCGCTGGCGGGGGTGGACATCGCCCTGTGGGACCTGCGCGCCCGCGCGGCGGAGTCGAGCCTGGTGGATCTGGTGGGTCGGCGCCGCGAGTCGGCGCCGGCCTACGGCAGCGGGGTCAACCTGGACTACTCCCTGCCCGACCTGGTGGAACAGGTGCGCGGCTGGGTGGAGGCCGGGCACGTCGCCGCCAAGGTCAAGGTCGGCTCGCCCGATCCGGCCCGGGACGCCGAGCGGGTGGGCGCGGTGCGCGAGGTACTGGGCCCGGACCGGCTGCTGATGGTGGACGCCAACCAGCGCTGGGACGTGCCCGGGGCGGTCCGGGCGCTGGACGCGCTGGAGGAGTTCGGCCCGCACTTCGTGGAGGAGCCCCTCCCGGCCGAGGACCTGGAGGCGCACGCCCGTCTGCGCGAGCGCACGCGGGTGCCCTTCGCCGTGGGTGAGAACCTGCGCACGGCCGCCGAGTTCGAGCGGGCCGTGGAGCTGGGGGTGTGCGACGTCGCCCAGCCCAACGTGGTGCGGGTGGGCGGCATCACCCCGTTCCTGCGGATCGCGGAGTCGATGGCGCGCCGCGGCGTGCCGGTGGCTCCGCACCTGTTGCCCGAGCTGTCGGGGCAGCTGGCGCTGTGCCTGCCCCGGGTGGCCATGGTCGAGGACATCGACCGGGCCTCCTTCGCCGCGCTGGGAGCGTTGGCCCGCCCCAGCGGGGTGGAGTTCGACCGGGGCCGGGTGCGCGCCGACACCGGCCACGGCCACGGCCTGGTGTTCGCCGACACGCTCACACCGGTCGCGGACGCTTCCCCCTAGCACCGGGTCGCGACCGGAAGGGGGCCGGGACGCCCCGTGGCGGTGGCGTCCCGGCCCTTTCGCGCCCTCCCGGTGCCGGGCGGGCGACGGGAGGGCCGCGGGGCGACCCGTGACGGGGCTCCGGCCTCGCGGCCACCGGTGGGCGGTTGCGCGCCCTCCCGCTGTCGGGCGGCAGGGGAGGCACCAGAGTAGGGGTACTCAGGGGGGCCGGGTGCGCGTACCGATGTAGGCGGGGCGGCCCGGTCCTAGATTCGGGGCATGACCTCCCTCCTGGTGGGCCACGCCGCGGCGGCCCTGCACTTCGGTTTCCTCGCCTTCGTCGTGTTCGGCGGCGCGCTGGCCTGGCGCTGGCCCCGGATGTTCTGGGTGCACCTGGCGGTGGCGGCCTACGCCCTGGGCATCGTCATCGTCGACTGGCCGTGCTTCCTGACCGAGATCGAGAACTGGTCGCGGGCGCGCACCGGAAGGGCGGTGATGGAGGACGGCTTCATCGACTTCTACCTGACCGGGAACCTCTATCCGCCCGAGCACCTGCTCACCTCGCGCCTGGTCATGGCGGGAATCGTGGCGCTCACCTGGGCGGTCGCGGGGTGGCTGGTCCTGCGCCGCCGTGCGGCGCTAAGGGCCGGGGTGTGAGCGGTCGGCGCCCGCCTCGGCACCGGACGTGCGGCGGCGGCCCGGACGGCCCGGGGCGGGCCCGGTCGGCTCGCCCGCGGCCCCCGCGGTAGGTTCTGGTGCGTCGGGCGCTCGCCGGGCCCGTCGCCCCCGATCGTTCGCGGACGGGCCGGGCGATCGGAAGAACCCCCTCGGAAGGCCGCCACGGTTCACGGTCCGACGGCACACCCAGCAAGGAGCCACGCGTTGAGCACCCCGCACGCCTTCCCCCTGGAGCCCGCTCCGATCCACGTGCCCGACGGGGTCCTGGACGACCTGCGCGCCCGCCTCGCGTCGACCCGTGCGCCGCTGGACGAGGGAAACGAGGACTGGTCCTACGGCGTCCCCGACAGCTACCTGCGTGAGCTGGTCGCCCACTGGCGGGACGGCTACGACTGGCGCCGGGCCGAGGCCGCCATCAACGCCCACGAGCACTACCGGGTGAGCGTCGCCGGTGTCCCGGTGCACTTCATGCGCGAGCCCGGCCGCGGACCCCGGCCGATCCCGCTGATCCTCACCCACGGCTGGCCGTGGACGTTCTGGCACTGGTCGAAGGTGATCGGCCCGCTCGCCGACCCGGCCGCGTTCGGCGGCGACCCCGCCGACGCCTTCGACGTCATCGTGCCGTCCCTGCCGGGCTTCGGTTTCCCCGGCCCGCTCACCGGCTTTCCCGACGTCAACTTCTGGAAGGTCTCCGACCTCTGGCACACCCTGATGACCCGGACCCTGGGATACGAGAAGTACGCCGCCGGGGGCTGCGACATCGGCGGGATCGTCTCCAGCCAGCTCGGCCACAAGTACGCCGACCAGCTGTACGGCGTCCACATCGGCTCCGGGCTGCCGCTCGACTTCTTCAACGGCCCCCGGGCCTGGGACTTCGCCCGGAACCAGCCCCTCACCGACGACCAGCCCGCCGACGTGCGCGCCCGGATCGTGGAGACGGACCACCGCTCGGCCTCCCACCTGGCCGTCCACATGCTCGACGGGGCCACCCTGGCCCACGGGCTGAGCGACTCGCCCGCCGGGCTGCTCGCCTGGCTGCTGGAGCGCTGGAGGTCCTGGAGCGACAACGGCGGCGACGTCGAGTCGGTCTTCACCAAGGACGACCTGCTCACCCACGCCACGATCTACTGGGCGAACAACTCCATCGCCACGTCGATGCGCTACTACGCCAACGCCAACCGCTACCCCTGGGTCCCCGCCCACGACCGCACCCCGGTCGTGCAGGCCCCGGTCGGCCTCACCCTGGTCACGTACGAGAACCCGCCCGGCGTCCACACCGCCGACGAGCGCGTCCGGGCGTTCAGGGAGGGCCCACAGGGCGCCTGGTTCAACCACGTCAACGTCACCGCCCACGAGCGCGGCGGCCACTTCATCCCCTGGGAGAACCCCGACGCCTGGGTGGACGACCTGCGCCGCACCTTCCGCGGCCGCAGGCCCTGAACGACACGGACACGGCCGGACCCGTCCGCGCCTCCCGGCGCCGCTGGCAGGGGACACCGCGGACACGGGGGCGGAGTCCTCGGCGGGGCCCGCCGCCGGAGCGGCGGCCGGGGTCAGGCGAGTCCGGCGTCGTGGGCCAGCAGCGCGATCTGGGTGCGGTTGTCCATGTCGAGCTTGGCCAGGACGTTGGAGACGTGGGCCTTGACCGTGGCCACGCTCATGTACAGCTGCGCGGCGATCTCCGCGTTGGTGCGGCCCCGGGCCACGGCCAGGGCCACCTCGTGCTCACGCGGGCTGAGCCGGGCCAGCGCCGTGCGGGCCCGCTCGTGGGACCCGGCCTGGACGGCGGTGCGGTCCATCAGGCGGCGGGTGACGCTCGCGGACAGGATGGGCTCGCCCTCGGCCACCCGCAGGACCGCGTCCACGATCCGCGCGGGCGGGGTGTCCTTGAGCAGGAAGCCGCTGGCCCCGGCGCGCAGCGCGTAGAGGATGTTCTCGTCGGTGTCGAAGGTGGTCAGCACCACGACCTCGGGCGGGGGCGTGCGCGCCCGCAGCCTGCGGGTGGCGGTGATGCCGTCCACCCGGGGCATGCGCAGGTCCATCAGGACCACGTCGGGCCGGTGGGCGTCGGCCGCGGCCAGCACCTCGTCCCCGTCGCGGGCCTCGCCGACCACGGCGATGCCGTGGACCCCGTCGAGCATCATGGTCAGCCCGCCGCGGACGAGGGCGTCGTCGTCGACGATCAGGACACGCGGCGCACGGTTCATGCCGGCCATGGTAGCCAGGCGTGCAGGTGGAAGCCCTCGGGTGTGCGCTCGTGGTCCAGACGCCCCCCGGCCAGGCGCACCCGCTCGGTCAGGCCGACCAGCCCGGTTCCGCTGCCCGGCACCGGAGGGGACCCCTCCCCGGCCGGTGCGGCCCCGGCGGGCCCGGTCACGGGGTTGCGCAGGTCGATCACCAGGCCCTCGCCGGGAGCGCCCTCCACGCGCACCCGCACCGGCTGGCCGGAGGCGTGCTTGCGGGCGTTGGTCAGGCCCTCCTGGACCAGGCGGTAGGCGGTGCGGCCGGTGGAGGCGGGAAGGCGGTCGGGGTCGGCCACCGCGTCGCGCAGCTCCACGCGCTCCCCGGCCCCGCGCGCCTCCTCCACCAGACGGGGGACGTCGGACAGGACCGGCTGTGGGCGCCCGCCCGCCTCGGGTTCCTCCTCGCGCAGCACGCCGATCACCTCGCGCAGCTCCTCCAGGGCCTGGTGGACCCCGGTGCGCACCACCCCGGCGGCGCGGGCGAGCTGCTCGGGCGGGGCGTCGGGCCGGTACTCCAGCGCCCCGGCGTAGGTGGCCAGCAGGGACAGCCGGTGGGCGAGCACGTCGTGCATCTCGCGGGCGATGCGGGTGCGCTCCAGCATCCGCGCCTCGGCCACCCGGCGGCCCTGTTCGGCCTCGGCCCGGCGGGCGCGCTCGCGCAGCGACATCACCAGCGCGCGGCGGGCCCGGGCCAGGGCGCCCCAGCCCACCAGAGCACCGGTGGCGATGGTGATCAGGGCCAGCCACCAGGCGTAGGAGATCTGGGCGCTGGGCTGGAACAGCCCCTGGACCGCGTGCGCGGCGACCGCGGCCGCGGCGACCGCGAGGGCCAGCGGCAGGGGGCGCCGGTGGGCGACCTGGAGCACGCCCAGCGCCGCCGCAGGGGTGGCGGCGGGGGAGAGGACGGCCAGGACGGCCGCGCCCAGCGCGCCGGTGACCGGCCACCGCAGCAGGACGGGGGAGAGCACGCAGACCACGAAGCCGACGGCCAGGTCCAGCTCCCGCGTCCAGGGCTGCGTGTGGCCCTCCCAGCGGGCCCAGACCGCCGCCGCGACCTGGAGGCAGACCAGGACGACCACGGCGGCCAGGGCCCGCGGCGAGCTGCGGCGCGCGGGCCGGGTCTCGTCGTCGATCGGGCTCGGCACCAGGTCAGCGTAGCTCCGGGTGTTCCCGCCCCGACACCGACCAAAGTCGGATACGGCCTCGTCCGCGGTCGGCCCCGTCCGCGCCCCGGGACCGATGCGGCGGCGGTGCCGGGGCGGGGAGTGTGGGGCGTGGGACGTTCGGGGGCCGACACCGCACCGGTGCGGTCCCGGTGTCCCGGCGGCGCGGTCCGGGCGGCCGGGACACCGGACCGGCTGGGAGTTCACCTCCGGGGGGACGCGGACGGACCTTCCGTCCAGCGGCCCGGGACGAGGCCCGGACCGTGCCGCACCACACGACGACGTTGGGAAAGACCATGGCCACCACAGAAACCACCGCCCGCACCGCCTCAGCCGTCCCCCGGCGGCTACTCACCGCGACCGCCGCGGTGCTCGCTCCGCTGGCCCTGTGGGCCCTGGCCGTGCCGCTGATGGGCGTGGACCTGACCGCCTTCCCGGGCGGGCAGGCCCGGCCTGTGGGGCCGGGGGCCGTGGCCTTCGCGGGTCTGCTCAGCGCCGCGGCGGCCTGGGGACTGCTCGCGCTGCTGGAGCGCACGGCGCGGCGGCCCCGGCGGGCGTGGACGGTCACCGCCTGTGTGGTGCTCGCGCTCTCCCTGGCCGGACCCCTCACCAGCGGCGCCGCGCCGGTGGTCGTGCTGGTGCTGGAGGGGATGCACGTCCTGGTCGGGGCGGTGCTGATCCCGGGCCTGGGCCGCTCGGCCCGCGCCTGAGCCCGCGCCCCCCGCGCAGGGGGGCGTTCGCGGAGCGTCCCCGCCCGCTTCGGGCTCCCCGCCGGGACCGCAGCGGCGCGGGACGGCCGTGGGCGGGGTTGCGGAGTTCGCACCGGGCCTGCCCCCGCCCGGTGCGGGTCACCGGGCGGGGCGCGGCGTCACCACCCGGGCCGGGTTCGTGGCCGAAACGGCACGGGGCGCCGGGCGGGGTGCGGCGTCATCCCGCGCGGCGGGCCCGCAGGACGGTGTCGTGGGTGTGGCGTGTGCCCTCGGGCGCGGGGGCGGGTCGCGCCCGGGTCTCGTCCACCAGGACGGTCCAGCCGTCACCGAGGAGCCCGGCGACCTCGGCGGGCTGGTAGAAGTCGCGCGGGTCGGGGCCGTCGTGGTGCGGCGGCAGGTCGGCGAGGTCGTGGCTGACGAAGAGCAGGGTCCCGCCGGGGGCGACGGCGGCCAGCAGGCCGCGCAGCGCGGCGTGGTCCGCTCGGCGGGGAAGGGGGAAGTAGTGGACGGACACCAGGTCGAACGAACCGCTGGGCGGCGGCACGGCGGTCAGGTCGGCGCGCGTCCACGCCACGCGGTCGGTGCCGGTACCCGTGCGGGCGGCACGGCGCAGCGCGGTCCAGGAGATGTCGACGGCGGTGACCAGCCATCCCCGCCGGGCCAGCCAGAGCGCGTCCGCGCCCTCGCCGCAGCCCACGTCGAGGGCCTGCCCCGGCGGCAGGTCGGCGGTCTCGGCGACGAGCACCCCGTTGGGCTCGCCGCTGAAGACCTGTTCGCGGCTGCCGTACATCTCTTCCCAGAACTGTGCGTCCATCGTCCTTCTCCTCACTCGTGGGCCCTGGTGCGCGGACCGTGGCCGTCTCGGGCACCACACTGTTCCCCCGGGGGGAGGGATGACAAAGTTCTTTGCGGAAACCGCAAGGAAGCGGGCACAGTCGAGCCATGGACGACGAGTTCGACGCGGTCCTGAGCGCGGTCGGCCCCCGGCTGCGCGCGCTGAGGCACCGCCACGGGATCACCCTGACCGCACTGTCCGAGACCACCGGTATCGCGGTCAGCACCTTGTCGCGGCTGGAGTCGGGACAGCGCAGACCGGGCCTGGAACTGCTGCTGCCCCTGGCCAAGGCCTACAACGTGCCGCTCGACGAACTCGTCGGGGCTCCGGCCAACGGCGATCCACGGGTCTACCCGCGGCCGACCGTGCGCAACGGCATGACCGTCATCCCGCTGTCCCGCAACCCCGGCGGGCTCCAGGCGTTCAAGCAGGTCCTCCCGGCCGGTCCCGACGACCTGGAACCCGATCCCCGCTCGCACGAGGGCTACCACTGGCTGTACGTGCTCAGCGGACGGCTGCGCCTGGTGCTGGGAGACCAGGACATCGTCCTCACCGCGGGCGAGGTCGCCGAGTTCGACACCCATCTGCCGCACTGGTTCGGCAACGCCGAGCCCCGGCCGGTCGAGTTCCTGAGCATCCTCGGCCCGCAGGGCGAGCGTTTCCACATCAGGGCCCGTTACCAGCCCTCATGAGGGGCGCCGGGCATGCCCGGGGAAACGCACCGCACACGTGGGGCGTGCGGGAGCCGCCCGCGGAACTCAGCGGGTGGGCGGCGCGGTGCTCTCGCGCTCGACGACCTCGCCGCGCACGGTGACCACGCGGGGCTGGTCGCTGGGATCGCCGTCCAGGGCGAGCACAGCGGCGCGTTCGCCCATCTCCTCCAGCGGCAGGCGCACCGTGGTCAGGGCGGGGGTGAGGTCGCGCAGGGTGGGGATGTCGTCGAACCCGGCCACGGACAGGTCGGTGGGCACCCGCAGGCCCAGGTCGCGCAGCGCGGCCATCGCCCCCGTGGCCATGACGTCGTTGACGGCGAACAGACACGTGGCGTCGGTGCCCACCGCCATCAGGCGGCGGGTGGACTCGTAGCCGCCGTCGCGGGTGAAGGCGCCGTGCACCACGTTGTGGTGGGCCAGTTCCAGCCCCGCGCCCGAGAGCGCGGAGTGGAACCCGTCCAGGCGTTCGCGGGCGGTCTGGAGGTCGGTGGGCCCGGCCAGGATGGCGAACTCCCGGTGCCCCTGGGCGATGAGGCGGCGGGCCAGGTCGGAGGCCCCGGTGTGGTTGTCGGGGGTGACCGTGTCCGCGGGCAGGCCCTCCTGGGACACGCACGCCACCCGCCCGCCCTGGCGGCGGAACATGCGGATCTCCTCGGACAGGCGCCGGTTGCTCTCCTCGTCGGTGGAGCGCGAGCCGACCAGCACCACCGCGCGGGCCCGGTGCGCGCGCAGCGTGGCCAGGATGCGGCCCTCCTTCTGCGCGGAGCGGTTGGTGGTGCCCAGCACCAGGACCAGTCCCTGTTCCTCGGTGTGGCGGGTGACCCCGGCGGCGATCGAGGAGAAGTAGGGGTCGGAGATGTCGTGGACGAGCAGGCCGACCAGGGCGCTGCTGTTGCGGGCCAGGGTCTGGGCCGAGGCGTTGGCCAGGTAGCCGAGTTCGCGCGCGCTGGCGGTCACCTTGTCGCGCAGGCGCTGACTGACCTGGCGTGTGCTGCCGTTGATCACCCTGGACGCCGTGGCCAGGGACACCCCGGCGTGCTCGGCGACCTGTTCCAGCGTCACGTAACCGGACTCCACGCCGCTCCCTCTCCTGCCTCGGCCCATGGGAAAACTCTTTCCTACCCTAGCGGAGCCCTCGACCAGCTCACGGACGCTCTGATGTCCCACGGGCCCCGTCAGCCACGGAACCGGCCTCGGAGGCGCGGCTCTCCCCGGAGCGCAGTTGCGTGCGCCAGGTCCGGGAGGGGGCCCAGCCCAGCGCGGTACGGGCCGCCTGGGAGGAGAAGACCGCGCGGCCGTCGGCCAGGGCGGCGGCCACCGGGGCGGTGCCGGGGTGGTGCAGGGGCAGCAGGGCGTCGACGGGCACCTCGGACAGCGGGTCGGGGGCCATGGCGTTGAACACCTGGCCGCCGCTGACCTTGGCCGGGTTCTCGATGACCAGCGCGAACAGCTCGGCGGCGTCGCGGGCGTCGACGTAGTTGAACAGGGAGGTGGCGGCCAGGGCCGGGTCGGCCAGCCGCTCGGCCATGGTGTGCCCGAGCTGGGTGGGCGCGCCCTCCCACTCCTCGGGGGCCACGACGTAGCCCGGGCGCACGCACGACAGGACGCAGGTGGCGGAGGTGCGGGCCAGGGCCCGCACGGTGTCCTCGATGATCGCCTTGCTCAGCCCGTAGGCGTGCCAGGGCGTGACCGGGTGGGCCTCGTCCAGCGGCAGGTAGCGGGGCGCCCAGGAGGGGGTGTTGTACCCGTAGACGGTGGGGCTGGAGGCGGCCACCGCCGAGTGGGCGCCGTGGGCGACGGCGGCGGAGAGCACCGCCCAGGCCAGGCCGGTGTTGACCTGGAGGGTCTCCACGTCGGGTCGGGCGAAGGGTACGGCGATCCCGGCCAGGTGGACGACGGCCTCGGGGCGGGCCCGGGTGAAGGCCGCCTCCAGCGCGGCCGGGTCCAGCAGGTCGGCGGTGACCGCGTCGACTCCCTCGGGCAGGTCGGCCGCGGCGGTGTCCACGGAGGTCACCTGGTGTCCGCGTGCGGCCAGGGTGGCCACGACGCTGCGGCCGAGCCGTCCGGAGCCGCCGGTGACGAGAACGCGCATGGGTGTTGTCTTCCTTCCCTCGCCCCCGGGTTCGGGGGGTTGTCCACAGGTCGTGCGGGGCACTGGTGCCGCCCCGCGCGGCGGGCCTAACGTTGATATCGGGGGGGTCCCCGGGCCCGCCCGGTTTCGTGCTGCGCTCCTCGTGCCCGGGCCGCTCGGCCCCTCCGGAGCGGGCTCCGGTCAGAACCGGTCAGGCCCGACCGGACCCGCCCCGCGGAGCCCGTCCCCGCGGGGCGTACCTCGAACCGCGCCTCGCAGGCCGGATCCCGTGGGCCGGGCCCCAAGGATCCGGACCCCACCGGCTCGGCCCGCGGCCCCACCTCGGTTCCGCCCTCAGTTCCGCCACAGCCGCGGAGCCCCTTTCCCCGTCACCTCCCGGGCACGGACCCGGGGCGGTTGGCGGGCTGGCCGCCCCGGGGTGGGTGCGGCGGAAGGGGGCCAGCCCCCGAACGGCGCACAAGGGAAAGGAGCGGTCCGGTGCCCTTCGCGGTCACCGCACCGGGGCGGATTCCGGACTAGGGCAGGTTCCGGGCGGCCTCGGCCAGGGCCGCCAGCTCCCCGGCCCCGTCGGCCCGCCCGTCGCGCACCGCCACGCGCAGCCGCCGCTCCAGGCGCCCGCCCTCGGGCAGGGGCAGCCGCGTGTCCCACGCCAGCGCGGGCCCCACCCCCGGGTAGTCCTCGGCCCGCAGGAACCACGGGTCGGTGTGCTCCCCGGGCTGGAGGAAGACCAGGGTCCACCCCCCGCTCGCGGTCGCGCCGCCGTTCCCGGCACCACGGCCTCCGGCACCCTCACCGCTGACCAGGGCCAGCCACTCGGCCCGCGAACCGTGCAGGGCCTTCTCTCCCTCCAGCCCGCCCGCGCCGACGACGGCGGGCGGGGCCGCGGCCACGGGCGCGCGCCAGAACAGGCCCCCGTACCCGGCGCCGGGCCTGCCGTTGGTGGCGGGGCTGCCGATGCTCAGGTCGCGCCCCGAGGTGTTGCGCAGCTGCGTGCGCACGTCCAGCACCCAGGTGCGCCCGTCCAGGCCCGCGGCCCGTACGGTGCGCTCCTCGCTCAGCATCTCGGCCCCGTCCGGGCCGGTCCACGACAGCGCCTCCACACGGCGGTCCGCGGCCAGCTCCAGCCAGGACACGTGCCGCTGACGGCCGTGGTTGTCCAGCAGCACCGACCCCCGGTCGCGGGTGAAGGTGCGTCCGCCCCAGAAGCTCACCCCCGACACGTCGGGCACGGCCACGCCCACCCCGAAGTGGTGCAGGTGGTCGGCGGGCCGCTCCTCGGTGACCGGCACCCCGGCGAGGGTGCGCACCGGGTGCAGGTAGGGGCGCGGCGACAGGGTCGGCTCGATGTCGGTCCCGTCCCTGAGGACGGCCAGGACGCAGCCGTCCAGGGTCAGCGTGTTCACGGCGTGGCCTTCGCGTCGGTCGCTCCCGTCCGGGCCGCGGGGGACCAGGCGGGGTCGAGTTCGGAGAACAGCGCCAGGTGCTCGGCGCTGCGGTGGATGAGGGCGTCGATGCCGGGGACGATCCGGCGCACCCCCTCCTCGGTGCGGTACACGTGCTGCATGCCCGCCGGCAGCGCCACCGGGTCGGGCGCGGTGCGCACCGCTTCGAGCACGTGCATGAACGCCCGGGTGGCCTGGGACGGCACCAGCAGCGGCTCGCCCCCGCGCACGTGCTCGACCAGGTTGGACAACAGGTGGGTGCGCGGGTGCGTGGTGGTGGCCGGGGGCCGGCCCGGCCGGTGCACGGTGACGCGGTCCAGCGTGTACTCGAACTCGATGCGCCCCAGGTCGCCGTGGACCACCAGGCGCGGCGGCAGGTGCTCGGGCGCGCACAGGGTCACCGCCAGGGTGATGGGCAGCCCGTCCGCGGTGCGCACGCGCACGCACGAGGTGTCGTCGGCCTCGATGGGGTGGGCGTGGAACATCTCCAGCTCCACGTCCCGCGGCGCCTCGGTCGCGGCTCCGGCCACGGCCAGCGCGGTGGCCAGGGCGTGGGCGAAGGGGTTGGTCAGCGCCCCGTCCACGACGTCGCGCCCCTGGAGGCGGCGGCGCCCCGCCCAGGGTGCGCGGTCGTAGTAGGCCGAGGTGCGCACCCACGTGCCCGCACCGCCGATGCCGCGCACGCGCCCCACCGCGCCCTCGCGCACCAGGGTGCGCACGGCCTCCACCGCGGCCGACCCCAGGCTCTGGAAGCCCACCTGGCAGGCCAGCCCGGAGGCGTCCACGGCCGCGGTGAGCTCCTCGAACTCGGCCAGGGTCGCGGTGGTGGGCTTCTCCAGCAGCAGGTGGGAGCCGTGTTCCAGCGCGGTGCGGGCCAGGGGCAGGTGGGTGTGGATGGGCGTGGCCAGGACGGTGATCCGCGCGCCGGTGCTCTCGATCGCCTCGCCCAGGTCGGCGTGGCAGGGCAGCGCGCCGTGCCCCTCCAGGTCGTCGTCCTCGGCCACGGGGCGCTGGTCGCACACGCCCACGAGCCGGACCAGGCCGCTGCCCGCCAGCTCGCGCAGGGAGCGCAGGTGGGCGCGGCCGTGGCCGTGGACCCCGGCCAGCAGCACGGGCACGGGTTCGCCCATCAGCTGCCCCCGAGCAGGTCGGCGACGCGGACCGGCGCCCCCGAGGCGATGGAGGCGTTGGCCGCCAGCCCGGTGAGCAGGGCGTTGCCGCCGTCGGAGTGGTCGGGGCGGATGCCGTCGTCCTCGCCGCCGAACAGCGAGTCGAGCATGAGCTGGTCGCCGCCGCCGTGGGTGCCCTCGCCCACCGCCACGGGGATCTCCTCGGGGGGCTGCCAGTGGCGGCGCAGCCACAGCCGTGCGCTGGTGTGCTCCTTGGGGGCGGGCATGCCGCGCACGGGCGTGGTCTCGTCCTGCTCGGGCGAGGTGTACTCGAACTCGGTCATGTCCAGCTCCAGGCGCCCCCGGCTGCCGGTGATCGCGATCCGGTACCCCTCCCAGGGCGCGTAGGCGACC
This sequence comes from Nocardiopsis dassonvillei subsp. dassonvillei DSM 43111, assembly GCF_000092985.1. Classification (GTDB taxonomy): domain Bacteria; phylum Actinomycetota; class Actinomycetes; order Streptosporangiales; family Streptosporangiaceae; genus Nocardiopsis; species Nocardiopsis dassonvillei. The sequence goes on from NC_014210.1 coordinate 2,454,094, forward strand.
AGGTGGTAGGTCAGGCGCGCACCGGTGTCGTAGCCGACCAGCACGGACATGTCGTCCTCGATGGTGATGCCGGGTCCGAAGACGTTGAGGTCGCGCCGGTAGCCGTCCTCGTGCTCGGCGTCCAGGTACAGGGCCCTGAGGTCGGCGCTGTCGTCCATGTGCAGGGCGAAGGGGTCGCTCTGGGCGGCGTCCTCGCCGTGGCCGCGCTCGTAGTCGGCGGCCAGGCCGTGGCGGCGGCCGTTGTCGTCGCCGTAGAAGAACAGCCTCCCCGACGCGAACACGTCGGTGGGGCGGGCGCCGATCCACCAGTTGACCAGGTCGAAGTGGTGGCTGGCCTTGTGCACGAGCAGGCCGCCGGACTGGGTCTTGTCGCGGTGCCAGCGGCGGAAGTAGTCGGCGCCGTGGCGCAGGTCCAGCAGCCACTCGAAGTGCACCGACCCGACCTCGCCGATCACCCCGGAGGCGATGAGGTCGCGCAGCTGGCGGTGGACGGGGTTGTAGCGGTAGTTGAAGCCGACGGTCACCCGCCCCCCGGTGCGCTCCTGGGCCTCGTTGATGCGCCGCAGCCCCTCCAGGTCGGCGGTCATGGGCTTCTCGGTGATGGCGTCGAGTCCGGCGTCCAGGGCCGCCACGACGTAGTCGGCGTGGGTGCGGTCGACGGTGCAGACGATGACCTCGTCGACCCTCTCCTCCTTGAGCATGCGGACGAAGTCGTCTGGGGAGTAGGTCGGCACGGCGTCGAGCCCGGCGTCGGTGACGATGCGGTTGTGCACGGCCATGCGGGTGCTGTTGGTGTCGCAGAGGGCGACCAGACGTCCCCGGTCCCGGTGGGTGCCGGTCAGGGCCCGGGTGTACATCCGGGCGCGGGATCCGGTGCCGACGATCGCGTACCTGCGTGGGGTGGTGTGGTTCACACAGGGTATGGTAAACGCTTTCCCATCCGGTCGACAAGGGTGTCGACCAAGACGTGTCCGAGCGTCCGCACTCCCGTGACGCGCGACGAAGAGTGACATATCCACTTCGGAGGGTGGGATTTCTCGTGCGAACGAGTGCGGGGGAGGAAAGCGCGCGGCAGAATCCGCGCCTCCGGGGCCGCCGGAAGCGTAACGATATGGGGCTTGGATCACAGTTTTCGGGAAACCTGCCGTTGACACCCATGTAACCCGGTGCTAGAAACTGAACATCTTAGTACGTGGATAGCGCTTACCAGAACATGTTTCGGCAGTTCATCACGTGTTCTCGCCCACAGCGTACGCGTCTCCGAACGAGATTGGCAGTTTCCATGAATCCAGGACCGCACGCGCCCGCCAGCGCTCCGGCGGTGGCCCCACAGGAGGGTGGATCCCCGTGAGCGCCCTCCTGCAACGGCGGCCCGCCAAGGCCCCCGACGCCCCGGCCGGCGCCAAGCCGCGCCGCAGGGTCGGCAAGAGCCCGGCCCCTGGCAAGCGGCGGAACGAGAACCTCGCCGCCTACGGCTTCCTGGCCCCGTGGTTCGTCGGCCTGGTGCTCATCACCGCGGGCCCCCTCCTGGCCTCCCTGTACTTCTCCTTCACCGACTACAACCTCATCGGCGACTACGAGTGGGTCGGCCTGGAGAACTACCAGCGGATGTTCGACGACGAGCGCCTGCACAGCGCGCTCAGGGTCACGTTCGTCTACGTCTTCGTGTCGGTGCCGCTCCAGCTCGCCCTGGCCCTGGCCCTGGCCATGATCCTGGACCGCGGCGTGCGGGGGCTGCCCCTGTACCGGTCGGTGTACTACCTGCCCTCCCTGCTCGGCGGCAGCGTGGCCATCGCCATCCTGTGGCGCCAGGTCTTCGGCGCGGAGGGCCTGATCAACCAGGTGCTCGCCTTCTTCGGCATCCAGGGCGAGGGCTGGGTCTCCCACCCCGACTACGCGCTGGGCACCCTGATCGTGCTCAACGTGTGGACCTTCGGCGCGCCCATGGTGATCTTCCTGGCGGGTCTGCGCCAGATCCCCGCCATGTACTACGAGGCCGCCGCGGTGGACGGGGCGGGCCCCCTGCGCCGCTTCTGGAACATCACCGTGCCGATGCTCACCCCGATCATCTTCTTCAACATGGTGCTGCAGTTCATCAACGCCTTCCAGACCTTCACCCAGGCGTTCGTGGTCAGCGGCGGCACCGGCGGCCCCTCGGACTCCACGCTCTTCTACACGCTCTACCTCTACCTGCGCGGTTTCGGCTCCTTCGACATGGGCTACGCCTCGGCGATGGCCTGGCTGCTGCTGCTGATCATCGGCGGGTTCACCGCGGTGAACTTCATCGCCTCCAAGTACTGGGTCTTCTATGGCGACTAAGACAATGCCCCCCGTGACCTCGCAGAAGCGCACGCGGGCCGAACACACACGACGGCTGATCACGCACATCGGGCTCATCGCCTTCGGGCTGGTCATGCTCTACCCGCTGCTGTGGATGCTCTCCAGCTCGTTCAAGCCCACCGAGGAGATCTTCCGCGCCCCGGGCCTGATCCCCGAGACCTTCACCCCGGGCAACTACACCGAGGGGTGGAACGCCCTCCAGTTCCCCTTCCACCACTACCTGCTCAACTCGGCGATCGTGGTGGCCGGGGCGATCGTGGGCAACCTCATCGGCTGCTCGATGGCGGCCTACGCCTTCGCCCGGCTGGAGTTCCGCGGCAAGCGGCTGTTCTTCGCCGTCATGATGGCCACGATCATGCTGCCGATCCACGTCGTGATCGTGCCGCAGTACATCCTCTTCGCCGAGCTGGACTGGATCAACACCTTCCTGCCGCTGATCGTGCCCAAGCTGCTGGCCACGGACGGGTTCTTCATCTTCCTCATGGTGCAGTTCATCCGCGGACTGCCCCGCGACCTGGACGAGGCGGCGCGCATCGACGGCTGCGGCCACGTGCGCATCTTCTTCCAGATCATCATGCCGCTGTCCCTGCCGGCCCTGGCCACCAGCGCGATCTTCACCTTCATCTGGACCTGGAACGACTTCTTCAGCCAGCTGATCTTCCTCACCGACCCGTCGATGTACACCGTCCCCGTCGCCCTGCGCACCTTCGTCGACTCGACCTCGCAGACCTCCTGGGGTCCGCTGTTCGCCATGTCGATCGTCGCCCTGGGCCCCGTCTTCGGTTTCTTCCTCGCGGGTCAGCGATACCTCGTCAAGGGCATCGCCACCACCGGAATCAAGTAGTCGAAGGGAACCGAACACATGCACGCACACCCTGGCAACGGGCGCCCCCAGGCCCGTCGCCGCAGCCCTTTCCTCTCCGTGGCCGCGGGAGTGGGCGCCGTCGTCATGGCGGCCACCGCCTGTGGCGGCTCCGAGCCCGACGACGGCACGGTCGAGCTGCGCTTCTCCTGGTGGGGCGCGGACGACCGCCACTCCACCACCCAGCAGGTCATCGACCTGTTCGAGGCCGAGAACCCGGGCATCACCATCGTCCCCGAGTACACCGACTGGGCCGGGTACTGGGACCGCCTGGCCACCAGCACCGCTGCCAACGACGCCCCCGACATCATCACGCAGGAGGAGCGCTACCTGCGCGAGTACGGCGACCGCGGCGCCCTGCTCGACCTCAACGAGGTCGAGTTGGACCTGTCGGGGATCGACCCCCTGGTGGCCGAGAGCGGCGACCTGGACGGGCAGACCTTCGGTGTGGCCACCGGCGTGAACGCCTACGCGATCCTGGCCGACCCCCAGGCCTTCGAGGACGCGGGCGTGGAGATGCCCGACGACGAGACGTGGACCTGGGACGACTACATCGAGATCTCGGCCCAGATCAGCGAGGCCACCGACGGCGAGGTCGTGGGCACGCAGAGCATGTCCTACAACGAGACGGGCTTCCAGATCTTCGCCCGCCAGCGCGGGGAGAACCTCTACGCCGAGGACGGATCCCTCGGCTTCTCCCAGGAGACGCTGGAGGAGTGGTTCTCCGTCACCGAGCAGCTGGTGGAGAACGGCGGCCAGCCCGGCGCGGCCGAGAGCGTGGAGATCGAGGCGGGCGGCCCCGACCAGTCGGTGCTCTCCACCAACCAGGGCGCGATGGCCCACTTCTGGACCAACCAGCTGGGCGGCATCTCGGCCTCCTCCGGCCGCGACATCGAACTGCTGCGCTACCCGGGTGAGAGCACCGAGGACCGCACCGGCATGTTCTTCAAGCCGGCCATGTTCTACTCCATCTCCGCGGGCACCGAGCACCCGGAGGAGGCGGCGCTGTTCGTGGACTTCCTGCTCAACAGCGAGGAGGCGGCCGAGCTGATCCTGGCCGACCGCGGTCTGCCCGCCAACGTGGACGTGCGGTCCCACATCATCGACTCTCTGCCCGAGGCCGACGCCCGCAGCGCGGTGTTCCTGTCCGAGATCGAGGGCACGATCGTGGACGGCAACCCGCCGCCGCCGATCGGCGCGGGGCAGGTCGTGGACATCACCAAGCGCGTCACCGAGGACCTGACCTTCGGCGAGCTGACCCCGGCCGAGGCCGCGGAGCAGTTCATGTCGGAGGTCGAGGCGGCCACCGGCGAGGCCTGATCCGAGCCGCGTACCCGGCACCACCGCACGGGCGGGCCCGGCGGGAGGAGACCCTCCCGCCGGGCCCGCCCGCGTGTGCGGCCCGCCCGGTGGGGCGTTCCGGTGGCGTCCGTGCGCGGTCGCCCGTTCCTCAGGATGAGGCGGTGACAGGCGGTTGCTCGGGGTCGGACTCCGGCGGCGCGGGGGCCGGGGGCACGGCGGTCTGGGCGACGAGGGCGCCCGCGACGATGACGGCGGCGCCGACGGCCTGCACGGGGGTGAGCGCCTCACCCAGCAGCGCCCAGGCCAGCACGATCGCGGTGACCACCTCCAGGTAAGCGACCGCCCCGGCGACCTGCGGGGACAGTCGCCGGACCGCCGAGATTCCGAGGAAGTAGGCGAGCGCGGTGCACACCAGGCCCAGCCACAGGGCGGCCGCCCAGCCGGGGAAGGAGAACCCGCCGAGCGCGACCGGGTCGGCGAGCATGTGCCAGGGCAGCGTCCAGGGCCGGGCCAGGACGCCCAGCAGCGCCGCGGCGACCAGGGAGCCGAAGGCCACCACGGCCAGCGGGTGGGTGTCCTCGCCCATGCTGTCCGAGAGCAGGAAGAAGACGGCCTGCGCCGCGGCGGCGCCCAGCGCCAGCCCGACGCCGACCGCGTCCAGGCGCACGCCCGCCCACACCTCCAGCAGCAGGCCGAGCCCGGCCACGGCCAGGACCACGCCGACCACGGCGGCGGGGGAGACCCGGGTGCGGCGCACCACGCGCAGCCACAGCAGGACCAGGACCGGACCGAGGAACTCGATGAGCAGGGCGATGCCCACGGGGATGCGCGCGATGGAGGCGAAGTACAGCGCCTGGACCCCGGCCATCGGGAAGACGCCGTAGGCCAGCACCAGCAGCGGGCGGCGGCGGGCGGTGCGCCAGTGGGTCAGGGCCACGGGCAACAGCAGCAGCGCCGCACCGGCCACGCGCAGCCAGGTGACGTGGAGGGAGTCCATCCCCGCGTCCAGCAGGGGGCGGGCGAAGACGCCCGAACCGCCGAAGGCGAGTGCCGAGGCGAGCGCGAAGGCCAGCCCCGAGCTCCGGTGGCGCGCGGGTGGGACGGACACGGCGGTGCTCCCGGGGGATGGTGGGGACATGGGACCGTTGACGAGCATACGGCCGGGATCCGACGGAGGTTTCGTGCGGCGGGGTGGCCTCCGGCGGCGAGCGCCGTGCGCGGGGGCGTTCACGACCGGCAGCGGACACGGGAGGCGCTTGGGCACGGGCTCCTTCGGCTGTCTGCTGGCGCCGGGAGCGGACACGGGGTCGCGCCTCCCGCCGCGGACACGAACCGCGTGGGGGTCGCACCCCTTCGGCGCGGGCTCCCATGGCTGTCGACCGTGCCGGGGACGAACAGGCGGCTGCTTCCCTCCCGGGTTGTCGGGCGACGGCGGCTCCGCTCCGACCTGCGCGCGCCCGCTGCCGCGACGGCCTCAGCCCTGTGCGGGGGTGAGGCCGATCTGGGCCCAGGCGACGTCGTGCCAGGCGTCGAACTTGCGGCCCACCCGGCGCATGACGCCCACGTCCTCGAAACCCAGGGAGCGGTGCAGGCCCAGGCTGGCCTCGTTGGGCAGGGTCATGCACGCGACGGCGGTGCGCATGCCGCGTTCGGCCAGACGGGGCAGCAGCTCCCGGTACAGGGCGCGGCCCGCGCCGGTGCGCCTGCGGCCCATCGCCAGGTAGACGCTGACCTCGCACGACCACCGGTAGGCGTCGCGGGTGCGGAAGGGTCCGCCGTAGGCGTAGCCGACGACCCCGTCGGCGTCCTCCAGCACGATCCAGGCGTGCCGCCGCTGGGCCGCGGCGATCCGTTCGGCCATCTGCTCGGCGGTGGGCGGCTCGTACTCGAAGGTGATCGCGGTGTCGGTGACGTAGGGGGAGTAGATCGCCGCGCACGCCGGGGCGTCCGCGGGGGTCGCGTCGCGGACAGTGAGGGTCGGCATCGAAGTCATGTCGACCATGGTATTCAGTCGTGCTCCCTATAGTGAACGTCATGAGCGACACACTGGGAACGGCCCTGGCCTCGACCCTGCGAGAGCTGCGCCGGGCCCGCGGACTGAGCGGAGGGGCGCTGGCCGAGCTGTCCGGTGTCTCCCGGGGCATGATCAGCCGGATCGAGAACGGCGAGGCCCAGCCCACCGCCTCCCTGCTGGGGCGGCTCGCCGCCGCGCTCGGCATCACCCTGTCGGAGCTGATCGCGCGCGCCGAGCAGGGCGACCGCCGCCTGGTACGCGCGCGCGAGCAGCCCGTGTGGACCGATCCCGGGACGGGATACCGGAGGCGCGCGGTCTCGCCCGCGTCCGGCGGCCCGATCGAACTGGTGGAGGTGGAGCTGCCGCCGGGGGCGCGGGTGGGCTTCCCCGCGCAGGCCTACGCCCTCACCCACCACCAGATCTGGGTGCTGGAGGGCACGCTCGCCTTCCGAGAGGGCGGTGTGGAGCACGTGCTGGAACGGGGCGACTGCCTGCACCTGGGCCCGCCCGAGCCGTGCGAGTTCCACAACCCGACCGGTGCGGACTGCCGGTACCTGGTGGTCATCTCCCGGCGCGGAGCCTGAGGCCGCGGACGGGCCCGGGCGCGCCTCGGGACCGGTGCCGGTGACCGCACGGGGGAGGCCGCGCCGCGTTCGAGGCCGTCCCGGAGGAGGCGAAGGCCCGATCGGAGCAGGAGGACCGGGTGCCGGGGCGGGCACGAGCGCTCCCGGCACCCCGGGGCTCGGCCGTACGCCCCGCCCGCGGGACCAGGGAGCCGTCAGACCCCCGGCTCAGGACACCAGCGCTCCGACGAACACCGCGCGCTGGTCGGCCAGCCAGGCCTGGCGGCGGTCCCAGCGCTCCCACCCGCCCGTCCGCTCCAGGTCGCGGGCGAACAGGCCGTCACCGTTCTCGACCCGCTCGGCCACGAAGACGCGGGCGACGGCCGTGTACTCCTCGACCGTCCCCGGCAGGGCGCGGCGGTCCTCGGGGGAGAGCCCGTAGGCGTCGGCGAGGAGGCGCAGCCGGTGCGCGACGTCGCTCCCCTCGTGCGGGGTCCCGGCGGCCGAGACCGGGTCGAGCGCGGGCACCAGGTAGTAGGCCAGTGCCGCCACGTCCCAGACGGGGCGGCCCGGCGCGGCCAGGTCGAAGTCGATCAGGGCCGTGGCCCGGCCGCGGCGGAAGACGATGTTCTCCAGGCAGGGGTCGTTGTGGCACAGGATGGGACCGCCCTCGGGATCGGCCATCCCGGTGGAGCCGGTGTTCCAGGCGGCCGAGGCGTCCACGGGCACGCGTGCGGCGGCGTCGTGGTAAAGGCGCAGCAGTTCGGCGCACGAGCGCAGGGTGTGTTCGGTGAACGCCCAGTCGGGGAACGGCGGGAGGGCGACGTCCCCCTCCACGAAGGTCAGCTCCTCCCGGCCGTCGTCGCGCAGCCGCAGCGGCACCGGAGCGCCCCTGAATCCGCTCTCGCCCAGGGCGCGAAGGTGGGCGTGGATGGCGGGCGCGGCGGGTGTCGCGGTGCGCACGACGTGGCCGCCGTACCGGAACACCGTGGTCATCATGCCGCCGGCCAGCCGCTTCCCCCTGTTGTCGGTGCCGCTGTCGGTGTCGGTCGGATGGGTCATCGCTCTCCTCGGCGTCGAGGACCTGCGGCGGCGGGTCCACTCCGAAACTAGTGCCAGGAACCGTCCGAGGGGAGGCCGCGCCGCGTCACAGGTCGCCCCGGAGCGGGAAAGAGTCCGATCACAGCGGCGGAACCGGGACCGGACACGACCCCCGGGCCAGCGACTCGGCCCCGGCCACCCCGACCAGGGAGGCCGCCACGGCCGCGCGCACCGGCACCAGCGGCTCGGCGCCGTGCTCGACGGTGTCGCGAAAGCCCCGCAGCAGGCGCACCGTGCCCTCGGCCCCGCGTTCCACGGGCTCGCCGTCCAGCGACAGCGCGGGCGGGACGCGTTCCTCCTCGTGGGCGTCGCCGTCGGGGCGGGTCCACCCCTCGTGGCGCACGCGCACCGACCAGGCGCGCTCTCCCCGCGCCCGCACCGACTCGGCCAGCCCGCGGGTGCCGCGCACCGACACCCAGCTCCAGTGGCTGTCGGGTTCGCCCTGGAGGAAGCCGTTGCGGGTGACGGCCAGGGCGCCCGTGGACAGGCGCACCACCATGGTGCTGGCCTGGCGCGGCGCGGCCTCGTCCACGGTGAACGCGCTGACCTCCACCGGGTGCGCACCGGTGATCGCCAGGATCGGTGACAGGGAGTGGGTGCAGTAGGCGGTGGGGGCGATGCGCCCGCGCCAGTGGGCGGGGTCGCCGGTCAGCCCGGCGACGCCCTCGGGGGACATGCCGTGCAGGTAGTCGGCCTCGATGAGGCTGATCCGGCCCAGTTCGCCCGCCCGGACGGCCTCGCGGACGAGCAGCACGTGCGGGTGGAGGGTGTAGTTCTCGGCCAGGGAGTAGGTCGCCGACGAGCGGTCGGCCGCCGCGACCAGCGCCCTCGCCTCGGCCTCGTCGGCGCACGCGGCGGTCTCGGAGAGCACGTGGACGCCGCGGTCGAGGAAGGCCAGGGCCAGGGGCGCGTGGGCGTCGAAGTCGTTGGCCAGAATGACCCCGTCCAAGTCCTGGTCGAGCAGGTCCCGCCAGCGGTCGGTGAGGGTCGCGCCTGGCAGCCGCTCGCGGGCCGCGGCGTGCAGGGAGGGGTCGCGGTCGCAGGCCGCCACCACGTCCATGCCCAGTCTGGCGGCCCACACCGCCAGGTGCAGGCCCATCCCCAGTCCCACCACTCCCACGCGCATAGGGGCATCATCGTCCCCGGGCGGTCGCGGGGCAAAGGGATTACGCCGCACGCGCGGTCCGGGGGCGGGCCCCGCGCCCCGTGTGGCCCGCCCCGCCGCCCCGTGGCGGGGCGGGCGGCCCCGCGGTGCGGGGCCGGAGCCCTGGTCAGTCGGTGAGGGCGTTGACGGTGGGGACGACCGTGCCGAACAGGTCGGCGATGGTGGTCAGGGCGGCGGCCTGGAGGGTGGCGGCGGGCAGGACGGTGCCGTCCGGAGCGGTGAGGGCGCGGGTGGCGGTGGTCTCGGCGACGACGCTGGGGCGGTAGCCGAGGTTGAAGGCGCCCTGGGCCGTGTAGTTGACGCACATGTGCGTCATGAAACCGGCCAGCACGAGGTCCTTGCCGCTGCCCGGGGCGGCGCCCAGGGCGGTCAGGGTCCTCTCCAGTTCGGTGAGGTGGAAGGAATCGGGGAACCGCTTGACCACGACCGGCTCGCCGTCGGCCGGGGCGACCTCGTCGCTGATGGCGCCGATGCGGGCGTGGATGTCGTAGGGGGTGCCCTCGCCCCCGTCGTTGACGACGTGGACGACGGGAGTGCCCGCGGCGCGGGCGCGCTCCAGCAGCCGGGCGCTGGCCGCGAGGGCTTCCTCGGCGCCTTCCAGCGCCATGACGCCGGTGCGGTAGGTGTTCTGGATGTCGATCATGACCAGGACGGCGTCGCCCAGACCGGGCGGCTGGTCGTCCAGACCGATGACGCGGCGCAGGGTCGTGGATGGCTGGTTCGTGCTCATGGGATGCCTTTCGGGAGAAGCGGGGCATGGCGAAGCTCTCCGTCCTGCCGGTGCAGGAGGGGAGTACTGGTGGGCGCGGGGGTCAGGCGGCCTGGGTGCGGAAGCGGCGGCGGTAGGCGGCGGGGGTGGTGGCGAGCTGTCGCCGGAACGCCCGGTGCAGGGTCTCCGTCGAGCCGAACCCGGCCCTGGCCGCGACCCGGTCGAGCGGGTCGTCGGTGGTCTCCAGCAGGCGCCGGGCGGCCTCGACCCGGACGCCCTCGACGTAGGCGGCGGGACCGGTGCCGGTCTCCTGGGCGAAGACGCGGGCGAAGTGCCGTTCGCTCAGGTGCATCCGGGCCGCCAGCACCTCCGCGGACAGGTCCTCGTCGAGGTGGTCGGAAATCCACAGCAGCAGCTCGTCGATGTCGCGGCGGGCGGAGGCGGGCCGGCTGAGCGGCACGGAGAACTGGCTCTGCCCGCTCTGCCGCTTGAGGTACATCACCAGCTGCCGGGCCACCGCCAGCGCGACGTCCTCACCCAGATCCTCGGCCACCAGGGCGAGTGCGAGGTCCAGGCAGGCGCTGATCCCGGCGCCCGTCCACAGCCGTCCGCGGTCGGCGCGGACGAAGATCGGGTCCGGGTCGACCGTGACGGCCGGATGGTCGGCGGCGAGCTGCGCGGCGGTCGACCAGTGCGTGGTCGCGGTCCTGCCGTCCAGCAGTCCGGCCGCCGCCAGTACGTGCGCGCCCACGCACACCGACGCCACCCGCCGGGCGCAGGGGGCGGTCTCCCGCACCCACGCCACGACGTCGGAGTCGATCCGGGCCACGGGGCCGTCGTCGCCCATGTCGACCGCGCCGGGTACCAGCAGCGTGTCCACCTGTCCGCCGACGTCGTCGAAGGACACGTCGGTGAGCAGCCGCACGCCCGCCGACGTCCGCACCTCGCCGCGGGTCGGCCCGGCGAGGAGGACCCGGTAGTCGGCACGGCCCGGGGCCTCCTGGTTGGCCAGCGCGAAGACCTCGGCCGGGCCGGTGACGTCAAGGAGGTCGACGTCGGGGAAGACCCCGATGACGACACGGTGCGGAAGGGACATGGGTCCATCCTCACCGCCGCCGACCATGACCGCAATGACGACCGGCTGTCACATCCGGACACCGGTCCGGTCCTGCGGCCAGGCCCGGAAGCGTCTCCTGCGGCTCGGCGCCGGGGCCCGCGAGGTGGGACCCGTCCCCGGGCGGCGTCACGTACGCGCAACGCGACGGAAACACGCGCCGCGCGGCGGCCGGGGGTCCCCTCCCGGTGACGACTCCGTGCGAGCACGCGCTGACCTGTGGCGACACCGGTTCCCCGGAGGGGGCGGCCGACCGTGGCCACGGAGGATTTATGTTTACATCGAGGTAATACACTCCTCACACAGCCACGATCCGCAGGCGTGAGGACCTCAGGGCCTCGGATCACCACCATGTGTTGCGCCAGCGTGCGCTTGTTCGAGGTTCCCGACACAACGGCGTGTGGGGTGCCCGTTCCACCTGTGCTGAAAGGAACGTTCACCCATGCCCTTCGCCGACGAGGCAGGCCGTGACCACCACCCCGGAGTCCGATCCGCCTACGAGCACGTCGTGCGCCGCAACCCCGACGAGCCGGAGTTCCAGCAGGCGGTGCTGGAGGTCCTGGACGACCTCTCCCCGGCCCTGACCCGGCACCCCGAGTACGCCGAACAGCGCATCCTGGAGCGCCTGTGCGAGCCCGAGCGCCAGGTGGTCTTCCGGGTGCCCTGGCGCGACGACCAGGGCCGGGTGCACGTCAACCGGGGCTTCCGGGTGGAGTTCAACAGCGCGCTGGGCCCCTACAAGGGCGGGCTGCGCTTCCACCCCAGCGTCAACCTCGGCGTGATCAAGTTCCTGGGCTTCGAGCAGATCTTCAAGAACGCCCTGACCGGCATGAACATCGGCGGCGGCAAGGGCGGCAGCGACTTCGACCCCAAGGGCCGCTCCGAGGCGGAGATCGAGCGGTTCTGCCAGTCGTTCATGACCGAGCTGCACCGCCACCTGGGTGAGCACACCGACGTCCCGGCCGGGGACATCGGCGTGGGCGGCCGCGAGATCGGCTACCTGTTCGGCCAGTACCGGCGCCTGGCCAACCGCTGGGAGGCCGGGGTGATCACCGGCAAGGGCCTGGAGTGGGGCGGCTCACGGGTGCGCACCGAGGCCACCGGGTACGGCAGCGTGCTCTTCACCCAGCGGATGCTGGAGCGGTCGGACCGCGCTCTGGACGGCCAGCGCGTGGTGGTCTCCGGGTCGGGCAACGTGGCGATCTACTCGGTGGAGAAGGCCCAGCAGCTGGGCGCGAACGTGGTGGCCGTCTCCGACTCCGGCGGCTACGTGGTGGACGACAAGGGCCTGGACCTGGACCTGCTCAAGCAGGTCAAGGAGGTCGAACGCGCCCGGATCAGCGTCTACGCCGAGCGTCGCGGCGGGGGCGCCCACTACGTCGAGGGCGGCAGCATCTGGGACGTGCCGTGCGACGTGGCGCTGCCCTCGGCCACCCAGAACGAGCTGGACGCCGACGCGGCGCGCACACTGGTGCGCAACGGCGTGGTGGCGGTGGCGGAGGGCGCGAACATGCCCACCACACCCGAGGCGGTCAAGGTGCTGCGCGAGGCCGGTGTGCTGTTCGCGCCGGGCAAGGCGGCCAACGCCGGCGGTGTGGCCACCAGCGTGCTGGAGATGCGCCAGAACGCGCGGCGCACGTCGTGGTCCTTCGAGCACGCCGAGGCCGAGCTGGCCGAGACGATGGCGGGCATCCACGACCGCTGCGAGGAGGCGGCCGAGCGCTACGGGGCGCCGGGCGACTACGTGCTGGGCGCCAACGTGGCCGGGTTCGAGCGGGTGGCGGGCGCGATGCTGGCCCAGGGCCTGATCTAACGGTGGGGCGGGGCCTCCGGAGAGGCCCCGCCCCGTCCGGGCCCGGGTGTCACCGACGATTGGGAGGAGGCGGGCGTGTACGTCCGTGAGACCGGCGACGCACACGCTTCTCCTGTCCTGCTGCTGCACGGCGGCGGCGTCGCGGGATGGATGTGGCGTCCGGTGCTGGAGCGGCTCGGGGGCGCGGCCCGCGCGATCGTTCCCGACCTTCCCGGCCACGGACGCAGCGCGGACGAGGCGTACCGCTCACACGAGGAGACCGCCCGGGCCGTGGCGGAGGTCCTGGAGGAACGCGCGCCGCGCGGCGCGCTGGTCGCGGGGTTCTCCCTGGGGGCGCAGCTCACGACGCTCCTGGCCGCGACCCGGCCCGACCTCGTCACCGGAGCCGTCGTCGTGAGCGCCCAGGCCAGACCCCTCCGGTTCCCGGGCGCGACCCTGGGCCTGCTCGCCGCGACCGCGCCGCTCGCGCGACAGCGGTGGTTCGCCAGGCTCCAGGCGAGGGAGCTGTTCGTCCCGGACGAACTCCTGGACGACTACCTCCGCGACAGCGCCCGCATGAGCCGTGCGACCCTTCTCGCCAGCGTCGGCGAGAACATCCGCTTCACCCTTCCCCCCGGCTGGTCCGGTTTCGGGGGCCCGGCGCTGGTGATGGTCGGGGAACGGGAGCGCGGACTGATGCGCGATTCCGCGCGCGGCATCCGTGACGCCCTCCCGGGCTGCCGGCTGGCCTCCGTGCCGGGATGCGGTCACGGCATACCCCTCCAACGCCCGGACCTGTTCGCCCGTGTCCTGGCCGCCAGGGTGTGAGCGGCCCGTCCGGGCGCGGCTCCGGGGCCAGGGCGCGCGTCGGCGCCCCGGCCCCGGAGCCGTCAGGCGGGGGCACCCGGGCGTCGGGGCCCGGAGGCGGTCAGACGTTCGTCACCACAGGTGGTGGACCTGGGGCCGGACGAGTTCGTCGTAGACCTCGGCCACCCGGGCGCGGACCTCGGGGTCGAGCGGGGCCAGCTCGGCGGCGGAGGCGTTGCCGCGCGCCTGGTCGGCGTTGCGGGCGCCGGGGATGACCACGCTGACCCCCTCCTGGTCCAGGATCCAGCGCAGTGCGAACTGGGCCATCGTCACGCCCTCGGGCACCAGCGGGCGCAGGCGCTCCACCGCCTCCAGTCCGGTCGCGTAGTCGATGCCGGAGAAGGTCTCGCCCTTGTCGAAGGCCTGGCCCTCGCGGTTGAAGTTGCGGTGGTCGTCCTCGCCGAAGGCGGTGTCGGCGCTGAACCTGCCCGACAGCAGACCGCTGGCCAGGGGCACGCGGGCGATGATGCCGACCCCGGCCTCGCGGGCGGCGGGCAGCACCCTCTCCAGCGGCTTGTGGCGGAAGGCGTTGAGGATGATCTGCACCGTGGCCACGTTGGGCCGGGCGATCGCGGTCAGGGCCTCGTCCACGGTCTCCACCGACACGCCGTAGGCGCGCATGCGGCCCTCGGCGACCATGGCGTCCAGGTCGTCGAAGACGGCGTCGGTGGCGATGACCCGCGAGGGCGGGCAGTGCAGCTGGACGAGGTCGATCGTGTCCACGCCCAGGTTCTGGCGGGAGCGGTCGTTCCAGGCGCGGAAGTTGTCGGGGTTGTAGTTGTCGGGGGTCTGGTCGGCGCGGCGGCCCATCTTGGTGGCCACGGTGATGCCGGGGCGCTCCTTGAGCAGCTGGCCGACGAGCCGCTCGCTGCGGCCGTCGCCGTAGACGTCGGCGGTGTCGAAGAAGGTGACACCGGCGTCGGCGGCCGCGTGCAGGGCGGCCAGGGCGTCGGCCTCGCTGACCTCGCCCCAGGAGGCTCCGATCTGCCAGGCGCCGAAACCGATGACGCCCACGTTGTTGCCGGTGCGGCCGAGTACGCGTGTTTCCATGGGTGCGATCCTAGGCCCTTGGGAGCGTTCCCATCTGCGTGGACTCCCCTGATCGCGTTCCGCTCCGGCGGCGGGGTTGACCCTGACCCCGGGTCAACCCCGCACCATGGCGGCATGAACACCGAGAACGCCACGACCAAGACGAACGGGCCCCACGAGCCGTACCGCGGACGGGGCCGCGGTGAGGAGCGGGACGGACGGGGCGCCGGGTCGCTGCGGCGCTTCACGGTCCACCACGACGGTGTCACCATCCCGGTGACCCGGGGCGGCCGGGGGCGGCCGCTGGTCCTGTGCCCCGGCCTGCACACGACACAGGCCGACCTGTGCGAGCTGGCCGGGCTGCTGCGGCGCGACCACGACGTGGTGACCTTCGACCTCAGGGGTCACGGCCTCGCCTCCGCCGCCGACCGGTACTCCTTCGAGGCCTTCCTCGGCGACCTCGGCGCCGTGCTGGCGGAACTGGAACGGCTCGGCCCGCCCGAGGCGCCCCTGCTCGTGGGCTACTCCCTGGGCGCGGACCTGGCCGTGCACCACGCCTCCGAGCACCCCGGCGGCGTCGCCGGACTCGTGCTCCTCGACGGGGCCAACCCGGTGCCCGAACCGTTCGTCACCGAGGCCGACCTGCCGCTCTTCCGCGCGATGTGGCAGGAGCAGGCGGCACGGCACGAGGCCGAGCGGGGCACCGCGCGTCAGGTGCTGCTCACCGCCCAGGAGGTCTTGGACCTGAACACGGAGATCGACGGGGTCCGGTCCACGATCCTCGACCGCTACGACAGGATCGACCTGCCCGTCAGCATGGTCGTGTCGACCGCGATGGCCGGTGACAGGGGCGGGGAACACGCGACACGGTTCAACCGGAACTGGCGTGCCGGTGTCGCGCGGCTCGTCCGCGCGCAGCCGCGCATCGCCGTGCACCGGCTCGACGCCGACCACCAGCTCGTCTTCACCCACGCCCCGGAGATCGCCCGTATCATCCGGGACACACGGGGCACGGGCGGGCGAGCCGAACCCTCGCACACACCCTGACCAGGAGGGATCGGTGCGATGCTGACCATCGGCGAACTGGCGTCGTACGCGGGGGTGACGGTGCGCGCGGTGCGGCACTACCACGCCAAGGGATTGCTGCCCGAGCCCGAACGCGACCGCTCCGGCTACCGCAGGTACGGCGCCGACGCCGTGGTCGAGCTGATCAGGATCAGGACCCTCGCCGGGGCCGGAGTCCCGTTGGCGCGTGTGCGGGAGCTGCTACGGGCCGACGAGGAGGAGTTCGCCGCGGCGGTCGCCGACATCGACGCGCGGCTGCGCGCGGAGATCCGGCAGCGGCAGCGGCACCGCGAGCAGGTCGCCCGGCTCAGAGCGGGGGACGGCCTGGCGCTGCCGCCGGAGGTGGTCGACCACCTCGCCCGGCTGCGGGGGCTCGGGGTGCACGAGCGGATCGTCAGGGCCGAGCGCGAGGGCTGGATCCTGCTGGCCGCGCACTCACCCGAACGGATCGCGGAGTGGACGGCGCGTAAGCGGGAGCAGCTCGCCGATCCGCGGTTCGTCGACTTCTACCTCGTGCTGGGCCGGGCGCTCGGCCGGAGCGGCGACGACCCGCGGTTGGCCGGGCTGGCCGACGAACTGGCCGACTACCTCACGCGGATGGCCGACGAACGGGGCGAGGACTACGTGGACGACACCGATGTCGAACCGGCGCTCGCCGAGCTGATGGACAGGCTGGTCTTCGACACGGTGCCCCCGGCGCGGCGGCTGATCGAGCTGCTGAAGGAGCGGGGCTGGTCCGGCTGGACCAGGCTCGAACGCGTGGACCCCGCGCCGGACGCGGCGCCCCGGAGGGGATGAGACGGGAGGACACGGCGGGGAGGGAGCCGCGGCCGCGGCGCTTCGGGGGGAGCGCCGGGGCCGAAGGCAGCCGGGTTCGGGGGCGGCTGGCCCAGGGGCCACCGGCACGGGACCGCCGGGTCCGGGCCCCTCCGCTTCGGGGGGCACCGATCCGGAGCGCCCGGTAAGCCCACCGCCGCGGGGCCGACGATCCGGAGTCCGCGGTACGGGGCCACCGGTCCGGGGATCGCGGGCACGGAAGCCGTCGGTGACGGAGGCGGCCCGGTGCCCTGCGCCTGTAACAGCGGTCATGCCCGGCGTTCACCGTGCCGCGACGGATCGTCCCCGGGCGTTCACACCGCGTTGCGCGCGGGCGGTTACCTTCGCTGCGTCAGCGTTCCCCCGGCAGAAAGGCACCCCCCGTGTCCCGCTTCGCCGCCCGACCCGCCCTCGCCCTGCTCGGCACGACCCTGCTGGCCCTGACCCCGGTCGTCGCCAACGCACCCGCCGCGTCCGCGGCCACCGCGCCCGAACGCGTGATCCTCTCGCCCACGGCCGATCCCGCCACCTCCCAGACCCTCGCCTGGCGCTCGGACGGCTCCGGGTCGCCGGTCATGCAGATCGCCCCCGCCGCCGACCCCGGCCGGGTCACCACGGTCGAGGGCGCCGACACCGGCTCGGCCAGCGGCACCTTCCACGCGGCCACCGCCACCGGTCTGACCCCCGACACCGCCTACCGCTACCGCGTCGGCGACGGCACCGCCTTCAGCCCCTGGCGCACCTTCACCACCGCGGCCTCCGGCGCCGAACCCTTCACCTTCCTGTACTTCGGCGACGTCCAGAACGGCATCTCCACCGGCGGTGCCACGGTGGTGCGTGCCGCCCTGGCCGCCGAACCCGACGCCGAGCTGGTCGTGCACTCCGGTGACCTGGTCGACTCGCCCAACAGCGAGTCGCAGTGGACCGAGTGGTTCGGCGCCTTCGGCCCCGAGGCCACCGGCACCGTCAACCACCTCGCCGCCCCCGGCAACCACGAGTACTCGCTGCTCTCCCTGAGCCGGTACTGGAACCCGCAGTTCCCGGGCGCGGGCAACGGGCCCGCCAGCGGACGCCACCTGCCCCAGACCGTCTACCACACCGACTACCAGGGCGTGCGCTTCGTCGTCCTCAACTCCAACTACCGCAACGCGGCGCCGCTGAGCGCCGACTCCTGGCTGGACACCCAGCAGCGCTGGCTGGAGGAGGCCCTGGCCACCAACCCCCACCCCTGGACGGTGGTCACCTTCCACCACCCGGTCTTCTCCAACAGCCCCAGCCGCGACAACGGCCCCCTGCGCGACTCCTGGCTCGACACCCTGGAGGAGCACGACGTGGACCTGGTCCTCCAGGGCCACGACCACTCCTACGGCCGGGGCAACCTGACCGCGAACCGCACCGACGACCCCGACGTGCAGACCGGCCCGGTCTACACCGTCGCGGTGACCGGCACCAAGATGTACGACGCCTCCGCCTCCAACTGGACCGACAACGGCGCCGAGGTGCGCGTGCAGCTGACCGACACCTCCACCTTCCAGGCCGTGGAGGTGGACGGCGCCCGCCTGCGCTACACCGCCCGCACCGCCGACGGCGCGGTCGTGGACTCCTTCACCATCGACAAGGGCGACGGCAAGCGCGTGACCGACACGCTCTGAGCCCCGGCGCGGCGCCCCCGGTCCCTCGCCGGGGGCGCCAGGCGCGACGAAGGACCCCGAGCGCCGGTACGGCGGGCGCCCGGAACGCCCTCGGAACGGCCCTCAGCCGTCGAAGCCGGTCAGCGCGCCCCGGCCGTCGAACCTGGCCGCCGACGCCCAGGCGATCTCCCAGCGGTTGCCCTCGGGGTCCGCGACGTACGCCGACCGGCCTCCCCAGGGGCGCTCCACCGGTTCGGCCACGACCGTGGCACCGGCCCGCACCGCGGCCGCGAAGGCGCTGTCCACCTGCTCGGGGCCGTCCACGTTGCAGGCGAGCGTGATCCCCGACCAGCCGACGGGGCCGGGGGCGCCGTCCGCCGCCTCGGCGGCCAACTCCTCCACGGGGTACAGGGCCAACAGGACGCCGCCCAGGAGGAAGGCCGCCCAGCCGTCACCGCTGGCCGGGACCTCCTCCCAGCCCAGGGCCCTGTAGAACCGGCGGAGCTCAGGCAGGTCCCGGGCTCCCAGCGTCACGACGGACAAACGCGCGGGCAGGTCAGACATGCCCGGAGGCTACGCGTTCGGCGTCCGGTGAGGGAAGGACCGGAGGGCCTGAAGTCCCAGCCAGCTGCCTCGGCCCGAAGCGTTCCCGGTAGGCGGAGGGGCTGACCCCGGTGTGGGCGCGCACGCTCGCGCGCAGGTTGGCGGTGCTGCCCAGGCCGCTGGCGCGGGCGACCGTCTCCAGCCCCATCCCGCCCGCCTCGATCAGGCGGCAGGCCAGCAGCACCCGCTCGGCGCGCAGCCAGGCCAGCGGGGTCGTGCCCAGCTCGGCCCGGAAACGGCGGTGCAGGGTCGCGGGGCTGACCGACGCCCGGGCGGCCAGGCCGGCGACGGTGAGAGGGGAGTCCAGGCGCTCGCGCGCCCAGTCCAGGAGCGGGGACAGGGAGGTGTCGGCTGCCTCGGGGACGGGCCTGGGCACGAACTGGCGCTGCCCGCCCTCGCGGTGGGCGGTGAACACCAGCCGTCTGCTGACGGTGTTGGCGACCCCCTCCCCGTGGTCGCGGCGGATCAGGTGCAACCCCAGGTCCAGGGCGGCGGCGCTGCCCGCCGCGGTGAGCACACGGCCCTCGTCCACGAACAGCACGTCCCGCTCCAGCCGGACGCGGGGGTAGGTCCGGGCGAACAGTTCCTCGAACCGCCAGTGCGTGGCGGCCCGGCGGCCGTCCAGGACCCCGGCCGCCGCCAGGGTGAACGCGCCGCTGCAGAAGCTCACCAGACGGGCGCCGCGCCGGTCCGCCGCGCGCACGGCCTCCACCACCTCCGGGGAGGGCGGCACCTCGGGGTCGGGGCGGTTGGGCACGATGACGGTGTCGGCCTTCGCGACCGCCTCCAGCCCGGCCAGGCCGCCGAGGGTGAACATGCCCCGGTGCACGCGCACCTCGGGCACGGCCGCGCACACCGTCAGGTCGTACCAGGGGCGGTCGATCTCGGGGCGGCGCAGCCCGAACAGCTCTGTGGCCACGCTCATCTCGAAGGGATTGGAGCCCTCGTCCACGACGAGGGCCACGCGGTGCGAGGATCCTTGCGGCATGTGCGATTCCTAGCACTTCCCCGGGCGGTGCGCCATCGCCAGGATGGCCCTCATGAGCGAACAGCCGATCAGCCTGAACGACGCGCTGGACTCCTTCGAGCAGCTGTGGAGCCCGCGCATCGTCACCCGGGTCAACGACTACGACGTGCGCGTGGCCAAGGTCCGGGGCGAGTACGTGTGGCACGCCCACGACGACACCGACGAGTTCTTCCTGCTTCTGGACGGGGACCTGCGCATCCGGTTGCGCGAACGCGCCGGGGGAGCCGAGCGTGTGGTCACCCTGGAGAGGGGATCGGTCTTCGTGGTGCCGCGCGGGACCGAGCACCGGCCCGAGTCCGACGGCGGGGCCGCCATCCTGCTGTTCGAGCCGACGGGAACGCTGACGGTGGGCGACCGGCACGAGGAGGTGCCCGACCACGTGGACGCCACCACCGGGCACGCCCTGGACGCGGGCTGACGCGGGGGACCGGTCGCACCGGTTCGCACGCGGGGCGCTCCGTAGCGTCGGTCCCGTCCTTCTTCGCCCCGGCCCGGGGCTCCCTCCGGCCCGGAGCCGCCGTGGAGGCCCTGTTCGTCCGCCCCGGAGCGCGGGCCCCGCGCTCCGGGGCGGAGCGCGGAGCCCGTCAGGGAGGGTCTCGTACCGCGGTCGCTCCGCGCCTCAGGAGCCGTCCCGCAGTTCGGCCAGGCGCTCGCCGGTGAAGCGGATGTGGTCGAAGGTGACGGCGCAGCCGTCGCCGGTCGGCGACTGGGCCTCGAACCCGATCCGGGCGGACGCGGCGTCGTCGATGGCGAAGAACCGGATCATCCGCCAGGCCGTGCCGTCCAGGGAGGCGTGGTAGGCGAAGGTCCGGCCGATCCGCGAGACGCGCAGCCACACCGTCCGGCCTTCGACGGTGAAGCCGTTGGCGTCGTCCGAGACGCCCCGGGTGACCACGGAGACGACCATGGGTTCACGGTCGGGGGAGTACTCGAAGCAGAGCTTGCCCCAGTGGCGGTCATCGATCCACAGGAGCAGCACTCCGGCGTCGAAGGCCGACGCGAAGTCGACGGTGACACGCGCGCTGAACTGGAAGTCGCCTTCCGGGGGGACGCCGAGCAGGGTCTCGGCGTTGAGCGTGGCCGCGGCCTCGACCCGGGGATCCGTGTCCGGGGCGATGAAGATGTCGCTGCGGGCGGTCGCGGCGGCCGTCACCGCGCCGGTCTCCTTCTCGACCGCCCATGCCTCTTCGGAGGACGGGGAGAGGGCGAAGGGCAGTCCCGGTACGTTCCAGGCGAGGGTCATGACTGCTTCCTCCGGTGTCGTGGTGCCAGGGGGTGGAAGGCCTCAGGCCCCGCCGTCCGGCGGGGTGGGGCGGGGTCTTTCGACAGCTGCCGCGGGGGGAGCGGACCACGTAAGCCTAGAAGGGGTCGGGCGCGAAGGCTCACGCGGGCGCCGCCGACCGGCCCGCCAGGAGAGAGGCCTCCGGGTCCGCCCCCTGCTGACGGGAACGCTGGCATCGGCAGAGGGCGCTGGGCGCCCGTCCACGTGGACGCCACCACCGGGCACGCGCTGGGCGCTCAAGCAGTCGTGACCGTCGGACCGGACGCACGTGCGGTGCCGCCGCCCGATCCCGCGCGGCTTCACCTGAGGAGATCCACGCGCCGGTGCTCTCGAACGCCTCGCCCAGGTCTGCGTGTCACAGCAGCGCGCCGCGTCCTCCTTCCTGGTCTGAGCACACCGTGCCGGGGCCCGGGCTCCGCACCGGTCCGGCGAAGCCCGGCAGGCACTCGCGGGGTCAGGGTCGGTTCTTGGACAGGTCCTGGACGATGGTCCGTTCGGGGACGAAGCGGACGAGTCGTGCGTCGTCGTCGAAGTCCTTGAAGTCGGCGGGCCAGGTGGACTCGTCGTCGCCCAGGTAGCGGCGGAGCTTGCGTCTGGAGCGTTCCTCGTCGTAGGGCACGACCTCGGCCTTACCGCGCATGATGACCTGGAGGAACTCCAGCCTCTCCAGGTCACAGGTGTCCACGACCAGCGCGACCCGGGGGTCCTTGGCCAGGAACC
Source organism: Nocardiopsis dassonvillei subsp. dassonvillei DSM 43111 (assembly GCF_000092985.1). Taxonomy (GTDB): domain Bacteria; phylum Actinomycetota; class Actinomycetes; order Streptosporangiales; family Streptosporangiaceae; genus Nocardiopsis; species Nocardiopsis dassonvillei. The sequence goes on from NC_014210.1 coordinate 2,476,096, forward strand.
GCGACATCCGCGAGTAGGCGCCGGTGATCCACCAGACCGCGCCCTCCTCCCACAGGAACCACACCGGACGCACCGTGGGCGCGCCGGAGGAGTCGGAGGCGGCCACCCTGGCGACCAGGGGCCGGGCCAGGAAGGCGTCGACGTCGAAGGGGTGCTCGTGCTGGCTGAGGGTGCCGGGGGTTTCGCTCACAACATCAGGCTAGGCGGCCCGGGGCGGCGGGAGAAGGAGCTTTTCCCAGCTGTGGACAACCCGTCGTGGGGGTGTGCGGTGGCGGATCGGACGGAGCTGCCGCGACCACGAGAGCCCCGCCGCAACCGGCTCCGCGCCCAGAGCCCTGATCAGGGGTGAGGGGACCGCCGCAGCTTGGCCGACTCCTCCTCGCCGAAGTCCTTGGAGAGGCCCGGGACGGCCGAGGCGGCCCCGACCTCGGGTGGGGCCAGTTCGGGTTCGTCGTTCTGGAGGGCGAACGCGGGTGCCCAGCGGGCAGCGTGGTCCGGCGCGTCCACCACGGAGTGGAGGTACAGGTGCTGCCGAAGCCGCCGTGGGCGATGTGCATGAAGAAGCTCGTGCCGTCGGCGCCGCTGAACAGCTGGGCGTAGGAGGAAGCTCAGGGACCGCCGTACTCGGCGAACGGACGCCGGTTGAACCCGGCACGGCGACGCAGTCCGTCCGGTCCTCCTCGACGGCCCGGGTGGCGCACGCTTCGTTGACGGGGTCGGGTCCCGGCGCCCACGCGCCGTCCCGGTAGTGCGGTGCGGTGGTGGTCATGGGGGTCGTGCTCGCAGGTAGACCCGGTTCGCGGGCGGAGTCGGCGGTATCGGCCGGACCCGGACGACGACCCGGCGCGCAGAAGCCCGGTGTGCCCCGGTCCGCCCCGCCCGCCAGGCCTGGAACCGGTGGGGGCGACCGCTCTACGCACTTTCTCGGTAGCGTGCGGAGGATGACCCCCCACGCGACCACTCGTACGGTCCGGACCGCCGACGCGGACGGGCTCGTACCGCTCTACACGACGCTGTCGCACCCCGCGACGGCCGCGCAGATACGTAGTCGCCTCGAACGGCTGACTGGTGACCCCACCTACGAACTCTGGGTCGCTGAGGCCGCCGCAGGAGAGCTGCTGGGCTTCGCCGCCGGACACCTGCTGTTCCCGGTGGAGGACGATGCCCCGGCCGCACAGCTCATCGCGCTGGTCACCGCCGAAGAGGCACGAGGGAAGGGCGTGGGCACGGCGCTGTGCGCCGCGTTCGAGGCCTGGGCCGTGGAGCGGGGCGCGGCCCGAACGATGCTGAACTCCTCGACCAGACGGACCGAGGCCCACGCCTTCCACACTCGGCGCGGCTACACCGCGTCGGGAGTGCGGTTCTCAAAGTTCCTGTGGTACCAATCAACCGGGTACGGCGAGGGCCTCGGTCGGTAGCGCCGCGTGTTCGCGGGCGCCCAAAAACCCGGTGACGGTGGGGGAGCGGTCGGCCACAATGGCCCGATGGTCGACCGACACTTCTCCCAACCGGACCTGGCCGAGCTCTACGACTGCTTCCACTCCTGGCGGAGCTCGCCCCAGGACGACTTCTACCTCGACCTCGTCATGGACGCCCGCTCCGTCCTGGACGTGGGCTGCGGGACGGGCAAGCTCCAGCGGGTGGCGCGCGAGCGCGGCCACACCGGACGCCTGGTCGGCCTCGACCCGGCCGACGCGATGCTGGAGGTCGGGCGGCGCGACCGCGACGACGTCGAGTGGATCCTCGGTGACCTGGTCCGCGGCCCCTACGGCGAGGAGGCGGGCGGCCCCTTCGAGGGCGAGTTCGACCTGGTCGTCATGACCGGCCACGCCTTCCAGGTGTTCCTCACCGACGACGAGGTGCGGGAGTTCCTGGCCGCCGTGCGCCGCGCCCTGACCGACGACGGCCGGTTCGTGTTCGAGACCCGCAACCCGGCCGCGCGCGGCTGGGAGGCGTGGACCCCCGAGCGGGTGCGCACCGTGGACGGCCCCGGAGGGCGCAGGGCCACCTGCGTCCACCGGCTGGAGAGCGTGGAGGGCGACCTGGTCACCTTCACCTCCGACTACCGCGTCGAGGACTGGGACGAGCCCCGGAGCAGCCGCAGCACGCTGCGCTTCCTGGACGCCGACGCCCTGAACGGCTTCCTGGCCGAGGCCGGATTCGACGTGAGCGCGCAGTACGGCTACTGGGACCGCAGTCTGCTCACCGACACGGGCGCGGAGATCATCACCTTCGCCCGTCCTCGGTGATCGGCGTCCGTCCCGGAAACCACTGCCGCGAATCCCCGACACCTGCATCACTTTCTGCCGCATAATGTGAGTCATGGAAACCAGGAAGAGGAAGTCCGTGCCGGTGCGGGCGAACGCCGCCTGCATAGCTGAGCGGATCCAACACCCCGAGACTCCCGAGCGCCGCGCCGTCTCCGGTCTCGTGGGCGGACTGCCCGAAGGCGAACTGTCCGAGAGCGCGGCCCTGGCGGCTCTGCTGGAGGCCGGCCGGACCGCTGTCGCCCAGGAGGTCCTGGCCCAGGAGTACGCGGCCATGGCCCAGGAGGACACCAGAGAGGACAGGGAGGCCAGAGCGGCCATGCGCGGTCGTGTCAGCCGCCGCCAGCAGGCCGACTGATGGCGCCACTGGTTCCGGTGCGAGGCCGGGTCTACGCCGCCGACATCGGCTTCGGGCGCAAATCCTGGGTGGTGGTGTCCAACAACCACCGCAACCGGGCGTTGGGAGACTGCCTGGCGGTACGGCTGACCACGACACTGCGCACTCCCACCACCACGGTCGTGGCGCTGGGGCCCGCCGACCGCCCCTTCGTCGGGCGGGTCATGTGCGACGACATCACCCTGCTGGACGGCGAGGACCTCATCGAGGACCAGGGAGCGCTCAGCTTCGCGACCATGACCTGCGTGGCGAACGGGCTCCGGGCGGCGCTGGGCCTGTGAGGCTTCCGCCCCGCTACGGCCACCGTCCGAGCGGTGCTGCGCGGGTGGCGGCCCTCGCGGCTACCGGGACCGCAGTCCGCTCACCGACGCGGGCGCGGAGATCATCACCTTCGCCCGTCCTCGGTGATCGGCGTCCGTCCCGGAAACCACTGCCGCGCAGCCGTCGCACCCGCGCGCCGGGCGGGTGCGAGGTGGCGACGAGCCCGAAGACACCCGGCCGGGCCGGCTGGTGGCCGCCTTCCTGGTGGTCCCCCGATCCCGGCCGTGCCGGTCGCCCCCGTCCACCTTCCGCGACGGGTGACCGGCGGGCTCACCCGCGCGGGCCGAGGCTGGTCTGGAGCCCGTCCAGCAGGGCGTTGAGCCCGAACAGGAAGGTCTCCCACGCCTCCTGCTCCAGGTAGGGCTCATTCTGGTTCTCGTTGCTGAACGCCCCCTGCTCCGACATCAGGGTCAGCACAGGGAAGCGCCGGTCGAAGTCCGGGGCGACCCGTTCCAGCTGCGCGGAGCGTTCGTACCACCAGGCGTCCTCGGCCACACCCGTGACCTCCGGGGCGCGGCGCGACTCCGAGGCGATCTGCACGGGTCCGCGCACGAGGGTGAACAGGTTTCCGTAGGCGCTGCGGATCTGCGTGGGGCCCAGCCCGGCGCGGTGCAGCACCACGGCCAGCGACTCGAACAGCCGGTACTCGTTGGGGCCCAGCACCGGCCGGGCCTGGGAGACCTCCAGGGTCCAGGGGTGGCTCAGGTAGAAGTCCCACAGCCGGGTGGCCCAGGATGTCGTAGCCGTGCGCCAGTCTGGTTCGGCGTCGGCCTCGGCGGCGTCGGCCAGTTCCGCGAAGACGTGGTCGTACATCAGCTCCACGAGTTCGTTCTTGCTGGCCACGTAGGTGTACAGCGACATGGCGGTGCGCCCCAGGCGCTGGCCCACCGCGCGCATGGACAGCGCCTGCATCCCCTCGGCGTCGGCGAGGGCGATGGCGGTCTCCACCACCAGGTCCACGCTGAGTTCGGGCTTGGGGCCGGGGGCCGTGCGGGCGCCGTCCCCGTCGCGGGACCTCCACAGCAGCTCCATGGTGCGACGGGCGTCACCCTGCCCGGCGTAGATCACCACTTGCATCTCCTTACGCCATAAACTAATGTTCTCCAGCCATCAGCTTACGCCATAAGGACTCCTGAGGAGCAGTGTGTCTTCCCACCCCACCACAGCGGACACCCACGACACCATCCAGGTCCGGGGAGCCCGGGAGAACAACCTCGCCGACGTCTCGGTGGACATCCCCAAACGGAGGCTGAGCGTCTTCACCGGCCTGTCCGGCTCGGGCAAGTCCTCCCTGGTCTTCGGAACGATCGCCGCCGAGTCCCAGCGCCTGATCAACGAGACCTACACGACCTTCGTCCAGTCGTTCATGCCCACGATGGGGCGGCCCGACGTGGACAGCCTGCGCAACCTCAGCGCGGCGATCATCGTCGACCAGGAGCGGATGGGCGCCAACTCCCGCTCCACCGTCGGCACCGCCACCGACGCCGCCGCCATGCTGCGGATCGTCTTCAGCCGGGTCGGCACCCCGCGCCTGGAACCCTCCAGCGCCTTCAGCTTCAACAACTCCGAGGGCATGTGCGGTGAGTGCGGGGGACTGGGGCGCACCAACCAGATCGACGTGGACGAACTCGTCGACCGCGACCTGTCCCTGAACGAGGGCGCGATCACCGTCCCGGGCTACGGCGTGGGCAGCTGGTACTGGCAGGTGTTCGTCAACTCGGGCCTGCTGGACGCCGACAAGAAGGTGGCCGACTACACCGACCAGGAACGCCACACCCTGCTGTACCTGCCCGTCACCAAGATCAAGGCGGGCACCAACTCCTTCTCCTACGAAGGGCTGGTCCCCAAGATCAGGCGCACCTACCTGGCCAAGGACCGCGAGAAGATGCAGACGGCCGTGCGCGCCTTCGCCGACCGCGCGGTGACCTTCTCCACCTGCCCCGAGTGCGACGGCGCCCGCCTCAACGCCCGGGCCCGGGCGGTCAGGGTCGCCGGGCGCACCATCACCGAGTGCTCGGCCATGCAGGTGGACGAGCTGGCCGGGTTCGTGCGCTCCCTGGACGAGCCCTCGGTCAAGCCCCTGCTGGACAACCTCGGCCACACCCTGGAGTCCCTGGTGCAGGTGGGGCTGGGCTACCTGAGCCTGGACCGGGAGTCGGGCACGCTCTCGGGCGGCGAGGCGCAGCGGGTCAAGATGGTGCGCCACCTGGGATCCAGCCTCAGCGACGTCACCTACGTCTTCGACGAGCCGACCACCGGCCTGCACCCGCACGACATCGAGCGGATGAACAACCTGCTGCTGAGCCTGCGCGACAAGGGCAACACGGTGCTGGTGGTCGAGCACAAGCCCGAGACGATCGCCATCGCCGACCACGTGGTGGACCTGGGGCCCGGCGCCGGGCCCTCGGGCGGACACGTCACCTACACCGGTGACGTAGCCGGACTGCGGGCCTCGGGCACGCTCACAGGCGACCACCTGGACCACCGGGCCACCCTGCGCGAGCGGGTGCGCACACCCCGGGGAAACATCTCCATCACCGGAGCGAACTCGCACAATCTGAAGGACGTCAGCGTGGACATCCCCACCGGGGTGCTCACGGTGGTCACCGGCGTGGCGGGTTCGGGCAAGAGCTCGCTCATCCACGGCGCCCTGCCCGGGCGCGAGGACGTGGTGGTGGTCGACCAGTCGGCGATCAAGGGGTCGCGGCGCTCCAACCCGGCCACCTACACCGGGCTGCTCGACCCGATCCGCACCGCCTTCGCCCGCGCCAACGACGTCAAGGCCTCGCTGTTCAGCGCCAACTCCGAGGGCGCCTGCCCCGAGTGCAAGGGCGCCGGCGTCATCTACACCGACCTGGCGATGATGGCCGGGGTCTCCTCGCCGTGCGAGCACTGCGAGGGCAAGCGGTTCCGGGCCGAGGTGCTCACGCACAAGCTGCGCGGCAAGGACATCAGCGAGGTGCTGGCGATGTCGGTGGTGGAGGCGCGCGAGTTCTTCCCCGGCGGCAACGCCCGCACGATCCTGGACCGGCTGCACGACGTGGGTCTGGGCTACCTGGGCCTGGGCCAGCCGCTGACCACCCTGTCGGGCGGTGAGCGCCAGCGCCTGAAGCTGGCCATCAACATGGCCCGCGACGGGGCGGTGTACGTGATGGACGAGCCGACCACCGGCCTGCACCTGGCCGACGTGGACCGGCTGCTGGCGCTGCTGGACCGGTTGGTGGACGACGGCAACACGGTGGTCGTGATCGAACACCACCAGGCGGTGATGGCGCACGCCGACCACCTCATCGACCTGGGTCCGGGCGCCGGGCACGACGGCGGCCGGATCGTGTTCGAGGGCAGCCCCGCCCAGCTGGTGAAGGAGGGCGACACCCTCACCGCCCGCCACCTGCGGGCCTACCTGGAGCGCTGACCGAGGTTCTCCGGGAGGGCCTGAGCGGCGGACACGCGTGCTGAGGGCCCTCGCGTGCGGCGGGGACAGCCGGGCGCTGTCCCCGTGTCCGTCCCGGCGCAGCCGGTGCCGGGACGGACGTACCGTGCCCCCCGACCGGCCGACGGACTCGGTGGTCCCCGACGGGACCGGGCGACTCCAGTCCCCTCGGATCCCTGCCCCGGAAACGGTCGGGCACCGGCGGGGGTGGCGCGGTCGCGTCCGTGCCGCTCCCGCCTCGGGAACGGAAACGGACTGGCAGCGGGGTGGCGGCCGGGCGCAGTGGCCCCGGCGCGTCGCCCACGTCCTAGGCTGAGCCGGTGAGCGAACCGATCATCGTGGCCCGTGACGTGGACGTGGAACTGGGCGGCGTCCCGGTCCTGCTCGGAGTCGACCTCACGGTCGCGCCCGGGGAGGTGGTCGCGGTGCTCGGCGCCAACGGCGTCGGCAAGACCACCCTGCTGCGCTGCCTCGCCGGGCTCCAGCGGACCGCGGGCGAGGTCAGCGTGCTGGGTCGGCCCCCCGTGGACGAACCCGGGTTCTGGCGCGAGGTCGCCCTCGTCGGCGACGAACCCACCTGGTACCCGGGACTGACCGTGCGCGAGCACCTGGAGCTGATGCGGGCCGTACACGGCCCCGGACGGCTGGAGGCAGCGGCGGCCGTGGAACTGTTCGAGCTGTCCGGCTGCGCGGACCGGGCCCCGTCCTCGCTCTCGACCGGGCAGCGCCAGCGGCTGTCCCTGGCCATGGCGCTGCTGCGGCCGAGCCGGTTGCTGCTGTTGGACGAACCCGAACGCGGACTCGACGCCGCCTTCCGCGGACGGCTCGCGGAACTGCTCACCGAGTACGCCGAGAACGGCGGCACGGTGGTGATGGTGACCCACGATCCGCGGTTCGCCGAGGACGCCCGCCGCGTCGCCCTGGAGGCCGCCGCGTGAACGGGACCACGCGGACACGAGGGGCGTGGACGGGAGCGACACGGGTCCGGGCCTTCGTGCGGGCCCGGAACCGCCGACACCGCAGCTGGTCCGACCGCTACGTCATCCTGCTGGCCCTGGGGCTGCTGGTGGTGACGGTGTCCCCGGTGATCGGACGCGCGGTGGCGGCCGTGCCCGACGCGGTCGATCCGGCGCGTGCGGGTGCGGGCCTGGCGCTGGTCGCGCTGCTGCTGGCGGCCTCCCTGAGGCTGGCGCGCGCGGTCGGGCCGGTGGCGGTGTCGGCGGCGGACGCGGCGTGGCTGGTGCTCTCGCCGCTGCCGCGCCGCGGGGTGCTGGCCCCTGCCCTGCTGGTCATGGCCGTGGTGTGCGCCGTGGTCGGCGCGGTGTTCGGCCTGGCGCTGCTGAGCGCGCTCGGCGCCCCCGACGCCCTGGCGCTCCGGCTGCTGGCGTCCGTGGTCCTGGCCGTGTCGTGGACGATGGGCGGGACGGCGACGGCCGTGCTGGCGCAGGCGTCGCAGCCCTGGGACGAGCGGCTGACCGCGCTGCTCGTCGCCCTCGTCGTCGCGGCGGCCGCCGCGACGGTGATGGGCGCGGGCCCGGGGCGCGGGGTGCTCGTGGGCATCGCGTCGGCTCCCGTGTCGGCGTGGGGCGCGGCGGCGTGCGCTTCGGCCGGGGTGGCCGCCGCCCTGGCGTGGCGGGCCTGGCGGGCACTGGCGCGCATCCCGGCCCGCGCTGTCCTGGAGGCCTCGTCCAGGGCGGAACTCGCGGCGGGCGCGCTCATGGTCATGGACCCGGGTTCGCTGTCCTGGATCGCCGAGGACGCGCACTGGCGCTCACGCGTGCTGCGCTCGCGGGCGTGGCCGTCACGGCTGCGCGGTGCGGCGGCGGTGGCCTGGCTGGACTGGCGGCGGCTGGCGCGACGACCGGGGATCCTGGCGCTGGTGGCGGCGGCGACCGTTCTGCCCGTGCTGGCCGCCCGTGCGGGCGCCGGGGAGACGGGCGCGCTGGTCGTCCTCGCCGTGGGCGCGCTGGCGGTCGCCGCGACGGGCACCGCGGGGGCGCGCCGGGACGCCGGGGACGCGGCGCTGGCGCGGTTGCTGGGCACCGGTCCGCGCGCGCTCCTGGCGGCGAGGGCGGTGCTGCCCGCCCTGCTCGGCGGCCTGTGGCTGACCCTCGCGCTGGTCGGACTGGACCTCGCTGGTTCTGGGGGGCTCTTGTGGCCGCTGGGACTGCTGTGCGCCCCGGCGCTGGCGGCGGGGGCACTGCGGCTGGCGCGGCGCCGACCCGTCGAGCACACGATGCCCGTCGTGGACACGCCCCTGGGCCCGGTGCCGTTGGGGCCGGTGGTGTGGGCGCTGACCGGCGCCGACATCGCCGTGCTCGGATGCCTGCCCGCGCTCCTGGCGTTCGCCACCGGGGTGACCGGGCCGCTGCTCGCGGCGCAGGCGGTGTGGGGCGCGGTGGTGCTGGCGGCCTACTGCGCCGCTCCGAGACGCGGGTAGACACGCGTACCGGAGAAGGCGGTCGGGTCCCCGCTGAGGCGCAGACCCCGGATGCGGGGGGAGATGCGGGATCGGGGCACGCGCGGCCTGCCGCGCCGTCCAGAGACGTGCGTAGGGGCCAGTCCGCTGTATACGCCTTTCGTCACCCGCGGCCTCAGACGCGGATGGAGGCGCGAGAGCAAGACACAGGCCGCCTGCTGCGGATGCGGACGGGTCAGGGCCGGGCGCAGACCACCTTCTCGCCGCCCCCAGGCTCGGAGGGGGACGCGGGACCGGGGCACGCGCGGCCTGCTGTGCCGCCCCGGGGCGCGCGGGGGAACGTGGTCGGGTCGTGGGAGCGGGGCCGTTCCCCTCGCGGTCGGCCGCTCAGGGTTCGGGTTCCTCGCCGCCCGGCTCGGCCGGGTCCGCCGCGCCGGCCGACAGCAGCCTTCGCGCCAGCACGCGGCAGCGTCCCGCCAGCTCCGGCGGGTCGAGCACCTCGAAGTCGTGGCCCAACAGGAGCACGTGCATGAGCACGAAGTCGAGGTCGTGGCCGCCGCTGACCACCTCGCATCGCCCGTCGCCCCGGCCCCGCACGACCGCCGCCGACGCGGGGATCTGCGCGCGCACCGTCTCGGCCGACGCGTGTACGAGGAAGCGCGCCCGGCGCGGGTAGACCCGGCTGGCCACGCCCTCCTGCACGTACGCCGCCGCGTCGGGGGCCGCACGGGGGTGGAAGCGCCAGGTCCGCGCGACCACGGCGGTCATCCGGTCCACGCGGAAGCTGCGCCAGTCGTCGCGGTCCAGGTCGTAGGCGAGCAGGTACCAGCGCCGTTCGGAGGCGACCAGGCGGTGGGGCTCGACCCGCCGCCGTCGCACCCCCCTCCCGGACGGATAGTCGAAACCGGCCTCGACCCCGTCGCGGCAGGCCCGGGCCAGCGTCATGAGCACCTCGGGATCGACCGGCACGCGGCCCGGGCCGAAGGACTCCACCGAACCGGAGAGCGCGCGCACCTCGTCGCGCAACCGGGTGGGCAGCACCCGGTCGAGCTTGGTCAGCGCCCGCAGCGCGGCGTCGCCCGCGCCGCCTTCCGCACCGTCCGCGCCGCCCGCTCCGGCGAGCAGCGAGACCACGGTGGCGATCGCCTCCTCGTCGTCCAGCAGCAGCGGCGGCAGATCCTTGCCCGGACCGAGCTGGTAGCCCCCGCCGACCCCCTGGCTGGCGTGTACCGGATAGCCGAGCGCGCGCAGGCGGTCGACGTCGCGCCGCACCGTGCGCGGCGTGACCCCGAGCCGGTCGGCGAGTTCGGGGCCGGTCCAGACCCGGCGCCGCTGCAACAGTCCGAGCAGCGTGAGCACCCGTTCCGTCGTACCGCGTTCGTCTGCGCCTGCCGTGTCCATGCGGTCCACACTGTCAGAGATAGCGGACCGATCCTGTCCGCCAGTGGTGCCAGAGTGGCCGCATGGACACCACAGAACCCGACTGGAACCAGACCCTGCGCGAGCAGTGGGAGTTCCACTGGAACCACCACATCCGGCCCCGCCTGGAGGGCCTCACCGACGACGAGTACTTCTGGTCACCGGTGCCGGACTGCTGGAGCGTGTGGCCGCGCGGCGGTTCGACGGCGCCCGTGCAGGCGGGTTCGGGGGACTTCACGATCGACTTCGCCTTCCCGGAGCCGGACCCCGCGCCCTTCACCACGATCGCCTGGCGGCTCGGCCACGTCATCGTCGGCGTGCTCGCCATGCGCAACGCGTCGCACTTCGGCGCACCGGCGGCCTCGTACGAGACGTGGGAGTACGCCGGAAACGCGTCCGACGCGCTCGACCAGCTCCAGACCCAGGTCGACGTGTGGCTCGCCGGGGTGCGCGACCTGGACGCGGCCGCGCTGCGGACCCCGGTCGGCGCCAAGGAGCCCTACCCCGAGGCACCCATGGCGGACCTGGTGCTGCACATCCACCGCGAGCTGATCCATCATCTGTCCGAGGTCTGCCTGCTGCGCGACCTCCACCTGCACACGGCGGCAGCCGCGAACGGAGCGAACCGATGAGCCTCGACGTCCAGATCACCTTCGACACACACGATCCCCGGGCGCTGTCGTCCTTCTGGCGCGACGTGCTGGGCTACGTCCACCCCGGGCCGCCCGGGGCCGACCTGCCCGAGGGCGCCGATCCGCTGGCCGCGTGGGACGCCTTCCTGGAGCAGGTGGGCGTGCCCGAGGACCAGCGCAACACGAGGTCGGCCATCGAGGACCCCGAGGGGCGCGGCCCCCGGCTGTTCTTCCAGCGGGTGCCGGAGGACAAGGTGGTCAAGAACCGCCTCCACCTCGACGTGCGCGTGGCGCCCGGGCTGCGGGGGGAGGAGCGGATGGCGGCGCTGGAGGCCGAGTGCGCGCGACTTCTGGCGCTGGGGGCGACGAGGGTGCGCCGCCACGAGCCGGAGCCGCCCATGGAGACCGGCTTCATCGTGATGGCCGACCCCGAGGGCAACGAGTTCTGCCTGGACTGAGGCCCTCCGGCCGTGGTGCCCGTGTCCCTCCGGGGGCGCGGGCACCCTTGTGTGTCCCCGCGGTGTTATCCGCACGCCGCACGGGAGGCCACGGGGCTGTCACCAGCGGGTGACGTGCCAAGCAGTGCCCTCAGTGGTGCGCTCGTCGCCCTGCACGCCCCGGAGGAGGGAACAGGGACGGGCCCCGGGAGGGGTGGGTGGCGGTCCGGGGTCGGGTCAGGGACATCCCCGATAGTTTCCTGACCGTGCGTGCTAGATTCTGGCCATGCGGTCAAAAAACGAACCAGGCGGACAGAAGCGGTCCTTCATCGAGGAGGCCCGCAGAGCGCAGATCACCTCGGCGGCGGTCGAGACCATCGCCGAGGTGGGCTACCCCAACGCCTCCCTGGCGCGGATCGCGCGCACGGCCGGGATCAGCAAGGGCGTGATCTCCTACCACTTCGCCGGAAAGGACGAGCTCATGGACCAGGTGGTGACCGACGTCTACACCGAGATCGCCGAGTCCGTCCTCCCCGGGATGCTGGAGCAGACCAACGCCGCCGACATGCTGCGGGCCCACGTGCGCGGCGTGGCCGAGTACGCGCTGTCCCACCCCGAGCGCATGGCCACGCTGGCGCAGATCTTCACCCACGCGCGCAAGGCGGACGGCTCCCCGCGCTACGGGGCGGCGGAGTCCGACGTGCTCTACGAGTCCCTGGAGGGCCTGTACCGGTCCGGACAGGAGAGCGGCGAGTTCCGCGACTTCGACGTGCGGGTGATGGCGGTGACCCAGCAGACGGCTATCGACGCGATGTTCGCCTACTGGAGCGCCCACCCCGGCCACGACCTCATGGCGCACGCCCGCGAGCTGGGCGAACTGCTCGTGCGCGCCACCCGCGCCGACCGCTCCCCACCCCCGAACGACTGACGAGGACACCATGACGCAGCACGCCAGCCCACCCCTCCTCCCGGACCCCGCGCCGCCCGCGCGCGGGCGCCTGCACCACGTCGACAACCTGCGGGTCGCGCTGACCGTGCTGGTCGTCCTGCACCACGTCGCGCTCACCTACGGCAACATCCCGGTGTGGTTCTACCTCGAACCGGCCCAGGACCCCTCCGGCGGCCTTCTGGACCTGTTCGTCTTCCTCAACCAGACCTACTTCATGGGACTGTTCTTCCTGCTCGCGGGCTACTTCGTGCCCGGAGCGGCCGACCGCCGGGGCGGGCGCGGGCTGGTCCGCGAGCGCCTGGTGCGCCTGGGGGCGCCCTTCCTGCTGTTCGTGCTGCTGGTCCGCCCGTTCCTGATGATCCCCAACTACGGGCCCGCCGTCGAGATGTTCGCGGCCGAGGGCGGCGAGCTGCCGTTCTGGCTGTTCCTGATCGTGACCTACGACCCCGGGCCCATGTGGTTCGTGGAGGTCCTGCTGGTCATGACCCTGGCCTACGTGGCCGTGCGGAGCCTGCGCGAGCGCCGCGCCCGGCAGACGGGCGCGGCGGTCGAGCCCCCCGCGCGGCCCGCCGACACCGCTCCGCTGCGCTGGGCCGTGCCCGTCGCGGCCCTCACCCTGGGCCTGGCACTGGTCACCTTCGCCTGGCGCTACCTGGCCCCGGCCCCGTACTGGCCGATCGTGGGGCTGCCCAGCCCCGGCTTCCTGCCCCAGTACGTCACCCTGTTCGTCCTGGGCGTGCTGGCCTACCGGGGCAACTGGCTGGTCCGGCTGCCCGGCGCCGCCGGGTGGTGGGGCGCGGCCCTGGCCCTGACGGGTCTGGCGGCGGGAGCGGCGGTCACGGTCCTGCTGGGCGAGATCACGCCCGCGTCGGGCACCTGGCAGGCGCTGGCGCAGATCACCTCCGAGTCCGTCCTGGCCACGGGCGCGATGCTCATGCTGCTGGTGGGTTTCCGGCGCTTCGCCAGCGGGAGCAACCGCCTCACGCGCTGGCTGTCCGACAACGCCTTCGCCGTGTACGTCCTGCACCCGCTGGTGCTGGTAGGGCTGGGTGTGGCCCTGAGCGGTTGGGAGGCCAGCGCGCTCGTGAAGTTCCTCGGCATGGGAGCGCTCGCGGTCCCGGCCTGCTGGGCGCTGGCCACCGCCGTGCGGTCGGTTCCCGGAGCGCGTCGGATCCTGTGAGGGACCGGTCGGGGCCCGTCTCCGGATTTCGCGGAGACGGGCCCCGACCCGCGTGTGCGCCGGGCTAGGGTCGGAACGCGACCGACACGAAGGGACCGTGGTGACCAGCCAGAAGGAACGCATGCTCGCCGGTGAGCTCTACCAGGCGGACGACCCCGAACTCCAGGCCGACCTCGTCCGGGCGGAGAGGCGCGCGGAGGCGTTCAACAACGCCTCCGTGGACGACCCGGACCGCCGGAAACTCCTGGCCGACCTCGTGGGCGGGCTGGGCGAGGACGCCTGGGTCCGGCCCCCGCTGCGGGTGGATTACGGCTCCATGATCACCATCGGCGCGCGCACGTTCGTCAACTGCGGCGCGGTGATGCTGGACGTGGCCCCGATCAGTATCGGCGCGGACGTGCAGATCGGCCCCAACGTCCAGCTGCTCACCCCCACCCACCCGGTGGACCCCGACCAGCGGCGCGACAAGTGGGAGGCGGCCGAGCCGATCACCATCGGCGACAACGTGTGGCTGGGCGGCGGGGTCATCGTCTGCCCGGGTGTGACGATCGGGGAGAACACCGTGGTGGGCGCCGGGGCGGTGGTCGTGCGCGACCTGCCCGCCAACGTGGTGGCCGTCGGCAACCCGGCCCGCGTGGTGCGCCACATCTGACCCGTTTCCGTCCTCGGGGAGGGTTCCGGCACGTCCCCGCGTGCTGACCGGTCACGGAGAACCGTCCCCCGGTGTGGCGCCACCGGGGGACGGGGTCTGCGGCGGCGGAAGTCGGCCCCTTTTCGGGGCGCCCGCCCGAAGGAGGGGGAAGGCTCCGTCCGGGCCTTCCCCCGCAACTCCTCTAGGACACCGCCTGTCCGGCGGAGACCCCCGCGGGGTCGTCAGCGGCGAACTGGGTCCGGTACAGCTCGGCGTAGCGGCCGCCCCGTGCCAGCAGTTCGGTGTGGGTGCCGCGCTCCACGATCCGTCCGGCCTCCACGACCAGGATGGCGTCGGCGGCGCGGACGGTGGAGAGCCGGTGGGCGATGACCAGCGCGGTCCGCCCCTCCAGCGCCTCGGCCAGGGCGGCCTGCACCGCGGCCTCGGAGGTGGAGTCCAGGGCCGAGGTGGCCTCGTCGAGGATGACCACCTCGGGTCCGGCCACCAGCAGGCGGGCGATGGTCAGGCGCTGGCGCTCACCGCCGGAGAAGCGGTACCCGCGCTCGCCGACCACCGTGTCCAGACCGTCGGGCAGGGCGGCGACGAGCTGGTCCAGGCGGGCGCGGCGCAGCGCGTCCCACAGTTCCTCCTCCGTGGCCCCGGGCCGGGCCAGCGACAGGTTGGCGCGCACGGTCTCGTGGAACAGGTGCCCGTCCTGGGTGACCATGCCCAGGGTGGCGCGCACGGAGGCGAAGGACAGGTCGCGCACGTCCACCCCCGCCAGGCGCACGGCGCCCGAGTCCACGTCGTACAGGCGCGGGGCCAGCTGGGCGATGGTGGACTTGCCCGCGCCGGAGGAGCCCACCAGGGCGACCGTCTGCCCGGGTTCGATCCGGAAGGACACCCCGTGCAGGACCTCGCGCTGCTCGGCGGTGTCCAGGACGGCGACCTCCTCCAGGGAGGCCAGCGACACCCTGTCCGCGGAGGGGTAGGCGAAGGAGACGTCGTCGAACTCCACCGACACGGGCCCGGCGGGGACCTCGCGGGCCTCCTCCCTCTCCTCCACCAGGGGCCGCAGGTCCAGGACCTCGAAGACCCGGCTGAAGCTGACCAGCGCGCTCATCACCTCCACCCGGGCGCTGGCCAGGGAGGTGAGCGGGGCGTACAGGCGGGTGAGGAGCATGCCCATGGACACCACCGTGCCCGCGTCCAGGCGGCCGGTCAGGGCGTAGAAGCCGCCCAGGCCGTAGACCAGGGCCAGGGCGAGCGCGGAGACCAGGGTCAGGGCGGTGAAGAAGACCTCCTGGACCATCGCGGTGCGCACGCCGATGTCGCGGACCCGTCCGGCGCGGCGGGCGAACTCGGCCGACTCCTCCTCGGGGCGGCCGAAGAGTTTGACCAGGGTGGCGCCGGGAGCCGAGAAGCGTTCGGTCATCTGGGTGCCCATGGCCGCGTTGTGGACGGTGCGCTCGCGCTCGATCCTGGCCAGGCGCGCGCCCATGCGGCGGGCGGGCACCACGAACAGCGGCAGCAGCACGAGCGCGAGCAGGGTGATCTGCCAGGACAGGGCGAGCATGACGGCCAGGGCCAGGACCAGGGTGACCAGGTTGCTGAGCACCCCGGAGAGCACGTCGCTGAAGGCGCGCTGGGCGCCGATGACGTCGTTGTTGAGGCGGCTGACCAGGGCGCCGGTGCGGGTGCGGGTGAAGAAGGCGACCGGCATGCGCTGGACGTGGTCGTAGACGGTGGTGCGCAGGTCCAGGATGAGCCCCTCGCCGACCCGGGAGGAGAGCCAGCGCACCACCAGCCCCAGGGCGGCTTCGAGGACCGCGACGGCGGCGATGAGCCCGGCCAGGAACAGCACGGGTTCCAGCGGGCCGCCCTCGGTGATGGCGGTGACGACCCGTCCGGCCAGGAGCGGGGAGGCCACGGTCAGGGCGGCGGTGACCACGCTCAGGGCCGTGAACCAGGCCAGCTGGCGCGCGTGGGGACGCGCGAAGGAGGCGATCCGGCGCAGGACGGGCAGGGAGAAGGGTCGCTGGTCCTCGCGGGCGTGCATGGCGTGGTACATGGAGGTCCACGCGGCCATTTCCATACTCATGGTCGTCCACCGGATCTGTCGGAGTTGGTGACTTGAACCGTAGAACCTCAACAAATGTTGAGGTCAAACTCCCGCCCACCACCGCCCGGGGACCGCTGCGCGGGGGAACGGGACACCCGCGGCCGACACCCGTGCACCGGCTGCGGTGGCCGGATCCGGTCCCCGTACACCTCTTCTCCGGCCGCCGGCGCTCTGGTAGAACGGCCCGGTGGACCCCCAAGGACTCCTCGCGCTCCTCATCCTGGCCCTCTTCTCCGTGTACTCGGTCCACTCCGGCTCCAAGGACCTGTCGGCGGCCCTGAGGGTCCGGCGCGACGCCCGACTCCTGGACCGGACCGGCGTGCGCGTGCGGGGAGTCGTCACATCGGTGCACCCCCTTACCCGGAGTCCCCACGGCCACACCGTCACCGTGGCCTTCCGCGACGCCGACGGCCGGGAGCGGGAGGCGGTCGACACCTCGGGACTGGGCGGATACCTCGTCCGCGAGGGCACCCCGGTCGAACTCCTGCACTCGGCCGACGACCCGCGGCTCGTCCGGGTGGAGAGCGCCGCCCTGCCCGGCTCGGCGTCCGAGCACTACCCGGTCCGCCTCGGGCACCGCCCCGGCGGCGCGAAGGCGATCGCCGCCGCGCTCCTGACGATGCTCGCCGTGCCCGTCTTCACCGCGGTCGTCGTCACGCTGTCCCTGGCCGGCGGGAACGGCGGTGGTCTCCTGCGCTACCTGCCGTTCCTGTTCACCGTCGTCGGCCTCGGCATGCTCCTCTCCGCGACCGTGTCCGCGGTGCGCGACCGCGCGGGCGGCCGGGGCTACACCGGGGAGGCCGACGGGACCGTCACCGACTCCTGGCGGGAGGCCAGCAACGCCACGGTGAACCGCCGCCGCGTGTACACCCACCCGTTCACCGTGCACTTCTCGGCCGGTGACGGGCGCGAGGTGCACCGCCGTTACCGCCGCTCCAGCACCTCCTACCGCCCCGTCGCGGGGCAGAGCGCGCGGGTCAGGTACGACCCCGGGGCCCCGGCGCGCTTCTCCGTGCCCGAAGCCCACCGCTGGGGGTGCGGACCCGGCGCGGTCATGGTCGTCGTCGGCCTGGGCTTCGTCCTCATCGGAACGTTCGTCGGCCTCATGCTCCTGCTGTCGGGTTCCCTCTAGCCAGGCGAGTGGTTCCGTGAGCCGTCCCGCCCCGAGCGGCGCGGCCGCCCGGCCCCCGCCGGACGGCCGCGCCGGGGGAGGGGCCTCCTGGCGCGCCCCGCGGTCAGGGCGCTGACGGCGTTGGCGGCCACCACCGCCCCGATCGCCGCCCAGTCCGGACCGTCCAGCTCCTGGCCCAGCACCACCAGCCCCGCCAGGGCGGCCATCACCGGGTGCACGCTCATGAACAGGCCGAAGAAGCGGGCCGGGACACGGCGCAGGGCGAACAGGTCCCCCAGGAACGGGACGGTCGAGGACAGCACCCCCGCCGCCGCGGCACAGGCCAGGGCCGCGGGCGTGGGCGGGTGGTGCGCCAGCACCCACGCCCCGACCGGCACGAACAGCAGCGCGGAGACCCCGGCGGCCGCGGCCGAGCCCTCGATGCCCGCCACCCTCCGCCCCACCGTGCGGTTGAGCAGGATGTAACCGGCCCAGCAGGCGGCGGCCACCAGGGCCAGCGCCATGCCCAGGTGGTCGCTGCTGGGCTGCGGGCGCATCAGCACCGCCACCGCGCCCCCGGCCGCCAGGGCGCACCCCAGGTCCACCCACCGGCGCGAGGCGGCCAGCGCCACGGCCAGGGGGCCGAGGAACTCCAGGGTCACGGCCAGGCCCAGACCGATCCGGTCGACGGCGAGGTACAGGGTCAGGTTCATGGTCGCGAAGACCACGGCCATGGACAGCACCGGCCACCACTGCGGCCAGGTCAGGGAGCGCAGCCGGGGGCGCCCCAGCGACATCAGCACCAGTCCCGCGACCCACTGGCGCACGGCCACCACACCGGCCGGGCCGATCACCGGAAAGGCCAGCGCGGCCGTGGAGGCGCCCAGCTGGTTGGACATCCCGCCGCACAGCATCACCAGAGTCCCGGCCAGACGCCCGCGGGCGCCCGGGTCCGCTCCGGACGCGGCCGTCAGCCGTGCCGTTCCCGTCGAGGTCTCCATGGGACGAGGATGCGACCCGGCGGCGCATACGCAAAATGCATGTGGAAGGCCGTCTATACGCTGTGCGTATGGATATGGAGCTGCGTCACCTGCGCTGCCTGGTCGCCATCGTCGACACCGGGAGCTTCACCGACGCCGCCCTCGAACTGGGCACCTCCCAGGCGGCCGTCTCGCGCAACCTCGCCGCCCTGGAACGCTTCCTGGGCGTGCGACTGCTGCACCGCACCAGCCGCGACGTGGCCCCCACCACGGCGGGCGTGCAGGTCCTGGCCCGGGCACGGGCGGTGCTGGCCGAGGCCGACAACCTGGTGCGCGAGGCCAGCACCGGGCACAGCCGCCTGCGCCTGGGGCACGCGTGGTCGGCCGTGGGCCGCCACACCGCCGAGTTCCAGCGGCTCTGGGCAGCCCGCCACCCCGACGTGGACCTGCACCTGGTGCGGACCAACTCGCCCACCGGAGGGCTGGCGGAGGGACTGTGCGACCTGGCCGTGGTCCGCGCCGCCTTCGACGAACGCCGCTTCGACAGCGCTCTGGTCGGCTGGGAGCGCCGTTACTGCGCGATGGCCTCCGACGACCCCTGGGCCCGACGCCGCTCCATCCGCCTGGCCGAGATCGCCGAACGCCACGTGCTCACCGACCGCCGCACGGGCACCACCACCGCCGAGCTGTGGCCCGAGCGGGCGCGCCCGGCCCTGGAGCACGTCAACGACATCGACGACTGGCTGGCCGGGATCGCGACCGGGCGCAGCGTCGGGATCACCGCGGAGAGCACCGTGACCCAGTACCGACGCGACGGCATCGCCTTCCGCCTGGTGGGCGACGCCCCGCGCGTCCCGGTCCGGGTGCTCTGGCGGCGCCACGACCCGCACCCGGCCACCTTCGCGGCCGTGGCACTGCTCTCGGAGCTGTACGGGGAGCGGAGGCGGTCCTGAACGGCACGGTCACGCGGCACCGTCCGGCGCCGCCGCCCGACCCACGGGGCGGGCGGCGGGGGTGCGCCGGGCGGCGGGCCTCACACGCCCGTGACCACGGGCTCGGTGTTCCGGCCGTGCGGCCGCGCGGTCTCCTCCTGGCGCGGCGCCGCGGTGTACACGCCCACGCAGGGGTCCTCGGGGGCCAGCAGCAGGGCCCGGCCGAGCGTGGCCCGGGTGTGGGCACAGGCGCGCGCCACCAGGGGCAGGGTGAGGGCGAACAGCACCCCGGCGAGCATGTGCGCCGCCGTGGTCGCCAGCACCGGGTACGCGGGCAGCAGGTAGGTGCCCACGTCGGTGTAGCCGGGGATGGTGTACAGCGACCAGCCCCACAGCGGTTGGAGCAGCCCGGCCAGGGCGCCCGCCCACCAGGTGGCGGTGAGGCAGAAGCCGACCGCGGCCACGGGCGGGAGCACCAGCGCGTGCAGGGCGTCCAGCCAGCTCTGCGGGCAGGTCAGCGGGGTCAGGGCCCGGCGCAGGGGACCGGACCCGGGGGCGGGGGAGCGGTAGGGGCGGCGCGCCACCGGTCGGCGGCCCAGGTCGGCCAGGCGGACGCGTTCGACGTGGGCGAACCCGCGTGCGGCGTACAGGGTGCCCGTCATCAGGAACAGGCCCGCCATGACGACGGCGGTGCCCGCCCCGGCGGCCAGGCCCGTCAGGACGACCACGAAGGCGATGAGGGCCAACGGCAGGCCCAGGAGGATGTGGCGGGTGTCGGCCAGGAGCCGGGCGACGGCGTTGCGGGTCGTGTCCATGGCCCCGAAGTTACGCCCGGCCGGGCCCGGAGTCAGGGCGGTACGGGTGCGGACCGGGGGTGGTGCTGGCTCCACCCCGCGTCGGAGCCGCCGCGCCGCGGGCCTTCGGTCACAGGCCGCCCAGCAGGGCGGCGGCCTCCAAGGTGACGGGTCCGAGGCTGATGGCCCCGTCGAAGACCCCCGCGAGCCACAGCCCGTGCCGCAGGACCAGGAAGCCGACGATGCCGATGATCCAGCCCAGGGCCTCCCGGGAGCCGGACTCGACCTTGGTGCGCCAGCGCTCCATCCGGGGCCGCAGCCGCTCGCCGAAGGCACGGTGGGCCAGGTAGAGCAGGATCGGCGGGAGCACCATGACGACGTTGTAGGCCGCCAGCAGCGGCACCCAGGCCGCGGCGGAGAGCCCGGCGGTGGTCATGATGCCGATGGCGCCGAAGTAGGGCAGCGCGGTGCCGCCCTCCAGCAGGCCGGTGGCCAGGCCCAGTGCGACCATCGCGCCGGTGCGCAGCGAGGCGGGCCTGCGCTGTCGGCGAGGTCCGCTCGGCATGAACAGCGCGTAGGCGAGCATGCCCCCGCCCAGCACCACCATCACCCAGCCCAGGACGGGGCTGTCGGCGATGTCGTCCAGGGCCTCGAACGCGAAGCCGAGGCCGAGCATGAGCGCGCAGCCCAGGGCGAAGTAGAAGGCGGCCACGGTGGCCAGGTAGACGAACAGGGGGCGGGCCACCGACCGCGCCCCGCTGAGTAACACGTACAGCGAGACCCCGATGGTGGCGGGGCTCAGGGTGTCCAGCAGCGCCAGTCCGGCGACCGGCAACAGCACTTCCAGTGACGGCATGGTGGTCTCCTCCCGCTCTCGTTTTCACACGGCTGTGCCAAATAAAATAACACACATGTGCTAGAAAGGGGAGGTGCCCAAGATCGTCGACCACGAACAGCGCCGCCGGGAGCTGGCCGAGGCCCTGTGGCGGGTCATCGCCGAGTCCGGCCCGGCCGCCGTGTCCATCCGCTCCGTCGCCGCCGAGGCGGGCTGGTCCCCCGGAGCCCTGCGCCACTACTTCCAGACGCGCGAGGACCTGCTCGTCTTCGCCATGAACCTGTCCGAGGAACGCGTCACCGCGCGCGTGACGGCCCTGAACGGCACCCAGGACCCGAACGCCCCGCTCCTGGACCGCATGGCCGAGTACGCCGAACAGCTCCTGCCCCTGGACGCGACCCGCCGCGCGGAGTACCGCGCTTGGGAGGCCGCCGGGCTGCTGGGGGAGTACGACCGCGACCGGGAACAGCGCTGGAACAGCCAGCGCAGGCTCTACCGGCTCCTGGTCGCCGCCCTCACCGGGCAGCCGGTGGAGGATCCCTTCCAGCCCCACCCCGACCCGTGGGTCGAGGAGTGGTCCGGGTACCTGCACACCCAGGTGGACGGGCTCGCCCTCCAGCTGATGGTCACCCCGGGCATGAAGGGCCCCGAGGGGGCGCGGCGGGAGCTGCGCGCCTTCCTGGCCCGCACCGAGGAGGCCTGGCTGCACCGCCAGGCCTCCTGAGCGGCCGGCGTGCGGGGGACACGAAGCGGCCCACCGCGCCCCGGTCGGCCGCACCCCGGGCTCCGGGGACCTCACGCCGCCCGGCCCGGGCCGGGCGGTGCGTCCGGCCTCGGCGTCAGACCAGCCAGCGGCCGTCGCGCATCAGCTCGCGTCCGGACATCTCGTTCACCTCGCGCCAGGCCTGGACGCGGCGCGGCGTGACGCGGAACCAGAGGTAGGGCGCGGCCAGCGCGCGCGGGTCGAAGCCCGTCCTCTCAGCGAACCGGTCGCCCCGCTCCCGCGTCAGCGCGTCCATCCCGAGGACCTCGACCCGGCCCTCGACCATGGTCACGTCGCGGGTGCCGCCCAGCCCCAGCCGGACGGTGCGGGTGGCGGCCAGGTTCCTGCCGGTGGGGCTGTCCGCCGCGGTGGCCACCAACAGCGACTCGCCGTCCCAGTCGAAGGACAGCGGCACCAGGTGGGGCACGCCGTCCTCCGAGGCGCTGGCCACCCAGACGTCGACGTCGCGGGCGAGCCGCTCCTCGGTGTCGCGGCGGCGCCGGGCGCCGGAGCGGGGCCGGTCGCCCGCCGGACGCGGCGCCGTCGTGGTCTCCTGCGCGTGAGAGCTGGTCACGGTCACTCCCCGTGGTCGTGGTTCGCGGTCGGCCCGGCGGCTTCGGCCGGGTGCGATCGCCGTGGTCCCAGCCTCCCCCGGCCGGGGCGCGGACCGCCTCCGTGCCGGCCACGGAAACCACCACCCATAATGAGTCGGTGTCCAGTCCAGTGGTCTCGGCTCGGGAAGCCGAAGTACTCGCCCTCCTCGGAGAGCACCTCAGCAACGCGGAGATCGCCGCGCGCCTGGTCCTGTCGGTGCGCACCGTCGAGTCGCACGTCTCCTCGCTCCTGCGCAAACTGGCGCTGCCGGACCGGCGGGCGCTCGCCCGGCACGCGACCGCCTCCGCACGCGCCGCGCGCGAGCGGTCGGCGCCCGCCCTGCCCGCGCCGTTGACGTCGTTCGTCGGCCGGGTCCGCGAGCGCCGGGAACTGGCCGGGGCTGTGACGTCGCACCGGCTGGTGACCGTGGTCGGGCCGGGCGGGGTGGGCAAGACGCGCCTGTCCCTGGCCGTGGCGGCGGACGTGGCCGACGACTTCGCCGACGGGGTGTGGTTCGTCGACCTGGTCCCGGTCACCGAACCGGGCCGCGTGGGGGCCGCGGTCGCGGCGGCCGTGGGTGTGGGCGAGCAGCCCGGAAGCGGCGTCGACGACACGGTCCTTGCCGCGCTGGCGGACCGCCGGGCCCTGCTGGTCCTGGACAACTGCGAACACGTGCGCGACGGGGTGACGCCGTTCCTGGAGCGGCTGCTGGCGGCCTGCCCGCGGCTGCGGGTGCTCGTGACGAGCCGGGCCCGGCTGATGGTGCCGTTCGAGCGTGTCCTCCCGGTCCCGCCGCTGTCGCGGGACGGCGGCGAGGAGTCGGACGCGGTGGCCCTGTTCATGGACCGGGCGGCCGTGGGCGGCTGGCCGCAGGGGCCCGCCGCGAGCGAGGAGGTCGTGGCCGTCTGCGAACGGCTCGGCGGCATGGCGCTGGCCATCGAACTGGCGGCGGCGCGGTGCTCGACGCTGGGGCTGGACGGACTCGCCGCCGGGCTCTCCGACCAGCTGCGGGTCCTCACCGGCGGTTCCCGGGCCGACGACAGGCACCGGTCGGTGCGGGCGGTGCTGGACTGGAGCCACGACCTGTTGGAGCCGGGGGACCGGGCCCTGCTGCGCCGGGTGTCGTTGTTCGTCGCGCCGTTCACCCCCGAGGCCGCCGCCGGGGTCGCCGGGTTCGCCCCGCTGGATCCGGCCTCGGTCGTCGACGGGCTCGGCAGACTCGCCGAGCACAGCCTGCTCTCCGTGACACCGTCCGCGACCGGCACCCGCTACCACGCGCTGGAGACCATCCGCCAGTACGGGGCGGAGCGGCTCGCCGACACCGGCGAGCTGACGCGCGTCCGCTCCCGGCACCTGGACTGGTGCCTGGCCGGTGCGGCCGCCCTCACCGCGACCGCGGGCGCGGACTGGCGCGCCCGCTTCGACGCCGTGGCGGAGGACATGCGGGCCGCCCTCACCTGGGCCTGCGACCAGCCCGAACAGCGCGCGGACGCCCACCGGCTCGCCCGCGCCGTGGCCGAGCTGTCCTTCACCCGCACCCTGCTCGGCGAGGCCCAGCAGCGGTTCGAGCAGGCGGCGCGGCTCGCCGACACCGGCGCCGTCGCCGACGCGCTGCGCCAGGCCGCCGCGGTGGCCGGATGCCGCGGCCTCGACGACGACATGTACCGCCTGCACCGTGCCGCCGCGCACGCCGCCCTCCGGGCCGGGGACACCGCGGGCGCGGGCCGCGACCTGGCGGCCGCCGCCACCGTCGCGTACCGGTTCTCCAGCTCGTTCACGCGGCTTCCCGCCGTGGAGGAGGTGAGGGACACGCTCGCGCGGGCGCGGGAGCTGTCCGGCGACGCCCCGGCCGCCCGGGCCGCCGTCGCGCTGGCCGAGGCGGCGGTGGTCGCGGACGCGTTCGGCGCGGTCCAGGGGGATCCGGACAACACCGCCGGGGAGACGGTCGAGAGCGCCGAACGGGCGGTCGCGCTCGCCCGTGGCGCGGGCGACCCGGTGGCCGAGTCCGCCGCCCTGGACGCGCTCTCGGGCGCCCAGAGCTGGGCCGGGAACGCCTTCGCCGGTGCGGCCGCCTCCCGGCGCAGGGTCGACATCCTGGCCCCGCGACCGCCGACCCCCGCCAGCACGCACGAGCTGATGGACGCCCTGGCCATGGCCGCCGGAACCTCCCTCGGCGTGGGGCGGCTGCCGGAGGCCCGCCGGTGGGGCAGGCAGCTCGCCGACCACCCGCTGCTGGCCGAGGCGGGCCACAGCGCCACGTCCTGGCTCCTGGTCGCGGACGCGTTCAGCGGCGACGTCGACGGGGTGCTCACCGGCAGCACGAGGTTCCTCGACGCGTGGGAGCAGAACGGCCGACCGCGGACGCGCTCCCTGGGGCCCGCCGCCGCGTCGGTCGCGATGGTCCACGGCCTGCGCGGCGACCACGATGCACGGGCGGACTGGCTCGCGATCGTCGACCGGGCCGGGTCCGAGGCCGACCACCGCCTGGGCTACGGCGCGGTCTTCGACACCATGGTCCTGCTCCACCACGGGGACGCGGAGTCCGCCCTGGAACGCGTCGAACCGGAGCCGGACCGGGTGTGGAAGTGGGTGTGCTGGGTCTGGCTCCACTGGTACGTGGCGCTCAGGGCGGAGGCGGCGGTGCTCGCCGGGCACCCCAAGGCCCGGGAGCGGATCGCCTCCGCCAGGGCCGTGGTCACCGGCAACACGGTCGCCGGTGCCCAGGTGGACCGCGCGGAGGCGCTGCTCGACGGCGACCCGGCGGGGCAGCTCGCCGCCGCCGCGGCGTTCGACGCGGCCGGTTGCCGCTACCAGGCGGCGCGCACGCTGGTGCTCGCCGGGGGTGAGCACGCCGCCGCCGGCGGGGCCGCGCTCACCGGCCTCGGCCTCACGCCCGGCCGGTGAGCGCGCGGGGGCCGGGGCCGGTGACCGCGTGAACCCGGTGACCGCGCCTCAGCTCACCGCACGCCTCACCAGTTCGGCGATGCGCGCCTCCGTCTCGTCCGTCACCTCGGTCAGGGCGAAACCGGTCGCCCACATCGTGCCCTCGTCCAGCTGGGCCAGGTCGCTGAACCCGAGCGTCGCGTAGCGCGTCCCGAACTTGGCCGCGCCCTGGAAGTGGCAGACGACCTTGCCGTCCAGCGCGTAGGCGGGCATCCCGTACCAGAGCTTCGGCGCGAGGGCCGGGGCGTTGGCCATGACGACGGCGTGGACGCGCTCGGCCATGACCCGGTCCGAGTCCCGCATCCCGGCGATCTTGGCGAGCACGTCGCGCTCCGCCTCCGCCGCCTTCTCCGCGCGCGAGGCGCGGCGCGCCGCCTTCTTCTGCTCCCGGGCGTGGTCCTTCATCGCGGCCCGTTCCTCGGCCGAGAACCCCTCGTACGTGCCGTTGGCGGTGCTGGTCATGGTCACTCCCTCGGTTGCGGGCCGCGGTCGGCCCGGTGTGTGCGGCCGTGCCGGCCTCCGTGTCCACAGCCTCTCCCGGCGGGGGTGCGCGGCGCCTCCGTGCTGACCACGGAAACCACCACGGACCACGGGGTCGGTGGCGGCCCCGCGCTCACACGGCGCCGGGATCCCCTTGCACGGTGTTCCTCCGCCGCCGTGATCCGGATGCCCCTTGCGCCCCTCTTGCCCCAGGGGTCTGTGTTCTTCGCTATGTCCGGTGGCCGATACTGGGGGTGCCAGCGGCCGGAACCAACAGGGGAGATGCGTGTGACCACCAGCAGTGAGACGGCTTCGGGGCCCTGGACCGACCTGGTCTACAGGACCGCCGTCACCGATGACGTCCCCGAGCTCGTCGAGCTGGTCAACTCCTGCTACCGCGGCGACTCATCCAAGCAGGGCTGGACCACCGAGGCCGACCTGCTCGACGGCCAGCGCGTGGACGCCGGGGGCATGGCCGAGCTGCTGGCGCGCACCAACACGATCGTGCTGGTCGCCGAGGCCGAGGGTCGGATCGTGGCCTGCTGCGAGCTCCAGCGCGGCGTCAACGGCGCCTACTTCGGTATGTTCTCGGTGCGGCCCGGCATCCAGGGCGGGGGCCTGGGCAAGCGGGTCCTGGCCGAGGCCGAGGACACGGCGGTGCGCGAGTGGGGCTGCCGCCTGATGCGGATGAAGGTGCTCAAGCAGCGCCCGGAGCTGATCGCCTGGTACGAGCGCCGCGGCTACACCAACACCGGCAAGACCGAACCCTTCCCCTACGGTGACGCGACTTTCGGTCTGCCCAAGCGCGCGGATCTGGCCTTCGTCGAGCTCACCCGGGAACTGCCCGCCCCCTGACCGGGACGCGGCCGGGCGGGGTCCGGCCGCGTCAACCCTGTTCGAGGTTGGCCGACATCCGCTCCAGCACGTCGACCGCGGTCCGGTACTCCTCGTCGCTGATCCCCCGCGAGATACGGCGGCGGGCCTCGTCGACCCTGGCGAAGAGGGTCTCGTGCGCGGCCTCTCCCGCCGTGCTGAGGTTCAGGGAGACCAGGCCCTCCACCCAACCGCGCCGACGCAGCTCCTCCACCACCGGGGTGACGCTGTACTCGTCCTCGTCCAGGAACGCGGCGAGCCTGCGGTCCAGGTCGGCGATCGTGCCGGGGTCGGTGTGCAGGGAGTGGAGCACCTGCCAGTGGCGGCGCCCCAGCGACTCCGCGGCCAGGGTCCGGTCCAGGTCGTTCTCGATGAGCCGGTCCAGGTGCTTGAGCCAGTAGCCGATCGGCAGGTCGGACATGGTGCTCCCTCCAGCGGGGACTGCGCGGGCGTCCACTCTTCGAGACACGTCGAAGATAGATCGCCGCACGGCGCACCGCCAACGACCGGCGGCGGTGTCGGCGCGCGGGGGCCCGGGGGCGGCGGGAGGCGCGCCCGGGCCGCGGACCCCTCGTGGCGGGTCAGGCCCGGCACAGGATCGCGCCGCGCGGGACCACGAACACCCCGTCGGGGTCCTGACTCCAGGTCGTCCAGCCCGCCGAGATGCGCTCCAGCTCCTCCCGGGTGGCGTGGCCCTCCGCGACCGCCTGGCGGCCCATGTCCGACTCCAGGATGCGCCGGGACCACATGCCGCCCCACCAGGCGCGGCGCTCGGGGGAGGAGTGGTTCCACACCTCGGCCACGTAGGTGACGTCCTCGAACCCGGCCTCGCGGGCCCAGGAGGCCATGCGCCGCCCCGCGTCGGGCTCGCCGCCGTTGGCGCGCGCGACGCGCTGGTACAGGTCCATCCACGCGTCCAGCTCGGGCAGGCGCGGGTACCAGTACATCCCTGAATAATCGCTGTCGCAGGCGGCCACGACCCCGCCCGGCCTGGCCACGCGGCGCATCTCGGCCAGGGCCCGGACCGGGTCGGCCACGTGCTGGAGGACCTGGTGGGCGTGGACGACGTCGAAGGCGTCGTCGGGCAGGTCCAGGTCGTGGACGTCGCCGACCCGGAACTCGATGTTGTCCGCTCCGGCCTCCCGCGCGCTGGCGCGGGCCAGTTCGACGGCCTCGGCCGAGGCGTCCACGGCGGTGACCCGCCCGGGGGCGACCCTGCGGGCGAGGTCGGCGGTGATGCTGCCCGGGCCGCAGCCCACGTCCAGCAGCGAGCGGCCGGGGACCATCCGGTCCAGGGCGTAGGCGGCGGAGTTCTCCGCGTTGCGCCAGCGGTAGGAGTCGGTGACCGTGGGGTGCTGGCCGTGGGTGTAGCGCGTCATCGGAACGCCCTCTCATGGGTCGCAGGCGGGAGCGAACACCTGGGACCCTACACCGATATCTCTTTGAATGAGATTCCATTCTCGCCATATGAGACAAGGGGTGGGGTGCCCTGTTCGGAGGGGTGCCTCCCGGGGCCGCGGAGGCGACCGGCCACGGAACGGGCGAGAGGGGCGAAACTCCTGGGAAAAACCCCGCCCGGGCCGATGAGTTCCGCCGCCCGGACGCGTCATCACGGATAGGGCGGACGCGCGCAGGGCCGCGCCGCACACCGAGAGGACCAGACCATGACACGGCTCAACAAGATCACCCCCTGCCTGTGGTTCGACACCCGCGCCGAGGAGGCGGCCCGCTTCTACGTGGGCCTGTTCGACAACTCGCGCATCCTGCGGGTCCGGCACTTCGGCCCCGACGGGCCCCGGCCCGCCGACATGGTGCTGACCGTGGACTTCGAGATCGACGGCCAGCAGATCACCGCGCTCAACGGGGGCCCGGAGTTCACCTTCTCGGAGGCGGTCTCCCTCCAGGTGATCTGCGACAGCCAGGAGGAGTCCGACCACTACTGGGCGAAGCTCGGCGAGGGCGGCGAGGAGGGCCAGTGCGGCTGGCTCAAGGACCGCTTCGGCTTCTCCTGGCAGGTCTTCCCGGCCGAGCTGGACGACCTGCTGGCCGACCCCGATCCCGGCCGGGCCGGACGCGCCATGCAGGCCATGCTCAAGATGGGCCGGATCGACCTGCCCGAGATCCGGAGGGCCGCGGACGCGGCCTGACCCGCGGCGGCCGTCCGCGCCGGGAGACGGCGGCGCGGACGGCCGCGTCCGGCCTCAGACCCGGGCGAGGGACAGGTAGGCGAAGCCGAGCGTCTCCCGGGTGCCGCGCAGCCAGAAGTGCCGGTGCCGGTCGGCCCTGGCCCGGACCTCGTCGGCACCGGGGGAGCCGGGGTTGCGCTCCAGCCACTCCTCCCAACCCCGGGCGTGCCGGGACTCGAAGTCGTCCCACTCCTCCAGGGTGGCCTGCGACAGCGCCCGCAGCCGGAAGCCGTGGGAGAGGGCGAGGTCCACCAGGTCGGGCAGCGACCGGTACTGGGCGCGGGGGATGTCGGTCATGGCCTCCAGCTCCCCGGGCGTCGGATCGCGCAGCCAGAAGCACTCACCGAACAGGAACCGGCCGCCGGGCCGGAGCAGACCGGCGACCGCCTCCAGGGCGTTGACGGTGTGCGTCACAGGGTCGCCGCCCCACACGTGGCTGGCGCCGTTGTTGACCACCACGTCCGCGTGCGTGCCGGACCAGGCGCCCGCGTCCCCGACCGCGAGTTCGACGCGGTCGGCCAGGCCCCGGGCCACGGCGTTGGCGCGCCCGTGCTCCACGGCCTGCTCGTCGAGGTCGATGCCGAACCCGGTGGCGGTCGGCTCGCTCTCCAGGGCGCGCAGCAGCAGTTCGGCCCAGCCGCAGCCGATGTCCACGATCCGTCTGCCCTCCAGGCGGCCCAGGTCGCGGATGAGTCCGGCGGCTCGGGCGTCGGAGAGCGGGCCGTTGAAGTCGACGTCGCGGTACAGGGGAGGCACGGGCGGTGTGGTCATCCGAACACCCTGGCGGGGGAGCCGCGGCCCGTCCATCGGTTTCCGGGGCCGCGCGCCCCGCGAGGACCCTGTCGGCGCGCCGGGCCCGCCGGTCATACCCGGGTCTGACGCCTGGATCCAGCCCCCGGTCCGACGCCGAGGACAGGCCCGGCGGGGCATCGTCGGGGCATGACTCCTCCACCACGCACCACCCACGGCACCCCGCACGCCGCGAGCGGCCCGGGCCGCGTACTCCCCGTGGAACGCGCGGACGCCTTCCCCGGCCGCTGGGTGGGCGGCGTCGCCATGGTTCTGGGGCCCCTGCTGATGCTGGCCGGGGCCCTGCTGCGCGTCCGCTTCGACTTCTTCTTCCCCGGGCAGCTCGCCGCGTACGAGCGGCACTCCGGCCTGACGGCCACCGCGTACGCCCTCTTCGCGGTCGGCAACCTGCTGCTGTGGCCCGCCGTGGCCGTGCTCGCCGCCCGTGTCGGCGCACGCGGTCCGGGATGGGGACTGTGGGGCGGGCTGCTGGCGATGTCCGGCCTGTTCGCCCGTACCTTCCACGCCGGAGCGGACCACATGGCCTTCCGGCTGGTCGTCGCCGAGGGCGCCGCGACCGCCACGCGGATCGTCTCCGACACCTACGGGGCCTTCCAGATCCTCTCCGTCCTGAACCTCGCCGTCCTGTCCGGCTGGGTCGTGCTCGCGCTCGGCGCCTGGCGCACACGGGTGCTGGGCCCGGTCCGCGCGTTCGCCCTCGCGCTGACGGCGGCCCTGCCGCTGGGCGTACTGAAGGGAACCACACCGTGGTCGCTGGTGGCCCTGGCCGGTCTGGCCGTCGCCCTGCTGCCGCTGGGGCTGGCTCTGCTGCGCGAGGGACCGCGGCCCCGCCGCTCAGCGGTGGTGCTCTGGGGCCTGGTCGCGCTGGGCACCCTGGGACTGATGTTCGCGTTCGGGCAGGCGGGTTGAGGGGAGTGGGCCGGTACTGTCGGGCGATGCACCGCATCACCGGCCGCCACGCGTACGCCGCCGACCTGGCGGCGGCCCTCGTCCTGACCGCGGTCTACGCCGGATTCGCGCACCTGTCCCCGGTCGACGGGCAACCCGCCTACGACGGCCCGGTCTGGCTCCCCTGGGCCGTCGCCGCGGCCGTGGGCCTGCCCGTCGCGGTCCGCCGCCGCTGGCCGCTGCCCGTGCTGGGCACGGTAATGGCCGCCCTCACCGCCGCCACCCTCCTGGACCTGACCCGGGAGCCCTACACCGCGGCGGGTCTGGCCGCCTACCTGGTGGGGTTGGCCGAGCCGGCCCGCCGTGCGGTCCCGGCCCTGGTCGCCGCGCTGGCGACGGCCGCCGCCGGAGTGTACGTCGGGGAGGCGGTCGTCACCCCGGCGGGGGACCGGCAGGACGCGGTCGGCCTGGCCTCCCTGGTGGTGCTGGTGGTCGGCGGCGCCTGGGCGGCGGGCTTCGCCGTGCGCTCCCACCGGGCCCGGGGGCGGCGGCGGGCCGAGCGGGCGCTGACCGAGGAACGGCTGCGCATCGCCCGCGACCTGCACGACGTCGTCTCGCACAACCTCGGCCTGATCGCCGTCAGAGCGGGTGTGGCCGCACACGTGGCGGAGGCTGACCCACGCGAGGCCCGGGTCGCGCTCAGGGACATCGAGGAGGCCAGCAGGTCCGCTCTGACGGAGATGCGCCGCGCCCTGGGGGTGCTGCGCACCGAACAGGCCCCGCTGGCCCCGGCGCCGGGCCTGGACGGTCTCGACGGACTCGCGCGGGACGCCCGCAGGGCCGGGGTCGACGTGCGCCTGACGGTCCGCGGCATGCGGGGTGTTCCGGAGGGCACCCGCCTCATGGCGTACCGGATCGTGCAGGAGGCCCTGACCAACGCGGTCCGGCACGCGGCTCCGACCCGGTGCGAGGTGACCGTCGCCTCGGACGGCGCGGCGGTCGACATCGAGGTGGTCGACGAGGGGCCCGCGGAGGGCTCCCGTCGCCCGCCCGGGGGTCCCACGGGCGGACACGGCCTCCTGGGCATGCGGGAACGGGCGATGATGTGCGGGGGCGCTTTCACCGCGGGACCCCGTCCGCAGGGCGGTTTCGCGGTGGCCGTACGACTGCCGACCGGACAGGAGAGCACGCCGTGACCCGACCGACGCGGGCGACGGGGGCCGGAGAGGGCACCGGGGTCACGCGCGTCCTCGTCGCCGACGACCAGGCGATGGTCCGCGGCAGTTTCCGCGTCCTGGTCGACCACACCCCCGGGCTGAGCGCCGTCGGCGAGGCCGCCGACGGAGCCGAGGCCGTGGAACTCGCCCGCCGCGAACGGCCCGACGTCGTCCTCATGGACATCCGCATGCCCGGGCTGGACGGCATCGGTGCCACCCGGCGTATCTGCGCCGATCCCGCGACGGCGGGCGTCCGCGTCCTCATCCTCACCACCTTCGACCTGGACGAGTACGTCTACGCCGCCCTCCGCGCGGGCGCGGCGGGCTTCCTGCTGAAGGACACGCCGCCGTCGCGGGTCCTGGACGCCATCACCGTCGTCGCCGCGGGGGACGCCCTGCTGGCCCCCTCGGTCACCCGGAGGCTCATCTCCGAGTTCGCCCGCCTCCCCGAGCCGGGACGCCCTCCGGCCCGCGCCCTCGACGGCGTCACGGACCGCGAGGTGGAGGTCCTCGGGCTGATCGCCCGCGGCCTGTCCAACACCGAACTGGCCGAGCACCTGCACCTGAGCCTGGCCACGGTCAAGACGCACATCGGGCGGCTGCGGGCCAAACTCGGGGCGCGCGACCGCGCGCAGCTGGTGATCACCGCCTACGAGACGGGCCTGGTGGGCGACCGGCGTCCCGGGGCCGGGGGACCCCGTGACGGGGAGCCGTGTTGAGCGCTCCGGCCCGGGGCGGCACATGGAGCGGCCGGGTATTTCCGGTGCGCCGACCCGGCGGCAGGGTCTAGACTGCCGCGCATGATGGCAGTCGCAGTCACGGAGTAGGCGGGCGTCCGCGCCCGCCGCGCGCCGCGCCCGGTCCTGGGAGGACGGGCGGGGCCCGCTTGGCGTACCGCGCGGGCGGAACGGCTTCCCTTCCGTTTCCCGGCCCGCCTCGACGCGGGTCCGACCCGATCGGCCATCATGAACTCCTTCCGAACTCCCGACGCGCGCTCAGGCCGCCGGGAGCGCCCCGCCGCTGCCCGCCGCTGGTGGGCGCTCGCCGCGGTGTCGATGCTCCAGTTCCTCATCGCCGTGGACGTCACGGTCGTCAACATCGCCCTGCCCTCCATCGGCGCCGACCTGGGCGCCGGACCGCAGGGCCTGACCTGGGTCGTCGCCGGTTACACGCTGGTCGGCGGCGGCCTGCTGCTGCTCGGCGGGCGCGTCTGCGACCTGCTGGGGCGGCGGCGCATGCTGCTCCTGGGCGCCGCCCTGTTCGGCGCTGCCTCGCTCGTCGCGGGCGCCGCGCCGGACCTGCCCTGGCTCCTGGCCGCCCGCTTCGGGCAGGGGGCCGGTGAGGCGCTCGCCTCCCCGGCGGCGATGTCGCTGATCGCCGTGCTCTTCCCCGACCCCCAGGAACGCGCCAGGGCCCTCGGCGTCTGGGGCGCCATCTCCAGCTCCGGCCTGGTGGGCGGGGTGCTGCTGTCCGGCGTGATCACCGAGCTGCTGCACTGGCGGTGGATCTTCCTCGTCAACCTCCCCGTCGTCGCCGTGGTCCTGGTCGCGGTCCCGCTGCTGGTCGCGCCCGACCGCGTCCGCGGCGCGGTGCCGGGTGCCCAGGCCCCGGTCGCTCCGGCCGCCGAGACCGGCGCCGCACGGCGCCGCCCCGACGTCCTGGGCGGACTGCTGCTGACGGCCGGTCCCCTGGCCCTGGTGCACGGGGTGCTCCAGGCGGCGGAACACTCCTGGACGGAGCCGCGTGTGTACGTTCCCGTGCTCGCGGGTGCCGCGGCGATGGGGCTGTTCGTCCTGGTCGAGGCCAGGTCGCGCAACCCGCTGGTACCGCTGTCCTTCTTCGCCGACCGCACCAGGCTGGTCGCCAACGGGGCGACGGTGCTGCTCAGCGCGGCGCTGTCGACCTCCTTCCTGCTGGTGACGCTCTACCTCCAGCACGTGCTGGGGATGAGCCCCATGCAGGCGGGGCTGGCGTACGTGCCGTTCTGCGCGGCGATCCTGGTCTCGGCGACCGTGGTCGGCCGGATCATCGGAGCCCTGGGCCTGTCCGGGGCGGCGATCGCGGGCCTGCTCTCGGCCGCGGCCGGGACCGCCTGGTTGTCGCGGCTGCCGGTGGACGGCGGTCTGTGGGCCGACGCCATGCCCGGCATGCTCCTGGTCGGTGTCGGCATGGGCGTCGGCCTGATCGCCCTGCAGAACGCCGCCCTGCACGGGGTGACCGAGGCCGACGCGGGGGTCGCCTCCGGCGTCCAGCGCTCGGTCGACCAGCTCGGCGGGGCCACCGGCATGGCCGTCCTCGTCGGCGCGGCCGTCGCCGCGGGCGCCTCCGGTGACGTCGCCGCCTCCGTCGAGGGCTACCGCACCGCCTTCTCCTGGGCGACCGTCGGCGTCCTGCTCGCCGCCGCCGGTGTGGCCCTGTCCGCCTGGCGGTCCGGCCGCGCCTGAGCGGCGCCACCGCCCTTCCGGGGCCGCCTGTCGCGCGGCGGCCCCGGAAGGGCGTACGGCCGCGGTCAGATGTGGCGGGCGCCGCCGGACCCGTCCGCGGGACCGGGGCGGTCCACGTAGTGCAGGATCACGTCACAGCTGTACTGGAACTCGTCCATGAGCCGCTGCGCCTCGATCAGGAGCACGCCGTAGGGCAGCCGGAGGTCGTCGAAGGGCGGGGCGTCCTCGCCCTCCTTGGCCCGCACGAGGTCGTCGTAGCGCTCCCGGGCCTGCTCCGCGAGCCGGCACAGCCTCCTGGCCTGGGGGCCGAGCCGGTCCTGGTCCAACCCGCTGAGCTCGCGGGTGATCTCGGCGATCGAGGCGAGGAAGTCCCCGTAGAGGCTCAGGAAGTCCTGGTGGACGGAGCGCTCCCCGTCACGGCTCCACAGGTGGATGCTGCGGGCCAGGGAGCCCAGCTGGTGGGTGGTGCGCTCCAGGGCGTCGACCAACTGCTGGTAGCCCTCGAAGGCGACGTGGTGGCGGTGTCTGCGCAGGAGCCTGGCCGGGTTGAGGTAGACGCTCTCCCAGGCGGTGTCCACCGCCGAACGGGTCTGCCGGACGGTCGACGCGAGCCGGTTGGCCCGCTGGCGCCAGTCCTCGGCCTCGTCCTCGGTCAGCTCCCCCCGTTCCATTCCGCGCCGGATGTCCCCGATCAGGTCGCACTCGGCGTGCGCGAGGGAGCGGATGGCGTACTCCGCGCTGCGAAAGCGCATGGGCGGCAGCACGAGGACGTTGACCGCGGTGCCGATGGCGCAGCCGATGAGCACCAGCAACAGGATCTGGGCCAGGTCCACCAGGCGCCCGGTGTAGCCCTGGGAGGACAGGAAGGTGGAGAAGGCGAAGAACGCGGCCGTGACCACCTGGGACCCCTGGCTGCCCAGGGGCCTCCACCGGCCGATGACCAGGGCGATGAGCGTGACCACGACGAAGGTCAGCATGTCCGGGCCCGCGGCGAAGCCCAGGACGGCCTGCACGGTGATCCCCAGCGCCACCGCGCCCACGTAGCGCAGCGACTGGACCACCGACTGGTAGACGGTGACCTGCATCATCAGGACCGCGGTGAAGGGCGCGAAGGCCGGTGAGGCGGCCTGGATCAGGTGCTGTGCGACGAACCACGCCAACGAGGCGGCCAGGGCGCTCTTGCCGATGGACAGCGCCGTGTGCCGTTCGTGCCCGTCCGAACCCACCGCACGGCTCACCCACGCGCGTGCGCGGGCCACGGCCCCGTCCGCGCCCGCCCTGTCCCGACCCGTCATGGGTTCCTCCCACCGGATTCCCTCGCCGACCGTCGTCCACGGCCGCAGCTACCCCGGACCGGGGACGGCGAAGCACGGGGAGGGGACGGGCGTGGGTCACTCAGCGGCGCAGGGCGCAGTCCCCGCAGTACCCCGCGCCCGGAACCCGGTAGTACAGGCAGCACGTGGTGCGCCGGAACACCCCCAGTCCCGAGGCGTCCACCCCCGTGTGGCCGCCGGTCCCGGCCAGGGAGGGGCGGCCCAGCAGGTCATCGGCCACCTCCCGGGCCCGCACGCGCACCGCGGGCCGGTCGGCGCCCAGGGCGCGTACGGCCCCGGCCAGGGCCGCGGCGGTGTTGCCCCGCAGCAGCCCCGGCGCCACGCTGCCCGCCCCGGCCAGTCCCCGTGCCGCACGGGCCAGGACGCCGAGGACCACCGTGTGCTCGACCCAGTCGGCCAGTTCCGCCGTCCCCCCGGTCACCGCCGCGGCCCCCTCCTGCGCGGTGCGCAGCACCACCGGCCCCTCCCGGCGCGGGTCCCAGTGGAACCGCGCCGCGTCCACCAGCACCCCGTGGCACAGTCCGGCCGCCAGCACCGGCGACAGCAGCCGCGTCGCCAGCCCCTGCTGGAACACCGACGCCGCCACCCGCCACTCCACCACCGCGTCCGGCCGCGCCGCCAACCGCGCCAGGTGTCCGCGCACCCGCTCCACCTCGGCCGCCAGGGCACGGGGCTCCAGGGCCCCGCCGCCTCCCAGCGGCAGCCAACCCGGGCCGGGAGGGACCGTCTCCACGGCGAACAGCGTGTTGACCCGACCGACCTCCGCCAGGACCGGCCGCACCGCCGTCGTCCCCGCTCCGTCCACCCCGTACCCGCCCTTCCCTTCGCCCGGAGACGCCCGGGTGGTGCCAGCACCACCGGCACTCCACGTGCTGTTGGGTTCGTGCCCCCGGGCCGCCGAACCTAGATTGGTTGCGTGACCGGTCAGAACACGCGCACCAGAGCCAGGAACGGCGGGAGAGGAGGGTTCCTCACCGCCCTCTCCGCCCTGCCCCGCGTGGCCGAAGCCTACGGGGCCGGCTGGCGCGTGCGCGTGGTCGAGGTCCTGCACCTGATGACCTCGCTGGCCCTGGCCCTGTGCTACCTGGTGCCCGCGTTCATGCTGGTGGTCTCGGCCACCTGGGTCGGCTTCGCGGTCTCCGGCCCCTGGCTGCCCGAGGTGTCCCGGCTCGTCCCCGACCGGCTGCTCTCGGACTCGCTCGCCTTCCTGGTCGGCCTCCCGGCCCTGGCGACCCTGCTGGCCCGCCTGTCCTGCCGGGTCCAGCGCAACCGGCTGGACAACGTGTTCGGGATCGTGGAGACCAGCCCGCCCGACCCCCTGGCCCACGACAAGCCGCTCGTGCGAGCCTGGCGGTTCGTGTTCGGCCGCGACGCCTGGTCGGCGGTCGTCTACAGCACCGTCGCCGGGATCCACGGCCTGCTGGCCGGGGGCGTGGTGGTGGCGCTGGTGGTGTGCGGCGGGGCGTCGGTCGCGGGCGCCCTAATGGGGATCGTGTTCGTGCTGGTGATGGGCTCTCCCGGCGACCTGGTCGGACCCCTGGTCCTGGTCGTGTTCGGGCCGCTGTGCGCCCTCGTCGGACTGCGCCTGGCCCCCTACATGGTCGCCACCGAGGTCCTGCTGCACCGCAGGCTGCTGTTCGAGGCGCCCGAGGTGCGCATCCGCCGCCGCCTGCTGCACGTCCAGGACAGCCGCCTGCGCATGGTCGACGCCGCCGAGGCCGAGCGCCGCCGCATCGAACGCGACCTGCACGACGGCGCCCAGCAGCGCCTGCTCGCCCTGACCATGACCCTGACCCGGGCGCGCTCGCGCGTGGCCACCGACCCCGACACGGCCCTGGAGCTGATCACCGAGGCCCAGCGCGAGTCCCGGGAGGTCATGGACGAGCTGCGCCAGGTGGCGCGCGGACTCCACCCCCGGGTCCTGACCGACCACGGACTGGGCGCGGCCCTGCCCGTGGCCGCCGGGCGCGCCCCGGTCCCCGTGCGGGTGGACGTCGAGTTGGAGGAGCGCCCCTCCCCGCGCGCCGAGGGGGTGGCCTACTACGTGGCCTGCGAGGCGCTGAACAACGTCGCCAAGCACTCCGGCGCCACCGGGGTCACCGTGGCCGCGGAGCGGGTGTCGCGCCCCGCCCGCAACGGCGGCGACCTGCTGCGGCTCACCGTCACCGACGACGGCTCCGGAGGGGCCGCTCCCCGGGCGGGCACGGGCCTGAACGGCCTGTGGGACCGCGTGGACGCGGTCGACGGCGTCCTGACCATCCACAGCCCGGCCGGTGAGGGCACCGTCCTGACCGCCGACATCCCTTGGGAGGCATGACCGTGTACACCGGTGCGAACCCCGTCCAGCCCGCGGAGAGAGGGCCCAGGGTGGTCATCGCCGAGGACTCGGTGCTGCTGCGCAGCGGGATGGCCCGCCTGCTGGAGGACGCGGGGGTGGAGATCGTCGCACAGGTCGGCGACGCCGACGCGCTGATGCGGGCGGTGGAGGAGCACCCCGACGTGGACCTGTGCCTGGTCGACATCCGCATGCCGCCCACCTACTCCGAGGAGGGCATCCAGGCGGGTATCGCCATCCGCCAGAAGTACCCGGAGGTGGCGGTGCTGCTGCTGTCCCAGCACGTGGTCAGCCGCTACGCCGCCGACCTGCTCGGCAGCGGGGCCAGCAGGGTCGGCTACCTGCTCAAGGACCGGGTCGCCGACATCGACGAGTTCCTGTCGGTGCTGCGCCGCGTCGCCGGGGGCGGCGCCGCCATCGACCCGGAGGTGGTCTCGCAGCTGCTCAGCCGACGGCGCGACAACGCCCTGGCCCGGCTCACCCCGCGCGAGACCGAGGTGCTGGAGCTCATGGCGCAGGGGCTGAACAACGCGGGCGTGGCCTCGCGGCTGACCGTCACCGAACGCGCCGTGGAGAAGCACATCCGATCGATCTTCACCAAGCTGGACCTGGGCCACGACGACCACGACCACCGCAGGGTGCAGGCCGTGCTGCGCTACCTGCGCGGCGCGGACCGGGACTGACCGCGGACACCAGAGGGGGCGCGAGCCCAACGAGGAAGGAAGAACAGTGACATTCAAGGCACGGGGCCTGTACGCCTCTTCGAGCAAGGAGCCGCGCGGGTTCCGCGTGGGCCCGTGGCTGCTCCTGGGCGCGGTGCTGGTGCTGGGCGTGGTGGTGGCGACCGCCGTCTCCGTCCTGGGCAACGTGGGCGTGGACCGCGGCACACGCAGCGACGCCTACGGCGCGCCCCAGGCCGTGGAGATCGAGAACGGCACCGGCGGCGACGTCGTCCTCACCGGCGGCTCCGAGCGGGTGCAGGTGGACCGCACCCTGCGCGGAACCCCCCTCACCGAACCGGAGGAGGACATCGAGGAGGACGACGGCGCCCTCCAGGTGGAGGCCGCGTGCCTGGGCGTGCCGTTCTTCGACGGCTGCCGGATCGACTACGAGGTCGCGGTCCCGGTGGGGACCGCGGTGAGCGTGGAGACGGTCAACGGCCGGATCAGCGTGGAGAACGTCGACGGCGAGCTGGAGCTGGGCAGCATCAGCGGCGAGGTGCGGGTGGACGGCAACAGCGGCGACGTCACCGCCGAGTCCGTCAGCGGCACGATCGACGTGACCGGGGTGGAGGGTTCCGTGGTCGCGGAGACCACCAGCGGCCGGATCATCGCCGAGGGGACGGGCGAACACCTCCAGGCCGCGAGCACCTCCGGTGACGTGGACGTGTCCGGGTTCGGCGCGCGCACGATCGTGGCCGAGTCCACCAGCGGCGACGTCCGGGTGGGCGGGGGCTTCACCGAGGCCCAGGTCTCCACGGTCTCGGGGGGCATCGGGGTCGCCACCGACGACGCCTTCGACCTGATGAGCCTGGAGAGCATCAGCGGCGGGATCGACGTGCGGGTGCCCGAGGGCGCCTACGAGGTCACCGGGGAGTCCGCGTCCGGGGAACGCCGCGTGGACGTGGACACCTCCCCGGAGGCGGAGGCCCGCATCCAGGCCGACACCGTCAGCGGCGCGCTCAGCGTCACGTCGGGTTAGACCGGCCCGCTCCGGCGCGTTCGAAGCGCAGTGCCGCCCAGTCCGAGTCGATCGGCACCTGGGCGGTACCGCGCCACCCCGAGTCCAGGAGCGGATCCCAGCCCCGGTCCGCGGCCAGGTCGGTGATGATGGTGCCGCCGCGCCGGGGATAGCACACCCACAGGCGGGTGCCCGGCCCCACCACCTCCAGGACGCGGGGCGCCTCACGGCCCACGGTGCCCCGGTCCAGGGCGAACAGGTGCACGTCGTCGTAATCGGCGCCCTCGATGGGGCCCAGGTCGATGTGGATGTCGGGGGGCGGTTCCAGCAGCCGCAGGTAGCGCTCGGGGGCGTTGAGGACGAGCAGCCGGTCGCCGGGGCGTACCCCGAGCCTCTGGGCGAGAGTGCCTGGGTTGTCCGACATATCCCCCTCCGTTCGTGGCCTGCGGGCGCCTCGCCCGTCTCCTGGCCACCGTACGGGCCGCGGCCGCGGAAACCGAGCACCTTCCCCGCCCGCACCCCGGCGAGGCCCTGTTTTTTAGGATGCTCCCATGACAGATGAAAACGGCGTACTGCGCTGGGGCGTGCTCGGGACCGGCGGTATCGCCCACTCCTTCGCCGAGGCGCTCGGGTCCACCCCCACGGCCCGGCTCACCGCGGTCGGCTCGCGCACCCCCGAGCGCGCCGAGGAGTTCGGCCGGGCCTGGGACGTCCCCGAACGCCACGGCAGCTACGAGGCCCTGGCCCAGAGCCCGAACGTGGACGCCGTGTACGTGGCCACCCCCCACCCCTGGCACCACCCCAACACCCTGACCTGCCTCAGGGCGGGCAAACACGTCCTGGTCGAGAAGCCCATGGCGATGAACGCCCTCCAGGTCTCGCAGATGGCCGAGGCGGCCCGCGAGGGCGGCCTCTTCCTGATGGAGGCGATGTGGACGCGCTACCTGCCCGCCTCCCGCCTGGTCCGCGACCTGGTGGAGGACGGCGCGATCGGCGAGGTGCGCTGGCTCTCGGCCGAGTTCGGCTTCAACGCCCCCTACGACCCCGACCACCGCCTCTTCAACGCCGACCTGGGCGGCGGCGCCCTGCTCGACCTGGGCGTGTACCCGCTGGCCTTCGCCTCCCAGCACCTGGGCGAGCTGACCGTGGTGGGCGCCACCCGCCACCTGTCGCCCGACCGGATGGTGGACACCGCCACCACCGTGCTCGTGCGCGGTGAGAACGGGGGCACCGGCTCGCTGTCGTGCGCCTCGCGGACCACGCTGCCCAACCGGGGGGTGCTGGCCGGGACGAAGGGCAGGCTGGAGATCCCGAACTTCTGGATGGCCACCGACGTGGTGCTGCACCGCGACGGCCACGAGCCGGAGGCCTTCTCCCGGCCCTTCCGCGCCAACGGCTACGAGTACGAGGCCGAGGAGGTCGCGCGGTGCGTGGCCGCCGGTGAGCTGGAGAGCCCCGACATGCCCTGGGCCGAGAGCCTGCGCCTGGCCCGGATCATGGACCAGATCCG
The DNA here is from genome assembly GCF_000092985.1 of Nocardiopsis dassonvillei subsp. dassonvillei DSM 43111. GTDB lineage: Bacteria > Actinomycetota > Actinomycetes > Streptosporangiales > Streptosporangiaceae > Nocardiopsis > Nocardiopsis dassonvillei. The sequence goes on from NC_014210.1 coordinate 2,517,012, forward strand.
TGACGTGGGCGGCCTGGTCTACAGCCCGGCCACGGTCAAGGCCGTGCCCCTGGCATGATCCCGGCCGCTCCCTCCGTCTCCTTCTTGGGAGCGGTCCCACGCCCTGGTTCCCCGGCGCCCGCGGGAAGGTCCCCGGCCTCCCGCGGGCGCCGACGCGCGTGCAGCAGGCGTGCGGCGGTGGCCCGTGCCAGGGCGGGCACGCTCATGCGTACCACCATCAGCACGGCGTCGCGGGGGCCGACCTCGTGGGCGAAGTAGTCGTCGAGAGCGAGGTGGCCGCTGCGGGGCCGGGTGCCGTAGATCCGGCCGTCGAACACGCGGTAGGCGTCGTGGATCAGCAGCGTGTCGGGGTCCAGGTTGGGCCCGTCGCCCAGCCACTCGGCGGCCTCGCCCGCGACGCGCCGGACCCGAGCGGGGAGGGGCCGGAGTTCGTTGGGGAAGACGCGCGCGTCGCCCAGGCTCTGGCGCCACGCGGCGTAGACGGCCGGGTGGCGGGTGCGCAGGACGACGTAGGTGGTCCGCAGCGGGTGGGCGAGGACCTCTCGGGTCAGGAAGTGGATCATCAGGGCGGCGGACAGGCCCGAGCGGCGGTGGGCGGGGACCACGCCCGCCGCGTCCAGGTACACGGCGCGCCGGGAGGCGAAGCGGCGGCGGTGGTAGCCGCCCCAGCCGACGGGGGAGCCGTCGGGGCCCAGGATCAGCGCCAGGGAGGCGACCTGGTCGAAGAACCCGGCGTCGATCCGGGCGCGCCAGTAGGACGAGTGGTCGGCGCCGAAGGCCCGCGCGGCCAGGTCGCGCAGGACGCGGTGCAGGCGTTCCCGGCAGGGCGGGGCCAGGGTCGCGGGGGAGTCCCAGCGGGCGAGGCGGTAGCCGGGGCACAGGTCCCGGACGGTGGGCGGCGCGCTCAGGTCGCGCAGTTCGGGTCCGTGGTCGTGGATGGTCACCTGCACCACTACTTTCACTACTCTCCGGAAAGAAACGACTCCCTAAAGTAGTGGTTTTGGCGTGCGTTCGGGCGAACTCCGCCCTGTCAGAGGCGGGGCGGGCTACGATTACCGCACAGGGAACTCCCACGACGGGTAGGCGGGTATGTGCGCACAGCCGGTACCGGACTGGCTCATCCCCCCGAGCAGGGGATTCAGAGCCGAGGACCTGGACACTCTGCCCGACCTCCCTCCCCACACAGAACTGATCGACGGGAGCCTCGTCCTCGTGAGTCCCCAGATGGGCTTCCACAGCGTTGTGATGGACCTGCTCACCATCGGTCTACGCCACACGGTTCCAGCTCACTACCGTGTGCGCCGTGAGATGACCGTGACGCTCGGACCGCGCCAGCGCCCCGAGCCGGACATCATGGTTGTGGCCACCGAGGCGGTGGACAACCGGCAGAGCACCTTCCTCCCGGATGCGGTGGCGCTTGCGGTCGAGGTGGTGTCGCAGGAGTCCATGGAGCGGGATCGGCACCGTAAGCCCCAGCTCTATGCCCAGGCGGGCATCCCCCACTTCTGGCGGGTGGAGAACAACGACAGCTCGCCCGTGGTGTACGTGTACGAGCTGGACCCGGCCAAGGCCTGTTATGTGCCCACCGGTATCCACCACGACCGGCTCAAGGTCGAGTTCCCCTACCCCGTGGACATCGACCTGACCGAGGTCCACCGACTCTGAACGCGCGGGCTCAGCCCGAGGCCGCCGCGCGGCCGAACCTCTCCGACAGGCGCGACATGTGCCCGCGCAGTTCGGCGGGCTCCTCCACCTCCATCTCCACGTCGAGCATGCCCAGGTAGCAGGCCATGTGGAGCAGCGAGTCCCCGGAGCACACCAGAACGCACGAGCGCTCGTCCACCGGCTCGATCCGCCCGAAGCCCGCCGCCGTGCGCTCGGCCTCCTCCGCCGGGACGAACAGCCTGATCCGCGCCTGCACGGGCCACATGTGCACGTCGATGCGTTCCCGCAGGTAGGCGGCGACCCCCTGCTCGGGCGGGTCGCGCGGGGGCACCCGCGGTCCGGTCGGCGTGAGCGGGCGCATCCGGTCCACCCGGAAGGTGCGCCAGTCGTCGCGTTCGGTGTCCCAGGCCACCAGGTACCAGCGCCGCCCGCGCGAGACCAGCCGGTGGGGCTCCACCACCCGGCGCGAGGCGCTGCCGTCGTGGCGCTCGTAGTCGAAGCGCAGCCGTTCGCTGTCCCGGCAGGTGGCGGCCACCAGCGCGAGCACGTCGGCGTCCACCGTGGGCCCGTCGGAGGGCATGGGGACGGTGAAGGCGCCCAGGGCGTCCACCCGGCGCCGCAGCCGCGAGGGCAGCACCTGCAAGAGCTTGGCCAGGGCGCGCACCGAGGTCTCCTCGATCCCCGACACCCCGCCCTGGGCGGCGGTGCGCAGCCCGACCGCGACCGCCACGGCCTCGTCGTCGTCCAGCAGCAGGGGCGGCAGGGCGGCGCCCGCGCCGAGCTGGTAGCCGCCCCCGGTACCCATGGTGGCCTGGATGGGGTAGCCCAGCTCGCGGAGGCGGTCCACGTCGCGGCGGACGGTGCGCGGACTCACCTGGAGGCGGTCGGCGAGTTCGCCGCCCGGCCAGTCCTTGCGGGTCTGGAGCAGGGACAGCAGGCGCAGCAGGCGCGCGGAGGTCGCTCTCATGTCGGCAGTGTGCCAGGAGCGGAGGACGCTTTCGGTCCTCCACTCCTGGCGCCGGCCGGTCGGGCGGGATACTCAGGGCGGGGGAGGGATGCCTCAGCCGGTCACGGCGACCGCCTCCACCTCGACCAGCTGGTCGTCGTAGCCGAGCACGGCCACCCCGAGCAGGGTGCTGGGCGCGTCGTGCCCGCCCAGGTGCGCGCGCACCACCTCCCAGGCCGCCACCAGGTCCTCCTGACGGTCGGAGGCGACGTAGACCGTGGTCTTGACGACGTCGGCCAGATCGGCTCCGGCGTCGTTCAGCGCGGTGCGCAGGTTGCGCATGACCTGCTCGGCCTGGCCCGCGTAGTCGCCGACCGCGACGGTGCGGCCGTCCCCGTCGAGCGGGCAGGCGCCCGCGGTCCACACCACGCGCGCGGGCGCCCGGACCGTGGCGGCGTAGGCGTAGTCCACGGCCTCGGTCAGGGTCTGGCTGCGGATCAGTCGGACGGCGCTCATCGTTCTCCCGGGGGTTTCTGTCGGTCTCCGGCACCCCCGTCAACGACCGCGCGGGGGCCGCGGGTTCCGGTTCTGCCCACGGCAGAGGGCCCGCCTCCCCCGGCCTGAGGGAGGGGGCCGGGACCGAACGGCGTGCCCTCCCGCGCCGATCCGCGCCGCCGACCTCTCAGGACCGGTCGGGGATCAGGACGCTCAGGCAGGTCACGCACGCCTCCAGCTTCTCGAACTCGGAGACGTCCACCGGCAGCACCCGCCACCGGTCGGCGCTCAGCTGGTGGATCGTCTCGTGCGCGGCGGCGCTGACCAGCACGTCGCGTCCGCCCAGGGGCAGCACGTGTGCGCCCCGCTCCTCGGCCGCACGGCGCACGGGAGGCAGCGCGCCGGCCTCCACCAGCTCGGGCAGGCCCACCAGCGTGCCGTCGGGCAGCGCGGTCACCGCCGACTTCAGGTGCGGTGCCGCGCCCATACCCACGCGCACGACCTCCCGGCCCAGCGGCTTGAGCAGCTGTTCGAGCTGGGCGGCGCCCTCGGCGTCGGTGCGCCCGCCCACCCCCACGTAGACGGTCGACCCCACCTGGAGCACGTCACCGCCGTCCAGGGTCCCGGGCGCCTCCACCCGCGCCACCCGCAGGCCGAGCCTGCGCACCGCCGCCTCGACCCCCTCCACCTCGCCGCGGCGCTCACGCGCGCCGGGGCGGGTCAGGACCGCCAGGTCCTCGCACACCACCACGGTGTCCTCCACGAACACCGCGTCGGGGTGCTCGGGCGCCGGTTCGACCTCGCACACCCGCCACCCGGCCGAGGCGACGGCCTCCTGGTAGATCGTGTACTGGCGCGCTGCCAGGACCGGGTCCACCTCCGTGCGGGGGGCGGCGCCCCGTGCCAGGTCGGGGCCGGGGCGGCGCATCAGGGCGACCCCGTAGTAGGTGTATCCGTCCACGTACACGTCCTCCAGGGGTGCGGCGCCGGGATCTGGGAAGAGCACAACCTATCGCGCACCCGTACCCTTTTTCCGGACGCGGCACGCGGGTCGTTCGGCTTGTTCGCCGGTGCGGGCGGGGGCAGGGTGGTGGCCATGGACGTGATCATTGTCGGCGGCGGGATCGTGGGGACGAGCGCGGCGTTCCACCTGGCCAGGAAGGGCGTGTCCACCGCGCTGGTGGACGCCTCGCACCCCGGGCAGGCCACGGCCGCCGGGTTGGGGGTGGTCTTCCCCTGGCCGCTGCCGTGGGACGAGCCGCCGGTGTGGGACTTCAAGGCCCGCGCGGCCGAGCACTACCCGCGGCTGATGGCCGAGCTGGCCGAGGACGGCCAGGCCACCGGTTACGAGGTGGTCGGGGGCCTGTCCGTGGACCGGGAGGGCGACGACGCCGGGTTCGACCTGCTGCGCAACCTGTCCGAGCGCCCGGAGTTCGCGACGATGGGCGCGGTGGAGCGCCTGGCCCCGGGCGGGCCGCGCGAGCGGTTCCCGCTCCTGCCCGAAGCCTACGGCGGGGTGTTCGTGGAGGGCATGGCCCGGCTGAACGGGGCGGCGGCGCGGGTCGCCCTGTTCAACGCCGCCGAGGAGCGGGGACTGCGCTACTTCAAGGGGGAGTGCCGCCTGCTGTGGGACGGCCGCCGGGTGGGCGGTGTGCGGGTGGGGAGCGAGGCCCTGGAGGCGCCCGTGGTCGTGGTGGCCGCGGGCGCGTGGTCGGCCGGACTGCTGGCGACCGCCGGTGTGGACCTGCCCGTGCACCCGGTGCGCGGGCAGGTGACGCACTTCGCGCTGCCGGGGCGCGACACCCGCGCCTGGCCGGTGGTGCGGTTCGGCGAGCGCGGGTACTTCGTGTCGGCCTTCGGCCCCGACCGGGTGGTCACCGGCGGCACGTGGGAACCGGAGGCCGGGTTCGACCGGCGGGTGACGGCGTCGGGCCTGCTGCACAACCTCTCCACCGCGGTCGAGGTGCTGCCCGAACTGGCGGACGCCACGGTGGTGGAGACGCGGGTGGGGCTGCGGCCGTGCACGCACGACGGACGGCAGCTGTTGGGGACCGTGGAACGGCTGCCCGGTGTGGTGGTGGCGACCGGGCTGGGCGGCGAGGGGCTGACCTTCGGGCCCTTCCAGGGGCTGGTCGCCGCCCGGCTGGCCATGGGGGAGGACCCCGGCGTGGACCTGTCCCCCTTCCGGCCCGACCGGCCCATGGCCCCCGCCTGACCCCGTCCGCGGCGGGAGCGGCCCGGACCGTCCGGGGCCGGCGGGGCCAGGCGTGGAGTTGAGTAGCGGTACTCAGGCGCGCGGTCGGGGGAGCCGTCAGCATGGACGCATGAACCCCTACACCCCCCAGCCCCGGTCCACCCCGCAGTTCTTCCTCCAGTCCGTCCTGTCCTTCGGCGCGGCGTCGGTCGGAGTGGGCGCGGGGATCGTCTACCTCCCCGTCGACCTGTGGATCCGGGCCTTCCTCGGCCTGGGCCTGCTCTACGTGGTCACGTCCACGTTCACCCTGGCCAAGTGCGTGCGCGACCGGCAGGAGGACGCGCTGGCCGCCGAGGCCGCCCAGAACTACCAGCAGATCCCCGTCTGGAACGCGGAGCAGCCCGTCCCGCGCTCCTGAGCGGGACGGGTCGGCGCGGCGCGCGGGGACGGAGCGCGCCGCGCCCCGGGCCGCGCCGGTGTCAGGCGTTGGGCGGAAGAGCGGTTCCGGCGCCCCTCCGGCGCGGCCTGAGCAGGTCGTGGCGCTCCCTGGGCAGGGTGGGCTCGCCCGCGCCCTGCACGGTGAAACCGGCGTCCTCGATCATCTCCAGGTCGGCCCGGCCCGCCTGTCCCTCGCTGGTGAGGTAGTCGCCCAGGAACACCGAGTTGGCGATGTGCAGCGCCAGCGGCTGGAGGGAGCGCAGGTGGATCTCGCGGCCGCCCGCCAGGCGCACCTCCACGTCGGGGAAGACGAACCGGGCGGCGGCCAGGACGCGCAGGCACCGCTGCGGGGTCAGCTCCCAGGTGCCCTCCAGCGGGGTGCCCTCGAAGGGCATGAGGAAGTTGACCGGCACCGAGTCCGGTTCCAGTTCGCGCAGCGCGAACAGGGCGTCGACCAGGTCGTCGTCGCTCTCCCGCATCCCGGCGATCAGCCCGGAGCAGGGGGACAGGCCCGCTTGCTTCGCCCGGGTCACGGTGTCCACCCGGTCGGCGAACGCGTGGGTGGTGCAGATGTCGGCGTAGCGCTCCTCCGAGGTGTTGAGGTTGTGGTTGTAGGCGTCGGCCCCGGCCCGGCGCAGCCGGTCGGCCTGGCCCTCGGAGAGCAGACCCAGGCAGGCGCACACCTCCACGCCGGGGTGCTCGCTCTTGATGCCCTCGATGGCGGGGGCCAGCCGTTCCACGTCGCGGTCGGTGGGGCCGCGCCCGCTGGCCACCAGGCAGACCCGGGTGGCGCCCGCCCTCACCCCGTGGGAGGCGGCCTCGCGGGTCTGGTCGGGCCTGAGCCAGGTGTACCTGACGATTCCGGCGTCGGAGCCCAGGCGCTGGGAGCAGTAGGAGCAGTCCTCCGGGCACAGTCCGCTCTTGACGTTCACGAGGTAGTTGAGCTTGACGCGGCGCTCGAAGTAACGCCGTCGGACGCGGAAGGCCGCGGCGACCAGGTCCATCAGGTCGTCGTCGGAGCTGCTCAGAACTCCGAGGAGTTCGGCGCGGGTGGGCGTCTCGCGGCGAAGGGCCTTCTCGGCCAGGGGAAGGAATGTGGTCACGGGGATGATCCTGGGGCTCCGGACGCGGACGGCGCAGTCGCCTAACCAGCCAAAAACGCGGCGGAAGTCTTGTGCGGGGCGGCTGTTTGCCCCGTCCCTCCTCCCGCCGGGGGCTCCGCAGGGGGCTCCGGGCCGCCCGGTGGCCGCTGGCGCCGGTCTTCGTCGCCTGGGGCCGCCGGGCGCGGGCCGGGGCGGCGGGAACCGCTGAGGGAGTGAGGCTCTGGTCAGCGGCTTCCGCCGGGACACCCCCCGGTCACCGCTGGAGCGACGCGGTGAGGCGCCGCAACGAGGCGTGGGCGGGCGGTCCCCAGGTGGCCTTGCCGCCGGGGCGGCCGTGGACCCCGGCGTCCCCGATGTGGATACCGCTGAGGGCGCGCAGCACCGCCCAGCCGCGGGCGCGGCGCAGGGTCGCGGCGTCCGGGCCCGGCCGGTAGGCGGCGTGGAAGAGGTCGGCGGCGCCGTCCGGCAGCAGGATCCACGCGGCGGCGAGGTCGCAGGCGGGGTCACCGGCGAAGAGGTCGCCGAAGTCGATCACGCCCGAGAGGTCGCCGCCCGTGGTCAGGACGTTGGCAGGGTGCAGGTCGCCGTGGAGCCACACCCGCGGGCCCGCCCACTCGGGCGCGGCGACGGCGTCCTCCCAGACCGCGCGGACGGCGTCCGGGTCGCGGACCAGACCCCGTTCGACGGCCGCGGCGAGTCCTCGGGTGAAGTCCTCGGCGGTCTCGGCCAGCGGGTTCCCCCGGTCCCGGCCCGTCGGCGCGTCGTCCGGGGCGGGGTGGTGCAGGGCCGTCAGGAAGGCGGCCAGGGTGGCGGCGGCCTCCTCGGCGCGCGTCGCGGGGGCGCGGTCGGCGGGTTCGCCGGGCACCCAGGTGGTGACGAGCCAGGGCCGCGGGAACCGTGCGGAGGGCTCGGTGAGGCGCTGCGGGACGGGGACCGGCAGGGGAAGGAGCGGGGCGAGGGCGGGCAGCCAGGTGTGTTCCTTGCGCAGCAGCGCGTCCGCGGACCGCGTCGCCCAGGGCAGCCGGACGGCGAGGTCGTCGCCGAGCCGCCACACCTGGTTGTCCCAGCCGCGCGCTCCGAGTCTGAGGGGCAGGTCCGCCAGGTCGGGGTGCCGCTCGCGCAGCAGGTCCCGGACCAGGTCCTCGGTGATGTCCGTTCCGTGGGTTGTCATCAACGGCAACGATAGAGGGGCGGTGGGTTCGGCCGGTGGACGGTTACCGGCCGTGGGGGCGGGCGCCCCGCAGGAACTGCTCGACCGCGGTCTCGACCAGCCCGTCGAGCCTGTCCGCGTCGATCATGCCGCCGTTGACCATCGTCGCGATGCCCTGCACGGTCGCGTACAGGATGATCCCGATGCGCTCGGGGTCGCCGTGTTCGAGCGCGCCGCGCTCCTGGCCCTCCTCGATCAGCTCGCTGACCTGCCCGAAGGCGGCCTCGGCCGCCTCGACGAGCCGTGTGGCTCCCGGCCGGTGTTTGCCGGAGTTCATCAGTTCGAGCAGCGCGGCGTTCTCGGTGGCGAAACGGGCAAAGGCCAGCACGGCCCCGTGCACCCGTACGTCGAACGCGTCCCCGGCCTCCGCCAGCGCGGTGCGCAGCGCCTCGCCCAACCGGACGAACCCCGCCTCGGCCAGGGCGTCGAGGAGCGCCTGCCGGTCGGCGAAGTGCCTCCGCGGCGCGGCGTGGCTCACGCCGACCTCCCTGGCCAGGTCCCGCAGGGAGAGCTGGTCCGCTCCGTGCTCGCGCAGCTGGCGCGCGGCGGCGTCGAGGATCGCGCTGCGGAGGTTGCCGTGGTGGTAGGGGCGCTGCCCGGCGGGTGGGGTCACGTCCGCCATCCTAACACGCGATGTTTGCATTGACATCATTGTTTGCACTGACTACATTCGGGGCCATGCCACCGTTGTCCGTCGAAGACGTCCCTTCCATGACCGGCCGCACCGCCGTCGTCACCGGCGCGAACAGCGGGATCGGACGCGTCACCGCCCGCGTCCTCGCCGAACGCGGCGCCCGGGTCCTGCTCGCCGTCCGCGACCTCGACAGGGGCCGCGCCGCCGCCGCGACGATGGCCGGTGACGTCGAGGTCCGCGAACTCGACCTCGCCGACCTGTCCTCGATACGGGCGTTCGCGCGGCGGCTCACCGAGCCCGTCGACCTGCTCGTCAACAACGCCGGCCTGTCGCTCCCGCCGTTGTCCCGCACCGCCGACGGTTTCGAGTCGCAGTTCGGGACCAACCACCTCGGCCACTTCGCGCTCACGAACCTGCTGCTGCCGCGGATCCGGGGAAGGGTCGTCACGGTGGCCTCGCTCGCGCACCTGATCGGCTCGATCGACTTCGCCGACCTCAACTGGGAGCGCAAGCCCTACCGGGCCTATCCCGCCTACGGCCAGTCCAAACTCGCCAACCTCCTGTTCGCCTCGGAACTCCAGCGGCGCCTCGCCGAGGCCGGTTCCCCGGTGACATCGACGGCCGCCCACCCCGGAATCTCCGCCACGAACCTGATGAGGACGGAGGGGCGCGGCCTGTGGCTGCGGGCGAGCCAGGCACTGATCGGTCTGGTCACGCAGAGCGCGGAACAGGGCGCCCTGCCCACGCTCTACGCCGCCACGGCGGACGTCCCCGGCGACAGCTACGCCGGTCCCCGCCGCATGATGGGGCTCCGGGGCGCACCGAAGCTGGTCCCACGCGCGGCGAAGGCGCGCGACGTCGACGCCGCGCGCCGACTGTGGCGGGCCTCCGAGGAACTCACCGGAGTGGCCTTTCCGCTGAGGACACCTCACACCGCCTGACATCCCCAGCGGCGCCATGAACCCGACCGTTCACCGACTCCGCCGCCGTCGACACCGGCGCGCCCCAGGAAAGGAACGTCCCCTGACGCGGACACACCACACGCGGCCCCACGACGCCGAACTCAGGCGTCTGCTGGACCGGGCCGAGATCAGCGAGGTCCAGACCCGCTACGCCACCGGAACCGACTCCCGTGACTGGGAGCTGTTCCGCTCCTGCTTCACGGACGAGGTCGAGGTCGACTTCGGCGAGGGCTTCGGCCCGCCGGCCGTACGCCTCACCGCCGACGCGTGGGTCGCGGGTACCGCGCCGCGGACGGAGTCCTTCCAGGCCGCGCAGCACATGCGCACGAACCACGTGGTCACCTTCGACGGGGACGACCACGCCACGTGTATGGCCCACGTGCGGGCGAGCCACCACCTGCCCAACAGCCTGGGCGACAGCGACCGGGCGGGAGAGGATGTCAAACGAACCGGTTCGCCCGCACCCTGAACGGCTGGCGCGTCGCCGGCGTGAAGCTGACGCCCCTGTGGGTGACCGGGAACTTCGGCGTCTTCCAGTCCGCCCTCGCCGCAGAGGACGCCGCCTGAGACGGCGGTACCCGAACCGAGCCCCGGACCGCGCGGCGGACGGGGCTCAGCCCGCCGGAGCGGACTCCCAGCGCGCGAGGCCCTCGCGGAACCCGTCGGCGGCGGTGAACACGTGGCCGCCCATGCCCAGCGCCTCGGCGGCCCGGACGTTCTCCTCGCGGTCGTCGACGAAGAGGATGCGCCCCGGCTCCACGCCCAGGGCCTCCTGGCACCACCGGTAGGCGCCCGGTTCGGGCTTGGCTCGGCGGATACGGCAGGAGAAGGCGCGCACGTGGAAGCGGTCGAGCCAGGGGTGGTGCGCCTCGTAGTGGGCGGCCAACTCCTCGGGGATGTTGGACAGCAGCCCGATCCGCCGGCCGGAGGCCGCGAGCTCCCCGACCAGCGCGACCATAGTCTCGTCCACGGCGCTCCAGCTGGCGACGTCGGCCTCGACGAGCGCGGAGATGCGCTCCCCGTCGAAGCGCGTGCCCAGGTCCTCGCCCACGCCGCGCCAGTACTCGGCGGCGCTCACGTCCGCGCGGTCGTAGGGCTGGCGCCGCGCCCAGTACGCCTCCCAGAAGGCCGGGGCTGGTGCGCCCGCGATCCGGACCAACCGGTCCCTGCCCTCCTCGGACTGGTGGCGGGCAAGGACGCCGAACAGGTCGAAGAGCACGGTCAACAGGACACACCTTCCTCACGGCACCGTCGGGAACCCGTCCAGATCGTACGCGGTCGGGCACCGCGTGACCGATACACGTCGCGGGCCAAACGATGGACATCTTTTGGCCCGTGGGCGTTTTGTCCGTGACCCTCGGCTTCCCGACGTGTCCACTCTGGGGACGAGCACTGTGCGACGTGGAAGGGACACCAGACGTGAGCGGAGCCAGACAGGCCGGGGACGAGTCGGTTCCGGCGGGGGAGGGCAACATCGTCCACGTGACGATGATCGCCGCGGCCGCGGCGATGGGCGGTTTCCTGTTCGGCTACGACAGCGCGGTCATCAACGGAGCGGTACCCGCCATCCAGGAGTACTTCGGAGTGGGCCCCGCCACGCTGGGCTTCACGGTCGCCGCCGCGCTCCTGGGCTGCGTGGTGGGCGCCGCGGTCGCGGGGGCCCTGGCCGACCGCCTCGGCCGCATCCGCACCATGCAGATCGCCGGTGTGCTGTTCGCGATCAGCGCCGTCGGCTCGGCGCTGCCGTTCAACGTGTGGGACCTGACCGCCTGGCGGATCCTGGGCGGTGTCGCCATCGGCCTGGCCTCGGTGATCGCCCCGACCTACATCGCAGAGGTGTCGCCCGCGGCCTACCGCGGCCGCCTGGCGTCGTTGCAGCAGCTGGCCATCGTGCTGGGCATCGCCGCCTCGCAGCTGGTCAACTACGGCATCGCCCAGATGGCCGACGGCACCGCGAGCGGCATGCTGGGGCCGATCCAGGCCTGGCAGTGGATGCTGGGCGTCGAGGTCCTGCCCGCCCTGGTCTACCTGGGGCTGAGCGTGCTCATCCCCGAATCTCCCCGCTACCTGGTGCGCGTGGGGCAGACCGAACGCGCCCGCCGCATCCTGGCCGACGTCGAGGGCGGCGGAGCCGAGCGGGTGGACAAGCGCATCGGGGAGATCCGCGAGGCGCTGGGCTCGGAGGTCCGGCCCAGGCTGAGCGACCTGACCGGCCGCTACGGTCTGCTGCCCATCGTGTGGATCGGCATGGCCGTCTCGGCGTTCCAACAGCTGGTCGGGATCAACGTCATCTTCTACTACTCCAGTTCGCTGTGGCAGTCGGTGGGGGTGGAGGAGTCGGCCTCGCTGCTGCTGAGCCTGTTCACCTCCATCGTGAACATCGTGGGTACGTTCGTGGCGATCCTGCTGGTGGACCGGGTCGGCCGCAAGCCGCTGCTGCTGGTGGGCTCGGCCGGGATGACGGTGGCGCTGGCGCTGGCCGCCTACGCCTTCAACCACGCGGTGGTGCGGGGCGAGGAGGTGACGCTGTCGTTCGGCTGGGGCGCGGTGGCGCTGACCGCGGCCAGCCTGTTCGTGCTCTTCTTCGCGCTGTCGTGGGGCGTGGTCGTGTGGGTGCTGCTGGGGGAGATGTTCCCGCTGCGCATCCGTGCCGCGGCGATGGGCGTGGCCACCGCGACCCAGTGGCTCACCAACTGGCTCATCACCGTGAGCTTCCCGAGCCTGCGCGACTGGAGCCTGAGCGGCACGTACCTGATGTACGCGTTCTTCGCGCTGGTGTCGTTCTTCTTCGTGCTGAGGTTCGTGAAGGAGACCCGCGGCAAGACCCTGGAGGAGATGCGGGGCTGAGGGTTCAGCGCTCCAGGTCGATCTTGCGCTGGAGGAACTCCTCCCGGTCGATCTGGCCGCGCGCGTATCTGAGCCGCAGCTCCTCCTCCGCCGCGTCCACGGCCTGCGGCGCGGGCGCGGCGGGGGTCCGGCGACGCCCCGGCCGGGCCAGGTCGGCACGGGCCGCGCCCGCCACGGACGCCACCGTGACGACGAAGAAGACGCCCAGCGCCACCATGATCATCATGACGACCGCGGCCATGACGTAGGTCATCGTCTGCTCCCCACTCCTGGAAGAAACGCTCCTCTCCTTCCTGTGTACCCCTGACCGGGGTTCTTCTCCAGGAGTCCTTCGCGCCTGTGGACAACCGCCCCGTCCGGATCGCCGTAACCTGGATTGTCGGGATACGGACGAAAAGGGTGGTTATGCGCGTCCTCCTCGTGGACAACCACGACTCCTACACCTACAACCTCTTCCAGCTCCTGGCGCGCGTCCTCGGCCGGACCCCGGCGGTGCTCACCCACGACGACCCCCGCTGGGACCGGCTCGACCCGGCGGACCTGGACGCCGTGGTCGTCTCACCGGGCCCGGGCCGCCCCCAGAACCCCCGCGACCTGGGCCGCGTCCCCGAACTCCTGGCCCGCACCCGGCTGCCCGTCCTGGGGGTGTGCCTGGGCCACCAGGCCATCGCCCACCTGGCCGGGGCGGACGTGGTCTCGGCCCCCCAGCCCCGCCACGGCCACCTGTCCCGGATCCGGCACACCGGCGCGGGCCTGTTCGCGGGCCTGCCCCAGGGCCTCACCGCCGTCCGCTACCACTCCCTGGCCGTTCCCGAGCCCCTGCCCGAGACGCTGACGGCCACCGCATGGGCCGAGGACGGCGTGGTCATGGGCCTGGAGCACCGCACGCTGCCCCGCTGGGGCGTGCAGTTCCACCCCGAGTCGGTGGCCAGCGAGCACGGCGCGGAGCTGGTCGCGAACTTCCTGGACCTGGCCCGCCCGCACACCGCCCTGGCGGCCGCGCCCCCGGGCCCGCCCCCGGAACGGGACGCGGCCGCCCGGGGCGGGAAGGCCCCGACGGCGGTGCCCGGAGAGCGCCCCGACGCCCCCGCGGCCGCGGGGGCTCCGACCGTCCGTGTGCGCGAACTCCCCATGGCCGTGGACACCGAGGCCGCCTTCGCCCGCCTGTACGGCGACGCCGAGTACGCGTTCTGGCTGGACAGCTCCCGTCCGGAGGGCCCCGCGCGCTTCTCCTTCCTCGGCGCCGCCACCGGCGAGGTGCTCACCTACCGCGTCGGCGGCCCCGTCACCGTGCGCGCCGCGGACGGCACCGAGCACCGCGAGCCCGGCAGCGTCTTCGACGCCCTCGACCGCCGCCTCCCCCCGCCCTCTCCCTCCGGCCTGCCCTTCGACTTCACAGGAGGGTACGTCGGCTACCTCGGCTACGAGCTCAAGGCCGACTGCGGCGGCGACAGCGCCCACACCTCGTCCGAACCCGACGCGGTGTGGCTGCGCTGCGACCGGTTCGTGGCCGTCGACCACCACCGCGACCGCACCTACGCGGTGTGCGCCGACGACCTCCCCGGCGGCGACGCCTGGCTCGACGCGACCCTGACCGCCCTCACCGACCTGCCGCCGCTGTCGGCACCCGTCCCCGCCGCCCCGTCCGCCGACCTGGCCCGCCTGCTGGAGCGCCCGCGCGAGGACTACGTGGCCGACGTCAAGGAGTGCCTGGCCGAGCTCACCGCCGGGGAGAGCTACGAGATCTGCCTGACCAACCGGGTCCGCCTGCCCCACGACGGGGGAGACCTGGACTCCTACCGCCGCCTGCGCGCGGCCAGCCCCGCGCCCTACGCCGCCCTGCTGCGGCTGGGGCCCACGAGCGTGCTCAGCGCCTCGCCCGAGCGCTTCTTGCGCGTGGACGGCGACCGCGCGGCCGAGAGCCGCCCCATCAAGGGCACCGCGCCGCGCCACGCCGACCCGGCCGCCGACGCGCGCGCGGCCCGGGAGCTGCGCACCGGCGCCAAGACCCGCGCCGAGAACCTCATGATCGTCGACCTGCTCCGCAACGACCTGGGGCGGGTGTGCGAGGTCGGCAGCGTCGAGGTGCCCGCGTTCATGTACACCGAGTCCTACGCCACCGTGCACCAGCTGGTCTCCACCGTGCGGGGCGTGCTGCGCCCGCGGGTGTCGGCCGTGGAGGCGGTCCGCGCCTGCTTCCCCGGCGGGTCGATGACGGGCGCGCCCAAGGAGCGCACCATGCGCATCCTCGACCGCCTGGAGACCTCCGCGCGCGGGGTCTACTCCGGCGCGCTGGGCTACGTGTCCTCCTCCGGCGCGGCCGACCTCAGCATCGTCATCCGCACCGCCGTGCTCAGCGGCGGCGAGCTGACCATCGGCGCGGGCGGAGCGGTCGTGCTGGACTCCGATCCCGAGGAGGAGTACGAGGAGATGCTGCTCAAGGCCGACGTGCCCGCCCGCGCCCGCTGACCGGTCCCCGGCGTGGGCGGAAAACCGCTTGCCTCGCCCGGTTCCCGGACACCACGCTGGGCCCATGGACGTCCCCAGGCACCAGATCCGCGCGCTCCACACCGACAGCACGGTCACCGTCTACCAGGCCTACGCCCCCTCGCTCGGGCTGGCCGCCGCGCGCGAGGGACGCTTCCCCTCCGCCTGGAAGCGCGACCGCATGACCTGGATCAAGCCTTCGTTCATGTGGGCGATGTATCGCTCGGGATGGGGGCTGAAGAGGGACCAGGAGACCGTGCTGGCGGTGGAGATCACCCGAGCGGGCTTCGCGTGGGCGCTGCGCAACGCGTGCCTGTCGCACCACGCGCCCGCCGTCCACCCCGACCGGGAGACCTGGCGCGCGCGGCTGCGCGAGGCGCCGGCCCGTGTGCAGTGGGACCCCGAGCGCGACCTGTACCTGTCCCCGCTGGAACACCGCTCCCTGCAACTGGGGCTGGCGGGCGAGGCCGCGCGGCGCTACGCGGACGAGTGGATCGTCTCGATCACCGACGTCACCCCCCTCGCGCGCCGGGTGCACACCCTGGTCCAGGAGGGGGACACCGCCGCGGCGGCCCGGCTGCTGCCCGCCGAGCGCCCCTACCCTGTCGCGCAGGGGGAGCTGGACCACCTGCGCCCCGCCCGTGAACACGACGCCGCGGTGTGACCGCGCACCGCCCGGTCGGTGTCGCCGTGGTCGGACAGCTCGGACGGGGGTCGGTTGTGTACGGAGCCGCAGACGGGGCGGGCGAGGCGGTCCAGCGGGTGATCGAGGGGGAGCTGCGGCTGCTGGAACCCCACGTGCGCGCCTCGCGCAGGCTCGCCGGGGAGCTGCTGGACCCCGAGTTCACCGAGGTGGGCAGATCGGGCAGGCGCTGGGACCGGGAGACGATGCTGACCGAGCTCCCCTCCATGGACGGCCCGGACACGACGGGGCCGCAACGGCGCCGGGTGCGGGTCGGCGACATGGTGGGGCGGCTGCTCGCCCCGGACCTGGTGCACCTGACCTACGCCACCGAGGCCGACGGGGCGCGGGCCCTGCGCAGCTCCCTGTGGCGCCGCAACGCGGACGGCGCGTGGCGGCTGTACTACCACCAGGGCACGCCCGCGCCCTGAAACGCCGAGCCCGCACCGCCATGCGCGCGGCGCGGGACACGCGTCCGGCCGCGTCGGCGGTCGGGGACCGCCGCCCTCAGCGGTAGGAGTCGACCAGCCGGGCCAGGTGCCTTCCGGCGATCTCCAGCGGCGCCTCGCTCCGGGAGACCTGCGCGGACATCTCGGCCCCCTCCAGGGCGGCGACCACCGTGTGCGCGAGCTCGTGGGCGTCCTCCTCCCCGAACCCGGAGCGCAGCAGCTTGTCGCGGACCAGGCCGCGCCAGTTCTCGAAGGCCCGCGCGGCGGCCTCCTGGATGTCGGGGTCGAGTCCGGCGCTCTCCAGGGCCACGGTGGTGATGGGGCAGCCGTCGAGCCAGCCGGAGGCGCGCAGCCCCGCGGCCAGGTCCCGGGTGCAGGCGACGATCGCCTCGGCCGGGTCGTCCACGCGCGCGAACACCTCGCGCAGGGCCAGGGCGAACTCCTCGTCCCCGTGGCGGACGGCCTCGACCGCCAGCTCCCGCTTGCCCCCGGGGAAGAAGTGGTAGACCGAGCCCAAAGTCGCCTCGGCCTCACGGGAGATCTCCTTGAGTCCGGTGGCTCCGTAGCCCTGCCTCTGCATCAGGCGGGAGGTCGCCCGGACGATCCGCTCCCTCGTACCGATCTCGTGCTGGGTCCTCATGCGCCCAGCCTAGTGAATAGAACGTCCGTTCTAGGACTGTGCTACTGTCTCCAAGGCTGAGTAGAACGTTCGTTTTAGAAATGTGGAGGGCATGATGAGCACCGGATCGGTGACCGTGATCGGCCTGGGCCCCATGGGCCGGGCCATGGCCGACGCCTACCTGGACAGCGGCTACGCGGTGACGGTGTGGAACCGCACCGCCCACCGGGCCGACCCGCTGGTGGCCAGGGGCGCCGTGCGGGCGGAGAGCGCGGAGGCGGCGCTGAGGGCGAACCGGCTCGTGGTGCTGAGCCTGACCGACTACGCAGCGATGTACGACGTCCTCGGCACCGCCGACCCGTCGGCGCTGGCCGGGCGCACCCTGGTCAACCTCAGCTCCGACACCCCCGACCGCGTCCGCGAGGCGGCGCGCTGGACCGCCGGGCGCGGAGCCGTACAGGTCACCGGCGGGGTCCAGGTCCCGCCGCCCGCCATCGGCGGCACGGACGCCATGACCTACTACAGCGGCCCGAAGGAGGCCGTCGAGACCCACCGGTCCGCCCTGGAGGTGCTGACGGGCATCGAGTACCTGGGGGATGACCCCGGTCTGGCCGCGCTGTTCTACCAACTGGGCATGGACATGTTCTGGACGGGCCTGGTCGGTTACGTGCACGCCCAGGCCACGGCCTCGGCCAACGGCGTCTCGGCGCGGGAGTTCCTTCCCATCGCCCTGAAGACCATGGACTTCCGGTACTTCCTGGAGTTCTACGCGCCGCGCGTCGACGCGGGCGAGCACGGGGGCGACGTGGACCGCCTGACCATGGCCGCGGCCAGCATGGAGCACGTACTGCACACGGTGGAGGCCTCCGGCGTGGACGGCTCCCTGCCCGCCGCCGTGTTGGACGTGATGCGCAGAGGGGTCGCGGCCGGGCGCGGCGGGGACAGCCTGACGAGCCTGACCGAGGTGCTGAGGGGCTGACACCCCGGGCCCGGAGCGCGCCTCCCGGAGGCGATCGCCTCCGGGCCGGCGGGCGCCCGGAAAATCCCGGCGGGGCGGGCGCGCCGAGCTGTACCATCGGGCGGCGCGTCCGACGGCCGGGGGACCCCGTCCCCCGGCGGGCAGGACACCGGTGCGGGCGGGCGCCGCCCGTGCGCACCACTTCCCGAGTACACGGAGCGAGGCGGCCAGACGTGAGCGAGCACGACAGGGCGATCGCCCAGAACCGCGCGAACTGGGACCAGCGCGCCGACGTCCACGCCCGGTCCGCGATGTACGACGTCGACGGGCTGATCGCGGACCCCTCCCGCCCCTCCCCGGTCGTGCGCAACGACCTCGCGGTACTCGCGCCCCACCTGGAGGGCGGCACGGTGGCGGGGAGGTCGCTGCTGCACCTGCAGTGCCACATCGGCACCGACACCGTCTGCTGGGCCCGCTTGGGCGCCGTGGACGTCCACGGCCTGGACCTGTCGCCGAACTCGCTGGCCCACGCCCGGCGCATCGCCGACGCCGTCGGCGCCGACGTCACCTGGGTCGAGGGCGACGCGCGCACCGCCTCCCGGGTCATCGACCGCACGTTCGAGGTGATCGTGACCAGCGCCGGGACGATCGTGTGGCTGCCCGAGCTGCGCTCGTGGGCCCGGTCGATCCACGACCTGCTGGAACCGGGCGGGGTGTTCGCGATCCGCGACGACCACCCGATCCTGGGCGCCATGGACTTCGAACCGTGGCAGGTGAGCGGCGACTACCTCAGCGGCGGGGGCGCCAACGTCTACGAGGACGCGGCCACCTACACCGACGGACCCACGGACTCCATCACGCAGACCGTCAACCACGAGTGGCGCCACGACCTGGCGGAGGTGACGGGCGCGCTGCTGGAGGCCGGGCTGGTCGTCGAGGCGCTCGGAGAGCACCCGTTCATGGACTGGCCCGCCTTCTCCGGCCTGGTGGAGTGCCCGCAGGGGTGGCGGCTGCCCGAGGGCGCCCCCAGGATCCCGCTGAACTTCTCGGTGGTCGCGCGCCGCCCTGGGTGACCCCCACGCGAGCCGCCCCGCCAACAGCAGGGACAGGGGAACGCGGCGACGGCGTGCGTACCACTCCCCGCTCCCGTCGAAGAGCACCGGCCGGAGCGGAGCCAGCACGCGACCCTCGGCGGCCGGGCGCCCCCGTCGGCGCGGCCGTCCCGCGCCGGCTCCGGACGCCCGGGAGTACCGCGCCTGAGGTTGTCCACAGGGCCGATGCGCACATGGTGGCCGGTGAGCCGTCCGCGATACGGTTGGGATCATGGACAACGCACCGACACGACCGTCCACGTCGGTTGAGGACTACGTGAAGGTCATCTACGACCTCCAGGAACGCGGCAACGGGCCGGTGACCATCTCCGGCATGGCCGAGCGCCTGTCGGTGTCCAACTCCTCGGTGTCGGGGATGCTGCGCAAACTCAGCGAACTGGGCCTGGTGGAGCACCGGCGCTACGGCGCGGTCAACCTCACCGAGCCGGGCACCAAGGCGGCCCTGTCGGTGCTGCGCCGCCACCGTCTGCTGGAGACCTACCTGGTCGCCGAGCTGGGCTACTCCTGGGACGAGGTGCACGACGAGGCCGAGATCCTCGAACACGTGGTCTCGGACAAGTTCGTCGACCGCATCGCCCACCACCTGGGCGACCCCGTGGTCGACCCGCACGGCGACCCCATCCCCACCCGCGACGGCCACATCGTCGAGCGCGAGAGCCTGCTGCTGTCGGAGGCGGAG
Source organism: Nocardiopsis dassonvillei subsp. dassonvillei DSM 43111 (assembly GCF_000092985.1). Classification (GTDB taxonomy): domain Bacteria; phylum Actinomycetota; class Actinomycetes; order Streptosporangiales; family Streptosporangiaceae; genus Nocardiopsis; species Nocardiopsis dassonvillei. Next base: position 2,536,492 of record NC_014210.1, read on the forward strand.
AAGGGCGTCAGCGGCGTGATCGTGCGCGTCAACGACACCGATCCCGACCTGCTGCGCTACCTGGCCGACATCGAGATCGGCATCGGGATGCGGGTGGAGGTGGCCGAGCGCCGCCCCTACGCCGGGTCGATGCAGATCACCGTGGGCGCCGACGCGGGCGCTCCCCAGCGCTCCCAGGCCCTGGGTCTGGTGGCCGCCGAGGCACTGTGGATCAGCCCCGACGACCAGGGGTAGGACTTTCCCGGAAACGCCGTCGCTACCCGAAGGACGTGGCTACCGTGGGTGACGAGAACGATCCGACGACCGGAGGCAGCGACATGCCCGTTTCCCCTGTGGCCGAACGCCAGTCCTCCACCGGATCCCGGTACGAGCCGCTGACCCCGCCTCCGGAGGGATTCACCGCCGACGACCTGGACAGCATCCCGGATCTTCCGCCGCACACCGAACTCATCGACGGAAGCCTGGTACTGGTGACCCCTCAACGCAACTTCCACACGGTCGTGCTCTCGGTCCTGGACACTCGCCTGTTCGAGCAGGCCCCCGACCGCCTGCGCGTGCGCAGGGAGATGACCCTCAAACTCGGTCCGCGGCAAAGGCCCGAACCCGACCTCATCCTGGTACAGGCCCAGGCCACCGGGGGGACGGAACAGACCTGGTTCGCACCCGAGGCGGTGGAACTGGTGGTCGAGGTGGTCTCTCCCGAGTCGGAGCTGCGCGACCGTGAGCGCAAACCGCAGCTGTACGCCGAGGCCGGTATCCCCAACTTCTGGCTGATCGAGCAGGACCGGGGCGAAGCCGTGGTCTACGTGCACGAACTCGCGCCCACCGGCGGCTACACCAGGCCGACCGTCCACCGACAGCGCCTCAAGACTTCCCGGCCCTTCCCCGTCGACATCGACCTGACCGAGATCCAGCGCCGCTGAGCCGGTCCCCCCGTCCCTGGCCGGGCGGCGGGTGGCGCGCACCCGCCGTCCGGGCCCGTGTCAGGGTTCACCCCTCCATGCGCACGCCCGCCACGCCGTCCTCGATCACGAACCGCGCACGGTCGCGGATGGGCGAGCCCGGCTCGCTCACGTGGTCCACGACGCGGTAGTCGGCCGTCCACTCGGTGGGCGTGACGACGTTGCGCACGTAGCCCCGCTTGCGGTTGACGAACCTGATGTGCGGGTTCTCCCGCAGCTGAACCTCGTCGCCGGGGGCCTGTTCGGTGCCGTCGCCGCCGCTGGTGACGGACGTGCCCACCAGCTCGGTGGCCACCGTCGGCGACTCGGGGGCGTCGAAGTCGGCCTTGACGTCGCACACGTAGTTGGCGTGCACGTCCCCGGTGATCACCACCCCGTTGCGCGTGCGCGCCAGCTGGTCGCGGACCTCGTCGCGGTCCACGAGGTAGTTGTCCCAGGCGTCGTTGCTGAAGTCGGTCGCCCCGCCCTCGGCGAAGTCGCGCTGGGAGAAGAACACCTGCTGGGCGAGCACGTTCCAGCGGGCCCGCGACGAGGACAGCCCCTCCCGCAGCCACTGCTTCTGCCGGGCGCCGAGCAGGGTGCGCGAGGGGTCGCCGCGCTCGGCGTCGGACACCTGCGGGTCGCGGTACTGGCGGGTGTCGAGCAGGTGCATGTCCACCAGGTCGCCGAAGGCCAGTCTGCGGTAGAGCTGCATGTCGGGGCCGACCGGCGTCTGGGCGAAGCGCAGCGGCATGTGCTCGTGGTAGGCCTTCAGCGCCTGGGCGCGCCGGCGCAGGAACTCCTCGGGCGGGACATCCTCGCCGTTGGAGCGGTCGTCGGCCCAGTTGTTCTCCAGCTCGTGGTCGTCGAAGACCACCGCCCACGGGAAGGCGGCGTGCGCGGCCTGGAGGTTGGCGTCGCTCTTGTACTGGGCGTGCCGCACGCGGTACTCGGCCAGGGTGCGGACCTCCCGGTCGGGGAGGTGGCCCCGGCCCAGGCTCCCCTGTCCGCCCGTCTCGTAGATGTAGTCGCCCAGGAACGCGACCAGGTCCAGGTCCTCCTCGGCCAGGTGCGCGTGGGCGTTGTAGTGCCCGGCGGTGTAGCTCTGGCAGCTGGCGAACGCGAAGGAGAACCGGTCCGTGCGGATCCCGGGGGGAGGGGCGGTCCTGGTACGGCCGACCTGGCTGATCTCGTTGCCCACGCGGAACCGGTAGAAGTACTCGGTGCCGGGCCGCAGCCCCTGCGCCTCCACGTGCACCGAGTGGGCGGCGTCGGGGCCCGTCTCCACGGTTCCGGAGGCGGAGAGCAGACCGAAGCCCTCCTCCCGTGAGACCTGCCACTCGACCTCCACCCGCCGGTCGGGCATGCCGCCCAGTCCGTCCTCGGCGAAGGGGTTGGGGGCCAGACGGGTCCAGAGCACGACGCTGCTGTGGAAGGGGTCGCCGGAGGCGACGCCCAGGGTGAAGGGCTCACCGATGCCGCCCGACCGGGCGGGGGCGTCGGCGCGGACGGAGGCGTCGGCCCGCACGCCGGGACTCCAGGAGGCGCCCAGCGCGACGGCGCCCAGAGTGGCCGCGCCGCCGACCAGGGCCTGGCGCCGTGTGGTGCTGCTGACGGTCGGGTCGGGGACGGGAAGGGGGGCGGGGGTGCGAGGGGTTCCCGGCATGGGCGGTCTCCTGATCGGGTCGCGGGGGAGCCCGACCCTCTGTCGGGCCGGGCGGGGGACCGTCGCTTCTATCCGGCCATGGCGAGCGGAACGTCCCAACCACCGGGTGGTGAACGTTGGACCCCTTAGCGTGACTAACAGGTGACAGCCTGTTGCGGCGCAGGTCAGGCCCGCAACACGCCGGAGGACCGGAAAACTCGTCGCGCCGCGCGCGGACGGCGGCCGTCCGCGCGCGGGAAGCCCACCCCGAACGGATACTTCGGGCACCCGAAATAAGATGGGTTCCAGAAGGCCCTCCCCGCCACCCCCCGAGGAGTCAGCATGCGCATCACCGTCCTGGGCGCCACCGGAGGCACCGGGCGCCACGTCGTGGACCAGGCCCTGAACGCGGGACACCGGGTCACGGCCCTGGTCCGCGATCCGGCGCGGCTGCCCGTCACCCACGAGCGCCTGGAGACGGTCCGGATGCCCGTCCCCGAACCCGACCGGCTGCGCTCCCTGCTCTCCGCGACGGACGCGGTGGTCTCGGCGCTGGCCGCGAGCGCCAAGGGCGGATTTCCCGCCACCACCTGGACCGGCGCGGTGCTGAGCGCGCTGGAGGACGACCGCGCCACACGCCTGGCCGTGGTCAGCGCCTCACCCGTCGGCCCGAAGGAGCCGGGCGGACCGCTGCCGCAGCGGCTGCTCATGCCGCTGATCGGCAGGCTCTTCCGCGACGCCTACCTCGACCTGGGGCGGATGGAGGCCGCCCTGGAGGCCAGCGGCGCCGCCTGGACCGTCGTACGCCCGCCCCAGCTGACCGACGCCCCGGCCACGGGGGAGTACCGCCTGGCCCTGGACCGCAACGTGCCCTCCGGCTACCGGATCTCGCGCGCGGACCTGGCGCACGCGCTGCTGCGGGTCCTGGACGACCCGGCCACCGTGCGCCGGGCCGTCGGCGTCGCCGACTGAGCCCCGAACGACCACGTCACACCGTTCCTGAACAGTGATCAGACGTGACCCCGGGGGGTCACGCTGGCACCGCACCCATCCCGAACGGTGCTGGATGGGCTGGGTCACCGCGTTCCTGCCCCGTCCGGCCACGCGCATCGTGTGCACGCTCCGTCACGGGTGGGCGGTTTCCCTCACGCCCGGAACCACCCGGTGCGGCCTGGACGGTCCGATGCCCCACACCATCACCCTGGTGGTGTGGGGGCGGTGCCGTCCGACGCCGGACCGGGTAGCCCTGAGCGCGCCGCCCGACCGCGATGCTGGCCGCATCGTGCCGGGAGACCTTCCTACATTTGGTGGTCAGGGGTCGCTGCCAGTGCTGGGCACCCCACCTTGATGTATACGCGGGGTCCACGGCGATGACCGCCACCCCCAGGGTGTGGGCCATCGACACCAACCGGGACCGCAGCCGAGCCGTGGGAAAACCACTGACCAGCCGCCGGAACTTCTTACGCCGTCCATGCTTTTCCCGGGACTTCTCGCGGGCGAAGTCCAGGTCCTCCACGGCGATGGCCCGCACACCGCTCGCGGTGGCCCAGCGCAGCAGCCGGGACAGGGCATAACGCACCTGCGCGTCCCGGTGGGACGCGCTGCCGGACAGGTCGAACTCACAGCGGTGCGGGTTCCCGATCGGGTTGCCGTGGGTGTCGAGTCGCCAGGCGGCCAGGTGGTCGGCGTTGGCGTCCACCCCGATCACCCCGTGGGCCAGCGCCGCTTGCATAGGCAGGGCAGGCACCGCCTGCAGGGTCCAGGACGCGCTCACATACCACCGGCCCCGATCCGTATCCAGGTGGATGCGGTAGGCCACCGCCCCATCGGCCTCGACCCGATCAGCCCACTCGGCGCCCCGGTGGGCGAAGACCACCCGGCCTGAGAGCACATACCGACCACGGGCAGCGTTGGCCAGATGCGCCAACGGGGCGGGCAACCGAATACTGACCTGCCCCTCAGGGGTGATACGGATCGTCTCGTTGCCGTGGCGTTTGCCGGACTCACCATCAGCGGACAGGAAGAAGCGTGCGGCCTCCCACCGGGCCCGCCATCCGGCCTCGGTCAGCTGCGCCCGCTCCAGGTGGTGGCGGCTGTGCAGCAACCGCTTGCCGCCGCGCACCACCCGTACACGGCCCTCCTCCCAGGCGGCCACCGCCGCCGCATGGCGATGTTCCAGGGTGGTCAGGCGTCGGGACTTGGCGTGCCACTCCTGACGCGAGGCGTACCCGCCCGGCGCGCCCCGGGTGCCCGGGGTTTTGAGGGGTTGGGACAACCGGTGGCGCAGGGTGTCGATCCCCGTTTGAGGCGGTGTAGGTGGGCGAGTTGGCTGCGGCGGGCCAGCGCCCACTGCTCGTTCGAGGCCCTGGTCAGGGCTCCGGCCCACCGCGACGAGGACTCAGGGGTCAACTCCCGTTTGCGGGCCGCCCAGGCGTCCTTGTCGTGGTTGGTGCCATGCGCACACCGGGCGGCCAGGTCCGTGGAAGCCAAGGACCCCAGGTGCGCGCCCACCGCCCGCAGGACCGTCTCGTCCCGTGGGGTGAGGCCCTTGAGCCGGTCACGCACACTCACCCCGGTCGGTGCGGGGGCCAGGAACGGGTCAGCGATCGACCGCAACCGCCGCGCGCCAGTACCCGCCATCCCTTCCCACCTCCCGATCCTGCCGGTTTCGTCTCTGTGTTCGAGACGACCGTAGCCAGGACCGGGGGCGCTTGTCCGGAGAATCAACGAACTCCTCGGACGGAATTTCCCCGGCGGGCCATTCACCGGAGTGAGGACACACACCGCTTTTCGGCAGCAGTAGGGGCTCACTCCTGTGCCCTTGTGTGCGCTTGAGTGGCTTCCCGATCCAACAGCAACAACCCCCGGTAGCATCGGCGCATGGAGCAGGGGGCGGGCCGGCAAGAGGCCGACGACACGCGCGTTCCGGACCGCGCGGCGGTGGAGGGGGCACTGCGCTTCGTGCCCCTGATCGAGACCTACTACCGCCGCGCCCACGCCGAGATGCCCGCCGAACTGCGGCGGCTGTTCACCGACCACCACCTGACCGCCCGACACGGCGCGGTGCTGTCCCAGCTCGTCCACGGCCAGGAACTCGGCATGGGCGAACTCTCCTCCCGTCTGGGGGTGGGCCCCTCCACCGTCAGCGAACTGGTCGGCGACCTGTCCCGGGTGGGGCTGGTGGTGCGCCGCGAGGACCCCGCCAACCGGCGGCGCGCCCTGGTGTCGCTGGCCGACGAGCACCGCGAGCTCATGCGCGCGTTCGTGGCCAGTCGAGCCCGGACCCTGCTGCGGGCCTTCGACCGGCTCTCTCCGGAGCAACGGGAGGGGTTCGCCGCCGGGCTGGAGGCCTGGGCCCGCGAGCTGCACGGGATCTGACCCGCGCCCCCTCCGGGGACGTCCGCCTTGCCAGGGGGCTCCCGGCGCTCACGTGCGGTCGCGCACGAGCCCGCGCGCTCCCCCTGGCCCCCACGGGGCGGTCGGGGCTCAGCGGACGCCGCCCGGCTTGGGCAGCGGCCTGGCGCGCCGCACCGAACGGGGCTTGGGGATCTCGTCGCGGTACCTGCGCCGGGGCTGGGGCTGGGGAGGGGTGAAGGGCAGGGTGATCTTCGGGCGGACCTCGGCGGACGGCGCGGCGGTCAGGTCCAGGCGGAGGGAATCGGCACGCATGGGGTTTCCTCTCAGTTCTACTCACTCCGTAGTACTCTGTGTGGAGTGGTAAGAACATAGTACTACGCTCGAAGTGGTGTCAACTTCGTTCTGAGGAGAGAACCGACATGAGGCAGAATCCGGCGCGCCGGGCGGCCCTGCTCGACGCGGCCATCGAGGTGCTCGCCCGCGAGGGCGCGCGGGGGCTGACCTTCCGGGCCGTGGACACCGAGGCGGCCGTCCCCAACGGCACGGCGTCCAACTACTTCAACAACCGCGACGACCTGCTCACCCAGGTCGGCCACCGCTTCTACGAGCGTCTGGACCCCGACAACAACGTGATCGCCGCGGCCCAGGCGGGACCGCGCGACCGCGACAGGGTCGCCGAGCTGATGCACGAGATGGTGGGGCGCCTCACCGACTTCCCCTCCGGCTACCTGGCCCTGCTGGAACTGCGGCTGGAGGCCACCCGCCGACCGGAGCTGCGCCAGTTGCTCACCGAGCGCGTCCGCGCCGACCTGGACGCCAACATCGCCTTCCACACCGAGTCCGGCATGCCCGGCGACGCGTCCACCGTCGTCCTGCTCTACCTGGCGCTGAACTGGCTCATCCTGGAGCGGCTCACCCTGCCCGACCTCTTCTCCCAGGACCGGTTTCACGACCTGGTGACCGACGTGGTCGAGCACATCGTCCCCGGCCCCGGCCGCGCGGACTGACGGCTGCGAGCGCGGGGCCGCGGGTGCGGGCACTCGGGCCCGCTCGGCGGCCCCGCGCACCCGTGTACGACGTCCGTGACCGGGTTGTCCACACCCCCTGTCGCTGCGGCTGGCGCACCCCTATCCTGGAGGCATGTTCCAGCGACATTAAGTCCCCAGCCGGTCCTCGGTCCGAGCACGCGGTCCACCCCGGGCGGTCCCCGCCCCGGTGCCCGTCTCCGCTCGACCGAAAGACCTCCATGACCACTCTGTCCCCGCGTGCCCCCGGCATGCGCGCGTCCCGTCTGACCCGACCCCTGTACGCCTACGCGGCCCTGGGGGAGTTCGTCCTCCTCTACCCGCTGTACGCGCTGCTGTTCGACGAGACCGGCCTGACCGTCGCCCAGATCAGCTCCCTGTTCGTGATCTGGTCACTGTCCTCGGTCCTCGCGTCCGTCCCCGCCGGGGCCTGGGCCGACGTGGTGCCGAGGCGCTACCTGCTGGCCGCCGCGCCGCTCCTGGCCGCGTGCGCGTTCGTGCTGTGGCTGCTGTGGCCCGGCTACTGGACCTTCGCGCTCGGCTTCGTCCTGTGGGGCGCGGGCGGCGCGCTGTCCTCGGGCTCCCTCGAAGCCCTCGTCTACACCGAACTCGCCCGCCGCGACGCGTCCGACCGCTACGCCCGGGTCATGGGCGTGACCCGCGCCCTGGACGTGGCCGCCGTCGGCGCCGCCACCCTGCTGGCCATCCCCGTCATGGCCCACGGCGGCTACGCGGCGGTCGGCGCGGCCAGCGTCGCCGTCTGCGTGCTGTGCGCCCTGGCGGCCCTGGCCCTGCCCGAGCACCGCGCCGCCGAGGGCGGCCCCGCCTCCGCCGACGGCGCCGCGGGGGCCGGGGAAGCGGAGGAGGGGCCCTCCGGCTACCTGGACGCCCTGCGCGGCGGACTGGCCGAGGCCCGCTCCAGCCGGCGGGTGCGCGGCGCGATCGTGCTGGTGGTCGCGGTGACCGCGTTCTGGGAGGCGCTGGACGAGTACGTCCCCCTGCTCGTCGCCGAGTCCGGCGTCCCCGCCGCCACCGTTCCCGTGGCGGTCCTGGTGGTGTGGGCCTTCGTGCTCCTGGGCGGGCTGCTGGCGGGGCCCGCCTCCCGGCTGCCCGTACGGGCCCTGGCCGTCCTGGTGGGCCTGGCCGCGCCCGCCATCGCCGCCGGAGCCCTGCTGGACGGCCCGGTGGGATGGGTGCTGATCGGCGTGGGCTTCGGCCTGTGCCAGACCGCGGGCGTGGTCGCCGACGCCCGCCTGCAGGACCGCATCACCGGGTCGAGCCGGGCCACCGTCACCTCCCTGGCCGGTCTGGGCACCGACGCCCTCACCACGGCCTCCTACCTGCTGTACGCGGGGGTGTTCGCGGTGACCGGGCACGCCCTGGCGTTCGCCCTGTTCGCACTGCCCTACCTGGTGGCGGCGCTCTTCCTGGGCCGCGGTACCCGCGGGGCCCGTCCGGTCCGCCGCTCCCCTGACCGGAAGGGGGAGGCGCGGCGGTGAACCGCGTCCGAACCCGACGGCGTCCGGGCGCGTCTTCCCCGTAGCCGGACGCTCCGCGTCCGGCGCCGTGTGGCGGGCGCGCCCGCCACGCCGTACCGCGCCCGAGAACGGCGGGACGCGGTACCACCCGCGGGCCGTAGGTGTCGAGGGACCACCTACGGCCCGGCCGTGACCCGGCTCTGGGGGACCCTCGGTGGCCAGGGCCCTTGCACGCCTGAATAGCATCGGTTCCTGTGGCACATCAGACGACGAACACGGCGAGCAGTGAAGGCCCGGGCATCGCCTCCGTGCGCGGGATCAACGTCACCTACACCGACCGCGGCGCCGGGTACCCCACCCTCCTGATCCACGGTCACCCCTTCGACCGCACCATGTGGGAACCCCAGGTCAGGGCCCTGGCGGGACGTGGTTACCGGGTGATCGCCCCCGACCTGCGCGGGTACGGGAGCAGCACCGTCGTCCCCGGGACCACGACCCTGGACACCTTCGCCCGCGACCTGGACGCGCTCCTGGACCACCTGGGCCTGGACGTGGTGAGCGTGGTGGGGCTGTCGATGGGCGGCCAGATCGCCCTGGAGCTGTACCGGCTCTTCCCCGACCGCGTCGACTCGCTGACCCTGGCGGCCACCAACCCCAGCGCCGAGACCGAGCGGGGCCGTGCCGCCCGCGTGGCGCTGGCCGAGCGGCTGCGCGCCGAGGGCATGCGCGGCTACGGCGACGAGGTGCTCGTGGGCATGATGACCGCCGACAACGTGCGCGAACTGCCCGCGGTGGCCGACCACGTGCGCGCGATGATGTACGCCGCCCCGCCCGAGGGCGCGGCGGCCGCCCTGCTGGGCCGCGCCAGACGCCAGGACTACGCGCCCCTGCTGCGCCGGGTGTCCGCGCCGACCCTGTTGGTGGGGGGCCAGCACGACGTGTTCACCCCGCCCGATCTCACCGAGTCCATGCACGTGCTGGTGCCGGACTCGGTCGTGGAGATCATCGAGGGCGCCGGGCACCTGCCCAACCTGGAGCGGCCCGAGCGGTTCAACGAGGTGCTGCGCCGCTTCCTGGACCGCTGCCGCACCCGCGTCTAGGAAACGGCCGCCACGGCCGGTCCCGTCAGCGGCCGCGCGCCCTCGCTGGGCCGCGGGGGCGCGTCAGAGGCGCTCGACGGGCAGCCACAGCTCGGCCTCGGCGGTGGCGCCGTCCTCGGTGTAGGAGACCCGCAGGATCTCCGGCCCCTCGGTGACCCGGTAGGCCGTGTTGGAGGGGAACCACCGGCCGAAGGCGTCCGCCCACATGTGCTGCAACCCCTCGGGGCACCGCTCCACGGGCACCGACTTGGGGAAGACCACCCAGGTACCGCTCGGCACCTCCAGCGCCTCCATGCCCTCCGCGCCACGGGCGGAGGTCGCCGCGGCCTCGTAGTAGTCGATCAGGCTCCCCTCCCCGCGGTCGGGGGACAGCGCGGCGGTGACGCCCAGGACACCGCGCGGTTCCTGGTCGGAGAGCTCCGCGACGCGCGCCCGGACCCCCTTGTCCAGGCTCCTGACGAACTCCTCCATGGCGTGGTTGCGGCCCTCGTGGACGATCGGCACCCGTGCCTTGGGGCCCACGAGGCGGAAGGCCTCCTTGTCCACGATCCGGTAACGCATGGTGGTACTCCCCTCGACGGTCAGGCGGAAGGACATCCTCGGTTGCGAGACGAGCACCGCGCCGGTCCGGCGCGCCTCGCCCGGCCCCACACCGTGCATGGCGCGAAAGGCCCGGGCGAAGGCCTCGGCCGACCCGTAGCCGTGGCGCACCGCGATGTCGAGCAGGCTGTCGCCGCCCCCGAGCACCTCGGCCCCGGCGAGGGTGAGCCTGCGCCGCCGAACGTACTCCGACAGGGGCATCCCCGCCAGCGCCGAGAACAGGCGGCGCAGGTGGTGCTCGGAGGTGAGCGCGATCCGCGCCATCTCCGCCACGTCCACCGGCCGCCCGGTGTCCTCCTCGACCTTCTCCAGGGCCCGGTTGAGCCGGTCCAGCATGGTGCCCTCCTCTGCTGCGTCACCGACGCTAGCGACGCGGGTCCCCTCCGCGCCCGACAGCCGGCGACCCTCTTCTGTGAGTTCGTTGTCCCTCTCCGCCCATGTCCGGCGGCCGACGGGGTAGGGGGCCCGTCCAAGGACAGGAAATCCTTGGGCAAGAAGCGCGTCTGTGCCGACGTGGCGTGCCCCGAGGCAAGCATCACGGGCCCGAGGATGGCCCGCAGACCGACCCCGAGAAGGAGGTGGGCGGGGCGGGGACACACGCCCCGCGGACACATGGACCTGGGTTTTCTGCGACCTCTGTACGAGAGCGACGCTCCGGTGGCCTCGGTGCACCTGGACACCAGCCGCGACAGGACCGACGCCGGCAAGGAACTCGAACTGCGCTGGCGCCACCTGCGGGACGAACTCTCCTCGCTGGGCACCGACAAGGCGACCCTGGACGTGCTGGAACAGGCGGTCAGGGACGGGTCCTCCCGGGCCTTCGGCAGTCACGGCCACTCCCTGTTCGCCTCCGAGGGGCGTCTGCTCGGCGCGTACACGCTCTCCGAACCGCCCGCGCAGAGCCGCGCCCTGCGCATGCCGGTTCCCGATCCCCTTCCCGTGGTCGTGGACCGGGGGCGCTACCTGCCCTACGTCCTGGTGGCGCTGGACCGGGTCAACGCCAAGGTGTTCTCCTACACCGGCCACCCCTCCAGCGAACCGGCCTCCGAGAAGGACTTCTCCGGTGCCGACCTGCGCAACATCGACCCGATGGGCCGCGGCGGGCCCGGTGTCCTGAGCGGGTACAACGGCCGCTTCGACGGCAAGCACTACCCCATGGAGACCTGGCGGGAGAACACCGCCCGGATCGCCCAGCAGGTGCGCGAGGCCGTCGCCGAGGTGGACGCCCGGATCATCTTCGTCGGCGGTGACGAGGAGGCCATCGCCTACCTGCGCGACAACCTGGGCGAGCGCAAGCTGAGCATCCCGATCAGGCTGGTGGCCGGCGGACGGGGCGGCCCCGACGCCGAGGAGCGCCTGCACGCGGCCGCGGCGGAGGCGCTGCGCGACTTCGTCATCGACGGCCATGACGACATCATCGCCGACTACCACCAGAAACTCGCCAACGACCAGGCGGTGCGCGGCACCGAGCCCACCCTGCCGATGCTGTCGGAGGCGCGAGTGCGCACCCTGCTGCTGGGCGCCGACCGCGACGGCGAACCCGAGCTGTGGGGCTCACCGGGCGAGCCGGTGCTGGTGTCGAAGAACCCGGCGGACCTGGACGACCCCGACGCGGCGTTCCGGGCACCGGCCAGCGCGCTGATGCTGCGTTCGGCGATGGCCGCCGACGCCGGTTTCGGCGAGGTCCTCGACCACGGCCACACCAGCAACGAGAACGGCGCCATCCTGCGCTTTCCCACGTCGCCGAACGAGAGGGTCTGAACGACTCCACGGGGCCGCCCGCGTCCGTCCCGGGGCGCGGGCGGCCCCGTGCGCACGGACCGGCGCGGCGCGGCACCCGGCGTCAGGCGGCCCCGGCCGGAAAGCGCACGTCGGTGACCACCGCCGTCCTCAGGCCCGCGGACGCGGGGCGCGCCCCGGTCAGGGGCGGGTGGTCATCCCCAGCAGGGCCAGCAGTTCGGCCTCGGTGACCAGGTCGATGCGCTGGCCTCGCTCGCGGTAGATCTCGGCCCGCAGGTGCTTGGCGGTCTTTCCGGGGCCGCCGTGGCCCCCGAGGACGAGCATGTCGGTCTTCCTGGTGACGTTCTTGGCGGGCCGCCCGCCCGCCTCGGCCACGCGCCGCCACACCTCGGGCTTGTCCATGGACTCCAGGTCGCCGGAGACGCACACGGTGCGCCCGTACAGCGGCCCGGTGGGGTCGGCGTCCGGGGAGGGCTCGGGCAGCGGCGTCCGGGCGTCGCGCTGCCACCGTCCGAACCGGTCCTCGGGCGCGGCAGCCGCGGCGGACGCGGCGAGCAGCGCGGGCTGGACGGGCGCGGCGGCGGCCGGGACCGGGGCGGGCACCGCGCTCCCGGGCAAGGCCTCCACCCGGCGCAGGTCCGTCCGCGCGGCACGGGTCAGGTCGGCCAGCGACGGGGTGCCGTAGCGCTCCATGGCGGCGATCACGATGCGCGCGGCGGCCTCGGCGTCGGCGTCGGCTCGGTGGTGGTGCGTCACCCGGTGCCCGATGTGGGCGCACACGGTCGGCAGCTTGTGGTCGGGCAGCCCGCTCCAGGTGCGCCGGGACAGCGCCAGCGTGCACGCGTACTCCCACGCCGGGTGGGACAGCCCGGTGTGTCCGCAGGCCTGGCGCAGCACCCCCATGTCGAAGGCGGCGTTGTGCGCCACCAGGGGGCCGCCGTCGGCGAACTCCACGATGCGCGCGTGCGCCTGTTCCCAGGAGGGGGCGTCGGCGACGTCGGCCGCGGTGATGCCGTGCACGGCGATGTTGTGGCGGGAGAAGAAGTCCACCTGCCTCGGCGGCCGGATCAGCGTGGTGTACCGGTCCACGACCGCGCCGTCGCGCACCCGCACCAGGCCGACCGCGCACGCGCTGCCGCGGTCGTGGTTGGCGGTCTCGAAGTCGATCGCGGTCCAGGTCCGGGACACCGCGCACCTCCTGCAAACGGGGAACGGACCGAGGCTATCCGGGCCCGAACGCCTTCGGGGACGAAACGGCCCCACCGGTCCGGCGGCGACGGCGCGGCCTCGTCCCCTCCCTGAGGAAAACCCCACCCCCGCCCTGGCGCGCACCGCACCCGACCTGGCGGTACGCACCATGGCCCGGCCGGGGTCCGAGTTCCTAACGTGGTCACCGCCGCACGAACGACGAGACGAGGACCGCACATGATCACCCTGCGGGGACTGACCAAGCGCTACGGGGAGACGCTCGCCGTGGACTCGCTGGACCTGGAGGTCCGCCCCGGCCGGGTGACCGGCTTCTTGGGTCCCAACGGCGCGGGCAAGACCACGACGATGCGGATGGTGCTGGGCCTGGACCGGCCCACCGCCGGACAGGCCCTGGTCGGGGGCCGCCCCTACCGGGAGCTGGACCGGCCCCTGCACCACGTGGGCGCCGTCCTGGACGCCCGCGCGGTGCACCCCGGACGCAGCGCCCGCTCCCACCTGCTGGGGTTGGCCCGCACCCACCGCATCCCCGACCGCCGCGTGGACGAGGTGCTGGAGGCCGTGGGGCTGGCCGAGGCGGCGCGCAGGCGCGCGGGGGCCTTCTCCCTGGGTATGAGCCAGCGCCTGGGCATCGCCGCCGCCCTGCTGGGCGATCCGGGTCTGCTGCTGTTCGACGAGCCCGTCAACGGCCTGGACCCCGACGGCGTGCGCTGGATCCGCGACCTGATGCGCTCCCTCGCGGACGAGGGGCGCACGGTGTTCGTCTCCAGCCACCTGATGAGCGAGATGCAGCTGACCGCCGACCACCTGGTGGTGCTCGGCCGGGGGAGGCTCATCACCGACGCGCCCCTGGCCGAGGTGCTGGGCAACAGCGCGTGGACGGCCGTGCTGGTGCGCGCGCCCCACCCCGAGGACCTGGTCACCGCGCTGGAGGCGGAGGGGGCCGGGGTGGAGCGCCCCGGCCCGGGCGAACTGGTGGTCACCGGCGTACCCGTCGAACGGGTCGGGGAACTGGCCCACCGGGCGGGGGTGGCCCTGCACCGGCTGAGCACGCGCGACGCGTCCCTGGAGCAGGCCTACCGGGAGCTGACCGCCGACAGCGTGCAGTACACCACCGCGAACAGGAGCCGACCGTGACGACCTCCACCACGACCGGGCAGCCCCCGGCCCCCTCCGCCGACCGCGCCCCCGGCCCGGCCCGGGCCCTGTCCGACCTGGCCGCGGCCGCCTCGGCCGAGTGGGTCAAGCTCCGCTCGGTGCGCTCCACCTGGTGGGGCCTGGCCGCGGCCCTGCTGCTCATGGCCGTGGTGGCGCCGGGCGCGGCGGTCTCGACCGTCGGCAACATGCAGAACGGGAACCTGCCGACCGCCGAGATCCCGGCGTCGGAGATGGCGGTCTACGCCGCCGTGTGGGCCGTGCAGTTCGCCGTCATCGCCGTGGCGCTTCCGGTGATCACCTCCGAGTACTCCTCCCGCTCCATCCACCCCACCCTCCAGGCGGTCCCGGTGCGGGTGCGCGTGCTCGCGGCGAAGGCCCTGGCCGTGGCCGCCACCGTGTTCGCGGCGTCGCTGGTGACGGGGGCGGTCGGTACGCTTCTGGCGCACCTGGTGATGCGGCACCCCTACCTGGAGGGGTACGGCACCCTGGACCCGGGGCAGGCCGCCGCGGACGTGGTGCGCACGGCCGTGTACCTGACCGCCGTGGCCGTGGCCACCGTGGGGGTCGGCTCCGCGCTGCGGTCGGCCGCCGCGGCGCTGACCACGGTGTTCATGCTGATTCTGGGCCTGCCGGTGATGTTGTTGCTGATGGGCAGCGAGGTGGGTGTCTACCTCGCCGGGCGCATGCCGTTCCTCGCCGGGATCTCGTTCGTGGACAGCGCCTTCGTGATCGGGCGGTTCGACCACGCGCTCACGCCCGCCGCGGGCGGCGCGGTGCTCGTGTACTGGACCGCGGCGAGCCTGGCGGCGGGCGCCCTGGTGCTCCGGCTCCGGGACGCCTGAGGCGGCGGATGCGGACGGTCGGAAGGGAAGAGGGGGAGGGGCGGATGGCCGAGTGGGCCGGGGACGGGGACCGTCCCCGCGCCTGGGCGCGTGCGGCGGCCGCGCCGCTGGCACGGGCCGGGCGCGAGTTGACGGGCACCCTGCTGGGGCTGTGCACCGCCGTGCTCACGCTGGTGTGGGTCCTCGCGGCGGCCGCGGCGCTGGTGTGCGCCCCGTTCCTGACCTCCCGGGCCCGGCACCGGTTCCGCGGCGTGGTGACCCGGTGGGCGGTGCGCCTGGGCGACGCGGACCTGGCCCGCCTGGCCCGGTGGTCGGGGGGCGGCGTGGCCGGCCCGGGGGTCGAGGCCGCCCCGCGCGTGGCCTACCTGCTGCTGCGCCTTCCGGCGGCGCTGCTGTGCGGCTACCTGGCGCCCACGGCGCTGATGCTGGTGGTGGTCTTCGTCGGCGGGGCCGCACTGGAGCTGTTCACCGGGGGCGGCACCCACGTGCCGGTGCTCATGCCCGGCGCGCGGGTACACGTCTCCAGCATCAGCGTGGGCCTGCTCATGGGCCTGGTCGTCCTGGCGGCGACGTGGCTGGTGGTGGCGCTGGCCTCGGCCGCCGACCGCGCCCTGGCCCGCCGTCTGGTGGGTCCCAGCAGCGAGGACCTGCTGCACCGGCGCATCGACGAGCTGACCTCCACCCGGTCGGGCATCGTGCGGGCGGTGGACGAGGAGCGGCGGCGCATCGAACGCGACCTGCACGACGGGGTCCAGCAGCGCGTGGTGGCGCTGGCCATGCTGCTGGGGCGGGCCCAGCGCGGCCACGACCCCGAGCGCGCGGCGCGGCTGGTCCGCCAGGCGCACACCGAGACCCGGGTACTGCTGGACGAGCTGCGGGAGGTGGCCTGGCGGGTCTACCCCACCGCGCTGGACACCCTGGGCCTGGAGGCGGCGCTGACCGAGGTGGCCGAACGCAGCCCGCTGCCGGTGCGGGTGCGCGCGCGCCTGTCGGCCCCGCCGCCCCGCGAACTGGCCACGGCGGTGTACTTCGTGGCGCGCGAGGCCATCACCAACGCCGTCAAGCACGCCGGGGCCGAGGTGGTGATCGTGCACCTGGACGACGCCGACGGCGTCCTGGACCTGCGGGTGCTCGACGACGGCCGCGGCGGCGCCGACCCCGATGGCGGCGGACTGACCGGCCTGGCCAGGCGGGTGCGGGCCCTGGACGGCACACTGGCGGTACACAGTCCCCGGGGCGGTCCGACCACGGTACGCGCCGCGCTGCCCCTGACCACGATACGGAGCCCCCATGCGCCTGGTGATCGCTGACGACTCGGTCCTGCTCAGGGAGGGCCTGGTGCGGTTGTTGGAGGAGGAGGGCCACGAGGTGGCGGCGGCGGTCGGCGACGCCGACGCGCTGCTGGCCGCGGTCGCCGAGCACGCGCCCGACGCCGCCGTGGTGGACGTGCGGATGCCGCCCACCCACACCGACGAGGGGCTGCGGGCGGCGCTGCGTATCCGCGCCGAGCACGGGAGGGTCGCGGTGCTGGTGCTGTCGCAGTACGTGGAGCAGCGCTACGCCGCCGAACTGCTGGCCGGGGCCTCGGGAGGGGTGGGCTACCTGCTCAAGGACCGGGTGTCGGAGGTGGGGGAGTTCCTGGAGGCCCTGGAGCGGGTGCGCGCGGGCGGGGCGGCCTTCGACCCCGAGGTGGTGCGCCAGCTGCTGGCGCGCACCACCCACACCGACCCGCTGGCCCGGCTCACCCCGCGCGAGCGCGACGTCCTGGAGCACATGGCGCAGGGGCTGAGCAACGCCTCGATCGCCGAGCGGCTGTACGTGTCGCTGAGCGCGGTGGAGAAGCACGTCAACGCGATCTTCGACAAGCTGGGTCTGGGGCACGCCTCCGGTTACAGCCGCCGGGTGCTGGCGGTGCTGCGCTACCTGGGCAGCTGAGCGCGGCCGCGTCGCCGCTCCCGCCGACCCCGCACCACGGCGCCGGAGTCCGGGGAGCGGGGCGGGCGGACCGGACCGCGGTGGTGCGGGCCGGAGCGGGATCAGGCCGGGCCGAAGGACTCCATGGCGGCGGTGCGCTGGGCGCCCTGGTCGGCCCACGAGGCGTCGGTGGAGGCCCAGGCCAGCGCGTAGTACACCCCGGGCGCCACCGCGATGTTGCGGGTCAGCACGCGGCGCGTCTCGCCGGTCTCGTCCCGCCAGGTGAACTCCCACTCGGCGGCCGAGTGGAAGCCGGTGTCGTCGGTGACGTCGGTGATCCGCACCCGCTCGTAGCCCGGCAGCCGCCCCGAGTCGTACACGCCCTGCTCCTGGTCCAGGACGTGCTGGTACTCGTCGTCGGTGGGGTGCTCGGCCATGTCGATCTGGAGGTAGTCGGCGTTGTCGGGGGACTCGAAGAAGACGCTGCTGCCGTCCACCCGGCGGATCCAGCCCTCGGGGACGCTCAGACCGAAGCCCTCGGGGTCCTCGGTCCAGGTCGTCCCGGGCACGGGGGCGCCGTCGGCGCCGCCCTCCTGGGGCGTGCCGGTCTCCTCCGGGGCGGTGGCGTCCCCCTCGTTCCCGCCCCCGGCCTGCTGCTCTCCGGCACCGGGTTCGGGGGACTCCTCCGTGCCCGTCCCGGAGGCGGCGGCACCGGTGTCGGACCCCCACGGGTCGAGCACCACCACCAGCGCCGCCACCGCCACCAGCGAGGCCAGGCCCAGGGTGAGCACCACCATCGGCCAGGACAGCCGTCCGCCCCGCCGCGGTTCCGGCGCCGCCGTGACCGTGGTCTGCGGCGGGACCGCCGCGGGGCCCCGCGGAACCGGTCCCGGGGATCCGGGCGGGACCGGCCCCGGGGTGACCGCGCGTGCGGGCGCGCTCAACGGCCGTGTCGGCACGGACACGGTCGTGGCCGAGGGGGCCGCGGCGGCGGTGCCCGCCTCCGCCTCCGCGGTCAGCAGCGCGCGGCAGCGGTCGGCGTCGATCCGCCCGGCCGGGTCCTTCACCAGCAGGCCCCGTACCGCCTGGCCCAGCGGGCCCCGGCCCAGGACGTCGGGCGGCTCCTCGGAGGTGACGGCGTGCAGTGTGGCGGGGATGCCCTCGCGGCGGAACGGGGAGGTGCCGGTGGCCATGTGGTACAGGGTGGCGCCCAGGGACCACAGGTCGCTCGCCGGGGTCGCCGGACTCATCGCCAGCCGCTCGGGGGCCAGGTAGGCGGGGGAGCCCATCACCCCGGCCGTCTGGGTGACGGAGGAGGTGTCGGCGATGGTGGCGATGCCGAAGTCGGTGAGCACCACCCGCCCGGCGTCGGTGACCATGACGTTCTCGGGTTTGACGTCGCGGTGGGTGATCCCCTGCCCGTGCGCGGTGCTCAGCGCGCTGAGCAGGTCGAGCCCCCACCGGGCGGTCACGCGGGCGCCGCGCGGGCCCTCCTGGCGGACCAGCGCGTGCAGGGAGCGCCCGCTGAGGAACTCCATGACGATCCACGGGCGCCCGTCGTCCTGGACGATGTCGTGCACGGTGACGATGTTGGGGTGGCCGCCCATCGCGGTGGCCTGCGCCTCGCGCCGGGCCCTGGCGGCCATCCGGTCGCGCTCGTGGTCGTCCAGGCCCGGGCCCAGGAGGATCTCCTTGACCGCGACGGTGCGGTTGAGCTCGGTGTCGTGGGCGCGCCAGACCCGGCCCATCCCGCCCCGGCCGATCTCGGCCAGCAGCTGGTAGCGGCCACGCAGTGTGCGGTGCGGCTCGGCCCCCATCGGACTCCCTTGCGGTGCGGGCCGTCGTGACCCCGTGGACGTCGAAAAGCCCGCAGGGACAGCGGTCCTCCATGCGAGCGGAGCGACCATAGTACTGAGGTACGACGGTGCTCCGGCCTCGTGGGAGCCCCGTCCCTGGTCAGTCCGCAGCGCCGGAGTCCCGGGGCCGGCGCGGGCCGCGGCGCGGTGCTCCCCGGGGGGTGTGGAACGGTCAGCCCAGGTCGGCGAGTTTGCGCTCCAGCACCTCCCGCTCGCGCTCGTTGCCGCACCGGCGCACGGCCAGCTCCAGTTCGGTGCGCGCCTCACCGGTGCGCCCCAGGCGCACGAGCAGCTCCCCGCGCACGTTCGGCAGCAGGTGCGAGTCCGCCAGCGCCCCGGCCGCCGCCAGCTCGTCCACGATCCGCAGCGCCTCGGCCGGTCCCCGGGCCATGGAGACCGCCACCGCCCGGTTGAGGTCCACCACCGGGGAGGGCGCCAGACGGCTGAGCGCCTCGTAGAGCAGCACGATCCGCTCCCAGTCCGTCTCCCGCACCGAGGCGGCGAGCGCGTGGCACTCGGCGATCGCGGCCTGGAGGCCGTAGGCGCCCAGCCCCCGGCCGGTCCTCCCCGCGCGGGCCAGGGCGGCCCGTCCCCGGCGGATCGCGGCGCGGTCCCAGCGGCGGCGGTCCTGGTGCTCCAGCAGCACCGGCCGCCCGTCAGCCCCGGTCCGGGCGGGGAAGCGCGCCGCGGTCAGCTCCAGCAGCGCCAGCAGGCCGTGGACCTCGGGCTGGTCGGGGACCAGACGGGCCAGCACCCGGGCCAGGCGCTGGGCCTCGCCCGCGAGGTCGAGCCGGAGCAGGTCGCCGCCGGAGCTGGCCGAGGAGCCCTCGGTGAAGATCAGGTAGACCACGTTGAGCACCGAGCCGAGCCGCTGGGGCCGTTCCTGGGCCGGGGGTACCCCGAAGGGCACCCGGGCCGCCCCGAGGGTCCTCTTGGCCCGGGTGATCCTGGCCTGCACGGTCGCGGTCGGGACCAGGAACGCCCTGGCGATCTCGTCGCTGGTCAGACCGCCGACCACCCGCAGGGTGAGCGCCACCCTGGCCTCCCGCGACAGCACGGGGTGGCAGGCGGTGAACATCAGCGCGAGCACGTCGTCGTCGATCCGGTCCGGATCCCACAGCACGTCGTCGGCCTCCCGTGCGGGGTCGGCGGGCGCGCTGCCCGAGGCGGCGCCGCCCTCGCCCAGGTCACGGGCGAGGACGGCGTACCTGTCGTCCAGGGCGGAGCGGCGGCGGAACGCGTCGATCGCGCGGCGGCGGCCGACGGTGAGCAGCCACCCCGCCGGGTTGCGGGGCACGCCCTCGCGCGGCCAGGTCACCAGCGCCTCGGCCAGCGCCTCCTGGCCCAGGTCCTCGGCCAGGGCGAAGTCGCCGGTGTAGCGCGCGAGCGCGCCGACGATCCGCGCCGAGTCGATCCGCCAGACGGCGGCTACGGCCTCGCGGCCGGTGGGGTCAGCCATCTCCGGTCGGTCCGCTCAGAGCTGGCCGGTGGCCTCGCGCCAGGCCCGCTCCCTCTGGATCCACTCGTTGTCCTGCGGGAACTCGTCGATCGTGGTGACCCGGCGGATCTCGGTCTTGAAACCGGGGCCGGTCATCGGCGACCGCTTGGCCCACTCCACGGCCTCCTCCTTGGAGGCCACGTTGAGGATGTAGAACCCGCCGAACAGCTCCTTGGTCTCGCCGTAGGGGCCGTCGGTGACCACGGGCGGCTCGGAGGAGTAGTCGACGACCACGCCCTCGGCGGCGTCGTCGAGGCCCTCCGCGGCGAGCAGCACCCCGGCGCGGATCATCTCCTCGTTGTACCGGCCCATGGTCGCGAGCATCTCGTCGAAGTCGATCTCGCCCATTCCCGCGAAGGCCTCGTCGGTGGCGCGCATGATCAGCATGTACTTCATGGCTCTGTCTCCCTGGGTGTCGCGGACCCTCCGGGCCCTTCCACCCCTAGGTCGAACGGGGGTGCCGCGGATCGACACGTCCACCGATCTTTTTCCGAGGAATTCTGACAGAGTCCGGATCCGCTGGTGGGGCGACGCCCCGCCGGACCGCGCCAACCGCCCTCCAGGGCACTGGCGCCCAGCTCAGGGCGTGCCGGTGAGCCTGCCCATGACGTCGTACACCTGCCGGGGAGTCATCGGGGCGCCGGGAAGCGGTCCCCGGGCGGCGTCCGCGCGCAGTCCGCCGAGCACGAGGGCCAGCCCGCGGCGCCAGGCGTCGGGCGCGGCGTCCCCGGCCGCACGGGCGAGCAGGGCGTCGGTGCCGAAGACGATCAGGAGGTCCTCGCCGGTGAAGTCCGGGCGCAGGGCGCCGGCCCGCCGCGCGCGCTCGACGATCCGCGTGGTGGCGTCCTGTGCCCTGGCGCAGACGGACATCAGGCGTTCGGCACGCGGATAGCGCCCGCTGGCCACGTCGGCGAGCGCGGGGTCGGTGACCTGGAGTTCGCAGACCCTCTCGACGTAGTACACGAACCCCTCCCAGGCCCCCTCGAAGGCCAGGGCGTGCTCGGCTGCCTGGTCGAGGCGGTCGGCGGCCAGGTCGGTCACCACTTCGTCGATGAGCGCCTCTCGGGTGCCGAAGAGGTTGTAGAGGGTGCCGTGGCTCACGCCCGCCCGGCGGGCGATCTCCTTAGTGGACCGAACGCGGCGACGGCGCCTTCCTGCTGGCCCGGGGCTACTCGGCGGCGCGACCGATGCCCGACCTCAGCGGCCTGGGCCCGGTGATGGCGGCCACCCGCAACTACCTGCGCTCCCTCCACTCCGAACTGGCCGACAAGGGCGTCTACGCCGGCGCCCTGACCATCGCCTCCCTGATCGACCGCAGCGAGGTGTCCGCCGCGGCCCGGGCCGCCTTCGACGCGGCCGACGGCCCGCGGTTCCCGGTCGCCGACCCCGACGACCTCGCCGAGCACTGCTGGAACATGTACACGGTCCGTGACCGCGCCGAGCGGTTCCACCCCGAGTCGCTGACTCCGCCGACCACGGCGTAGCAGCCGCAGACGCCGGGGGCGCCTACCGGGCCAGCAGGCCGCGCAGCGCGCCGACCACCTCGGCCGGGGCCTCCTCGGCCATGAAGTGGCCGCAGGTCACCGTGCTGTGGTGCAGGTCGGGGGCCCAGGCCCGCCACACCGCGGCGGCGTCGTAGCCCAGCGCCGCGCCCCAGTCCTGCTGGAGCACCGTCACCGGCATGGCCAGGCGCCGCCCGGCCGCGCGGTCGGCCTCGTCGTGTTCGACGTCGATCCCGGCCGAGGCCCGGTAGTCGGCCACGATCGAGGACACGGCCTCGCGCGAGGCCCGCAGGTAGGCGGCGCGCACCTCGGCGGGGATCGCCTCGGGGTCGCGCGTCCAGATGTCCAGGAAGTGTCCGAAGAACGCGTCCGGGCTGGCGCCGATCAGCTGCTCGGGCAGGCCCGGGGGTTGGGCCATGAGGTACAGGTGGAAGCCCACCGCTGCCGAGGCCCCGCGCATGACCTCCCACATGTCCAGGGTCGGCAGCACGTCGAGCGAGGCCAGGTGCGTGACGGCGCCGGGGTGGTCCAGCCCGGCGCGGATCGCGACCAGGGCGCCCCGGTCGTGGCCCGCCAG
The DNA here is from genome assembly GCF_000092985.1 of Nocardiopsis dassonvillei subsp. dassonvillei DSM 43111. GTDB lineage: Bacteria > Actinomycetota > Actinomycetes > Streptosporangiales > Streptosporangiaceae > Nocardiopsis > Nocardiopsis dassonvillei. The sequence goes on from NC_014210.1 coordinate 2,558,931, forward strand.
GGCGAAGCGCTCGTGGCCCAGGGCGCGGGCCAGGGCGACGACGTCGGCGGCCATGGTGCGCTTGGCGTAGCCGTGGCCGTCGGTGTCGGCGGGCTTGTCGCTGTCGCCGTAGCCGCGCAGGTCCGGGCAGATGACGGTGTGGTCGGCGGCCAGGTCGGCCGCGACGTGCCGCCACATCAGGTGGGTCTGGGGGAAGCCGTGCAGCAGCACGAGAGGGCTGCCCGAGCCGCCGACGGCGGCGTTGAGCGCCACACCCTCGGCGACGGGCACGCGCTGGTAGTCGAATCCCGGGATCCTGGGTTCCACGGTGGTCTCCTCCGTCGGGTTGGAGTCGGGTCCCCGGCGGTCGCCGGGGAACTCGGTCGTCCACGAGCCTGCCGGGAGCCGATGAGCAGCCGATGAGCAGCGGTTGAGCGGGGGCGTCGGCGGCCCCGTCCGGTGCGGACGGCCGGATAGATTGGCTGCCATGGGGGGAGAGGCGACGCAGGCGGCGGTGTCCTTCCGCGTGCTGGGCCCTCTGGAGGCCGTCGGCGCGCACGGGCCGCTCGCCCTCAAGGGGCCGCGGCACCGCGCGGTGCTGGCCCGGCTCCTGGTCGCCGAGGGCCGTGCCGTGCCCGTGGACCGCCTCGTGGACGACCTGTGGGAGGCGCCCGCCGAGGGCTCCGTGGCGGCGGTGCGCACCTTCGTCTCCGCGCTGCGCCGGTCCCTGGAACCGGACCGGCCCGCGCGGCGACCCGCCCGGCTGCTGGTGACCGCGCCACCGGGTTACGCGCTGCGGGCCGGACCCGACGCGGTCGACGCCCGGCGCTTCGCCGCGGCCGTGGCCCGCGGCGGAGCGCTGCTCACCGAGGACCGGCCCGGAGCGGCGCTGGACGGGCTGGAGGAGGCCCTCGGGTGGTGGCGGGGGCCCGCCTACGCCGAGTTCGCCGCCTACCCCTGGGCGCGGGCCGAGGCCGACCGGCTGGAGGGGCTGCGGCTGCTGGCGGTGGAGCGGCACGCCGAGGCCCTCCTGGCGCTGGGCCGTGCGGGCGACGCCGTGCCCGCCCTGGAGGCGCACGCCCTGGCCCACCCCCTGCGCGAGAACGCCTGGCGGCAGTGGGCGCTGGCCCTGTACCGCTCGGGCCGCCAGGGTGACGCGCTGGCCGCCCTGCGCCGCGCCCGCCGGACCCTGGCGGACGAACTGGGGGTGGACCCCGGCCCCGAACTGCGGCGGTTGGAGTCCGACGTCCTGGCCCAGGCTCCCCACCTCATCCCGCGTGCCGCCACCGCGGTTCCGGCACGGGCGGAGAGCGCGCCCGAACGCGCCCAGCGTCCCTTCGTGGGCCGGGCCCGGGAGCTGGAACTGCTGGAGGGGGCCGCCGCCTCCGCCGCGCCGCGCGCTCCGGCCCGGGTCGCGCTGGTCTCCGGCGACGCCGGGGCGGGTAAGACGGCCCTGGCCGAGGAACTCGCGCGGCGGCTGGCCGGGCGCGGGTGGACCGCGGCCTGGGGGCGCGGCCCCGAGCACGAGGGGGCGCCCGCGGTCTGGCCCTGGACGCAGATCGCCGCCGTGCTGACGGCGGCCGCGGACACCGCGACCCACGGGGTCGCCACCGGCCCGGCACAGGCCGCGGAACACGCCGCCGACCCCGGCGCCCCGCGCGCTGCCACCACCGACCCCACCGGCACCGGATCCGGGGCCCCGCGCATCGATACCGCCACGGCCACGGGCATCACAGCGCCCAGCGGCACCGCTGCTCCCGCCCGGGACGACGACACCACAGCGCCCGGGGTCGCCAGCGCGGACCCCGCCGCGGCCCGGTTCGGCGTCCTGCGCCGGGCCGCCCGCCTCCTCGCCTCGGCCACGCGGCGCGGCCCCGTCCTGCTGGTCTTCGACGACCTGCACCGGGCGGCGGAGGAGACCCTGGAACTGTTCACCTTCCTGGCCGCCGAACCGCTCCCCGGGCCCGTGCTGCTCGTGGGGACCTACCGGACCGGCGAGGTCCTGCCCGCGCTGACCGCGGCCCTGGCCCGGCTCGCCCCCGGCGAACCGGCCCGCGCCTACCTGGGCGGGCTGGCCGAGGACGCGACCGGCGCGCTCGTACGGGCCCTGGTCGGCCGCGACGTCGACGGGCGGGCGCTGCGCACCGTCCACCGGCGCAGCGGCGGCAACCCCTTCTTCGTCCGTGAGCTGGCCCGGTTGCTGTCCGACGGGGACGGCGCCGCGCTCGACGCGGTCCCCGCCGGGGTGCGCGACGTCATCCGCCACCGCCTGGGCTCCCTCACGCCCGGGGCCCGGGCCCTGCTGCGGCAGGCCTCGGTGATCGGCCGCGACATCGACCCCGACGTCCTGTCGGCCCTGTCCCCGGACGGGGACGCCCTGCTCGACGCCCTGGACGAGGCGCTGGAGGCGGGCTTCCTCACCGACCGCGCCGAACCGGACGAGCCCGACGGCGCCCCCGGCCTGCGCTTCGCGCACGTGCTGGTGCGCGACACCCTCTACCAGGACCTCTCCCGACCGCGCCGGGCGCACTGGCACACGGCGGTGGCCGAGGCCGTCGAGGCGCTGCACCCCGACCGGGCCGACCTGCTCGCGCACCACTTCGGGCGGGCGGGAACCCGCGCCACCGCGACCCGGGCCGCCCACCACGCCCGCACAGCCGCCCTGCGGGCCGAGGAGCGCTTCGCCCCGCACGAGGCGGCCCGGCTGTGGCGGGAGGCCGTCGCCGCCCACGACCGCTCCGGCGAGGACCGGCCCCGCGAACGCCTGGAGGCGGTCATGGGCATGGTGCGGGCGCTGGCCGTCACCGGCCGCCTGGAGGAGGCCCGCCACCACCGCGCCCGGGCGGTCGCCGCGGCCGAGGAGCTGGGTGACGCGGAACTGACGGCGCAGGTCATCACCGCCTTCGACGTGCCCGCCCTGTGGCCGCGCAACGACGACGAGGAGCTGGCCCGCCAGATCGCCGGGGCCGCCGAGCGCACCCTGGCCGCGCTGCCCGAGGACCGCCCCGAGCAGCGCGTCCGCCTGCTGTGCGCCCTGGCCCTGGAACTGCGCGGCACCGCCACCGGCCGGGGCCCGGACGCGGCCCGCCGGGCCGAGGAGGCCGCCCGCGGGCTCGGCGACCCCGCCCTGCTGTGCCTGGCGCTCAACGCCCGCTTCATGCAGTCCTTCCAGGGCTCCGGGCGGGCCCCGCAGCGCGTGGAGATCGGCGCGGAGCTGGTCGACCTGGCCTCTCGGCACGGCCTGGTGACCTTCGAGGTGCTGGGCCACCTCGTCCTGGTCCAGGCGCACTCCGCGCTCGCCGACTTCGGTGCCGCCGACGCCCACGCGGCCGACGCCGACCGGCTGGGCTCGCGCTACGGGATTCCGCTGGTGGGGGTGTTCACCCGCTGGTACGAGGCACTGCGCACGGCCGCGCGGGGGGCCGTCGAGGAGGCCGAGGCCGCCTACCGTGCCGCGAGCGTGCGGCTCGCCGACACCGGCATGCCCGGTGTGGAACAGGGCATCCTGCCCCTGGCGCTGCTGTGTCTGCGCCTTCAGGGCGGCCGACCCGCACCGGTGGACCCGCGCCAGGACTGGGGCCCCTACGCGCCCTGGGCCGACGCCCTGGCCTCGCCCGAGTCCGCGCCCCCGCCGCCCGACGCACCGCCCGGCCTGCTCGGGGAGGCTCTGACCTGTCTGGCCGCCCGGGCCGCCACCGCCGTCGGCGACCACCCCGCGATGGAGCGCGCCCACCGCCTGCTCTCACCCGCCGCCGGGGAGCTGGCCGGTGCGGGCAGCGGTCTGTTGACCCTGGGACCGGTCGCGCACCAGCTCGGCGACCTCGACCGCGCGCTCGGACGCCGTGAGCGGGCCGCGGAGCACTACCGGCTGGCCCTGCGCGTGGCCATCCGGGCCGGGTCGCCGCACTGGACAGCCGCGGCCCGGGCGGCCCTGGCCGACCTGGGCTGAGCCGCGCGCCGTACCGGTGGCGGGGTTCGCGGGGCCCGCCGCTTCCGTGCCGTCTGCTCCATCGGCGCGGGCGGGACGGCGCCGTCCAGGACACGAGGCCCGGGCGACGACCGCGACACGCCCGCCGCGATGTGTAGTTTGGCCCTGTTGTGGTAAAAAGTTAGGCGTGCCGAACTTTCAAGATGAGGCTTCTTCACACTCCTGGTCGGCGAAGCTCCCCGCCGCCTCCCTCGCCCTGGTCCTGGGCCTGACCGCCTGTTCCTCCTCCGCCGGGCAGGAGCGCGACGACGGACGGCCCCTGGTCCTGACCACGTTCACCGTCCTGGCGGACATGGCACGCAACGTCGCCGACGGACGCGTGGAGGTCGCCTCGCTCACCCGGCCCGGAGCCGAGATCCACGGCTACGAACCCACCCCCGACGACCTCGTCCGCGGCCGGGACGCCGACCTGATCCTGGAGAACGGGCTCGGCCTGGAGGCATGGTTCAGCCAGTTCACCGAACGCGTGCAGGCCCCCACCGCCGTGCTCAGCGACGGTGTCGAGACCATCCCCATCTCCGCGGGGGAGTACGAGGGCCAGCCCAACCCCCACGCCTGGATGTCACCCGACAACGCCCCCGTCTACGTCGACAACATCCGCGACGCCCTCACCGAACTCGACCCCGAGGGCGAACGGGTCTACGCCGAGGCGGCCGAGGCCTACAAGGACGAGATCAGCGGGGTCGGCGACTACCTGGAGGACGAACTCGCCGGGGTCCCCGACAGCTCCCGCGCCCTGGTCACCTGCGAGGGCGCCTTCTCCTACCTGGCGCGCGACGCGGGGCTGACCGAGATGTACCTGTGGCCGGTCAACGCCGAGACCCAGGGCACCCCCCGGCAGACCGCCGCCGTCACCGAGTTCGTCCGCGACAACCAGGTGCCCGCCGTCTTCTGCGAGAGCACCGTCAACGACGGCTCCCAGCGCTCGGTGGCGCGCGAGACCGGCGCCGCCATGGGCCGGACCCTCTACGTCGACTCCCTGTCCGAGGAGGGCGGTCCCGTCCCCACCTACCTGGACCTGCTGCGCCACGACGCCGAGGCCATCGTGGCCGGGCTGCGGGGGGAGGAGCGGTGAACGCCGCCATCGAGGTCACCGACGCCACCGTCCGCTACGGCGACGTCCTGGCGCTGGACGGCGTGAGCCTGTCCGTCGCCCCGGGCCGCGTCTGCGGCCTGCTGGGCACCAACGGGTCGGGCAAGTCCACCCTGTTCAAGACCGTGCTGGGCCTCGTCCCCGCCGACGGGGGGCGGGTGCGGATTTTGGGGCACACCGGGGCCGCCGCCCGCCGCCGCGGGCTGGTGGGCTACGTGCCCCAGTCCGAACAGGTCGACTGGGCCTTCCCGGTCCGCGTGCGCGACGTGGTGATGATGGGCCGCTACGGACGCATGGGACAGCGGCGGCGCCCCCGCCCCGCCGACCGGGAGGCGGTCGAGCACGCCCTGGACCGCACCCACCTGGGCGACCTGGCCGACCGCCAGATCGGCGCGCTCTCCGGCGGCCAGCGCAAACGCGCCTTCGTGGCCCGCGCCATCGCCCAGGGCGCCGACGTGCTCCTGCTCGACGAGCCCTTCGCCGGGGTCGACAAGCGTTCGGAGGGGCGCATCACCGAACTGCTGCTGCAACTGCGCGGCGAGGGCCACACCCTGCTCGTGTCCACCCACGACCTGGCCCAGGTGCCCGCCCTGTGCGACGAGGCGGTGCTGCTCCAGCGCCGCGTCGTGGCGCACGGCGCCCCCGAGGAGGTCCTGCGCCCGGAGACCCTCATGGAGGCCTTCGGGGTCCACACCGACGAGGAGGGAACGGCATGGACGCGCTGACCGCGGTCGCGGAGTGGTTCACGGTGCCCCTGGGCTTCGACTTCGTCCGGCGCGCCCTGCTGGTCAGCGTGGTCGCCGGAGTGGCGTGCGCCGTGCTGTCGTGCTGGATGACGCTGGTGGGCTGGTCGCTGATGGGCGACGCCGTCTCCCACGCCGTCCTGCCCGGGGTGGTGCTGTCCTACCTGTTCGGGCTGCCCTTCGCCGTGGGCGCGCTGGTCTTCGGAGCCGGGTCGGTCGCCCTGATCGGGGTGGTCAACCGCACCTCCCGGGTCAAGGAGGACGCCGTCATCGGGGTGGTCTTCACGGCCATGTTCGCCCTGGGCCTGGTCCTGGTCTCGCGCGTGCCCAGCCAGACCGACCTGGGTCACATCCTGTTCGGCAACGTGCTGGGGGTGTCGGACACCGACATCTGGCAGGTGCTCGTCCTGGCCGGGGTGGTGCTGGCGGTGGTCTGGTACAAGCACCGCGACCTGACCCTGTACGCCTTCGACCCGGTCCACGCGCACGCGGTGGGCATCAACCCCCGCCTGCTGGAGACGCTGCTGCTGGGGCTGCTGTCGGTCACGGTGGTGGTGGCCCTCCAGGCGGTGGGGATCATCCTGGTCGTGGCCATGGTCATCGTCCCCGGAGCGACCGCCTACCTGCTCACCGACCGCTTCGAGCGGATGCTGGTCATCTCCGCTGCGGTGGCCGTGGCGGCGGCCGTGGCGGGGGTGTTCCTCAGCTTCCACCTGAACGTGTCCACCGGCGGGGCGATCGTGCTGGCCCAGTCGTCGGCCTTCACCCTGGCCTACCTGTTCTCGCCCCGCCAGGGCGTGCTCCGGCGGCGCCGCGCCGCACGGGGGGCCGGGGGCCGCGCGGTCGGCCGTGGGCGGACCCGCCCCGCGAAGGAACCGTCCTAGGTCCACCGCCGCCGACGGGCGCGGCCCGCCGCGTCGCCGCTAGGGGCGCCGCACGTCGATGACGTACTTCCCGCGGACGCCGCCCGCCTCCAGCCCGCGGTGGGCCTCCGCGATGTCGGCCATCGGGAGGACCGTGTCGACCATGGGACGGATCTTCCCCTCCTCGACGGCCCGGGTGAGCTCGGCGATGCGCTCCGCCGACGGGTCGTTGCTGAAGAGCTTGGTCCGGCCGGGCCGTACGACGGCCCGGAGCCCGGTGCCGAGCAGGGACCTGAGGACGCGGTCCGGGTCGAAGGCGAGCGCGACCATGCGCCCGCGCCGGTGCAGCCGCGCCTGGTAGGCACCGAGGTCGGTGCCGACCAGGTCGACGATGACGTCGAAGCGGCCGAGGTCCTGCGGCCGGGTCGTGCGGTAGTCCAGGGCCTCGTCGGCGCCGAGTCCTCGGATCCAGTCGAGGTTGCGGGCCCCGGCGAGGGCGGTGACCTCGGCGCCGAGCGCCTTGCCCAGCTGCACCGCGACGTTGCCGACGCCTCCGGTGGCGCCGCGGACCAGGAGCCGTTCACCGGGCGCGAGGCGGGCCTTGTCCGTCAGCGCGGTCAGGGCGGTGGTGCCCGCCCCCGGAAGGGCGGCGGCCTCCAGGAGGCCGAGGTTCCCGGGCGCGCTGGCGAGCCGCCGCTCGGGGACGACGACGTGGTCGGCGACGGCCCCGAAGACGAAGTGCGGCATGAGCCCCCACACCGCGTCCCCCGCCCGCCAGGCGCGCACTCCGGCGCCCACCGACGCGACGCGGCCCGTGAAGTCGACGCCCACGCCCCGGGGGAACCGGGCGCGGGTGATCCCGCGCATCCTGCCCGAGCGGAAGGCGAGCTCTGCCGCGTCCACGCTCGCGGCGTGCACCTCGACGAGCACCTCGCCCTCTCCCGGGCTCGGCGTGGGCACCTCGTCGACGCGCAACACCTCGGGCGGGCCGAATCGGTCGTACCGCACAGCGCGCATGGTCGTTCTCCCCGGTCTCTCGACAAGGAAGTGGGGTGTCACCCCACTTCGTTCCGCTAAGATAACCGGAGAACCACCCCACTTAGCAAGCGCAGGAGGTCACGGTGGTCGAGAGCGCAGCGCGAAGGCCCTTGCGCGCGGACGCCCGGCGCAACTACGAACGCATCGTCGCCGTGGCCGAGGAGGTGTTCGCGGCGCACGGGGTCGACGCCTCACTGGAGGAGATCGCCCGCCGGGCCGGAGTGGGCTCGGCGACCCTGCACCGGCACTTCCCCTCCCGCCGCCGCCTGCTGGAGGTGGTCTTCCACGACCGCGTCGAAGCGCTCTGCGCGGGGGCGCGGGAGCATGCCCGCACCAGCGGGCCCGGCCCCGCCCTCTTCGCCTGGCTGCGGGACCTCCACGCCTACGCCGAGGCCAGCCGCGGACTGGCCGCCTCGCTGCTGCGGGACGGCCGCGACGCCGACCTGCTGGAACGCGACGACGGCTGCGCGGCGATGATCACCGCCGCGGCCGGTGAACTCCTGGAGCGCGCCCGTCGGGCGCGGGCGGTGCGCCCCGGTGTGCGCGCCGAGGACCTGGTCGCGCTCGTCAGCGCCATCTCGCTCGCCACGGAGGACCACCCAGACGGCGCGCGGGCGGGCCGTCTGCTGGACATCGCGATCGCGGGGGTACGCCCGCAGGAGCCGGCGGCCGCGACCGGCGGGACCTCCTGAGGCCGGGGCCGGAAGTGGTCGCGGCCTGACGCGGGGACGTCACGCGGCACGTTCGGAGGCGATGTCCCCCGCCAGGCGCGCGGGCCCGGTGGGACAGCGGTCGGCGGCCGACCGGGCACGGGCCCGAACAGAAACGGCGCGGCGGCACGGGGGAGTGGGTCCGTGCCGCCGCGCCCGAGGGGGCCGGGCGGGAGTCAGCCGCGGCCCGCCTCCACCGGGGTGTGGTCCTTACGCGCGGCCCGCCGGGCGCGCAGTCGGCCGACGGCCACGACCAGGCCGATCGTCAGCAGCAGCCCGTAGATGCCCAGGGTGATCCCGCTGTCCACGAGCACCGACACGTCGCCCTGCCCCACGGCCAGGGCGCGGCGCAGCTCCGTCTCGGCCACCGGGCCCAGGACGACCGCGATCAGCACCGGAGCCAGCGGAATGTCGAAGCGGCGCATCATCAGAGCCACCAGGCCCAGGATCAGCATCAGCCACAGGTCCACCATGGACGACGCGGCCGCGTACACGCCCAGGGACGAGAACACCGCGATCCCGGCGTACATGTACGGCTTGGGGACCAGCAGCAGCTTGGCCCACAGCGGCGCGAAGGGCAGGTTGAGGATGAGCAGCATGACGCTGCCGATGAACAGGCTGGCCAGCAGCGCCCAGACCAGGTCGCCGTCGCGCTCGAACAGCAGCGGACCGGGCTGCATCCCGTACTGCTGGAAGGCGGCCAGCATGATCGCGGCGGTCGCCGACGTGGGCAGGCCCAGACCCAGCAGGGTGCCCATCGCGGTTCCGGCGGTGGCGCTGGCGGCCGCCTCCGGCGCGGCCACGCCCTCGATCGCGCCGTCGCCGAACTCGTCCTCGCCCTTGCCGCGCCGGGCGCGCCGCGCGGCGAGCTTGCGCTCGGTGCCGTAGGCCAGGAAGGTCGGGATCTCCGAGCCGCCCGCCGGGATGGACCCGAACGGCAGGCCGAACAGGGTTCCGCGCATCCAGGCCGGAAGCGTGCGCCGCAGGTCGCGTCGGCTCAGCCAGGGAGTGCCGGTGCGCCGCAGGCCACCGCTGGCCGCGTCGCCCGCGTGGGCGGTGGCGGCCACGTGCAGCACCTCGCCGATCGCCAGCAGCGCCACGGTCACCGTGATGATGCTGAAGCCCTCGAAGAGCTGGGGAACGCCCAGGGTGAAGCGCTCGGCGCCGCTGAGGCCGTCGATGCCCACCATCGAGATGGCCAGGCCGATGCCCAGGGCGATCAGGCCGCGCACGGCCGAGTCCGAGACCACCGCGGAGGTGGCCACGAACGCGAAGACGGTGAGCGCGAAGTACTCGGCGGGACCGAACTGCAGCGCCAGCTGCACGATGACCGGTGAGAAGAACGCCACCAGCGCCGTGGACACGATCGCGCCGATGAACGCGCCGATCGCCGCCGTGGCCAGAGCCTGCGGAGCCCGCCCGCGCTTGGCCATCTTGTGGCCCTCGATGGCGGTGGCGATGGCCGAGGCCTGTCCGGGCGTGTTCATCAGGATGGCGGCGGTGGAGTCGCCGAACAGCCCGCCGTAGTACACACCGGCGAACATGATGAACGCGCCGGTGGGGTCGAGGTGGAAGGTGACCGGCAGCAGCAGCGCGACGGCCATGGAGGAGCCCAGGCCGGGCACCACGCCCACGGCCGTGCCGAGCATGACGCCCAGCAGCGCCAGGAAGAGGTACTCGGGGCTCAGCGCGTTGGCGAACCCCGCCATGAGGTTGGTGAGAACGTCCATTTAGAAGATGCCCCCGAGGATTCCGGCCGGCAGGTTCAGGCCCAGACCGGCGACGAAGGCGAGCTGGATGATGGAGGAGAACACCAGCGACAGCACGGCGTCGAACAGGTACCGGCGGCTGCCCAGGGCGTAGGCCACGCCGAAGAACAGCAGTGCCGCGGACAGCAGCCAGCCCACCGGCTGGAGCAGCAGGATGAACACCGTCAGCGAGGCGACGACGATCCCCAGGCAGCTCCAGTCGATGCGCACGGGCCCCGCCTCGCCGGCCGGGGCGCCCCCGTCGTCGGCGGTGGCGTCGGCGTTCTCACCGGTGGTCGGCGCCTCGGCGGTGCGGGCCGGGCGCAGGAGGACCTGTACGGCCAGGGCGACGCCCGTGACGCCCATGAAGATCGCGACCAGGGTGGGGAAGAAGCGCGGGCCGGGAGGTTCGGTGCCCGGCGGCACCGGCATGGCGGCGGTCTGCACGGCGATGAACCCGGCGATGCCCAGCACCAGGGCGGCGACCAGCAGTTCGGACCGGCCCCGCCACCAGGAGGGGCGGGGCGGCGGGGCGACGGGCTCCGTCGCCCGGGTGGGGGTGGTGGCGTCGGTACTCAAGACAGGCCCAGTTCCTCGGTGATGGTGGTGATGCGCTCGGTCTCCAGGGCGAGGAACTCCTCGAACTCCTCGCCGGTCTGGAAGGTGTCGTCCCAGCGGTTGCGCTCCAGCGTCTGCGCCCACTCGGGGGTGTCGTGCATCTCGGTGACGATCGCGGTCAGCTCGGCGCGCTCCTCCTCGGTGATGCCGGCCGGGGCCACGAACCCCCGCCAGTTGGGCAGGACCGCGTCGATGTCCTGCTCGGCCAGGGTGGGGACGTCGATGCCCTCGACGCGCTCGTGCGCGGAGACGCCCAGGGCGCGCACGTTGCCCGCCTCGATCTGGTCGCTGAACTCGTTGTAGCCGCTGATGCCCACGTCGACGCTGCCCGACAGCAGCGAGGTCAGCGCCTCACCGCCGCCGGAGAAGGCGATGTAGTTGACGTCCTGGGGGTCGACGTCGACGTCGGAGGCGATGAGTCCGGCCAGCAGGTGGTCGGTGCCGCCCAGGGAGCCGCCGCCGATCGCCATCCCGCCCGGGTCCTCGCGCCAGGCCTCGGCCAGGTCGCCCATGTCCTGGTACGGGGAGTCGTCGGGGACCACGACCACCTCGTAGTCGTCGGCCAGCCGGGCGATGGGGGTGACGTCCTGCAGGTCGTGCGAGGAGTTGTTGACGATGATGCTGCCGATCATGACCGTGCCGGTCACCATCAGCATGTTGGCCCGGCCCTCCTGGCGGACCGCCTGGGCCAGGCCGATGGTTCCACCCGCGCCGGGAACGTTGACCACCTGGTTGTTGGCGACGATCTCTCCCTCGCGGAAGGCGTTCTGCGCCTCGCGCCCCACCAGGTCCCAGCCGCCGCCGGGCGCGGCGGGCACGATCGTGGTCAGTCGGCTGCGTACGGCCTCGGCGCCGTCGCCGCCGGTCGACGAGGCGTTGACCGCCGCGGCGCCGATGACGACGGCCGCGGCGACCGCGCCGCCGACGCGCAGAATGCGCTGGATGCTCATGGGGTGGCTCTCTCCGTTGCTGCGGGTCCGCGGTGCGGGCGGGCGCTCGCGGGCCGACGGACCGCCCGAGGCGGGAGCGTGGCGGCCGTTACACCGCTCCGTGGCGCCGGTCGCATCCGCACCGGTTTCGAGAGCATGACCCACGGTTTGCCGACCGGTAAATCTTCTGGTCGTTTTGAACACAGAGATTGTTGTGGTCGCCCCGGGTTTCCGCCCGAGGCAGCGGTCGCGATGGCGGGCGGACAACCACCCTGTCCCGCTCGCGATGCGCGCAATAGCCTCGTTTCACCCGACGGGAAACGGCCGGTCAACGGCCTGGGGCGGGCACGGGGCTGCGGCCGGGGGTTCCCGGCCGCACGGGCTCCGTGCGCCTTCCCAGCGGCGGAGCCGGCAGGTCCGCGCGGTCCCGGAGGGCGCAACGCACCCGCGACCGACGAAGGACGGCCATGACGCTCCTGCTCGCCCACATCAGCGACCTGCACCTGGACGGGACCGACCGCACCACCGGGCGCGCCGCCCGGACCGCGGAGTACCTGCGCGGCCTGGCCCAGGCGCCGGACGCGCTCCTGGTCACCGGTGACATCGCCGACCACGCCACCGCTGAGGAGTACCGCGAGGCGGCCCGGCTGCTGGACCTGCCCTTCCCGGTGCTGGTCTGCCCCGGCAACCACGACGACCGCGGGCGGATGCGCGCGTCGCTGCTGGGCCGGGAGCCGTCCGACGCGCCTTTCAACCAGGTGCACGAGGTGGGCGGCGCGGCGGTGCTGACCTGCGACTCGACGGTCCCGGGCGAGGACGGCGGCCACCTGGACACGGCCACCCTGGTGTGGATCAACGAGACGCTGAGCGCCCTGCCCGACGACCGGCCCGCCCTGCTGGCCCTGCACCACCCGCCCGTGCGGGTCCACCACCCGCTGCCCGACTCCATGCGGCTGGACAACGCCGACGACCTGGCCGGGCTGCTGCGGGCCCACCCCCGGGTGGCGGGGATCCTGGTCGGGCACGCCCACACCGGCGGGGCGACCACCTTCGCCGGGCGGCCCCTGCTGCTGGCGCCCGGCGTGACGTGGACGCTGAGCATGCCCTGGGAGGGCGGGCCCGCGGCCAACCGCGACCAGCCCCCGGGTGTGGCCTTCCACATCCTGGACGAGGACCGGCGCCTGACCACGCACTTCCGCGCGGTGGTCTGAGTTCGGGCTGGGACCCCGCCGAGGCCCGGTCGATGGTCCACGACCGGAACCGGGCGGGTCGGCTCCTCGGGCGGTAACGAGAGCAGCCATCGGCTGGCCCGGTCCGGTCAGGGGAAGCGTTCTCGGCGCGGCGCGGGTCGGCCCGCGCCGCGCCGAGAGCCTCCGCGCACCAAGGGGAGCTCCGATCAGAGGAGCATGGCCAGCTGGCGGCACTGGGCGACCAGGGTGCCCGTGCTGTCCCAGATCTCCATGTCCTCCTCGTGCAGGCCGCCGGAGACGTGCTTGGTGAAGACCCGGCAGGCCAGCCACCCCGGGGCGGGCCTGGCGCGCACGTGCACGCTCAGCTCGACGGTGATCGTCGCGAACTCGCCGATCTCCAGGACCGCGGGCGGAGCGAAGTCCACCATCGAGGCCAGCGCGTGGGTGTCGGGTTCGCGCCCGTCGGCGAAGCGCATCCAGAACTCGGCGTGCGGGCGGCCGTCCCTCCTGCCGTCCAACCAGCCCGGACGCCCGGGGTAGCGGTAGTCGACGCTGCGCGCGATGCCCAGGCCCTCGGGGTTGTCGAACTCGGGCGGAACGGGGCAGTCCTCGGGGGCGGGCAGGCGCGGGGGCTCGTCCAGGGTCAGCACGCGGGCCGAGGGGTCGGGGGACAGGTCGCCGTAGGTGGCGGTGGCGCGCAGGATCTCCTTGCCGCCCTGCTCCAGGCGGACCTGGCCGGTGGCGGTGCGGCGCCCCTCGCGTACCACCTCGGTGCGCGCGGTGGCCGCGCCGGGGGCGGCGGGGCGCAGGAAGAACGCCGAGACGGCCAGGGGGTCGGGCTGGCTCAGGTTCTGGCGCAGCGCGTTGAGGGCGGCGCCCAGGACGTAGCCCCCGTTGGGGTGGGAGGTGAAGGTGGTCCAGGCGTCGGTGAGGGTGGCGGCGAACTCGCCGTCGGCCAGTTTCTCGACGCGGGTGTCCCGGTCGAACCGGAAGTCCTCGGTGGTGCGGTCAGGGCTCATGCCCCCAGATGTTACCGGCGAGTAAGGCCCGGTGGTGGACGCGGGGCGGCCCGTCCGGGGAAAGTGGTTGACCCTGACGCGGCGTCAGGCCCTAGCTTCGGGCACACGTCACCACCAGCGAGGAAGCACCAGGACAGATGGGACACACCGTCGGCGAGGCCGCCCGGATGAGCGGGCAGACCGTCCGGACCCTGCACCACTACGACCGGATCGGACTGCTCGTTCCCGCCGAACGCACCCGGGCGGGTTACCGCAGCTACAGCGACCAGGACCTGGAACGGCTCCGGCAGATCCTGACCTACCGGGAACTGGGCTTCGGCCTGGACCGGATCGCCGCCCTGCTCGACGACCCCGCCGCCGACACCCGCGCCCACCTGGCCCGTCAGCACCGGCTGGTGACCGAACGCATCGAACGCCTGCGCACGATGGCGCGCGGCATCGAACGCCTGATGGAGGCCGACACCATGCAACTCGACCTGACCGCCGCCGAACGCCTCGAACTCTTCGGCGACTTCGACGTGGACGCACACTCCGAGGAGGCCCGCCGACGCTGGGGCGGCACCGAGGCCTACGCCCAGTCCCAGCGCAGGGTCGGCTCCTACACCAAGGCCGACTGGGAGCGGCTCAACGCCGAGGGCGAGGAGATCTACCTGGCCCTGGCCGCGGCCATGAACGACGGGCAGGCGCCCGACAGCCCCGCCGTGATGGACCTGGCCGAGCGGCACCGCGCCCACATCACCCGCTGGTTCTACGACTGCACCACCTGCGTCCACCGGGGACTGGGACGGCTGTACGTGGACGACGAGCGCTTCACCGCCACCGTCGACGCCCACGCCGAGGGGCTGAGCGTGTACCTGCGCGAGGCCTTCGCCGCCAACGCCGCACGTCAGGAGGCGTGAAACGGCGGAGGCCGGTGACCGGGCGCCCGGTCACCGGCCTCCGCCGGATGAGCATGCGAGAGCGGGGTTCGCACGCTCCACTGTCTGTCTAGGAACGGTCCGTTACCAGAGCTGGTCCACGATGATCTCGGCGTCGTCGACCTGGTGCTGGTACCGGTCGGGGTAGGCCGAGCGCTGCACGTCCTGGGCGACCTCGCCCAGGGGGGTGTCGTCCCAGCTGCCCTCGGGGTAGACACGCTCGAGCTCGTCGAAGAAGGCGTTGGTGGCCCAGGTGGGGTCGAGACGGTCCTTCTGCGAGCCGTAGTGGTCGCGCTGCTGGAACAGGCCGACGCTGTCGCGGTCGCCCCAGTCGAGGTTGTCCAGGTGGGTCTCGACGATGGAGGTGGCCACCGCCATGGCGGCGGCGTCCTCGCCCAGGTCGCGGTCCTTGGCCGCGTCGACCATCGCCCGGGCGTTCTCGACGTGCTCCTCGGTCATGTGACCGGCCATGTCATCGTTCAGCTTGTCGTTGAGGGTGTCGGCGATCTCCTTGGCGGAAGCCGTGTCCGCGGCTGCGGCGCCCGGTCCGGCCAGAAGCAGCCCGCCGGTGATGAGCAGGCTGGAGGTCGCGGTAAACGTCAACTTGGGTATCGATCGCATAAAGTTCACTCGTGCAACGTATGCGCTGGTCAGGGCTTTGAAAAGTGTTTGAAACCACTTGGGTCTGGTGGGAAAGACAACACCAAGCCCGAGCAACCCCCTGGTCAGGCGGCATGGGGCCGCTTCCGGGCCTCTCCGGCGTCCTGCGGCGGGCCGGACCAGCGCGAACGTGACCGTGCCAACAGCGGGGCCCGAGCACACCCGGACCACACCGGCCGCCGAAAGCAGGAGGCCCGCGTAGCCGCGCCGCGACGCTCGCGGCGGGCGGGGCGGCCGGGTGACGGGCGGTAAAGAGCGCGCCGGAACCCGGCCGGACCGCGCGGACCGACTCCCGCACGCGCGCACGCGGGCCGCGCAGGTCGATGAGGTCGGTTCGCGGCTCGGCGCCGACGGCTTCGCGCGCACGCGGGGGCATGCCAGTCTGGTGGTCCCGCTCCCCGCCAACGGAAAGGGCCGCCCGTGCGCTGGACCGTCCACTCGGAGAAGCCCCTGTACACCGACCCGTGGATCGACGTGCGGGCCGCGGACGTCGAACTGCCCGACGGGCACCGGTTCGACCACCGGCTCATCCGCCGACCACCCGGGGCCGGTGCCGTGGTGCTCGACGGACGGGGCCGGGCGCTGCTGCTGTGGCGGCACCGGTTCATCACCGACACCTGGGGTTACGAGATCCCCATGGGCGGCGTGCACCCGGGGGAGAGCCCCGAGCGGGCGGCCGCGCGCGAGGTGCTGGAGGAGACCGGGTGGCGGCCGGGACCGCTGCGCCCGCTGGTGTACGTCCAGCCCTCCAGCGGGCTGACCGACAGCGAGCACCGCGTCTTCGTCGCCGACACGGCGGAGAGGGTCGGCGAACCCCAGGACGCCTGGGAGGCCGAGCGCGTGGAGTGGGTGGCGTTGGACCGGGTCCCCGAGCTGATCAGGCGACGCCAGCTGGTGAGCGGCACATCCATGAACGCGCTGCTGTATTTGTACGCCACCGGCCGGGACTGAGGGGGCGCACCGACTGCCCGGCGCTGAAGCCCTCGGCCAGCGCCACGTCGGGGGCACGGGGCGGGCGGCTCCCGGTAAACCCTTTTCCGTTCGCGCGGACCGGTTGCTACCGTGAACTCGTGCATCTACCTCTGTACCTCTGATCCGAGCCTGAGCGCCCGCCCCGCCTCCGCGTGGCCGCGGGTGCCCGACGTGTACACCGACCCGCTTCCCGGGTCCTTCCCGTCAGCTCGAAGAGCTCCCGCACACCCCGCCGCCACCGCGCCGGGCGGAGCTCTGTTCGGAGGAACAGTGACCACCCTCAACCCCAAACTCGTGCTGCCCGCCGGTGAACGGGCGCAACTGACCGCGAACGGCGTCCACATCGACCGCGGCGGCCGCACGGTCCTCTCCGGTGTCGACATGACCGTCACACCGCGATCCCGCTGGGGAGTCGTGGGCGAGAACGGCCGCGGCAAGTCCACGCTGCTGCACGTCCTCGCCGGTGCGCTCGAACCCGACTCCGGGACCGTACAGCGCATCGGCACCCTCGGCGTCGCCGAACAGGAGATGCCGGCGACCGGCGGCCGCACCGTCGGGGACCTGGTCGACATCGAACTCGCCGACGCCCGCGCGGCCCTGGCCGCGCTCGACGCCAGCGCCGAGGGACTGGCCGAGGGCGATCCCCGGGCCGCCGAGGAGTACACCGCGGCCCTGAACGCCGCCGAGGTGCTGGACGCCTGGGACGCCGACCGGCGCGTCGACCTCGCCCTGGAGAACCTGGGCGCCGTCACCGACCGGTCCCGGCCGCTGGCGGAGCTGTCGGTGGGCCAGCGCTACCGCGTCCGGCTGGCCTGCCTGCTGGGCGCCTCGCACAACTTCCTTCTGCTGGACGAGCCCACGAACCACCTCGACGCCGCCGGGCTCGACTTCCTGACCGCCCAACTGCGCGGGCACGGCAACGGCGTGGTGCTCGTCAGCCACGACCGCGCCCTGCTCTCGGACGTGGCCACGACGATGCTCGACCTCGACCCGAGCCGCGACGGCAGGCCCCGCGTGTACGGCGGCGGGTTCGCCGGGTACCAGGAGGGACGGCGCGCCGAGCGCGAACGCTGGGCCGCCGAGTACGAGCAGCAGCGGGCCGAGCACGCCCGCCTCACCCAGGACCTGTCCGAGGCGCAGAACCGGCTGGTCAGCGGCTGGCGGCCGGACAAGGGCACCGGCAAGCACCAGCGGGCGACCCGCGCGCCCGGACTCGTGCGCTCCGTCCACCGTCGGCGCGACGACCTGGAGGCGCACGCGGTCACCATGCCGCCGCCACCGCTGCGGTTCCGGATGCCGGAACTGGCGGCGCTGCCCGGCGTGACGCTGGTCAGGGCCGACGAGGTCACCGTCGCGGGGCGGCTGGACCAGCCGGTCACCCTGGCCCTCGACTCCGGTTCGCGACTGGTGGTCACCGGGGCCAACGGGGCGGGCAAGTCGACGCTGCTGTCGGTGCTCGCCGGGCGGATCGAGCCGACCGGCGGCGGTGTGCGCACCGCGCGCACCGCACGGGTGCGACTGCTGGCCCAGGAGTCGCCGCGGGCGGGGGCACGCCGTGCCCGCCAGGTGTTCGCCGCCCACCTGGGACGGCTCGTCAGCGAGGGCGTGCTCAGGGAGAGCGAGACGGTGTCGTTGAGTTCTCTGGGGCTGCTCTCGTCGGCGGACGTCAACAAGCCGTTGCGTGAGTTGTCCATGGGGCAGCAGCGCAGGCTCGACCTGGCCCTGGCGCTGGCGTCCCGGCCGCACGTGCTGCTGCTGGACGAGCCGACGAACCATCTCTCGATCGCCCTGGTCGACGAGCTCACCGAGGGCCTCGGCGCCACCGGGGCGGCGGTGGTGCTCGCCACCCACGACCGGCAGCTCCAGCGCGACGTCGCCTCGTGGGACCGGCTCACGCTGGCCCCGCGGGCGTCCGCGTCCGATCTGGTCGGCCAGTCGGCCGCACACGGCGGCGGCTGATCCGGTCGGTTGACGTGACGTGTGGGCCCGGCGGCGTTCCGCCGGGTCCTCCACGGCGGGTCGGCCGATCAGAGCGGCATTCCGTAACGGGCGGCGATCGCGACGGCTCGGTCGCGCAGGCAGGCGCGCAGCCACTGCGGGTCCTGGGCCTCCGCGTCCGTGGCGAGCTGCCACAGCGCCCATTCGGCGTGCCTCGCGTCCTGGAAGGTCAACTCCAGCCGCAGCCAGCCGTCCGCGTCGACTTCTTCGGCGCGGACGGCCAGCGCCGTACCCACCAGGTCCTCCCGCCGCTCCGGGGCCGCCCGCACCAACACGGTGACCTGGTCACCGCCGGTCCGGAACCGCGTGCTGCGCTCCTGCCAGACCCGGTCCAGGTCGATCCGCTCCGGCCGCTGCGCGGGTTCGGGGAGCTCCTCGGCTTCCAGGACCCGGGACAGCTTGTAGGTGCGGTCCTGGCCGGACCTGGTGGCCAGCAGGTAGCCCCGGTCGCGCACGGTGACCAGACCGACCGGGTCCACAGTGCGCCACTTCGGGTCCTGGTCCACAGCCGCGTAGCGGATGCGCAGCCTGTGCCCGTCGAACACCGCCCGCCGGATCACGGCCACCACGGTGTCGGGCACCTCCTCGACAGCCGGTCGACGCGAGAGCAGATCGGTCTCCGGGTCGATGAGCAACCGCTGGGCCGCACCGGCCGCGGTGGCCCGATCGCCTTCGGGCAGCGCGTCGACCACCTTGCGCATGGCCGAGGCCAGCGCCGCCCCGAGGCCGAACGCCTGCGCGCCCCGCCGCGATCCGGCGACCAGCAGGGCGAGCGCCTCGTCGTGGTTCAAGCCGGTGAGCTCCGTCTGGAAACCGGGCAGCAACGCGAAACCGCCGTGCCGACCGCGTTCGGCGTAGACCGGCACACCGGCCGCGGACAGCGCCTCGATGTCGCGCAGCACGGTGCGTGTGGACACCTCCAGCTCGCGGGCCAGCGTGGCCGCTGACAGCCGACCGCGCTGGCGCAGCAGCAGAACCAGTGAGACCAGCCGGTCAGCTCGCACACGAAGAACCTACCGGAATACATGACACAGGATGTCGTGATTTTCCAGGAGGCTTGTCAGCACGACGTCGAAGAACGCGGCCGCCGAGCCGATGGACGTACGTGCCTGTCGATGAACCGAACGGAGCTGATGTGGCGATGGAGCGAACGGTGGTCAACCCGTGGACGTGGTCGGTGGGGATGGGGTACAACCAGGGCGAGATCGTGTCCGGGAACGCCCGGACCCTGTACTGCTCCGGGCAGACCGCGATGAGCGGCGAAGGCGAGCCCCAGCACGCCGACGACATGGCGGCGCAGTTGGCGCTGAGCCTGGAGAACCTGGAGGCCGTCCTCGGTGAGGCTGGGATGTCCCTCGTGAACCTGGTCCGGCTCAACGTCTACACCACCGACGTCGACCTGCTCTTCCAGCACTACGGCGTGCTGGCGTCGCGGTTGGGCGCGGCCGGGGTCGCGCCGACCACCACGATGCTCGGGGTGACACGGCTGGCGATCCCCACCCTGATGGTCGAACTGGAGGGAACCGCCGTCGCGTGATGCGACCTCACCGCCTCCGCTGCCCGTACTGGTCGAACCGGCACGGACAGCGGAGGCGGGCGGTTTCCGGAGCACAGGGAACGGCAGCGCCACGGGACGCGTGTGGACCTTCGGCCCCGAGCGCGGTTCCCTTTAGCGGTGCCGTCCGGTCCGGCGGGCGGAGGCGCGGGCGCCGGGCGGGGCAGAACAGGCAAAACCCGTGGCACTCGACGGTCCGAGCGGGTTAGCGTGCGGGGTATGTCCACCCGCGACGGCTGGCGCACCCCGGAACTGGCCGAGACGATGCGCCTCATCCGCGCGGAGACCGACCGCGCCTGGGCCGAGGCGTGCGCCGAGTGGGACGCCGAACCGGGCGGCGACGCAGAACGCGACCTGGCCGAACTCGTGCTCTCCGACCCCGGTCAGTTCGCCTGGCGGGTGGTGGACGCGGCCATGGACCGCCTGGTCTGCCCCGAGTGCGGGCGGGCCCTAGGGTCGGGCGAACCGGGCTGCGGGCCCTGCGACCTGGCCGACGGGCACCGCTACCTGGCCCGGGAGCCCGACCGTCCGAACGTTCCCCCGGGCAACGAGCACGCGATCCGGGTCGGCTCGGTGGTCGTGCGCCAGTGGTACCGCTACCCGGCCAGGGCGGTGTGCGGCTGGGAGTTGGCCCTGCCCGAGATCCACCGGGGCTTCCTGCCGACCGGGGCGCAGGGGCGGGCGGCCAAAGCCCGGATCAACCGACTCACCGAACAGCAGCTGCGCACGGTGTCCTCCTACCGGGAACTGGAGGAGCTCACCGGGGGCGCGTGAGCGGACCCCGGGCCCACGCCCGTCCGGCCCCGCCGCTTCCCCGGCCGCGTGGCCGCGGCAGGCACACCCGCCCGCCGGTGGTCCCGCCCGACGCCTCCTCCTCCCGGGATGAGGAGGCGCGGGTCCCCTGCCCGCGCCTCCTCGCCCCCTCACGCGAGGGCCACCGGACTCAGCGCATCAGCGCCAGCTTCCCGGTGAGCTTGTTGACGGCGTTGCGCGCCCCGAAGACGGCCACCCCCACGTACTCCACGTCCTGCGGCTCGGTGACCGCGAGGGCGTCCAGGTACTCCACGTAGTCGCGGGAGCGGCGGGCCACCTCGTTGAAGCCCACCACCGTCAGGTCGCGCTCGTCGGCCCCGGCCTTGAGCGCGCGCAACTGCTCCGCCGAGGCCACCAGGGTCGGCACCGGGTGCGGGTTGAGCCCGGCGTGCAGGCCGCCGCCCGCGTCCTTGCCGTCGGCGGCCAGCGAGTTCTCCATCCGTCCGCCCAGCGCCAGGCCGAGCACCACCCCCGCGTTGGCGGCGAGCGCGGGCTCCAGGCCCTCGCGCAGGACGACGACGATCTTGGTGGACATCCCCATGGTTACCCCGTTCATATGGCTTGTGAACGGTGCAGAACCTAGCCATACGGTCGCGCTCATGGTTGCGGGACCGAATACTATTCGACCGAGAGGCTACCGTGGGGGCCATGGACGAACTTGATTCGGCGATCGTGCGCGAACTCCAGCAGGACGCGCGGCAGACCAACCGCGCCCTCGCGCACAAGCTCGGCGTGGCACCCTCCACCTGCCTGGAACGCGTGCGCCTGCTGCACCGGCGCGGGGTCATCCGGGGCTACCACGCCGACATCGACCCGGCCGCGCTCAACCGGGAGGTGGAGGCCTTCGTGTCGGTGCAGCTGCGCCCGCCCAGCCGCCAGGTCATCGAGGGCTTCAAGGGCGCGATGTTCGCCCTGCCCGAGGTGCTGGCGGTCTACGTCGTGGCGGGGGAGCAGGACTTCCTGGTGCACGTGTCCGTGCCCTCCCTGGACGCGCTGCACAGCTTCCTCATCGACCGGCTCACCCAGCGCCGCGAGGTGGCCAGCTTCCGCAGCCAGATCATCTACGACAGCGCCCGCAAGCACGTCGCCGCGCCCCTGGAGCCGCCGCAGTGAGCCGGAGCCCCCTCGCCGGGAACCGTGGACGGCGCCCCCGCGTCCAAGAACCGACACACGGCCACAAAGGGGACAGATGAACAAGGGCAAGAACAACAACATCGCACTGGGACTGGCGCTCGGCGTCTGCTTCGGCACCTCCTTCGGCCTGCTCATGGACAACCTCGCACTCGGTGTGGCGCTGGGCCTGTGCATGGGCGTCGCCTTCGGCGTGGCCACCGGCAAGAAGACCACCGACAAGGGCGAGTAGCCGTCGCCGGAGGCCGTGCACCCGGCCTTCGGCCCCGGCCGGGGCCACCGCGGACCGCAACGGTGCAACCCCCACCCGGCCCCGCTGGCCCACCGGGCTTCCCTCACCCCTGGGCCGCGGTGTCCAGCAGCCAGTTGTAGCGCAGGCGCAGGGCGCGCTCCGTGCTGGCCGCCGCGGCGCCGAGCGTGAGCGCGGTGTTGAGCCACACGGGCAGGTGGACGGGCGAGGTGAACGTCCCGAAGCGCTCGGCCACGGGAGGCACCCGGAAGACCGCCTCGGCGAGCTGGGGGACGAGCAACAGCGCGGGGACGACGAGTAGGAGCAGCGAGAGGACACCGATCCAGCGGCTCAGCACGGGGTGCCCGCGGTCCAACCGCGCGCGGCGCCCCTCGCCGGAGCGGCGGTCCGGGACGAGCTGGTGCTCGGTCCCCTCGTCGGTGACGTAGTGGCAGCGCCTGAGACCGAAGGCCGTCGCCGCCACCTCGATCACCCCGCCCCGCACGGGGAAGGCGGCGGGGAGCCCCGACTCGGCGTGGTGCCTGCCGTCGAGGTACAGGTGGGCCCTGCCCTTGCCGTCCTCCGAGAAGAACCGCTGCGTGTGGTCGACGTGGACGGCGTAGACCGTCCGCCGACCGTCGGCGTCGCCCAGCGCGAGGTAGAACAGGGCACGGGACGCCAGCTGCCACCACCGGAAGGGCTTCAGCGGACGACCGTTCCCGGGCCTGACCCGTCGCACGGCCCGACGCCGACGCCGCTCCTCGAACATCCGGGGCTCCCTGCCGTCTCGTGGACTATCGTTCCGTGTTTCGAACCTAGGCCGGAGCGGGCCTGTGACGGAGTGTCACGGATCATGTGTTCCCTGTGCGGTCCGCACGGGTCGGGCATGACAGATGTCATGCGGCGGGGGAGCGCGACCGTGCCGGTTCCGCGCCCGGCACGAACCCGCGCGTCCACCGGCTTGCATCTCAAGCCGCTTGAGGTACCACAGTGGCTCCCATGCACGACCACGAGCTGTACCCCATCGGAGACGCCGCGCGCCGCAGCGGCCTGAGCGTCAGCGCCGTCCGCTTCTACGCCGACGCCGGAGTCGTCGATCCCACGCACCTGACCGACGCGGGCCACCGCCTCTACGACATCGACACCATCGCCCGCCTGGAACTCGTCCGCACCCTGCGCGAGTTGGACACCGACCTGGAGGAGATCCGCCGGCTGCTCGCGGGCGGCACGACCCTGCACGACCTGCTCACCACCCACCTGGAGGTGGTCGAGCGCCAGGAGCGCACCATGCGGGCCAGGAGAGCGGTGCTGCGGACCCTGATCAAGCAGGGCGCCACGACCGCGCGGGCCGACCTGATGCACAAGCTCGTCTCGATGACCGACGAGGAGCGCGAGCAGGTCATCGACGACTTCTGGAACGACGTCGGCGAGGGCCTCGACGTCCCCGAGGGCTTCGTCGACCGGCTGCGCGAGATGCGCCCGGTCCTGCCCGCGGACCCCACGGCCGCCCAACTGGAGGCGTGGATCGAACTGGCCGACCTGGTGCGGGACCCGGAGTTCCGCGAGGCGGTCCGCACCTACCTGCGCGACACCTACTCCACGGACGTGGGCAGGAGCATCGCCAGCCCGCGGTTCCAGGACTTCATGTACGGGAGCGGGACCGAGCTCATGAAGGAGGTCCTGGCCGCGCACCGCGACGGCGAGTCCCCCCGCTCCCCCCGGGCCCAGGAGGCCATCACGCGCTTCATGGAGGAGGCCGCGGGGGTGTCCGACACCTCGCTCACCCGCGAGGTCCGCGACCGGATGGCCGAGGCGTTCCGGCAGATCCCCGATATCGAGCGCCAGATCGCCGAGGAGGACGCCGCCTCCGAGGACCCCGTCTACGACGACACCCACGGCCGGTACCTGTCCCTGGTGGCGGCGGTCAACGGGACCCCGCCCGAGGAGGACACGCTGCCCTACTCCTGGATCGCCGACGCCATGCGCGCCCCGGCCGCCGACTCCTGAGCACCGCACCGCCCCGGGCACGGCGCCCGGGGCGGTGTCCGCACGCGTCAAGGAGGGAAGAATGAAGAATAGGGAGTCCCGGCGTGAGAGTGCGGAACCGCGCCCGATCGTTGCGAGCCGCTTCCGGGACATGGGTTCAGCCCGCGGGAGCGGGCGCCGCGCCGTCAGGGCGTGGTCACCGTCCTGGACGCGGCCACCGCCACCGTCGTGTACCGCATGGTGAACGCGCCTCCCATGCCGTCGACGGCGGCGCCGACACCTTCCAGCACCCGCTCCTGGAGGTCCGGCGGAACCCAGGTGAGGATGCCGAAGGTGGGCATCTGGTCCAGCCACGCGTCCCGGGTGTAGGACCACTCCCAGTCCCACCGCCACCACTCGGGCTCACCGAACCCGCCCGCCTCCCGGATACCGTCGGCCACCCCGGAGAGCAGTCCGGTGTAGTCGCTCCGGCCCCGCGCCGTCATCCCCCGCGGGTCGAACGGCGAGTCGGGCACCACCCGCTGGTAGACGTCGGCGAAGGCCTGCGCCACCTCGGGCGGGAGCTCGAACACGTTCCAGAACGCCGCCAGCACACCGCCGGGGCGCAGCACCCGGGCAGCCTTGGCCGCTCCCGCGACCGGATCCGTCCAGTGCCAGGCCTGGGCGGCGACGACCGCGTCGAACTCCCGGCCGTCCGGGTCCCAGTCCTCCCAAGCGGCCACCTCCACCCCGACCCCGAGCCGACGCGCCAGCTCGGCCATCCGCTCGTCGGGGTCCACGCCCAGCACGCGGCAGCCCGCCGCCTGGAACTGCCGGGAGGCGATGCCGGTACCGCAGCCGACGTCGACGACGTCGGGCCCGGGTGCGGCGTCGGTGACGCGCTCCACCAGGGCGTCGGGATAGCGGGGCCGGGCGCGGTCGTAGCGTTCGGCGTCCGCACCGAAGGACTCCGCCATCCGTCGGTGCCGGTGGGGCTCGTGCGTGGAGGGCCGGGGCCCTTCCGGTGGTAGAGTGGGCATGTGCCCATTAATAGTGGGCATGTGCCCACTCTACCACCGGGCGGGCTCGGGCGAGTCGGACGGAGGACACACGGTTATGCCCACAGGGACGGCCATGCGCGACGCGCGCGAGCGGCTGTTCGATGCCGCGGAACGCGTCCTGCTCAGGGACGGGCCGAGCGCGCTGACCAGCCGGGCGGTCACCGACGAGGCCGACTGCGCCAAGGGCGTCCTGCACCGGCACTTCGCCGACTTCGACGCCTTCCTCGCCGAACTCGTGGCCGACCGTATCGCCCGGGTCGAGACCTGCTCCGCCTCCCTGCGCGACCGCGCGGGGACCGGCACCGTCGCCGACAACCTCGCTGGCGCGCTAACGGACCTGTTCGGGCCGGTCGCCGTGACGATCGTCGGCCTGGTGACCTCCCGGGACGGCCTGCGCGCCCGGCTGCGCCGGACCACGCCGACCGGTGTTCCGCTCCTGACCGAGGCCGCCGCTGGAATCGCCGCCTACCTCGCCCGCGAACGCGAACGGGGCCGCCTCGCGGACGAGGCCGACATCGACACACTCGCACCCACGCTGATCGGAGCCGGACACCTGCTCTTCGCCGACCGCGGGGGGACACCACCCGGCCCAGAGGCCGTCCACAGGGTCGTCACCGCGGTCATCGCCGATGTCGTGCGCGAACCTCCGCCGTGACCGGGAGGGGAGGGCGCGGCCCCGGGACGGTCACAGCAGGGGCCGCAGCTCGTCCTGGCACCAGGCGGCCAGGGTGGTCGGCGTCGTGGTCGCCGCGGTACGGGGCTGCTCGGGGGTGAAGTCCTCACGCAGCCCGGTGGACATGCCCATGACCGCCTCGACGGAGCCCGGCCCCAGGCCCGCGCCCGCGAGCACCTCGCGCATGCGCTCGTCGGGAACGCGTTGGGCGTGCACGCGGCGGCCCGTCACCTCGGTGACCACGGCCGCGGCCCGCTCCCAGCTCAGGTCGGCGGGTCCGTGCACGGCCCGCACGGTCCGGCCCGCCAGATCGGGGTTGAGCAGCAGGCCCACGGCCGTGTCGGCGATGTCGCGCGGCGCCACCCAGGGCATCGGACGGTCCACGGGCAGCACCACCGAGACGGTGCCGGAGCGGATGGCGTCCAGCTCCATCAGCAGGTTGGTGAAGAAGAAGCCGCACCGCAGGTGCGCCACGGTCGCGCCGGTGCCCTCCAGCAGCTGCTCAGTGCGGGCCAGCCCGTCGATCTCCCCGGCCCCGCCGCGCTTCTCCGCGCCGACGCTGCTCTGGAAGACGACGCGGGAGATCCCGTTGGCGGTGACGGCGCGGGCGGCGTGCGCGCCCATCCGGGCGTGCTCGGCGACCGGGTCCTCGGCCGGGACCGGCGGGCTCACCCAGTACAGCGCGTCCACGCCCGCGGTCGCGTCCAGGACCGCGTCCGCATCGCGCTGGTCCACGGCCACCGGGTCGACCCAGTCGGCCAATGCCGGGTCCAACCGGGCCGGGTCGCGCAGCAGCACCCGCGGGCGCACACCCGCGCGGACCAGGCCGGCCACCACGTGGCGGCCGACGTTGCCGGTGGGCGTGGTCACGGCGATACGCATGACGGACTCCTCGTGCTCGACACCAGTGCCCCCACGCTAGGAAGGAAAGCGGTCGGATTCCGGCCACAACCCACGCTTTCCGTTCCCTCGGCGGCGCGAATGTCCGGTACCTTCCGAGGGCGGCGCCCGCTCACGGCGGTCCGCCGCACCCGGGAGCCCCGGGACGGGAACGCCTGCGGGCGGCCCCGCCGCCGGCGGTGATCCGCACCACAACGCCCGCAAGGAGGCCCGCCGCGCCGTGAACGCCCCTACCCCCTCCCACCAGGCAGGACAGGGCTTCTCACCGCGGCCGCGCGCTCCGGGTGAGCCGACTGTTTCCCGCGTGTTACGGCTGGACACCTCCAGGCAACGCGGGCTCCCTACCTTCGGTTTCGTCAGCAGCCGTCGAGCAGGAAGGCACGGCCGTGGCCTCACAGACTGGCCCGCGCGCACCGCGCACCGGTAAGAGCTGGATCTCCGCCTGGGACCCCGAGGACGAAGGGTTCTGGAACGGCGGCGGACGACGCGTGGCCCGCCGCAACCTGTGGGCCTCCATCGCCTCCGAGCACATCGGCTTCTCGGTGTGGAGCATCTGGTCGGTACTCGTGCTCTTCATGATCCCCGAGCACGGCTTCTCCACCACCCCCGAGCAGAAGTTCCTGCTCCTGTCGGTGGTCACCCTGGTCGGCGCGATCCTGCGCGTGCCCTACACCCTGGCCGTGCCCGCCCTCGGCGGACGCAACTGGACGGTCATCTCCACCCTGACCCTGGCCGTGCCCACCGTCGCCGCCTTCTTCCTGGTCCGCGACCCCGACACCCCCTTCTGGCTGCTGCTGGTCCTGGCCGCCACCGCGGGCGTGGGCGGCGGCAACTTCTCCTCCTCCATGGCCAACATCAACTCCTACTTCCCCGAACGGGAGAAGGGGTGGGCGCTGGGCCTGAACGCGGGCGGCGGCAACATCGGCGTGGCCACCGTCCAACTCGTGGGCCTGGCCGTCATCGCCCTGTTCACCACCTCCGCCGGACACCTGGTCCCGCTGTTCTACGCACCGCTGATCCTGCTGGCCGCCTGGTGGGCGTACCGGGCCATGAACAACCTGGTCCACGTGCGCAACGACGTCTCCGCGCAGCTGTCGGCCGTCCGCGACCGCCACTTCTGGATCATGTCGCTGCTGTACGTGGGCACCTTCGGCTCCTTCATCGGCACCGGGTTCGCCTTCGGCCTGCTGCTGCAGTCCCAGTTCGGGCTGGCGCCCGTGCAGTCCGCCGCGATCGCCGTGCTCGGCCCGGTCATCGGCTCCCTGATCCGCCCCGTGGGCGGCAGGATGGCCGACTCCCTGGGCGGGGCCCGCGTCACCCTGTGGGTCTTCCTGGCCATGGCCGCCTGCGCCGCCGTCCTGGTGCTCTCCGTCCAGGCCGCCCACCTGGCCCTGTTCATCGGCGCGTTCGCGGTGATGTTCGTCCTCACCGGCCTGGGCAACGGCTCCACCTACAAGATGATCCCCTCCCTGTACGCCGCACGCGCCGAGGACGCCATCGCCGCCGGGGAACCCCGGGAACAGGCCCTGGCCCGCACCAAGCGCGTGGCCTCCTCCGTGCTCGGCCTCATCGGCGCGGTCGGCGCCCTGGGCGGGGTGGGAGTCAACATCGCCTTCCGCGAGTCCTTCGCCGCCACCGGCTCCACCGCCCCGGCCTTCGTCGTCTTCGGCGCCTTCTACCTGGTGTGCGCCGCCGTCACCTGGGCGGTCTACCTGCGCCGCCCCGCCGCCGCCCCGGTCGGCGCCGCCAGCGTGGAGAGCGCCGACCGATGACCACCACGCACTGCCCCTACTGCGCGCTCCAGTGCGCCATGCACCTGGAGCCCGGCCCCGACGGGCGCCTGGCCGCCCGCCCCGCACCCTTCCCCACCAACCGCGGGGGACTGTGCCGCAAGGGCTGGACCTCCGCCGAGGTCCTCACCGTCCCCGACCGCCTCACCCGCCCCCTGGTACGCAAGGACCGCGGCGCCGACCTGGTCGAGACCGACTGGGACACCGCCCTGGACCACGTCGCCGAACGCCTGCTGGCCCTGCGCGCCGAGTCCGGCCCCGACACCGTCGCGGTCTTCGGCAGCGGCGGCCTGACCAACGAGAAGTCCTACACCCTGGGCAAGTTCGCCCGCCTGGCCCTGGGCACCTCCCAGATCGACTACAACGGCCGGTTCTGCATGTCCTCGGCCGCGGCCGGGGGCACGCGGGCCTTCGGCCTGGACCGGGGGATGCCCTTCCCGCTGACCGACGTCGGCGAGGCCGAGGTGGTCCTGCTGGCCGGGGCCAACCCGGCCGAGACCATGCCGCCGATGATGGGCCACCTGTCCGCGCCCGCCCTCATCGTCATCGACCCCCGCCGCTCGGCCACCGCCCAGGTCGCGCTCTCCGACGGCGGCATGCACCTGGCCCCCCGCCCCGGCACCGACCTGGCCCTGGCCCTGGGGCTGCTGCACGCCGCCCGCGTCCAGGGCTGGTGCGACGAGGAGTTCCTCACCGAGCGCACCACCGGGTTCGAGGCCGCATGGGAGCACGCCGCCGCCTGGTGGCCCGAACGCACCGAACAGGTCACCGGGGTCCCGGCCGCCCGCATCCGCGCCGCCGCCGACCTGCTGGGCCGGGCCGCCCGCAACCGCTCCGCCTACGTCCTGACCGGACGCGGCGCCGAACAGCACGCCAAGGGCACCGACACCGTCTCGGCCTGGATCAACCTGGCCCTGGCGCTGGGCCTGCCCGGCCGCCGGGGCTCGGGGTACGGGTGCATCACCGGCCAGGGCAACGGCCAGGGCGGGCGCGAACACGGCCAGAAGGCCGACCAGCTCCCCGGCTACCGCAGGATCGACGACCCCGCCGCCCGCGCCCACGTGGCCGGGGTGTGGGGCGTGGACCCCGACGCCCTGCCCGGCCCGGGCCGCTCGGCCTTCGAACTCCTCGACGCCCTGGGCAGCGGCGGCGGACCGCGCGCCATGCTGCTGTTCGGATCCAACCCCGTGGTCTCGGCCCCCGACACCGCGCGCGTACGCGCCCGCCTGGCCTCCCTGGACCTGCTGGTGGCCGCCGACTTCGTGCTCTCCGAGACCGCCGCCACGGCCGACGTCGTGCTGCCCGTGGCCCAGTGGGCCGAGGAGGGCGGCACCATGACCAACCTGGAGGGGCGCGTCCTGCGCCGGACCCGGGCCGCCGCCCCGCCCGAGGGGGTGCGCACCGACCTGGAGGTGCTCTCCGCGCTGGCGGTGCGCCTGGGCCAGCCCGCCGACCGCTTCCCCACCGACCCCGACGCCGTCCTGGCCGAACTGGGCCGGGCCTCGGCCGGGGGAGCCGCCGACTACTCCGGCGTCACCCCCGAACGCCTGGCCTCGGGCGAGGCCCTGCACTGGCCCGTGCGCGCGCAGGAACCGCCCACGCCCCGGCTGTTCCTGGACGCCTTCGCCCACCCCGACGGGCGCGCCCGCCTCGTCCCGGTCGCCCACCGCCCGCCCGCCGAGGACACCGACGCCGACTACCCCCTCGTGGCGACCACCGGACGGCTGATGGGCCACTACCAGTCCGGCGCCCAGACCCGCCGCGTCGGCGAACTGGCCCGGGCCGAACCGGAGGCGTACGTGGAGGTGCACCCCGACACCGCCGCGCGCGCCGGACTCGCCGCGGGCGACTGGGCCCGCGTCACCTCCCGGCGCGGCCACACGCGCGCCCGGGTGCGGCTGGTGCCCACCGCACGCCTGGACACGGTGTTCCTGCCCTTCCACTACGCGGGCGCCCAGTCCGCCAACAACCTGACGAACCCGGCGCTGGACCCCACCAGCCGCATGCCCGAGTTCAAGGTGAGCGCGGTGCGGCTGGAACCCGAGGACACGCACACACCAGGAGGCAGCAGTTGAGCACCGTGCAGGGCGCGTCCCCGCGTCAGATCGTGGTCGTGGGCAACGGGATGGTCGGCGCCCGCTTCGCCGAGGAGACCGCACGCCTGGACCCCGACGGAGAACGGGTCCGCGTGAGCGTGGTCGGCGCCGAGCACCACCCCGCCTACAACCGGGTCCTGCTCTCGGGCGTGGTCGCCGGGGACTACACCCCCGAGCAGATCCGCCTGCCCGTCCCCGACACCCCCGGCGTCACCGTGCGCACCGGCACCACCGCCACCGCCCTGGACACCGAGCGGCGCACCGTCACCCTGGACGACGGCAGCACGCTGCCCTACGACGAACTCGTCCTGGCCACCGGGGCGCGCGCCTCCTTCCCACCGGTCACCGGGGTCGCCGGACCCGACGGCGCGCCCGGCGACGGGGTGACGGCCCTGCGCGACCTGGACGACTGCCAACGACTGCTCGCCCTGGCCCGCCCGGGCGCCCCCGTGGTGGTCCTGGGCGGGGGCGTCCTGGGCCTGGAGGCCGCCCGCGGCCTGGTCGGACGCGGCATGCGCGTGTCGGTGGTGGAGTCCTCGCCCTGGATCATGCGCCGCCAGATCGACCAGCCCGCCGCGCGCATCCTGGCCGAACGCTACGCCGCCCTGGGCGTGACCGTGCACTCCTGGCGGGTGGCCGCCCGCTGGGTTCCGGGCACCGGCCTGGAACTGGACGACGGCCGCGTGCTGCCCGGCGACGCCCTGGTGGTCACCGCCGGGGTGCGCGGCAACATCGAACTGGCCAAGGACGCCGGTATCGAGGTCGAGCACGGCGTCATCGTGGACGACCGCCTCGCGACCTCCGACGCCCGCGTGCACGCCATCGGCGACTGCGCCCAGCACCCCGGCGGCGGAGCCGGACTCATCCAGCCCGG
Organism: Nocardiopsis dassonvillei subsp. dassonvillei DSM 43111; assembly: GCF_000092985.1. Lineage (GTDB taxonomy): Bacteria > Actinomycetota > Actinomycetes > Streptosporangiales > Streptosporangiaceae > Nocardiopsis > Nocardiopsis dassonvillei. The sequence continues at coordinate 2,590,483 of NC_014210.1, forward strand.
CTGGGAGCAGGCCGCCGTCCTGGCCCGGCGCCTGACCGGCGCCGCGCCGCACGCCCTCTACTCCGGGGCCAGGCCGCTGACCCGGCTCAAGGCGGAGGGGATCGAGCTGACCGCGTTCGGGCGGGTGCACGAGGAGGACGCCGACGGCCTGGAGACGGTGACCATCAGCGACCCCTACGGCGGCCGCTACGCCAAGCTGTCGGTGAGCGAGGAGAAGGTGGTGGGCGCGGTGCTGCTGGGCTTCCCCGAGGCCGCCGCGACCCTGGCCCAGCTCTACGACACGGGCGCCCCGGTGCCCGCCGACCGGCTGGCGCTGCTCCAGGGGCTGCCGACCGCCGCTGCGGAGCAGGCCGACGGCGCGGCCGCCGATGCGCTGGTGTGCCGGTGCAACGCCGTCAGCCGCACCGAGATCGAACAGGCCTGGCTGGACGGGGCGCGCACCCGCGAGGCCATCGCCGAACGGACCCGGGCCACGACGGGCTGCGGGGGGTGCGTGCGGGACGTGCGGGCGCTGCTGTCGGGGATGCAGGGCCAGGCCACCGCGGGGGTCTGACCCCGGGGGACGCGGCCCGGAACCTCCCCCGGGCCGGACGGACGGGGTCCGTCCGGCCCGGGGGAGCCGGGCGCGCCCGGGCGGAGCGTCCGGCCCCGAAGGGGGCGGGAGGGGGAGGGCCGGGGTGTCGCGGAGCCTGAGCCGGGAGCCGACTACTGGCCCCGGCGGCCGTCGACGCGCTCGCGCAGAAGGTCGGCGTGCCCGTTGTGGCGGGCGTACTCCTCCACCATGTGCACCAGAACCTGACGCAGGTCCCACACCCGGTCGTTGTGGGGGTCGGTCCAGGCGGGGCTCTCCAGGTCGGGGGCGCCGGCCACGAACGCGTCGGTGTGGGCGCACTCGGCCCGCCATGTCGCCCAGGCCTCCTCCACCACGGCCGGATCGGCCACCGCACCGTCGAAGTCCCCGTCGGGTTCGGACGCGCTGGCGTAGAGCAGGGGCGCCTGCTCGCGGCTCCGCCCGCCCAGGCGGCACCGGAACCAGGCCCGCTCCACCTCCGACATGTGCCGCACCAGCCCCAGCAGGGACATGGTGGAGGGCGGCACCGAACGGCGGGCCAGCGCGTCGGCGTCCAGACCCGAGCACTTCAGTTCCAGGGTCGTGCGCTGCAGGTGCAGGAACTCGACCAGGACGGCGTGTTCGCCGACGGGGCGGGGGCGGCCCTCGCGGGGGTCCTCGTCCGGGGCCAGGAACATGTCCGCGCGCTGTGTGCTCATGGGGGGAGCATCATCCACCCGCCGCCGGTGCGCAACGGGTTTTCCCGCCCCGCCCGGCCGCCGTCGGGGTTTCGGGGGTTCCGGCTGGGCACGAGCGGGGGAGAGTCTGGCGGTGGGCGTACGCCGGGGTCAGCGCAGCGCGAGGACCACGCACAGGAACGCGACCAGGGAGGCCAGGGTGCGCACGTTGTTCCAGCGCACCCACACCGGCTCGAAGTCGGCGCGCACGGCGGCCGGGTCCGCGATCCGCTCGGCCGGGCCCTGCCGGTCCAGGACGTTGTTGCGCGGGACGTTGACCGCGAAGGTGGACACCAGGGCCACGACCAGGCAGAGCAGCGCCGCCCCCGACCACACGGCGGAGGCGGTCGCGCCGACGCTGGCGTGGAGCACGGCGCAGGCCAGCACCGCCACCGGGGCGCCGATGAAGACCACGGCGAAGAACGGGTTGAGGATGGCGACGTTGATCCCCTGCATCGCCTCGATCATCGCCCGGTCCCCGGACCTGCGCAGACCCGGCATCACCGCGATCGAGAACGCGAAGAACAACCCGGCGAACAGACCTGTCGCCACCACGGCGAGTACCGGAACGACCACGTGCACCATCTCCGCCACGCCACACCCCGGATTCTGTTGTCCTGCCCGCGTGTTATGGGCGGATTCTACGTGCCGCGCGGAACGTCCACGGCACTCCCGTCCCTCGACGTAACGGGCGGCACCACCGGCCCGTCCCGCGTACCCGCCGCACCGCCCGCCCTTCGGGCGACGCACCGCGTACCACTCCCGCAGGCCGCACACCGCTCCGCGCGACACCCACCGCGGGTGAACGGAGAGGGCCGGCCGCCGCCCGCCGCGAACGGGACCGCGCCGGGAACTGCGGGTCAGCCGTGCCACTCGCAGAAGAGCACCGTGGCGTCGTCGCCGAACCTGCCGTGGTGGTACTCCAGCACCGCGTGCACCAGGCGCCGCAGCGTCTCGGGAACCGGCATGTTGTCGGCCTGGTGGCGGATGACGAAGTCCACGAACCGCTCCACACCGAACTCGCGCCCCTCGGAGTCGCGCGCCTCGATGATGCCGTCGGTGTACAGCAGCAGCCGGTCGCCGGGTTCGAGCTGTTCGCGGCACACCGTCACCGGCAGCCCCAGGTCCATCCCCAGCGGGTGGGAGGGCTCGCACTCCAGGTCGCGGACCTCCTCGCCCCGGATGAGCACCGGCGGCAGGTGCCCGCAGTTGACCCAGTACAGCTCCCCGGTGGCCATGTTCAGCTCGGCCAGGATCGCGGTGGCGAATCGGGTGCGCACGAACTCCTGGATCAGGGTGTGCTCCACCCCCCGGCACACGTCGACCAGCGGGGTGCCCTTGCGGCGCTCGTTGCGAAAGGCCCCCACGGCCAGGTTCGCGATGAGCCCGGCGGCGGTGTCGTGGCCCATGGCGTCGAACATCGCCAGGTGGGCGGTCTCCCCGTCCAGGGCGTAGTCGAAGGAGTCCCCGGCGTTGTCGTAGGCCGGTTCGGTGGCGGCCGAGATCGTCACCCGCGAGTCGGCGAAGGTGCCGGGCGGCATGAGCGTCCACTGCATCTCCGCCGAGACCGACATGGGCTTGGTGCGGATCAGCCGGGCGTAGGCGTCGCTGTTGGAGCGCTTGGCGATGACCAGCAGCGCCACCATGGAGGCCAGGTCGCGCATCGCCGAGCGGTCGGGGTCGCCCGGGTAGCTCACGTGCAGCACGCCCAGGCGCTCGGCGCCGTCCAGGACCGGCACCCAGTAGCGCTGCTCGTCCTCCATCCGCACCGTCACACCCGTGACGTAGGCCTGACCGGCCGGGGAGTCGTCCACCAGCAGGTCCTCACCGCCCCGGTGGGCGTCGATGCCCTCTCCCGTGACCTCGCGCAGGACCTGCTGCTGGTGGTCGGCCAGGTAGATGCGCGCCTGGGAGAGCCCGGCGCTGTCGGCCTTCTTGGCCACGAGTGCGGGTAGTTCCTCGAAGGTGGCCAGGTGTCCGGCCCGCACGAGGGAGACCATCAGCTCGTTGGACGCGTGTTGCACCGTCATGGCAGCACCCCGGAATCCGGCACGGCAGCCGTTCGTCTCACGACTCCCCGCCCGCCGTGCCATCTTTCGACCAGAAAATACATCTTCGCACGTGAGAGCCTGACCGAACAGGCCACGGCCCTCATCGAAACCTCCCTCGGAGCGCCCAGTCCGAAACCGCTCCCCCCTCGGAAAGAGCGGCGACTCCACGCCCGCTCACCGGTCGGCGGTGCGTTCCCCGCGTTCCCCCACCGCGCGGACGTCCGGCGCGTGGGGGACGGTGTCCGCGAGCGCGAGTTCGGGGGACGTCCGTTCCCGGGGCCGCGGACGCCCTTCGGGGCCGACCGGCTCCCGCCCCCGCGGGTCGTCCAGCGAGCGGAACACCGGGGCGACCAGGGCGGCGACCGCCGTGACGCCCGCCAGCACGGCGAGGACGGCTCCGGCGACGGGCAGCCCGGCCGCGGCGGCCACGGCCGCGAGCGGGGCGCTGGTGAGGGCGGGCGCGGCGAGCATGACCGTGTTCTGCGCCCCCAGGACCCGGCCGCGCATGCGGTCCGGGGTGGCCTCGACGGTCAGGACGCCGAGCACCGCCGAGGCCGGTGCGAAGGTCATCCCCACCAGGGCCGCGGCGCCCAGCACCAGCCACGGGGAGGCCATGGTGCCGACCGCGCCGAACCCGACCAGGGTGCCGCTCATGCCGAGGACGAACCAACTGCGGCGGCGGACCCGCCCGGCGGTGGCGGCGTAGAGCGCGGACCCGGCGATGCTGCCCGCCGCGAGCGCGCTCAGCGTCAGCCCGGTGAGCCCGGGAAGCCCCTGACCGGTGAAGTAGGCGGGCATGAGGGTGGTCTGCAGCGAACTCAGGACGGCGACGAGCACCGCGCCGATCACAGTGGTGCCGAGCAGGAGCCGGGTGCGGCCCAGGAACCGCCATCCCTCCAGCAGGTCGGTCACCGCCCGGCGCACCGAGCCGCCAGGTGCGGCCGCGCCGGAGGCCTCAGCGGTGTCGGCCGGATCGGGGCGCCGACGGTCGATCCGACCGGTCCGCGGGTCCAGCAGGAGGGTCGTGGCCGCGGCGAGCAGGCTCGTGACGGCGGTCACCAGCAGCAGCGCCGAGGACAGCCCGAGCAGCCCCACGAGCAGCCCGCCCAGGCCGGGACCGGCCAGCAGCAGGACGCTGCCCATGGTCTCGCGGGTGGCGATCAGCCGGTCCAGCCTCCCCGGACCGGCGGCGCCACCCCGACCACCCCGACCACCCGGCCGGTCGGCTCCGAGTCGGGCCAGGGCGGGCAGCAGCGTCTCCTGAGCCGTCATCCCGGGCACGCGGATCACCGCCCCCACGACGGCCAGGGCCAGGAACCAGGCCATGTTCAGGCCCCACAGGGCGTCGACGACCGGCAGCGCCGCCACCGACAGGGCGGCGAGCAGGTCGGAGACCACCGAGACCCAGCGGCGGTCGATCCGGTCCACGATCAGACCGCAGACGAGCCCCGCCAGGGCGGAGGCCGCCGTGGACGCGGTCGCGAGCACGCCCGCCGCCAGCACGTCGCCGGTGCGTTCCAGGACGAGCAGCGGCATCACCACGCCGGCGATGCCCTTGCCCAACAACGACAGCCCGTACGAGGCGAAGTAGACCGTGGCGCTGCGGCGCATGACCGTCTGGCCTCCCATCGGTGTTCGGGTCGGGTGGTGCCGTTCCCCCGCCTCCCGGCCGTGCCGGGAACGCGGGGTGAACCGTGTTCCAGCAAAGGCTGTGCCGTCGCGGCACACTCAAGACCCCGAACCTGTGGCGTGGGCCACTGCGCCGAAGAGAACCGACGATGCCCCGCCCGAACCGGGGAAGGCCCGCGCCCGGCGTGAGCCGGACACGGGCCTTCCCCGGGGACGCGGTCGTCAGGACGTGCGCGTGTCGGGCGCCGTACGCGCCGCTCCGACTCAGCGGGCCCCGGATGCCCTGAGGATGTCACCGGGCAGCACCTCGGGCAGCCCGCGCCCGCACCCCGCGCACTCCGCCCGGCGCCGCACCGCGTAGGCGGCCGTGGCCACCCCCAGCGCCGCGCCCCACACCGCCATCGACGCGAACGCCACCGTGTGCAGCGGCTCGGCGGTCAGCAGCGAACGCGCCTGCGCGTCCAGGAGCTCCACCACGACGCTGCGGCCCATCGCCACCAGCGCCACCGCCACCAGGGTCGCGGGCACCACCGCCAGCCCCACCGGCACCCGGCGACCGGCCAGACCGGCCGTCCACCACGGGAAGCGCACGCCCCAGCGCTGCACGAGCCCCAGCATCAGCACCACGCCCACCAGGCCGGCCGTGCCCAGCCCCACCCCGATGACGATCGTGCCGCCGTCGGCCGCCATGGCGTCGAACTGCTCCCGGCCGACCCCCACCGGGATCCCGAAGAGCCAGGGCAGGCGCAGCGACGGGTAGAACAGGGCCACCACACAGGCCAGGGCCACCGCGATCCGGCCCACCCGCAGCGCCCGGGTCCGCGCCGCGCGCTCACGCCCGGCGTTCCACTCCGGCGCGCGCCCGCAGCGCTGGCAGGCGCCGCGCACCGCACGGCGGTGGGTGAGCGCCGCCGCCACCCACACCGCCACGCCCGCCGCGAAAAACAGGGTGGACAGGTGGGAGGCGGTGAAGGTCGCCTCCGCCCACAGCCGCAACAGGTCGGGCACGGCCCACCCCGCCACCGGCAGGATCATCGAGTACCCCAGCCAGGACAGCAGCTGACTGTCCACGAACACCAGCAGCACCACCGCGCCCAGCGTCCAGCAGACCGCCTCGACCACACGGCCCCCGGCTCCCCGCGGGCGCAGCATGAGCACGGCGCACACCGCGCCCACCGCGCCCAGCAGCAGGGACACCGCCCCCGGGACCGTCCGGGCGTTCAGCGGCCCCGAGGCGTCCGGGGCGACCAGGGAGAACAGCGAGCCGAACCCGCCCTGCCCGGGGACGCCCGCCGGGACCACCCCGCTCAGCCAGGCCAGCCCCAGGGCCAGGGCCACCGCCGACCAGGCCAGGGCCGTCCAGGGGGCGGCGGTGGGCCGCAGGTGTTCGTGGCGGGTCCGGGTGACAGATGGTGGGGCGGCCATGGCCTGCTCCTCGTCTCAGGTGCGGTCGTTACCACCCACACCCTCGCGCGCACGGCACCGGGCGCACCTCACCGTGCAGCGGGATCCGCCTCCCCCGGGCGGGGGAGATCGGGCGCCCCGCGCGGACGCCGCCCCGTGCCCGGCCCGGGCCGCGGCCCCGCCGTCGCGTCGGTCTACCCCCGGCCGGTCCGGTGGGCCTTGTCCAGGGCGGACAGCACCACCTCCACGGACTGGGCCCCCGAGATGCCGACCGCGCGGTCCATGACGAAGAAGGGCACCCCGGTCGCACCCAACCGGCGGGCCAGGGCGATGTCCTCGCGCACGTCCTCGGCGTGCTCCTCGCCCTCCAGCACCCGCCGCGCCTCCTGGGGCTCCAGCCCGGCCTCGGCCGCCACCTCCACCAGGACGTCGGCGTCGCTGAGGTCGCGGGCCTCCACCAGCTGGGCGCGCATGAACCGCTCCTGCGCCCGGCCCTCCAGGCCGCGGGTCCGGGCCAGGTGGATCAGGCGGTGGACGTCGAAGGTGTTGACCATGAACCCGCCCGCGAAGTCGTAGTCCAGGCCCTCCTGGGCGGCCACCCGCGTGACCTGCTCGGTCATCGACCGCACCTGCTCGCGGGGCGCCCCCATCTTGCGCGAGAGCGAGTCGTAGACCGGCTCACTCACCCCCGGCGGGAAGGAGGGGTCCAGCTGGAAGCTGCGCCAGCGCACCCGGACCCGGTCGGCGTGCTCGAACAGCTCCAGCGCCCTCTCCAGGCGCCGCTTGCCGATGTAGCACCACGGACAGACCACGTCGGACCACACCTCGACCTGCACAGGCCAACCCCCCACTCACCCACACGTTCCCCAGGCGCCTTTGCCGCTCCGGCTCCGAGCCACCCTAACCGGCACCCGGTACCGGCTACGGCGCGCGGACCCCGCGGCCCCACGGCACGACCCCTAGCCGTCGAGGCCGCCGTCCGCCAGCGCCCAACCGGGCAGCTCCTCGGTGCGCTCGGCCCACTCGGCGGGAACCCGGCCCCCGGGCAGCCCCGCACCCAGGATCCCCGCCACGATCGCGCAGGTGGTGTCCATGTCCCCGCCCGGAGCGACCGCCGCCCACATCGCCGAGGCGAAACTCCCACCGCCCGCACGCGCCCCCGACAGGACCCCGCCGTGCCGGGCCGCCACCCACAGCGTGAACGGCACCGTGTCCAACGCGCTGACCCGGGAGCCGTCGCCCAACTCGGCGGCCGCCCCCAACGGGTCGGCGGTCACCAGCAGCCTGCGGGCGGCGCCCACCGCCTCGCGCACGCGCCCCGGCCGCAGACACCCGGCCACCCCGTCCAGGAAGGGCCCGGGCCCCATCGGCTCGCGCCGTGCCACCAGCGCGGCGGCCACCGCCACCGCGACCGCGCCGTCCACCGCCTCGGGGTGGGTGTGGGTCACCCGCGCGCTCACCGCCGCCTCCCGGGCGGCCCGACCCGGATCGTCGGCGTACCAGGCGCCCAACGGGGCCACCCGCATCGCCGCCCCGTTGCCGAAGGAACCCGACCCCCTGAACGGCTCCGCGGCCAGCGTCCGCCAGTCCCCGCCCTCGCGCACCCGGCGCAGCAGCCGCCCGGTGGCCGGGCCGTACCCGCGGTCGAAGTCGTGGTGGCGGGCGAAGGAGCCCGCCAGCCGGTCGGGGTCCACCCCTTCGCCGCGCACCGCCTCCGCGTACACCGACGCCGCCATCTCGGTGTCGTCCGTCCACTGCCACGGCCCCGGCGGCAACTCCCGCTCCTCCAAGAAGCGCCGGTTGGCCGGAACGAAGAACTGGGAGCCGAAGGCGTCACCCACGGCCAGGGCGGACAGACAGGACAGGGCGCGCGCGGGGCGCGTGGCGGCGAACGTGTGCATCAGCGCCCATCCTGGCCGAGCCGGGGACCGCTGTCCACGCACCGCCCCCCACCGGGCAGGGAGGGACGGGGACACGGCCGAACCCGCGCGGCCCCTGCGGTGTGACCAACCACCCAGGCGGGGCCCGCCCGGCACCCACCCTGGCGCTTCACCCCGCATCACGCACCCGCCACCTGCGGTGGCAGCACATCGAAACAAGCGCGACACATACGGCTGACCGTCGGGAAACACCCGGGAGGTTGCCTGAAACCTGTCCGACCCCGCAGCAGGAGGAGCCCATGGAAGAACTCGTCGTCATCGGCAACGGCATGGTCGGCCACCGCCTCGTCGAGGCCCTGCGCGACCGCGACACCGCCGGACACTGGCACATCACCGTCGTGGGCGAGGAGCCCCGCACCGCCTACGACCGGGTGGCCCTGTCCTCCTACTTCGACGGCGCCAGCGCCCAGGACCTGTCCCTGGGCGACCTGAGCGGCCCCCACGTGGACGTGCACGTCAACGAACGCGCCGTGGGCATCGACCGCGCCAGCCGCACCGTCACCACCGCGAGCGGACGCGTCCTGCCCTACGACCGGCTCGTCCTGGCCACCGGCTCCACGCCCTTCGTGCCCCCCGTGCCCGGCCACGACCTGCCCGGCTGCCACGTCTACCGCACCATCGAGGACCTGGACGCCATCACCGCCTCCGCGCGCGGCGCGCGCACCGGCGTGGTCGTGGGCGGCGGCCTGCTGGGGCTGGAGGCCGCCAACGCCCTGCGCCTACTGGGCGTGCGGGCGCACGTGGTCGAACTCGCCCCCCACCTGATGCCCGCGCAGATCGACGAGGGCGCCGGAGGCCTGCTGCGCACCCTGATCACCGACCTGGGCGTGCGGGTCCACACCGGCTCGGCCTCCACCGCCGTGGAGGCCGGCCCCGACGGCCGCGTGGCCCGCCTGAGACTGGGCGAGGGCTCCCTGGACGCCGACCTGGTCGTGTTCTCCGTGGGCATCCGCCCCCGCGACGACCTCGCCCGCGCGATCGGGCTGGAGGTGGGCGAGCGCGGCGGCATCGTCGTCGACGACACCTGCACCACCAGCGACGCCCACATCCACGCCGTGGGAGAGGCCGCCAACCACCGCGGCACCGTGTACGGCCTCATCGCACCCGGCAACGCCATGGCCGAGGTCGTCGCCGACCGGCTCGTGGGCGGCCGGGCCACCTTCACCGGCGCCGACACCTCCACCAAACTCAAGCTCATGGGCGTGGACGTGGCCAGCTTCGGCGACGCCCACGGCCGCACCCCCGGCGCCCTGGACGTGGTCGTCAACGACGCCGCCAGCGGCCGCTACGCCAAGCTCGTGGTCTCCGACGACGCCACCACGCTGCTCGGCGGCGTCCTGGTCGGCGACGCCTCGGCCTACGCCACCCTGCGCCCCCTGGTCGGCTCCCCCCTGCCCGGCGACCCCCTGTCGCTGATCACCCCCGAGGGCGCCACCCTGGGCGCCGACGCCCTGCCCGACACCGCCCAGATCTGCTCGTGCAACGCCGTCACCAAGGGCGAACTGACCGAGGCCATCTCCTGCGGCAACCACGACGTGCCCGCGCTCAAGGCCTGCACCAGGGCGGGCACCAGCTGCGGCTCGTGCGTGCCCATGCTCAAGCAGATCCTCTCCCAGGCGGGCATCGAGCAGTCCAAGGCCCTGTGCGAGCACTTCCCCCAGTCGCGCGCCGAACTGGTCGAGATCGTGCGCGCCACCGGCACCACCACCTTCTCCGGGCTCATCGCCGCCCACGGCACCGGACACGGCTGCGACGTGTGCAAGCCCACGGTGGCCTCCATCCTGGCCTCCCTGGGCAACGGGCACATCCTGGAGGGCGAACAGGCCACCCTGCAGGACACCAACGACCGCTACCTGGCCAACATGCAGCGCAACGGCACCTACTCGGTCGTGCCCCGCATCCCCGGCGGCGAGATCACCCCCGACAAGCTCATCGTCATCGGCGAGGTCGCACGCGACTTCAACCTCTACACCAAGATCACCGGCGGCCAGCGCATCGACCTGTTCGGCGCCCGCCTCGAACAGCTGCCCGTCATCTGGAAACGGCTGGTCGACGCCGGATTCGAGTCCGGACACGCCTACGGCAAGTCCCTGCGCACCGTCAAGTCGTGCGTGGGCACCACCTGGTGCCGCTTCGGCGTCCAGGACTCGGTGGGCCTGGCCATCCGCCTGGAGGAGCGCTACCGGGGCCTGCGCTCACCCCACAAGCTCAAGGCCGCCGTCTCCGGATGCGCCCGCGAGTGCGCCGAGGCCCGCGGCAAGGACTTCGGCGTCATCGCCACCGACAAGGGCTGGAACCTGTACGTGGGCGGCAACGGCGGCTTCACCCCCCGCCACGCCGAACTCCTGGCCTCGGACCTGGACGAGGACACCCTCATCCGCTACGTCGACCGGTTCCTGATGTTCTACGTGCGCACCGCCGACCGCCTCCAGCGCACCGCCCCCTGGATCGAGTCCCTGGACGGCGGCCTGGACCACCTGCGCGACGTCGTCGTCCAGGACTCCCTGGGCATCGCCGCCGAACTGGAGGAGGCCATGGCCCGCCACGTGGACTCCTACGGCGACGAGTGGGCCGCGGTCCTGGCCGACCCCGACAAGCTCGCGCGCTTCGTCTCCTTCGCCAACGCCCCCGACACCCCCGACCCCACCATCAGCTTCACCACCACCCGCGACCAGCCGGTCCCCACCGCTCCCGTCAGCCTGGGCATGCCCGCCCGCCGACCCCAGGAGGCCACCCGATGACCGTCACCACCCGAGCCCAGCCCACCACCTGGATCGACGCCTGCGCCCCGGCGGGCCTGCGCGTGGAGGACGGGGTGGCAGTGCTGCTCCCCGACGGCCGCCAGGTCGCCGTGTTCCGCACCCGCGACCAGCACCTGTACGCCGTCGACAACATCGACCCCTACACCGGAGCCGCCGTCATCGCACGCGGCATCGTCGGCGACCGCGCGGGCGAGCCCACCGTCGCCTCACCCATGCTCAAGAACGTCTTCTCCCTGCGCACCGGCCAGAGCCTGGACGACGAGCACGTGCGCCTGACCACCTGGCCCGTGCGCCAGACCGACACCGCCGTGCAGATCGGCGCACGCGCCCAGGAGGACACACCGTGAACACCTCCCTGGACGACGACACCGCGGCCCCGCCCGCCCACCGCCCGGCCGAACCCGCCACCACCGCGCCGCTGGCCGGGTTCACCGTCGCCGTCACCGCCGCCCGCCGCGCCGAGGAGATCAGCGCCCTGCTGCGCCGCAAGGGCGCCCAGGTCCTGGCCGCACCGGCCCTGCGCATCGTGCCGCTCAGCGACGACCAGCGCCTGGCCTCGGTCTCCGAACAGCTCGCCCGCCGCCCCGCCGACGTCGTCGTGGCCACCACCGGCATCGGCTTCCGCGGCTGGGTGGAGGCGTGCGAGACCTGGGGCACCGTCGACCCGCTCCTGGCGAGCCTGCGCACCTCGCGCCTGCTGGCCCGCGGCCCCAAGGCCAAGGGCGCCATCCGCGCCGCCGGACTCACCGAGGAGTGGTCGCCGCCCTCGGAGTCCTCCGCCGAGGTCCTGGACTACCTGCTCGCCCGGGGCGTGCGGGGTCTGCGCGTGGCCATCCAGCTGCACGGCGAACCCCTGCCCGACTTCACCGCCGCCCTGCGCCTGGCCGGAGCCGACGTCGTCGAGGTCCCCGTCTACCGCTGGACCCTGCCCGAGGACACCGCGCCCCTGGACCGCCTCATCGAGGCCGTCACCAACGGGGGAGTGGACGCGGTCACCTTCACCAGCGCCCCGGCCGCGGCGGGGCTGCTGGCCCGCGCCCACACCACCGGCCACCAGGCCGCCCTGGTCCGGGCCCTGCGCGGCGACGTCCTGGCCATGTGCGTGGGAGCGGTCACCGCACGCCCCCTCATGGCCCACGACATCCCCACCGTGTGGCCCCAGCGCGCCCGCGTCGGCGCCCAGGTCCGCGCGCTCGCCGAGGAGCTGCCCGCACGCTTTCCGACCCTGTCCGTGGCCGGACACCGCCTGCGCCTGCGCGGCCACGCCGTCCTGGTCGACGGCACCGTGCGCACCCTCTCGCCCACCCTGATGCGGGTGCTGCGCGAGCTGGCGCGCAGGCCCGGCCAGGTCCTGGACCGCACCCGCCTGCTCACCTGCCTGGGCGAGGACGCCGACGCCCACGCCGTGGAGACGGCCGTGGCCCGGCTGCGCACCGCGCTGGGCGACCCCCGCATCATCCAGACCGTGGTCAAACGCGGCTACCGGCTGGCCCTGGACCCGGCCGAACGCACCCTCTGACAGCGCACCGGCCCACCCGACCGAGGGAAAGGAAGAAGCGGACCCCGGCCCCGGCCGTCCGCGCCACGCGATGCACCGACACCCCACCCTGCTGCTGGCCGTCCACGGCACCCGCGACCCCCACGGCACCGCCGTGGCCCACTCCCTGGCCCTGCGCGTGGCCGAGGTGACGGGCCGACCCACCCGCCTGGCCTTCGCCGACGTGCTCGCGCCCAGCGTCGGCGAGGTCGCCGCCCGCACCCCGGGACCGCTGGTGGTCGTGCCCGCGTTCCTGGCCTCGGGCTACCACGTGCGCACCGACATCCCCCACCAGCTCGCCCGCGCCGGACGCGCCGACGCCGTCATCACCCCCGCCCTGGGCGATCACCCCGCGGTCCTGGACACCGCCGTGCGCCGCCTGGTCGGAGCCGGGTACCGGCCCGGGGACGCCGTCGTGCTGGCCTGCGCCGGGACCTCCGACCCCTTCGCGGGCGCCGAGCTGGAGCAGGCGGCCCGGCGCATGTCCCAGCGCCTGGGCACCCCCGTGGAGCTGGGGTTCATCGCCACAGGCGAACCCACCGTCGCCGAACGGGTGGCCCGCCTGCGCGAGCGGGGGCACCGCAGGGTGGCCGTGGCCAGCTGGCTGCTGGCACCGGGGCTCTTCCACGACCGCCTGGCCGGGGCGGGCGCGGACGTGGTGGCGCGCCCGCTGTGCCCGGACCCGGCCCTGGCCCACGCCGTGGCCGCGCGCTACCGCCAGGCCGCCATCGCCCAGCCCGTCTGAACCGGGGGCAGGCCACCGGGGCGGGGAGCGGTACCCACCGGGTCGAGCACCGGTCCGGTGGGGGGAGGGACCCGCCGCACGGCACCGGCCCGCCCCGCCGCGCCCTGCCCGGGCATGGCCACAACCGGCCGCCGGGTGCGCGGGGCCGGCGGCCGGGGAAGACCACCCGTGGGCTCCCCGCCCATCCCGGTCCGCACCGCCCCCGAGGACAGCCATGCCCGCAGTACCCGCGCCCCTGCTCGACTTCCACGACCCCGCCAGCGACCGGGCCGTCGGCGCCCTGTTCGGCGCCCCGACCGCCGCCGCCCTGGTCGGCACCCCACCCTCCCTGGCCGCGCACGCCACCGGACCCGGCACCGCCCACGCCCGCCTGGTCCGCGCCGCGCTCACCGACCTGACCGGACCCGACCAGCCGCCCCGGCCCCCCGGGGACCCCGTCGAGCACGCCTGGGCCGCGGCGCTGCGCACCGCCGCCCGCACCGGCGCCCTGCCCTCCTTCGCCCCCGCCCTGGAGCACACCACCGCCGACGACCCCCTGGGCGCCTCCTGGCGTGCGTTGACACGCACCCGCCGCCCCGCCGAGGACCCCGCCCGCGGCTCCTTCGCCTGCACCCACCTGGTCGACTCCGTCTGGTCGGCCCACGCCGCCGCCGGGGACCGGGCCGCCCTGTACACCGGCACCCTGGCCACCGCCCTGTGGGGCGCCTCCGCCCTGCCCCTGCACGCCCTGCGCCGCCTGTCCGAGACCACCGACCCCCACACCCTGACCACCACCGCCCTGACCACCGCCCGCGGCCCCCACCCCACCCTGTGGCCCGAGCACCCCGTCCTGGTCGCCGAACCCCGCCGCCTGCCGCCCTTCGCCGTCCCCCACCCCCTGGACCCGGGCGTCCTGCTGGGCAACCTCGACCACCTGCGCGCCCACCCCGACACCGTGGACGCCGCGGTCTCGCTGTGCCGCACCCACCCCAGCGACGCACCCCACCTGCCCCCAGCCGACTGGGTGCGGGTGTGGCTGCACGACCGCAGGGGCGCCAACTCCCACCCGCACTTCACCCTGGACGAGGCCGCCGCCGCGGTCGCGGCCCTGCGCGCGGAGGGCAAACGCGTCCTGCTGCACTGCTGGGCGGGCGCCTCGCGCACCCCGGCCGTGGCCACCCGCTACGCCGTCACCGCCCTGGGCGCCCCCGTCCTGCCCACCCTGGCCGCCATGATCCGCACCGTGGGCGGGCACCTGGACAACCCCAGCCTGTCCACCGCCGTCGCCCGGCTCAGCGGCGTGGACCTGCCCGACCCGGCCGCCACCCTCTTCCCCGAGGGCGTGCCGCCCCGGCGCCCCGAACTGCCCGAACCCCACATCACCGGGTGACGGACACCACCGGCCCCTGAGGTGACAAGTTCCACAAACCCTCCCTTTCCGGTACCGTTACCCTCGCGTTACCCCTAGGATCTGCGCCCAGAACCCCGCGCACCACCCGGCGGCCCGCTCCGGGCGCCGCGCCCTCCCGCGGCCCGGGGCGCCGCACCACCCGCGCACCCTGCCACGGCAACCGCGCGCCCCACCCCGGAGCACCCGCGCCGCCACGCCCTGTTCCCGTTCGAAGGACTATCCGTCGTGGGCACACACCAGCCCCAGAACCCGCCGGCCGACGAAGAGGCCACCCGCGCCGACGCGCCCGTGGGTCCCCGCGTGGCCGCCAAGCGCTCCCGCCGCAAGCGCACCCTGATCCTGGCCTCGGCCACAGGGGCCGCGCTCCTGGTGGGCGGCACCGCCGCCGCGGCCGTCATCGCCACCGGCGCCGACCCGGGCAGTGCCACCAACGCCGCGGGCGTCCCCCAGGCAGACCCGGACCCGCTGGTCGCCGACGACGCCACGCCCAACGCCGGGCAGGAGCAGCAGCAGCTCGCCGAGGAGGCCGTCAGCTCCGCCACCCAGCGCTCCAGCACCGACGCCTCCGACATCCTCGAAGAGCCCGAGGAGGAGGAGACCGAGGAGGCCGAGGAACCCGCCGCCGACAGCGGCGGCGACTCCGAGTCCACCGGTCAGGGCGGCACCTGCCAGGCCTCCTACTACGGAGCCGACTTCGCCGGACGCACCACCGCCAACGGTGAGACGTTCGACCCCAACGCCATGACCGCCGCGCACAAGACCCTGCCCTTCGGCACCCAGGTCCAGGTCACCAACCCGAGCAGCGGCGCGTCCGTGACCGTGCGCATCAACGACCGCGGCCCCTACGTGGACGGACGCTGCCTGGACCTGTCCACCGCGGCCTTCGACCAGATCATCGGCACCGGAGCCGGTGTGGGCCAGGTCGACTGGCAGGTCGTGGGGTAACACCCTCCCCACCCGCACGCGTGCGCGCCGCGGCGGCCCGTTCGGGGCCGCCGCGGCGCCGCCGCACGCGGCACACGTTCGGCGCCCAGCCCCAAGACGGCCCCGCCGAACCCTGACCGCCCCTCCCACCGACCCCTCGCACCGCACCCGCCGCGCGTGTGAGCCCCCACACGTCACCGCTTCGTGGCACAATCCCCAGCACCCACACCAACACCACACAGGGGAGCAGGGGCGTGTTCCGCACCACCACCGGTTGGGTCGTCTCACCCACCGACCTCGTCGACACCCTGGAGTGCGACCACCGCAGCGCCCTGAAGACCGCCCTGGCCGCCCGCGTCGAAGGCGCACCCGCCCCCACCGACATCGACCCGCTCGTGGCCCAGCACGGCCTGGCCCACGAACAGGCCGAACTCGAACGCCTCAGCGCCCTGGTCGAGGTCGTCCGCATGCCCGACCCCCGCCCCGAGGACGCCTCCCTGGCCGCGGCCGCCCAGGCCACCGCCGAGGCCATGGCCGCCGGAGTCCCCGTCATCTACCAGGGCAGCTTCCACCACCGCCTCACCGAACCCGACCCCGACGGGCACACGGTGTCCTTCCACGGCCGCGCCGACTTCCTCATCCGCTCCGACCTGGACCCCGCCACCGGCCGCACCCGCACCCCCGCCCCCGCGAACTGGACCTACGAACCCTGGGACACCAAGCTCGCCCGCCGCCCCGGCCCCGGCGCCGTCGTCCAGCTCGCCGCCTACGCCCACGCCGTCAGCGTCGCCACCGGCCACACCCCCCAGCACATGCACCTGCTCACCGGCGACAACCACACCCACACCCTGCCCACCGCCGACTTCACCCCCATCCTGAGCACCGTCACCACCCGCCTGCTCACCCTCCTGGCCAGCGAACCCGCCCTGCCCGCCCCCACCTGGGGCCAGCCCCGCCCCGCCTGCGAGGGCTGCGGCTACCAGGCCTGGTGCTCCCAGGGGCGCACCGCCGCCCGCCACCTGTCCCTGGTCGCCGGACTGCGCACCGACCAGGCCGCCAAACTCACCGACTCCGGACTGGACACCATCGACGCCCTCGCCCGGGCCGACGACGACCAGCGCCCCGCCACCCTGCCCCGCCGCTCCTTCGACCAGCTGCGCGCCCAGGCCGCCCTCCAGGTCCGCCAGGACCGCACCCGCACCCCCGACAACCCCCAGGGCACCGTCACCGCCGAGGTCTTCGCCCCCGACGGCCTGGCCAGCCTGCCCGCCCCCAGCCCCGGCGACGTCTTCTTCGACATGGAGGGCTACCCCTACCACTCCCGCGAGGGCGAACGCGGCCTGGAGTACCTCTTCGGCGCCACCACCGAGGACGCCCACGGAGCCGAGACCTTCCACGCCTTCTGGGCCCACGACCGCGCCCAGGAGAAGAAGGCCCTGGAGGACTTCGTCGACTTCGCCACCGCCCGCGTGGACGCCGACCCCGGCGCCCACGTCTACCACTACGCCTCCTACGAGGTGGACCGCCTCAAACACCTGAGCTCGGAGTTCGCCACCCGCGAGGAGGAGGTCAACCGGCTCCTGCGCGAGAACCGCCTGGTGGACCTGTACACCGTCGTGCGCAAGAGCCTGCGCGTGTCCCAGCGCTCCTACTCCATCAAGTACCTCGAACCCCTCTACCTGCCCGCCGCCCGCTCCGGCGGCGTCACCACCGCCACCTCCAGCATCGACGCCTACGCCGCCTACCTGGCCGCCACCGAGGCCGGCGACCACGACCGGGCCGCGCGGGTCCTGGCCGACATCGCCGCCTACAACCGCGACGACTGCCACTCCACCGCGCGCCTGCGCGACTGGCTGGAGGACCACCGCACCCACCAGGGCATCACCGACCGCCCCCTGGTCCAGCTCGAACTCACCGAGGCCGAGGCCGAACGCGCCCGCAAACGCCAGGAGAAGGCCGCCCGCCACGCCGCCCTCACCGAACCCCTGCTCGACCAGGTCCCCGCCCAGGCCCAGGACCGCGAACCCGACCACCACACCCGCGCCCAACTGGCCGCCCTGGTCGGCTACTACCAGCGCGAGAACCTGCCCCCCTGGCGCGAGCACTACCGGCGCACCAGCGCCCCCCTGACCGACCTGGAGTCCGACACCGACTGCGCCGTGCCCTGGCAGGTGCGCGCGGGGGAGTGGATCGAACCCACCGGCCGCCAGCGCAAGTCCCGCCGCGAACTCTCCCTGCGCCTGGACACCGCCCACCCCCACCCCTTCACCTCCGGCCAGGACGTGCACCTGCTCTACCCCGGCGCCCCCGGGCAGCCCGCCACCACCACCCAGGCCAAGGTCGCCGAGGCCGACGCCGACACCCTGGCCATCACCGAGACCTGCGACCCCGACTCCACCTACTCCCGGCCCCCCGTCGCCGTCCTGCCCGGCTCCCCGGTCAACCCCGCCCCCAAGGACGGCGCCCTGGAGACGGTGGCCCGCACCGCCCTGGACACCCTGCCCGCGTGGCCCCACCACCCCGGCCTGGACGTGCTGCGCCGCATCCCGCCGCGCCTGAGCGCCCCCGGCCCGCTCCCCGACCCCGCCGACCACGACGGCGACCTCATCCAGGCCACCATCGCCGCCGTGGACCGTCTGGAGGGCTCCTACCTCGCCGTGCAGGGCCCGCCCGGCGCGGGCAAGACCTACCTGGCCGCCCAGCTCATCACCCACCTGGCCCGCCAGGGCAGGAGCGTGGGCGTGTGCTCCACCGGCCACAAGGCCGTGGAGAACGTCATGACCGCCGCCCTGCGCGCCGCCGAGGCCGCCGGGGTGGAGGTGGCCGCCGCCAAACGCGCCAAGGGGCGCGGCAAGGACACCGACCAGGACCTGCCCTGGGAACAGCCCTCCAGCCCCCAGGCCCTGGCCAGCTGGCGCGACAAGCACACCGCCCAGGGCCGCCCCGTCCTCATCGGCGGCACCGCCTGGGCCATGTCCAACGCCGCCATGCTCGCCGACCCCCTGGACGTGCTCATCATCGACGAGGCCGGACAGTTCGCCCTGGCCGACACCCTCGCCGTCTCCGCCGCCGCCCGCAACCTCGTCCTGCTGGGCGACCCCCAGCAGCTGCCCCAGGTCGTCCAGGGCACCCACGGTGAGGGCGCCGACGCCTCCGCCCTGCAACACCTCATGGCCGGACGCCAGATCATCGACCCCTCACGCGGCTACTTCCTCGACCAGACCCGCCGCATGCACCCGGCCGTGTGCGCCACCGTCTCCGCCCTGTCCTACCAGGGCCGCCTGCACGCCCACCCCAGCACCGCCGACCGCACCCTGGCCACCCTGGCACCGGGCGTGTACACCCTGCCCACCCCCCACCAGGGCCGCACCACCCACAGCCCCGAGGAGGTCCAGGCGGTGGTGGAGGTGGCCACCCACCTGGTCACCGACAAGGTCACCGACGCCGCCGAGACGCACCCGCGCTCCCTGACCGGCCACGACATCCTCGTGGTGGCCCCCTACAACCTCCAGGTGCGCGCCCTGCGCCGCGCCCTGGCCCGGGCCGCCGACGACCACCCCGCCCTGGAGGGAGTGCGCGTGGGCACCGTGGACAAGTTCCAGGGCCAGGAGGCCGCCGCCGTCATCTGCTCGATGACCACCTCCAACGCCGCCGAGGCCAGCCGCGGCACCGCCTTCGTCCTGGACCGCAACCGCCTCAACGTGGCCCTGTCGCGCGCCCAGCTGGTCGCCGCCGTGGTCTTCTCACCCGACCTGCTCACCACCGCCCCGCGCAGCATCGACGAACTGCGCCTGCTGTCCTCCTTCACCCGCCTGACCGAGGGCGCCCGCCCCTGGCCCGCCCGGCGCTGACCGCCCCGCCCCACGGTTTCGGAGCTGCCTGAGTCAGTGCTAGCTTGGTGAGCGTCGATTCGGATGAGAACCAAGTCCGAATCGGCCTACCGCCGGGCTGGCGGGAAGTGATGTCTGTGGAGCTGATGTAAGACCGACGGGCGGTGCTCCGCCCTCCGAACAGTTCGGTTCGGCAACCAGCGACGAAGCAGAAAGCTCGACCCGCGAGGGAAGAATCCCCCTGCTTTGGATGGGAGAGAGGTCAAACAGCACCGCACGCGCCCCGGGCCCCACACGCCGGGGGCGGCGCCCTGCGTCTTCTGACGGCAAGAACCACCACCCGCACCCCGGTGCGGGCGTGCCCCCGCCCGCCCTGGACCGCCACCCGTTCTCGAAAGGCACCACGGCCCCCGTGTCTGACCGTCCCTCCGCCCCCGGCAACGGCCGCAACACCCGCCACCCCACCGGCATCCGCGTCGTCATCGCCCTGTTGGCCCTGATGTGCCTGGTGCTGGGGCCGGCCGGCTACCTCCGGGGACTCAGCGCCCAGGCCCACGCCGGCTCCGCGGCCGAGTGGTTCACCCTGGCCTTCGGCGCCGCCGTGGGCATCCCCCTGCTGGCCGCCGCCGTGGCCACCGTCGCCGGGGACCGCAGGGCCGCCCTGTGGTCGCTGGCCCTGCTGGCCTGGCCGGTGGTCTTCGTCGTGGCCATCCACCTGGCCCAGGCGCTGTGAACCCCGCCCTCCCGGCGCGGCCCGGCCCCCGCCCGAACCGGCGGTAGGCTACCCACGTGTCACCCAAGAAACGCAAGCGCCGCAAGGCCCAGCGCCCCGACACCGCCCCGCACCAGCAGGAGAGCGCCCCGGAGCCCGGCCCGCTCCCGCCCACGGCGGGCGTCAGCCGCACCCCGGTGGTCCTCACCGACCCGCCCGACCGCAGACTCACCGCCCTGTGGGCGGTGCTGGCCCTGGTGTGGCTGCTGGGCACCCCGCTGGCCCTGGCCAACCTGCTGTTCGTGTTCATGGACCTGCAGGAATCGGTGATCAACGCCGCCCCCGACGCCCCGGTGCCCCCCGAGAGCCTGGACCCGGTCGGCAACGCCCTGATCTGGGTCCTGGTCCTGGCCCTGGCCGTCCCGGCGGCCTCGGCCGTGGCCGCCCTGGTCCTGCGGCGCAGGATCGCCGCGATCGGGTTCACCGCGGCCCTGCTCGTCTCGGCCCTGCCCCTGCTGTGGGTCATGCCCCCGGCCGAACTCTGGGACGCCCTGACCGCCCACCTGTTCGGCTGACACACCGCCCCGACCGCTCCGCCGCCCCGGGCACCCGCGCCGCCTGCCGCCTTCGCACGGGCCCCTGGGCCATCATGGATGACCGTGAACACACCCCAGCCCACCCCCGACCCCGCGCCCGCCCACGAGATCGCCCTGCCCGGGGCCGTGCGCGCCCGCCTGGAACAGGCCACCCCCAGCGTCCTGGTCGACACCCGCGCCCTGGCCCGCGTCCGCGAGCGCTTCGACACCGAACAGGCCCAGACCCTGGGCCGCTACCTGGCCAGCGCCCAGTCGCCCAACACCCTGCGCGCCTACCGCGCCGACTGGACCTCCTTCACCGCCTGGTGCCTGGCCCAGGAACGCCAGTCCCTGCCCGCCGACCCGGTGGACGTGGCCGTGTACCTGGCCGCCTGCGCCCAGGAGCGCACCCCCGACGACACCGGCTGGGCCCTGGCCCCCTCCAGCATCGAACGGCGCGCCGCCGCCATCGCCGCCGTGCACGGCGCCCACGGCCTGGACTCGCCCACCCGCGCCGAGGTCGTGCGCATGACCCTGCGCGGCATCCGCCGCACCCGCCGGGCCCGCCCGCGCCGCAAGGAACCGGTCATCCTGCCCGTCCTGGAGGCGCTGCTGTCGGTGCGCCCGGGCCCCGAACACCCCCACGGGGTGGCCCGCAGACGCGACACCCTGCTGCTGCTGACCGGGTTCGGCGGGGCCCTGCGCCGCAGCGAACTGGCCGCGCTGACCTTCGACGACCTGACCCTGCACACCGACCCCGCCACCGGTGCCCCCGCCCTGGTGGTGGCACTGGGCGCGACCAAGACCGACCAGGAGGGCCGCCACGGCCAACGGGTCGCCCTGCCCCGGGGGCGGCACCGCCACACCTGCCCGGTGTGCGCCTACGCCGACTGGGCCGCCCTGGTCGAGACCCACCGCGCGGGCGGTGAGGAGGCGGTGGCCGCCCTGCTGGAGCGCCCCCGCCCCGAGGGGGCCCTGGCCCATCTGTGCCAGGGCTGGCCGGGCACGGACCTGGCCGACGGCTCCGAGCGCCCCCTGCTGCCCGCCGTGGACCGCCACGGCCACCTCGGGTCGCGCCCGATGTCGGGCCGGGCCGTGGGGGAGCTGGTCAAACGCTACGCCCGCCGCGCCGGGCTGGACCCCGACGACTTCGGCGGGCACTCCCTGAGGGCGGGGTTCGCCACCCAGGCCGCGCTGGGCGGGGCCAGCGACCGCGAGATCATGCGCCAGGGCCGCTGGACCAACCCGCGCACGGTCCACGACTACATCCGCACCGCCAACCCGCTGGAGGACAACGCCGTCACCCGGCTGGGCCTGTGACCCCGCCCTCCTGGGCCCCTTGGGCATCTCAGCTTGCCAACAAACACACCAGTAGTACTCGAAATCACCAGTTAAAGTGCGATCCTTCCCTGATGAGACATTAGGTTGGTTCCGTGAGAAAGGGGACGGGCCCATGGTCGACGAGTTTCGCGCGGCGTTCCAAGAACTGATCGACGCCTCCGTCGCCACCGACCCCCAACACTTCCCCCCGGCCGTCCACAAGGTCTACGTGCTGGCCTCCCAGATCCCCGCCTCCGAACGCGAACTCGCCCTGGAGGCCCTGGCCCCCCTGCTCTCGGGAGACCACGCCGCCCCCGGCATCATCGCCGACCTGTCCGTGGTCGCCGGAGCCCTAGTCGAGATGGGCACCGACCCCGGCCCCACCGGCATTGAGGTCCTGCGCCGCCTGCGCACCATGGGCCGGGGCGCCATCGTCTTCGTCCGCGCCTGGGAACGCACCGGCAACGACGCCCCGCCCGACCCCGACGCCGTCACCGCCGACGCCGAGGCCCGCGTGAGCTCCGACCTGGGCAACGACGCCCCCGGCGCCACCATGTGCTGGTGGACCATCCGCCGCCACGGCCTGGCCGCCAGGACCATGCTCAGCGAGGCCCCCGTGCGCGCCCACATGCGCCGCGACCCCTCCCTGCACGCCGAACTCCTGGCCATCGCCAACCAGCTCGCCGACCTGCTCACCGAGTTCGTCCAGGTCCGCGACCTGCTGCGCATGGCCGAGGCCACCGGCGCCCTGGTCCTGGACCGCGCCTCCCAGCGCGCCTTCCGCGTCCGCTTCGAGGGCATCGGCGACAACGCCCAGCTGCACACCCTGCTCGCCGACGCCCTCATCGGCCCCCGCCGCCAGGGCCTGCCCGGGGACCCGCCCGACCCGCGCTGGGTCGCCGCCTTCCGCGACAGCGCCCCCGACCCCGCCGCCCAGACCGTGCGCGGCTGGTGGAACCTGGTCGCCCACGACGGCACCTGGGTGTGGAACGAGGGCCTGCCCGCCGAGATCCCCACCCTGGAGGGCGAACACCTGCTGGTCCTGGACGAACAGCCCTACCCCCGCTCCTGGAACGCCGCCCGGCGCCACCCCCAGGTACGCGGCTGGCTGGAGGTGGAGGCCGAACTGCCCCCCGAGGAGGCCGCGCTGTGGTGGAAGCGCGTCGCCCCGGCCGAACCGGCCATCCCCACCACCGACGAGGACCAGCACCCGCCGCTGCCCGAACCGGTCGTACTCGGCACCGAGGAGGCCGAACCCCTCCGGGTCCGCGGCTTCCTGCCCGAGGAACCCCCCGCACCCGAGCCGGCGGCCCCGCCCGAGCCCCAGAGCGCACCCCGCCCCGAACCCGCCCAACCCCCACGCGCCCCGGCCCGGCCCGCTCCCGCCGAACCCTCCGCGCGTCCGCAGCGGCCCGAACCGCCCCGCGCACCCCGGCCTCCCGCCGAACCCACCGGCGGCAACGGCATCCTGCCGCCCCTGCCGCCCGGGGTGTCCAACAGCTCCGGCTGGGGGCCCGCCTGGCGCTGACGGCCCGCGCCGGACCCCGGACGTCCCTGTCTCAGGCCCGGTGCCGGGGGGTGTGGGGCACCGACTCGGCCGCACCGCGCGTGCCCCGGGGGTCCGGCTCGTCCTCGTACAGGCCCTCGAAGTACTCCTCCTCCTCGGTGGGGCCCTCATCATCCTCACGGCGCCAGCGCTGCCCCACGAACACCGGGGCCACCAGCACCACCACCAAGGGCACGAACACCCCCAACGGCAGCAGCACCAGGGCGCCCTCGGTCCCGGGCAGCTGCGGCAACCGCTCCAGCAGGTACATCCGCCACACCGCCAGGCCGCTCAGCGACCCCACCGCCAGCGCCGCGCCCAGCGGCAGCATCGGCGTCAACCGCGGCGGCACCGCCACCATCGCCACCAACAGCCCCATACCCACCAACCCGGCCACCGCCAGGGGCCCCGAACCCTGCAGGGCGCCCAGACCGACCGCGTGCAGACCGCGCAGGTGGGTGAACGCCCACCCCGCCAGCAGGACCAGCAGCGGACCCAGGATCAGACCGGACAGGAAGCCGACGAAGTGTCGCACGGGGGTGCTCCTCTCAGAGGTTGCGCAGCACCTTAGCGACAAAACCCAGAAACGGCATCACATCACCTCAAGACGGGCATCCGTTCCGGGGGAGGGAACCGTATCCACGGCAACGGGGCCCCGCCCCCACCGGGAGCGGAGCCCCGCCAGACCGCCGCGTCGGTCGAAGCCCGGGCCGGAACCGCCACCGCGACCCCCGCCCGACCACCGTTCCCCGAAGCGCGCTAGTCGGCGCCCGGGTGACGGCGCAGCGCCTCCGCGTCGGGCCGGTCGGGCACCGCCAGCACCCGGTCCGTGGGCGGCGTACGCCCCCACCGGCGCCGGAACTCATAGGCCACCAGCGCCACCACCACCGACCCCACCGACGCCAGCAGCGCCTGACGCTGGTCGGGGATGACCACCATCGCCACGAAGATCGTCACCAGACCCCCCAGCACCACCCACGTCAGGTACGGGAACGCCCACATCCGCAGGGTCAGCCGCTGCGGCTCACGCCGACGCACCCGCGCCCCCACCACCAGCTGCGAGGCGCAGATGGTCAGGAACAGCACCAGCAGGATCGCGCCGATGGAGGCCACCAGGAACGGGAACACCCGGTCGGGCCACAGGTAGTCGGCCACCGCCGCCCCGTACCCCACCACGGTGCCGAGCAGGATCGCCCGCACCGGCACACCCCGCCGGTTGGTCCCGCGCAGCACCCGCGGGGCGTCCCCCTGCCGGGTCAGCGTGAACAGCATCCGCGAGGAGGTGTACATCGCCGCGTTCAACACGCTCAGCACCGCGATGAGGACCACGATCTCCATGATCAGCGCCGCCCCGGGCACACCCACGTGCTCCATCACCGCCACGAACGGGCTGCGCCCCGGATCCACGCTGTTCCACGGCAGCACCATCACCACCACCACGATCGAGGCCACATAGAACAGCCCGATCCGCCAGAGCACGTTGGTCACCGCCGAGGCCACACCGCGCTCGGGCTCGGAGCTCTCGCCCGCGGCCACGGTGATGATCTCCACCCCGCCGAAGGCGAACAGCACCACCACCGTGGCGGCCAGCACCGCCACCCACCCGTTGGGCGCCACCCCGCCGTGCTCCCACAGGTTGGCCACACTGGAGCCGTCCGCGCCGCTCCACAGACCCACCGCCCACAGGCCGCCGATCAACAGGAACGCCACGATCGTGGCCACCTTCACCAACGAGAAGAACGACTCGGTCTCGGCGAACACCCGCACCGACACCAGGTTGGCCACCGTCATCGACAACAGCACCAGCAGCGCCAGCGCCCACCCGGGCACCCCCGGCACCCACTGGCCCAGGATCGCCGCACCGGCCACCGACTCCGCGGCCACCAGCACCGCGTACATCCACCAGTACACCCACCCGATGGTGAAACCGGCACGGGGACCGAAGGCCAGGCGGGCGTAGTCGGAGAAGGAGCCCCCGGCCGGGACCGCCACCACCATCTCACCCAGGGCGCGCAGGGTGAAGAACACCAGCGCCCCCGCCAGGACGTAGGAGAGCACCGCCGCCGGGCCCGCCATCTGGATGACCGACCCGGAGCCGATGAAGAGCCCGGCGCCCACCGAACCGCCGATCGCGATCAGCGCCATGTGGCGGCGCCGGAGCGAGTGGGCCAGTCCGGCACCGGGGGTCTGCGTTTGGTTGGCCGCGCTCGGGGGCGGCGTCGCACTGCTTGTCACCTGGCCAACCTTAGGCAGCATCCCACCCCCTGGACAGGACCGGCCCCTCAAAAAACAGCGGATGACCCCATCATGTGCCATATGCAACAGTCACCGACGGGCCCTCACCTCCCGCGAAACGCCCACCGCACCCAACCCGGGCCCCGCTCACCCCGCACGCGGGGGACACACGGGGGAGGGGCGCCCGTCAACACCACACCGGGCGACGCCCGGGCCGCGAACACACCCCACCCCCGAACACACCCCCAGCCTCACCCCGCCGGGGGAGGCGCCACCGCCCCCGCCTGTGCCACGATCACCCACGTGCGCCACCTCACCCCGCTCCTGCGCCCGCTCACCAGCGCCCACACCTACCGGCGCTGGGCCTACCTCGTCATCGGCGGCGCGCTCCTGATGCCCTACGCCATGGCCGCCCTCGTCCTGG
Organism: Nocardiopsis dassonvillei subsp. dassonvillei DSM 43111; assembly: GCF_000092985.1. GTDB lineage: Bacteria > Actinomycetota > Actinomycetes > Streptosporangiales > Streptosporangiaceae > Nocardiopsis > Nocardiopsis dassonvillei. The sequence goes on from NC_014210.1 coordinate 2,616,794, forward strand.
CGACCCTCGTCAACCCCACCCCCGCACCCGCCGCCTTCGCCCTGACCCTCACCGCGGCCCTGGCCGCCGTCGCCGCCACCGCCTACCTGCCCGGCACCCGCAGCGCCCAGACCCACCTGGCCCGCGCCCTGCTCCGCGGCCCCCTCACCTCCACACCCCGCCCCAACCCCACCTGGCGCAGCAACGCCCGCACCAGCCTGTGGCTGTGCCTGCACATGCTCACCGGCATGGCCGTGTGCCTGCTCACCATGGTCGCCCTGACCGAGGCCGCCCTCCTGGCCGTCGCACCCCTGACCCGCGACGTCGCCACCATCGCCCAGGGCCCCCTGACCTTCATGGGCCAGACCGCCCTGACCCCCGCCCAGCGCGCCCTGGGCCCCCTCATCGGCCTCGCCCTGCTCGCCGCCCTGGTCTACACCACCGCCCTGGTCGGCCACCTGCTCACCCTGGCCGCACCCCGCCTGCTGGGCCCCTCACCCACCGAACGCCTGGCCGCCGCCCAGGCCCACGCCCACACCCTCGCCGAACGCAACCGTCTGGCCCGCGAACTCCACGACTCCCTGGGCCACGCCCTGTCCGTGGTCACCCTCCAAGCCGCCACCGCCGCCCGCCTGCTCGACACCGACCCCGACTTCGCCCGACAGGCCCTCACCCACATCGCCGACCAGGCCCGCACCGCCACCGCCGACCTCGACCACGCACTGGGCATCCTGCGCGAGAACACCCCCACCCCACGCACCACACCCCCTGACCTGGCCCACCTGCCCCACCTGGCCCGCGCCACCCAACACACCGGCACCGACCTGACCCTGCACCTGAACGGCGACCCCGCACACGTCCCCGCCCTGCTCTCCCGCGAGACCTACCGCATCAGCCAAGAAGCCCTCACCAACGCCCTGCGCCACGCCCCCGGCCAACCCCTCACCCTCACCCTGGACATCACCCCCACCGCCCTGACCCTGACCCTCACCAACCCCCTCCCGCCCACCCGCGCCCACCGCACCCCGCGAGGGCGCGGCCACCACGGCATCACCGGCATGCGCGAACGAGCCCACCTGCTCGGCGGCACGCTCACCGCCGGCCCCCACCACGGCACCTGGCGCCTGACCTGCCGCCTGACCTGGAAAGAACAACCGTGATCGCCATCAACCTCGTCGACGACGAAGCCCTCATCCGCGCCGGACTGGCCGCCCTCATCAACGCCGAGGACGACATGCGGGTCACCGGCCAGGCCGACGACGGCGCCGACGTACCCGACCTGGTCCGACGCACCCGACCCGACCTGGTCCTGATGGACGTGCGCATGCCCCGCCTGGACGGCATCCAGGCCACCCGCACCCTGCACACCACCCTGACCCACCCGCCCCGCGTCATCGTCCTCACCACCTTCGACAACGACGACTACGTCTGGGGCGCCCTACGCGCGGGCGCCCACGGATTCCTCCTCAAACGCACCCCGCCCGAGGACATCCTGGCCGCCATCCGCCTCGCCCACCGCGGCGACACCCTGCTCTTTCCCACCGCCCTGCGCCACCTGGCCGCCACCCAACCCGCCGCCCCCACACCCGCCGCCCGCGCCGTGGCCACCCTCACCCAGCGCGAGTCCCAGACCCTCACCCTCATGGCCCAGGGGCTCACCAACGCCGAGATCGCCGACCGCCTCTTCCTGGGCACCGAGACCGTCAAGACCCACGTCTCCCACATCCTCACCAAGCTCGGCGTCCGCGACCGCACCCAGGCCGTGATAGCCGCCTACGACTCCGGCCTCATCCGCCCCAACACCGGCCGCTGAGCCCTCCCGCGCACAACGACACACCCACCCCCAGATGAACACACGGCGACAACACTGCTACTTTCAGCAACCACACCGTGTCCATGCCGCACCCGGGGAAACCACATGCCCACCACCATCGACCTCGACCACATCCGCCACCTCTACCGCACCCACCGCGACGACCTGGCCCGCGTCCGCGACCAGATGCGCCACCACCACACCGCCAACCCCCACCTGCGCCCCTGCACCGACGACATCGAAGCCGAGATCACCTACCTGCTCCTGCGCGAGAACGCCCCCGCCCACACCGTCCAGATCGGCACCGACCACGGCTGGTCCACCACCTGGATCCTGTCCGCCCTACGCGACAACGGCACCGGCCACCTGCACTCCTTCGACACCCGCGACCACGCACCCCGCCACGTCCCCACCGACCTGGCCCGCACCCGCTGGACCTTCACCCACGGCGACATCCGCACCAGCACCGCCCACCTGCCCCCGCGCACCGACCACCTGCACATCAACGCCACCCACCAGGGCTGGTTCGCCCGCTGGTACCTGCACCACCTGCTGCCCACCCTGCCCCCGCACACCACCGTCACCGTCCACGACGTCTTCCGCCACCACTCCACCCCGCCCTTCACCGAAGGCGCCCACGTCATGGCCTGGCTCACCACCCACACCACCGGCTTCTTCACCGCCTCCGCCGCCCGCGCACCCCACACCCACCGCGCCCTACGCGAACTCAAGGAAGAACTCGGCCTGACCACACCCCTGCACCCCGGCCACCACAACCCCGCCATCTACTTCCGCCTGCCCGCACCCACCCCCTGACACGCGAAGGGGGGCGAAGGCACACCAACCCCCGCCCCCCGCGGCCGCAGCGGCCTCAGCCCTCCCCGGCCTCCACCGCACGCCGCACACGCTCACGCCCCGACACCACATCAGCCGCGTCCGCGACGATCCGCGAAAAATTCACCGGCTGATCCAGACTCACCATGTGCCCCGCCCGCGGCACGTTCACCAACCGACCATCCACACACGAGTCGAAGAAACGCTTCTCATGGATCCGGAAGTGGTCCCGCGCCCCGTTGATCAACCACACCGGCCCCTCATACGACGCCAACGCCGCCAACACGTCCATCTCCGAGACCGCGTCGATCACCGCCGTGGCCGCCTCCACCGCCAAACCACCCCCCAACACCGCGTCCGCCGCACCATCACGCAACGTCAACCGGTGGAACCGCTCGTTGACCGCCGCACCCTTGTCCGGCAACCGATCCATCAACACCGCCGGGATCCGGTACACCTGCGCCAACAACTGCGCGGGCTTGGCCGTACACCCGGCCGCCACCAACCCCGCCACCTTCCCCGGAGCGGCGGCCGCCGTCGCGATCGAGACGAACCCGCCCAGGCTCAACCCCACCACCAGCGCCCGGCCGCCCACACTGTCGACCGCCGTCAACACCGCGTCCACCGCACGCCCCAGCGAGAACTCCTCACCCCGCCGCGACCCGTGCCCAGGAAGATCGGGGACCACCACCGTGCGCCCCTCGCTCTCCAACAACTCCACCTGCGGGCGCCACATAGTCCCCGACACCCGCAACCCGTGCACCAGAACGATCGGCACACCCATGACCGCCTCCTCCTACCGCACCCGGTAGCGCACCGTCACCGGAGCGTGATCCGACCAACGACCCGCATGCTCGGACGCACGCTCCACCCGCGCGTCCACCGCACACCCCGCCAACCCCGGCGTGGCCACCTGAAGATCAATCCGCCACCCCGCGTCGTTGTCGAAGGCACGACCACGGTAGGACCACCACGTGTAGGGCCCCTCCTGGTCCGGATGCAACGACCGCACCACGTCCACGAACCCCGCCTCATCCAGAACCCGCGACAACCACTCCCGCTCCTCGGGCAGGAACCCCGCGTTCTTACGGTTGGCCCGCCAGTTCTTCAGATCCACCTCGGCATGGGCGATGTTCCAGTCCCCGCACACCACCAGCTCACGACCGCGCTCCTCCACCTCGGCCCGCCGCTTGACCAGATACGGCAGGAACGCCTCCATGAAACGCTCCTTCTCCTCCTGGCGCTCGGTGCCCACCTCACCCGAGGGCAGGTACAGGCTCGCCACCGTCACCCCACCCAGGTCCACCTCCACATACCGGCCCGCGTCCTCGAACTCGGCATGCCCGAACCCCACCCGCACCTCGTCGGGCTCACGCCGCGAGTACACCGCGACCCCCGCACGCCCCCGCGCCGCGGCCGGAGCCAACACCACGTGCCACCCCTCAGGCGCCACCACACCCGCCGGCAACTGCTCGGCCTCGGCCCGCGTCTCCTGAAGGCACACCACATCGGCGTCCGTGCCCGCCAACCACCCCACGAACCCCGGATCCTTCTTCGCCGCGGCCCGCAACCCGTTCACGTTCACCGATGACACAGTCAAATAAGTCGTATCCACAGGCAAAGCCTAGCCACACCCCGACTCAGCCGCCCCCGCCCTCGGCCACCAGACGCCGCAGCACCCCGTACGTACGGTTCGACGACGCCGCCTCCCGCTGCGCCCGCGCCGTCACCTCGATGTAGGCCTGCGACGACGCCACCGACGCGTGCCCCAGCAGATGCATGATCTCCGACACCGACGCCCCGTCCTCCGCCAACCGCGTCGCGAAGGTGTGCCGCAACGCGTGCACCAGCGTCCCCCGCGCCACCCGGTCGTGCACACCCGCGTGCTTGTAACACTGCTGCACCAGATACTGCAGCCCGCCCCGGCGCAACCCCTCACCCCGGTTGTCCACCAACAACGGATCCGACCCCCGCACCACCCCGAACCGCTCACGCCGCGAGACCAGATAGGCCTCCAACAACGCCTCCAACGGCACCTCGATCGGCAGGACCCGCTCACCCCCGCCCTTGCCCACCACCCGGATACGGCGCTCACCCGAACGCCCGCCCACCGACTCCACCCGCAGCGACAACATCTCCGCCGACCGCATCCCCGTCAGCAGCGCCAACGCCAACACCGCCAGGTCCCGCTCCGGCCACGGATCACGCGCCTTGCGCGCACCCCGCGCCAACGCCTCCAACAACCGCTCCGGCGTGTCCTCGCCCATCAACGGCTTGGGCCCCGAAGGGCGCACCCGCGGCCGCGGCACCGCCGACATCGGATTTCCCGCCACCACCCCCTCCGACACCCAGAACCCGAAGAACCCGTTCCACGTCGACCACGCCCGCACCACGCTGGAGGCCGCCCGCTCCCCGGCGAACTCCGCGAACGCCGCCCGCAGCACCCCCGCCTCCAGGTCCTGCCACTCCACCTGCTCAGGCTCCACACCCATCACCTGCGCCACACACCCCAACACCCCGCGCAGATCACGCCGGTAAGCGGCCACCGTATGCGGGGAGGGCTTGGCCGCCCGACGCGCCACCAGGTACTGCTCCACAGCCTCGGCCACAGGCCCCGTCTGAGCACTCATACCCCCAGCATCCCCGATTCCGCGGGCGCTTCCACCGCCCGCCTCCACCGGGTGCCGAACACGTCCGAACCCGTCGGACACCCGGCAGCGGGGGAGAGGACACCACGACGCACCCGGGAACCGCACGGCAGCGAGGAAGAGGAGGAGGCACCCGACCACGACGGCACGGCGACACCCCGCACCCACCAGGAACCCCGGAAGCGAAACCGCGCGAAGAACCCAGACAAGGCACAGAAACCGGGGGAGAGGCACTCACCCCCCGCCCAGCACCCGCCGCACCCCCGCCGCGATCTCCACGTCCTCACGCGAGGGCACCACCAACGTGCGCACCCGCGCACCCACACCCGTCACCTCCGCCTCACCCTCCACAGCCGCATTCACCGCACCATCCACACCCACACCCAAGAAACCCAGCCCCCGCGCCACACGCTCACGCACCGGAGCCGCCGCCTCGCCCACACCACCGGTGAACACCAACGTGTCCACCCCGCCCAGCGCCGCCGCCATCGACGCCACACCCGCACACAACCGGTGCACGTACACCCCCAGCGCCAACCGCGCCCGCGCGTCGTCGCGCTCCAACACCTCACGCATGTCCTCGGTCCCCGCAAGCCCCAACAACCCCGACTCGCGCTCCAACCCCCGCTGGACCTCCTCCACCGACAACCCGCCATGGCGCACCAACCACACCACCAACCCCGGATCCACACTCCCCGAACGCGTGGCCATCACCACCCCCTCCAACGGGGTGAACCCCATCGTGGTGTCCACACACCGGCCGCCCGCCACCGCCGCCAACGACGCACCCGACCCCAGATGCGCGCTCACCACACGCTCACCACCGGTCAACTCCGCCGCCCGCCGCGACACATAGGCGTGCGAGAGCCCGTGGAACCCGTACCGGCGCACCCCCCACTCCCGTCGCCACCGCTCGGGCACCGCGTACGTCGACGCCACCTCCGGCAGACCGGAGTGGAAGGCGGTGTCGAAACACGCCACCGCCGCACACCCCGGCAACACCCGCCCCACCGCCTCGATCGCCTCCAACGCCTTGGGCTGGTGCAGCGGCGCCAACGAACCCCACGCCCGCAACCGCTCCACCACCGAGGCGTCCAACCGCACCGGATCGACGAACTCACCGCCCCCGTGCACCACACGGTGACCCACCGCGTCCACCTCGGGCACACCCTCCAGCGCCCGGCTCAGTTCCCGCGGGTCCCAGTGCCCCCCACGCGCCGCGAGCGACTCCGAGGCCAGCACCGCGCCGTCACCGTCCACCACCCCCAGCTTCAGGCTGGAGGACCCCGCGTTGACCACCAGAACACGCATCAGTACCGCCACACCCACTCACGGATCTCCGCCGGATCCTCACCGAACTCCCGGGTGTGGGCGCGGTGCCGCAACCGCTCGTCCACCATCCGCTGACGCACCTGGGCCGACCGCTGGCCCAGTCCCGGAACCCGGTCGATCACGTCCATGACCAGATGGAACCGGTCCAGGTCGTTGAGCATCACCATGTCGAACGGTGTGGTCGTCGTGCCCCGCTCCCGGTATCCGCGCACGTGCAGGTTCGCGTGGCCCGCCCTGCGGTAGGTCAACCGGTGCACCAGCCACGGATACCCGTGGAAGGCGAAAACCACCGGCTTGTCCGTGGTGAACAGGGCGTCGTACTCGGCGTCGGGCAACCCGTGCGGGTGATCGCTGTCGGGCAGCAACCGCATCAGGTCCACCACGTTGACCACCCGTACCCGCACCCCCGGCAACCAGCGGCGCACCAGGTCCGCGGCCGCCAAAACCTCCAACGTGGGCACGTCACCCGCACAGGCCAGAACCACGTCCGGATCCGCCCCACCGTCGGTACTGGCCCACTCCCAGATCCCGATCCCGCGCGCGCAGTGCGCCACCGCCTCCTCCATCGACAGGTACCCCAGCCCCGGTTGCTTGCCCGCCACCACCACGTTCACGTAGTCGCTGGAGCGCAGGCAGTGGTCGGCCACCGACAACAGCGTGTTGGCGTCCGGCGGCAGGTACACGCGCACCACCTCCGCGGGCTTGTTGAGCACCACGTCCAGGAACCCCGGATCCTGGTGGGTGAACCCGTTGTGGTCCTGACGCCACACGTGCGAGGTCAACAGGTAGTTCAACGACGAGATCGGCCGCCGCCACGGCAGATCCCGGGACACCTTCAACCACTTCGCGTGCTGGTTGAACATCGAGTCCACGATGTGCACGAACGCCTCGTAACAGCCGAACAGCCCGTGCCGCCCGGTCAACAGGTACCCTTCCAACCACCCCTGGCACAGGTGCTCGCTGAGCACCTCCATCACCCGGCCGCCGGGCCCCAGGTGCTCATCGGTCGCCAGCCGCTCGGCCTGCCACTCCTTGTCCGAGGCCTCGAACACCGCGTCCAACCGGTTGGAGGCCGTCTCGTCAGGCCCCATCAACCGGAACGTGCGCGGATTGGACCGGATCACGTCCCGCAGGAAACGGCCCAGCACCCGAGTCGCCTCACCGGTCTGCGTCCCGTTCCGGCCCACGTCCACCGCGTACCCGCGAAAGTCCGGCAGCACCAGCTCCCGACGCAGCACCCCGCCGTTGGCGTGCGGACTCGCACTCATCCGCCGTTCGCCCTCCGGGGCCTGCGCGCGCACCTCGGCCACCGGGGCACCCGACTCCTCGAACAACTCCTCGGGCCGGTAGGAGCGCATCCACTCCTCCAACTGCCTCAGGTGCCCCTCGTCCGAACGCACCTGGCCCAACGGCACCTGGTGGGAACGCCACGTCCCCTCCACCGGCACACCGTCCACCTCCGCCGGCCCCGTCCACCCCTTGGGCGAACGCAGGATCACCACCGGCCACACCGCGCGCCCGCGCACACCCGACACCCGCGCCCGGTGCTGGATCCGCGCGATCTCCTCCAGAGCCTCGTCCACCGCCTCGGCCATCCGCCTGTGCATGTACTCCGGATCCTCACCGCTGACCAGCAGCGGCCGGTACCCCAGCCCCTCGAAGTAGGACAGCAGTTCCCGCTCGGGGATCCGCGCCAGCACCGTGGGATTGGCGATCTTGTACCCGTTCAGGTGCAGGATCGGCAGCACCGCGCCGTCGTGCACCGGGTCCAGGAACGCGTTGCCGCGCCAACTGCCCGCCAGGGGGCCCGTCTCGGCCTCCCCGTCGCCCACCACGCACGCCACCACCAGGTCGGGGTTGTCGAAGGCCGCGCCCTGGGCGTGCGCCAGCGAGTACCCCAGCTCCCCGCCCTCGTGGATCGACCCCGGCGTCTCGGGCGCCACGTGGCTGGGCACCCCGCCGGGGAAGGAGAACTGCCGGAACAGCCGCCGCATCCCCTCCACGTCCTGGTTCACGTGCCGGTACACCTCGCTGTAGGTGCCCTCCAGCCAGGCGTTGGCCACCGCGGCCGGACCGCCGTGCCCCGGCCCCATCACGTACATCATCTCCAGGTCCCGATCACGGATCGCCCGGTTCAGGTGCGCGTAGCAGAAGTTCAGCCCCGGGGTGGTGCCCCAGTGCCCCAGCAGGCGCGGCTTGATGTGCTCGGGCCGCAGTTCCTCACGCAGCAACGGGTTGTCCAGCAGGTAGATCTGCCCGACCGACAGGTAGTTCGCGGCCCGCCAGTAGGCGTCCACGCCTCGTAGTTCGTCCTCTTGCAGGGCCATGCCTCGTCCTCCCGGGAGGGTGCCTTCGTGCGCGGAGGGGGAGCGGCGGGCCGGTGGACCGGGGGAGTCCGCACCCGATCCGACTACGGTAACCCTGTGTGATCGTCAGATCACGGGCGACGTGCCGCGGGGTCGTCCGGCCCGGGCGGGGAACCGTTGTTCGCCGCGCCGCCCTCCTGCCCGGGGCGGGGGAGGGGAAACGCGGGGAGCCGCTTCGCGTGCGACGCCGGACCCGAAGGTTCGGGCGGGGGAGGAGGGGAGCGGGCGGGGCGGGGTGGGCGCACACGGGCGAAGGAGCCCGGCGGGGCACGGGGTCGAGCGCGAAGGGAGGGGCGGCGGTCACCGGTGAGCGACTCGGCGGCCAGCCAACCGCCACGAAACTTCGCATAGAAGTACAAAACCCTACAAAATCATGCATAACACGGTTTATGCATGAAACATGGAGGAATCGGGAGAGGGGCGCGTTCGCAGGGGACACCCCGCCGCCCACCAGCGCCTTCTCCCTGGAGCCGACCCGCCGCACCGGGACCTCGCGCCCCGCCTGGACGACCACTGCGGGGGAAGACACCCGGGTCGCGGGCTGCCGCACGACGCCCGACATCGGGGCGAACGCGGCCCCCGGGGCGCCCACGCTGAGGCACCCGGCGCCGAGGTCGGCCTGGACACTCCGAAGGGATGGGTCGGTCTCCGCGCACCGGAGCGGGCGACAGGCCAGGTCGCAGCCGCGCCGAGGACGGCCAGCCAATCGCTCCCGTGCGCCAGCCTCCAGGGCCGGGACGCGGCCGCCATGGACTCCGGATACGCAGCGGCTCCGGGCTCCAGACATCCGACCGGGCCCGCAACGGTCACCCGACGCCCGTGCGCGCGCACACGTCCCGCAGAGCAGCGAACCCCTTCCCCGCAGGCACTCCCATATCGCCGATAATGCACATTATGTAAAGTAGAGCCGGAACAGCCCCTCTCCCGTCCACGCCCTCACGCCCCACAGGCCTGAACGGCTCCCCGCAACCGGACGAAGACCTCAACCTCCGCCCCGGCCCAGCCGCGCCCGACGAACCCCTCCCGCCGCCCCGCACCCCCGGCGACCGCCTTCCCCGGGACCCGCGGCGGTCGCGGGTCCCGGGGAACGCACACACGGTCCCTATCCGGGCAGCCGCAACCACCCCGTGCGCACCTGCCACGCACCCCCCGACTCCAACCGCTCCACCACCGCACGCTCCAACCGCGTACGCCGACCGGCCGCGGCCACGTCCACCACCGGCATCCCGAACACGAACCGGAACACGTCCGACTCCCCCGGCTGCCCGCGCCCCACCAGCGTGAACCGCCGCTGGAACCCCACGATGTTGGAGCCCTCCCCCAACACCTCCTCCCACTGCGGGTCCAGCAACCACGACGTACACGTGGCCACCACCGGATCGAACCCCAGGTGCGCCCGCGCGAACCCCCGCGCCCGCCCCAGCGCGTCGTCCACCGACGCCGGGTCCAGGCCCCCCGAAGGAATGTGCAACCGCAGCGCCAAGTCCCCGCGACCCATCCCCGGGCCCAGCCGCGCCGCCTCCTCCCGGGCGTACCACTCCACACCGCCCTGGTCAGTCAGCACCCCCGGCTCCAGCTGCAACCCGCCCACCCAGTACAGGCGCCCCCGGAACTGCGCCGCCACCCACGCCGCCGTCTCCACGCCCAACCGGCCGAACATCCGCCGCGACCGCGCCACCTGCACGCCCACGTCGGCCAGCGTCGCCGCCGTCACCGCCGGATCCACGCCCAGCTTCGCGTGCGCCTCGAACTGCGCGGGCACCCGCGCCGCGAACGCCCACAGCGACGCCGCGCGCACCCGCGCGTCCTCGGCCTCCACCAACGACGGCCAGTCCCGCCACTCCCCCAGGGCCAGGTCCGCGTCCGCACACAGACGCCGGTACATGCACCCCACCAGGTACCACAGCTCCGGCGGCCACTCCCCCGACGCCGAACCCGAACCCGGCCAGAGCGCCGCCACCTCGGCCCGGTCCACCGCCTCCAGCGCGAACAGGTCCAACACCCGCTCCGCCTCAGCACCCACCGGAACCTCCAGAGCCCTCACCGGCTCCGGCAGCCGCTCCGCCTCCTCCAGCCACAGGCGCACATCCGCACCCAGACCGAAACGTTCCACCACCGCGACGCTATCCATCCCCACATCATGTCCCAGCGCCCACGCGACGCGCGAGTGAGGCCAGGCTCACAGGTGGGCATAGTGTTGACGTAACCCGCGAAAGCCCCACACCAACCGAAAAAGAGGACCGCCACCGATGCCCGTGCCCGACCCGGAGCACCACGTCCGCGACTGGCTCGCCACTTACGACACACCCACCACATCGGTGGCCCACCTCCTCTGCGACCGCCACGACCCCCACGCCACCGCCACCACCGAGATCGGCCCCACCCTGGAGGCCACCACCCTCACCTTCGGCGAACTCGCCCGGCGCTCCCGCGACCTGGCCACCGGTCTGGCCGACCTGGGCATCACCAGCGGGGACCGCGTCGCCACCCTCATCCCCAAGGGCGTGGACCTGACCGTCACCGCCCTGGCCGTGTGGCGTCTGGGCGCCGTCCTGGTCCCCCTGCTCTCCTCCTTCGCCCCCTCGGCCATCAACGAGCGCCTCACCGACTCCGGCGCCCGCCTGGTGGTGTGCGACGCCGAGTACCGCGCCAAGCTCGTCCCCGGCGCCGACCGCCCCTGGCACATCGCCACCACCGCCGCCGAGCCCGCCCACGAGGGCGACCACACCCTCACCGGCCTGGCCGCCCGCGCAGCCGCGGCGCCGTCCGTCCCCGACGCCGCCGTGGGCGGGGACGGCCCGCTGGCCGTCGTCTACGTCTCCGGGGTCATCGGCCCGCCCCGGGGCGTGCGGGTGCCCGTGCGCGCCCTGGCCGCCATGCACGCCTACCACCACTACGGCCTGGGCGTGCACGACGACGACGTCTACTGGAACACCGCCGACCCCGGCGCGGCCTACGGCCTCTACCACGGGCTCATCTCGCCGCTGCTGGCCGGGCACAACTCCCTGGCGCTGCGGGCCGGGTTCTTCGACCCGGAGCTGACCCTGGACGTGCTGGGCGTGCACGGCGTCACCAACCTGGCGGCCGATCCCACCACCTACCGCACGCTGCGCGCGGCCACCAAGACCCTGCCGCCCGAGGTGATGGTGCAGAGCCTGGCCAGTGCGGGCGAGCCGCTGGCCCCCGACGTCATCGACTGGGTCACCGACGTGTTCGGCGTCCCGGTGCGCGACCACTACGGGCAGACCGAGCTGGGCTGGTGTGTGGGCGTGCCCAACGGCGACACCGGTCAGGGGCCGGCCGATCCGCCGCCGGGGGCGATCGGTCCCGCGCTGCCGGGCTGGCGGGTGCAGATCCTGGAGGCGATCTCCGACGACCCCGCTCCCCTGGGCGCCTACGGGCGTGTGGCGGTGGACCTGGAGCGCAGTCCGCTGGCCTGGTTCGAGGGCTACGTCGGTCAGGAGGGGGCCTCGCAGGTCAGGTTCACCCCCGACCGCGCCTACTACCTGACCGGGGACACCGGTATCCAGGACCGGCAGGGGTCGTTGTTCTTCTCCACCCGTGACGACGGCGCCATCTTGACCTACGGGTACCGGATCGGTCCGAGTGAGGTGGAGTCGGTGCTCAACGCCCACCCGGCGGTGGAGGAGTGCGGGGTGTACTCGATCCCCGACGAGCTCGCCGGGCAGGTGATCGGTGCGCGGGTGGTTCTGGGCGCCGGTCACGAGGCCACTCCGGAGCTGGCCGAGGAGCTCAAGGGGTGGGTGGGCGAGCGGTTCGCCGCGCACGCCGCGCCGCGGGTGGTGGACTTCGTGGAGGAGCTGCCTCGTACGGCCTCGGGCAAGATGCGCCGGGCGCGCCTGCGCTGAGGGTCCGCCCCTGCCCCGCCCGGCGGTCCGGGGCGGGTGGGCGCGGTCCTGTGCGCTGCTCCCCCTGGGTCGGGGTCAGGGGATGAGTTCGTCCACGCGGGCGGCCAGGGACATGTCCTTGTCGGTGACGGCTCCTTCGGAGTGGGTGCTCAGCGCCAGGTGCAGGGTGTCGTAGCGGATGTCGATGTCGGGGTGGTGGTCGACCTGTTCGGCCGCCTGGGCGATCTCGTTGACCAGGGCGATGGCGGCCGGGAAGTCGGGCAGGCGCACGGTGCGGCGGATGGCGGGTGCGGCGGGGTCCAGTTCCCAGTCGGTGAGGCGGGTCAGGCCGTCGCGGATCTGTTCCTCGGTGAGTCTCATGGTGGGCCCTCTCCCCCGGTGGCGGTCGTACGCGCCGGTGCGTGTACGGGTGGCTGTTGGGGGCTACGTACCCGTGTGCGGTGTGGGGGTCACCTGCGGTACGCGTGTTCTGTGAGGTTGGAGCCTGTGGTGGTCGGTGCGGCGGAGCCGCTCCTTCTGTCTTTTTGGAGGTTCAAGAAACCAAAGGCTCGACTGTACGACGTAGATTTTAATGTACTTAGTAGCTTAGTATTTCGCGTTACCAAGCTGAGGCCAGCCTTCCCACCTGCGCAGATCCTCCCCGTATGGGACACTGTGTCCCCCTCAGGCTTGCGCAATCCCCCGTTGAGCGGTTCACTCTGGGGAACTCCGGCCCCTCCCCCACCCCGGCGGACCCCCGCAGGTAGCCTCCGCCGCTCTCCCCCAAAGCGAGCCCATGCCCCACAACAAGCGCCGTTCGCTTCGCGCCCGCATGATCACGCTGGTCCTGTTCCCCAGCACCGTGCTGCTGGCCCTGTGGGCCGCCTTCACCGCCCTGCTCGTCGGCGACATCGGTGAACTGCGCACCACCGCCACCTTCACCGAACAGGTCGGCGTCCCCGTCGAGGAGACCATCAGCGCGCTCCAGCGCGAACGCCGCGCCACCATGGACGCGGCCTGGGGCACCGAGCGCACCGCCCTGTACCTGACCTACTCGCGCCAGCGCACCGACGAGGCCGTGGACGCCCTCAGCCGGAGCCTGGACGCCTTCGACGTGCAGGACCTGCCCGAACAGGCCCTGGCCTTCCGCGCCGCCGTCAACCGCGTCGACACCCTGCGCGCCCGGGTGGACGCCTCCTCCCCCACCGAGATCGACCTGGAGGAGACCTCCACCGTCTACGACGAGGTCATCGAACAGGGCCTGCGCGTGTGGGACGGCCAGGTCGAGCGCGCCGACCCCGCCCAGGCCCCGCACCTGCGCTCCCTGACCTCGCTGATGCGCACCCGCGAACTCCTCAACCAGCAGGACACCGTCCTGGCCCACGCGGTGGCCACCAACTCCTTCCCCGTCCAGGCCCACGCACAGTTCGCCGCCGCGGCCGGAGCCCAGCACTACACCTGGGACCGGGTCGTGGTCGAGATGAGCGAGGAGGACGGCCAGGACTACATCGAGCTGGAGTCCTACAGCGAGGTGCAGCGCATCTACCAGCTCCAGGAGAGCATCATCTCCATGCCCGTGCGGGGCGGGGCCACCGTGCCGGTCAACGCCACCGCCTGGCAGGGCGCCGCCGAGGCCGTGGACGCGCGCATGCGCGACGTCGAACAGGGCCAGATCGACCGGGTCATCGCCTTCAGCCGCTCGCAGTCGGCCGAGCTGCGCACCAGCGTCCTGCTGGTGAGCGTGCCCGCCCTGGTGGCCGCCCTGGTCTCCTCCGCGGTCGCGGTGGGCGCCACCCAGCGCCTGGGCAGGCGCCTGCAGGACCTGCGCACGGCCACCCTGGAGCACGCCCGGGTGCGCCTGCCGGAGGTGACCGCACGGCTGCGCGCGGGCGGCAGCGTGGACGTGGACGCCGAGGTGCCGCGGCTGCGGGTGGAGAGCACCGACGAGGTCGGGCAGGTGGCCGAGGCCTTCAACGACGCCCAGCGCGCGGCCGTGGCGGCGGCGGTGGAGGAGGCGCAGGTGCGCGCGGGCGTGCGCAACATGTTCCGCAACATCGCCCGGCGCACGCAGGCGCTGGTGCACCGCCAGCTGGGGCTGTTGGACGCGCTGGAGCGCGCCGAGACCGACCCCAAGGTGCTGGAGTCGCTCTTTCGCATCGACCACTTCAGCACGCAGATGCGGCGCAACGCCGAGAACCTGATGCTGCTCAGCGGGGACGCCCCCGTGCGGCGGGGACTGGCGCCGGTGCGCCTGCACGAGGCGGTGCGGGCCGCGGCCAGCGAGATCGAGGACTACGTGCGGGTGCGGGTGCTGGCGGTGCCGGCGGTGGCGCTGCGCGGCGAGGTGGGCGCGGACACCGTGCGGCTGCTGGCGGAGCTGCTGGAGAACGCCACGTCCTTCTCGCCCCCGGGCACGGAGGTGACGGTGCGCGGCCGGGCCGGGGAGGCGGGCGGGTGCGTGCTGGAGGTGCGCGACCGGGGGCTGGGGATGACGCGGGAGCAGTTGGAGGCGTCCAACGCGCTGCTGCGCGACCCGCCGCGCTTTGATCTGGCCCGGATGCGCGAGGACTCCCAGCTGGGGTTGTTCGTGGTGGCCACCATCGCCGCGCGCCACGGCCTGGAGGTGACGCTGAGCGCCGGGCCCGAGCGCGGCGCGTGCGCGGTCGTGGCCGTTCCCGCCGACGCGCTGGCGGACCAGGGCGCGGGCGCCGCGGAGCCGGGCGGGGACCGGGAGGCCGCGACCGCGCGGTCGCAGCGGCTGGTCCTGGCGGGCGGGGTCGAGGAGCGGGCGGCGCGGGAGGACGGGGCCCGGGCCGCGCCCGAGACCGCGGACGCGGCCGGGGACGAGGACACGGGCGATACCTACAAGGGTCTGCCCCGGCGGCGGCGCAAGGGCGTGCAGCCCTCCCCCGCGCCCGCCCCGGCCGCGCCCGGGCACCCCGGGGAGTCCGGGGGCCGGGAGGCGGCGGCCGAGCGGTCGCTGACCGAGATCCGGTCGATGATGAGTGCTTTCCAGTCCGGGAGCCTGCGCGGGCGCGCACAGCCCCTGGACGGGGATGGAGACGGCGTGCGCGGTGCGCGCCCCGGTGAGAGCTCGGAAGGGTGATGTCGATGACGGCGGACGCTGCGGCGGGAGACAGGACGGCCGAGGCGGTGGAGGGGCAGTCCCCGGCCAGGACGCTGGACTGGCTGCTGGGCGACCTGGTGCGGCGGGTGGCGGGGGCGCGGCACGCGCTGTTGCTGTCGGCGGACGGGCTGCTGCTGTCGTGCTCGGACGACCTGGGGCGCGAGCAGGGTGAGCGGCTGGCCGCGATCGCGTCCGGTTTCGCGAGCCTGGCCCGTGGCGCTCGGGGGCAACTGGGGGCCGCGGAGGTGCGTCAGACGGTGGTGGAGATGGACAACGTGTTCTTCTTCGTGCTGGCCGCCGGTCAGGGCGCGTCGCTGGCGCTGGTGGCCGAGTCCACGTGCGACATGGGCCAGGCGGCGTTCGAGGTGAACCGTCTGGTGCGCCAGGTGGGTCCGCACCTGTCGGCGCTGCCGCGGCGCGGGAGTGTGAGGAGGTGAGGGCGTGGACGCTGAGCCGTCCGGTGGGGCGTCGGGACGGGAGTGGTCGTTCGAGTCGAGTCTGATCCGGCCGTACTCGTTGACGGGTGGGCGCACGCGTCCTTCGCGTACGGACTTTTCGATGACCTCGCAGGTGGTCGCGGTCGCCCCGGCTCCCGCCGGGGAGGTGGACCCGGAACTGGAGCTGATCCTGTCGCTGTGCGCGCGGCCGGTGTCGGTGGCCGAGGTGGCCTCGCGGTCGGGGTTTCCGCTGGGGGTGACGCGGATCCTGCTGGCGGACCTGTTGGACCAGGGCCGTGTGGTGGTGCGCACCTCCGACTGGGAGCGGCACCGGCCCGACGCCGAGACGCTGCGCTCGGTGCTGGAGCGCATCCGTCAGCTGTGAGGGGCAAGGGTGGTGTCGAGGTGGAGTGGATGTGTCGTTGGTCGTGATGGACGCTGAGGGTGCGGGGCCGGTTCCCGACACCCTCAAGATCGTGGTCGCGGGGGGATTCGGGGCGGGTAAGACCACCCTGGTCTCGGCGGTGAGCGAGGTGGAGTCGCTGCACACCGAGGAGGTCATGACCTCCGAGAGTGTGGGCGTGGACGATCTGGACGGGGTGGAGGCCAAGGCGACCACGACGGTGGCCCTGGACTTCGGCCGGATCACGCTGGACGGGTCGACGGTGGTGTACCTGTTCGGTACGCCGGGTCAGCGGCGGTTCTCGTTCATGTGGGAGGAGTTGACCGAGGGCGCTCTGGGCACGGTGGTGTTGGCCGACACCCGGCGGTTGGCGGACTCCTTCGACGCGATCGACTTCTTCGAGTCGCGCGGGGTGCCGTTCGTGGTGGCGGTGAACTGCTTCGACGGGCAGCGCACGCACCGGGCGGACGACGTGCGGGTGGCGCTGGACCTGGAGGAGCGGGTGCCGCTGCTGCTGTGCGACGCCCGGGACCGGGAGTCGGTCAAGGAGGTATTGGTGGAGCTGGTGGCTCTGGTGTTGCGCCTGGAGCTGTCGGGCGCCTGAGAGGGGACGCCCCGAGGGAGGGGCGCGGTGGGGCCCGGGTCGCGTGGTGCGCCCCGGGCCCCACCTGTCGCCCAGGGCCTCGGGGGTCCGTTTCGGTGGTGGTCCCGGGCACCCGTCGGCGGGTTTCTGCGGGGGAGGCTCCCCTCCCCCGCCCCGCGCCCCCACATCCCCACCCCTGCGGTTCTGGCACCGGCGACGTGTCCAGTCCCTGCCCGCGCGCCAGGGGGCGGGGTTGGGCCCTGCGGGGCCTGGCGTGCCCCTCCCCCGCCGGTGCGTCCCGCGGCCGGGCCCGTCGGCGGCGGGGTCAGCGGGCGGCGCCGCGGCGGTCCACGGGCACGATCATCGGGGTGTCGGTCTCGGGATCGGGGATGATGCGCACGGGCAGGCCGAAGACCTCCTCGACCAGGGACGCGGTGACCACGGTGGAGGGGTCGCCCTCGGCGACGATGGCGCCCTCCTTCATCACGATCAGGTGGGTGGCGTAGCGGCAGGCGTGGTTGAGGTCGTGCAGGACCGCGACCAGGGTGTAGTCGCGTTCGGCGTGCAGCTGCGCGCACAGGTCGAGCATGTCCATCTGGTGGGCGATGTCGAGGTAGGTGGTGGGCTCGTCCAGCAGCAGCAGGGGGGTCTGCTGGGCCAGGACCATGGCCAGCCACACGCGCTGGCGCTGCCCGCCCGAGAGCTCGTCCACCGACCGCTCGGCCAGTTCGGCCACGCCGGTGGAGGCCATGGCCTCGGCCACGACCGCCTCGTCCTGCTTGGACCACTGGCGCAGGAACCCCTGGTGGGGGAAGCGGCCGCGGGCCACCAGGTCGGCCACGCCGATGCCGTCGGGGGCGATGGAGGTCTGCGGCAGCAGCCCCAGGCGGCGGGCGACCTCCTTGGCGGGGTAGGAGCTGATGGCCTTGCCGTCCAGGTGCACGTGGCCGTGCGCGGGCTTGAGGGTGCGCGACAGGGCCCGCAGCAGGGTGGACTTGCCGCAGGCGTTGGGTCCCACGATCACCGTGAAGGAGTTGTCGGGGATGGTGACGGCCAGGTCCCGGGAGATGACGCGCTGCTCGTAGGCCAGGGTGAGGTCGCGGCCGTTGAGGCGGGAGGCGGAGTGGTCGGCGATGGTCATCGTTCTTCCTCGGTTTCGGTCAGGCACGTCCGCCGCGCCATTCGGTGTAGAGCAACCAGATCAGGTAGCTGCCGCCGATGACGGCGGTGACCACGCCCACGGGCAGCTGGGTGGGGGCCAGGGCGCGCAGCGCGACCAGGTCGGCCACCGCCAGCAGGGCGGCGCCCATGAGCGCGGATCCGGCCAGGGTGGTGCCGCCGGTGCGCATCAGGCGGCGGGCCAGCTGGGGTGCGGCCAGGGCGACGAAGCCGATGGGGCCCGAGACGGCGATGGCGGCGCCGGTCAGGGCGCTGGCGGCGGCCAGGGCGGTCAGCTGGGTGGAGCGGGTGGGCACGCCCAGGCCGCGCGCGGTGTCCTCCCCCAGTTCCATGAAGCGCAGGCGCTGGCCCAGGGCGAGCAGGACCGGTCCCAGCAGGACCAGGCAGATCCACACGGCCGCGACCTCGGCCCAGCCGCGGCCGTTGAGGCTGCCGATCATCCAGATCTGGGCGCCGAGGGCGTCGGTGAGTTCGGCTCGGGTGAGCAGGTAGTCGCGGACGGCGCCGAGCATGGCGGCCATGCCGATGCCGACCAGGACCAGCCTGTAGCCCTGGACGCCGTTCTTGGTGGAGAGCAGGTACACGGCGGCGGCGGTGAGCATGCCCCCGGCGATGGCGCCCAGGGACACGCCCAGGCGTCCGGCGCCGAAGAGCAGGATGACGGCGACGGCTCCGGTGGCGGCGCCGCCGGTGAAGCCGATGATGTCGGGGCTGCCCAGGGCGTTGCGCGACAGGCTCTGGAAGACGGCTCCGGCGAGCCCTAAGGCGGCGCCCACGCCGATGGCGGTCAGGGCGCGGGGCAGGCGCACCCCTTGGACGAAGAACACGTCCAGGCGTTCGCCGTAGCCCGCGATCGCGGCGGGCACGGCGCCGAGCGGGATCTCGTAGTCGCCCACGGCCACCGAGACGATCAGGGCGGCGGCGCTGAGCGCGGTCAGGACGGCGGCGACGACGAGGGTGCGCGGGCGCACCAGCAGGGACAGGCGTTCGCCGAACAGGCGCAGGGCGAAGGAGCCGCGGGGTGTGGTGCGGGCGCGCTCGCGCGGGCGGCGGGGTGTCAGGGTGCGGCTCACAGGTGGGCCATTCTCGTGCTGCGGACCAGGGCGATGAACAGGGGGGCGCCGACGAAGGCGGTGATGATGCCGACCTCCAGTTCGGCGCCCGGCACGATGACGCGGCCCAGGGTGTCGGCGGCGGTGAGCAGGACGGCGCCCAGGACCGCGGAGTAGGGCAGCAGCCAGCGCTGGTTGGGGCCGGTGACCAGGCGTGCGGCGTGGGGGATGATGAGGCCGACGAACCAGATGGGGCCCGCGGCGGCGGTGGCGGCGCCGCACAGCAGGATGACGCCCACGGCGGTGGCGGCGCGGATGAGGGGGATGTTGGCGCCCAGGGTGGCGGCCAGGTCGTCGCCCAGGGCGACGGCGTTGAGGGAGGGGCCCAGGCACAGGGTGAGGACGATGCCCGCGACGAGGAAGGGCGCCACCTGCCAGAAGACGTCCAGGTCGCGTCCGACCAGGGAGCCGACCTGCCAGAAGCGGATGCGGTCGAAGACGAACTCGTTGAGGACGAACACGCCGTGGATGAGGCCTTGGAGGACGACGGCGACGGCGGTTCCGGCCAGGGCCAGGCGTACGGGGGTGGCGCTGGAGCGTCCGCGTGAGCCCAGGGCGTAGACGGCGACGGCGGCCAGGGCGGCGCCGGCGAAGGCGGGCCAGACGTAGCCGGTGCCGGTGGCGCCGAAGGCGATGACGGCGATGACCACGGCCGCGGCGGCGCCGGAGTTGACGCCGAGGATGCCGGGTTCGGCCAGGGGGTTGCGGGTCAGGGCCTGCATGAGGGCTCCGGCCAGGCCCAGGGCGGCGCCGACGAAGACGCCGATGACGGTGCGGGGGACGCGCAGGCTGCGGATGACGTCGTGGTCGTAGGAGCCGTCGTAGGCGGTCAGCGCGGCCCACACGTCGGCGGCGGGGATGGGTTTGCTGCCGACGGTGACGCTGAGCAGGGCGCACAGGGTGAGCAGGCCCAGGGCGGCGACCAGCCCGAGGGGGCGGATGATGCGCCTGGTGAGTGTGGGGCGCGTGAGGGTGGGGGCGCGCAGGGCCACGGCTTCCCCGTTCGTTGTGGCGTGGGTGGTGGACGCGGCTGCCCCGGTGGGGTGCAGCCTGTGGGCGGCACCGGTGCACTGCGCGCCGCCTCGGACAGGTTAGCCTTACCTTCATCCTGTTCGCACGGAAGGGTGCCCGTTATGCCCGAGTTGTCGCGTCCTGTGCGTGCCCTGGCCACACTAACCGCCCTGGCGGCACTGACCCTGTCCGGCTGCGCCGCCCCGCCCTCCTCCCCCCGAACCGGCGACGGGCCCACGCGCACCGTACAGGCCGCCAACGGAGAGGTGGAGATCCCCGCCGCACCCCAGCGCGTCGCCGTCCTGTGGCGCCCCACCCTGGCCGCCGCGACCCTGCTGGGACACGACGTGGCCGCCACCATGGGCACCCCCGGCGCACCCGAACAGGGACTGGCCCCCTTCCTGCCCCCGGGCGCCGACGGCGACGCCCTGACCCTGGTGACCAACTCCCCCGCCGAGGACGACGTCCAGCTCGAAGCACTGGCCAACGCCGCCCCGGACCTGATCATCGGCGTCCACACCCGGTCCGGCGCCCAGGCGCAGATGCTGTCGGACCTGGAGGCCATAGCGCCCACGGTCCTGCTGGAGTGGGAGGGCACCGGATCCTGGCGCGGCCACCTGCACCAGGTCGCCGAGGTACTCGACGCCCCCGAACAGGCCGAGCGTGCCGTGGCCGAGTACGAGACGGCCCTGGAGGAAGCGCGCGAGCAGATCACCGGGGCCGGGGTGGATCCGGCCGCCACCGAGGTCTCGCTCGTACGGCTGCAGAGCCCCAGCGAGATACGCCTGGAGACGCCCGCCTCCTTCCCCGGACAGATCGTCCGGGACCTGGGCCTGGCCCGCCCCCGGGGCCAGCACCAGGCCCAGGGCGCCACCGACTTCATCGCCCTGGGCTATGAGCACCTGGAACGCGCGGACGGCGACACGGTGTTCGTCCTGGCCGGATCGGGCTACCCCGACGCGCCCCGCACCTTCTCCGAGGGGGTGTGGTCCAACCTGCGGGCGGTGCGGGACGCACGGGTGTACCGCATGGACCACGACGTGTGGGGCGCGGCCAACCACCACGCCGCGCACCGCATCGTCCAGGACGTGACCGCGGCGCTGACCGGACAGGCCGAACCCGCGGTGTGAGGGTCAAGGTCACAGATCGGGCGAACCCGCCGGTAACCCCGGGCGCGCCCGCCATCGTGGACGTACACGCCACGCGCTGACCCCGCCCGGCGGGGCGAGGAGCCACGCCGCCCGGGCACCCCGCGCGGCACAGCACGCACCGGGCCCTCCTCGGGCCCCACCCGCCGAGGGGGCCTGATGAGGGACCGCACCGCGTCGATCGAGTCGATGGAGCAGCTCACCCGGGTCTGGCGCACCCTGGTGCTGGACCGCGACCCCCACGCCGACGTGCGCGACCTGCCCGGCCTGGCCGTGCGCTGGGCCGACTGCCGGTTCGCCTTCTGGAACTGCCTCACCCTGACCGGCGTCGACACCGACGCCGCGGACCTCGAACACGCCCTGCACCAGGCGGAACGGGTGATGCGCGCCAAGAGGCGCCCCGGTTTCCTGTGGCTCTTCGAGGACCTGCTCGACCCACGGGCGCGCGAGCACCTGCGCGAGGCGGCCCACCGGGCGGGACTGGAGCACGCCTTCGGCGGCGTCGGCATGGCCGCGGACCTTGCGCACCTGCCCGAACCCTCCCACCCCGACCTGACGTTCGTACGCGTGAGCACCGACGCACACCTGCGCTCCTACGCCGACCTGAACTCCCACGCCTACGGCTTCACCCCGCAGGAGGGCCGCGACGGGCTCGTGGGATCCGCCCTGTGGAAGGACGGCGTCCACGCCTACCTGGGCATACGCGAGGGCGAGGCGGTCACGTGCGCCGCGACGGTACGCGCGCGGGACTGCCTGTTCGTCGTGCTCGTGGCCACCGCACCGCGGTGGCAGCGCAGGGGCTACGCCGAGGCCGTCACCCGCAAGGCCCTGTACGAGGGCGCCCGGGCCAGCGGCCTCAGGCGCGCCGTACTGCAGGCGACCGAGGCCGGAGCGCCCGTGTACCCGCGCATCGGTTTCACCGCCAACTCGCCGGTGCGCTTCTACCGGCTGCGCGACTGACCGCACCGCGCGCGGGGCGCGCGCCCCGCGCCTCAGGCGGCCTCAGGTGAAGATGTCCCAGCCCATGCGCACGAGCAGGGCGATGACCACCACCAGCAGCACCGCGCGCACGAACCCCGAACCCCGCCGCAGGGCCATACGCGCCCCGATCTGGGCGCCGATGATGGTGCACACCGCCAACCCCAGGCCCAGCAGCCAGTCGATGTGCCCGCCCAGACCGAAGACGACGAGCGCTCCCAGGTTGGTGCACACGTTGACGATCTTGGCCGAGGCCGAGGCCTCGACGAAGTCCATGCCGACCACGGCGGTGAAGGCGATGATGAGGAAGACGCCGGTGCCCGGGCCGATGAGGCCGTCGTAGAAGCTCACGCCCAGGCCCGCGACGGCCACCACCGCCAGGGCGCGGTTGCGGGTGCGCAGGCGGCGGTCGGAGGCGACACCCATGGCGGGGCGGAAGTAGACCATGAGGGCGACCCCGGCCAGGACCACCATGATGACGGGTTTGAGCACGTCGGCGGTGAGCGCGGCGGCCATGGCCGCGCCCAGCCCCGAGCCCAGCAGGGCCAGGGCTGCGGTGGGCGCGACCACGCGGCGGTCGATCCTGACCTTGCGGGCGTAGGCCAGGGCGGCGGAGGTGGTGCCGAAGACGGCGCCCAGCTTGTTGGTGCCCAGCAGGGTGGCCAGGGGTGTGGTGGGTGCGGCGACCAGCAGGGCGGGCAGCAGGAGCAGGCCGCCTCCACCGACGACGGCGTCGACCCAGCCCGCTGCGACACCGACCAGCAGGAGCAGGCCGAGGATCTCGGGGTCCATCTACCGCGCGCGCCCGAGGGAAGAGGTGATCATGGGTTCTTTTCGTGGCGGGGATGGCTGACGCACGCAGCCTACTCTTCGCCTCGGAGCGGGTGTGGTCCCAGGGTGTCCTTTGCCCGTGGCTTCGCGCCGGTGCGCGCGGCCGGGAGGGGATGGCGGGGGTGCCGGGGGCGGGTTCACGAGGGAAGGGGTGAACCCGCTGTGCGTCGCTGTGCCCGCTGGGTCCCGCTCCTCGGACGTCCACCCAGGGGAGGGACGACGTCGTGGACGTCCGGCGAAGGCGGCGGTCAGGCCCGCGGGGCCAGCGCTCAGACGGTGATGGTGATGTTGTCGATGATGTCGTCGAGGAAGCCCTCGTCACTGAAGAAGTGCAGGGGGCGGGAGAACCCGGTGGACACGGAGTCCGCCGAGGCCGGGGCGGCGCCGACCAGCAGGACGGTGGCCAGGACGGCACCGGCGGCGGCACCAGCCAGGGCACGTTGCGTCAAGCACATGAAAACCACTCCATGTCACGTTGGGTGTGCATTTCGCTGCCGATGGTATCCATTTTGGTGAGTGTCGCGCTGACTTTTTCGCGATAAACAGGAGTACACGGCCCACGACGCGCGAAGCGGCGACGCCCAGGGTCAGGGGACGCCGCCGCGGTTCGAGGAGAAGCGCAGGTCAAAACCGTGATCGGGCGAACCAGTCGCGGGCCCGCTCCAGCACCTGGGGCGCCACCTGGTGCCCGCCGGGGTGCTCCTCGACCTGCACCCGGGCCCCGCGTTCGCCCAGCTGGTCGGCCAGCAGGCGCGCCTGGTCCACGGTGGTGATCGGGTCGGCCGCGCCGAAGCCCAGGAACACCCGCACCCCCGACAGGTCCACCGGGTCGGGTCGGCGCCCCTGCAGCGGAGCCCCGGCCGCGAACAGGGCCGCGCCCCGCAGCAGGTGCGGGTGGAGCAGCAGCAGGGCGGCGCCGGTGTTGGCGCCGTTGGAGAACCCGCTGACCACGACCCGCTCCGGGTCCAGGTCGTAGGCGCGCACGGCCTCGGTGACGAAGGCGGCCAGGTCGGCGGTGCGCTCGATGAGGTCCTCGACGTCGAAGACGCCCTCGCGCACCCGGCGGAACCACCGGTTCATACCGTTCTCGTCCACCGTGCCGCGCGGTGAGAGCAGGGCCGCGCCCGGGGCCAGGGCCCGCCCCAGCGGCAGGAGGTCGTGCTCGTCGGCGCCGGTGCCGTGGAGCAGCAGCAGGGTGGGCGCGTCCGGGACCGTGGCCGGGGTGAAGACGTGGACGAGGTCGTCGACGCCGCTCACCGGCGGGTCTCCAGGGCGGGCAGGTGGGCGGCGATCTGCTCGCGGTCGGGCTCCAGCCACGGCGGGAGCCTGAGCGAGCGGCCCAGCTCCAGCAGAGGCTCGTCGTAGTCGAACCCGGGGCCGTCGGTGGCGATCTCCAGCAGCACGCCGCCGGGCTCGCGGAAGTAGATGGAGGTGAAGTAGCAGCGGTCGCGGACCTCGGTGACGCCCACGCCGTCGGCCTCCAGGCGTTGGCGCCAGGCCTCCTGGACGGGGCCGTCCGGAGCGCGGTAGGCCACGTGGTGGACCGTTCCGGCGGCGACCAGTCCGCGCGGCGCGCGGGGGTCGGCCACCACGTCGACGATGGTGCCCACGCCCTGGCCGGAGGCGTTGGTGTGAAAGCGGGTGCGCCCCCCGCTCTCATCCGCCAGGTGGAAGCCCAGCTGCCCGCCCAGCATCTGGACGGTGCCCTCCACGTCCTGCTCGGTCAGGGTCACCGCGCGGATGCCGCGGATGGCGTGTTCGGGCGGTACCGCCCCCCCGTCCCAGGGGTCGGTGTCGTGGTGGTCGGCGCTGGCGGCCAGTTCGATGACCAGGCCGTCGGGGTCGCGCAGGCTCAACACGTCCTCCTCACCGCGCTCGGCGGGACGGGTGGCCTCCACGTCCAGGGAGGCCAGGTGCCGGGCCCACCAGCCCAGGGAGCCCTCGGGCACGGAGAAGGTCGTGGTGGTGGCCTGGCCCGCGCCCACGCGCCCGCGGGGCGCGCCGGGCCAGGGGAAGAAGGTCATGATGGTGCCGGGGTTGCCCGCGCGGTCGCCGTAGTAGAGGTGGTAGGTCTGGGGCGCATCGAAGTTGACCGTGCGCTTGACCATGCGCATGCCCAGGGCGCGCAGGTAGAAGTCGGCGTTGGCCTGCGGATCGCTGGCGATCGCGGTCACGTGGTGGATTCCCGCGGGGCGCACGTCCATGTCCCTCACCCTTCGTCGAGTTCGCCGGGGCGCCTGCCAATGTAGTTTAAATTTAAACTACCACGGTGGTGTGCTCCCTTCCCACACTCCCCCCAAGACGGCCCCGGGGACAAGCACACCGCCCGCGCGGCGCCAGAGCGCGACACGGGCGGTGACGGCCCCTACCGCAGACGGCGCAGACGCAGACCCGCCGCCGCGGCCACCGAGCACAACCCCAACGCGAAGACCACCGCCCCACCCCAGCCCACGGCGTCGTAGACCAGACCGCCCAACCAGCCGAACAGGCTCGACCCCAGGTAGTAGGCCAGCGTGTAGACCGCCATCGCCTGGGCCCGCCCCCGCACCGCGCGGGTACCCACCCACGCCGAGGCGGTGGCGTGCGCACAGAAGAAACCGAAGGTCATCACCAACAGGGCCGCCAGCAGACCCGGCAAAGCCGTGGCGAACATCCCGCCCAACCCGGCGGCCATCAACACGGTCGCCGTGGTGAGCACCGCGTACCCGCCCCAACGCGCGCTGGCTCCCCCCGCCACCGCCGAACCCAGCATCCCCGCCGTGTAGGACAGGAAGAGCAGCGAGGCCGCGGCCTGGGAGAGCCCGAAGGGCTCGGCCATCAGACGAAAACCCAACAGGTTGTAGACCGTCATGAAGGCGCCCATCAGCAACAGGGCCTGGGTGTAGAGGGCGATCAGCCCGGGCGTGGTCACCGCCGCACGCAGGCGCCCGCCCACCCCGCCCCCGCCCGACCCCCGCGACGGGGACGCCTCCCCCCGCACCGCGACGGTGCGCACGGCCCGCGGCCGACGGGGCAGGACCAGCGCGAACACAACCAGCGCGACCAGGGCCAGCAGGGTGTTGGCGGCGATCCCCCACTGCCAGCCGCCCAGATCCGCGGCGAACCCGGCCAGCAGACGCCCGCCCATCCCGCCCAACGGGTTGCCCGCGATGTACAGGCCCGTGGCACGCGAGGCGTCGGCCGGGTGGATTTCCTCCGACAGGTAGGCCACCGCCGCGGCCGGCACCCCGCCCAGAGCCGCACCCTGCAACGCGCGCAGCACCAGCAGCGGCCACAGATCGGCGACGAAGGGGATCACACAGCCCAGCAGCGTCGCGGCCAGCAGGGAGACACCGATGACACGCGCACGACCGAAGCGGTCCGCCGCCCCGCTCCAGACCAGGGTGAACCCGGCCAGGCCGCCCGTGGCCAGCGAGACCGCGAGCGCGGCCTGGGAGGCCGAGGCGCCGAAACCCTCCGCGATCGCGGGCAGGATCGGCTGGACCGCCCACAACTGGGCGAAGGTCGCCACGGCGGCGGCCACCAGCGCGATGACCGTGCGCCGGTAGGCGCCGGTCCCCGCACGGGGACGGGTGTCGTCATCAGGCGGCGAGGCACTGGTCAGGCTCATACCGTCCACGCTAGAAAGACCGGTTTCATACGTCCAATGCATGCTTTGGCGTTGACCCATACTGGAACGCATGGAACGCAGTGAACACGACGACACCGACGCCCTGGCCCAGATCCTGGCGCCCCGCCTGCGCATGGTGGCCGCGGTGGCCGCCACCGAGCACATCACCCAGGCCGCCGAAGCGCTGGGCACCCCCCAACCGACCCTGAGCCGGGCCCTGGCCCGAACACAGGAGGAACTGGGCATGGCACTGGTCGAACGCACCGGACGCGGAGTACGACTGACCCGCGCCGGAAGACTGCTACTGCCGCACGTGGAACGAGCCCTGGCGGACCTGCGCCAGGGCCTGGCCGAACTGACCGGAGCCGAGGAGGGCCGGGTCGCGCTGACCTTCCTGCCCACACTGGGCGTGGAAGTGGTCCCGGCACTCCTGCGGGACTTTCGCGCCCGGCACCCGGGGGTGCGCTTCTCCCTCACCCAGGAGCCCTGGTCGGAGTCCCTGCACCGGCTCACCGCCGGCGGCGCGGACCTGGCACTGACCTCACCGCTGCCCTCGGGTCAGGGACTGGCGGCGGCCACACTGCACACCCAGGTACTGCGCCTGGTGGTGCCCGAACAACACCCGCTCGCACAGGAACACCAGACACCGGACGGCGGGACGGCGGGCCAAGAAGCGGGCGCGGCACCGCCCGGGGTGACGGTGACCGCCGCGGCACACGAGGAGTTCATCCTGCTCAAACCCGGACGGGGCGTACGCCACCTGACCGACCGCATCGTGGAACAGGCGGGATTCACCCCCCGGGTGGCCTTCGAGGCCGACGACATCGCCACCGCACGCGGACTGGTCGCGGCGGGACTGGGGGTGTCCGTGCTCCCGGCCCGCCCCAAGGGACCGCTGAGCGGAACGGTGGAACTGGGCATCGAGGGCGTGGACGCCCGCCGCCCCATCGGCGTGGTCTGGCCCCAGCAGGGGTCGGGCGGCGGCTACGAACCCCCCGCGGTGGCACTGTTCCGCGACCACGTGCGGCGGGTGGGCCCGCGCCTGATCCCCGACCTGACCGGCTGAGGGCACACCCGCCCAGCGCCCCACCCGGCGGTGGACCCGCCCAGGCCCGCGCTCACGCGAAAACCACTGGTGCGCGGCACAGGAGCCGCGCGAGTATCACCCCATGACGCACACACCACCCTCCCACCCGCCCCGCCCCGTCGCCCTGGTCACCGGCGTGGGCCGCACCATCGGCATCGGCTCCGCCGTCGCCCGCCGCCTGGCCGCCTCCGGATGGGACGTGGCCTTCACCCACTGGAACGCCTACGACGCCCGCATGGACTGGGGCGCCGAACCGGACGCGACCCGCACCATCCTGGACGCCCTGGCCGAGCACGGCGCCCGCGCCGTGGCCATCGAGGCCGACCTGGCCGACACCGCCACCGCCGCACACGTCTTCGACACCGCCCAGGAGCGGTTGGGCCCGGTGAGCGCACTCATCATGTGCCACTGCGAGTCGGTCGACTCCGGACTCCTGGAGACCACCGTGGACAGCTTCGACCGGCACTTCGCGGTCAACGCCCGCGCCACCTGGCAACTGGCCCGCGAATTCGGCCTGCGCTTCACAGCAGAGCACGGCACCGGACGCATCATAGCCCTGACCAGCGACGACACCGTGGGCAACCTCCCCTACGGCGCGAGCAAGGGCGCCCTGAACCGCATCGTGCTCTCCTGCGCGCGCGAGCTGGCCCACCTGGGGGTGAGCGCCAACGTCATCAACCCCGGCCCCGTCGACACCGGCTGGATGTCACAGCGGACCAAGGACGACTGCCTCCAGCACACCCCGCTGGGGCGCC
This sequence comes from Nocardiopsis dassonvillei subsp. dassonvillei DSM 43111, assembly GCF_000092985.1. GTDB lineage: Bacteria > Actinomycetota > Actinomycetes > Streptosporangiales > Streptosporangiaceae > Nocardiopsis > Nocardiopsis dassonvillei. Next base: position 2,645,875 of record NC_014210.1, read on the forward strand.
TGGGCACACCCCAGGACACCGCGGACCTGGTGGAGTTCCTGTGCTCACCCCGCGGGCGGTGGATCAACGGCCAACTCCTGACCAGCGACGGCGGCATCTCCGCCTGACCCGCCCCCACCGCCGGGCGCGGGAGAGGGGCCCCGCGCCCGGAAGGGGCGGCGCGCCGCCCCGGCCCGGCCCACACGGCCACCCACCGGGTCCCGGCGAACACCTCCCGGCTGACGCGGACCGCCCGGGCCGCCCCGTGGGCGTCGGCGACGCCGACCAGGACCCACCCCGGACTCAGCCCCAGAAACCGAAGCTGTACAGCAGGCCGTTGGTCGCCGCGATCGCACCCAACGCCAACACCGCACCCGTGACGAACGACGTACGCAACGACCTGACCAGGTACTCCAACGACACCAGGTTGTTCAAGATGAAGTACCCCAGCATCATCGCGTGCCAGAAGGACTCCCACCGGAAGGGCTCGAACGCGTACGGCGCCCCCGTCCACACCTCGGTCTCGGTGGTGAACCACGCCCACGCCAACGCCGCCCCGTACCCCAACGGCACCTGGATCAGCGGAATGATCAGCAGCGGCAACAGCTTGACGAAACCCCACAGGCCCGGCTGGTCGGCATGGCGCGCCTGGCTCTGGGCGCGGCGCGCGGCCTCCTGCTCGGCCCGCACCCGCTCACGGTGGGCCCGCTCCGCCTCCTGACGGCGCCGGTGCTCCAGCCGCTGCTCCTGCTGCTGACGCTGCTGCTCCTCCGCCCGCCTGCGCTGCTCCTCCTGGTGGCGCTGCTGCTCCTGCATCCGCCGCTGGCGCTGCTCCTCCTGCTGACGCAACTGCTCCTGCTGCTGGCGGCGCGCGTCCGCGGCCGGATCACGCCGATCGCCGTACAGGTCGGCGTAGGCGTCCTCCTGGCTGGGCCGGTCCGGCTGCCGGTGACCCGCGGCCTCCTCCCGCCCGTGGGAAGCACCGCCCTGACCGTGAGCCGCCCCCTGGCCATAGGCCGTGGCGCCCTGACCGTACTGGGCGGTCGGCGGAACCTGCTGCCCCGACGGGAAACGGGCCGTGGCCCCATACCCCTGCTGCTCACCCCACACCGAGGTCGCACCGCCCTCGTGCCCCGGCGCCTGCGGCGTGACACGGGTGGCCGCCTCATCACCGAACACACCCGCACCAGCCGCAGCTCCCGCCGCACCACCCACAGCAGCAGCACCACCCTGCCCCAACACCTCCGTGCGCTGGTGCTGACCGGTGACACGCCCATCCCCAGCAGCGGCCGCCAACGCCCCGTTGACCTTGGCCACCTGCTCCTGGACCCCCCGCATCACCGCCGCGGGCAACCAGGTCGGCCCCGTGGCCACATCACCCAGGTAGTCCAGGATCTCCCCCGGCCCCGGACGACCCTGCGGATCCTTGGACAAACACGCCGCCACCAGATGACGCAACGACTCGGGCACACCCGACAGATCCGGCTCACGACTGATGATGCGCATGACCATGGTGGGCATACTGCCCTCACCGAAGGGACCCGTCCCCGCCGCCGCGTAGGCCAGCACCGCACCGTAGGCGAACAGGTCACTGGCCGGGGTGAGCGCCTCCCCCTGCACCTGCTCCGGACTCATGAACCCCGGCGTACCGATCACCGACTGCGTGGCCGCCGTACCGTCGGTGGCACGGGCGATACCGAAATCGATCACCCGCGGCCCGTCCTCGGCCAACAGCACGTTGCCGGGCTTGAGGTCACGGTGGATCAACCCCACCCTGTGGATGTCGGCCAACGCCTCGGCCAGACCCGCCGCGAGCACCCGCACACTCGCCTCCGGCAACGGCCCGTGGTCGTGCACCGCCGTGTCCAACGGCAACGACGGCACGTACGAGGTGACCAGCCAGGGCACCTCGTCATCGGGACCCGCGTCGATCACCGGCGCGGTGAACGCACCGCTGACCTGACGGGCGGCGTTGACCTCACGGGCGAAACGCTCCCGGAAGGAGGCGTCGGCGGCCATGTGCGGATGAATGCGCTTGACCGCCACCGCACGCCCCCCGGCCGAGCGGCCGAAGAACACCTGGCCCATGCCGCCAGAGCCCAAACGGCCGATCAGCCGGTACCGGCCGATACGTTCCGGGTCACTGGGATCGAGCCTAAGGGACACTACAGCCTCCACACACGACGTTTCGCCACCCCCGGGTGCCAGAGGATGACCACCGCCTCCCCCGGTGCCCGAGCACCCGCCGGAAAGACGCCTGCCCCCAACCTATCGGCGGGCGCGCCCCCAGCCTCCCCCGCCAACCCCGGCGTGTGCGCCGATACGCGCCCCCACACCCCCCGACACCGCCCCGACCCGGCACCCGCCCCGCACCTGTGACACCCCACCCACCCACCGGGTCCGCCCCGCCCCGGCCGACCACACCCACCGCCCCACACCCGCACAACCCCCCACAACCCCGACCACCTGCGACAACCCCACCACCACACCCCACCCGTCAACGCCGCACCCCAACGACGAACCACCCCGCAAAGTTCCCCCCTGACCGCAGGCGGCCAACTCACCCACCCGCCTGACCAGGCACCCCCCACCCGCCTAGGGTCGAAAAAACACGCGACAGGAGAACACACCATGCACATCCCCGACGCCCTGCGCACCGACGCCCACCTGCGCCTGGCCCACGCCACCTCCTGGACCGCCGCCCAAGCCGGCGACCACCCCAGCAGACTCCTGCACTACCCCTGGCGCGACAACCCCTACCCCACCTACCAACGCCTGCGCGACCAAGGCCACTTCGCCACCAGCAAACTCGGCTTCCGCACCGCCAACACCTACCAAGCCGTCAGCGCCCTGCTACGCGGACGCGAATTCGGCGTCCAACCCCCCGACGGCACCGCCCCACCCCAGCAGTTCGACATCCTGGACCTGTCCTTCCTCATGAAGGACCCACCCGAACACACCCGCCTGCGCCAACTCGCCCGCCCCGCCTTCAGCCCCCGCCGCATGAGCGAGTACGAAACCCACATCACCAAGATCACCCACGAACTCCTGGACAAGGCCACCGCCAAGGGCCACTTCGACCTCATGCGCGACTTCGCCCAACCCCTGCCCATCGCCGTCATCAGCCACCTGCTCGGCGTCCCCGCCGCCCAGGACGCCGAGTTCGTCCGCATCGGCCACGCCCTGGGCAGCGCCCTGGACGGCGCCCGCTCGGCGAGTCACCTGCGCAGCATCCACCAGGCCACGGCACAATTGGACCTGCTGTTCACCCGGCTCATGCGACAGCGCCGCGCCGACCCCCGCGATGACGTGGTCTCCACCCTGGTCACCCAGGCCGACGACGGCCACCTCACCGCGACCGAACTGAGCACCATGTGCCGCCTGCTGCTGATCGCCGGGTTCGAGACCACCGTGAACCTCATCGGGAACGGGGTGATGGCCCTGCTGCGCCACCGCCACCAGTGGGAACGCCTCGTCGCCGACCCCGACCTGGCCCCAGGCGCCGTGGAGGAGATCCTGCGCTTCGACTCACCCGTCCAGATGACCAGCCGCTGGGTCCACACCGACACCACCGTCCAACGCCAACCCCTGCGCCGCGGCGGCTACACCATGTGCCTCATCGGATCCGCCAACCGCGACCCCGCACGCTTCACCGACCCCGACCGCTTCGACATCACCCGCCCCGACGCCGCCGACCACCTCTCCTTCTCCAGCGGCGTCCACTACTGCCTGGGCGCACCCCTGGCCCGCCTCGAAGGCCGCATCGCCCTACGCGCCCTGGCCGAACGCCTCCCCCACCTGCGCCCCACCGCCCCACCCACCCGCCGACCCACCGCCGTCGTACGCTCCCTGTCCGCCTTCCCCGTCACCACCGGCACCCGGTAGAAGGTGAGAGCCGACCAGATGCCCAGCACGGCCTCCTCCCCCTGGCGCCCGCTCACCCGCGGACGCGGAGCCCTGCTGACCGCCACCGCCCTGTGCGCGATCATCCTCCTGGTCACCGCGATCCTGGCCCTCACCCTGCCCGCCCAACCAGAATCCACCGGCGCCGCACAACTCCCCCACCTGGCCCGCCAGAGCGACATCGACCTGGGCGTCGCCGTAGCCGTCAACCCCCTCGTCCACGACCGCGAGTACCGCTCGGTGGTCACCGAGCACTACACCTCCCTGACCGCCGAGAACACCATGAAATGGGAGTACGTCCAACCCCGACGCCACACCTTCGACTGGAGCGGCCCCGACACCGTCGTCGACTTCGCCGAACGCAACAACCTCACCGTGCACGGCCACACCCTGCTCTGGCACAACCAACAACCCGCCTGGCTCGCACAAGGCACCTGGACCCCCGACGAACTACGCCAGGTCATCCGCGAACACATGCAGGCCCTCATGGGCCGCTACCAAGGACGCGTCACCTCCTGGGACATCATCAACGAACCCTTCGAGGACAGCGGCCCCCGCCTACGCGACAACCTCTGGTACCAGGTCCTGGGCGAGGACTACATCGCCGAGGCCCTCACCACGGCCCACGAGATCGACCCCCAGGCCCGCCTCTACATCAACGAGTTCGGCATCGAAGGCGGCGGCCCCAAGACCGACGCCCTCTACCAACTGGTCACCACCCTGCTCGAACGCGACGTCCCCCTGCACGGCATCGGCTTCCAGAGCCACTTCATCCACGGACACGTCCCCGACGACCTCGCCGAACAACTACGCCGCTTCACCGACCTGGGCCTGGAGGTCAGCATCAGCGAACTCGACGTACGCATCCCCGAACCCGTCCCCAACGGAGCCCTCCAGGACCAGGCCCGCGAATACGCACAGGTCGTCCAGGCCTGCCTGGACGTACCCCGCTGCGTACGCGTGTCCGTGTGGGGAGTCAGCGACCAGCACTCCTGGATCCCCGAATGGTTCCCCGGCTACACCGCCGCACTGCCCTTCGACGACTCCTACGCACCCAAACCAGCACTCAACGCCATGGTCCAGACCCTCTCCCGCCGACACCCCCGTCCCCCGACGCACTGAGCACACACACCCCCACCCGCCCACCCGCTACCCTCGAACCCCACAACGAACAACGAACGAGGTGTTCGGTATGCGTTAGACCCGTGGCCCCCCGGCGCTCCTTCGTCACCAGCCAAACCACAACGACGAAGGACACACCACATGCACGACGACACTCCCCCCATCCGCGTCCCCGACGCCCTCGCACCCCTGCTCGACCGCTTCTTCGGACCCCAGTGGACCCAAGGGCTGCCCGAACTCACCCGGCGCCAGCTCGAACGATGGGACCTGCACCCCGTGGGCGCGCCCATGCACGGCATGGTCGCCCTCGTCGTCCCCGTACGACTCCCCCACGGGGACTCCGCCATGCTCAAGCTCCAGCCGGTGGACGAGGAGAGCCGGGGCGAACCCGACGCCCTGCGCGCCTGGAACGGCGACGGCGCCGTACGCCTCCTCCGACACGACCCCGGCACCGGCGCCATGCTCCTCGAACCCCTCGACCCCGCACGCACACTCGACACCGTCCCCATCGACCAGGCCCTCACCACCACCGGCTCCCTCCTGGCCCGCCTCACCGCACACCAGGCACCACAGGGCATGCGCACCCTGGCCGACACCACCCGCGCCATGGTCACCCGCGCCCAACACCTGGCACCACGCCTGCGCACCGCACACGAACGCGACCGCATGAACGCACTCGCCGCCCGCGCCCGCGAGATGGCACCCGAAGCCGGAGACCGGCTCCTGCACTGGGACCTGCACTTCCAGAACGTGCTCGCCCCCCTGCCCGGCGCCGACCGCGAACCCTGGCTCGCCATCGACCCCAAACCCCTCGCCGGAGACCCCGGCTTCGACCTCTTCCCCACCCTGCACAACCGCTGGGACGAAGCCCTCGCCACCGGCGACCCCCGAAAAGAGACCCGCCGCCGCCTGGACCTGGTCTCCGAGGCCGCCCGCGTCCCCCGCGACCGCGCACGCGCCTGGACCCTCGTCCGCGTCCTCCAGGAATGCGTCTGGGCCATCGAGGACGGCGAACCCGGCCTGCCCCGCGTACCGGTGACCATCGCCGAAGCCCTGGGCGCCTAGGCTGTGTTTTTTTGAACCTCCGCTCCGCTGCGGTTCGTGCTCGGCGCCCCTAAGGGCGGGAACCTTCGGCCCTACGTCGACATCCTCGTTCCTCGGACGCCGCCTCCGGGCCTCCAGAACCCCGCCGGGCGCCTCGCCACCGCCCCGGCCGCCCCCGACGCACGAGGTTGTCGTCGGGGACAGCCGGGGCGGACCAGGAACACCACCGCAGCACACCCCGCCGTGTGGCGGCACACACCCGCCACACGGCACTGCCCCACACCCGCACCCGCCCCCGACAATGGTGACGCACGACACACCACCAACGGAAGGCACCCGTGACCACACCACCCCGCCCCGCACTCGACCCCGAACTCGCCGCCGCCCTCACCCTCCTCGGCGACGAGATCACCCCCTCCATCACCCCCGACATGATCCCCTCCCTACGCCAACGACGAGCCCACCTCCTGCCCACCGACACCACCCTCCACCCCGCCTACACCGAAACCCCACACCACGCCCCCAGCCACGACCACACCCCCATCCCCCTCATCCACTGGCACCCCACCCACACCACCGCCCCCACCGGCGCCCTCTACTGGATCCACGGCGGCGGCATGATCATGGGCTCCCACCGCGGCACCGAGATCCCCGGCCTCCTCGAAACCGCCCACGAACTCGACCTCGCCCTCATCTCGGTCGACTACCGCCTGGCCCCCGAACACCCCCACCCCACCCCCGTCGAGGACTGCTACGCGGGCCTGACCTGGATCACCGACAACGCCACCGACCTCGGCCTGGACCCCACACGCATCGTCATCGGCGGAGGCAGCGCGGGCGGCGGCCTCGCCGCCGCCACCACCCTGCTCGCCCGCGACCGCGGCGGCCCCGCCCTCCAGGGACAACTGCTCATCTGCCCCATGCTCGACGACCGCAACGACACCGTCTCCTCCCACCAGATGGCCGGAACCGGCGTATGGGACCGCACCTCCAACGCCACCGGCTGGACCGCCCTGCTCGGCACCCACGCGGGCGGCCCCGACGTCTCCCCCCACGCCGCGCCCGCCCGCGCCCAGGACCTGTCCGGACTACCCCCCGCCTTCCTGGACGTGGGCTCCGCCGAGACCTTCCGCGACGAGGTCGTCGACTACGCCTCCCGCATCTGGCAGGCGGGCGGATCAGCCGAACTGCACGTGTGGCCCGGCGGCTTCCACGGCTTCGACGGCATCGCCCCCCAGGCCGCCCTCAGCCGCAGCGCCCGCGCCCAACGCCTGCCCTGGCTGCGCCGGATCACCGGAGCCTGAACCCGGGGCACCATGAAGGCATGAGAGAGCTCCTGGGCAGGATCTCCGCGCTGGACCCCGAAGCGGGCGCCGCCGTCAAGGTCATCGCCTACTTCGACGAACTCACCGGAGCCGGAGTCGAACCCGTCATCCGCGGCGCCGCCGTCCTGACCGGCGTCCCCGCCGGGTTCACCCACCCCGGACGCGGCCTCGCGCTGCGCGCCGACCCCGCCGGAGAGGTCCGGCGCACCGCCGCCGACCCCGACCCCTCCTGGCACTCGATCCGGGTCGGCGGCGGCGTGCTGTGGCTGGAACGCGCCACCGCCGGCCCCGGCCCGGTGGAGGCGATGGTCCTCGAACGCGCGGCCGCCGCCCTGCGCGCCCGGCTCGAACACGCCCCGCCCCCGGCGGGCGGACGCACAGCCCTGGCCCGGGCCCTGGTCGACGCCGACCTGCCCGAGGAGCAGCGCGCCCGGGCCGCCCGCCGGTACGGGCTCGCCCCGGGGTCCCGGGCCCGCGCGGTGGCCGACCACGGCGGCGGCGTGCGCGTCCTGGCCGCCGAGGAGCCCCCGGGCGCGCGGCGGGCGGGGGTGGGACCGGCCGTGGAGGCGCTGGACCTGCCCTCCTCCTGGCACGACGCCCGCAAGGCGCTGCGCTTCACCGCCCGGGGCACCGGCGCCGACCCGGGCCCGCGCGTGGTGTTCGCCGAGGAGTTGGGCGGGCTGCTGCTCCTGGCCGACACCGTGCGGCCCGGCGGCGAACCGGTGCCGGACGTCGCGGCCCTGGAACGGGTGGCACGCGAGGCCCCGCCGCTGCTGGCGGTCCTGGACGCGGTGGCCTCCTCCCCCAGTCTGCGGGCGGCGGCCCGGGCGCAGGGCCAGCACCACTCCACGCTCCAGGAAGGCCTGGGGCGGGCCGAACGCCTGCTGGGCTGGCCGGTGCGCGAGGTGTCGGGGCGGCTGCGCCTCCAGGTGGCACTGGCCCTGCGCCGGTTGTACTGCAATCTCTGATTGTCGTTCTTGTTTTCTCTCTGTTGAGATAAGCGAAGGAAACAGGCACCTTTACGACGTAGATTCAAATATTCGGCCGACCCCTCACCGCGGTTCGGAGCACCTTGCGTCACGCCAGCCACGCTTTCGGTCAGCGCACCTTTGGCGAACGCTCCTACTCCATGACGGTGATGCCCAGGGCGGCCAGGATGGCGCCCGCCTGCACCGGACTGATGCCGGCCCCCCGCAGGTATCCGGCCTGCTCCAGGGTGGGCTCCCCCAGATCGGCGCCGCGCAGGTCGGCCCCCGCCAGCTTGACGTTGACCAGGTTCGCGCCGCGCAGCCGCGAGTCCCTCCACACCGTCTCACGCAGATCCGCGCTGGCCAGGTCGGCCTCGTCCATGCGCAGCCCCTCCAGGGTCTGCCCGCGCAGCACCAGGCCCTTGCAGCGGGCCAGCATGAGGTTGCAGTGCGCGAAGGTGTAGCCGATCCCCCGGAGCGAGTTCAGCGCGGCCCCGGTCATCCGGCAGCCGGTGAAGGCGGTGTCGGTGAGCAGGGCGCCCTGCCAGCGGGTGTTGGCCAGGTCCACCCGCTCGAACCTGGTCTCGGTGCACTCGGCGTGCGAGAACACCGCCCCCGAGGCACTGCCCCCGGTGAACACCGCGCCCTCCAGGACGGCCCGCTCCAGGCGGGCCCCGTCCAGGCGGCAGTCGCGGAAGACGGCGTCGACCAGGTCGGCGTCGCGCAGGTCCGCCTCGGTCAGGTCGCAGCGGGTGAACACGCGCGGTGCGTCCAGGGGCCGGGACAGCTGGTCGCGCAGGTCGGCGCCGTTCAGATCGGCGTCGGTGGTCTCGGGGAGAAGGAGGTCGGTACTCATCGCCAGCACCCTAGCGGTGACCCGTGACACGCGTGCTCCGGCGCGCCCGTCCCCCGACGCGGGCCGCCCGGTGCGCGTCGCTCCCCTCCCCCGCCCAGCGGCCCCTCCCCCGGCCGGAGTCAGTCCCGGAGCTTGAGCGCCAGGAACAGGTCCACCCGGTGCTCCAGGCTGCTCAGATCCCGTCCGGTCAGCTCCTCCACGCGGCCGATCCGGTACCGCAGCGTGTTGACGTGCACGTGCATCGTGGCGGCGCAGCGCTGCCAGGACCCCGAGTGGGCCAGGAACTGCTCCAGGGTCCGCACCAGCTCCGAGCGGTGGTCGCGGTCGTAGGCCAGCAGCGGGCCCAGCAGCCGCTCGCGGTAGGAGGACTGCACCTCCTCGGGGACCGAGGCCAGCAGCAGTTCGTGGGAGTCGATCTCGGCTCCGGCGATCACCCGGGACCGGCCGCCGCGCAGCTCGGCCAGGCGGCGGGCGTGGCGGGCCTCCACGGCGGCGCCGCGCAGGTCGGGCACGCCCCGCACCGCCGAACTGAGGCCGATGGCCAGCCGGTGGTCGAGCAGGCCGCCCTCCAGGACGCGGGCGCGGTGCAGCAGCGCGGAGCGGACCTCCTCGGCGCGTGCGCGGGCGTCGGTCCCGGCCACCGGGACGACGGCCAGGGCGTCCTCGTCGCCGGTGACGACGGCGCCGGGGCGGTCGGCGACCAGTTCCAAGAGCACGCGCCGGGCCAGGTCGGGCACGCGCGGCTCGGGCAGCATGACGGCGCTGACCACGACGTGGCTGCCCTGGCCGCCGGTCGGGTCGGTGCCGCGCAGGAGTTCGGTGACCTCGTCGAAGCGCTGGGCGGCCAGCAGCCGGGGCAGTCCCTCCAGGTGGCGGGCGTCGGTCAGGGCGCGCTCCTCGGCGCGGCTGCGGGCGAGCCCGGCGATGGAGACGAGTTCGGCCACCGACTCGTGCTCCTCCTCGGTCCAGGAGGCGTGGTCGCCCTCGCAGACCACCAGCCAGGTGGCCAGGGGGTGGGACTCGCGGGCCTGGACGGGCAGGAGCGTGAGGGCGCGGTCCTCCCGCTGGGGGGTGCGGACGGTGTGGGGCAGGGCGGGGCCGGTCAGGGCGCGGGCGGCGATCCACCCGCGCTCGTCCTCGGGCAGGGGCCCGCCGGAGGCGGCGATGTGGCGGCCGGTGCAGGACAGGACCCAGGCGGCCCGCCCGGTCTGCGCGGCGGCCTCGGCGAAGGCCCGGGGGAAGTCGGCCCCGGCGGCGACGTCGGCCATGAGGCGGCGGTGGCGGTCGCGGGTCTCGGCGATGGTGGTGAAGCGGTGCTGGGTCAGGGAGCGCAGCACCTCCTCGGTGACCGCGCCGAAGGAGGTCTCCGGGGGCACCTCCACCAGGGGCAGGTCGTGCTCGCGGCAGGCCTCCACCAGATCGGCGGGGACCTCGCCCAGGGCGGTCCCGGCGCCGACGGCGACCGCCCCGGCCCCGGCGACGGAGGCCACGAAGGTGCGCGAGTCCTCGGGGCGGGTGCGCCACATCATCCCGGTGAGGACGAACTCGCCGCCGCGCAGGTAGCGTGCGGGTTCGAGCAGGTCGGTGGTGTAGGCCCACCGCAGGGTGCGGTGCGCGTGCTCGGCCCCCGACAGGAATCTCAGGTGCAGCCGTGTGACCGCGAGCAGCTCGCTGATCCGCATGAACGTCCCTCTGTCGCTCGTGTGGGCGGCGGGCGCCCGGGGTGGTGAGGCGGTGGATGTTACTCCGGTGACGCCACTTGTAGGAAACGCCCAACGATAACCGTTCGTTCCGCGGCCACTTCATGTCATCACTTGCTGGTAGTGACCGCGCTCCCAGTGGTGTACTTCACAGCATCGGCGATACCCACCAGGGAAGACGCGACCGACAGACCGCGCCGGGCCGCGAGCGAGCGGCGGCACGACCATGGCGACAAGAGGACCGAGCATGGAGTTCCTGAGCCCCTCCACACTGGAGGAGGCCCTTGAGGCGAAGAGCGCCCTGCCCGAGGCGGTGCCCATCATGGGCGGTACCGACGTGATGGTGGAGCTCAACTTCGACAAGAGGCGGCCGCCCGCCCTGATCGACCTGACCCGGATCCCGGAACTGGCCGACTTCGGACCGGACGGGGAGCACACCCGCCTGGGCGCGGGCGTGTCCTACACCAAGGTGATCGAGCACCTGTCGGAGCGGGCCCCCGCCCTGGCCAGGGCCTCGCGTTCGGTGGCCTCCCCGCAGATCCGCAACCGCGGCACCGTGGGCGGCAACCTGGGCGGCGCCTCTCCGGCCGGGGAGTCCCACCCGCCGCTGCTGGCCACCGACGCGGTCATCGAGCTGGCGTCGGTGCGGGGCAGGCGCCGGGTGCCCGCCCGCGAGTTCTACCTGTCGCTGCGCACGACCGCGCGCCGGGCCGACGAACTGATCACGGCGGTGCTGCTGCCCGAGCCGACCGGCCCCCAGCAGTTCGCCAAGATCGGCACGCGCAACGCGATGGTCATCGCGGTGACCTCCTTCTCCCTGGCCCTGGACACCGAGCGCCGGGTGGTGGGGACGGGCGTGGGCTCGGCCGGCCCCACGCCGCTGCGCGCGGAGGCCGCCGAGAAGTTCCTGGCGGCGGAGTTCGACTGGGAGGACGGCCGCCCGCTCGCGGAGCCGGTCGTGCGCGAGTTCGGCGCGCTGGTGGCCGCGGCCGCCCGCCCCATCGACGACCAGCGGGGCAGCGCCGAGTACCGCAGGCACGCGCTGTCGGTGATGGCGCGCCGCGCACTGAGCTGGTCGGTCACCGACTACCGGAAGGGAGCCACGCGATGCGCGTGAGTTTCAGGGTCAACGGCGAGGACGTCACCGCCGACGACGTGTGGGCGGGCGAGAGCCTGCTGTACGTGCTGCGTGAGCGGCTGGGGCTGCCGGGCAGCAAGAACGCCTGCGAGCAGGGCGAGTGCGGCTCGTGCACGGTCTACTTCGACGGCGTGACGGCGTGTTCGTGCATGATCGCCGCCGGGCAGGCGCAGGGGCGCGAGGTGCGCACCGTGGAGGGCCTGTCCGGGGGCGGGGGGGCCGAGCGCGAGCTGGGCACGGTGCAGGAGGCCTTCGTGGAGGCGGGCGCGGTGCAGTGCGGGTTCTGCACGCCGGGTCTGCTGGTGCAGACCGACGACCTGCTGGAGCGCACGGTGGGCGCGGGGCTGCCCGCTCCGGAGGACGCCGAGATCCGTGAGGCGCTGGCGGGCAACCTGTGCCGGTGCACCGGGTACGAGAAGATCCTCGACGCGGTGCGTCTGGCCGCCTCGCGGCGGATCGGGAGCGGCACGTGAACGCGGCGGAGGGCTTCGTCATCGAGGGCGCCCACGTGGTGACCGTGGACGGCGCGGAGTACGCCGACGGCCACGTGGCGGTGCGCGCGGGTCGCATCTCGGCGGTGGGCGCGGGACCGGCCCCCGGGGCCGAGGGGCTCCAGCGCGTGGACGGGCGCGGGTGCCTGGTCACGCCGGGTCTGGTCAACACGCACAACCACCTCTACCAGTGGGCGACGCAGGGGCTGTTCGCCGACGGCACGCTCTTCGAGTGGCTGGTGGGCTCCTACGAGATCTGGGGCCGTCTGGACGCCGACGTGGTGTCGGGGACGACCTCGGCCGGTCTGGCCCACCTGGCGCTGTCGGGGTGCACGACCGCCTCCGACCACCACTACGTCCATCCTTCGGGCCGCGGCGACGTCGTGGCCGCCGAGGTGGAGGCCGCCCGCGAGGTGGGCGTGCGCCTGGACCTGGCCCGCGGGTCGATGGACCGGGGGCGGAGCCAGGGCGGTCTGCCGCCGGACGCCGTGGTGGAGTCGCTGGATCAGGCCCTGGCGGGCACCGCCGAGGCCGTCGACGCCCACCACGACACCGCGCCCGACGCGATGACGCGGGTGGCGGTGGCCCCGTGCTCGCCGTTCTCGGTCTCGCGCGAGCTGATGGTGGAGAGCGCGGCGCTGGCCCGGGACCGGGGGGTGCGGCTGCACACCCACCTGGCCGAGACGCTCGACGAGGAGGAGCAGTGCCTGGAGGAGTTCGGGTGCACCCCCGTGGAGTACGCCGAGAAGCTCGGCTGGCTGGGCCCTGACGTGTGGTTCGCGCACGCCGTGCACCTGTCGGACGCGGCGATCGGGCGGATCGCGGCCACGGGCACCGGGGTGGCGCACTGCCCCACCTCCAACGCCCGCCTGGGCGCGGGGATCTGCCGGGTGCCCGAGCTGCTGGAGGCGGGCGTGCCGGTGGGTCTGGGCGTGGACGGCCCGGCCTCCAGCGAGCTGACGCCGCTGGCCGGTGAGATGCACCAGGCGCTGTTGATGGCCCGCGCCCGCAGGGGCCCCAAGGCGCTCAGCGCCCGCCAGGCGCTGGAGATGGCCACCCTGGGCGGCGCCCGGGTACTGGGCCGCGACGCCGAGCTGGGCTCCCTGGCGGTGGGCAAGCTGGCCGACATCGCCCTGTGGCGGGTGGACGGGTTCGGCTACGACGTGATCGGGGACCCGGTGGTGGCGGCGGTCTTCGGCCCCACCCCGCCCCTGGAGCGGCTCTGGGTCGGCGGGAACACCGTCGTCGACCGCGGTGAGCTGCGCACCCTGTCCGCGGAGACCGCCGCCGCGCGCGGCCGTGCGGCGCACCGCACCCTGACCCAGGAGGTGAGCCGCTGATGGCGGCGACGACCCGTACCGTGACGGAGCTGAGCAGCACGACCAGGGACGGGGTGGGCTCCAGCCCGCGCCGCCCCGACGGAACCCTGAAGGTCACCGGCGAGTTCGCCTACTCCTCGGACATGTGGATGGAGGACATGCTGTGGGGGGCGACCCTGCGCAGCCCCCACCCGCACGCCGAGATCCGCGGCATCGACGTCACCGAGGCGCTGAAGGTGCCCGGGGTGCACGCGGTGCTCACCCACGAGGACGTGCCCGGGAACAAGCGCTACGGGCTGGAGTACCAGGACCAGCCGGTGCTGGCCTTCGGCAAGGTGCGCTACAAGGGCGAGGCGGTGGCGATCGTGGCCGCCGACCACCCCGAGACCGCCCGGCGGGCGATGGAGCGCGTCCGCGTGGACTACGCGGTGCTGGAGCCGATCAGCGACCCCCGGCGGGCCGCGCTGGACCCCGACTGCCCGCCGGTGCACGAGCCGGGCACGGTCCCCGACCACCCCGAGTACAACCCGCGCGGCAACCGGCTGCGCTACCAGCCGGTGCGCACCGGCGCGTTCGCCGCCGTGGCGGGCTCGGCCGAGCGCGAGGGCGAGGTCCTGGAGCGGCTGCGCGCCGAGGCCCACGCGGTGGTGGCCTCCGAGTACGAGGTCGGTATGCAGGACCAGGCCTTCCTGGGCCCGGAGTCGGGTATGGCCGTTCCGGCCGAGGACGGCGGGGTGGACCTGTACGTGGCCACGCAGTGGCTGCACGTGGACCAGCGCCAGATCGCCCCGGCGCTGGGGCTGCCCGAGGACAAGGTGCGGCTGACCCTGGCCGGGGTGGGCGGGGCCTTCGGCGCCCGCGAGGACCTGTCGATGCAGATCCACGCGGCCCTGCTGGCGCTGCGCACGGGCAGGCCGGTCAAGTTCGTGTACAACCGCGAGGAGTCCTTCTACGGGCACGTGCACCGGCACCCGGCCAGGATGCGCTACGAGCACGGGGCGCGCGCGGACGGCACGCTGCTCTACGCCACGGCGGAGATCATCGTGGACGGCGGCGCGTACGCGTCGGCGACCCCCGCGGTGGTGGGTGTGGCCTCCTCCCTGGGCATCGGCCCCTACGAGGTGGAGAACGCGCTGGTGGACGCCTACGGGGTGTACACCAACAACCCTCCGTGCGGCGCGATGCGCGGGTTCGGCGCGGTGCAGGCCTGCTTCGCCTACGAGTCGCAGATGGACCGGCTCGCCGAGGAGCTGGGCATGCACCCGGTGGACCTGCGGATCAGGAACGCCATGTCGCAGGGCTCGCGGATCATCACGGGCCAGGAGATCGACATGCCGCTGCCGATGGCGGAGATGCTGGAGCGCTGCCGCGCCCTGCCGATGCCGCCCGAGCGCGACGCGCTGGCCGACCCCGCCGACCAGCGCACCCTGCCGGGCGGGGTGGCGGGCACCACGCGCGGCGAGGGCGTGGTGCGCGGTGTGGGCTACGGCCTGGGGCTGAAGAACCTGTGCTTCTCGGAGGGGTTCGACGACTACTCCACCGCGCGGGTGCGACTGGAGGTCGTGGGCGGCGAGCCGGTGGTGCTGGTGCACACGGCGGCGGCCGAGGTCGGCCAGGGCCTGGTGACGGTCAAGGGGCAGATCGCCCGGACCGAACTGGGCGTGGAGAGGGTGGTCATCGCCCCCGCCGACACCCGGGTCGGCTCGGCGGGCTCCTCCTCGGCCTCGCGGCAGTCGTACATGACCGGCGGCGCGGTCATGACGGCGTGCGCGTCGGTGCGCGCCGAGGTGTTCGCGCTGGCCCGCGAGCGCGGGATCGTGCCCGAGGCGCTGCCCGACACCGACCTGTCCCTGGACGGGGGCAAGCTGGTGTCGGCCACGGTCGGCGCGCTGGTGTCCCTGGCGGACCTGCTGGGGGAGTCGGCGCGCGGCGGCACGGTGGTCGAGCACACCCGCGAGTACCACCACCGGCCCACCGAGATGCTCGACCCCAAGCTGGGCCAGGGTTCCTCTCACAACCAGTTCGGGATGTGCGTGCACCGGGCCGTGGTGGACGTGGACGTGGAGCTGGGCCTGGTGAAGGTGGTCGCGCTCGACGCGGTGCAGGACGTGGGCCGGGTGCTGCACCCCCAGCAGCTGGCGGGGCAGATCCAGGGCGGCTCCACGCAGGGACTGGGCCTGGCGCTGATGGAGGAGGTACAGGTCAAGGACGGGGAGATCCGCAACCCCTCGTTCACCGACTACCTCATCCCCACCATCCTGGACACTCCGCCGATGCGCATCGACGTGCTGGAGCGGCCCGACCCGCACGCGCCCTACGGGCTGCGTGGCGCGGGTGAGCCGCCGACGCTGTCCTCGACCCCGGCCATCGTGGCCGCGGTGCGCGCGGCCACCGGCAGGGCCCTGACCCACGCTCCGGTGCGCCCGGAGGACATCGTGGGCATCGACCTGTAGCCGCGACCGGGCGACGCGGTCCCCCGCCGCGCCGCCCCCATGAACCGCCCGCCCCGGCCTCGTCGGCGCCCCGGCACCGGGGCGGGTGCCCTACGGCAGGACGGCGCCGTCCTGCGCACACCCTCGATTGAACACGAAGAGTTACAACCCCCCTACACATGGCGATGCCCGCCATGCTCATCTCCCTCCAGGAGGGGACATGACCCGACTCAAGGACTCCGGCCCGCACACGGGGGCGCGGAAGCCCACGGCTCGATCCTGGCTCGACCGCTTCTTCTTCGTCAGCGAGCGCGGATCCACCTTCGGGCGCGAGGTCCGCGGCGGACTGACCACCTTCATGGCGATGGCCTACATCATCGTCCTGAACCCGATCATCCTCAGCGGCGTCTCCGACGTGAACGGCGACGTCCTGTCGGCGGGCCAGCTGACCACCATGACCGCCCTGTCCGCCGGGCTGGTCACGATCATGATGGGGGTGGTCGGCCGGGCGCCGATCGCCTGCGCCGCGGCCCTGGGGGTGATGGCGGTCGTGGCCTACCAGGCCGCGCCCGTGATGGCCTGGCCCGAGGTGATGGGCCTGGTCGTGTGGCAGGGCGTGGCCATCATCCTCATGGTGGTGACCGGCGTGCGGACCGCGGTGATGAACGCGCTGCCGCACGACCTCAAGATGGCCATCGGCGTGGGCATCGGCCTGTTCGTGGCCCTCATCGGGCTGGACAACGCGGGCTTCGTCAGCGCCGGGGAGGGCGGCGGCCTGCTCCAGATCGGCGCGGCCGGGGCCGGCGGCCACCTCGACGGATGGCCGATCCTGGTCTTCGTGTGCGGCCTGGTGCTGGCCAGCGTCCTGCTGGTGCGCGGGGTGCCCGGCGCGATCTTCTACGGCATCGTCGGCGCGACGGTCCTGGCGATCGCCGTGCACTACGCGGCGGGCCTGGACTCCCGGGACTGGGGCGGGGCCAGCCCCGAGCTGCCCGGCAACCCGTTCGCGGCCCCCGATTTCGGCCTGCTGCTGCGGGTGGACATGTTCGGCGCCTGGACCTCGGCCGGTGCGACCACGGCGGGCGTCATCCTGTTCACCCTGGTGCTGGCCGGGTTCTTCGACGCCCTGGGCACCATCCTGGCCATCGGCACCAAGGCCGACATCGCCGACGCCGACGGGCACATGCCCCGGGTCAACCAGATCCTGGTGACCGACGGCGCGGGCGCCGTGGCCGGGGGTCTGACCAGCTCCTCGGCGACGCTGGTGTTCGTGGAGTCCACGGCGGGGGTGAGCGAGGGCGCCCGGACCGGTCTGGCGAGCGTGGTGACGGGGCTGTTCTTCCTCGCGGCGATCTTCCTGGCCCCGGTGTTCGGCGTGGTCCCGGCGCAGGCCGCGGCGGTGGCGATGGTGCTGGTGGGCGCCATGATGATGATGCACATCAGGGAGATCGACTGGTCGGACGTCGCCGTGGCGATCCCGGCCTTCCTGACCATCGCGATGATGCCGTTCACCTTCGACATCGCCAGCGGGATCGGCATCGGGATCATCTCCTACACGCTGGTCAGGTCGGCCCAGGGGCGCGTGCGCGACGTGGGCTGGCTGATGTGGGCGCTCTCGGCCGTGTTCGCGTTCCACTTCTCCATGCACGCGCTGGGGCTTTGAGCCGGATCCGCCACGGGGAGGCCGGGCCGCCGAGGGGCGGCCCGGCCTCCCCCTTTTTTTCGCCGTGGACCGGCCGGGGCCGCGCGTGCCCGGAGCAGCCACGGAGCCGCCAGGGCCGGAAGTCGCGGCCGCGCGGGGCCCGGTGGCTCGTTGACAGCGTTCGACGCCGCCCCTAAGTTGACAATGTCAACTTCACATCGAGGGAAGCCACCCCATGAATGTTCGAGTCAACGGCGTCTCCTCCCCCGCCCCCGACTCCCCCGACACCACGGCGGCCGAGCACATCCGCGACCGCCTCGGCCTGACCGGCACCAAGATCGCCTGCGGGACCGGGGTCTGCGGCGCCTGCACCGTCCTGGTGGAGGGCGCGCCCACCGCCTCGTGCCTGCTGCCCGCCGACCGGCTGGAGGACCGCGAGGTCACCACCGTGGAGGGCCTGGGCGGCGACCACCCCGTACAGCGCGCCTTCGCCGCCCACGACGGGATGCAGTGCGGCTACTGCACGCCCGGGTTCGTGGTGGAGGCCTCCGCCTTCGTCGACTCCTGGCGCGCCGAGCACGGCGACGTCCGCCCCGGCCGCGACCGCGTGGCCGACGCCCTGGCCGGGCACCTGTGCCGCTGCGGCGCCTACGAGGGGATCTTCGCCGCCGTGGACGCCGCCTGCGCGGGTGAGTTCGACACCGAACCCGAGCAGGCGCCGCCGCGCGCGGACGCCCTGGCCAAGGTCACCGGCCGGGCCCGCTTCAGCGCCGACCTGGCCCCCGAGGGCACCTGGGAGGGGGTGATCGTGCGCTCGGCCCACGCCCACGCGCGGGTGCGCGCCGTCGACCCCGGCGGAGCGCGGAGCGCGGCCGCCCGCCGCCCCGGGCCCGGACAGCCCGTGGACCCGAACCCGGTCTTCACCGACCTGCTGGGCGAGGAGCGCACGGTGCGCTACGTCGGCCAGCCCATCGCCGCCGTGGCCGCGCCCACCGCGGCCCTGGCCCGCGCCGCCGCCCGTGCCGTGCGGGTGGACTACGAACCCCTGCCCTCCGTGCTCGGTGTCGAGGAGGCGCGCGCGCAGGACGCCCCGCGTGTCTACCCCACGCGCGCCGAGCGCCAGGCCGCCCCCTCCAACGCCGAGGGCCCCGGCCTCCCGGGCCGCTGGGACGGCAACACGCGCGGTCCCACCACCGTCGGCTGGCGCGGCGCGACCGCGGTGCGGCGCCTGCGCACGGCCGCCGAACGCCGGGATCCGCGCCTGGTGGCCCAGGAGTACACCACCGCCGTGCAGGTGCACAGCCCGCTGGAACCCCACGTGTGCGTGGCCTCCTGGGACCGCGACGGCTCGCTGACCCTGCGCGCGTCCACCCAGGCGGTGTCCAAGGTCGCCCAGAAGGCCGCCGAGCGCTGGAAGCTGTCGCCCGAGCGGGTGCACGTGCTCAGCGAGTACGTCGGCGGCGGATTCGGCGCCAAGGCCGGCCTGTCGGTCGACATGGTCGCCGCGACCGAACTGTCCCGGCTGGCCCACGCCCCGGTGCGCGTGTCCTTCGACCGCGCCGAGGAGCTCACCGACGCCGGGCACCGCCCCGGAACCCGCACCCGGGTGGCGCTGCTGGCCGACGACTCCGGGGACCTGGCGGCGCTGACCGTGGACTCCCACGGTGACGGCGGCGTCTCGGTGGGCTCCACCACGGCCGTCTTCGGGCTGTTGATGTACGGGCGCTCGCCGCGCCGGGCCCGCGACTTCGACGTGGTCACCCACCGCCCGCCGGGGGCGCCCATGCGCGCCCCCGGCGGTGCCCCGATGTCCTGGGCCGTGGAGCAGGCCGTGGACACGATGGCCCACCGGCTGGGCGAGGACCCCCTGTCCCTGCGCCGCCGGTGGGACGGCAACCACAGGCGCCGGGCGCTGTACGAACGGGCCGCCGCCCTGGAGCTGTGGCGCGAGCGCCCGCGCGGTGCCCGCACCGGCCGGTTCCGGCGCGGGGTCGGCGTCGCCGCCTCCAACTGGCTCTACCTCATGGGCCCGAGCGCGAAGGTCGAGTTGTCGGTCCGCGACGGCGCGGTGGTGGTGCGCTCCGCCACCCAGGACATCGGCACCGGGATCCGCACGGTCCTGGGCGAGGTGGTCGCCGAGCGGCTGGGGATGTCCGCCGCCGACGTGCGCGTGGAGATCGGTGACAGCTCCTCGGTGCACGGCACCGGTTCCTTCGGCAGCCGCACCACCACCTCGATGGGCCCCGCCGCCGCCGACGCAGCCGACCGGCTCCGCGCCGAGCTGCGCGAACGCGAGCCGGGGGTTCCCGCCTCGGGGCCCATCCCCGAGCACGCCCTCAAGGACGCCCTGGCCGCCGCCGAGGGGGTGCGGGTGGTCGGTGAGAGGGGCCGGGACCGCCGGGGCGCGCTCACCCCGAACATGGACGACCTGGCCGTGGGCCGGGGCATGACCGGCGCCGTGCACGTGATGGAGGTGGAGGTGGACACCCTGCTGGGCCGGGTGCGCCCCACCCGCTGCTGGGCGGGGCTGGCGGTGGGCCGCGTGTACGCCGAGCGGCTGGCCCGCAACCAGGCCGAGGGCGCCGTGGTGCAGGGCGTGGGGTACGCGCTCTTCGAGGAGCGCCGACACGACCCGGCAACCGGGGTGGTGCTCACCGACAACCTGGAGGACTACCGGCTCCCGGGGATGGGCGACGTCCCCGAGACCGAGGTGCACTTCCACCAGGAGGGCTTCGAGCACGCCGCGGGCGCGGGGGTGGGCCTGGGCGAGATCTCCCTGGTGGGCGTGGCCGCGTCCGTGGCCAACGCCGTGCACGACGCCACCGGCTGGCGCCCCCTGGACCTGCCCATCCGCCCGGACCGACTGCTGGAGGGACTGCGTTGACCGCGACCACACGCCCCGCGGGGCTGGAGGAGGCCCTGACCCGGCTGGAGGGCACGGGCGCCCGTCCGCGCGCCGGGGGCACCGACCTGACGGCGTGCCTGGCCTCGGGGGTCCTGGAGCCCGCGCCCGTGGTCGACCTGACCGGGGTGCGCGAACTGCGCGGGGTGGAGTGGCGCCCCGACGGCTCGGCCCGGGTGGGCGCGCTGACCGGCGTCGCCGAGCTGTCCGCGGACCCCGCGCTGGCGGCGGCCTATCCGGCGCTGGCGGCCACGGCGCGGGCGCTGGCCACGCCGCAGGTGCGCAACGCCGCGACGCTGGGCGGCAACCTGCTCCAGCGCAACCGGTGCTGGTACCTGCGCAACCCGGCCTTCGACTGCTTCCAGACGGGCGGGGACTCCTGCCCGGCGCGTGGGGGCGACCACCTGTACGGGGTGGTCGTGGACCGGGGCCCGTGCGCGGCCCCGCACCCGTCCTCGCTGGCGGTGGCGCTGCTGGCCCACGACGCGTCGGTGCTGGTGGCGGGCGGGGGGCGGACCGAGATGGCGGTGGCCGACCTCTACGACGCCGCCGACCCGACCCGCGACCACGTGCTGGAGCCCGGCCGGGTACTGGTGTCGGTCGGGCTGCCGGTCCCGACCGCGGGTGAGCGGTCCGCCTACCGCCGTGCCACCGGGCGCTCGCGCGCGGAGTGGCCGCTGGTGGAGGCGGTGGTACGCCTGGCCCTGGCGGACGGGGGGTCAGGGCCGGTGACCTCGGCGGCGGTGGCCGTGGGCGGGGTGGCCCGCACCCCGCTGCGGCTGCCGGAGGTGGAGGCCGCCCTGGTGGGCGCGCGTACGGGCCGGGCGCTGGACGGGGGCGTGGTCGAGGCGCTGGAGGGACTGGCCGACCTGTGCTCCCCGCTGCCCGCGACCGGGTACAAGGTGGAGCTGCTGGGCGCCACCGTGCGCGACGCCCTGGAGCGGGCCCTGGACGCCCCGGGCGACTGAGTCCCCGGACGGCTGAGGCCCCGGATCGGACGTACGGCCCCGTTCCCGCACGACGCGGGGCGGGGCCGACGCCGTGTCCGGGACACACGCTTTTCGGATACGGATCCCTTCCAGGAAGACCATCCCTGCCGCGCACTTCGCGCATAAGGGATCACCGGGGAAATCCGTCGCCCCCGACCGCGACGAACACACGGGGGGCGCACGCGTCCGATGACGGCGCGCCCTCCGAGGAAAATCGCATTCCCCCCATTTTCCGGAGAACCGGGCACCTCTTCTTTTCCCTCACGACCCAGAAGGGAGAAAGGGGACAAAAATACATTTTGGCTCCGCTTTCCACACCAGCAACAACAGGGGGCAGCAGCGCCCGCAAACCGCCGTGAACAGCGCTGACACACTCCCCCACACCTCCCACGACCCTCGCGCGCGCACGTGTTCGCACATCCCCCACGGGATTCTTTTCCGACCTTCTTGACACAGAAGGGAACGGATGCAAAATTGATGCAGTCGGACCACGGAACACCGCCCTCCCGCGGAAATACCTCGCCATTACCCCAGCGCCCGGTCGGCGGGAAACGAGAACGCCCTCCCACCCCCGGAACAGGACCAGCACGGCGATCCCCACGACGACCCGGCAGTCGTCCACCACCGAAGCGCGAATCACGGGTGACACTTTGACGCATGCGTTGTCCCAGGACGTGTCCGCGGCCGAGCGACGAGAGCGCTTCGCCGAGTCGGGGTACCTCGTCCTCCCCGGCCTCCTGCCCGAGAACCTCCTCCACCGGCTCCTCCCCGAGGTGGACCGCTGGGTGGACGAGGGGCTGCGCGACCGCTCGATAGCCGCCTGCCTCGACCCGGAGGGGGGCGACCCCCGCCCGGCCCTGGAACTGGAGCTGCCCGCCCACGGCGAACTCCTCACCCACCGCCCGCTGCTGGAGGTGATCGCGGAGCTGCTGGAGGCGCCCTTCGTCTTCCACCACCTGCACAGCGCCAGGCACGACCCGGACACCGGGGGCAAGCCCTGGCACCACGACAACGAGCCCAACGACCTCGGGGACCCGGGCCTGATCATGGTGCACGCCCTGCACTACCCGGCGGGCCTGGACGAGAGCATGGGGAGTCTGGCCGTCCTGCCCGGGTCCCACCGTGAGGAGGCGGACAAGACCGCCCGCGCCCACCTGGGCACCTCGGAGCTGCCGGGCGAGGCCGTCCTCGACCGGCTCCCGCCCGGTTCGACCGTCCTGCTCAACTCGGCGCTGTTCCACGCGCGCAGGCCCGCCCCGCGGACAACCCGCCGCCCCCGCTACTTCGTCGACGCCTCCTACTGCCAGACCGGCGCCCGGTGGCGCCCGGTCAAGCCCTACTGGCGGCACATGCTCACCCGCGCCCGCGAACTCGGCCTCGACCGGGGCGGATGGCCGGAGCTGTTCTCACCTCGGCACTTCACCGACTACACCCCGGTATGAGGCTCCGGAGCCGGTCCCGGGCCCGACGGTGACGGACGCCCCCGCCACGGGGCCGCGCGAACCAGACAGCGGAGACGGAGCGGAGACGATGACGCACGTGTTGCGATCCACCCCCACACTGCCCGACATGCTCACGGAGGGGAGTCGGGCGCACCCGCTCCGTACGGCGCTGACCGACGGCGTGCGCTCCCTCAGCTACCGCGACCTCGACGCCGCCGCCGAACGGGTCGCCGCCCGCCTGGCCGCACGGGGCCTGGGCCGCGGCGACCGGGTGGCCCTGCTCGGGCCGCGCGACGCCCGGCTGTGCGCGCTCCTGCACGGGGTCCTGCGCTCGGGCGCGGCCGCGGTCGTGGTCGACCCGGAGTGGAGCGCCGCCGACGTCGCCGCGCGTCTGGACGACGTCGCGGTCGCCCACGCGCTCACCGCCGACCCGGACACGCGTGCTCCCGGTGAGCGCGACACCGAGGTCGTGGACCCCCAGACCCCGGCGGCGACCGCCCCCGCCCCCCGCCGCGTCCCGGGCCCGGCCTCCGACCCGGCCTACCTCTCCTTCACCTCGGGTTCGAGCGGGCGGCCCAAGGCCGTCACGGTCACCCACGCCAACGCGGCGCACTACGCTCTGGCGCTGCGCGACCGCCTCGGCCTCACCCGCGCCGACGCCCCGGTGTTCGCGCACGTGACCACCCTGGCGGCGGACCTGGGCCACACCTCCTGGCTGCTCGCCCTGGCCACCGGGGGCCGTGTGCACGTCGTCCCCGACCGCGCAGCCCGGGACCCGCGGGCCCTCTGGGACTCCCTGCGCCGGGCCCGGGTCTCGGTGCTCAAGACGACCCCTTCCCACATGGCCGCACTGGTGGAGGAGCGTCCCTCCGCGCAGGAGCCGCTGCACACCCTGCTGCTGGGGGGCGAGGCGCTGCCCCGGTCGCTGGCCTCGGACCTGCTGGAGGGCGGTGTCGCGCACCGGGTGGTCAACCACTACGGGCCGACCGAGACGACCATCGGCGCCACCTGCCTCGTCGCCCGCTCACGCGCCGACCTGCCCGGCGACGAGCCGACGGTCCCCATCGGCGCCCCGATCGGCGGGGCGCGGCTGCACCTGCTGGACGCCGAGGGGCGGGAGGTCCCCGACGGCGCCGAGGGCGAACTCCTCATCGGCGGGCCCGGGGTCACGGCGGGCTACTTCGGTCGCCCCGAGGAGACCGCGCGCCGCTTCGTCGGCCGGGGCGGGGAGCGGGTGTACCGGACCGGCGACGTGTGCCGCCGCCGCCCGGACGGCGACCTGGTCTTCGTCGGCCGCACCGACCGCGAGGTCAAGGTGCGGGGGTACCGCGTGGACCCGGTGGGGGTCGAGCGGGTGATCGAGGGGTTCCCGGGGGTGGGGCGGTCCGCCGTGCTGGCCCGGGAGACGCCCGCGGGGACCGCCCTGGTGGCCGCCGTGCGCCCGACCGGCGCGCGGGAGGAGGCGGAGCTGCTCGACGCGCTGCGCGCCCACCTGCGCGAGCGGCTGCCCGGGTACGCGGTGCCCCAGCCCGTGGTCGCCCTGGACGCGTTCCCCACCGGCCCCAACGGCAAGCTCGACCGCGCGCGCCTGGCCGAGGCCGTGAACGCGGCCCTGGACGCGCGGGCCCGCCGCACCGCCCCGGACGGGCCGGACCCGGACGCACGGCCGCTGGTCCGCGCCATCGCCGAACTGTGGGCGGGCGCGCTCGGACTGCCCTCCGTCGGCCCGGGCGCCGACGTGCTCGAACTCGGCGGGGACTCCCTCCTGGCCATGCGCACGGTGGCGTTCCTGCGCCGGTCCGGTCTGCGCGTGGCCTTCGAGGACTTCTACCGCCACCCCACGCCCGAACTCCTGGCCTCGGCCGCCCGCCCCGACGCGGGGGACCCGGCCGAGCGCGCACCGCACCCGGAGCACGCCCGGGCGCTGGCCCCCGCCCAGCGCTGGCTGCTGCGGCAGCCCCTGGCCGACACGCGCCACTGGAACCAGTCCGTCCTGCTGCGCTGCGCGGCGCCCGTGAACGCCCCGGCCCTGTCCGCGGCCGTGGGGGCCGTCCTGGAACGGCACCCGGCCCTGCGCACCCCCGTCGGCCCGGGCGGCCCCGGGCGTCCGCGTCCCGCGCGGGACCTGCACGCGGTGTCCTTCTCGCGGCTGCCCGGGGAGCCCGGCCGCGCTACGGGGGTGATCGGCGGCGCGTGCACCGAACTGCACCGGGGTCTGGACCCGGACTCCGGGCTCCTGCTGCGCGCGCACCTGTTCACCGACCACCCCGACGGCGGGGACCGGCTCGCGGTGATCGCCCACCACCTGGCCGTGGACGGCCTCTCCTGGCGGATCCTGCTGGACGACCTCGCGCACGCCTACCGGTCGGCGCTGTCCGGGAAGGAGGAGTGCCTGCCCCCCACGGCCGACTTCTACCGGTGGGCGGCCCGGACCCCGCGCCCACCCGAGGCTCCCGAGACCGCGGCCCCGCCCCGGGGCGGGGCCGCGCCCGAGCGGGCACGGCCGACGGCCCTGGTCTGGGGCCTGGACGGGGCGGCCACCGACCGGCTCGTGCACCGCCACGGGCACGGCCAGGACCTGGAGGCGTTCCTGCTGGCGGCCTTCGCCGACGCCGTGCTGGGCCGCGGCGGGCACGCCCGGCTGGAGGTGGAGGTGGAGACGCACGGGCGCGACACCAGCGACGCGGGGCACGCCTACATGGACACCGTCGGCTGGTTCACCGCCGCGAAGCGGGTCGGACTCGACCGCGCCGACGGCGGCCCGGCCCTGCGGGCGCGGGCGGTCCGGCGCCTCCTGCGCGAGGCGCCCGAGCTGCCGATGGACTCCCCCGGGCCCAGGCCCGAGGCGGGGTTCAACTTCCTGGGGACGTTCCGGCCGCCCGGAGACCCCTCCCTCGGCTGGACCGTGGCCCCCGAACAGGCCGGGAACGCCCGCTGCTCCGGGGGCGACCCCCTCCAGCGCCTCCGGCTCACCACCCGCGTCGTCGAGGGCAGGCTGGTGGCCGACCTGGTGTACGCCTGGCCCGACCTGTCCCACGAGGACGCGGCGGGCGTCCTCTCCGGCTTCGGCCGCCGCGTCGCGGCCGAGGCCCTGGCGAAGCCCCCGGCGCACAGCAGGTCGCCGGTGTCGACCTCGGGGCAGCCGATGCTCCACGGGGCTCCCCACCACGGCGCGGCCGTGCGGGTGCTCCGCGAACCCGCGCGGGTCCTGCTCACCGGCGCCACCGGCTACCTCGGCACGCACCTGCTCGGCGCGCTCCTGGAGCGGGGGGCGGAGGTCACCTGCCTGGTGCGCGCCGACAGCGACGCCGACGCCGTCCGGCGGGTCGGCGCCGGGTCGGGCGGCGTCGACGCCGTGGCCGGAGACGTCACCCGGGAGGGCCTGGGCCTGTCCGGGGACGGGCTGCGCCGCGTCAGGGGGGTCCACGCCGTCGTCCACGCCGCGGCGGACGTGCGCCTGGTGGCGCCGCCCGACGAACTCGAACGCGTCAATGCGACCGCGGTCCGCGCCCTGGTGTCCTGGATCGACGCCGAGGTCCCCGGGGCGCGCCTGCACCACCTGTCGACCCTGGCCGTGTGCGGCGGCGTCGAGGGGCCCGCGCGCCGCTTCAGCGAGGCCGACCTGCGCATCGGACAGAGCTTTCGCACCCCCTACGAGAGGACCAAGTTCGCGGCCGAGGAGATCGTCCGCTCCTGGGCCGCCTCGGGCCGCCAGTGCTACGTCCACCGCAGCGGCCACATCGCCGCGCACAGCCGTACCGGGGCGTTCCAGAGCAACGTCTCGGACAACCGGGTCTACCAGCTCGTGCGCGGTTACGTCCTGGCCGGGGCGGCGCCCAGGCGCCCGTCGACCTCCTTCGTCTTCTCCCACGTGGACACGGTGGCGGCGGGGATCGCGGCGATCGCCACGCACCCGTGCGCCGTGCCCGGCGCCTACCACGTCGAGTCGCCCCACCAGGTCCCCCACGACGAACTCGTGGCCTGGCTCGCCCGGCACGGCTACCCGGTCGCGCTGACCGGCGACGAGGCGTTCGCCGCGGCGCTGGCCCGGGCCGAGCCCGACCACCCGACGGAGATCCGCCTGGCGTCGGCGTGGTCGCAGCTGGAGGAGCGCAACGTCGTCGTCGACGGTTCGCGCACCGTGTCCCTGCTCGACCGCGCCGGTGTGCGCTTCGCGGCCCCCACCCCCCGGTGGTGGTCCGCGGCCCTGGGGTGGGCGGCCCGGACAGGTTTCCTGCCCCCGGTCGCCGTCCAGGACGGCGCCACCGCCCGCTGAACGCTTCGCGGCACTCCCCGCGAACCCGCCTGACGAAGGGAACGACCCATGTCCGATGACACCGTGACCGACCTGGGATGGAACACCGAGGTCCTGGAGGAGCGGCGCCCGCTCTGGTCGCTGCCGCTGGAGAAGGAGGACACGCGGCTGCTTGCGGAGGCCGCGGCGGCCGACAGCTGGGACGGCGCCGAGGAGGTGCGCGACAGGCTCCGCGCCTTCGCCGTCGAGAGCGTGCGCTCGGTGGGGTTCGCGCACGTGCGCGGCCTGGTCTCCCCCGACGCGCCCTACGCCGTGAGCGAGGCGGTCATGCGGTTCGTGCTGCGCGAGCTGGGCGAGGTCATCCCGCAGAACGCCAAGGGCGACCTGACCCACGTGCTCCGCGACCAGGACGGCGACGGGGCCACCGAGCTGGGCTTCCACTGCGACACCTGCGACGTGCTCGTCCTGCTCTGCCTCCAGCCCGCGGTGGACGGCGGGGGCGACACCAAGCTCGCCAGCGCGCGGACGGTGCGCGAGACGGTGGCGGGCGAGCGCCCCGACGTGCTCGCCACGCTGGAGCGGGACTGGACCTTCGACCGGACCGGCCGCGCCGGTCAGCAGGTCGTCGTCTCGCCGATCCTCTTCGTCCAGGAGGACGGCTCCGTGGGCTGCTACTACCAGCCCCGCACGGTGCGGACCTCGCCCGAACGGGGCGGGCCGCCCCTGAGCGAGGAGCAGTGGGAGGCCCTGGGCTTCCTGGACGAGGTCCTCTACCGGCCCGAGATCGCCTTCCGCCTGCGCCTGGAGGCGGGCGAGCTGCTGCTCATCCGCAACAACCGGGTCATGCACGGGCGCTCGCCCTACGTGGACGTGCCCGGTCCGCGGGCCCGCCGCGTGCTCAGGGCCTGGATGAGCACGGAGGTGCTGTGACCCCCCGTCCGCGCGGCGGCGGGGTCGCCGTGGTCACCGGCGGCGGGAGCGGGCTGGGCCGGGCGGGCGCCCTGGCCCTGCTCGCGGACGGGTGGTCGGTCGCGGTGGCCGGACGGCGCGCGGGCGCGCTCGAGGAGACCCTGGCCCTGGCGGGGGCGGACGCGGACCGGATGGCGGCCGTCCCGACCGACATCAGGGACCCCGACGGGGTCGCGTCGCTCTTCGCGGCCGTGCGCGAGCGCTTCGGCCGGGTGGACCTGCTGTTCAACAACGCGGGCGCGGCCGTGCCGCGCAGGCCGGTCGAGGACATGCCCCTGGACGACTGGGACAGGGTGGTGGGCACCGTCGCCACCGGAGCCTTCCTGTGCTCGCGCGAGGCCTTCCGGGTGATGCGGGACCAGTCGCCGCGGGGTGGGCGCATCATCAACAACGGCGCCCCGTCGGCCCACGTGCCGCGGCCGTACACCATCGCCTACACCGCGGCCAAGCACGCCCTGCTGGGGATGACGCGCGCCCTGGCTCTGGACGGGCGCAGGTACGGGATCGCCTGCGGGCAGATCGACGTGGGCAACGTGGCGCCGGTGGACGGGGGGCCGCAGCCCGCGGCGGTCCAGGCGGACGGGACGAGGGCCGTGGAGCCGGTGATCCCGGTGGAGCGGTTCACCGAGTCGCTGACGCTGATGGCGTCGATGCCCCTGGACGCCAACGTCCAGTTCCTCACCGTCCTGCCGACCGCGATGCCCTTCGTCGGGCGGGGGTGAGGGGCCGGTGTTCGTCAGCTCCCGCTCCTTCGAGGAGTACCGGGCGATGTTCGCGCTCTCGGACCGGGACCTGTCGCTGCGGATCCTGGACTGCCCCGGCGGGGCGGCGGGGTTCGTGGCCGGGGCGCGGGGCGCGGACGCCGTCGCCGTGGACCCCGAGTACGCCGGTGACAGGAGGGCGCTGGGCTCGCTGGCCCTGCGCGAGGCCGAGCACCGGCACTCCCTCGTCGCGCGGGGGGCGGCGGATTTCGTGTGGACGTGGTTCGGCTCCCCCGAGCGGTACACGCGGTTGCGGACCCGGGCCGCGCGCGCCTTCGCCGCCGACCTCGCGGCGCGGCCGGAGCGCTACGTCGCGGGCGCCCTGCCCGACCTGCCCTTCGCCGACCGCTCCTTCGACCTGGTGCTCAGCTCGCACCTGCTGTTCTCCTACGGGGCGCGGCTCGACGAGGACTTCCACCGGTGCGCCCTGCTCGAACTGGTGCGCGTGGCCCGGTGGCAGGTGCGCCTGTTCCCCGTGGTGCTGCACACCAGCGGGGAGAGGTACGGTGCGCTCGACCGGCTGCGGGAGTGGCTGGAGGGGCGGGGCGTGCGCACCCGGCTGGAGCGGGTCGACTACGAGTTCCAGCCCGGGGGCGACGAGATGCTCCTCCTCGACGGCCTCTGCGGCGCCGCGGGACCGCGGACGTCCCGGGACGGGCGGGGTCGCGCCTTCGGCCTGGACCCGGTGCGCTGGCGCCACCTGGAGGCGGGGACGTAGCCGCCCGGGCACCGCCGCGACGGGGTGGGGCCACGGCGTCACCACGGCGCGGGGATTGCCCTGTCCCCTCTCCAGCGGCTCGAAGGGGTGGCCGGGGCTGTCAGGAGAGGCGCTCGGGCTCCCGGAACAGGACCGGGCCGGGGCCGCCGGGAACGGCGGCGCCCGGCCCGGACGCGTCGGCGGGGTCAGCCGCGCAGCAGCGCCTGGTGGGCCAGCTCCCGGCACGCGACCGCGAAGTCCAGCCCCGCGGCGGCGGCCCCCATCGGGAAGGTGGAGGTCTCGGTCAGGCCCGGGGCCACGTTGGTCTCCAGGAAGGTGACGCGGCCGTCGGTCCCCACGATGACGTCGGTGCGGGACAGGTCCCGCAGCCCCAGGACGCGGTGCGCGGTCAGCGCCACCTCGGTGGCCTCGGCGACCGTGGCGGGGTCCAGGCGCGCCGGGCAGAAGAACTCGGTGCGCCCGGCGGTGTAGCGGGCGGCGTAGTCGTACACCCCGCCGTCGGGCACGATCTCCACCGGCGGCAGCGCCACCGGCCCGTCGCCGGTGTCGAGGACGCCCACGGCCAGCTCGGTGCCCTGCACCTGCTCCTCGACCAGGGCCGAGTCGCTGTAGGCGAAGCAGGACACCAGGGCCGCCGACAGCTCCTGCACCGAGCCGACCGGCGCCGCGCCGAACGCGGAGCCGCCCCGGTCGGGCTTGACGAACAGCGGCAGGCCCAGCCGGTCGGCGAGCCGGTCCATCAGCGCCGGAGCGCCCAGGTCGTGGAAGGCCGACTTGGGCAGGGCGGCGCCGCGCGGCACCCGCACGCCCTCGGCGGCCAGCAGCGCCTTGGCGGCGGGCTTGGAGTAGGCCAGTCGGCAGCCCCCCGGCCGGGCGCCCACGTAGGGCACCCCGACCAGTTCCAGGACCTCCCGGATGGCGCCGTCCTCGCCCGCGGCCCCGTGCAGGACGGGGAAGACCACCTGCGGCGGGTCCTGGACGAGGCGGTCCAGCAGGGTGGAGTCCACGTCGGCGACCTGGACCTCCACGCCGAGCCTGCGCAGCGCCTCGGCGACGCCGCGCCCGGAGTGGACGCTCACCTCGTGTTCGGGGGACAGGCCCCCGGCCAGGACGAGAACCCGGTCAAGGTCTGCCACGGCGCGGACCTCCTTCTGTGCTGCTGTCATGATGGGGTGCCCTCATGGGGTGTCAGGGCAGGTCCGGAGCGGGGGCCTGTGGGCCGTCTGCGCTCGGGGCCAGGGTGGTGCCGAACGTATCACGCAGGTCGATCTCACCCTCGATGGCTCCGACGAGGCGGCGCACTCCCTCGCGGATCTGCTCGGGTGTGGGGTAGCAGAAGCTCAGGCGCATGTTGGCCCGGCCGCGTCCGTCGGCGTAGAAGCCGGTGCCGGGCACGTAGGCGACCCGTTCGGTGACGGCCCGGGGCAGCATGGCCTTGGAGTCGATGCCCTCGGGCAGGGTGGCCCAGACGAAGAATCCGCCCTGGGGGCGGGTCCAGGTGCAGCCCGCGGGCATCATCGCGGTCAGCGCGTTGAGCATCGCGTCGCGGCGTTCGCCGTACATGGTGTTGAACGACTTGATCTGCTCGCGCCAGGGGAAGGTGTTGAGGTAGCGGCGCACCACCAGCTGGTTGAAGGTGGAGTGGCTGAGCATCGCCGACTCGGCGGCCAGGACGAGCTTGGCGCGCACCGCGGCGGGGGCGAGCGCCCAGCCGATGCGCAGGCCCGGGGAGAGGGTCTTGGACAGCGATCCCAGGTAGATGACGTTGCCCTCGCTCTGGGAGTAGAGGGTGGGCTCGGGGTCGCCGTCGTAGCGCAGCAGGCCGTAGGGGTTGTCCTCGACGATGAGCACGTCGTGGCGTTCGCAGGCCTCGGTCACCCGCGCGCGCCGCTCGGCCGTCATGGTGATCCCGGCGGGGTTCTGGAAGTTGGGGACGGTGTAGAAGAACTTCACCGGCCGCCCGTCCAGCTCGGCGCGGACGAGCGCCTCCTCCAGCTCCTCGGGGATCACGCCCTGCTCGTCCATGCCGACGTGGCGGATGTCGGCCTGGAAGGCGGCGAAGGTGTTGATCGCGGTGACGTAGGTGGGGGCCTCGGTCAGCACGATGTCGCCCGGGTCGACGAAGACGCGGGTGATCAGGTCCAGGGCCTGCTGGGAGCCGACGGTGACGATGACGTCGTCGGGGCTGGCGGTGATGCCCTCCAGCGTCATGTAGTCGCAGAGCTGCTCGCGCAGCACGGGGTCGCCCTGGGCGGAACCGTACTGGAGGGCCGCCGCGCCCTCCTCGGAGACGACGTCCTTGACCAGTTCGCCGATCTGGTCCAGGGGCAGAGCCGCGACGTTGGGCATGCCCCCGGCGAGGGAGACCACCTCGGGGCGCGAGGCGACGGCGAAGAGTGCGCGGACCTCCGATGCGACCATGCCCTGTGCTCGGCGTGCGTAGCGGCCGACGTGCGGGTCGATACGCGAACCCTGTTGGCTGGGCTGCTGCTCTCGGTGGTCAGCGGACACGGTCCACCTCCGAAGGAAGGTCGTTCTGTGGGGCAGGGCGGGGGGCCGCCCGGGAACTCCCTGCGTTCCCGGGTTCGACGCCCTCGCCGTCCCCGCGGTTCACACCCCGTCCACGGGAGCGGGCGCGGTGCCCGGGCTCGCGGGTGGGGCGGTCGGGTGGGCTGGGTCGCAGGTGAACACGACCCGGTAAATGCACCGAGTCTAGCCCAGCCTCGGAGGACGGGCACGGAACGGGCCCCCGCGTGCTGTTCGCCACACCGGTCACACCCGCTCCCCTCGTCCCTTCCGGTGGACTACCCGTCCGCGGCGGGTTCCACGGGGAGCGAGGCGAGAACATGGGCCGCTCTTTCCCCTGCCGTCGGCCGGCGCCCTCTGGGTGGAGGAGGTCGCGCGGACCGTGGGGCGGGGACTCTTCCGGGAACCGTCCCGGTGGAGCCCTGTCCGCCCACCGGGACGGCGGCTCACCGGGGGAGACATGGCGCGGGGGCGGGTCCCCCTGAACCCGCCCCCGCGCATCGGCACGCCCCGGGAAGCCGGGCTCCCGCGAGGGGCGTACCGTCGGCGCGATGGCCCCGGGGGTTCCCCCGAATCCCCGTGGTCGGCCATCCGAGCCCGGTGGCGCCTCTGCGTTACTCTCCCCCGGAACCCCCCTCAAGGTCCCAAGGCCGTGGAAGCGCCACGCGTTCCGTCCGCGGTCCGCCGCCGGGCCCTCTCTTGCCCCGCGGCGGCCACCGACGCCGGGCCGCGCACGCACAGTCCATCGCACGCCGCACGGCACGGCAACGGTTGCACTAGGTTGCGGTTCCGTCGCGCAGAGCCATGGGACAGTCGCCGTCGCGGAGCGCGTCCCGCAGCGCGCACACCCCGGGGGCCACCGACCCGGGCAGCAGGTCCACCGGTGAGGGGGGACGCACCACCCGCACCCGCACCTCCCCGCTGAACCGGTAGGGGCGGCTCTGGATGATGCCGCCCAGGTGGCGGCGCACGCGCGAGAGCTCGGCGCGCACCGTCACCACGTGCCCGCCCGCGCCGAACACGTCCTGGGACAGCTGCGCTCCGGTGCGCCCGGCCCGGTGCACGGCCAACAGCAGCAGCAGCTCCGCGTGGCGCGGGGTGAGCCGGTGCGCCCACTCCCCGCTGGGCCCGGCGACCACCATCCTGGGCGAGGGCCGGGTCAGGTCCAGGGTGACCGTGGAGGGCGCGCTCTCCGCCGCCGGACGCGGGCGCAGCAGCCATCCGCCGGGCAGGGGCTCCAGGGCGCACTCCCCCAGGGCGGGCAGCCAGGCGGTGCCGCTCCCGCGCTGTTTGGGCAGCAGCACCCTGCGGACCGGCTCCATGTGGACGGCGGCGGCGGTCCACCCGGCCTCGTCCACCACCAGCGCGCGTTCGCTCATCCCGGCCAGCAGGGGCGCGGCCACCGAGCGCAGCCGCTCCAGGTGGGTGTGGTGGAGGCTCTGCAGATGGGCTTCGGCCAGTTGGGCCACCGCGCTGACCAGGGCGAGGGTGGAGGGGTGGATGGTGGAGACGGGGCCGGTGACGTCGACGGCGCCGAGCAGGCGGCCGTCGCGGGGGTCGTGGATGGGTGCGCAGGCGCAGGTGAGGGCGTGCAGGCTGCGCATGAAGTGCTCGGCGGAGTAGACCTGCACGGGCCGCCCCACGACCAGGGCGGTGCCGATGGCGTTGGTGCCGGTGCTGCCCTCGTTCCAGAAGGCCCCCTCGACGAGCCCGACGCGGTCGCCGAGGGCGCGGACGCGGTGGGAGCCGTCGCGCCACAGGACCTGACCGGAGGCGTCGGTGACCAGCATGATGTGGTCGGCCTCGTCGGCGACCGAGACGAGGGAGCGGCGGATCAGCGGCAGGACCTCGGCGATCGGGGAGGCGTCCCGGTGCCGTTGGAGTTCGTCCAGCCGGGCCATGCGGGGCGGCGGGGCGCTGTCGGGGTCGATCCCGAAGCGTCGGCTGCGGGACCAGGAGTCCTCGATGACCGGCCGCAGGGCGGCCGGCGCCGGGCGCCCGGAGAGCGAGGCCTCGTGCACGCGCCGGAGCAGGCGGGCGTGCTCGCGGGCGTCGGCCCCGGCCGGCAGGGCCGTGTCCAGCGGCGGAAAAGACATGCGGTCCCCTGAGCTCGCGTTCGCAACGGCGTTCATCAATTTTCTCGGTTCGGCTTCGACAGGGTTGAGGGAACGGAAATACACACATGTTTCGGAGGCCGCTCTCGCTTCCACTTCCGTTTCATCACCGGATTATGCCCCATCGCGCACCCCGGGGCGGACGGGGATCCCGTTGCCGCGGGGAAGCCGCAAACCCCGTGGCGTCCGCGCGTATCCGGCGCGGTGCCCGCGTCCGCCGCCGCCGAAAGGCCGTGGACGCGTCCTCGAAAAAGGGACCGGGATCGAACGGAACAGCGGAATTGCCGAAAACGGCCGGTAATGCCGCAACGGCGCTTTCCCGGACACATGTCCGCGTCCCCGCGGGGGCCGCTCCGGGGTCGCGTCGGACTCGGGGCGGCGGAGCCCGGGTCAGTGCCGCCAGCGGGTGAGCGCGAACCACAGCCGCATGCGCTGCTCGGCGTCGGCCAGGTCCACGCCCAGATCGCGCTCGATCCGCCCGATCCGGTAGCGGACGCTGTTGCGGTGGGCGCCCAGGTCGGCGGCGGCCCGGTCCCAGTTGCCGTGCCGGGTGAGCCAGACCCGCAGGGTGCGGCGCAGCAGGCGCGCGGAGTCGGTGTCCTCGGCCAGCGGTCCCAGGACACGCCGGGCCAGGTCCTCTCCTCCCCCCGGCCCCAGGAGGGCGTCGAAGGGGTCGGCGGGCTCCTCCAGCAGCGGCCCGCCGACCGCGCGGGCACGGGTGAGCAGGGCGGCGGCCCGGCGGTCCGCGGCGGCCAGCTCCGCCGGGTCCACCGGCCCGCTCAGCGCGCCGATCCAGCCGTGGTCGAGCAGCCGGTCCAGGTGGGCCAGGTGCGCGGCCTCGCCCCGGTCGGCGAGGACGGCGCGCAGGTCCTCGCCGGGGCCCGCGTCCAGCAGCCGGGTGCCCAGGGGCAGCGCGGCGGGGGCGGTGTGGCGGCCCCGCCCGGCGGGCCGGGCGCGCAGGACCCGGTAGGCGGCGGGGTCCCCCGGCGCGCCCGCGGCGGCGGGGTCCCCCGGTGCGCCGGCCCTCACGGAGGCCCCGGTCGCCGCCGACCCCACGAAGGCGTCCGTCGGGGCGGTGAGTTCGGCCAGCAGCGGCACGGCCGCGCCGGTGAGCCCGCCGTCCAGGAGCAGACCGGTGATCAGGCGGCCCGGGGCGGGCGGGGCGCCCCGGGAGGCGCGGGCGAGCAGGTCCAGCAGGGCGGTGGCGGTGCGCAGGACGGCCCGGTCGGTGACGTCCAGCGGCTCGGGGCGGCCGACCAGGACCACTCCGTGCTCCTGCGGCGGGGTGCCGACGGTGTGCAGGAAGACCTCGTCCCCCCGCACACGGGCCTTGGCGCCGCGCGGGCCGCGCGGCCGGGTGAGCCGGTCCGCGAGCCCGCGCAGTTCGGGGTCCAGCTCCGCCGGGGCGCCCGGCGTGCGGTGGGCGCCGCCCGGCACGGCGGGCGACGGGCGGGCCAGGACCGCCCAGCCGTCCAGGGCGTCGGCCAGGACCCGCAGGACCCGGTCCACGGGGGCGTCGGCGGTGACGGCCAGGGCCAGGGCCTGGTGCGCCTCGCCCAGGCGGCGCAGGTCGCGCAGGTGCAGCTCCTGGAGTTCGGCGCCCACGGCCTGGCTGACGGCGGCGAAGGGTGTGGGGCGGGGCACCTCCACCAGGGGCAGCCCCCGTGCGCGGCACTGCTCGACCAGCCCGGCGGGGACGGTGTCGTGCACCGGGGTCACACCGAAACCGAGGGCGCTGACCCCCGCGCCGACCAGGGAGTCCACGTAGCCGCGCAGCCCGGCGGGGGCGGCGGGCAGGTTGACGCCCGCGGTGAGCAGCAGTTCACCGCCGCGCAGGTAGGCGGCCGGGTCGGCCAGCTCGCTGGCCACCGCCCAGCCGATCCCCGGGTTCCCGGCGGCCACGAGGGTGGTCAGCCCCAGGTCGCGGCGGCCCACGACGGTGCTCAACGGGACCGTGTGGCCCTGCGCCCCGCTCTGTCCCGACACCCCTGACCCCCTTCGCGAACCGGCCCGCGTCCCCGCCCGGCGGACCGGAGAGGACAGATGCCTCCGGGTGCCCGTGTTCGGGAGCGCTGACCACGTGTTCTGGATACCTCATCCAGTACAACGCACCTTTGTGGATGGTTCGTCCACTGGAGGAGACCGCGTCGGCTGCCTAACCTGACCAGGGTTCGTGTGATCCGCCACGACATGGTCGCCTTCGTTCCCCCCACGCCCCTCCTCCCGCGCCCGGAGTGCCTGGACAGCCGCCGCGCGGCGGGACGGCCCCCGGCCCGGCCGCATGGGGGGCCGAACGCGGACGGCGCGACCGACGCGGGCCCGTACGCGCCCGCGGACCGTACCGAACACCGCACCGACGACGAGAAGGACACCCGTGAACGCACCGATCGGCCCCACCGACTCCAGCCTCGTACCGCGCTTCGCCGGACCGGCCACCTTCGCCCGGCTGCCCCGCATCGACCAGGTCGGGCACGCCGACATCGCCGTGGTCGGCGTCCCCTTCGACACCGGCGTGTCCTACCGCCCCGGCGCGCGCTTCGGCCCCTCGGCCATCCGCGAGGCCAGCCGCCTGCTGCGCCCCTACAACCCGGGCCTGGACGTGTCCCCGTTCGCCTCCGCGCAGGTGGTCGACGGCGGCGACATCGCGGTCAACCCCTTCTCGATCGGCGACGCGGTGGAGACCCTGGACCAGGGCGCCTCCGAGTTCGTACGGGCGGGCACCCGCCTGGTCACCCTGGGCGGCGACCACACCATCGCGCTGCCCCTGCTGCGCTCGCTGTACCGCCGGCACGGGCCGATCGCCCTGCTGCACTTCGACGCCCACCTGGACACCTGGGACACCTACTTCGGCGAGCCCTACACCCACGGCACCCCGTTCCGCCGCGCCGTGGAGGAGGGCATCCTGGACACCGAGGCCCTGTGCCACGTGGGCACCCGCGGTCCGCTCTACGGCAAGAAGGACCTGGAGGAGGACCGCCGCTTCGGCTTCGGCATCGTCACCTCCGCCGACGTCATGCGCAGGGGCGTGGACGAGGTCGCCGACGCGCTGCGCCAGCGCATCGGGAACCGCCCGCTGTACGTGTCGGTGGACATCGACGTGCTCGATCCGGCGCACGCGCCCGGCACCGGCACCCCGGAGGCGGGCGGCCTGACCAGCCGCGAACTGCTGGAGATCCTGCGCGGGCTGGCCTCCTGCAACCTGGTGGGCGCCGACGTGGTGGAGGTCGCCCCGGCCTACGACCACGCGCAGATCACCGCGACCGCCGCCTCGCACGTGGCCTACGACCTGGTCAGCGTCCTGGCGCTGAACCACGGGGGCTGAGTCCGCGCGCCGCGGCGGAGGCGCCCGGTCGGCGGCGGCGACCCGCCCCGCCCGGGGCGCCGGGGGTCAGACCTCGGCGCCCTCGCGGCGGGCGCGCAGGTGGGCCCAGGTCAGGTCGGTGACGTGCCGGGCCATGGTCTCGGGGCTCTCCTCGGGGTGCTCCAGGAACCAGTCGGCGAAGGCGTCGGCGGTGCTGACCGCGATGCGCGCCAACAGCTGGGCGTCCTTGGGGTCGAGGTCGCCGTAGCCCTCGCGCGTGCACGCGGTGACGAGGTCGGCCACCTCGGCCGTCACGCGGTCCCTGAGCCGCACGGCCTCCCCTGCGAAGGGCTCGCCCCGCAGGTCCGCGTGCCGGTAGAGCACGGTCCAGCTCGCGCGGTTGCCGGTGACGAAGACGAAGAAGGCGCGCATGCCCCGGTGCAGGGGGTCCTCCCCCGCCGGGGCGTGCGGATCGTGCGCCGCGGCGCGCACGGCCTCGATGAGCCGGTCGGTCTCACGGCGCACGCAGGCGGTGAAGATCCGTTCCTTGGAACCCAGGTACTGGTACACGGTGGGCTTGGAGGTCCCGGCCGCCTCGGCGATCTCCTCGACGCTCACGGTGTGGTAGCCGCCGCGCGAGAACGCGGTGACGGCGGCGTCGATCATCTGCTCTTCCCTGAGCTGACGCGGGAGTCTGCGCTGTGTGCTCTTCACCGTGTCTCCCGGAAGCTGCCCCGTCCTCCAGGGCTGGGAGGAATCCAGGGCACACGACCACCACATTTCCGTTCTGCCTTACCCATGATCTCCCTTGGTGTAATTTTTGCCGTATGCGGACGGCGTACAAGTGCCGGGCCTACCCGGACCCCGCACAAGCGGCCCAACTGGGTCGCACGTTCGGATGCGTGCGCCTGGTCTGGAACAAGACCCTCGCCGACCGCCACACCGCCTACCACCAGCACGGAGAGAAGACCTCCTACAAGCAGACCGACCAGGCGCTGACCGGGTGGAAGAAGACCCCTGAGCTGGCGTTCTTGTCCGAGGTGTCCTCGGTTCCCTTGCAGCAGACCCTGCGCCACCAACACAGCGCGTTCGCGAACTTCTTCGCCCAACGCGCCCGCTACCCCCGGTTCAAGAACCGGTCCGGTCGGCAGTCGGCGCACTACACCCGCAGCGCGTTTCGCCTCCGCGACGGTGCGCTGTTCCTGGCCAAACACCAGAGGCCGCTGAAGGTGGCCTGGTCCTGGCCCGAGACAGACCTGGCCGCCCTGGACCCGACCACGGTGGTCATCTCGCGTGAGGCGGACGGGCGCTGGTATGCGACCTTCTCCGTGGACACCGACGACCCCGACCCCGTACCGGACACCGGTTCTGAGGTGGGTGTGGACCTGGGAGTGAAGGACTTCGCGACCCTGTCCACGGGCGAGAAGATCGCCAACCCCCGCCACCTGGAGCGCAAAGCCCGCAACCTCAAGCGTTACCAACGACGCATGGCACGCAAGGTGAAAGGCTCGAACAACCGCCGCAAGGCCAAGCGCAGGGTCGCGGCCGCGTACCGCAAGGTCCGCCACGCCAGACAGGATTTCCTGCACAAGACCACCACCCGCCTGGTGCGCGAACACGACCTGATCGCGATCGAGGACCTGAACGTGCGGGGCATGACCTCCTCCGCACGCGGCACCGTCGTCCAGCCGGGAAGGAACGTCGCGCAAAAGCGTGGCCTGAACCGGTCGGTGCTCGATGCCGCTCTGGGTGAGTTCCGCCGCCAACTGGAGTACAAGGCCGAACGCTACGGTCGAACCCTCGTGGTGGTCGACCGGTGGTATCCCTCCTCGAAGACCTGCTCGAAGTGCGGGTACCTGCTGGATCGGCTTTCGCTGGGCACCCGGTCGTGGACGTGCCCTTCCTGTCGCACCCGACATGATCGGGACCTCAACGCGGCCAAGAACGTTCTTGCGGCTGGTCGAGTCGCAGCCCGAGAAGCAGTCTCGGGTGATGCCTGTGGAGCTGGTGTGAGTCGGCAAGGGGCCTCCCTTCCGCTGTCGGCTGCGAAGCAGGAAACCGGACCCGTGAGGGTCGCTGCGCGAGCGGCACCAGGCTTTTAGACTCGGTCGGAATCCCCCTCTCCTTCGAGGAGAGGGAGGAAGTCAAGTACTCAGACTTTATTGCGGCGGGGCCGCCCGGCCAGGGGCGGTGGTCCCCCGTACGCGCGCCCGGGCGCGGTCCGCGGCGGGCCCGCGTGCGTGACCTGTGGCGTTAGCCTGATGAGCCCGTTTCGCGGTGGTATTTCCCACACCGGCCCGGCCCCGCGACGGGCCGAACGGCGGCGGGTCCACGCATCGGCGGGTCCGGGCGCCCCTGCTGCGGGCCTCCCTCACACGGGGGCGTCGCGCAACACCAGGGTGCAGCACTTGGCGCCGCCCCCGGCCCGGCGCAGCTCGTCCAGCTCCACGGGGTGGACGGCGTAGCCCAGGGCTCGCAGGCGGTCGGCCAGGGCGGTGGCCTCGGCGGCGATGACGACGTTGCGGCCGTCGCACACGGCGTTGAGGCCGAGCACGGCGGCGTCCTCCTCGGTGGCCAGGAGCGCGTCCGGGAAGAGCGAGCGCAGCACCCGCCGGCTTCCGGCCGAGAAGGCACCGGGGTAGTAGGCGATCTGGTCCCCGGAGAGGGTGAACAGCGCGGTGTCCAGGTGGTAGAAGCGCGGGTCGGTCAGCTGGAGGGTGACGACGGGGCGGCCCAGGAAGCGCTCGGCCTCCTGGTGCGCGGCGGCCTCGGTCCGAAACCCCGTGGCGGCCAGGACCACCTCGTCCAGGGTGAGGAAGTCGCCCTCGCCCTCGTTGACGTGCTTGGGCTCGCGGGTCTCGGTGTAGCCCGCCTGGCGGAACCAGTCGAGGTAGGCCGGGCCCTCGGGGGTGCGCTCGGCGCTGGCGAAGCGCGCCCCGTAGACCCTGCCGTCCACGACCAGGGCCCCGTTGGCGGCGAAGACCATGTCGGGCAGGCCGTCGACGGGGGCGATCTCGCTGACGCGGTGCCCCAGGGAGAGGTAGAGGTCGCGCAACCCCTCCCACTGCCGGATGGCGCGTGCGCGGTCGACGCCCGCCGCCGGGTCCATCCAGGGGTTGATCGCGTACTCGACCGCGAAGTAGGTGGGGCGGCACATCAGGTAGTGCCGCGGAACCGCTGCCGG
Source organism: Nocardiopsis dassonvillei subsp. dassonvillei DSM 43111 (assembly GCF_000092985.1). Taxonomy (GTDB): domain Bacteria; phylum Actinomycetota; class Actinomycetes; order Streptosporangiales; family Streptosporangiaceae; genus Nocardiopsis; species Nocardiopsis dassonvillei. Next base: position 2,686,955 of record NC_014210.1, read on the forward strand.
ACCGACCGGTCGAGCCATGGGACCTCCCGTACACCGTGCGGGACACTGGGCGGCCCCGGTGACGCGTGGGTTCACTGCGCCTCGGGTCCGCACGGACGAAAGGGGACATACCCCTCTGTGGCGCGAGTGCAACGCGGCGCGGCCCTTCCCGGAGGACCGCGCCGCGCCGGATCAGGCCGGGGAGCAGGCCGCGCCGTTGAGGGCGAAGCCGGACGGTCCGCCGGAGTCGCCGGTGTGCGTTGCCTGGTAGCCGATGCCCACACTGGCGCCGGGGGCGATGACGGCGTTGTAGGAGGCGTTGGCGGCGGTGACCGCGCCCTGGCGCGAGCCGTAGGAGGCGTTCCAGCCCGAGGTGATGGTCTGGCCCGCGGGCAGGGTGAAGTCCAGGGACCAGCCGTCGACGGGCTCGGCGCCGGTGTTGGTGATGGTCAGCGAGGCGGTCAGGCCGGTGTTCCAGGCGTTGGTGGTGACGGCGACGGTGCAGTCCCCGTCACCGGGCTCGGGGTCCGGGCCGGGTCCGGGGCCGGTGTCCTGGTCGAGGCCGAAGAAGGTGATCGCGTGGGCCGCCATGCCGTTGGCCATGAGGTTGTGGCCGACGCCCTGCATGCTGACGGCCTCCACCGGGGCCCGGTCGCCGGTGGCGCCGTAGCGGGTGCGGGTCCAGCCGGGCTGGGGGTGGTCGGTGGCTGCCGGGGTCTGGCCGAGGCCGTGGACGTCGGTCCACTGTTCGATCTCCTCGGTGAAGTTGGCGTAGCGCAGGACGTCGTCCTCGGTCCCGTGCCACAGCTGCATGCGCGGACGCGGTCCGGTGTAGCCGGGGTAGGAGTCGCGGACCAGGTCGCCCCACTCCTGCGGGGTGCGGTCGACGGTGCCGGTGGAGCAGGCGTTGTTCCAGCCGGAGCCGTCGGTGGTGGCGAAGCAGCCGAAGGGCACACCGCTGAAGGCGGCTCCCGCCGCGAACACGTCGGGATAGTTGGCCAGCATGACGTTGGTCATCATGGCGCCGGAGGAGACGCCGGTGACGAACACGCGCTCGGCGTCGGCGTCGTGGGCGTCGACGACGTGGGCGACCATCGAGCGGATGCCGACCGGGTCGCTGCCGCCGCCCCGGGTCAGCGCCTCGGGCGAGGACACGTCGAAGCACTGGCTGCTGCGCGTGACGGAGGGGTAGACGACGATGAACCCGTACCGGTCGGCCAGCGAGGCGAACTCGGTGTTGGCGTGGAAGACGGGTCCGGTCCCGGTGCACCAGTGCTGGGCGACCAGGACCGGGGGATCGTCGGTGACGCTGTCCGGCACGTACAGGTACATGCGCAGACCGCTGGGGTTGGGGCCGAAGTCCTCGACCTCGGTCAGGGCGGCGGCCGAGGCCGGGGGCGCGGCGAACAGGAGTGCGGCCAGCATGGGCAGGACGACGGCGGCGAGCGCGCCGACCGTCCTGCCGACGGGGTTGGTGCGGGTGTGGGTCACGTGCGGGGCCTTCCCGACGGCGGGGGGTGGGGGCGCCCGGCCGACGGGTTCGGCCGACGGCGGGGCACAGGGCGCTCCGGCGGGGTCGCCGCCTTTTTTGGGAGCGCTCCCAACACTGTCCGTCCGCGCGCGGTATCCGTCAACCCCGGTAAACCCCTCCGCGAAGGGCCGCCGCCGTGCTGGGCCGGGACGTGCGTGGGACGCGCACTGGTGGTGAGGCTCCGCCCCGGAGCCCCGGGGCCCCGGGGCGTCCGGGACGCTCCGTCCTGGAGCCGGGCCCCTCTCGGCGGCGAGGGACCCGTCCGGCGCGGTCCTCAGCGGCGGGCTTCGGCGCCGTTCAGCCCCACGGCCTCCTCCAGCTGCTCCCGGCTCATCTTCGACCGGCCCGGCACGTCCAGCTCCGAGGCCCGCTGGAGCAGTTCGCGCTTGGTGGCCCTGCCCTCGCCGCGCCGCTCGACCCGGGCACCGCGCGCTCCGGTCCCCCGGGGCTCGCGGGCCCTCCCGGCCCCCTCCGCCCCGGTGGACGCGCGCGGGCCGCGCGACCGCGCGCCCCGGGTGCGCTGGGCGGGCAGGCTCTGGCGCAGGGCCTCGCCGAGACCGTCCGCGTCCTCGGGGGGCACGGCCTGCTCGGGCCGGTGGGTGAACGTCCTGCCCCGGGCCTTGGCGCGCACCAGTTCGGTCAGGCGCTGGCCGTAGCTGTCGGAGTAGTCCTCGGGGTCCCACTCGATCGACAGGGACCTGACCAGCTCGCGGGCCAGTTCGAGTTCGCTCTTGGCCAGTGCGGCGTGGGCCACGGGCGGCATCACGTCGTCGGGTTCGCGGACCTCGTCGGGCCACCACAGGGTGGAGGCCGACAGTACACCTCGGTTCGGTTCGATCAGGACGGGGTACTCGCGGTCGCGCAGGACGATGGTGGCCACGCCCGTGCGGCGGGTCTGCTCCAGGGCCGTGTACAGCAGCTGGTAGGCCTTGGCGTCGGCCGCGGCCCTGGGCGCGACGTAGTAGGTGGAGGCGTACCACAGCGCGTCGACGGCGCCCTGGGACAGGAAGCCGGTCAGCTCCATGGTGCGCGAGCCGTGCGGGAGGATCTCCTCCAGCTCCTCCGGTTCCAGGACCACGTACTCGTCCTCGACCCCCGTGCGGGCCCCGCGCACGACGTCCTCGCCGGCGACCTCCTCACCCGTGCGCTCGTTGACGCGGACGTAGCGGATGCGGTCAGCCGTGCCCCGCTCGAACTGGTGCAGCACGGGCCCCCTGCGTTCGCGCGCGCTGTAGAGGCGCACGCCGACGGGCACCCTGCCGAACATGAGGGTTCCCACCCAGACCGGATTGACCATGACCCCCTCCTCTGCCCCCATCATTACCGTTACCAGGCAAAATGTCGGTCGATAACGGCAAAGGACCCCCAAGGCGGGAAGGACCGCGACCATCGGCGGGAACACGGGTCCGCACGCCCCGGGTCCTTGACCGACCGGTCGGTATTGCTACTGTCGCGGCAGTCCGTGATTGGAGCCTCCCATGAGTACGACCGTCAGGGCCGCCGTCTTCTCCGAGCGCGGCGCCCCTCCCCGGATCCGCGACCTGGTCCTGCCCGACCCCGGCCCCGGCCAGGTGCGGGTGCGCCTGGCAGCGGCCGGGGTGTGCCACTCCGACCTGTCCCTGTCCAACGGCACCCTGGCGCAGAAGTGGCCCGCGGTGCTGGGCCACGAGGGTGCCGGAACCGTCGACGCCGTCGGCGAGGGCGTCACGGAGGTGGTCCCCGGCCAGCAGGTGATCCTGAACTGGGCCCCCTCGTGCCGCGAGTGCTGGTTCTGCCGCCAGGGCGAACCTCACCTGTGCGAGCACGCGCTGGACCGCACCGTACTGCCCTACGCGGAGCTCGCCGACGGCACGCCCGTCTACCCCGGCCTGGGCTGCGGCGCGTTCGCCGAGGCCACCGTGGTGCCCGCCTCCGCCGTCGTGCCGCTGCCCGATGGGATCGACCCGGCGGTGGCCGCCGTGCTGGGCTGCGCGGTGCTCACCGGCTGGGGCGCGGTCCACAACTCCGCGGGCGTGCGCGAGGGCCAGTCGGCCGTGGTGCTGGGCCTGGGCGGGGTGGGCCTGTCGGTGCTCCAGGCCGCGCGTCTGGCCGGGGCCGACCCGGTGGTCGCGGTGGACGTCTCCCCCGCCAAGGAGGAGCTGGCCCGTTCACTGGGCGCCACCGAGTTCCTGCTCGCCGACGAGACCCTGGTCAGGGCCGTGCGCGCGCTGACGGGCAGGCGCGGCGCCGACCACGCCTTCGAGGTGGTGGGGTCGGCGAAGGCGGTGCGCTCGGCCTGGGACGTGACCCGGCGCGGCGGCACGGTCACGGTGGTGGGCGTGGGCAGGGTGGACGACGAGGTGTCCTTCAACGCGCTGGAGCTGTTCCACCAGGCGCGCACGCTGCGCGGGTGCGTGTACGGCTCCAGCGACCCGGAGCGCGACGTCCCGCTCATCGCCGAGCGGGTGCGTTCGGGGGAGCTGAAGCTGGCGGCGATGGTCACCGACGAGATCCCGCTCGAAGGCGTGCCCGAGGCCTTCGAGCGCATGGCCCGGGGCAGGGGCGGCCGGTCGCTGGTGCGCTTCGGGGCCTGAACCCGGCGGGCTCCGGCGGCACCGCGCTGACGCGGTACCGCCGGAGCCCGTGGTGTGCGGTCCGTGCACGACCGCGGCCGAGCCGGGAGGGTTTGTCACCTCCTGACAAATCCTGTGGCGCACGGCACACTTCGCCCTTGCCGCGCCGCAGCGGCGGCGGCACAGTCGTCACCATCGCGCACACCGTGCCCCGGGCACGGCCGACCTGAGGGGAACAGCATGGGTAGCAGCGGAGACGACCGCGCCGACGTCATCGTCGTCGGCGCCGGGCTCGCGGGCCTGACCGCGGCCGCCGAACTGGCCGACGCGGGCAGGAGCGTGCTCCTGCTGGACCAGGAGCCCGAGCAGTCCCTGGGCGGCCAGGCGTTCTGGTCCTTCGGCGGGCTGTTCCTCGTGGACTCCCCCGAGCAGCGGCGCATGGGCATCAGGGACTCCGCCGAGCTGGCCATGCAGGACTGGACGGGCACGGCGGGGTTCGACCGCCCCGAGGACGCCTGGCCCCGCCGGTGGGCCGAGGCCTACGTGGACTTCGCCGCCGGGGAGAAGCGCTCCTGGCTGCACCGGCAGGGGATACGGTTCTTCCCCCTCGTGGGCTGGGCCGAGCGCGGCGGCTACCTGGCCGACGGCCACGGCAACTCCGTGCCCCGGTTCCACATCACCTGGGGCACCGGCCCGGGCGTGGTCGCGCCGTTCGAGCGGCGGGTGCGCGCGGCGGCCGAGCGCGGCCTGGTCTCACTGCGCTTCCGCCACCGGGTGGACGAACTGGTGGTCACGGGCGGGACGGTCACCGGCGTGCGCGGCGCGGTCCTGGCCCCCAGCGGCGTCAGGCGGGGCGAGGCCAGCGGACGCGAGGCGGTGGGCGACTTCGAGTTCTCCGCCCAGGCGGTGATCGTCACCTCCGGCGGAATCGGCGCCAACCACGACCTGGTGCGCCGCAACTGGCCCGAGCGCCTGGGCACCCCGCCCGAGCACATGCTCTCGGGGGTGCCCGAGCACGTGGACGGGCGCATGCTGGCCATCACCGAACGGGCGGGCGGGCGGATCGTCAACCCCGACCGCATGTGGCACTACACCGAGGGCATCCAGAACTGGGACCCCGTCTGGGCCCGGCACGGCATCCGCATCCTGCCGGGGCCCTCCTCGCTGTGGCTGGACGCGACCGGCAAACGGCTGCCCGCGCCCTACTTCCCCGGGTTCGACACCCTGGGGACCCTGGAGCACATCATGCGCAGCGGCCACGAGTACACGTGGTTCGTGCTCTCGCAGAGGATCATCGAGAAGGAGTTCGCCCTGTCGGGGTCGGAGCAGAACCCCGACCTGACCGGCAAGGACCTCGGGCTCGTCCTCAAGCGGGTGCTGCCGGGCGCGCCGGGGCCGGTGGAGGCCTTCAAGCGCAACGGCGCGGACTTCGCCGTCGCCGGCCGGCTGCCCGAGCTGATCCGGAGGATGAGGGAGATCGCGGGCGACGGCGTGCTCGACGCCGACACCGTCACCCGCGAGGTGGTGGCCCGCGACCGGGAGATGGTCAACACCTTCACCAAGGACCTCCAGGTGACGGCGATCCACGGGGCGCGCAACTACCGGGGCGACCGCCTGGCCCGGGTGGCGTCCCCGCACCAGATCCTGGACCCCAAGGCGGGCCCGCTGATCGCGGTGCGCCTGCACGTGCTCACCCGCAAGTCCCTGGGCGGCCTGCACACCGACCTGGACGCCCGCGTGCTGCGCGCGGACGGCACGCCGCTGCCGGGGGTGTACGCCGCGGGCGAGGTCGCCGGGTTCGGCGGCGGCGGGGTGCACGGCTACCGGGCGCTGGAGGGCACCTTCCTGGGCGGCTGCCTGTTCTCGGGCCGCACGGCCGGTCGGGCCGCCGCGGCGGCGCTGGGCTAGCGCGCTCCCCTCCCCGGGCCGTCGTCCCCCGCCCGGGGCCCGCGAATGGCGGCGCGGCCCGAAGCAGACGTCCCCGGGGCCGGCGCGCCGGGCGTACGCCGGTCCGGGCGCCCCACGGGCAGCCGGACCGGCGGCTCCGGCGGCGCCGTCACTTCCCCGGGCCGTCCTCCTGCTCGGGCTCCGGCTGCTCCGGCTCGGGTCTGCGCGGTCGGCCGCGGCGGGGGATGGCCCCCGCCTCCTTGGGCATCCGCCCCGCGTCGTCCAGCGCGCGGCGCAGCAGGAACTCGATCTGGGCGTTGGTGCTGCGCAGCTCCTGCCCGGCCCACCGCGCGAGCGCGTCGTGGACGGCGGGGTCGAGCCGCAGCAGCACCTTCTTGCGCTCGGGCACTGCCACCTCACGCGGTCACTGGTACAGGGTTCCGGCGTTGACGACGGGGCTGGCGGGGCGGTCGGAGCACAGCACCACGAGCAGGTTGCTGACCATGGCGGCCTTGCGCTCCTCGTCCAGCTCCACCACGCCCTCCTCCGAGAGGCGGGCGAGCGCGCGGTCGACCATGCCCACGGCGCCTTCGACGATCTCCTGGCGGGCGGCGATCAGCGCGCTGGCCTGCTGGCGCTGGAGCATGGCCTGGGCGACCTCGGAGGCGTAGGCCAGGTGGGTGAAGCGCGTCTCCACGATCCGCACTCCCGCCGCCTCGACCCGCTCGCCGACCTCCCGGGACAGCTGCTCGGTGATGAGGTCGGCGCTGCCGCGCAGGGAGCGGCTGGTGTCGGTGTCGTAGGAGTCGTAGGGGTAGTTGCCCGCGATGTGGCGCACGGCGGCCTCGGTCTGGATGGAGACGAACTCCACGAAGTCGTCCACCTCGAAGGAGGCGCGGGCGGTGTCCTCCACCTGCCAGACGATGACGGCGGCGATCTCGATGGGGCTGCCGGAGGCGTCGTTGACCTTCATCACGGAGGTCTCGTGGTTGCGGATGCGGGTGGAGACGCCCTTGCGGACGGTGAAGGGGTTGACCCAGCGCAGGCCGTCGGTGCGGACGCTGCCGACGTAGCGGCCGAAGAGCTGGACGACCTTGGCCTCGTTGGGCGCGACCATCTCCAGTCCGATGAAGAACAGGAAGCCGACCACGGCGAGGACCACGCCGACCGCCACCAGGGGCACGGGCAGTCCGACGATGGGCGACAGCGCGACGGCGACGCCGAGGAGGAAGAGCAGGATGCTGACCACCGCCATCACCATGCCGTTGATGCTGGCGGCGGGGTGTTCTCGGTACTGGGGCGCCGGGGTGGGGACCTGGCCGGTAGCGGTCATCTGAGGTTTCCGTTCTCTTCTGGGTGATGACGCGAGCATAGCATTGTGATATCACTTTTAAAAGACACCGGCCCGCCAGGGCCCCGAACCGAAGGAGGCGTGGACGCGATGAGCGCCGACACCCCCCGCCTGCGCCCACCCCGCCACCGGGTGGACGGGCGCGCCGTCCACTGGTGGACCACCCGGTCCCTGACCGTGACGGTCGTCCTCACCGCGATCCCCGTGGTGCCCGCGATCATCTGGGAGCCGCCGCGCGCGTGGTTCCTGGCCGCCGCCGCGGTGGTCGGCGGGATCGGACTCCTGATCACCGTGGTCATGCCGCGGTGGCGCTACCGCGTCCACCGCTGGGAGGTCACCGACACGGCCGTCTACACCTCCAGCGGCTGGCTCTGGCAGGAGTGGCGCGTGGCCCCGATGTCGCGCATCCAGACCGTGGACACCGCCCGCGGCCCCCTCCAGCGGGCGTTCGGGCTCTCCAGCGTCACCGTGACCACCGCCTCCGCCGCGGGCCCGATCGAGATCACCGGCCTGGACCACGAACTGGCCACGCGCGTGGCCGACCAGCTCACCGACACCACCCAGGCGACCCCGGGGGACGCGACATGAGCGACGGACACCGCCCCGGCCCCGAGGAGTTCCCTCCGGTGCCCGGGCAGAGCGAACCACCCGCCCCTCGGGCGGAAGGCCCCCTGGCCGGACCGGCCAGCGCGGTGCCGGGCCCCGCCCCGGCGGGAGCCTCGGCGCCCGCCGGACAGACCTTCGCCTCTCCCGCAGGGGACCCCGCCGCCTCCGCGGAACCCGTTCCCGCCGAGGAGACCCCCGTCACCGACTGGCAGCGGCTGCACCCGCTCAGCGTGTGGGCCAGCGCCGTCGTCGTCGGGCTGTTCCTCGTACCGAGCGCGATCGTGGTCGCCGTCGTGCTGGTGGTGGCCGGACAGTCCCTGTGGGCCCTGCTCCCGGTCCCCGCCGCACTGGCGTTCACCGCGCTCATGACCTACCTCGACCTGCTGCGCCTGCGCGCGACCCGTTACCGGGTCACCGACGAGCGCATGGAGATGCGTTCGGGCATCGTCGCCAAGTCCTACCGGTCCATCCCGCGCGAGCGCGTGCGCAGCGTCGACGTGGCGGCGCCGATCTACGTACGGATCTTCGGACTGTGCTCGGTCACGGTCGGCACCGGTGAGCAGGTCGGGGCCGGGGCCGACCAGCTCCAGCTGCTCTACGTCACCGCGGAGCAGGGCGAGTGGCTGCGCCGCGACCTGCTGCGCCGGGGCGCGCCCGCCGGCGCCGTGTCCGGTGCAGGTGAGGCCGCCGAGGACGGCGCGGGCGAGGAAGGCGAGACCGAACTGGCCCGCCTCGACCGCCGCTGGTTCGCCTACGCCCCCGCGACCACCGCGACCCTGGGCGTGGGCCTGGGCGCCATCGCCGGTCTGCTGGGCCTGAACGCCCAGACCGGCGGCGTGGGGTGGGACTGGCTCTCCGAGCGGGCCAACCTGCCCAGCGTGGAGGAGATGTCCTCGTTCGTGATGGGGCAGATCCTGATCGTGGTGCCCCTGACACTGCTGGGTCTGCTGGTGTCCGGTGTGGTGGTCCTGACCGCCGTCGCCGTGGAGACCTGGTGGAACTACCGCCTCACCCGAGAGGCCGACGGGACCGTGCGGCTGCGCCGCGGCCTGCTGACCAGCGTGTCGCTGTCGGTGGAGGGGCGCCGCCTCAACGGGGTGACCCTGCACGAGCCGTACGTGCTGCGGCTGTCGGGCGGGGCGGACGTGCGCGCGGTGGCCACCGGGCTGGCCGCGGCCGACGACCAGAAGACCAGCGCCAGGAGCCGCCTGTCCCCGGCCATGCCGCGGGAGCGGGCCCGGAGGCTGGCCGCCGACCTGATGGGCACGCCGGACTCGCCCCTGGACGTGGCGCTGGCCGTGCACCCCCGGGCCGCGCTGCGCCGCCGCTTCACGCGGGCCGCCGTGGTCGCCGTGCTGGGCGCGGTGCTCTCCGGCGCCCTGGCCTGGCTGCACACGCTGATCGCCGAGGCCTGGTGGGACGTGGTGCACGAGGTGGAGCGGGAGATCATCCCGGTGCCGCTGGCCACGAGCGCGGTGGAGGTCACGCCGAGCTGGGCCTGGGCGGTGCTGGCGGTGGCGATCGCGGCGGCGGCGTTCTGGTACGCCGTGGGCTCCTACCGGGGGCTGGGCCACGGGCTGCACCCGCGCTACCTGGTGGTGCGCAAGGGGATGGCGGTGCGCGACACGGTGACCCTGGAGCGGTCGGCGGTGATCGGCTGGCGGATCAACCGCTCGCCGTTCCAGCGCAGGCTGGGCCTGGCCGACGTGGCCGCCACGACGGCGGCGGGGCAGGGGATGTACGCGGCCAGGGACGTGGGGCTGGGGCAGGGCCTGGCCTGGGCGGACGAGGCCGTCCCCGAACTGCTGGCGCCCTTCCTGGTGCGCGACGGGCAGGAGGACGACGGCGGACGGGGCGCCGGGGGCGGGGCGTCCCGTCCCTGAGACGGGGGCTTCGCGCGGGCCGCGGTCCCGGTCCCCCCGTGCGGGGCGGGGACCGGGACCCGGTCACGGGAGTTCGGGCACCGTGTTGCGGATCGGGTCGCCGTCGACCCGCAGACCGCTGGTGTGCGTGAGCGCCATCTCCAGGAGGGGGTAGATCTCGAACACGCGCCCCATGCCCAGCGCCTCCAGCACACGCGCGGCGATGGGCGCGGGCTCGGCCAGGACCACGTGCCGCCCCTCGCGGGTGAGGCTCTTGTAGACCGCGACCAGGGCGCTGACGCCGCTCGCGTCGAAGAAGTCGAGCCCGGACATGTCCACCACCAGGCAGTCGCACCGTGAGGCGTGCGCGGCCTGGAGCAGCCGATCGCGCACGCGGTCGGCTGTGGCGAGGTCAACCTCGCCGTGGACGGGCACGACCGTCACACCCGTACAGGGGAAACGCTCCTGGGCAGAGAACCGGGCATTCCTCGCCACTCGGGCCACCTCTCACCGGACGTAACCTTTCCACTACGCAACCGCGTACGAGATCGTAACCTCTCCAGAGAGACCGTGGGAGCTTTTCGTGAGAAAAACCCGCGAAAACTCGCTGATGTGGCCGTAGGGACAGTCCCGTGTCACCCCGTCCGGCGGGTGGGCGGGACGCACCGCGCGCGACCGCGGCTTCGACCCCTCACTTCTCCTCTCGGACACTCCGGGCACGCCCCCGCGCGTGGCCTTCCGCGCCCGAGTGCGGTAGAAGCGGTACAGGTGGCACCCCCGCGTGCCCGCGCCCACGGGCCGGGCCCGGGACCGATCCCAGGGACAGCCCACGAGAAGGGAGGGAGCGGCGGGCCCCGGCCGACGGCCGCGGCGTTCCGCCGCGCACCCGATGACCGAAACCGCCGACACCCAGCCCGGCTGGTTCTCCCCCGAGGAGCTGGAGAGCATCCGCGGCCGCATGCCCGTCCTCTACGTCCAGGCGGTTCCCGTACGGGTGGACGAGGTGGGGCAGGTGACCCATGTCGGCCTGCTCATGCGGGCCGCGCCCGACGGCAGCTTCCACCGCTCGGTGGTCTCGGGCCGCGTGCTCTACCACGAGCGGATCCGCGACGCCCTCCTGCGCCACCTGGAGAAGGACCTGGGCCCGGTGGCCCTGCCGCGCGTCCCCGTCTCGCCGCAGCCGTTCACGGTGGCCGAGTACTTCCCCACGCCGGGGGTCACCCCGTTCCACGACGCCCGCCAGCACGCGGTGGCGATGGCCTACATCGTCCCGGTCTCGGGCGACTGCCAGCCCCGCCAGGACGCCCTGGACCTGGTGTGGTTCACCCCGGAGGAAGCGGTCGGCGCGCACCTGCGCGAGGAGATGACGGGCGGCCAGGACGTGCTGGTGCGCCAGGCGCTGGCCCACGTGGGCCACGTCCCCTGACCGGGACCACCGGGCCCGCCGGGGCCGCCGTCCCGGCGGGCCCGGCGGACACCGCCCCGGCGCGGGGCGCCCCGGGGTGCGTAGGCTCGTTCCATGTCCGAACCGCTCGTCGCCGACGCCCTCGCCCTGGCCGCCGCCACCGGCGGCCCCCGCCGCCGCGTACTCGGCCTGGTGGGCGCCCCCGCCGCCGGGAAGTCCACGCTCGCCCGCCACCTGGTGGCCGGGGTCAACGGCGTGCTGGGCCCGGGCGCGGCCGGGTACCTGCCCATGGACGGCTTCCACCTGTCCAACGCCCAGCTCGACCGGCTGGGGCGGCGCGACCGCAAGGGCGCGCCGGACACCTTCGACGCGCACGGGTACGCGGCCCTGGTGCGCCGCCTGCTCGCCGAGACCGACCACCCCGTCTACGTGCCCGACTACGACCGCGTGCTGCACGAACCCGTCGCCGCGCGGCACGTGATCGAGCCGCACACCCGGCTGGTCGTGACCGAGGGCAACTACCTGGCGGGCGGCGAGGAGCCCTGGGCCGGGCTGCGCGGGCTGTTCGCCCAGCTGTGGTACGTGGAGGCCGACGACGACCTGCGCGAGCGCAGGCTGCACCGGCGCCAGCTCGCGGGCGGGGCGACCGAGGAGGCCGCCCGGGAGTGGGTGGAGCGCAGCGACCGCCCCAACGGGGAGCTGGTCAAGCGCTTCCGGGACAACTGCACGCGGGTGGTGCGCCCGGGCCCCCTCCCCGAGGTCTGAGGGCCGCCCGCGCGGGATCCGCGCTTCCGGACCCGCGGAAAACCCCAGACGGACACAGAGAACGCATATGTCCATATAGTGAGACAAATGTTTCATACAGTGGCGAGCGGAGCTAGCATCCAGCCATCCGCACCCACTGACCTGGAAAGAAGTCCCATGACGGACGTCGCCCCACGCGCACCAGAAGAGGCCGAGCCACCGGCCAATCCCAAGAGGAAGGTCCTCACGGCCAGCCTCGTGGGGACGTCCATCGAGTTCTACGACTTCTACATCTACGCGACGGCCGCGGTCCTGGTCTTCCCCGCGCTGTTCTTCCCCGAGGGCGACATGCTGGCGGCGCGGCTGCAGTCGCTGGCCACCTTCGCCATCGCCTTCGTCGCCCGCCCCATCGGCTCCTGGGTGTTCGGCCACTTCGGCGACCGCGTCGGGCGCAAGGCCACCCTGGTGGCGTCCCTGCTGACCATGGGCATCGCCACCGTCGGCATCGGCGTGCTGCCCACCTACGCGCAGGTGGGCGTCCTGGCCCCGCTGCTGCTGGCGGTGTGCCGCTTCGGCCAGGGCCTGGGACTGGGCGGGGAGTGGGGCGGCGCGGCCCTGCTGGCCACCGAGAACGCCCCTCCCGGCAAGCGCGGCTTCTACGGCTCGTTCCCGCAGCTGGGAGCGCCGATCGGGTTCTTCCTCGCCAACGGCGTGTTCCTGGCCCTGAGCCAGTTCATGAGCGACGAGACCTTCCTGGCCTGGGGCTGGCGCGTGCCGTTCCTGCTCTCGACCCTGCTGATCGTGGTCGGCCTGTGGGTCCGCCTGACCCTGCACGAGACCCCGGCCTTCGCCAAGATCGTCGCCTCGGGCGAGCGGGTCAAGTCGCCGATGGCGGAGGTGTTCCGCACCAACTGGCCCGCCGTGGTGCTGGGCACGCTGATCATGCTCGCCACGTACGTGCTGTTCTACCTGATGACCGTGTTCTCCCTGGGCTTCGGCACCGACCCGGTGGCGGGCCTGGGCTACGACCGGTCGCAGTTCCTGGTGTTCCTGCTGGTGGGCGTGGTGTTCTTCGGGGTGTTCACCCCCGTCGCGGGCCTGCTCGCCGACCGGTTCGGCCGCAAGCCGGTCCTGGTCTGGGTCACCGTCGCGATCATCGTCTTCGGCTTCGCCATGGGCCCGCTGATGGGCGGCGGCGGCACGGTCGGCGTGCTGGCCTTCCTCATCGTGGGGCTGAGCCTGATGGGCCTGACCTTCGGCCCGATGGCCTCCGTGCTGCCGGAGCTGTTCCCGACCAAGGTGCGCTACACCGGCGCCTCGGTGGCCTACAACCTGGCGGGCCTGCTGGGCGCCTCGTTCGCCCCCTACATCGCGACGTGGCTGGCGGGCACCCTGGGACTGAAATGGGTCGGCGGCTACCTGGTCCTGGTCGGCGTGATCACCCTGGTGGCGCTGCTGATCAGCCGTGAGACGCGCGACGACTCCCTGGACGACACCCCGGTGCGGGTGACCGGCCGCTAGGGCGTCCCACCCCCGAGATACGGGCCGGGCGAGCGCATGCCGCCCGGCCCGTTCCCATCCTCACACGATCCGGTGCGGCAGCTCCCGGCCCCGGACGAAGGCCTCCACCGCGGCCGCCCACACCCGTCGGCGACGTTCCTGGCACTCGCGGGTGTTGGCGGCGAACCGGGAGCTGAGCACCAGGTTGTCCAGCGGCGGGTAGGGGTTGCGCTCGCCGACCAGGTCCAGCCCCGCGCCGCGCAGGCGCCCCGCGCGCAGCGCCTCCGTCAGCGCCCCGGAGTCGACGACCTCGTTGGGCGAGATGCTCACCAGGACCGCCGAGGGCTTCATCAGGGCGAGTTGGGCCGCGCCCAGCAGGCCGTGGGTGGCCGTGTCCAGCGGCAGGGTGAGGAAGACCGCGTCGGACACCGCCAGGAGCTCGTCCAGCTCCACCTGGACCGAGCCCTCGGCCCGGCGCGGACTGCGGTTGGCGTGGACGGCCGCCATACCCAGGCCGCGCACCATACGGGCCACCCGTGCGCCGATGCCGCCCATGCCGACGATCCCCGCGGTGCCGCCCGCGAGCTCCATCCCCTGCTCCCCCGCGCAGAGCAGGTCGCCCGACCGGACGCGGGCGTGGACGGGCACGACCCTCTTGGCCACGGCCATCATCAGCGCGACGGCGTGCTCGGCCACCGCCGCGCCGGTGTACCCGGCGGTGTTGCACACGGCCACGCCGCGCTCGCGGCAGTACTCCAGGTCCACGTACTCCACGGCCGTGGTGGTGGCCACCACCAGCTCCAGCTCGGGCAGCAGCCGCAGGTTCTCCGCGCCCAGGTCCGTGTAGGTGGTGACCAGGACCCGCGTGTCCGGGTGTCGCCGGAACTCCTCGGCCGGGTCCAGGCCGCCGTCGGCGGTCTGGACCCAGTGCGCCTCCAGCGCGTCGGACAGGTGGTCCAGGGTGTCGGTGGGAAGGGGGTGCCGGTCGTTGAGCACGAGACAGCGGACGGGCCGGGTCAAACCGTTCCTCCGGGGGGTGGTGGGGTGCGCGGTCGCGGCTCGGGCCTGGGCGCCGCCGCCGACCGGGTGTTCAGGGCCGGGGAGCCGACGCATCGTCCAGGACCTCCCCGACCTCCTTGTAGCGCTTCCAGGCCAGGCCGCGCAGGAACTCCTCGGCCCCCTCGCCGTGGGCCTCCCAGACGTCGGGGGCCCACTCCTGTTCCAGGTTGCGCCAGCCGGTGAGGGGATACAGGTGCTGGAAGGGCGGCGGCGGGGGCATCTCCGCCGCCACCCGCTCGGCCAGGGAGGCCAGACGCGGGCGGTCCACCTCCCCGACCAGGGCCAGCGCCTCGGCCAGGTCGGTGTTGCCGCCGCCCAGACCGTACCCGTGGAGGGAGCCGTCCACGAGGTCGAAGCCCGCCTCCAGCGCGATCCGGGAGTTGGCGACGGCGTGGCCGAGGTTGTCGTGGCCGTGGAAGCCCGCCAGGCCGGGCCAGGCGGCCCGTACCCCGGCGAAGAGCTCGGCGGCGTGCTCGGGCAGCAGCGCGCCGCGCGAGTCGGCCAGGTAGAGCCAGTCGGCGACGCCCGCCCGGGCGACGCGCTCGGC
Source organism: Nocardiopsis dassonvillei subsp. dassonvillei DSM 43111 (assembly GCF_000092985.1). GTDB lineage: Bacteria > Actinomycetota > Actinomycetes > Streptosporangiales > Streptosporangiaceae > Nocardiopsis > Nocardiopsis dassonvillei. Next base: position 2,701,978 of record NC_014210.1, read on the forward strand.
CGCCCCGGCCAGTTCCCCGGGTTCGTAGGCGGTGACGCTGATGAGGTTGAGCGAGCAGGTGACGCCGGAGGCGCGGACGGCCTCCGCCGCGGCGAGCACGTGGTCCAGCCTCTCCAGGAGGCAGGTCAGGCGGACCACGTCGAGCACCTCGGCGCGGGGCCGCAGCAGGGCGGCGACCTCGTCCGGACTCCTGCCGTTCACAGCGAGCATGGCGACGACGCGGGCCGGTCCGGCGTCCTCGCCGACCTGGCGCAGCAGGTCGGGCGCGCACCGGAGCGTGGGTTCGCGCCCGGGGTCGTCGCTGATGTAGCCGACCTCCACGTAGGGCACGCCCACCTCGCCGAGGACCTTGGTGTGCTCGCGCACGGTGGCGTCGGTGAAGCGCCAGTCGTTGAGGTAGCCGCCGTCGCGCAGGGTGACGTCCAGGATCCGGGGTCGCCGGGGTTCGGCGGCGGTGTGTCGAGCGGGCACGTCATGCCTCCTGACAGGCGCCGGGCATTCACCCTAAGTAAGTTGACCGATACCCAGGGGAATCAAACATCCCGCCCCGTCCGAGAACGCCCCGGGCCGCCCCTTCCGGCCCGGGAGGGGCCTCCCGGCTGTTTGCGCTGGTCGCCCCGGGGGGTAGTCGGGGAGCGGGGACCTTCGCCGACGGCGCGCGGGCCGCGTCCCCGGGCCCGCGAACCGCGCCGACGGCGGAGGGAGGACACGGGGGCACTCTTCTCGGGGGAGCTAGCGATGGCTGGATCAGAGGGCGCCGACCGGATGAAACCGCCGCCGGTGTCGGTCACGGGACCGGTCGCGCCGCCGGAGCAGCGGGGACCGTCCGACGAGTACGCGGGGACCGACCGCCTCGCCGACGAGCAGGAGCTGCTGGAGGGCGCCGACATCATCGAGGGCGACGACGGGGCCAGCTTCACCGTCCTGGAGCGCCAGACCTGCTTCAACCTGCTGGCCACGCGCGACATCGGGCGCGTGGCCTTCACCATCGAGGGGGACGCGGCGCCCACGGTCCTGCCGGTGAACTACACGATGGTCGACGGCGGCATCGTGTTCCGCTCCACGCTGGCCGGGGCCATCATGCGCCACGCGCGCGGGTACGCCGCCTTCCAGGTGGACAGCCTCGACGAGGAGCGCCGCGAGGGGTGGAGCGTGCTGGCCAGCGGGCCGTGCGCGTGGATCCGCGACGCCGCCGAGCTGGCGCGCCTGCCGCAGGGCGGCCTGCCCCGGCCCTGGGCCGAGGGGGAGCGCGACCAGGTCCTGAGGATCACGCCCGGCAGGCTGAGCGGACGGCGGATCCACCGGCGCTGACCCGGCGGCCCGGCCCGGAGGGGTTCGGAGGCCGCCACAGGACCCGACGGGCACCGGGGCGGGCCCGGAACCCGACGCCGCGCGGCCCGCGCGGCGATCAGTCGGCGGGGCGGTGCAGCAGGAACGCCCCGGCGTAGACGGGCCGGTCCGCGCGCTGGCCGTCGGTGGCCACGTACTCGTCCAGGACGGCGACGATGCGGCGGTCCAGCTCCGCCACCTCCTCGTCCGACAGGTGCAGCACGAAGCGCGAGTAGGTGCGCACCGACTCCGGTCCGGCCTCGCTCAGCTCCTGCTGGAAGGCCTCCACCGGCGCGACGGCGGAACCGGCGTCGGTGTCCAGAAGGGGGCCGTCCAGCCACCAGGTCTCCCCGGTGGCGCGGTAGGGCTTCTCCAGCGCGCCGCTGGCCCCGGTACGCACGGGCGCGGGCAGCAGCAGGCCCGCGTCCACGAGCTGGCGGACGTGGTACAGGACCGTGCCCGGGGTGACCTCCAGACGGTCGGCCAGCTCCTTGTTGGTGAGCTCCCGGGTCAGGCAGAGCCGCAGGATGCGGACCCGCAGCGGGTGGGCCAGGGCCTTGGCCTCCTGGACCGTGGCCGGTCGTCGCGTGCGCGGGCGGCGGGCGGTCCCGCTCTGTTCCGGTTCTCCCATGTCCCGAGGGTAACAACGGTCGGCTTCCGGCAATCGATTGAGTTTTATCAATCGATCTGTCATTCTCGACCGCATGACGGAAGCCGACCCCCCGCACACCCCTCCCCCTCCGGTACCGCGCCCGCGCCCCGCGCCGATGGGCGCCGCCTTCTGGAACCTGTGGACCTCCTCCGCCCTGTCCAACCTCGCCGATGGCGTCCTGAAGACGGCGCTGCCGCTGGTGGCGCTGCGCTTCACCGACTCCCCCGTCCTCATCGCCGGGGTGACGTTCGCGCTGACCCTCCCGTGGCTGTTCTTCGCGCTCCCGGCGGGCGCCCTGGCCGACCGGCTCGACCGGCGCCGGACGATGCTCGGCGCCAACCTCGCCCGGGCGCTGCTGCTCGGCGTCCTGGCGCTGTCCCTGGCCCTGGACCTGGGCTCGGTCGGGCTGCTGTACGCGGTGGCGCTGTGCGTCGGGGTCACCGAGACCCTCTACGACACCTCGGCCCAGTCGATCCTGCCGCAGGTGGTCGGCCGCGACCGGCTCCCCTGGGCCAACGGGCGGCTGCACGCCGCCGAACTGACCGCGAACCAGTTCCTCGGGCCTCCCCTGGGCGGCCTGCTGGTGGCGGCGGGCGCGGCGGCGGCCTTCACCGCCCCGGCGGCGCTGTGGCTGGTCGCGGTGGGCGCGCTGCTGCTGGTGCGCGGCCGGTTCCGGACCGCGCGGGCCGCGCCCGCCACCCTGCGCGCCGACATCGCCGAGGGGCTGCGCTTCCTGTGGCGCGACCGGATCCTGCGCTCGTTCGCGGCGATGGTGGGCGCCAGCAACTTCGCCAGCAACGCGGCCTTCACCGTCTTCGTGCTCTTCGCGGTGGGTCCGGACTCGCCCATGGGCCTGTCCGAGCCCGCCTACGGCCTGCTCATGACCGCCGTCGCCGCGGGCAGCGTGGTGGGCGCCCTGTGCGCCGGGCGGATCGAGCGACTCTTGGGACGCACCCGGGCGCTGCGGACCTGCGCGCTGACCTTCGCCGTGCTCGTGGGCCTGCCCGCGGTGACCGCCGACCCCGTCCTGGTCGCGGCGGGCTTCTTCGCGGGCGGGGTGGGGATCGCGGTGTGGAACGTGGTCACGGTGTCGCTGCGCCAGCGGATCACCCCCGACCCCCTGCTCGGCCGGGTGAACAGCGCCTACCGTCTGCTGGCATGGGGCACCATGCCGCTGGGCGCCGCGACGGGCGGCCTCATCGCGGAGTTCCTGGGACTGACCTGGGTGTTCGCCTCCATGGGGCTGCTGTGCCTGGGGCTGCTCGCCGGACTGGCCCGGTTGGACGACGCGGCCCTGACCGCGGCGGAGCACCGGGCCGACGAGAGCCGGCAAGCCCCCGGGGACCGGTGAAAACCGGTGGACTCCCCCGACCGCGCGGTGGAGCATGGGGGACCATGACCCCACCCGAGGAAGAGGTGCTGGAGGGCGGCAACGTCGCCGACCAGGTGGTGCGCGTGGGACGGACCGTGCGCAAACCGTGGCGGCGCTCCTCCCCTTCGGTGCTGCTCCTACTCACATACCTGCAGGCGTGCGGCTACGAGGCGTCCCCTTCCGCGGTCGGCAGGGACGAGCGGGGCCGCCAGGTGCTCGGGTACGTGCCGGGGACGATGGCGGACCGGACGGCGCCGATGACGGAGGGGGAACTGCGTCGGCTGGGCGGGACGATCCGCCGCCTCCACGACCTGACCGCCGCGTACCGGCCCCCGGAGGAACCGGTGTGGGAGGCGCCCATCCCGCACGAGCGCGAGGAACTCGTCTGCCACAACGACCTGGCGCCGTGGAACCTGGTGCGCGACGGAGACGCCTGGACCTTCATCGACTGGGACAGCGCCGGTCCGGGCACGCGCATGGGCGACCTCGGATACGCCGCGCACGGGTTCGTGCCGCTGCACGAGGGCGGGGACCCCCGGCGCGACGCGCGGCGGCTGCGCGCCCTGGCCGACGGGTACGGGTGCGACGGGGCCCAGCGCCGTGAACTGCCCGACGCGGTCCTGGGGCGCGTGCGCGGCATGTACGACCTGCTGACGGAGGGCGCGCGGACGGGTGAGCAGCCGTGGGCGCGCCTGCACGCGGAGGGGCACGCCGACCACTGGGGACCGGCGTCGGAGTACGTCGAGCGCAACCGCCAGCTGTGGCGGGAGGCGCTGCTGCGCTGACGGGGGTCTCGCGCCGCCCGCCGACCCCCGCGGACGCGACGCCCGCAGACCCGCCCGCGCCTTCCACCCGGGCACCGTCCTCAACGGACGTTGGCGTACAGGCCCCCACCCGCCCTCCGCCCCGCCCCGCCCCGCCCCGTGGACACGAGCACACCCCCGGGCCCGCCGGGGTCGGGACCAGGGTGTCGGGTCTAGGACCCGGTCCACACGAAGGCCGCTGAGATCGGGTGGCCCCGGAACCTCTCCCACGTGGGCTTGGCCTCCACCCAGGTGTCGTCCACGGTGCCCTCCGCCATCTCGGCCAGCCGCCACCCCGCGGCCGAGGCGGCGCGGACGTGGTCGCTGATGAGGTGGACGTGGGTGGCGATGGCGATGTCCTCGCCGGAGGCGTCGGTGTAGTGGGTCGGCATCCCCGAGACCATCGAGAACTGCGGGTGGTAGGCGACCAGCACGCACGTCCCCCCGGGCCGGACGAGCCGCCGGGCCTCGGCGTAGAAGGGCGCCAGGTCCGGCAGGTGCTCGTCGATCAGGGAGGCGATGACCAGGTCGTAGGCGGCGCCGGGCAGGCCCGTGTCGCGCACGTCGCCCCGGGTGAGGCTGTCGTGGGCGCCGCGCCTCTCGGCCAGGGCCAGCATGCCGGAGCTGAGGTCGACGCCGTCCACGCGCCCGGCCCCGCGGCCGCGCAGCCACGAACCGGTGCGGCCGGTACCGCATCCCAGGTCGGCGGCGCGGGAGACCGCCGACCAGTCGGGGACGGTGAGGCCGTCCAGGAGGGCCAGGTCCATGGCGTCCAGGACGGAGTCCTCGTAGGTGCCGGACCAGCCGTCGTAGCCGGTGGCCACGTCGACGGTGCGGTAGTGGCGGGTGTCGAAGTCCGCGAAGTCGGGCATGGGGGCGAGTATGGCGCGGTCGGGCCGGGCGGGGCGAACCCTTTTCGGGCGGACCCGCCGACGGGAAAACCGGTTGCCGCCGCCGCGGGCGTGCTCCTAGGTTGGTCGCCATGTGCTGCTTCCAGGCGATCATCTGCCGGGCCCACGCCTGGCCGGTGAGCTGCCACACCCACGTCGTCCGGCCCCGGTCCCCGCACCTGGGCCGGTAGTCCGCCGTCCCGGCCGCCGCGGACCCCGCCCACGGGGTCCGTCCGGCCCGCCGGGAACCCCGCCCCTTCCTCCCTCCGCTTCGCGTGCGTACCCCGCCGCGTGTGCGGACGGTGCGGGAAGGGGCGCGCCGTCCGCCGCCGCTGGCGCGGGCGCGCCCACGCGCGCCCGCACGGCGGTCGGCCCGGCGACGACCGCGGACGACACCTCCTCCTTCCCGTGTGACCCTCCGGTCCAGGCACAGTCGCGTCCCTTCTTCCCTCGGACGGGCTGCCCGGACCTCCTTTCGCGTTGTCGCGCGCCGTGTGGCGCGCCCGTCCGTGCCGCCCGTCCTCGTCGGCCACCGCAGGGTGGCTGGAACGGACCTTCCGTGGCACGTACCGAACGCTCACGTCGCACGGGTGCCGGTGACAACCGGCGCCGCTTCTCCCAGAACTTCCTCGCCGACCCGGGCGCCGCACGCCGCGTGGTGGCGGTGTCCGGGATCGGCCCGGCCGACCTGGTGGTGGAGGTGGGACCGGGCGAGGGCGCCCTCACCCGCTTCCTGGCCCCGGCCGCCCGCCGGGTCCTGGCCTACGAGATCGACCCGCGCCTGGCCGAACGGCTCTCCGCGCGCTACCGCGAGCCCGCGAGCGGGGTGCGGGTGGTGCGGGCCGACTTCACCCGGGTGCGCCCGCCGCGGGGCGAGTTCCACCTGGTGGGCAACATCCCCTACGCGCGCACCGCCGACATCGTGCGCTGGTGCCTGGACGCGCGGGGCTTGGCCTCCGCCACCCTCGTCACCCAGCTGGAGTACGCGCGCAAGCGCACCGGCGGGTTCGGTCGGTGGAGCCGGTTGACGGTGCTGACCTGGCCGGAGTGGTCGTGGTCGCTGGCCGGGCGGATCGACCGGCAGCGGTTCCGGCCGGTGCCCCGGGTGGATTCGGGCATCCTGGTGCTGCGCAGGCGCCGGACGCCCCTGGTGGACCCGGGGCGGATGAACGGCTACCGGCGCCTGGTCGAGCTGGGTTTCGGGGGCGCGGGCGGATCGCTGGGCGCGTCGCTGCGCCGCGCCCACCCCGCCCGGCGGGTGGACCGGGCGCTGGCCCGGGCCGGGATCGCTGCCGGTACGCCCGTCGGGCACGTGGACCCGGGGCAGTGGCTGGAGGTCTTCCGGGCGCTGGAGGGCTGAGCCCGCGCGTCGCGCGACCGCCGTCCGCACGCCCGTCCTCGTCGGGAGGACGGGTGCGTTCCGCCCTATTCTGGGCGCATGCGCACCTCTCTCCTCCCCCTGTCCCTCGCCCTCGTCCTGTCCGCGCTCGGCTGCGCGGCACAGGAGTCGTCGGGGGCCTTCGACGAGTCGTACCGCGTCGCCCACCCCGTCGGCGCCTACGAGCACGAGTTCCGCGGGGAGGCCGACGTCGTCTACACCGTGGACGACGTCTCCTTCCCCGGGGGCGGGCGCGCGGACTTCACCCTGGAGGTGGAGGTGCCGGACCTGGGGCGGGTGCTCGGTTTCGGCGAGTTCGAGACCGTGTGCGAGGCGGGCGGAGCCGAGACGGCCGCCGAGGGCGAGATCGCCCTCAGCGAGACCGAGGCGGGCTCCTACGCGTTCCCGATGGGGTGCGACGTCGCGCCCGGGAGCGAGGAGCTGAGGATCGTCGTCCGCCACGACGGCGAGGAGATGGTGTTCACCGGGCCGGTCGGCTGACCGGCCCGGGCGCCCTCAGCCCAGGAAGTCCAGGAGGGCGGCGGTCAGTTCGGCCGGTGCGTCCTCCTGGACGAGGTGCCCGGCCCCGGGCAGGACGCGCAGTCGCGCCCCGGGGATCGCGGCGGCGAGCCGTCGGCCGCGGTCCAGGGGGAGCCAGGTGTCCTCCTCGCCCCACACCACCAGCACCGGCAGGTCGAGGTCGGCGTAGGCGTCCTCGACCTCGGCGGTGTGGCGCTCGTCCGCCTGCGCGATCTGCCGGTAGAACGCGGGCTGGCCGTCCGCGCCCAGCCAGGGGCGCACGAGCGCGTCCAGGACGTCGCCGCGGGGTTCGCGGTGCGCGGCGGAGGAGACGTAGGCGCGCACCAGAGCCTCGTGCAGGTGCGGGGGCAGCGCGGCGAACACGTCGGCGTTGGCGTTGACGAGGCGGAAGAAGTCGCTGCCCCAGGGGCGGACGCTGACCGCGTCGACCAGGGCGAGGCGGTCATAGGCCGCCCCGTCCAGGACGGCCGAGCGCAGGGCCACGGCGCCGCCGAAGTCGTGCGCCACCACGGCGGGGCGCTCCAGTCCCCAGTGGTCGAGCAGGGCGGTGAACGCGGCCTGCTGGGCGGCCAGCGACACGTCCTGCCCCTCGTGCTTGGCCGAGGCCCCGTAGCCGGGCATGTCCCACACGTGGACGGTGTACCGGGCGCTCAGGGCGCGGGCGACGTGGTGCCAGACGTGGGAGGAGAAGGGTGTGCCGTGCAGCAGCACGACCGGGTCCCCGTCCCCGAACCGGGCCCAGCGCACGGTTCCGTTGGGAGCCTCGAAGCTCCGGTCGAGTGTCCAGGCGTCGCCGCTCATGTGCTGCCTTTCCGTCATGGGATCGCGGGCCGTACCGAGGTTAGGGGGCCGCGGTGACGTTCCGGCGCTCCCGGGCGGGCCCGCGCGCGGGAGCGCGCCACCGCGTCCCGCCCGGGCGGCTACACCCTCAGGACGGCGAAGCACTCCCCCGGCACGGTGACGGTGGACCCCGCGGTCCTGGGCTCGCCGTTGGCGAGCAGGAGTTCGCGCGGGGCCGCGTCCAGCTCCACCTCGGCGCCGTCGGCGTCCAGGTTGCACACCACGCGCAGGCTTCCCCGGGCCAGGACGAGCAGGCGTCCGCCGCCGCCCACCTCGACCGAGGAGCGGTCCAGGCGCGGGTCGGACAGCTCCGGTTCCACGCGCCGCAGGGCGATGAGCGCCCGGTAGGTGTCCAGGACCAGCCCGTGCGGTTCGCGTCCGGGCTCGGACCAGTCCAGGACGGCGCCGTCGCGGGTGGCCGGGTCCATGGGGTCGGGGATCTCCTCCTCGGCCCACCCCAGCGCGGCGAACTCGCGGCGGCGTCCCTCGCGCACGCCCCTGACCAGGTCGGGGTCGGTGAAGGAGGCGAAGAACGGCCAGGGCGTGGCGGCCCCCCACTCCTCCCCCATGAAGATCATGGGGGTGTAGGGGGAGCACAGCACCAGCGCGGCGCCGCAGGCGAGCAGGCCAGGGGAGAGGTGTTCGCCCATGCGGTCGCCCCGGGCCCGGTTGCCGATCTGGTCGTGGGTGCTCAGGTAGGCCAGGAAGCGGCTGCCGGGGACGCGCGCGGTGTCCACGGGCGCGCCGTGGGTGCGGCCGCGGAAGCTGGAGCGGGTGCCCGCGTGCCAGAACGCTCGGGTGAGCGCGGCGGGCAGCGCCCCCGGGTCGGCGAAGTCGGCGTAGTAGCCGTGCGTCTCCCCGGTGAGGGCGACGTGCAGGGCGTGGTGGAGGTCGTCGGACCACTGGGCGGTCATGCCCAGGCCGCCCGCCTCGCGGGGCAGGACGGTGCGGGGGTCGTTGCGGTCGGACTCGGCGACCAGGGACAGCGGCCGGTTCAGGGCGGTGGCGAGGGCGTCCACCTCCTCGGCGAGTTCGGCCAGCAGCGGGGTGGCGCGGTCGTCGCGCAGGGCGTGCACGGCGTCCAGGCGCAGCCCGTCCAGGTGGTAGTGGCGCAGCCAGTCCAGGGCGTTGTCCAGGACCGTGCGGCGGACCGGGTCGGAGTCGGGGCCGTCCAGGTTGAGGGAGGGGCCCCAGGCGTTCTCGCCGCGGAAGTAGGGGCCGAAGCGGGGCATGTAGGCGCCCGAGGGGCCGAGGTGGTTGTAGACCACGTCGAGCAGGACGGCCAGGCCGCGGCGGTGGCAGGCGTCGACGAGGGCCTTGAGGGCGTCGGGGCCGCCGTAGGGGTCGTGGACAGCCGCCCACAGGACGCCGTCGTAGCCCCAGCCGTGGGTGCCGTCGAAGGCGTTGACCGGCATGAGTTCGACGTGGGTGACGCCGAGGTCGGCCAGGTGGTCGAGGTGGTCGGCGACGGCGGCGAGGGTGCCCTGGGGGGTGAAGGTGCCCACGTGGAGTTCGTAGACGACGGCGCCCGCGAGGGGGCGCCCGGTCCAGTCGGCGTCGGTCCAGGCGAAGGCTGCGTGGTCGTGGACGCGGCTGGGGCCGTGGACGCCGTGGGGCTGGTGGAGTGAGCGGGGGTCGGGCAGGGGCTGGGGGTCGTCGTCCAGGAGGTAGGCGTACTCGGTGCCGGGCCCGGCGTCCTCGACGCGGACGCGCCACCAGCCGTCGTCGTCGGGCCGCATGGCGACGTCGCGCTCCCCCGTGCCGCCGTGCTCCGCGGTGCCGTACAGGCGCAGGCGGACGCGTTCGCGGTGGGGCGCCCACACGGCGAAGTCGCCGCGGACGCCGACCCCCGCGACGGCGGGGGCGGCGAGGGCGTCGGACGTGGTCGGGGTGGTCTGGGCTTCGCTCACGGAGGGTGGTCTACCCGGCTTGCGCGCCCGCCATCCGCGGCTGCCGGTGTTGCCCGGACCTGCCCGTTTCGGCCGCCGCGCGCCTGACGGCGGGTCCGGAGGGAACTCCTGCGACCGACCGTCCCCTGACCGGCCGCTCCCCCGGCCCCGGGGAGGGCTCGCACCCGGCAGGACTCTCCTGGGAGGGCCCCGCTCAGCGGAGCGGGCGGTAGAGGTGCAGGCGCACCGACGCCGTGACGGCCGCGGGTTCGGGCAGGGCGGCGATGCGGGCGCGCAGGTCCCCGGCGTCGATGTGGCGGGCGCTGGGCCCCATGCCGACGACGGTCGCGGCGTCGGCGTGGTCCAGGTCCATGGTGAAGCGCAGGTCCTCGGCCCCGGCCGGGGCGAAGTGGCCGTGCAGCGAGTCGGCGAGGCGTTCGTCCTTGCGCGGGTCCACCTCCAGCAGGCCCAGCGGTCCGCGCAGTTCGGCGAGGTGGTCGGCGGCGGGGACGAGGACCAGCAGTACCCCGTCGGCGCGCAGGACGCGGTGGAACTCGGCGGCGTTGCGCGGCGCGAACACGTTGAGCAGGGCGTCCGCGGAGCCGTCGCGCAGCGGCAGGCCCCGCCAGGCGTCGGCGGTCACGGCGCCGCCGCGCTCGTGCGCCCTGGCCGCCTTGCGTGCGGCGAACTTGGAGGCGTCGGCGGTCAGCCCCACGGCGTCGGGCAGGGCCTCCAGCACCCGGGTCAGGTGGTGCCCGGTCCCGCCGCCGATGTCGGCGACCAGCGGGGCGGGCGCGGTGAGCTCACGGGCCAGGGCGGCGGCCAGCGCGGCGGAGATCGGGTCGTGGTGCCCGGCCTCCTGGAACCGGAGGCGGTCGGCGACCATCTCCCGGCTGTCGCCGGTCCCGGGCGGCGTGGCCCCGGTGAGCAGGCTCGCGTACCCCTCCCTGGCCACGTTGAAGCTGTGCCCCGCGCCGCAGGAGAGCCCGCGCTCGCCCGGGTCGAGCCCGCGTCCGCAGGAGGGGCAGGCCAGGGCCGCCGCGACGGCCGCGGGCATGCGCAGCCTGGGGCCGGTGGTGTGTGGGGTGTCGGTACGCGCCATGATCGCGGCAAGCCTACCCGCGCTCCGAAGGGGCCGGGGCGCAGCGGCGCGACGCCCCGGTCTCCTCCGACGCGCCTCCCCGACCGCTCCACGCCGCCGTGCGGCGAGGCCCGCCTCAGGACGGCGCTCCTCACTCCCTGGTCAGGACCGCCACCGGGTACCGGTCGAGGACCCCGGCCAGGTGCGCCAGGGTGGGCCCGTCGGGGCTGTCGGACACCACGGCCCGGCCCGTGAGCCGGTCGGTCCACGTCCCCGGCCCCGAGGGCAGCGCCACGACCGTGTCCGCCCAGCCCCCCGCGTCGGCCAGCCCGACGGGCAGCCGGGTGGCGATCACCGCCAGGTCGGGCCGGTCGGCTCCGGCCGAGGTCCGCGCGAAGGCCAGCGCGTGGTCCCGGGCCGGGCCGGAGGCGGTGAGCGGCAGGTACCCCCGGGGGCGCAGCTCGCGGCGCGCGCGCAGGCACGTGCGGACCAGGTGGAGCTTGGCCGCGCCGGTGGCGTCCACCGGCGGGCGCCAGCCGTCCTCGATCCGGGTCAGCAGGTCCGCGCGGGCCTGGTGGTCCACGGGCCTGCGGTTGTCGGGGTCCACCAGGGACAGGTCCCACAGCTCGGTGCCCTGGTACAGGTCCGGGACGCCCGGGCCCAGCAGCTGCACGGCCTTCTGCCCCAGGGAGTTGCTCCACCCGGCCTCGCGCACCGACTCCACCACGGAGGCCACCTCCCCGCGCAGGACCCTGTCGCCCAGCACACGCGCTGGCCAGGAGCGGACGCGGTCCTCGAAGTCGGGGTCCGGCTCGGTCCAGGAGGTGCCCAGCCGCGCCTCGCGGGCGGCCTTGAGCAGGTAGTCGGCCAGGCGCTCCTCCCCGATGGGCCAGGCGCCGACCAGGGTCTGCCACCCCAGGAGGTTGAGCGCGGGTTCGGGCAGGGCGCACCGCCCGGTCCAGCGGCGCACGGCCTCGGCGAAGGGTTCGGCCATCTCCGACAGGGCGGCCAGGCGGGCGCGCACGTCCTCCGAGCGCTTGGTGTCGTGCGTGGACAGGGTGGTCATGGTGTGCGGCCGGGCGGCCTCGCGGCGGGCCGCGCCGTCGTGGAACTCGCGCGGCGTGACGGCGAAGTCGGCGGGGTCACCGCCCACCTCGTTGAGGGCGACGAACCTGGTGGTGCGGTAGAAGGCCGTGTTCTCGGTGCCCATGGCCACGACCATCCCGCTGGTCTGCTGGATGCGCCGCGCGGCCTCGCCCCGGGAGTCGCGCCGCACCCGCATGTCGAGGGCCTCCAGGTCGTGGGCCAGGTCGGGGCGGTGCCCCATGGCGGTCTCCACAGCCCGGGCCCAGTCGCGCTCGCCCTCGGGCAGGTAGGAGCGGTACACGTCGAAGGCGCACAGCAGCTCGGCCACGGCCTCCTCGCGGCGGCGCACCGCCTCGGGCGAGGGCGTCTCCCGCCCCCGTTCCGGCCGGGGCGGCAGCAGGGCGGCGATCCGCCGCACCTCGGCGCGCAGCAGCTCGGTGGCGGCGTGGCGGCGTGCGCGCAGGTCGGCCCGGGCGACGTCCACCTCCACCCCCTGGTCGAGGGCGAGGGTGGTGAGATCGGCCTCACCGGAGGGGTCGACGAACACGCCGCAGAGCTCGCGCAGGGCGTCGTACCCGGTGGTCCCGGCGACCGGCCAGGACTGCGGCAGGTCCTCGCCGGGGGCGAGGATCTTCTCCACCACGACCCAGCCGCCGAAGCGCTCGGCGAGGCGGCGCAGGTAGCCGCCGGGGTCGGTGAGCCCGTCCACGTGGTCCACCCGCAGACCGTCGAGCTGGCCGAGCTCGGCCCAGCGCAGGATCTCGGCGTGGGTGGCGTCGAAGACCCCCGTGTCCTCCACCCGCACGGCGGCCAGCTCGCTGACGTCGAAGAACCGGCGGTAGGTGAGCTCGCCGTCGCCGCGCCGCCAGGACACCAGCCGGTAGTGCTGGCGCTCGTGCACCGCCTCGACGGAGTCGCCGGGTTCGTGGGTGCCCGGGGCGAGCGGGTAGCGCTTGTCGTGGTAGGCCAGGCAGCCGTCGGCGAGGACGAGGTCGGCCAGGGCGGCCCGTCCGCCGTCGCCGTCGTCGCCCAGCACGGGGATGAGCAGGGGTCCGGCGTCGAAGTCGATGTCGAAGCAGCGCGCGTACACCGAGTCCCGGCCGTGGGCGAGGACGTCCCACCACCAGCGGTTGGCGTCGGCGCGCACCACGGACATGTGGTTGGGGACGATGTCGGCGACCACGCCCAGGCCCAGCTCGTGCGCCTTGGCGGCCAGGGCCTCGCGGGCGGCGTCCCCGCCCAGTTCGGGCGAGACCCGGGTGGGGTCGACCACGTCGTAGCCGTGCTGGGAGCCCGGCGCGGCGGCGAGCATGGGGGACAGGTAGACCGCCCCGGTTCCCAGGCGGTCCAGGTAGTCGAGCAGGTCCGCGGCGTCCTCCAGGGTGAACCCGGGGCGCAGTTGGAGGCGGTAGGTTGACGTCGGAGCGGTGGACGTGTCGTGCGTGCTCATCACGCATCTACCCGTGCCCGTACCGTCCGCGTGTCATGCACGCCGGTCCGCGTGAGCGCCATGCCACACGGGGCCGCCTTGGGGGTGGTGGTCCACCGATGGTTAAATTCTTCGGCGGTGCTCCATCACCAGCGACGACGCGCCCGTTCGGGGACGCGCGGCGGTGAACGCAGACCAGGACCACCGACACCGACGAAGGGGATAGAAGCAGTCGTGCTCCCGTCCAACAAGCGCACCAAGACCGGCGTCCTGCGCCACAGCGGGGCCTCCAGGGGGGCCGCGTCGGCCGCGCTGGCCGGCCTGCTGCTGGCCGTGACCGCCTGCGGCAGCGACCAGGCCGTTCCGGACAGCGCCGCGCCGGAGGTTCCCGAGGGCCTGGAGTGCTTCTCCGGCAGCCTGTCGGGTGCCGGCTCCAGCGCCCAGGAGAACGCGATGACGACCTGGATCGCCGGTTACCAGTCCGCCTGCGACGACGCGCGCGTCTACTACAACTCGATCGGTTCGGGCGGCGGGCGCAGCCAGTTCATCGACGGCGCGGTGGCCTTCGCCGGGACCGACGCGGCGATGGACCCGGACGAGAACGCCGACGCCAGGGAGCGGTGCGGCGGCTCGGACGTGGTCAACCTGCCCGCCTACGTGATCCCGATCGCGGTGGTGTTCAACCTGGAGGGCGTGGACTCGCTGAACCTGCGCCCGCAGACGCTGGCCAAGATCTTCAACCAGGAGATCACGCGCTGGAACGACCCCGAGATCGCCGAGGACAACCCGGACGCGGACCTGCCGGACATGGCGATCACCCCGGTCAACCGCTCCGACGACTCGGGCACCACGGAGAACTTCGCCAACTACCTCAGCGCCGCGGCGCCCGACGCCTGGCCGCACGAGCCGAGCGGGCAGTGGCCGCTCACCGCGCGCGAGTCGGCGCAGGGCAACAGCGGTATCGCCGACACGGTCGAGCGGGCCGAGGGGTCCATCGGCTACGTGGAGATGTCGCACGTGCACGGCATGTCCACGGTGGACATCGGCGTCGGCGGCGAGTTCGTGGAGATCTCCCCCGAGGCCGCCGCACAGGTGGTCGCCGAGTCCCCGCAGCGCGAGGACAACCCCAGCGAGTACGACCTGGCGCTGGACCTGGACTACGGCACGACCGAGGCGGGCAGCTACCCGCTGGTCCTGGTCAGCTACGAGGTCGTGTGCCTGGACTACCCCGACGACGCCCAGGCCGAGCGGGTCAAGTCCTTCCTGCGCTACGTGGTGAGCCCGGAGGGGCAGTCGGCCGCCTCCGAGGAGACCGGGTCGGCCCCGGTCAGCGACGCCCTGCGCGAGAAGCTCCTGGAGTCGATCGACGCCGTCGGCTGAGCGGTCGCGGCGGTGACGCGGTGACGCGGCGGACTCGGGCCAGGCCCGGTCCGCGGTCGGGGACCGCGCGGCACTGAAGCGGCGGGGTCCGGCCGTGCGAGGCGGACCCGGACCGCGCGAGCTGCGGGAACGGACGTCACGGGCACGTCGCCGAGGCGGCGTGCCCGTCGCACACCCGGCGTCGGGTACCTTGAGTACCGGCCGCGTCGCCCTCGGTCATCCCCGGGATGCGGGGGCGCTCGGCGGGGTCCGCCCGCTCTCCGGGTCGATGTCTTCCCCCATCTGCCCGGTCGCGGTCGGACCCCGGGAGGCGGTCAGCCGCGCTCGCGGCGCAGCCGCTGGCGGGCCCGCGCCCATCCCGAGCGCAGCCACCCTCCGGACCGCGCGGCGCCGGTGCGCTCCTCCCCCGTCCCGCACTCCCACGTCCCGCACTCGCCCGCCGGGCGCTCCTCGGTCCCGGCCCGCGGGGACGGTGCGGCCAACTCCGCCGGTTCGGGTTCGGTGCGCGGGGGCGGCGGCACCGAGCGGTACAGCGACAGGTCGGTCAGCGTCTCCTCCCCGGCGTGGATCCGGTAGCGGCCGTGCAGCGCGGCGACCACGTCGCCCAGGTCCTCGTCCTCCTCGCGCACCCGCAGGGCCCGGGCCAGCGCCCGGGTGCGCCACAGCCTCACCCCGGCGTCGCGGGTGGGCGAGGCGGCCGGGAAGAGTTCGGTGAGTCCCGCCCGGGCGCGCTCGGCGCTGGCCAGCAGGCGCGACAGGGCCACCTGGCCCAGGCCCCAGGAGACCGGGACCTGGAGCAGGAAGGGTGAGGGGAAACCGGTGCGGGGCGCGGACGTGGCGAAGGAGATCCGGGGTTCGCGCAGGTAGTTGGCCTGGATCAGCCGCAGGTCCAGGTGGGGTCCGCCGACGTCGCGCCGGGCCCGGCCGTCCACCGCCCGCAGCCGCCGCGCCCCGCGCGCTCCCCCTCCCTCCTCGGCGCCCTCCCAGTCGGCGACCAGGGTCAGGGCCAGATCGGTCTCGGCGCTGTCCAGGAGCCGGTCCACACAGCCGCGGACCAGGTCGTAGGGCGCGCCGGAGACCTCGACCACGGCGTGCACGAGCGGGATGCGGCGCCGGTGGGCCGGTACCCGCTCGCGGTAGGCGTGCGGGTGCGGCATGAACTCGGCGAGGACCTCGGTGCGGAAGCGTTCGGAGGGCAGCCGGGTGCGCGCGGTGCCCGCGCGGCCCACGTGCCAGCCGGTGGCGGCGGGTTCGGGCAGCAGGACGGCGCCCGCCTGCCAGAGGCGGTAGCCGAACTCGGTGTCCTGGCCCAGGTCGAGGTCGGGGTCCACTCCCCCGGCGGCCTCGTACAGGCTGCGGCGCACGGCCGCCGCCGCGCCGACGTAGGCGTGGAAGCCCAGGTGGTCGGCGTCGCGCAGGCCGTCGCTCCCGGTGAGGACGCGCTCGACCCACGCGTGGTGGCGGCCGGTGTCCAGGGCGCCGTGCAGGGCGTCGGTGCGGGCCAGGGCCAGGACGTCGGTGGGGCTCTGGGGCCCGGTGTCGGCGAAGCGGACCCGGCCGAGCGTGACGGCCTCGGCGTGCACGTGGTGCCAGCGGGCCTGGGCCTCGACGAACTCGCGGCACACCACCATGTCGGCGTCCATCCACAGCAGGACGTCGCCGGTGCTGGAGTGGGCACCGTAGGCGCGGGCGTACCCGGCGCCCCAGCCGCCGTCGGGGACGGTCAGGACGCGGCAGTGCGCGGGGCGCAGGTCGGGCAGGCGCAGCGCCGGGGAGGAGTGGTCGTCCACGACCACGACCTCCATCAGGTCCTCGGGGTAGGTCTGCGCGGCCAGGGAGGCCAGGGCGAGGTCGAGGCGGCGCTGCCCGCCGCGCGCCGGGATGACGACGCTGACCCGCAGGTCGGGGGTCCAGCGTCCGATGTCGGGCGGTGTCAGCGCACTCCAGTCGTTGCGGAAGACGCGGGTGAGGACGCGTTCCACCCGGCCACGGTGCGACACTCCGTCAACATGAGACCCTACGTGCTTATTCAGTGACACATAGTAACCATACCCTCACTCGGCTCCACCGCGGAGGCCTTCGCCCATGTGTCAGGAAACGGGTCCGCGGCGAACGGACCGGGCACACGTGCGGGGACGCGCCGCACGGGTTCGGGCGGCGCGTCCCCGACAGGAGGTGCGCGGTCAGCGGTCCTGGCCGCTCTGCGCCCTGAGCATCCGGACGCCGAGGTAGACCACGCCCGCGAGCAGGGCGACCATCAGGAGCCAGACCAGGAGGCCGACCACGACGGACAGGATCCAGAAGAAGGCGATGACGACCGCGACCGCGGCCGCGACCCTGAACACGAGAGGTCCCATGGGCGGCAGAATACGCGGAGCGCACCGCCGTCCGGAACCCGCGTCCCCGACCCGCTCGCGAGAAGGATGCGTCGGCCGAACCCGTGCGGCGCGACCCTTGTACCCACAGCGCTTCTGGAGCTCCGGCACCGGCTGTGAGTACAGGACCACCGCGGGCCGGAGCCCTCGCGTCACACGAGTGACGGTTCCGGTCGGTCCACTAGCCGACGCGGACGGCGACGGTGAAGACGCTGTCCCAGTAGGCGGCCAGGGAGACCTCCTCCAGCGGCTTGGACGGGTTGGAGCCGTGGATCATGTTGCCGTTGCCGGAGTAGATCCCCACGTGGCTGGGCGAGGACTCGCTGTAGAAGAACAGCAGGTCCCCGGGCTGGACCTCGTCGCGCGAGATCCGGGTGCCGGCGTTGACCTGGTCGTAGGTCGTGCGGGGCAGGTTGACCCCCGCCTGGGCCCACGCCGCCTGGACCAGGCCCGAGCAGTCGTAGCCGTCGGGACCGGTACCGCCCCAGACGTAGGGCTTGCCGATCTGGGCGCGGGCGAAGTCCAGGACGGCCTGGACGTCACCGGAGGCCGCGACGGCCTCGCCGCCGCCCGTGGAGGCCTCGGAGGCGGTCGGGTCCTGCCCGTCCAGGCTCTCCAGGACCTCGGACTGCTCGTCCAGGGCGGCCTCGCCCTCCTCCTTGGCCGTCTCGGCCTCGGAGAGCGCGGTGGAGGCGTCCGCCTCCGACTCGGCCGCCTGGTCGCGCAGGTCCTCGGCGCGCTCCACCTGGGCGACGTAGTCGTCCAGGACGGCGTCCTGTCCCATGGACAGGAAGTTCAGGTCGGCGATGTTCTGCAGCGACGCGTCCGGGTCGCCGCGGAACAGGACCGTGAAGAGGCTGTGCGTGGACCCGGTGTAGGCGGTCTGGGCGATCCCGGCGACCGTGCCGGACATGGTCTCCAGTTCCTCCTGGGCCCTGGCGAGCTGCTCCTCGACCTCCTCCAGTTCCGCCTCGGCGGCCGCGTGGTCCTCCTCGGCCTGGTTGTAGGCCTCGTTCAGGGCCGAGAGCTCCTCCTGGAGCTGCTCGTAGCGTTCGCGGGCCTCCTCTGCGGTGGGCTCGGCGAAGGCCACGCCCGAGGACAGGACGACGGCGCCCAGGGTGGCGCAGCCGACCGTCGCGACACGGCGCCTGCTGCGCCTTCCGGGCTCGGGGTTGCGAGTCAAGGGACCGACTGCCTTTCTCCCACACCCGTCTACCAGCGCAGGGCATCCCGAGGACGCGCCCGGGTGAGGACGCGTGGAATGCGGCGAGGGGGATCCCGGCGGGCGGCGCTCAAGGGGGCCGAGGGAGGTGTGCCGGAGTTCTGCGGTGGCCTCTGCTCATGGGAAAGGACTGCTCGTGAGCGAGAGTGCGACGGAAACCGGACGCCGTCACCCTTGTGGTGACTAACGGGGGCGTTCCGGCCTGAGGGAACACTAATTCACCACCGGGAGCGGTCGCGACCCTTTCGTTACCTTCCCTTGGGTAACCCTCTGACCAGCGGTTCCATAACAAGAGGCCCGGAAAGCCCGCCCGAGCGGGCGTGACGGGCCCTAGTTCTCCCCTCTGAAGACAGCCCAAAACGAGGCAAAGGCCGCAGAAAAAGTGGTGTGTATCACGCGAACCACTGGAAGGGGCGGGGGCGGTCCCCCGCCCCCGCGCATGTCACAGGTGTCGCTGCCACCAGTCCAGGACCGCCTCGAAGCGGGCGACGCGGTGGCTGGGCAGGCCCGAACGCGACAGCTCGTGCCCCTCAGCGGGGAAGAGCAGCATCTCCACCTCCTGACCGCGCAGCTTCAACGCCACGAACAGGCGCTGCGCCTGCTCCACCGGGCAGCGCCAGTCCTCCTCGGAGTGGATGATCAGGAACGGGACGTCGATCCGGTCGGCGTAGGTGAGCGGACTCTCCTCGGCCCAGGTCTGCGGCGGCCCGTACAGCGGCCCGGGGAAGAACGAGCCGATGTCGGAGGAGCCGTGGAAGCTGTCGATGGCGTTGACCGCGCGCTCGCTGATCGCCGCCCGGAACCGCTCGCCGTGGTGGGCGGCGATCCAGGTGGTCATGAACCCGCCGTGGGATCCGCCCATGACGCCCACCCGCGAGGAGTCCAGCCGCTCGTCCTCCAGCGCCGCGTCCAGGAAGGCCAGCACGTCGGTGGCGGTGGTCGCGCCCACCGAGCCGATGACGGCCCGGCCGTGCTCGTGCCCGTAACCCGAGGAGCCGCGCGGGTTGCACATCACCACGGCGTACCCGGCCGCCGCGTAGACCTGCGTCTCGTCGAAGAGCTGGTGGCCGTACTGGGCGAAGGGACCCCCGTGGATCATCAGCACCACCGGGTGCGGGCCCTCGCCCTCGGGCACGGTGACCCACCCGTGCACGGGGTAGCCGTCGGCGGTGTGGGCCGTCAGCTCCCTCATCGGCAGGGGGTCCAGGGCGCCGGCGAACTCCGTGAGCGCCCGCGTGCCCCCGTCACCGACCAGGACCAGTTCACCGCTGCTGCGGCCGTCTGCGACCACCGCGACGGTGACGCCGCCCGCGCTGTCGAAGGACTGGACCTGCACCGGACCGCCGAGCACCGTCTCGGGCTCGCCGCCCCCGAAGGGCACCAGGACCAGGTCCACCGCGCCCCGGTTCTCCGCCAGACCGAGCAGGCCCTGCCCGGTGACCTTGGGACCTCCGGCCATCCGCGGGTTGTGGGAGGGGGTCAGCCGGACGGGCGCCGCCGAGGCGTCGGCGGGCACCGACCACAGGGCGCTGGTCTGGCCCACGAAGTCGTCCAGGTCCGGGCCGAGCTCGTCGCCGAGGAAGTAGACGGTGGCGCCGTCCTCGGAGAACTCGCCCCGCACGGCGTCCAGGTTCCCGGCGGTGACCCGGCGCGGCTCGGCGCCCTCCTCCGGCGCGCACGCCCACAGGTCCTCCACCAGATCCGTGTCACGGGTGGCGTGGCGCGCGGCCGCGAAGACCAGCTCGGTGCCGTCGGGTCTCCAGGACACGGACCGGTGCTCGAAGTCGCCCCGGGTCACCTGGACCGGTTCCCCGGCCTCGCCCGAGGGGTCCAGGGGCGCGGAGACGAACACGTGCGTGCGCCGGTCGTTGGCGAACCCGAGGTCGTCCAGCCGGTACTTGAGCTGCGTGATCCGCCGGGGCGGCTCCTTGCCCGGCTCCCGGTCCACGTAGCGGTGGGGCTCGGGGACACGGGCTGTGTAGGCGATCCGGGTGGAGTCCGGGCTCCAGCGCGGGGCGCCCGCGCCCAGCGGGTGGGAGGTGACCTTCCAGGGCTCGCCGCCGTCGGCGGGCAGGACGTGGACCTGCGGGCGCTTGTCCTCGTCGGGGCGCAGGAAGGCGATCCACCGCCCGTCCGGGGAGAACACCGGGCCGTTGTCCCTGGTGCCCCGGGTGAGCCGGGCGGGCGGCGCGGAGCCGTCGGTGGGCACGGACCACAGGGAGCCCAGGTAGGCGTCCTCCTCCAGGTCCGGCCGGGTCACGGCGAAGACCGCGCGGCGGCTGTCGGGGGACAGGGTGGGAGCGCCGATGCTGTGCAGGTGGGCGATGTCAGCAGGTTTCATACAACGGATGGCCGTCCCGGCGCGGGGAGCGCCGTGACCGCCCCCTCCTTTTCGCTTGGCGGTGGGACCGTCGTTGGGGGCCACCGCGTGCCGGGAACGGTCGGGCCGCGACGGACGCCGCCGTTCGAAGACGGGACGCGCTCCGGTCCGGAGAACACCCCAGGGGGACCCTATCCAGGCTTCTCTCCGGAAATCCAGGTGCTTTCCGTCCGGCGGAACCCGCGTCCGCGCCGGGCCCGGACGAACGGAGGACGCCCGCCCGCGGCCCAGCCCACGGGACTCCGCGGGGAGGCGGGCGTGGGAAGCGGCGGCGACGCGGGCGGACACCGGCCGGGCCGCGGGACCCGCGGCCCCGCGTTCGTCCCGCGGCCCGGCACGGGGCCTCACCCGGTCGGCTCGACGGGCATCCCGCCCCGGCCGCGCACGGCGCCGTCGGTCTCCAACCGGGTGCACACCCAGCGGCCGTCCGCCTCCCGCCGGGCCCGGAAGGCGAACACCCGGGAGCGGCGGTCGCAGCGGATCACGGCGTTGGCCTCCACGCCGTCGGCGTCCACGGGCTGGTGGTAGACCTGGGTCAGCCTCGGCGCCAGCTCGCAGGAGACCGTGCCCCGCAGACGGCGCAGCTCCTCGCGGACCGGGACGGTCACCTGGTCGCGCAGCGCCTCGGGGGTGCGGCGGCCGACCAGGACCTCCGCCACGCGCTGGGCCAGCAGGTGCACGGGGCCGGGGGTGCGGTGGCCCGCCAGGAGTGGGGGCCCGCACCGGCGCACGGGCGCGTGGCGCGGAGGCAGGGGCGTGCGCGCGGGGGTGCGGACCGGCCGGTGGTACGCGGGAGCGCCGTGGGCGCACAGGGGCCGGGGGCAGGGGTGGCGGTGAGGGGTGTACGACATGAACAGGTCCCTTCCGGGAGGATGACGTTCCGCCTTCACCCTGCACAGAGGCGCCGCCACCGTCCCCGTGCCAGCTGGCATTCCAGGTTTCGGGAATGTTCCGCCGCCCCCGGGCGCAGGGCGCGCAGCCGCCCGAAACCGGCATACTGCATGCGTGACTTCCGCCTACCTCTCCTCCCCCGTGCCCGTGGCCCTCGCCCACCGCGGCGGGTGGCTCCCCGACGACCAGGGCGTGCGCCGCACCGAACTGGAGAACACGGCCGCGGCCTTCCAGTACGCCGTCGACCTCGGCTACACGTACCTGGAGACGGACGTGCACGCCACCAGCGACGGCGTCCTCATGGCCTTCCACGACCCCACCCTGGACCGCGCCACCGACATGCGCGGCGCGATCGGCGACCTGCCCCACCGCGAGGTGGCCCGCGCCCGGGTGGCCGGACGCGAACCGGTCCCGATGCTGGAGGACCTGTTGGGGACCTGGCCGGAGGCGCGGTTCAACATCGACGTCAAGGCCGACGCCGCGGTCCTGCCCTTGCGTGAGGCGCTGCGCCGCACCAACGCCTGGGACCGGGTGTGCGTGGGCTCCTTCGACCAGCGCCGCCTGGACCGGGCGCGGCGGCTCTTCGACCGGCCCGTGGCCACCTCCTGCGGTCCCCTGGACGTGGTCCGGCTGCGGGCGGCCTCCCTGTCCCCGCTGCTGCGCTCCCTGGCCAGCCGGGTCCCGGTCTGCGCGCAGATCCCGCTGCGCCACGGCGCCATCCCGCTGCTCAGCCGGGACCTGATCGCCACCGCCCACCGCCTGGGCATGCAGGTGCACGTGTGGACCATCAACGAACCGGGGACGATGGAGCGCCTGCTCGACGCGGGGGTGGACGGCATCGTCACCGACAACACGAGCGCCCTCAGGGAACTCCTCGTCCGGCGGGGCCAGTGGCCCGGCCGCACCCCCTCCGACCCCACCGGCACCTCCAGCGACTCTCCCACCGACTCCCCCCAGCGGAACGGATAGCCCCCATGGCCACCACACCACCGGAGACGGACGCCACCGGCGCCCCCTCCGCCGATCCCGGCCAGCGCAGGCGCGAACAGCGCGGCTGGTACCTCTATGACTGGGCCAACTCGGTGTTCACCACCTCGGTGGTGACCGTGCTCATCGGCCCGTACCTGAGCAACCTGGCGTGTGTGTCGGCCGGGGCCCCTGACGCCGCGTCCTGCCTGGACCCCGCGCTGTCCATCAGCCCGCTGGGCCTGGACTTCCTCTCGCTGCACCCCAACGCGCTCTACCCGGCGCTGACCACGGTGGCGATCCTGCTCCAGATCCTGTGCCTGCCGATCGTGGGGTCGATGGTCGACCACTCGCGGCACAAGAAGCGGTGGCTGCTCTGGCTCGCCGTAGGCGGGTCGGCGTGCACGCTGGGGCTGTACTTCGCCACCGACGGCTACCTGGTGGCCTCGGTACTGTTCGTGCTGGCCAACCTGCTGTACGGGCTGGCGGGCGTGGTCTACAACGCGTTCCTGCCCGAGGTGGCCACGGCCGAGGAACGCGACCGGGTCTCGGTCACCGGCTGGGGCATCGGCTACCTCGGCGGGGCCCTGCTGCTCGCCATCCACCTGGGCCTGGTGGTCGGCGCTCCGTCCCTGGGCCTGGGCACGGACGACGCCGCGCGCATCGCCTTCGCCTCCTGCGGCCTGTGGTGGGCGGGGTTCACCGTCCTGGCGGTGCGGCCGCTGCGCAACCGCTACGGCGCCCTGGCGGCGAGCAGCCGGGGGCGGCCGAAGGTGGGACGGTCGCTGCGCCAGTTCGGGCACACGCTCAAGGACATGCGCAAATACCCGAACACGATTCTCTTTCTCCTGGCGTTCATCCTGTTCAACGACGGTGTGCAGGCGGCCATCCGCTACGCGGCGCCCTTCGCCACCCAGGATCTGGGACTGGACCAGAACGTCCTGATCGTCACCATCCTCATCATCCAGTTCGTGGCCTTCGGGGGCGCCTTCCTGACCGGCCGGGTGGCCCGGGTCCTGGGCAGCAAGAACACCGTGCTGGCCACGCTCGCGGTGTGGAGCTCGCTCGTGGCGGCGGCCTACTTCCTCCCGGTCGGGAACGTGCCGCTGTTCGTGGCCATGGGCGTGGGCATCGGCCTGGTGCTGGGCGGCACCCAGTCGCTGGCCCGGTCGCTGTACTCCCAGCTCATCCCCCGTGGGCGCGAGGCGGAGTACTTCAGTCTGTACCAGATCTCGGACAAGGGATCGAGCTTCCTGGGATCGCTGACCGTGACCGTGGCCGTCTCCCTCACCGGCGGCTACCGGATGGCGATCCTGTCGCTGATCGTGTTCTTCGTCATCGGCGGTCTGCTGCTGTGGCGCACACGCATGCGCGAGGGGATTCTCGCGGTGGGCAACGAGGTACCGCGCAACCTGTAGACCGCCGAGGGGACGGGGTGTTGAGAGGTGCGGGGGTGTTGAGAGGGCGTAGGCGGCCACGTTTTCCACAGGTGGGTGTTGGGGGTGGCCGTGGGTGGTGTGGTGATGGTTTCCTGGAAATAGGGGGGATCCCACCCACGGAGGTTTTGGTGTGCCCTGAAACACTCGGCGACCAATAAGGATAATGGATCGAGGGGCAGGGAGGGGCCGTCCACAGGTCTCTCCCCTACGCCCTTCTTGTCGGGGGTTTCTGGCGGCAACGAAAGCGCGCCAGCTGCCGCGAAAGGGTACGGACGGCGGAGAGCGGTCGGGGCCGGTGAAGGGTTGGGCATCCGACGAACAGCGGCACCAAAGGCGGGAGCGACCACCGGAGGGCGACCAGCGCCCGGGGTGTAGGGATGGTCGGGCTCTGCTGCGTCGACACCAACGGCAAGCAGGCCCTCCAGCCTCGGACAACGACCCCGGCCCCTGCGGCCGGGGAGGGCGACAATCGCTCTAACGTCGAGTGCTCATTCTGGCCGTGCCTTTTTGGACACCTTTTGAGCCCGCCCCAATTGCAGCCTTTCAGCCAAGGATGACCCCAGGAAATAAAGGCTTCTAATTCCGACTGTGAATAGTGGAGAAATGGCGACCACTGGCCTATAATAAGAAGTATGGAGATGATGATCGCAGCACCCAAAGTGGCCCCCGGGGAATGTTCCCCGGCCGTGGCCGCGCTGGCCGGTGCGCGCGAGATCATCCACCAAGCGTTGAACGCCGAAGTCCCGCCCGGGGCCGACGAGACCGCCGCGGAGGAGATCGCGGCGCTGTGGGCGCAGCTGGACCAGATCCGGTATCAGGCGTTGACGCAGATGGCGCGCCTGTACGCACGTGGTGAGGTCGCCCGTTACAGCGGCTACAGCACGTTGGACAAGTGGATCACCCATCGCTGCAAGGTCCCCACTGCCCAGGCCAAGGATTTGGCCCGTTTGGCCCAGCACGTGCAGGAGGAGACGTTGCCCGCCACTGCCCAAGCAGTAGCTGAGGGCAGGGTGGTGTTGGGTGAGGCGGTCGCGATCGCCAAAGCCACCGACAAAGCCGTCCAGACCCGCGATGAGGACCACTTTCCCGATGAGGGGGAGTACCGGCAGGGGTTCGAAGCGGCTCTGGTGGCGGCCAAGGCGGAGCGGCCCGCGTTGTCGGTCAACCAGCTCCAGTCGGTGGCCCGCCAGGTCGCCTACCGTTTGGACCCCCACCGCCTGGACCGCGACCACGAGGCCGCCCATGCCGTCCGCGGGCTGGTAGTGCATGACACGTTCCAGGGCAGCTACCAACTCCAGGCCTGGGGTGGGTCCGGGGATGCGTTGGTCGTGCGCGCGGCCATCGACACCTTCGACGTTTCGCACTCGGATGAGGACACGCGCAGTCGTTCGCAGCGTGAGCACGACGCGCTCATCGCGGCGCTGCGTTTTGCCACCACCCACACCGGATGCGGCAACGCTCCGGCTCCGTTGGCGCAGATCCGCATCGTGGTGCCCGTGCAGACCTACCTGGACGCCCAAGGCCAGGAGGTTCCGGCGTTGGACGAGCACGGTCGGGTGATCCCAGCCGGTGTGGTCCACGAACTGGCCGCCGATTCCGAGGTGGTGCGGATGCTCACCGCACCCCCCACCGGACAGGTGCTGGACGTGGGCCACAGCCGCCGCCTGGCCTCAACCCGCCAACGCACCGCCGCCTTCCACGGACACGCCACCTGCGCCCACCCGGGCGGATGTGAGGTACCGGTGGCGTTGTGCCAGGCCGACCACGTCACCTCGTTCTCCCGGGGCGGGCGCACGGTGGTGGCCAACCTGCAACCGTTGTGCGGGCCGCACAACCGGGCCAAGTACCAACGCGAACTCCGCACACACCACCACCAGGGACAAGGACAAGGGCGGGGATGGGGACGAGGACGGGGAGGAGACCACCCACCCGGCAGGGATCCGGATCCACCACCCCGGAAATGACTCCCGGGTCGTGCCGGCCCCCGGCATGCCCGCGTCCGACAGGCAGCCCGGGCCCCGCGCCCACCGTGGTCGCTGCCACCGTCGCCCACCCCCACCCCCGGGGGCCGGTACCGCTGCCCGAGGCCCGACAGCCCCGCTGCCTTTGGCGCCAACGCAACAAAGCCCCACCACCCCCGAACACCAACCGTTGATCGCCCTCCCGCACCACTTCGCGGCAGCTGGTGACGCTACCTCGACCACCACCCGCAACCAGGTCGTTGAGTGGAGCCCCAGACACCCGCCGCCCTCGCTGCCAACGCAGCAAAGCCCCACCACGCGCGAACACCAACCGTTGGTCGCCCCCCCGCACCACTACGCGGCAGCAGGCGCCACCGCCGGAGCGAGCAACCACCCCCGAACCCCCACCGTTGAACGCCCTCCCGCAGCGACACCTGTCACAGGCCCGGGGAACTTCCGGCAAGGGCCAGCCGCCGAGCGCGAGACGCTCCTCCTCCCAGGCGCGCGTCACGGTCTGTCGCCGCCCCCGGCCATACTGGGGCCGATGGTCAGCGAGGACGCGGGAGGTGCGGTGCGGGTTCTGCACGGCGTGTGGGCCGGAGACGCGCTGGCGGTGTGGGCCGAGTCCGACCGGGCCGGGTCCTCCCCCTCCACCCCTCCTCCGGCCGGGGGCGCGCACGGCCGTGCGCGCCCGCACCCGTTCGCCCTGGGGGCCCGCGACCTGAGCGCACTCCTGGTGGACGCGGGGATCGGGGCGGACTCCGCCGCGCACGGCACCCTGGACCTGTCCCTGCCCGGGGACACCTCCGCCCCCTTCCCCTCCACCCGCGCCCCCGGCACCGCACCGGCCGCCTTCCACCCCTGGCGGGTGCCCGCCCTGCGGCTGGACGCCGCCTCCGCCGAGGCCCTCCTGGCCGCACCCGCACGCGACATCCCCGGCACCGCCTCCGGTCCCTCGCTGGCCCATCTGCGCGCGGTCCGCGACTTCGCCGAACTCCTGGTCACCTCCGGGTGCGTGCTGCCCGACCTGGTGGGCGACCCCGCCCGGGCCCGCTGGCGGCCCGCGCCGCTGGACTGGGCGGAGGAGCACCTGGCCGCGCTCACCGGCGCCCTGCCGCCCTCCGCCCGCGCCCACCTGCCCGGGGAGCCGCCCGACGCGATCGCCCGGGCCTGCGTGCTCGCCCCCCTGGAACTGCTCACCGACGCGGCGGCCCGCCGCCTGGTCCGGCCCCGCCGCGCGCACCGGGCCCGGACCGACCCGGCAGACCAGGGCCGGACCGACCCAGTGGACCAGTCCCGGACCGACCCGGCAGGCCAGGGCCGGACCAGCCCGGAACAGACCTCCGACGACGGCGCCGCCCCCGGCCAGCGGCTGGCCGCCGCGCTCACCGGCGCCCCGGACGGGATCGGCGCCGACACCGCCGCCCGGCTGCGCGGACCCCTGCGCGAGTGGCGCTCGCGGGTGCGCGGCGCGGGGCGGGCGGCGCTGCTGTTCCTGCTGCGCGAACCCGACCGCGCGGGGCCGTGGGCACTGGAGTTCTGGGTGCGCTCGGTCAGCGACCCCGGCCTGCGCCTGCCCCTGGAACAGGTGTGGCAGGGCGAGGGCGCCGCCTGGCTGCCCGCCGACGTGGACGCCACCGCCCTGGCCGACCTGCGCCGGGCCGCGCGCCACCATCCGCCGCTGCGCCGCGCGCTGCGCGACCTGGCCCCGGCCCGGCTGCTGATGAGCACGGAGGACGCCGAGCGGTTCGTGGCCGAGGGCGCCGCCCGGCTGAGCGGCGCCGGGTTCGGGGTGGTCCTGCCCGAGTGGCGCGGCAGGCCCGCCCTGGGCCTGCGGGTGGCGGTCGAGGAGGCGCCCCGCCGACGCGGGGGCGGCGGGGTGGGCCCCTCCGAGCTGGTCAACGTGTCCTTCGAGGCCCTGCTCCAGGGGCGCGACGGCGAGGAGTCCGTACCGCTCGGCGAGGACGAGCTGGCCGAACTCGCCGAGCTGGCCCGCCTCAAGCGTTCGCTGGTGCGCGTGCGCGGCCGGTGGCTGGAGGTGGACCCCGAGCGGCTCAGCGCCACCCTGGACCTGGTCAAGCGGCGCGGCGGCCACTGGATGCGCACCGACGAGGCGCTGCGCACGGCCATCGGGGTGGAGGGCACCACTCCCCTGCCGGTGGCCGACGCGGTCGCCTCCGGTCCGCTGGGCGCGCTGCTGGACGGGGGCGCCAAGGCCGAGCCTCGCCCGATGGGCACACCGTCCGGTTTCCGGGGTTCGCTGCGCCCCTACCAGGACCGGGGCGCGTCGTGGCTGCGCTTCCTGGGCGAGTTGGGCCTGGGCGCGGTCCTGGCCGACGACATGGGCCTGGGCAAGACCGTGCAGCTGCTGGCCCTGCTCACCGACGAGCGGCTGCGCGAACCCGCTCCGGGGCCGACCCTGCTGGTGTGCCCGGTCTCGCTCGTGGGCAACTGGCGTCGCGAGGCCGAGCGGTTCGCGCCCTCGCTGCGGGTGCACGTCCAGCACGGCCCGGACCGGCCCTCGGGCAACGCCCTGGCCCGCCTGGTGGGCTCGTGCGACCTGGTCGTCACCACCTACGGCGTGGTCACCCGCGACAGCGAGGAGCTGGCGGGCATGCCCTGGCACCGGGTGGTGTGCGACGAGGCTCAGGCGCTCAAGAACCACGGCACCCGGCAGGCCCGCGCGGTGCGGTCGCTGCCCGCGGCCACGCGGATCGCGCTCACCGGCACCCCGGTGGAGAACAACCTGGGCGAGCTGTGGTCGGTGATGGAGTTCGCCAACCCGGGGCTGCTGGGCACGGCGGCGGCCTTCGAGCGGGCGGTCGAGGGCGAGGAGGGGCCCGACACCGCGCTGGTGCGCCGCATGACCGGGCCGTTCGTGCTGCGCCGCCTCAAGACCGACCGGTCGATCATCGCCGACCTGCCCGAGAAGCTGGAGATGCGCACCTGGTGCACGCTCACCCCGGAACAGGCCTCGCTGTACAAGGCGGTGGTGGACGAGATGGGCGAGCGGCTGGCCGAGGCGACAGAGAAGGAGCGCAAGGGGCTGGTGCTGGCGACGATGTCGCGGCTCAAGCAGATCTGCAACCACCCGGCGCAGTTCCTGGGGGACGGCTCGGCGCTGTCGGGGCGCTCGGGCAAGCTGGAGCGGGTGGAGGCGATCCTGGCCTCGGCCGCGGCCGAGGGCGACAAGGCCCTGTGCTTCACCCAGTACGCGCGCTTCGGTGAGCGCCTGGCCCCCTACCTGCGTTCGCGTCTGGGGGTGCCGGTGCTGTGGCTGCACGGGGGCACTCCGCGGGCGGAGCGGGAGGAGATGACGCAGCGCTTCCAGGAGATGGAGGGCCCGGCGGTGTTCCTGCTCTCGCTCAAGGCCGCCGGGACGGGGCTGAACCTGACCGCGGCCAACCACGTGGTGCACGTGGACCGCTGGTGGAACCCGGCGGTGGAGAACCAGGCCACCGACCGGGCGTTCCGGATCGGCCAGCGGCGGGACGTGCAGGTGCGCAAGATGGTGTGCGTGGGCACGGTCGAGGAGCGGGTGGACGAGATGATCGAGCGCAAGAGCGCGCTGGCCGACGGCGCCGTGGCCACCGGTGAGGCGTGGCTGACCGGGTTGTCCGTCCAGGACCTGCGCGAGGTCGTGCGGTTGTCCCCGGAGGCGGTGGCCGAGTGAGCGCGTGGTCGCCGCTGTTCGCGCAGGCCCTGGGGGAGCCGGGCCCGGCCTCCGGGAACGCGCGGGTGGAGCGGCTGTCGGTGCGTCCGGGCGAGGTCACGGGACGGGTGCGCGGCCCGGGCGCGCACGAGGTGAGCCTGATCCGCACGGTGCCGCCGGAGGCCGAGTGGGAGCGCCTGTGCGCCGCGCTGGCCTCCCAGCCGGTGTTCCGCGCCCGGATCCTGGCCGGTGAGCTGCCGGTGGCGGCGGCCCGGGTGTTCTCGCTGCTGGGGTGGGATCTGGTTCCGCGCGGGTGGGACGCGCTGGTGGCGACCTGCTCCTGTGACCGGTGGGACGCCAGGTGCGCGCACCTGGTGGCGGCGGTGGCGGAGCTGGGCACCGAGGCCGACCGCGATCCGTTCGTGCTGACCCGGTGGCTGGGCCGGGAGCGGCGCGCGCTCGTGGCGCAGGTCAAAGCGTTTTCCACGGCCACCGCAAAAGGATTTTCGGGCGAATATCCGACAATCGGGAGAAATGACGGAGAAGCGGTATTGGATACCGTCGACGAACCGCCTCCCCCGGCGAACACGGCGGATCCCGGCTCGGCCGCCGCGTTCTGGTCCGCGCCGCCGCTTCCCGCCCGGCCGAGCCCCCCGGAGGGCTCCGGCGAGCGCGTCAGGGCCGCGGCTCCCGGACTCGTGGCCGATGATCTGCCCGGTTTCGGACAACCGCGAACAGGGACCGGAACGTGAGCGTATGGGGTGCCGAATACGCACTTCGAACTTTGTTGTGGAAAACTCCACAAGGACGTGGGATCACGGTTACCATTCGGCCAGAGAACTCGCCTCGTCACTTCATCGGATGGGTATCCTTCATGGCCGATCACTTCCCCCCCAACATCGACATGGAAACCCCCAGCATCGCACGCATGTACGACTACCTCCTGGGGGGTAAGGACAACTTCGAGGCCGACCGCAAGGCCTGCGAGGCACTCGCGGACGGTATCCCCGAACTGGTCGCCTTCGCCAACGACAACCGCGCCTACCTCTCGCGCGCGGTGGAGTACGTGGCGGCCCAGGGGGTGGAGCAGTTCCTCGATCTGGGGGCCGGGCTGCCCACCGCCAACAACACGCACCACGCCGCCCAGCAGGCCAACCCGCGGGCCCGGGTGGTCTACGTCGACCACGACCCCATCGTGCTCGCGCACGGCCGGGCGCTGATCAGCGACAGCGGGCAGACCTCGTTCCTGCTGGCCGACATCCGCGACACCGAGGAGATCCTGAGCTCCCCCGAGACCACCAGGCTCATCGACACCGACCTGCCCGTGTGCGTGATGCTGGTCTCGCTGCTGCACTGCATCCCCGACGACAGCGACCCCTTCGGCATGGTGCGCGCCCTCATGGACCGCCTGGCCCCGGGATCGTGTCTGATCTCCTCCCACATCGTCTCCGACGATCCGGCCTCCGCCGTGTGGATGACCGACAAGATCCTGTCCTTCGGCACCCCGTGGGGCCGGGTGCGCAGCCCCGAGGAGGCCTCGGCGGTCTTCGACGGCCTGGACCTGGCCAGCCCCTGGACCGACGGGCGCGACGGGGGCCCGCGCGCGGTGGACTGCGCCACCTGGCGCCACCCGGACATCGACCCGGTGTTCCGTCCCGCCGACCCCAAGGTCAAGCTGTGGGAGCTGGCTGGCGTGGCCTTCAAGCGCTGACCCGGCGGCCCGGCGCGACGTGGCCCGCACCCGACCGGGTGTGTCCGGGTGGAGGACCCCGGTCGGCGTCGCGCCGTGGACCTCGCGTCCCCGGGCCGGATGCGCGAGGGCGCTGGTCAGCGCACGACCCTGACCAGCGCCCCTCACCTCTACCCGTCCTGTTCGGCGAGGACCTCCCGGGCGATGCCGAGGGCCCGGTCGGCGGCGGGCACTCCGCGGTAGACGGCGGACTGGAGGAACACCCCGCCGGTCTCGTCGGGCTCCAGCCCGTTGCGCAGGGCAGTGCGCACGTGCATGGCCAGCTCGTCCCAGTGCCCGTGCGCGACCAGCGCGGTGAGCACCACGCGGCTGCGGGTGCGGCGGTCCAGGCCCGGACGGGTCCAGAACTCGCCCCAGGCGTAGCGGGTGATGAGGCCCTGGAACGGTTCGGTGAAGCCGGTCGTGCGCGCCCGGGCCCGGTCCACGTGCTCGTCGCCCGGCACGGCGCGGCACACCTACGTCCCCGCTCCGTGGCGGTCGGCGGACGCGAAGTGCTGGGCGAGCAGGGTGTTGACCTCGGCGCTGCGCTGCCAGGACAGCAGGTGCGCGGCCTCCTCCAGGACCACCAGGCGCGCGCCGGGGACGCGCTCGGCGATCAGCTCGGCGTTCCCGGCGGGCGGCGTGGAGGGGTCGTCGGCCCCGGCGACGACCAGCGTGGGCGCGCTGATCCGGTGCAGGTCCTCACGCACGTCGTGGGTCTCGATGGCCTCGCAGCAGCCCGCGTACCCCTCCGGCGCGGTGGCGGCGACCTGGTCCCGCAGCACGGCGACCTCGGCCGGGCGGTCCTCGGCGAAGGCCGGGGTGAACCAGCGCTCCACCACCGAGTCCGCCACGGCCCCGGTGCCCTCGGCGCGCACCAGCGCGGCGCGGTCCCGCCAGTTCCGGGCCGGGCCCATGTGGGGGGAGGTGGCCAGCAGGGCCAGACGGTCGATGCGTCCGGGGTGGTGGACGGCCAGCCACTGGCCGACCATGCCGCCGATGGACAGCCCCGCGTAGTGGGCGCGTTCGATGCCCAGCCGGTCCATCAGCGCGATGACGTCGCCGCCCAGGTCGGCCATGCTGTAGGGCCCCTCGGGAACGGGTGAGTCACCGTGTCCGCGGTGGTCGAAGCGGATCACCCGGAAGACGGTCGAGAGGGCCTCCACCTGCGGGTCCCACATCCGCGTGGTGGTGCCCAGGGAGCCGCCGAGCAGCAGGGGCGGCGCGTCGGCCGGTCCGCTCTCGGTGTGGTGCAGGTCAACGCTCATCGAATCCTCGTGTTCCTTCGTCGCTGTGGGTGGTTCCCGTGCGGCCGGTGTCGGCCATGGGACCGCCGCCTCCCCCGTGGTCGGCACCCGCCGCGCGCTCAGTCCGCGCGACCGGTGCCGTCCCCGGGGCCGGTGTCGGCCGCCTCGCCGGTCCTACCCGATCCTGCGCGGGTGACCCGGTCGGTGAACACCGAGGCCGAGCCCAGGTACCGGGCCGTGCACGATGACGCGCCGGCCCGGGGCTCCCCCTCGTGCTGGCGGGCGGGGGCGTGGTCGAGACTGCCGGGCGGTCCTGGCTCAAGAGGGCGCGGTGATCCCGGTGGACGCGTGCGGGAGCGGGGTGGGCGCGGGGCGGTGCTCCCGTAGCCGGGGGAGTCCAGCGGCGGGTGGCCGTCGTGGTCGCGGACGTAGCCGGGCATGTACAGCCCGGGCGCCGGGCGAGCCTCGTCGGACGGGGTGGGGCATGGCGGTGTTCCGTCTCGTGCGGCTCCGGCCTCGCGACCGCCGCTGGGGGGCGGGGAGGTCTGTCCGGTCTGGAGGGCGGGCCGTCCCAGCCGGTCCCGGCGGCGCGGACGGGACCGGTGCCCGCGCGCGTCCCTCAGGCGGCCCCGGTCAGGGAGCGCACCACCGCCAGCTCCCCACCCGTGGGCTCGGGGGTGACGGCGAGGTCGTCGGCCACGGCGAGGTCCCAGCCGGTGGCCTCGCGGACCGCGTCCGCCTCCACGCCCGGGTGCACACCGGTCAGGACGAGTTCGCGGGTGAGGGGGTCGGGTTCGAGCACGCCGAGGTCGGTGATCACCCGTACCGGACCGGCGCCGCGCAGGCCCAGGCGTTCGCGGTCGCCGGGGCCCGAGCCGTGGCCGACCGAGGTGACGAAGTCGACCTTCTCCACGAGGGCGCGGCGGCTGTGCCGCATGATGACGACGACCTCGCGGCAGGAGGCGGCGATCTCGGGGGCGCCGCCCGCCCCGGGCAGGCGCACCTTCGGGTCTGCGTAGTCGCCGATGACGGTGGTGTTGATGTTGGCGTACCGGTCGATCTGGGCGGCGCCCAGGAAGCCGACGTCGATCCGTCCGGCCTGGAGCCAGTAGTTGAAGACCTCGGGGACCGAGACCACGGTGTCGGCGGTGTCGGCGAGGACGCCGTCGCCGATGGACAGCGGCAGGTGGTCGGGGACGGCGCCCAGGGTGCCGGACTCGTAGACCATCCACAGGCCCGGCGCGTGGGTGCGGCGGGCCACGTTCGCGGCGGTGCTGGGCAGGCCGATGCCGACGAAGCAGGACATCCCGTCGCGCAGCGAGCGCGCCGCGGTGACGGTCATGATCTCGTCGGAGGTCCAGGGCGCGGCGGTCACAGGCCCCTCCCGGCGGGCTCGACCGGGGCGGGGGCCCTGGTGAGCTCCTCCAGCCAGGCGGTGAAGGCTCCGCGGTCGCGGCCGACGGCGTCCCAGGCCCGGTAGGCCTCGTTGTCGCGCTCGTAGTAGCCGTGGGCGTAGGAGGGCGCGGCACCGCCGGGGACGACGCTGACCCGGTCGACCACGCGCGCGGGCAGGACGACCTGGCCGGGGACGGGGTCGAGGGTGTCCACGACCTCCTCGACGGTGGCCAGGGCGCGGTCGGCGGCCAGGACGGCCTCCTTCTGGATGCCGGTGATGCCCCACAGCTGCACGTTGCCGCGGCGGTCGGCGCGCTGGGCGTGCACGATGGTGACGTCGGGGTTCAGGGCGGGCACGGCGGCCAGTTCCTGTCCGCTGAAGGGGCAGGTGACGGACCTGATGTTGGGGTTGTCGGCGACCAGGTCGGTGCCGGAGTAGCCCCGCAGGATGGCGAAGGGCAGGCCGGAGGCGCCCGCGACGTAGCGGTTGGCCATTCCGGCGTGGCTGTGCTCCTCGATCTCCAGGGGCACGGGCCAGGAGGAGGTGACGGCGTCGCGGAAGCGGTGCAGCGAGCCGACCCCGGGGTTGCCGCCCCAGGAGAAGACGAGCTTGCTGGCGCATCCGGCGCCGATGAGCTGGTCGTAGACGATGTCGGGTGTCATGCGCACCAGCGTGAGGTCGCGCAGGCCCTGGCGGATGATCTCGTGCCCCGCCGCCACGGGGATGAGATGGGTGAACCCCTCCAGTGCGACGGTGTCGCCGTCGTGGACCAGCTCGCGTACCGCCTCGTCCAGGGGCACGATCATGGAGCACTCCTGTTCGGCTGCCGAATGGTTGTTCTCAGAGCGAACATCCCGGCTATGACCGTAACGCCGTTCCCGAGCGTGGTCAAGGCACGCGTGAGGACCGCACCGTGCGTGCGGTGGAGGGAATCACGAGGGGCCGGACGTCCACCCGGACGGCCGAACGGCCGCCTCCAGCGGCGCAGCAGCGGGGCGGCGGGCCCTCCTCGGACCGGGGGCGCCTGCGGCAGGAACCCGGCCGGAGTCCGGCGCCGCACCGGACGAACGGCTCGCCGAGACGCCACGAAGGCCAGGCGCCGGGACCGGGCTCAGGCGGCGCGGAGCCCGGCCAGAGGGGGCTTCCGGTCAGGTCGCGGGTTCACCGCGGCGCCACCTCTCGTGCTTGGCGCGCATCTCCTCGGTGTCGTTGAGGCGGGGGAAGGGCTCGTCGGGGACGTCGGCGCCCAGGAAGGCGCACAGGCGCTCCCACCCCTCCCCTGCCCGGTACACCAGCAGCCGGTCGGCCGGGACCTCCGCGACCACACGGGCCGTGTGCCGCTCGAAGGCCGCCACCGCGGTCGCCTCATCGGGGTTCCCGCCGGAGGGGACCCCGAAGTGCGAGAGCCACATGCGGTCCAGAAGGGGGAGGATCGTGCCCAGCAGGGGCGGAACCCCCGCTCCGGTCGGCTTGCCTCCGGCTTCGCTCACGATCTTGAAGATGGTCGCGCGCATGCTCTCGTACCACCGGTGCGGGTCGCGGACGGTGAGCAAGATCCTCGCGTCCGGGAAGGCGTCGGCGAGTTCGCGCCAGAAGAACGACAGCGGCCA
This sequence comes from Nocardiopsis dassonvillei subsp. dassonvillei DSM 43111, assembly GCF_000092985.1. Classification (GTDB taxonomy): domain Bacteria; phylum Actinomycetota; class Actinomycetes; order Streptosporangiales; family Streptosporangiaceae; genus Nocardiopsis; species Nocardiopsis dassonvillei. Next base: position 2,737,515 of record NC_014210.1, read on the forward strand.
GTCCACGCCCGAGCGCCAGCCCTCCAGCAGGCGCGCCCAGTCCACCTCCCCGGCGGGGGTGTCCGCGATCCCGGCCCAGCGGGCCGCCAGGTCCGAGGAGTCCAGCACCTCGGACATGTGGTGGCAGGGGCCGAAGCCGAGCCGTTCCAGCGCGGCCTTCACCGACGTCGTCCCGGTGCGCGGGAAGCCCGCTCCGATCACGTCCACCGTCGTCCCCCTCGGTCGTCGCAGGGCTTGGCGCCCGGAGCAGGGGCGCCCCCTGGTCACTTTCCGTTGTAGCACGAACACTCCGGGCGTGAGGGGCTGTCGCCGATATCCGGTCGGGACGGCCCCGGCGGGAGGCTGGTGGCGACCCGGCGGGAGGACCGCCCGCGCCGTCCGGGGGCGTCGGGGCGCCGCCGGGAAGAGCGTGCGCTCCCATTCCCCGGCGGACCTGCCCGGCGGACGCGGCGGCGCCGGACGCCCCCGCGGCGCCCCGGGAACGGGCCCCGCCGCTCCGTCCGACCGGTGTGAGAACCTTTCCGGGGGCCGCGGCCAGCCGCCCCCGCAACCGAACCGGGAAGAGCAGATGCCGACCGAAGAAGAAGAGGCCCGCGGCGCCCACTTCGTGCAGTCCCTGGAGCGCGGCCTGACGGTCATCCGCGCCTTCTCCGCCGAGCGGCGCTCCATGACGCTCAGCGAGGTCGCGCGCGAGACCGACCTGACCCGCGCCGCCGCACGCCGTTTCCTGCTCACCCTGGTGGACCTGGGCTACGTGCGCACCGACGGCAGGCTGTTCTCGCTCACGCCGCGCGTGCTGGAGCTGGGTTACGCCTACGTGGCCTCCGCCGGGCTGCCCGACGTGGCCCAGCCCCACCTGGAGGACCTCTCCGCCCGGGTGCACGAGTCCGCCTCGGTGTCGGTGCTGGAGGGAGACGACGTGCTCTACGTGGCGCGTGTGGCGACCTCACGGATCATGGCGGTGGCCATCCGGGTGGGCACCCGCTTCCCGGCCTCGGCCACCTCGATGGGCCGGGTGCTGCTGGCCGGGCACGACGACCGGAACCTGGACGCCTACCTCGCGCGGGTGGAGCTGGCCCCGCTGACCCGGTTCACCATCACCGACCCGGCCGAGCTGCGCGCCGAGCTGGAGCGGGTGCGCGAGCAGGGTTACGCCATCGTCGACCAGGAGCTGGAGGAGGGCCTGCGCTCGCTGGCCGCGCCCATCCGCGACGGCTCGGGCCGGGTGATCGCGGCCGCGAACGTGTCCGCGCACGCCAACCGGGCCTCGATCGAGGACGTGCGCCGCGACCTGCTGCCCGCGCTGCTGGAGACCACCGCGCGCATCGAGGCCGACCTGGCCTCGGTGGCGCGCCGCGACGCGGGTTCCTGACCCCCACCCTGCGGTTGCGGGCCGCCCGGCGACGCGGGAGCCCTCCCGGCGAGGGCCTGACCGGTGGCGCCCGGATCGCACCCGCCGCGACGCGGGAGGCCTCGGCGAAGGTCTGGTGGCGCCCTGAACGTCCCCGCCGCGACGCGGGCCCCGGGGCGGACGGTCGGCCGGGCCGCGCGTCAGGTCCGGGCCGCCCGGGCACGGTGGCGCCGGACGGCGTCGCGGTTGCCGCAGGCGGGCGAGCAGTAGCGCTGGCGCCCGCCGCGCGAGAAGTCGGCGTAGACGCGGTCGCAGCCGTGCGCCGCGCACCGGCCGAGCCGGTCCATGCCCCGGCCGGTCAGGTGCAGGGCGGTGCCGACGGAGACCAGCGCGGCCACCTGACGGTGGGCGGGCAGCAGGTCGGGGCGGTAGTGCAGGTGCCACCCGGTACCCGCGTGGTCGGTCAGGCGCGGGGCGGCGGAGAACTCGATGAGCAGCGGGTTGAGCCGTTCTGCGCGGGCGGGCGCGTCGGGGGCGTCCACCACCCGCGTCCAGCGCCTCAGGAACTCACCGACGGCGGCCACGTCGTCCTCGCCCACGGGGCGTTCGAGGAGGAAGCCCACTCCCGCGCAGCGGCGCTCCAGGTCCGACACACCGCTCAGCGGCCGGTTGACCAGGTCCACGGCCAGGGTCACCGGATCCTCGCCGTAAGGGTTGAGATGCATAATGCCATTACACCAGACTGGCCCGATGCACACACGGCACGAACACCACTGGACCACCGAGTCGGACCACACCACCAGCGAGGGCGTCGTCGCCTACCAGCGCTGCGCGTGCGGGGGGCGCAGGGTGATCCTGACCCGGGCCTTCGGGCTGCTCCAGGACGACCTGGCCTCGGTCGGCCCCGCGCGGGGGTGAGCCGGCGCGGTGGCGTGGGCTCAGCAGCCCCCTTCGGAGCCGAGGAGGGCCCGCAGCACCGCCACCGCCCGCTCCCCCGCCTCCTCGGGCACGAACACGTGGTCGTGGTGGAAGCCGGACACCACGTCGCACGGCAGACCGGCTCCGGTCAGCGCGGCGGCCACCGCCGCCACCAGAGCCACCGCCTGGGCCCCGGCGGGGGCCTCCAGCGTGATCCAGGCGAGCGCGTCGTCGTGGGGCAGCCCGGCCGCGTCGGCCTCCTCACGCGGGCACACCACGGTCAGGGCCTCGTCCTCGGCCACCGTGACCACCGGGCGCACCCCCTCGGGCAGGGACGCGCGGTCCGGCACGGTGGTGAAGACGTAACCGCCCGGGCGCAGCCGGACCCGCGTTCCCGCCAGCAACCGCTCCAGCTCCCCCGCCACCCGGTCCCCCTCCCCGGCGCACCCGTGGCGCCTTGCGGGCGCGCGCCGCCTCCTGAGATCCTGCCCGCAACACCGCCGGGAACGCGAATCCACGCATATGGGAACCGTGCGGCGCCCCCCACCTGGAAGTTCTGAGCACACGGCCCCAGCGCCGTCCGGAAGGGACACCGTGACCGACCTACACGCCACACCACACATCGCCCGGGAGTCGGGAACCTTCGCCATCGGCGGCGACCTGCCGGTGCACCGCCTGGGCTTCGGGGCGATGCGCATCGTCGGCGAGGGGGTGTGGGGGCCGCCCCGCGACCGCGACGAGGCGCTGGCCGTGCTGCGGCGCGCGGTCGAGCTGGGCGTGAACTTCATCGACACCGCCGACTCCTACGGCCCCCAGATCAGCGAACAGCTGATCCGCGAGGCGCTCTACCCCTACGCCGACGACCTGGTCATCGGCACCAAGGCGGGTTTCGCGCGCACCGGACCGGCGCAGTGGCACATACTGGGCCGCCCCGAGTACCTCAAGCAGCAGGTGGAGCTGAGCCTGCGCAACCTGGGGCTGGAGAGGATCGACCTGCTCCAGCTGCACAGGATCGACCCCGAGGTGCCGCTGGCCGACCAACTGGGCGCCCTGGTGGAGCTGCGCGAACAGGGCAAGATCCGCCACATCGGACTGAGCGAGGTGACGGTGGACGAGCTGTCCGCCGCCCGCGCGGTCACGCCGGTGGCGTCGGTGCAGAACCAGTACGCGCCGTCGTTCCGCCAGTCCGAGGACGTGCTGGAACAGTGCGAGAAGGACGGGACGGCCTTCCTGCCCTGGGCGCCGGTCGGGCGCGGCGAGCTGGCGGGGCCGGGTTCCCCGCTGACCGCGATGGCGGCTGAACACGGGGTGACCCCGGTGCAGCTGTCCCTGGCCTGGCTCCTGCACCGCTCGCCGGTCATGCTGCCGATCCCGGGCACGTCGCGGGTGGCGCACCTGGAGGAGAACACGGCCGCCGCCGCGGTGCGGCTGACGGAGGCCGAGACCGAGCGCATCAGCCAGTACCTGGGCACCTGATCCGGGTTCCTCCGGGACCGCGTCGCGGACTCCGGGCCCCGGGGGTCCGCGGCGGGGCCGCCCGCACCGGACGGGCGGCGGGCACCGGGCAAAAGCACCGTTGACGGACTTCCTCCCCCACGGGGGCCGCGCGGAGTCGGGATTGGGCTCCGACGCGCCCCGTGGTTGCTTGCGACCGGTCCCACCTGCTGAGATTCTTCCCGGGACACCGCCGGAGGCCCGGTCTCGCGCGTCCCCGCCCGGTTCCCGCCCCGGCTCCGCACGCTCGGCCCAGCGCCGTCCGGAAGGAACCCTCATGACCGACGTACACACCGCACCGCACACCGCCCGGGAGTCGGGAACCCTCGTGATCGGCGGCGACCTGCCGGTGCACCGCCTGGGCTACGGCTCGATGCAGCTCGTCGGCCCGGGGGCGTGGGGCCCGCCCCGCGACCGCGACGAGGCGCTGGCCGTGCTGCGGCGCGCGGTCGAGCTGGGCGTGAACTTCATCGACACCGCCGACTGCTACGGACCCCAGATCAGCGAGCAGCTGATCCGCGAGGCGCTGCACCCCTACCCCGAGGACCTGGTCATCACCACCAAGGTGGGCTTCGCCCTCACCGGGCCGGGTGAGTGGCACCCCCTGGGCCGCCCCGAGTACCTCAAGCAGCAGGCGGAGCTGAGCCTGCGCAACCTCGGCGTGGAGAGGATCGACCTGCTCCAGCTGCACAGGATCGACACCCAGGTGCCGCTGGCCGACCAGCTCGGCGCCCTGGTGGAGCTGCGCGAACAGGGCAAGGTCCGCCACATCGGAATGACGGGGGTGACCCTGGAGCAGCTCTCGGCGGCCCGCGCGATCACACCGGTGGCGTCGGTGCAGAACTGGTACGGTCCGATCTCGCGCAAGTGCGAGGACGTGCTGGAACAGTGCGAGAGGGACGGGACGGCCTTCCTGCCCTGGGCTCCGCTGGGACGCGGCGAGCTGGCGGGGCCGGACTCTCCCCTGGCCCCGCTGGCCGCCGAGCACGGGGTCACCCCGGCGCAACTGGCGCTGGCCTGGCTGCTGCACCACTCGCCGGTCATGCTGCCGATCCCGGGCACGTCGCGGGTGGCGCACCTGGAGGAGAACACGGCCGCCGCCGCGATCAGGCTGTCGGAGTCCGAGACCGAGCGCATCGCCAAGTTCCTGGACGGCTGAGCCCGTGAACGCGTGCGGCCCCGCCGGGAGACCGGCCGGGCCGCACGTGTCCGGAGCGGGCGGCGTCCGCCGCCCCACGGGGGCCGGCGGCGGGCCGTTCGCCCGGTTCAGCTCGGGCGCAGGCGAAAGACCTGGAGTCGCATGTCGTAGTACTTCTCGGTCTCGCCGACCCACTCCATGCCCAGTCTGCGCGCCACGGCCATCGCCCGCTCGTTGTTGGGACGCGCGACCGCGAAGACCTCCTCGATGCCCTGTTTGAACGCCCACGCGATGATGGCCTGGCTGGCCTCGGTGGCGTACCCCTGGCCCCACACGTCGGGACGCAGCACCCAGGACAGTTCGAAGTCCTCCTCGAAGGGCGGCAGGAGCTTGAGCGAGAGCCCTCCCACGAGCTGGCCGTCCTCCTCGCGGACGATGGCCCAACGCCCCGCGGGCGGAATCAGGTTGGGCCCCGCCTCGACCCAGGCGTGCAGAACCAGGCGCATCGCGTCGGTGTCGTGCACCGGATGCCATTCCGGCGTCAGCCAGTGCGCGACCTCGTCGGCCCCGTAGATGCGCAGGGCCTCCTCGGCGTCGTCCAGCTGCCACTCCCGGATGAGGAGTCGGTCGGTCGGCAACTCAAGGCTCATGTCACCACCGTAACCCGGGACAAACCACCACGACAGGGGGGAAGGGCAACAGACTCGGCATCCGGCCGGAGGGGCGCACCCCCGTCCGCCGACCCGTCCGTGTCCGCGGACGCCGAGCCCCGCGAACAGGACCCGAACCGGTCCGTCACGACCCCTTTACACCGCGTATCGCGGCCGTTAAGGTGACCAGCACGTCTGGGAGCGCTCCCAGACGGACGGCCCCGAAACGCACCCGCCGACCCGCCTACGACGCCCGCGGAGCCGCCCCCGATCCCCTGGGGCCTCATGCGCGGGACGCCGCCGGGAAGCACCATGCGCCACAAGACCCGGGCTGGTGCTTAAAGGATTCGCGACGCCCGACTCCCGTTGCGATACTGACCAGTCCGGACCGGACCCCGCCGCCCACGCGGCGGGGTCCGCTCACGTGTCAGCACCCCGCAGCCCAGGAGCCGCCCCATGAAGTTCGTCCGCGACCCCCACCACGACGGATCCCCCGACCACGTCAGCGTCGGGGAGGGCCGGGCGCGACTGCGCGTGCGCGTGCCCGGAGGCGCGGACGCGGTGTACGCCCGCGTGGTGGAGGACGGCGAGGGCGTCACCTTCCGGGCGGAGAGGACGCACGCCTCGGACGGCGCCGTCTGGTTCGAGGCGAGTGTGCCGCTGCGCCCGGTGGTGACCAACTACCGGTTCGCGATCGTGCGCGGCACCGAGTACACCTGGCTCAACCAGGAGGGCGTCCACGGACACGAGGTGACCGACGCGGCGGACTTCCGGCTGATCGACGGTCCCCCGCCGCCCGCGTGGGTTCCGGGCACGAGCGTCTACCAGATCTTCCCGGACCGCTTCGCCCGCGACGACGACTCCGTCGAGCCCCCGGCCGAGCACCCCGACTGGGCGCTGCCCCGCTCCTGGGACGACGAGCCCTCCGCCTTCGGGCTGACCGCGACCCGCGAGTACTTCGGCGGCACGCTCGACGGGGTCCGCCGCCGCCTGGACCACCTGGCCGCGCTGGGCGTGGAGGTGGTCTACCTGACCCCCGTCTTCCCGGCGCGCTCCACGCACCGCTACGACGCGGCCACCTTCTCCGAGGTGGACCCGCTGCTGGGCGGGGACCGGGCCCTGCGGGAGCTGGCGCGGGCCGCGCACGAGCGCGGCATGCGGGTGATGGGCGACCTGACCACCAACCACACCGGGGACGCCCACGAGTGGTTCCTGGCGGCTCGGGCCGACGCGGACTCCGCCGAGGCGGGGTTCTACCACTTCACCGACCACCCGGACGGCTACGTGGGCTGGCTGGGTGTGCCCAGCCTGCCCAAGCTGGACTACTCCTCGGCCGAACTGCGGCGCAGGGTCTACGGCGCCGACGACTCGGTGCTCGTGGGCTGGCTGACCGGGCCGGACGCGCTGGACGGATGGCGCGTCGACGTGGCCAACATGACCGGGCGCAACGGCGCGCAGGACCTCAACCGCGAGGTCTCCGGGGAGATCGCGGCACGGATGCGCGAGGTGGACGACCGGCGGGGCGGCGACGGTTCGTGGCTGCTGGCCGAGCACTTCCACGACGCGGGCCCCGACACCCACCACGACGGGTGGCACGGGGTGATGAACTACGCCGGGTTCACCCGGCCGGTGTGGACCTGGCTGAACACCGCGCCCGAGCACGTGCGCTACCTGCGCACGGACTCGCCGCTGCCGCGCGGCGGCGCCGAACAGGCGGTGCGGGCGATGCGCGCGACCAACGCCGGGCTGCCCTGGCGGGTGCTGACGCACAGCGTGAACGCGCTGAGCACGCACGACTCGACGCGCTTTCGGACCGTGGTGGGCGGCGACGCCGGCCGGCACGAGGTCGGGGTGGCGGCGCAGGTGACCCTGCCCGGCGTGCCGTTCGTGTTCGCGGGCGACGAGATCGGCATGGAGGGCGTGGACGGGGAGAACGCCCGCAGGCCCATGCCCTGGCACCGGCCCGAGGCGTGGGACACAGGGACGATGGAGGCGCACACCCGGCTGCTGGCCCTGCGCCGGGAGCTGCCCGCGCTCCAGACCGGCGGCCTGCGCTGGTTGGACGCGGGGCCGCACCACATGACGTTCCTGCGCTCGCTCGAAGGCCGGGTGGTGCTGGTGCACCTGGCCGACGGACCGCACGGGGGGCTGTCCGCGGCCCTGGCCGACCTGGACGTCTCGGGTCTGGAGGTGCTCGCCCGGGGCGGCGGGGCTCGGGTGGTCCTGGAGGGTTCGGAGCGGGTGGAGTTGGCGGCGGACGGGCCCGGCTACGTCATCGCGTCCGGGAGCTGACGCACCGGACCGGGGCGGCGTGACGGGTTCCGCGCCGCCCCGGCAGGAGCTGGGGAAAGGGGTGGAACGGGTGGCGGGGCGACCGGGCTCGGGAACGGGCGGCGATGACGGCCGTGCGTGGGACGCGCGGTTGGGCTGGGCGTACGGACTGACGGCGGACGATCCCGCCGAACGCGCCGCGGCCCTGCTCCGCCTCGCTGAGGCCCGGGAGAACGTCAGGGCGGCCGTCACCCGGTTCAACGAGTGGTTGCGGACCCCGGTCCCCGGGGACCGGGAGGGGCACCGGAAGGCGGAGTACCTCAAGGCCTACGCGCCGGTCCAGGAGTCCCAGGGGTACTTGCTGCCCGATGCGTTGTGGAACCGTCCCCGGGGGGACGTCCGGGCATGGCCCGGCCTCCCGTACGCGCTGCTCTACCTGGAGTGGGAGGCGAAGTACCCGCGGGAGTGGACCCGGCACGCCAAGAAGTGGGGCACGAAGGAGCGCCTCGTGCGCGACGTGGCGGTGGCCGGGCACGACGAGGCGGTCAGGGCCAGGCTCAGCGACCTGGTCGAGACCGTCGTCCGGCGGCGTTACCGCTGCAAGGACCGCGAGTACGTGCGGGTGGCCCGCGTCCTGGACGGTGAGGACCTGCGCGCCAGGCTGACGGCGGCCGCCGGGTCGGACCATCCGTGGGCGCGCCGCCACGCCGCCTACGTCCTCTGGCTCCTCGACCGCCCCGGGGTACCCGACACGCGCAGCGTCTGGCGGACGTGGAACACCGAGGAGTTCCGGGGCTGAACCGGCGACGCACGCCGCGGGACAGCGTGTCTAGACCTCCTGGGGCAGGGCGGCCTGGACGTCCTTGACGATCCGGGCGACCACGTCGCCGGTCCGGCCGACGAAGTAGAAGTGCTCGCCGGGCAGGATGTGGCGCTCCACCGGCCCCGAGGCGCGGCCGTCCCAGGCGGCGAGGCGCTCGGGCGTGACGCCGGGGTCGTCCCGGCCGCCGAAGACCGACAGCGGCGTCCGCAGCGGCGGGGCGTCCGGATCCGGGCGCCAGGTGTCGACGAGTTCGAGGTCGGCGCGGATCAGCGGCTCCACGAGCTTCCACTGCTCGGGGTCGTCCAGGGAACCGACGGCGGTCCCGCCCATGCGGGCGATGCTCCGACGCAGCCGCTCGGAGGACAGCAGGTGCCGGGGATCGTCGTGTTCGGGCCCCGGGGCCGGACTCCACGCCGACACCCCGAGCCAGGCGGGGTCGGCGGGGCCGTCGGCGGCCAGCAGGGCGGTCAGTTCGTGCGCCAGGAGCGCGCCCATGCTGTGGCCGAAGAACCCGAAGGGGCGGTCCAGTTCGGGGGCCAGGTGCGCGCGCAGGTGGCGGGCGAGTTCTCCGGCGTTGCGGAAGGGCTCCTCCGCCGCCGTCCGGCCGCGTCCGGGCGCCTCCACCAGGCACACCTCCCAGTCGGCCGGGAAGTGGCGCACCCAGGGCCGGTAGCCCAGGGAGGATCCGCCCGCGTGGTGCAGCAGGAAGATCCGGAAGCCTGCCCGGGGAACGGGTCGGGGCCGGATGAGGACGCCCTCGTGCACTGCCTGTTTCCTCGCTGTCCGTGTCCGGGTGCGGCCGTACGGCCACCGCAACAGAGCAAAGCTACCAGTCGGTAGTACCAGTGGGTAACAACGCGCCCCGTCCCGGGCACGCTCCCCCCGCCCTGGAACACGCCCCCCTACCCGCGCAACACGCGGGAACACCCGGCTCCTCCGCCGCCGGAGAGGCCGCGAAGAACACCGTCACCGTCCCGCGTCCGCCGGAAAACCACTCGCCGGGACACGGGGGCCACCGGCACACTGGGGGCTTTGTCACAAGGAGGCCCCGATGGGTACGCGTGCGCTGCCCCCGACCCTGCGCCACCGGGGGTTCGGCCTTCTCCTCGCGGGCAGGGGCTCCGGCGAACTCGGCTCGGCGATGCTGCCCGTGGCCGTGGTCGGCCTGGTGCTGGCCGGACACGGACCGCTGCTCCTGGGCCTGGTCCTGGGCGCGCGGTGTGGCATGCCCGCCTGGCTGCTGCTGACCGGCTACGCCGCCACCGGCACGGGCTTCATGCTCCTGGGCGTGTACTGGCACACCGCCCTGCAACGGGCGATCCCCCAGGACCTGCTCAGCGTGGTGATCAGCGTCGACGAGGTGGGCAGCTTCGCGCTGGAACCGGTCGGGTACGCGCTGGCCGGGGCCCTGGCCCAAACCGTGGGGCCGCGCCCCGTGCTGGTCGGCGCGGCCGTGGCCGGGCTGGTGACCACGCTCGTGCCGCTGGCCGTTCCCGGCGTCTCCCGCCTGGCCGACCCGGACCGACCGGCCGCCGCGCTCTGACGACACACGGGACACACCGGCCACACGCTTTCCCAGCCCGCCGCGGGGGGAGGCTCGACGCCGGTCCTCCCCCGCCGGGCCGCCTCAGACCGAACGGTCGACGCGGCCCCTCACCAGCCCCAGGGCCGCCGCCGCGGAACGCCGCACCCCGGCGGCCAGCCCGGACAGCCGACGGCGCCACACGGGCACCCCGAGGTCCTCCCCCGATTCCACGGCCGTTCCGGCCGCCTCGTCCGTCCCGGCGGCCCCGGCCTGGGCGGCGCGCTCACGCAACCGGTCCCTGACCTGTTCGGGGGTGTAGGCACGGCGCTGCCGCTGGTCCCGCGCGATCACCGCGCCGGTCGCCGCGACGCCCACGAAAGCGGCCACTCCAAGGGCCTTCCACCAACGCATGTTCCCTAGGCTAGTGGGTGTGGCAGACACGAGCATGTCCCTGAACGAGGCGCTGGAGCTCACCCGGACCGGTGACGTCTGGGTCTTCCGCGGCACGAGCGCGGCCGACCGCGCCATCCAGATCACCACGAACAGCCCGGTCAACCACGTCGGCATGTCCATCGTGGTCGAGGACCTGCCGCCGCTGATGTGGCACGCCGAACTCGGCCGGTCCCTGCCCGACGTGTGGACCGGCAGGCACCAGCGCGGCGTACAGCTGCACGACCTGCGCGACGCCGTCCTGGTGTGGGGCCGCAAGTACGGCCAGCGCGGCTGGCTGCGCCAGCTCGACCCCCTGGCGGACGGCGCGATGGAGGACGCCGCCCTGCGCACGGTCGCCCGGCTCAACGGCACCCCCTTCCCCTCCACCACCCAGATGGCCGCCCGCTGGGCGCGCGGACGCCTGCCCCTGCGCAAGCTGCCCTTCGGGAGGGGCGCGCGCGAGCGCGCGCTGGAGACCGCCTACTGCGCCGAGGTGATCGCCCTGACCTACGAGGCCATGGGCCTGCTGCCCTCGGGGCGCCTGCCCGGGTACTACGACCCGGGGCGGTTCTGGAGCGGCGACGACCTGGAGCTGGAGGGCGGCGCGTCGCTGGGCGGGGAGATCCGCGTGGACCTGCCCGCCGAGTGACCCCGAACGCCCGGAGGGAGGGGCCCGGCACCGGGCCCCTCCCCGTCAGGCGAGGTGGAAGACCTCGGTCAGCGGCACCATGCCCTCGTCGGGACGGCCGGGCAGGCCCTCGAAGAACGGCGCCATCTCGGCCTGCCAGCGGGCGTTGACGTCGGTTTCGGCCATCGCGGCGCGGGCGGCCTCGAAGTCCTCGGTCTCCAGGTAGCCGACGACCATGCCCTCCTCGGTGCAGAACAGCGAGTAGTTGTGCCAGCCGGTGGCGCTGAGGGCCTCGCGCATCTCCGGCCACACCTCGGCGTGCCGTTCCCGGTACTCGGCGAGGCGTTCCCGGCGGACCTTGAGGATGAAGCAGACGCGCTGCACGGACGTCCTTCCTGTGGGACGGATACGGATGAGGCGCGACAGACCATGACGGTTCTGTGCGAAGTGGTACGGATTGCGGCACGTCGGGCCGGGCGGAGTCGCCCGGGCCCGGTTTCCGTGTGCCGGACGCCCCCCGGAACGGCTCCGGGACCGGGGAGCGCGCCCGACCGCGGAGGCTCCCCGTGTCCGGGGTGCCGCCCTCGGGAGCGGCACCCGGGGACGGGCTCAGAAGTCGAAGTCGTCCACGTTCCCGGCGTCGAAGACCTGCGGCGGGCCGAGCACGATCTCCCCCTCGGTCTCGAAGGTGAACTCGCCCAGGCGTCCGGCCGTGAAGGTCTCGCCCTCGGCGCCGGTGATCTGTCCGGCCCTGAGCGCCGCGCCGGTGTACCCGGCCAGGTAGCCCAGGTCGAGCGGGTTCCACAGGGCGAACCGCCCCACGGTGCCGTCGTGCACGAACTCGCGCATCTGGTTGGGCGTGCCCAGGCCGGTGACGGCCACCTCGCCCCGGTACTCGGAGTCGCTGACGTAGCGGGCCGCCGCGGCGATGCCGACCGTGGTCGGCGAGACCACGCCGTCCAGGTCGGGGTGGGACTGCATGAGGCCCTGCATCTCCTGGAAGGACTCCAGGTCGTCGTCGTTGCCGTAGACGGTCTCGACCAGCTCCAGGTCGGCGTACTCCTCCTCGGCCAGCACCTCCTCCATCGCCGCGATCCAGGCGTTCTGGTTGGTGGCGTTGGGGGTGGCCGACAGCACCGCGAAGGTACCCTCGCCGCCCAGGTCCTCGGCGATCATCTCGACCAGGGTGCGGCCGATGAGCTCGGTGGAGGACTGGTTGACGAACACGTCGGTGCAGTTGGCGTCGGAGTCGTAGCCGACGATGGCCGCGCCGTTGTCGCGGGCCTCGTTGAGCGCGGGGCAGACCGCGTCGGGGTCGTTGGCGGCGATCACGATGACGTCGCTGCCCGCCTGGCTGGCCGCGTTGACGTACTCCACCTGGGAGTCGGCCGTGGCCTCGGTGCCGCCGCGCTCGGTGGCCGTTCCGCCGACCTCCTCGACGGCCTCGGCGCCGCCCTGGTTGACGATCTCGAAGAAGGGGTTGTTGAGCTGCTTGGGCAGGAAGTCGATCTTCAGGCCCTCGGGGATCCGCGCGTCCGGGTCGGCGGTCCCGGTCGGCCCGGTCTCGTTCTCCTCCTGGGCGTCCTCGATGGTGGTGCCCCCGCCGCAGGCGGCGGTCATCAGCACCGCGAACGCGGACGCGGCCAGGAGCAGGTGGCGTGGGCGGCCCTGGGTCATGAGTGTTCTCCCTTGGTGGGGGCGGACGCGGCGGACGGTGCCGCGTCCGGGGGTGAGGAGGGGCTGGGTCCGGACGCGCGTCTGGCGCGCATCCGAGCCACGAGGTTGGGGGTGACGACGGAGGCGATGAGGATGAGGCCGGTGACGATCTGCAGGACCTCGCTGCTGATGCCGAACAGCTGGAGGGCGTTGCGGATGGCGCCCAGCAGCACGACGCCGCTCAGCACGCCCAGGACCGAACCGACCCCGCCGAAGATGGACACCCCGCCGAGCAGGACGGCGGCCACGACCTGGAGTTCCAGGCCGAGGGCGGTGTCGGCGCGGGAGGTGCCGTACTGCAGGGTCCAGAAGACCCCGGCCCCGGAGGCCACCGCGCCGCTGAGCGTGAACAGCCAGAACTTGGTCCAGCGCACCGGCACCCCGGTGAAGCGGGCGGCCTCGTCGTTGTTGCCGATGTCGAACAGCGAGCGGCCGACGGCGGTGGCGTGCAGCAGCACCCCGAACAGGACGGCCAGGGCCAGGACCGCCACGGCGATCCACGGCAGGCCCTCCACGCCCAGGAAGGGCGCCCGGGCGCCGCTGACCCAGCTCCGGGGGTAGCTGGCCACGGCGCGGTCGCCGAGCATCACGTAGGCCAGACCCCGGTACAGGGCCATGGTGCCGATGGTCACGGCCAGGGACGGCAGCCCGCACACGGTGACCAGGAACCCGTTGAAGGCGCCCAGCAGCGCGCCCGCGGCCAGACAGATCCACAGGGCCGTCTCGATGGCGACCCCGGCCTCCCACAGCACGCCCAGGGTGGCGCTGGTCAGCGCCAGGGTACTGGCCACCGACAGGTCGATCTCGCCGGTGATGACGATGAGCGTCATCGGCAGGGCCATCAGGGCGATGGCTGCCACGCTCAGCACCAGGAAGTCGATGTTGCGCGCGGTGGCGAACATGTCCACGAACAGCCCGGCGGCCAGCAGGGTGACCACGAGCGCGCCCACCACGGGCGCCTCGCGGGCCGAGAGCGGCGACCGGATCCGGCCGGGGCCGCCGGGGCCCCGCGCCGGGGCGCCCCCGGGAGCCCGGTCGGGGGCGGGGCGGTGACGGTGCGTTCAGGCGCCACGGGCACCTCCTCCTCGAAGCCTGCTCGCGGTGCGCACCGCGAGCAGCCGGTCCAGGCCGATGGCGGCCAGGATGAGCGCGCCCACCACCGCCTGGTGCCAGAACTGGTCGACCCGCCAGATGGGCAGGGCGGCGGTGATGGTGGTGAGCAGGACGGCGCCGAGCGCGGCGCCGTAGACGGTGCCCACGCCGCCCGCGATGGCCACGCCGCCGACCACGGCCGCGGCGACGACCTGGAGTTCCATGCCGGTGCCCACGGTGGAGTCGACGGTGCCGTAGCGGGCGGCGAAGAGCACCCCGGCCAGCCCGGCCAGGGCGCCGTTGGCGGCGAAGGCCCAGGTGACGCGGCGCGCGGCGGGGATGCCGGAGAGCCGAGCGGCGTCGGCGTCGGAGCCGATGGCGTACAGCTCGCGGCCCGAGCGGTAGCTGGCGAGGTAGAAGCCCACGACGGCGACCACGACGATGGCGACCGCGGCCGGCAGGGGCACGCCCAGGACGCTGAAGCGGCCCAGGAGCAGGAAGGAGTCGGGCATGTCGTGGGCGTTGACCTGCCCGCCCCCGGCCCACCAGTGGTTGAGGCCGCGGTAGGCGTACAGGGTGCCCAGGGTGACGACCAGGGCGGGAACCCGCACGGTGGTGACCAGCAGGCCGTTGAGCAGACCCGCGACCAGGCCGACGCCGACCCCGGCGAGCATCGCGACGGGCACGGGCAGGCCCGGGAAGGTCACGAACAGCAGGCCGGTGCCGAAGGCCGACAGGCCCATGACCGAGCCGACCGAGAGGTCGACGTTCCTGGTGATGAGGACCAGGGCCTGGCCGACGGCGAGGACGGACAGGACGGTGGCGCCCAGGAACAGGTCGCGCACGCCCTGGCTGGACAGGAAACCGGGGTTGTACAGCCAGGTGGCGGCCACGAGGACCACCACGGCCAGGAGCACGCCGAGTTCGCGGAACTGGAGCCCGCGGCGCGCGGCGGGAGCGGGGGTGGGGGCGGTGCTGACCGTGTTCGTCATGCGGCCTCGCTCGGCCGCTGTCCGGTGGCCGCGTACATGACCGACTCCTCGTCGGCCTCCGCGCGGTCCAGGTGGGCGGTGATCCGGCCCTCGTGCATGACCAGGACCCGGTCGGCCATGCCCAGGACCTCGGGGAGTTCGCTGGAGACCATGACGATGGCCAGCCCCCGGCCCGCGAGGGCGGACAGCAGGCGGTGGACCTCGGCCTTGGTGCCCACGTCGATGCCGCGTGTGGGCTCGTCCACGAACAGCACGCGGGGATCGGTGGACAGCCACTTGGCCAGGACGACTTTTTGCTGGTTGCCGCCGGAGAGGGTGGAGACGGGGTCGGTGAGGCGGCCGAACCTCAGGTTCAGGCGCTCGCCCCACTCGCGGGCGGAGTCGCGTTCGGCTCGGGGGCGCAGCAGCCCCAGGCGGCTGAGCGCTCGGCGGCGGGTGGCGGTGGCGTTGCGCTCGATGGAGGACTCCATGACCAGGCCCTGCTGGCGGCGGTCCTCGGGGACCAGGGCCAGCCCGGCGGCCATGGCGGCCCGGGGCCGCCCCGGCGCCAGCGGCCTGCCCTCCACCCGCACGGTGCCCGCGTCGTAGCGGTCCACGCCGAACACGGCGCGGACGACCTCGCTGCGTCCGGCGCCGACCAGCCCTGCCAGGGCGACGATCTCCCCGGCGCGCACCGAGAAGGACACGTCGGCGAACACGCCGTGGCGGGTCAGGCCGTCGACCTCCAGCAGGACCTCGCCGCGCTCGGCCTCCTCCTTGGGGTAGAGGCTGCTGACCTCGCGGCCGACCATGCGGCGCACGACGGTGTCCACGTCCAGGTCGCCGGTGGGGTCGCAGGAGACGAACGCGCCGTCGCGGACCACGGTGACGCGGTCGCACAGGGCGAAGACCTCGTCGAAGCGGTGGGAGATGAACAGCAGCGCCGCACCGGAGTCGCGCAGGGTGCGGGCGACGGTGAACAGGCGTTCGGCCTCCACACCGGACAGGGCGGCGGTGGGCTCGTCCATGACCAGGACCCGCGCCTGGCGGGTGAGGGCCTTGGCGATCTCCACGAGCTGCTGGTCGGCGATGGACAGCCCGCGTGCGGGGCGGTCGGGGTCCATGTCCACGCCCAGGCGCGCGAAGACCTCCCGGGTGTCGCGGCGCATGCGGCCGCGGTCGATGGTGCGCAGGCGAGTGCGGGGCTGGCGGCCGACGAAGATGTTCTCGGCCACCGACAGGTCGGGGAACAGCGTGGGTTCCTGG
This sequence comes from Nocardiopsis dassonvillei subsp. dassonvillei DSM 43111, assembly GCF_000092985.1. Taxonomy (GTDB): domain Bacteria; phylum Actinomycetota; class Actinomycetes; order Streptosporangiales; family Streptosporangiaceae; genus Nocardiopsis; species Nocardiopsis dassonvillei. The sequence continues at coordinate 2,753,790 of NC_014210.1, forward strand.
TAGATGACCGCGACCCCGGCGCGCTGGGCGTCCACGGGCGCGGCGAACTCCGCGGGGCGGCCGTCCACGAGCACCTGCCCGCCGTCCGGTCGGTGCACCCCCGCGATGGTCTTGACCAGGGTGGACTTGCCCGCCCCGTTCTCGCCCACCAGTGCGTGGATCTCTCCGGAGCGCAGTTCCAGGGACAGCCCCCGCAGGGCCCGGACGCTTCCGAAGGACTTGGTGACGTCGACCAGGGCGAGCGGTGGGGGGACCTCTGCTGGGTCCACGTGCGCCCTCCTTCTCCGTGCCGTGTCCGGCGTGGCGACCCCGAACATGGCAAAAACGTTTTAATATGAAGTGGATGTTAAGTGCCCCACATCACACCGTCAAGAGGATCACCCGAGAATTCGCAGGTCTCGCCCCGATAACGCCCCCCTTGAGGTAAGCCCTTTCCAGCACGCCACGGACCCCAGAGCACCTCGTCTCGGACAACGGATTGACACGTTTCAATCGGAGTGTGAGTACGATGCTTCGCATCGCCCTCCGCACACGCACGGGAGAAGCCCCTTGTCCACCAGGTCCCCCAACGCACGCCGAGGCGTGGGTATCACCGAGGTCGCCCGGCGCGCCGGGGTCTCGCCCGGAACCGTGTCCAACGTGCTCAACCGCCCCGAGCGCGTCGCCGAGGCCACCCGCCTGCGGGTCGAGGCGGCCATCACCGAGCTCGACTACGTGCGCAACTCCTCCGGCAGCAGCCTGCGCTCGGGCCGCAGCGAGTCCGTGGGGCTGCTCGTGCTGGACGTGACCAACCCGTTCTTCACCGAGGTCGCCCGGGGCGTGGAGGACGAGGCGGCCGGATCCGGGCTCGCCGTGGTGCTGCTCAACTCCGCCGAGAAGCGCGAGCGCCAGCAGCGCAACGTGCGCCTGCTGGCCGAGCAGCGCGCGGCCGGGGCCGTGGTGATGCCGGTGGACGACGACCTGTCGGACCTTCTGTGGCTGAGCCGCCAGGGGACCTTCTGGGTGGCCCTGGACCGGGGCGACGTCGCCGAGGACGTGGGGTGCAGCGTCAGCGTGGACAACCACGCGGGCGGGATGGCGGCCGGGAGGCACCTCATCGGGCTGGGGCACGAGACGGTGACCTTCCTGACCGGGCCGTTCGCCATCGAACAGGTCAGGCGCAGGCACGAGGGGCTGCGCGACGCCTTCACCGAGGCCGGGCTGGACCCGGACTCCTGCGTGCGGGTGGTCGAGCAGCCGCTGCTCAACCCCGAGCAGGGCGAGCGGGCGGTGGACGCGATCCTGGGCGGGGGGCCGCGGCAGCGGCCGCGGGCGGTGTTCTGCGCCAACGACCAGCTCGCGCTCGGCGTGATGAAGGGCCTGGGCCAGCGGGGCCTGCGGGTGCCCGAGGACATGTCGGTGGTGGGCTACGACAACGTGGACTTCGCCGACCTGGTGCACCCGGGGCTGACCACGGTGGCCCAGCCCAAGTACGAACTGGGCCGGGCGGCGATGCGCCTGCTGGAGTCGGAGCTGAACCACGGCGAGCACGTCCACGAGCGGGTGCTGTTCACGCCGGAGCTGGTGGTGCGGGGTTCGACGGCGGTGTACCGGGACTGACCCGTGTTCCCTCGGTCCTGGGTTCTCCGTGCTTGCGGCCGTGGGAAAGCCCGGGCAAAAGCCCTGCTCAGGGTTGTAGCGGTCCGGCGGGAGGGGTAGTCGGCCCACATGGGCAAGGACGCGGACGACTACCGCAGGGACTACACCGACCCCAAGTTACGGGAGAGGCTCAAGGAGCGGATCAAGGCCTCGGACAAGGGCGGGGCCGCCGGGAAGTGGTCGGCGCGCAAGAGCCAGCTGCTCACCCAGGAGTACGAACGCGAGGGCGGCGGCTACCGGCACCCGGACCGCAGGAGCGGCGAACAGCGCGACCTTCGGAAGTGGACCGAGGAGGAGTGGCAGACGGCCTCCGGCGACGCGCGGGCGCGCGACAGCGGTTCCGAGGAACCCGGGGGCACCGACCGCTACCTTCCGCGCCACGCCTGGGAGCAGCTCAGTCCCCGGGAGCGGCGGCAGGCGCGACGCGCCAAGCGCCGTGACGACGGACAGGGCAAGGGGCGTTCGCCGAACCCTCCGGCCGCGGAGTCGGCCCGCAGGTCCGTCGAACTGGACCGGCTGCCCGCCGCCGAGGCCGCCAAGAAGGCGCGGGGTATGTCCTCGAAGCAGGCCCGCAGCGCAGCCGAGCACGAGCGCGGGCACAAGGCCCGCAAGACCGTGCTACGCGTGCTCGACAGGCGCGCCGAGGGCTGACCGCGCAGGCGCGGACACAGGCGGAGGCACAGGCGGAGGCACAGCCGCGCCGAGGGCTGGCCGGGGAACGGACAACGGGGAGACGGGGGCGGGGACATGGACGAGAAGCAGCGGCGGCAGGTCCGGCAGGAGTTCGGCGAGGCGGTCAACATGACGCCCAAGGAGCTGGAGCGGTGGCTGGAGACCGACGAGTCGAAGTCCGTGGGCGAGGGCGACGGGGAGTCCAAGGGCCACCGCTCGGGGCGGCGGATCGTGGACATCCTGCACGCTTCGCAGGGTGATCTGCAGGAGGAGGACTACGAGCACATGCGCAAGGTCACCGGTTACGTGCACCGGCACCTGGCGCAGAAGCCGTCCGGGGACCCGAGCGAGACCCCGTGGCGGTACTCGCTGATGAACTGGGGGCACGACCCGCTCAAGGGCTGACGCGCCGCGCTGAGTGGCCTGTAGGTGCGAGACCCCCGTTCCAGGAGGCGGAACAGGGGTCTTGCCGTCTCGGGGGGAGAGCGCCGGGAACGCCGGGAACGCTGTCGCTAGCGGGGGGACGAAGCCAGCAGGGAGAGGAGGGAGGTCCACTCGCGGCGGTCGAAGCTGAGGTGGCCCAGCTCCCGGTTCTGGGTGTCCCGCACGAGGGTGTCGCGGCCTTCGCTGACCTCCACACAGTTCCCGCCCGACGTGCTGTAGCTGGACTTGTGGAAGTCGCGTCGCTCGTTCACCGTAGCTCCTCCAGAAGCTTTCGTGACTGGGTGGCGGGGAGAGCGCTACCCAGTGCTTGTTTCACCAGACCATGCAAGCGGTCGTACACCTTCGTGTCCTCATACAAGGTAGCGCCGTCCACATGGTCGCTCACAGCCGCTTTCCCACCATCACGAAGATGGAACAGCAGCAGCATGGACGTCACCCCGAGCAGGATGGAGTCCTCCGGGACCAGATGGAAGCGCATCCTGCCCATTTCAGCAATGGACAAAAGGTGTGAAGCCTGCTCTTTCCGAACCCGGTCAGGGACGCAGGTCACCGCCGTCACAGGGAAGACCGCGATGGTCCGAGGGTTATTGAGCTTTCGCAACTGCTCGTACCTGCCACACCTCAGTTCCACCAAGCGTTCAAGGTCACCCGGCTCGCGTCCCATCAGCGACTCCTCGAACACCAGTCGCGCGTAACTCGGAGACTGCAACAACCCGGGCACCAGCAAGGGAGATATGAGGTCTATCGCCTCGGCTGCCTCCTCCAGTCGCGAGACGCTGTGCATCCACTGCGGGAGCCCTTCCGCCTTCGCGAACTCCCACACGCTGACAAGCCGCCCCTGCAACTCCAGTGCTTTGTCCACTTTCTCCACTTCGCTCCGAAGCGGAACTACGTGGTTGTTCTCCCATCGGGAGATGGTCGATGGGCTCAGGTTCACCAGCGCCGCAAGCTTGCGGAGGGTGTAGCCAGAGTTATTGCGCTCTTCGGCCAGGTATGCACCGAAATCGTGTTGCACCATAACCCAAAGCTAACCTCGGCGTTCCTCCTGGAACCATCTCTTTGTAGATACAAATCGCTCACTGGAGGAACAGAACTCCCGCGTCGGATGCTGGGGGCATGAACGAAACACGGGAATCCTCCGACGACATGTTCGCCGCTGCCATCGCCGCCTTCCAGAGTCAGCGGGGCCTGACCTTCACCGTCGAGTGGCGGCGCTTCCCCTGGACCCACGGCCCCGACGTCGAACGCGCCCTCGCCGGCCCCTCCTACCTGGGCAACGTCGTCATCGGCCTCAAGGACGACTTCTCCTGGAGCTACCAGGACCGGTACGGCACCTGGAAGTACGTGCAGCGCGACCGGCTCGACCTCCTCGTGGACTCCGTGGTCGAGGACAGGGCCGGGTTCCAGCCTCCGCTGCCGAACCGTTCCGCCTACCGTCAGGTTCGCGGAACGCAGTGAGTACAGGAAGACAAAAACGGCGATATCGCCACCAGCTCTGGAGAAACCTTCATTCTCCATGTTCCATCCGAGAACTGACACCTCGGTTATCCGCGCCTCTCGCCCCACCCGTCACATGCCTCCGGCCGGGCACGCGAAAGCTCTGGCGAGCGGAATCAGCGCCCCCAGAGCACGGCCAGCACTTCAAAAACCCTCAGAGAAAAAGGACGCCGACATGGCCATTGTGCCGCAGACCCCCTCCCCCCGAACCCCCGGTGAGCGCTGCTGTACGCATCCCCCACATTCCGCGCCCGCGCCCGCCCCCTGACGACACCCCGCACTGCCCACTCCCCGCCACCCGCCCCACGAACCCGCTGAGGCATGGGCCACCGGACACATCCCGACCATGCTCACACGGCTGTCAGACTGACGACCTACTGCCAGGATGCTGAAAGACTGAGCCCCATGCAGGCCAACCAGTTCTCGCTCACCCGGGTGCACCTGAAGCACTACAGAAGCATCGCCAAAGCCGATGTCAGGCTGGGCCAACTACTCTTCCTGGTGGGCCCCAACGGCTCCGGCAAGAGCAACTTCCTCGACGCTCTCAGGCTGGTCTCCGAAGCCCTCCAGACCTCGCTCGACCAGGCACTGCGCAGCCGGGGCGGCGTGGCCGAGGTACGGCGGCGCTCGACCGGGCACCCGACCCACTTCGCGATCGACCTGGAGTTCCGAGGCCCCACCTACTCGGGCACGTACGCCTTCGAGGTCGCAGCGGTCAAAGGAGGCGCCTTCAAGGTCTCCCGGGAGGAGTGCCACGTGTACTCCACCGGGGAAGCGGAATCCTGGAAGGGCTTCTTCAAGGTCAGGAACGGCAAGCTGGAGAAGGCTTCCGAGCCCGTCATGCCCCCGGTCAATGACCAGCGCCTCTACCTGGTCTCAGCCGCCGGAATCGACATCTTCGAGCGGGTGTACGCGGGCCTCTCCGGCATCAGCGTCTTCAGCCTGAACCCGGACGCCATGCGCGAGCCGCAGACCCCCGACTCCGGTGAGTTCCTGCGCCGGGACGGGTCCAACGTCGCCAGTGTGCTGCACCGCCTGCAACGCAGTCCCCAGGGCGCGAGCGACAAGGAACGCGTCGAGGACTACCTGCGGATGATCGTTCCCGGTATGCACGGAGTGTCGCGGGCGGACCTCGGCAACTGGGAAACGCTGGAGTTCACCCAGGACGTACCGGGGGCCGAGAACCCGTGGCGGTTTCCGGCCCAGTCGGTCTCGGACGGCACCCTGCGCGCCCTGGGTGTCCTCGTCTGCCTCTTCTCCGACACCGGGGACACCCTCAGCACGGTCGGCATCGAGGAACCCGAGAGCGCCCTGCACCCTGCCGCGGCCGGAGTCCTGCTGGACGCGCTCCGGGACGCGAGCACCCGCCGTCAGGTGGTCGTCACCAGCCACAGCCCCGACCTGCTGGACCGGGATGACTTCGAGCCCTCCGAACTGTACGCGGTCCGCTCCGTGTCCGGTGAGACCAACATAGGCCCCCTCGACGATGCCGGTACCCATGCGATGCGGGAGCACCTCTACACCCCCGGTGAGCTGCTCAGAACCGACCAGCTTCTCCCCGCGCCCGTCCAGGAGCGCCTGTCCTGGGAAGAGGAGTGATGTCTCTCATCACCATCGCCCCGATCGTGGAGGGGCATGGCGAGCACAGGGCGGTAGGGAACCTTCTCCGCCGTGTTGCTGGTGAATACGCCGAAGCATGGGACGTGAACGTCGAACAGCCCTTCCGCCTGGACTCAGCGAAAATGCGCAAACCGGACGAGCTGGCCAGGGCGGTGATGCTCCAGTCCAGGCGCGTTCCCGACAGGGGCGGCGTCCTCGTGCTCAGGGATGGTGACGACAAGGACATCACCTGCCCTGTCGCGCTAGCGCGCTCGATCGCTCCCGATCCCGCACTCGCCCGATGCCCGGTCGAGGTGGTGATCGCCTGCCCCGAATACGAGGCGTGGTTCCTGGCCGCCGCCGAGTCCCTGCGCGGGCACTCCGCGATGAGGGCTGACGCCGTGGCACCGGACGACCCCGAGGCCAAGCGCGACGCCAAGACCCAGTTGAACGCTCTCATGACCGAGCCCTACCGGGAGACGCTCCACCAGGTGAAGTTCACCGCGACCATGGACATGCGGGCCGTGGAAGAACGGAGCCGCTCCTTCCGGCGTCTGGTCCACGCCGTCCAACTCCTCATCGGATGAGGAATTGCCCCGGGGGCCGGAGCCCTGTTGGCTGAACACGTGACCGAACTGCGCACCGAACGCCTTACCCTCCGCCGGTGGCGGAACTCCGACCTCGCCCCCTGGGCCGCGATGAACGCCGACCCCGAGGTCCGCGAGCACCTGGGCGACCCGCTCACCCGCGAGCAGAGCGACGCCTCCGTCGCGCGCTTCGAGGCCGCGTTCGACCGGCGCGGCTACGGGTGGTGGGCGGTGGAGGTGCGGGCCACCGGCGAGTTCGTCGGCTTCGCGGGCCTGGACGACGTGGACGAGGGCATGCCGTTCACCGGGGTGGAGATCGGCTGGCGTCTCGCCCGCCCGGCCTGGGGTCACGGCTACGCCACCGAGGCCGCGCGAACGGTCCTGGCCCACGGCTTCGGCGTCCTCGCGCTCCACGAGGTCCTCGCCGTGACCACGGCCGCCAACCTGCGTTCGCGTGCGGTGATGCGCCGGATCGGCATGACGCGGGACCCAACCGACGACTTCGACGACCCCGCCGTGCCCGAGGGGCCGCTGCGCCCGAACGTGCTGTACCGCATCGCCCGAGATGCGGGAAGCTGACGCTCCCGGTCGTCCGTGGCAACGGCTGCGCACGGGCGCGTCCCGCCCGACCACGGGCCGACTGAAAGGAGACCGGTGAAAGGCACAGGTGCCCGCAGGGAAAAGGTGGACCGCCTGTGGGCGGAGCACATGCGAGCGGAGTTCCCCGCCGGGCTGCGCGGCAGGGAACTGGCCGGTGTCCACATGATCCTGCTGGACGCGGACGTCGCCGGGTGCGTGACCACCTGGCAGAGCAACCGGGGCGTTCTCGACGACAAACGGCACCGGGCCCTGCTCCGCTGCGTCACGGACCTCGACAAGGTCCTGCCGCTGCTCACCGACGCCCAGGAGACCGGATACTACGAGAGGTTGCGGGACCTCGCCGTCATGGTGCTGGAGCACGACTCGTAGGGCGGAGCAGGGTCGCCGCCGTCCCGCCCCCGGCGCGCGGGCCGGAGCGGACGGACGAGGCACCAGCGCAACAGCCCGGCGGCCCGGCCGTGCTCCTCCGGGCAGCCGCGGCACGCCACGGAACCGTCAGCGTTCGACGGGCTCCGGTCCCGCGGGCTCTGCCTCCGTCCTGTCCGACCCGGGAACCCCTTCCACCGCGCTCCGGCGCCGGGCCAGGAGCACGAACACCCCGGCCGTGGCGACCAGCGACAGCGCCGCGACGCCCCAGGACGTGGCGTCCCAGGCCGCCGTGAGGTGACCGGCCAGGGCGTCCGACCCTCCCACGTCCCCGGCGGTCGCACGGGCGGCGGCTTCGGACGATCCCGTGCGGGCCGCGACGATACTGGTCAACGCCGCTCCGAAGACCGCGATGACCAGGGCTTCGGCACCACCGCGGAGCGTGTTGAGGAAACCCGCCGCCATGCCCGCCTTCCCGGGTTCGATGACGCCCATCGCCTGGCCGTCGGTGATGCCGAACGACAATCCCATGCCGGTACCGATCAGCACCAGGGGAAGGGCCAGTCCCAACGCGGTGATCTGCGGGTGGAGCACGGTGAGCAGCGCGTTGCCCCCGGCCACGAGCAGCAGCGCGACGACGATCGTCCCGCGTGCCGACACGCCCCCGGCGACCATCCACCCGCCCAGGGACGGGGCCACCAGCACCGGCGCCGTGAGCATGAGCATCATCAGACCGGCGGTCTGGGCGGACACCCCCTGCACCCCCTGGAGGTAGGTCGGCAGGAAAACCAGCACCCCCAGGAAGCCGATCGAGGTGGTCAGCGTCGCCAGGCACCAGGCCATGAACCGTCCGTCGCGGACCAGGCTCAGGTCGAGCACCGGCCGGGCCACCCGGCTCTCGACGACGAAGAAGAGCGCGAGGAGGACCGCACCGGCCGCCAGCGCGCCCACCACCGCCGGGGTCCCCCAGCCCGCCTCGGGCGCCTCGATGACCGCGTACATCACCAGCGTCAGGCTGACCACGAAGGTCACCGAGCCGACCCAGTCGACGCGCGGGCGCTCGGAGGCCCGCGACTCGGCGACGAACGCCGATCCGACCAGGATGAGCAGGCCGACCGCGGCGTAGACCAGGAACGCCGTGCGCCAGCCCACGGCGCCGACCAGCAGACCCGACAGGGTCGGGCCGATCGCGATGCCGACCCCCGCCATGGTGCCCATGGCGGCGAAGGCCCGAGTCCGCGCGGCACCGTCGAAGCCCATCGCCAGCAGGGCGCCGCCGCTGGCCATGATCGCCGCGCCGCCGACACCGGTGAGCAGGCGTGCCGCGTCCAGGAGGAGGATGTCACCGGCCAGGGCGCTGGCCAGGTTGCCCGCGAGGAAGACGACCGCGCCGACCGCGAACAGCAACCTTCGCCCGAACAGGTCGGCCAGGGAACCGCAGACCAGGGTGAACGCGGCGAAGGTGAGGTTGTACCCGGCCACCACCCAGTGCAGCGCGGCGCCGGAGGCCTCCAGGTCCGCCCCGATGTTCGGGACGGCCACGGCCGTCCCCGAGATCGACATGGCCACGACCAGAACGCCCAGCATGACGCTGGCGAGCAGCACCCCGGGGCGTGGCACCGCCCGCGAACCCGGACTCCGCCGCCGACTACGCGTCGTACGCACGCGCATCTCCTTCGTGTCGTGAGTGTTGGACCCCATTCTGAAACCTCAACTTTTATTGAGGTCAAGGGGTTCGCACAGAGCCGGGGAACGGGAACACGGTCCTCGGCGCGCCCCTCCCCCGGGTCCCCGGAACAGCCGCTCCGGCACCGGAGCACGGCCCGCGGGGCGGAAGCGGGGTCACCGCCGCCGCGGCTCCCACCTGCGCCTAACCTGGACGACGTGGTCAGACCAGACACCCGGCCGAGTCCCGCCGGGCCCCCGCGGCGCGAGGCGATCGACAGCCGCAGGCTCCCCTCCTACGCCGCCGGTGAGATCGAGGTGCCCTTCGTCGTCATGGGCAGCGCCGAGATCATCCCCCGGGACACGTTCTGGGAGGAGCACTCGCACCCCACGCACGAACTGCTCTGGAACCAGCGGGGCGCCTCCTCCGCCACCGTCGGCACGCGGGTCTGGACGATCACCCCCACGGTCGGCCTGTGGCTCCCGGCCGGGACGCGCCACTCCGGGTGGACCCCCGCGGGGACCTGGCACCGCGCCGCGCAGTTCGGCGTCCACGCGGTGCCCTCGATCTCCGACGGGCCCGTGGCCATGGAGATCACCCCGCTCCTGCGGCTCCTGCTCGACCGGCTCGACGCCGAGGGCCTCACCGCGGACGAGCGTTCACGGACCGAGGCGATGGTGCTGGACATCCTCGCCCCGGCCCGCCTCGAGCTGATCCTGCACATCCCCGAGTCACCGCTGCTGGCCCCCATCGTCGCCGCCGTGCGCGAGGACCCCGCCGACACCACCACCCTGGCCGTGTGGGCGGCGCGGCTGGGCGTGAGCACCCGCACCGTCACCCGGGCGTTCCGCGCCGAGACGGGCCTGGGGTTCAGCCAGTGGCTGACCACCGCGCGCGTGCAGCACGCGGTGACGATGCTCGCGCGGGGGGACGAGATCGACGAGGTGGCGGTGTGCGTGGGCTACCACTCGGCGAGCGCGTTCGGCGCGGCCTTCCGGCGGGTCACGGGGCTGAGTCCGGGCCGCTTCCGCGCCCTGTGAGGCCCGCGGGGACACCGTTCCAGCTCCCGCGACGGGATTAGTAACACGGGCCCCAACAAGCCCTCCAGACTCCCCCGCCACACCCCGGTTGTCCGTTTCGCTATAAAAGATGTCGCATCTACGCGATTGCGAACCCACCAAGGACACCCTAAATTCGGTTAGGCAAACCTAATCTCTCGGCATCGCCGCGGTCGGGTCGGCGTCGCGCACCCCCGGGCCCCTGTCCCCACGCGACCCGACCCCGACCGGTCCCCTCCCGGACGCACACCCCCGTGCGCGCGCCGGGGCGGTGCGGGAGCCGGACCATGGCACCGCCATGGCTGAGGCCCCACGGCCACAATGGGAAGGAAACCATGCCCCGCGTTTCAAGGCTGGCCGCGCTCTCCGGCGCCGCGCTGCTCACCGTCGCGCTCGCCGCCTGCTCCTCCGACGGCTCCTCCGACTCCTCCGGCGGGGAGGACGGCGGTTCCGGGGACTGGACCCCCGTCACCATCGAGCACGCGCTCGGCACGACGACCATCGAGTCCAAGCCCGAGCGGGTCGCGACGGTGAACTGGGCCAACCACGAGGTCCCGCTGGCCCTGGGGGTCGTGCCGGTCGGCATGGCCTCCGCCGACTTCGGCGACGACGACGGCAACGGCGTGCTGCCCTGGGTCGAGGAGAAGCTCACCGAACTGGGCGCGGAGACCCCGGTCCTGTTCGACGAGACGGACGGCATCGACTTCGAGGCCGTCGCCGACACCGCGCCGGACGTGATCCTGGCCGCCTACTCCGGGCTGACCCAGGAGGACTACGACACGCTCAGCGAGATCGCCCCCGTCGTCGCCTACCCCGAGACCGCCTGGGGCACCCCGTGGCGGGAGATGATCGAGCTCAACAGCCAGGCCCTGGGCATGGCGGCCGAGGGCGAGGAGCTCATCGCCGGCCTGGAGCAGGAGATCGAGGAGTCGGTCGCGGAGTACCCGCAGTTCGAGGGCCGGTCCGCGATGTTCCTGACCCACGTGGACACCACGGACCTGAGCGAGGTCAGCTTCTACACCACGCACGACACGCGCGCCATGTTCTTCGAGGACCTGGGCATGGAGACCCCGGAGAGCATCGCGACCGCCTCGGCCGAGACCGACCAGTTCTCCCTGAGCCAGAGCGCCGAGCAGGCGGACGCGTTCAACGACGTGGACATCATCGTCACCTACGGCGGCGAGGAGCTGGTGCGGACCCTGGAGGGCGACCCGCTGCTGTCGCAGATGCCCGCCGTGGAGAACGGCTCCGTCGTCAACCTCCCCGGTGACGACCCGCTGGGCACGGCCGCGAACCCGACCCCGCTGTCGATCTCGTGGGTCCTGGACGACTACCTGTCGCTCCTCGCCGAGGCCGCTGACGAGGCTCAGTAGTGACGACGGACACCTCGACCGCCGTCTCGGGCGCCGCCGTCGTGCGGCGCCCGAGGCGCGGCAAGACCCTGTGGCTGCTGGTGGTACTGGGCGCACTGGCCGCGCTCATGTTCGCCTCGGTCGTGGTCGGCTCGCGCGACGTGCCCTGGACGGCCGTCGTGGCGGCCTTCGGCGGAGCGGCCGAGAACTTCGACCAGGCGGCGGTGGCCAAGCGCATCCCCCGCACGCTGCTGGCCGTGCTCGCCGGAGCAGCCCTGGGCGTGGCGGGGGCGGTCATGCAGGGCGTGACCCGCAACCCGCTGGCCGACCCGGGCATCCTGGGCGTGACCATGGGCGCCTCGCTCGCCGTCGTCGCGGGCATCGCCTACTTCGGCCTGGCCTCCGCGACCAGCTTCGTGTGGGTGGCGATCGTCGGCGCGGGGCTGACCACGGTGTTCGTCTACACGATCGGCTCCCTGGGGCGGGGCGGGGCCACACCGCTCAAACTCGCCCTGGCCGGGGCCGCGACCACCGCGGCGCTGGCCTCCTTCATCAGGGCCGTCGTGCTCCCGCGCGCCGACATCGCCGACGGGGTCCGGTCCTGGCAGATCGGCGGTGTGGGCGGCGGGACCTTCGACAGCGTCACGCAGGTGCTGCCCTTCCTCATGGCCGGATTCGTCGTGTGCCTGCTGTCGGCACGCGCGCTCAACCTGCTCGCCCTGGGCGACGAACTGGCCGCGGGCCTGGGCGAGCGCGTCGCCCTCGCGCGGGGCGCGGCCTTCGTCGGCGCGGTCGTGCTGTGCGGCGCGAGCACCGCCGTGACCGGCCCGATCAGCTTCGTCGGCCTCGTCGTCCCGCACGTGTGCCGCCTGCTCGTGGGCGTGGACCACCGGTGGCTGATCCCGTTCTCGGCGCTCACCGGCGCCGCCCTGCTGACCGCGGCGGACGTGGTCGGCCGCATCGTGGCGCGCCCCGCGGAGATCGACGTGGGGATCGTGACCGCGCTGATCGGCGCCCCCTTCTTCATCTACATCGTCCGCCGTCAGAAGGTGCGTGAGCTGTGAGCGCCTCCACCGTCGAGACCGTCGCCCGCGGCCGGACGCGCTGCGCCTACCGGCGGCGCGTCGTGATCGCCGCCCTGGCCGTGGCGATCGTCCTCGTGTTCGCCCTGTCCCTGATGGTCGGGCAGACCTTCTACCCGCCCGGCGACGTCGTGCGGGTGGTCCTGGGCCAGGACGTGCCGGGCGCCTCGTTCACCGTGGGGCGGCTCCGGCTGCCGCGGGCCGTGCTCGCGGTGGCGGCGGGGCTGTGCTTCGGACTCGCGGGCGTGACGTTCCAGACCATGCTGCGCAACCCCCTGGCCAGCCCGGACATCATCGGCATCAGCGCGGGGGCCAGCGCGGCGGCCGTGTTCGCGATCGTGGTGCTCTCGCTCGGCGAGGCCGGGGTGTCGGCCTTCGCGATCGCGGCGGGCCTGCTCGTGGCGCTGGCCGTGTACGCGCTGTCCTTCAAGGACGGGGTCGCCGGGACGCGCCTGATCCTGGTCGGCATCGGCATCGCGGCCATGCTCACCAGCGTCACCGACTACATCCTGGACCAGGCGGCCCAGTGGGACCTGCAGGAGGCGATGCGGTGGCTGACCGGCAGCCTCAACGGCGCCAGCTGGGACCAGACCGTCCCGGTGCTGGTCGCGCTGGTCGTCCTCGCCCCCGTGCTCCTGTCCCAGTCGGGCAACCTGTCCGCGCTCCAGCTCGGCGACGACACCGCCTCGGCCCTGGGCGTGCGCGTGGACCTGACCCGGCTCGTCGCGATCGTCGGGGCGGTGGGACTCATCGCCTTCGCGACCGCGGCGGCGGGGCCGGTGGCCTTCGTGTCCTTCCTGTCGGGGCCGATCGCGGCGCGCCTGGTGGGGCCGAACGGCTCGCTGCTGGTGCCCTCGGCGCTGGTCGGGGCGCTGCTGATCCTGGTCGCCGACCTGTGCGCGCAGTACGCCTTCGGGACGCGCTACCCGGTCGGGGTCGTCACCGGCGTGCTCGGCGCCCCCTACCTCGTCTACCTGATCGTCCGCACCAACCGCGTGGGAGGCTCGCTTTGACCACGGCCCATTCGCTGCTCGTCGAGGACCTGACGCTCGGCTACAAGGACCGCGTCGTCATCGAGTCGCTGGACCTGACCATCCCGCCCGGCAGGATCACCGCGATCGTGGGCGCCAACGCGTGCGGCAAGTCCACCCTGCTGCGCTCGATGTCGCGGCTGCTCGCGCCCCGGGTCGGGCACGTGCTCCTGGACGGCAAGGAGGTGCACCGCCTGCCGTCCAAGGAGCTGGCGCGCACGCTCGGGCTGCTGCCGCAGTCGCCGATCGCTCCGGAGGGCATCACGGTGAGCGACCTCGTCGGGCGGGGCCGCCACCCCCACCAGAGGATGCTCTCGCGGTGGAGCCGGGAGGACGACGAGGCCGTGGCCGAGGCGCTGGAGGCGACGCGGACGGTGGACCTGGCCGACAGGCCCGTGGACGAGCTCTCCGGCGGGCAGCGCCAGCGCGTGTGGATCGCGATGGCCCTGGCCCAGCGCACGGACCTGCTGCTGCTGGACGAGCCCACCACGTTCCTGGACGTCAGCCACCAGGTCGAGGTGCTGGACCTGCTGACCGACCTCAACCGTTCGCTGGGGACGACGATCGTGCTGGTCCTGCACGACCTCAACCTGGCCGCGCGCTACGCCGACCACCTCATCGCGCTCGCGGGCGGGCGGCTGCACGCCGCGGGCACGCCCGAGGAGGTGCTCACCCCCGAGACGGTGCACGCCGTGTTCGGCCTGCGCAGCGAGGTGATCACCGACCCCACGTCGGGCAGGCCCCTCATGCTGCCCCTGGGCCGGTACCACAGCACCGGGGCAGAACTCGGGGAGGAGCAGCTGGCGGAGTGATACCTCCGCCGCCCTGAGGCCGGTGTCGCGTGCCCGGTCGCGGAGGCGCCGCGCGCCTCACAGTGCCCACGCGGCTCGCGTGCCTCGCGGTCCCCACGCGGATCCCCCGCGCCCCCGCCCCTCCGGGCGGGGGCGCGGCTGTGTGTGCACCCGGGTCCTGTCCGCCCCGGCCCGGGCCCCTCCCGGACGCCGACCGCGCCGACCGCGCCGCGCTGACGCGAGGATGTACCGGCGGGCACCGGCACCGGCCTCCACCGGTGCCCCCTCACGGAACGTCCCCCGTACACCGGGTGAACACCGTCGGCCAAGGCGTGCTGCCGAGCGTGCCACGACCTGGGGAAAGGCACTCACCGGAGCCGCCCGTGGACCCGGGTCTATTGGATGACCGGACTCCACCTATTGCGATCTGCACCGACAACTTCTGCTTGACGATCGACATAAGCCCGACGTACGGTTCGAGGCAGCAGGTGAGGCAGGTCACAGGAGTTGGGCGATGTGGCGTCTTCGGACCGTCGGCATGGCCTTTCCCGGTTACGAAGAGCTGCCCCGCCCGCACCAAGTGAAGTCCGGCGGCGGCGACCCGCCGGGCCTCCCCCTCCGAGACGTGGACGGACTGACGGGCCCGGCGGCCCCGATCCCCGGCCACCGCGTCGTCCGCCTCCGGCAGGACCAGCGAGGAAAGGAGCCGGTATGGGCTGAGACCGATGAGGCGGCACCCCCCGCTTCCCGCACCTGATAGCAGGAACTCCCCGTCAGCCCACCGGTCGCAGCCGCTCGGCCCCCACCGGGCCGCACGACCACCGGGCCGCCCCTGCCGTCGGCGCCGGCACGCCGCACGGACTCATCGCTTCGCTCCCACCCCCAGGTGAGGTTCCGTATGAAGAAGAGACCCCTGCTGACACTCGGCGCGCTCGCGTCGGGTGTCGCCATGGCGCTCACGCTGACCGCACCGGTCGCGTACGCCGACGAGACCGGCGAGGACGCGTTCAACACGCTGATCTTCTCCAAGACCACCGGCTTCCGGCACGACTCGATCCCCCACGGCGTCGCGCTCATCGAGGCGCTCGGCGAGGAACACGGCTTCCAGACCGCGCACACCGAGGACTCCTCGGTGTTCAACGACGAGGAGCTGGCCGCCTACGACGCGGTGATCTGGCTCTCCACCACCGGCGACGTGCTCAACGAGGAGGAGCAGGGCGCCTTCGAGCGCTACATCCAGGGCGGCGGCGGCTTCGTCGGCGTCCACTCCGCCTCCGACACCCACTACGACTGGGAGTGGTACGGCGACCTCGTCGGCGGCTACTTCGCCAGCCACCCGCCCGGTACGCAGGACGCCCAGGTGGTGGTCAACGACAGGGTCCACCCCTCCACGGAGCACCTGCCGGCCAGCTGGCAGCGCCACGACGAGTGGTACGACTTCGACCTGTCCCCCCGCGGCGACGTGCACGTCCTGGCCGGGCTCGACGAGGACTCCTACGCCGACCAGGTCGATCCCGGCGGCCAGATGGGGTGGGACCACCCGATCGCCTGGTGTCAGGCCTACGACGGCGGCCGGTCCTGGTACACCGGCGGCGGCCACACCGTGGAGTCCTACTCCGAACCGGAGTTCACCCAGCACCTGCTCGGCGGGCTGCGGTGGGCGGCCGGGACCGCCGAGGGCGACTGCGGCGCCACGCAGTGGGACAACTTCGAGAAGGTCACCCTCGCGCAGGGCGAGGACTCCGTGGGCGAGCCCATGGGCCTGGCGGTCCTGCCCGACGGCCGCGTGATGCACATCACCCGCGGCGGCGACGTGCGGCTGTGGTCCCCCGACACCCACACCACCGAGCTGATAGCCCGGGTCCCGGTGTACAACCACGACGAGGACGGGCTGCAGGGCGTCGCCCTGGACCCGGACTTCGAGGAGAACGGGTGGGTGTACCTGTACTACGCGCCCGTGATCGAGGGCGTCCCGGCGGGTGAGGCGCCCGCGGACGGCTCCCCGGAGGACTTCGAGCCCTACGAGGGCCACAACAACCTCTCCCGCTTCCAGTTCACGGACGGGGAGACCCCCGCCCTGGACCTGGACAGCGAGCAGGTCCTGCTGGAGGTCGGGACCGACCGGGGCATGTGCTGCCACGTCGGCGGCCACATCGACTTCGACGCCGAGGGCAACCTCTACCTGGCCACGGGCGACGACACCAGCGCGTTCGGGTCGGACGGCTACACGCCCATCGACGAGCGCGAGTCGCGCAACCCCGCCTTCGACGCCCAGCGCAGCTCGGCCAACACCAACGACCTGCGCGGCAAGCTCCTGCGGATCACGCCCACCGACGACGGCGGCTACGAGATCCCCGAGGGCAACCTCTTCCCGCCGGAGGAGTACAGCGGCGAGCAGACCCGGCCCGAGATCTACGCCATGGGCCTGCGCAACCCGTTCCGGTTCACGGTGGACAAGGAGGACGGCACCGTCTACCTGGGCGACTACGGGCCCGACGCCAACGAGCCCGACCCCGAACGGGGACCGCAGAACACGGTCTCCTGGCACGCCATCACCGAGCCCGCCAACATCGGCTGGCCCTACTGCATCGGCGACAACAGCGCGTTCGTCGACTACGACTTCGAGGCCGGGGCCTCCGGAGAGGCGTTCGACTGCGCCGCGCCGGTGAACGACTCCCCGCGCAACACCGGCCTGGCGGAACTGCCCCCCGTCACCCCCGCCTCGATCTGGTACAGCTACGAGGAGTCGGAGGAGTTCCCGCAGCTGGGCACGGGCGGCGGTGCCCCGATGGGCGGCCCGGCCTACCAGTTCGACCCCGAACTGGAGTCGGACACCAAGTGGCCCGAGTACTACGACGGCATCCCGCTGTTCTACGAGTGGGACCGCGACTGGATCAAGCAGGTGCACCTGGGCGACGACGGCGAGGTCCTGGACATCACCGAGACCGTCCCGAACATCAGCCTGGCCAACCCCATGGACATGGAGTTCGGCCCGGACGGCTCCCTGTACGTGCTGGAGTACGGATCCGGCTACTTCGGCGGGGCCGCCGACTCGGCGCTGTCGCGCATCGACTACACCGGCGGCGGGACCACCCCGGTCGCCGACATCAGCGCCTCCACGACCTCGGGACCGGCCCCGCTGGAGGTGGAGTTCTCCGCCGAGGGCTCCAGCCACCCCGGCGGCCTGCCCCTGGAGTACGCGTGGTCGTTCGGCGACGGCCAGACCTCGACCGAGGTCTCGCCCACCCACACCTTCGAGGAGGCGGGCCAGTACACGGTCGTGCTGACCGTCACCGACCCCGAGGGGCGCACGGGCACGGCCACCACGACGGTCACCGCGGGCAACACCGCGCCCGAGGTCTCCTTCCAGACCCCGCGGGACGGCCAGTTCTTCCACTGGGGTGACCAGATCCCCTTCAGCGTGGACGTGGCGGACGCCGAGGACGGCTCCGTGGGCGAGGGCGTCGACTGCGGCGACGTCGCGGTCACGGCCTCGCTCGGCCACGACAGGCACGCCCACCCGTGGACCCAGTACGACAGCTGCGAGGACGTCAGCATCACCGAGGTCGACGGCGGCCACGGGCACGACATGAACATCTTCTGGGTGCTGGAGGCCGAGTACACCGACTCCGGCGGGGACGGGGCCCCCGGCCTCACCGGAAGCGACGGGGTCACCCTCAAGCCCGCCCGGACGCAGGCCCAGTACTTCACCGACAGCGAGGGGGTCCGGACCGAACCCACCACGGACGCCGAGGGCGGCCTGGTCAACGTCAGCCACATCGGCCACGGCGACTGGACGGCCTACGACACGACCAACCTGGTCGGGGTCGAGCAGATGGAGTTCCGGGTCGCCTCCGCGGGGGCGGGCGGAACCATCGAGGCGCGCATGAACGCCCCCGACGGCGAACTGCTCGGCAGCGTCGACGTGCCCACCACCGGCGGCTGGCAGGAGTGGACCGACGTGACCATGGACGTCACCGACCCCGGGGAGACCTTCACGCTGTACCTGGTCTTCGACGGTGAGGGCCCCGCAGTCGAGGACGGCCTGTTCAACGTCAACTACTTCGAGGCGGTCCTGGACGGCCACGGCGAGCACGGCCCCCAGACCGAGCTGACCAGCCCGCAGGACGGCGCGGTCTTCGAGGAGGGTGCGGACGTCCCCCTCTCCGCCGAGGTCACCGACCACGCCGAGGCCGGTGTGGAGAAGGTGGACTTCCTCGTGGGCGGGGAGGTCGTCGCCACGGTGACCGAGGGCCCGTACACGGCCACCTGGCAGGGGGCCGCGGCGGGCGAGTACGAGGTCAGCGCCGTGGCCACGGACGGCGACGGCAACACCGGCGCCTCCGACACCGCCACCATCACGGTCGAGGCGGGCGGCACCGAGCCGCCCGAGTGCGCCCCGGCCGGGGCCGAGGACGGCTACACCCCCCTGTGGGACGGCCGGACGCTCGACGGATGGAACATGGCGGGCCCGGGCGGGTTCGGCGTCGTCGACGACGGCGAGGGCTGCGCCCTGGAGACCCAGGGTGGCATGGGGCTGCTCTGGCACGAGACGGAGCTGGAGTCCTACCGGCTGAAGCTGGACTTCCTCGCCGCCGAGGAGACGGACAACTCCGGCGTCTTCGTCGGCTTCCCCGGGCCCGGGGACGACCCCTGGGTCGCCGTCAACGAGGGCTACGAGATCCAGATCGACGGCTACGGGGCGCCCGACGGCGACCCGATCCACCAGACCGGCGCCGTCTACGACTTCCAGGCGGCCGACTCCCACCCCGCGCGGGTCGGCGAGTGGAACGAGATGGAGATCGAGGTGGCCGACCCGATGATCCGCGTGTGGATCAACGGGGAGCTGGTGAACGAGTTCGAGAGCACCGACCCGGCGCGTGACCTGTCCTCGGGCCACATCGGGTTGCAGAACCACGGCGACGCCGACCGGGTGCTCTTCCGCGACGTCCGGGTCCAGGAGCTGGACGCGGTCGAACCGGTCACGTTCGCCGAGGTCCAGGAGCGCGTCGACGCCCTGGAGGCCGACGGCGCGCTGACCGTGTCCGAGGCGCGCCGGCTGACCCCGCAGCTGGAACTGGCCGAACACCATCTCAACGTCGGCCGGACCGGGCAGGCCGCGCTGGCCCTGGACCGGTTCGTCGGGGTGGCCGAGGCGGTGGCCGACGAGGCCGCCAGGGAGGAGTTGCTGGAGCTGGCCGACAGGCTGCGCCCGCTCATCGACGACGAGTGACGGGACGCCTCCGGCGCGCGCCCGCCCCCGGTGGGGGCGGCGTCCGCCGGGGGTCCCGTGACCACGGCGGGGCCGGTTCCGGCCGGCCCCGCCGCCCCCCGCGGTGGCGCCCCGCCGGAAAGGAGCGCGACGTCGCGGCGTCCGGCCCCCAGGTACGACGAGAAGAAGGTGTCACGGTGTCCGCCAAAAAGGCCCCCTCCTCCCCCGACCCGTCCCGCGGGACGCAGGCTCCCCCGCCCAGGCTCACCTGGTGGCTGACCGCCGGATCCCTCCTGGTGGTCGCCGCCCTCGTCGGCGTCCTCGTCCTCACCTTCACCGGTGACGACCACACCGCCCCCGACCCGGCGCGAGTCGCCGAACTCCAGGCCTCCGCGCAGCAGCGCGACCGCGCGCAGGTCGACCAGCTCGTCGAACGCACCACCGCCGCGCACGGGCAGCTGGTGCCCGTGGTGGAGAGCCTGGACGCGGCCGTGCCGCCCGACGGCTCCACCCCCGCCGGGGAGGCCCCCGACGCCGGGGAGGTCGACTCCTGGCTGGAGACCGTCCAGGAGGCGGCGGTCCACTTCGAGGACGCCCCCTCCGGCAGCAGCGGCCACAACGTCGCGCACGCGGGGCTGTCCAACGCCGTGGACCTGCTGGGGTCGGCGGTGGTCGCCTACTCCAACGCCGAGCGCGCCCAGGACGGACAGCGGGCGGAACTGCTGGAGCTGGCCGGCGACCTGCGCACCCAGGCGGTGCGCGGCTGGTCGGTGGCGGCCACCCAACTGGACATGGTCAGCGTCGAGTCCGGCCACGGCCACGTCCACCTGTACCTGCCCGCGGCGCCCGGCAGCGGCGCCCTGGGACCCGACGGGGCCGAGCCCGGCGAGGGCGGCGGCGACAGCGGCGACCAGTGACCAGTGACCACCCGGTTCCGGAACACCCGGAGGCACGCAGAGGGGAGCATGCGTTGACGCGAGTCGGAGTATGGCTGATCGGGGCGCGGGGGTCGGTGGCGACCACCGCCGTCCTGGGAGCCCTGGCGGTGCGGTCCGGGGCGTCGGGGCGGACGGGGTGCGTGACCGAGCGCCCCGAGTTCGCCCCGGCGCGCCTGCCCGGGATCGGCGACCTGGTCTTCGGCGGCCACGACGTCTCCGAGATACGCCTGTGCAAGAACGCCGAGCGGCTTGCCCGGGCGGGGGTGCTGCCCGCGCACCTGCCGCCGGCCTTCGCCGACGAACTGGACCGGACCGAGCACCGTCTGCGCCGGGGCCTGCACGCCGCCGCCACCACCGGGGTGGGGCGCCGCGACGTGGACCGCCTGGAGGCGGACCTGCGCGAGTTCGCCGAACGGGAGGCGCTCGAACGCGTCGTGGTGGTGGACCTGTCCAGCACCGAGCCCCGGCCCGAACCGCACGCCGAGCACACCGACGCCGACGCCCTGGAGGCGGCCCTGGACGCCGGGACCGCGCGGATCCCGGCCAGCTCCGCGTACGCCTACGCGGCCCTGCGGGCGGGCTGCGCGTTCGTGGAGTTCACGCCCAATACCGGGCCCCGGCTGCCCGCCCTGGCGCGGCTCGTCGAGCGCTCGGTCGTGCCGTGGGCCGGGTGCGACGGCAAGACCGGGGAGACCCTGGTCAAGAGCGCGCTCGCGCCGATGTTCGCCGCCCGGGCGCTGCACGTGCGCTCGTGGTCCTCGCTCAACCTGCTCGGCGGCGGCGACGGCGCCACCCTGGCCGACCCGGCCAACGCCGAGAGCAAACTCGCGTCCAAGGCGCGGGGTCTGGAGCACATGCTGGGCCACGGCCCGGACGGGCCCCTGCACATCGACTACGTCCCGGACCTGGGCGACGCCAAGGTCGCCTGGGACCACGTCTCGTTCGAGGGGTTCCTGGGGGCGCGGATGACCCTGCAGTTCACCTGGTCGGGCTACGACTCCGCGCTGGCCGCGCCCCTGGTGCTGGACCTGGCGCGGCTGACCGCCCACGCCCACCGGCGGGGCCGGGTGGGCCCCGTGCCGGAGCTGGCGTTCTTCTTCAAGGACCCCGTGGGCACCCGCGAACACGGCCTCGCCGAACAGTGGCGGGCCCTGACGTCCTGGTGCGCGGCACCGGAGGAGGAGGCCGAGTGAGAGCGCGCGACCTGGCGAGGCTGGTGCGCCTGCCCGCGGCGCTGAGCGTTCCCGGCGACACGCTGGCCGGTGCCGCGGCGGCGGGGGGCCTGCGCGGCCCCGGGGCATGGGCGCTGCCCGCCGCCTCGGTGTGCCTGTACTGGGCGGGCATGGCCCTCAACGACTACGCCGACCGGGAGGTGGACGCGGTCGAGCGCCCCGAACGCCCCATCCCCTCGGGAGCGGTGCGCCCCGGCGAGGCCCTGGCGGTCGCCGCGGGGCTGACCGCGACGGGCGTGGGCCTGGCCGCGGCGGCGGGCGGACGCCGGGCGGCGGGGGTGGGCACGGCCCTGGCCGCCACCGTGTGGGGCTACGACCTCCTCCTCAAGAGGACCCCTCTGGCCCCGCTGGGCATGGCGGCGGCCCGGGGGCTGGACGTGCTGCTGGGCGCCGGCGCGCGCCCCGCCGACGCGGCCAGGCCCGCGCTGGCGCTGGCCGTCCACACGCTCGGGGTGACCGCCCTGAGCCGGGGCGAGGTGCACGGGACGCGGCCCTCCGTGGCGGCGGGTGCGCTGGTGTGCACCCTGGCCAGCGCCGCGCTCGCCGCCGCGCCCGCACAGCCCACGCGCGAAGGCGCGGCGGGCGGCGCCGCGGCCAGGGCCCTGGCGGGGGCGCTCGCGGGGGTCTTCGCGCTGGGGGTGGGATCCGCGCAGGCCAGGGCGCTGGTCGAGCCCGAGGCGCACCACGCGCGCGCGGCGACGGGCGCGGGCATCCGGGGGATGATCCCGCTCCAGGCGGCCCTGCTGGCCGGGTACGGCGCGCCGGACGCCGCGTGCGCGCTCGCCGTCGGCGTGCCCGTGGCGGCGAGGGCGTCCAAGGCGGTGTCGTTCACATGAGGTTCGGATACGGCACCAACGGCTTCTGGGACCACCGGCTGGACGACGCGCTGGCCCTGATCGCCGACCTCGGCTACGAGGGGGTGGGGCTGACGCTGGACCACCCGCACCTGGACCCCTTCACGCCGGACGCCTTCGCGCGCACCGCGCGCATCGGTCGGCGGCTGTCCGAACTGGGGCTGGCGGTGGTCGTGGAGACCGGTGCCCGCTACCTGATGGACCCGCGCCGCAAGCACGAGCCCACCCTGGTCTCCGACGAGGGCGCCGAGCTGCGGGTGGACCTGCTGCGCCGCGCGGTGCGCGTCGCCGACGACCTGGGGGCCGAGGCCGTCTCCTTCTGGTCGGGCATCCTCCCGGCGGGGGTGAGCCGGGAGCGGGGCTGGTCGCGGCTGACCTCGGGCGTGGAGCGGGTCCTGGCCACCGCCGACGACCTCGGCGTGGACTGCGCGTTCGAGCCCGAGCCCGGCATGTTCGTAGAACGGGTGGCCGACGCGCTGGAGCTGCGCGAGCGGCTGGGCGACCCGCCGCGCCTGCGGGTGACGGTGGACGTCGGGCACGGCGTGTGCAACGAGCCGGACGGCCCCGAGGGCGCGGTCCGGCGGGCCGGGGCCCTGATCGCCAACGTCCAGCTGGACGACATGCGGCCGGGCGTGCACGAGCACCTGGAGTTCGGCGACGGCGAGATCGACCTGCCCGGGGTCCTGGGCGCTCTGGAGGATGTCGGCTACCGGGGTCTGGCGTCGGTGGAGCTGCCCCGCCACGGGCACGCCGCTCCCCTGGTGGCCGAGCGGTCGATCCGCGCGCTCACGCGGGCGCTGGCCGACTCCCGCGCGCGGAGGGCGGGGGTGTGAGCGGGGAGTACGCCTTCCTGGACACGGACGCGGCGCGCGGGGCCCTGGCCGCCCAGGTCGGGCAGGTGCGCGAGCGGCCCGCGCGGATCGCCGTGCTCTTCCCCGCGGCGGCCAGGAGCGTGGCGCGCGGGGCCGGTCCGTCGGGCGACCCCGACGGGGTGGCCGGGCCGACCCTGGAGGACATGGCGCGCGTGGAGCTGCTGGCCGCGCTGTCCGGGGCCCTGGCCCCGCCGGAGCTGGCCCGGGAGGTCCGCGACCTGTACCACCACGGTGACGCGGGTGAGCGGCGCGCCGTCCTGCGGGGCCTGGACGCGCTCGACGTGCGCGGCCGGGGCCGGGAGGAGGTGGCCGGTGCGGCGCGCGAGCTGCTGGCCGACGCGATGCGCGCCAACGACACCCGGCTGGTCGCGGCGGCGGCCGCCAGCGCGGCGACGGCCCTGCTCGACGCCGACTCCTGGCGCCAGGGAATCCTCAAGTGCCTGTTCACCGGGGTGCCGCTGGGATCGGCGGCCGGGCTGCCCGACCGCGCCGATGAGGAGCTGGCGCGCATGTGCGCCGACCACGCCGAGGAGCGGCTCCTGGCGGGGCGGCCGGTCCCCGCCGACGTCCACCTCGTGCTGCGGCACTTCCCCGGGCAGGCCGCCCGCCTGGACTCCCACCGAACGGAGGCGTGATGCGTATCTTCGACCCGCACATCCACATGACCTCGCGCACCACCGACGACTACGAGGCGATGTACGCCGCCGGGGTGCGCGCGGTGGTCGAGCCGTCGTTCTGGCTGGGCCAGCCCCGGACCGGCGTGAGCTCGTTCCGCGACTACTTCGACGGCCTCGTGGGCTGGGAGCGGTTCCGGGCCGAGCGGTTCGGGATCCGCCACCACTGCACGATCGCGCTCAACCCGAAGGAGGCCAACGACCCCCGCCTGTCGGGGGTGCTGGACCTGCTCCCCCGCTACCTGGCCAAGGACGGCGTGGTGGCGGTCGGCGAGGTGGGCTTCGACTCCGGCACCGCCGAGGAGGAGAGGGCCTTCCGCCACCAGCTGGAGCTGGCCGGGGAGTTCGGGCTGCCCGTCCTGGTGCACACCCCGCACCGGGACAAGGCGGCCGGGACCCGCCGCACCCTCCAGCTGGTCGCCGAGTCGGGGCTGGCGCCCGAGCGGGTGCTCGTGGACCACCTCAACGAGGCCACTGTGGCCATGGTGCACGAGTCGGGGTGCACGCTGGGCTTCTCCATCTACCCCGACACCAAGATGAGCCCGGAGCGCATGGTCCGCGTCCTGTCGGAGTGGGGCCCGGAGCGGATGGTGGTCAACTCCGCCGCCGACTGGGGCCGCAGCGACCCGCTCGCCACCCTGCGCACCGGCGAGGCCATGCTCGCCGCGGGCTTCACCGGACGCGACGTCGAACGCGTGCTGTGGGACAACCCGGTGGAGTTCTACGGCCGCAGCGGGCGCCTGCTGCTGGACGACGTGCACGGGGCCGACCACACCGCGACCTACTCGGGGAACTCGGTGCTGCGCGGCGAGCGCGCGGGCGGGGGTGCCGCGTGAGGCTGCGCCACCCCGACGGAACGGTCGTCCACCTCGCCTACTGCACCAACGTGCACCCCGCCGAGGACCTGGACGGCGTCCTGCGCCAGATCCGCGTCCACGGCGGCGGCGTGCGCGAGGCCCTGGGCGCGGACCGGCTCGGCCTGGGCCTGTGGCTGCCCGCCCCGCTGGCCCGGGAGCTGGCGGCCGATCCGCGCCTGACCGACCGGCTGCGCGCGGAGCTGGAGGCCAACGGGCTGGAGACGGTGACCCTCAACGCCTTCCCCTACACCGGGTTCCACGCGCCCGTGGTCAAGCGGGCCGTGTACCACCCCGACTGGACCGACCGGGCCCGGCTGGACTACACGGTGGACTGCGCCCGGGTGCTGGCCGGGCTGCTGCCCGACGACGCCGCGCGCGGCAGCGTCTCCACCCTCCCCCTGGCCTGGCGCGAACCGTGGGACCCCGGCCGCCTGGCCGCCGCCCGCGCGCACCTGGCCGAACTCTCCGACGCCCTGGAGGACCTGGCACGGCAGGGGCGGCCGGTGCGGGTGGGACTGGAGCCCGAACCGGGGTGCGTCGTCGAGACCACCCGGGACGCGGCCCGCCTGCTCGGGGATCCGCCGCCGCACCTGGGAGTGTGCCTGGACACCTGCCACCTGGCGACGGCCTTCGAGGAGCCGGGGGCGGCCCTGGACCGGCTCTCCGGCGCGGGCCTGCCCGTGGTCAAGACCCAGGCGTCGGCGGCCGTGGAGGTCCCCGACCCCGCCGACCCGGCCGCGCGCGAGGCCCTCGCCGCCTTCACCGAGGACCGCTTCCTGCACCAGACGCGCGCACACGGCGGGGACGGGGCGCGGGAGGGCCGCGACGACCTGCACGAGGCCCTGGGCGGCGCCGTCCCCCTGCCCGACGACGCGCCCTGGCGCACCCACTTCCACGTGCCCCTGCACGCGCCCGCCGCCGCCCCGCTGCGCGGGACCAACGAGCACCTCGCCCGCACCCTCGAATGCCTCCTGGGGCCCGGCGGCGCGCGCACCGACCACGTGGAGGTGGAGACCTACACCTGGTCGGTGCTGCCGAGGGAGCGGCGCCCCGCCGACGGCAGGGGGCTCACCGAGGGCATCGCCGCCGAGGTGGCCTGGGCCCGCGACCGGTTGACCGACCTCGGCCTGACCCTGCTCTGACACCCCGCGAACCGAAGGGACACCCCCATGCCGACGGAGGAACCGCGCCTGCTCGTGGTCGACGCGGTCGGGCTCACGCCCCGGCTGCTGCGGCACGCGCCCCGGCTGCGCGCCGTGGCCGACCAGGGCTGGCAGGCCCCGCTGGAGACCGTCCTGCCCGCCGTGACCTGCACCGTCCAGTCCACGTTCCTGACCGGTCGGACCCCCGCCGGACACGGCGCCGTCGGCAACGGCTGGTACTTCCGGGACCTGGGCGAGGTGTACCTGTGGCGCCAGCACAACCGCCTGGTCCAGGGCGAGAAGGTGTGGGAGACCGCCCGGCGCCACCGGCCGGGTTTTCGCACCGCGAACGTGTGCTGGTGGTACGCCATGGGCGCCACCACCGACTGGACCGTCACGCCCAGGCCGGTCTACCACGCCGACGGGCGCAAGTCCCCCGACTGCTACACCCGGCCGCCCGCCCTCCACGACGAGCTGACCGCGGAGCTGGGGCCCTTCCCGCTCTTCCAGTACTGGGGGCCGACCGCGTCGCTGCGCTCCACCGAGTGGATCGTGGCCGCGACCCGCAGACTGATGCCCCGCGCCGACCTGACCCTGTGCTACGTCCCCCACCTGGACTACGACCTGCAGCGGTACGGCCCCGACTCGGAGCAGGCCCGCCGGGCGGTGGTGGACATGGACGCGGCCCTGGCTCCCCTGCTGGACGACGCCGAGCGCTCGGGCACCGCCGTGATGGTCCTGAGCGAGTACGGCATCACCCCCGCCGACAGGCCCGTGCACGTCAACCGGGTACTGCGCGAGGCAGGGCTGCTGGAGGTGTACACCCAGCACGGGATGGAGTACCTGGACCCGTGGGAGTCGCGCGCCTTCGCGGTGGCCGACCACCAGTGCGCGCACGTCTACGTCCGCGACCCCGGCGACGTGCCCGGGGTCGCCCGCCTCCTGGCCGGGGTGGAGGGGGTGGACCTGGTCCTGGACCGCGACGGGCAGGCGGAGCACGGGCTGGACCACGAGCGCTCCGGCGAGCTGGTCCTCGTGGCCGACCCGGGCGCCTGGTTCACCTACTACTACTGGCTGCGCGACGCGGCGGCTCCGGACTTCGCGCGGGGCGTGGACATCCACCGCAAGCCGGGCTACGACCCCGCCGAACTCTTCCTGGACCCCGCCGACCGGCTGGTCAGAGCCCGCGCGGCGGCCAACCTCGCCCGCAAGAAGGTGGGTCTGCGCTACGCCATGAACGTGGTCCCGCTCGACCCGGGCTGCGTGCGCGGCACCCACGGGCGCGCGCACGCCGACCCCGACGACGGCCCCCTGGTGCTGTGCTCCGACCCCGGCTCCGCCCGGGAACGCGTCGCGGCCACCGAGGTCCGCGACCTCATACTCGGTCTCGCCGGTGTGCCGGCACCGGCGGGGCCGTCCCCTTCCCCCTGACGCGGTCACCGCGGGGGACCACCGGACCACCCCCTCCACCGGGGTCTTGCGCCTATGGCGGGGTTCGGCACCCCGGACTCGCTGCAGGCACGAGGTCACCGCAGGCCAAGGCCCCTCGCGTCGCACCGGCAACGGTTTCGGTCGGTGCCATATGCGGTGCTTCTGGGACTTCCCCGGCGCGGAGTCACAGATCCCAGTCGGTGCCGTAGCGCCCGGTCAGCTCGCGCACGTCCTCGGGCGAGAGCACGGAGAACTCGCTCCCCCGCAGCGACACGACGATGCGCGAGGCCTCCTCCAGCTCGACGGCGCCGTCCAGGGCCGCCGCCGGTCCGGATGCGGCCACGATCGAACCGTGGTTGGCCAGCAGGGCCGCGCGGAACCGTCCGGGCAGGCGGGAGAGGTTGTCGGCGAGCCGGTCGCTGCCCGGCGCCGCGTAGGGCACCAGGGGCGCCTGACCGACCCGCATGACCAGGTAGGGCGTGACGGGCGGCAGCGCGGACGCCTCCGACCAGGCGGGCAGGCACGAGGCCGCGCAGGCGTGCGGCGAGTGCAGGTGGACGACGGCGCCCGCGTCCGGAACCCGCCGGTACATCGCCTGGTGGAGCGGGAACTCCTTGGAGGGGGGCGGACCGGCGACGTGCTCCCCCGCCCCGTCCAGGACGGACAGGCCCTCGGGGTCGAGGTCGCGCAGGGAGACCCCCGTGGGGCTCATCAGGGTCAGTCCCCCGGCCCGCGCGGACACGTTGCCCGAGGCGCCCGGGCTGAGCCCCAGTTCGACGGCGCGGCGTCCCACCGCGCACAGCTCCCGGGCCGCCTCGCGCGCTTCGCGGTTCACTTGTCCCCCTCCCAGGCGCGGACGAACAGGTCCTCGCGGCCGAAGTTGCCGGACTTGAGCATGAGCTGGACGTCCTCACCGTCGCTGTGTCCGAGCGTCCACGCGACGCCCGGGTCGATCTCGGGTCCCAGCGCCAGCGACGCCACGCCCAGGCGCCGCACGACGGCTCCGCTCGTCTCGCCGCCCGCGACCAGGAGCGCGCGCGCCCCCGCGGCGACCAGGCGTGCGGCGATCTCGGCCAGAGCCTCCTCGATGAGCGGCGCGTCGGCGGTGTCCACGACGTGTTCGGGTGCGGCGGTCGCGTACACCACGAACGGGGACGCGCCGCCCTCCAGGGCGCGCTCCACGGCCAGCGACACCGTCGCCCCGAAGTCCCGGCGCAGGTCGGAGGGGAGCAGGTGGTGTCCCCCGCCGTGGGCGAGGGCGTGGCGCACCTGGCCCTGGGTCGCCCGCGAGGCGCTGCCCGAGAGGACGACGCGCGGCCCCCGGGGCGGGGTGAGCGGCAGGCGGCCGGTCCCGTGGGGGCCGGTGAGCCCCTGGGCGAGGGCGCTGCCGCCGGTCAGCAGGCGCAGGTCCCGCGTCGCGTCGGCGAGCGTGCGCAGGTCGGCGTCGGTCAGGGCGTCCACGACCACGAACCGGGCCCCCTGCGCACCGGCCCGCGCGATGGCGTCGCGCACCGCCTCGGCCCCCCGGGCGACCACCGGCCAGGGCACCAGCGCGATGGCGTCCCCGCCGCCGCTGACCTGGGGGGCGAGCAGGCGCGGGAGGCTGGAGTCGGTCATGGGCGTGAGCGGGTGGTGGCGCATCGGGGACTCGTCGAGGGGGTCGTCCCCCACGAAGAGGTGGCCGCGGTAGACGGTGCGCCCGTTGGCGGGGAAGGCCGGTGCGACGACCGTGACGTCCTCGCCGAGGGCGTCGAGCACCGCCTCCGCGACCGGGCCGATGTTGCCGTCCGGGGTGGAGTCGAAGGTGGAGCAGTACTTGAGGTAGAACCGCTCGCACCCCGCGCTCCGCAGCCGGTCGAGGGCGTCCAGCGAGGCCGCGACCGCCGCGTCGGCGGGCGTGGTGCGCGACTTCAGGGCCACGACGACGGCGTCGGCCCCCTCCGCCGCGGCGGCGACGGGGTCGGCGCCGCCGGGGTCCCGCGAGTCCAGGACCACCGTGGTCCGGTGGCCGGACGCGGTGAGGGCGATCGCGACGTCGGTCGCTCCGGTGAGGTCGTCGGCGATCACGCCGAGGGTCGCCATGTGAGGTACTCCCTGTGGTCGGGGCGGGTCGGTCGGGCGGAGGGGTCCCGGCGCACCGTGCGGCCAGGTGGCCGGGTGCGCCGGAACTCCCCCGCGGGAAACGCGGACGGGGCTGGGCGACTGCTCCTCAGACCGTCCTCAGCCCGCGAGGGCCGGTCCGGGCAGAAACGAAGCGGGGCCCGAAGGAACACCGCTCAGACGAGGCCGGTCGCGATCATGACGTTGAGCACGAGGAACCCGGTGACGCCCGAGATGAACGAGGCGACGCCGATCGACCGGATGCCCTGGCCCACCGTCATGTTGGACAGCGTGGTGGTGACCCAGAAGCCGGACGAGTTGGCGTGCTTCATGATCTGGGCGCCGGTCGCGCAGGCCAGGTACACCACGATCGGAGCCAGGCCGAGGTCGTCCATCAGGGGCTGCATGATGGCCGCCGAGGTCATCACGCCCAGGATGTTGGAGCCGGTGATCGTGCAGACCGCCGCGCCGACGAGGAAGGGGATGACGACCGGTGACATGCCGGTGCCCTCGATGCTCGCGGCGACGTTCTCGGCCACGCCGGTCTCCCGGATGATGGTGGCCAGCGCTCCGCCGACGCCGGTCAGGGCCAGGGGCATCGCGGCGATGCGCAGGCCCGCCTCGAACAGGTCGTTGAGGGTGGCCTTGTCCTTCCAGCGCCCGCGGAACAGCGGCAGGGCCAGCAGGCAGGCGAGGAAGAGCGCCACCGTCGGCTCGCCGACGAACAGGACGACCTCGGTGTACCAGGCCCCCTCCGGGAGCACCGGACCGGCCAGGGAGGCGACGATGATGAGGACGATGGGGGCCAGGATCGGCACGAGGGAGCCGAACAGGCCCACGCTGGCGGGGGCCGCGGCTCCGTCAGAGGAGGGCTTGGGGCCGGTGCCGTCGGAGACCCCCGGGGCTCCGGCGGAGGGGGTGCCCGGGCCGCCCGCGCCCGCCAGGTGTTCGACGAACTCCGGCTTGGGCGGCACATAGGTCTTGATGAAGGACAGGTAGACCGTCGCGGCGATGACGCCGGGGACGCCCACCATCAGGCCGTAGAGGATGGCCTCGCCCATGCTGACGCCGAGCAGCGAGGCCGACGCGAGCGGGCCGGGGCCGGGCGGGACGACCGAGGTCATGATGTAGGCGCCGAGGTAGAGGATCGGGCCGAGCTTCATCATCGACATGCCCGTGCGGTAGGCCAGGGCGGAGACGATCGGGATGAGCATGACGACCGCGGTGTCGGCGATGAGGGGGATGCCCAGCACGGTCGAGGCCAGGGCGATCGCCCAGGGCACCCTCTTCTCCGCGAACATGTTCAGGGCGGTCTCGGTGATCTTGGTGGCCGCGCCGCTCAGTTCGAGCATCCTGCCGAGCACGCAGCCGAAGATGACCAGAAGGCCGACGCTGGCGAGGGTGCCGCCGAAGCCCTCGGTGACGAGTTCGATGGTCTCGGTGCCGCCCATGCCCAGGACCAGGCCGAGCGCCACGACCACCATGAACAGCGTGGCCACGGGGTGGACCTTGAAGCGCGCGATGAGCAGTACGAGTACCGCGATGGCGGTGAGGAACGCCAACAGGGTGTAGATGTCCGACATGTCAGTGGGTCCGATCGTTCACAGGTGCGTGCGGGCGTGGCGCCAGGCGTCCAGGAGGGGGGCGCTGGCGTCGGCCAGGTCGTCCAGGCGCACCAGTGCGCCCGCCGCGACGTCGCGGCCCAGGGCGGCGTGGGCCGCCAGGTAGAGCGGTGCGACGTCGTCGGGGGCGTCGGCGGCGTCCAGCAGGACGGGGGCCACCCCCTGGACGTCGTGGTGGTGTCCGCCCATGTCCAGCCTGGTCCCGGCGGGGAGGTCGCGCCGGGCGCGCCCGGCCAGGACCGCGTGCGGGGCCGGGTGCCGGGGGGTCACCGCGCGGCGGCGGTCCACGGCGTCCAGCAGGCTCAGCGGGGTCTCCACGCCCATGAGGTGGTAGGGCAGGTAGAGGCAGGCGTAGCGTCCCGAGCGCGAGACCACGTGGCCCTTCTGCGCGAGCAGTGCCCAGGAGACGGGGTCGCCGGTGCGGACGACGGCGAAGACCCCTCCGGCGAAGGAGGCCTCCTCGGGCAGGCGGAGCACGCTGAAGACGTCCACGGCGCCGGACCGGGAGAGGATCCCCCCGTCCTCGGCGAGGGAGTAGACGTCGGCGAGTTCGGCGACGCGCGCGACGGGGTAGTGCAGCTCCTCGGTGTCGGGCACCAGGCCCGTGTGGTTGGCGACGACCCCCATCTCGCAGTAGTCGGCGGCGGCCGAGCGCGACAGGCCCGCCACGGCGCGGGCGCGGGCGGCGAGCGTGGCGGGCACGTCCTCGCCCAGGGTCAGCAGGTCGGCCAGGTCGGGGGCGTCGATCTCCTGGTCGAGCTGGCGCACGCGGCCCGTGGCCGGGTCGAAGACCAGGTCGTACTCGCCCGACTTGCCGATCGCGACGACGTCCAGGCCCAGCAGGCGGGTCCGCTCGTACCACTCGATGAGGTTGGCGGGCTGGTCCCCGATCCCGGGGGTGTAGACCACGCCCCGTTCCCGGGCGAGGTCGGCCAGCGCGATCCCGGAAACGGAGTCGACCTCCTTGGAGACCATGACCACGTGGCGTCCGGCCGCGATGGCGGTCCGCGCGGCCCGGGTGCCCGCCTCGGGGCTGCCGGTGGCCTCGACGAGCACGTCGTAGTCGGCGTGTTCGAGGAGGCGGGCGTCGGCGATCACCGCGATCCGCCCGTCGGCCAGCGCGGCCACCTCGTCCGCGCTGGAGCACACCGTCAGCGCGTCGGCCGGGTAGCCGAGCTCGGCGCACAGCGCGATCGTCCCCTCGGTGTCCAGGTCGCACAGGACCGAGGGCCGCAGCCGCTCCATCCGCGGGGTCTGGGCGAGCAGGGTGCGCGCGAAACCGCCGCGGGCTCCGGTGAGCGCGTAGCGCACGGGCGGTGGCGGCGCCGTGGTGGCGTCGGTGGCTTGCATGGGTTCTCCTTCTTCCGGCCTCGCGGGGGGCACGTGTGTGTGCCAGGCCGCTACGGCAACGCGCCATGTTTAACACCAGCGGAACATTAGAGTCAACAATTATCACGACTGGTACCATCTGAGAACACTCGTTACCATGGTGCCCATGAGCGGAACCGAGGGAGAGCGATGATTCCGGCGCAACGGCGTGAGCTGCTCGTGCGGGAGTTGCGCGGTACGGGCGTGCTGAGCGTGAAGGAGCTGTGCGAGATCCTCGACGTATCGCACATGACGGTGCGCCGCGACATCATGACGCTGGAGGAGGAGGGGCGGGTCCGCTCGGTGCCCGGCGGCGTCGAACTGGTCTCGCAGGTGCGCTCGGAGCCCTCCTACCGCGACAAGTCGCGGGTGGACGTGGCCGAGAAGCGGGCGATGGCCCGCGCGGCGGCGGCCCTGGTCGGCGAGGGGCAGACCGTCTACCTGGACGCGGGCACGACGCTGGGGCACCTGGTGCCCTCCCTGTGGAGCGTCACCGGCCTCACCGTCATCACCAACGACATCACCACCGCCGCCTCCCTCACCGACCACCCCGACGTGACCCTGTTCCTCATCGGCGGGCAGATCGACCGCGAGAACCGCTCCTCGGTCGGCGACATCGCGGCCGCCACCATCGAGGAGTTCAACATCGACGTCGCCTTCGTCTCGAC
The DNA here is from genome assembly GCF_000092985.1 of Nocardiopsis dassonvillei subsp. dassonvillei DSM 43111. Lineage (GTDB taxonomy): Bacteria > Actinomycetota > Actinomycetes > Streptosporangiales > Streptosporangiaceae > Nocardiopsis > Nocardiopsis dassonvillei. The sequence continues at coordinate 2,787,143 of NC_014210.1, forward strand.
GAGTTCGTGGGACCTGAGCCGGGGCACCACCACGCCCTCGCGCGCGAAGGTCGCGGTCAAGCGCGCGGCCATGGCCGCGGCCTCGACGTCGGTGCTGGTCGCCGGGGCCGACAAGTACGGGGCCTTCGGCACCTTCAAGGTCGCCGCGCTCACCAGCTTCGCCTCGGTGATCACCGACGACCGCCTCTCCGAGTCCTCCGTGCGCGCGATCCGGGAGCTGGGCGTGGGCCTGGAGGTCGTCACACCCCAGCGGGAGGCCGACGAGGAGGCGGAGGCCCCCACCGCCTGACCCCCGCTCCGCCGGGGATCCCCCGCGGTCCAGGCGCGCGCGTGCGCACGGCCGGGACGGCACCCGCTCCGCCGGGGCGCCGCCCGGCCCCTCGGCGTGCCCTCCGGCCCTCCTCCTCACGGGGTCGCGCCCGCCCGCGCCCCGCTCCGTTCGTGCGCCCGGATCGTGCGCCCGGAAAAACCCTGGACAAAAATCTTCCAATGTAAGAATCTGGGTGCGCGGCCCCGCCCCGCACCCTCGGGGGCGTGCCGCGATGTGAGCGACAGGGCGATGCCCGAGCGAACGAAGGAGCCCCCCCCGTGCCGACAACATCCGTGCAGCTGTACTCGGTCCGTGACGAACTCGCCGACGGCCTGGAGAGCGCCGTGGCACGCCTGGCCGAGATCGGCTTCGCCCACGTGGAGCCGTACGCGTTCCACCTGGACACCGAGGAGTACCGGCGCGTGTTCGCCGCGACGGGCGTCACCGCGCCCTCCGGCCACGCCCCCGTGATCGACGCGCAGGCCCCCGAGGAGATCTTCGACGCGGCCGCCGAACTGGGCGTCGCCACGGTCATCGACCCGCTGGTCCCGGCCGAGCGGTGGCAGACCGCCGACCAGGTGGCCGGACTGGCCGAGCGCGTGAACCGGCTGGCGGAACTGGCCGCCGAGCGGGGTCTGGAGTTCGGCTACCACAACCACGCCTGGGAGCTGAGCACCCGCATCGGCGACAGGCACGCGCTGGAGGTGTTCGTGGAGCACCTGGAGCCGCGGGTCGTGCTGGAGGTGGACACCTACTGGGCGGGGGTCGGCGGCGCCGACGCCGCCGCGCTGCTGCGGGCCTTCGGCGACCGGGTTCGGCTGATCCACGTCAAGGACGGCACCCTGGACGGCGACGTGACACGGCAGCGGCCCGCGGGCGAGGGCGAGGTCGACGTCCGCGCGGTCCTGGAGGCCGCGCCGGGGGCGATCCGCGTGGTCGAGTTCGACGCCTACGCGGGCGACGTGTTCGACGGCATCGCGCGGTCGCTGGCCTGGCTCGGGGAGAACGACCGATGACGCGCACCGGGGCCGCCGGGGTCGGCGTCATCGGCGCGGGCAACATCTCGACCCAGTACCTGGAGAACCTGACCCGGTTCCCCGACGTCGAGGTCCGCTTCGTCGCGGACCTGGACCTGGCGCGCGCCGCCGCGCAGGCCGACGCGTACGGCGTCCCGGCGTCCGGGACCGTGGCGGAGCTGCTGGCGCGCGAGGACGTCGAGGTAGTGGTCAACCTGACCGTCCCGGCCGTGCACACCGAGGTCGGGCACCGGATCCTCGACGCGGGCAAGCACGTGTGGAGCGAGAAGCCCATCGCCCTGGACCACGACGCGGCCGCCGCGCTGCTGGCCAGGGCCGGGGAGGCGGGGCTGCGGGTCGCCTGCGCGCCGGACACGGTGCTGGGGGCGGGGGCGCAGACCGCGCTGCGCGCGATCGCCCGCGGCGACATCGGGGAGCCGCTGACCGCGACCACGATGTTCCACGTGCCCGGGCCCGAGTCCTGGCACCCGGACCCGGACTTCCTCTTCGCCCACGGGGCGGGGCCCCTGTTCGACATGGGCCCGTACTACGTCACCGCGCTCGTGCACGTCTTCGGAGCCGCGACCCGGGTGCAGGCGGTGGCCTCCACCGGCCGCGCGACCCGCACGATCGCGAGCGGTCCCCGCGCGGGCCAGGTGTTCGAGGTGCAGGTGCCGACGCACCACGCCGCGCTGGTGGAGTTCGGCCCGGGCCGCTCCGCCCAGTCCACGTTCTCGTTCCAGCACGCGCTGCCCCGGGCGGGAATGGTGGAGGTCAACGGCACCGAGGGCACGATCGTCCTGCCCGATCCCAACACGTTCGGCGGGGACACCACCCTGTGGCGGTACGACCGGGAGGAGCCGGTCACCATCGCCCCCGAGGGGCCCGTGTACGGGCGCGGGGCCGGGGTCGTCGACCTGGTCCGCGCGCTACGCGCGGGCGGGACCGAACGCGCGTCGGGGGCCGTGGCCTCGCACGTACTCGACGTGCTGCTGGGCATCCGCGACGCCGCGGCCGGCGGAACGCCCGTGGAGATCACCTCCGCCGTGGCACCGGTGGCTCCGCTCCCGCAGGGGTGGGACCCGGCCAGCCCGACCCTCTAGCCGGCACGGGCCCGAAGCCCCGGGGGCCGCCACCGCTGGCGTGCGGTGACGGCCCCCGGGCGGGTTCACGTGGCCTGGACCGACGCCCCGCCACCGGTCCCGCCGCCCTCTCCCCCGCCGGGCAGCAGCCGTTCCAGGACCTGGAGCGAGCGGTAGACGTCCACCTCCCGCGGGTCGAGCAGCCACTGCAACTGCAACCCGTCGGACGCGGCGATCACCAGGGCCGCCGCGTCGTCCGGGTCGATGTCGGCCGCGATCTCACCGGAGCGCTGACCGGCGCGTACGCGCTCGGCGAGGTCGGCGCGCAGTGCCCGGAACCGGGCCCGGACGAACTCCCGCGTCGCGGGGTGCCGCTGCTCCTGCAACGCGTCCGTCGTCAGCGTCGCGTACAGCTCGACCAGGCCGGGTATGGAGCGGTTGCGCTCCGCGCTGCGCTCCATCACCGCGACCGCGGAGACGGTGCCCGGATCCGAGGGCTCGCACCCCGTCGCCTCGTGTTCGCGGTAGACCTCCACCAGGAGCTCGTCGCGGGAGGCGAAGTAGTAGCGCAGCGCCGCGTGGGACACCCCGATGGCCTCGCCGATCGCCCGCAGCGAAGCGCCCACTCCGTGCTCGGCGAACACCTCGATCGCGCGCGACAGGATCTGTGACCGCCGCTTCTCGGCCTTCCGGTACGTCCGGCCGGAAGCACCCGCACCACCGTTCACCACGCCCTCCTTCGACCCGGACCGCACGGTCGGCCGCCGCTGACGCGCGGCGGGACCGGTGCGGCTCTCTCCCTCGTGGACGCCTACCAGTGTGTCGGCATCGGCGCCGCGGCTCGTCCGTGCCCGGGGCCGGCCGGGGTCTTCCCGTTCACCGGAGGGCGGAAGCCAGGCCCAGGATCAGCAACAGGGGCGCGATCAGCGCCACGACGCGGACGACGGCTCCCGCGGCGGAGGAGAAGGTGACCGCCAGGCAGGCCCGGTGGACGAGGTAGCCGAACAGGGCGGCGGCCAGGGAGATGGCGATGATCTCGGGGTCGGGGCCCTCGGTGACGATCAGGGACGCGGGGAGGCAGGCGTAGAGCAGGGCCGCGACCGCGGAGGGGGCGGCCTTCGTGGCACGGAGCGTCGGGGCCCTGCGGTCGGACGCGCGCCTGCGCTCCAGGAGGAAGGCGATCAGGCCGGGGAGCGTGGTGACCGTGAGAAGGACGGCGTAGGCCATCGTGAGCACGGTGAGGACGGACCCGGGGGTGACGCCGTCCGCGAGCGAGAAGGGCATCAGGAGGATCAGGAAGGCGTGGATCCCGCCGCCGGAGGCGATCCTGGAGACCGCTTCGGCAGCGGTCTCCACGCGTGGGAGTCCCGGATCCGGGGACCTCGGCGCGCTACGGATGGTGTACGACAGCGGACGCGCGTTCTCGGGGGGTTTCGACCGCGGAGCCATACCGACATCCCACCACGCCGGAATCCGCCCTCGCCTCCACCCCCTGCGGTGGGACTCGGGACCGCTGGGAGGGTTCCCCCGGCCGCTCGGAGCCGCGCACGGGAGGAGACCCGACACCCCTGACCCCGCCGACGCCCCGCGCAGGAGGAGGCGGATACGACCCCGGTCAGAGGCCCTCGACGCGGGCGAGGAAGCGCAGCAGCCCCGCGTTGAAGGCGCCCGGCCGCTCCATGTTCACGGCGTGCCCGGCCTCGCGCACCACGGCCGCACCGACGCGCGGGTTGGGCTTGGCGGCGGCCGCGGCGTGCTCGGCGGGCCACAGCTCGCTCTCGGCCCCGGCCACGAAAAGGGCGGACACGTCCAGCCCGGCGACCGCGTCGCGCCAGTCGCGCCGGGCGTGGTCGCCCAGCAGCTCCAGTTCCGCCGGGGTGAGCCCACGGTCTGTGCCGCGCATCGCGCGCAGCGTCCTGACCAGGCGCACGCCGCGCCGCCACAGGGGCGTGCCGTGCCCGGTGGCGGGGATGCCGTCGGCGAAGTAGGTGTCGGCGTTGCTCTCGTCGTAGCCGTAGAAGCCGTACGGCCAGTCCGCGGTGTTGAGCATCCTCGGCGTCTGGTCCACCGACACCGCGCCCGCCAGGCGGCCGGTGCCGTGCCCGGAGGTGTACGCCCAGACGGTGTTGGCGCCCATGGAGCCGCCGACGAGCACGACGCCCTCCAGGTCCAGCCGCTCCAGGAGGGCGTGGACGCAGTCGCCGCGCCGGTCCATGGTCATGCCCGGGGGCAGGGGCCCCGCGGCGCCGTGGCCGGGCAGGTCCACGGCGAACACCCGGTACCCGGCGTCCGTGAGCGCGGGGACCTGGTGGCGCCAGGAGGTCGCGGGGGCCTTGAACCCGGCCAGGAGCACGACCGGGCGCCCCCGGGAGTCACCGCGTTCGGTGTACTCGACGCCAAGCCCGTCGTCCGTGGTGATCAGTGTCATCGCCCCTCCCGAAATCCGGGGCCATCCTCGCACACGCCCTCGGGTCAGGGGCTCCGAGGCCCGGGAGGTCGCGCGCTCCCCCTCCCGAGCGTGTAGGATTTTAGAAACGATAATCGTTTTCAGTCGCCACGGGCGACGGCGGGGAGGAGGACGCGTGCCCGCGACCCCGTCCCCGCTCCGCCCGGCGGAGGGGACGCGCACGGCCCGTGCGCCCCGGGGCGGCGCCGAGCCGCGGCCGACCCCTCGGGACACAGCACGGGAATGCGAACACCGGCCCCTTCGCGGAGTTCTCAGAAAGGTGGACATGCCCTCTTCAGCACACCGTCCGGGCAAGCGCAAGCCCACGCGGAGTTTCGCCAATCCGCTGGGAGATATGGACTACATCGACTACAAGGACACCGCTCTCCTGCGCAAGTTCATCTCCGAGAAGGGGAAGATCCGCAGCCGCAGGGTCACGCGGGTGACCGCGCGCCAGCAGCGGCTGATCGCGGCGGCGGTCAAGAACGCGCGCGAGATGGCCCTGCTGCCCTACCCGTCCAACACTCCGACGCACAGGTCCTGAGGGCCCGCCGGACCCGTCCGCGGGGTCCCCGGCCCTGGACCGGGACCCCGCGGACGGGCCGTCGCGGTCAGGAGTGGTCGGGAGCGTGCTCGTCCCAGTGGCCCTCGTGCTCGCGGTGCAGGTGACCGTCGTGGACGTAGTCCACGTGGCCCTCGTGCGGCACGGCCACGTGCCCGCACCCGTGACCGTGCTCGTGCGCGTGCCCCTCGTGAACGGCGTGACCCCGCACGGAGCACTCGTCCCAGTGACCGTCGTGACCATGGTGCAGGTGACCGTCGTGGACGTAGTCCACGTGGCCCTGGTGCGGCACCGCGACGTGCCCGCACCCGTGACCGTGCTCGTGCGCGTGCCCCTCGTGAACGGAATGCCGTGCGGCCATCTCTCCCCCTCGAAAAACCAGCAGAAAAAACGGGAACACATCCAGGACTATTCGATCGGCGATCGCGCATCAAGCGCCGCCGGGTCAGTGCACGGAGAATTTATCCGCCTCCCATCGGAATTTCGCACCGAACCCCGGAGAAATGATTGTGCTTTTCATTTCCACGGCGACCGGGACCGCCCCCTGCGCGCACCGAGGACCGGCGGGTGCGGACGCCCCTCCTTCCACCCGGCTCCGGGGACGGGAACTGCTAGGGTTTGGGAATGATTATCATTTCCTCCCTGGCCTCGCGAACGCCCCACCACGGCGAGGAGGCGCGCCATGCCTGAGTACGACGATCCCTACGCCCGCTCCGGGCAGTACCTGGACCCGATGATCGCCGGATGGTGGGAGCACCACCGGGCGGTCCTGTCCGAGGCGCTGGCCTCCCTGCCCGACGGCTCCGGCCCCGTCGTGGACGCCGGGGCGGGCGGCGGCCACGGAACCCGCCTCATCGCCGCGGTCCTGCCCACGGCCCGCGTCCTGGCCGTCGAGCCCTCCCTCCTGCTGCGGACGGTGCTGCTCTCCCGGATCGCCGACGACCCCGCCCTGCGCGGGAGGGTGACCGTGGACGGCGACGACCTGCTCTCGGCACACCTGCCCGACCGGATCGGCGGCATGGTGATGGCCAACCTCATCGGCCACTTCAGCCCCCACGAACGCGACCGCCTGTGGGAGGACCTGGCCCCGCGACTGGCCCCGGGAGCCTTCGTCCTGCTCAACCTCGCCGCCCCGCGGCAGCCCGAACGGGTGGAGCGGGCGCGGATGAGCGAGGTCCGCGTCGGCGCCCGCTCCTACGTCGGCTGGGCCGCCGCCGAGCCCAGCGGCCCCGAGCGGGTCGAGTGGCACATGACCTACGAGACCCACGAGCGGGACCGGGTCCTGGCCCGCGACGAGGTCCGCTACACCTGGTGGACCCTCACCGAGGACGCGCTGCGCGCCGAGACCGCGCCCCACCGCCTGCGGGTCCTGCCCCACGGCCCCGCCGAGGCCGGACTGTACAGAGTCCTCCCGGAGGACTGACCGCGGCCCCGCCCCGCCGCCCGCCTCAGGAGGCGGGCGGCGGGGCGCTGCTGCGTCTGACCACCAGGTCGGTGGCCAGGTCCAGGCGCAGGTTGGCGGGGGTGCCGCCGCGCGCCAGGGTGAGCGCCATCCGGGTCGCCTCCTCGGCCATCTCGGTGAGCGGCTGGCGCACGGTGGTCAGCGGCGGCCCCATCCAGCGGGCCACCGGCAGGTCGTCGTAGCCGACCACGCTCAGGTCCTCGGGGATGCGCACGCCCAGCTCGCGGGCGGCCTCGTACAGGCCCATGGCCTGGAGGTCGTTGCCCGCGAAGACGGCCGTGGGCGGGTCGTCCAGCCGGAGCAGCTCCCGGCCCCGGTCGCGCCCGCTCTCGACGTGGAAGTCGCCGTAGCGCACGAGCGCGGGGTCGGCCGTCAGTCCGGCCGAGTCCAGCGCGGAGGCGTAGCCGTCGATGCGGGCCTTGCTGCACAGCACGTGCCGGGGCCCGCCGATGACGCCGATGCGCCGGTGGCCGAGCTCGATGAGGTGGCGGGTGGCGACCAGGCCGCCGTTCCAGTTGGCCGAGCCCACCGAGGGCATGTCCGGGCCCGGGTCCCCCGCCGGGTCCACCACGACGAAGGGGATGCCGCGCGCGGTCAGGCGCGTGCGCTGTTCGGGCGCCAGGTCGGAGAAGACCAGGATCACGGCGGTGGACTGGCGGGCGAGCACGGCGTCGACCCAGTCGTCGCGGGGGGTCTGGGCGCCCCCGGACTCGGTCAGCACGACACTGAGGCCCTCCGAGCGCGCCACGCTCTCCACGCCCCGGATGACCTCGACCGCCCAGGCGCTGTCGAGTTCGTGGAAGACCAGGTCGACCATGGAGGAACGGCCTCCGCCCGGGCCCCGGCGTCGCCGGTAGCCGTGGCGGCGGATCAGCTCCTCCACGCGTGCACGGGTCTCGCTGGCCACGTCGGCGCGTCCGTTCAGCACCTTCGAGACCGTCGGCACCGATACGCCTGCGGCTTCCGCAATTTTCGAGATGGTGACCGGCTCCGAAAGGGTGGTCCGGGCGGAGTCGGGGGTCGGGTCTGCACTCACGACGCCTGATCCTACGCGGTCATGGCAACCCCGCGCGGCTCCGGGTGATCCAGCTCTCATCCTCCTATTGACGCTCGCGGTGACGCCGCGTACATTCGGGCGCAAATATTTCGAAATACTGACCGATAGTTTCGAAAGAGGAGTGGCCATGAGAACCCCCCGCCTGGGCTCCGCCGCCGGAGCGTCGGCGCTCTGCCTGCTCGCCGTCACCGCCTGTTCCGGTGGCGGCGGCGGAGACGACCGCATGCACGTGTGGATGTACCAGGACACCCTGGTCGTGGTGCAGGAGGGCGCCGTCGAGAGGTTCAACGGGGCCTCCGAGACCGAGGCGGTCATCGACGAGGTCCCCGGGGACAGCTACGAGGAGCGCCTGCGCACGGCGATGGGCTCCAGCGAGAAGCCCGACGTGTTCTTCAACTGGGGCGGCGGCAGCATCGAGCCCTACGTCGAGCAGGACATGCTCGTCCCCCTGGACGACATGCTCGCCGAGAACCCCGAGTTCGCCGACTCCTTCATCCCCTCCATCCTGGAGGCGGGCAAGGTCGACGGCGTGCAGTACGGCATCCCCCTGCGCGGCACCCAGCCGGTCATCCTCTTCTACAACGAGACGGTGTTCGAGGAGGCCGGAGCGGAGCCCCCCGAGACCTGGCAGGACATCCTGGACCTGGTCGACACCTTCACCGAGGAGGGCGTCACCCCCTTCGCCCTGGCCGGGGCCGACCCCTGGACCGAACAGATGTGGCTCCAGTACCTCGTGGACCGCATCGGCGGACCGGAGGTGTTCGCGCGCATCGTGGAGGGCGACTCCGAGGGCTGGCGCGACCCCGCCGTGCTGGAGGCCGCCCGGATGGTCCAGGAGCTGGTGGACCAGGGCGCGTTCGGCAACTCCTACGCCTCGGTCAGCTACACCGAGGGCGCGGCCTCGGCGCTGCTGTCCGAGGGTCGGGCCGCCATGCACCTGATGGGCTCGTGGGAGTACTCCACCATCCTGGACCAGAACGAGGAGTTCGCGACGAACGACCTCGGGTACGTGGCGTTCCCGCCGATCGAGGGCGGCGAGGGCGACCCCGCCAACGTGGTCGGCAACCCGACCAACTACTTCTCGGTCTCCGCCGAGACCGAGTACACGGACCAGGCCATGGAGTTCCTGACGTACATGTCCCAGGAGGAGTACGTCGCCGACATGGTGGCGAACGGCGAGGTGCCCACCACCACCAACGCCGAGGAGGTCGTCGCCGACAGCCCCAGTCCGGACTTCGCCACCTTCCAGTACGAGATGGTGCGCGACGCGCCGCACTTCCAGCTCTCGTGGGACCAGGCGCTGCCGCCGGAGGTGGCCACGCCGATGGTCACCGAGATCGAGTCGCTGTTCAACGGTGAGAGCACGCCCGAGCAGTTCGTCGACGCGCTGGCGGCCCTGTGACCGGCCGCACCGACAGCCAGGCGACCGGTGGCACCATGACCGGCGACCCGGCGGCCGGCGGTGCCGGGGCGGGCGGTCCCGCCTCCCCCGGCCCCCGGCCCGGCCTCCCGCGCGGCGGCTCCGCCGCGCGGGGCGCCGCCCCCCGCACGGGGCGGCCCGGTCCGCTGTGGGCGGTGCCCGGCCTGCTGTACTTCGGGCTCTTCGCCGCCCTGCCGATGGTGCTGGTGGCCTACCTGTCCCTGACTTCCTGGGGCGGGCTGGGCTCGCCCCGCTTCATCGGCCTGGAGAACTGGTCGCGCCTGGCGGGCGACCCGCTGATGCGCAACGCCGTGTGGCTGAGCGTGCTGCTGACCGCGCTCTCCTGGATCGTGCAGACCCCCATCAGCCTGCTGCTGGGGGTCTGGGCCGCCGGTCAGCAGCGCAACCGCGCGGTGCTCTCCGCCGTCTTCTTCCTGCCGCTGCTGCTGTCCTCGGCGGCGATCGCCCTCGTCTGGCGGGCCCTGCTGGACCCCAACTTCGGTCCGCTGGCCTGGCTGGGGCCCCGCCTGGGCCTGTCGTCGGTGGACGTGCTGGGCGGTTCCGACAGCGCGTTCCTGGTGATCGTGTTCGTCAGCGCCTGGCAGTTCATCCCGCTGCACATGCTGCTCTACCAGGGCGGCGCCCGGCAGATCCCGGCGACGCTGTACCAGGCGGCCGAGATCGACGGGGCGGGAAGGCTGCGGGCGTTCTGGTACATCACGCTGCCCCAGCTCAGGCACACCATCACCACGTCGTCGGTGCTGATGGTGGTGGGCGCGCTGACCTACTTCGACACCGTGCTCATCATGACCGGGGGCGGGCCCGGCACCAACACCACCATCGTCCCGTACCTGATGTACCAGGCCGGTTTCCAGAGCTGGGAGCTGGGCTACGCCAGCGCCGTCGCGTTCACCCTGGTGGTGACGGCGACGCTGATCGCCCTGCTCCTGGTCCGCTTCACCGGTTTCGGCGACATGCGCAGCACCCGGGAGGGAATGTGACCGCCAGTACGGCCGAGAGGCCCGCCGTCCGGCAGCGCCCCACCGGCCGACGCCCCGCCCTCCCCCGGCGGCGGCCGGGCCGCCGGCGCCCCAACGTCCTGGCCGGGCTGGGCGCCCTGGTGTGGCTGGCCGTCGTGGGGGTGCCGCTGTACGCGCTGCTCGTGGCCACGGTGCAGCGCTCCGAGAACTACACCTCCGCGGGGCCGCTCACCCCGCCCGCGGACCCGACCCTGGGCAACTACGTCAAGGCGATCGAGAACGGGGTGCTGGGCTTCGTGCTCAACACCGCGATCGTCACCGTCGCGGTGGTGGCGATCGTGCTGGTGCTCGCCTCCATGACCGGGTTCGCCGTGGTGCGCTCGCGCACCCGGTGGACCACGGGGGTGTTCCGGATGTTCCTGCTGGGGCTGGCGATCCCGTCCCAGGCGGTGATCATCCCGGTGTACCTGATCATCATCGAACTGGGGCTCTACGACACCCTGACCGCCATCGTGCTGCCCACGGCGGCGTTCGCGCTGCCGGTGTGCGTGCTGATCCTGGTGGGGTCGATGCGCGACATCTCCGAGGAGCTGTACGAGGCCATGGCCCTGGACGGCGCGGGCCCGGTGCGCACCTTCCTCCAGCTGGTGGTGCCGATGTCGCGGTCGGGGCTGAGCACCATCGGCGTGTACGCCGCGCTCCAGGCCTGGAACGGGTTCCTGTTCCCGCTGATCCTCACCCAGTCGGCGGACAACCGGCTGATCACCATGGGCCTGTTCGAGTTCCAGGGCGAGTACCGCGTGGACGTGCCCGGCATGCTGGCCGCGGTCGTGCTGGCGACCCTGCCGCTCTTCCTCGTGTACCTCTTCGCGCGCCGCTCCCTGGTGCGCGGCATGATGGGGGTCGGTGGAAAGTAGCCCCGGGCCACTCCACTCCCGCCCGGCGGCCGAGGCCGCGCGAGGCCCCTCCCCCCGGTGCCCGTCCTCTGTCAGGGCCTTCGCCCTGAGGCGGGCACCGGGGGCACCTTCGCCTACTCCCCGTTTCTGGGCAGCAGGGACCCCAGCGGGCCCAGGTCCAGGTTGAGGTCGGCGGCGGAGAGCCCGTAGCGCTCGCGCAGCTCGGTCATGCGCTCCTCCAGCAGCATCAGCGTCATGCCGATGCGCTCCTCCTGGTCCTCGGTGAGGTCGCCCTGGTCCACGCGCCGCAGGGCCTGGCGCTCCATGAGCTGGCGCACCAGCTCCACCACGGTGAGCACCAGCTTGATCAGGTCGCGCTCGACCGTGTCGGGCTCGGTCTCGATCCGGTGGCGCAGCCGCTGCCGTTCGGGGCCCGCAGGCCCCCCGTCGGCCCGGTCCGGGTCCGCCGTCTCGTCCAGGGCGTCCTGGAGCCGTCCCAGGATGCCGTTCCCGCCTCCCGGAACCGTGTCGGCGTCGGCCACGCGCACGGGCGTCGGCCCCTCGGGGCTCTGCGCCGCGCGGAGCGGGTTCCCGTTCACCTCTGGCATACCGCCTCCTTCCCCCTCCCCCGGGGCCGGTCCTCACTCCTGGCGGATCCATCCGCTCAGGGGGTGACCGTGCTCCCAGGGCGAGGGCACGTTCTCGTTGATCGACGACACCAGGGCGTGCAGGGAGACCCGGACCAGGTCCACGTCGGCGATGGAGACGGTCAGGTCCCCCGAGACGACCACCCCCTTGGCCAGGACCCGGTCGAGCAGGTCCACCAGGGAGATCTCCCGGTTGGCCAGGGGGTGGTCCTCGTCCAGCATCGTGGTCAGGGAGTGGGCCTGGCCGGGGAAGCCGCCGGTGCCGGGCGGGCCGTTCCCGGCGGGGCCGGATCCGTTCACCGTGCTCACGCGCCCGCCTCCGCCGCTCGGGGGGAGGAGAAGGAGTAGGGGGCCCACGGCCCGGAGGCCTCGATCCTGGTGCCCTCCGGCGCGCGGGAGTTCAGCTCGTCCACCGCCGCGAGGAACTCCGCCACCCGCTCCCCGTCCACGAGGTAGGCGTTGTTCATGACGTTCTCGCCGGAGGCCTCCGACAGCGCGGCGTTCTGCGTCTGGTGCTGGGCGCGCGCCCGGGCCATCGCGCCCAGGACCCCGTCGGCCCGCTCGCACAGCGCGGAGGCCCGCTGCCAGGTGTCGTCGCGGCGGTCGCGCTGCTCCCTGCGCCTGCGCAGGTAGGCCTTGCCCGGGCTCTCGTCGGCGGGGGTCCGCGGCTCGGGCTGCGCGGCGGTGCGCGCGCCCGCCTCGGCGTAGACCTTCACGCCGACCTCGACCCGGTCCACGAGTTCGTCCAGGGTCGCCGCGAAGGCTTGCGCGTTCTCGCGCAGGACCTGGCGGACCCGTTCGTCCCCGCGGTAGACGGTGGCCAGCCGCAGCGGCAGGGCCACGGACCGCAGGGCCACCGCGTCCACGACGCCGTGGTGGGCGCGGGCCACCTCCTCCAGCCAGCGCAGGTCCTCCAGCTTGGCGTGGAGCGCCCGCTCGTCGAACTCGTCCAGGGGGACGGTGCTGACCGCGGCGGCCAGGTCGCCCTCGACGACGAGGTGGACGGGGTGGCCGCCCACGCCCGTCATGCCGTCGGTGGTCGCCGGGCCGAAGGGGCGGCACACCGCGTAGACGTAGCTCGCCTGCTCAGGCCGTTCCATGGTCGCCCTCCTCCCGGGCGCCGGAGCCCTCCGCGGCCGGGGTCCCGGAGCCCTCCTCGGCGAGGGGGTCCGCCTCGGCCGCGGTGACCTGCGCGGTGCGGTGCTCCTCCAGGGCCTCGATGCGCTCGCGCAGGCGCCTGTTCTCCTCGGCCAGCTCGTCGTCCTCGCGCCGCGAGGCGCGGGAGGACAGGGCCGGGTCGTGCTCCCACCAGTCGATGCCCATCTCCTTGGCCTTGTCCACCGAGGCGACGAGCAGCCGGAGCTTGACGGTGAGGAGTTCGATGTCCAGCAGGTTGATCTTGATGTCGCCCGCGATCACGACGCCCTTGTCGAGAACGCGTTCGAGTACGTCGGCGAGGTTGGCGGAGGAGGATCCGCCCGAGGAGCGGATCTGCCTCGGCTCGCCCCGCCAGGGCGTGGGTTCACTCATGCGTACCAGTTCCCTCCCGGTCCCGCGGAGCCGTCGCGGCCACGGGTCACGCGCGCACCGCCGTCGCGGCACCGGTCCGCGGGGCGGAGGCGGCCCCCGGCTCAGGAGCGCCCGTCGGCGGGCCGCTCCTCCTCGTCGGGGTACTCGCCCTCCTCTGCTTCCAGGTCCTGCTCGTCCGCCTCATCAGCGTCCTGGCCCTCAGCCTCGTCATCGAGGAACTCCTCCTCTTCCTCTTCTTCCTCTTCGCCCTCGGGCTCTTCCTCAAGCTCTTCGTCGTCCGCGGCCTCGGGCTCCTCCTCGAACCCGTCCTCGGGCTCGTCGTCGAAGATCCGGTCCTCGGGCTCGGCGTCCGCGGCCTCCGCGCTCCCGTCGTCGAGGTCGGCGAGCTCCGCCCGCTCCTCGGGGTCCAGGTCGGCGAGTTCGGCCCGCTCGTCGGGGTCCAGCTCCTCCAGCTCGGCCCACTGCTCCTCGGTGAGGTCCGCCTCCTCCAGGGCGACGGCGTCGTCGTGGGAGAGGACGACCTCGCCCTCGCGGACCTCGCCGCGCCAGCCGCGGAGTTCGGCCGCCTCGTCCCGGGGCAGCATCATGACCTGGCGCCGGTAGTGCTTGAGGTCCAGGCGCAGGCGTCTGCCCTGGGCCCGCCAGATGTTGCCCGTGCGCTCGAAGAGGCCCTTGGGGTAGTACTCCACCACCAGCAGGACGCGGGTGAGGTTCTCCCCCAGGGGGTGGAAGGTCACGACGCCCTTCATGGTGCCCTTGGCGGCCTCGGTCGACCAGGCGATCCGCTGGTCCTGGACCTGCTCGGTGACCTCGGCGCTCCAGCTGCGGCTGGACCAGAAGACCTTGCCCCTCCAGTGGGAGGAGGTGTCCCCGGTGCGCTCCGCGCTCTGCACGCCCTTGGCGAAGGAGCCGAAGTCGGGGAAGCGGGTCCACTGGTTGTAGGCCACGCGGACCGGAACGCCCACGTCGACGTCCTCGACGATGTTGACCATCTTGCCGGGCTTGCCGCCCCCTCCGGAGGAACCCGTGCCCAGGCCCTGGCCGACCTTGTCCTTGAGGCCCTTCCTGGCCTTGTCCTTGAGGCCCTTGGCCCCGCCGGTGACCACGGCGTTGACCGGGTTCTTGCCCTGGGCGAGCTTGCCGCCGACCCCGGCCGCGACGGGGGCGGCTGAGGCGCCCTCACTGGTGAGGCGCTCCACCGTGGCCCCGAGCCTGCGGGCCGCGCCGTGCACCACGCTGGTGGCCTTGGCGCTGAGGTAGTCCTGGAGGGCGTCGGCGAGCTTGGAGGTGCCCTCGTTCCTGTCGGCGGCCGACCGCAGCCGGGCCAGCGGCCCCCGGGAGTCAGTCGTCGCGGCCATCGTCGCCCCCCTTTCCGCCGGTGCCCGAGGCGCGCTTGCGCCGGGCGGGTTTGGCGGAGGCCGAGGCGCGCTTGGCGGTGCCCTTGGTCCGCGCGGCGGCTCCCTTGGTCCGGGCGGCGGTGCCCGAGGCGGCGCCCCGGGACGCCTTCGCGGCCTTGGGCCTGGTCCGGCGCTCGGGGGCGGAGTCCCCGCCCGGCTCGCCACGGGCCTCGGCGTCGCCGTCGTCCCGGGTCTCGTCCGCGTCCTCGACGGCCTCGTCCCGCGCGGCGCCGTCCTCGTCGGAGCCGTCCTCGTCGGAGCCGGAGGCGGCCCCGGCCGCGCCCTCGCGCAGGCGTTCGGTGCGGCTGTTGAGGGAGTCGGCCAGGCCGCCCGCCCACTTGCCGGCGATGTTGCCCGCCGCGGTCCTGCCGACGTTGAGCAGCTGCTCGCGGGACTGGCCCTTGAGCTCACCCACCACCGGGAGCGCGGAGACCTCCTTGAGCAGCCCCTGGGCGAGCTGTCCGGGTTTGATGTCGAGCTTCTTGGCCCCCAGGTAGAGGCCCAGCCCCAGGGCCAGCTTGAACTTCTTCCTCCGGCCCAGGACGTAGCCGCCCACTGCGGCGGCCACGATCTTCGCCGTGTCCCCCACGGGATCTCACCTCGATATCGCTATAGAAGACCTTGTTGGTACCGCTCGGCTTCCTCCAGCTGGTCCAGCAGTTCGTCCTCCGCCTGGTCGAACTCGCTCTCGGACAGCTCTCCGGCGTCGAGGCGCTCGGACAGTTCCGCCAGCTGCTGTCGGATGCGTGAGGGGTCGTACAGCTCCCGCTCCGCCGCGTCCAGGACCTGGCGCGCCGTCCAGTCGACGAACCGGACAGGCGCGGCGGGAGCGGTGAGGATCATGCTGAGGAGGCCCATGCCCCTGACTCCTGTTCGGTGTCCCCGCCCGGCGGGGTCACTGTTGGGGGGACGCCACGAAGCTGTAGGGCGGCAGGGGTCCGTTGACGCGGACCTCCATGTAGGAGGCCAGTTCCTGTTGGACCCGGGCCGCCTCGCGCAGGAAGTCCCCGGTGCGGTCCCGGTGCACGAGGAAGGAGGCGTTGGCCAGGCCGCCGTCCACGGCGGGCCAGGCGGACACGCGCTCGGCCAGTCCTTCCAGGGGCTTCAGGACGGCCTCGGCGTCACGGCGCCTCAGCTCCTCCACCGCCTGGGAGACCTGCTCCCCGAAGGCCATCCGTTCGGCGGGGGTGCCTCCCCCGGCCGCCTTGAGCTCCTCGTTGCGGGCCCGCAGCCCCTCGTCGGCGCGCAGCACGGCGCGCAGGGCGGCCTCCTCGTTGTGGCTGGCCTTGACGTTGAACTCCACCCGGCCCTGGAGCTGGTCCAGGAGCACGGAGTAGTGGTCGGCGAAGCGGGCCAGCTCGGCGGCGACCGCGTCGTCGTCCTCGCTCACCGCGCCGAAGCGCAGGGGCAGGACGCCGCGGGCCTGGGCCAGGTCCTGGAGCACGTTCTGGTGCGCCTCCAGGTCGCGCCGCTTGGCGCGCAGGCCCTCGGGGGCGTCGCTGACCGCGGCGGCCACGCCGTAGGCGCGGACGAAGCGCACCGGCGCCGCGTCCTGGCCAACCCCGGACAGTTTGACGCCGTCGAGGGACTCGTCGTCGCGGACGATCCCGTAGACGTAGGTGCTCACTCCTCGCCCTCCTTCTTGGCGGAGGAGCGCCGGCGGGCGCGCGCGGGCTGCTTCTCCTGTTCGTCGGACTGTCCCTTGGAGAAGGACTCGGAGATGGCCTCGGCCGCACCGGAGAGCGCGCCCTTGGACTTGCTGCGCGCGCCCTTCTCCATGCCGCTGTCGAGCAGGTCGGGGAGTCCGGCCCCGCCGCTGCTGGTCAGGTCGAGGCGGTTGCACGCCTCGGCGAAGCGCAGGTAGGTGTCGACGCTGGCGACCACGATGCGCACGTCGACGGTGAGGAGTTCGATGCCCACGAGGGAGACCCTGGCGAACACGTCGATCACCAGTCCCTTGTCGAGGATGAGATCGAGGATCTCGTAGAGGTTGCCGGAGCTGCGGCCGCCTCCGGATGACTGCTGCATCACCGTCATCGGAATCATGCTCCTTTCGTCGGTGAGGTTGTGGGGGGCAGGCTCCCCGTCCGCCCGGGGTCGGCCGGGCTCAGCCGTCGGAGCGACCGCGGGTGTAGCGCTTGCCGCGCTTGTACCCCTCGATCTCCCCGTCGGCGTCGAGTTCCACGGAATACGTGGCCAGCAGGCTCACCGTGTCCGGAACCCGGCGCAGTTCGAGTACTTCGAGGGTCAGGTCCCAGCCGTCTCCGGATCGTTGGAACCCGGAGACGCCCTCGACCTCCAGCCCGGTCACTTCCTCGAACTGCTCCTGGGCCTCGCGCAGACGCTGCATCATCGTCTTGCGTCGTCCCTCGCGCGGAGGGGAACCGTCGTCCTTGCTGTCCTGACTCATGGATCTCCTGGCCGTCGGCCATTATCCGAATTTCTCTTGCCATGCCCTTGGCTTGACCCACTACCGAGAAAGACCGGGACAAAACCTCCCCGAGGTCAAGGCGGGGGAAAACGGGCCGGCCGGGAACGCCCGGGCCGGGGAACCAGGGGAACGCGGGAACGCCCGGGGAACTCGGGGACGCGGGGGCTCCGCGTGTTCCACGGGTCGCGGGAAAGCGGGGATACGGGAGGGTCTCCAGGCGCCCCGGCCCCGGAAAACGCGGCACGGGAAAACTCCCGCGGGAATGTTCAGGACCGCAACCTCTTAACAGGAAAGGAAAACCGCGCTGCGACGCCGAAGGCTCCTCACCCCGCGCGCAGGAGGCGGAGCAGGGCGTGCGCCTCGTCCGCCAGCGCGTCACGGCACGGAGCCAGGTACGCCCGCGGATCGGTCAGGTCGGGCCGTTCGTCGAGCCGCGCGCGCAGCGCCCCGGAGAAGGCGTCGTTGAGCCGCGTGGCGATGTTGACCTTGGTCATGCCGCTGTCCACCGCCTTGACCAGGTCGGCGTCGGCGACCCCCGACGACCCGTGCAGCACCAGCGGCACGGGGACCGCCCGGTTCAGGCGGCCGATGAGCTCGTGGTCCACCCGGGCGTCGCGGGTGCGCATCGCGTGCGAGGTGCCGACCGCGACGGCCAGCGAGTCCACCCCGGTCGCGCGGACGAACTCCGCCGCCTCCTCGGGCCGGGTGCGCGCGCCCGGGGCGTGGACGCCGTCCTTGCCGCCGACCTCGCCGAGTTCGGCCTCCACCGCGACGCCGCGGGTGTGGCAGTAGCCGACCACCGCGCGGGTGGCCGCGACGTTGTCCTCGTAGTCCAGCGCGGAGGCGTCGAACATGACGCTGGTGACGCCCAGCTCGATCGCCTCGCGTACGAGCGGGACGTCGGTGGCGTGGTCGAGGTGGACGGCGGTCGGCACGGCCGCCTCGCGGGCGGCGGCGAGCGTGGCCAGCGCGAGGGGGGCCAGCGCCCCGTGGTAGCGCACGCAGTTCTGGCTGATCTGGAGGACGACGGGGGCCGCGGCGCGCTCGGCTCCGGCGATCAGCGCCTCGACGTGCTCCAACAGGACGACGTTGAAGGCGCCGACGCCCCCGCGTCGGGCGACGGCCCGCTCCAGCAGCGTGGTGATCCCAACGAGTGTCATGCGTACTCCTCGACGTGCACGGTGGGCAGGAACGCGCGGTAGGCCCGCGGGTCGGCCTCTCCCGCGGTGGGGGCGAGCACGGCGGCGGCGCCGAGCGCGGCGGCGCGGGCCAGGGTCCGGGGCCAGGGGTCGGCGGCGGCCGTGCCCAGGGCTATCGCGGCGGCCGCCGCGTCCCCGGCTCCGGTCGGGTTGCCGGTCACGCCCGGGACCGCGCCCGCCCGCCACCCCCGGTCGCCGTGGAAGGCCAGCAGGCCCCGGCTCCCGAGGGAGACGACCACGCTGCGGGCCCCGGCCCGCAGCAGTTGGCGGGCGGCGTCGGCGCCGCATCCGCCGGTGGTGGCGCGCAGCTCGTCCGCGTTCGGTTTGACCACCGCGGCCCCGGCCGCCGCCGCGGCCAGCAGCGCCGGGCCGGTGGCGTCGACGACGGCGGGAACGCGCGCCCGCGCGGCGACGCGCACCAGTTCCGCGTACAGGTCGTCCGGTGCGCCCGGGGGCAGGCTGCCGGAGAGCACGAGCGCGCGGGCGCCGGTCAGCGCGTCGCGCACCGCCTCCGTCAGCGCGGCCCGTTCCCGGGCGCTCAGCGGCGGGCCCGGTTCGTTGAGGACCGTGGTGTCGGTGCCCACGACGGTCAGGGTGCGCCGGGTCGTGCCCTCGATGGGCACCACCCGCAGACGGTGCCCGTCCCCGGTCAGGGCGCGGGCGATCCACCGGCCGGTCGGTCCGCCGAGGGGGGCGACCGCGAGCGTGGGCTCGCCGAGCCCGCGCAGGACCCGGGACACGTTGAGGCCCTTGCCGCCCGGGCGCTCCCACACGCGCGAGACCCGCAGGGAGCGGCCCGGTACGAGGGCGTCGACCTCGTAGGTCGTATCGACGGCGGGGTTGGCGGTGACGGTGACGATCACGTGCTCCTCCCGGAGGCCGCAGGTGTGCGGCGGTCGCGGCCGCGGACGGCCCGGGGTGTGCGGTCGCGGCCGGGGAAGACCCGGGGCTCGGTCCGGGCGCGGTCACGGTCGCCGGTCGTGTTCACGGGCGCTCCAGCAGTTCCCGGGCCAGCAGCGCCGCGCCCAGGCACCCGGCCTCGTCGCCCAGCGCGGCGGGGACCACGTCCGGACGCCGGTGGAAGGTCAGGCGGGCTTCGAGCCGTTCGCGCAGCGGGGCGAGCAGCAGTTCGCCGGACCGGGCCAGACCGCCGCCGACCACGATGACCCGCGGGGCGAGCACGGCGCTGATCCAGGAGAGGCCGAGCGCCAGGGCGTCCACGGCCTCGTCCCACACCCGCCTGGCGTCGGGGTCGCCCCGTACGAGGAGGTCGGCCACCTCACGGGCCTCCCGGGTGGGCCGCCCCGTGCGCTCGGCGTAGCGGCGGGCGATGGCCGCGGCCGAGGCGATCGCCTCCAGGCACCCGGTGGCGCCGCAGGCGCACGGCCCGCCGTGGCCCACGTCCACGTGTCCCATCTCGCCCGCGAAGCCGCCCGCGGTGTGCGCCCGCCCGCCCAGGAGCAGGGCCGCCGACAGGCCGGTGCCGATGGGGACGAAGACGGCGTCCTCGTGGCCGCGCGCGGCGCCGAGCCGCTGTTCGGCCAGGCCTCCGGCGGCCACGTCGTGCCCGAGGGCGACGGGCAGCCCGCAGCGCTCGGCGAGCCGGTCGCGTACCGGCACGTCGCGCCAGAGGAGGTTCTCCGACCACACCGCCACCCCGCGCCCGACGTCGACGATGCCGGGGACGACCGCCCCGACCGCCGCGACCGGGGCGTCCCGGGACGCGGAGCGCAGCTCCCCGACGAGGGCGGCGGCGGTGTCGATCACGGCCTCGGCGACGCGGGGTCCCGTGGGCGTGGGCGTCCTGCGGGCGAGGAGCACCCTGTGGTCGGCGTCCACGAGGGCCGCCTTGGTCAGGGTTCCGCCGACGTCGACGGCGACGACGGCGCTCACGTCGGCTCGTCCGCGAGGACGACCGAACGGGTGAGGTTGCGGGGCCGGTCCGCGTCGAGCCGCCGCCGTTCGGCGAGGGCGACGGCCAGGCGCTGGGCCACGACGAGGTCGGCCAGAGGATCCAGGTCGCTGGCGCGGAAGGCGGCGCCGGTGGCCTCGACCTCGGCGGCCAGGCCCGCGGGCGGCTCGCCGAAGGACCACACGAGCCGTCCCGGCTCGGCGATGGTGAGGGGGCCGTGGCGGTACTCCATCGCCGGGTAGGCCTCCGTCCACATCCGCGCCGCCTCACGCGACTTCAACGCCGCCTCGTGCGCCAAGCCCACCGTCCACCCCCGGCCGAGGAAGGTGATCTGTTCGGCGCGGACCAGGGGGTCCAGCGGGGCCTCCAGGGCCCGCTCGCCGTCGCGGGCGAAGCGCTCGACGTCGTGGCCCAGGTGGGCGCGCAGCAGGGCGAGCGCCGTCGTGGCGTAGCGGGTCTGCACCACCGACCTCTCGTCGGCGAAGTCCAGCACCACGCTCAGGTCGGCGAGTTCGGTGACCGGCGAGCCGGGCACGGCGGTGATCACGGTGGTGGGCACGTCCCGGGCCGCCCTGAGCAGGTCCGTGACCTCGGTCGTCGTGCCGGAGCGGCTGATGGCCACGACGCGGTCGTAGGAGCGGCCGGGCGGCACCTCCGAACCCGGGAACGCGTCGGTCCCGCCCTGCCCGGCCCGCTCGCGCAGGGCGGCGTAGGACATCGCGACGAACCAGGACGTGCCGCAGCCGACGACGGCCGTGCGCTCCCCCGGACGCGGCAGCGCGGGTTCGGCGGACGCCAGCGCGTCCGCGACGCGCCGCCAGCACTGCGGCTGGCTGGCGATCTCCGCGGTGACATGGGTGTTCATCTAGGATCTCCCTTGCTGGCTGCGGGGCCCTCGCGCCCGCCGCGGGGAGCGGCCCGGCGCCCTCGTCCGGACGCCGGATCCCCGTCCCCGCCCGCGGCCCCGTTCGCGGTGTGTCCCGCCGTGCGCCCCGCTGCCGGGTCGGGTAGGAGTGCTGTGACGGCCCGTCCTCCGCGTGCGGTGCGCGACGACGCGCACGAAGCATCGTTAGCCTGATTGTTTTTGATCGATATAGTCGGTTAACAGTCAGATTGGATCAACAGTTTGTCCTTGGGGGACGTCATGGACCGCCACCAGCGTTTGACGGCTGTGCTCGAACTGCTCTCCGAGCGCGGGTCCCTCTCCGTCGACGAGGCGGTGGAGGAGCTGGGGGTCTCCCCGGCCACCGTCCGGCGCGACCTCGACCACCTGGAGCAGCAGCAGCTCCTGACCCGCACGCGGGGCGGCGCCCTGGCCTCCTCCGTCTCCTACGACCTGCCGCTGAGCTACAAGGCCGCCCGGCACGCCGAGGAGAAGGAGCGCATCGCCCAGGCGATCGCGGACCTGGTCCCCCCGGGTTCGGTCGTCGGCCTCAACGGCGGCACCACGACCACCCAGGTGGCGCGCGCCCTGGCCCTGCACGAGAGCTTCCGCGGCGAGGACCCCGGGCGCGGCCTGACCGTGGTGACCAGCGCGCTCAACATCGCCACCGAACTCCTGGTGCGCCCCCACATCAAGGTGGTCGTCGTGGGCGGGGTCGTGCGCCCCCGCTCCTACGAGCTGGTGGGGCCGCTCGCCGAGCGGGTCCTGGAGACGCTCTCCCTGAACGTGGCCGTGATCGGGGCCGACGCCGTGGGCGCCGACATCGGCGCCATGGCCTTCGACGAGGACGAGGCCGCCGCCAACACGCTGCTCGCCCGGCGCGCCGAGCGGGTCATCGTGGCCGCGGACAGCCACAAGATCGGCCAGCGGGCCTTCGCCCGGATCCTGCCGGTCGCCGGTATCGACGTCCTGGTGACCGACAAGGACGCGGACCCCGACGTCGTGGACGGCTTCACCAGGGCCGGGGTCGAGGTCGTCCAGGCCTGAACCGCGGCCCGGGCCTGAGGGACTCACGGGCCGTTCCTTCCGTCCAGCGGCCGGTAGCCGACCCCGAGGGCGTCCAGGCGCTCCAGGTGCGCGCGCAGCCGGGCGAGGAAGTCGGCGCGGTCGTGGCCGCGCTCGCCCGGCTGGCGCCAGACGGCCTCGGCGAAGGCGCACAGGCGGGGGAAGAGCATGTACTCGGTGTGCTCCTCGGTGGCCACGTACTCGGTCCACATCTGGGCCTCGGCGCCGACGACGCGCCGGGCGGCCTCCCCGTCCAGCGCGGCGGGCACCGGTTCGAAGTCGAAGACGGTGGACAGCGGCACGAAGCCGCCGCCGAAGGCGAGGGGCTCGGCCGCGGTGTCCTCGTCCTGGTAGTAGTCGAGGTACACGTGGCTGGTGGGCGCCATGACCGTCTCGTGGCCGAGCCGGGCCGCGGCCTCGCCCCTCTCCTGCTCGCGCCAGGCCATCACCGCCACGTCGGCGGGGAGCGCTCCCCCGTCCAGGACCTCGTCCCAGCCCACCAGCGTGCGGCCGTGCTCGGCCAGGAACGCGGCGATGTACCCGGTGAACCAGCCCTGGAGCTCCTCCTCGTCCGCGAGCCCCAGTCGGCGGATGTGCTCCTGCACGCGGGGGCTGTCGCGCCACTCGTCCTTGGGGACCTCGTCCCCGCCGCAGTGGACGTACCGGCCGGGGAAAACGTCCATCACGTGCGTCAGGACGTCGCGGCAGAACCGCAGCGCGGTCTCGTCCACGTTGAGCAGGCGGGTGCCCACCCCCCAGCGCTCGCGCACGATCGTCGGGGCGCCGGTGTTGCCGAGTTCGGGGTAGGCGGCGATGGCCGCCTGCATGTGGCCGGGCATGTCGATCTCCGGGACCACCTCGACGCACCGGTCGCGGGCGTGCGCCACGATCTCGCGCAGGTCGGCCTCGGTGTAGTAGCCGCCGTGCGGGGTCTGGTCGTAGACCGGATCGGGGCTCGTGCCGAGGTCGTCGCCGACCACGGTGCGCGCCCGCCACGCGCCGACCTCCGTCAGCCGGGGGTAGCCGGGCACCTCGATCCGCCAGCCCTGGTCGTCGGTCAGGTGCAGGTGCAGGACGTTGAGCTTGTGCAGGGCGAGCAGGTCGATCAGGCGCAGGACGAAGTCCTTGGGCAGGAAGTGCCGGGCCACGTCCAGCATGAGGCCGCGCCAGCGCAGCCGGGGGTGGTCCTCCACGCGCGTGCAGGGGATGCCCGCGCCCCGCGCGGACGCGCCCGTCCGCCACAGCCGCGCGGGCAGGAGCTGGCGCAGGGTCTGCGCGCCGTGGAAGGCCCCGACCGGGTCCGCGCCGACGATCTCGACGCCGTCGGTGTCCACGGTCAGCGTGTAGCCGTGTTCGCGGGCCCGTCGGGGGTCCACGCGCACGGTGACGGGGGCAGGACCGCCGCCCGGACCGCCCCCGGCCCCAGGTCCGGTCAGCGGGGCCAGGACCTCGCGTAACAGCGCGCCCGCCAGCGCGGCCTCCGGTTCGACGCGCAGGGAGAGTCCGCGGTCCAGCCGGAGGGCGCCCGGACGCGGTTCCGTCAGCGTCGGCACCGGGATGACCGCGGGTCGGCTCGCGTCGTCGGGCATGCTCGTTCCCCCTTCTGGCCGCCTCGGCGGCGGCCGAGGCCGTCGCGGCGACCGTTCGCCCGCTCCGGCGGACGGGCGCGGCGCCCGGTCGGGCCCGGGCTCGGGCCGGTCACACCCAACGATCATTACATGAGCACATGATGATTACTAGTGAACAGAAGGAGGATCTAAAGCTTGACACCAATCAACCAGAACGTGACGATAGTCACTCATCGACTACCGGAGGGAGCGCTCACCATGGTCCTCGCGTACACCCGAAACGGACATGGCTGACACCGCGCGGCCCACGGGCGGGGTCGGAGCGGAGCGCGAACGCGCCCCGCTCCCCCCGCCGGACCGCCGGGGCGGTCGGGACCGCCCCGGCGGCCGCTCCGGGGACACCCCGCCCCGGCCCGCCCGTGACCTGTGGCGGCGCACGTCGGCGACGCGCTGGCTGCTGCCCGCCACCGCCCTCATCGGCCTGGTCATCGTCTTCCCCGCGCTCTACATGGTCTGGCTGTCCTTCCTGGCCGTGGACCGGATCGGGCAGATCCAGGGGTTCACGGGGCTGGACAACTACCGGCGGCTGCTGGGGGAGCCCGCGCTGCCCGGGGTGGTGGCCAACACGCTGGCGTGGCTGGTGGTCGTCCTCGGGGTGACGCTCCTGGTGTCCCTGGCCCTGGCCCAGTTCCTCACCAAGGAGTTCCGCGGGCGCCGACTCGTACGGCTCTCCGTCGTCGTGCCCTGGGCGGCCTCCCTGGTGATGACCGCGACGGTCTGGCGGTTCCTGCTGGAGGGCGGCAACGGCCTGGTCAACCGCCTGCTGATGGACCTGTCGGTCCTCGACGCACCGCACGAGTGGTACAAGGACCCCGCCACGGCCTTCGCCTCGATCATGGTCGTCGGCGTCGTGACGTCGGTCCCCTTCACGACCTACGTCCTGCTGGCCGGTCTCCAGACGATCCCGACCGAGGTGCACGAGGCGGCCAGGATCGACGGCGCCGGGGCCTGGAGGCGGTGGCTGCACGTCACCCTGCCGCTGCTGCGCCCCTCACTGCTGGTGGCGTTCGTGCTGAACATGCTGCACGTGTTCAACGCGTTCACGCTCATCTGGGTGATCACCGGCTCGATCGCCGGGAACCACGCCGACACCACGGTCACGTGGATGTACAAGATCGCCTTCAAGGAGCAGCTGGACCCGGGCGAGGCCGCCGCGCTCGCGGTGCTCAACGTGGCCTTCCTGGTCGGGCTGATCGCGTTCCTGGCCTGGCTGCTGCGGCCGGGCCGCCGCGACCGGGCGGGCCGCGTCCTGGCCTCGGCGGTGCCCGGCGGCGTCCGCTCGCTCACCGGCCGGGCCGCGCGCTCGTGGTCGTCCCTGCGCGGGCGCGCGACGAGCGCGTGCGCTCCACTCCTGCGCCCGGCGGCGGACGCGGGCGGCCGGGTGTGGCGCCGCGTCAGGAGCGCCGTCCTCCCCCTGGTCGGGGCGCTGGTCGCCCTGTTCTTCCTCGCCCCCTACGCCGCGATGTTCCTCGGCTCGCTCAAGACCGACGCGGAGCTGTTCGCCGTCCCCGCGACCTACCTGCCCCAGGACTGGGCGTGGTCGAACTACGTCGAGGTGTGGAGCCGGATCCCGCTGGCGGAGTACTTCCGGGTCAGCCTCACCGTCGCCGGGGTCTCGACCCTGGTCGTGCTCGCCGTGGCCGCGCCCGCCGCCTACGCCGTCGCCCGCTCCGACTTCCGGGGTAAGGGTACCTTCCTCGGCCTGATCCTCATCACCCAGATGTTCCCGGCGGTGGCGCTCATCATCGGGCTGTACCGGGAGGCGCTCTTCCTCGGCGCGGTGAACTCCTACTGGTTCATCATCGCCGTCAACTCCGCCTTCAACATCGCCTTCGCGGTGTGGATCCT
Organism: Nocardiopsis dassonvillei subsp. dassonvillei DSM 43111; assembly: GCF_000092985.1. Taxonomy (GTDB): domain Bacteria; phylum Actinomycetota; class Actinomycetes; order Streptosporangiales; family Streptosporangiaceae; genus Nocardiopsis; species Nocardiopsis dassonvillei. The sequence continues at coordinate 2,812,914 of NC_014210.1, forward strand.
CAACACCCACTTCCGGGCGGTCCCGCGGGAGACCGAGGAGGCGGCCATGATGGACGGCCTCGGCCGCTTCCGGACCATGCTCGGGATCGTCGTCCCGCTGTCGGCGCCGGGGATCATCACGGTGGTCGTCTTCACCTTCATCCAGGTGTGGAACGAGTTCATCGTCGCGCTGACCCTGTTCAACGACCCCTCGCAGGGCAGGGTGCCGCTGACCGTGGGGGTCCAGCAGTTCATCGGCCTGTACGAGACGAACTACCAGTACCTCTTCGCCGCCGGGCTGATGGCCGTCGTCCCCACAGTGGTCCTCTTCGCCCTGATTGAGAAGTACCTGGTCAGCGGCCTGAGCACGGGCAGTGTTCGTTGACGCGTCCCCGCCGGGAAGCGGAAGGGAAGGGTAGTCGATGAGGAGACAGAGACCGCGGGCCACCGCCGTGGCCGCCGCGCTGTCGGCGGCCGCGCTGCTCGCCGCGGGGTGCGGTGGGGACGGGGGCGGGGACCCGAACACCATCGAGCTGGTCGTGGCGCAGTACACCGAGGGGACCCAGCCCTACTGGACCGACCTGATCCAGGACTTCGAGGCCGACCACCCCGGCACGAGCGTCCGGCTGCGGGTGATCGGCTGGGACGACCTCCAGAACCAGGTCAACACGATGGTGCAGACCCGGCAGTTCCCCGACATCCTCAACACGAACCTCTTCGCCGACTACGCCGAGGCGGGCCTGCTGCACCCGGCGCGGGACGTGCTGCCCGAGGACAAGTTCACCGACTTCGTCCCGGTCCTGGCCGAGAACGCCTCGCTGGAGGGTGAGCAGTACGCCCTGCCGTTCGTCGCGACGGTGAACGCGATGTACTACAACCGGACCATCTTCGCCGAGGCCGGGATCAGCGAGCCCCCGCGGACCTGGGACGAGTTCCTGGAGGCGGCGGAGCGCGTCAAGGCGCTCCCCGGCGACCACGTCCCCTACGCGCTGGCGCTGGGCTTCGACGGCGGCGACTACGAGTTCGGCACGTGGGCGCGCTCCAACGGCGGCGGCTGGAAGCAGGACGGCGAGTGGACGGTCAACAGCGACCGCAACGTCGCCACGCTGGAGTTCCTCCGGGACCTGGTGGTGGAGCACGAAGCCACCCAGCCCAACCCCGGGCAGACCAACCGCCCCGACGGCACGTGGCCGCTCTTCGCCCAGGGCAGGGCCGCCATGGTGTACGCGCCGCTGGGCGGCAGCGCGTTCCTGGACCCGGTGCACGAGGCGGGCGTGGACTACGGCACGACGACCCACCCGACCAACGGCGGCGCCGAGCCCTCCACCCACGGCATCCAGGACTACCTGGTGGCCTTCGACAACCCCGGCAACCAGGAGCTGGTCACCGAGTTCCTGGACTACTTCTACGAACCGGAGAACTACACCGCCTACCTGGAGGTCGAGGGGCTGCTGCCGACCACCGAGTCCGGCGTCGAGGAGTTCCGCGACGACCCCGACGTGGGGCAGTACGTCGAGCAGATCCCCGAGGCACGGCTGGACCCCACCTACGAACCGGTCTGGGCCCAGCTGCGCGGCACGATGGCCGGGGAGCTGGGCACGGCCGTGGCCCCGGACGGGGACCCGCGCGCCGTCCTGGACAGGGGCCAGGAGATCGCCGCCTCCGGCCCGTGACGGGCGGGGGAGGCGTGGCGGCGGGTGCTCAGCCCAGCGCCCGGGCTCCGATGACCGACAGCAGGTGCAGCCTGTCGTGGCTCTCGCTGCCGGGGACGGCGGTGTAGACGAGCAGCGAGTGGGCCTGGCCGGGGTCGACCAGTCTCTGGCAGTTCAGCTCCAGGGGACCGACCTCGGGGTGCACGAAGTGCTTGACGTGGTGGGGGCGCACACCGATCTCGTGGTCCTCCCACACCCGCCGGAACTCCTCGCTCCGGTCCAGGAGCAGGTCGGCGAGGCGGGCGGCCCGCGAGTCGGGGCCGCGCAGGGTGACGATCTCGCGCAGACCCGAGGCGTACATGCGGGTGAGGAACGGGTGCTCCTCGGGCGCGTAGATCCTTCGGGAGTCGGGATCGGTGAACCACCGGTACCCCGAGCTGCGTTCGGGCCCCGTGAACCGCGTCGTGTCCCCGGTCAGCGCGACGCCCATCGGGGACTGGCGCAGGGTCTCGCCGAGTTCGGTGACGATCTCCGCGGGCGTGTCGTCCAGGCGGTCGAGGACCCGTTGCAGGCCGGGGCTGACGTGGTCGCTGACCGTGCCGCGCGGGGGCGGGTTGTGTCCGGCCAGGCGGAACAGGTGGTCGCGCTCGTCCAGTGACAGGTGCAGCCCCTGGGCGATGGAGGAGAGCATCTGTCCCGACGGCCGCGGTCCGCGCTCCCGCTCCAGCCGCGAGTAGTAGTCGGTCGACATGTGGCACAGCGCGGCGACCTCCTCGCGCCGCAGTCCGCTGGTCCTGCGGCGCTGCCCGCGCGGCAGCCCGACGTCCTCGGGTTGCAGCGCTTCCCGGCGGGTGCGGAGGAACTCGGCCAGCCCGGTGCGATCGATCACGGCACTCCTTCTTCCCAGTGGTGCTGCTCCGTGTCTACCTTGCGCGCGCGGCGGTAACCACGGACCGCCGATCCCCCCTTACCGTCGAGGAGGTGGAAGAGGCGCGAGGGGTGACCCGCCGATCCTGGGATCGGGAGGCCGTGGTTACCGACCCCGCCTTGGGCGGAGGATCGTTCCTGCGCACCGTGCACCAGGTACGGAGGGAGCGGGAACCGCCCGAACGCGCGTCCGTGAGGACACGAGGGAGCAGAGCCATGCCGCGTCGAACCATCGACATCACCGTGCCGGACCTGACCGGGAGGCGCGCGCTCGTCACCGGCGCCAGCGACGGGATGGGCCTGGGGATGGCCATGAGGCTGGCCGCCGCGGGCGCCGAGGTGATCATGCCCGTCCGCAATCCGCGCAAGGGCGAGGACGCGATCGCCAGGATCCGCCGGAGTCGCCCCGACGCCCGGGTCTCGCTGCGCGACCTCGACCTGTCCTCTCTCGCCTCGGTCGCGGCCCTCGGCGACACGCTCCGCGAGGAGGGCCTGCCGATCCACATCCTCATCAACAACGCGGGTGTGATGACCCCGCCGGACCGGCAGACCACGGCGGACGGCTTCGAGGTCCAGTTCGGCACCAACCACCTCGGCCACTTCGCCCTGGTGGGCCGCCTCCTACCGCTGCTGCGCGCCGGTCGGGCGCGGGTGACCTCGCAGATCAGCGTCGCCGCGAGGCGGGGCGCCGTCAACTGGGACGACCTGAACTGGGAGCGTTCCTACGACGGCATGCGCGCCTACAGCCAGTCCAAGATCGCGTTCGGTCTCTTCGGCCTCGAACTGGAACGCCGCAGCAGGGCCCACGGTTGGGGAATCACCAGCAACCTCTCCCACCCCGGGGTGGCACCGACCAGCCTCCTGGCCGCCCGCCCCGAACTCGGCCGCGACCGGGACACCCTGGGCGTGCGGTTGATCCGCGCGCTCTCGGCCCGCGGCATCCTGCTGGGCACCGTCGAGAGCGCGAAGCTGCCCGCCCTCATGGCCGCGACCGACCCGGCCGCCGAGCCGGGCATGCTCTACAGCCCGAGCGGCCCCGGCAACCTCGGCGGCCCGCCCGCCGAGCAGCGGCTCTACACCCCGCTGCGCGGCGCCGACGAGGCCGAGCGGGTCTGGCGGGTCTCCGAGCAGCTCACCGGGACCGCCATCCCCGCCGTCTGACCGCGCGCCCGTCGTCGGCGCGGCCCGGCACAAGGGGCAGATCGCGCGGGACCACGCCATCGGCCCGGGCACGGCGATCCTGTCGGGCCCTCTGTCCGGGTCCTCTGTACCACCGGTCGCTGTCGCCGGAGAGCCCCCTGACCCACGCGCCTACGCCGACCAGGTCCTCCAAGCCCTCTTCACCGGGACGGCGCCGAGGGCCTGACGGAGGCGCGGTCCGCCCGGCGCGCGGTGAGGGCGAGCCCGGCGATGAGCGCCACCTCGCCCATGTTCCCCACCGCCAGCGGCACCGTGGGCACGGCCGAGGCCGCGAACATGACGGCGGCGCCCAGCAGCATCCACCCGCTGCGCGCCCGCACCAGCAGCGCCACCCCGACCACGAGCAGCACGACGACGGTCGTCACGGCCGGGACCGGCAGGGCCGACTCGGCGGCCGAGTAGCGCAGCGCGTCGCCCTCGCGGCCGGGCACCAGGGTGAGCCCCACGAGTTCGGTCACGACGCCGTAGACGATGAGGGCGGCCGCCAGCAGCCAGAACCCGGCGCGCACCGCGCGCGGGCGGGCCCAGGCGAGCCCGGCGTCGCGGGCCGCCCCGGCGGCGAAGACGATGAGCAGAGGCGTGACCAGGGCGTGCACCACGAAGCGCGGCAGGTTCAGCGCGAGCAGGAGGTCTCCGGCGCCGATGGTGGAGCCCAGCGCCACGATCCCGTTGTCGTAGACGAGTCCGGCGGCCACGACCGCCACCAGCCAGGTGTGCGGGGAGCGCCGGGAGAGCGCCAGCCGGACCAGCCAGGCGGTCAGGCACAGGTGGGCCAGTGCGAAGGCGGCGAAGAGGAGGGAGGTCATGCGCGTCCTTGTAGCTCGTTTTTCGAGAAGACAGTTTTTCGAGGGTTACCTCGGCAGTCTGCCCCATCGGAGGAGCGCCATGCGCGCGGACCGCGCCTGTCTTCGACCCCCTCCCCCGCCGTCGAGGATCCGTCCGCGAGGCTGACACCCCGCGGGAACCGGACCGAGGGACACGGCACGCGGGCGCGGCGGGGCGCTGATCAGGAGCGACGCGGGCCGCGGACCGGGATCGGGCGCACCGCGGAGTGAGGAGGCGGGCCGGATCGCGGACGGGGACGCGGGAGGACCCGGACCGAACCGTGAACGGGATCACGGGGGCGCGGGTCGGGCGCCCCGACGGAGGACGCGGGACCGGCGCGGACCCCGGGGAGCGGCGTGGAGCGGGCACGGGCCGAGGACGGACGCCCGGCGAACGGCGCGGGCATTCCCTGAGGCGGATGTCGGCTTTCCCACGTTCGACCAGCCCCCGGATCGTGACCCCGGTGATATTCTACAGTGGGTGCAAAAATGCCTCTTCTGCACATTTTTGGCCACCCACGGCAACCGAGCAGTCCCGCGGCCTCCCGCGCCGCCCCGTCTTCCTTCTCAGAGGTCCATCCGTGCGCACTTCCCGTCCCTTACCCGACACCGGGCAGCCCTCGATCCTGCGTTCCCTGAGCGGCCTGCTCATAGTGCTGGGCGTGACGATGCTCAGCAGCACGATCGTGTCGGTCGCCCTCCCCCAGATCGTCGGGGCGCTGGACGGCAGCCAGTCGCAGTACACGTGGGTGGTGACCGCGACCCTGCTGGCCTCCACCGCCTCCACTCCGGTCTGGGGCAAGCTGGCCGACCTCTTCGACAAGAAGAAGCTGCTCCAGCTCTCGATCGGGCTGTTCATCGTCTCGTCGCTGCTGTGCGGGTTCGCGCAGACCACCGGCCAGCTCATCGCGTTCCGGGCCGTGCAGGGCCTGGGCATGGGCGCCTCGCAGGTCCTGGTCCAGGTGATCATCGCCGCGATGGTCAGCCCCAAGCAGCGCGGCACCCTCAACGGCTACATCGGCGCGGTGATGGCCGTGGCCACCGTCGGCGGACCGCTGATCGGCGGGCTGCTGGCCGACCTGCCCGGCCTGGGCTGGCGCTGGTGCTTCCTCATCGGCGTGCCGTTCATGCTGGTGGCCCTGGTCGCGCTGAGCCGCACGCTCAAGCTGGTGGACGTGCGCCGCCCCGACACGAAGGTGGACTACGCGGGCGCCGCGCTGATCGCCGCGGGCGTCAGCCTCCTGCTGCTGTGGGTGACCTTCGTGGGCAACGACTTCGCCTGGATCTCCTGGCAGTCCGGGGCCATGGTCGCCGGAAGCCTGCTGCTGCTCGGCCTGGCCGTGTGGGTGGAGGCGCGCGTGTCGGAGCCGGTCGTGCCCCTGCACCTGGTCATGCGGCGCGAGACCGCCATCGCCATCCTGGCCAGCTCCGCGGTCGGCATGGCGATGTTCGGCGGGGCGGTCTTCCTGGGCCAGTACTTCCAGCTGGCGCGCGGCTACTCCCCCACCGAGGCCGGTCTGCTGACCGCCCCGCTCATGCTGGGGACGATGATCTCCTCGACCGTGTCCGGGCGCATGGTCTCGCGTTCGGGACGGGTCAAGTCCTACGTGGTCACCGGCATGGTCACGCTGACCCTGGGCTTCCTGGTGCTGGCCACCATCGACGCGACCACGCCGCTGCTCATCGTGTGCGGGGGCATGGTGCTGATGGGGCTGGGGGTCGGCATGTCCATGCAGAACCTGGTCCTGGTGGTGCAGAACTCCGTCCCGCTGCGCGAGATCGGCGCGGCCAGCGGCACGGTCGCCTTCTTCCGCACCCTGGGCGGCACCATGGGCGTGTCCGTACTGGGCGCCTTCCTGGCCAACCGCGTCTCCACGAACATCTCCGACGGCCTGTCCGAGTCCGGGGTGAGCGCCACCGCCGGAGGCGGGGACGCCGGCACCCTGAACCTGGACGCCATGCCGCCGTTCCTGCGCGAGATCGTCGAGGGCGCCTACGGCACGTCCACCGGCGACCTGTTCCTGCTCGCCACGGGCATCGCCCTCGTCGGCCTGGTGCTGGCGCTCTTCCTGCCCCGGGTCCAGCTGCGGGACAGCCTGGACCTGCCCGATCCGGCCGCGGAGGCCGCTAAGACCGAGGGGACCGAGGAGGCCGCGCGGGCCCCCGAGGCCGGTGCCCCGACGGAGCCGACGAGCACGGTCGGCGCCACGGGCACCGCGCGGACCGGCCGGGAGCCGTCCGCCGACTGACCAACCCCGCACAGGAGAGGCCCTTCCCGGAATCGCCCCCGGGGAGGGCCTCTCGCGTTCGCGCCCGGAACCGGCGGCTCAGCCCCCGGCCGCGGCGCCGACGCCCGCTCCGGGCCGCCGCCAGATCCCCAGCACCCGCGCGAGCACGTACACCGCCGCCGCGGCGAGGAGCGCTCCGACGCCCAGCGCCCAGGGCCCGTAGTTCACCGCGATCAGCGGCAGCAGCGCCGTCAGCATCCCGCCTCCGGCGATCGGGCTGAAGAAGGGCGCGCGCAGCGCGTAGGCCCGCGCGGCGTCGGTCCTGAGCTCCGGGTCGGCCGTGCGCAGCAGCATGAGGCCGACCGAGGCCACCGCCGTCAGCGTTCCGAAGTTGACGATGGCGTGCTCGAACCAGGAGTCGCGGAACATCCGCGGACCCGCCCAGTAGAAGAAGCCCACCGTGACCAGCGCGGCGACCGCGACCAGAACCAGCAGCGGCACGATGTTGCCGAGCACGACGGGCACCGCGATGGACGCGACCGCAGAGACCACCAGCAGGTCGAGCGCGACCCCCTGGATGGCGCGCAGGCTGCCGGGGTCCACCGCCTCGCCCAGCCGGGTCCGCGAGATGACCGCCTGTACGACGCCGCCGCCGATCATCGCCAGCGGGAACAGCGGCATGCCGGGGATCACGAGTCCGAGGAAGTACTGGAGCACCCAGCCGATCAGCACCGCCGCGGCGATCAGCGCCCCGTGGAAGGCCAGTCCGTCGACGAGGTCCTTGTTGAGGGTCACGCGCCCCATCGGGGTCCGCGCCTCCTCGGGCAGGACCTCGGGCGCCTCCTCGCCGCGGTCCGCGCTGAGGTGGCGCAGGTGGCCGCGGCGGGCACCGATGTTGATGAGCACCATGCCCACCACGATCCCGAACACCAGCCCGGCGGTGGCCGCCGCCAGCGCGAGCGCGCCGCCGTCGGTCCAGCCCAGTTCGGCGTAGACCGGCCCCATTCCCGCTGCGGTGCCGTGCCCGCCCGGCCAGCCGACCTCGATGACGGTGCCGAACATCGCGTTCACGTCCCAGAAGGGCATGAGCAGCGCGGCGCACACCAGCACGGGGACGCCGATCATCAGGAGGTCGCCCATGTAGCCGAACAGGAGCTGCGGCGCGATGAGGTGGTAGCTCCTGCGCGGGTTGGGGATGCGCACGCCGATGAGCATCGGGGCGAAGACCACGGTGATCAGCACCCCGGGCAACGCGGCCCAGGTGCCGGTCATGCTCTCGGGGAACAGCCCCGCGCCGTAGGGCCCCAGCGCGGCCCCCAGGACGCCGCCGATGAGCGCGGCCGGGACGAACAGGCGGCGCAGCGGGGCGATCAGCAGCCGCAGCACGACCCCGGCGAGCACGAGCAGGCCGAGGACGGTGACGGCGAACAGCAGGGTGGTGACGGCGTCGCCGCCGACTTCGTCTGTGGGGAACACGCTGCTCCTTCGTACGCGCGGATCGGGGGTGGGGTCGGCGGCCGCGTGGGCGGGCCGGACCGGGGTCGCGCGCGGCCCCCGGTCCCGCGCCTGGGTTAGAACCTCGCGAACGAGAAGGGGGCGAGGTTGTCGGGGCGCGCGCCGGTGCGCGCCCAGAACGCGAGCGACTCGGCCACCGCCGGTGCGATGGCGAAGCCGTGCCCGGTCCAGCCGGTGCCGACCAGAGCGTTGGCGGTCCCGGGGATCCGGTCGATGACGGGGATCTCGTCGGCGCTGCACGACTCCGGCCGGGAGGCGTCGGCCAGGTCGAGTTCGGCGTCGGCGAGGTCGGCGTAGACCTCCGCGGCGGCCCGCATGTTGCCGCGCACGTTCTCCTCCACGGTCCGGCCCCGGCCGCTGTCGGCGTCCCAGCGGCCGCGCCACCCGCCGCTCACCATGACGGCGCCGTCGGGCAGCGGCTTCAGCGACAGCGAGCGGTGGTCGTGGCCGACGAGGTGGGTCAGGGGCGGGGTGGAACGGGGGGTCAGCCGCAGCGCCTGCGGCAGGATCCGCCACACCGGCAGCTCCACGTCGAACTGCGTGCGCAGCAGGTCGGCGGCCCCGGCGTTGTTGAGCACCAGCAGCGCCTCCCCCACCTCGTGGCGCTCCCCGCGCGCGGTGCGCACGGCGGTGACGCGGTCCCCGGAGCGCTCGACGGCGGTGACCGGGCTGTGCTCGGCGATCACGGCGCCGCGCCCGCGCGCCGCGTCGGCGAACGCCCTGGTCGTGGCGGTGTGGTCGGCGGTGCCGTCGAGGGGGCAGTACAGCGCCGCCCGCACGGACTCCGAGACACCGGGTTCCCGTGCCAGGACGCCGTCGCGGTCGAGCACCTCGGTGGGCACGCCCAGGCGCCGCTGCACCGCCGCGTGGGTGTGCGCGGCGACCAGCCCGCCCCTGGTGCCGGTGGTCTCCTGCTCGATGAGGAACATCCCACCCGTGCGCTGGTAGCCCGTGGCCGCGCCCAGGCGCCGGTCGAGCGTGGGCCAGATACGGTAGGCGGCCCGCATCAGCGGCAGTTCGCGCAGGTCGCGCCGGTTGGCGCGCACGCCCCGGCGGCCGAAGCCGCCCGAGGCCCCCGAGGCCACCTCGCGGGCCTCCAGGAGCAGGACGTCCGCCCCGGCCTCGGCGAGCTGCCACGCGGTGGCGCAGCCGTGCACTCCGCCCCCGATAATCACAAACTGGTAAGTCATCGGCCACTCCCTCACTGTGTGGTCGGTCTCACGGGAGCGTAGTTTTAACTACATGGTTAGGTCAATGACGAAATGAAAACTTCACCAGAGGAGGGCGGCGGGTTCCGCGAGCGGGTGGGCGCCCGGCTCGACTCGCTCTCCCCCCGCGAGCGCGCGGTCACCGACTTCCTGCTCGACCGCCCCTCGGAGGCCGTGACCGCGTCGGCCGCCGAACTGGCCTCCCGCACGGGCACCAGCGACGCCACCGTCGTGCGCACGGCCCGGTCGCTGGGCTACGGCGGCCTGCGCGAACTCAAGCGCGCGGTCATGGACATGCTCACCACCCGGCGCGACCCCGCCCTGGTCCTGGACCAGCGATTGGAGCGCCTCAGCGGCACGCGCGTGTTCGACCAGGTCCTCGCCGACAGCGTCGACCTGCTGCGGGGGCTGCCCGAGGTCCTCGACGCCGGGGCCTTCGACACCGCGGTCCGCCTGGTCGAGGCGGCCGGGCGCACCGTCGCCTACGGCATCGGACCGGCCTCGGCGACCGCCCGCTACTTCGCGGTCGAACTGGGCCGGATGGGCCGCCGGTGCACCGTCCTGGAGGCGACCGGGTTCCGGCTCGCCGACGACCTGCTGGGCATCGGCGGCGACGACGCCGTGGTGGTCTTCGCGCCGCTGCGGCTCTTCCGGGAGATCGACGCCCTCCTGGACCACGCGGCCGAGGTCGGGGCGCCCGTCGTCGTGGTCACCGAGGCCGTGGGCGAGGCCGTCCGCGAACGGGTCGAGGCGGTCCTGACCACCCCGCCCTCCACCTCGGGCGCCGCGAGCGAGAACCTCGCGAGCTGGCTGGTGGCCCACGCCCTCACCATGGAGCTGGCCGCCCGCGACCGCACCGGATCGGTCGCGGCCCACCAGCGCCTCAACCGCCTGCGCCGCGCCGTGGCCGGTGCCGAGATCGACACCGACGTCACCGGCAGCGGCGGCACCGCGGAGGGGTCGGATGGAGCGCGACGCCCTTCATGACGGGATTTTTCGGGTTGCGGGCGGGTCATGGGACGCATGAGACTGCGCGTACCGCTTGTCGCGGCCCGCCCCACCCGAGAGGCCACCATGACGGACATCCCCATCGACACCGGCGTCGCGCACACCGCGCGGGTGCGGGACTACTGGCTCGGCGGCAGGGACAACTACCCGGTGGACCGCGAGATGGGCGACGCCGTCGCGGGGCTGGCGCCCCAGGTCGTCGAGGCCGTCCGGGGGGACCGGCTCTTCCTGCGCCGCGCGGTGGGCCACCTGGCCCGGGAGGAGGGCGTCCGCCAGTTCCTCGACCTCGGCGCCGGACTGCCCGCCGCCGGCAACACCCACGAGGTGGCGCGGGCGCACGCCCCGGACGCGCGCGTGGTCTACGTGGACGACGACCCCATGGTCCTGGCGCACGCGCGCGCCCTGCTGGTGGGCACCGACCAGAAGCGGGCCCGGTACGTGGGGGCGGACCTGCGCGACACCGACCGGGTGCTGGAGAGCGCCAGCGCGACCCTCGACCTGGACCGCCCGGTCGCGCTGTCCCTGCTGGGGACGATGGGCCACTTCGGCGTCCTGGAGGAGGCCCTGGGCATCGTGCGCGCCTACACGGACGCGCTGGCGCCGGGCAGTTTCCTGGCCGTGTGCGACGGCGTCCTCGCCCACGTGGAGGCCGTCACCGACGAGCGCGCGCTGGCGGCGCTCCGGCGCTGGCGGGAGAGCGTCGCGCGGCCCTACCACACGCGCACGGTGGAGGACTTCACCCGCTTCTTCGACGGGTTGGCGCTGGTCGAACCCGGGGTCGTCTGCGTCACCCGGTGGCGGCCCGAGCCGGTCGAGGTCGGAAGGGCGCGCGACATCCCCGAGTACTGCGGCCTGGCCCGCAAGGGCTGAGGCGCGGCACCGGCGCCCGCCAGCGGCGTCTACGGGGTCTCGGCGCCGCTCCGTTCGGCGCGTACGCCTCCACCGCGTCCATGCGCCTCTTTCCGCCGCTGACTGTCCCCGCATGGGAGTCATGTCCCCGACCGCGGGCCCGGTTCGCCCTGGATCGAGCACGTTCGCGGGCGGCGGTGCCACCGCTTTCTTGCGACACCCCTTCGCGCACCGCACTGTCCGTAACCGGTAACGAACTTGACACGTATGGTGATGGCACGGGATGTTCGCGCAACCGGATGCAACCAGCCCGAGAGGAAAGCATCCATGGCACTGCGCTATTTCGGCAAGGACCCGGAATCAGACATGAAGGGCTCACCGACGGTCTTCGTCGATGAGGTCACAGCCGACCTGGTCATCCAGGGATGGAAGGCCAGCGAAGAAACCCTGACCGAGTGCCGGGAAGTCGGCACCGTCCCCGACCACGAAGCGGTCGTGCGTGTTCCCGCCCGTATGGTCACGATCCTGAGGGAGGCCTGCGATGACGCGGAACGCGCCCACCTTCGATGACCTGCTCGACTCCTGCCAGGAGTCCGCGATCCACCTGGAACTGCGCGACGTCTACGGTGTGGCCGACGAGGTCGCGGGCTTCGAGGAGTGGAAGCGCGTCGGGCACCGCGGCGACTGGAACGACCGCGCGTCCTGGTGGGCCCCCTTCTACCAGGCGGTCGCCGACGCCACGGCACGAGGCGTCACCGTGCGTCGGGCGCGGGTGGTCTCGATGCCGGTGACGGACTACATCCGTTTCGAGCACGCGGGCACCCAGGGAAACATCATCGCGGGAGAACACGTACGCTGGCTCCCACGCCGCCAGGCGACCGACATAGCGTTCCCCGGCAACGACTTCTGGCTCTTCGACGGACGCATCGTCCATGTCAACCACTTCACGGGAGACGGGCGGTGGCTTGAGCGGGAAGTCACCGAAGACCCGGAGTTGGCCAAGCTGTGCTCCTCGGCCTTCGAGGCCGTCTGGGAACGCGCCGTCCCCCACGCCGACTTCCGCGTCTGACCCCTAGAACACCGGATACCAGTTCGTGCGCTCCTCTTCCAAGTCCAGTGCCCGAGCGGCCCGCGAGGCCGTCGCCTCACGGTTGAGAGAAATCCGCCTGGACGCCGGGCTGACGGGGGCCGAACTGGCTTCCCGGACTGGTTGGCACAAGTCGAAGTCCTCGCGCATCGAGAACGCGAAGACACCGCCCTCCGACGCCGACGTCAGGGCCTGGTGCAGGGCCTGTGGAGCGGACGAGCAGGCGGAGGACCTGGTCTCCGCGTCACGGAACGCCGAGTCGCTGTACGTGGAGTGGAGGCGCAAGCAGCGCGCCGGGCTCCGGCACCTCCAGGAGTCCTATGTTCCGCTGTACGAGCAGACCGGGCTCTTTCGGATCTACACCCCCAACGTGATCCCCGGATTCCTCCAGACCCCCGGTTACACCACCGCGCTCTTCACCGCCATCACCGATCTCGACGGTGACGACGAGGACATCGACGCGGCAGTGGACGCCCGGATGGACCGCTCACGCATCCTCAGGCGGGGTGGTCACCGGTTCTCGATGCTGCTCGAGGAGTCCGTTCTGCGGTATCGCATGGGAACTCCCGAAGTGATGGCCGGACAGCTCGGACATGTGCTGTCCGTCATGTCCCTGCCCAATGTCTCCGTGGGAGTCATCCCCTTCTCCACACGGCGTCTCGTGCTGCCGCTCGAAGCGTTCACCGTCTACGACGACAGCCTCGTCCGGGTCGAACTCACCACCGCGGAACTCACCATCGAGGCCCCGGCCGAGGTGGCGACGTACACGAGGGCGTTCGGCCGCCTCCAGAGGCTCGCCGTCTACGGACACAAGGCCCGAGCGCTGCTCACCTCGGCGATCGGTGCGCTCGACTAGTTTCCGTGCAACTTCGTGCAACCTGCTGGGTTCCCGTAGGGCACTCTCTGTAGCGTTCGATCAGTCCCCGACGCAGATCGGACACTCCCGTGCAGAGTCCTCCCCCACCCGGCGAACCCCCGGTCGATCACGCCGAAGCCGCGCTCCTCGCCCTGCGCAGGTACTACGGCGACCGCTACGCCATCCACCACAACGGCGACCTGTGGGTGGCCACCGACAGGTCGCCCTCCGGCCTGACGGCTCCCACCGTCATCGAGCCGACGCTGGAGGCGTTCGTGGCCGCGCTGGAAGCTCCGGGACAGCGCTTCGGAAGACCGTTCCCGCCCGGCCCCCCGTGCTCCTCGCCCTTCCCCGAAAGAGGCTGAGAATGGCGGACCGCTCCCCTTGCAACGGAACGGGCAGGGTCATCGCCGGAGGCGACGGCAGCGGCCCCTGGTCCGACGAGGAGGTCATCGACTGCCCGCCGTGCAACGGGACCGGTGGCGCCGCCGGATACGCGGAGGATGCGCCCTACGACGCGGTCATCGCCACCTGGGCCGTGGTCGAGGTCCCCCGCGCGTGGACCGGGCAGCCCCGGTCCGGAGGCGTGGTCGTCACGCCCCGGGCTCCGACGGCCGGCCTTCCCGGGGGCGCCATGGCCCGGCTCGTGGTGTCGGAGGAGGGTTGCGCGCAGGGGCGCTTCGCGGGCGACGCCGGCTTCATGACGTCGCGCTACCAGCGCGCCCGGTACGGCGCTCCGCACGACCCGCACGGCACGGCCGAGCGCGCGTGGAACCGCGGCGGGGACGCGCGCGAGGTGGTCACGGGCGGGGCCGGTCCGCAGTTGGCGCTCATGGTGCCCGGGATCCGGATCGGCATGAGCGCGGTGCGGTGCGAAGCCGAACCGTGCGTGTGGCTCTCGGCGCTGGACTCCCCGTCGTGGGCGCGGCCGTACGCGGACGGCCGGGTGGGAACAGGGCGGCCCGCGGCCGGCGGGTGAGGAGGTCATCGCGGCGCACGACCACTGGACGGCGCGGGGCTGCCCGGATCTGACGGAGTACGGACTCACCGTGACGGCTTCGGGTGAGCACACGGCCCGGCTCGGCGATCCCTCCGGGCCGCGCTGGCCGCACCGCTCCGCCACGGAGCCCGCTTCGGCATGACCCGGAACGCGTGGGACCGGTGCTCGCGGAGAGCACCAGTCCCGCCTGTCCTCTGGAGCCGCTGAAGCCGCACGAGTTCGGCGCGGTTCCGCGCGTACGCCTCCACCGCGTCCATGTGCCTCTTTCCGCCGCTGCCTGCCCCGCCTGGGTGATGTCTTCCCGGCCACAGGACCGTTTCGTCCTGGATCGAGCACGTTCACGGGCGGCGGCGCCACCCCTTTGTCCCGGCACCTGTTCGCACACCGTACTGTCCGTAACCGGTCGCGGACCTGACACGTGCCGGGGAAGGCGGTACCGGTTCCCGTGCGGGTCCCGGATCGCGGAGGAGGCGCAGGAACGGGCCCCGTCGGCTTCGGAGCCGGTGAGCGCGGTCCGGACGGCGGCCCGGAAAGCGTCGTAGGCCGCACCTAGAGTCGTCCTCGACCGCACGGCACACGATGCACTGTCTTCCCTGGGGTTTCAGCGGTGATCACACGGGCACCTTGCAGAGACATCGGGTCGTCGGTGCGGAGGGCGCAGCGGCCGGAGTGAGCGATCAACGGCCACGGCCGTCCGGGGAAAAGGGGAGCGGGGGAACATGACGCTGGCGATTTTCGTAGCGGTTGCGGTCACGGTAGCGGTGGTCGTGGACACCCTGGTCCCGATGGGGTCCAGAAGCGGACTGGGGGTCCGCAGGGGTGCGGCGCGCAGGGCACTCACGGCCCTGCGGCGGAGCCCCCAGCCCTCCCCCGCGCCCGTGCGGGCCGTGAACGTGACGGAGACCCCCGCCAGCCGGGCACCGGAGCCGAGGCGGGAGACCGAACCGGCCGGGCGGGGCCTCACGGTCACGCCGACTCGCGGGCGCCGCGCCTGGAACGGCAGCCCCGCGCGAACGGGCCGACCGCGCCGCGCCGCCGCGAAGGCCTCCCTCACCTGACAGCTGACCGGACGGGGTCGGTGCTCGCACGCGAGCACCGACCCCGTCGTCCTGTGCGGGCTTCCCCGGCTCTGGCCGCACAGCCCGGCGCCCGGTCGCCCACACGGCGGCCCCTCCGACCTTGGCGGCGGGCCCGGTCTCAGCCGTGGAGCAGACGCTCGGCGGCCTCCCACGGGGTCCGCGGCCCGCTCGGGCGGTACCGTCCGACCTCGGTGGAGTCGGCCACGATCCGGCGCAGGTCGGCCAGGCCGCCCTCCACCGCCCCGACCGCGCGGGCCTGCACCAGCAGGTTGCCGACCGCCGCCCCCTCGGCGGGTCCGGCGACCACCTCCAGCCCGACCGCGTCCGCGGTGAGCTGGCACAGCAGCGCGTTGCGCGAGCCCCCGCCGACCACGTGGACCACCTCCACGTCCGTCCCGCTCAACTCGGCGGCCTGGCGCACCGCCCGGCGGTAGGCCAGCGCCAGGGAGTCCACCACGCACCGCGCCACCTCGGCGTCGCCCTCCGGCGGGCGCTGCCCGGTCTCGGCGGCGAACGCGGCGATCCGCGCGGGCATGTCCCCCGGCGGCAGGAACCGGGGGTCGTCCACGTCCACCACGCACGACAGCGCGGGCACGCGGGCGGTCCGCGCCAGCAGGTCGGCCAGGTCCACCTCACGCCCCCGCTCCCGCCAGGTGCGCAGCGACTCCTGGAGCAGCCACAGTCCGGCGACGTTGCGCAGGTAGCGCACCGTGCCGTCCACGCCCAGCTCGTTGGTGAAGTTGGCCGCCCGGCTGGCCTCGGTGCGCACCGGGGCGTCCAGCTCCACGCCCACCAGCGACCACGTCCCCGAGGAGACATAAGCGAAGCGGCGCGTGGCCGCGGGCACGGCCACCACCGCGGAGGCGGTGTCGTGCGAGCCCACCGCCACCAGCGGCGCGCCCGCCGCCGCGCCGAGGCCCGCACCGGGTTCCGGGCCGCGCCGGAGGGCGCCGACGACGGTTCCGGGTTCGACCAGACCGGGCAGCAGGTCCCGCGCCGCGACCCCGAAGCCCGTCTCCAGCAGGTCCAGGCAGGCGTCGGCCCAGCGGCGTTCGCGCACGTCGACCAGGCCGGTGGTGGAGGCGTTGGTCAGCTCCGCGACCCGCTCGCCCGTCAGCCAGTACCCGAGCAGGTCGGGCACGAGCAGCAGATCGCGGGCCGCGGCCAGCTGGGCGCCGCCGGAGGCGGCTGCGAGCTGGAACACCGTGTTGAACGGCTGCACCTGCAACCCGTTGACCGCGTACATCCGCTCGGCGGGCAGGTGCGCGAACACCCGCTCGGGCACCCCGTCGGTGCGCCCGTCGCGGTAGTGCACGGGGTTGCCGAGCAGGGCGCCGTCGGCGTCGAGCAGCCCGTAGTCCACCGCCCAGGAGTCCACGCCGACCGAGGCCAGGCCGTGGGGTCCGGCGGCCCGGCGAAGCCCCTCGACCACGCCCGCGTACAGGGACAGCACGTCCCAGTGCAGGCCGGCGCGGCTTCCCGCGGGCACGGTGACCGGCCCGTTGGGGAAGCGGGCGACCTCCTCGGTGCGCAGCCGCCCGTCCTCGACCCGCCCGGCGATGACCCGGCCGCTGGAGGCGCCCAGGTCGACGGCGGCGTGGACGGCGCCCCCTCCGGCGGCGCTCATCGCAGGAAGGCCGCGGCGACGCCGCTGTCCACGGGGATGTGCAGGCCGGTGGTGTGCGACAGCTCGCCCGCGGTCAGCGCGAACACCGCGTTGGCCACGTGCTCGGGCAGCACCTCGCGGCCCAGGATGGTGCGCTGGGCGTAGAACGCGCCCAGGTCCTCCTCCCTGACCCCGTACACCTTGGCCCGCTGGGCGCCCCAGCCCCCGGCGAAGATGCCCGAGCCGCGCACCACCCCGTCGGGGTTGACGCCGTTGACCCGGATTCCCTCGCCGCCCAGTTCGGCGGCCAGCAGCCGCACCTGGTGGGCCTGGTCGGCCTTGACCGCGGAGTAGGCGACGTTGTTGGGACCGGCGAACACGGCGTTCTTGGAGGCGATGTAGACGATGTCGCCGCCCATGCCCTGGGCGGTCATCGTCCTGGCCGCCTCGCGCGAGACCAGGAAGGACCCCTTGGCCATGACGTCGTGCTGAAGGTCCCAGTCGCGCTCGCTGGTCTCCAGCAGCGGCTTGGAGATGGACAGCCCGGCGTTGTTGACCACCAGGTCCACGCCGCCGAAGGCCAGGGCCGCCGCGGCGAAGGCGCGGGCCACCGCGTCCGCGTCGCTGACGTCGCAGGCCACGCCCACGGCCGTGTCGGAGCCGCCCAGTTCGGCCGCGGCGGCGGCCGCCCTGTCGGCGTCCAGGTCGGCCACGACCACGCAGGCGCCCTCGCGCGCCAGGCGGGCGGCGATGGCCTTGCCGATACCGCTGGCCGCGCCCGTGACCAGGGCGACCCGGGCGGCGAGCGGCTTGGGCTCGGGCAGGCGGGCGAGCTTGGCCTCCTCCAGCGCCCAGTACTCGATGCGGAACTTCTCCGACTCCTCGATGGGCCGGTAGGTGGAGACGGACTCGGCGCCGCGCATCACGTTGATCGCGTTGACGTAGAACTCGCCCGCCACGCGCGCGGTCTTGGCGTCCTTGCCGAAGGAGAACATGCCCACCCCGGGGACCAGCACGATCGCCGGGTCGGCGCCGCGCATGGCGGGGCTGTCGGCGTCGGCGTGGCGCTCGTAGTAGGCGCGGTACTCGGCCCGGTACTCCCCGTGCAGTTCGCGCAGGCGCTCCACGGCCCGCTCCAGCGGGGCGTCGGCGGGCAGGTCGAGCACCAGGGGCCGGACCTTGGTGCGCAGGAAGTGGTCGGGGCAGGAGGTCCCCAGCGCGGCCAGGCGGGGGTGCTCGGCCCCGGCCAGGAAGTCCAGGACCACGTCGTTGTCGGTGAAGCGGCCCACCTGGGGGTGGTCGGTGGAGGCCAGCCCGCGGATGACCGGGGCCAGGGCGGCGGCGCGCTGGCGGCGCTCGGCCTCGGGCAGGGCGCCGTAGCCCTCCAGGACGGGGCCGAAGGGCTCGGGGCGGCCGTTCTCCTCCAAGAACCCCTCGGCGGTGCGGATGATCTCCAGGGAGTTGGCCTGGCACTGCTCGCTGGTCTCGGCCCAGGCGGTGATGCCGTGGCCGCCCAGGATCGCGCCGATGGCGTCGGGGTTCTCCTCGGCGATACGGGCGATGTCCAGGCCGAGCTGGAACCCGGGACGGCGCCAGGGCACCCACACCACGCGGTCGCCGAAGCACTCGCGGGTCAGGCGCTCGCCGTCCGCGGCGGTGGCCAGGGCGATGCCGGAGTCGGGGTGCAGGTGGTCCACGTGCGCGGCGCGCAGCAGGCCGTGCATGGCGGTGTCGATGGAGGGCGCGGCGCCGCCCCTGCCGAACAGGCAGTGGTCGAAGGCGGCGACCATCTCGTCCTCGCGGTCCTCGCCGGGGTAGACGTCCACGAGGGCGCGCAGGCGGTCCAGGCGCAGCACGGCCAGGCCGTCCTCGGTGAGGGTGCCCAGGTCGCCGCCGGAGCCCTTGACCCAGAGCAGGTCGACGTCCTGTCCGGTGACGGGGTCGGTGCGGGTGTCCGCGGCGGAGGTGTTGCCCCCGGCGAAGTTGGTGTTGCGCGGGTCGGCGCCGAGGGTGTTGCTGCGGGCGAGGAGCTGTTCGACGACATCGGACACGGGATCTCCCTGTTCGGTGCTGCTGTGCTCTGGCGTGGACGGCGGCCGGTTCACGCGCCCCACCCGGCCTGGGCGCCGCCCCTGCGCTCCTCGGCGACGCGCTCGGCGTAGCCGGAGCGGGCGTGCGCGGCCATGGGGTCGGGGTCCAGGCCCTGGTCCCGGCGCAGGTCGGCGAGCAGGGGCCGCACGTCGGTGTTGTAGGCGTCCATCAGGGCGGCGTTGGCGGCCAGGACGTCGCCCTCGCGCTGGGCGGCGGCGAGCGCGTCGGCGTCCACGAGCAGGGCCTTGGCGGTGGCCTCCTGCACGTTCATGACCGAGCGGATCTGACCGGCGATCTTGGGTTCGATGTTGTGGCACTGGTCGAGCATGAACGCGACCCCGGTGTCGGCGGCCAGGCCGCCGCCGCGTACGACCTCGTACATGATGCGGAAGAGCTGGAAGGGGTCGGCGGCGCCGACCATGAGGTCGTCGTCGGCGTAGAAGCGCGAGTTGAAGTCGAAGGCGCCGAGCTTCCCGGCGCGCAGCAGGAACGCGACGATGAACTCGATGTTGGTGTGCGCGGCGTGGTGGCCGGTGTCCACGCAGACCACGGCCTTCTCCCCCAGCTCCAGGCAGTGGGCGTAGGCGGTGCCCCAGTCGGGGACGTCGGTGGCGTAGAAGGCGGGCTCGAAG
The DNA here is from genome assembly GCF_000092985.1 of Nocardiopsis dassonvillei subsp. dassonvillei DSM 43111. GTDB lineage: Bacteria > Actinomycetota > Actinomycetes > Streptosporangiales > Streptosporangiaceae > Nocardiopsis > Nocardiopsis dassonvillei. The sequence continues at coordinate 2,832,655 of NC_014210.1, forward strand.
AGCTTGTACTCCAGCAGCAGGCGCTGGTCGGGGCCGAGCCGGTCGTAGACCTCGGACAGGGCCTCGGCGAGGCGGTCCTGGCGGGCGCGCAGGTCGTCCTGGCCGGGGTAGTTGGTGCCGTCGGCGAACCACAGCTTGAGGTCGCGCGAGCCGGTGGCGTCCATGACGTCCACGCACTCCAGCAGGTGGTCGATCGCCTTGCGGCGCACGCCCGGGTCGGGGTTGGTGACGCTGCCGAGCCGGTAGTCGTCGTCCTGGAAGACGTTGGCGTTGATGGTGCCGACGCCGATGCCCAGGTCGCGCGCGTGGGCGGCGAGCGCGGCGTAGTCGTCGACCCGGTCCCAGGGGATGTGCAGGGCGACCGTGGGGGCGACCCCGGTGAGGCGGTGGACCTCGGCGGAGTCGGCGACCTTCTCCCAGGGGTCACGGGGGACGCCGGGCTGCGCGAACACCTTGAACCGGGTACCGGAGTTCCCGAAGGCCCAGGAGGGGAGTTCGATGTGCTGGCGTCGCAGGACGGCCAGGGCGTCCGCGCCGCGTTCGGGGAGTGCTGCCACGGTGGGGCTCCGTTCGGGGAGGGCGCGCCCGCCGGTACGACCGGCGAGAAGGCCCATTGAATCGTTTCACTCAGGCTGGGCTGAAACTACCGCCAGCTCTTCTCATGTGTCAAGGTTCACCCTATCTCTCGACTGGCCAGGCGACCCTTCCTTACTTGAAACGTTTTATGGCCGGGGCGTACACGATCCCAGAGGGAGGCCCTCACCACGCCGCCCCGAACGACGCCTGCGGGGCTTCCCGGAGGGGCCCTGCGGGGACGGGCGGGGCGCCACCCGGCCCCGGACCGGCTGTCCGCCGAGGACGTCGGTCCGCGCGCGTGGTCTACGTGGACGACGACCCCATGGTCCCAGCGCACGCGCGGGCCACCGGGCTCCGCCGGGGTGCGGCCGGCCCGGCGAAGGGGCGGCGACTCAGGCGCCGAGTGCCATGCGCACGCCCAGGGTGAGCATGACGGCGGCGATGAGCGCGTCCAGGATCCGCCAGGCGCCCGGGCGGGCGAAGACCGGGCGCAGCAGACGGGCGCCGAAGCCCAGCCCGAAGAACCACACGAGGCTGCCCGTGACCGCGCCCGCCGTCCACCACCAACGTGCGTCGCCGTCCTGCTGGTTGGCCAGGGAGCCCAGGAACACCACCGTGTCCAGGTACACGTGCGGGTTGAGCCAGGTGAGCACCAGCGCCGTGGTCACCGCGGCCCCGCGCCCGACGGAGGAACCGCCGCCGACCACGAGGGAGCCGGGGCGCAGGACGCGGCGCGCGGCGGACAGGCCGTAGACGACCAGGAAGCCCGCGCCCAGCAGGCGGACCGCGGCGACGGCGAGGGGCGCGGCCTCGACGACGACGCCGACGCCGAGGACCCCGGCCGTGATCAGCACCGCGTCGGACAGGGCGCAGACCAGCACCACCGGCAGGACGGTGCCGGTGCGGCCCTCGATGCCGATCCGCAGGACGTGGGCGTTCTGGGCGCCGATGGCCACGATGAGCGCCAGCCCGGTACCGAGGCCGAGCATGGCGGGGAGAAGTGTCTCGTTCACCCCGGAACGCTAGGTCAGGCACCCGTGTGCAGTAAAGCTAAACTTTCTTAGGATCCATGAGGGAGGCTTAAGATGCCGTTCCAGTTCGACCATCTGCGCACCCTGACGACCCTGGTGGACGAGGGCACCTTCGATGCCGCCGCGCGGCGGCTGCACGTGACCGCCTCGGCGGTGTCCCAGCGGGTCCGGGCGATGGAGCAGACCGCGGGCCGTGTGCTGGTCCAGCGCACGAACCCCGTGCGGACCACCGCCGCCGGGGACGTGGTGCTGCGCTACGCCCGCCAGGTGCTGCTGCTGGACGAGGACGCCTCCGCGGAGCTGCGGCTGGGCGAGCGCGAGCGGGGCCGGGTGTCGGTGCCGCTGGCCGTCAACGCCGACAGCCTGGCCACCTGGTTCCTGGAGGCGCTGGCGGACCCGCCCGCCGACCTGGGCGCGGTGTTCGAGATCCACCGCGAGGACGAGGAGCACACCACCTCCCTGCTGCGTTCGGGGGCGGTGATGGCCGCCGTGACCTCCACCCCCGAGGCGGTCCAGGGGTGCACCGTGGCGGGGCTGGGCGCGATGCGCTACCACGCGGTGTGCAGCCCGGGCTTCGACCGGGAGCACCTCGGCGGCCGGGCGGACCCGGAGCTGCTCGCCCGGGCGCCGGTGGTCAACTTCGACCGCCGAGACGACCTCCAGGACCGGTTCCTGCGCGAGTCCCCCGGCGGTGAGCCCTGCGGCCCCCGGCACTACGTCCCGGCCTCGGAGGACTTCGCCCGGGCCGTCCTGCTCGGGTTCGGGTGGGGCGTGGTGCCCGAACCGCAGTGCTCGGAGCACATCGCCTCGGGGCGGCTCGTGGCCCTGGCCCCGGACCGCCCCGTGGACGTGCGCCTGTACTGGCAGCGGTGGAACCTGCGCTCCCCGGTCCTGGACCGGGTCTCGGAGGCCGTGCGCGCGGGCGCGGCCGAACGCCTGCACCCGCTGTGACCGGAATCCCCGCGCCGCGCGGGCGCCGTGGTCCGTCCCGGCGGCCGGGTCCTCGGCCCCGCACCGGGCGGGCGTCACGGAGCACGTCCCGGGGAGACGCGCCCGGTGCTCCGCGGAGAACGGGGCACGACGGCCCGGACGGCTCTCCTCCCCCCCGCCCTGAGGCGCTCGTTCGGGGCGGGAGGTGGGTAGGTCCCCCCGTGTCCGTCCGGCGGGCCGCAGGGGGCGGCACGCCGACACCACCGTCAAGAAAGGCCCGACATGAGCCTGAACGCCACCGCCGTCGACCTGGGGACCTACGGAGTGTGGGTGACGAGGACCGACCTGACCGCCGACGCGGCCGCCGAGATCGAACGGCTGGGCTACGGAGCCGTCTGGGTCGGCGGCTCCCCCGGCGCAGATCTGGAGGAGGTGTCCACGGCGCTGGCCGCGACGTCGCGGATCGCGGTCGCGACGGGCATCGTCAACATCTGGACCGCGGACGCGGAGGCGCTGGCCGACTCCTTCCGCCGGATCGAGTCCGAGCACCCCGGCCGGTTCCTGCTCGGCATCGGCGCGGGCCACCGCGAGGCCAACGGCCCCGAGGCGGTCAGGCCCTTCGGCGCGGTGGTGGACTACCTGGACGCCCTCGACCGCGGCGGCGTGCCCGCGGACCGGCGCGTGGTCGCCGCCCTGGGGCCGCGGATGCTCGGCCTGTCCGCCGAGCGCTCCGCCGGAGCCCACCCCTACCTGGTCAACCCCGAGTTCACCCGCGGCGCGCGCGAGGCTCTGGGCCAGGGCCCGCTGCTGGCTCCCGAGCACAAGGTGGCCCTGGGAGAGGACCGCGAGCGGACCCGGCGCACCGCCAGGAGGGGGCTCAGCGTCTACGTCGACAACCGGCTGACCAACTACCTCGCCAACTTCCGGCGCCTGGGCTTCTCCGACGAGGACTTCGCCGACGGCGGCAGCGACGCGCTGGTGGACGCCATGGTCGCGCAGGGCGCGCCGGAGTCGGCGGCGGCGGAGCTGCGCGCGCACCTGGAGGCGGGCGCGGACCACGTCGCGGTGCAGCCGCTGGCCGAGGACGGCGACATCCTGCCGGTGCTGGCCCGGCTCGCCCCGGCCCTCGGGCTCGCCGCCCGGGGCTGAGGCCCGCCCCCATGGTCGGGCCGCACGCGTCGCCGGTGTGACCTGAGGGCCCTGGCCTGCGCCTTACAGCGGGGTTCGGGCACCGGCTTCGGCTACGGGTAGAGGATCACGGTGAAGGGGTGCGCCCTCGTCGGTCAGCGGACGCCCGCCCGCAGGTGGTCGCGCAGCTCCCGCGCCACGCGCGCCATGAGCGCCTCCGCCCCCGGCTGGTGGTAGGCGGGCACGCGCGACTCGGTGAGCACCGCGACGGCGAAGGCCTGGCCGTCGGCGTGCTCGACCACACCGATCTCGTGGCGCAGGTTGAGCAGGGTTCCGGTCTTGGACGACCACCGGGAGAGGTCGGAGGTGAAGTCGGGGGCCAGCCGGTGGCGCAGCAGGTTGTCGCCCATCAGCTCCCGCACCCGGGCGGCCACGTCCGGGTCGATCGCCCGGGGCCGCCACAGCGCCTCCAGCAGGTCGGCGAAGGCCCGGGCCGCCCCGGAGCTGGCCCGGGTGACGTCGAGCTGCTCGATGCGGTGCCCCCGTCCGGCGGTGCCCTCGCCGATGGCCAGCGAGTGCGCCAGGTGCGCGCCCTCGGGGCCGAGCCGGTCGGCGGGGGTGTCGCTGAGGCCGCGCATCGTGTGCCGGACGGTGATGCCGCGCAGCCCGGCCGCGCGCAGCGACGCGGCGACCCGCTCGGGAGGGGTGATCTCGAACAGGGCGTCGGTGGCGGCGTTGTCGCTCAGGCACATGCTGAGGTAGAGCAGGTCCTCGACGCTGACGCGGGCCGGGTGGCGGAACCGGCTCACCCCGGTGGGCCCCGGGGTGGTGATCCGGCCCGGCTGCACGAGGACCTGCTCAGCGCCGTCGATCTCCCCCGCGCGGATCCGTTCGAGCGTGGCGACGGCGAGCGGGACCTTGACCAGCGAGGCCGTCGAGAACTCCAGGTCGGGTTCGATGCCCAGTTCCTCGCCCGTACGCAGGTCACGTACGAGGAAGGAGCCCCGCAGTCCCCCCTCGTCGAGTTCGCGGCGCAGGTCGCGGACCAGGGCGGTGGCGCTCACGCGGGCTCCTGTCCGGGGTCGGGGCGTCCGAGCGGTTCGCGCCCGGACGGCTCGCCTCGGCTCTCCCCCGCCGGGGCGCCGAGGCACCGGGCGATCGCCCGTCCCAGGAGGGCGCGCAGCCGCTCCGCCTCGTCCCCGGTCTCGGCGGCCACCTCGTAGCCGCGGGCGAGGCGGACCTCGCCCGTGGGGCGCCAGTACAGCCCCAGGTCCTCTGCCTGGCGGGGCGAGCAGAGCAGGAGGTCCTCCGAACCCAGGACCTCGGCGGCGGCGGAGGCCAGGGAGGCGGCGAGGACCACCTGGCCGGGCCGCAGGCCCACGGCGTCGCGCAGGCGGTTGAGGGGGTCGCGCACGTGGGGGACGTCGTCCTCGGGCTGGAGCCAGACGCGGCGGCCGCGCGAGGACGAGCGGTCGCGGGGCAGGCGCAGGGTCTCTAGGTAGACGGCCCCGGCGCGCGGCTCCCCGGCGCCCGCCAGCCCCAGCGGGACCGTCCACGCGGCCTCGCCGGGCGGCACCCCCGCCAGGGCGGCGCGCACCTCGCGGGCGCCCAGCAGCTCGGTCCGCGCCGCGGGCGCGGCGGAGCGGAAGTCCAGGTGGATGCCCTCCTCGCGGGCCTCGGCGCCCAGGAGGGCGAGGTCGCGCGTGGCGCAGGTGTCGGGCACGGCCAGACGCAGCGGACGCAGCGCCGCCCTCTCGGCGTCGTGCTCCATCTCCTCGGCCAGCCGGACCAGGCGCCTGGCCGAGGGCAGCATGTCGCGGCCGAACTGGGTGAGGGTGGCCCGGCGGGTGGAGCGGTCGAACAGGCGGGCGCCCAGGTGTCTCTCCAGGGCGGCGATGCGCCTGCTGGCGACCGGCTGGGGAATGCGCGCGGCGGCGGCTCCGAGGGTGAAGCTGCCCCTCTCGCTCACGTTCACGAACGCCTTGCAGGCGCCGACGAGGTCCATGGCCCTCATGGTATGCCGTTCTGGCATGGAAATGGTCGTTTCTGTCTTGGACAGCATCATTGCCAGCGGTCAGACTGCTGGTCGAGGCCGCCCGACAGGGCGGCGCGTGCGGGTTCCCGCACGGCTGACCGGGGGTCTTCCGTGTCCGGGCCGCCTTCGGCCCCGGACGAAGACCCGCGCACACCCAGGACAGGAAGAGCAGGCACACATGGTGTTCTCATCCCACCGGCGCACCGGACTCGCGGCCCTGGCCGCGGTCGTCCTCGTCCCCGCCACCGGCTGCGCGGCGGCCAACGGCGCCGCGACCCCCGAGGCGGAGCAGTCGGCCTCTCCGGCGGCCTCCGGCGGTCCCGCCCGGGAGTTCGAGCGGTTGGAGGAGGAGTTCGACGCGCGGCTGGGCGTCTACGCGGTGGACACCGGCAGCGGCGAGGAGGTCGAGCACCGGCCCGACGAGCGGTTCGCCTACGCCTCGACGCACAAGGCCCTGACCGCGGCGCTGGTGCTCCAGCAGAACACGCCCGAGGAGATGGAGGAGGTCGTCACCTTCACCGAGGAGGACCTGGTCGACTACTCGCCGGTCACCGAGCAGCACGTGGACACGGGCATGACGCTGATGGAGGTGGCCGACGCCGCCGTCCGCTACAGCGACAACACCGCCGCCAACCTGCTCTTCGAGGAGCTGGGCGGACCGGACGCGTTCGAGGACGAACTGGAGGCGATCGGCGACGACGTCACCGACCCGGAGCGGATCGAGACCGAACTGAACGACTGGACCCCCGGGGACACCAGCGACACGAGCACGCCCCGCGCCATGGCGGGGAACCTGCGCGAGTTCACCCTCGGCGACGCCCTGCCCGAGGACCGGCGCGAGGTGCTCAACGACCTGCTCGTCAACAACACCACCGGCGACGCGCTGATCCGCGCCGGGGTGCCCGAGGACTGGAGGGTCGGCGACAAGACGGGCGCCGGAAGCCACGGCACGCGCAACGACATCGCCGTCATCTGGCCCCCGGAGGGCGACCCCATCGTCCTCGCCGTCATGTCCAGCCGCGAGGCGGAGGACGCCGAGTACGACGACGCGCTGATCGCCCGGGCCGCCGAGATCGTCGCGGAGGAGCTGGGCTGACGGCGCTCCGTGCCGACCGGGCACGGAGACCGGACGTCCCCAGGACAGAAGGAGCAGGGAAGATGTTGCTTTCACCCCTACGGCGCACCGGACTCGCGGCCCTGGCCGCGGTCACCCTCGTTCCCGCCGCCGCCTGCGGGGCGGACGGTTCCGGACCGGCTCCGGGGACGGAGCCCTCGGCCGGGCCCTCCGCCGAGGGCTCGGCCGGGCGGTCGGCCCCGGCCGACCTCTCCGCCGGGTTCGCCGACGAGTTCGCGGACCTGGAGGAGGAGTTCGACGCGCGGCTGGGCGTCTACGCGGTGGACACGGGCAGCGGCGAGGAGGTCGCGCACCGCCCCGACGAGCGGTTCGCCTACTGCTCCACCCACAAGGCCTTCAGCGCGGCGCTGGTGCTCCAGCGGAACACGCCCGAGGAGATGGAGGAGGTCGTCACCTACGACGCCGACGACGTGTTCGGCCACTCACCGGTCACCGAACAGCACGTCGACACCGGGTTGCCCCTCATGGAGGTGGCCGACGCCGCCGTCCGCTACAGCGACAACACCGCCGCCAACCTGCTCTTCGACGAACTCGGCGGACCCGACGGGTTCGAGGGGGCGATGGAGGAGATGGGCGACGACGTGATCGAGGCCGACCGCGTCGAACCCGGCCTGAGCCGGTGGGCGCCCGGTGACACCCGGGACACGAGCACGCCGCGCGCCATGGCCGGGAGCCTGCGCGAGTTCGTCCTCGGCGACGCCCTGCCCGAGGACCGGCGCGAGGTGCTCACGCGGATGCTCGTCGACAACCTGACCGGGGACGAGCTGATCCGCGCCGGGGTGCCCGAGGGCTGGGAGGTCGGCGACAAGACGGGGAGCGGGAACTACGGCACGCGCAACGACATCGCCGTCATCTGGCCCCCGGAGGGCGACCCCATCGTCCTCGCCGTCATGTCCAGCCGCGACGAGGAGGACGCCGAGTACGACAACGCGCTGATCGCCGGGGCCGCCGAGGTCGTGGTGGAGGCCCTGGGCTGACGGCGCCGGGCTCGGTGCGACCCGGCTGAGGGGACTCGGCCGGGAGAGCCCGGTCGAAGGAGCCCCGCCGAAGGGGCCGGGGTCGGGCCCCCGCGGTCGGTCGCACGACCGCGGGGGCCCGCTGAGGACCCGGGGGCGCGCCCCCGGGTCCTCCGTCGCCTCCGGCCTGTGCCCACCGCCACGGGCCGGGCCGGAGAGGCCCGTCACCGGTGCGCGCGGAACTCCCGAACGTGTGCTCTCGCACCGCCCGCCCCGGATCCGGCCACTCGAAAACGTGTCCTAGCCTGGGAGCGGTCCGGGCCCGGCGGGTGCCGGGAACCTCCCCCTCCTGTCCAGAACCGAGCGAGTCCGAGGAACAGCGTGAGCATCAGTCCCCGTGTCACAGCGATCGTCTTCCGCGTGGTGGCGATCATCGAGGCCCTGACCTGGATCGGCCTCCTGGGCGGCATGTACGTCAAGTACCTGGGCAGCGGCAGCGAGGCGGGCGTGCACCTCTTCGGCCCCCTGCACGGGGGCGCCTTCGTGCTCTACGTGGTGGTCACCCTGGCCGCCGCCCTGCACCTGCGCTGGAACCTGTGGGCGACCCTGGTGGCCCTGGCCGCCTCCGTGCCTCCCCTGGGCACCCTGGCCGCGGACTGGTGGCTGCACCGCACCGGGCGTCTGGCCCCCCGCGCCGAGGAGCGGGACCGCGTGCCCGAGCCCGTGGCCTGAACGCCCGGACTTCGCGGGGCCCGACGGGACTTCATCCTCCGTTGGGCCCCGCGCCACCTTCCGGAGCATGACCCTTTGCGCACGAGCGGTGACCTGTGGTTGATTGACCACCAGTCAGTGACCCCCAGCGCCGAAGGACCCCCATGCCCTCCGCCCGCACCGCCGCGCTGACCTGCGCCGCGCTCGCCCTCGCCCTGACCAGCGCCCCCTCCCCCGCCTCCGCTGCCGAGCAGGCCCTCTCCCGGACCACCTCCGTGGGCGTGCACAACGCCTACGAGACGGCGACCTTCCCCCACTTCGCCGACGCCCTCGACTCCGGTGCCGGGCTCCTGGAACTGGACGTGTGGACCGACGAGTGGTTCGGCACCTGGCGGGTCAACCACGAACTGGTCGGCCAGCACAACAACTGCGCCGGGGCCACCAGCCCCGACGAACTGCGCCGGGGCGGCGACGGCGACCTCGCCGACTGCCTGCGCGACGTGCGCACCTGGCACGAGGCCAACCCCGGCCACCCGCCGCTGCTGCTCAAGGTCGAGATGAAGAAGGGCTACCACGCCGAGGCGGGTCTGGGCCCCGCCGAGTTCGACGCGCTCGCCGACCACGTCCTGGGCGATGCCCTGTTCCGGCCGGACGACCTGCTGGCGGGCGCCCACGCCACCCTGGACGAGGCGGTGCGCGCCGACGGCTGGCCCTCGCGCGGCGCTCTGGCCGGGAGGGTCGTCGTCTACCTGACCCCGGGCACCTTCGAGCAGGGCAACCCCTTCGACGACCTGTGGACCGACGAGGAGCAGGCGTCGCGCCTGCGCGACCTGGCCGCCGGGGGCCGCCTGGACGAGGCGGCCACCTTCCCGGCGGTGCTCGGAGCCCGCGGCGGCGACCCGCGCGAGCGCTACGCCGAGGAGCTGCGGCCGTGGTTCGTCGTCTTCGACGGCAGCGCCCCGACCTACACCGGGGGCATCGACACCTCCTGGTACGGCGAGAACGACTACCTCCTGGTGATGACCGACGCCCACGCGGTGTCCCCCGCGATCGACGCGCGCACCCCCTCCCCGGAGGAGGCCGCCGCCCGCGTGCGCGAACTCGCGCGGGCCGGGGCCACCACGGTGACCAGTGACTGGGCGGGCCTGCCCGGGGTGCTGTCCATGGTCGTCCCGCACGGCCCGGGCCACGGCTGACGCCGGGGGCGTCCGCCGCAGCGCCTACTCGGCTCGCGCCCCGCGCGAGAAGTAGGCGTTGGACGCGGGCAGGAACAGCAGCACGAGGGCGGAAAGCCCCAGCAGTCCCGGAACGGCGTAGCCGAGGACGTCGTAGGCCGACATCCCGGCCGGCGGCCACACGATGGCGTCCATGTTCGCGGTGGCCAGGTCCATGAGCACGACGAGGGCAGCGGCGGCGGCGATCAGGAGGCGCGCCCAGTTGCGGCCCCGGCGCACCAGGACGGCGAGGAGGACGCCCACCGCCGCGAACAGCAGCGTGGCGGCGCCGGACACGGCGGCCTGGCGCAGGCCCCCCTCCTCGCCCGCGGCCGCGCGCATACTGTCCAGCCCGGTGGGGGCGACAACGAACACGTTCAGCACCCACAGCACCAGGTCGACGGCGATCAGGGCGAGCAGGAGCAGGAAGGCCGCCTCCACCGTCCCGGGGCGCCCGGTCCTCTCGGCGGTCGTACTCGTCATGGGTCCTCTTCTTCTTCCGTTGGTTCTCGGGGTGGGGGGAGAAGGAGCCCGGGGGCACGGGTCGCCTGAGTAGTCAGGAACTGTACAGCAAACGCCCGGGACCGGCCAGCGGCGCAGCCAAGGGCGTCGGCGGTCCTTGGGAGGACACCGCACGGCGGGAACCGGCGCCGGGCCCGGGCGCCGCGGTCCGGAAAAGACCTGTCGAGGACAACGGAAAGGACGCGCAAAGAGGCGGGGATGGAATAGGGGAAAACGCGCATTCCCGCTCTATCGTTTCTCCGCCGTCTTGTACACCGACGACCTACTTCTACCCATGGGGTCAAAGAGTGGCGTTCTGGCCGGTCACGGCCATGAAAATTCACCGCGTCACACTTTGTGCACCGTGGGTGGTCCGTGTTCTCTTATGGACTGGCAAGTCATGACACGAGCCGGAGGATCACCCATGACCAGAACCCACCGGTCAGGTCCGGACAGACGCACCGTCCTGCGCGGGGCCGCGTTGGCCTCCGGCGCCGCCGTTCTCGGCGGGGCGTTCACCGCGGGCGGCGCGAGCGCCTCCGCGGGGGTGGCCGAACCGCCCCTGCACACCCGGGCCGACTGGGGAGCGCGCTCGCCCGCGGGCCGGGTCCAGATCCTGACCACCGCGCCCAGCTACATCGTGGTCCACCACACCGCGACGGCCAACAGCACCGACTACTCGCTCAGCCACGCCTACGCCCTGTCCAGGGCGATCCAGAACTACCACATGGACTCCAACGGCTGGCTGGACACCGGCCAGCAGCTCACCATCAGCCGCGGCGGCCACGTCATGGAGGGCCGCGACCGCAGCTTCGCCGCCATCCGCGAGGGCAGCCACATCGTGGGCGCGCACGTGGCCAACAACAACAGCACCTGTATCGGCATCGAGAACGAGGGCCTCTACACGAGCGTGAGCCCGACCGGGGCCCTGACCGACGCGCTGGTGGCCACCCTGGCGTGGCTGTGCGGGGCCTACCGGCTCGATCCGCACAGCGCGATCCTGGGCCACCGCGACTTCAACGCCACCGCCTGCCCCGGCGACGTGCTGTACGCGCTGCTCCCGGAGCTGCGCGACGCGGTCGCCGACGCCATGCTGGCACCGGTCCTGGGAACGGTCGCCCGCCGCGCGCCCGCCGGGAACGGCCCGACCTACCCGACCGTGCCCGAGGACGAGCCGGACCGCCTGTTCTACCACGGTCCCGCCCGGGGCCCCGACGACTTCACCCGCTGACCCGCCCGCCGGGGCGGTGCCGCGCGGGGCGGATCCGCCCCGCGCGGTGGGGGAGACTGGGGGTGTGAGCACCGAGAACAGCCGCCCCGGACCGCCCGTGACCAGTCCCTCGATCATCCTGCTGACCCTGGCGCGCGGTATCGAGACCGAACTGAACGCCGCGCTCGCGCCCCTGGACCTGACGGTCGCCCGGCTCGGGCTGCTCGGCCACATCTCCGGGGTTCCGGGCGCCTCGTTCAGCGATCTGGCGCGGATGTCGGGGATCACGGTCCAGAGCGTGCACGGCTCGGTGAAGTCGCTGGTCGCCGCGGGCCTGGTGCGCGACCACACGTCGCGGGCCGGGGCTGCCTCGGCGATCGAGATCACCGACGAGGGCGCCCGCCTGCTCGACGCGGCCAGGCAGGCGGTGGCCTCGGTGGACACCGCGATGTTCGGGCCGGACGCCGACCCCGTGCGGCGGCGGGTGGGCGAGGCCGCGCGGGAGGCCTTCGGCGCCCCGGGCGGCTCCTGAGACCGGCGGTCCACCGCCTCTCCCGTTTCCCGGATCACCTCCGGGGTCGTGCACCGACCCCTCCTTCAGGCTGCCTGAAGCCAGGGGTATGCTTCAGGCAGCCTGAAGGAAGAAGGACATCTCATGGAACACCTGCTGCTCTCGGTCCACGTGCTCGCCGCCATCGTGTTCGTCGGCGGATCGACCGTCGCGGCCAGCCTCTTCCCGCGGTTCGCCCCCGTCGCCGTGCCCGCCACCGTCGGCGCCGCCGACGCGGGGGCCGCGGGCACGCCCCCGGGCGCCCGCTCCCCCGACGGGCGCGACCCGGGTGAACGCGACGCCGCCGTGGCCGCCCTGCTGCACCGCACCACCCGCGGTTACGCCGTCGCCGGGATCGTCGTCCCCGCCGTCGGGATCGCCCTGGCCCTGCTCCAGGGCCGGATGGGCGAGATCTGGGTCATCGTCTCGATGCTGCTCACGGCCCTGGCGGGCCTGATGCTGGCCGCGCTGATCTACCCCCGCCAGCGCGAGGCGCTCCGCGAGCCCGGCGACCCCCGCGCGCTGCGCACGCTGTCGATGATCACCGGGATCTACAACCTGGTGTGGGCGTCCGTCGTCGTGCTCATGATCGTCCGCCCGGGCTCGGGGGCGTGACCGGCGCTCCCCGGCCGCACCCCGGGGAACCGGTGGGAGGGCGTCCGGGGCAGGAGGAGGCCCCGCGACCGGGATAGGTGTGACGCGGGTGGGGAATGGTGCCGGAAGCGGCGCGTACCCGCGCCGCCTCCGGCCACGTGTGGGGGTAAGCGAAGATGTCTCAGCGGGTACAAGGGGTGGTCTGCCGGTCCAAGGGGGCGCCGGTGGAGATCACCACGGTCGTCGTGCCCGATCCGGGCCCCGGCGAGGCCGTGGTCAGGGTGCAGGCGTGCGGGGTGTGCCACACCGACCTGCACTACCGCGAGGGCGGCGTCAACGACGAGTTCCCCTTCCTGCTCGGGCACGAGGCCGCGGGCATGGTGGAGTCCGTGGGCGAGGGCGTGACCACCGTCGCGCCGGGTGACCACGTGATCCTGAACTGGCGCGCGGTGTGCGGGGACTGCCGTGCCTGCCGCCGGGGACGGCACCAGTACTGCTTCGACACGCACAACGCCGAGCAGCGGATGACGCTGGAGGACGGCACCGAACTCTCCCCCGCCCTGGGCATCGGCGCGTTCGCGGAGAAGACCCTGGTCGCCGCGGGGCAGTGCACCAAGGTGGACCCGCAGGCCTCGCCCGCCGCGGCCGGTCTGCTGGGCTGCGGGGTCATGGCCGGGATCGGCGCCGCCATCAACACCGGCGGCGTGGGCATCGGGGACTCAGTGGCCGTCATCGGCTGCGGCGGCGTGGGCAGCGCGGCCGTCGCGGGCGCGCGGTTGGCCGGGGCCGGACGGATCATCGCCGTGGACCTGGAGGACCGCAAGCTCGAATGGGCGCGCGGGTTCGGCGCCACCCACACCGTCAACGCCTCCTTCACCGACCCGGTCGAGACCATCCGCGACCTGACCGGCGGTTTCGGCGCCGACGTGGTGATCGACGCCGTGGGCACCCCCAGGACCTACGAGCAGGCCTTCTACGCGCGCGACCTGGCGGGCACGGTCGTGCTGGTGGGCGTGCCCACCCCAGAGATGCGCCTGGACCTGCCGCTGCTGGACGTGTTCGGCCGCGGCGGGGCGCTGAAGTCCTCCTGGTACGGCGACTGCCTGCCCTCGCGCGACTTCCCGGTGCTCATCGACCTCTACCTCCAGGGACGCCTGGACCTGGACGGCTTCGTCACCGAGGAGATCGGACTCGGCGAGGTCGAGGAGGCCTTCGCCCGGATGGAACGCGGCGACGTCCTGCGCTCGGTGGTGGTCCTGTGAGCGGCGCGCGCGTGGAACACCTGACCACCTCGGGGGTCTTCGCCCTGGACGGCGGGGAGTGGGAGGTCGAGAACAACGTCTGGATCGTGGGCGACCGCGACCAGGCCCTGGTCATCGACGCCGCGCACGACGCGGGCGCGATCCTGGGCGCGGTGGGCGACCGCGAACTCGTGGCGGTGGTGTGCACGCACGCGCACAACGACCACGTCAACGCGGCCCCGGCGCTGGCCGAGGCCACGGGCGCGCCCATCCTGTTGCACCCGGCCGACCGGGTGCTGTGGGACATGACCCACCCGGACCGCGCGCCCGACGCGGAGCTGTCCCAGGGGCAGGACATCACCATCGCCGGGACCAGGCTGACCGTCCTGCACACCCCGGGCCACGCCCCGGGCGCGGTGTGCCTGTACGCACCCGACCTGGGCGTGCTGTTCAGCGGCGACACCCTGTTCCAGGGCGGCCCGGGGGCGACGGGACGGTCCTACTCGGACTTCCCGACGATCGTGGAGTCCATCCGCGACCGGCTGTTCAGCCTGCCGGAGGACACGGTGGTCAACACCGGGCACGGCCCGTCCACGACGATCGGCGCCGAGGCGCCCCACCTCCAGGAGTGGATCGACCGGGGACACTGAGGGCCGCGGTGGGCGCGGCCCGCCATCCGGGCCGCGCCCTCGGTGTCCGGGGCGGCGGCCGGAGGCGCACCGCCGCCGCCCGCCCCGCTCAGACGGGGCGGGCGGCGGTGAGGCGGGCCCCGTACTCCATGGCGGCGAGCACCGCCGGCACAAGCCGCCCGGAGAGCCGCGCCAGCCGGTCCGGGGCCAGGACGACGCGCAGCGCGCCCGGCGCGAAGGTGGCCAGCGCGCGCCCGACCAGGGGGTCGTCCCGGCGGGCGCGCAGGCCCGCCACCGTGCCCGGCCAGTGCAGCTCCTGGACCGCGCCGAAGGCGGCGGCGGTGGCCCAGAGCGCGAACAGCGGCCCGGAATCGGCGCCCAGGTGCTCGGCGCAGTCCCGGCTCAGCTCACCCGGCGCCGCGCCCCACTCCTCCAGCACCCGCGCTGTGGGCCGGTGGGCCTCGGGCACGTCGTTGCCGGTGTCGATGACCACGGCCTCCCCGGTGTTCCAGCGCAGGAACGGCAGCAGCGGAGGCAGGTCCAGGACCGGCCCCGCGAAGCGGGCGCCCTCCGCCGCGAAGCAGGCCGAGTGCCGGAGCCCGTGTTCGTCGTTGCCCTTGATGCTGGGCAGGTCCTCGTGCTCGACCAGGTTGGGCGCCGCGACCAGGGCGGGGGTGCCGCGCTCCCGCAGGAACCGCAGGGCGGCGCGGTCGTCGGAGCGGCCCCCGGCGCCGCGCAGGTAGCGGCCCATGTCCAGGGCCGGTTCGCGCGGCAGGAGCAGGGCGGGAGTCGGCATGTACGGGTTGACCACCGGGACCGCTCCGGCTCCGGTGAACACCGCCCACCGGGCCAGGTAGGCGGTGCGCGAACCCCATTCCACGAAAAGGGAGAGCGCGGCCTCGGAATGCCTTTTCACCGCGTCGCGCACGGAGTCGGCGAAATCCGCGCACACGCGGACGTCGTCCTGGAGGACGAGGTGGTGGGTGGAGTCGAAGCGTTCCGCGCTGGAGAAGGCGACCTGGGAGGCGCGCAGGGAGCTGGGCGGCCCGTCGGGCTCGGGGTCCACGGCCAGGCAGGCGTCCTCGATCCCGAGGGAGTCCAGGACGCGGCGCGCGGCGGCGATCCGGCGGGGGTGGGTCATCACGGACGCGGACAGCACGACGGGAGAAAGGGGGTTCGGCATATGCCGAGAATAACCGGAAAAATGCCGGAATCAAGGCCGAAGAAAGTTATTTTCCTTTTCCCGTAAACCCTTACCCGGTCAGGCTAGCACACCTTTCCGGGGAATTCCCCTGCCGGTGCTCGCGGCGTGCGGCCTCCAGAGGCCGGCCCCACGGCCCCACAGGCCTGTGAGCTCCTGGGGCGTGCCTCCCAGGTCCGCTCTTTTCTTCACAGAACATGCTGCCGAAAGGCGTGTTTCGCCCAGCGGAACTACCACGGGGTAACCATGGGGAATCGGGCACCACGCGGCCGGGGGAATGAGCGGAACCCGAGGACCCGACGGCCCCCATCCCCGCATGGGCGTCGTCACAGCGGACCGAATCCCTTTACCAGCAGGGCATTCCAACACCGTAATTCGGATCACTCGACGTGTTGGGTAAAGCGGGGATTGCCTGCTCCTAGCCTTGTGTTGGAGGCGGAAGTGATCCCGGGACCCTCTGGTCCTCTCACGGGACTTCTGTCGGCGCCCCGCCCGAAGGCGGTTCACGGCGCCCCCCGCGTACCGCGCACCGCTTGTCGATACCTTTCCCCGCGTTGGAGCCTCGGTGACCCTTGCTTCCGCACGTCCGAATCGTCGTGCCCAGATCACCACGGACGTCCAGGTCGTCCCGGACGCCCAGAACGTCCCGTCCGCCCACAACCCCCCGCACCACCACGACGTGCCGCAGCAGGCCGGTCCGGCCCGCCAGGAGGCCACGGCCGCCACGGCCCGGACGCGCCGCCGCACGCTGCTGCTCGTCCTGGTCCTCGGCGTGCTGTCCGCGATCGGCCCGCTCGCCACCGACCTGTACCTGCCCGCGCTGCCCCAGATCGCCGCCGACCTGGGCACCAGCGAGGCCAGCGTCAAGCTCACCCTGACCTCGGTGATGGCCGGTCTGGCCCTGGGCCAGCTCGTCATCGGCCCGCTCAGCGACCGCTGGGGGCGCCGCGCGCCGCTGCTGGTCGGCATCGGCGTGTTCACCGCCACCACCCTCGCCATCGCGACGGTGAGCAGCGTGGAGATGTTCAGCCTGCTGCGCTTCGGCCAGGGGCTGTCGGCCGCGGCCGGACTGGTGATCTCGCGCGCGATCGTGCGGGACGTGTTCGACGGCGACGCCGCCGCCACCTTCTTCTCCCGGCTGGTGCTGCTCTCCGGCCTGGCCCCCATGCTCGGCCCGATCCTGGGCGGCCAGCTGCTCTTCTTCGGACCCTGGCAGCTGCTCTTCGCCGTGCTCGGCGCGACCGGGCTGGCGACCTTCGCACTGGTGCTGTTCGGCCTGCCCGAGAGCCTGCCGCCCGAGCAGCGCGAGCGGGTCAGTCCGCGTGCGCAGCTGCGGGTGTTCGGCCGCCTGCTGCGCGACATCCGCTTCACCGCTCCCACGCTCACGCTCGCGCTGAGCTTCGGGATGAGCTTCACCTACATCTCGACGTTCTCGTTCGTGGCCCACTCGCGCTTCGGGGCCAGCGCCCAGGAGTTCAGCCTGGTGTTCGCGGTGACCACGCTCGGCATGATCATCGGCAACCAGCTGAACGCCTACCTCATCCGCCGGGTGGAGATCCACCGCCGCCTGTTCCTGGGCCTGGCCGGGTCGATCGCCTCGGTGGCCGCGCTGGCGCTGCTGGGGTCCTCGGGCGGCGCGAGCCTGGTGACGGTGACCGCCGCGCTGTTCGTGATGATGGTGTTCACCGGTCTGGTGTCGCCGAACGCCACGGCGCTGGCCCTGGACGGACAGCCGCCGAAGATCGCCGGAAGCGGCTCGGCCCTGCTGGGCACGCTCCAGTTCGGCATCGGCTCCGGCCTGGCCTCGACCGCCGGGCTGACCGGCCCGGTGACCCTGTCCAGCATGACCGCGGTCATGCTCGCCACGGCCGTGGCCGCCGCGGTGGTGTTCACCGCTTTCGCGGTGCGTACGCGGCGCACCGCGCTGGCGACCGCCTGAGCGTCGGTGCGCACGGCCGGTGTGATCCGCCCGTTCAGGCCCGGACCGGCCCTCACCACCGGCGGCATGGACGTGGTTGGTGGAGGGGCGCCGCCGAACGGACTCGAAGCCGGACCCGCTGAGCCGGGTGGCCCCGGACCGGGGGACGGCGCGCGTTCCGCACGGGGAGCGGGTCCGCGCGGAAGCGGGAGGCGGGACCGGGTGAAACGTCGCGTCTCGCGGGTATAGGTCTGCGGCGAAGACAACCGATCTACCCCCCATCCCCTGGAGGCAGAGCGTGCGAGTACGCATCGTTCTTTCGACCCTCGTCGTCCTGTGGCTGCTCGTCGGGCTGATCGCCGCGTTCCAGCGCGGTCTGTTCAGCAGCGACGAGACCTCGTGCTCGACGCTGGGCCACACCGTCGGAACCATCTTCGTCGGGCCGTTGAACTACATGGGGGTCAATCCGACCATCGAGTGCCCGCCCCTGCCCGAACCCTCCGAGTAGCGGATCCGGCGCCGCGCCCCCGCGGGGGCGCGGCGCCGCTCAGCGCCCGCGGTAGTGGGCGCGCTGTCCGGGGTCGAGCTTCTCGATCGCGGCGCGCAGCAGGGGGCGCGGGGCCCGCGCGGCGTGGGTGTCGAGGAAGGCCAGCAGCCGGTCGCGGTCCTTGTCACCGGCGGCTCGGAGCATCCACCCCACCGCCTTCTGCACCAGTTCGTGGTCGTCGCCCAGGAGGATCTCGGACAGGGCGAAGGCGTCGTCGAGGTCGTCGTGGGCGATGAAGTGCGCCGTCGCCACGATGGCGGTGCGCCGCCGCCACGGGTCGTCCGAACGCGCCAGGGTGTACAGGACCCCGCGGGGGCGGTCCCGCAGGTGGCGGCCCAGGACGTGGTGCGCGGCCAGGTCCACCAGGTCCCAGTTGTTGACGCGGTCGTGGCGGCGCAGGTACAGCTCGGCGAGCGCGGCGACCTGTCCGGGCGTGCTGCGCCGGTGGCGGGCCTTCTTCTCCATGATGCTCATCGCCCCGGCCCGGGCCTCGTGCACAGGGCTGTCCATCAGCTCCTCGACCTGGTCGAGGGGCATGTCCACGAACTCCTTGGCCAGGGCGAACACCGTGCCCATGCGCACCCCGACGAAGTAGTCGTCCTCGGGCTGGTGTCCGGCCTCGAAGCGGAAGTAGCGCTGGTACTTGCGGAGTTCCTCGTCGCTGCGGTGCTCGTCGAGGCGCGCCAGGAAGGCGCGGGCGGTCAGCGGTGCGGTGGCCATGGCGGCATGGTAGGCGTCCCCGGTGACAGCGGGTGTGAACGGTGCCGCCGGGAGGACGTCCCCCGTCGGCGTCCTCCCGGCGGCGCGGTCCGCCTCATCCCCGAGCGCGCCCGTCCTGTCCCATCTCCTCGCGCAGCTGCCCCAGGACTCCGTTGAGGAGCCGGGAGACGTGCATCTGCGAGTAGCCGAGACAGTCGGCGATCTCGGACTGGGTGTGGTCGCCGAAGAAGCGCAGCATGAGGATCTCGCGCTCGCGCTCGGGCAGGCGGGCCAGGGCGGGCTTGAGCGACTCGCGCTGGACCACCAGTTCCAGGCCCTCGTCCTCGCTGCCCAGGTGGTCCTCCAGCCGGGTGCCCTCCTGGCCGTCGGAGTCGGAGGTGTCCGGGGCGTCCAGTGACAGGGAGCGGTAGGACTCCGAGACCTGGATGAGCTCGCCGACCTCGGCCTCGGGCAGCCCCATCTCCTCGGAGAGTTCGTGGACCGTGGGCGTGCGCGCGTGGGCCTGCTGGAAGTCGTTGAGCGCCTGGCGCAGCTTGATCCGGTTCTCCTGGTGGCGCCGGGACACGCGCACGGCCCAGGTGTGGTCGCGGAAGTGCCGCTTGATCTCACCGGTGACCGTGGGCAGCAGGTAGGAGATGAACGGCTTGCCGCGGTCGGGGTTGAAGCCGTGGATGGCCTTGACCAGCCCGAGCATGGCGGTCTGTTGCAGGTCGTCCAGCGGTTCGCCGCGGCCGTTGTAGCGGCGGGCGAGCTTGTTGACCAGCGGCTGGTAGAGGACCACGACCCGTTCGCACAGGTCGTCGGCCCGCGGATCGTCCCTGTCCAGGCCGTGGAGTTCGGCGAGCATGTCCTCGGCGGTGGGGTCCTCGTCCCAGACCGGTCTGCGCGGTCCGGGGACGGCTGGTGTGTGGTCGAAGGTCTCGTGCGTCGCGTGGGGAACGTTGATGGACAAGAGGAAGCCCCCGGTGTCGTGTCCTGTTCGGTGCCTGATGTCTGCCTGGAGGACAGTGAGCGGGCGGCACGCCCGCGCTGTCTGTCGAGGTAGGAGGCCGGGATCCGGCGGGGGATGATCGCGATGTGAGGAGTACGTTCCCTAAGAAAAGGGACCAAAAGCCGCCGGGAGGAAATTTTTCGCCATATGCCAGAAGCCGCTCGCCCGCCCGTCCACGGCGACCGAAAAGGCAGGGGAAAGGCGTCCGCGCCCCGCAGGGTCCCCCACGCCCCCACGGGACAGGGCGCCCCGTTTTCCCTGCTGGCCCGGGCCGCACGCGTCGGCGCCGACTCCGCCCCCCCACGCGCCGACCGCCCATTCCCGGGCAATGTTCATTTTACTCGAACACGAGTTCGCTTTCTTTTTCCGGCGAAGATGAACGCCACAAGAAAAGGCGGTGCGCAGGGCGGCCGCCCCTCCCCCGGTTCCCGGGCCCGGCCCGCGCGGCCGCCGGGCGCATCAGTCGGCGGACCGCGGGCGCAGGAGGTCGGGTTCGATGTAGATGATCGTGGCGATGGGCACCGCCTCGCGGATCCGCCGCTCCGCCTCGTCGATGGCGGCGGTGACGCGGCGGGCGTCGTCCTCGGCGTCCACGGCCACCTTGGCGGCGACCAGCAGCTCCTCGGGGCCCAGGTGCATCGTGCGCATGTGGATGACCGCGTCGATGTCCGCACAGCCCAGGACGGCCTCGCGGATGAGGCGGATGTGCTCCTCGCTGGCCGACTCACCGATGAGCAGGCTCTTCATCTCCACCGCCAGGACCACCGCGAACACCATCAGCAGCAGTCCGATGGCCCCCGAGCCGAGCCCGTCCCAGACGCCGTTGCCGGTGATCAGGGTGAGGCTGACCCCGACCAGGGCGAAGGCCAGGCCGATGAGGGCGCCGGTGTCCTCCAGCAGGACCACCGGCAGCTCCGGGGCCTTGGTGCGGCGGATGAAGCCGAACCACCCCACCCGTGCGCGCGCCGTCCTGGTCTGGCGCATAGCGGTGCGCAGCGCCGTCGACTCCAGGGCGGCGGCCACCAGCAGCACCACGACGGGGACCCACTGCCAGGAGGTGATCGGGTGCGGGTCGCGGATCTTCTCCCAGGCCTCGTACAGGGCGAACAGCCCGCCGAGGGTGAACAGCACGATCGCCACCAGGAAGGCGTAGACGTAGCGCTCGTGGCCGAAGCCGAAGGGGTGCTCCCGTGTGGCCGTGCGCCTGGCCCGCCGCCCGCCGATCAGCAGCAGGAGCTGGTTGCCGGAGTCGGCCACCGAGTGCACCGACTCGGCGAGCATGGCCGACGAGGCGGTCAGGAGGTAGGCGACGAACTTGGTCGCGGCGATCCCGAGATTGGCCGCCAACGCCATGACCACGGCCTTCGTGCTGTCCTCGCCACTCACCGCGTCGCCTCCTCGTCAGCTGCGGACCGCACGGCCCGGGGACACGGTGCCGACGGTCGGCGCGGCCGCACCGGCCGGGACCGCCCGAGGTGGTCGGGGCCGCGCCCCGGACTGTCCCAGGTTCCGGGGAGCCCGGTGCCCGCGCAAGCACCCCCGCCGCCGTGTCGGTCCGCGGAGACCGTCCGGAGCGTCAGGAGCGCTCGGCGGCGCGGGAGCGCACGCGCAGCTCTATCCCGTCCAGGAGCCAGTCCAGCCCCCGCGAGAAGGCCTCCTCCGGGGTCGGCCCCGCGGTGGTCACGCGTTCGACGGCCGGGTAGCGCCCCGTCGCACCCGCGCGGGAGGCCAGGAAGGCCTCCTGGACCGTGTCCCACGTGCGACCGTCGGGGGTGGTCCAGGCCCCGGCCCGGTCGGCCTGGACCACCAGGGCGACGTGGCCGCGGACGTAGCCGTTCACGGCCTCCACGACGGTGAACACCTCGTGGTCGCTCAGCCCGGTGCCGTCGAAGACCCGCACGGCGGAGTCGACCCAGGCGAAGGTGTGCGGGCCGACCGGCTGCCCGGTGGCCGTGAGTTCGACGAGCCAGGGGTGCTCGCGGTAGGAGCGCAGGTCCTCGTGGGCCCACGCCCGGACCTTCTCCCGCCAGGTGCCGGCGCGGGTGTGCGGCAGGACCGCCTGGCCGACCATCGTGTCCACCATCAGGGCGATCAGGGCCGACTTGTCGGGAACGTAGGTGTAGAGCGTGGCCGTGCCCACGCCGAGCCGGGAGGCGACTCCGCGCATGGACAGCGCGTCCACGCCCCCCTCCTCCACGACCAGCATGGCGGCCTCGACGACGCGCTCCACCGTGAGGTTGTGCCGGGGGCCGCGCCGGGGCCGCCGGGGGCCGTCCCACAGCAGTTCGAGCGTGGCCGTGGGGTCGTGGACGTAGGCCACTCTTGCCTCCTCGCGAAAACTCCGTACACTGTTCGACAAAGACCGAACGCCGTACGGAGTTTACCCCCGGGAAGGCGGCCATGCCGGACGAGCCCCGCTCCGCGCCCCCATCCGACACCGCGCCCCGCGCCCCGAGGGCCGCACGCCCCCGGGCGGGCCCCGTGGCCCCGACCGTCCTGGTCTGCGCCGCCGCAACCCTGGTCGGTGTGCTCGCCGCGGCCGCCTCGACGTCGGTTCCGGGCGCGGCGGGGGACCCCGACTCCCTCCCCGCCCTGGCCGTGCGGGCCGCGCTGTGCACGGCGCTGGTGCCGCCGCTGCTGTGGGCCGCCCGCCGCTTCCTGGACCGCGCGCCGACCCCCGCGTTCGGCCTCGCGCCCCGGGGATGGCCCGTCCCGCTGGCCGCAGCCCTCACCGTCCTGCTCGCCTCGGCCGCGCTCCTGGGCGCGGCGCGGGCCCTGGGCGCGGCCACCCCGGACACCGGCGCGGTCGGGGGCGCCGCCTCGGCCCTGGCCGTGACCCTGCCCCTGCTCCTGGCGGCCCAGATCCTGCCCGAGGAACTGGTCTTCCGCGGCTACGCGCAGCACCACCTGGGGCTGCGGTACCCCCCGTGGGCGGCTCTCCTCGGCCAGGCCGCCCTGTACACGCTCTTCGCCGCCGCGGTCACCGGCTCGGCGGCGCTCTCCGGCGAGGTGTTCCTCCTGGGCCTGTTCCTCGGGGCCCTGAGAACGACCACCGGGGAGGTGTGGACGCCGCTGGCCGCGCGAACGGCCCTGACCGCCGTCGGCGTGCTCTCCGATGAACTCGGCCTGCGCCTGTCCTCCGCTCCGGAACCCTGGCAGGCGGTGCTCTCCCTCGGCCCGGGCCTGGCCGCCTTCTGGGTCGTGTACGCGTTGCGCGGCCGCGGCCGGGCGGGCGCCCCCTTCCCCGACGCGGGCGGGCCGCGCCGCCCCCTGGCGCAGAGGGGGATCCTGTACGACGTCGGCTCCAGCTACCTGCCCGGTCAGAACTCCCGGCCGCGGTGGCGCCCGGATGTGGTGGACCGGGAGATGCGGGTGATCCGCGAGGACCTGCACTGCACGGCGGTCACCGTCTTCGGCGAGGACCTCGGGCGGCTGGAGGAGGCGGCCCGCCTGGCGCTGGGCCGGGGGCTGTACGTGTGGGTCCAGCCCCGCCTGGTCGACGCCGCGCCGGGCGAGCTGACGGCCAACCTGGGCCGGGCCGCCGAGGCCGCCGAACGGCTGCGCCGCGACCACCCCGAACGGGTGGGCCTCAACGTGGGCTGCGAGATCAGCCTGTTCGCCGCCGGGGTGCTGCCCGGCCGCGACCTGGACCGGCGCACGCGCGCGCTGGGGCTGCTCTTCCCCCTGCTGCCGTGGTTCGACCGCAGGCTCAACCGGCTGCTGCGCGAGCTGGCGGACACCGCGCGCGCGAGGTTCCACGGGCCGCTCACCTACGGTTCCGGTGCATGGGAGACCGTGGACTGGACGCCGTTCGACGTGGTCGGCGTGGACTACTACCTGGACGAGCTCACCCGCCGCTCCTACCGGCAGGGGCTGCGTCGGCTGCGCGCCCACGGCAAACCGCTGGTCGTCACCGAGTTCGGCTGCTGTTCCTACGAGGGCGCCCGGGACAGGGGCGGCTCGGGCTCGGACATCCTGGACTGGAGCGACCTGGGGGACCGCAGGGTCAGGGACGGGTACGTGCGCGACGAGCGGGTGCAGGCAGACCTCATCAGTGACCTGCTGGACGTGTTCGAGACCGAGGAGGTGCACGGGGCGTTCGTGTGCATGTTCATCGAGGGCGACTGCCGCTACTCCCCCGATCCCACCCGCGACCAGGACATGGCCAGTTTCGGGATCGTGCGCCCGCCACCGCTGGAGTCGGGGCTGTCCCCCGACGACGGCCACTGGGAGCCCAAACTGGCCTTCCACACCCTGGCCGCCCGCTACGCCGAGGAGGCGCCCGACCGCACGGGCTGAGCCGCAGCCGCCCACCCGGCGCTCCGGCCGCGCGCACGGCGGCGCGCGGCCCCGGAGACGACCCCGGCGCGGTGCCGGTCAGGCGATGCGGTCGCGCAGCTCGCGCTTGAGGATCTTGCCGGAGGCGTTGCGCGGCAGCTCGTCCACCACCCGTACCTCCTTGGGGGCCTTGAACGCCGCCAGACGGGCGCGCACGTGCTCCACCAGGTCGTCGGGCAGGGTCTCGGGGTCGGCCTCCCCGGTGGGCACCACGAACGCGGTCACCGCCTCGATCCACCTCTCGTCGGGCGCGCCGACCACCGCGGCCTCGGCCACCCCGGGGTGGGTGTACAGGGCGTCCTCCACCTCGCGGGAGGCCACCAGCACGCCGCCGGTGTTGATGACGTCCTTGATCCGGTCCACCACCTCGATGTAGCCCTCGGCGTCGGCGCGCACCAGGTCGCCGGAGTGGAACCAGCCGTCCCGGAAGGCCTCCTCGGTCTCCTCGGGCTTGTCCCAGTAACCCTGGCACAGCTGCGGCGACCGGTACACCACCTCGCCCAGCTCCCCGGGGGCGACGTCGCGGCCGCTGTCGTCCACCACCCTGAGTTCCACGAACAGGGCGGATCGGCCCGCGGAGGCGGGGCGCGCGTCGTGCTCCTCGGGGCGCAGCACGGTGGCCAGCGGGCCGATCTCGCTCTGGCCAAAACAGTTGTAGAAGCCCAGTCCGGGCAGGGTCGAACGCAGCCTCTCCAGCACCGGGCCGGGCATGACGGAGGCCCCGTAGTAGGCCTTGCGCAGGCTCGTCAGGTCGCGCCGGGCGAAGTCGGGGTGGCCCGCCATCGCCACCCACAGCGTGGGCGCGGCGAAGAAGGCCCGGTGTCCGGCCGTCTCGATCCGCTCCAGCAGGTCGGCGGGGTCGGGCGCCTCCACCAGGGTGTTGCGTGCCCCGACCGCCAGCCACGGCATGAGGAAGACGTGCATCTGCGCGCTGTGGTAGAGCGGCATGGCGTGCAGGGGCTCGTCGTCGGCGGACAGGTCCAGGCCCACCACGCAGGACAGGTACTCGTGGACGAGGGCCCGGTGGGTCATCATCGCGCCCTTGGGGCGGGAGGTGGTACCGGAGGTGTACAGCAGCTGCACCAGGTCGGTGTCGCGGACCCCGGCGTCCAGTTCGGGCACCGGCCCCTCCAGGCTGTCGGCGAGCAGCGAACCGGGGCCCTCGCGCAGCTCCAGCACCTGTTCCACGCCGGTCCCGTCGCGCAGCGCGTCCACGGCCGGGCGCAGGGCGGGGTCGGTCAGGACGATGGTGCTGCCGGACTGCTCCAGCAGGTAGGCCAGCTCCTCCCCCTTGAGGGCGAAGTTGACCGGCACGTGGACCAGCCCCGCCCGGGCGCAGGCCAGGAACCCGATGAGGTAGGCGTCGGAGTTCCTGCCGTAGGCCGCGACCCGGTCGCCCCGGACGGCGCCGAGGCCGAGCAGGCGTGCGGCGGCCCGGGTGACCGCGGCGTCCAGGTCGGCGTAGGTCCAGGAGCGCCCGCCGAAGACCAGCGCGGTACGCCCGGGGGTGCGCGCCGCGCTGCGCCGGAGGATGTCGCCCACGGTGCTGGATGTCGTCGAACCGGTCATGTCCTGCCTTCCGCCCGTCGGTACGGCCCCTGGGGCCGTCGGCAGGACCCATCCTGTGGCGCACGGGCCGCACTGGCAACACCCGGCGGAGGAAACGGGCCCTCGGAGGGCGCCCGCGCCCCCTCGCGGTCCGGCAGCGCGTTCCCCCTCCCGCCCTGTCCGGAGACCGCGTTCTCCCGCTCCGCACGGCCGCGTCCGACGTCCGCTCCGGCGGGCGGGCCCCGCCGCGCCCGCGCGGTCCCGCCCACCCGGGCGGGTCAGCTCTTGAGGAACTCCAGCAGGTCCTGGTTGAACCTCTCCTTGTCGCCCGGCACGAGGGCGATGCCGTGGGAGCCGCCCTCGTAGACCTTCAGGGTGGCGTCCGGGATGATCCGCGCCGACTTGCGGCCGGTGGCGTCGATCGGCACGACCTGGTCGTCGTCGCCGTGCACCACCAGGGTCGGGACGTCGAAGCGGCGCAGGTCATCGGTGAAGTCGGTGTAGCCGAAGGCGTCCACGCAGCGCACACCGGCCTCGATGGACTGGTGCATGGCCATGAACCAGAAGGCGTCCTTGTTGCCCTGCGTGACCTTGTTGCCGGGGCGGTTGGCGCCGAAGAAGCCCTCCGCGGTCTCCCTCCAGAACTGCGAGCGCTCCCTGATGATGCCGTCCTTGATCCCGGTGAGCACCTCCTCGGGCACCCCTTCGGGATTGGTGTCGGACCTGACCATGATCGGCGGGACCGCGGACAGCAGGACGGCCTGGCGCACGCGCCGGGTGCCGTGGCGCCCGATGTAGCGGGCGAGCTCGCCGCCGCCCATGGAGTGGGCCACCAGCGTGACGTCCTGGAGGTCCAGGTGGTTCATGAGGTCGTTGAGGTCGTCGGCGAAGGTGTCGAAGTCGTAGCCGCTCCAGGGCTGGCCGGAACGGCCGTGGCCGCGGCGGTCGTGGGCGAGGCCGCGGAAGCCGTTGTCGGCCACCCACTTCATCTGGTCCTCCCACGCGTCGGCGTTGAGCGGCCAGCCGTGGATGAACACGACCGGTCGGCCGCTCCCCCAGTCCTTGTAGAAGATCTCGACGCCGTCGCGGGTGGTCACGTAAGCCATGGGAACCGTTTCCTCCTCGTGCGGACGGGGCTTCACCCCGGGTCGCGCCGTGCTCACACCCCGAGCGGGGCGCACGGGCCACGACCAGGCTGCCCTCCGCTCCGACCTGCGAAAACCTGGGTTCCACAAGCATGGAGCAGGCTTTGCGAGAGTGCGGCGCCGCCGGGGCCCGACCCTCCCGCCGCGGGGAGGCGGGGCGGTGCGCGCACGCGGCCGCGCCCTTGCCAGGCGAGATCCCATGGCCCTACGTTGTCCGTTGTCGTGCAACCACCGGGCGGGAGCAGCATGAGGATTCTTGTCGTGGGAGCCGGAGCGGTCGGCGGCTACTTCGGAGCGCACCTGGTCCGTGCGGGCCGGGACGTGGACTTCCTCGTCCGCCCCGCCCGCGCCGCGCTCCTGGGCGAACACGGTCTGCGCGTGCGCGACGTGCGAGGACGTGTGGAGGCGGTCCCTGTCCGAGCGGTCACCGCCGACCGGGTGGGCCCCGACTACGACCTGGTGATCGTGGCCGTCAAGTCGTACGGGTTCGACGACGCCCTCAAGGACCTGTCCCCCGCCGTGGGTCCGCGGACCGCGGTGCTGCCCTTCCTCAACGGCATGCGCCACATCGACGCCCTGGTCGAGCGCTTCGGCGCCGACTGGGTCTACGGCGGCGTGGCCATGGTGATGACGCGCCTGGGCGAACAGGGGGAGATCGTCCAGGTCGGCACCATGGGCCAGCTGATCTACGGACCGCTGGGCGAGCACCCCGTCGTCGCACCGCAGGACGTGCACGCCGCGCTGGACACCGGGGACCACACCGCCACCTCCGCCGCCGACATCCGCCAGGAACTGTGGGACAAGTGGGTGTTCCTGGCGACCCTGGGCGCGTGCACCTGTCTGATGCGCGGCCCCATCGGCCGGGTCAACAGCGCGCCCGGCGGCCAGGAGTTCACCGCGGCGGTGTTCGCCGAGGCCATCGCCGTGGCCACCGCCTCCGGCCATCCGCCGGGCGAGGCGGCCCAGAAGAGGGCCGACGCGATCATCGCCGACACCACGTCCTCGACCACGACCTCCATGTACTGGGACCTGACCCAGGGCAACCCGGTGGAGGCCGACCACATCGTCGGCGACCTGGTCTCCGGGGGCAGGGAGCTCGGCGTGCCCACACCGCTCTTCTCACTGGCGTACACGCACCTGAGCGTCTACGGGGCGGGTCGCGGGTAGGCTGCTCCCGTCCGCCGACCGCCCCGGTGGTGCCGGCCCGCCCCGCGGCACGCCGTGGCCCGGTCCCCCATCACGATCGCAAGTCCATGGCCCCCCGCCGTCTCGTTCTGCTCCCCTGCGTCCTCGGCGAACGGTGAGGCCTCGCGCCTCATGGCCATGTACGGTCCCTTCGACCGGGAGGGCGCTCCGGCGCGCAGCGCACAACGGACGGTGAACGCGGAGGACGCCCCCTCGCCGTCGCAGACGCGGTCGGGCGGGTGGCCGGTCTCTTCGCCTGCGCGGACTACGACGCGGGCGGCGCCGGCGAACTCGCCCTGGCCCACGACCTGGAAGGCACCCGGGACACGCCCGTGCGCTGGTGGATCACCGGTGACGGGGGCGAGGACGAGGCCTCCTTCGACAGCGCCGCGTTCCAGGGAGTGTTCCGGGCCCGGAAGCGGCGCACGAAGCCGGGACGAAGCGGAACCGAAGCCGGATCGAAGCGGCCCGTGCCACAGTCCTTCCCGGCGTCCGCACGGAGCGGACGCCGGTACCCAGGACGGAAAGCTCCCCCATGTTCAAGAAGTTCCGTACAGCCGCCCTGCTCACGGCGGCGCTGGCCACCGGCTCGCTGGCACTGGCCTCACCCGCGTCGGCGGCGGCTCCCGTGGCGGACTACAACGGTGTCTGCGGCAGCGGCTACGGCGTGGTCAACTACGCCAACATCGGTTCCAAGGGCACGGTCTTCCTCACCTACAACAACTCCAACGGCTACAACTGCGCGGTGACCGTCCGGGCCAACCCGGGCTCGGCGGTGGAGATGACGGTCGGCCTCAAGCGCACCAGCGACCCCGCCAGCGCGGCCGAGGTGGACAGCGGCCAGTACACGACCTACGCCGGTCCCGTCTACCGCAGCGCAGCCGGTTCGTGCGTGGACTGGTTCGGCAACATCAGCGGCACCAACGAGAACCGCAACGAGACCAACTGCGGCTGACCCCCGCGCGCCGCGACGGGCGGCGCGCCGACGCACGACTGGGAGCACCATGCGCAACCCCCTGAAGAAGGCCGCCACCCTCGCCGCGGCCTGCGGGATCGCCGCGGCGGGTCTGATGGCCACCGCCGCCCCCGCCTCCGCCGCCTCCTACAACGGTGCGTGCGGGTCCGGCTACGGGGTCGTCAACCAGATCGAGTTCCCCGACAACCGCGGAACCACCTTCCTGACCTACAACAACTCCAACGGCTACAACTGCGTGGTCACCGTGCGCACGAACCCGGGCGCGGCCGCGCCGATGGAGGCGTTCATCCGGGTCAACGGCACCTCGTCCTGGAAGCGGGACAGCGGCGACTACACGACCTACGCCGGTCCCGTCTACCTGTCGGCGGCGCGCCAGTGCGTCGACTGGGGCGGCACGATCGGCACGATCACGAAGACCGCCACCCGCACCAACTGCGGGTGACCTCCGCCCCGCTTCCCCGCCTCCGCACACCCCCGAACCATGAACGGACATGACATGAGGAAACTCGCGCGGAGGGCCGCGGCCGTCGTCGCGGCCGCCGGTATCGGTCTGGGCGGCCTGCTCGTCAGCGCCTCACCCGCCGCCGCTGCCACCTACGGCGGCGAGTGCGGCTCCGGATACGGCGTCGTCAACCAGGACAACATCGGCTCCAAGGGCACGGTCTTCCTGACCTACAACAGCTCCAACGGCTACAACTGCGTCGTGGCCAAGCGCAACAGTCCCGGCTCGGCCGTGCTCATCGAGGCGGGACTGTCGATCAGTCCGGCCGGAAGCCACTGGTACGTCTTCGACGGCGGCTACTACACCACCTACGCCGGTCCGATCTACCTGAACGCGGCAGGCAGGTGCGTGGACTGGATGGGTCGCATCACCGGCACCGAGGGCGGCAAGCGCGACACCAACTGCGGCTGACCGGACCGTTCACGGGCGGCCCCGGCCGGTTTCCGCGGGCCGCCCGACCACACCCTTCCTCATATCGTTTGTGTCCCTTAGCGGCACGAGTCCCGCATCGACCGAAACCCAAAGCCCCAGGCCACCTCAGAGCCGCCCCGGACACTCTCCGCGCTCCCCCTCACGCGGGTGGACGGTGCGCCGACGAGTGCCGTATGCTCCGCGACGTTGCGCAGCGGAGTGTTCATCGTGCGTCAGGGAGTTCATGAGTGGAGACCGATCTGTCAGGGATTCGGTATCGCATGCTCGGTTCTGTCGAGGTTCGCTCCGAAGGGCGTCCGGTCAGCACGGGAGGGCCCAAAAGGCGTACGGTCCTGGCCGCACTCCTCCTGCAACCCGGCACCGTGGTCTCCGACAACCGGCTCATCGACCTGGTCTGGGGCGAACACCCTCCGCGCAGCGCACGGTCCCAGCTCCAGGCGCACGTGCACGAACTCCGCAAGGTCCTGGGCGCGGACACCATCGTCCGGAGCACCTGCGGCTACCGGATGACCGTGGCGGCCGAGGCCACGGACAGCGGCGTGTTCGAGCGGCTGCTGGTGCGCGCGCACTCCGAGCGCGCCGCCCGCCGCCCCTCCGATGCGGTCCGGACCCTGCGCACCGCGCTGTCGCTGTGGACGGGCCCGGCGCTGGGCGGCGTGACACCGGCGCTCGCCGCCCACGCACGCCCGGCCCTGGAGGAGAGGCGGCTGCACGCCCTGGTGGAGCTGCACGGCGCCGGGATCGACCTCGGCCGCGGAGCCGCCGCCGTCCCCGAACTGCTCTCGCTGTGCGCGGAGCACCCGACCCACGAACGCTTCGCGGGCCTGCTGATGTCGGCCCTGCACGCCTGCGGACGCACCGGGGAGGCGCTGGAGGTCTACGCGAAGCTGCGCGAGAGGCTGGCCGACGAACTGGGCACCGGCCCCGGCGCCCGGCTCCGGCAGCTGCACCTGGACCTGCTCACGGCCGGGCCGGAGGGCGGGAGCACGCGCGGCGGCGCGCCCGTCGCCCACCGGGTCCGCCCCGCCGAACTGCCCTACGGCGTCGGTGAGTTCGTCGGCCGCTCGGCGGAGCTGTCCGTGCTCGACCAGGCGCTGGACGACGACCGGGGGGCCGACCGCTGGCCCGCGGTGTTCCTCCTCACCGGGGTCTCCGGCGTCGGCAAGACCGCGCTGGCCCTGCACTGGAGCCATGCCGTCCGGGAGCGCTTCCAGGATGGCCAGCTCTACGTGGACCTGCGCGGTTCCTCCTCCGGGGGGGGGAGCCCGTCCGGGCCGAGGACGCGCTGCGCCAGCTGCTGCGCGGACTGGGCGCGGACCCCGGAGGCCTGCCGACCGGCGCCGACGAGCTCGCCAAGCTCTTCCGGTCGGTGACGGCCGACCAGCGTCTGCTGTTCCTATTCGACGACGCCGCCTCGGTCGAGCAGCTCGCTCCCCTGCTTCCCACCGGCCGGGGCAGCGTCGTGCTCATCACCAGTCGGTACCCGTTGACGGGGCTGGTCGCGCTCTTCGGCGCCCGCCCCCTGCCGCTCGACGTGCTGTCGGAGGAGTCCTCGGTCGAGTTGTTCCTGTCCGTGGCCGGGATGTGGGCCCGGGCCGCGGAACTGGCGCTGGTCACCCGGATCGCCGACCGCTGCGGGCGGCTGCCGCTGACGCTGAGGCTGGCCGCGGCCGCCCTCGCCGCCGGGACCTCCGCGGTCGACCTGCCCTGGCCCGACGTCGTGGCCGGCCCCGTTCGGGGGCCGTCCGCCGGGCCTCCGCTGACCCTGGCCCCCTCGGACGCGGACTCCGGCTGAGAGTCGGCGGCTCCGGAGGCCCGCTGGACCCGCCCTCCCCCGAAGGGGGAGGACGGGGCGCGGGTCAGAGCAGAGCGCGCAGGGTCTCGCCGACCGGGGTGGTCGGTCGACCGATGAGCCGGGACAGCTCTCCGGTGGTGGCGGACAGTTCGCCGTCGCGCGTGTTGGTGTCCAGCGCGGCCACGAAGCGCGCGGTGCCCTCGTCCAGTCCGGCCCCGGTCAGAGCCGCCACGTGCTCCTCGGTGGTCAGGTCGCGGTAGACGACCTCGCGGCCGAGCAGTTCGCCCAGGGTCGCGGCGAGGTCGTCGTAGGTCCACGCGGTGTCGCCGGAGAGCTCGTACACGGCGCCCGCGTGCGCCGCCGGGTCGCGCAGCACGGCGGAGGCGGCCTCGGCCAGGTCCCGGCGCGAGGCGCTGGCGGTACGGCCCCGACCCGCGCTGCCGACGAAGGCGCCGGTGGCGCGGGCCTGGTCCAGCTGCTGCGCGAAGTTCTCGTTGTACCAGCCGTTGCGCAGGATCGTGTACGCCAGCCCGGAGGCGGTGACGAGTTCCTCGGTGGCCTTGTGCTCGGGGGCCAGGACCAGCGTGGTGTCGGTGGCCCTGGGCGCGCTGGTGTAGACGATGTGCCCGACCCCGGCCGCCGCGGCGGCGTCGATCACGGCGCCGTGCTGACGCACCCGCTCACCGATCGCGGTGCCCGAGACCAGCAGGAGGGTGTCGGCTCCCTTGAGGGCCTCCTCCCACGACGCGGGCTCGTCGAAGTCCGCGTGGACGGTGCGCACGCCCCGTCCGGCGAGGTCGGCCAGCCGGGCGGTGTCGCGCGCGGTGGCGGTGATCCGCTCCGCCGGGACGCCCCGGTCGAGGAGGTCCTCGACGACGAGGCGGCCGAGGTGGCCGGTGGCACCGGTGATGACGACGGACATGGGTGCTTCCCTTCGTTGCGGCCGGGCGTTCCGGCCGTCCAGGCGTCCCAACCCTCCCGCTCACCGGCACATTCCAAAAGTCGGGTACCCACCTTTTGGTAAGTTGGGTTCCATGAGCGTGCCGTCCGGTTCCCCGCCCCCTCCGCGCGGGCAGGTCCTGTCCGCCGACTGCCCCTCCCGGCGGCTGTTGGCCGGTATCACCAGCAAGTGGGGCGTCCTCGTGCTGGTCTCCCTGTCGCACGGGCCGCTGCGCTGGAGCGAGCTGCTGCGCGCGATCGGCGGGATCAGCGAGAAGATGCTCGCCCAGACCCTGCGCGCCTTCGAGGCCGACGGACTGGTGTTGCGCGAGGCCAGGCCGGTGGTGCCGCCTCACGTGGAGTACCGCCTCACCGGGGACGGCCGCGAGGTCACCGACCTGCTGCTGCCGATGGTGGAATGGGTGCAGGACCACGTCGGTGACGTGCGGGCCCCGTCCGCCGGACGGGACGGGGGCGACGGACGCGGCCCCGCCCGGGCCGAGGACTCCGCGAGGCCGCGTCCGCGCTAGCACCCCGCCCGCGTCCGGCCCCGTTCCACCCCGTCCGCGGTAGTGCCCGTCCCCGGCGGGGCCCCGCTGGAGCGCCTGTCCGCCCCGGGCCCCGGCTCAGCGCTGGGCGGCGGGTCGGACGATGATCTCGTTGACGTCCACGTCCGCGGGCTGGTCGAGGGCGAACGCGATCGCCCGGGCGATCGCGTCGGCGGGCAGCGCGTTGCGGCGGTAGGTGCGCATCGCCTCCCGCGCCCCCGGGTCGGTGATGTGGTCAGCCAGCTCGCTTTCGACCACGCCCGGGGAGACCGTGGTCACCCTGATGCCCGGGTCGAGTTCGAGCCGCAGCCCCTCGGTGATGGCCCACGCGGCGAACTTGGTCCCCGAGTACACCGCCGACGTGGGCACGACCTCGTGCGCGCCGATCGAGGCGACGGTCACGAAGTGCCCCGAGCCCTGGCGCTGGAAGTGCGGGAGCGCCGCGGCCACACCGTGCAGCAGCCCCTTGACGTTGACGTCGACCATCCGGTGCCACTCCTCCACCAGCAGCGCGTCCATCCGGGACAGCGGCATGACCCCGGCGTTGTTGACGAGGGCGTCCACGCGCCCCCGCTCGCGCACGGTGGCGTCGAGCGCCTCCCGCACGCTGTCGGGGTCGGTGACGTCGAGGCCGCGGTGTTCGGCGCTGCCGCCGGAGTCGCGGATCTGCTGGACGAGTGCGCGCAGGCGCTCCTCACGCCTGGCCCCGAGCACCACGTGGTGCCCCTCGGCGGCCAGGCGCAGCGCCGCGGCCTCGCCGATCCCGCTGCTGGCCCCCGTCACCACGATCACCTTGCGGGCCGTCTCCAGCCCCTGGTCGCTCATGGCCTTGGCCTGGTCGTTCATGGCCGTCCTCTCCCTGGGTTGACCGGACGCGTCCCAGTCTGGGCGGGTCGCCGCGGGCCAGGAAGACCGCGCCGTTCCTGGGTGGAGCGCACCCAGGAACACCGGGCCGCGGAGCCCTACCCTGGTCGCATGGACTCCCCTTCGCTCGGCGACTTCCTCCGGAGCGCACGCGCGAGGCTCACGCCGCGCGCGGTGGGCCTGCCCGTCCACGGACACCGCCGCGTCGCCGGACTGCGGCGCGAGGAGGTGGCGCTGCTGGCCGGAATGAGCGCCGACTACTACACACGGCTGGAACAGGGTCGCGAGACCCACCCCTCACCGCAGATCCTGGACGCGCTCGGTCAGGCCCTGCACCTGGACGGCGACGGCCGCCTGCACCTGTACCGGCTCGCCGGGCTGGTTCCGAGACCGGAGGCGCCCGCCCCCGCCGAGCGCGCCGACCCCTCTCTGCTCGGCCTCATGGACGCCTGGCACGACACCCCGGCGCTGGTCCTGGGCCGCGCCTACGACGTGCTGGCCTGCAACCCCCTGGCCGAACAGCTCTTCCGGGGCTTCCCCTTCTCACGGAACCTGGTGAGGACGGTGTTCCTGGACCCCGCCTCCCGCGCGTTCTACCCCGACTGGCAGGCCGTCGCCGCGAACACGGTGGACGGCCTGCGCCTGGCCGAGGGCGCCTGGCCCGACCACCCCCGCGTCCGCGAGGTCGTCGAGGAGATGCAGGCGGAGAGCCCCGACTTCGCCCGGCTGTGGCGGCGCAACGGCGTGCGGGGCAAGAGGCTGGAGACCAAGCGCTTCGCCCACCCGGAGGTGGGCCCGCTGGAGCTGAGCCTGCACGCCTTCGACGTGCGGTCGGCGCCGGGCCAGGAGCTGGTGGTCTACCACGCCGAGCCGGGTTCGGTCAGCGCGCAGTCGCTGTCCCTGCTGGGCACGCTGGCGGCCGAGGCGGTGCGGCCCCGGAGGCCGTAGCCGGGAGGGGCGGCCGTCCGTCCGGGCGGAAGACACGGAGCCGGCAGGGGACGCCGGGGAGCCGGTCCGCGGGGACCGGCCCCCGGCGCCCCGCTCCCGGCAGAGCTACCCGGACCGGGCACGAGTCCGGGTAGCCGTCGAGGAAGCGGGTGGGACCTCGTACGGCGGCGCGGTGCGGCGACCGTGCGCCCGGGGGGCTGTCCCGGCACCGCTCCGGCCGCACGGCGGGGCGTACGCGGCGGTCAGTTCCCGGACAAGGCGATCCTGACCAACTCGTCGCGCGGCGGACCGTAGTCGCGGAAGATCCCGTCGAAGGCCGAGCAGGTCATGAGGGCCGGGGTCCGGATGCCCCGCATGGACATGCACAGGTGCTCGCCGCGGCCGATGACGGCGACGTCGTTCGTGTGGGCCACCTTGGAGACCTCCTCGGCGATGTCGCGCACCAGGCGCTCCTGGACCTGGAGCCGGTGCGCGTGGCGGTGGGCGATCCGGGCGAACTTGGACAGCCCCAGCACGCGTTCGTCCGGCCTGTAGGCGATGGTGAGCACGCAGGAGAAGGGCAGGAGGTGGTGTTCGCACAGCGACCACACGGTGACGTCGGAGACCATGACGATCTGTCCGTCGGTGTGCAGCGGGAAACTGGTCTCGACCCGGCCGGCCTGGTAGTCGCTGAACTCCCTCCACCATCGGGCGAAGCGCTGCGGGGTGTCCCGCAGCCCACTGCGTTCCGGGTCCTCACCGATCTCGATGAGGAGCCGCCGTGCCACGTCCTCCAGCGGATCGCGCACGGTGGAGTCACGAGGTAGGTCTGCCAGCGTCATACGCCTCTCCGATCGCCCCACAGCATGATGTGCAGTCTGGTGGTCAGATTCCAACCGCGGGCCATGACGGGATCCCGCAACCGGACGAGGGAGTCGTCCAGTGCCGCCCGGGTCCGCCCTTCCGGCATCACCCAGACCGGACCGATGCCGTACCGTTCGACGAGCGTCCCGACCTCGTCGAGGTCGGCCTCGGTACGGCAGACGAACTTGAATGCGGTTCCCGGCACCGCGGCGAGGGCCGCCAGGGCCGGTCCGACGATGCGCCTGTCCTCCGGGTCCCCCGAGTGGGCCAGTTTCGGTGACACGTTGAACCTGACCGACTCCGCCAGACGGGGTTCGGGGATGACCGTCCCATTGGTCTCGACCTCGATGTCGTGGCCCGAGTCCCGCAGGTCCCGCACCAGCGGAAGGAGCCTGGCCTGTTGGTTCAGCGGTTCACCGCCGGACACGACGATCAGGGGGACCCCGTAGGCGACCAGGCGGTCACGGACCTGCGGGTAGGGGACCGCTCTCAGCTCCTTCTTGGGGTCGTAGGCGACCTTGCCGTCCCCCAGACCGGTCCAGTCCCAGGTGTAGGGGGTGTCGCACCAACGGCAGGAGAGGTTGCACCCGCCCAGCCGTACGAAGGCGCAACGGCGCCCGAGTGAGGGCCCTTCTCCCTGGATGGTTCAAGTAGGACCGAATATCTCGTTCACTACAAGACTCGGCGTTCCCACGGCCTCACCTCCTTTCGCGTCGCATCCCGTAGCCCCGCTCGTGACCGACGCGCCGCCCCGCCGAGAGCCCGCCTGCGGCGGGAGAGCGCCGGTTCCGCGACGCACCCGTGGTCGTGCGAGCGGTGGGGCCGGCGGGCGGGGTCGGGCCGGTCGATGCGGTGACTCGTCGAGGGAGCGGACTGTTTCGAGATGTCCGGGGCCAATCGGTTGACCCCCGTGTTCCCAGGTTCGCCCAGGCGCGCACGGAGCGCATCACGGTGGTCACCGAGAGATCCGGGATCAGGGTGCCGAGAAGCGTGTGACGCCGTCGAGGTACTCGGTGGGGTCGGGGAGGCCGGCCTCCTGGAATGCCTCGCGGCGCTCGTAGCAGGTCCCGCACGTACCGCAGTGGATGTCGCCCCCCTTGTAACAGGACCAGCTGTGTTCCAGGGGCGCTCCGAGGCGCACGCCGTGCCGCGCGATGTCGGCCTTGGACCATGCCATGAAGGGGGCCTCGACGCGCGGCGCGGCGAACCCCTCGTTGGCCACCCCCACCAGGTGGCGCAGCGCGTCGACGAAGGCCGGACGGCAGTCCGGATACACGAAGTGATCGCCGGAGTGCATGCCCAGGGCCACGGTGCCCGCCCGTCTGGCCACCGCCACCGAAGCCGCGAGATTGGCCAGTACGGCGTTCCGGTTCGGGACGACGGTGTCGCGCATGGACTCCTCCGCGTAGTGCCCGTCGGGCACCTCCACCCGGGCGTCGGTGAGGGCCGAGCCCCTGAGCAGGGGCCCGAACCCCGCGATGCCCAGGATGTGGTGTTCCGCTCCGTAGTGGCGGGCGATGGCCCGGGCGGCGTCGACCTCCTTCCCGTGCCGCTGCCCGTACTCCACCGTCACCGCGACCAGTCGGAACCGCAACGCGGCGAAGTGGGCGAGCAGTGTCGTGGAGTCCATCCCTCCGGAGAACACCACGACCACGGTGAAGGGGTCCCCCCCGATCTCGTCTCGCGGTGTGTCCTGTCCTCGCATCGGCGTCTCCGTCCACACATGGGGGCGATCCGGCAGCCAGGTGGTCCCCCGCCCGGGGCGCCCGTCCGGTGGTTCCACTCTCGGGCGCGCACGCCGGTGTGGCATCACGGACCGCGACCGAAGTGTTCGCGCGTTCCACCGCAGTCCCAGGCCCCGGCTCACTCCCCGCCGACGAGGATCTCCCACCTTCCGGGGCTGCCGAGGATCTTGCCGAACTCTCCCCTCCCGGAGATGCCCAGCTTGCGGTAGGCGCTCGACAGGTGCAGTTCCACCGTGCGACGGGTGATGTGCCGACGTCCGGCGATCGTCTTGTTGGCCTGGCCCAGCAGCGCGTCGATGAGGATCTGCCGTTCGCGCGGGGTCAGCGCGAGGATGCCCCGCACGGAGACGTCGTGTGAGGCACGACAGGCGTCCAAGGCCACCAGCTGGAGCCGTACCCGGTCGGCGAGGTCACGCGCGCCCCGGCTGGCGGCCAGGCCGGCCGAACGGCTCAGGGCCGCCACGGCCTCCCCGTGGCGGCCCATCCGCGCCAGCACCGTGCCCAGCTCCGCCGTGGTCCGTGCGGTTTCGAGGTCGTGCCCGGTGCCCCGGAGCAGGTCGACCGCCGCGCTCAGCGCCTCCGCCGAAGCGGGCTCCTCGGCGAGCGCGCCCCACACCCGCAGCGCGCGGGCCCGCTCCTGCGGCGAACCGGTCGCCTCCGCGAACTCCATCTGTCGGCGGGCGTCGCGCACCGCCTCGTCACGGGCGCCCGCCCTGGCCAGGAGGAGGGCGCCCTCGCTCCGCCAGCAGAGCGTGCCCGGCCCCCGGACCCCCGCCGCGTCGCGGCGTCGGATGACCTCCAACAGGTCCTCGACGCCGCGGGACAGGGCGCCCGCCCTGATCCTCAGCCGCGCTCGGGCGAGGGGCACGTCGGCGTCGTACCACGCGGTCTGCGGGTGGCCGTCGTGGTGGTGTCGGCGCAACAGCGCCTCCGCCGCGTCCGGGTCGCCCAGGTCCAGGTGGACGTTGGCCAGGAGGCCGACCAGGCGGGTCCGGAGACCGCTGTAGCCGTGACCACCGCGGGAGGGCAGTTCCGAGAGCTGCTCCGTGAGCGTGTGCCGGGCCGCGGACAGGTCGCCCGAGGCGTAGGATCCCGTCGCCTCGGTGAGCCGGACCGCCGTGCCCACCCAGCGGGGCAGCCGGTCCGGATCGGCGACGAGGGAGCGCCGACGCGTGGACGCCTCCGCCTGGTGACCACAACCGACCAGCACCGACAGGGCGGCGGGCAGGGCGGGCGGTTGGAGCAGGAGGTCGTCGAGGTCGTGGTCCAGGGCCTGCCTCACGTCCGCGAGCGCGACCGACGGCGGCCCGCCCAGGAGGTAGGAGGAGAAGGCGTCGATGGCCGTGACGGCGGGAGGGCGCGGCACGTCGTCGGGGACGGGAGCCCCTTCGACCGGACGGGCGGCCGCCGGCTCGGGCGTCAGGGACCGCCCGTGGGTGAGGAAGGTCCGCGGCCAGTCCTCCCGCTCCGTTCCGGCGACGGCCTCCCGCACCGTCCGCAGGACGGCGGACGCGTCGTCGCCGCGTTCGCCCTCGCAGAGCGTCGCGCCGATCAGGCCGAGCAGGCGGCGACGGACCGCGACGTCGGTGGTGCGACCGAGTGCCTCCACCGCGGCGCGCAGGCCGCCCTGTCGGTCGAGTGCGATCCGGGCGGCCGCCAGTTCGGGGGCGACACCGGGCCACGCGCCCGTTCCCCCGGCCTGGACGGCCTGCTCCAGGTAGCGCACGCGGTCCCGCGCGGCCGTGTCGGGGAGCCGTGCGGCCGTGATCAGGGCGGTGGACGACCACGGGGCGTCCAGGGGCACCGTCGACTCCGCGAGGTGACGGGCCACCCGCCGCTCCGCGCCGGGTCTGCGGTGCAGGAAGGCGGCGGCGGCCAGGTGCGCCGCGTTGCGGCTCATCACGGTCATGGAGGCGAGCAGCGCGGTGTGGAGCAACGGGTGGCGCAGCGTCACCGCGTGGTCGTCGGTGACCAGGCGCATCCGAGCCAGGAGGTCGAGCGCGGCCAGCGTTTCCGCGAGCCGGGTTCCGCTGAGGTGCGCGACCAGAGCGGGGTCGGCCTCCCCGGAGGCCGAGGCGACGACGACCGCCTCGGCGACCGCCCGGGCCCGCGGGTCGAAGCGGTTCGCCCGGCCGATCATGGCGTCGGCCACGGAGGGGAGCACGGCGCTTCGCAGCTCGGCCGGTGAGCGCACCGGGGATTCGCGGGCCCGGATCCAGTCGCACAGGGCCCGCGTCAGGAACGGGTTGCCGGCGGTGGTCTCGTGGGACGCCGTGACGAGGTCCGCGTCGAGCCGGTGGCCCAGCCGCTCGTGCATCAGCGCGCCGGTCTCCTCCTCCGACAGCCCGCGCAGGGTGATGGTGCGGGCGCCGGACAGCAGGTCGGCGAGTTCGGTCGGAGCCGCGGCCGGTTCTCCGCTCCGGATCGAGGCGACGAGCGTCACGGGAAGGTGGGCGACGTCCCGCAGGACGCCCCGCAACCGGACCAGGGACTCGGGCCCCGCCTGGTCGACGTCGTCCAGCGCGATCACCAGGGGGGCGTCCCGGGTCAGCACCTCCACCAGCTCCCGGGGGCCGGCCGGTCCGCCTCCCGCTCCCCGGGCGTGCGCGGTCCCGGCGCGGGCGCGCGGGGACACGGTGGAACCCCCCTCCCCCTCCTCGGCGGGGTGTTCGTCGGCGGTCGGGGCCAGGGCGTCCGTGAGCGCGGTGACCAGGCGGTTCACGTGCCGGGAGCACGCGATGTGCACCGCGGGACCGGCGCGGGACGGTGTGGGGCGGCACACCAGGGAGAGCAGGGTGGTCCGCCCCACCCTGGGCTCTCCCGTCACCACGTGACAGGTGAGCCCCGTACGGCGGCTGTGTTGACGGGCCGACAGCAGCCTCGTGAGCGGTTCGGTCCTGCCCACGATCCCGCCGCGCCGCGTCCGGGGCTCGGGCATCCTCATCCTCGCGTTCCGGGGGAACTGGGCTCGGAGACGGTCCGGCCGCCCCGGGCGGCCGTCGGCCGGCGGACGCGCCGCGACGATCCGGTCACCGGGGTCGGGATCCCGGTCGGGCGACCAGGACCGCTGCCTGGTCGCCGATCGCGTGGGGCCTGAGGGCGAAGTGGCGGGCCAGGGCGGACTCCAGCGAACTCCTGATCTCCTCGGCCCTCGGGTGCCGCTCATACCAGAACCCGGTCAGGACGGCCGCAGCGATCGCGGCCCGCTCGGCCGGTTCCTCCCCGTCGAACCGGATCGAGGACTCGGCACGGTGCAGGGAGAAGTCGTCGAAGCCCCGGGCGGCGAGCGCACGTGCGGCCTGTGACAACAGGTAACCGTGATGGTCGTAGGGCTCCTCGGCGATCGGCACGCAGACCTCGTTGACCAGCCTCATGAGCTCGTTGCCCGATCCTGCGGCGAACAGCACGATCTTGGACTCCGGGTCGCTCCGGTCGCAGACCCGGACCATCTCCGCGACGGCCCGCTCGACGTCGTCGACGTACTGAAGGACCCAGGCGCTGTAGACGGCGTCGAACGAGCCGTCGGGGAAGGGGATCTCCTCGGCGGTTCCGGGGTGGACGTCCACCACGCCGCGGGTGGTCTCGTCGCGGATCGCCTCCACCAGCTGGGGGTGGGGCTCGATGGCCGTGCAGGAGCCGGTTCTCGCCGCGACGGTGCGCGCCATCTCCCCGATCCCGCCGCCGACGTCGAGCACGCGGCGGTTGGCCGCGGTGAGGCTCCGTATGAGGGCGAGTTCCTCGCCGCGCTCCAGCCGGGTCGCGAATCCCGTCCATCCGTCGCCGGTCACGCTTCGCGGCCCCCGGTACCGCGTGGGCAGGCGGTCCGCGGGCCCCAGGGCGTCATGCTCCAGGAGCTGGTCCAGGGTCAGCCGTGAAGGGTCCCCGGACCCCTCGGGCGCGTTGTCGGGTAGCGGTGCTCGGGTTCGTGCCTCTGCCATGTCTGACTCACCTCTCGTGGTCGTGATGAGGGGACGAGCGGGGTGGTCCGCCGGCGCCGGGGAGCCCTGGCGCGCGCCGTGTGGGGTCGGTGTCTCGAGGAGGGCTCCCGCCCGGAGGCGGGCGCGGCGGTGCTCGTCCTGGTCTGGCGTGTCGGCCGCCGCGGTCGGTGTGTGGGCGGTGCCGCCCCGTGCAGGGATTGGGGGCGCTCGGGTCTCGGTACGCGTCGACGTTTCTCCCGTCCGCCGGAGCCCGTGTCCTCCGGGCGCCTATGCGGACCGTGTCGGCTCCCGCCGGGCGGACGAAGCCACTCTCATGGACAACGGAACCTCTGGCCTTCCCGGAATTCACCCGCGAAAGGATCGCCCCAGGAACATTGCAGCGAAATCGCGAAGACGCCACCAGAGTACGTTCCCATGGAAATAATATCCACCCCTCCAGAGAAAACGAAAGACACCCAGCACCAGCCCGGCACAGAATCCTCGAAACGCCATACAAACAGGGCATAAAACGGTGTTTTGCGTATCATGTAACGCCATCCGGCATGATCCTTCGAAACGCGCACCGGCACACCCGGTTTCCCGCCGGCGCGCACAGCCGCTTCCCGAGGACGGCCGACGCCGGGGGCACGGCCCC
Source organism: Nocardiopsis dassonvillei subsp. dassonvillei DSM 43111 (assembly GCF_000092985.1). Taxonomy (GTDB): domain Bacteria; phylum Actinomycetota; class Actinomycetes; order Streptosporangiales; family Streptosporangiaceae; genus Nocardiopsis; species Nocardiopsis dassonvillei. The sequence goes on from NC_014210.1 coordinate 2,874,853, forward strand.
GCCCGAGGCCGCTTCGACGTTTCTACGCGACCGCAACGGGGGGTTGCGCCCCTTGCGAAAACCGACGAAACAGCATCCCCGTCCCCTTCTCCGCGAAGGGAACACGCCCTGCGGCGCCACCGTACCGCCGGTGGAGCGCGACCCGGGCGCCTCCGGGGGCCGGCGCCGACGCGCGGCAGGATACATTCCTGACCTCGCGTTACACGCCCACGGGGCGCCCGCGGAGCCGCGTGGACCCCGTCACACGAAACCGCACTTTTCTCCCAAATTGCCGTTCACACACTTTTTCCTGACATGGTGATATTCGAAGAGTACGGGCGCGGAATCCAGCGGAAAACCGATCCCCAACGACCCTCCTGCGAAGCCGAATAATCAACTATGGTTTTCCTGGGAGCGACAAGGAGATGTCATCGTGTCAGTCGCCGGTGCGAAGTACCGAACCGAGACGGCACGAGCGTACGTGTCATGGGAATGGCACGCCCACCGCCTTTCGGGCCGCCGTCGATCCCGGCCCCGCTCCGCCGTGCCCGAGCCGCCCGCCGTGCCGTCGGCCCCACCCGGCTGGGACTGGACCCGCCGCCCGGACGGCTCCGTGCGGTGCGGCCGGCGCCTCATCCGCCCGGCCCGGCGCCACGCCCTCTCGGACGCCGGGGCACCCGACCCGACCGCGTACGCGAAGGAGAGCTTCGATGACCCACCGGATCCGAGTCCGGCACAACTTCGAGACGGCGCACCGGCTGCCCCACCTGAGCGGCAAGTGCATGAACCTGCACGGCCACTCCTGGTGGGCCGAGGTCAGCGTGAGCGCCCCCGCCCTGAGCGAGGACGGCACCGTCGTGGAGTTCGGCGCCTTCAAGAAGGCGCTGCGCGCCTTCGTCGACACCCACCTCGACCACGGGGCCATGCTCGGCGCCGGGGACCCGCTGGCCGCGGTCCTGGCGGAGCACGGCAGCAAGGTCTACCGGTTCGGGGCGGCCTCGCCCGGTGACACCGAGCGCTACGCCCGCGACCTGCCCTATCCGACGGTCGAGGCCGTCGCCGTGATGCTGGGCCGGGTCGCCCAGGCCCTGCTCGACAGCGGGGAACGGGCGGCGGGCGCGCGGGTGACCGGTGTCGAGGTCACCGAGACCCACGTCAACAGGGCGGCGTACCACCCCGTGGCCTCGCCCCAGGCCGGTGAGCGCCCCTTCGAGCGGGTCCTGGCCGTCGACTGACCCGCGGCGCGGCCCCGGACGCCGTGGCCGGGAGGGGGCGACCGTCCGCGCGCGGGGCATGAAACCGACGAGGGGCGCCGGGGAGCCGGTCCGCTAGGAACCCGCCCCCGACGCCCCTTCTACTCGTGTCCACGGCCCTCACGGGCCCCGCGGCGACCCCTAGTGGGCCGGGGTGGGAGCGCCGCCCTCCGGGGCGGCGGCCTGCGAGCGCCGCACGAGGAAGGTCAGAGCGAAGGCCACGACGGAGACCACCGCGCCGACCAGGAAGGCCGCGTGGACGCCGCCCGCCTGGGCGTTGACCTCGGTGAGCCCGTCGGTGAGCAGGCCCGCCGACGTGGCGGACATGATCGCGACGAAGATCGCCGTACCGGCCGCGCCCGCGACCTGCTGCACGGTGCCGACCACGGCGCTGCCGTGCGAGTACAGCTCGGGCCGCAGCGACCCCAGCGCGCCGGTGAGCAGCGGGGTGAACATGAAGCCGAGGCCGATGCTGAGCGTCACGTGGGCGGCGATGACGAAGCCGACCGGCGTCTGGGCGTCGAGCAGGGTCATGCCCCACAGCACCAGGGACACCAGCGCCGAGCCCGGGATGACCAGGGGGCGCGGGCCGACGCGGTCGTAGAGGCGGCCCACCACCGGGGCGAGCAGGCCCATGACCAGGCCGCCGGGCAGCAGGGACAGGCCGGTGACGAGCGTGTCGTGGCCCAGGACGTTCTGCATGTAGACCGGCAGCAGGATGAGGGTGCCGAACAGGGCCATGAAGCTGATCACGACCAGGCCGATCGAGACGCAGAACTGCCTGGAGCGGAACACCCGCAGGTCCAGCAGGGCGCGGTCGCGGCTCTGGAGGCGCAGCTGGCGCCACACGAACAGCACCAGCGCGACGGCGCCGACCCCGATCGAGGCGAAGGGCGGGACCACGGCGGTGGCCTCGCCCTCGCCCAGGCCGGAGAAGCCGTAGACGAGCCCGCCGAAGGCCAGCGCCGACACCAGGAGCGAGAGGACGTCGATGCTGGCGGCGCGCGGCTCGGTGACGTTGCGGATGAAGAGGGCGCCCAGGACCAGGCCCAGGATCGCGATGGGCAGGACGAGCCCGAACATCCACCGCCAGTCGAGCACGCTGAGGATGAGGCCCGCCAGGGTCGGGCCGACGGCGGGCGCGACCGACATGACGATGGAGATGTTGCCCATGGTGCGGCCGCGGCGGTCCGACGGGACCAGGTTCAGCACGGTGGTCATGAGCAGCGGCATCATGATCGCCGTTCCCGCCGCCTGGACCACGCGGCCCACGAGCAGGAAGCCGAAGCCGGGGGCGAGGAAGCACAGCAGCGTGCCGACGCTGAACAGCGTCATCGCGGTGATGAACACCTGGCGCACGTGGAAGCGCTGGAGCAGGAACCCGGTGGCGGGGATCACCACGGCCATCACGAGCATGAAGGCCGAGGTCAGCCACTGTCCGGTGGAGACGGAGATGCCGAGGTCCCGGTTGAGCGCGGGCAGCGCCACGCCCATGATCGTCTCGTTCAGGATCACCACGAACGCCGAGACCAGGAGCAGCGGGATGATGAGGCGCCCCGCCCGCGCGCTCTCGTCGTCTTGTGGTGGGGCCGAAGCGGTCTCGGCCGTGGATGGAGTGGGCTGCCCGGTCACAGATGTCCTCAGATTGTGGTGTTCGAAAGGGTTCGTCCGGAGGGTTCGCGGTACCTCCCCAGAGGTAACCCAACGCTCCGAACCATCCGCCCGTTCCCGGAACAGCGGTGTGTTCTGGACCATAACCGCACCATCCGCGCAGCAAACCCGCCGCGGCGGCCCCGTGCCGGTCTCCGGGCGCGCGGCGGGTGGAGTGTGACCGGTGCCGATGCCGGATTCGTCCCGACCGTAAACGGAGTGTGACCGAAAGCGGGCGCCGGGGCCCGTCCGGCGCCGGGAGGAGGGGACCGCGACGGACGCCGTGACCGGCCGGGCGTCACGCGGACCGCGACCGGGGCGGTCGCCCCTCAGCCGCGGGCGGAGCCGTCCGCGGGCAGCCCCCGGCAGGCGGTGCGCGCCAGGGCGAGCGCGCAGGCGTCCTCCACGACGCCGCCGATCCAGGCCGGGCGGCCCGTACCGCTCCAGTACCGCCGCCACCCCACCCCCGCCAGGGTGCCGACCGGCGCGGCCGCGGCGGCGAGGACGGCGGCCAGGGCGGGCGACGTGCCCGCTCCCCGGGCCAGGAGGGCGCCGCCGGTGCCCGCGCTCACCACCCTGGCCGTCATGCTCGGCGCGGCGGTGCGGCTGGGAATGCCGGGGAGCTTGTCCCCGGAGAACTCCCCGAGCGCGGCCAGCGCCATGAGCGCGCGCTTGCCCTTCCCTGCGGAGTGCCACAGCGGCGCGCCCCCGAGCGTGCTCCGCGAGCCCGCGGCCAGCCCCAGCAGCAGCGCGCGGGCCGCGCCCGATGATGCGCCCATGGTCGGTGTCCCTTCGTTCTTCGGCCGCCGCACGCGGCCGGGTGCTATCCCGGCTATCCCGTTCGGCCCACGTGAAACCTCGCGGGCGCGGGGGCCGCGCCCGCTCGCGACCGCCGCAACCGCCGGACCGGCCGGGCCCGCGGGGATGACCTCGGACGACGGCCGCGCGGACGCGTGCGCCTCCCCGGCGAGGCCGTTCAGCCGTCGACCAGAAATGTTGACGGTGTGGCGTGAGAGGTTTCGCTCCGGCGGCCTTCCGGTCCCCAACGGTGGTTTCGGCGCACGGTCGGTCCCGGGCCGGCCGGACCGTCCCGCGGGGGTCGGGCCGGGGAGAACCAGGGTGTGGGCATGCGCCTCCCCTCCCCCGCGCCCGACCCCGACGGCGCCCTCCTCGGCTCACCCACGAGCGCGGCATCGCGGCCGCAGAGGCCCTGGTCCACGAACGGGCGCGTCCCGTGTGCGGCCCCCTCGTGCCGAGGTGCTGCACCCGGGCGCCGTTCCCGGGGACCCGGGCCGCGCGCACCTGTTCCTCAGCCGCCTGCCCGGGGTCCCCTGGACGGGGTCCGCCGCCCCGGACCGAAGGCCCGGTCCCGCGAGCGGTCAGTGGGCCCCGGGAGCCTGCGGTTCCCCGAGCCCGGCCTCGCGGCGGGCGCGGCGGCCCACCGCCTCCACCGCGCGCAGGGCGTCGCGCACGTCCCGGGCCGAGGGCGTGAACGCCAGGTTGTGGATGGTCTCCTCCGGCGCGGTCGCCGCGGCCACGACCCGGTCGAGCACCTCGTCGTCCGCGTCCCCCAGCCCCGCCTCGGTCAGGGTGGTCGGCAGGCCCACGCGGGCCGTGAACCGCGCGAAGTCGTCCACCTCCGAGGCCGGGGCGCCCTCCAGCAGCAGCTGGGTGAGCGAGCCGATGTTGACCTTCTCGCCGTGGGCGAGGTGGTGCGTCTCGTCCACCGCCGTCAGCCCGTCGTGCACCGCGTGCGCGGCGGCCAGCCCGCCGGACTCGAAGCCCAGGCCGGACAGCAGCGTGGTGGCCTCCACGACGGCCTCCACGTCCGGGGTCACCAGGCCGCGGTCCACCGCCTCCAGCGCGGGCAGGGACGACTCCCACAGGATGTCCCAGGACAGGCGCGCCAGGGTCGTGCCCGCCCGGGTCGGCAGGCCCTCCACCATGTTCGCGCTGTGCGCCCGCTCCACCGCGCGCGCCTCGATCCAGGTGGCGAGGGCGTCGCCGACCCCGGCGGCCAGGAACCGGGTGGGCGCCTCGGCCACGAACTGCGTGTCGACCACCACCAGCACCGGGTTGCGGTCGTAGAAGCGGTAGGACTCGAACGCCCCGGACTCGGTGTAGACCACCGACAGCGCCGACGTGGGCGCGTCGGTCGAGGCCACCGTGGCCGCGCTGACCCACGGGATTCCCGTGTTGTCCCCCGCGGCCTTGGCGGTGTCGATCGCGGCCCCGCCGCCCAGGCCGATGACCACGTCGTGGCCCCCGTCCCGGATCGTCCCGGAGACGCGTTCGGCCTCGGCCCTGGTCGGAACGCCGCCGAAGCCCTCGAAGACCAGGGGCAGGTCCGCCTCGCGGAAGGAGGCGGTGAGGACGTCCTCGGTCAGTCCGCGGACGACGTCGTCGACCAGGACGAGCGGGCGGGAGCCGTGGTCGGAGACGAGCGGGCCCAGCCGGGCCAGGGCGCCCCGCCCCTGGACGTAGCGCCCCGGCGAGGCGAAGACGCGCGGCCGGGTTCCTCGGGTGTGCTCTGCCATGGGGTGGAACCTCCTCCTCGGTGGATTGCCCTCCCCCTCCCCGCTGGCCGCGCACCCACCTGCCCAAACGTGCTGTGGCGAGGCATGGGCCACTCTTGGGCGCGAGAAGGGCGGGGTTGCGCCCCCAGCGGCCACCGTTCCCCCCGCTCCCCGGGACAACGGAAACGGGACCGCCCCCGAGGAGGCGGTCCCGTCGTCGTGTGCGGGGAAGGGCTAGCGCGGCAGGCGCTCGGCCAGCCAGGCCTCGACCTCGGCGGAGGAGCGCGGCAGAGCGGCAGACATGACCGTGCGGCCCTCCTCGGTGACCAGCACGTCGTCCTCGATGCGCACGCCGATGCCGCGCAGCTCCTCGGGGACGGTCAGGTCGTCGGGCTGGAAGTACAGGCCCGGCTCGACGGTGAGCACCATGCCCGGCTCCAGGTCCCCGTACAGGTGGACCTCCTGGCGCGAGACCGCGCAGTCGTGCACGTCCATGCCCAGCATGTGGCCGGTGCCGTGCAGGGTGTACCGGCGCTGCAGGCCCAGCTCCAGGACGCGCTCGACCGGGCCCTCCAGCAGGCCCCACTCGACGAGGCCCTCGGCGAGCACCCGCTGGGAGGCCTCGTGGAAGGCCACGAACGGCCTGCCCGGGGCGACGGCGGCGATACCGGCCTCCTGGGCGGCGTACACCAGGTCGTAGACGCGGCGCTGCACGTCGGTGAAGGTGCCCGACACCGGCATGGTGCGGGTGACGTCGGCGGTGTACAGCGTGGTGGTCTCCACGCCCGCGTCCAGCAGCAGCAGGTCGCCCTCGCGCACCGGGCCGTCGTTACGGGTCCAGTGCAGGGTGGTGGCGTTGGCGCCGGAGGCCGCGATGGTGCCGTAGCCGACGTCGTTGCCCTCCACCCGGGCGCGGAGGAAGAACGTGCCCTCGATGAACCGCTCGGAGGTGTCCTTGGCCTGCGGCAGCGCCTCGACGACGTCGCCGAAGCCGCGCACGGTGGCGTCCACGGCCAGCTGGAGCTGGGCGATCTCCCACTCGTCCTTGACCAGGCGGTGGTCGGCCAGCGTGACGGAGAGGTCCTCGTCGAGCTGGGCGTACTTGGCCCGGGCCTCCTCGTCGGCGTCGGCGCGCAGACCGTCGACGATCGCGTCGAGCTCGGCGTCGTGGCCGCGCACGATGCGGGTGGTCGCGCCGCCCGCGCGCAGCACGCCGGACAGCGTGGTCACGTCGGCGGTGGCCACGCCCAGCAGGTCGGCGGCCTCGGAGAGGCTGTTGCGGCGGCCGGTCCACAGCTCGCCGTAGCCGCCCAGCCAGAACTCGCCGTTGTCGCGGTTGGAGCGGGGCTTGAGGTAGAGGACCACGTCGTGCCCGCCCTCGGCGCGGGGCGTGAACACCAGGCAGCCGCCGTCGGAGGTGTCGCCGGTGAGGTAGGCGTAGTCGGTGGCCGCCCGGAACGGGTACTCGGTGTCGTTGGAGCGGGTGAGCAGCTGCCCGGCCGGGACGACCAGGCGGTCACCGGGGAAGGCCGCGCTGAGCGCGGCGCGGCGGCGGGCGGTGTGCCCGGCCTGCTCGACGGGCTCCAGGTCGCGACGCTCGGTGTCGGCCCACCCGGTGGTCATCCACGCGGCGAGCTCGTCGGAGACCGACTGCGCCTGCCCGTTCTTGCGGGGACTGAACACGGGGGCGTTCGTCTCGTCCTGGGGGCGCTGCTGCTCGCTCACGTCGTGCGTCTCCTCGCGGGTCGGGCGTCGCGGCCGCTTGTGGCGGCCCTGGCCACCCATCGTACGGGGAGGCCCCGGGGTGCGGCCGTCGCGCGGACATACCGGAAGCCATAACGCGTCCGGCCCCTCCGGCGGCGGCGCGGCGGGCCGCACCGGCGCCCGCCGGGGACGGCCACGACCCCGGGCACCGCCTCAGGGGAGGCCTCTCCGGTCCCGGGACGCCCGCCTCCTCACACGAGGTCGTGGGCGAAGGGGATGGCCGTGCGGTGGGGCAGCTCGTCGATGTCGGCCGGGTCGACCGGCCGGTAGCCGATCCGCGTGTAGAAGGCGACCGCCTCGGGCTGGGCGGGACCGGTGAACAGCAGGACCCGGGTGTAGCCGAGGTCGCGGGCGGCCTCCTCCAGGGCGGTCATCACCCGGCTGGCCAGTCCGAGGCGGCGGTGACGCCCCGAGGTCCAGACGCGTTTGAACTCGGCGGTGTCGGCCATGGCCGACCGGTCCTTCTTGTAGGGGCGCACGGCCCCTCCGGCGACGATCTCCCCGTCCAGTTCGGCCAGTACGAGACGGCCGTGGGGAGCGGCGAACTCGGTCACCGGGTAGCGCGCGAGCTCGTCGGCCGCGCCCTCGGCACCGTAGCGCTCGGTGTACTCCTCCAGCAGGCCGTCGAGCAGCCCCCGCACGCGCGGGTCGTCGTGGCGCACGCGCAGCATGCGGACCGCGCTGGTCCGCGGGTCCGCCGCGACGCCTTCGGCACTGGTCTCTGTCACGCGTTCCTCCCCGTGGCCGACGGGGCCTCCCGCCGCCGTGTCGGCGCGCGGTGCCCGGTTCCGCCGGAATACTACGCGTCGGATCATCGGACCTGCGACGCGGGCCGTGCGCCCCGCCGGACCGGCGCGGTCGGTCAGTCGGCGTTGGGCCCGTACCTGTTGTCGCGGTCCTCCGGGTCGTCGGGGTCGGCGATGCTGCCCAGGGCCGCGGCCACCGGCGGCAGGACGGCCGCCACCGCGCACATGGCCACCGCCCATCCCGCGCCGAAGAGGTAGTAGACGGGCAGCGCTCCGGCGAACAGGAGCAGGCACGCTCCCATGACGAGGCTGTACCGGCGTACGCGTCGCTTCATCGCGGCCCCCTCGGTCCACGGGAACCCCTCCACGCTACCCGGGGCGCTGTCCCGGCCCGGGCCGCCAGCCCCGCGAAGGCGCGACCGCCCGTGCCGGAGCCGGGCGCGGGCCCCTGCTCGTTCGGACCGCGAGCCCGCCTTCAGGCCCCCGCGGCGGCCCGGTCGTCCGCTGGCGGCGGGGAGGGCTCCCCGGCGGGCGCGGAGGGCGCCCGGAAGAGGGTGCGGGCGCGCATCGACCGGAACCCGTTCTCGATCTCGTACCCGGCCTCCAGCAGCCGCTGCCTGGCCTCCTCGGCGCTGCGCACGGTGGCCTCGTCGAAGAGGAGGTTGTAGTAGCGCTCGGGCACCCGGTTGAGCACCGCTCTGAGGGCCCGCAGCGACGCGGTGGCCGCCGCGTCCCCGCCGGGGGCCTCGGGAAGGATCCCGTAGGCGCGGCGCGCCCACGCGGGCAGGGTGGCGTAGGACAGGGCGCCGACCGGGAACCACAGGGGCTTGAGCGGGGCGAGCCAGGACAGGCGCTCGGGCACCTTGGGCCACAGCAGGAAGCGCACCGCCTGCCGGGCCTCGGGGGTGGCGCGCAGGACGGGCCGGACCGAGGCCAGGTAGCGGCGCAGGTCGGCGACCGAACGCGGCACGTCCTCGCGCGACAGGCCCACGTAGGCGGCCGTGTGCGACTGCTCGTCGAGGTAGCGGTCCGCGTCGCGGGCGGTCAGCGCGACGCCCGCGCGCACCGCGTTCTCCAGGTAGGAGGAGACCTCCGCGCAGTGCACCCACACCAGCAGGTCGTGCTGGTCCACCCGGTGCGGGCGGCCGGTGGCCGGGTCGGTGAAGGACAGCGCGCGGTGCACCCGGCGGACGCGCTCGCCGAGCGCGTCCGCCTCGGC